>NZ_JAFEMW010000001.1 GCF_016892625.1 Brevibacterium sp. RIT 803
TTCGTTGTCATCCCGCATCCTGTGAACGATCAACCCAAACTGTGTTTGTGCTGGTCATACCGGGTGAAAACTGTTCTCGAAGAGTTCGTTTTCTGCGGGGCAACGAGATACAACTCTAGACCAGGCTCACTGGTGCGTGCAACTCGAAACCGGAAAACTGAGCGTGACGCCCGTCACCAGGAACGATGCGAGGGCCTCCTCCCCCGGAAAACCGGGGATCGAGTGCTGCGCGAGGCCCTCAAGACAGTGCGCGGACGTTCAGGCTCCGCGGTATCCGGGCATGAGGGAGTCACTGTCGACGATCTCCTTGCCCAATGGCATGAGAGACACGGGGATGAGTTTGAGGTTCGCCCATCCCAGGGGAATGCCGATGATCGAGACGAAGAGCGGGATCGAGGTCACCACGTGCCCGATGGCCAGCCATATGCCGGCGACGATCACCCAGATGATGTTGCCCAACGTCGTTGCGATACCCGCTGGCCTCGTTTCGATGACCTCGCGACCGAAGGGCCAGAGCGCATAGTTGCCGATCCGGAAGGAGGCGATCCCCCAGGGGATGGTGACAATGAGGATGCAACAGATGATGCCGGCGAGGTAGTAGCCGAGTGCCAGCCATAGTCCGCTGAAGATGAACCAGATGATGTTGAGCAGCGTGCGCATGTTCTCCTCGTTTCGACGATGTCCTCTGTCCAGTCTCGGTCACTGCTCGCGTTGATGCCATGAGGCTGTCCAGATATCTCACGAATGACATCCCCCAGAGCTTCGACCTCCCGAAGTCTCTACGCGCCAACCCGCGTACCGATACAAGCGAATGGCTTGTTATCGACAGTCACAAGCCGTTCGCTTGTCCATTGCAGCTCGCCGTCGATTACGGGGATTTCAAAGTGTCGATGGTGAATACGACGACACCGTGCCCTCGAATCGATCAAGGACACGGTGTCGTCGGCAATCATGGAGCTCAGCTGATGATGTCAACTGCTCCCAGGGTTTTCTTTCCCCGACGCAGGAGGATCACTCCTCCGCCGTCGGTGGGGAGCACCTCGGCGAGGGTCAGGGTCTGGTCGTCACCGGTGACCTTGACGTTGTTGACGTAGGCGCCGCCGTCCTTGATGGCTCGGCGTGCCTCGCCCTTGGACTTCACGATGCCGGCAGCAACGAACGCATCGGCAACGGGCATGCCCTGCGCCAGCTGCGTCGAGCTGACATCACCTCGAGGCAGTTCGGATGTCGCGGCCCCCAAGGTGGAGGCGTCGAGACTGGCAAGCTCTCCCCCACCGAACAGGGCAGAGGCCGCTGCGATCGCCTGCTCGTACTTCTCCTTACCGTGGACCAAGGTCGTCACATCCTCGGCCAGCACCTTCTGCGCCAGGCGCGTGTGTGGTGCCGCGGTGAACTCAGCCTCGATCTGCTCGATCTCCTCGAGGGACCGGAATGAGAACACCTTGAGGTATTTCACGACGTCGCGGTCATCAGCATTGAGCCAGAACTGGCTGAACGCGTATGGGCTGGTCAGGCTCTCGTCCAACCACACGGTGCCGGACTCGGTCTTGCCGAACTTGGTGCCATCGGCCTTGGTAATCAGCGGTGTGGCCAGGGCATGGACACTGTGCTGTTCGACGCGACGGATGAGATCAACGCCGGAGGTCAGGTTCCCCCATTGGTCGGAGCCACCGGTCTGCAGGGAGCAGCCGTAGCGGCGGTGGAGTTCGAGGTAGTCGTTGCCCTGCAGCACCTGGTACGAGAACTCCGTGAAGGAGATTCCCGCTTCGCTGTTGAGGCGAGCCGAGACTGACTCCTTGGCCAGCATCCGGTTCATCGGGAAGTGCTTGCCGATGTCGCGAAGGAAATCGATGGCCGACATCTCGGATGTCCAGTCGTAGTTGTTCACGACCTGGGCGGCGTTCGGGCCAGTGAAGTCGAGGAACTTCTCGACCTGTGCCCGGATCTTTTCCAACCATTCCTCGACGACCTCGCGCGGGTTGAGCGTGCGCTCTCCCGACATGCGGGGGTCACCGATGAGCCCGGTTGCTCCGCCGACGAGGGCCAGGGGGTTGTGCCCTGCCTTCTGCAGACGCGCGGCGGTGATGAGCTGGACCAGGTTGCCCATGTGCAGGCTGGGTGCGGTGGGATCGAAACCGACATAATAGGTCAGCGATTCCTCATTGAGAGCCTTCTGCAGGGCGGCTTCGTCGGTCGAAACCGAGACGAGGCCACGGGCCTTGAGTTCACTGAAGATGTCGGTCACTTCGGTCCTTTCAGATGTGTATGAAGTGTCGGCGAGAAGCCGACGAAGTCGATTCTACGTGCTCACCGAGGTGGGTGTGCCATTGGCCGCAGTAGAGCTGACATGGGCTATGCCGAACGTGGAATGCCGCATAGCGTGATCTCGTTCAAGGACGATGGGTGAGCAGATTGTTTGGGTGACTCCGCCACTTCGTCAAATTCTCAGTGCTGTCAGTTGTTCAATTCCGACTGAAGCTCGGGAGAATACTCAATAATGTACGGCAATACCTTCAGCTTCTCCGCGCTCATTGCTACCCCCATCTCCGTAAGCAACCGTGCGTAGGTGTGCCACGACCGGGAGTGGCGCACTTCTGCGTGCTCACCTTCGTCGGGCAGCAGGCCGCCTTCAACGTGCATGAGCAATTCCGCCTCAGACAGGCTGCTATCTCCATCACTGTTGTCCCAGCTCGCAGTCACTCCCCGATCCCAGCGCATCGAGACTCGCGACCCATCCGACAAGTCCGCGAACTCGTCAATCTTCACCGACAAGTTGCAATGTCCCAGTCGAGGCCGAGGTGACAAACGGATAGTGCACCAGGCACCGACCGCGATAGCTTTCACAGCGGGCTCAAAAGACGTCGCTGGCCATCGAGGAGCGCGAGGCTGAGCCTCGTCGATCGTCGTGTAGCGCAGTTCGTCGTTGCTCACTATCGTGCTCCCACAAAGTAAGTTGTTTCGTCAGCGAATCAGTTAGGCGTGCCTACCCACAACGCGGTTTCCTCGCGTTCCACCGCGACTCGTCAAGGTGTGATGCTTACGTTACGTTCTCATAATCAGAACACAAGGTCGATTTTCACCAGTTCCGAATACAGACAGGTGAGGACACGCGTGTCACGGTATCGACAACTTTCCCCGGAATCCGGAACAGACAAGATCGGATGTCAATATTGTGCAGAATGGAGGCATGAGGAGTCGACGGGCAACGGACGAACAGCTACGAATACTCAAGTTCTGGTGGCTATTGGAGCTTTTCAGTCCACAGAAGGTGCCGGCCGCGAAACGATTGACTCCTGACTCTCCGCATGAACAGGTCATCTCCTGGCTTCCAGGCAATGGCTTGCCCTGGGACAGCCTCCCGCCACCACAGAATAACGGCGGAACGAAGATGGTCTGGACACATACGGTCTACCTCGGGGTATATTCACTGGCTGACATTTACGAGTCCCTGCACAAGGTCTTTCACGATGATGCAGATGTCTACGACGAACGACAGCCTGGGAAGAGCGCGTGCGCCGGCCTCCTCGTCGACCACCGCGGGCAGCTAGTCAATGAGTCTCCAATATTGTCATCGGCGCTCTGGGCTACAGGACGTGCCACCAACCGAGGTCCGTCCGACCCGAACTGGGCAGAAGGATTCGACACCGCACGCTCGTCTTTCGCCGAGGCTGTCGAGAACCGAGAAAGTCAGCGAATAGAAGAGTTCACGAAGACACTAGATCACCGTCACCAGTCTGCGGAGATTGTAGCTCCTCCCCCGCCCCCGATTGACGGAAACTTCATCCAGGAGCTTCTCAAGGTGGCTCACCGATGCTCGGGAATCAATGGACTCACTGAACTGGCGACCGACGATGTCGTCATCGAAAGCCGAGCAGTCTCGGCGAGGAGAGCGGAGGAAACCGCCGAGACGGATTTCCTCAACAGCTTCTTCCTCGATGACCTCAGTCGCGTTCGCAAACAATCGGCCCAAGGCGAATTGGGCGAGGCACTGGCTACCTACCTCACCCGAGATGAAGCCCTTCCTTTGAACCACCGCATCGACGTCATGGACTCCCCGTCAACGGTTGACGCTGCTACCTCAATGGACCATCTGCCGAAGGGCCGTTGGCCATCCAATCCGTCACACCATCTCGCACTCAGCCAGCAGTTCTCTGTCAATCAGGCTCTAGGAAACTTCTCCACCGCGCAGGGAATCATGGGCGTCAACGGGCCACCGGGTACCGGAAAGACGACGATGCTCCGCGATGTCCTGGCTGGAAACGTCGTGGAACGCGCCCGTCGACTCGCGGCCCTGCCGAAAGCTGCAGACGCATTCACCGACACGGTCCATACATGGAACGTCGGCGAGAAGTATGAGTCCAAAGTCCCGCAGTTAAGACCCGAACTCACCGGGTTCGAAATGGTCGTTGCCTCGGCGAACAACTCTGCAGTGGAAAACATTTCGTTCGAGGTACCGGCGACAGAGGCCATCGCGAAACAATGGCACGACACAGCCGACTATTTTTCCGACATTGCTACCTTTCTCCTGCAGCGCGATTCGAAGAAGAAGGCTTCAGAAACCGAGACATCTGCCTGGGGCACAATCGCAGCCCGACTGGGGAACAAGAGCAACCGCAAGGGCTTCCGCAGTGACTTCTGGTTCGGCGAACGCGACCCCAAGACATGGAAGCTCGTTGAAGGAGGTTGCCTCGGCCTCGATGAGACTCTGCGTCAGCGCCACGAAGAAAGGACGCACTGGCCGACTTGGGCCGACGCAAAGAACTCGTTCTTCCAGGCCGAAAGACAGGTCGATAACCTCATTTCGCAAGCACAGTCTGCACAAGAACGTCTGGAATCTTTGGAACCGACCCGCGTCAACGTTCAGCGTCTCGAACAGCAGCTAGAACACATTCAGGCCCGGCTCAACGATGTTCAGCAGTCACTAAGTCAAAGTCTGCGACACGAACGCGAGGCTACGGAACGACGCGACCATGCATTCGCTGCATACAGAAAACACGTCGAAGCGAAGCCAGGAATCTTCGAAATCATCTTTTCCTGGGGACGAGCACTGCGCCCGTGGAGAGGGACTCTGGATGAGTTTTCTCGCGCACTTCTTGCCACCGAAGATCAACTGTCACAGATCAGTCAACAACGTGAACAGCTTCAGATCACGTTTCATGACAAGGCTGAGAATCTGACTCGCACGGAGTCCGACCTCAACAGCGCCAGGACCGAGTTGCAGCAACTCACTGCTCGCTGCAGGGATGACGAGGCCAGATATGGCAATTCGTATCCGGGCAACGGCTGGACTGGCGAGGCGCGAGAACTGCAAGCTCCGTGGCTCAGCGAAAAGCTAGATGAGGCACGGTCCGAACTCTTTTTCGAGGCGCTGAAGCTCCATGAGAACTTCATGGTCGCTGCCGGCAAGAAGATGCGCAACGGACTTCGAGCCGCATTGTCAGTCGTCGGTGCCGACCATCCTGCCAAGCTCGAGTCCGAGAAGATACTTGCGGCGTGGCAACTGTTCTTTCTCGCAGTCCCTCTCGTGTCCACGACCTTTGCCTCTGCCGGTCGCATGTTCGATGCTCTCGGCAAAGACTCCTTTGGTTGGCTGTTCATCGACGAAGCCGGACAGGCAGCGCCGCAGTACGCAGCCGGTTCAATCTGGAGAGCACAACGAGTAATTGCTGTCGGCGATCCGCTTCAACTGCAGCCGGTCGTGACCATCCCCAACAAAGTCCAGGGAGACATCGCGACGACGCTCGGAGTCTCGAGCTCATGGCGCCCGCCCGCAGCGTCCGTACAGACCCTTGCTGATCGCATTTCCATCCATGGGACAACTCTTAGGCAAGACGGCGAAGACGTTTGGGTGAGTGCTCCGCTGCGGGTGCATCGCCGCTGCGATGACCCGATGTTCAGCATCAGCAATCATCTGGCGTATGAAGGCATCATGGTCAAGGGGTTCGGCAGCCGGGTCGACGCCCCAGACAAGACTGGTTGTTTCGATCTGCCCGATGGCTACAACATCTTCCCCAGCTTCTGGGCTGATGAGCCCGCCACAGTGTCAGGTACGCATCTTCAGCTCAATCAGATCGATCGGTTGCGAAACGCCCTCGATCATCTGAAGAAGATGGGGGTCGAACCATCCGACGTCATTGCGATCTCACCGTTCAGAGCCGTCGCCGACAAGTTGCGGTCACTGACGAACCACTACCCCGGCCTTCAAGCAGGGACCATCCACACCGCTCAGGGGCGGGAGGCATCAGTGGTGGTCTTCGTCCTCGGTGGAGACCCTGATAAGCCAGGAGCACAAGCATGGGCCGCGCAGTCGGTCAACCTCGTCAACGTGGCTGTCAGCCGAGCCCAACGGCGACTTTATGTTATCGGTGACGAAGCAGCGTGGGCGAAGAACAACTATTTCAGACAGTTGTCCCACAGCCTCGGCCAGCACAGGGACCAAGCCCGGAAATCACGCGCCGCCCCGATCATTGAGCGACCTGAGCGGCGCTGACTGATTCCCCGGCGAGTATCCGGAGCAACGATTTCGTAAAGTCTTGGGCGTCACACGCTCCGAGCCGAATCGGCGAACTCGCGCAGCTTTGCAACCTCGGCCTTGGCGTTGGCCAGCTGCTGGTCCACGGCGGACCGCGCTGTTCCGCCCTTGGAGCTGCGGGAGTCGATCGATCCGAGCGTGGTGAGCACTTCACGGACGTCTGGCGTCAGGTGTTCGGAGATGCCGGCGAATTCTTCGTCTGTGAGATCCCACAGCTCGGCATCCTTCGACTCGGCCAACTGCACACATTCCCCGGAGAGTTCATGGGCGATGCGGAAGGGCACGCCCTTGCGGACGAGCCATTCGGCGATGTCCGTGGCAAGGGCGAATCCGCGTGGTGCCAGGTAGGCCATGCGTTCGGTGTTGAACTTCAACGTGGCGACCATGCCGGTGAAGGCCGGGAGCAGAAGTTCGAGGGTGTCGGTGGCGTCGAAGACTGGCTCTTTGTCTTCCTGCAGGTCACGGTTGTAGGCCAGCGGCAGTGCCTTGAGCGTTGAGAGCAGCCCGGTGAGGTCACCGATGAGGCGTCCTGATTTGCCGCGGGTCAGCTCAGCGACGTCGGGGTTCTTCTTCTGCGGCATGATCGAGGACCCGGTCGAGTACGCATCGTGGAGCGTGACGAAGGAGAATTCCTTGGTCGCCCAGGCGATGACTTCTTCGCTCAGACGGGAGAGGTTGATGCCGATCATCGTGGTGATGAACAGGTATTCGGCGAAGACGTCGCGACCTGCGGTGCCGTCGATCGAGTTCTCTGCCGAGTCGTTGAAGCCCAGGTCTGCGGCCACAGCCTGCGGGTCAAGACCCAGCGATGATCCGGCCAGGGCCCCCGAACCATAGGCGGAGATTCCGGCGCGCTCATCGAAGTCGACGAACCGGGCAACGTCGCGCACCAATGGCCATGCGTGGGCCAGCAGGTGGTGGGCCAGGAGCACAGGCTGTGCGTGCTGCAGGTGGGTGCGACCGGGCATCGGCGCTTCGGGGTGCTCTTCAGCCTGGGCGATGAGGACGTCGACGGCGTCGAGGACCAGGCTGGCCAGATCACGAGCGTGATCGCGCAGGTACATGCGTCCCAGGGTCGCGATCTGGTCGTTGCGGGACCGGCCGGCACGCAGTTTTCCGCCAAGGTCAGGGCCGGCGATCTCGATGAGTCCGCGCTCGAGTGAGGAATGGACGTCCTCATCCGATTCTGCGGCAACGTATTCGCCCGTTTCGACGCGGCGGCCGAGTTCGTCAAGTGCCTCGGTCATGCCCTGCAGCTCGTCATCGTCCAGCAGACCCGAGCGGTGCAGCACCTTTGCGTGGGCCTTCGAACCGGCGATGTCGTAGTGGGCCAGGCGCCAGTCGAAGTCCGTCGACTTGCTCAACGCGGCCAGTGCATCGGCCGGGCCGTCCGAGAATCGTCCGCCCCATAGGCTCAGTCGTTCGCTCACAAAAGGTCCTTCCCCACCGTTGTCGCTTCCACGTCACCGGTCTTTTCGTCATCGTTCGTTGTCATTGTCTCAGGCTTCAGCCCTCGCCGAGGCCGCCAGCTGCGTATTCGAGGAACGTCTCCGCCAAGGCTTGTCCCCCGACTGTGGAGTCGGCAATGACGAGAACAGTGTCATCGCCGGCGATGGTGCCGAAGATCCCGGTCATCGAGGAGCGGTCGATCGCCGAGGCCAAATATTGGGCGGCTCCGGGCGGGGTGCGCAGAACGACCATGTCCTTCTGAGCCGCTGCGGAGACGAGGAGCTCTTCGAGCAGCCTCGGCAGCTTCGCATCGAGGCTGTCGCCCGTGGACTGCTGCAGGCTCCGGTCCCCGCCCTCACCGGGGACAGCGTAGACGGATCCGGCGGTGGACCGGATCTTCACGGCCCCCACCTCGGCGAGGTCTCGTGAGAGTGTCGCCTGGGTGACGGTGATGCCCATCGTCGCCAGGTTCTCGGCCAGGTCGATCTGGGAATGCACGGATTTGCGGGTGATGAGATCGATGATCTTCTGTTGCCGCGCGGTCTTCGTCAGCGGCGCCGAGTTCGTCGGTGATGTGGCGTTGTCGCTCATCGCGTCTCCAGGAGGAATGTCATGAGTGCCTTCTGCGCGTGCAGGCGGTTCTCTGCTTCATCGAAGACCACCGAGGCGGGGCCGTCGATGACCTCGGCCGTGACCTCTTTGCCCCGGTAGGCCGGCAGGCAATGGAGGAAGATCGGGTCGTTGCCCAGGTTCATGAGCTCCTGGGAGACCTGGTACTTCACGAAGGGTGAGGCTTCGTCATCGCGTCCGGCCGAATCCTGGCCCATGGACACCCAGGTGTCGGTGACGAGGACATCGGCGCCCTGGGCGGCAGCCACGGGATCGTCGGTGACCGTGACGGAGCCGCCGGTGGTCTGGGCGAGTTCGTTGGCCTCGGCAATGATGGCCTCGGCCGGTTGGTAGTCGGCGGGGGCGGCGATGCGCACGTGCATGCCGGCGTTGACTCCGCCGAGGACGTAGGAGTTGGCCATGTTGTTGGCCCCGTCGCCGTAGTAGGTCATGGTCTGCCCGGCGACGTCGCCGCGGTGTTCGCGGATGGTGAGCAGGTCGGCCAGGATCTGGCAGGGATGGTAGTCATCGGAGAGTGAGTTGATGACCGGGACGGATGAGTTCTCGGCCATCTCTTCCAGGCCTGCTTGGGCGTAGGTGCGCCAGACGATGGCCGAGACCATGCGCGACATCACCTGGGCGGTGTCGGCGATGGATTCCTTGTGCCCCAGCTGCGCCTCACCGGGGTTGACGATGAGCGGCTGCCCGCCAAGGGCGGCGATCCCGGCGGCAAAGGACACGCGGGTCCGCGTTGAGGTCTTGTCGAAGATGACGGCCGCGGTCTGCGGTCCGGCCAGCGGGGTGCGCGAGTACGGGGCTGCTTTGAGCTCAACCGCGAGGTCGAGGACTTGTGCTTGTTCGGCCGGGGTGAGGTCGGTGTCCTTGAGGAAATGCCGTGTCATGGTGTGTCCTTTGTCAGTCCGTGTGGGGCAACCGGGCTACGAGTGTGGATGACCCGGTCGCCGAGGTGGCCGCTAGGTGGGCGGCGAACGTGTTCAGCCGTGCAGCAGTCCGGGCAGGGCGGTCAGGAACGGTGCGAGATCGTCTTTCGTGATGATCAGCGGTGGTGCCAGGCGCAGGCGTCCGGGTGCGACGGGGTTGATGATGAACCCGGCCTCGAGCGCGCGGGCAGCGATCGCCTTCTCATCGAGGCCCTCGGCCAGTTCGAGGCCGAGGAGCAGTCCTGTGCCGGTGACCTTCTCGATGCCGTCGATTTCCAGCAGCTGTTCGGTGAGCCATTCGCCTGTGACCCGGGTGTGGGCGAGCAGGTTGTCGGTCTCGATGGTTTCGAGTACGGCCAGTCCCGCCGCGCAGGCGATGGGGTTTCCGCCGAAGGTGGTCCCGTGCTGTCCGGCCTCGAGGAGTTTGGTGTTGGCATCGCCGACGGTGATGGTGGCCCCGATCGGCATGCCCCCGCCCAGCCCCTTCGCCGAGGTGATGATGTCGGGGACGACGCCTTCGCCGATCTCCGGGTCCTGGTGGGCGAACCACGATCCGGTCCGCGCCGCTCCGGACTGGACCTCGTCGAGAACGAGAAGGGCCCCGGCCTCGCGGGTGAGTTCGCGGACCTTGGTGAGGTAGCCGGCCGGGTGCTGCCGGACTCCGACCTCGCCCTGGATGGGTTCGATGAAGACGGCGGCAGTGGTGTCGTTGATGGCGGCGGCGAGCGCGTCGACGTCCCCGTAGGGAATATGGACGACGCCGGGTACTCCGGGTGCGAAGGGTTCTCGGTAGGCTGCCTTGGCGGTCAGTGCGAGCGCACCCATGGTGCGACCGTGGAAGGCACCCTCGATGGCGATGATGATCGGTCGTGATCCACCCCCAGCGCGGCGGGCCATCTTGAAGGCGGCCTCGTTGGCTTCGGTGCCGGAGTTTGAGAAGAACACGGCCGAACCGCTGGGCAGGTCGAGGACCTCGTGAAGTTTCTCAGCGAGTGCGATCTGCGGCGGGGAGGTGAAGAAGTTCGAAATGTGGCCCAGCGTCGACGCCTGCTCGGTGATGGCCTTGACCCATGCGGGGTGGCAGTGGCCGAGTGCATTGACGGCAATGCCGGCCAGCAGGTCGAGGTATTCCTTGCCCGAGGCGTCCCAGACCTTGGTTCCTTCGCCGCGGACGAGATCGAGCTGGGGTGAGCCGAAGACCGGTGAGAGGACGCGGGAGAAGTCATCGCGCCAGGTCTGGGCCTGGTCTGTCACAGCGTTTGTCTCATACATCGTTCGTCTCCTCAGTGCTTGTCTCGTGTCCCTCGCCCTTGTGTCCGTCACCCAGTGGTGCGGGTTCGACGACGGTGTCTTCGACCATGGTGCCGATGCCCTCGGAGGTGAAGACCTCGAGGAGGAGTGAGTGTGCCATTCGGCCGTCGATGATGTGGGCCTGTTGGACCCCGTGCTCGATGGCCTCGAGGGCCGCGGTCATCTTGGGGATCATGCCCGCGTCGAGGCTGGGCAGCAGTTCGCGCAGCTTCTTCGGTCCTATGCGTGAGATCAGGCTCGAGGTGTCAGGCCAGTTGGCGTAGAGGCCGGGCACATCGGTGAGCATGATCAGTTTGTTCGCACGCAAGGCTTTCGCCACGGCGGAGGCGGCGAGGTCTGCGTTGATGTTCAGCGGCTTGCCCGCCTCCCCACCGATCTCCGAGGCGATCGAGCAGATGACGGGCACCCGCCCAGCATCGAGTAGCTCGGTGAGCACGGTGGTGTTGACCTGGGCGATCTCGCCCACCCGGCCGAGATCGATGACCTCACCGTCAACCTCGGCGTGGGTCTTGTTCGCCAGAAGCAGGTCCGCGTCTTCACCGGAGAGCCCGATCGCGGCGTTGCCGTTCTGGTTGATGCGGGAGACGATGTCGCGGTTGACCTGGCCGGAGAGGACCATGCGGATGACCTCGGCGGCCTCAACGCTGGTGACCCTCTGGCCTGCCTTGAACTCGCTTTCAATACCCAAGCGAGCCAGCATCGAGGTGATCTGGGGTCCGCCGCCGTGGACGACGACGGGTCGGATGCCGGCGAAGCGCAGGAACGCGATGTCATCGGCGAAGGACTGCTGCAGCTCCGGGGAGATCATCGCGTTGCCGCCGTACTTGATGACGATCGTGGCACCGGCGAAGGTCTTGATCCACGGCAGCGCCTCGGTCAGGGCCTCGGCCTTGACCTGGGCGGCGGCGAGCCGGGCGGCCGTTGACTTCGTGGACATGTCGTGTGGGTTGCTCATGTGGAGTAGGCGCTGTTCTCTTCGACGTAATCGTGGGTGAGGTCCGAGGTCCAGACCGTGGCGGTGGCATCTCCTGCGTGGAGGTCGATGACGACGTCGACGTTGCGCCCGAATTCGACCTTCTCCGGGTCCTCATAGGGTCCCGAGGCCCGGCACACCTCGGTGCCGTTGATGATCACGTCGATGGCCGTGGGGTCGAAGGTCGCCGAGGTGGTACCCACCTGGGCAACAACACGTCCCCAGTTCGGGTCCTGACCGAAGATCGCTGCCTTGAACAGGGCCGAGCGTGACACCGACCGGGAGACCTCGACAGCCTCGGCCTCGCTGGCCGCACCCTGCGTGGTGATGGCGATGTCGTGGTGGGCGCCCTCGGCATCGACGTGGAGCTGGTGCATGAGGTCGAGGCAGAGTTCGCGCAACAGGCTCGTGAACTCATCTGTATCGACGGCTGCCTCGTGGGCGCCGGAGGACATGAGGATGACGGTGTCGTTCGTCGACATGCACCCGTCCGTGTCGAGGCGGTCGAAGCTCTGACTCGTCGAGGCCCGCAGAGCCTGATCGAGCACGGCCTGGTCGACCTTCGCGTCGGTGGTGATGACGACGAGCATGGTGGCCAATCCCGGGGCGAGCATTCCTGCGCCCTTGGCCATGCCGCCGATCGTGTACCCGCTGCTGCCTTCGCGGGTGGCGGTCTTGGCCACGGTGTCGGTGGTCATGATCGCCTCGGCGGCGTGCTCGCCTCCGGCCACCGTGTCCTCGGCTGCGGCCACCAATGGTGGGAGGTTGTCGATGATGGTGTCGCGGAAGTCCTGACCGCCGACGCCGATGAGTCCAGTCGAGCAGACGAGGACGTCTTCGGCCGCTGTGGCGGTGCCGGCTTCGGTGAGGAGTGCGGCGGTGGTCTGGGCGGTCAGGGTGGTGGTCTCGTATCCGAAGTCGCCGGTGTAGCAGTTGGCTCCTCCGGAGTTGAGGACGACGGCGCGGGCCTGACCGTTGGCGGAGACCTTCTGGGACCACAGGACGGGGTTGGCCTTGCAGCGGTTCGAGGTGTAGACGGCGGCGACGGCAGTGTCGGGGCCGGTGTTGATGACGAGCGAGAGGTCCTTGGTCCCGCTGGGTTTGAGTCCGGCGGTGAGGCCGGCGGCTGTGAAGCCAAGTGGTGCTGTCACGCTCATGGGGCGACTCCTTCAAGGGGAAGCGCGGTGGTCTCATCGAGACCAAGGGCAAGGTGGATGGACTGCAGTGCTTGGCCAGCGGTGCCGCGGACGAGGTTGTCCAGGGCCACGACCACGAGGATCGTGCCTGCCCGTTCATCGACGGTGAACTGGACGTGAGCGAGGTTCGATCCGGTCGTCGATGAGGTGCGCGGCCACTGGCCTTCGGGCAGGACACGGACGAACGGTTCGTCGGCGTAGGCCTGGTCGAAAGCCTGGCCCAGCTGGTCCTTCAGTGCTGCTGCGTCGAGGAGGCCCTCGGCGGTTCTCGGTGCGGGCTCCCCCGCGTCGGCCGTGATGGTGGCGAGGATTCCGCGGGCCATGGGCACGAGCGTCGGGGTGAAGGAGATCCGCGTCGGGCCATCTGCGGCGTCGGCGCCGAGGACTCCGTTGAGGTTCTGCTCGATCTCGGGCACGTGCCGGTGTGTGCCGCCTGTGCCGTAGGGGGAAGCATCGCCGAGGACCTCGGCGGCGGTGAGGTGCGGCTTGAGTGCTTTGCCGGCCCCGGAGACTCCGTTGGCCAGGACTGCGTTGAGCCCTGCAGGTGCGGCGAGGCCGGCCTGGATGAGCGGGGCGAGCCCAAGCGTCACCGCGGTGACATTGCAGCCGGGAACGGCAATGCGCTTGGTGGCTTTAAGGGCTTCGCGCTGCTTCGTTCCACCGGCGGTCAGCAGTTCGGGCAGACCGTAGGTCCAGGTGCCCTGGTGCTCAGAGCCGTAGAACTTCTCCCAGGCTGAGGCGCTGATGAGGCGGTGGTCGGCGGCGAGGTCGACGATGAGTGTCTCGGGGCTCGATTCTTCGAGGTCGGCGGCGATTGCTCCGGACTGGCCGTGTGGGAGGGCGAGGATGACGACATCGTGGCCGGCGAGCACCTCGGCGGTGGACTCCTTGACCACGAAATCGGAATATCGGGCAAGATGGGGTTGATGTCGGCCGAGCGTCTCGCCCACGGAGGAATGTCCGCACACCGTGGTGACGTTGAGATGAGGGTGAGTGCTCAGCAGCCGGAGGACCTCTCCCCCGGCGTATCCGGTGGCACCGGAGACGGCAACCGTAAGATCAATCATATGTATAACTATACCAGCACATTAAATTATATGCAGGAGGCGTGATGACCCAGGCTATTCAGGCGATGCGAGCAGGTGGACCCGAGGTTCTCGAGTTCAATGAGATCGAGACTCCTCGGCCCGGTCCTGGTGAGGTCCTCGTTAACGTCGATGCCGCGGGTGTGAACTTCATCGACACGTATCGTCGTTCGGGCACGTATCCCATGAGCTACCCGCACATCGTCGGCTCCGAGGGCACCGGTCACATCGCTGAGGTGGGCGAAGGAGTGGCGAGTTGGACCGTCGGCGATCGCGTCGCCTGGCACGAAGGCCCGGGCTCGTACGCGACGCAGGTCGTCGTCAAGACCGACAACCTGTTGCGGGTGCCGGAGGGTGTGAGCACCGAGGTCGCCGCCGCGATGCCGCTGCAGGGTCTGACCGCCCAGTACCTGGCCACAAGCTCACACGAGATCAAGCCCGGCCATACTGCCCTCGTCCATGCCGGCGCCGGCGGTGTCGGCCTGTTGCTCACGCAGATCATCAAGCACCTGGGCGGCAACGTCATCTCGACAGTGAGTACCGAGGAAAAGGCCGAGCTGGCGCGGAAGGCCGGAGCCGACGAAGTCTTCCTCTACGGCAATGGAGTCGACGTGACCGCGAAAGTCAAGGAACTCACCGACGGCGAGGGCGTCGAAGTCGCCTATGACGGAGTCGGCAAGGACACCTTCGACGCCTCACTCGCATCTCTGAAGCCACTCGGATCAATGGTCCTATTCGGTGGAGCCTCAGGTCAGGTGCCGCCGTTCGACATCCAGAGGCTGAACTCCTCGGGCGGAATCTTCCTATCGCGGCCTTCGTTGGCCTGGTTCGTCCGATCGTCGGAGGAACTGGCCAAGCGCTCGGCGATGTTGTTCAACGGCATCGAGCACGGGTGGTTGAACTTCCGGGTGGGTGCGACGTTTGCGCTGGCTGACGCTGCGGATGCACATCGGGCGCTTGAGGGTCGGGAAACTACCGGGAAAGTTGTACTGACGGTGTGATTCGTCGTCTGTAGTTGGGGCTCAGGGTTTCTATCAATATGTAGGATTCTGGGCCCCAATTCTTATGCCGCCGGAAGCACAAAATCCACCCTCTTTCGACACCTCAGCTGTCACAGTATTGCTTTGTTCCGCCCAGACGTCACGGGTCGCTGATACCTTAAAGCCATGTATGAAGTTTCTGTTCGTGACACATTGCGCCAGTTCATGGCCGAACGAGATTGGCAGCAGTTCCACACCCCCGAGAATCTCGCGAAGAGCGTTTCAATCGAAGCGGCAGAGTTGCTCGAATGTTTCCAATGGGGTGATGCAGACCTCGGTTCCGCGAAGGACGAGCTGGCAGATGTGCTGACGTATTGCATGCTGCTGGCCGATAAATTGGACCTTGACCCCGACACCATCATTTTAGACAAGCTGGCGAAGACTCGCGAGAAGTACCCAGTGGAGAAGGCTCGAGGCACGAGTGTGAAATATGACCAGCTTTAAGGTCGAACGCTTCCCCTTCGATGCCAACCAGGTCAAGGCATGGGGACCCGTCGATCCACGTCATCGGAACTGGCCTGTCGTGTACGTCATGAACAATAAGAGAGAGGTCTACGTCGGCGAGTCGCTTAATGTCGAGGGACGGATGCGACAGCACCTCGAGTCTGACTCAAAACGAAGTCTCCAGTCGGTGAGAGTCGTTCTCGATGACACGTTCAATAAATCAGCGTGCCTCGATCTGGAGTCATTCCTCATACGAATGTTCCATGGCGACGGCAGCCGACAGGTCCTCAACCTCAACGCCGGCATCACCGATGCTGAGTACTACGACCGAGAGAACTACAACAAGACGTTCCGACAGATCTTCGAAGAGTTGCGAACTCAGGAAGAGCTGTTCCAACGAACGATCCCACAGATCGTCAACAGTGATCTCTTCAAGCTCTCACCCTTCAAAGCGCTGAACCATGATCAGGCTTCCGCCGTTAATGACATACTCGAAGGCTTCTTTTCCGACCTCGAAAGCGGCGTCGACAACTCTGTTGTGGTCGAAGGCAACCCAGGTACCGGCAAGACCGTGATTGCCATCTATATGCTCAAGTTGCTCGAAGACATCCGTCGGCATGATTCGGAAGAACCCCTGGACATCGATTCGATCTTCGGCGACTATTTCACGCCTGGACATGCCGAGCTGCTCGAGTCTCTCAGATTCGCAATCGTCGTGCCCCAGCAATCGTTGCGAGACTCAATCGCCAAGGTGTTCAAGCTGACACCCGGATTGCACAAAAACATGGTGTTGACACCGTTCCAGGTAGGTGAGAGCACAGAACCGTTCGATCTTCTCGTCGTCGATGAAGCTCATAGGCTCAACCAGCGCGCAAATCAGGCAGCGGGGCCGCTCAACAAGAAGTTCATTGAAATCAACGAGAAGCTCTTCGGCTGGGATGATCCGCAGAAGACGCAGTTGGATTGGATCAGGAAGCAGAGTCGACATTCGATCCTCATGCTTGACGTCAACCAGACGGTCCGCCCTGCAGATCTACCAGCAACCAAGACAAGGGAAATCGCAGCGCGGGCCAGAACCGCGGGCCGACTATATCCTCTCCAAACCCAGATGCGGATCTCAGCAGACAAAGATTACGTCGGCTACATCCGGTCGGTGCTCAGCGACAATCCACCGACAACGCCCGACAACTTCGGTAACTACGATCTGCGGTTGTTTACTGATCTCGGAGAGATGAGACGAGAGCTCCAGAAGCGCGAAGAGGAATGCGGGCTCTCTCGACTCGTCGCAGGGTACGCCTGGCCGTGGAAGAGCAAGAAAGACAAGTCCGCGTTCGACATCGAACTCGACGGCCAGCAGATGCGCTGGAATTCGACCACGACGGATTGGATCAACTCCCCTAAGTCAGTCGATGAGGTTGGATCGATCCACACTGTGCAGGGGTATGACCTCAACTACGTCGGAGCCATCGTCGGCAATGACCTCCGCTACGACCCAGTCGCAGGCAAGCTCATCTTTGACCGCGCCAACTATCACGACAAGAAGGGCCGCGAGAATAACCCGAAGCTCGGCATCACCTACTCAGATGCGGACCTTCTCGAGTACGTAAAGAACATCTACAGTGTGCTGCTCACACGAGGCATCCGCGGCACATATGTGTACGTCTGCGACACCGCACTGCGAGAGCGCCTTCAAGAATTTATCTGAGGCACCGGTCGAATCAACCACTAGTTCCCGTCTCGCAACCGATGGGTTTTGAGACGCCTAGGTTGCGAGACAGTTGAGCATCGGTGCTGGTGACTGAATCCGCGGGGGCGACCGAGCCGATATCCCCTCCTATGATGTAGTCATGACAACGCCCGTACTGCCTTGGATACCTGACCGACATCTGGACGTTGTGGCAACCCTTGCCCACGCTGACGAACTCATTGGCCAGGTAGGTGAGCTGGTCTTCGAATACGTGGCTGAGAATGGCGATGTTTTTAAGATCTGTGAAGTGCTCGATGACTCTGTGAGCAACGCGGTGATCGAACGGATCGCACCAATTGCCAAGAAAATCCCCCTGCTTGTTGCCGACGCTTTGGTGACTTTGCGTGCAGCAATCGAGTACACCCTGTTCACTGAAGTTGGGTTTCTGAGCGAGCGACGCCTGGACGACAAACAGGAGCGAAATATAGGCATGCCTGCATACAATACTTATGCAGAGTATGCGAGGTGGCTGAAGAAGAGACCGAAAAATACGCCCGATGTGATAGCGAATGGGAGCGAGCTCTTGCGCCGCGTGGAGGGATTGCAGCCCTTTCACCGAGCGGTCAGGCCGGACCTTCATCCGCTGGCCCTCCTCACTCTGTACACGAACCACGCCAAGCACCGCACACCTGCCGTCACGGCCGTGCGGCTGGCAGCCGTGGTCAACGAGAAGGTTCCGCCACGTTCCCCAAGCGATTTCGAGCCTGGCCCCGTTGTGCCGATTCGAGTTGGAGATGTGATCGCAAAGACGCCACTGGGCGAGCGAGTCCCCGTCGCTCTCTTCCCGGCGATCGGAATCAATCGACCAGGCACTGAGGACTGGCCGTACCTGATGGATGAGCTCGACCAAATTTCTAGTTGGGTCAGAGAACAAGCGGTTCCTCGACTGATCACCGGGGGTAGCCCGCCCTCTGAAGGGATCCCGGCTAGTTACGAGATCGGGCGCGGCCACGACGGCGAACGTGACGCGATTGGGTTGGGGACTTCGATAACCGCGAATGAGAAGGCACGACTTCGACACGGTGCAGCTAGCGCACGTCCGAGCATGGTGGAGATGCTCCTGCCTACTTCCGCCGAACTGACACGTGAAACCCTCGCAAAGTGGGTTGCTCATCTTAATGATGGTGAGGTGGTCGAGCGAGTTGAAAGGTTTAAGGGCTTCGTCTCGGATTTCGGTTCGATGTCCGGCAATGCCAAAGTCTTGTCGGAACTTCGCGACGAAGCATTACAGTTCGCGAGTAAGCACCGCGGCTAGTGCTGATTGATCTGCGGCAAAACTTCAGAGTTGCGACGCAGCGCACGCGTCAACCGGGCTGGTCAAAGAAGGCCGTAACATCATGTTCGTGTGAAACTCAGCGTTAAGCGAAGGTATTCTTGCAACGCTGGGTGGCGGTCAGACTCTGAAGGCTGAGCCCGGGGAGCCTTTCGACGACCCACGTAACTGGCCATCTATAGAGCGGCCTGTTGCGAGAACGAAGAGACAGCCTCTCAGCCCAGCCCGACTAGACCTTTGACGAAGCTTCCTAGAACTTGCCCTGCGCCGTTAACTCCAATCGCTCTCACATCGCTGGCCGCAGCCCGAAGAGCTTGGCTCTTCTCTTTGTCGCGTTCACCGCTTGCAAGCTTCTCGAGAGCCTCTACCATTGCGTTGCCAAACACCTCATTATTGCTGCTTGGCCATTGTCCAACCGCTCTGAATCCGGAAGAGCCGACTTGCGCGACGCCGATTGGCCCGCCCCAGGCTTTTTTTGTTTCAACATAACCCTCGTGGGCAAGTAGTTTCAGTGCAGACTGAACAGTTGGCAGATCCATACCTAGTTGCTCACAGATGCGATCGACGCTGGGCGGTTCTTCATTATTCATCACTCGCGCAACGCAATATTCGAGGATAGGAAGCGCCGTTGTATTCCAATGAGTCTCAACCATGGACAAATGGTACAGCGGACATCGCTCTCCAGCGCCGTCGTCGAATTGTCGTATCCTCACGTCAACCCGCCCGTGCATTGATGAGACGTCTCGTATCCCTAGCCATATAAGACGTCTCGTCTGCTCAATGAGACGCTCAACTGGTTCTGTTGAGGCTTCTGTCCGTCCGCGTTTGGGCGATTCTCAATACTATGTCTCGTAAGCGAACGAGCTCTCAGAGGTACACGTCGCTAGTTATGAGACACCTAGAAGCGCCTGTATCGGCCCGTCAGAAATCAAGATTGTGAATAATCGTCTGGCGTTGTGCGCCCGCAAAACTGCCCCAAGATTGTGCTGGAGCTGTGTTTCTCCACGTAAACAAGAGCCGATCCTTACTCCTCGACGCGCTCAACCTTGCCAACGAGGAACACGTAAGACAGCACGCCCACGATGGTGATTGCAGCCATGTAGACGAAGGCCGGGGCAAAGTCGATGTCGGTGACGAGGAAGCCGATCACGATCGGAGTGGCGATCGAGGACAAGTTGCCGATGAAGTTGAACATGCCTCCGGTCAGACCCAACAGTCGTTCGGGAGCGAGAGCGGAGACCAGAGACCAGGTGATCGAGGCGAAGCCATTGCCGAAGAACGCGATCGACATGAACACGATGACCAACGCAGTCGAATCCGTGTAGTTCGCCCCGAGCATGAACACCGTCATTGCCAGACCGATGATGATCGGCAGCTTGCGAGCCGTACCGAGCGTGAGGCCCTTCTTGACCATGAGGTCCGAGACCCACCCGGAAAGTAGCACACCGACGAGAGCCGCGATGAAAGGCAGTGACGCCATGAAGCCGGATTCGATGTAGTCCATCCCGCGATAGTCGACGAGGTATGTCGGGAACCAGGTGAGGAAGAACCACAGGGTCGAGGTCAGGCAGAACTGACCGAGGTAGATGCCCCACAGCTTCCGACGGGTCAGCACGACTTTGACGTCGGACCACCTGAGCTTCGGCTTAGTCTCCTTCTTCGTACCACTCTCGACATCGACCAGTCCCCCGCCGGAGGCGATGAGATCGATCTCGGCCTGGTTGACCCCAGCCTTGTCACGTGGTTCGCGATAGACGAACCACCAGATCGCTGCCCAGATGATGCCGACTACACCGGTGAGGATGAACACCCAGTGCCACGTGAGCACTGTCTGCAGCCAGGACAGTACGGGGGTAAGCAGCGCCAGGCCGATGAACTGCCCCGAGGTGTAGAAGGCGATGACCCGTCCGCGCTCACGCTCCGGGAACCACGCGGTGGCCACCTTGTTGTTGATCGGGTAGGCCGGCGCTTCGAATCCGCCAACCAAGAGCCGGAGGATGATGAGGGCAATGAACCCGCCGGAGATTCCCATGAAAAGCGTGGCCAGGGACCACAGCACAAGGCAGGAGGCATAGAGCACCCGTGGCCTCACCCGGTCGACTAGCCATCCGCCGGGCAGCTGCATCGCGGCATAGGTCCACCCGAATGCAGAAAGCAGAAGTCCCTGCTGCCCGGTGGTGAGATCGAATTCCTGAGACAGCGCCGGCATCGCAATGGACAGGTTGGCCCGGTCCATGTAGTTGATGACAACGGTGATGAAGAGCAGGAGCGCGATGATGTAGCGCATCCGTGTGGGCCGGGTGGTAATCTGTGTTTTCAGCTGAGTCATTGGTCTCTCCTCACCACTCCGCAAACGAGCCGTCGGCGTGACGCCAGATGGGGTTGCGCCACCGGTGGCCTTCGGCCGAGCGTTCGATGACGTAGTCCTCATTGACCTCGATGCCCAGCCCGGGTCCCGCAGGAATATCGATCATGCCGTCGTCGTAGTTGAACACGGAGGGGTCGGTGACGTAGTCGAGCAGGTCGTTGCTCGTGTTGTAGTGGATGCCCAGGCTCTGTTCCTGGATGAACGCGTTGTAGCTGCCGGCATCGACCTGCAGGCAGGAGGCGAGCGCGATCGGACCCAGTGGGCAGTGCAGCGCGAGCGCTACATCGTAGGCTTCGGCCATCATCGCGATCTTGCGCGTCTCGGTGATGCCGCCGGAGTGGGAGACGTCGGGCTGGATGATGTCGACTGCACCGGAGGCGATCACTTCGCGGAAGTCCCAGCGGGAGAATAGTCGCTCCCCCAGTGCTATCGGCGTCGGGGTGTTCGCCATGACGTCACGCAGCGATCCGAAGTGTTCGGAGAGTACAGGCTCTTCGATGAAGAGGAGTCGGTAGGGTTCGAGTTCCTTGATGAGGACCTTGGCCATCGGCTTGTGCACGCGACCATGGAAGTCGATGCCGATGCCGAAGTCGTCGCCGGTGGCTTCCCGCACAGCCTGCACGTTTTCGATGACCTGGTCGACTTTGGTATAGGAGTCGATGAACTGCAGTTCCTCGGTCGCGTTCATCTTCACGGCGGTGAAGCCGCGGTTCTTCGTCTCCAGTGCCGCCGCCGCTGTGTCGCCTGGACGGTCTCCGCCGATCCATGAGTAGGTGCGGATCCGATCTCGGACCTTCCCGCCAAGCAGCTGGTGCACCGGCTGTCCGAGAGCCTTGCCCTTGATGTCCCACAGCGCCTGGTCGATGCCTGAGATCGCACTCATGAGGATCGGCCCACCGCGATAGAAGCCACCGCGGTACATGATCGTCCACAGGTCCTCGATGTTTGCGGGATCCTTGCCGATGAGCAGGTCGGAGAGTTCATCGACGGCGGCGGCCACTGTTGCGGCCTTGCCTTCGATGATCGGCTCGCCCCAGCCGACGATCCCTTCATCCGTCTCGATCTTAAGGAACAGCCACCTCGGCGGCACGATGTACGTCGTCATCGACGTGATCTTCATTGGTCTGGCCTTTCGTCTGGTGTAGTCATCTGCTTGTCGTCGTTGGGGTCAGTGGGCCTGTGCCCACGCCGAGGCGATTGCCTCGGCCCGGTCATGTACGTCTTCGGGGCGGTCGCCTCGGCGATAGAGGGAGGAACCGAGGCCCAGACCGGCAGCACCGGCGTTGCGCCATTTTGCAGCGTTGTCGGGTCCCACTCCCCCGACGGGAAAGAGTTCGGTGCCGGCAGGAAGAACCTCGCTCCATGCCTTCATCCCGCTGATCCCGACCGCCGAGGATGGGAAGAGTTTGACCTTGGCGGCGCCTGCCTTGATGGCAGCGAACGCCTCGGTCGGAGTCGCGGCTCCCGGGTACGGGGTGAGCCCCATCCCGAGCGCGGTCTGGATGACTTCGGTATCAGTGTCGGGTGCGACGATGATGCGGGCACCGGCTCGCTTGCAGTCGCGGACCTGCCGGGCGGTGAGAACCGTGCCAGCACCGATCTCCACCTCGTCACCGAATCGGTTGACCAACGCCTCAATCGAAGCCAAGGGGTCCGGTGAGTTGAGCGGGACTTCAATGGCGGAGAACCCGGAGGCGACGATGCCCTCGGCGATGTCGAGGACTTCGTGGGAGTGGACCCCGCGGAGGATGGCGATGAGGCCGGTGGGAACTGTGTCAGTCATTGGTGTTCTCCTTGGTCGGCACGAGGCCGGATTGTGCGGCGATGCGGAAGAGTCCGGTGGCAGCGGCGCGCGGATCCGCTTCTGTCGTCTGTCGCCCGCATCGGCGGAGGGCGCGTGAGTATCGCATCGTCAGGTCCGCGGTTCCGCAGATGATGAAGGGGGCGGCAGCGTCGGCTGTGGTCGTGAGCTGGGCGGCCACCTCGGCGCCGATGAGCATTCCCGAGAGGTAGTCGTTGATTTTCTTGGCGTGTAGTCGTCCGTCGAGGACCCAGGTGCGTGCGGAGAAGATCGAGGAGGTGAGCGCGGCGGGGTCGTCACCTCCGACGCTCAGTCCCCAGTCGAAGGCGTCGCGGTGGAAGTCACCGGTGGGCTCGGCCAGACGGCTGAGGATCGACGAGGTGCTCAGAAGGCCGAACATCTCTCCGCTCATCGAGGTGGAGAAGTCAGTCACGCGCTGGCCCTGGCACTTCACCCATTTGGTGTGCGTGCCGGGAAGGATCACCGTGGTCGCGTCGACCTGCTCTGCTTCGAGCAGGCCGAGCAGTTGGGTCTCCTCTCCCCGGATGACATCGGGAGCAGTCGTCTCGGTCGATGTCTTCTGCAGCCCGGGGACGATGTGGAGTTCGCCTATGGACAGTTCGACCGACGTCAGACGCCTACCCAGGGCAGAAAGTTCGGTGGGCAGGTCGAGGTACCCAGCCTCGGCGACTCCCTGGGTCGAACCGACCATTCCGCAGGCGAGGAGAGGGAGGTGGCCGTGATCGCTGAGCCAGTCGCCGATGGCGGCGTGAGCGAGCCGGGAAAAGTCGCCTTTGAGGTCGCCGGTGTCCGGACCGACGACCATGATTCCGTCTGATCCGTTGCGTTCAGCGAGGACGCCTCCGTCGTTGCCGATGAGGAAGGCTCGCAGTGAGCTCGTCCCCCAGTCGAGGCCGATCATCTGCGGGGCCTCGGGTGGTGCCAGTTTTGCCATAAGAGCCACTATGGGCAGGCGTTCCACCATGCGCCACCAGTGTCCCTATATGTGGGATAGGTGACATACTGGGGCGATGATCGAAGATTCTGGAACCGTTGTCAGCGATGCAATCCCCCAAGGGACTCAAACACTGGCCAGAGGTCTGCAGATCGTCAGCGCCGTCGCCCATGGGTCCACCACGTTGAAGTCCGTCGTCGACACCACTGGAATCGGTCGATCAAGTGCGCACAGGATGATCCAGCTGCTGGTGCACATGGGTTATCTGCGGCACGGTTCACCGGGAGAGTTTCGTCTGGGACCCACTCTCATCGAGTTCGGCTTCACCGCGCTTAATCAGGATCCATTGCCGGTCGTCGCCCGGGAGAGTCTTGAGGCGCTGGCAGCCCGAACTCAGGACACGATTCATCTCTCCGTCGAGGATGGTGAGTCGGTGCTCTACCTCCACAAGATCCCTGGAACGCGCGGGGCCGAGATGCGCTCTCGCATCGGCCACCGAATGCCGATGACTCGCACCGGTGTCGGGAAGGCGCTGCTGCTCGGACAAGAAGACCGATGGGAACGGATTTTCCTGTCGGAGAATCCAGGTACAGACTCAGCCGCGATCGAGGCGTTCGTCAAACGGATGCATGGGTATACACACGACGGTGCCTCGCTCGACCTCGAGGAGAACGAACCAGGAATCCGGTGCGTGGCCGCCCCGATCCGGGACGGCAGCGGAAGCATTGTCGCAGGAGTCTCGCTGTCGGCCACTCGTCCCTACATGCCGAAGGAACGGATGCAGGCACTGGTACCGGTGATGAAGTCTGCGGCACGGGAGATCTCTCTGAGACTGGGGTATACCGGTGATCGCATTCGGGCGTGAAGGTCAGGCACGTTCTAGTCGCAAGGAGCATTTGTGTCCTACATCCCGGTTGATCTGCACTAGACACTGACTGTCGCGCTAGCCTGAGTGAGTATTGAACAAGCTCAGCGAAGAGCACTCCGCTCATACGCGAAACCCTTGAGGAGACCGCCAATGACGCTCGGATCCACTGGCCAGATCGCCGCCCCCACCCGGAGCACCGGATCGGGACCCTACCCCAGGCTCATCCTCCGCGATGCCATGATCGTTGACGGGACCGGGGCTGCCCCATACGGGCCGGCGGACATCCTGATCGAAGACGACAGGATCACCGGAATCTGGGAACCGAACGGTGCGAGCAGCCTCACCGAACGTCCCTCGTCCGACGGCGCCGAAGTCATGGATCTCAACGGCTCCTACGTCTTGCCGGGTCTTATCGACTCTCACGCCCACATCGGTAAACCCGAGCAGGCCCCGAACGCCGACTATGTCTATAAGCTCTGGCTCGGCCACGGCGTGACCACCATCCGCGAACTCGGTGCGTTCAACGGCCTCGACTGGACCGTTTCCGAGGCCCGACGAGCCGAAGCCAACGAAATCGCGGCCCCGCGCCTGCACATCTATCCCGCACTGCGTGCCGGAACCCTCGACGGACCCACCCCGGTCACCGCTGACGAGGCAACCGCGTGGGTCAATGAGGTCGCCGACCGCGGAGCGAACGGAGTGAAGTTCTTCGGCACCTCCCCCACTGTGTTCGGTGCCGCCGTCGAAGCGGCACAAGCACGTGGTCTGCGGACCGCCTGCCACCACGATCAGCGCCGAGCCGCGCAGGTCAACGCTCTCACCTCGGCGAGGTGGGGACTGAACAGCATCGAACACTGGTACGGCATCCCCGAGGCTATGTTCCGCGACCGCACCCTCCAGCACGTGCCCACCGACTACAACCACAACAGCGAACCCCAGCGCTTCAGCCAAGGCGCCCACTTGTGGTTGCAGACCGCCGAACGCGGCAGCAGCGCCTGGCATGAGACCCTCGCGGAGCTCCTCGAACTCGGAACCGCATTGAGCCCGACATTCAACATCTACATCGGGTCCCGCGACGCCGCCAGAGTGCGCACCTCCGAATGGCACTCTGACTTCACCTCCCCCACTCTGTGGGAGTTCTTCCAGCCCTCGGCCGACAAACACGGCTCCTACATGGGCGACTGGACAAGCGAGGACGAGATCGCTTGGCGCCACGCCTACGTCAAATGGATGTCCTTCGTCAACGACTACAAGAACCTTGGCGGCTTGGTCACGGCAGGCTCGGACTCTGGGTTCATCTACAAGGTCTTCGGCTTCGGCCTCATCGAAGAACTTGAACTCCTCCTCGAAGCGGGTTTCCACCCCCTCGAAGTCGTCCGCGCCGCCACGCTGAGCAGCGCCGCGCTTCTCGGCATCGACGACGAGCTCGGCTCCGTCGAACCCGGCAAGATCGCCGACCTGCTCATCGTCAAGGACAACCCCCTGAGCAACTTCAAGGTCCTCTACGGCCACGGTCATCTCCGTGCCGAAGAATCCGGCATCAACCGCGTCGGCGGAGTCGACTTCACTCTGCGCTCCGGCATCGTCTACGACGCCCGGGAACTCCGCGAAGATGTGAAGTCCATAGTCGCCGAGGAGAGAGCGGCCCAGAACTGAGCGACAGGGCTCGACTCCGGTCGAACTGAGATCCGACCGGAGTCGACGGTGTGAGAGATGAAGTCCTCAGTGTCCAGCGGCCGCCTGAGTCTGCCGATCGGCGGCTGCCGAGCGGATAGTTGCTCGCACGTGTGCCTGCAGCACGGTGAGCGGGACGCTGCCCATCCCGAGCACCGTGTCGTGGAAGTCCCTGATCGAGAAGTCCTCCCCCAGCGTCTCCTCGGCCTCCTGCCGCAGCTGTTGAATAGTCAGTTGCCCGAGGTAGTAGGCAGTGGCCTGCCCGGGCCAGGAGATGTAGCGATCAATCTCCGTGACGATCTCGTGTTCGGCGATCGCCGTATTGTCCCGCAGGAAGTCCTGCGCCTGTTCCCGACTCCACCCCAGCGCATGCATGCCCGGATCGACGACGAGGCGCACGGCCCGCCACATCTGGAACGAGAGCATACCCATACGTTCGAACGGCGTCTCGTACATCCCCATCTCATCGCCGAGTCGTTCGGTGTAGAGGCCCCAGCCCTCACCGAAGGCCGAGATATAGAGCCGCCGGAAGTCGGCGAGCTCGAGCTCCTCGGCCAGCGAAATCTGGAACGAATGTCCGGGCGCAGATTCGTGCAGGGTCAGTGCCGGCAGCGAATACAGTGGTCGCGCCGGCAAGTTGTACGTGTTGAGCAGGTACCGGTCGGGAGCACCTCGGCCGAACGTGTCGAATTTCGCGATCTCCGCCGGTGTCTCCATGATGGCGAAGCGCTGTTGTGGCAGACGCCCGAAGTACTGATGGACCACCCGGTCGAAGGCCTTGCACGTGTATGCGGCTTCGGACAGCAGTTGACGAGGAGTCGTTGCATAGAACTGCGGACTCGTGCGCATGAACTCGAACAGGCCCGGCAGATCGTCGGGATAGCCGAGTTCGACGGCGACGTCCTCCATCTCCTCCCGGATCTTCTTCACTTCGACCTGTCCGAGGTCGAAGATCTGCTGCGGGCTGAGGTCCGTCGTCGAATACTCCCTGATCTGGGACCGGTAGAACTCGATGCCGCCCGGCTGGTCGACCGCGGCGATCGATTCGGGCAGATTCGGCAGATACTCCGTTGTCAGGAAGTCAAGAAGTTTCCGGTAAGCGGGCACGACCTCAGCCGAGAGCACCTGCGCGGCCGCCTCGTGGAGTTCGGTTCGAACCTGTTCGGGCACGACCGCCGGGATTTTTCGGAACGGGCCGAAGAACGACAGCTCGGTGACGTCCTCGGTCTCGGCGACGACCCGCACCGGTTCCTCTCGTCCGCTCATGCACACTCGGGCGGGCCCAAAGCCTCGAGCCACTCCGGCCCTCATATTCTCGATCTGCAGATCGAAGAACCGTGGGATGTCGCCGAGCAAGCTGATGTATGCCCGAGCCGAACCGACGTCTTCGAGCACAAGGCGGTAGGCGTCGAAGGCGAGCGTGCGCCAGAAGGCAGAATCCGCCGTGGCAGGTCTCTCCCACATCCGGTATCTCTGCGCCTCGACCAAGGTGACCAGCTGCTGGCGGTAGACATCGAAGTCGATAGTCTCTTCCACAGTGAGAGCATTGGTACTGACCGACGCGAGTTTGCCGAGTGTGTCCTCCCACATCTGCTGCCGACGCAGCTGCGAGGCTTCACTGACATCCGGCAAGAAGTCGACGACGGAGGCCTTCTGAGACAGTGATCCGAATTCGGCCTCTCTCCATGTCCACTCCGCGTTGATGATGGCGGCGAGCTTCCTGCCTTCGGCTGAAGCCCTTGCATGTGAGCTGCCTCGATGATGGCTCTCGGGCACGTCGATTCTCCTGTTCTCGATGATGATCGTCTTGGTGTGTTGCCGACCGGCTCAGTGCGCGTGAGTGTCCGGCTCAGATGGGTTGGTTCGACTCAGGCTTGGCTCCGTCTCCGATTGACCAAGCGACGAAGTCTGCGATATCGCGCAGCTGCTCGACTCTGACCTGCTGGTCGACATACATCATGTGCCCGGCTGGATAATAGCGACGAACGATCTGGTCATGGGATTCATCGGCAATGCGCAGGTGTGCAAGCACGTGTTCCGAGGCGGCGAACGGCGTCGCTGAGTCGTGATAACCGAACGCCACGTAGACCTTGAGATGCGGATTCATGCGCATCGCGAAAGCGAGATCTTCGGCAGTGTTGACGGTGGAGTTCTCGAACTCCTTGTACGACCATGGATGGACTCTGGATGTCAGCACCTCGTAGGTGAGGTCCGATTCGTATCCGAGTTCGGCACGCAGCAGATGATTGATGCCCACGGTGTAGGGATACTGGATCGCCGGATATGAAGGGTCGTCGCCGAGCACTTCTGAGGCGACCTTCCCCGGATGCGCGGTGAAGCGGGAATCCAAGCGACCGATGCGCAGTCGCTGATCGCGGAGAAGTTCTGTGAAGAAGGTGAACTCGTCGATGCGAAGGTCAGCCAGCCGGACGAACTTCTCATCGATCCCAATGAGCTCGGCCAGCTTCGCAGCTATCCGGGAGTGCTCGGCGGCCTCGAGTCGGTGTCCGCGCGCAAGCGCCTGGCTGAAGTCCCCATGGGCAAAATCCGTCGCCTCTGCGACGACATCTTCGAGCTCGCGCCTCGGATGTTTGCCGTGATAGTGCGCGATGGCGGCGAACGTCGGCAGGTAGTGGATGTAGGGCGCTTCGTTGCCCTCCGTGAAATCGATCGTGGCGAAATCGAGGACGGCCGATATGAGGAGAAGACCGTTGAAGGCGATCCCGTGGCGTTTGGCCAGATGTCCGGCCAGGGCCGCGGCGCGGGTGGTTCCGTAGGACTCTCCGGCGAGGAACTTCGGTGAGATCCACCGATTGTTCCGTGTCAGCCACAGCCGGATCGCCTCGCCGACGACGTCGCGATCCCCAGTGAACCCGTGGAAGTCCTCCGGCTTCTCCCCCTCTGCGGTGCGGGAGTATCCCGTGGTCACCGGGTCGATGAAGACCAGATCGGCGTGAGCCAGAGTCGTCTCAAGATTGTCGACGAGACCGTAGGGCGGCGGGGTGCGATCATTGACGTCGTTGGCCACCACCCGCCGTGGACCGAAAAGACCAATGTGCATCCAGGCCGATGACGATCCCGGGCCTCCGTTGAAGACGAAGACGACCGGACGCTGAGCATCCTGACCGTCGTCGGTACCCTCAGCGATGGCGGTGTAGGAGGTGAGGAAGATCTGCGCCTTGGGCTTGAGACCGGCGAACACGCCTTCCTCGACGATTTCGGAGCCGATGACCATCCGGCCCGCCTGGGCCCGATACCGGAGCAGACCGGCGGGCAGCTGAAGTTCATGGACAGTGGTGACGAAGTCATCGACCGGCCGCGGTGGTTCTGCCGGCTGATTCGTGGGCTGTGACTGAGTCTGTGAGTCAGACATGATGGAGTTGAGATCCTTCCCTGTGTGTGGAGATGGTGGAGATTCGGTGGTCGGTGTCGATGCTGAGCACCGAGGTGGTTGTGTCGGTCAGGAACACCGACCCGCGTCCCAGCGGGGATCGATGCTCGGGACCGCGGAGAGCAGGGTCTTCGTGTATTCGTGCTGCGGGGCATCGAAGATCTCGTCTCGCGGGCCTTGCTCGACGATCCTGCCCTTCTGCATCACGGCAACCTTGTGGGCGATCTGTCGCACGACCGCCAGATCGTGGGCGATGAAGATGTAGGAGATGTCGCGTTCGCGCTGCAGGTCAACCAACAGCTCGAGCACCTGTGCCTGAACTGACACGTCGAGAGCGGAGACCGCCTCATCGCAGATGACGAGCTTCGGTTCGACGATGAGTGCGCGAGCGATGCCGATGCGCTGGGCCTGCCCTCCGGAGAACTGCCGCGGATAGCGAGTGGAGTGGTCGGGGTTGAGTCCGACTCGTTCCATCGCCGCCTTGACCATGTTCCGGTAGCCGCCTGTGGCCGTCCGCTTCTGATAGCGGAGTGGTGCCGACACCACCTCTTCGACGGTGTGACGAGGGTTGAGTGAGGAGTAGGGGTCTTGAAAAACCACCTGAACGCCGCTGCGAAAGTCCCGCAAGGACGAACCCGAGCGCTGGGTGATCTCCTCACCTTGGAACTCCACCGACCCGGACGTGGGATCGATGAGGCGTGCGATCATCCGCGCCGTGGTCGACTTTCCCGAACCGGACTCTCCGACGATGCCCAGTGTCTGCCGCCGGTGGACATCGAAGGAGACTCCCTCGACTGCAGTGAATTTCTCTCTGCGGCCGGTGCGGAACTCCTTGCTCAGATCATTGGCTGCCAGCAGCGGCGTGGCGATGTCGCTCATGCTCATCTGCCCCCTTTCGTGAGAATGGGCTCGGGAAGATCGACGACGTCGTCGAGGCGCGGTGTCGCTGCGAGCAGCGCTTTGGTGTAGTCGTTGCCCGGGTTCGAGAAGATCTGCTCCGCAGTGCCCTGTTCGACGGTTTGGCCGAATCGCATCACCGTCACATGATCGGAGATCTGGCTGACGACGGCCAAGTCGTGGGTGATGAACAGCATCGCCGCCTGCGTCATCTCCTGTACCTCGGCGAGCAGGTCGAGGATCTGGGCTTGAACGGTGACGTCGAGGGCCGTGGTCGGTTCATCGCCGATGATGAGGTCAGGTTCGCACACGAGCGCCATCGCGATCATCACTCTTTGGCGCATACCACCGGAGAACTGATGGGGATAGTGTCCGACACGACCGGCGGCGTCGGGGATGCGCACTCGATCCATCGCCTCGGCGGCCTTCCTCATCGCCGCTGCCTTCGTACCTCCCTTATGAGCACGGTAGGCCTCGGCGATCTGGAAGCCGACCGTGTAGTAGGGGTTGAGCGAGGACAGGGGATCCTGAAAGATCATCGCGATCTGATCGCCGCGGGTCCGGCGCATCGAGGCATCGGACCGGTGGAGCAGCTCATCGCCGTGAAACCGCGCTGACCCTGTTGTCGTCGCCTCCTTCGGCAGCAGACCCATGATCGCCAGTGACGTCATCGACTTGCCCGACCCTGATTCGCCGACCAATCCCATCGTCTGGCCTCGTGCGATGTCGAACGAGCTTCCGTCGACGACGATGCCGAGCGGAAATTCGATGCGAAGATCCCGCACGGACAGGACCGGAGCATCACTTGCAGGTCTCGACGGGTGTGCGCTCATGAGGTGCTCACTCTCACTCGGGGGTCGAGCACCCGGTAGAGCAGGTCGACCACAATGTTGGCAATGATCACTGCGAAGGCTGCCACGAGCGTGACTCCCATGATCACGGGCTGATCGTTGACGGCGATCGCGTCGTAGGCGTACCGGCCGACGCCGTTGAGCCCGAAGACCGTCTCTGTGATGAGGGCTCCGCCCAGCAGTGTGGCGAAGTCGACGCCCAGGAGTGTGACGATCGGGGTCAATGACGGACGCAGTCCGTGCCGAATGAGGACGGCGCTGCGTCCCAGGCCCTTGGCACGGGCCGTGCGCATGAAGTTCTCTCCCATGGTGTCGATGACATTGGTCCTCGTCAGCCGCGCATACATCGACGCGTACATGAGCGCAAGCACCATCCACGGCATGAGGTAGGCCTGGAACCACTGAACTGGGCTGTCTGTGAACGGGACCACCGTCGGGAACGGCAGCCATTGGAGCTGCACGACGAGAAGGTATTGCAGGACCAAGGCCACGAAGTAGTTCGGCAGGGAAATCCCGGCCAGGGCGAACATCATCGCTCCCTTATCCCACCAGGTGCCTTCCTTCACAGCGCTGATCACGCCTGCAGCCACGCCGGAGAGCAGCCACAGGACCGCGGCACCGACGGCGATGGTCACCGAGACGGGCAGACGATCGACGATCCCCTGCAGGACATCCTGGTTGGTCTGGAACGAGTACCCGATGCACGGGGCGTTGCAGTGGACCACCGAGGCACCCGAACCGTAGTCGCGGCCGACGAAGATCGCGGCGAGGAACGTGAAGAACTGAGTGAAGAACGGTTCGTTGAGTCCCAGCTGGTCCCGGATCGCCTCGATCCTCTCCGGGGTGCAGGTCTGGCCGCAGATGCTGGCTGCCGGATCCGGTGAGAGTTGGAAGAAGATGACGAAGGTGAAGAATACGACGAGCAGCATGATGATCAGAGCCGCGAACAGTCGTTTGACGAGATAGATGGCCATCAGAGTCCTCCCGCCCAGATCTTCTGGAGGTTGTCACCGAGCACGGTGAACGACAGCACAGTGAGGAACAGGAACATACCCGGTATGGCGAAGAACATCGGATCGCTGGAGTACCAGGTCACCGCCGATGCGATCATCTGCCCCCACGAGGGATCGGGTGGAGTGATGCCCACTCCGAGGAAGGACAGTCCGGCCTCAGTGGCGATGAACGTCGGCACCGCCAGCGTGGCCATGACGACGATGGTTCCCGAAAGGTTGGGAAGCACTTCCCGGAATACCAGCGGAACCCAGCCGGCCCCCGATGTCCGGGCCGCCTCGACGAATTCACGATTCTTCAGTGACAGAGTCTGGCCGCGGATCACGCGGGCCGTGGCCGGCCAGGAGAAGAGGCTGAGCACGAGGACGAGGAGCAGAGGACGGTTCCCCTGCGGCAGGGCCGAGAGGATTGCGATCATGAAGATCAGTGCTGGGAACGCCATGAGAAAGTCCATCACCCGGGAGATCACGGCATCGACGAACCCTCCGAGGAAACCGGCGATCACGCCCATAACCACTCCGATGACCATGGTGATCGCGGTTGCGCCGATGCCGATGAGCATCGAGACACGCGCGCCGTAGGCGATCCGAGCGAAGATGTCACGGCCGTTCTGGGGTTCGACTCCCATCCAATGCTCGGCACTGATGCCACCGAACGCGCCGTGCGGCAACCCACCCAGTGCCGGGTCCACGGCTCCTTCGTCGAATTCGTAGGGGCTGTAGCCGGAGAGCTGAGTAATGAGCGGAGCGAAGATCGCGAGGAGGACGATGAAGACGAGGAACCCGGTGGACAGAATCACTGTCGGTTTGCGCAGGATCCTCTTCAGGGTTCCCAGCCCGGGCGAAAAATCCTCCCCCGGGCCGGGCCGACCGAATTCCTCGACCTGATTCGAAAGCGAAGCAGTCACGAGTGAACTATCCTTCCGGCTTGAGTAGCCCCAGCTGCGAGTAGTCGATGTATCCGGTCTTGGACGGATTGGCGAACGCTCCGCCGACGTTCGAGCCGACGAGCTGCAGAGGGCGCGGGCGGACCAGAGGCACGACGGGAGCGAGCTCGAGGACCTGTTCGTTGATCTCGGCATAGGCCGCTGTCTTGTCGTCGAGATCGGGCATGACTGCCGCCTCGGCTAGGGCCTTGTTCAGCTTCGGATCATCGATCTGGGACTGATTGAGGTTGCCGGTCTTCGTGATTCGCTCACCGTCGAACAGGGGTCCCAACAGCGGTTCACCGGAGAACCAGCCGTTGGAGCACCAGCCGGTGATCGCGAGCTCGTTCTGCTGGCTCGGTGTGGCAAGAACCTCGTAGAACTTCGCCTGGTCGATGACGTTGAGTTTGACCTCGATGCCGACCTTCTTCAGTGACTGTTGCACCGCCTCGGCCTGCGCCTGCCACATCGGCAGCGCACGTACGTCCATGGTCAGTTTGAGGTTCTCCGCGCCTGCTTCTTTGAGCATGGCCTTGGCTTTCTCCGGATCGCCCGTGTTTCCCTCAGTGGCGTAGGGATCGGTGTCGTCGTACTGCGGAACGCTGGGAAGCAGCTGGTTCGGTGCGACATCGGCCAGCTGTGGGCCGCCGCTGGCGTTGACCACGCTCGACTTGTCCACAGCCCAGTTGATGGCTTGTCGGACCTTCTTATCTCCCAGTGGCTCCTTGGCGTTGTTCATGACCATGAAGTAATTGCAGGAGGGCATGCTCTGCACCGTGCGCTCAGAGAGTTTGGGGTCTTGGGTGATCTTCGCGAGGTTGGCCGCGACCACCGGGTTGGTCGACGCCGAGACAGCGTTGGCATCGTCGCCCTGGCCGGAGATCATCCGCTGATCGATCGTGTTCTGATCGAGGCTGACTGTGAACTTGTAGCCGTCTGGATAGGCTGGGCGAATGTCGTCGGTCTCGGCATCCCAGTTCTCGTTGCGGACCAACGTCAGCGACTCGCCGCGCTTGTACTCGTCGACTTTGTACGGACCCGACGAGATCGGATCCTTCTGGATCTGGTCGACCTTGGTCACCTTGTCCTTCGGGAATGGGGCTCCCGGTGCAGTGGCAACGACATTCGGGAAGTCGGCCATCGGCTTATTCGTCTCGATCGTGATCGTCCGATCATCAACGACCTTGATCGAGTCGAGGCCTTCAGGGTCCTCGAAGACACCCTCGTAGTCCTTGGCACCCTTGACGTAGTTCTGCAGATAGTCGAGGCCGATGGCAAGCGACGGGTCGAAGGCATGTTCGAAACCGAACTTCACGTCTTCCGCCGTGATCGGCGTTCCGTCTTCGAACGTGATTCCTTCTTTGAGTTTGAAGGTCCATTCCGTGGCGTCTTCGTTTGAGGTACCCGTATCTTCGGCCAGATCGCCGACGAGTTCGAGTTCTCCGGACTCTCGGTTGTATTTGTACTGAGTGAGGTTGCGGTAGAGGAGGTTGTAGAGGTTGAGGACGTTGCCGTCGCTGCCCATAGCAGGATCCAGATGAGAGAAATCGACTCCACCCAAGACTTCGACGACGCCGCCCTTCTGCGGATCACCGGTGTACGAGGCGAAGCCCGTCTTATCGTCGACGACCGATTGAGCGTCCCCGCCCTTGCTCGAACTCCCATTTCCACAGGCGCTCACAAGCATCGTGGCGGCAGCGGCGATCGCAACCATCGACATAGCTCGCTTGTTCATGAAAAGTCTCCTTCGACTGTTCCGTCATGATGGGTGGTTCAGAGTCCGCGAGTGACCGCACTCCAACTTCTGCAGTGTCTGTTGCAACCTCCGCCTCCATCATTACCGCTGTTATCAGCGATAAGATTGGAACTTCAGACGCTCCAACCGCGAAGAAGTGACCTCAACCACATCTCGTATACAATCAGATCGCAACGTTCATTGCAATAGGAGATTCATAGTGGGAATCATCGCGACATGGCTGGAGCACCTCATGTCTCAGCGCAAACTGTCCCCGGGGACAACGACAGTACTCAAGGCGATTGCCGACGATCCCGAAAGAGCTTCGTACTGCAGTGCTGCAGCACTCGCCGAGGCGGCTGGGGTCAACGTCGCCACTGTTGTCCGAGCTGCGCAGGCCATCGATTTCACCGGCTGGTCGGAGTTGTCGACAGAGATTCGGAATCGATTTCTCTCGTCATTGGATGCCGACAAACATTTTGTTCGCAACACGACCATCGGCACGGGTCAGGCTGTGAAGTCTATTCGTAAAGATCTCGAGCTCCTCGGACTTCTTTCAGAGTCGCTCTCCGATGCATCGATCACAACAATTGCCGAGATGATCACTTCGTCACGATCGACCAAGGTACTTGCCACTGGCGCATACGTGGCCCCGGGGGCAGTCTTGGCTCACAATGCTCAGGGCCTGGGCTATAACGTGTCGCTCAGTGATGGTTCGACAACAAGCATGATCAACGACGTTCGCTTGCTGCAGCCGGGCGACTGCCTGTTGACCTTTTCCATCTGGAAAACCAGTTCAAGCATCGTTCCACTGTGTGAACTGGCCAAAGAACGGGGTGTGCGGCTGATCGTCATTGCCGACCAGCATTCGCAACTGGCCGAACTCGCCGATCAACTCATCCTTGTACCGTCTGAAGGCGTCGGCCCGATGGCCTCAGTGACTTGCGCGGTCAGTGTCGCCCAGAGCATCGTGGGTGCGATTGCGAACGTCGACACACAGCATTCTGCCGCGATGCTCGAGGAACTGCAGACCATGTGGTCGCGCACCCAAGCGGTGATCAGTGACTGAGCACGTTGAGTGTGCCCCAGCATTACCTCGAATCGGCTGGAAACAGAACGGAATGCTGGCAATTCCGACATTGTCCGAGATCTCGAACAGCGGCAGTCCCGTAAGCCAAGCACCCTTTGTTCGCCTTCGTTCGTCTGTCATATAGTCAACAGAACTGCTACGCCAGATGCGGAACGATTCAGGTCGAAGGAGACTTTATGAGATACGTCGTCGGCATCACCATGGACAATCGTGGGCGCGACGCCGTGTCGCTCGCCCTCGCGCTTGCCCAAACCACGCTGACGTCCCACCGGGTCGAACTCGACTTGGTCCACGTACTCCGTGGTGTCCCGCCTGAACAGGCCGGGTCGAAACCGGAACGCGAGTATCAGAAACTCTGCCTCGAAGAGGCTGAGCAATGGATGGCCAAAACGCACGATCTCGTCCCGAAGACCATCCGGTCCACGACAAGTGTCCATTTCGCTGATTCCATGGCCGCGGGTCTGATCGACAAAGCCACGTCACGTCCCTGCGACCTCATCATCGTCGGCGCGGCAAGCCACGGCCCGTTGAGACGCTTCACCATCGGGTCGGTGGCCAACGCGCTCCTCCATTCCTCTCCCATTCCGGTCGCTTTGGCTCCCTCGGGCTACCTGCCGCCCAGCCGTCTGACGCGTCTGAGCTGTGCTCTTGGCATGCGCCCCGGCGCCGAGGTGGCACTCAACGTCGCGACCCAGTCCTCAGTGCTCCATGACGTACCCCTGCGGTTGATATCTCTCATCGCTCTGGACTCCCGCACCGAGGACGTAGAGAGGACCGACGCTGCCCGCGACCATGCGAAGAAGCTGCTCCTGCGAGCTTCCCAGTCCGTCGAAGACGCCACGGAAGTCATGGTCGATGTCGCGCTTGGCCGATCCATCGAGTCGGCCATCGAGAAATTGACCTGGGATGATGGCGAGATCGTCCTCATCGGTTCGAGCAGATTGGCCAAGAACCGCTCGATCTTCATGGGAACGACAGCCAATAAGATGCTTCGGAGTCTGCCGGTTCCGATGGTCGTGGTGCCCCGGTATCACGCGGCCGATTTCATCTCAGACAATGGAATCTCCATCTGAGTTGCTGCAGACATGACAACCTACGACGAGCTTCCAGACTCTGCGCACAGCCCACCAGCCCTATCTCCGATCGAGATCTCGTTGGAGTCGGATGAGCCGCTCTACCGCCAGTTGCGTCGGGCGCTTGAGCATCAGATTCTCTCCGGTGTGCTCAACCCGGATGTCGCCCTCCCTTCATCTCGCGCCTTGTCGCACGAACTCGGGCTCTCACGCAATACGGTCAATGCCGCAATCCAAGAGCTCGTCGCCACCGGCCTCATCGAGGCTCGCCCTCGCAGTGGACATTTCATCAACACCACCCTGCTCAACAACGGATCGAAGAAGCTCGACAGAGCTCGACTCTCCGATGGGTCCATCGATTGGGAGTCCAAGATCCGTGCGATTCCGGATAGGAATCTTCCGGAGATCACCAAGACGAAGAACTGGCAGTCCTACCCCTACCCATTCGTCGCCGGCCAGGTCGATCCGGATGAATTCCCCAGGCTTGCCTGGGCCCGAGCCCTGCGCACTGCTATGGATCCCGAGCACCTGCCGTTCTCAGTCCGCGATGCCATCGATGAGGACGACCCGCTGCTTACAGGACTGCTGTGCCATCGCGTGCTGCCGAGCCGCGGCATCCATGTCAGCCCCGAGAATGTGCTCATCACCGCGGGATCCCAACAGGGACTCGACCTTCTGGCCCAACTGCTCGTCGGCCCCGACACCACTGTCGGCGTCGAGGACCCAGGCTACGTCGATGCCAAACACGCCTTCACCCGCGTCGGCGGCCAACTGGTCCCCCTATCAGTCGACGCTCAGGGAATGGTTCCACCCTGGAAACCGCTCGACATCGTCTACGTCACTCCCAGCCATCACAGCCCCACCAATGTCACGCTCGATCCATCACGCAGACTGCAGCTGCTGACACGCATGCGCGAGACCAACTCACTCATCATCGAAGACGATTACGACTCCGAGTTCCGGTACAGGGGCAAACCCACCCCCGCGCTCAAGGCGCTCCCCCATTCCGACCACGTCATCTACCTAGGATCCTTCAGTAAGTTCCTCGCCCCCGGGCTCCGGCTGGGCTACATCGTTGCGGAGCCGGAGCTCATCGAACGTATGCGGACCCATCGGCGCTATTCCATCCGCCACGTCCCGGGCCATACTCAGCGAGCCATGGCGCTGCTCATCGATTCCGGACAGTTCCATCGCACGATCTCACGCCGACGAACCCAGCTGCGGAAGAAATGGGAAACGCTGACCAGCGCGCTCGAGGAGCATCTGCCTTGGGCCGTGCCGTTCCCCGCCGGAGGCGTCAGCGTGTGGATCCAGGCACCGCCGCAGCTCAACTGTCGCGAACTGGCTGAAGAATGTCTGCGCCGAGGCGTCGTCATCGAACCCGGAGATCCCTTCTTCCTCTCACCCGAGGACAATCTCAACTTCTTCCGCCTCGGTTTCGCCGCCATCGACCTCGACTCCATCGAGCCCGGAGTCCTTCTCCTCAGCGAGGCCATCGCTTCCCTCCTCGACCACGACTGAATGCTCGAACCTTCTGGTACCAAAGAACTCGCAACGGACTGGGACTTCAATGGGAGCCAGATTGCCGAGAGAGTGATGACAAGCACACCAAAGACGGAGTGCCGGAGTCGGGACGCCTCGACGTACCCGACCCGAAAGTGAGAATGGAGGGTTCGCGTGACGATCTCGGACTATGCAAATCGTGCCCAGCAGCATCTTTTCCCCCACTTCACCACTGGGAAGGTGTGGAATGACGAAAGTCTTCCGATCATCGTCGAGGGCAACGGGAGTTATCTCACCGACGAACGAGGCGATCAGTACCTCGATGGGCTGGCCGGACTGTTCTGCGTGAACATCGGCCACGGACGCCAGGACATCCCCCAGGCCGCCTACGAGCAGATGAGCAAACTGGCGTACTGGACAAACTGGGGCTCAGCCCACCCGGCGGCCGTGGATGCCGCAACTCTCATCGCCAGCCATGCCCCCGGCGACCTCGACACGGTGTTCTTCGTGAACTCCGGGTCGGAAGCCGTGGAATCGGCTGTCAAGTTCGCCCGCCAGTACCACCGCTCCCAGGGACAGCCCGAACGCACGAAGATCATCGCCCGCAACATGGCCTACCACGGCACCACTCTCGGTGCTCTCGCAGTCACCGGCATCCCGGCGTACAAGGAGCCCTTCGGCGACCTTATGCCGGGAGTCTTCCACGTACCCAACACGCTTGGCGAAGAGGTCCCGGCAGGCGGCACCGCTGCCGATCTGCCCTCGATTCAGGCCATCAGGGAACTCATCGAACGCGAAGGCGGCGACACTTTCGCAGCGCTGTTCGCCGAACCTGTTCAGAACTCGCGCGGCGCCCTCGTCCCGCCGGTCGGCTACTGGCAGGAGCTGCGGACGATCTGTGACGAACACGGAATCCTCCTCGTCGCAGACGAAGTGATCACCGGCTTCGGACGCCTCGGCGAATGGTTCGGGTCGATCAAGTTCGATGTCGTCCCGGATCTCATCACCTTCGCCAAGGGATCCACCTCGGGCTACCTGCCCCTCGGCGGGGTCATAATCCGCAAACCGCTTGCCGATGCGCTGCTCGACTCCCCCGATGCCGGGGCGTTCACCCATGGTGCCACCTGGGGCGGCCATCCCGTCGCGACCGCAGTCGCGACGGCGAACCTCACGGCTCTCGCCGATGAGAACGTGCCGGGCAATGTCCGCAGCCTCGAACCCTATTTCCAGAACGGGCTCGATCGGATCACCGACTCCTACCGGTGCATCAAGGAATACCGCGGCGCCGGGTTCTTCTACGCCATCGAGATGATGGCCGACCGCGACACCGGCACCGAGCTGAGTCCCGAGGCCTCCCAGTCGGTGCTCACGGAGGTGATCCCGAAGGCAATGAAGGAAGTCGGTCTCATCACCCGCCCAGACAATCGCGGTGCGACGATGCTCGTCCTCTCACCGCCGCTGGTTGCCGACCAGGCCGTTCTCGACGACCTGCTCGACAAGGTCGATCACGTCATTGGAGCTGTCGACAAGCGCGTCGGCGTCTCGGCGCTGTCGGCGGCAGTCTGAGGATCGCACCATGTTGAAGGCACCGGCAGCACGCAGTCAGACGGACCCCGTCACGGCACTTCCCAAACCCGACCCGGACGAGGTCGAGGTCGAGATCGACCCGATGCTGCTCGAACGGGTGCTCGATCTATGCGGAAACGGAACCCGCCCGGCGGTGGTCCTCGCGGAGTCCCACGATGACCGCATTATTCGTGCTGCCGGTGTCCTCTCCGAGGCGGGGCTGCGGCCCGTGCTCATCGGCGACCGGAACGACGTTCTGCGTCGCGGAGAAAGGCTCGGCGTCGCGGGAGTCGACGAGTGGAGGGTGGACGATCCGGCAGAACTTGCAGCCGGAGCCCCTGGAGCCCGGATCCGGCGCAGTACGGCGAGCAAGCACCGTCATCTGACCGAAAAGTGGCTGACCGATCCTATCTTCCTCGCGGCCGCCGCGGTCGCAGAGGGTGCTGCCGACGCGGCTGTCGCCGGCGCGGATCGTCCGACGGCTGATGTCATCCGAGCCGGACTGGCGATTGTCGGGCTGGCTGCGGATTCGACGGTGCTCAGTTCGTCATTCCTCATGAAGCTGACCGATGGACGGTATCTGGGGTTCGGTGACTGTGCCGTCATTCCTGTGCCCGATGACGAACAGCTCGCCGCGATCGCCATTGCTACCGCCCGGACCTTCGCCGCGATCACCGGAGCCTCACCCTCTGTGGCTATGCTCTCCTTCTCCACGGCAGGTTCTGCCCAACACACCGACATCGACAGAGTCCGTCTGGCCATACAGCGGATCCGCAGCACATGTCCCGAACTCGATGTCGATGGCGAACTGCAGTTCGATGCGGCGATCGTCGAATCGGTGGCGAAGGCGAAGGCTCCGGACTCCGCGGTTGCAGGACATGCAAATGTGCTTGTCTTCCCGAATCTGGCCGCCGGCAACATCGGTTACAAGATCGCCGAGCGCCTCGCCGGGGCGCACGCCTTCGGGCCGCTGCTCCAAGGACTGGCGGCTCCGATCAACGACCTCTCCCGCGGGGCGAGCGTGTCCGACATCGTCAATGTCGGCCTCATCACGTGCCTGCAGGCACTCACCCCGGCCGCAGCGACTCAGCCGCCGGGCTGAGAACCCACCACGGAACCCACGTTCACAGAGTAGTGACGAAAGTTAGGTGCCATGTCGAAATCAATAGAGAACCCCAGTCCGAACATCACGACCACACCGTCTGGTCCCGGTGACGGCGAGCAACCCGAGCGAATGGCGAAGACGCTCAAACCGCGTTGGGTCTTCGCCATCGCGCTCGGCTCCGCAGTCGGCTGGGGTGCCTTCATCCTCCCAACCGATTGGCTGGCGATGGGCGGACCATTGGGAACCCTGCTCGGGTTTTCCATCGGCGCCGGGCTGATGCTCATCATCGCCGTCAGCTACGGATTCCTCATCCGCACCTTCCCTGTCTCCGGAGGCGAACTGGCCTATGCCCTCATCGGCTATGGACGGGTCCATGCGTTCTTCGCCGGGTGGTTCCTCACACTCGGCTACGTCTGCATCGTCGCGCTCAACGCCTCTGCGCTGGCCCTGCTGTTCCGCAAGATCATGCCCTCGGTCATCGAACAGGGCTATCTCTACACCGTGGCAGGCTGGGACGTCTACCTGCCGGAGATCCTCATCTCCATCACAGCGCTCGTCGTCTTCGCAGTCCTCAACATCCGCGGCACCGCCCTGTCCGGACGGATCCAATTCTGGGCCTGCGTAATCATGATCATCGCGGTCACGGCAATCATCATCTCAGTCATCGCCAGCCCGACGACGCACTTCGGCAATATGTCGCCTGCCCTGCCAGACGGAGTCAGTCCGGTCGCTGCCATCATTGCGATCGTCGCCATCGCCCCCTGGGCTTTCATCGGCTTCGACAATGTCCCACAGGCCGCCGAGGAGTTCGATTTCTCCCCCGCCAAGGCGCTCCGCCTCATCGTGCTCGCGATCGTCACCGCCGCAGCCCTCTACATGGCGATGCTGGTCTCGGTCTCAATGGCCGAACCGTGGCAGGAATTGGCGAACGCGGGCTCTGCATGGGGCACGGCCGATGCCGTCACCGGCGTCATCGGCGGCTCAGGACTCCTCCTCCTCGCAATTGCGATCACCATGGGCGTGAGCACGGGTCTCAACGGCTTCTACGTCTCAGCTAGTCGAATCCTGCTGGCCATGGGCAGAGCCCAGATGATTCCACCCGTGTTTGCCCGACTGCACCCGAAGCACAAGACCCCGCATGTCGGCATCATCGCTGTGATGATCGTCTGCCTCATCAGCCCGTGGTTCGGACGTGCGGCACTGACCTGGGTCGTCGACATGTCCTCGATCGGTGTCACCATCGCCTACCTCTACACCTGCCTGTGCGCCTTCAGGATCTTCCGGCCCACCCGCGAAGCGCAGGACCCCGAGGCTCTCCCCGGCATGTACTCGACGACAAAGAAGGTCATGTCCGGTGTGGGCGCGGTGATTGCGATCATCTTCATGCTCCTTCTGCTCATCCCGGGCTCTCCCGGTGCGCTGGGCAAAGAATCGCTCATCGCCCTGGCTGTGTGGATCGCCATCGGCATCGTCTTCTTCCTCTCACGCATCCGCCACAACAGGAAGCTCACCGATCACCAAGTCGATCGCCTCGTCCTCGGTGACGACCGCCCAACTGTCACCCGCTTCAGCGAGCGCGCCGAAATGCGTCGCCATGGGGCGCTGACAGCGAAGAACGAAGACGCCTGAGTTCAGAGCCTTCCCCACGCGAAGAGATCGGCCCACTGCTGACGGCAGCGGGCCGGTCGTGTGTGCGCTCAGCGTCTGAGAACTGCGCGGAGGGCGTCAACGATTGCACGTACTGATGCGGCATTCCCCACATCCTCGGCGTCAACTTCGACGCCCACGGGATAGAAAAGACTCGGATCCGTGCCGACGCCGAGTCCGATGACTCCGATATCACCGGCTCGACGAAGACGGGGCACTGTCGCCTCGAGGTCCCGGGCTAGGAAGTGCTCGTCGTTGGCCTCTCCGGTGGCCGAATCCGCAGGCAACCCGTCGCTGATGACGACCACAGCGGACTTCGCCGCCTGCTGGCTGCGCAGCCGGTCGACGGCCCACCGCAGGCCCTCGGCATCGATTCCTTCGCGGAATAGCGAGGTTTTGAGGATCCCACCCAGGTCGGTCCGTGAGCGGCGCCATGAGGAATGTGCTGCCTTGAGCACGATGTGATGAACCTCGTTGAGACGGCCGGGATCGGCGGGAGATCCCGCCTTCTTCCAGTCGCGTCGCAGGCGGCCGCCGCTCCACGCATTCGTGGTGAATCCGAGGATCTCCGTGCTTACGTCCAGCCGGTCAAGGGCGGTGACGATGACATCGAGGAGCGCACCGAGCCGCGCCGCATGCGGTTTCATCGACCCCGAGAGGTCGAGCAGGAAGGTCACGGCGCAGTCTGTCTCGGGCCGATGAGAGCGTCCGCGGAACACACGGGGGTCTCCGGGAGAGGTCAGCAGCCGGGTCAGCCGTGAGGAATCCAGGATGCCTTCGTCGGCATCGACTGCCTCGTGGACATCTGTGGCATCGTCGATGACACTGTGCAGGCGGGTGACGACGGGAGCCAGCGGCACCGCGAGCCGGGCAGCCTCCTCCGCGATCGTGCGACGACCGCTGCGCAGACTCTCGGCCCTGACCAGATCGGTGATGTGGGATGTCCTGTCGAAGCTCGTATCCCAGATGCGATACCCGTGAGCGACATGAAGGCGACCGCCGGTCGAATCCGGGGCAGGGGCGAACAGCTCCTCACTGACGTCGAAGACGAGGGGCAGGTTCACCTTCGCTCGACGTTCGCGCGCTCCGGTCAGTGTGCTCTCCCGATCTTCGAGGGCGATGATCCGACCGGCGATCGTGCGGGCCAGGTCACGGGCCACCTCGGCGAAGGCATGCTGGTCGTGGCGTGTCGCTTTCAACGATGGCAGAAATGGACCAAGATCAGCCGAGAGCTCGAATCGGGCCTCTTCGATGAGGTCGGACTCGACAGGTGTGATCGGCTCGCGAGTCAGGGCGGCCCGAGTGATGAGGATGACCGTGAACAGCAGCATACCCAGATGGGTCTCATGGAGTCGGCTGCGCAGGTACTCACTTCGCCAGTCGGCATGGCGCAGCGACAGATTTGCCCGGACTCCCGACTGCACCGCCAAGGACTCGCACCGACACTGTTCGAGGATTTCGACTAAGAGACGTTCCTCTCTGGCATCGGGCAGCAGTGCCCGGTGCACCTCCAGGTCGCTGAACCTACGACGCATGGCCATCGCATCCGTGGCTCCTCGCAGCGAACCGAGACCGGACGTGCGCGGATTCGGGTAGAGATGAGGGGCGTTCATCGGCAGCGTCCCTCGGAAGTCGACCGGGCGATGCGCCCACAGATCGACTCCGGGATCGCCACTCAGCGCCCTGAATACTGAGGCCATCCGTTTCTCCAGCATGGCCTCTTCGCGGTGGGAACGGCCCTCGGACGACAGCGATCCGAACTCGGTCATCAGCTTGCCGCAGCGACATCGCTGACACGCAGCTCATCGCCGAAGCAGCGCTGATAATATTCCGCGACGAGTGGGTACTCGGAGGGATCACAGCGGTTGAGGAAGGAGAACCTGAAGGCGAGTTCCACGTCGCCGAAGATCACCGAGTTCTGGGCCCAGGAGATGACTGTGCGCGGCGACATCAGTGCGGAGACGTCCCCCGCGGCGAATCCGCTCCGTGTCAGGGCCGCCACCTCGATCATCATCCGCACTCCATCGGTGCCGACAGCTTCCGCGGCTTCGGGCACCTGTCCGGTGACGACGAGGAACTCCTCGTCAGGGTCGAGGTAGTCGAGTGAGGCGATGATATTCCAGCGGTCGAGTTGGGCCTGATTGAGTCGGTTGACTCCGTGGTAGAGACCGTTGATGTTGCCCAGGCCGACGGTGTTGGCCGTGGCGAAGAGGCGGAAGTCCGGATGCGGGCGGATCACTCGGTTCTGCTCCGTGAGGGTGAACAACCCGTCGCGTTCGAGCAGGCGCTGGATGATGAACATGACCTCAGGTCGGCCCGCATCGTATTCGTCGAAGACGAGAGCCATGGGCCGGGTCAGTGCATAGGGGATGACTCCCTCTTCGAAGGCCGTGCGCGGCTGACCGTCTTCGATGACGACCTGATCCTTGCCCACGAGGTCGGCGCGCGATATCTGTCCGTCAAGGTTGACGCGCATGAGCGGCCAGTTCAGACGCGCCGCGATCTGCTCGATGTGAGTCGACTTCCCCGTCCCATGCAGGCCTTGGACCAGCACTCGTGAGCCATGGGCGAACCCGGCGAGGACGGCTCGGGTGACCTGCGGATCGAACCGGTAGTTCTCATCGATGTCCGGAACCAGGTCACTGTCGTCGTCGAGAACGGGCACCGGCATGTCTGCATCGATGCCGAACATGTCTCGAATCGTTGAATCGTCGGCCATAGTATGCGCCGTCCTTTCGCAGTCCGTGAGTATCTGAGGTTCAGGCCGAGGATGCGGTCGCATCGTCGCGATCGATCTCGTTGAGAACGGCCATGCGTTTTGCTGCGGCACGAACCACAGGCAGGAGTTCGACGAGGTCGTCGATCGACTTGCGGATCACGGGAGCCTGGATCGCCAGAGCCTGATTCGAGCGTCCGATATCTGTGGGGATGAGCACCGCCAAGCAGACGAGTCCCTCAAGGTACTCCTGCCGGTCGAGGGCATAGCCGAGCTGACGGACCGAGCCGAGTTCCTCATCCAGCACGTCGGGGTCCGTGACGGTGTTCGCGGTGAAGGCCCTCAGCTGCGCACTGGTGAGAAGCCTGCGACGTGGGGTGTCTCCGTATTGCGAGGTGATCATCTTCCCACTCGCCGAGGCATGGATGGGCACCCGGCTGCCGGCCTCGAGATGCACCCGCAGCGGGTGGGAGGTCTCCACACGATCGAGGTAGATGACGTCATTGCCGGAGACTGCAGTGAGGTTGCAGCTCTCGCCGACCTCTTCGGCCAGTTGAGTCAGAATCATCCTCCTCGCGCCCTGCCGAGAATCATTGAGAAGAACGTCCTCTGCCATCCGTCTGAGCCGGGCGCCAGTGCCGTAGTGGCGTCCATCGCTGTGTCGAGTGAGCAGCCCTGCACCCTCGAGCTGCTGGAGCATGCGATGCAGTGTGGGCTTGGGCAGACCCGTCTGCACGACCAGAGCCTGCAGTGTGAAGATCTGGTCCCGGGTGGAGATGAACTCCAGCAGGGACACCAGCCGCAGCGCAGGAGTCTCGCCCGCAAGCGAGAGCCCCTCGTCGATTGTCGGCTCTGCTGTGTCATCCATGCTCGCCCTCCCAACCCTTCGGAATTTCATTGTTCCGAATTATCGTACCAAACGAAATCTTTTTCGGAACTCTGTTGACACGGCAGATTCCGAACACTAGCGTCAAACATGTTCCGCTTTTCGAAGTGATATGAACACAAATCCGAGACCACAAGGCAGTGGTCCGACGACGAACAGGAGACGTTGCGATGACGGAACTGGCCGATCGAACCGACAAGGCAGCACTCAGCGAAGCTGCGAAACCACAGAAGATCACATCGTCCGAAGCATTCGTCGAAACGATGGTGGCTAATGGAGTCACCGACGTCTTCGGCATTATGGGCTCAGCGTTCATGGACGCGATGGACATCTTCGCTCCCGCGGGCATCGATTTCATCCCCGTGGTCCACGAACAGGGCGCGGCACACATGGCGGACGGCTACGCCCGTGCCTCGGGCCGGCATGGCGTCGTCACCGGGCAGAACGGGCCTGGAATCTCGAACTGCGTGACGGCCATCGCGGCCGCCTACTGGGCGCACTCCCCGGTGGTCATCGTCACCCCGGAGGCGGGAACGAATTCGATCGGTCTTGGCGGATTCCAAGAGGCCAATCAGCTGCCGATGTTCCAGGAGTTCACGAAGTACCAAGGACATGTCAGCAATGCGTCCCGCATGTCGGAATTCACGGCCCGCTGCTTCGATCGGGCGAAGTCGGAGATGGGGCCGGCCCAGCTGAACATCCCCCGCGACTACTTCTACGGCGAATGCTCGGCTGAAATTCCCCAGCCGCAGAAGATCGATCGCGGCGCAGGCGGGGCCGAAAGCCTCGAGGAAGCTGCGGCGCTGCTCGCCTCGGCGAAGAATCCGGTCATCGTCTCCGGCGGCGGCGTTGTCATGGCCGATGGGGTCGATGAGTGCATCGCCTTGGCGCAGCGCCTCGGTTCCCCAGTGGTCAACAGCTATCAGCACAACGACTCGTTCCCGGCCAGCCATCCGCTGTGGGCAGGTCCTCTGGGCTATCAGGGGTCGAAGGCCGGGATGACCTTGATCAATCAGGCTGATGTGGTCCTCGCGCTCGGCACCCGGCTCGGACCGTTCGGCACACTGCCCCAGTACGAATTCGACTACTGGCCCACGAATGCCAAGATCATCCAGGTCGACGCCGATCAGAAGATGCTCGGTTTGGTCAAGAAGATCGATGTCGGCATCTGCGGCGATGCCAAGGCCGTCGCCGAGGAGCTCCTCGCCCGGCTCAACGATCGCGACGTCGCCAGCGATGCCACGAAGGAGCAGCGAGCAGAGCTCATCCGTGCCGAGAAGGAGGCCTGGGAGGCCGAACTCGATTCGTGGACCCATGAGCGCGACGAATTCTCCCTCGACACCATCGACGAGGCAGAGAAGGAAGAGGGCAACTGGCTCCATCCGCGACAGGTGCTCCGCGAACTCGAGAAGGCGATGCCCGCCGATGTCATGGTCTCGACCGATATCGGCAACATCAACTCGGTCGCACACAGCTATCTGAGGTTCGAGCGCCCCCGCAGCTTCTTCGCGCCGATGAGCTTCGGCAACTGCGGCTATGCTCTGCCGACGATGATCGGAGCCAAGCGCGCCGCTCCGGAGCGTCCCGCCATCGCCTACGCCGGCGACGGTGCTTGGGCCATGAGCATGGTGGAGATCCTCACCGCAGTCCGGCATGACATCCCGGTCACCGCCGTCGTCTTCCGCAACCGGCAGTGGGGAGCGGAGAAGAAGAACCAGGTGGAGTTCTACGGCCGTCGCTTCATCGCAGGTGAACTGGACAACGGTGAGAGCTTCGCTGCGATGGCCGAATCGATGGGCGCCGAGGGAGTCGTCGTCGACCAGCTCGACAAGGTCGGGCCTGCCCTGCAGAAGGCTGTGGAGGCACAGATGAACGAGGGCAAGACCACCGTCATCGAAGTCATGTGCACCAAGGAACTGGGAGATCCCTTCCGCCGCGACGCTCTGCGCAAGCCGGTTCGCACGCTCGACAAGTACAAGGACTTCGTGTGAGGGTCTGACCCTTCAGGAGTCTGGCCTGTGGAGATGTTCGGGCACCGACGACGCTAGAGTTTCGGTGACCGAACACCTCCCGGGACACTCGACATCCTGTCCCCCGGATCACAAGTTGTCCCCGATTGAGCTGCCACCACCTCCGCCGGCCTCGGCAACCGCACATCGTGACCGATTCTTCTGACCCAGCCTCATCAGTGCATTGATGTCGAGGCTTTCCCGTTTCTACTCTCGCTGTCCCGTCTCGGTGGTGGGATGAGTGCCGGAGGCGTTCCTAGACCAAGCCGAAGCAGTCGGCCAGAGTCGTAACGATCCGCAGTGCAAAGATGCAACTCAGAACGATGAACGGCGTCGACTCCCCGCACTGCTCCATCTCGAATTGGAGAACGTGATATGCAACAGGAACCAGCAACTGACGCTGGCGGCCTCCGCCAGACTGAAATGACCGACGACACTCACCGCGTGTCCAAGAAAGACGTTCGGACAGCGGTGTCGTCGTCGACAATCGGCACGACCATCGAATGGTACGACTTCTTCCTCTACGGCACGGCTGCAGGTCTAGTATTCGACCGTCTGTACTTCCCGACCGGTGACAGCACTATCGGGCTGCTGCTATCTTACGGAACTTTCGCTGTGGGCTTCTTGGCCCGCCCTTTGGGGGGACTGGTCTTCGGCCACCTGGGCGACCGGATAGGGCGCAAGAGGACTCTAGTAACGACCATGTACATTATGGGCATCGCTACGTTCCTGATCGGCGCGATTCCCACGTACGAGCAGATCGGAATTTGGGCGCCCATCACGCTCATCCTCTTGCGGATCGCTCAAGGAATTGCGATCGGCGGCGAGTGGGGAGGCGCAGTGCTGTTGAGCGTTGAGTACGCGCCTAAGACCAGACGAGGATTCTTCGGCAGTTTTCCTCAGATGGGTCTCGCCTTTGGCCTCTTGTTGGGCACAGGCGCGTTCACACTCCTGAACGTGTTTATGTCGGATGAAGCATTCCTCGCGTGGGGGTGGCGCATTGCCTTCTTCGTCAGCATTCTGCTGGTCGTTGTGGGAGTCTATCTTCGTTCGAAAATTGCAGAGACTCCCAGTTTCCGTGCCGCGCAGAAAAAAGTGGATAGCGTAGAACGCAAAATCCCTCTCGCCGAGTTGCTCAAAGACCGACTGTCGCGTCGGCATTTGCTGCTAGGAATGGGGACTCGCTACGCCGAGGGTGTCGCATATAATCTTTTGGCAGTATTCATTATTGCATTCGCGACAGGCACTGTCGGATTTTCGCAACTTGAGGTTTTGTTATCTCTAATGATCTCAGCAGTCATTTTAGCGATCTTTATACCTGTGTGGGGTCGAGTTTCGGACGCAATTCCGCGTCGTGTGGTTTTCGGCAGCGGAGCATTGGCACTTGTCGCGATCGTATATCCGGCCTTCTGGGCTATTCAAACGGGTTCATGGCTGGCGCTTACCGCAGTGCTAGTCGTTGCTCTTGGCGTTGTCTATCCACTGATGTATGGTCCGATGGCGGCATTCTATGCCGAGCTTTTTCCACCCGCGACCCGGTACACGGGGATTTCAATTGTCTATCAGGTTTCTGGAATCATCGCTTCCGGCATGACCCCATTTATCCTTACATGGTTCGTTGGTGGATTTGGCCTCAATGCTGCATTGGCTTATGTAGTCTTCTCCTGTGCCGTAACTCTCGCCTGTACATGGTTGGTCCGCGACCGTGATATTCGTGCCGTCGGTGTTACGGAAAATGATGTGACAGTCGATGAATCGAGACAAGAATCGAATCTGGACGGCGGCAGGGGACACGCTGGATGAGTAATTGTGATGCGGTGACAGATAACCACACGCATGGTACTTACTGTCTACTCTCTACTGGGCACAGGGGCACCGACAGATCAACCAGTGATCTGTATGAGTTTGAGAACGGTAACGGTGCTTAGGCAAAAATCGATACAGGATCTAACGAAAAGCGACCCTAGCGAGAATGGAATGGAACCAATGTCTGAACTCGAATGTAACCGACTATTTGCGGGATTCCGAACGCCACGAGAGATCATCTTCGGTACAGGTCAGCGCCATAGTCTTCCAAAAATCCTCAATACTCTCGGGACCCGAGTCTTCTTCTGCGTTGATCCTTCGATGGTCACGCACCCGGAAGTGAGCACACTGATGAACAACGTTGCCGACAGCGGCATTGAAGTGGAGGTATTCAGTGACGTCTCACCCGAGCTGCCAATAGAAGACATCGCCGCTGCTGTGTCGGCCGCCAAGAGGCATTCGACAGATGCGGTAGTGGCAATTGGCGGAGGTTCGAGTATTGACCTGGCGAAACTTGTCTCGTGTCTGCTCGCCCACCCAGGGGACGTCAAACAGTACTTCGGAGAGTTCGCAGTCCCAGGACCTATTCTCCCGATCGTGGCTATTCCAACGACAGCCGGAACAGGTTCAGAGGTCACCCCTGTCGCTGTGCTGACAGACACAGAGCAAGGCGTGAAGGCAGGAGTTTCGAGTCCCTATCTAATTCCTACAGTGGCACTCTGCGACCCCGAACTGACACTCACCTGTCCACCCTCGGTAACCGCGGCTTCCGGTGCCGATGCACTCACCCACTGCATAGAGTCATACACCGCCATCAGGAGAGACAGCCATCCCGATCTCTTGGCAAGCCGCGTAGCTATAGGGCAAAGCAAGCTCACAAACTCTTTGGCCCTTGAAGGAATTCAGTCCATCAGCGACGGGCTCCTGGGAGCTTTTCGGGAACCGGATTCGCTGCATGCGCGCACACAAGTGATGTACGGCGCGCTCCTAGGTGGACTGGCTTTTGGCACTGCGGGCAACGCCGCCGCTCATGCTCTTCAGTACCCCGTCGGAGCTGCGACACGCACACCACACGGGGTCGGAACCGGACTGCTCATGCCATACGTGATGGAGTTCAACTGTCAGGCTCGAATTCCGGAATACGCAGAGATTGCTCGGATCATCGGAAGAAGTGTCATTGCGGACGACATCTTGTCGGCAAGTGTCTCACAAGCGGATCATGCGCTTATCCTCGCTGCCAGCAACGGAACGAGCGCAGGCGGAAACCAAGAAGAACAACTAGCGGCCGCAGCACCCCGTCTCGTACAGCTGTATCTGTCGGGAATAGAAATTCCGAGCGCTCTGAGCCAGATCGGCTTCGATCCCGCCACGATTGGGTCGGCTGCAGAGAAGGGGGTCGCCTCCAAGCGGCTCTGCGACAACAATCCCATCTTGCTCGACACTTCAGGAGCAGAGTCAATTCTGCAAGCTGCAATGATTGGTCGTTTGTCTCTGGGGTGAGATTACCCGTCTCGATGTAGAAACCTTTAATGGCGGTTCTCGTGGAACTACGCAGAAGTGGGCTCCGTTTCCACGCGGAATCGTGTTGCGAAAAGCTGTCGTTCGCGTAGCAATTCGCTGCTCACACCCCGAGGAACTCGCGCATCGCCGGCAGCTCGCGGCGTGACTGCGAGAGCCCCATGCGGTGAGCTGCGGCGAGACGCGAGAGGTCGCGGGTGCCGTTGTCGACCGGCATACGCTCCGGTGCAAAGACGTGGGCCTTCCCCTCCTCTTCGAGAGCGAAGATGCGGTCACGCGTTTCGTTGTAGCGCTTCCACCGAGTCAGCAGCGCCTCGCCCACCGCCGGGTACCGACGAAAGATGCTTCGGTAGATGGCGGGAAAACGCTGCGGTACCTTCCGGTATGAGCGCTCCTGAGTGAGGACGATGACGAACTTCTCGAAACCTTCGCGCTGGGCCCGGCTCAACGCGATTCCGCCATCTTCGCCCATCGCCCCGTCGACGTAGACGTGTCCATCCAGGTGGACCGGCGGCATGAGACCCGGCATCGTCGAGGAGGCACGGACGCGAACCATGAGATCTTCGATGTGCGGTGTGTCCTTCCGCGACCACACGACGTCCTCACCTGTCACTGCGTCAAACGCGACGATTCGCATGTCGGCAGAACTCGACTGGAAAGACTCCCAATCAAAGGGCAGGGCCTCTTCGGGACCGCCGGCCTTCTGGTAGATGTACTCCGCGTTGAACATGCCCTGCCCGCGGGCAAAGTAACGCAGACCGCCGAATTGCTCATCCGCAGCAAAGTCGACAAATGATCTGCGCGCCCGACGTGCGTCACCGGACAGATAGTTCACCGCATTCGACGCTCCGGCGCTGATACCTGCGACCCAGTCGAAATCCAGACCGGCGCCAAGCAACGTGACGACCATCCCGCTTGTCAGAGACGCTCGCATACCACCGCCTTCGAAGATGAGTGCGGTGTCGCTGATGCGCGCCGTTCCTGTCGTGTGGTCTGTGTCCGTCATGTCGATCATCCTAGCGAGTGCCATTCCGCTTGCAGTGCACCGCCGTCACTCCGCAACTATGGGAACAAACCAGCCACACGGTGTCAGGCCGCCTTGGATTACCCCAGGCCTTCCCACACCATCCGCTGTCGCAGCGCCGGTGCCAGCACCATCGCCGCTATGACGCTGCCGACCAGCAGCACCCAGGCTCCGAAGTACGTGAACAGCTTGAGCTCGGGCGCCAGCGGCGGACCGAAGTCGGCCGCCATGAGGATCACTCCCCCAAGGATGAGGGCCGTGGACACAATCACTTGGATGAACTGTTCAACCGTGGACTTGAGCAGCCCCTTGATCATCGAAATATTCAGGCCGCTCGTGCCGACGTCGAGGGTCCCGTCCTGCAGGTGGCCAGCGATGCGTGAGAGCTGACCGGGAAGTTCTGCGATCTGCGGACCTACGGCGGCCGCATAGAGTGCCGTCTCCTGCAGGTCGACTCCCAGCCCTCCGACCTCACGCAGAAGGCTGCGTCCGTTCTGCGTCACGAGAGTGAGCAGGTTGAGCTCGGGGTTGAGCTTCGTGATCGACCCCTCGAGCGTGCTGATCGCACGGAAAGCAGTGGCGACCGAAGCCGGCATGGGGAAACCGAAGTCGACGACGAAGTCGATGAGCTCCCCGAACAGGGCAGCCGAGGTCGAGCCCGGCAGACCGTCCCCGTACTTGAGCAGGATCTGACCGATCTCACGCTGCAGCTCCCGAAGATTGATGTCACTAGGTGTGCCGAGGAGGTCGAGAATTGCAGCCGTCGCCGCTTGGGAATTCTGCGAGTCGAAGGCCATGAGCAGCAGGGCAATGGCACGACGGTCACGTTTGTCGATGCGCCCGACCGCCCCAAAGTCGACGAGGCCAGCCCGTCCTGCTGGTGAGATGACAATGTTGCCCGGGTGCAGGTCGGCGTGGAAGATGCCCTTGCCCAGCACTTGTCGGACGACCATGAGGAAGAGATCCTGGGCGATCTCGTTTCTGGCCAGCTCCGAAAGATTCTCGATAACCTCGGTGGCATGTGAGAGCGGAACACCCTCGATGAGGTCCATGACGATGACGTACTCACCGGAGTACTCCTTGTACACCCGTGGGATGCGCACCATGGAGTCCGTCCCGGAGGTGGATCGGCCCGTCTCGTCGGCTGTGCGCAGCGCTTCGATATGGGACAACTCCCCGCGGTAGTCGAGTTCACCTTGCAGGGAATCGACGAAGCTGCGGGCCAGCTTCCCGATGCCGACTCTGCTCGCCCAATCGGTGGAGCGTTCGAGGCGATCGGCAAGGGTGAGGACGATATCGCAGTCGGCTCTGACCTGTTTGCGGATCTTCGGCCTCTGCACCTTCACTGCGACGACACGACCGTTCCAGGTGACGCCTCGGTGGACCTGTGCGACCGAAGCGGCAGCGAAGGGGACCTCGTCGAACTCTGCGAACACCTCGGCGACGGGCCTGCCCCACTGTGCTTCGAGCTGGCCCTTGACCTCACTGAACGGCACCGGCGGCACACCGGCCTGCAAGGTAGAGAACTCTTCGACGAATTCGTGCGGGATCATGTCACCGCGGGTGGCGATGAACTGGCCGAGTTTGATGAAGGTGACGCCAGCAGCGGCGAGCGCGTCACGCGTGGTCGACGCGACCTCGCGCAGGGACACTCGCAAGGTCGGAATCCGGGGCTTGAGGTAGCGGGAGAGTCCGAACTGGATGAGGATCTTCTGGATCTGGGCCAGGCGATTGAGCCTGCGATACCAGGTGGGGATCTTCGGCGCCGAGCGCAGCAGCGAGGTCAGCGATCCTGTCGGGAGGACCAGTTCGATGGCCAGGAGCACGAACATCTGGATGACGATGAACCAAGCGAACAGCAGGAGGAAGACCATGATGGCCGGGAAGCTCATGTCGAGGGTCGGATATTGCCCGTCCTCGGCGATGCCCAGAAGACGATACGCCTGGAGGGTGATCGGCCAGATCGAGAGCCCCATGGCGAGGGAAACGATGGTGTTGCGAGCTGCACCCGTGCCGGTGAACATCATTCGCCGGACGAGGAAGCCGACGATAAGTGCGCTGAGGACGCCCAGCCCGATGGAATAGAGGATCGTCACCCGTCAAGCCCTTCTGTCGTTCGATCAGATGCGCAGAGCGGCGCTGGTGTGCGCCGTGTCCAGCCTAATTGAACCTGTGGCCATCCGACTCGATTTTGGCAGACTCATGGAGTTCTGTGATCTCGGCACTCGGCGAAGAAGGGCTCTCAAATGATTCTCGGCAACCTGCTGCTCGCTAATCCTCCCTGAGAAGTGCGTATGCACATGTCAGGTCGGTTGCCAGGTGATTGATCAGTCCCGACTCTGCAACGGCCCTCACCGCAGCCGCTTTGTCCTCACCTCCGGAAATCGCCAAGCGATTCGAGATCTTCCGCATCTGCTCCAGCGAAAGACCGACCACACGCCTGTCCAGATCATTGCGGACAGCATTGCCTGCGGAATCAAAGAACCGTGCGGAAATGTCGCCCACTGCCGTCGAACGAGCGATTTCATCGAGGTCGGACGGACTGACCTGTTGGCGGAAGACCGGCGCAACTTTGCTGGCCGCACCCACACCAACAATGAGGAGGTCCGCTTGGGCGGCCTCTTCAAGCACAGCGGCACAGCCAGCTCGTTCCATCAGTGCCTCATAGACTCGGGAGTCCGCAGCAATCAACGGCGCCGGAAGCTGAAAACTCTGGCCACCCGTTGCGGCTGCCACAGTTGCTACCAACTCCTGCGGGTTCGATCCACTCGCTCGACCGGCACGTCCTCCCGCCAAAGGAAAAATCTCCAACTCGGCGGCCGAGAACTTCGGCAGGCATTTCGAACTCGCGCTCACAGCAGCGCTGAGACCGATAACTACGCGTGTCGCTTGATCGAGCAACGTCTGCATTGCCTCTGCACCAGTGACCCCCAGCACCCGATTGTCTGCTGACTGCCCGCCCGAATCGCCTGGTTCAATCGGAGGAGACACCCATACACGCTTCAACCCGAACCGATCGGCCAAGGCCCTTTCGACTTCATAGAAGGGGCGTTCATCAGAATGGACGGTGATCTCAACAATGCCGGTCTGACGAGCTTCTGCCAGCATTCGTGTGACCTTGACTCGGGAAAGGTCGTAGAGCTTGGCGATCTCCTGATGAGTGAGACCATTTTCGAAATGCAGTCGAGCTACTCGCCCGACTGTGCGCCTATCGCTCATCTCCACCGACTCCTTCATGATAGTTCGGTTACGGTCTTGACTTTATGCCGACAATGCCTATTCTACCCTTACGAATGTTCATTGACGTGAACAAATGTTCACACTCAAAGGAGAGACAATGTCCGAACCCACGAATTCAGCACAGACCGGCAGATTCTCCAATTTCCTCACCAAACAAGGGATATCGGCCAAACTTGCCTGGGGTTTCGTCGCGCTGATGCTCTTCATGGTCGGCGACGGAATCGAACTCAGCTTCCTCTCGAACTATCTCACTGATCGAGGATTCGGTGCCGGCAGCATCGCCACCCTTTTCTCCGTCTACGGACTTATAGTCGCTGTTGCAGCCTGGTTGGCCGGGGCACTGGCCGAGTCGTGGGGGCCGCGTCGAGTGATGATCATCGGCGGTGTCATCTGGATCGCCCTTGAGGTCGTCTTCCTCGTTGGAGGAGTCATCCCCGGGAACTACACGATCATGCTCTTCGCCTATGCGGTCCGAGCCATCGGGTATCCCTTCTTCGCCTACGGGTTTCTGGTCTGGGTCACCATGGAGACTCCGAATGAAGTCATGGGCAAGGCAGTGGGCTGGTACTGGTTCTTCAATGCCATGGGCCTCGGAGTCATCAGCGGCTATTTCGTGTCGGCTGTCGTCGAACCGTTCGGCGCACTCGGCACACTGTGGTCTGCAATCGTCTTCGTGATTGTCGCTACCGTCATGGTGGCGGTCCTCGTCAAGGCTCAGAAAGGTTCCCGTCGACCTACAAAGAAAGAGACCGTAGACGGCTTGGTTAAGTCAGTGACGATCATGGCCGAAAGGCCAAAAGTCGCTGTCGGAGGCGTATTACGACTGATCAACACCATGTCGTACTATTCGTTCGCCGTGTTCCTCAACGTTTATATGGTGCAGACTATCGGGTTCAGCCAGTCCGAATGGTCATCGATCTGGGGAACGATGCTCTTTGCAAATGTCCTTGCCAACCTTATCTCCGGTTATGCGTCAGACATCTTCGGGCGACTCAATGTCATTGCGTGGGGCGGAGGCTTGGCCACAGCCATCACCATTCTCGGCTTCTATTATGTTCCGCAAAGCGTCGGCGCGAACTACTGGATTGTCATGATCATCGGCATTATCTACGGACTGGCTTTGGGAATGTATGTTCCACTCTCTGCTGTTGTTCCTCTCCTCGCCAAAGAGCACAAAGCTGCGGCAGTCGCCGTCCTCAATCTCGGTGCTGGAGCTTCAAACTTCGTAGGGCCAGTGATTGCAGGGCTAGTCCCCATCATGGGAGTTGCACCTGTCATCTGGGTACTGGCAGGAATCTATATCGTCGGACTGTTCCTCACCTATTTGCTGCGTGCACCTGGTATCGAACCAGAGAAGATCGAAGCTCGTCGAAGGTCACGAACGGACAAGCAGGCTGAAGTCAGCAGTGTATCTGCGACCAAGGAGAATTGAGCGAATTGAAGACACCGGCTGTATTGGGAATCGATGCTGGCACCACAGCGGTGAAGTCCGTGGTCATATCGACCACTGGGCAAGTGCTCGGGTCTGCACGGACAGAATTGTCAGTTCAACGCCCAACACACACGACCGCAGAGCAGGACATGATCGACGTTTGGGCGGCTGTCTGTCGTACAACGAACTCCGCCCTCAGCCGATCTGATTCTGCCGAAATCATTGCTGTTTCCATTACGGGCCAGGGCGATGGGGCGTGGCTCGTCGATGAAGAGGGTTGTCCGACTGGCCCGGCACTGCTCTGGTTGGACGGGCGCGCCGGTGACAGAGTAGACCAATGGCAAATGGATGGGCGTGCCGATGCTGTGCGGAGGGTCACCGGATCTGCTCTATTTCCAGGAGCGTTGCCAGTTCTGCTGGAAGAGATAGAAGAGGCAGACCCGGAGAGAATTCAGTCGTCCGCATTTCATCTCAATTGCAAGGACTGGATCCGATATCAGCTGACTGGCGAGATCGCCACTGATCCGACAGAGGCTAGCCGAACGTATCTCGATGTCAGCTCGGGCGTCTACTCCAGGGAACTGATCAATGAGCTTGGTCATGAACGATTCAGGCGGCTCCTTCCTCCGGTAGTTCCGTCAACCGATATCGCCGGCACAGTCACCGGTGAAGCATCGTCGGTCACAGGAATTCCAGAGGGCCTTCCTGTCGTAGTCGGAATGGTGGACACACCATTAGGCGGCGTCGGGCTCGGCGCGGCGAAGCCGGGACAAGGGTATGCCATCATCGGCACGACCAGTTTCGTCGGTGCCCTTCACAACCAGAGGACAGCCGCACACAACCAACCGGTCATTACTCTTTCATTTGACGGTCACGGCAAGGTACTCGAGTGTTTTGCGCCGATGAATGGAACTCCTAATCTCGACTGGGCACGATCTTCATTGAGTCTGTCCGATCTGTCCTGGGCTGAAGTGGAGGATCTTGCGAACACGGCTCAGCCTGGCGCCGGAGGTGTGATCTATCTGCCGTATACGAGTACCAGTGGAGAGCGGGCACCTTTCGTCGATACAGCTGCCTCCGCAAGCTGGGTGAACCTCTCTGTAAGCACAACAGTCGCCGAGATGATCCGCGCCGTGTACGAAGGTCTGGCGCAGTCGCTGCGCGAATGCATGGACGAACTCGGTCTCGAATCCTCGGCCGTCATTCGTCTGAGTGGGGGCGGCGCACAGTCAGACACCATTTGCCAGATCCTCGCCGATGTTTCCGGTCGGGTGATCGAACGGTCCGATGATATCGAACTCGGTGCGCGTGGATGTGCTGCTCTGGCACTAGTTGCACTAGGCAACGTCGGCAGCGTCGACGCGGCGATGGAACGACTCGCCACGCCTGTACGCCGGTTCGATCCGAACGAAGAAAGGTATGCCCTCCATACAACGCAAGCGACGATATTCCGGCAAGTTCGAGAGGCATTGCGACCACAATGGCGCGGACTACGGCAACTCAGAGCTGACTCACAATGAAGCGTCCAAACATCTGCCGCTTTGACCCGACAATCTACTCGATCTCATTCAAAATCCGTTTGGAAGGACCCTATGAGCATGAAACCCCACCTCGTCATCACGGCAGCATTCGATCCCGTCCGAGTCGACGAGCTCCGCAAAGATTTCACTGTTCACGAAGTCGAGCCGTCAATCGCTGGTGAGTCCCTGAGCACCCGCGGGATAGACGAACTTCTGTCCACTGCGGAAGTGGTCATCACCGAGCTCGACGAAGTCGATGAAGAGACGTTGACCACGATGCCCGCGTTGCGCGCCGTAGTGTCTTGCCGAGCGAACCCGGTCAATGTCGACATTGCAGCTTGCACTGCCAGGAATATTCCTGTACTCACCACCCCAGCCAGAAATGCAGAAGTGACAGCCGACCTCGCGTTCACACTCCTGCTGATGACGGTGCGCCACACTAGCCAAGCCGAGCGCTGGCTGCGTAGGGGCAACTGGAGCTCCGACGATGTATTCGCGCCCTACTCGCTGTTTCGAGGAATTCAACTCGCTGGAAGAACTCTCGGAATTCTGGGAGGAGGCGCAGTCGGCCGAGGTGTGCTCAGACGTGCTCGAGGCTTTGGAATGGACGTCATCGTCTACGATCCGTTCCTTCCTGATGACGCGTTTGGCGATGAAGCTCGAATCGCTCCGCTCGACGAGGTTCTCTCCAGTTCCGATGTCATCTCTCTCCATGTCCCTCTCATGAAGGACACTGTCGGCCTCCTCGGAGTTCGCGAGCTGTCGCTTATCCGGCCCCACGCTTATCTCATCAATGCCGCCCGTGCCGCACTGATCGATGAAGGCGCGCTTGTGAACGCAGTGGACAATCGTGAGCTGGCAGGGGTTGGCCTCGACGTCTTCTGGCAGGAGCCAGTGCAGTCCGATCATCGGCTGTTCGAATCAGACCTCGTCACGATGACTCCGCACATCGCTGGGGCCTCCGATGACGTCATCAAAGAGCACTCGCGGATCGCCACCGAAGGACTTCTGGAATGGCTGAAGGGTTTGAAACCCACGACTGTGAAGAATCCCGAAGTCTTCTCAGATTGAGTTCGACAATCTCACTTATAGGAAAAGGAATGTGAACATATGAACGATCAATTGCATGAGCTCGTCGCCGAACTCTGCCAAGTTGGTCAGGACGCTGTACAGAAGGGGCTCGCCCTCGCCAGCGGAGGAAATCTGTCTGTACGGGTGCCAGGCTCAGACGAATTTGCCGTGACCGGAGCCGGCACCTTCCTTGACCGCCTTACGGTCGATTCGTTTGCGGTTGTCGATCTGAAGGACAGTACGACTGTGGATTCTTCAAGCACCCGGCCATCATCGGAGTGGAAACTTCACCACCGCACGTATCGAGCGAGACCAGATGTCAATTGCATCATTCATCTCCATCCGCAATTTGCAGTGCTGCTCGACGCGCTCGGCCACAACATTCGCCTGTTCACACTTGACCACGCCTTCTATGTGAAATCGATCGGGCGAACAGACTTCTATCCCAACGGTTCCGACGAATTAGCAGATACTGCTGCCGCACAGGCCAGTGAGCATAACTGCATCGTCATGGGCAATCACGGCTCTTCTGCCATCGGGCCGAGCATCGAAATGGCTTATCGCAGGGCGGTGAATATGGAGCAGGCCGCAGAGGCCACCTATCGTGCGCTTCTACTCGGCGACACCAAAAGCGAATTTCCCCGCGATCAGTGGGAGAAGCTCCACCACGCATGATTGATCACCGCATCTAGCCAAGACGGAAGGGAAGACTCTCATGACACGCGTACTCACCGTTGGCATGCATTTGGCCGACGTTCTCGGCCGACATGTCGAATCCATCCCGGATGGACAAGGCATCCAACTGCTCGATGAAATTCGGTTGACAGTGGCGGGTACTGCTGCGGCGACAGCCGTCAATCTTGCTCACCTCGGTGCTGACGTGTCTACGGTTGGGGTGGTCGGCAGCGACGCGCTCGGAAGTTTCATCACCTCGCAGATGGGCGAGGCTGGAGTATCGACGATGAACCTTCGAATAGATCCGTCATCACCGACATCGGCAACTATCCTTCCCATTCGGAGAGACGGCAGTCGTCCTGCACTGCATGTTGTCAGCACCAATGGAAAGCTAGGCGAGCAGGATCTGCACGCAGACTTACTCGAAGGCATCTCAGTCCTTCATCTCGGAGGCACGGGCCTATTGCCAGGAATAGACGGCGAGCCCAGCGCGAACTTCCTTCGAACAGCCAAGAAATTGGGGATCGTCGTGACAATGGATTTCATTCCCAGTCGATCCTCTCTTGCTTCAGATCGTAGTGCCATCGAACCGTGCCTGCCCTACGTCGACTATCTCTTCCCAAGTGATGACGATGCGTATTACATCGCAAGCTCAGGAAATGATCGACGACAGGCCATCGACTACTATCTCAACGCCGGCGTCAAGAACGTCCTCATCACGATGGGTCCTGACGGCGTGAGTATCAGCGATACAAACAATCGCGATATCCGGATACCTGCATTTGACGTTGACGTCATCGACACAACGGGTTGCGGAGACGCATTCTCAGCTGGATTCATCGCATCGCTCATAGAAGGAGCAGAGACGCGAGATGCTGCCAATTTTGCACTCGCCTGCGGCAGTCTGATGGCGACCGGCCTCGGGTCAGATGCGGTCGTGCTTGATCGAAATCGAGTCAACGAGTTCCGCATGGCAAACGCCCGAAGACCGCTTTAAGACGATCGCAGGTCAATACCTGTCGGCACTCCGCTTCCTCCGTACCCACATCTCTTCAATCCGCAATATGACAAATTGGGAAGGCATCACAATGAGTAATCCATTCACTCTTGAGGGGAAAACTGGCCTCATAACCGGAGCTGGTCAAGGGATTGGCCGTGCTGTTGCACTTGCCTGGGCACGAGCCGGAGCAAATGTAGCCATCTTAGACACGAACTTGGAAACCGCTGCGCGTACGGCCAGCGAAGTCGAATCGATCGGAATGCGGAGCCTGGCTCTGTCTGTCGATGTCACCGAAGAGGACGCCATCAACGACGCAGTTAAACGCGTCGACTCCGAACTCGGGGAATTGGATATCGCGTTCAATAATGCCGGCATCGCCCGCGGTGAAGTGCCCGCGATCGACATGCCGGCTGATTGGTGGCGAAATGTCATAGACGTCAATCTCTCTGGTGTCTTCTTCAGCTCTCAGGCTGAGGCCAGAGTGATGTTGAAACGTGGGCGCGGAACTATTCTCAACATGGCATCAATGTCGGGAATCATTGCAAACAAGGGTCTCCTGCAACCCAACTACAACGCCTCCAAAGCTGGCGTCGCCCATCTGACACGATCGTTGGCAGTGGAATGGGCACCCCAGGGTCTACGCGTAAATTCGCTATCTCCCGGTTACATTCTCACTCCGCTGACTGAACGTGATGAAGTCGCCGAAAAGCGAGCCGAATGGATTTCAGGAATCCCTCTAGGGCGAATGGGTACCGTCGACGATCTCACCGGTCCGGCCACGTTCGCAGTCAGTGACGCGTCAGCCTATATGAACGGCCACGATCTCGTGGTGGACGGAGGCTTTGTCTGTTGGTGAGTCAGTGAAAACAGCTAAGACACGGCCTGAGAACTGAGCTTCTGTTTGAAGCACGAGGGAAAATGACACTCGTTTAAGCGTCAGTCCCCCGCCCTACCTCACTCCGGCCGGTGCTCAGCCATGGCCTTCTCGAAGAGCTGTGTTCCGAGCTCGTCGTAGTTCGCGTCCTTGGGGTACCACTGATCGAGATCAGCGAAGTCGCCCTTGTCCTCGTAACCGAGCTCGGTCACGCTCTTCTGCCAGTCGGCCCCCGCGGTCTTCAACGTCGACGGCGCGTCGGGAACGCCTGCCTTCTTCGCCGTCTTATCAGACAGCGTCTTGGCGTAGTTCGCCATCTGCTTCTGCACGTCATCGTCGAAGGGCTCAACCGATCCGTCGTTGGCCTTCGCCTGTTCGACGGCCATCGCCTTGGCACCGATGACGACCTCCATCATGGTGGAGAACGTCGTCGACATCGAGTCGAAGACGATCTGCTGGTAGGCCACCGGCAGCTCTGAGTACTTCTTCCCGGCTGTGATGGCACCGGCAGAGCGTGCGATTCCGGCGTCGGCGGCGACTCCGATATTCGGGGCGACCTCGAACGTGCCGGCCTCAACGTTCGGGGCGAGCTGCCCGAGATCGCAGTCCACGGTGCCGCGCTGCAGCGCCTCATAGGTCTCCGGGAACGACAGCGACACCGGAGTGGCCCCAAGATCGGTGACCTGCTTACCGGCGGCGGCCGAACCGACACGCAGCTGCTTGCCCTTCCAATCATCAAGGGACGTCATCGGCTTCGAGCACATTGTGGAATACCCACCAGCGGCGAGCATCGGGATGAGGGGAACGAGGTTCTTGTCCTCGAACTCGGCGAGCACTTCGGGTGTCTCCCAGGCGGCTTGGACTCCGGCGGCATTCGCGGCCAGATCACTGGCGACCGGCGAGGACGGCAGAGTCGACATGGCTGTGCCGAGAGCGTCGAAGGCAGGGTATTCGGCCGGGGTATAGGACGGCAGAGTGAAGGCGAGATCGACTCGCCCGTCAGCCAACGCATCATCGACGTCGGCGTAGCTGGCGATCGCCTGACCCCAGACGATGTCGACGGTGATCTTCCCGCCCGAGCGCTCCTCGATCGCCTTCTTCACATCGAGCCCGTTGGGCGCAAGGATCGACTTCTCCGACATCGCCGAAGGCTGGAACTTCAGGGTCACCGGGTCGAGATCGGACAGAGCCTCATCGATTTCATCCTGTGATGCATCAACGGCGAAGCCCTCCCCTGCTGAGGCGTCCGAGTCTGAATCGCTCCCGCCGACAGATCCGGCGCATCCGGCCAGGAGCGCCAGCGACGCGACCGTCGCGATGGCGGTGAGAGGGCGGACTGCCGCCGACCGAATGCGATTCATGGGACCCCTTTGAACAACGACTGAGAGTTTCCTTCGATCATAGATCTGAATGAGTTCACCCTGTTATGACTCCCCTCACACCGCCCGCAATCCCGCGACGGCGCGCATGACGGAACTGAAGGGCCACCTCGGCGAAGGTCAGCTACTGGCCATGCCGCCGCTGGTGGTCTCGATCAGGTCCGGCAGCCACTCCGTCATGCCGGGTACGGCGACCAGGAGGACGAGGAAGACCACGGCGACGGGGAGGAACCACAGCAGGGAGATGAAGATGTCGCGCAGCGTGATGGTGTGCCCGAGGTTGACGGCCTTGTCCTTGACGATGTTGTGGATGATGTAGGGGATGATGCCGACCGGCGGGGTGATCATGCCGAATTCGCCGAGGAGGACGACGAAGACACCGAACCAGAGTGGGCTGACCCCCATGGTCTCGAGCGTGGGCAGCAGGATCGGGATGGTCAGCAGCATCATGGACATGGTGTCGAAGAACATGCCCATGATGACGTAGAGGACGATGAGCACGAGCAGGAAGCCCACCCGCGACAGCCCCAGGTCGGTGATGAAGCCGGTGAGGATGGGGGCCAGCCCCGTGATCGCGAGCAGGCTGGTGAGCATCGTGGCCCCGATCATGATGAAGAAGATCGCCGAGGTGGCCGACACCGTGGCCAGCGCTGAGTCCGCGATCTTTCGCCAGGGATGGTCGCCCCGCTTTTCCCACAGACACAGCAGAACGGAACACAGTGCGGCCGCGGCTCCCGCCTCGGTGGGGGTGAAGATGCCGGAGAACATGCCGCCGAACAGGACGACGAGGATGACCAGGAAGCCCCAGACTCCGCCGAGAGAGGTCAGCCGCTGGCGCCAGGTGCGTGTCGTGCGATCGTCGGTGTCGACTCCGCGGCCAACGAACCTCGGGGCGATAACACCGATGGCGAAGATGAAGACGGCGAAGCACAGCGCCAGGAGTATCCCGGGCACTGCACCGGCCATGAGTGCCGGACCCACGGGCACCGAGGCGATGCCGGCGTAGATGACCATGAGGATCGATGGTGGGATGAGGTTGCCGGTCATCCCGGAGACCATGATTGTCCCGACGGCCATGCGTTTGTCGTAGCCGGCCTTGAGCATCTCGGGGATTCCGGCACGGCCGAGCGCGTAGGTCATGCCGATGGTTGACCCGGTCACTGCCGAGAGTCCGGCCCCGGCGAAGGTCGTGCCGATGCCGATGCCGCCGGGCAGCCAGGAGAACCAGTGGTCGGCGACCCGGTAGATCTTGCCAGAGAGTCCGGATTGGGTGAGCAGCATGCCCATGAAGATGAACATCGGCAGCACGCTGAGCGTCCAGTCGGAGACCGCGCTGAAGGGTGCCGTCGAGAGGATATTCATGGTCGCGGGGATGCCGCTGACCGCGTAGACGCCGATGATCGAAGGCACGGACAAGGCGATGGCGACGGGCACGGAGAGGAACAGCAGCACCAGCATCATCGCGATGCACCAGGCGCCTCCGACGGCCGCCGAGGGGCTGGTGAAGAGGCCGATCAGGCAGATGGCGACTAGGCCGAAGCCGATGGGCAGAGCGAGGACGCCGGGCGGTTTCCTGCGGGAACCCGATGGCAGCAGCTGGGGGCTAGTCGGCGGGCCGCCATCCGGCGTTGGGCCAGCGGTCGAGGGATCAGTATTTGCGTTCACAAGTCGGTTCCGTCAGCAGCTCGTCAGTATGTTCTGTTGTCGGCGTCGTGCTCGGCCGGTCTGCCCGTGGCACGGTCGAGCTCGGATTCGCCAATCCGGGCGATGAGGACGGCGTCGAGGACATAGAGCGCGGCTAGGAGGACGAAGACGATCGGGACGAGGAAGTAGACCGGCCAGGTGATGATGTCGGAGACGTCAGCGGTCGAGCCGATCGCCATGTTCTCGAGTGCCTTCATGAGACCGAACCAGGCGAAGGCGAGGGAGACGAGGGCGCCGAGAATGCAGGCGAAGACTCTGAACACCGAGGCGGTGGCTGGCCGTGCCCTGTCGATGGCCATGGTGACGGTGATGTGTTCCTTCTGCAGCTGTGCGGCCGGGATGCCGAGGAGTGCCACGATCGGCAGATACCAGTACTCGACGATCTCGTTGGTGCCGTAGATCGGGGCGTCGAAGAGGGAACGCGTGAGCGCGTGGATGACGATGTGGAGCATCATGATGATGACCGCCACTGCAGTCATCGTGGTCAGGCACTTGTTGAGGACTTTCGTGAACGTCGGCATCACATATCACCTGCGACTTCCACCGCACGAAGCGCATTCAACAGATCCTCGACCTCTGATGTCGAGCGCAGCCCATCGGGGATCATCGCGGTGACTCTGCGTGCCCCGGCCTCGTCGAGGACGATCGGGTCGATGCCGGCCACTTGGGAGTGGCGACGGGCACTGCGTGGCAGAAGGGCGACGCCCAGTCCGTTGGAGACGAGCGACTGGATCGCACCAGGGTTGTCCGTGATGTGTCGTGTGCGTGGTTCGAAGCCAGCGCGCCGACATAGACGTTCGGCGGTGGAGCGGCAGCGTACGCAGCCCATGATCCACGGCAGGTCTGCGACATCGCTGAGGTGGGTGATCTGTCCAGCTCGGTTCCATCGTTCGGGGACCAGCAGGTCAAGATGGTCGGCCCCGAGATCGACCGTCTCGTGAGCAGGAAGGCTTGGAGCTTCCTCATCTTCGTGATGGAACAAGAAGGCTACGTCGATCTCGCCTTCCTCCAGCAGAGTCATGGCTTCGGGCGGTTCTGTTTCGGCAACCTCGTAGGAGTGGTGTTGGACGGATTCGCTGCCCGTACCGGAAGATGATGCGAGACTCCCCAGGGCTGCGGCCAAGGGGCCGACGACGAAACTGGGGAATCCAGCCAGTCGGACATTGCGTCCGCCGAGGCCGAATGCTCTGGCCAGGTCCCCTCGCAAACCCGTCACCGAGGTGGCTATTTCGTTGGCGCGGATGCGTGTCAGTTGGCCGGCGGTGGTGAGGACGATACCGCGAGAGGTGCGTTCGAAGAGTTTGACGCCGAGGTCTTTCTCGAGCGCGTTCATGTGTTGGGACAGCGCCGGTTGTGACCAGCCGAGTTCGCGTGCGGCTGCTCCGATGCTGCCTGCCTGGGCGATTGCGCCGAAGATCAGCAGACGTTTCGGTTCGCCGACGTCGAGCGCCTGCTCAAACACATTTGCCATAAGTCCAGGTTATGTCATGGCAGAGGAAACTGGGCCTACCGGGAGCCCCTGGACCGGACGAGACTGGAGGGAAGGCACTGATACACGAGGACGAGGAGATGGACCATGCGCAGGATCGGCCTGTTGGGTGGAATGAGCTGGCACTCGAGCATCGAGTACTACACGAAGATCAACTCGGCCGTGGCTGAGCAACTCGGCGGGCATCACTCTGCCCGGATCCTTCTCGACTCCACGGACTTCGCCGACATCCGCGATATGCAGGTCGCTGAGGACTGGGCAGGCGCGGATGCTTCCCTGACCGCAACGGCGCAGCGACTCGTCGCTGGTGGCGCCGAGGCGGTAGCGATCGCCACGAACCTTATGCACAAGTGTGCTCCCGCGGTTGAGACCGCGGTCGATGCTCCGCTGATCCATATCGTCGATGCGATTGCGACGGACGCCAAGCGTCAGGGCCATTCGACTCTGGCGGTGCTCGGCACGAAGTGGACGATGCTCGACGGCTTCTACACCGAGCGGCTCGAGGCACAGGGCATTGCAACACTGGTTCCTGACGAGGCCACGTGCCTCGAAGTCGACCAGATCATCTTCGACGAGCTCACCCAGGGTGTTTTCACGGATGCCTCCCGTGCCCGCTATGTCGAGATCATCAAGGACATGAAGGCTCGCGGCGCAGATGCGGTGGCACTATCGTGCACGGAGATCGGGTTGCTGGTTCCACCGGAGACAGCACCCCTGCCCGCGATTGACTCTGTCGATGCGCATGTCGCTGCGATCGTCGAGTGGATGATGGCGTTGAAACCGGCAGTCGCCCAGGTGTAAACATCTGGGTGGGCGGCGCCGAGCCTGAACGCGAGAAATAGACAAGTCTGGCGACGGCCTGCTCATAATTGCTCATTCGCCACCGAAGTCCAGCCTCGATCGGAGCAACGCTTGTCTAAACATATTCGGGGTGTGTTTTGCAGCCTTTGTGGCTCTAGTCGGTGCTTCGCCTATGAATCCGGACTCGTCACCTGATGGCCAATGCAGCGGATTGGGGTTCGATTGCGTTCCTACGCCAACGAAGCCGCTTGAACTCTTAGGTTTAATCATCGGGGTCCCCACGGCAATTAGTTGGTTCATCCTGGCGCAATTGTCACTTCGCTGGTCAGCAAAATCGAGAGCCTAAGATAATGGTGGAACGGGTTGCGGTCGCTGGGGATCTGCGCGTTCATATTTGCATTGATCTACGCGGTAGTCCCTCAGCATCATGTGTTCTAGTGGAACTGGCTAGAATCAATGCCCTCGGGAGCCGCCGCCCTCCAATCATCTGTCAATATCGGTGATGTACATGAGCCGACGATCGACGGATACTAGAAAGTGCTCCCACTCGGCGCTGATTTGGCTGAGGCTGAGACCGGGACTGTCAAACACATTTTGGCGCGGACGGAGAAACCTGGCTCGGAAGCAGTACGGTCTTTTTCGCGTGGCGATTTAAATTAACAGAATCAGTTCATACATTCCAAGATCTTTGAACCACAGGCTCAATCGATTAATAAGCATCAACTCTGGATCCATTTCTCATCTTACCTCGCTCCGCCGCTAGAAGATTGACGGCCAGGGGAATTACCAGAGACACGACCGCAACGGAAATGTTTTCGAAAAATGCACTTGCCAAAAACGGAAGTAACAGCCACATAGATTTCCGAATAATCTTTACCGGTAAATCACGGTCAATATTTTGATCCACTCCTGCAAGCAAAACCAAGACACCTACTAGAAAACCAACTGCTTCAAGACTCAAAACGAAGACCACAAAAGAATCTTCATTAGCCATGACGCCGATCTGTGAAATCATGTCAGTCAATCTTGTGACAAGCTCAAGATTGAGTAGAAGCGCCAGAGCAGCACCCAGGTATCCCAAGTTCCTTGCCAAAGATGTCCACGTCATCTGTGGAAACAACATCTCTCCAAGGTTTCGCCCAAATGAACGATAGAGCAAGCCGATCCCGAGGCCGAAAGTTACGAATATCGCAACCGCACGTGCAGAGAGATCGGCAATACCGCAGAAGACAATCGCGCTCAATCCGATCAATATCAGGGTTATTATCAAGGGATTTCTGTGAGCAGCTCGAAGATTTACGGCCAGCCCGCTTTCACTGTACTGTAGATACTCAACATAAAATTCTCGAATGCTATTCACCCAGCGTCGAAATAGCGGCCTCGGTTTAAGATCAAGCATGCAAAACGAACAAGTAGACCTTTGGGGTACCGCAACTCCGACTGGTTTCCAGCTCTCGCAAAATCGTCGGAGCGCGATTGTCGTCTCAAACGGGGATTTTCGCACCTGAAGTAAGGCCATGACCGCAGATACCGCAGCAACCACCACAATTAGAGCAATCGGGACGCGCAAAAAAGTCGGGGCGCCAGATGAAAATAGCGAAATTTCCATGGAAACCGCAACAAATATCGCAACGCAAGGCATCATCGTCACTTGCATAAGCGTTGCAATTGCGTCGCTGGCTGACGGAAGGATCGAGCGTTCCACTCGGATTCCACGTCGAATCTCGTGTCGGATAAATCGCATGCTTCGCCTTGAATGATAGTTGATACGCATCATGTCAATGAAGCACCGTCTAAGTACCAAAGCTCCCGCCAACATGAATGGACTGGCAGTCGCAAGCAGTATCGACGCCAGCGTGAGAAAGGCGCTGGCATCACTACTGGCCGAGAAGATGATCGCATCGACGATCGACACCTCGGACGATGCACGTGCTGTCGCTAATACCACCATCGGCACTAGAACAGAACTGACTATAAGGACCACCAAAAGCTCAGCAATCGCCTGCCGTAACGATCCCTGGTGCGCAACATGCGTCCGCCATTCGTGTCGCGTTGCGATTCGGCGGTGGCTCTCGCCAGTCTCTGTTGTGCCGATCATCCTCGTCACCAACCTCTCGTTGGATTCGCTGCGTTGAATCGAACTTGTGATCTAATATATGCGAGAGTGATCGATTTGTCCAGGTTTGTTCTATTATTTCTGGCTACTGAGACCCTAGAATCTAGGGTGGATTTGAGCTTCGGCCAGGCTCGGAGAGCTGTCTGGCGCCCTTGCCTCGACCATCTACACACGACGGTTTCGAATTTGCTTGCACCAAATGGCTCGCGGCGCGGATGCGTTGGCGCTATCGTGCACAGAGATCGGATTGCTGGTGCTTGTTGATACAGGTTTACCCGGTGTTTTCTATCGGTTTCTATCACCTTGTCCTAGGTGAGAAACATCACTATTGTCAACGCATGCGACAACTAAACCGAACTCAATGCACCGCATCCGATACTCATGGGAACACCGACTCATCGGCCGTCCGTCCAGTTTGTCAGGTAACAGGCCCGGGCGTGAGGTCAAAATGACTGCCCACGTTCAGACTCAGCATCCAGATTCTCGGGGACAGCGCAAAGCCATCTGGGCCGGTGGAGTTGGCAATTTCGTTGAATGGTTTGACTACGGCGTATACGGATTCTTAGCCGTAACTATCTCCACGGTCTTCTTTCCATCCGGTGATCCGACTGCAGCTCTGCTGTCCACCTTCGGAATCTTCGCACTTCCAGTAATCACCCGACCGCTCGGCAGCGTCATCTTCGCCCGGTTCGGCGACACTGCAGGGCGTAAGGTCACACTCGCTGTCGTACTACTTCTAATGTCCCTGTCGACTGCGGCAATCGGAGCGATTCCGCCCTATGCCAGCATCGGGGTCTGGGCTCCGATCTTGTTGATCCTCGCTCGCATCGTGCAAGGATTCTCCGCTGGCGGCGAATACGCCGGAGGAGCCGTTTTGATCGCGGAGAATTCTCCACGCGAACGACGGGGTTTCCTCGTTGGCTTTATGCCAGCTACCACTGGACTTGGTTTGCTGGCCGGTTCAATGTTCGCCGTCGTTCTGTCGGCAATGCTCGACAGTGAACAGATGCATTCCTGGGGGTGGAGAATTCCATTTCTGATCGCTCTGCCCATCGGCGCGATCGGCCTATATATACGTTTCAAGCTCGAAGAAACCTCAGCGTTCAAAGAGCTCCTCGAACAAGACGAAGTTGCCCGCTCTCCGCTGTCAGAGACCATTGGAACCTATGGGAAATCGGTGCTGCAAGTTACTGGTATTGCTATGGCACAAACTGTCGCCTACTACGTCATCCTCGTTTATGCGCCGACGTTCCTGACCACGCATGCTGGCCACTCTTCCGGTGAGGCGCTTCTGAGCACTTCAATAGCCATCGCAGGTTACGTGATCACCATCCCAATAGCTGGGGCGCTCTCAGACAAGATTGGACGCAAGCCTCTTATGGTGGTGGGCGGAGTTCTCTTGCTTGTGCTTGTATTTCCCGCATTCGCAACCATGTCCGTTGCACCGCTGTGGGTCATCGTCCTCGTACAGTTCTTAACTGGCGGAGTTGCCCTCGGGCTGTACACAGGGCCACTCGTATGTGCTTGGGTCGAACTCTTCCCAGCTCGTGTCCGCTATTCGGGTGTCGCTATTGGATTTAGCCTGGCAGTCATTGTCTCAGTTTCCTCGCCATTCATCCTCACCTGGCTCATCTCACTGACGGACAGCAATTTGATACCTCCGATTTATGTCGCACTGAGCTGCGTGGTCTCCCTGCTGGCTCTTCTAGGCTTGAAAGAGTCAGCACCCGCTAAGGCGTCACACGACTACTTCACGGAAGGTCCGTCTCAATGAATCCGCTAGCCGACCGTGACAATTGGAACGAACTCTGCCGGTTCAGTATCGATGACCTCCTAGCCAACTATGCCAAGGGTTCGCTGTCCCCTGTTGAAGTCTTGAACGCTCACCTCGAACGAATTGAGCAACACGAGGAGACCATCAACGCATTTGTTACGGTCACACACGATTTGGCCAAAAGACAAGCGAAACATTCGGAGGAAATTTGGCGTAAAGGCGATCATGCAGGTGCGCTTGAAGGCGTCCCCTATGCAATCAAAGATTTGGTTCCGACTGCAGGAATTCGCACGACGAGGGGGTCGCCGCTGTACCGTGATTGGGTTCCTTCGGAGAACTCACCACTGGCTCAGCTGCTGTTGAAATCGGGCGGAGCTATGGTCGGCAAGACAACGACTTCGGAGATCGGCTGGAAGGCTGATGCAGGGAACCCGATCAATGGAGCCAGCCGTACTCCATATAATCCGACATTGACGTCGGGAGGCTCTAGCGGTGGTGCCGCGGCGGGAGTCGCTGCAGGATTCATGTCACTCGCACAGGGCGGTGATGGAGCCGGCTCCATACGCATCCCGGCCTCCTTCTGCAATCTAGTGGGAATGAAACCTGGGCCGGGCGTCGTCCCTTACTATCCTCCGACGCCCCTTGGAGCGCTTGTCGCAAATGGCCCACTGGCAAAATCAGTGCGCGACGTCGCCCATTTGCTGGATGTGATGTCCGCTCAAGATCCAAGAGATTCAATGTCTGTCGTACGGACACCTGGCGGCTACCGGGGCTCGTGCGATAAAACGCCTGACAAAATACGTGCATACTACGCACCGTCCTGGGGTGGACGTCGGGCGGAGCCGTCAATCGAGTCAGTAGTAACCCAGGCAGTATCGCGCTTACAAGGAGGCGGAATTGAGGTCGAGGAAATTGGCGAAACCCCACCTGATCGATTCGACCTCATGGACATCATCTGGACAACGGGATTCGCCAGCCTCATTCCACGCCCCAACAACGAAACCGATCCTGATCTCGCAAAAGTGATCGAACGGGCACGAAGTTACTCCGGGTCTGACCTCGCGACTGCTCACCTAGCCCGCCAAGAGTATAAGGCCCAGGTGGAGCTACTCCTGCAGCACGTCGACGTTCTCATCACCCCCACAGTAGCAATCGGTCCATTCAACCCAGGGTCGCCCGGTCCCGAATCTGTTGGAGGGATTCCTGCCAACTACCTAGATTGGGCATGGATGACTTACTCATTCAATTTAAGTGAACATGCTGCCATCACCATTCCATGCGGGTTCGACGAGGACGACTTACCTGTGGGCCTACAACTGATTTCACGACACGGCACAGAGCACCATCTGTTGGCGTGTGCGGCCATCGTCGAAAGCCTATGCAGCAGCTGAGATGCTCGCCAACGCACCCAACTGGCACGCCTGCGGGCCCGAGCTCGAGTTGAGGGCGATGATGCGGCGGGGATTCCCGGTCACCTTCGCGGGCTCGATGAGGCCGAAGCAAACTGGTCGGTCAGATCGATTCCATCTGGTGCTCGAGCCAGGTCTTCCATTCCCAGAACCGCTCGGGTGCGGGCGAAGGGTGCGGCATTCCGGACCAGGCGCAGACACGTCTGATGCCGTGCAGTGCGTTGACCAACCACACCTCATGGCGGCTCAAGTCCGTAGGCGTACAGAGTCGGAAGTCGATGCCGATTGAACGTCTGAGTGCCTCCGCTTGGATCAAGGATGAAGTAACGCCCGGAAGTTGTGCCAGATCGGGGTGGGGCACGCACAGTGTCAGATCTTCCCACCACAGCAGACTTGAGGTAGCAGATTCGACAGCAAAACCGCGTTCGTCGACGAGCAACACCTCATCACAATTGTGATCGACGCGTGCTCGGCCACGCAGGTCTTCCAGCAGACCAATGTCCGGGCCCTTCACATGTGGATTCTGCCGCGGATCAGAGAACGGCGGAGCCCACACCCGGAGCTCGTCGGTTCGAGTCGGTGAAGGTCTCAGCCGGAAACCGAGGACTGGATTGTCGTCGCCGATGATCTCAACGCGAGGAAACCACTCCCCTGAGGGCGGAATCAAGTCGATCAGAGCTGCCCAGAAGTCCTCGGAGCTTGGCTCGGAGAAACCGAGTTCACGGGCAGTCGAGTTGAATCTACGGCGATGTCGATCGAAGGCCCGCACTTTGCCGTCACTGACGAACCACGAGTCCGCTGCCAAAAGTGCACCTTCGGGTTCACCCGCGTCGAATACCTTCCCTGAGCCATCCCAGGTCCAGGTGGTCATATCACACTGCTTCCTCTGTCGACGTCCGAGAAGGCCTCCTCACCTTCCGACTTCCCGAAGTTCGCCTCCGGAAACTCGACATTGCCGAACAGTCGCAACAGAGGTGCGGCCTTTGCCACAGTTTCAGCGTATTCGTCCTCGGGGTCAGAGAGGGCGACGATTGCACCACCGACCCCGTATCGGACGGTGCCATCGGCAACGACCAGCGTCCTGATGACCACGCTGAGGTCGACTGCGCCGTTGAGGGAGAAATAGCCAATCGCCCCGCTGTAGATACCTCGGGGACCGGTCTCGAGTTCGTCGATGATCGACATCGTCCTTAGCTTCGGCGCCCCGGTCATCGACCCCGGCGGGAAGGCCGCTCTGACGCACGCCACCGGGGAATGTTCGGGGTCGAGGACCGCACTGACCGTGCTCACCATCTGATGAACGGTGGCATAGGTTTCGATGCCGAAGAGCACGTCGACATCGACAGAGCCGAGTTCGGCAGTGGCGCCAAGATCGTGGCGAACGAGGTCGACGATCATGAGGTTCTCAGAGCGATCCTTCTCCGAATAGTGCAGTTCCTCCTTGATCGCACGGTCTTCCTCGTCTGTGCGGCCGCGTGCTCGTGTGCCTTTTATCGGTTTGGATTCGACGCGTCCGTCAGAGCCGATGCGCAGGAAGCGTTCCGGAGACGTGCTGAGTATCGTCGCGTCTTTCGACACGAGATAGACGCCGAATGGAGTCGGGTTCTGTGCGCGCAGAGCGAGGTACTCGCTCAGGGTGTCGAACTCGCCCTCGGCTTCGAGCATGTTGGTCAGACAGACTTCGTAGGTCTCACCATCGGTGATCTTGTCCAGCACTCGCTCGATATTTTCACGGTATTGCTTGCGGGAGTGTCGAGCGACCATCGACGTCGCGGTGAGCGCAGCGGTGTGGGAAGCCGGGCCAACGCGCGGTCCCCCAGGGGTCAACGGGTCGGCGGAAGCGAATTCCTGGATCGCAGTCCTCGTCTGGGCGCACCAGGTCTCGCAGTCTGTTGATGACGAGCCGAGTCCGTTGAGTGCCAGCAGGTAGACCTTCAACTCATCGTGGTCGATGACGACAGCGCGGTCGAGGAACATCAGGGAGGCGTCTGGCCGGGCCGAGTGGTGCTGGTTAGGTGAACCGACCTCTGCCTTCAGCTCGTATCCCAGGTATCCGACCCATCCGAGGCGGAAGTCGAAGGGCAGTGCCGGAGCCTCAACTCTGATGGTGTCCAGCTCGGCTTCGAGCCAGTCGAAGAGGCCGCTGCTGACTGTCGCCTCAGTGCCTGGCGTACCCGCGAAAGCACTTCCGGTGTGTCGAATGTGGATCGTGCCGGTGCGCGTATCTGCCGTGGCGACTCGCCCGTTTGCTCCGGTGGGCGCACCCATGATGGTGAACCTCGATGAAACACTGCTTGGGTCATTGCCATCGAGCCAGACGGCTTCTTCCTCGTCCCCGTACAACCCCGCGAAGATGGTCTCGACCGGCGCCGACAGCTCCAAGGCTTCCACCTGAAGGGCCGCTGTGATCGGCTCAGGTCGGTCAAGTGTGCCGGAGCTTGGAGTCCCGGAAATCGGAGTCCCAGTGGTCGAGGATTTCGTCTCTCCGTCTGCCCACTCCCGGGTCAGTCGCGCGAAATTGCCCAGTAGTTGAAGGCTGTGTTCGGTGGAGATCGATTCGGGGTGGAATTGGACTCCCCACTGCGGAAGAGTTCGATGACGCAGCCCCATGATGACTCCGTCGTCGGAATAGGCAGTCACTTCAAGCTCCTTGGGAACGTCGGTGACGGCCAGCGAGTGATAGCGCACCGCATTGAACGTCGGCGGAAGATCGGTGAAGAGATCGACACCCAAGTTCCGGATCTCTGAGAGCCGACCGTGCCGTGGGCTGGGAGCATGAGCGACGGATCCACCGTGAGCCAGTGCGATCCCCTGATGACCCAGGCAGATGCCGAGGATGGGGATTGTCGCGGTCGCAATCACCTCATCACAGATGCCGAAATCCGCGATCTTGTCCGGGGACCCTGGCCCGGGTGAGATCACCACATTGTCGTACCCATCCAGTGCACCCGCGTGCCAGTCGGTCCAGTCATTGGGCACAACGACCGGCGGGGTGCCGTTGACCTCGGCGAGGTAGTGGTAAAGGTTGAAGGTGAACGAGTCGTAGTTGTCGATGAGAAGTGTGCGGATCACTGCTCTGCCGATGCGTCAGTCTGCCTGTGAACTCTGCGAAGACCGAGGAGCTCAGCCGAGGACGAGGCGACGAGTAGAGTCCACCAGTTCGGCAGTCTTGTCAGCGAGCAGCGATTCCTCAGAATCGGCCCCTGCACGCACATACCGCCCCGTGTATGCATCCAACGTCCCCGAGGCCAAAGCCACCGCAAGATCAGTCACCTGCTCAGGACTCGTCCAGTCACCCTCCCCGCGGAAGTCGTGGACCGGCATGGACTTCGTCATGGTCGTTTCCACTACCCCGGGTGCCATCTCGAAGATCCGCAGGCCCTTGTCGTGGCCGAAGTGGACGACGGAATCGGCGAGACGGAACAGAGAGGCCTTCGACGCCGAGTACACGGCGTAGGCGGGCGTCCCTTGGGCACCTGATCCTGAGTTGAGGTCGATGATGCGGCTGGGACGACCGGTCGCCTCGGCGTTGGTAATGAGGACCGGGGCGAGAGCGTTGATCATGAGGGCGACACCAAGGACGTTGGCGTCGACGACACCCTTGATGCTCTCCGGATCTGCCTCCCACAGCGGCCCCTCGGTCGACTCGATGCGGCCGGCATTGTTAACCAGCACCTGCATACGGCGGCCACTCTCAGATTCGAGCGCTGCGACCGCAATGTGCAACGCCGACACCGAGTCGATGTCATCGGCGCGCAGCTCCAACCCGGTGACCGCTCCCCCGGTGGCCTCGACGATCTCCGCCGCCGCTGCCTCAGCCTTCGACGCCGAGGTGGCCGTGACGACCACGTGATAGCCGGCGCGGGCGAACGCTTCGGACAGGTAGCGGCCGATGCCGCGGGCTCCACCGGTCACGACCGCGATGGTCTCACCGGGCACGGCGGTGACCTCCGTCGCGCCGTCGTGGGTCGGCAGGTTGGTACCGTAGGGCAGCTTCTCGGTCATGGTCGTACTCCTGTGATGTTCGGTTCGGATGTGACAGGACCCGGCCGGGATACCGAAGCAACCGACCGGGCCATCATGCGTTCAGTCCTCAGCTGCGGACTTCAGCATTGTGGCGCTCAGCGGCCAACTGCGTCGCGGCCTCACGCATCGCCGAGGCATCATCGGCCTTGAGCGTGCGATCCGCTGCTCGGAAGGTCAGGCGGAAGGCCAGGGACTTCTTGCCCTCGGGCAGCTGGTCACCGGTGTAGAGGTCGAAGGTCTCGAGCAGTTCGAGCTCCTCCCCCGCACCCTCGCGCAGAGTCGCCGCCAGCGTCTGGGTGGGCAGTGACTTGTCGACGATGAGGGCGACGTCCTGACGGGAGACCGGGTAGGTCGACAGTGCGCCGTCCCAGGTCCGCAGGTCCTCCTGTGCCAGGAGTGCGTCGAGATCGATCTCGAAGGCCACGGTCCGAGCCGGCAGGCCGAGGTTCTCGCACACCTTCGGGTGGAGTTCACCCGCATGTCCGAGTTCCTGACCGTCAGCTAGAAGGAACTTTGCCGCACGTCCGGGGTGCCAGGGTGCGATCTGGTCGGCTTCGACACTGACCTCGATGCCGTTGACGCCGGCGATGCGGCGGACGGTGTCGATGACGTCGGTGGCCTCGGCCTTGCGGCCCTTGCCCCAGACGCCGGGCAGTTCGACGTTGCCGGAGATGATGCCCGCGTAGTGGTACGGCTGGGCGGGAACCGAGGCGTAGACCTCCTCGAGTTCCACATCAGTGGGGTGGTAGCCGGGCAGGTGCCGTGGCCCTGGACCTGCGGGCAGTCCCGCCGAGGTGGAGACGAGTCCGGCCTCGAACAGGGCGACATCCTTGGCTCCGCGACCGAAGTTGCGTGCCACCAGTTCGACCAGGGTTGAGAGCAGGTTGGTGCGCATCAGCGGCAGGTCTTCGGACATCGGGTTTGCCAGGCGGATGTGCTTGCGGCGCACATCGTCGGCTTCCAGGCGCAGCTGATCATCACGCTTATCGGACGTGAACGGGTAGGACAGCACCTCCGTGAAGCCGTCGGCGGCCAGCAGATTAGAGATCCGGCGCCGCGTGCGCTGTGCTTCGGTCATGCCCTGTCCGGCGCGAGCGGCCGGCTGGATTGATGGGATCCGGTCGTAGCCGCCGGTGCGGGCGACTTCCTCGATGAGGTCGACGTCGGCGGTGATGTCCGTGCGCCAGGAGGGCACGGTCACGGCCAGACGGTCCTTGCCGATGACCTCGATGCCTGCACCGATGCCTTCGAGAAGACCAGTCACCTCGGCGGTCGTGTAGTCGACGCCGACGAGGGAGTCGACGCGCTTGATCGGAAGCTCGATGACGGTGGGTTCGGGAGCCTGCCCGACCTGTGTTGTCGCCGGGCTGAGAGTGCCGCCTGCGAGTTCGACGAGCAGGTCAGCGCAGCGACGTGCCGCCACGGGGCCGAGCAACGGGTCGACTCCACGTTCGAAGCGACGCGAGGCCTCGGACGACAACTTGTGCCTGCGTGCGGTCCTGGCGATCGAGATCGGGTCGAAGTGGGCGGATTCGATGACGACGGCGGTGGTTGTCTCGCCCACCTCGACGTCGGCTCCGCCCATGACTCCGGCGAGGCCGATGATCTTGCCGCCGGTGCTGTCTGAACCCTGTCCGCCGCGGTCGGTGATGAGGAGGTCCTCGGCGTCCAGGCTGCGTTCGACATCGTCGAGGGTCGTGAACTTCTCCCCCGCCTGTGCACGACGCACGACGATCTCCTCGCCCAGCAGCGCAGTGTCATAGGCGTGCAGTGGCTGACCGAGTTCGAGCATGACGTAGTTCGTGACATCAACGGTCAGCCTGATGGGGCGCATGCCTGCGGCGATGAGTCGGCGCTGCATCCAGAACGGGGTTGTCGCTGCCGGGTCGAGCCCGGTGACCTGCATGGCGGTGAACTGGTCGCAGCCGACGTTGCCGTCGATGGGGTTGGAGTCCTCGATGACGACAGGGAACCCGTCATCGGTGGGGGCGTTGACCTCGGCGACGGTGGGGCTGCCGATGTCGGTGAAGGACTGGCCCTTCATCTGCGCGTACTCGCGGGCGATGCCGCGCATCGACAGCTGGTAACCACGGTCAGGGGTGACGTTGACGTCGAGGGTGACCTGGTCGAGGCCGAGCAGCTTGATCGCGTCATCGCCGGGCTCACCCGTCAGACCAAGATCCGACAAAACGATGATGCCGTCGTGGTCCTCACCCAGGCCGAGTTCCTTGGCCGAGCAGATCATGCCATCGGACTTGTGGCCGTAGGTCTTGCGCGCAGCGATCTGGAAATCACCGGGCAGGACGGCTCCGGGCAGGCAGGCGACGATGAGGTCGCCGACGACGAAGTTGTGGGCACCGCAGATGATGCCGCGACTGGGTCGTTCCTCGCCGGGCTGCGGGTCCTTCGGATCATCGGCATCTTCGTTGTGTGCGGGGCCGACGTCGACACGGCACCAGTTGACGGTCTTGCCGTTCGAGTGCTCTTCCTTGACAAGTTCGAGGACGCGTCCGACGACGAGGGGCCCGGTGATCTCGGGGCCGAAGAAGTCCTCTTCCTCGAGTCCGACCGCGGCGAATTCCGCGGCCAGGGCATGGGGATCCGTATCGGCCGGGAGATCGACGTAGTCGGCCAGCCAGTTCAGTGGGACGCGCATATCAAGCCTTCATTCCGAAACGTGCCGAGAAGCGCACATCGCCCTCGACCATGTCATGCATATCGTTGATTCCTTCGCGCAACATCAGGGTGCGCTCGATGCCCATACCGAAGGCGAAGCCCTGGTAGACCTCGGGGTCGATGCCCGCTGCCTTGAGCACATTGGGGTGGACCATGCCGCAGCCGCCCCATTCGATCCAGCCGGGCCCGCCGACCTTGTTGGGGAACCAGAAGTCCATTTCCGCGCTCGGTTCGGTGAACGGGAAGAAGCTGGGGCGCAGGCGGGTCTTCGACTCCGGGCCGAACATCTCACGGGCGAAGCCGTCGAGGGTGCCCTGCAGGTTGGCCATGGTCAGGCCCTTGTCGATGGCGATGCCCTCGATCTGGTGGAAGACCGGGGTATGGGTGGCATCGAGCTCGTCGGTGCGGAAGGTCTTGCCCGGGCACACGATGTAGAGCGGGACACCGCGCTGCAGGAGTGAGCGGGACTGGACCGGTGAGGTGTGGGTGCGCAGGACGAGGCCGGCCTCAGGAGGGTCGACGAAGAACGTGTCCTGCATCTGGCGAGCAGGATGGTCGGGTCCGAAGTTGAGGGAATCGAAGTTGAGCCACTCGGATTCGATCTCGGGGCCTTCGGCAACTTCCCAGCCGAGGCCGATGAAGTAGTCGGCGGCCTGTTCTTGGATGAGGGAGAGCGGATGGCGAGCGCCGAGGCGGTTGCGGTCTGTGGGCAGCGTGACGTCGATGGACTCTTCGATGAGAACGGCTGCGTCGCGCTCGGCTTCGAGTTCGGCCTGACGGGCGTCGAGGGCCTTCTTGACCTGACCTCGGGACTTGCCGACGATCTTGCCGGCGGCGGCCTTATCGGCCTTGTCGAGTCCGCCGATGGCTCGGTTGGCCAGCGCCAGCGGGGCCTTGTCGCCCGTGAACTCGATCTTCGCGGCCTTGAGATCGTCGAGCGTGCGTGCGTCCGCGAATGCCCTCAGTGCCGCGTCAACGGCCGCATTCACGGCCGACTCGTCCAATGGGTCGAGCTGGTCAGTCATCAATGTCCTTCATCTGCGTTATCTGCATCTTCTGCGTACTTCAATGCCGTTTGTCTGCTGCGCTCAAGTCTATCGCCTGTGATTCGGTGCCAGGCCACTCGTCCGGATCGTGTCCTGGCACCCCTGTGTCTTCCGCCCTCGCCGAGGCGGCTCCACCGGATCCCGGTCCGTCCCCACATCTGTGAGCTGAGTCATCGAGGCCCCACTCCAAAAGATGTAGTGTCGAAACATGACAACTCAGCGAGCTTCCGATGTCATGGTCAAGGCCCTGGAGAACGAGGGAGTCGAGCGCATCTTCGGCATCCCCGGTGAGGAGAACATCGATTTCATCGATTCTCTGCGCCAGTCCTCGATCGAGTTCATCCTCACTCGGCACGAGCAGGCTGCCGCCTTCATGGCCGCAACCTATGGGCGACTGACAGGCAAGCCCGGAGTGTGTCTGACCACGCTCGGTCCCGGCGCGCTCAACTTAGCGACCGGCGCGGCGTATGCCCACCTCGGCGGGATGCCGGTCATCATGATCACCGGTCAGAAGGGGATCCGCACGGCCGAGCAGGCACGCTTCCAGATCGTGAATACTGTCGCGACGATGAAGCCGCTGACGAAGGACAGCCGACAGATCACCTCGGCCAACATGGTCCCCACCATGGTCAGGGAGGCCTTCCGCGTCGCCCGGTCCGAACGGCCGGGCCCGGTCCACCTTGAGCTTCCCGAGGACATAGCCGCGATGCCCGTCGAGCGTGCAGACTTGATCCAGCCGCACACGAACGGGCGGGCGACTGCCAGCGATGACGCCGTCGATGCCGCGGCCCAGGTGATCCGCAATGCCAAGCGGCCGCTACTCATGCTCGGCGCCGATGCCTCACGCTCGGACTGCAGCGAGGCTCTGTCACGGTTCGTCTCTCGGGTCCGCATCCCCTATTTCACCACTCAGATGGGCAAGGGATCTGTGTCCGGCTCGTCCGACTTGTACATGGGCACCGCGGCCCTGACCAGCCGCGACTATGTCCACGATGCGATCGAGAAGGCCGATGTCATCGTCACCATCGGCCACGATACGACTGAGAAGCCGCCTTTCACGATGGATGAGAACGGTCCCACCGTCGTCCACGTCGGCTACCGGGCAGCCGTCGTCGAGCAGGTCTACTTCCCTCAGGTCGAGGCCATCGGTGATTTGGGCCCCAGCCTCGATCGACTCGCTGTGGAGCTCGTCGGCCATGTGCCCAATGCAGGGGCACTGCTGCCGATGCGGGCGGGCATTTTGGAGAAGATCGACGAACGTTCGACCGATGACCGGTTCATTCCGCAGCGCATCGTCGCCGAGGTGCGCGAGGTCATGCCCGTCGACGGGATCGTGGCGTTGGACAACGGCATGTACAAGATCTGGTTCGCCCGCAACTACCGCACCACCCGCGCTAACACTCTCCTCCTCGACAATGCGTTGGCGACGATGGGTGCCGGTCTGCCGTCTGCCATGGCTGCGAAACTGACCTACCCGGATCGCCGCGTCATGGCAGTCGTCGGCGACGGTGGGTTCATGATGAACAGCCAGGAGATGGAGACCGCGGTCCGCCTGGGCCTTGACCTCGTGGTGCTCGTCCTCGAAGACAGCTCCTATGGCATGATCCGGTGGAAGCAGGCGGTCGACGGTATGCCCGACTTCGGCCTGACCTTTGGCAATCCGGAGTTCGTCGCCTACGCCGAATCCTATGGTGCTACCGGGCACCGGCTGGAGAATGTCAGTGAGATGCACGAAGTCCTCGAGACCGCCTTCGCCGCCGGTGGAGTCCACCTCGTCGTCGTGCCCGTCGACTATTCGGAGAACCAGCGTGTGCTCATCGATGAGTTGGGTGAGCGAGCGACTCAGGTGCTGGACGCACAGTAGGTCTGACTTCAGAGTCCGGCTGACCCGGCCGCTGGCGACGATCACTCCACACTGATGCCGAGTTCGTGAGCGAAGAGATCTGCGAAGAGCATCAGCTGTGTTTCATCGATGGTGGCTCCGCGCAATGAGTGGACTCCGGAGATCTTGTGCGGCTGCAGTCCCCGGAGGTCCATATTGCCCAAGGTTGAGCCTTCGCACTGGAGCACGCCGACCGTGGAGCCAGGAAAGGACACTCGGTTGACCTTGGCCCGGTCGAGGTCGATCTCGTCGATCACGCAGTCGCGAAATTCGACATCGGTGAGTTTGGCCCCGCGTAGGTTGAGGTAGGAGATGCGGCAGTTGTTGAAAGTCGTTCTCTCCCACACGCTGTCATGGAAAACTCCAGCACCGATCCGTGTTCCAGATATCTCGGTATGGATGAAACTTCCCCGTGGCATCGTCCACGTATCGGCGCGAGAGTCTTCGATCTTCGAGCCCGAGAAACGCGCACCGGTGAGATCCGCCGGCTCCTCAGCTGCACCGAAGTTCACCCTCGCCAGTGAACAGTCCAGGTACGTAGCCTGGGAGGAATCCACCTCGGCGAAGTTGAGATCCGTGAACTCCATGCCTTCGAGAAACTCTTCCGAAGTGATATCGCCGAGATAGCCGGGATCCAGGTTCGTCAGTCTGATCTTCGGTGCGCGAGGAGCTTCAGTCGTCATGGCTTCACCGTATCCGGTGCACCTGACATCAAACGATTACTCGACACCCACTGCCACGCTTCAGAGCGGCACGAACCCACCTATTGCGGGTGAGTCATTAATCGGTCGTCTGTCATCACGATCGAACCACGCTCTACAAAAAATAGTGCACTGGCAAACCCAATGGGAGGAGTTAGATTACATAGCGTTGAGCAATATAAGTGCAGCTCTTAGTGTTGAGGCATGAGACACACACAACACGCTCTCGATGCCCATGCCAACTCGATCGTATTCAAAAAGGAGCCGAGCCAAACGCCCTCAGCTCAATATGATCCAAGAGTTGCCGAAAAAGTCAGCTCCATGCTCTTAGACATTGAACACAACGGCCTGACTGCCGTTCGCAAATATAGCTTGGAACTCGACAATTACGATGGCGACCTCGAAATCGCGGCGAGCACAATAGCTTCCAGCGGGGATCGCTTACCTCGCGAACTGCGAGATGCAATTGACATCGGTTCTGAAAGGACTCGGGCATTTGCTGCTGAGTCACGGAGGCACCTCGCGGATTTCAATTTCGAAACGGCTCCCGGAGTGACCTGCGGTGTCAAATATATCCCCATTGGGCAAGTGGGCGCCTACCTGCCCGCTGGCCGATTCCCCCTGACCGCAAGCGCATTTATGTCTGTCGGTGTCGCCAAAGAGGCTGGAGTTCCTCATGTTTCGGCTGCCACTCCGCCGCAGCCGCACGGTGGACCCAACGACGCAGTTCTCTACGCCGCGCATCGGTCGGGCGTGGACCGAGCCTTCCTCTTGGGCGGGGTTCAGGCACTTGCGACCCTGGCATTCGGGCTTCTTGACGACGCTCCAGCCAACATGCTGGTAGGTGCCGGGAATGCATTCGTAGCTGAGGCAAAGCGCCAGCTCTTCGGACGAGTAGCAATTGATCTTCCCGCGGGCCCTTCCGAGGTCGCTATTATCGCGGACGAGTCTGCCGATCCCGAGATTGTCGCAGCAGACTTGCTCGGTCAGGCCGAGCACGGGCCCAATTCTCCTGCCGCACTCATCACCACTTCGGCCCAGCTAGCTGACAAAGTCAGTGATGCCATGGATACTCAGTTAGAAACGCTATCAACCGCTGACATTGCGGGGGCGGCGTGGCGAGATTATGGCTCTATCCTCGTAGCCGATGATCGCGAGACGGCAGCGGCAATGATGGACGACCTGGCACCTGAGCACCTCGAGCTTCTCACCGCCGATGACGACTGGTACCACGACCGGCTGACCAACTACGGTTCTGTGTTCCTCGGAGCCTGGAGCACTGTCGCCTACTCTGATAAAGGCATGGCTGGAACGAACCATACGTTGCCTACCGCCGGTGGAGCGAAACACAGCGCAGGATTGTCGGTCTCCCGATTCGTCAAACCTTTGACTTTCCAGCGTGTGGAAAAAAAGGCGACTCCCAATGTTGCTGACGCTGTGCGGGTTATCTCGGACTCCGAAGGTATGGAGGCACACTCACGAACCGCGACTTATCGTCTCGAGCGTTTCAACGCCTCGGCTTAACCAATCCGGTCGAGTTACCCCGTCGAGTGAGATCTGATCCTCTTGGATCCGCTCGGCGGGGTAATCGTTTCTCTCACCAGTTCAACAATTGTCTTCGTCGCCAACGACAACACTGCCCCTTGACGCTTGACCAGTGCAAGGGTCTCTTCAAATGGTTCGACAAACTCAAACGTACGAACGCCGCGAGGAAGCTTTCGATTGCGAAGCAAGGAAGCGCTGACAATGGTCCCGCCAACACCAGCGGCAACGAGGGCCAAAGCTGACTCAACATGCTCGACCTCAATCGTTGCATGAGGTCGGATCCCGATGCCTTGAGCGCGATCCCAAAGTTGACGCCTGGTTGGGTCATCCCATCCGCTGTGAGCGTCATACAGGACGAGATCCTCAGCGAAGATGTCTTCGAGGCGAACCGGCCCGTCTCCCGCCTCCCGCCTGGAGGTCGCGTACAGCACGCGGTCTGCGAAAAGAGGCTCTACGTCGAGCTCTGTGTCTCGCACCGGCAATACAACAAGCCCAGCTTCGATCACCCCCTCAGATACTAACCGGGCCACCTCGTCAGAGTTCAGGCCCACCATGCGAATGCGCACCCGTGGGTGCCTGGTATGGAACGTTAGAACGAGATCCGAGAGCCCATACTGGTTGGCATTGCGAGGCACTCCGAATGTCGCCTCTCCAGAATCGAGCGAAGTAAGGGACCGCATCGAGTGAGTTGCGGCCTCGACTGCCCCCAGCGCACGTTCTGCATGTGTGCGCAGTTCATTAGCTGCACTCGTTGGTTTGAGGCGTCGTGATCCCCGCACGAATAGTTGGACACCCAGCTCGGCCTCCAGGCGGACGATGAGCTCTGAAACAGAGGCCTGTGTGACATCGAGTTCCTCGGCAGCCGCAGTGAATGTCCCTAGCTCCCACGCTGTCAGAAACGCACGCAATTGAGCTAACGTCATAGGTTATCCCTTCGAGAATGATCGCTTTATATGGGGTTGTCCTGGTCCTCGAGTCACAATAGCATCGTGGACATTGATCAGTCCCTCAGGCGACCACATGTGCAATGACGCGCTCATTCGGAGGAAAGCTATGACCGTTCCAACAGCTGAAAAGACAGACTCTCCTGGCCTGAAGAAAGCACTAGGAGTATTCGACTCATATGCTCTGGGTTTCGGAGCGATGATCGGCTTCGGCTGGGTGGTCCTCACAAGCGACTGGATATCAGGCGGCGGGACACTCGGTGCGGTTATTGCCATGATCATCGGCGGACTCATCATGGCGGTCGTCGGCCTGATCTACGCAGAGCTCACTGCTGCCATGCCAAAGGTCGGCGGTGAACACCACTACCTGCTTCGAGGAATGGGAGCTCGCTGGTCATTTCTCGGGTCCTGGGGCATTACCGGTGGATACATCACAATTGTCGCTTTCGAAGCCGTCGCGCTCCCCCGGACAGTCGAATACATCGTCCCCAATCTCGACCACATTCGGCTGTGGGAGATATTTGGATCAGAAGTGCATTTGACTTGGGCTCTGGTTGGGTCCGTGGCAGCAATCGTCATCACTTGGATCAATATTGTTGGGGTTCGATCTGCCGGTATCGTCCAAACATTCGTTGTCGTCTTCCTCGTGATCGTCGGCCTGCTCATGGTGTTTGGTGCGTCGACTAACGGCACCGTTGAGAACATGCAGCCCTTCTTCACAGACACAAGCGGCCTATTCACTGTGCTCATCGTGGTTCCGTTCCTATTCGTTGGCTTCGATGTCATCCCTCAAGCCTCAGAAGAGCTGCGGATGTCGCCACGCCGCATCGGCATACTAATTGTCACATCCGTCCTGATCGCCACTGCGTGGTACGTGATGACAATCCTCACCACCTCATCGGCAATGCCCATTGATGTGCTTCTTTCGTCTGATCTGGCGACTGCGGATGCTATGGGAACCTTGTACAACAGCGGAATCATGGCCAACGTACTCATCGCTGGCGGCATCGCTGGGATCTTGACCTCTTGGATTGCACTCTTGCTGGGAGCTTCACGCCTGCTTCTCGCGATGGGCCAATCCGGGATGCTTCCGAAATGGTTTGGAAAAATTCATCCCAAGTACGGAACTCCGGTAAATGCACTCATGTTCATTGGCGCTCTGTCGTTTATCGCACCGTTCTTCGGCGAAGGAATGCTCGGCTGGCTCGTTGATTCTGGCTCCCCAAGCATCGTCATCACCTACCTCCTGGTAAGCGTTGTCTTTGTGAAGCTGCGTGTCAAAGAGCCAACAATGGATCGTCCATTCCTCGCAGGCGGTCGAAAGGGAGGCATTCCTCTCGGAGTTCTCGCCATCGTCCTTTGCGCGGGACTCGTCGCTCTCTATATCCCCGGCATGCCTGCATCGATCAGCCCAATGGCGTACGTACTGTTTTGCTGCTGGTGGATCCTTGGACTCTTCTTTGTCGTGCGTATCCCCCGGGGGATAAGGGCGGGAACGGATGCAGAGCACCGTCTGCTGAAGGCTATAGCACTCAAAGAGGACGGCCGAAAGTAGCTCGAGCTAGCCTTAAATTTGTGACCGAGCTTCTACTGAGGCCCGACCCACTCCAAACTCTTCGTCGTCATGGCTTCAGCGTATCGGCCCGTCCTGACTCGAATTGACCGGGACATGATGCTCGACCGTTAGAATGGGCCCATGAAGCCACTGACGACAGTTCTGTCCCTGCCTGTCACCGACCCTCAACGCACCGCCGACTTCTATCGAGACGGGTTGGGCCTCGAGACCGAGGGCGTCGACGAAGGCATCGTCGCCTTCGAACTTCCGAATCTCTCGATCTTCTTCATCGAATCAGAACAATACGACAGCTACATCGAACTGTCGGGGCAGATCACGGTAGATCATCCCTCTCCCGGTGCCAGCATCATCTCCTGTGCCTTCGCAACACCGGCCGAGATCGATGACACCCTCAAAAGGGCAGCAGCCGCTGGAGGGTCCTCAGCACCGGCCAATGACGTCGATGGGTCATATATGGGCTACTTCTCCGACCCGGACGGATACATCTGGGAACTGGTCGCCAATGAGCACACCGCACAGTCTGCCGAGGCCCGATAGCCTCACATCCGCTGGTTACGTGCGCTCTCGTAGATGCACACACCGGCAGCTGTGGCCAGGTTGAGGCTCTCGGCCTTACCGTAGATGGGCACGGCGGCCGAGGCGTCGCAGAGTTCCAGGTCCTTCTCGCCCATCCCCCATGCTTCGTTGCCGAAGACCCAGGTGGTTCGAGCGGTCAGGTCGAGACCGGAGTCCCAGGGGTGGTGAAGGTCATGGGCATCATCGTTGGCATCTGCGGCGAGGACCTGAAGTCCACGGGCACGGGCGAGTTCGGTCACCTCGGACAGCCCCACACCGGTGACCACAGGAATGTGGAACAGAGAACCGGCGGTCGAGCGGACGGCCTTGTCATTGTAGATGTCGACACTCGAGGAGGTGAGCACCACGGCATCGGCACCGGCAGCATCGGCGAGGCGGATGATGGTGCCGGCGTTGCCGGGGTCACGGACCTGCGAGAGCACCACAATGAGCTGAGCTTCTTTGTCGACCACCGAGTCAAGGGCCACATCGAGATGTTCGCACACGGCGACGACACCTTGTGAGTTCACTGTCGTCGCCAGTTCGGCGAGCACCTCAGGGGTCACGATGTTCCAGTCGATCTGTGCGCTCTTCACGGTCTCGACGAATTCGGGATGAACCTCGGCCGCCTCCTCGGTGATGAAGAGATCGACGACAGCACCCTTGGGATCGATAGTCGAGCCCATCCACTCCGGGACACCAGGATTGTGCCCGTTAAGATCCTGCGAGACATGACGATCCAGAGCCTCTCGCACGGCCTGTGGCCCTTCGACGAGGAACTGGCCTGAGCTCTTGCGGCCGTGGCGCTTGAGCAGCTTGACGGCACTCTTGATCCGTTTCGACTGTGTGGAGGAGATGACGTCTGGAAGCTTCATGAAGTTTGTCGACCCGCGTTCTGGGAGTTCTGGATGTGCTGGGAGTTCTGGATGTGCTGAGACAAATTCAACGGCCCCGAACCAAATAAGTTCGGGGCCGTTGAGAGTATGAGGACCGGCAGCTCAGGCTGCGGCGGTCTTCGCTGCGTTGACGTCAGCCGGAAGAGCTTCCTTGGCAACCTTGATCAGGTGCGCGAAGGTGGCTGAATCGTTGACGGCGAGCTCAGCGAGCATACGGCGGTCAACCTCGACGCCAGCGGCCTTGAGGCCCTGGATGAAGCGGTTGTACGTCATGCCGTTGGCGCGAGCACCGGCGTTGATGCGCTGGATCCACAGGCGACGGAAGTCACCCTTACGGGCGCGACGGTCACGGTAGCTGTAGACCAGCGAGTGAATGACCTGTTCTTTGGCCTTGCGGTACAGGCGCGAGCGCTGTCCACGGTAGCCCTTCGCCCGGTCAAGGATGACCCGACGCTTCTTGTGAGCGTTGACCGCTCTCTTAACACGTGCCACGTGTTACTCCTTCAAAATTAGTTCAACCGGCAGTGCCGGAGTCTGGTTCAAGCTATGGGAACCACGTGCGTGGCTGCCCGGGATAGGAGACCCGAGAGGGTCTCACCTGCCCTTGAGCTTGCCCAGAAGCTTGCGAGCTTTGGCGCGATCTCCGCCGGTGAGGACCTGGTCCTCAGCAACGCGACGCTTACGGGCCGAGGACTTGCCCTCGAACTTGTGCTGGTTGTTCACGCCTTCACGCATGATCTTGCCAGTACCCGTCACACGCATGCGCTTCTTGGCGCTGCTGTTCGTCTTCTGCTTCGGCATCGAGCCGTTCTCCTTTGCATTTCGTTGTCGGTGGCGACCACCGCCAACTACTTCACACGCTGAAACCGTTCAGGCTCCAGCGAATCGGTACTTACTACTCACGCGTCGGGCGCTGCGTGCTTCTCTGCAGCGACGCGATCGCGTCGGGATTTCACCTCGGCGATGTTGCCCTTGGCATCTGATGATGCCTTGCGGGCCTCGGCCTTGGCGTCGGATTTTGACTTAAGTGGACCAATGACCATCACCATGTTGCGTCCGTCGACCCGTGGTGAGGATTCGACGGTGCCGAGGTCCGACACATCTTCGGCCAGTCGGTTGAGCAGCTTGATGCCCATTTCGGGGCGAGACTGTTCACGTCCGCGGAACATGATCATGACTTTGACCTTGTCGCCACCGGCCAGGAAGCGGGTCACATGCCCCTTCTTGGTCTCGTAGTCGTGTTCATCGATCTTGAGACGGAAGCGGATCTCTTTCAGCGCAGTGTTCGCCTGGTTCTTGCGGGCTTCTCTGGCCTTCTGAGCAGATTCGTATTTGAATTTCCCGTAGTCCATGAGTTTGGCTACGGGAGGCTTCGCCTGCGGTGCAACCTCGACCAAGTCGAGATCTGCCTCACGAGCGAGGTCGAGTGCCTTGCGAATGGCAACGATACCGACCTGTTCACCGTTGGGTCCGACCAACCGGACCTCGGGAACCCGAATCCGGTCATTGATGCGCGTCTCGCTGATGTGTTCACTCCTTTTTAGCTCAAATGATGTCGTGGCAATAGAAAAGGCTCCCATTGACCACATGCCAAGGGAGCCTGCACACACATCAGAGCAACGGAATTGAAACCGCAGCACATCAAGTGAATACACCTCGATCTGAAACCTTCTGCCTCAGGCTTGCACCCGGGCTGTCGATCATCAGATCATTGGACCCGATCGCTCTACACGATCAAGGTGGGAGTCAGACCCCGCTTCGCACCACAATTCAGTGTACTACGCTTCATGACTCTTCGCACATCGAGGTCGATCGTGCAATCGGCAAGTCAATCATATGACAAGCTAGTCCCATGAGTTCTGAAAATTCTGTACCCGCCGAGGCGGTTGCCGATGTCACTCGTGATATCGCCGAAGTACCAGCCGTCGAGGTCATCACATCAGCAGCTGTGCACCTGATGTCCGCTGCCGCCGTCAAATGCGGACTGGCCGAAGATTCCCCCGAAGCGCCGGCAGCGGAGCTGCAGGACCTCGACGAGGCACGCAAACTCATCACCGCCCTGGCCGGCCTGGTCACCGGAGCCGCCACCGTCATCGGCGACCACCATGCTCGCCCCCTGCGCGACGGTCTGCGCAGCCTCCAGCTGGCCTTCCGCGAAGCCTCGGCGATTCAGGACGAGCCCGGGCAGGGCCCCGGCGAGAAGTTCACGGGCCCCGTTCGCTGACACACGTCCTGATGAGTGCCGGCAGTTTCGTCGTGCACCATTCATGGTGATTCTCCACATTCTCTGCGGCTCTCGACCATTGGTCGGGGGCCGCTTCAGTCATGTCAGTGCCGAATGAGACCATCGTCCCATGCCTCCCGTTGAACTGCCGTACGTGAGTGCCAAGGAGTTGCAGGACTACTTCGGTGCCACGTTCTACGAGCGCGGACGCAGCTACGCCAACAAGGGAATGGTCGGGCAGGCCAGCTGGGATTCAGAGGCCATGACCCTTCGGGCGGATGTCGCAGGCAGTGCGGCACACGACTACACAAGCACTGTTCGGCTGGAGCGGCACAATCCCACAGCAAAATCGTTCACCGTGATCTCCTCTCTGTGCACCTGCCCTGTGGGCGGAGACTGCAAACACGTGGTGGCTGCGCTGATGGCAGCGTCGATCCGGCAGGTGGCACCCTTTGGTTCAACGGCGCTGCACGATCCTGACCAGCGCCGCTCCCCCGACGAGGCCGACTGGCGCAGCGCCCACGTGCGCACTGCGCGCTCGAGCCCCCGAGGCCGGGCTCCTGATGGCAGCGACCGGTCATCGCACAATCGCAGAGAATACGACTGGAAATCGATTCTCTCCGGGTTCTCCTCCGACCGAGTCGACGATTCCGTCTGGGCCTCCGGTCCCGGGGGCACTCGGGTCGGCAGCGCACCGACTCGCCTTGCCCTCGGCTTTGAGATCTCCGAGCTGAGACGCACAGGCTTCGGGAACTTCGAAACCCATCCCACCAGACGATCTGAGCTCACCGGTCGCACCGACCTCGTCGTCACTCTGAGACCCTTGATGGAGGGTGCACGCCGCAATTGGATCAAGGGGAACGTGTCGTGGTCCAACATCGCCAACAACTCAAACACTCGTGCATTTGCACGGGGGCAGGCGGCCTGGTTCGCACAGCTCTACAGCCTGTCCGCCATCAGCTCGAATCACCTCATCACGAATGACGACTCGCTCGTCCTTGACTGGTTCACTTCGCCCTTGCTCTGGCATCTCTTCGATCAGGCGGGGTCGCTGGGCATCGAACTCGTCGGCACCAGCCGCGGACTCTCGATTCGCCGAGGCGAGGAAGGGGCGACTCAATGTGATGTGGTTGCGGTCTCAGACGGGCTCGAGGCCCGCTCCCTGGTCACGATTGACGGTGAGTCGTTCGACCAGGGCCTCTGCGGCCCAATCGATGATCATGGCTTCTACGGAATCTCGACCTCCGGCGGTACGTCCCTCGTTCTGGCTCCGACCGAGCAAAGGACGCATGGTGATGTAGTTCAGATGCTGCGTCGATGGGAACCGATCATCATCGCCGATGGCCAGATCCGTGACTTCTTCACTGACTTCTACCCCAAGCTCGCCTACGCCACCACCGTCGTCTCCTCCGACGATTCGGTGACCCTGCCTGTGCTCGTACCTCCAGATCTCGCACTCACCGTCTCCTACGGTGACCATGACGCGCACCTGACCTGGGAGTGGCACTATCACCACCCGGTGCAGACGCTCCCGGTCCGCCGCGGGCCGCTGGCCGATCGCAACCGGAGCATCGAGCACGAAGACAGTGTGCTGGAGACGCTGAGCACCACCGTTGCTGCAACCGCGATGCCGCTGACTCTGCCGAGCCAGGTTCGCCGAGGGGACACCGTGGACCTCGACGACCTGCAGACAGCAGTTTTCGTTGACAAACTGCTGCCGGCTCTCAGCGACATCGAGCATCTCGAGGTGAGTGAGGTCGGAGATCGTGCGGACTATCGAGAAGTCACCGATGCGCCCCTGGTCGCGATGTCGACCGACGAAGCCGAGGACAGCGACTGGTTCGACATCCGCTTTGACATCACGATCGCCGGACAGCAGGTGGCCTTCGCCGACCTGTTCGTCGCCTTGGCGCAGGGGGCTGCGATGATCGTTCTGCCCGACGGTGCCTACTTCTCACTCGAGGCACCCTTCTTCGACAAGTTTCGGCAGATGCTCGCCGACTCCGATGTCATCGCGGACTGGAAACCGGAATCACCCCGCCTCTCCCGGTATCACATGGACCTGTGGGCCGAATTCGACGAGCTCGTCGACGAATCCGCTGCCGCGGCCTCGTGGCGACGATCGGTCGAAGCCCTCAGCCACCTCGGCGAGATTCCAGCTCTCGACGTGCCCGAAGGGATCGAAGCCACACTGCGGCCCTATCAGCAGGAGGGGTTCAGTTGGCTGGCGGCACTGTGGTCCAGCGGACTCGGCGGCATCCTGGCCGACGACATGGGCCTGGGCAAGACGCTGCAGGCATTGAGCCTGTTCACTCACATCAAGAGCACGGACAAGAACGCCGCTCCCATCCTCGTCGTCGCGCCCACATCGGTGATGTCGACCTGGCGAGCCGAGGCAGAGAGGTTCGCGCCGGGTCTGCGAGTCGCCACGATCTCGGCCACAGAGAAGAAGCGGAAGACCACCCTGGCCGACGAGATCGAGGAGGCGGACCTCGTCATCACCTCATACGCCATTCTGCGCCTCGACGCACTGGCTTTCAGGTCGATCGTGTGGGATTCGTTCGTCCTCGATGAGGCACAGTTCGTCAAGAACAGGTCCGCCAAGGTCCATACTGCGGCGAAGGCGATCCAGGCCCGGTTCCGCCTGGCCATCACCGGCACACCGATGGAGAACTCGCTGACCGATCTGTGGTCGCTGTATTCGATCACCTCACCGGGACTGCTTCCGGGCTTCGAGAAGTTCCGGCGCGAGATCGTCTCCCCGATCGAATCCGGCGAGGCCCCGGAGGAGATGGCTCTGCTGCGCCGGCGGATTCGACCGTTCATGAAGCGGCGGGACAAGGAACTTGTCGCTGCCGACCTGCCGCCGAAGCAGGAACAGGTTCTCAGCGTCGAACTCAGCACCAAGCACAGGGAGTTGTACAACACGGTTCTGCAGAAGGAGAGGAAGAAGCTCCTCGGCCTCATCAACGACATGGATCGCAATCGCTTCGCGATCTTCCGCTCGCTGACGCTCCTGCGGATGTTGGCCATCGACCCGTATCTCATCGATGCCAAATATGAAGGCATCGGGTCGAGCAAACTCAGCGCACTCTTCGCCCACCTTGACGACATCGTTGCCGAGGGCCACCGGACCATCATCTTCAGCCAGTTCACCTCGTTCCTCACCCGGGTCGGTGAACAGCTCGAGCATCGCAATATCAATTACGCCTACCTCGACGGCTCCACGCGGAATCGCGGCGCAGTCATCGAGGACTTCAGGGCCGGGGATGCACCCGTCTTCCTCATCAGTCTCAAGGCAGGTGGGTTCGGCCTGACACTGACGGAGGCCGACTACGTCTTCCTCCTCGATCCCTGGTGGAACCCGGCGGTCGAGGCTCAGGCAGTCGACCGCGCGCACCGAATCGGTCAGACGAAGAGTGTCATGGTCTATCGGATGGTCTCGGCGAAGACGATCGAGGAGAAGGTGCTGGCGCTGCAGGAGAGGAAGGCGCAGCTCTTCGATTCCCTGGTCAATGAGGGTGAGGGCTTCTCCTCAGCGATCACGGGTGAGGACATACGCGGGCTGCTCGACGGGTAAGCGGCTCGTCGTCTCTGGTTCGCTCTCTCGCTCAATATCCGAGCGTCGACGTGAGTCCCTGCATCAGTTCGTCTTCGACCAGTTCGATCCCGGGGCCGAACTGTCCGAATCGCAGGGCGTTGATGAGGCCGATGATCGCAGCCCACACGGTCACAGTGCGCATAATCACCTGATCGTCTGGTTCCAGCCCCAGTTCTCGCAGTCCCTCACGCAGCACGTCCAATGCATGAGCCGGCGGTACCTGAGTGTTCGGGGTCCGATGCGCAGAGGACTGTGAGAGCAGGGTCGTCAGCGTCACCATGATCCTGGTCCCAGGAACCACTGTCTCGTCCCGCGGTGCCTGGTAGTCAGGCACGGGCGTGCCATAGATGAGCGCCCACCGGTTGGGATGCCTGCGCGACCACGCCAGCATCGTCACACCGACGGTGAGAACAGATGTGTCGTCTTCGAGGGCTTCGTCCACGTCATCGGCAATCGAGGTGAAAGCATCGCGGATGAGTATTGTCAGCAGTTCGTCGCGGTTCTTCACGTACCGATAGATGGCGCTTGAGACGATTCCGAGTTCCCGTGCGATGGCCCGAAGCGAGACCCCGTCGAGACCGTCGTCATCAAGCATTCTGTTCCCGATCCGGGTGATCTGCGCTTCGGTTTCCAGCCGAGCCCGCTGGCGCGGAGTCGAGTTCGTCATGCCTCAACCCTAGAACGAGAGAGCAAAGATAACAATAGTGAGCACTGCTCTTGAATTTGCACGAGCGGCGGCCTATTCTCATTTCAGAGAGCAGTGCTCTCGTTCACCGAAGGACTCGAGGGTCCGCACGGCCTCACGACACCACGAAACTGAGAAGGACGACCACCATGAAATCTGCACTCGTCATCGGCTACGGACAGATCGGCAGCGAGATCGCCTCCCAACTCACGACAGCAGGAATACACGTTGCAGTCGCAACCCGTTCGGCTCCAGCCGCTGTCGCCGTTACCGCCGCAGCCGGCCAAGGATCGACAGCGCCCGCCTACGCCGATCACGCCAATGGCACCGACCGGACCAACCGAGCAAACGGGGCCACGATCGCCCGTGTCCAGGCAGACGCATCAGACCCCGAGCAACTGCTCGAGGCCGCTGCAGGCAGCGATGTCATCTTCGCCTGCGTTCATGCTCCCTATGACAGCCGAGTCTGGGCACAGGTTCTGCCCCACCTGGACAAGACGATCATGGATGCCGCCGCGGAACTGGGCATTCCGGTCATCTTCCCCGAATCGGTCTACGCCTTCGCCGGCACCCCCGGCCCGGTAACGGAGTCCTCACCATTTGCACCGGTCGAGGAGAAGGGACGGATCAGGCAGCAGCTCATGGAGGCGAGGCTGGAGCACCCGGCCACCTCGGCGAGTGTCGTTGCCGGGGATCTGCTCGGCACGACCGCACAGCCGCAGACGTCGGTAGTGCGGATGTGCATCACCGCGCCGATCTCCAAAGGGCGTCGGGCCATCGTGCCCGCACGCTCCGATGTCGCCCACGGCATCACCGTGATCGAAGACCTCGCTGCCGCGATGATCGGTGCGGCACAGCTGCTCGAAGACGTCCCCGCGGGGACGCATCGCCTGCTCATCGCTCCGTCCTCGAATCCGACCCTCGGCGAGATCGCGGAGTTCACCCACGAGCACCTGGGCACCAGACCGAGAAGACCCCTCTCCCTCCCCCGCTGGACGACTCGCGCCGCCGGGATCTTCGAACGCTCGATGCACGAACTCAACCGGCTCGCTCCGATCTGGTACTCTCCCTGCGTCATCGAGCCAGGGCCATTCGCCGAGGATCTCGGCACGACCGACTGGCGCGAGGGCGTGAGGCAGATGCTGTGAAGCCATCCCGGCGCGTGGGAGTTCGGCATGCGCCGAGCTCCCACGGTCCGGCCTGCCCCGTCGTCCTACTTGAGGAAGATTCCGTTGCCGGGGCCCAGGGGTAGGTCGAAGAAGAACCAGATCGCCAGCAGCGCCGCCCAGGCGAGCCAGAATGGGATGACGAAGGGGAACATCCGCGAGATGATCGTGCCAAGTCCAGCATTGGGTTCATACCGGCGCACGAGTCCCAGCAGCACGATCATGTACGGGTTGAGCGGGGTGATGACCTGGGTGGCCGAGTCACCGACGCGGAACCCGGCCTGGATGAACGCCGGCTCATAGCCGAGCAGCGCGAACAGCGGAACGAACACCGCGGCCATGAGCGTCCACATCGATGAACCGGAGACGATGAAGAGGTTGAGCACGCTGGCAAGCAGCATGAACCCGATGACCGCGGCGAAGCCGGTGAGTCCGATCGCCTCGAGACCGGAGGCGCCGGCAACTGCGATCCAGGATCCGATCCCCGTCCAGTTGAACAGGGCGATGAACTGGCCGAGGATGAAGGCGAGAATGAGGAAGGACATCATGTCGATGATCGACTGGCTCATCATTCTCACCAAGTCGTTCATCGACCGCACGGTGCGCACGACGAAGCCGTAGACGACGCCCATGAGCATGAAGTAGGCGAAGACGATGAAGACGATCGACGACAGCAGGGGCGACTTCGGCAGAAAGCCGCCGTCCTCGTTGCGCCACGGCGAATCGGGGATGAGTACGGCGAAGAGGACCACCGCCGTCAGCAGCAGCGCGGAGCCCACGGCCCACAGCAGCCCTTTCTTCTCCTCAGGCTCCAGTTCGGCCTTGACCTCCTTCTGAGATTCCTCGACCTCTTCGGCCGACACGGAGTTCTCACCGTAGGGGTTGTCCTTCGCCTGGTATTCCTTGGCCAGGCCTGAACCCTTGGCATCCGCGTATTCGCGCGGAACGCCCTTTCGAACCATGTTCGGTTCGATGAGCTTGTCGATGATGAAACCGGCGATGACCGCCAGCACGATCGAGGCGACGATATTGAAGAAGTAGTTCGACACCGGGTTGACGGCCGTATAGTCAGTGTCGGGCAACGTCCCCATCACCGAGGTGGTGATGCCGGCGAACAGTGCGTCGAGGCTCGTCGGCACGATCGAGGTCGAATACCCGGCCCCGGTGGCGGCGAATCCGCCGATGAGCCCGGCCATCGGGTGCCGCCCGGCAGCCTTGAACACGAGCGCAGCCAGGGGCGGGATGATGATGAATGCCGAGTCGGCCATGATCGACCCGACGACGCCGACGAATCCGACGGCGTAGGGCAGCAGCCAGCGGGGGCTCTTGCCGAAGGCGATCCGCACGGCCGCGGCGAGCATCCCCGACTTCTCGGCCACGCCCACTGCCAGGAGGATCGGCAGCACGGTCGCCAGCGGTGGGAAGCCGATGTAGTTGTCGCCCATCGTCGTCGTCAACCACGACATGCCTTCCCCGGTGAAGAGCCCCTTGATCGCCACGGTCTCATCGCTGCCGGGAATCTCGACCGACACGTCGGCGATGGCCATGCCGGTTGAGATCGCCCCTGTGATGAGGAACAGACCGAGGAAGAGGGTGAACGGCTCGGGCAGTTTGTTCCCCAGCCGTTCGATCCCGTCCAGCAGCCGCTGGCCGATACCGACTTTCGCTGACGTCGTCGTTGACATGTGTCTTCCTTCTCTTCGATGGTCGCGATCCGGGCCGAGTCCCTGTACTCGCCCGATTCGCAGCGTTATTCGAATCGCTGCCGGCGTTCGAGACGCCCAGCAGGTGTCGTGTTGGAGCCGATCTGTCTCTAGTTGAAGTAGTTCTCCACGTCCACCGCTCCTCCGTCGCGCTCGAATTCCGCAGCCACCTCGGCGGCCAGCGCATCGTCGACGAGGAAGTCCAATGCAGTACACGCCAGTCCATACCCGGCGTCGTGAGCGGCACCTTCAGCAGCAGGTGTGATCGAGGCTTCCGCGAACTCGCGGGTGTGCAGCGCGACCTCGGCGTCGGCGGTCTTGATGAGTGGATGGATGCCCGGTATCCGGTAGGAGACATTGCCGAAGTCGGTCGATGCTGCGATCGACTCGTCGAGCACTCCGCCTGGCAACGGTGTCCGCCCCTGCGTCTCCTCGTGCACGGCCCACCGCTGGGTCAGCGCGGAGTTCGAACGCACCGGCAGCGAGGGCGGGTGCTCATCCCATGTCACTTCGACACCGGTTCCGGTCATGAGCGCCGCTCCCTTCGCAGCGTCCTCGACGCGTTCCGAGAGCTCCTTGAGGGTCGCTGGGAACTTCGACCGCACATAGCACTGAACGGTGGCCGATTCGGTGATGATCGAGGGTCTGGTCCCGCCTTCGGTGATGACGGCGTGCAGTCGAGAGATCGGCGGCATCTGCTGACGGATCAGGCCAAGGCCTTGGTAGAAGAGATTGGCGGCGTCGAGTGCGTTGCGGCCCATGAACGGCTGCGCCGAGGCGTGGGCGGCGACTCCCGTATAGGTGACCTCGAGCAGCCGCCTGCCCAACCACACTTGATCTGCACAGTCGTACCCGTAGCCGTGGACCATGATGGCCGCGTCGATGCCGTCGAAGGCACCCTGGCGAGCCATGACCTCCTTGCCGGAATGCCCCTCCTCCGCGGGTGTGCCCAGCAGCACCACCGTGCCGGGGACGGCTTCAGGGTCCTGCTGGCAGAGGGAGTGAAGGGCAAGGAATGCTCCCACCGCCGAGGTGGCGATGAGGTTGTGCCCGCAGGCGTGGCCGATCTCGGGCAAGGCGTCGTATTCAGCGAGGATCGCGATAGTGCGTCCCTGCCCGGAACCTGTGGTGGCCCGCAGGGTGGTCTCGACGCCGAAGAGCCCGGTCTCGACCTCGATTCCACGATCACGCAGCAGCGAGGCGATGGCGGCGACGGATTCGTGTTCGTCGTAGGCGGTCTCTGCCAGGGAATGGATCGTATGGAGCAGTCCGTCGAGTTCCGGCTTCGCCTCCGCGAGCCCGGCTGCGATGCTCGCTGCACTCGTTTCAGGGGCTCCGGAGAACGCTGAGGTCCATGCTCCCACCTGTTCGGCGCGGGCACGGGTCTGGGCAGCGATCTCGTCGACGTAGCTCTCGTCGGGGACGGTGGGACGACTCAGATCGCGCATCGGGTTCATGGGGACCAAGCATAGAAGATGAGGGGCAAGCGCACATGCCCTTTCCCGCTATCTGGTACCCGGCCGAACGCCACGGGCGTGTCGACGCGAACGCTCAGGACTCGGCGAGCTGGAGCGCCATCGAATCCACTCTCTCGACGATGGTCGCGTCGGCGGCCAGCGCCGCCTGGAACCGCTTGATCTCCTCGGCCGGCACCTGGGAGCGCACGCCCAGCCTGATGCCGACCTCCGGACCCTCGACGTGGACGCGTGAACTGCCGGGGCTGAGACTGATCTGAGCCACCCACGGAAACTGTTCGGCGATGGCGACGAGCGCCTGCCCCACCTCGGCGTCGGCCCAGGCCGGGGTCCACTCACGACCCTGAACGAACGCGAACATCGCGGGCCGACGCAGCAGGAACGAGGTCTCGGCACCCGGGTCGAGGACCACGAGCTGAGAATCGGCTTCGATCGCACCGAGGACGAGCCGCTCCGATTCGATCGGCACGGGCCGAGCGTCGCGATGCCATGCGGTCAGCGGAGGGATCGAGCAGAATCCTGGGGTGCACTCGCGTCCGTCCTCGGCCTGCAGCCGGACCATGGCCATCTCCGAGGAGTTGTCGACCATCAGCCCGTTCTCGCCGACCTCCTGGTCGACAGCCATCGGAACGATCGGGGCATAGAGACGCGCCTGCGACAGGGCGGTGACGACGTTGCGGTGCAGATTCGGATCCAGGGGCTTCTGGCTCACCACAGTGAGGGCCTCGAGGAGCCCGGCATCGGCCAGTCCCGAATCGCCCGAGAACGGATTCGGGCGCAGATCGCGCCCCGACCAGGACACTCCTGCCGAGTCGGACTGGCCGGATGCTTGATGCCGGTCCGGCGACTGGGACCGGTCGTCCGGATCCGATGTCACTTCTTCAGCCTCCAGCGACTTCGAGGGCTTCTTCCAAAGTGAACTTTCCGGCGTAAAGGGCCTTACCCACGATCGCCGAGTCCACGCCGAAGGGAACCAGTTCGCGCAGGTTCCGCAGATCGTCGAGGCTGGAGACTCCGCCCGAGGCCACGATCGGCTTATCCGTCTTCTCTGCCAGAGACTTCAGCAGCTCCACATTGGGCCCCTGCAGCGTGCCGTCCTTGCGGACGTCGGTGACGACGTAGCGGGCGCAGCCTGCCTTCTCAAGAGTCGAGAGAACCTCGTAGAGGTCTCCCCCGTCCTTCGTCCAGCCGCGGGCTGCGAGAGTTGTTCCGCGCACATCGAGACCGATGGCAACCTGATCGCCGAAGCGAGAGATCATGTCGGCGGTCCAGTCCGGGTTCTCCAAAGCGGCAGTGCCGATGTTCACCCGCTCGGCACCGGTGTCCAGTGCGCGCTCGAGGCTCTCGGTGTCACGGATGCCGCCGGAGAGCTCGACCTTGATGCCGACAGCCTTGACGACCTGGTTGAGCAGATCCGAGTTCGATCCGCGACCGAATGCGGCGTCGAGGTCAACGAGGTGGATCCACTCCGCTCCGCGGCTTTCGAAGTCCTGGGCCGCGTCGATGGGAGAACCGTAATCTGTCTCCGTGCCGGCTTCGCCCTGGACGAGGCGAACGGCTTTGCCATCGGCGACGTCAACGGCGGGAAGGAGGACCAACTTATTGGGGGTTTGAGTCATTGTGACCTTTCTCAAGAGGCTGTTGAGACTGATGTGAACAGATTGGAGCAGGTGAAACCGGAGGGTTCGGACAATCCTAGTGGGCAGTCGCGCCCGCTCCGGGGAACGTGCCGAGCCAGTTGCGCAGCAGACGCGCGCCCGCATCGGATGACTTCTCGGGGTGGAACTGAGCTGCCCAGGTGGTGCCGTCCTCGACGGCGGCGATGAAGCTGCTGCCATGGGTCGCTGTGGTCACCATGGTGTTCGGTGGAGTGTCGGTTGCCGCATAGGAGTGGACGAAGTAGAAACGTTCCTCGGCCACACCCTCGAACATCTGTGAGGACTTCGGTGCGCTGACCTTCGACCATCCCATGTGTGGAACGACCGGAGCCTCGAGTGCCGTGACGGCGCCGGGCCACAGTCCGATGCCTTCTGTCTTCACTCCGTGCTCCTCTCCGCGGGCGAAGAAGACCTGCAGCCCCACACAGATGCCGAGCAGAGGCCGCTGGCTTTCGTGCCAGGTGCGGATGAGATGATCCCCGCCGACTCGCTTCAGTCCGGCCATCACTGCCGAATAGGCGCCGACGCCGGGAACGAGCAATCCGTCTGCGTCATCGATGACGGCATGGTCTGCAGTAAGCACGACATCGGCACCGGCCGCTTCCACCGCGCGCACAGCCGAGCGGACGTTTCCTGCCCCATAGTCGAGGACAGCCACCGTGCTCATTTCTTCGCTCCCTTGGTCAGGACGCTGTAGATCCTCCACAGGGAGAAGCCGAGGACGATCGCACCGAAAGCGGCGATCACCCAGGCCATGGTGTTCCCACTGAGCCCGATCGTGATGCCGAAGGCGGTGATGAGTCCAGCGAGTACTGCCACCACGATCCACAGCAGTGCCGTCCGGGCCACGGCGGCCCGGCCAGGAGACATCGTGGCCGCACTGGCCTGCAGCTTCGTCATGGAAGAAGTGGGGATGTTGCCCTCCACTTCGTCGGCTGATCTGATCTCGAGCAGGAGCTGCTCGAGGACGTCTGGAAGGTTCTTCAGCGCCAGACCTGCAGGAACATCCGATTCGCGGGCACCGTGCCGGAAGTGACCGGCATCGATCTGCTCCTCACTGCGGGCCAGGAGCAGGACCTCATGTTTGCCGGAGAGCTTCGAGATCGCTGCGGCTGCCTCGTTGCCCGCCTGGACATCGGTGTCGGCCAAGACGATTCCGGTGAAGTCTCCGATGGGAACAATGGTTCCCTTGATGTTCGACAGTACGCATGCAGCGGCCAGCTGCTCGGCAACTCCGAACGGCGTCACGATGACGGTGGTGCTCACAGGACTCCCTTCGTGCTGGGTACCGAGTTGTTGCGCTCATCAGGTTCGACTGCCTCACGCAGAGCGCGGGCGAAGGCTTTGAACTCGGCTTCGACGATGTGGTGCGGATCCCGGCCGCGCAGCAGGTCGAGGTGCACAGTGAGACCGGCGTGGAAGGCAATCGACTCGAGGGAGTGCGAGGTCATGGACCCTGTGAAGTGTCCGCCGATGAGGTGGTACTGCTGGCCCTCGGGTTCTCCTTCGTGCACGAAGTACGGGCGACCGGCCACGTCGACGACGCAGCGGGCCAGAGCCTCGTCCAGTGGGACGGCGGCCAGCCCGTAGCGGCGGATGCCGGCCTTGTCGCCCAGTGCCTCGCTCAATGCCTGGCCCAGGACGATCGAGGTGTCCTCAACCGTGTGGTGGACGTCGATGTGTGTATCGCCGTCGGCTTTGATCTCCATGTCGATGAGTGAGTGCTTCGACAGCGCTGTGAGCATGTGGTCGAAGAAGGGAACACTCGTCGAGATGTCGGACGAACCGGTTCCGTCGAGGTTGATGGAAACGGTGACCGAGGATTCCGAGGTCGTACGGGAGCGTTGTGCCTGCCTCATGAATGGCCTTTCGTAGGAGGGGTGGGTGCCGCCTGAGGACCATTGTCCCCTGACTCGAGCGAAGTGGTGTGACTCAGGTTGCGCATCTCAGCGAAGGCGCCTCAGTCGGAGGACAGCAGAATGCCGGGGTCGGCTGCCAGGATCTCGTCGACTGCGGTGAGGAACGCGGTGGTCTCCTCCTCGGTGCCGGCATTGACCCGAGCGTGGTGGTCGATGCCGATGTCGCGGATGAGTATTCCGCGATCAAGCAGCTTCTGCCACAGTTCATGCGGTGAGGAGATGTTGCCGAAGAGAACGAAGTTCGAATCGCTGGGGTAGACACTGAACCCGGCGTTGCTCAGGTGTTCAGAGATTCGGTCGCGAGCGTCGATGAGCCGGACCACGTTGTCCAGGAGGACGTCTGCGTGTTCCAGAGCGGTGCAGGCCAGCACCTGAGTGATTTCCGATAGGTGGTACGGCAGACGCACCAGGCGCAGGACATCGATGAGCTCTGGGGCCGCGATCGCGTAGCCCAAGCGCAGACCTGCGCAGGCGAAGGCCTTGCTCATCGTCCGTGATACGACCAGACGGGGGCGACCTTCCAGAAGGGTCATCGCCGAGGCTTGTGCGGGCCTGGAGAATTCGGCGTAGGCCTCGTCTACGATGACGATGCCCGAACAGTTCTCGTACGCCGCTTCGATGACGTCGAGACCGATCGATGTTCCTGTCGGATTATTCGGTGTGCACAGGAAGACGATGTCTGGATCGGCTTCGGCAACCTCGGCAGCGACGGTGCTCGCATCAAGCGTGAAGTCGTCGCTGCGCGCCGAGGACTGCCAGGCGGCACCGGTGCCCGTAGTGATCAGCGGGTGCATGGAGTAGCTGGGAGTGAATCCGAGGACCGTGCGACCCGGTCCTCCGAATGCCTGCACGATATGGGAGAGGACTTCGTTCGATCCGTTTGCCGCCCAGATCATGTCGGGGCTGAGTTCGACGGTCTGACCGGCCCGGTCGTTGACTCCGTGCAGATAGGTGACCAGATGTTCGCGCAGGTCCTCGAACTCACGGTCGGGGTAGCGGTTGAGTCCGGCGAAGTGACCGTCGACTGCCGAGCGCATGCTTTCGACGACCATGTCCGGAATCGGATAGGCGTTCTCGTTGACGTTCAGCTGCACCGGCACATCCAGGTGCGGAGCCCCGTAGGGCTTGAGGCCGACTAGGTCCGAACGCACTGGCAAAGACTCATTATTTCCCACCGCATCAGTCTAGCGTTGGGGCACATCCAGGGTCTGACCCGGGTGCACCACAGGCGAGGACAGATGGTTGATCTCCACGATCTCGGACACGACATCGCGAGTGTCGCGTTCGATTCCGAGGTTCGCCGCGACGGCCCACAGCGACTCACCTTCGCCCACGACGACAGACTCGGTGTCGATGCCGATGTCGTCGGTCTCCGCACCGGCGGCGGCCGAGAACGACTGTGTGGCGACGAAGAATGCTCCGCCGATGATGACGAGAGCGCACACCATGGTCCGAAGCAGGCGCATCGCCTGGCGTCCACGAGTGGTGAAACGCAGTTCCTGGTTCTGTGCAGACATCGCTTAACCTCTTCCCTTCGTACGATTCCACCCGTAATAGGTAGAACGTCTGTTCTATTCAACATGCCAATCGAACATATGTCCAGTCCAACTCGAACATTTATGCGACAATGAGAGAGAACCAGCGTTGTTGATTGGTCTGAAAGAACCATCTCAGGCGGCACTGACACGAGAATTCTCGACGTGAGGATCCAGCGGTGAGGCCGGCGGGAATAGAACGAAGGGGAACGAGCAATGGTTCAGAATAAACGAGGGAGGGGCCGTCCCCGCAATGAGGACGTCGCCAGCGAGATCGCGGCCGCCCGCAGCGATGACGAGGACGTCTCGATTCCGGAAGGCTCCACCGGCGAGGGCGATTTTCGTCTGACCCCGCGACAGCGACTGGTCCTCGAGACCATCGAACGCGCAGTCGTCACCAACGGCTACCCGCCGAGCATGCGTGAGATCGGCAAAGCTGCCGGACTCGCCTCACTCTCAAGCGTGGCCCACCAACTCTCCCAGCTCGAACGTCTCGGCTATGTCCGCCGAGACCCGAAGCGCCCGCGTGCCATAGAAGTGGTCAATCCATTCGAAGAGGAAGAGGCCGAGCGCGCCAAGTACGAGGAGCTGGCCAACAACACCGTCCAGGTTCCTGTCGTCGGTCGCATCGCCGCAGGCGGGCCCATTCTGGCCGAGCAGGAGATCGACGACGTCTTCTCTCTGCCGACACAGGTCGTGGGCTCGGGTGAGATGTTCCTGCTCAAGGTCGTCGGTGACTCGATGATCGACGCAGCCATCTGTCACGATGACTGGGTGGTCGTGCGCAAACAGCACACCGCTGACAACGGTCAGATCGTCGCGGCGCTGCTCGATGGCGAAGCGACCGTGAAGACCCTCAAACGCAAGGCCGGGCACCAGTGGCTGCTCCCCCACAACAAGGACTACGAACCGATCGACGGCACCTATGCCCAGATCATGGGTCTCGTCGTCTCGGTCATTCGCCGCCTCTGACATCACCGCCAGGGCCCGACGGCCCTCAGGTCTTTTGACCGCTGACGTTCCAGCGCACTGTGCCCCGTCCGATATCGGACGGGGCACAGTGCATGTCAGACTCCGGTCATTTCTCCGTCTCTGCCAGACGCCCCAAGCTGCTCTTCACGAGTGCCGAATCCGTCGTCGGCCACATCGTCGGCATCGAGTTCACCAGATAGCCGCCGTAACGAGCCGAGCGCAGGCGCGAGTCGAGGACCGCGACAACTCCCCTGTCCGAAGTCGATCGGATGAGACGTCCCGCGCCCTGTGCCAGGCGCAGTGCGGCATGAGTGGCGCTGACGGCCATGAAGCCGTTGACTCCCCGATCGTCGGCGTCTCTCGACCTGGCCTGCATCAATGGGTCATCGGGCCGGGGGAACGGAAGCCTGTCGATGATGACGAGACGATTGGTCCGACCCGGTACGTCCACGCCCTGCCACAGTGACATGGTGCCGAACAGACAGGCCTGATCATCTGCGGTGAATTGGGAGACGAGAGACGGCAGTCCGTCGTCGCCCTGGAGAAGGATCGGAAGGTCCAATTTCGTCCTCAGGTGCTCGGCTGCGGCATTCGCGGCCGCTCGTGAGGAGAACAGTCCCAGCGCACCGCCCTTCGATGCGGTGACCAGTGCCTCAAGCTCATCCAGCGCCTGTTCGCTCAGGCCGCTGCGGCCCGGGCGCGGCAGGTGTGCTGCGACGTAGAGGATGGCCTGCTTGCCATAGTCGAACGGTGATCCCACGTCGAGGCTGTCCCATTTGGGTGCGTCGGGACCGAACAGTCCCAGGGACGCTGCGACCGCGTCGAAGTTGCCACCCAGTGACAGAGTCGCCGAGGTGGCCACCACCGTTGACTCTTCGAAGATCCCTGACCGCATGGTGCCGGCAACACTCAACGGCGCGACCACGAGGTTTGTGGTCTCGCGCTCGCGGAAGGTGCTTCGAGACAGCCATACGACGTCGTTCTTGCCCGGGGAGCAGAACCGCTCGGCGAGTTCGAAGATCTCCTGGCAGCGGGCCTTGGCCATCTGACGGCCGGCGTCGGAGTCTTCGGTCTTGCCGCCGATGTCGTTGATGATCTGACGAGTGGAGTCACGAATCTGGGCCAGCGCGAGGGACAGTGCCTCGCTCATGTTCATGATCAGGCCTTCGCCGACACCGCTCTGGGCCCGTTCGAGTGCCGCAGCCGCTGAATCGAGCAGCGCCACGACGCCGTCCTGAACGATCGTGTGCTTGCGCACGGAGCTCGTGGCGGCTGCGAGCATGCTGGTGTTGATCTGACCCGACAGTGCGTTCGTGACCCTGTCCTTGAGTTCATGGGCCTCGTCGATGATGATGACGTCGTGCTCGGGCAGCACCGCGTTCTCACCGAAGGCGTCGATGGCCAGCAGCGCATGGTTGGTCACGACGATGTCGGCCTCGGCCGCGTTGTTGCGGGCCAGCTCTGCGAAGCATTCCGTGTACAGCGGGCAGTTCGACCCGAGGCAGTCGAAGGCGTTGACGGAGACCTCTGACCACGCCCTGTCGCTGACTCCCGGCAGCAGATCGTCGCGGTCTCCGGTGTCCGTGGTCTTCTCCCACGTGCGAATCCGCTGGATCTCCTCGCCCAGGCCCGATCGGTCGCTCTGCTTTCGTCCGGCCTCCGCGTCGGCACCGAGGTCGAAGAGCATTCCCTCGCCCTCATCGGGATATCCGCCGGAGAGCTTGTGTTTGCAGACATAGTTTCGTCGGCCTTTGAGCAGGGCGGCCCTTGGCAGAGGGTCGAGGGTCTTCTTGACTGACTTGAACAGCCGCGGCAGATCCCTGTGGATGATCTGTGTCTGCAGGGCCAAGGTGGCCGTGGATACGATGACGCGCTTGCCCGTCCGACTGGAGTACTCGGCTGCGGGGACCAGGTACGCCAAAGATTTTCCTGTGCCCGTGCCGGCCTGGACCAAGAGGTGGATGCCTTTGTCCACTGACGAGGCGACCGCTTCGGCCATCTCTGTCTGACCTTTCCTGGTCGAGCCGCCGATGGCCCCTACGGCGGACTCGAGCAGATCTTCGACGGTGCTCACTCGCCGATGACCAGGTCCGGACGTCGGAAGTCGGCGAGTTCCGCAGCCAGGTCTGCCGGAACCTTCGCCTGCATGGCGGTTCCCTCGGCACCGTGCTCTTCATGCTCGACCGTGCCCAGGGCATAGATCTTCGACACAAGATCGCCCCGTTCGTAGGGAACGAGCACTGTGACGTCGATGTTCGGCGAAGGCAGCATCGCCTCGATCGTTTCGACGAGCTCGGCGACTCCGTCCGTGGTCACGGCGGAGACGAATCTCGCTTCCGGGTACTCGGCGTGGAGTCCAGTCACCACTGCTTCATCGGCGATATCGGCTTTGTTGAAGACGAGGAGTTCGGGGATGTCTCCCGTGTCGACGTCTTTGAGCACTTCCCGGACGGCGTGGATCTGTCCGTGCGGATCGGGGTGCGAGGCATCAACGATGTGCAGAAGCAGATCCGAATCCGAGGCCTCTTCCAATGTCGACCGGAACGCTTCGACCAGTTGGTGCGGAAGGTTCCGAACGAAACCGACGGTGTCTGTGTAGGTGAAGGTGATGCCGTCAGCGGTGCGGGACTGTCTGACGGTCGGATCCAGGGTCGCGAAGAGCGCGTTCTGGACCATCACCTCGGCGTCGGTGAGCTGGTTGAGCAGTGAGGACTTGCCGGCGTTGGTGTAGCCGACGATTGCCACTGAGGGGATGTGATTGCGGGCGCGGTTCTTCCGTTTCGTGTCCCTCGACGGGGCCATCGCGGTGATCTGTCGGCGCAGCTTGGACATTCTGGTCCTGATCCGACGGCGGTCGAGTTCGATCTTCGTCTCACCGGGACCGCGGGAACCGATTCCGGCACCGCCGGCAACTCGGCCACCCGCTTGTCGGGACAGTGACTCGCCCCAACCGCGCAGGCGCGGCAGGAGGTATTCGAGCTGAGCCAGTTCGACCTGAGCCTTGCCTTCTCGGGACTTCGCGTGCTGAGCGAAGATGTCGAGGATGAGAGCGACACGATCGACGACCTTGACCTTGATGACGTCTTCGAGTCCGCGTCGTTGGCTGGGCGCGAGTTCGGAGTCGATGATCACGGTGTCAGCACCCACGGAGGCAACGATCTCGGCCAGTTCGGCCGCCTTGCCCTTGCCGAGGTAGGTGCCGGGGTCCGGGGTCTCACGTCGTTGGATGATCGCGTCGAGGACCTCAGATCCTGCGGTCTCTGCGAGGGCGGCGAGCTCCCTGATCGAGTTCTCGGCATCGGCCTGTGTCGTATTCCACAGTCCTGCAAGGACGACCTTCTCCAGGCGGACCTGGCGGTATTCGACCTCAGTGATGTCTTCGAGTTCGGTCGACAGGCCAGCGACTCGTTTGAGTGCGGCTCTCTCAGCCAGATCGAACTGCGAGGCATCGTCGACGTTTGCTTCGTTGGTGCCCAGCGCCTGGGCGCCTCGTGCGAGAACGCGGTCGAGCATCGCGTCCCGACGTTCTTTGTCAGTGGACGTCATTCATTCCTTTGTTCGCTTCCACTCTCTGCGGCACTGCTGCCGCGGAGAGTTTCCTCTCAGATGAAAGAGGTGTCCATCAATTCTCCCACAGCCGTCTAGACTGTAACGGTGTCAGAGCACTATTTCACGCAATCGCCCAGCAGCGAGGCCAAAACACGCGAGCTCTCACTGAACCTCGCGAGCCATGAAGTCACGGTCGAGACCGTCTCGGGGACCTTCTCCCCCACCCGCTTGGACCTGGGAACCGCAGTTCTGCTGCGACATCTGCCGGTGCCAGAGCCGGGTGACATCCTCGATCTGGGCTGCGGCTGGGGCCCCATTTCCTTAGACGCTGCGCTGAGTGCCGAGGACGCCGAGGTCGATGTCAGGGTGTGGGCACTCGACGTCAATTCCCGATCCCTTGACGCCACTGCCAAGAACGCGAAGCGTCTCGGACTGAAATCGATCCGTCCCGTCACCGCCGAAGAGATCCCATCGGACCTGCAGTTCAGTGCGATCCGTTCGAATCCGCCGATCAGGGTTGGCAAGGAGGCTCTGCATGAGCTGCTGACCACCTGGCTGCCGCGGCTGGCTCCCGGCGGGCGTGCCGATCTCGTCGTGTCCAAGAACCTCGGTGCGGACTCGCTCCAGAAGTGGCTCATCGAGACTCTGGGAAGTGGATTCAGCGTCGTTCGCACCGGATCATCGAAGGGTTACCGGGTCCTCACCGTCGACCGCGACTGATCGCCGCGTCGGTGTGGTCGGCTGGAGTTCATCGGCACCTGGAGCGTGTCAGCTGATTGTGCCGCTGGCGACCAGGACTGCCGGACCGGAGAGGGTGACGCTGCCGCGTGTACCATCCTCATTCGGGGTGATGCCGATGCGCAGCTGGCCCCCGGGAACATCCACCCGCCATTGCAGAGGCGATGCCGGACCTGCCCAGTGGTGCGCGGCGATGGCAGCAGCACAGGCCCCTGTACCGCAGGAGCGAGTCTCGCCGACTCCGCGTTCGAACACCCTCATGCGCAGGGCACCCTCTCCCCCGGCCACATCGCTGCGCGCAGGTTCCATCACGATGTATTCGATATTCGACCCCTGCGGCGGTACCGGGTCGAGGACAGGTGCATCCCGCAGCTCAGCACTGTCGAGCTCAGCCGACTCCGCGAGTGCGACCACGGTGTGAGGGTTTCCCGTCTCGACCCGCATGCCGGGACGGGGCACTTCGATGCCGGACGTCGAAACCAGCACGTCATCGCTGTCATCGAGAGACCACTCGCCCATGTCGATCATGTACCAGGCGTCGTCTGCGGAGCCGGGCAGCGTCCGCCCTGCCGGTGCTGTCGCAGAGGAGTCTCCGGTCTGCTTGCCCAGTGCCGGGTTGAGGACAGTGCGCACGGTCTTGATGCCATCACGCGTGCCGACGAGGATCTCTCTGGCGTCAGCCGCGACTCGTCCGGTCGTCACGAGCACGTGGGCGAAGACTCGCACTCCGTTGCCGCACATCTCGGAGAGGCTGCCGTCGTGGTTGTAGTAGTCCATGAACCATTCGGCTCCGGCCTCGGCCTGTTCCTGGGCACCGGGAATCCCGCTGCTTGCGGAGCGGACGATGCGGATGACCCCGTCGCTGCCCAGTCCCGAGCGACGATCGGCTAGGAGCGCGATCGTCTCCGGATGCATCTCCAGATCACTGTCATCGTCGGCCAAGAGGACGAAGTCGTTCTGTGTGCCGTGGCCCTTGATGAAAACAGTGTCTGCGATGTCGGCGAATGGTGACTGGGGGGAACTCATGGTCTCATCCTATCGGTGACAGACCCGCACGTGGCACAGTCGGCATTCAGCTCTCGTGGACTATCTCCAACCCGCGTGAACTGCCTTCAGCTCTCGGGACCTGCCGTGTCTGCGATGGTCGCTGTCGTGTCTGCAAGGACGTTGAGTGCTTTGGCCGCATTGGCCTCGTGGTCACCGGCAGTCGCGTCGATCCAAGCGATGCGCGGGTCTCTGCGAAACCAGGTGTCCTGTCGGCGGGCGAACTGCCGAGTCCTGATCGTCGTCTGCTCTTGGGCGGCGTCTCTGTCGAGTTCGCCGACCAGATACTTCTGGATCTGTGCGTATCCGATGGCACGGGACGCGGTCCTGCCTTCGGCCAGACCACAATCGAGGAGATTGCGCACCTCGTCGACCCATCCTTCCTCCCACATGATTCCCACCCGGGTCGCAATTCTTTCGTGCAGCGTCGTACGCTCGACGCTCAGTCCCAGGTGAAGAGTCGGTTCGATTGCCTGGTAGTCGGGCAGTTGAGCGCTGAAAGGGCGTCCGGTCAACTCGATCACTTCGAGGGCACGCACGATGCGTCGGGAGTCATTGGGTGTGATCTTCGCAGCCGCGGCCGGGTCGACCTCCTGCAGATGCCGGTGTTTGCCCCAGCGATCGGCTTCGACCTCCGATTCGATCCGCGCCCGAACCTCGGCGTCGGTGCCGGGAAACTCCATCAGATCGGTCGCTGCACGCGCGTACAGTCCTGACCCACCCACAAGGATGGGACGTTTCCCCCTGGCACGAATGTCGGCGATGGCCTCACGAGACTGTCGTTGAAATGTCTGCACATTCGCTTCTTCACGAACGTCGAGGATGTCGATGAGGTGGTGGGCGATCCCCCGCCGCTGGCCGGCCGGGAGCTTGGCGGTGCCGATGTCCATACCCCGGTAGAACTGCATGGAGTCCGTGTTGACGATCTCCCCGCCGAGGTGTTCGGCCAGGTTGAGCGCGAGATCTGATTTGCCTGTGGCTGTGGCTCCGGCGATCGTGATGATCGGCTGGTCGGCTGTACTCAAGTGTGGCTCATTTCAGTACGTCCCGGTCCCGCACAGCGAACGAACCTCGTGGACGCTCTCGTCGAAGACGGTGGTGAACGAATAGTCGCGAACTCCATGAGCCCGCATGTGTACGGCGGCGGCATCGAGGAGGTCGAGATCGGCGTGGACGTCGGCTGCCCCAGCGATCGCAGCAGAGACCGCGCCGATATCGCCGACGTGGAGTGAGCGAACGATCCTGTCATCGGCCTCCGCAGCCTGGGGCACGGGGGCCAATGGGGCGTTGTCCGAGGCTGCGGCGGACAGGTCCATGGGTACCAGCAGGTCGTCGCTGCTGCCCAGCGGGCCGATTCGAACCCCGGTAGCGTGGGCGTGGAGGAGTGCCACGGCGATGGCAGGATGCGCGGATTCGCAGTCTGCACGGCGGGCAGGGCTGAGTTCGGACACAGCCTGAACCCAGTCCTCGCCTTCGAGCAGCTCATTCGTGCGGGTGTCGATGCCTCGATCGATCCCCGATCCCCCGAGGCCTGCCAAGAGTGGCAGTCCACTGACCGGCAGTGCCCACGACGCCTGGGTCTGCAGACAGGACTCGATCGACGTTCGCAGCGCTACGGCTGTGGCGGCCTCTGCCAGGTCAACGCCGGCCAGGAGGATCGGGGTCGCCGGGATGATCGCAAAGGAGCGCATCTCAGTTGCGGAGGCGAATAGTCGGCATGCCAAGGTTGGTGGATCCAGCGCTCGTCTGGCCCGGCGCCGGGGCTCCGCAGCTGTCCGCCTGGGCGCGGTCATAGGCATCGCCTGCTCGGGACGATCGCACGCCGAAGCCCGAGTCGGCCAAGAGGAAGAAGGGTTTGGCATCTGTCACGGTAGCGGTGACGAAGTCACCGGGACGTGGCATGGACGCTCCTTGCGGGATTCCGACATGGACGAGTCGATTGTCCGCGGATCGGCCGGTCAGTCGTGGTGAGTCGTCATGAGGTCTGGTCGTGACGAGGACTTCGACCTCTCGACCGATCTGTGCTGTGTTCTCCTCCCAGGAGATCTCATCCTGCAGGGCCGTCAGCCGCTCGAAGCGTTCCTGCACGATGTGCTTGGGCACCTGATCGTCCATCGTGGCGGCAGGAGTGCCTGGTCGTATGGAGTACTGGAAGGTGAATGCCTGCGAGAAGCGCGCACGACGGACGATGTCCATGGTGCCCAGGAAGTCCTCTTCGGTCTCTCCGGGAAATCCGACGATGATGTCGGTGGTGATCGCTGCGTGCGGGATCTTCTCGCGCACGGAATCCAGGATGCGCATGAATCTGCTGGTGCGGTAGGACCTGCGCATCGATTTGAGGATCGTGTCGGACCCGGACTGCAGCGGCATGTGGAGCTGCGGCATCACGGTCGGCGTCTCTGCCATGGCATCGATGACATCGTCGGAGAATGATGCAGGATGTGGACTGGTGAAACGCACACGTTCGATGCCCTCCACGTTGCCCACGGCGCGCAGCAGTTTCGCGAATGCGCCTTTGTCCCTGAATTCTGCGCCGTAGGAGTTCACGTTCTGGCCCAGAAGCGTGACTTCGACGACTCCGTCGGCGACGAGCGCTTCGACCTCGGCCAAGATGTCGCCGGGCCTGCGGTCCTTCTCCTTGCCGCGGAGGCTGGGAACGATGCAGAACGTGCAGGAATTGTTGCATCCGACCGAGATCGACACCCACCCTGAATGCTGCGACTCGCGTCGACTGGGCAGGGTCGACGGGAAGACGTCGAGGCTCTCGAGGATCTCGACCTGGGCTTCCTGGTTGTGTCGGGCTCGTTCGAGCAGCGCCGGCAGTGATCCCATGTTGTGGGTGCCGAAGACGACGTCGACCCAGGGGGCCTTCTTGACGATCGTGTCCCGGTCCTTCTGCGCCATGCAGCCGCCGACGGCAATCTGGAAATCGGGGTTGCGTTCCTTGACGTGGGCGAGCTGACCGAGGTTTCCGTAGAGGCGATTGTCCGCGTTTTCACGCACCGCGCAGGTGTTGAAGACAATGACATCGGCTTGGTCATCGGTGTCTGCAGGAACATAGCCCGCGTCATCGAGAAGTCCGGAGAGCCGTTCGGAATCGTGGACATTCATCTGACAGCCGTAGGTCTTCACCTCGTAGCTGCGAGGTGATTTCTCGGTGGAGGCGGGGGCATCAATCAGTTCAGTCATGGCGCAACTATTCTAGCTGTTGTCTGTCATCGGCGTCGTTCAGTCCTCGGCGAGGACTTCGCGTGTCACTTTCAGACAGACTGAGGAGGCAAATCCGCGTCGGGCGAGCATACCCAGGATTCGACGTTCGCGGACTTCGTAGTCCAGTCCTCGTGTCGATGCGGCCTTCTTCTCGGCTACTTGGCGGGCGAGGTCATCTTCCCCGTCCACATCTTCGACGGCGTCGGAGACGATCTCTGCGGTCAATCCCTTTTTGCTCAGTTCTCGTTTGAGAGCCGATCGGGAGAGCTTGCGTCGTTCACGGTGAGCGCGCACGTAGCGGTGAGCAAATTCCTCGTCATCAAGGAGACGGGACTTCTGCAGTTTGGCAATGAGCTCATCGACGGCCTCCGGCTGGAAATCACGTTTGAGCAGTTTGTCGCGCAGTTCGCCGCTGGCATGGTCGCGCATGGCCAACATATTCATGGCCGTCTTCTTCGCCTTCGCGTATGAGGCGTCGAAGTCCTCGGGCTCATCATCGTCAAGTGACAGCGCGTCAGCGAATGAAGGAGCATCCACGGGAGACATGAGACTCGACGACAGCGAATGGCCCGGGCCAGAGCTGGCCTCAGCGAAGTACTCCGACTCCCCCTCGGCATGCCGCTGGTCGATCTCGATAATGGCCTCGCGCAGCTTGTCCAGCTTCGCGGTCGGCGCATCTGATCTCGCCGAGTCTCCCCCGCGGGGTCGCGACTCGGCGAGGTCGCTGTCGCGATCAAGCGGCTCAGGAGACTTCGACGTCATCCGATTTCGAGCTCTCTGCTGCGGTGTCGTCAAGCTGGTCGACCTCTGCCTCGGCCTCGGGCTCGTCAACCTTGATCAGACCCATCTTGTGCTTGATCTTGAGTTCGATCTCCTCGGCCAGGCCTGGGTTGTCGCTGAGGAAGGTTCGCACCTTCTCCTTGCCCTGCCCGAGTTGGTCGCCGTCGTAGGTGAACCAGGATCCGGATTTGCGGATGATGCCGTTGTCGACGCCCATATCGATGAGGCTGCCTTCGCGGGAGATTCCGTGACCGTAGATGATGTCGAACTCGGCCTGCTTGAACGGCGGTGCGATCTTGTTCTTGACGATCTTGGCACGGGTTCTGTTGCCGACCGCTTCCGTGCCCTCTTTCAGGGTCTCGATGCGTCGCACGTCGATGCGCACGGAGGCGTAGAACTTCAGAGCCTTACCACCGGAGGTGGTCTCTGGTGAGCCGAAGAAGACACCGACCTTCTCACGCAGCTGGTTGATGAAGATCGCGGTGGTCTTCGACTGGGACAGTGCGCCCGCGATCTTGCGCAGGGCCTGTGACATCAGTCGTGCCTGGAGGCCCACGTGACTGTCGCCCATCTCGCCTTCGATCTCAGCCTTCGGAACGAGAGCCGCGACGGAGTCGATGACGATGACGTCGAGGGCTCCGGAGCGGATGAGCATGTCTGCGATTTCGAGTGCCTGCTCACCGGTGTCCGGCTGAGACACGAGCAGCTGGTCGGTGTCGACGCCGAGCTTCTTCGCGTATTCAGGGTCGAGTGCGTGCTCAGCATCGATGAAAGCCGCGATTCCGCCGGTCTTCTGCGCATTGGCGACAGCGTGCAGAGCCACTGTGGTCTTACCCGAGGATTCCGGGCCGTAGATCTCGACGACGCGGCCGCGCGGCAGGCCCCCGATGCCCAATGCGACGTCGAGTGCGATGGAACCGGTGGGGATGCAGGCGATCGGTTCGCGAACGCCTTCGCCCAGACGCATGATTGCGCCCTTGCCGTAGTTGCGATCGATCTGTCCCAACGCGGCGTCAAGCGCCTTCGACTTATCTCCGCCGGTCGGGATCTGCAGGTTCTTCGGTGTACGAGCCATGGTCTCTCCTAAAAGTTTCGTTTTCCGTTGAGACCAAGGCTAGAAGGTGGCACTGACATAACAACAGAGGAACGAATTCCCCCGTGGATAATCAGCCACTCATGGTCACAGGTCCCGTGATTCATTACCAGCATAACCGACATGGGAACAAGTGTTCTATATGTCGGCGCGTGTCGCACTATTTCGCACCTGACGACACTCCGCTCCCTGCCCAGCCACACTGCTCAGTCACCCGCGATCTCGCACTGCGAAGAGGCAGGATTCGAATGATGAGGAACAGTTCTGGGGACGACAGTCCCACGGAGGGACAACCCTAGAAGGGACGTGAACGCGGTTTCTCTTTGCCCAGGCGATGTGATTCGGGCACCCCGGAGGCATCACAGACAGCGATCCAGATATCGCGAGGTTCGATGCCTGCTCGGAATGCCTCTTCGGCGGTCCGAGAACCCAGGCTGCTCAGCGCGAGGTCCGTGTGCAGCGATGCAGCACGAGCCTCTCCGAACTCCTCGTTCATGAGGACCCAGTAGAGGGTGTGACGCATTACGGCTTGGCTGCCAGTCGTGGCACCGGGTATCCACCTGGGCGACCGAGGATCTTGTCGGAGAGTTCCTGTGGAATGGTGTCGGGAATCTCGACGCCCTCTTCGAGCGCGAAACGATCGGAGACCGATGACAGCAGAGCCGACAACGGCAGATCGAGTGCTTCACAGATCGCGGAGAGAAGCTCCGAGGAGGCTTCTTTCTGTCCGCGTTCGATCTCACTGAGGTAGCCCAGCGATACGCTGGCTCCCGTGGAGACATCGCGCAGGGTCCGCCCCTGGCGCCGGCGTACGGAGCGCAGTGCGTCACCGATTTCAACTCTCAGTAGCATTGCGCGTCCCTCCCTTTGTCTCCGTGAACAGTCGTGATGGTGTGGTCAACTTTACAGCCCGGTCGATGCCGAGCGCCAACCTGGGTACGTGACCTGATGGTTTTGCCAGTCCATTCGAAGGTGCCGATGTGTATTCGTCCAATTGCCATTACCTGGTCAACTTCGCCGAGGTCGAACTTATTCCGCGGCTGCACCGTCATGATTCTTCGGGCCCGTTCGCGTCGGGGCCGAACGCCAGCTGGGTGACGAAGTCGTCGAGGTCTGCCACCATGGCCGCGACCGTCTGTGCGCGCACAGTGTCTCGATCTCCGACGAAATGATGCTCGCTGACCTGCGCTTTTCCGGCGAAGGCGATGGCCGTGTAGACAAGACCGACCGGTTTGTCGTCCTGCGGCTCGGGTCCGGCGACTCCGGTGCAGGCCACCCCGATGTCGGAGACGCATTCCCTGGCCGCACCGGCCGCCATCTGAGCTGCGACGACTTCGTCGACGGGTCCTGTCTCTTCGAGCTGGTCGGCATCGACGCCGGCAAGCCGCGATTTGAGGTCGGTGGCATAGGCGATGAGTCCACCGCGGACCACGGCGGAGGCTCCGGGAACATCGACGAGCGTGGCGACGAAGCGACCGCCGGTCAGTGATTCAGCTCCAGCGACCGAGAGTCCCACCTGCGCACAGGTGGTGATGAGGTGCTGACTTCGGGAGAAGAGTTCGGTCTCGTTCACAGGTTCACTTCGGACTCGGGTCGGAGGCTCCGGTCTCGGCAGTTCCGTTGCCGCCACGCGATTCCTTGGCAAGTTTCGCGGCCTGGAGGCAGTAGTCGATTCCCGTCACGACTGTGACGACGATCGCGGCGACCATGATCAGCCAGGCCAGGATCAGCAGTGCGAAGGTCGCGCCTTCCGGGATGATCTGCGCCACGGGGCGCAGGAGGAGGAACAGCCCGATGGCGACGGTCTGCAGCACGGTCTTGATCTTGCCGCCTCTGGATGCGGGCATGACGGCGATGCGGATCATGAAGAACCGCAGCACGGTGATGCCGAGTTCCCGGACGAGGATGATGATGGGAACCCACCAAGGGATCTCAGCGATCGCGGCCAAGCCGATGAGTGCCGCAGCCATCAGAGATTTGTCGGCGATCGGGTCGGCGATCTTGCCGAAGTTCGTGATGAGGTTGTACTTGCGTGCGAGATCTCCGTCGATCTTGTCCGTGGCCATCGCCAGCAGGAAGACGACCAATGCCCACCACCGCATGGTCATGTCCTGGCCTCCATCGGCCAGGAGGAGGACGAGGAAGACGGGGACGAGCAGGATCCGCAATACGGTCAGGGCGTTGGGAACATTCCACGGGCTGGGCTCTGCCGGTGCGTGTCCCGGGGCGCCGTTCTCTGATCGATCATTCACGTATCAAGCCTATCGGAGTGACATGTGAATGGCGTGGAGCCGGCCACTCGTTTCAGAGGCCGGCTCCACGCCGAATTCAGATCTTCAGTTGTGCTGTGTCGCTGAAATCAGCGGCCTGTGAGCGACCAAGCGTCCTCACCGCTGGTCTCGACGACTTCCAGCCCTGTCTCGGGGTCGACGTCGCCGACATGCAGGTCTTCGGCATGCCCGACTCCCGTCGCATAACGATCCTCGGCACGGGAGCCTGAAGACCTCGCCGAGGTGTCTGCCCCCGAGCCTCCGAAGTCATCGAACTCCTCATCGTAGTCTGCCGCCGCCGACTGCCCGCCTGCATCATGCGCTCGGCTGGCGCCGTAGCCGTCATCATCCGCACCGCCGCCAGCCTCCGGGTTCGTGTCCTCGTCCGGCGGGGTCTCGCCCTTGATGATCGCCAGCGTTCCCGGCAGATCCTCGGGCCGCACGAGCACGTCGCGAGCCTTCGACCCTTCGGAGGGTCCGACGATGCCTCGTGATTCCATCAGGTCCATGAGACGCCCGGCCTTGGCGAAGCCGACGCGCAGCTTGCGCTGCAGCATCGAGGTCGAGCCGAACTGCGTGGTCACAACCTGCTCGGCCGCCTGGAGCAGGAGTTCGAGATCGTCGCCGATCTCCTCGTCGATCTGCTTCGTCGGCTTCTCCACCGCAACATCTTCACGGTAGTTCGGCTTGAGTTCGCCCTTGACGTGTTCGACGACCTTCTCGATCTCCGACTCGTTGACCCAGGCACCCTGGACACGCATCGGCTTGGCAGCCCCCATGGGCAGGAACAGTGCGTCACCCTGTCCGATGAGCTTCTCCGCGCCCGGCTGGTCGAGCACGACTCGGGAGTCAGCCAGGGATGAGGTGGCGAACGCCAGGCGTGAGGGCACGTTGGCCTTGATCAGTCCGGTGACGACGTCGACGCTGGGGCGCTGAGTGGCCAGGACCAGGTGGATACCGGCCGCACGCGCCAGCTGGGTGATGCGCTGGATCGAAGCTTCGACGTCGCGTGGGGCAACCATCATCAGGTCGGCGAGCTCGTCGACCACGACCAGCAGGTAGGGGTAGGGCTGGAGCACCCGTTCCGATCCTGCAGGAACTTCGACGCGGCCCTCCCGGACGGCCTTGTTGAACTCGTTGATGTGTTTGAACCCGAAGTTCGCGAGGTCGTCGTAGCGAGCGTCCATTTCGCGCACTACCCATTCGAGCGCCTCGGCGGCCTTCTTGGGGTTGGTGATGATCGGGGTGATGAGGTGCGGGATGCCTTCGTAGATCGTCAGCTCCACGCGCTTGGGGTCGACGAGGATCATACGCACCTCGTCAGGGGTTGCGCGCATCATGATCGAGGTGATCATGGAGTTCACGAAGCTCGACTTACCGGCACCGGTCGCACCGGCGACCAGCAGGTGAGGCATCTTCGCCAGGTCGGCGACGACGAATCCGCCTTCGACATCCTTACCCACGCCCATGACCAGGGAGTTCTCAGTCTTGCGGGCGGCCTTCGAACGCAGCACGTCGCCGAGGGAGACGTTCTCGCGGTCGGAGTTCGGGATCTCGATGCCGATGGCCTTCTTGCCGGGAATCGGCGAGAGGATGCGGACATCGGCACTGGCCACTGCGTAGGCGATGTTCTTCGACAGCGCCGTGACCTTCTCGACCTTGGTGCCCGATCCCAGCTCCACCTCGTACCGGGTGACCGTGGGGCCACGTGAGAAGCCGGTGACCTGTGCGTCGATCTTGAACTGCTCGAGCACGTCGCGCAGTGCTTCTACGACACGGTCGTTGGCCTCGGATCGCTCCTTTGCGGGCGGGCCGGGGGTGAGGTTGTCCGAGCTCGGAAGCGTGTAGGTGACGTCCCCGGCCAGAGTGAGCTGCTCGACGCGTTCGGGCAGCTGTTCGGTGGGTGGCGGCGCCGGATTGTTCGTCACCGGCACCGGCGCCGAGGCGTCACCTGGTGCGGCCTTGTTCGTGACCGTGGCGGCATCATCGTCCATGCCGATGGTCTTCTTCAGCGCAGCTGTTTCCCGCTCGGCCTTCGTCGGTCGACGTTCACCCGGCTTGAATTGCGGCCGTTCGATGACGGTGGTGTCGGCTTCTTCATCGCTGACATCGTTTTCATGGATATAGGCCTTGTCGTAGGCCTTGGTCGTCGTGTCATCGTCGGGATGTTCACCCTCGGGCAGGTCGGTCTTCTTTTTCTTGGTCCGACGTTTGGTGCCCATGACGGGCTTGAGGGTGGAGGTGCGCGCGTTCTCAGCGACGAGGTCGGTCGAGTCCTGTCCGTCCTGCTTCTCAGAACTGGGGCGCGCTCCCCCGGTCAGACGCAGGTAGAGATCCATCAGGCGCGTGGGGATCGAACGCACGGGTGTCGCGGTGATGACCAGCAGGGAGAAGAGTCCGAGCAGCACAAGCAGCGGCACGGCCACGAAGACGGTGGTCGCGATGACGAGTGGCGATGAGATGACGAATCCGAGTGCGCCGCCGCCGTTGGCCATAGCATCATTGGAGTTGGTGAAGGTGGGGTTGCCCGCGGAGATGTGGGCCAGTCCGGATGCGGAGAGCAGCAGGAGGATGATTCCGATGAGGATCCTGTTGTTTCCCCGGTTATCGTCTCCGCGCAGGAACAGTCGAATCGCGTAGCAGGTGAAGATCACCGGCAGTGCGAGTGCCACCCTGCCGAAGGTGCCTTCGACGACGTTGCGGACGACGTCACTGATGGCGCCGGGGATGTTCCACCATTCGAATGCTGCGATGATGATCGAGAGACCGATGAGGAAGAAGGCAGTGCCGTCTCTCTTGGTCGGTGACTGATCACTCGGTTCGTCACTGAGGATCTTTCGCGCACGGTTTCCGGCCATGTGGGCCACTCCCCTCCACGCACCGGTGACAACGTTTGTCCCGGGGTCTTCCTTGGTCCCCGCTTGCCCGGTCCGACCAGCAGTTTTGCGCGCTGTGCCTTTTCCTTTACCAGAAGCGGGGGAAGTCGTTCTGGTCGCCATGCTTCTCATCTTAGGGCGATTATGCGCTCCTGCCCAGTAAATCCGCAGGGTTCGGCGCGCCGAGGCCGGCTCGATACACCGTTGGATCGAGAGTCGTTCAACCCATAGCAGGATGCGTCTTCACAGCATTCAGGCCACAAAGACGCACCCGTGCCGTGGACGGTCCGGCGCATCCCGGACCTCGTTGATCCGGTGACTGGTCTTCATATCAGGAGTCGTCTGAGTTCTCAGCAGCAAGCCGATCGATGTCACGCCCGGATGTTTCACTGGGGTGCATGGCGATGAAGAGGGCCCACTGCTGTGCATCCTCGGTTTTGCGTCGAGATTTGAAATCCTCAAGCAGCTCCCGAATGCGGTCCCTGAACTCTGCTATTTCGTCCTCGGTCAGCATCGCGGCCATGCGCGCCATCGTGCGGTCTTCATAAGGCGCAGAATCGAATTCGGCCACAAAGGCATCGATCATCGGGTGCGTCATGTCACCGGTGTTGACGTACCAGCTCTTACCGGTGGCGCGATATGGGATTTCGCGTGATCCGCGCTTGCCCCGACGCTCCTCCTGAGCCTCAAGAAAGCCTGTCCCCACAAGCATTCTCACATGGTGCAGAGCTGTGGCCGGATTGAGGTCGAGCTCGGTCGCGATCTCTCGATTGCTCAGCGGCTCATCCAAGCACAGCCGAAGAATGCGCAGGCGCACGCCGGATGCCAGCGCCTTTGCCTCGGCGTCGGTCGCGTCTCGGCGCTCGAATTCGGGCATCGAATATTCGATCGACTGCTCGTTGCCAGTCCTGTTCGACGCCTCGTCTTTCATGGCTTCAACGGTACCAGCGGTGGGCTCAGACCAATCAGGCAAACTGAAGTGATTGACTTATCCCAATCGGTGCGCTTTGATAAGTGATTGAGAGACGCCAATCGGTGCGCTTTGATAAGTGATTGAGAGACGCCAATCGCTCGCCTAGGAGCCGCACAGTGCCGACCGACGACGTGCCCGACCGACTGCCGACAAACTCCGAAGGTCAGCCACACGACGCGGCCCGGCCCACACCCCCACCGCGGAGCACGCTGTTTCGACACCACGACTTCCGACAGCTGTGGATGGGCGATACCGTCTCAGTGTTCGGCGTCGAGTTCGTCACCTTCGCCATGCCGCTCATCGCCGTACAGCTCCTGCATGCGGATGCCTTCCAGATGGGGGTGCTCTCAACCTTGGAGTCCCTCGCCTTTCTTCTCATCAGTCTGCCGGCTGGTGCATGGGTCGACCGCTTGCGCAAAAAACACGTGATCGTCGCCGGCGACGTCCTCAGAGCACTCGTCCTTCTCACCATTCCCGTCGCCTGGGTCGTTGATGCCCTGTCCTTCGTTCATCTCTGCATCGTCGCCACCGTGATCGGAATCGTCACTGTCTTCTTCGACGTGGCCAACCAGTCCTATCTGCCCTCGATCGTCTCGAGCGACCAGATTGCCGACGGCAATGGAAAGCTGCAGGCCACCCAGCAGACGGCCCTGGTCGCAGGCCCATCGCTGGCTTCTGGACTCGTCAGTCTCATCGGGGGTCCGCTGACGGTCGGAGCCACAAGTGTGTGCATGGCGCTGTCGAGCCTGTTCATCAGCCGGATCCACCACCGCGAGCACCGGCCGGAGGAACGGGAACGCTCCAGCCTCCTCGCAGAAATCCGCGAGGGCCTTTCCCTGGTCCTCGGACACACACTGCTGCGCCGTATCGTCGCCTGCACGGGACTGTCCAACTTCGCGTCCTCGGCGATCTTCGCTCTCATCGTCCTCTATGCCCTGCGCACACTGGGTCTCAGCCAGTTCCAGCTCGGGATCGTCATGTCGGTCGGTGCGGCCGGCGGCATTCTCGGAGCCATCAGCACATCGTGGGTGCAGCGAATCGTCGGCGAGGGCCGTTCGATCGCCGTCTCCGCGGCACTGAGCGGGGTGTGTTTTCTGACAGTGCCCGCCGCTGATCTGCTTCCCTCGATGCCGACTCTGTTCATCGGCTGGTTCTTCATCTCGTGGGCCGTCGTCGTCTACAACGTTACCCAGGTCAGCTTCCGCCAACGGCTGTGTCCGAAACCCCTTCTCGGACGCATGAACGCCTCGATTCGGTTTCTCGTGTGGGGCCCGATGCCAGTCGGGGCCTTCCTCGGCGGAGCGATCGGACATGCGATCGGGATCGTTCCGACCCTGTGGATCTTCGCCGCTGCAGCCGTGTTCTCCTCGCTGCCCGTCCTCATCTCCCCTCTCATCTCGATGCGCGTCCTTCCGGACTCACTCAATCTGCTCGATGACGATGGGGATGATGATCAGTCGAGCTGATCCCTCAGCCCACTCCGTAGAGGTGCTCCGGCCTGCCTGTGCTTCCGTATTGGAGTGAGACGGTGACTGCCCGGGACTCGGCCAGTTTGGCTAGGTGGCGCTGGGCAGTCGCGCGGGAGGTGCCCACGACATCAGAGACCTCCATCGCCGTCAGCGAACGATCCGCGCCTTCGAGCGCCTCGAGGATCCGACCGCTGGTCGACGAGCCCGAGCCTTTGGCCGGTGCACTCCCCGGCGAGGAGACGTCATGCAGACTGCGCAGCTGACGTTCGAGCTCCGGCTGGCTGACCTTCTCGCGGTCCCAATAGCGCCTGAAGCGGGCATAGCGCCTGAGGAAATCCTGCAGCTCCTCGGCAGCGAAGGGTTTGATGATATAGGTCATCGCTCCTGCCCGCAGAGCCGAGCGCACCACGTCGGGATCAGCCACAGCCGAGAGCACGATGGCATCGACATCGGTCTCACGGATCAGTTCGACACCGTTGCCTTCGGGCAGAACGTAGTCGGCCAACAGCAGGTCCACATTCTCCTCGGCGATGATCGTGCGCGCGGTACGCAGATCTCTGACCGGTTCCAGGGCGTGGAATCCGGCAACCTCGTTGACGTACCGGCAGTGGATCTGCCCCACATAGAAGTCGTCGTCGAGTACCAGAACGTTGACCATCATCTCTCCTTGTCGTCCGCGGATGTCACGTCTGCGGGAATATCGTCTTCGTGGTTGCCGCCTGTGGAGATGTCGTCGTCCGCATCCTCGCTGAGCACATCGGGCAGGCCCATGGCGAAGCCGGCACCGCCGAGGTCTGGATCGTGGCCGCTGAGCAGCCACACTCTGCCGTTGTGTCTCCGGGCGGTCCTTCGGCACAGCGCCAGACCGATGCCGTGGCCATGTTCCGGGTCGAGACCGTCGGCGCTGCTGATCCCCTCGTCGAAGATGGACTCCGCATCAGCGTCATCGACTCCCCCACCGGAGTCGGTGACGACGGCATGCAGCTCCGGACCGGAGCCGAGCAGCGTCACCTCGACTCTGCCGAACACCTCGTCGGTTCGAGAAGCACCCTCAGCATCGCTGCCGCTTGCATTCGTTACCACAGCGCGCACCGCATTGTCGATGAGATTGCCGAGGATGAGTGTGACGTCCTCGGGCTCCTTCACCCGACCCAGCACCAAGGAATCCGGGGTGACTGCAAGGGTCACACCCGCCTCGGCGGCGGTGGTTCCCTTCGCCTCGAGCAGCGCACGAAGATACGGGTCTGTGATCACCTCGATGCCTTCGACGGGGGTCGCGATCGGTCCGGTCCGCAGGATCGTGGCGAGGTAGTTCCGTGCCTCATCGGTGGCCCCTGTGTCGACGAGGCCGAGGACGGTGTGCAGCCGGTTGGCGAACTCGTGGCGCTGAGTGCGCAGGGCCCGAGCCATCGACGTCACCGATTCGAGCTGACGGGCCATCGTCAGCACCTGGGTCTCATCGCGCAGGGTGACGACCCCGCCCACGGAGACCCCATCACGGCTCACCCGCACAGCCGTGGCCAACAGGATCCGATCGCCGACGGTGACTCTCCGACGCAGGGCACCGTGATCGGGTGCCTCGAGCATCATGCTCCTGATCACCTCAGGTACGTCCGCCTGCGAGGCGTTCGCGGCCCCGCCCGTGACCGAGGCCGTGGTGTCCTCGCCTGTGTCGACGCCGTCCTCGTCGGCATCGACATGGGCTATCCCGAGCAGCTCTTCGGCCGTCGCATTGCTCAGAGTCGGCTCCCCGGATGAGCTGAAGGCCAGAACACCGTCGTCGAGGCCGCGCAGAACTGCACCCTGATCACGTGCCATCTCCGCGAGTTCCTCGGGACCCACGCCCAGAGTCTCGCGGCGCAGCCTGCGCCCCAGAGCAAGCGAGGCGATCACGCCGATGGCCAGGGCGAGGACGGTGACAGAGCCGAGCACGAGGAATTCTCGTCGCAGGTCGGCATCAAGCACCGAGGCGTGGATGCCGACTGAGACCTGTCCGACGACAGTCTCATCATCGGAGGAGGAATAGATCGGCACCTTCGCCCGCACGGTCTCGCCGAGGGTTCCGCGCTCATGGCTGATGTTCTCCCGCCCGGCCAGTGCATCATCCGGGGAAGTCGACACATGCTTGCCGATATTGTCCCGGTCCGGGTGGGTCAGTCGGATTCCACGATCGTCGGTGATGACCGCGAAGACGATGCCCGAAGAGTCCCTCAGGTCGTCGGTGATCGTGATCAGCGCCGAAGTGATCGCGTCATCAGGCTCCTGTGCATGTTCGGCCGAAGCCCGAGTCGCGCCCCTCCTCACCTCTGGATCGATCGCCAGCGTCCGCGCCGTCGCCAGGGCCTTGGTCTCGGTGACCTCGGTGACCGAGCGCGCACCCATCCAGGCGAAGACTCCGGTCACCAGCGCCAGCGTCACCACAATGACCGCGAGCTGGCTGAGCAGCACACGGCGTGAGAAGGATCGGGTGGGACGTCGCACCGACCCACACTAACCACGCATGAGCGAAATGCGCAAAAGGTGCCGAAAAGGCAGAACGTGTTCAGTGCACACAAACGCGCGCCGCAGCAGAACGCGATCTAAGGTGTATCGGGCATCACATCCGCCTTCATAGGAGAAGCACGTGCTCGTAGTTCTCGGTTTCGCAATGATCATCGTCTTCATGACGCTGATCATGACGAAGCGACTCTCACCGATCCTGGCGCTGATCATCGTCCCGACCGTGTTCGGACTGTTCACCGGCGCAGGGCTGGGAATCGGCGAAATGGTCATGGACGCCATCGCGGACATGTCGTCGACGGCAGCGCTGCTGCTCTTCGCCATCATCTACTTCGGCATCATGATCGACGTCGGACTCTTCGACAAGCTCGTCGAGTTCATCCTCAGGGTCGCAGGCAACGATCCCGTCAAAGTCGTCATGGGCACCGCCCTGCTGACCGGAGCGGTCTCCCTCGACGGCGACGGATCGACGACGTTCATCGTCGTCACCGCCGCAATGCTGCCGATCTACCAGCGCCTTGAGATGTCGCCCGTGGTGCTGACCTGCGTCGCGGGACTGATCAACGGCACTCTCAACATCGTCCCCTGGGGCGGTCCGACGGCACGCGCCTCCTCTGCCCTGCAGATCGATGCCAACGAGATCTTCGCACCGATGGTCCCGGCTCTCGCTGCGGGCCTGCTGGTGTGCTTCGTCTTCGCCTACTTCCTCGGCATCTCCGAACGACGCCGTCTTGCCAAGAACGGTGTGGCCTGGGTCGATGAGTCCAGTTCGGGATCGAAGCGCTCCGACCTCGTCGGTGCCGTGGCCCGCTCGAGCACGGGTTCAGCTTCTGGTCCCAGCACCGGGTCCTCGGCGGGATCCGATCACGGCGCGCCAGCCTGGGCGGGATCATCGCTCGCGGAGACCGCGGGTGCCCATGACGGCTCAGAAGCCGGTTCCGGTTCCGGTTCCGCTCTGACCGACACCGCGCTCGACCCCAACCGAGCAACGCTGCGTCCCAAGCTCTTCTGGTTCAACCTGACACTGACCGTGGCCGTGATGGTCATGCTCATCGCCGACCTGCTGCCCCTGCCCTACCTGTTCATGATCGCCATGGTCATCGCCCTCATGGTCAACTTCCCGAATATCAAGGCGCAGCAGGAAGAGCTGGCTTCGCACGCCTCGGCGATCATCGCCGTGGTCGCCATGGTCATGGCCGCCGGCGTTCTCACCGGCATCATGAGCGGCACCGGCATGGTCGACGCCATGGCCGAGTGGCTCGTCGATGTCATTCCGACATCCATGGGCCCCTACATGGCCGTCATCACCGGGCTGCTCTCGATCCCGATGACGTTCTTCATGAGCAATGACGCCTTCTACTTCGGCATCCTTCCCGTGTTGGCCGAAACCGCCAGTCACTTCGGCATCTCCGCGGCTGATATGGCCCGAGCCTCCATCACGGGCCAGCCGGTGCACATGCAGTCACCGCTGGTGCCCGCGATCCTGCTCCTCGTCTCACTCTCGGGAGTCGAACTCGGAGACCACCACAAGAAAGTCCTGTGGCGTGCCCTCATCGTGTCCCTGGTGATGCTGACCGTCGGCGTCCTCATCGGCGTCATCGCCATCGGATAGGACCACGACCGACATGACTGATTTCTACTCAGCCCCTCGTCACCGCTTCCCGGCTCCCTCGCTGCGGGTAGCGGCCTCGGCCGGCATCGACGATGCCCAGGCCACGGTCATCCTGGCCTACCGGTCGGATTCCTCCACGGCACTCCTCGAGCAGGCGATCGCCGGCGCCCGGCGAGAGAACGCGGCTGTGCGCGCTGTCCACTTCGAATCGGATACGACGACCGCTCCGTCGACCGGTGCCCTGTCTCAGACGAAGGAGCTGGCCGATCGGCTCGCCGAGGCGGACCTCGAGTTCGAGATCCAACGCGCCGATTCCGATGTGGCCTCCCAAATCATCGACCTCGCCGAGGCATGGCAGGCGAAGCTCATCGTGTTGCCCTCCAAGCGCCGCTCCCCCGTGGTCAAGCTGCTTCTGGGCTCAAGCACGCAGAGGGTGATCCTCGAGGCAGAGTGCCCGGTGCTCATCGTCAAGTAGCGCGGCACCTACTCACGCAGCGTCCTCCAGCGGCCGCAGCAGACCGGGTGCCTCACCGCGTCAACAGGTCCCGGGCTCCTGCACCGGTGAGTGAGGCGTCGAGGAGTTCGATCGTGTGTGCGCTCGGCAGTGTGGCCTCTCCCTGTCGGCGAAGCGCGTCGGTGACCTGCAGCAGACAGCCGGGATTGCCGGTGACGACGATATCGGCTCCGGTGGCGGCGATGTTCGTGGCCTTCTTGTCCCCCAGTTCGCGGGCTGCCTCAGGGCGCACCAGGTTGTAGATTCCGGCCGAGCCGCAGCAGGTGTCGGCGTCCTTGATCGCAGCCAGTTCGACCCCGGGGATCTGCCCCAGCAGCTCACGTGGCGGGTTGCGCACACCTTGGGCATGGGAGAGGTGGCAGGCGTCGTGGTAGGCCACACGCAGCCCACCGCCGGCCACCGGGTGCCGTGGGGCGCTGGGTCCGAGTTCGACAAGGATCTCGGTCACGTCCCTGACCTTGTCCGCCAGCCCCTTCGCGCGCTGAGCGTAGGCGGGATCATCGGCGAGGATGTCGGCGTACTCCTTCATCGTCGAACCGCAGCCTGCGGAGTTGACGACCAGATAGTCCACGTCCGCCGAGGTGAATGTGTCCACGATTCTGCGTGCGAAGTCCTCGCCCTCTTCGCTGCGCCCGGCATGGACGGACAGGGCACCGCAGCAGCCCTGTGACTGGGGCACCACGACCTCGCATCCTTCCATGTTGAGAACACGCACCGTTGCGGCGTTGACCTGGGGGTAGAAGGTCCGCTGCACACATCCCAGCAGCATCCCCACCCGCGACCGGACAGGCAGACTTTCGCCCTCGGCCGTACGCGGCGGGTTCGACGCTGGAATGGTGACCTTCTTGGTCACCGGCGGTGCGATGGCCTCCATCGTGGCCAGAGTCGGTGAGAGCTTCTCGAGGATCTTGGATTTGCGGATGACCGAGGACAGTCCCGTCCGCTGGTAGAGCTTGAGGGGTGCCAACATGGTCCGGAGACGATCGGGATACGGGAACAGCTGGAAGATCGCCTCCCGCAGCGCAACCTCACCGCGGCTGCGATGCTGTTTGCCGTTGCGTTCGACCTGTCCGCGGGTGGCTTCGATGAGCTTGTCGTACTGGACTCCTGACGGGCAGGCGCTGACGCAGGCCATGCAACCCAGACAGGCGTCGAAGTGTTCGACCATGGACGCACTCATCGGCCCCTCCTCCAGGCCCTTCTCCATGAGGTAGATGCGTCCGCGCGGTGAGTCCTCCTCATTTCCCCACAGCTGGTAGGTCGGGCAGGCGGGAAGGCAGAAGCCGCAGTGGACGCAGTCGGCGATGAGACTCGGGTCCGGCGGGTTGAAGACGTCGAAGGCAGAGTGGTCCATGGTCGGCGGAGCCATCTCCATCGTTGCCTGACCCCCGGTCGCCATCGTGGCCTCCAGCGGTGTCGGGCCGGTCGCTTCACTGGGCGCTCCGCCGCCTTGGCAGCCTCCTGCGCCACCGCAATCGCATGACATCACAGTCCTCCTATTCCACGTCCGGGTGAGAGCAGACCGTTCGGATCGAACTGGTCCTTGATGGTGGCCATGAGCGCGAACCCTGGGATCTCGCCCCAAGCGTCGATCTCGTTCCACACTGCGGGCGGTGCGCACAGCACAGTCGCAATCAGCTGCTTCCGGTCCCAGGTCCGCAGGTGCTCGAGGACCACCCGTGTCGCGATCGCAGGGTCCATGTCGGGGGCGCCGACGCCGAGGTCGAAGACTCCCATGGCGGACCCGCGCAGCTGGATCGGATAGCCGATGGCGTCTTCGAGTCGGGCGATCTGAGCCACCAGCTCCGGCACCAGCGCCGGTGAGACCGAGGCCCGTATCGTCACGGGGGCCTGAGCTCGCCGTGCCCACCAGCTCGGTTCGATGCCCGCCTTCGCACCGGAGTAGGCCGCGATGATCTGCCGGGTTCGGGACTCGACCGACTCCGGGAGTCCTTCGACCATGACGACGGTCGTGGCCTCTGCACCAGGCGACCGGTCGATTTCGACCGCCGCCGGCGCGATCTGGGAGCCGAGGATGCCCAGCGCGGCCTCGGCGCCGGGAATCTCGACGTAACCCTGGGTTTCCGGCTTCGGGTACAGCCGGATCGCTGCGCTGGCGATGATCCCCAGCGTGCCCCAGGATCCGGTCATGAGCTTCGACAGGTCGTAGCCGGCCACGTTCTTCACCACCTTGCCACCGGCCTTCGCGATGGTGCCGTCGGCGAGGACGACGGTGACGCCGAGGACGACCTCACGCAGCGGCAGACGGCCGATTCGCCGTGGCCCCACGGCTCTGGTTGCGATGGCGCCGCCCAGCGTCGACCCGGAGTCGATCCGATCCGCAGGAAAGTCCGAGAGGAGTTCCTGGGCACCGGTTTCGGCGACGTCCTTGAGATCGGCGATCGTCGCACCTGCCTCGGCGACGAGAATGAGGTCTCCAGGAGAATGTTCGATCACCCGGTTGAGCCCGGTCATGTCGATGAGGAGACCCGGTGTCTCACCCGGCGGGTGGTCGTCGAGGGCTGTCCCGCCGCCGCAGACGGCGACGCTGTGTCCGTCTCGGTGTGCATTCGACATGATCTCGGAGAGCTCCTCGACGCTCTCGGGTCGAGCGAACCTGGGAAGTTCCTCGGTCAAAACAGCTCCGCCTTTCCTGCCGCCTGGAGGGGATGCTCCCCCGATGTTCGCCGAGGTGGTTCCCCGCACAGTCGTGGTGTCGGGAACACCTTTCCCGGGTTGGACAGATAGTCCGGGTCGAAGGCACAGCGCAGGATCTGCATCGTGTCCAGATCCTCATTCGTGAACATGCGCGGCATGAACTTGGCCTTGTCGGATCCGACCCCGTGTTCGCCTGTGATCGAACCGCCTTCGCTCAGGCACAGGTCGAGGATCCGACCCGAAGCGGTCTCGGCCAACTCGGTCTGGCCCTCGATGCTGCCATCGAAGAGCACAAGCGGATGCAGGTTGCCGTCGCCGGCGTGGAAGACGTTGGCGACGCGCACGCCGCATTCCTCCGCGATCGTCGAGATCGATGCCAGGACGGGCCCGAGCCGCGACCGTGGGATGACTCCGTCCTGGACGATGTAGTCGGGGCTGATCCGGCCGACAGCAGCGAACGCCGATTTCCGGCCCTTCCAGATCAGACCGCGTTCGACATCGTCGACGGCGACGCGAACCTCACCGGCACCGTGGTCCTTCGCTCTGGCGATAACCGTCTCCCGTTCGAGATCGACGTCGATGGCCGGCCCGTCGAGTTCGACGACGAGGACGGCACCTGCACCGTCTGGATAGTTGCAGGCCACGGCCTTCTCTGCGGCCTCGATGGCCAATGCGTCCATCATCTCGATCGCGGCGGGCATGATCCCCGCGGAGATGATGTCGCTGACCGCCTCCCCTGCCGCATCAGTCGACTCGAACCCGATGAGCAGCGTCTCCACGGCCTCGGGCAGCCGGGTCAGACGCACGGTCACCTCGGTGACGACCCCCAGCGTCCCCTCTGATCCGCAGAGCACGCCGAGGAGGTCGAAGCCGGGGTATTCGGGGGCCTGTCCCCCGATGTCGACGATGTCGCCCTGGGCGGTGACGAGGGTGAGGCCTGTGACGTGGTTGGTGGTGAAACCGTATTTGAGGCAGTGGGCACCGCCGGAGTTCTCTGCGACGTTGCCTCCGATCGAGCACACGCTCTGGCTCGAGGGATCCGGGGCGAAATAGTAGCCGTCGGGGTTGGCCTCATTGGAGAGATTGAGGTTGATGACGCCTGGCTGCACGATCGCGCGCTGGGCGGCAGGGTCGATGTCGAGGATGTCCCTCATCGTCGACATGACGATGAGCACGCCTTCTGCGTGCGGCTGGGCCCCACCGGAGAGCCCGGTGCCCGAACCGCGGGCGACGAAGGGGACGTCGAACTCGTGGCAGGCACGCACGGTCAGGGCCACCTCGGCGGTGGAGGTGACGCGGATGACCAGCGCTGGGACGGTCCTGTGCACTGCCAGACCGTCGCACTCGTAAGTCTTGCGCTCGTTCTCGTCGGTGACGATCGCCCCTGGTGGCAAATGTGGTTCGATCCGTGTGAGGACCGATTCGATTCTGCTCATGTCCACTCCCGCCTCCTTGCGTCGATGGTGTCGAGCTTAGCGAAGAACGCCGTCGAAAATGTGCTCCGCGGCACATTTTCGACGGCGTTCTTACGTGGTGAGACTCCTGAGCCGCGCAGATTCAGGGCCTGCACGGTCCTGCCTGTCAGGGCATGCTGGCGTATGCCGGCAGGGTGAGGAAGTCAACGTATTCCTCGGCGACGGCCACGGACAGGAACATGTCGACGGCGTCCTTCCAATCGGCCTCTTCGCCCGGCAGCTTCGCAACCTCTTCGGTCACGACCTGGTGCACGAAGTCGGCAGTGACGGTGACTCCGGTGTCGAGTTCGACTCCGGCGTCCACCCACTGCCAGACCTGGGAGCGTGAGATTTCAGCGGTCGCTGCATCTTCCATGAGCCCGTTGATGGCGACGGCGCCGTTTCCTTCCAACCAGGCGCGCAGGTACTGGATGCCCACGGAGACGTTGGTCCGCAGACCCTGCTCCGTCATCGACCCTGGGGTCGACTTGACGTCGAGGAGCTCGGCTGCGGACACGGAGACGTCATCGCGCTTGTTCTCGATCTGGTTGGCGTTGGCACCGAGCGTCTCGGTGAAGATCTCCTTGCACAGTGCGACCATGCCGGGGTGGGCCACCCAGGAGCCGTCGAAGCCATTGCCGGCCTCACGGGACTTGTCCTCGCGCACCTTGTTGAATGCGGCCTCGTTCGCCTCTGGGTCCTTCGCCGGCACGAAGGCGCTCATGCCGCCGATGGCGTGTGCGCCGCGCTTGTGGCAGGTGTGCACGAGGAGTTCGGTGTAGGCGCGCATGAACGGCACCGTCATCGTCACATCAGAACGGTCGGGCAGCAGGAAGTCAGCACCGCGGGCGCGGAAGTTCTTGATCACGGAGAAGATGTAGTCCCAGCGGCCGGCGTTGAGGCCTGAGGAGTGCTCGCGCAGTTCGTAGAGGATCTCTTCCATCTCGAAGGCCGCGGGGTAGGTCTCGATGAGCACGGTGGCACGGATGGTCCCACGGTCAAGACCGAAGGAGTCCTCTGCGTGGTCGAATACCTGGTTCCACAGGCGAGCTTCGAGATGGGATTCCATCTTCGGGAGGTAGAAGTAGGGACCCTTGCCCTTCTCGATCTGGAGCTGTCCGGCGGTGGCGAAGTAGAGCGCGAAGTCGACGAGCGAGCCCGATGTCTCCTCGCCGTCGACGAGGATGTGCTTCTCCGGCATGTGCCAGCCGCGAGGACGGACGACGATTGTCGGCAGCTCCTCGTCGGGGGCCAAGGTGTAGCTCTTGCCCTCGGGCGAGGTGAAGTCGATCTCGCGGTTGAGTGCATCGAGCAGGTTGAGCTGTCCGCCGATGACGGAATCCCACTGTGGGGTGTTCGCATCCTCCTGGTCAGCCAGCCACACCTTGGCTCCGGAGTTCAGTGCGTTGATCGTCATCTTCTTGTACGTCGGTCCGGTCATCTCCACGCGCCGGTCCTCGAGACCGGGTGCCGGTGGTGCGACCTGCCAGTTGGGATCGTTGCGGATCTCGGCGGTCTCGGGGAGGAAGTCGAGGTCAGCGCCGGCGGCAATCTGAGCCTGGCGCTCCTTGCGAGCCTCCAGTCGTTCGAGGCGGACCCCATTGAACTTCCGGTTCAGCTCGACGATGAGTTCGAGGGCTTTGGAGGTGAGGACCTTCTCTGCCCCGTCCGGCAGTTCGCCGGTGATCTCCATGCCTTCTGGAATGTCCAGATTCTCGATATGAGCAGTCATCGGTGGTTCTCCTTAGTCGGCACTTTCACTAGTGCATCGCTGATCGCTGGCAACGGGGTTTAGCCTGCGAAACTTTTCACATCGTGAAATTTATTGTTCACACACCGAAAAGAATAGGAGGTGATACACGTCTCGTCAAACGCTACCCTCGAGGTGAGACAGGCGAGTCCCTTGACGGTACAACACACCACCAGGCACGATGAACGCAGGTACTTCGTTTGCAGAGTCAGCACCATATCGTCTGCTGTTCAACCGATCAGAGGCGCCGGGGCGGACTCAACGACCAAGCGGCAATGACGCCGCGGATCGGATTCACGATGGACAACCTCGCTGTCGCGGCGCTTCTGGCGCTCGCCCCCATCCTCCTGGCAGGAATCCTGCTCATCGGATTTCGCTGGCCCGCGAAATATGCCATGCCCATCGGGCTGGTCGCCGCCGCACTCGTCGCGAACTTCGCGTGGCAGATCGATTGGGTGACGATCAGCGCTTCGGTGGTCCAAGGACTGTTCACCGCCGTCGGGCTGCTGTGGATCGTCTTCGGTGCCCTGCTGCTGCTGGCCACCGTCACGCGCTCGGGCGCGATCCAGACGATCCGTGCCGGTTTCGTCTCGATCTCTCCCGACCGACGCGTCCAGGTCATCATCATCGCCTGGCTCTTCGGTTCCTTCATCGAAGGAGCAGCGGGCTTCGGTACCCCCGCCGCGGTAGTTGCCCCGCTGATGCTCGCCCTCGGCTTCCCAGCCATCGCCGCGGTCCTCGCCGGTCTCATCATCCAGTCCACTCCGGTGAGCTTCGGCGCTGTGGGTACACCCATGGTCGTCGGAATCGGCACCGGGCTGTCGAAGGAAGACGGCAGCATGTCGGCCGATGTTGCCGCGAGAGCCTCCGAACTCGGGCTCAGCCAGTCGGAATTCATCGCCCACACGGCCACCCAGGTCGCCCTTATGCACGCCATCTGCGGAATTCTCATCCCGCTGCTGCTGTCCTGCATGCTCACAGGCTTCTTCGGTCGCACCAGGCGCTTCGCCGATGGCCTGGCCATCGCTCCGTTCGCCATCTTCTCGGCCCTGGCCATGATCGTGCCCTACCTCCTGGTCGCAAATCTGCTCGGTCCCGAATTCCCCTCGCTCATCGGCGGACTCGTCGGACTGGCGATCGTCGTCACCGCCAGCAAGGCCGGATTCCTCATGCCGAAGAAGACCTGGGACTTCGCCCCGCGCGAGATGTGGCCCATGCACTGGATGGGCACTGTGGACCCGGCCGATGAGGCGGCGGAGCTGACGAAGAAGATGTCGATGATCCGGGCATGGTCGCCCTATCTCATCGTGGTTGCGCTCCTGCTCTTCACCCGCAATGTGCCCCCGGTCAAGGAATTCCTCACCGGACCTGCCGTCATCACGATCAAGGAGATCTTCGGCACCGCGATCGGTTCGGATATGGATTTCCTGTGGTCCCCGGGCTTCATCTTCGTCATCGCCTGCCTCTGCACCTATCTGATTCACCGGATGAGCGGTTCGCAGATCGCCGGTTCGTGGAAGATCGCAGGGTCGCAGATCGCCGGTGCCGCCGTGGCGCTGCTGTGCTCACTTCCCCTGGTGCGTGTGTTCATCAACTCCGGCAGCGACTACAACGCCTCCGGTCTGGACTCGATGCCGGTCACCCTGGCCGAGGCGGCCGCGAGCACGGTGGGCAGCGGCTGGCCGCTGTTGGCCCCCTTCGTCGGAGCCTTGGGCGCATTCGTCGCCGGTTCGAACACGGTCTCGAACATCATGTTCTCGCAGTTCCAGTTCTCCACCGGTTCGGCGATCGGGGCGGCCAGTCCCGAAACGGTCGTTGCCGCTCAGGCTGTGGGTGGTGCGGCAGGAAACATGGTCGCCGTCCACAATGTCGTGGCCGCCTCTGCCACAGTTGGCCTCATCGGACGCGAGGGCGAGCTCATCAGACGCACCTCCATCCCGATGCTCGTCTATTCACTCACCGCCGGCGCCTTGGCATTCATCGGCATCAACGGACTCGGATTCAACGCCGGAACCGTGGTCTTCGGAGCAGTGCTCGTGGGCCTGATTGCGGCCGTCCTTCTCGTCCGGAGATCGCCTGGCAAGGAGCTCATGGCCACGGCGGAAGCCCGGGCCGCGAAGAAGGCGACGTCGATGCCGAAGGCCCAGTCCTCAGACTCCTGAGGCGTCGGCACGCCGCCATTTCACCGCCTCGGCACCCTGAACCTGCAAAAGCTCCCCACATGTGGGGAGCTTTTGCAGGTTCAGGTATCTGAAGAAGACTCGACAGTCGCCGAGGCGGTGCGCGGCGGGCGTTCTGTGTGTGCTTTGGCGAACGAACTGCGTCGAACGAACTCAGACGATGACGACCATGGGGACGATCATCGGCTTGCGGCGCAGCTTCGAGGACGCCCAGCGTCCCACAGTGCGGCGCACGACCTGCTGCAGCTGGTACTGGTCGGTGTTGCCGTCCTTGAGCGCATCCTCGACGGCCTTCGTGACCTTCGGCATGATCGAGTCGAAGACCGCATCGGACTCGGCCACACCGCGGGCGTGGATCTCGGGACCGGCGATGAGGGACTTGGACTGGCTGTTGATGGCCATGAAGATCGTGACGAAGCCTTCGCCTGAGAGCACGAGACGGTCTTTGAGGTCCGCTTCGGTGATCTCGCCGACCGAGGAGCCGTCGACGAAGACGAAGTTGCAGTCCACAGCTCCCACGACCTCGGCGTGGCCGTCCTTGAGGTCGACCACCCAGCCATCGTCGGCGAGGACGATGTTGTCCGGGTTCACTCCGGTCGCCTCGGCGTGCCTGGCGTTGGCCAACATGTGTCGCCATTCGCCGTGGACGGGCATGACGCCGCGGGGCTTGACGATGTTGTAGCAGTAGAGCAGCTCGCCGCCGGAGGCGTGTCCGGACACGTGGATTTTGGCGTCTGCCTTGGAGATGACGTTGGCACCCAGCTTCATCAGCCCGTTGATGACCTTGAACACGGAGTTCTCGTTGCCGGGGATGAGCGAGGAGGCGAGGATGACGGTGTCGCCGTCGCCCACCTCCACGCGGTGGCTGCGGTTGGCCATGCGTGAGAGCGCAGCCATCGGCTCACCCTGTGAACCGGTGCACATGAGCACAACCTGGTCATCGGGGAGCTTGTCGACCTCTTTGATGTCGATGAGAGCGCCACGGGGAACCTCGAGGTATCCGAGGTCCTCGGCGATCTTCATGTTGCGCACCATCGACCTGCCGACGAGTGCGACCTTGCGGCCATGTGCGTCAGCGGCGTTGAGCACCTGCTGGACGCGGTGGATGTGCGAGGAGAACGAGGCGACGATGATCCGACGCTCGGCATGACCGAAGAGGTTCTCGAGAACCGGCCCGATGTCCTTCTCCAACGCGGTGAACCCGGGAACCTCGGCGTTCGTCGAGTCCGTCATGAACAGGTCGACGCCTTCCTCGCCGAGGCGGGCGAAGGCGCGCAGGTCCGTGATCCGGCCGTCGAGCGGGAGCTGGTCCATCTTGAAGTCGCCGGTGTGGAGGATGTTGCCCGCGCCGGTGCGGATGAAGACCGCGAGAGCATCGGGAATCGAGTGGTTGACGGCAACGAACTCAAGGTCGAAGGGACCGAGCTGATCAAGGTCGTCTTCCTTGACCACACGGGTGATCGGCTTGATCCGGTGTTCCTTGAGCTTGGCCTCGATGAGAGCGATCGTCAGCTTCGAACCGAGGATCGGGATATCGGCCTTGCGACGCAGCAGGTAGGGCACGGCGCCGATGTGGTCTTCGTGGCCGTGGGTGAGCACGAGTCCGACGATGTCGTCGAGGCGATCATCGAGGTAGGCGAAGTCGGGAAGGATGAGGTCGACGCCGGGCTGGTCCTCTTCCGGGAAGAGGACGCCGCAGTCGACGATGAGCAGCTTGCCGTGGTACTCGAACACGGTCATGTTGCGGCCGACTTCGCCGAGGCCGCCGAGCGCGACGATGCGGACGGCTTCCGCGTCCATCTTCGGCGGAAGCTTCAGTTCTTGAGTCAATGCATTATTCACTGAGGTAACCACTCCTGGTCAATTGGGCGGTCACGAGGGCCATCTGCTCATCATCTGCTGGGAGCAGCGGCATTCGCGTACCGCGGTTGTCAAGTATTCCTTGGGCCTGTAGTGCGGCCTTGGCCGAGATGACTCCCGGCATGTGGTTCATGAGCGCGTCGACCATGTCTGCCGTTTCATGGGCAATCGCGCGGGCTGTGGTGAGGTCGTTGTTCGCCACGGCATCGACCATGTCAGCGAAGCGCGGTGTGCAGACATGGCCCGCCACGGAGACGACGCCGAGGGCACCCAGAGCCAGCAGCGGAAGGTTGAGCGCATCCTCACCCGAGTAGTAGACGAGGGAGCTGCGGTTCATCACCTGCGCCGAGGCGAAGAGATCGCCCTTGGCGTCCTTGACCGCGAGGATGTTGGGGTGATCGGCCAACTCGAGGAGAGTTTCCGTGCGAATCGGGACTCCCGATCGTCCCGGAATGTCGTAGAGCATGACGGGAAGGTCGGTGGAGTCGGCGGCTGCGCGCATGTGGGCGGCAATGGCCGGCTGTGTCGGCTTCGAATAGTAGGGCGTGACAATGAGGATTCCATCCGCACCGGCCTCTGCCGAGCGCTTGGACAGATCGATGGTGTGCGCGGTGACGTTGTTGCCGGTACCTGCAATGATCTTCGCCCGGTCGCCGATGACACCGCGGACGACCTTGAGCAGCTCGATCTTCTCGTCATCGGTCGTCGTCGGTGATTCGCCGGTGGTTCCGGACACCACGAGCATGTTGTTGCCGAGGTCGACAAGGTGGTTCGCAACCTTCTCCACGGCAGGATAATCAATGGTTCCGTCGTCCTTGAACGGCGTCACCATCGCCGTGCCGACCGTACCGAACGCATCAATTGCAGCGGCTGCTGCGTTGTCACCGAGAATCGCCATACGAAAAGGATACCGCGCACAGCTCACGACTGCGGCAGCGGCCGTGCGCGCGCCACCAGTGCATTTCCTTACCGCCTGCTGTCACCCGTGGCCGCATGCCGCTCATCGGCGGTGTGCGGGAGCGTCAGCTTCGACCTTTCATGACGGCGAGGCCACGAGAGACAGATCACACCGGCCGGGCTCTGACCCCTGCATCGGCTCCGGCCCTATCGTCGACGCCCAGCAGGCTTCGGGCGGTGAGTTCGAGGGATGCCGCGATCCGATCGGACGTCGGGGAACTGCGACCTGCGGCCACGCCGACATCGAAGCCGTCGATGACCGCGATGAGAGTGTCGACGATGAGATCCACATCGGCGTGCGGCCGGAAACTCCCGTCGTCGATGCCGCTGGCGATCAGCGCCCGGAAGTGGGCACCCCATGTGTCGAAGATCGCGTCGACCGAGCCTTGCAGGTACTCGTTGCGGGGCGAGGCGGCGACGAGCTCGATCCACACCTGCGAGCGCCGCTGCAGGTCACCGATCCTCGGGACGGCGCGCAGACTCGATTGCAGCCTGTCCCACGCTGTCCCCTGCTCCTGGGTAAGGCCCGCGATGGCGTCGACAATACTGCTGCTGTGGGTCGAGAAGGCGTGGTCGAGCAGGGACTCCCGGGACCCGAAGTAGTATTGCAGGGTACCCACCGACAACTCAGCTGCCTCGGCGATGTCCTTCATCCGCACGGCTTCCGGACCGTGCTGGGCAATCTGATCAAGGGCGGATTCGACGATGGCGCTGCGCTTGGACGCGACCTCTGCCGCGGAGTGCTGAGGACGCGGGCTCACGAGATGGCCGATCTCACGATGTTCACGAGACGGCCGCCAAACTGCTCGCGGCCTGCAGTCCTTCGAAGACGGCTTCCTCCACCGTCCGCGGTGCCACGGCATCCCCGATGGTGCGAACGCTTGCGGACCCGAAATCGAGATCTGGGGTCACGGACTGCGGTGCGCCGGAGACGATAGTGGCTGCCACGCCGTCGACCTCGTGGACGATCTCGCACAGCGTCGACTGCAGGTAGCCGGTCGACGCATCGACTCCGACGAGGCGGGCGTCGTTGAGGAAGTCGACTCCCGCCCGCAGAGCCTGGGACATGAGCAGTGTGCGTGTGTACTGCTGGATTGCGGCTCCGGCGAAGTTCGCCGCAGTCGCCAGTGTCACCGGTACGCGGGCTTCGGCCAAGCGCAGTGCGATGCCCAGACCGATCCAATCGCCCTTCCAGTCGGTGACGAGCACACGGCCCGAAGGCAGACTCGGCTGGGTGCTCAGATAGTCGCGGGCACCGATGACGACAGCCTCATCGTCGACCTCAAGTCGTGGCATACGCGCCTTGGCACCCGTCGCGACGATCACGTGATCGGGTGCAGACTCGGCGAGAATCTGCTGGGTCACCGGCGTCGACGTTCGAATGTCGACTCCCGCGCGTCGTGCCTCGGCGCTCAGGTTCGTCGCCGCTCCCCCGAATTCGGACCGGTAGGGCAGCTCCTGTGCCAGCAGCACGGCCCCGCCGAGGTGGGGCTCGCGTTCGCAGAGGACGACGTCATCGCCCTGTTCGGCTGCCACCGCTGCCGCCTTGAGCCCGGCGGGTCCTCCGCCGATGACGAGCACTCGACGTCGGGTCCTCACCCTTGGCCGAGGCAGGAACGTCAGCTCCCGACCCGATTCGGGGTATTGGATGCAGGAGATGGGCACGCCCATCTGGAAGTGCCCGATGCAGGCCTGGTTGCAGCCGATGCAGGCTCGGATCTCGTCCACGGCGTCGCCCTGGGCCTTGTTGGCCATCGCCGGATCGCAGATCATCGCCCGGGTCATGATCGCCATGTCGGTGCGGCCTTCGGCGATGGCCTTCTCTGCTTCGTGGGGCTGGTTGATCCGTCCGGCGACCATCACCGGTCGGTCGGTGATCTTCTTGACCTGTTCGGACAGGGTCGCGGCATAGGCCGGGTCGATCTGCATCGAGGGGACGATGTGCACCGCACCCTGCAGGGTCGAGGAGTCTCCGGCGGTGATCGAGAAGTAGTCGAGGCAGTCCATCTGCTCACCGGAGCCCCCATGCGCGACCTTCATCGCGTCGAGGTGGCCGATGAGGTCGAGCACCTCGGTGGCGACCAGACCGTCCTCGGTCTTCTCCTCTCCCGAGATCCTCAGGCCCACCACGATGTCTGGGCCCACCGCTTCGCGAACCCCGGCGACGACCTCGGCGAGGAAGCGACGGCGATTGGCCGGGCTGCCGCCGTATTCATCGGTGCGCGTGTTCACTCGCGGGTTGAAGAACTGAATGGGCAGGTATCCATGGCTGGCCACGATCTCGACTCCGTCGATGCCGGAGCCGGCGATGCGCTTCGCGGCACTGGCATACCCGGCGATGATGTCCTTGATCGCGGAGGTGCTCAATGCCTCGGGGACGACCTTGAACCTCTCCTGTGGTTCGTCGCTGGGAGCCACGGCGCGAGGTGCCATGCCGCGCTCACCGTCCATGACCTCACGGCCCGGGTGGAAGAGCTGTGCGAAGATGGCGGCACCGTGACGGTGGACCGCCTCGGCGACGGCCTGGTATCCGGGTACCGAGGAATCGTCGGTGGCCATGAGCACATGGTTCGTGTAGCGGGCTGTCTCGTGGACGCCGGAGACCTGGAGGACGATCAGTCCGCAGCCGCCCCTGGCTCGCTCTTCGTGATAGGCGACAAGATCGTCGCCGATCATCCCGTGGTCGTCGAGTACGGTGTCGTGGCCCGAGGACACGATGCGGTTGCGGATGGTCTTCGGTCCCAGCGTGATGGGTGCGAAGAGGTGAGGGAACAGTGAAGACATGATCTTCCTTGATGCATGCGGGGTAGGTCCTGACAGATAATTCATATCACGGTATTAATTACGATGGAAGGCCACGGTCTTGATGACGGTGGAGGGCCTGGACAGGTGGGGGCTCGGCTACAGGTTCGCGCCGTTCCCGCCGAAGGTGTCACAGCTTCCGAGGCCGTTCTCGTATCCGCTGGTGAACCATTTCTGGCGCTGCTCGCTCGAACCGTGGGTGAAGGACTCGGGGTTGACCGAGCCCGAGGACTGTTTCTGGATGTGGTCATCACCGACGACGAAGGCTGCGTTGAGGGCATCGTCGATCTGTTCTTGGGTGGGTGTCTCCAGATACGGGGTGCCGTTGTCGTCGGTCAGGGTGGTGACGTCGCCGAGCCACGCTCCGGCGTAGCAGTCGGCCTGGAGTTCGACGCGCACGCCGTTGCTGTCTGCTCCGGTGCCGTTGTTCGGATGATCGCTCATCGTGCCGGTGATGTTCTGGATGTGGTGGCCCCACTCGTGTCCGACGATGTAGAGCTGGGCGAGCTCGCCGGCAGAGGCACCGAATTGCTGCCGCATGATCTCGAAGAAGCTCGGATCGATGTAGACGCCCTGCTCAGGCGGGCAGTAGAAGGGGCCCACCGCGTTCGAGGCGGTGCCGCACTGGGTTGAGGTCTGACCGTCGACGATGGTCAGCTGGGGTGGTTCGTAGCCGTCGACGTGCTGGGACCAGTAGTCGTCGAGGACGACCTGTGCCCCGGCCATCCGGCAGTCGGTGGACGTGTTCGCGTCCTCGCCGGTGTCGCATTGGGCCATCTCTTCGACACCCGAGGACTGCGATGACTGCTCGCCGTCGAGCATGCCGCCGCCCACGAGCCCGGTGACATCGACACCGAGCAGCGGGCCGATGAGGAAGACGAGGAGGCCCACGATTCCGACGCCACCGCCGGCGATGGCGGTGTTGCGTCCTCGTCGGCTGGTCTTGTTGCCCGAGATGTCAGCATTCGGATTGAAGGTCATAGCCATAAAGATACAACGGCTTGTCACCTCTCATGTGAGAATCGAGGCATGAGCTCACACCGCTCCCCCACCTCGGCGACTGCTGGCAGCACAACGGCGACTGCTGGCAGCACAACGGTCCGTGATCGCCTGAGCCCTGCCGGGCGACTCATCGGCCTCGACGCCGCTCGCGGAATCGCCCTGTTCGCGATGATGGTCACGCACATCTTCGCCCTGTCCGATCCCGAGGGCCTCCCGACCTGGGCCGCCGTGTTCGCGGGGCGTGCCTCGGCGCTGTTCGCGGTCCTGGCCGGCTGTTCGCTGGTGCTCTCAACTCGGTCTCGGATGGCAGCTTCGGGACGTCTGCGCGATGCCGTTCCCAGTGTGCTCATCCGGGCGGGAGCGATCGTCATCATCGGACTGTGCCTGGGATCGATCTCGTCGCTGCTGGCCGTCATCCTCGTCAACTACGGGGTCATGTTCGCGATTGCGATGCTGTTTCTGCGCCTGCGCGCCAGCACACTCTTCGGCATCGCCGGTGCCTGGATGGTCCTCAGCCCTGTGCTCTCGATGCTCATCCGCAGTGAGTTCGGCCTGGAGCCGATGTATTCGTCGATGTCATGGTTCGACTTCGCGCGCCCTCTGACCATGCTCCATGACCTGGTTCTCACCGGCTATTACCCGATACTGCAGTGGCTGTCGTACATCGTGTTGGGGATGGCAGTCGCGAAGGTCGATATCGGCAAGCACCTCATGTCGCTCTTCGCCGCCGGTCTGGGGCTGTTTCTCGTCGGCAAGGGAGTCTCCTGGCTGCTCATCAACGTCGCTGGAGGCGGTCCTGTTCTGGTTCGGGTTTCCGAGCTGTACGGGACCGATCTCAATGCGGCGCTGTTCACCGGCAGCTATGGGGTGACGCCGACGACGTCGTGGTGGTGGCTGGCGATCGCGGGCCCACACTCAAGCACGCCCTTCGACCTGCTGTCCACGGCCGGGACCGCGCTGACGACCATTGTTGTCTGTCAGTCGCTGGCGATGCTGCTGGGGCGAAGCACCTGGGTGCTGGCGCCGCTGACGGCTCCTGGCTCGATGCCCTTGAGCGTGTACTCCGCCCATGTCGTCCTGCTCGAGATCACACGCCCCTGGATCGAGGCCAATCCGATGCTCGGCGGTGAGGCGATGTCGCCGCAGACCCTCGAGTTCGGTCTGCATGCTCTCGTGTTCATCGGCTTCGCTCTGATGTGGAAGCTGGCGATCGGTGCCCATGGCCCGCTTGAGGGTGGAGTCGCAGCGATCATCCGGTCCGCGTCACCGGTTCCAGGACCTGGGCCGGTGCCGGGGTCTGAGCCAGGGTCTGGGCCGGGGCCGGGGCCGGGGCCTGGACGTAGCCCGGGCCGTTCAGGGCCCGAGGCCGACTAGGAATTCTGCTTCACACCCGCTCGATGCATATTGACGGCCTTGCGCATCGTTGATCTGGCGCGCTTGCGATCTCCGCACGCATCGTAGGCGCAAGAGAGGCGGAACCATGAACGCCAGTTCTCGGGTGCGGCCTCTGCCTCGGCCTGGTACTGGCCGAAGGCTTCGTCGGCGGATTCGCGGATGATCCTCCCGCCCGGCGTTCGCGGCAGATCATCGACGGGCAGTCCACCCTCTGATTTGAGGATGCGCGCCAACTTCTCGGTCCGTGCACCGAACATGAGTTCGACGATCAGCGTCCAGGCTCCGATGAGCGGCAGGACGAAGAGGGCGATGCCCATCAGTCGTGGAATCAGATCGGGTTCCCTGACCAGCACCCATGCTCGATGCCCCATGAGGACGAAGTAGAAGACGAGCACCACTGAGACGACGATCGCCCCGATTTTCCCTTTGGACATCAGAGGTCGAGCATGGTCTCGAGGCCGTGCAGCAGGCCGGTGTAGTCGGAGATCGACCGCACTGCGGTGACGATTCCCGGCATGAACGCCGAGGTGGAATGTGAGTCCGTCCGGATGCTCAGGGCCTCGCCGCTGGAACCGAAGTGGATCTCCTCCGAGGCTGTCATGCCCTGCTGGCGGATCGCGTGCACGTGGATGCCGTCGACGACTGCGCCGCGAGCACCGTTGGGATCGATTTCGGTGGCGTCGGGTACCGGAGGCAGGCCGGCATCGTTCCGGGCTGCCGCGATTCGCTGCGCGGTGTGGTTGGCCGTTCCCGACGGAGCGTCGAGCTTGCGTGGGTGGTGGATCTCGACCACCTCGGCGGAGTCGAAGTACGGTGCGGCCAGCTCAGCGAAGCGCATGGCCAGGACCGCGCCGATCGAGAAGTTCGGGGCGATGAGCACGGCGGTGTCAGCATGCTCGGCTAGGAGCTCTTCGAGACCGGACAGCTTCTCAGCGTCCCAGCCGGTCGTACCGACCACGGTGTCGATGTCGTGCTCGACGAGGAAGCGCACGTTCGCCTCCGTCGAGGCGGGAACTGTGAGTTCGACCGCAACGTCGACGCTCTTCTCGAGCAGACTCTCCAGGGAGTCGCTGCTGCCAAGGGTCGCAACGAGTTCGAGGCCCTCGGCCTCGGTGATGGCGTCGACAGCTTGGGCGCCCATGCGGCCCTGCGCTCCGATGACGGCTACCCGAATCGCGTTCATAAGTTCGTAACTCCTTGCTCGACGTTCTCCGCAGGCCAGTCTAACGACTCACGGCGCTGCCACCGTCATCAGGTGCCGTGATCGGCAGCCGACGACCCGAGGGGCGTTGATCGCCACGCAGGCGGGCACATACCTCGGTGTCGAACCGGAACCCGTCGTAGAGAAGGCGCTCGCGTTCTCTGCCTTCGACTGCAAATCCTGCGCTCTTGGCAACTCTGCCCGATGCGGGATTGTCTACGCGGTATCCCAGTTCCAGGCGATTGACGTCCAGGTCGTCATGGAGATGGTCGATGAGACTGCGCAATCCGGCCGCGGCCAGTCCGTGACCGCGAACACTGGGATCGAGCCAGTAGGAGATCCAGGCCGTCGAGTGACGCTGCTCGATGGCTGTTGCCATGACATTGCCGACCGGAGTCAGGTCAGCGGCCACGATTGCGTAGGCCGCCACTGTCCCCTCGTCCTCGGCACTTCGGATCCTATCGAGCCATGCCTGCGCACCTGCTGGTGAGCGGTCGTCAGGGATGTTGCTGCGAAGGTCGGTATCGGCCCGGACGTAGATGTCGGCGAGAGCGCCCACATCATCGCGGCGCCAACGTCTGAGGAATTCGGCTATGGACACAGCTTAACGAGGCCATGGGCACAGCCTAACGGGCGCTCGGGTGCAGCCTGTCGGCGTCGGCGGGCCAGTCAGCGGATACGCAAAACGGCGGCCCCGCCGCGATGGGTCGGAGCCGCCGTCTCAGGGTCTGTCCGGCTATCAGCCGAGCAGGAGTCCCTTGGTCTGAGCCACGGCGCGGTCGAAGCGTGCGCCTGCGTCTGCCCAGTTCACGATGTTCCACCAGGCCTTGACGTAGTCAGGCTTGACGTTCTGGTAGTCGAGGTAGAAGGCGTGCTCCCACATATCGAGCTGGAGAACCGGGGTTCCGCCGAGCTGGATGTCCGACTGCTGGTCCTTGAGCTGCTCGATGAAGAGGTTTCCACCGAGCTGATCGTAGACGAGCACGGCCCAGCCGGAGCCCTGGATCGTGGTGGCTGCCGTGGTGAAGTGCTCACGGAACTTGTCGAAGGACCCGAACTGGTCGTCGATGGCTGCTGCGAGTTCGCCTTCGGGCTTGTCGCCGCCGTCTGGAGACATGTTGTTCCAGAAGATCGAGTGGTTGACGTGTCCGCCGAGGTTGAACGCGAGATCGCGGGTCAGCTTCGGCACGTTGGCGAGGTTTCCGCTTTCGCGGGCTTCTGCCAGCTGTTCAACAGCGGTGTTGGCACCCTTGACGTAGGTTGCGTGGTGCTTGTCGTGGTGCAGCTCCATGATGCGAGCCGAGATGTGCGGCTCAAGTGCGGAGTAGTCGTAGGGCAGTTCCGGAAGGACGTACTGCTCAGCCATGAAATTCCTCCTGAAGAGAATTGATGTCCGCCAAGGTCGGCGGCTTCATTTCGACCCTATAGCAGGGTCTCATCTCGAACAACACGGTAGTCGTGAGGACTATTCCAGATGACGCCAAGTGACATCGCGGCGCCACACGAAATCACTCACAGTGTCAGGGCAGATTCCGCGAGATCAGCAGCCGCATGATGTCTGAGGTCCCCTCTTCGATCTCCTCGAGCTTCGCATCACGCATCCACTGCTCGACGGGGTGCTCGCGCGAGTAGCCCCATCCGCCCAGGGTCTGGACTCCGGCCCAGGTGCAGAACATCGCCGTCTCTGATGCGCCCAGTTTGGCCATGGCTGCCGAGGCGGTGACCTTCTCCCGCGGCACGCCGTCACCGGCATCGATCATGCGGGCGGCGTTGAGGACCTGCAGCCAGGCGGCGTCGATGCGCGCGGCCATGTCTGCCAGCCGGAAGGCCACGGACTGGTGTTCGATGATCGTCCTGTCGAACTGTGTGCGTTCACGCGCATAGTCGCGGGCGTATTCGTAGGCGGCTCTGGCCGTGCCCAGTGCCGCGGCGCCGAGGACCACGCGGGAGATGTCGAAGGTGCGCATCAGTCCGTAGAAGCCCTGCCCCTCCGCGCCGAGGCGATTGGCGCTCGGAACGAACGCGTCGGAGAAGAAGATCTCCCGGCACACGATCGCGCGCTGGCCCATCTTCTTCATCGGTGCCCCGAACTCCATGCCTTCGGTCTCTCGCGGCAGGAGAAAGGCGGTGACTCCTCGTGAGCGCTGCGCAGGGTCTGTCTTGGCGAAGACGACATAGCCTTCGGCGAGTCCCGCGTTCGAGATCCAGGCCTTCTGTCCGTTGAGCAGGTACCCGCCGTCGACAGGCTCGGCCCTGGTGGTGATCGAGGCGGAGTCGGATCCGGACCCCGGCTCGGTCGTCGCCAGCGCGGTGAACATCGGTTCCGGCCCGGTCAGAGGGCGCAGCCAGGTCTCCTTCTGCTCTTCTGTTCCCAGCGCCAGGATCGGATCGGCGAAGAAGCCGTTGGAGCACAGAAGGTTGCCGATGCCGGGGTCCCCGAAGCACAGCTGCTCTTGGACGAGGCATTGTGTGAAGACGTCGGTGAAGCCGCCTCCGCCATACTCCTCGGGGATCATGAAGTCTGTGATGCCCACGCGAGCGGCCTCGTGGAACAGCTCGACCGGAGAATGGATGTCTGCCTCGTCGACGGCAGGACCCGCGGGACGGATCTTGTCCTTCGCAAAGGTCCGGCACAGTTCGATGATGTCGTTCTGCTCATCACTCAGCGGCCAGGGTGTGTAGCTCATGGCTCTCTCCTCGTCTCGTTCGAATTCTCACTCGGCTGGGTCGCACCCAGCATGTCCGTGGCCGCGCGGGAGTCCTCGGTCATGTGGATCAGGGTGGGTCCGGCGAAGTCCTCGGCCTGGCGCAGTGCCGTCGCCAGCTGCTCCTGGGTCTCGATGTGGAGACCGCGAGCGCCCATCGACTCGGCCAGAGCCGGGAAGTCGGGTCCCAGCAGTGCCACTCCCGCAGGAGTATCGCCCCGATCGACCATCTCGTTGCGGATCTCCCCGTAGCCGCCGTTGTCGACGATGATGAGGGACATCGACACCTGGGCCTGCACAGCCGCGGCGAGTTCGACGATCGTGAACATCGCTCCTCCGTCGCCCTCGATCGCCACAACACTGGCCTCTGGCACGGCGAGTTTCGCACCGATCCCCGCAGGCAGGCCGAATCCCAGGGTTCCGGCGCCTGCCGGGTAGAGGAAGCGATCTCCTCTGCGTGCCGCCCATCCGGTCTGCACTCCGTAGTAGCAGCACATCGTGGAATCCGCGGCGACGATGACAGGAGAGCTCGCCGAGGTGGTGTAGTCGTTGAGTGCTCCGCACAGCGGTGCCCAGGCTGCGCCTTCGGTCGTGGCAGCGGCCGTGATCGTGTCCTGCCAGCCGCGCAGCCACTCGATTGCCGCCCGGGTGAGGTTGGTCGACCTGGTCTGGTGCAGCCGGTGCGTCAGTGCGATCGTCGCGTCCTTCGCGTCGGCTGGGATCGGGTGGCTGACGCGGGCGTTGCGCAGCATCTGCACCTCGTCGAGGTCGATGCGAACGATCGTGCGCGGCAGCGGCATTGGCTCGGGCCAGAAGTCGCTGGGAGCCAGTTCCGTGCCGATTGCCACCACCGCATCAGCAGCACCGAGCACCTCCGGCAGCGCTTCGAGGACTCCGATGGCGCCGAGGTTGTTGACGAACTCATCGTCGATCGTTCCCTTCGCGTTCGAGGACAGGATGACCCCAGCCCCGAGTACCTGGGAGAGCTCTTCCACCTCCGCGCCGGCGCTGCGGGCCCCGGCCCCGACGATGAGAAGAGGGCGCTGGGAGCTTGCCAGCGCCTCGGCGGCTGACCTGATCGCCGACGGCTGCGGAGTCGGGTTGGGACGGGCCAGAGCCGGGTGCAGCCAACCGGGTCCGGTGGCTTCGATGAGGTCGAGTGGGATCTCGATGTAGGCGGGGCGGGTTCGTCCGCTGCGCATGCGTGAGAGCGCCTGTCCGACCGCCAGGGACACCTCACCGGGGCTGGTCACCCGGTGGCTGTCGCCGAGGACGGCGTCGATGGCCTGGCTCTGGTTGCGCACCTCGTGGAGGAGTCCGTTGCCGCGTCCGGGATGGGTCAGGGGCATACCGGGGCTGATGAGCAGGACCGGGACCGAGTCGGTGAAGGACTGCAGCAGAGCGGTCAGCGCATTGAGCACCGCCGGTCCCGTCGTTGTGACGACGACCTGCACCTCACCGGTGACTCGGGCCGCGCCGTCGGCCATGTACCCGGCTCCCTGTTCATGGCGCGGTGAGACGATGTCGATTCCCTCGGCAGCCAGCTGTGCGAAGATCTCGAGATTATGGGTCCCGGGGATCCCGTAGACCCGTGTGATTCCCTCGGCTCTCAGTGCCCGAGCCAGGTGCGCACCGCCGGTGATCTCTGCCTGTTCCTCTGTCATCGTGACTCCTTGTCGGGGTTGTCGGTGCTGCTGCTGTCGTTATCAGAGCCGCTGTCGTTGTCGGTGCTGCTGTCGTTGTCGGTGCTGCTGTCGCTGTCGTTGCTGCTGTCGTCTTCGTCTCGGTTCGTGACGACGAGCGCGTCGACGGCCAACGCCCCGTCCGGGGTGACGCGCACCGGGTTGATCTCGATCTCCTGGATCTCATTGCTGCCGGCGATCAGACGGGAGACCGAGACGATGATCTCGGCCAATTCGTCGAGGTCCGTCGCACGCCGACCTCGCCATCCTGTGAGCAGCCGGTAGCACGTGAGTCGGGAGACCATGTCGAGGGCCTCGGCATGCGAGACCGGCGCCAGCTCGAGCCAGGTGTCGCCGTAGAGCTCCGTCTCGGTGCCTCCGGCTCCCACCATCACAATCGGCCCGAAGTTCTCGTCCTGGCGTCCGCCGACCAGGATCTCGACGGCCCCATCGCGGGTGTCCATCTCCTCGACGATGTACTCACCCTCGCCGAGGCGACCTACCATCTTCACGTAGGCGTCTTCGAGAGCTGCGGCATTGCCGAGGCCGAGGGCGATCGCCCCGAGTTCGGTCTTGTGTGCAGGCCAAGAGGCCTTGAGCACGAACGGCGGTGTCAGGTCCGAGCCGGCCACCACCTCGGCGAGTTCGGCTCCGCGACTCAGCGTCAGCGCCCGCGGCACCGGCACCCCGGCCGCGCTGATCGTGTCCCGGGCCGCACCGTACCCGGTCCCCCAGGGTGTGACCGGACCCGACCGTTCCAGAGCCTCGGTGATGCGCCCGGAATGAGAGGCGTAGAACCCGGCTCCGGCGACGACGCGCATGACCGATTCGATCGAGGTGTAGACGGGTATCGAGTTCTCCCACAGGGCAGCGACGGCCTGTGAGTCGGCACTCATCGAGTGGACGATGAGAGGCTTGCGATGACTGTGCACGGTCTCACTCAGCCGGCCCACCTCGGCCAGCTCCGCATCGAGGAGAGCAGGAATGTCCTCGCCGTAGCAGCCGAAGTATCCGCTCAGGACGACTGCGTCGATGGCCTCATCGGCCAGGAGCGCATCGACGAGACGCGAGTGCACGGACAGGTCGGCCTCCCCTGCCCCGTCGAGGTCGATCGGATTGTCGATGTGACCGGCGTGCGGCAGATTCTCTGCGACCCGGGTGCGTGTGAGAGCGTCAAGGACGGTGACGCGCAGACCGTGGGACTCGGCTCGGTCTGCGGCGATCGCGCCCTGCCCGCCTGAATCGGAGATGACGGCGATCCTCCTCCCTGCGGGCAACCAGGACGTGGCGAGGAAACCGGCAAGCTCGACCGCCTCTCCGGGTGTCGAGAGTCGGATTGCACCAGCGGCGCGACAGGCGGCATCGACGGTGTCGATCGCCGAGGTGAGCGATCCGGTGTGCGATCGCGCGAGCCTGGCGCCGGCGTCCGATTGGCCCGTGGTGAGGATCATCGTGGGCTTCCCTGCCGCACGCAGTGCCTGCATGGCCGACACCAGGGCGCTGCCGCCGGTGAAGGACTCAAGATAGAGCACGACCTGCGTGGTGGCGGCGTCGTCGACCAGGGAGGACAGGATCTCTGCGGCCCTGACGTCCGACTGTCCGCCGATGGAGGCGAAGCGTGAGATCCCGAGGCCGCTGCGTGCTGAGAGGGTGGCGATCTCTGTTCCAAGTTGGCCGCTCTGCGTCACCACGGCCAGGGACCCGGGGGTGAAGTTGCCCCAGGCCAGAAGCAGATCATTGCTCGCATCGACGACGCCCAAGGACGAAGGGCCGATGAGGCGGGCTCCTGCGGAGATGATTCGCTGGGCCACCTCGGCGGCGCCGGGCACCCTGGCCGAGATGATGAGGAAGGCTCGCACTCCTGCGGCCAAAGCATCATCGACGACGGCCGGGACCCCGCTGCCCGGGATCGAGATGACAAGGAGCTCCGGCGTCTCAGGCAGCTCAGCGAGGCTGGGGAAGGTGGGTTCACCCTGGATCGAGGCGACTCGTGAGTTGATGAGATGGACCCGGCGCCGATGTGTTCCCTTCAACGCTCCCGCGGAGAGCCAGAATCCCCATTTGGCCGGGTCGTTCGAGGCTCCGAGGACGGCGACGCTGCCGGGGTCGAAGAACCGATCCATGGCTCTAACGCTCTGCCTTGGCGGCGGCCATCTGATCAGTGTCCCCTGAATCGACCCCGATCGCTGAACCGACCCCGATCGCTCGATCAGGCTCGGCCCGGAGCACTTCGAGGTTCGCATCCACCCGGGACTGTGCCGCCTGCCGGGGAGTGATGCCCACACGGTCGGCATCACTGAGCACCTCGGTCGTGAGTTCGCGCAGAGTCTCGATGACCAGGGACCGGCTGTCGTCCCAGCTGCCGTCGACATCGCCGAACGTCACCCACCACCACCATGCATTCGTCGCGGAGTTCGCGAGGAAGTCGGGAACGACTGTGACCCCTCGGGCCTGCAGGCGCTCTTCCGCATCGGGCAGCACGGGCATGTTCGCAGCCTCGACGATGAGCCCGGCGGTGATGGCCTCACAGTTCTCACGCGTGATCGCGTAGCTGACTGCCGCAGGGACAAGCACATCACAGTCAGCGGCCAGCCAGTCTCCGCGGTCACCGTCACGATCGTCGGGACGAAGTGCGGCTCGGTCGATGCCGCCGAAGGGATCGCGTGTGTCCAGCAGGGCCTCGACGTCGAGTCCGGCCGGGTTGGACACGAACCCGTCGGCATCGGCGATGCCGACGATGCGCACTCCCGCCTCGGCGAGGAATCGGGCGCTCGCCCCACCCATCGATCCGAATCCTTGGATCACCGCGGTCGAGTCGGCCGGGTCCCTCCCCTCGGCCTCGAGTGCGGCGATCGCCGAGGTGGCCACTCCCAGTCCGCCGACGAGCTCATCCTGAGCGAGACCGTCGACGATGACAGAGAAGGCGGTGGCCGTCCGCGCCCTGGCCGCTTCCGGGTCAGTCAGCAGCTTCTCCACGGCCGACAGGCCGCTGCCGAGTTCACGCTTGGCAAGGATGTCGTCAATATCGTTCTGGCGTACACCCAGGTCCTCGCCGAGGGCCCAATAGGCGCGCATGATCGGGTTCACGGCGACGAGGAACCGCTCGAGGATGTCGGTGGCTCCGGGGGCACGTGGGTCGAAGTCGATGCCGCCCTTCGCACCGCCGACGGGAACGTAGCGCCGGCCCGGCCGCAGATGGATCGCCTCCTTGCGCGTCATCCCCTGAGCCAGACCCCGCACCTCATCGAGAGTGCATCCCTGACGCATCCTCAGCCCGCCCGAGGCTGTTCCCCTCACCAGCGTGTCGATGACGACGAATCCGTGTGCTTCGGTGATCGGATCCTGCCAGGTGATGTCCATGAACATGTCGCTCCCAAGGGTTTTACTGAATCGCTGTTCAGTTAGGTTCAGATCACCAGTCTGACCGTCGGAGGGCTGCCACGTCAAGCGCGTCTGAGCGAGAGTTCCGGGCTCATTCCAATTCGCGTGCGACGAAAGCATCGACCCAAGCGGACAGGGTCTGAGGCGACACGCTTTCAGGGTTGAAGATGAGTTGGACTGCGAGCCCGTCGAGGTACGCGAGGATCCTCGTGGCGCAGTCATCGGCCAACTCCGCGACGGTGGTGCCTGTGGGCTCATGCGCGGACGCTTCCGTGGCCATGCGGCCGTGGCTGAATCGGAATTCCTCTGCCTCGAGCCCAGCGACGATGAGCTCGGACAGTATTGTCTTCCACTCTCGATCAAGGGTGGAGAACGTCGACTTCACCCCATCGTCGAAGAGTCCGGCAGACCACCCGTCGATCCAGATCTTCCAGCTCCTCGTCGAGCCTGTCGGCATGTACCACTGGACGACGTCTCTGAGCCGCTGCGATGCTGGCTTCTGCGTCGCGGCGAGTCGACGCGCGCGATAGAGGTCGTTCTCCCCGGCGTGTGCGAAGGCTGCGGCGACGAGTGCTTCCTTCGTCACGAAGTGGTAGATGACCAGGCTCGGACTCAACCCCAGCCGTGCAGCGACATCGGCGACTCGGAGGGTGCGCAGGCCGGTGCTTTCGATCTCCTCCACGGTCGCAGCCAGGATCTCGTCCCGACGCACCGATGCGCTCTTTCGCGACATGAATCTCTCCCCCACACAGACAGAAATGGCTGTACAACACGATTCATGTTGTACAGCCATTCTAGATGCTCACGGTTCGGAGCCTGCGGGCATCGCCTCAGGCCAGCGTCATCTCATCCTCAGCGCAGAACGACGTCGGCCTGCGGTCCCACGAGGGACAGCGACTTCGGGCGAGACATGAGGTCTCCTGCCATCGTCGACACCTGCTCAGCTGTGACCGAGCGGACGCGTTCGATGAGGTCGAGCGGAGATTCGAGGGAGATTCCGAAGATCTCCGATCGGGCCAGTCGATTCATCCGTGCCGCCGAAGACTCGAGTCCGAGGACCATCGAACCCGAGAGCTGGGAGACGATCGCGTCCAGCTCGGGGCGACTTGGCACCTCCTGCGCCAGACGGTCCCATTCGGCCAGAGCCAGATCGACGACGGCCTGCCCGTTCTCCGGCGTGCAGCCGGCGTAGATGCCGAACGTTCCGAAGTCAGTGAACTGGCTTGCCACACAGTTGACGGCGTAGGCGAGACCGCGTTCTTCTCGCACGCTCTGGAAGAGTCGAGAGGACATACCTCCGCCGAGCATCGTCAGCAGCACCGAATAGACGAAGCGATCCGGATGGCCCTCTTCGAGACCCTCGCAGCCGAGCAGGATTCCCAGCTGTTCGGTGTCTTTGACCGTGTGTGAGCGACCCGAATGGAACGTCGGCACCTCACGTGTGCCGCGGCCGGCCACCCCGCCTGCTGTCGCGGCGGGACTGTCCCAGGTGTGTGAGCCGGCCGGTGAGCCGACACCTGCCTGAGCCAATGCGTCCTCGACCATGCCCAGGACCTCCCCGTGGGTGGCACCGCCGGCTGCGGCGATGACCAGACGCGGGGGAACATAGGTTGTCGAGTGGTGTTCGAGAAGCGTGTGATGGCCCAGCACGCGGATCTGGTCCTTCGTCGCGCCGACCGGACGTGCCAATGGGTGGTCGCCGAAGACGAGTTCGTCGAAGTCATCGAAGAGGACGTCGCCGGGATCGTCGGCCGACATCGCCAACTCCTCGATGATGACGCCGCGTTCGCGTTCGAACTCCTCGGCATCCAGGTTCGAGTTCGAGACCATGTCGACGAGCAGCGAGGTGATGTCCGACAGATCCGTCACCAGGCAGCGCGAGTAGTAGCAGGTGAGCTCCTTGGCCGTGATGGCGTTGGAGTCTCCCCCGGTCCGGTCGAAGGCAGCCGCGATCGTCTTCGCGTCCTTCGTCGGCGTTCCCTTGAAGAGCATGTGCTCGAGGAAATGGGTCGATCCGGCGGTCTCGGTCGATTCGTCGCGCGATCCTGCCGCGACCCAGATGCCGATGGTCTCCGACGCCAGTCCGGGCATGTGTTCGGTGGTCACTGTCAAACCACCGGGGAGGACAGACCGATCGATTCGGCTGCCCTCCCCGGTGTGAGAATCCTTGAGTATCAGTTGTCTGATTCCTCTTCTGCTTCTTCGTCATCGTCGCTGACAGGCGAGAGTGACAGCTTGCCGCGGTCGTCGATCTTCGTGATCTCGACCTGGACCTTCTGGCCGACTCCGACGACGTCTTCGACGTCCTCGACGCGCTTGCCATCGTTGAGCTTACGCAGCTCGGAGATGTGCAGCAGGCCATCCTTGCCCGGTGTCAGGGAGACGAATGCGCCGAAGCTCATCGTCTTCACGACGGTTCCGAGGTAACGTTCGCCGACCTCGGGCACCTGCGGGTTGGCGATGGCGTTGATCATCGAGCGGGCGGCATCTGCGGCTGCTCCGTCGGCGGCACCGATGAGGACGGTTCCGTCGTCTTCGATGCTGATGTCAGCGCCGGTGTCTTCCTGCATCTGGTTGATCATCTTGCCCTTGGGTCCGATGACCTCGCCGATCTTGTCGACCGGGATGTTCACCGAGATGATGCGCGGAGCAGTCGGAGCCATCTCTGCCGGAGCATCGATGGCCTCGGCGATGACGTCGAGGATGACCATGCGGGCTTCCTGCGCCTGCTTGAGCGCGGCACCGAGCACCGAGGCGGGAAGGCCGTCGAGCTTGGTGTCGAGCTGGATCGCAGTGATGAAGTCACGCGTACCGGCAACCTTGAAGTCCATGTCGCCGAAGGCGTCTTCGGCACCGAGGATGTCAGTCAGTGCCGCGTATGCGGTCTGATCTCCGGTGTCGGTGGAGATGACATCGGAGACGAGTCCCATGGCGATACCTGCGACAGGAGCCTGCAGCGGCACACCAGCCGAGAGCATGGCCAGAGTCGATGCGCAGACCGAACCCATCGAGGTCGAGCCGTTGGATCCGAGTGCCTCTGAGACTTCGCGGATGGCGTAGGGGAAGTCCTCGCGCTTGGGCAGAACAGGCACGAGTGCACGTTCAGCCAGCGCACCGTGTCCGATCTCGCGGCGCTTCGGGCTGCCCACACGACCGGTCTCTCCGACCGAGTAGGGCGGGAAGTTGTAGTGGTGCATGTAGCGCTTCGTGGTCACAGGCGACAGAGAGTCGATGTGCTGTTCGAGCTTGAGCATGTTCAGCGTGGTGACACCGAGGATCTGCGTCTCTCCGCGCTCGAAGATGGCCGAGCCGTGAGCGCGTGGGATCACGTTGGTTTCGGCGGTCAGCGGACGGATGTCCTTGAGACCACGACCGTCGATGCGGATCTGCTCGGTGAGGATGCGCTTGCGCACGACCTGCTTCGTCAGCGCGTTGAGGGCCCCGGCGATTTCCTTCTCGCGGCCGGCGAAGCGTTCGCCGAGCTTGTCGAAGAGCTCAGAGAGCAGATCTTCGCCTGCTGCTTCGCGTTCCTGCTTGTCAGCGATCTGGAAGTTCTCGGTCTGCTTGGCTTCGGCGAGTTCGCGCACAGCCTCGTAGACGTCGTCCTGGTAGTCCTTGAAGACAGGGAACTCGACAGTGGGTTTGGCTGCACTGTCAGCCAGCTCCTGCTGCGCACGGCAGAGTTCGCTGATGAAGGGCTTCGCGGCTTCGAGTCCCTCTGCTACGACCTCTTCGGTCGGTGCGGTGGCACCGGACTTGATGCGGTCGATGGCGTTGTCTGTGGCTTCTGCCTCGACCATCATGATCGCCACGTCGTCACCGACGACACGGCCGGCGACGACCATGTTGAAGACGGCGTCATCGAGCTGCGAGTGGTTCGGGAAGGCAACCCACTGGCCGTCGATGAGTGCGATGCGCACGCCGCCGATGGGGCCGGAGAAAGGCAGTCCGGAGAGCTGAGTCGACATCGAGGCCGCGTTGATGGCCAGTGCATCGTAGATGTGGTCGGGGTGGATCGACATCACTGTGACGACGACCTGAACCTCGTTGCGCAGTCCCTTCACGAAGGAGGGGCGCAGAGGGCGGTCGATGAGGCGGCAGGTGAGGACCGCGTCGGTCGAGGGGCGTCCTTCACGGCGGAAGAACGAACCGGGGATGCGACCCGCGGCGTACATGCGCTCTTCGACGTCGACGGTCAGAGGGAAGAAGTCGAAGCCCTCACGGGGGTTCTTGCCCGCCGAGGTGGCCGAGAACAGCATGGTTTCGTCGTCGAGGTAGGCGACGGCAGAACCGGCGGCCTGCTGTGCAAGCCGTCCTGTTTCGAAGCGGATGGTGTGTGAACCATAGCTGCCATTGTCAATGTGCGCTACGGCGGATTCAGGGTTGAGTCCCACGTATTCTCCTTGTTTGTAACCGGTACGCGGACACCTTCGAAGAATGAAGGCGAAAGAAGCCCGCGTCTATCCGGTGGATATTGGCTCGGACAACCCCATGGATCCAAGCCGGTCATCGATCGGGGCCCACGGAAGCAGCATGCGCATGCGTGCTCTTCCGGAAGCCACTACCGAGGACCGAAACGTCCATGGCATGGTTGTCCACGTTGAAGTCTACCGCAGTTGCCCCTGTGAGCCATTGCCTCGCATTCCACTCGGTTATGGCATCGGCAGTCGAACGGCCGGGGACAACGAAGAAGCGCCCTGCATGATGCAGGACGCTTCGTTTCGTCTGAGGTGACTCGTTCGAGTCTGTGTCAGTTCGTCGGAGTCACGCTCAATGTCATGGGGCTGGTCTCAGCGACGCAGGCCCAGGCGCTTGATGAGCGAGCGGTAGCGCTCGATCTCCACGCGCTGCAAGTACTTGAGCATCCGGCGGCGCTGGCCGACGAGGAGCAGCAGGCCACGACGCGAGTGGTGGTCGTGCTTGTGATCCTTGAAGTGTTCGGTGAGCTCGGTGATCCGGCGGGTCAGCAGCGCAACCTGAACCTCGGGAGAACCGGTGTCGCCCTCGTGAGTTGCATATTCCTTGATGACTTCTTGCTTTTCAGCAGTACTGAGAGCCATGGACTTCTCCTTTTGATCGTTGCGCGGCGCCGAAACCTGTCAGTCTCAGCACTATCGAACCGCGGCCGGTGAAAACGGCAAGGTTCAGTTTATCAGGTGTGGAGCACCTCGCGCACATCAGCAATGTCCTCGTGCATCTTCACGACGAGCTCGTCCATGCCGGTGAACGTCACCTGTCCACGGATTCGTGAGACGAACTCGAGGATCATGTGCTTGCCGTAGACGTCGAATTCGCCGAACTCCTTGTCGAGGACGTGCGCCTCGACTCGTCGGACGTTGCCTTCGAACGTGGGGTTGGTGCCCACCGAGATGGCTGCGGGGTACGCCTGGTCCTCATCGGAGAATGTCGCCCACCCGGCATAGACACCATCGGCGGGAATGAGGCCCTCGGCATCTTCGGACAGGTTCGCGGTCGGGAATCCGAGGTCGCGACCGCGGGCGTCGCCGTGGACGACGGCCCCCTCGACCCGGTGGTAGCGACCCAGCTGATCGGCAGCCTCGGCGACATCTCCGCCGACGATCTGATCCCGGATCCGTGAGGAGGAGTACCGTCCCCCGCGCCCGACCTCTTCGATCGTCTCGGTCCGGAACCCGTATTTCTCGCCGAGGTGGCGCAGAGTCTCGATGGTGCCTTCGTTGTCCTTGCCGAACCTCACGTCATCACCGACGACGACGATCTCACAGCCCAGGGCCTCAACGAAGTAGGTGCGCACGAACTCCTCGGCACTCTGGGCCGCGAAGTCGAGGTCGTAGTGCTGGACGAACAGAGCGTCGATGCCGGTCTCCGCGATGAAATCGGCCTTCTGCTCGGTGCTCGTGATCATCAGCGTCGGCTCATCAGAGCGGTGGACCGTGCGCGGGTGCGGGTCGAAGGTCATGGCAACAGAGCGCAGAGAGCGCTCACTGGCCAGTGCCGCTACGGCTTGGAGAACAGTCTGGTGGCCGCGGTGGACCCCATCGAAGTTGCCCAGGGTCACAACGGTGCCGACATCGTCGGTCCCGACCTCATTCAGTCCGTGATAAAGCTCCACTCGACGTTTGCTCCTTCCGTGCACCGACTCAGGTTATCGCAGAGATGTTCTCACGTGCTAACCCACGCACGCCTCAGGAGATGACGGCCCAGCCGATCACGCCGACCAGGGATGCGATCGCGATGGAGAGGAACGTTCCGATGATGAATCGCTCGCCCGCGGCCGCCGAGGATTTGATCTCCGCGAAGCGTCCGAGCCCTTTGACTGCGACGACGACGGCCATGAGTTCGGGCCTGCCCAGCACGATGGCTCCGGCGATGAGGGCGCGCTCGACGATGCCGATCCACATTCCGCCGCGCAGGACGTCGATGTCCTCGCTGCCGGTGCGTCTCGGCTTCGAGCCGGGCCCGTCATGGGTCATCCGCAGGAACAGCGGAACCAGCAGGTAGCCACCCGCTGCCGACACGATCGCCGCAATGGCAGCGATGAGTAGGTCAAACCACATGGTCACCTGCCTGAAAGTCGCGGTCCCCGGTCTCTCCTATATGGGCCAGGTGGAAGGTCGACAGCGCGCAGGCACCCTCGATGAGCTCCACACCGCCTGGGGAGAGCACCCTGGACACAGCCTGTTGGGAGACGTCGAAGTGTTCAGCGATGTCGTGCTGAGTGGAGTCGGGATGGTCGAGCCTGCGGTCGATGTAGCGCCGAGACTGGGACCGGATATTCTCGAACGTCCAGACCACCAGGCGCAGAGCGCTTTCAGCCAGGCTCGAGTGCGCTGTCTCCGGGTCGACGACAAGATGAGCGGGTGCACCCTTTGCGGCCTCGACCGCGCGCCTGGCTGCATAGAAGGCCTCCCCCCTGCCCTCGGCAGTGGAAGACGGCAATGGAGTGTCGACCGGGCCGACTCCGATTCCGATATGCCACCCAGTTCGTGCGGCCAGCAGACGGACGGCCAGAGTCACCTGCTCGGGTGAGTCGAGAACGCCCTGCACCTCGTCGCCGATCGTACGTTCGAAGCCCCTCTGGGTCTCAACCCGGGTCAGAACGTCGAGCAGCTCGGGCACCTCATCAGTGCGTTCACGAGATCCTCGCTGGTCGATGGTCATGACGTACATGACTCAAGTACACCAAAGTCCACGACGATAGACAACCGTTTCAGTTGTATCTATCGAATACAAGCGAGTACGTTGTATTGCTCGCAGCATCGTTGCGCTCTCAGGCGAGGTCGATGGCGAAGGCCGTCTGAGACTTCAGCACTCCCCCGGCCCGCACCTCGGCGATCGAGACGAGCTCCTCGCCGACGATCACGGCCACCTCGTTGCCCTGATCCGGGCTCCGATCGGTGCCGATCGTCTTGCCCTGCATCAGGGCCTTGGCCTCCGCGGACTCGACGCACACGGTCGGAAGCAGGGCCCTGGCCACCTCGGCGAGAGAAGTCAGCGTGGGAGCCTCGATGTCAAGATCGTCGGGGATCGTCACCGCTTCGTCGAGGCTGAAGTCCCCCACTCGAGTGCGCCGCAGAGCGGTGAGATGTCCATGGACGCCGAGGCTGCTGCCGAGATCTCGCGCCAGCGCACGAACATAGGTCCCCGACGAGCAGTCGACTTCGACGTCGACATCGATGTGGCCCTGCGCAACGGAATAGCGAGTGGCGAGGATGGTGAAATCTGAGATCTCGACCCGGCGCGCCTTGAGCTCAACGTCTTCACCGGCACGGACGCGGGCGTAGGAGCGTTGGCCGTTGACCTTGATCGCGGAGACCGCGCTGGGGACCTGATCGATGGAGCCCCTCAAGGCTGAGACGCCGTGAGCGATCCCATCATCAGAGACTGCCGCCAGTGCCGCAGGCTCGGCGAAGAGGTCCGGCTCGGAGTCCGCATCATCGGTCGGCGTGGCCGAGCCGAGACGGATCGTGGCCAGATAGGTCTTGGACACGCCGGTGATATAGCCCAGGAGTTTGGTCCCACGCCCCAGCCCGAGGACGAGCACGCCCGTGGCCATAGGGTCGAGGGTTCCGGCATGCCCGACCTTGCGGGTGCCGTACCAGCGCCGAATCCGAGAGACGACGCCATGGGACGTCAGGCCTTGGGGCTTGTCGCAGACAAGGACACCCTGCGGGGAAGTATCGCTCACGCGTCAGGCTCGATCAGTTGAAGGAGACGTGCACATGGTCGAAGTGGTTGTCCGTGGGTGAACCACGGTCTTCCATGCTGCTCCAACCGCTGCCCGGGTTCCAGATGCGCTGTTCCCAGATCACGTACTTGACGTTGAGTGCTCCGGAGTTCTGGATCAGGTACTCGGCGATGCGGTCTCCGGTAGCGCCGGTGATCATGATGTCGACGGCTCCGCCGGTGTAGTGGTCCGAGGTGCCGGAGCCAGGCCGAACGCCACCGTAGGTCTTGACTTCGGGGAACTTCGCACACACGGCGCGGTAGCCGTTGACGGCATTGGGCTGCAGTCCGGATTCGATCGAGGATGAGACCGAGCAGGGTTCGTTCGAGATGCCCTCTGGAGTGCCTGAACCCTCTGATGACTTCTCATCCGAATCGGAGGACTTCTCGTCGGATGACTTCGCGCTGCCGGACTCCGTCTGCGCCTTCTCCGTCGTCGGGGACGGCTTGGGCTTGGGAGTCTTGACATCGAGTGTCGTCTTCGAGGTCTTGTTCTTGTACTTGGGATCGTCCTTGACGTCCTTGAGGTATTCTTCGCCGGCCTTCTCGCGCTGGGCGTCGATCTCATCCTGGCTGACGGCCGAGGGGCTCGACTTCGACTGCTGTGCAGAGGTGTCAGCGGCCTCGGTCGTGACATTGCCGGCCTCGGGCGGGCTCATGACGACGGTTGAGCCGACGACGGCGGCGGTGGCTGCGGCCGGAACCGCGATCGCGGCAACGACGGGACGCTGCCTGACAGTTGCCAGCACAGAGGTGGCGGTCGACGGTGCGTCCGAGGAGTGCCGACCGGAAGAGCGCTTGCTGGCGGGGGTCAGGTCCCGGACCAGCTGCTTAGCAAAGCCAGGCTTTGGCGAAGAGTGCTTACCCAATTCAGAAATCCCTTAACAGAGTCGTAATCATTTCGTTACCAGAAAAAGTCTAAACTAGAAGTGAAAGATTACAAAACTGTTACGTGAGGTTTTTTCGCGAGAGTGACAGAAGTCGCGGTTGCGCGCACGAGTCCCGCCGCGCTCAGCTGGGACGACACAGCCGAAGCACTGTCGCATCGATGGTCCGTTACAGCGCTGTGACCAGTCAGTCTTCGTCGTCGGCCTTCTTGTAGGGGTCTTCGTCTCCTGCGGGCTTCGCGTCCTTGGCCAGTCCTGCCACCCGAGCGTCATCTGCTGCGGCCTTGGCGAGAAGACCGTCGAGGTGAGCGGCGGCCTCCGGCACGGCGTCGGCAATGAATTCGAGGCTGGGAGTCAGTCGGATCGTCAGGCCCTTGCCGACCTCAGACCGGATGAAGCCCTTCGCGGACTCCAGGGCTTTGCCTGTGGCTTCGAGGTCCTGCCCGTCTCCGAAGACAGTGTAGAAGATCGAGGCGTGCTGCAGATCTCCGGTCACGCGCACATCGGTGACCGTGACGAAACCGAGACGGGGATCCTTGAGTCTGCGTTCGATCGTGCTGGCGACGATGACCTTGATCTGGTCGGCGATCTTACGCGCCCGAGTTGCATCTGCCATGGTGACTTCCTTCTTCGTCTGAACTGTGACAGTGACTGAGTTCGATTGGAACTGCCACTTGAGTATCCGTATCTGTGTGTACCTGTGTCTGTGTGTCTGGCTGGTGCTGTGGCCCGTGGAGCACTCCCCCGGCACATTCTCTCATCGTCGGCGACGTCCGTGCGCAACAGCACAGAGGCCTGCGAACCGCAGACCGGGTCCTGCCCGGGAGGTGCGCGGGCGAGTGGACTCATGCCACCCGCTCGCACATTCCCCGTTCAGAACCCGGTATGGGAAAGCGACGTGTCGATCAGTCGCGAGGCTTCTCACGCATCTCGACGGTCTCAATGATGTCGCCGACGCGCAGATCGTTGAAGCTGCCCAGGCCGATACCGCACTCGAATCCTTCGCGGACCTCGGTGGCATCGTCCTTGAAGCGACGCAGGGACTCGATCTTGACCTTGTCCCCGACGACCACTCCATCACGGGTGACGCGAGCAGACGCGTTCCTGGTGATGTGACCATCGCGAACGATGGAGCCGGCGATGTTGCCGAACTTGGAGGACCGGAAGACTTCGCGGATCTCCGCAGTGCCTGTCTGGACCTCTTCGTATTCCGGCTTGAGCATGCCCTTGAGCGAGCTCTCGATGTCGTCGATCGCCTGGTAGATGACCGAGTAGTAACGGACATCGACGCCTTCGCGCTCGGCCAGGTCGCGAGCCTTCGCCTCCGGACGGACATTGAAGCCCAGGACGATGGCGTTGTCGACCGTGGCCAGGTTGATGTCGTTCTCCGTGATCGCACCCACACCGCGATGGATGATGCGCAGGTCGACGTCGTCGCCCACATCGATCTTGAGCAGCGAATCCTCCAGCGCCTCGACGGCACCGGACACGTCGCCCTTGAGGATGAGGTTGAGCATATCGACCTTGCCCTCGGCCAGCGCCTTGGTGAAGTCCTCGAGGCTGATGCGCTTGCGACCGCGAGCCTGAGCAGCATTGCGCTCGATGGCGTCACGCTTCTCAGCGATCTGACGGGCGGTGCGATCGTCCTCTGTGGAGATGAACGTATCGCCGGCACGCGGCACGGAGGACAGACCCAGCACCTGGACGGGACGGGATGGTCCCGCCTCCTCGACGAGGTTGCCGTTCTCATCGAACATCGCACGCACACGTCCGTAGGCGGTGCCACACACGATGGCATCTCCCTGACGCAGTGTGCCGGAGTCGACGAGCACGGTCGCAACCGCGCCACGGCCCTTGTCCAGCTTGGCCTCGATCGCAATGCCGCGAGCCGACTTGTCCGGGTTCGCCCTCAGGTCCAGCGCAGCATCGGTGGTCAGCAGCACGGATTCGAGCAGCTGGTCGATGCCCTCGCGCTTGAGCGCAGAGATCGGCACGAACATGGTCTCGCCGCCGTATTCCTCGGCAACCAAGTTGTACTCGGTCAGCTGCTGCATGACCTTGGCGGGGTTAGCGCCTTCCTTATCGGTCTTGTTCACTGCGACCACGATCGGAATGTTCGCCGCCTGAGCGTGGTTGAGTGCCTCAACGGTCTGCGGCATCACGCCGTCATCGGCCGCGACCACGAGGATCGCGAGGTCGGTCGACTTCGCGCCACGGGCTCGCATAGCGGTGAACGCTTCGTGACCTGGGGTATCGAGGAAGGTGATCTTGCGATCGATGCCCTCATGTTCGACCTCGGCCTGGTAAGCACCGATGTGCTGGGTGATTCCGCCGGCTTCACGGCCAGCCACGTTCGCAGAGCGAATGGCATCGAGCAGCTTGGTCTTACCGTGGTCGACGTGACCCATGACCGTGACGACCGGTGGACGTGCTGCGAGATCCTCGTCTGCTTCGTCCGCGGCTTCCGCGTCAAGGTCGATGTCGAAGGTTTCGAGCAGCTCACGGTCTTCGTCCTCGGGTGAGACGATCTCGATCTTGTAGCCGAGTTCCTCGCCGAGGACCTCGAATGTGCCCTCATCCAGAGACTGGGTGATGGTCGCCATCTCGCCGAGGTGGAAGAGCACCGTCACGAGGTTCGTCGGATCGGTGTTGATCTTTTCAGCGAAATCGGCCAGTGAGGATCCGCGACGCAGGCGCAGTGGAGTGTTGCCGTCGCCGCGTGGAACAGAGACGCCACCGACCGACGGTGTCTGCATCTGCTCGAACTCGGCGCGCTTGGCCCGCTTCGACTTGCGTCCCTTCTGACGAGGACCGCCTCCACGGCCGAATGCACCCTGGGTGCTTCCGCGACCGCGACCTGAACCACGACCGCCTGGACCGCCGCCGGGTCCACCACCGGGTCCGCGACGACCTGCAGGTGCGCCGCCTGGAGCTGCACCCGGCGCACCGGGTGCGCCGCCGCCGGCGGGCGCGTTGCCGCGTCCTCCGCCTCGACCGCGGCCTGGAGCCGGCTTGTTCAGTGCGGAGTTCTTCATCATCGATGGGTTCGGGCGAGGTGCGCCCGGACGTGGTGCCGGACGTGGGCCTGCTGCGCCTTCCTCACCGGATGCACGAGGTGGCTTCTGACCTGGCTTCGGCATCCCCTGCGAGTTGGCGAACGGGTTGTTGCCCGGGCGCGCACCAGGACCGCCCTGGCCGCCCTGGCCGCCGGGACGATTGCCGGATTTCGGTCCGCCGCGTCCTGCCGGTTTGGGCATGCCCTGTGCTGGGGCGAAGGGATTGTTTCCGGGTCGGGCCGGCGAGCGACCGCCCGGTTTCGGAGCAGAGCCAGGCTTGGGTGCCGAACCTGGCTTAGGAGCCGCGGCGGGCTTCGCAGCAGCACCAGGCTTCGGCGCGTTCGGACGCGCGGCAGGCTTGGTCTGCTCAGCAGGGGCATCGGCAGACTTGGTCCCTGCAGCGGACGCGGCCGTGTCAGCAGCCTTGGCATCTGCATCGGGTTTGGCTTCTGCAGCGGGCTTGGCATCTGCAGCGGGCTTCGCGCTCGGCTTCGCACCGGTCGGCTTAGCTGCAGGCTTCGCCTCTGCTGGCGTGGATTCAGCAGCTTCGGTCGGTGCCGAAGTTGGCTTGGCACCGGGCTTGGCTCCTGGCTTGGCCGAAGTCTTTGCACCGGGCTTGGGAGCTCCGGGCTTCGCGGCAGGCTTGGCGCCTGGCTGAGCAGCCGGCTTCGAGTCGGCGGATGCGCCGGAAGTCTTGTCGCCGGAGCCGGCCGGACCGGACTCGGCGAACGCTTCTTTCACCTTGCGCACGACGGGTGCTTCGAGGGTCGAGGAAGCGGAGCGAACGAATTCGCCCAGGCCCTGGAGTTTCTCGAGGACGTTCTTACTTGTAGTGCCGAGCTCTTTTGCGAGCTCATGGACACGGGGCTTTGCCACAGTTCTCCTGTCCGGGTTCTTTCCCGGTCAGGAAAGAACCTCATCAATGAAGAGCAGTTCTCATTTCACTGCTCTCTCGAATTCCGATAGCGGTGTCATCGCACGACACTCACAACTTGTCATCCATTCGGGCTACCCGCTCTTCTTGGGTTCGGTATCCATCCTCGGCAGGTCCGAGGCGGTGACCTTCGTTCGAAAGGCTCGAGCAAAGGATGCGGTCGTCAATGCCTTCTTCAGGCATGTGGCGTCCGGGTGCACCCAGGCTCCTCGTCCCGGAAGTGTCGCTGACACGTCATGGACGATGGCCGGATGCTGATCGGGTCGAATCACAAATCGTGTGAGTTCGTCCCGGTCGGCCTTTTGCCTGCAGGCGATGCACGTCCTTCGAGGTGCCGCGCCCACAATCACAGTACATAATTCTACAGCACTTCCATCCCCACCCGCGCCACACCCCGAGTGGTTCAGATCACGCCCGATGCCTATTCGCCTGGGACGATGTCGATCTTCCAGCCGGTGAGCTTGGCCGCCAGGCGTGCGTTCTGCCCTTCCTTGCCGATGGCCAGGGAGAGCTGGTCACGGGGGACGACGGCGCGGGATTCCTGCAGATCGGCATCGAGGATGTCGACCTTCGTCGCCTTGGCTGGTGAGAGTGCATGGCCGATGAACTTGGCCGGGTCATCGCTGTAGTCGACGATGTCGATCTTCTCCTGGCCCAGCTCGTTCATCACGGCCCGCACGCGGGAACCGAGTTCGCCGATGCACGAGCCCTTCGCATTCACACCTGGCTTCGTGGCGCGAACTGCCAGTTTGGTTCGGTGGCCGGCCTCACGAGCCAGGGAGACGATCTCGACAGTGCCGTCGGCGATCTCCGGTGCTTCGTGCGCGAACAGCCGGCGGACGAGGTTCGGGTGCGTACGCGAAACAGTGACCGACGTTCCCTTCGGTCCCTTGTGGACGTCGGCGATGTAGACGCGCAGGCGCGTTCCGTGGCGGTATGACTCGCCGGGAGTCTGCTCGTGCGGCGGCAGGACCGCCTCGACATCACCGAGGTCGACCTGCACCATCTGCGGGTCCCGGCCCTGCTGGATGGTGCCGGAGACGATCTCACCCTCGCGGCCCTTGAAGTTGCCGAGCACCGATTCGTCTGCGACATCGCGCAGACGCTGGTGGATGACCTGGCGAGCCGTCTGCGCAGCGATGCGTCCGAAGCCCGTGGGAGTGTCGTCGAATTCGCCGATCGGGTTGTCATCATTGTCGAACTCGACGGCAAGGATGCGGACTTCGCCGGAGGTCTTGTCCAGTTCGGCGCGGGAATCCGGCCACGCGCCCTCAGTCTTCTGATAGGCAAGGAAGAGAGCTTGTTCGATGAGTTCGATCAGAGTATCGAGCGGAATCTCCCGCTCTCGCTCGATAATGCGCAGAACACTGAGGTCGATATCCATGGCCTATATCCTCTCCGGCTCCCTCGAGCATTGAATTGTCGGTCTTCATTTATGCAGGCGTGACATTCTATCTCAGATTACGCTCACCGAAATTTGAGTTCGACCTGCGCCTTGACGATGTCACCGAGCGAGACTGTCCGCTTCTCCCGACTGGCGGGATCGATTCCAGAAATTGAGTTCTCGCCCACATCATCGAGATCGAGCTTGAAGGAGTCCTTCTTCGTGCTGATTTCGAGTCGGCGACCAAGCACCCGTTTGAAGTGCCGCGGGGATTCGAGTTTCCTCGTTGCTCCTGGACTCGTGACCTCGAGCTGATAGGGCTTGTCGCGGAAGACCTCGACCTCGTCGAGGGCGTCGCCGACGAGTCGGCTGGATTCGGCGATCTTCTCCATCGACATGGGTTCTGTGCTGGACTCATCAAGGTCGACGACGACCGTCAGCGCCCGACGTTGTCCGGCAGCCACGGCCTTCACCGACTCCAGGTAGAAACCAGAGGTCTGCAGCGGCTCCCGCAGAATCTTCTCTATCTGCGCCACGTCCTCGTCCATGTGTCCTCCAGTCCTCGTCCCGCTGACGACGGTGTGCCCCGCGCGGCGACGTCTCTTCTGCCCTGCCAATTGCCTTAGCACCACCCTAAGCGACTCCCCGGGCGAGGTTAAGCATCCGCTAGGATTGGCCTATGCGTTTTCCCGTCAGCCGCCGCGCTCTTCTCCTCTACGGTGTGGGCGGGGCGAGTCTGAGCCTGCTGTCGGGATGCGGTGTGAGAATCGATACTCCTCCGGACGTGCCGACCCTCGATGAGACGGACCAGCTGCGCAACCGCATCGCCAGAATCCTCGCCGCCACCACCGCCGGAGACAACGACCCGGAGACCGCTGGTGAGGACCTGCAGAAACTCCGGGACGCCATCGGTCCTGTGTGGTCGCCACCAACCGAAATGGCCACCGAGCCCCCACCGTCGGAAGATCCCCGCACCTACATCGAAGCCGCCGAGGTGGTGTCGGATGCCGTCTTCACCGCCCTACCGACATTGGGCTCGACCCTCATTCCGGTGCTCGTGGACGTGGCAACCGGTTTGGCGCTGACTGCGGGCACCGAGCACGCAGAGTTCATTCGCAGCGCCGACGCCCTGATCCGTGACTCACGCAAATCCGGCGCTGCCGACGCTTCCGGCTCATCGGAACCCGCGGCGGCTTCGAACTCACCCGAGTCGCAGCCGCCATCCGCGGACGATTCGACCTCTCCCCCGGTGTGGAATGACATCCTCAACCAGGCCAGGGCAGCGACTTATGGCTATGAGCGGCTCGCTGTGAACTTCGACACGAAGTCACGCGAGCGCAGCAGTGCCGTGGCGCGACTGGAGTCCTTAGGCTCACTGGCCGGCGAGATGCTCGAAAAGCTCGGTGAGAAGAACGCTGAACCTGATGCTCCCTCGTGGAAACTCGACCCCATCCCACGTGACCCGGAGACCGCGAAGGAACTGGCTCTGGCCCTCGAAGACGGTGTGGCAGCAGCGATCCTTCCCTGGCTGCAGAGGGATTCGGAGGCCGCTCTGCGGCTGTGGGAGTCGGCTCGAACACGCACCATCTTCGCCAGCCCGCAGGTGCTGCGGTACTCGTATCCCGGAGATTCGGGAGAGGCAGAGGCGCAGAAGTGAAGGTCCCCCCGGTCCTGTACAACTCCACTCGCGACATCATCGGCGAGTACCGCACCTCGTCCTGGGTCGCCGCACTGGATTTCATGGCCAATGAGCTCACCGACCGGTGGAAGCTGAGCTTCGACGAAGTACCGGGCTCACCCTGGGCCGGCTGCGAAAGCCTCGTCATCCCGGTTCTGACTCAGGAGAACTATCAGGGGGTGCTGCGCTTCGCCGCCCCCACCTCGGCGGCATCGGCTGCACATGCGCAGGCGCTGCGGGCGCTGAAGATGTGGAACGGGCACGGCGCTGTCCGGGTGATCAGGGACGATCACAGCTTCAGGGTCACCCTGCAGGAGCGGTTGCGAACGAAGGACAATCTCTCCGTGTTGCCCCTGGCCGATGTGCCCCCGGTCTGGGGTGCCCTGCAGAAGTCGCTTGAGATCCCCTCGGGTTCCGATTTCCTGCGTGTCCAGGATGTGGCCGCAGGATGGCTGAGCACCTTTGACGCCGATGCGGGTCTGCTCAGCGGCTGGACTGAGGCAGGCCCTGGTGATTCTCTCCTGCTCTCCTTCGCGCGCAACTGGATGCGCACTCTTGCCGCGTCTGAGGAGAATTGGCTCATCCACGCCGATCTGCACTACTACAACATCCTCGCCGGCAACCCCGATGCCGCGGGCATCTCGACCTGGAAGGCCATCGACCCGCAGCCCTTGTCCGGACCGACCGCCTACACCTTGGCGCCGGTGCTGTGGAACCGTCTCGCGGAGATTCCGTCCCAACATCCGCAGGCCCAGGCCGCGTGGCTGCGCGGATTCGCCACCGACCTCGCGCTGTGCGCGGGCATGGACCCGCAGTACGGGATGGGTGCGGCCGTCGCTCGGGAGGTCACGAACATGTTCTGGTACCTCAGGTCAGCCCGCAGCGGATCGACCGGTGCGTTGGCCGATGCCGCGAGGTCTCTGTGGGTTGCCCGGGCACTGTCGGGAGCAGACGTCGCCGGCGTCAATGCCCACGCGCTCAAACCCATCGGCTGAGCACCCCCACTCAACCTCCCCGACGTCACTAATACCGCATGGCGCCGGGCGCAATCAGTGACGTCGGGGAGGTTGAGCGAGGGGATGCCTCAGTGGATGAGGCCGGAGACCACGTCGTAGCCGAGTTTGATGATCATCGCGGAGACCACGACGACGAAGACGACCCGCACGAATCCGGATCCCTTCTTCAGTGCCGTGCGCGCACCGAAGATTCCACCGGCGACGTTGCCCACGGCGACGACGAGACCGAGCGCCCATACGACCTGGCCATCGGGGATGAAGAAGACCAGTGCCCCGAAGTTCGTCGCCCAGTTGATGACCTTCGCAGTGGCTGAGGCCTGGAGGAATGAGAACCCGATGACTGTGACGAACGCGATGACGAGGAAGGATCCGGTGCCCGGGCCGAGCACTCCGTCATAGACGCCGATCGTGAGCCCGATCAGCCACGACAGCCCGTGATGACGTTTCGAGGATTCGCCGAACCGCAGGCTCGCATCGGCGCCGAGGCTGGGGTTGAGGACCGTGAAGACTCCGACCCCGATGAGAGCGACGAGGATGATCGGTGTGAAGAGTTCACCTGGGACCAAGGTCGCGAGTTTGGCGCCGAAGACGGCTCCGAGGAATGCCGTGGCGGCGGCAGGGATCGTCGCCGACCTGTCCGGGGTGATCGTGCGCAGATAGGTCACCGCCGAGGCGGTCGTACCCGCAATCGAGCCCACCTTGTTCGTGGCGACCGCTTGGACCGGTGTCATTCCCGGCACCAGCAGCAGTGCCGGCAGCTGGATCAGACCTCCGCCGCCGACGACGGCATCGATCCAGCCGGCCAGAACTCCTGCGGCCAGGAGCCACAGAAGCATACCGAGGGTGACATCGATGCCTGCGGTGAGTGCCTCCATCACCTGCGTCGGTTCACCGTGCGGCTGGTTCCGCGATTGCGGCGTCTGCCGCAGCGGCGGCCGTGGCGTAGGCGTCACGGATCGTGGCCACGGTGGAGGCGACGACCTCGGCGACGGGCTGTTCTGACTTCTCATCGGCCAGACGGTTGCGGACTTCGACGACTCCGTCGGCCAGGCCACGACCGACGACGATCACGGTCGGGATGCCGATGAGTTCGGCATCGGCGAACTTGAAGCCGGGTGAGACCTTGAGGCGGTCGTCGAGGAGAACGGTCACGCCTTCCGACTCGAATTCGGCCGTCAGCTTCTCGGCGACCGCGGCGATGTCCTCACCCTTGCCTGCGGCGATGATGTGAACATCGGCTGGGGCCAGGTGCTGGGGCCAGAGGAGACCGGATTCGCTGTGGTATTCCTCCGCGATGCAGGCCATGACACGGGTGACGCCGAGGCCGTAGGAGCCCATGGTCACGGTCGTGGCCTTGCCGTTCTGGTCAAGGACCTTGAGATCGAGGGACTCCGCGTACTTGCGGCCGAGCTTGAAGATCTGACCGATCTCGACACCACGGGCCAGCTCGAGCGGGCCCGAACCGTCGGGTGCGGGGTCGCCGAGTTCCACCTCGGCGGCTTCGATGGTGCCATCAGCGGTGAAGTCACGTCCGGCGACGAGGTCGAAGACGTGCCGGCCGGGTTCGTTGGCGCCGGTGATCCACCGGGTGCCCTCGACGACACGTGGGTCGAGGAGGAAGCGGAGCTTCGAGGTGCCTTCGAGGCCGAGAACCTGGTTGTCGAGGTCCAAGCCCGGTCCGATGTAGCCCTTGACGAGCTCCGGGTGAGCGACGAGGTCTTCGGCTGTGGCGGCTTCGAGGTCGACTTCACCATTGCCGAGCATTCCGGTGCCGGCGGCGCGGTCGAGGTCGACGTCACGGTCACCGGGCAGGCCGATGACGATGATCTCGCGGGTGCCGTCGGGGTGGGTGACAGCGCAGACGACGTTCTTGAGCGTATCGGCGGCGGTCCAGGCGCGGTCCTCGCGGGGGTGGTCTGCGTTCGCGGCGGCGACGAGGGACTCGATGGTGGGTGTGTCAGGGGTGTCCTCGACGTGAGCTGCAGGTGAGTTCTCGAACGGGATCGCCTCGGGCACGATCGAGGTCACGGCCTCGACGTTGGCGGCGTACCCTCCGGGTGATCGCACGAAGGTGTCCTCACCGACCTCGGAGGGGTAGATGAATTCCTCGGTGCCCGATCCGCCCATGGCTCCGGGGGTGGCCTTGACCGGCAGGCAGGGCACACCGAGTCGGGCGAAGGCCCGCAGGTAGGCGACGCGCATCGCTTCGTAGGAGGCGTCGAGTCCGGCATCGTCGATATCGAAGGAGTAGGCGTCCTTCATGATGAACTCGCGTCCGCGCAGCAGGCCTGCGCGGGGCCTGGCCTCGTCACGGTATTTGGTCTGGACCTGGTAGATCGAGAGCGGGAGATCCTTGTAGGAGGAGTAGAGGTCCTTGACGAGGAGGGTGAAGACCTCCTCGTGGGTGGGAGCGAGGATGTAGTCGTTGTCCCTGCGGTCCTTGAGGTGGAACAGATCGGGCCCGAAGGCCTCCCAGCGTCCGGACTTTCGGTACGGATCTGCAGCCAGCAGTCCAGGGAAATGGACTTCCTGTGATCCGGCTGTGGCCATCTCCTCGCGCACGATGGCTTCGATCTTGCCCAGGACCTTCAGTCCCAGCGGCAGCCATGTGTAGATCCCCGGGGCCGATCGGCGGATGTATCCCGCACGGTGCAGAAGTTTGTGGCTGGCGACCTCAGCTCCGACCGGGTCCTCCTTCTGGGTTCGCACAAACAGGGACGACATGCGCAGGGCCATGGGTGATACTCCTCAACTTGTCAAGACTCAGATCGAACACTATCGCACGCGAGTATCCGCACGGCAATTATGAGGCAAAACCGATCAGACCGGCGACGCAGAACAGTCATCTGGCAGGTCCGAATCTGCCGTCATCCGACCATGGATCCGCCCAGCTGTGGGCCTGGATTCGTCAGGTGGTGGAAGCGAATTAGACTGGTGGGCACACACGTCCACCAGGGCCTGAGCGATTCAGGCCGATTCGCTGTCCGACCGACTCGCTGACCGATACGAAGAGCATGCCTGATTCCACTCAACTGACGCAGTTCCCGCGGCCCTCGGTCGCGGTCGACACCGCGGTCCTCTGCCCCGTCCCCCGACGTGGCCTGCACGTGCTCCTCACTCATTCCGGCGACGGCGCGTGGCAGCTGCCGGGGTCGATCCTTCGCCCCCAGGAGCGACTCGCCGAGGCGGTTGCCCGGTGCCTGCGCGAAAAGGCGCGGCTCATCGACCGCGCCCCAGTTCAGCTCCACGTCTTCGACCAGCCCGATCGTGACGATCGGGGGTGGGTGATCTCGGTGGCCCACCTCGACGTACTGTCGACGAGAGATGTGGGATTCGGAGACGCAAGCTCCCCGGAGACCGAGCCCGACCCGCAGGACGCACGCCGGCGCAAACTCGCACCCGTGCATTCGGTCCGTGAGCTCAGCGCCGAACATCAGGAGATCGTCCGAGTTGCGGTCCACCGCCTGCGTTCGCTGCATGAGCGCACGCCGGACCCGTTCGGGCTGCTGCCAGAGGAGTTCTCGCTGCGGCAGCTGCGTGAGTTGCATGAGATCGTCTCGGGAGAGGACCTGCAGGCAGACACCTTCCGCCGCACGATGCTGCCGCTGCTGGCACCCACCGGGCAGGCTGTGTCCCAGGGGCGCGGCCGCCCCGCCCAGACGTTCACCCGCCGCACCGAGATCGCCCTGCGTCGCGATGTAGACATCGTGGGTCCGAGCACCGGCGCTGAGAATGACGGACGCTGACGGTGGTGCTCATACGCAGCGGAGGCTGTCTGTGGTGGACACTGTGGTAGTGCACACTGAGGTAGTGGAGGCTGACTGTGGAGATTGACCGCTCACCCGGCAAGCACGTTCGCGTGGACGTGTGGCTGTGGACGACAAGGATGTTCAAGACCCGAAACCTGGCTACTCAGGCCTGCCGAGGCGGTCACGTCCAAGTCGAGGGTCAGCGTGTCAAGGCGGCGCAGAAGGTCTCCATCGGACAGGAGGTGCGCGTACGCAAGGCCAGCACCGAGTTCATCTGGAAGATCACCGGCTTCGTGCCCACTCGTCCGCAGTCATCGATCGCCGTGCAGTGCTATGAGGATCTCACCCCGCCGCCGGATCCTGCTCTGCGCGGATTCGTCCCCCGCAGAGACAAGGGCTTGGGTCGGCCGACGAAGAAGGACCGCCGGGAGATGGAGAAGTTCCTGGGCGACATGGCCAAGCCTCGGAACCGAGATCGCCGAGACACCTGAAGCCGTCGCTAAGACCCCTGCCGTCGCGGCGGCTACTGCGGTGACTGCGGTGACTGCGGTGACTGCGGCCGGTCAGTACATGATCGTGGCGAAGGTGCCGACCTGCTCGAAGCCGACCCGTGTGTACATGCGCAGGGCCACCTCGTTGTAGTCATTGGCGTAGAGGCTCACGGTGGGGTGTCCGGCCGCCCTGGTCTGCGCCACGACTGCCGCCATTCCGGCAGCGCCCAGGCCCTGCTGACGCACGTCGGGATGGACCCAGACGCCCTGCACCTGAACGATGCGCGGCGCTCGGATGCCGATGTCTGCTTTGAACAGCACCTGCTCGGCCTGGTCCGTCGCCGGCCAGCGGCGCACCGGACCACCTTGGGGCAGTGTGTCCGAGATGCGAGCGAAGCAGTTCTTGCCCCTGATGATGTTGCGGACACGAGCCAGATAGCTTGACTGGCCGCCTTCGATCGGAGAGAAGCCCACCTCGTTGGTGAACATGTCGACACTGGCTGAGAACACCGCTGGCAGCTGTTCCACCGTGACCAGATGTACTGCCTCGTCGGGTTCGATCAAGGGGTCGGAGCTGATCGCCAGCAGCGGCTGCCGGTCACGGACGCCGCGGGGGCGTCCCCAGTTCAGGCGGCTGTGCAGATCGAGGATGATCTCACGGGAACCGATGAGGGAGCAGGAGTAGCGCCCATCGGCATTGAGCTTCTGCGCCAGGGCCTGATTCGTTCCCGGGGTCGCAGCCACGGGAATGATGTTGCCGCCCACCCAGTAGGCTGCCACCGGCTGGTCGCCGTCGAAGACACCCAGCAGGGAACCGGCGGGTGAGCCCATCTGCGCTGTCCCCGTGACTTCGAGCAGCGCGATGAGGTAGACGTTCTCACACGGGTTGAGCGCGAGCAGACTCTTCAGCCAACCGGTGTGCTGATGTCCCAGACGAGTGACTCTCAGCACGGGAGAGCCTCCTTGTTCTGATCCTCACACACCGGGCAGCTTTTCGGACAGGTCGGGTATCAGCCGACGACGACGTCGGGAGACCCGGACGGGGCGTCGGACTCAGCTGCGATGCGATTGGCCTCTTCGATGAGAGTCTCGACGATCAGGGCCTCTGGCACGGTCTTGATGACCTCACCCTTGACGAAGATCTGACCCTTGCCGTTGCCGCTGGCCACACCGAGGTCGGCTTCGCGCGCTTCACCGGGACCGTTGACCACGCAGCCCATGACAGCGACTCGCAGCGGAACTTCCATGCCTTCGAGGCCAGCTGTGACCTCGTCCGCGAGGGTGTAGACGTCGACCTGGGCGCGTCCACAGGACGGGCACGAGACGATTTCGAGTTTGCGAGGTTTGAGGTTGAGGCTCTCCAGGATCTGATTGCCGACCTTGATCTCCTCCACTGGTGGTGCGGAGAGCGAGACGCGGATCGTGTCGCCGATGCCCTGCGACAGCAGTGAGCCGAAGGCGGTGGCGGATTTGATCGTGCCCTGAAAGGCAGGACCGGCCTCGGTCACACCCAGGTGCAGGGGCCAGTCACCGCGCTCCGCGAGCATCTCGTATGCCCGAACCATGACCACAGGGTCGTTGTGCTTGACGGAGATCTTGAAGTCGTGGAAGTCGTGCTCTTCGAACAGCGATGCCTCCCACACGGCGGACTCGACGAGCGCCTCCGGAGTGGCCTTGCCGTACTTCTCCATGATCCGCTTGTCCAAGGATCCGGCGTTGACACCGATCCGGATCGAGGTTCCGGCGTCACTTGCCGCCTTCGCGATCTCCTTGACCTGGTCGTCGAATTTGCGGATGTTGCCGGGGTTGACGCGCACAGCAGCACAGCCGGCGTCGATCGCGGCGTAGACGTACTTCGGCTGGAAGTGGATGTCGGCGATGACCGGAATCTGCGACTTCTGCGCGATCGCCGGCAGTGCCGCAGCATCATCGGGTGACGGGCAGGCCACACGCACGATGTCACACCCCGAGGCGGTGAGCTCGGCGATCTGCTGCAGGGTGGCGTTGATGTCTGTGGTCTGAGTCGTCGTCATCGACTGGACGCTGATAGGGAAATCGGAACCGACGCCGACCTTTCCGACCTGGATCTGTCTCGTCTTCCGTCGCGGCGAGAGCACGGGAGGTGGTGGAGCAGGCATTCCGAGGTTGACCGATGTCACGAAGACAATCCCTTCATTCTCACTGGTGACCAGACTGATCGTTCGAGTCATTCATATTGTAGGACTTCAAACCGTGTCCGGGCTCCTCGACCACGGTGTGATCTCTCACCACAGCACCATTTCGCAGGTATTGTGAAGGAAACTTGCCAACCGATCAGAAGATCCGAGCAGAGGAGATGTCTGTGAGCCGAGGAGCCTCCGTGCCGTTCACCCACCCCGATGTCCAGGCCATCGTCGGTCGCCTCGAGACTGCAGCCGATGCCCTCGCCAAGCAGGGCGGAACACTCGCCTGGGGTGTCTTTCGCCGAGGCGAGACCGGGATGGCTGCCAATGGCGACGTTCCGTACCGGATCGCGTCGATGACGAAGTCGTTCACGGCCGCCGCGGTCGGTCTCCTCGCCGCCGATGGTCTGGATCTTGACAGCCCATTGGACCGGATCATCCCCGAACTCGAAGGCACATCGATTGCCGACCGCACCTGCCGTCAGGCGCTGACGATGGGCACCGGGTTCACGAAGGACGACCCTTGGGCCGATCGGGTGGAAGCGATGACGCGCACCGAACTCATCGACTACATCAAGCGCGGAGCCATCCCCATCGCTCCAGCCGACACCGGATACGAGTACTCCAACCTCGGCTACGCACTCCTCGGGCTCGTCACGGAGTCCGTGACCGGGAAGTCGTTCATCGAATTCGTCACCGCCGAGGTGCTGCATCCAATCGGTCTCAGGCGCACCGGTTTCGACGTCGCCGATTTCCCAGACCTGATGTCAGGCATCCGCATCGACCGCAACGGCGAGGGCCACCCGGCCGAGCTCACCGGCCCTGGCGTCTTCTCCCCCATCGGCGGAATCATCTCCACAGTCAACGACATCGGCACGTGGATGAGTGCCCATATGGACGCCCTGGACGACCTCGACGCCTACGCGACGGGAGCACTGCCGCGGATACTGACGGACAACCAGCAGTCGCATCGGCTCGTCGAAGTGCAGAGAAGCGAGCACCATACCGAGTCGGTGAACTACGGCTTCGGCCTGCAGCCCCGTCTCGATTCCCGTTTCGGTCGCGTCGTCTGCCATTCCGGCGGCTACCCCGGGTACGGCTCGCACATGCGCTGGTTCCCGGACCTGGGCCTGAGCATCGTCGTATTCGGCAATACGACGTACTACCCGGCCGAAAGCACCGTCAGAGACGCCGTCGACGCCGGCTGGGCCGCGGCCACGGGCGATCCCGATCTGCGGCTGACACGCACAACCACCTCGGTGCCGGCACCTCACCACCCAGTCGCACCCGAACAGTCCGCGACCGTGCTGCGGGCAGCGAACCTGGTCATCGACTTCGAGGAGAGCGTCGTCGACGAACTCTTCACCGTCAACATGGACCTCGATGAGCCCCGTGCCGAACGCCGTGCACGATTCGACGCATGGAGAGACGAGCTGCAGCTGACGCAGCCCTTCACACCTGACGATGTCACTATGACGACCCCGCTGAAGGGGACCGTGACGGTTCCTGACGCGCAGATCGGTGGCGAATCCGACTCGGCGAACACGACGGCGACGATCACGGTGAGCTTGGACCACCTCGGCGAGGTGCAGACGATCTCGCTGAGCAGCTGAGGGCGCCTATCCGGGGTCTGCCTATCCTGAGTTGAAGATCGCGTCGAGGGTGACGGGTTTGACGAGGTCGACGTAGACGAGCAGCGCCGTCATGCACAGCATCAGACCGATGACGACGTAGGTCAGAGGCAGCAGCCGGGCCGTGTCGAAGGGGCCGGTCTTGCCGCGCCCGCGGATCTTGTTGATCTGCCGGCGGGCGCCCTCGTAGAGGCCCACTGCGATGTGTCCGCCGTCGAGCGGCAGCAGCGGGATCATGTTGAAGGCGAAGAGGAAGATGTTGAGTGATCCCAACATGCCCAGCCCCACCTGGGCCTTGTCGACGATCTGGAGCTGGTCCGTCGACACGATCTCGCCGGCAATCCGACCGACTCCGACCATCCCGACCAGCCCCTCGGCGTCACGTTCCTTCGAACCGGTGGCCACCTCGGCGATGTCGACGAGCTTGACCGGCAGGGTCACGATGGCGTGGAAGACGCCGCTGACCTGATCCCAGACTGCACCGGGGAACTCGTTCAGCGGCAGCCCCTGACGCTCTTGGACGGGACCCACGCCGAAGAATCCTTCGGTCACGGTCTGTGGTGTGCCGTCGGCGTTCAACACGGGCTGTCCGCTGTCATCGACGCGGGCCTGCTCATGGGCGATGATCGGGACGTTGACGTTCTGAGTGTGACCATCGCGGGTGAACTCCACGTCGACCCGCTGGCCGGCATGGTCCTTGATGACGCTGGAGAGTTCGTCCCAGCTGTCGGTGGAGACACCGGCGACGGAGGTGATGTCATCGCCTGGTTTGATTCCGGCTTCCCACGCGGGGGTGAGCGGATCATCGTCCTGACAGGTCTTCTTCTGATCCGCAGGACGCTCCGCTGCTTCAGAGGCGGGAACCGCGCATTCGACGACGGTCTGCACCGTGGTCGTCGGGGTCATGATCCCGATGCCGATGAGTGAGATCGCCATGATGATGATCCCGAGTACGAGGTTGACCAGGGGGCCTGCGAACATCACGACGAGCCGTTTGGGCACGTTCAGGGCGTAGAAGGTCCGGTGCTCCTCTCCCGGTTCGATCTCCTGGTTCGAGAAATCCCGGGCATCGGCCATCGTGTTCTCGAACAGGCGTCCGCGCCGCTGCCTGCGCGGGTGGCTGGGAACATCGGTGGCGAGGTCGGTGTTGGCGGTTCCTTCAGCCGCGCCATCGCCGAGGTGGTCATCGCCGAACGCGGCATCAGCGTGTTCGGCAGAGGCGTCCGAGGTCGAGTCGGCCCTGCGCGTCGTCGCCTTGAGCGGGGGGTACATTCCCGGCATGGCGATGAATCCACCCAGAGGAAGTGCCTTGATGCCATACTCCGTCTCGCCGCGGCGGAAGGAGAATACCGTCGGGCCGAAGCCGACCATGTAGTGGGTGACCTTGACTCCGAACTTCTTCGCCGGTGTCAGGTGGCCGAGCTCATGGAGTCCGATCGAGATCGAGATCCCGATCAGGAACAGGACGATGCCGATGATGTAGAGGACGACTGTCATATCAGGAGCCGCCGAGAGTCTTGCTCTGTGCGGTTGCGGTCTGGGCGACCAGGTCCTGCCGGGCGAACTCGCGAGCCCAGGCGTCGGCGGCGAGAACGGTCTCGACCGTGTGCTCGGCCGCGGGTTCGTGGGCCTGCAGCGCCCGGTCGATTCCCTGGTCGATTCCGGTGAATGGGATCTCACCGCCGATGAAGGCCTCGACGAGGACCTCGTTGGCGGCATTGAACACCGCGGGGAAGCTCTTGCGCTTCCGTCCTGCTTCAACGGCCAGGCCCAGCGCCGGGAAGGCGATGTGGTTGACGGGTTCGAAGGACCAGTGCATCGGCTGCCCCCAGTTGTTGGCCACCGCCCCGGATGCCAACCGCCGAGTCTGACCGTCACTTTGAGTGCCGAGGGCATAGGCGATGGGCAGGCGCATGTCCGGCGGGGAGATCTGCGCAATCGTCGAGGCGTCGCTGAACTCGACCATCGAGTGGATCTGGGACTGCGGGTGGACGACGACTTCGATGTGGTCGAAGTCGATGTCGAAGAGCAGATGGGCCTCGATGACTTCAAGGCCTTTGTTGACCAGGGTCGCGGAGTTGATGGTGATCATCGATCCCATCGACCAAGTGGGGTGTTTGAGTGCCTGAGCCGGGGTGACACGGCGCAGCGCATCGCGGGTCATGCCGCGGAAAGGGCCGCCGGAGGCTGTGATGACAAGCTTGCTGACCTCGCCGTGGGTGCCCGAGCGCAGGGCCTGGGCGATCGCGGAGTGCTCACTGTCGACGGGGATCAGGGCGGCTCCGGTGCGGGCCGCAGCATCGAGGACGATCGAGCCGCCGATGATGAGGGACTCTTTGTTCGCAAGCGCCACGTCGGTGCCGCGGTCGAGGGCGGCCAGGGTCGCACCGAGTCCGGCGGCTCCGGTCACAGCGTTGAGGACGATGTCGGCAGCTGCCCCGGCGACCACCTCGGCGGCATCGGAGCCCACGTGGATCTCACTGACGGGATCGCTGATCCCGCGTTCACCTGCGGCCTGCTCCAGACGCCGCCGGATCTCGCTCGAGCCACCCTCAGGTGGGCTGGTGAGACCGATGACGGGGACCGAGAAATCGAGAGCTTGGACGACCAGCGCATCGAGTTGGGTTCCGGCAGCGAGGCCGATGACTTCGAAGTCCGCTGCGTTCTCTGTCAGGACATCGAGGGCCTGGGTGCCGACCGAACCGGTCGAGCCGACTACAATGATTCTACGTTTGCTCACGCCTACCGATCATGCCAAAGTTCTCTGGGAAATGACTCGACATCGGCGTCATCGGCGACGTGAGATATGCAATGCGAATCAATGGCGAGAGAGGTTTTTATGAGTGCAACGCTGAGCCCCGACGACATTCTGGGATTGGATTCGGTCTTCGAGGACGATGACCTCGAGTTCGCGTCGATCGTGAAGAAGTGGCTTGATGAGAACGTTCGCGACAAGATCGGCGACTACTTCCTCGATGCCACGATTCCTGCCCGAGAGCTTGCTGAGGGACTCGGAGAACTCGGCCTCCTCGGCATGCACCTCGATGGCTACGGCTGCGGCGGATCCACCGCCACCCAGTACGGTCTGGCCTGCCGCGAGCTCGAAGCCGTGGACTCGGGTTTGCGCTCGCTCGTATCAGTCCAGGGATCACTGGCGATGTTCGCCATCCACCACTTCGGCTCCGAGGCGCAGAAGGAAGAATGGCTGCCGAAGATGGCAGCAGGCAAGGCCATCGGCTGCTTCGGTCTGACCGAACCGGATGTCGGCTCCGACCCCTCGGGCATGAAGACGACCGCGAAGAAGGACGGGTCCGATTGGATCCTCAACGGCGCGAAGATGTGGATCACGAACTCCCCCGTCTCCGATGTCATGGTCGTCTGGGCCAAGACCGAGGAAACCGATTCCAAAGGCAAGCCCGTTGTCCGAGGATTCGTCGTCCCCAGCAACACCGAGGGTGTCCAGACGCCAGAGATCCACCGCAAGATCTCACTGCGTGCCTCGATCACCGGCGAGATCGTCCTCGACAACGTGCGCCTGCCCGAAGACGCCATTCTGCCCAAGGCCAAGGGCTTGAAAGGTCCGCTGTCGTGCCTGTCCGAGGCCCGCTACGGAATCGTCTTCGGCGTCACCGGCGCTGCCCGCGACGCCCTGCAGTCTGCGCTGGAATACACCGGGACACGCATCCAGTTCGACCGTCCGCTGTCTTCGTTCCAGATCAGCCAGCAGAAGCTCGCGAAGGCCTTCGGCCAGTACTCGCAGATCACCCTGCTCGCCGCTCATCTGGGCAAGCTCAAGGACTCGGAGAAGGGCGTGCGTCCCGAGCAGATCAGCCTCGGCAAGATGGTCAACGTCGACACCGCGATGAACGTGTGCCGCGACCTGCGCGCGCTCTTCGGCGGTTCGGGCATCACCAGCGAATACCCACCGCTGCGCCATGCCGTCAACCTCGAGACCGTGCTCACCTATGAGGGCACCCACGAGGTCCATCAGCTCACGTTGGGCCGCAGCCTCACCGGAATCAACGCCTTCGCAAACTGACGCTCACGCGCCGAACGCTGCAGTTGCGCTTACTCTGAGCGCCGAACAGCAACCGCTTGTCGAAAGTGTGTACGTAGAGCACAAGTGCAGTACGTACACACTTTTGGCAAGCGGTTGTCGTCGTCGCGCGGGCACAACCGTCGGGCGTCAGGTGCAGCTGCCGGGTGCTTGGCACAACAATCAGGCGTCAGCTGACGTCGTGTGGCGTGCTGGCGCGAGTCTCCTCAGCTCGAGCACCGTGGTCTGCTCGTCCTCGCCGAGGATGCAACTGGCGCTGAATTCCCGGGCCTCTCCGAAACCAGCGGCCGTGTGCCGCTGTTCGCGGCCGAGTTCGATGAGCAGCACTCCTCCCGGGGCCAACCACTCGCCTGAGTCCCGGATGAGGCTGCGCACAAGATCCAAACCGTCAGCTCCCCCGAACAGCGCTGTCGGTGCCTCGTGCTCGATCGCCTCTCTGGGGAGGAACTCCGCGGCAGCGTCGGGAACGTAGGGCGGGACTGCGGAGATGACGTCGAAGCTGCCCAGCAGAGACTGCGGCAGACCCGACAGACATGTGAGTCGGTGGCAGTTGACACTTGCTCCGACGTTCCTCCGTGCACACTCAAGCGCCGTTTCGTCATGATCGCCGAGGTGGATCTGCGTGTCCGGGAGCGCCCGGGACACCGTAGTGGCCACCGGCCCGACCCCACAGAAGGCTTCGAGGAACCGTGCCCCAGCCCCGGCTGCCTCCACCGCGCGCATCGTCGCCCCCGCCAGCAGCGCAGTCCTCTGCCGGGGCACGAACACGCCGGGTGCCACGTGCAGTCGCTGCCCCGCGAATTCGACCCATCCGACGATCTGCTCGAGAGGTTCGCCGGCAACTCGGCGGGCGATCAGCTCAGCCAGGAGGCTATTGCTCCTCTCAGCTGCGAGGCCTGACGATCTCGCCACGTGCGCAGAGGACATCGCAGCATCGATGAGGATGCGGGCTTCGTCCTCGGCGAAGACGCACCCTGCCGCGCGCAGTCGGGCCACCACCGTGGGCTGATCCAACTGCGCAGATTCGTCTGGAGCGGAGGAGTCAGGCCTCAGCGAGGATCTCCCGCGACAGCCACTCGAGGCTTGATCGTGCGTCGAGGGATGTCTCATCGGTGTGGATGAGAGCCTGGTCCGGAGTCAATGCGACCACTTCTGTCGGTTCGACTCGTGAGTCTCTCATTGCCTGGTCGAGGTTCGCTGTCTCCCCCGCGATCGCGATTCCCACGCCTTCGAAGCGTGAGCGGATGGCCTTGACCGAGGCCCGTCCCGATTCGACGGGTGGTGCTTCGATCGCGTAGACGAACACCGATGTGCTCTCGTCAGCGGCGGGTTCCGAGCGCACATCTACGCTCAGTCCGATTCGGACGGCACCGAGGATGCTCAGTGCCCGTGAGATCGGCGGCACATCCTCGGCGATGAGGATCCGTTCGCCTTCGCCGCCGGTGATCCCCATTGCACGGAGGACTCCGGCGAACTTCGCGCTCCGGTCGAGCACCTCGGCGCGGTCGAGCTCATCGGGTTTCGACAGTGCTTTGATCAGCCGCGGATCGGTGACCTCGCGGCCATCGACCATCGGTCGCTCCGGAGTCGGACCGGTCAGGACGATCTCATCGGCACCGCCCATGACGATCGGGTAGTCGAGCAGCTCGAACACAGGGTTGAGTGTGCCCGAGGACGTGTCGCTAGGCTGTTCGAAGTAGTGGAAATCAGTCAACGGAGGCCATCACTTCGACGACGCGGTCGATGAAGGCATCGACTTGATCCTCGTCGTAGGCCTTGTTGCCCTTGGCAGTCTTGAACAGAACACGGCGAACCTGGTCGACGCTCATCGCGACACCCTGCGTGAAGTAGGCGTTGACCTTCTCGCACATATCATCGACCTGTTCGATGTCGTAGCCGATGACGCCGGGTGCCGGATTGTCGAAATGCTCACCGGGTTCGCGGACCAGGCGGCCCCGCAGCGACGAGGCCACACGTGTAAGTTCGGATACCCAGGCATCTTGGCCCGACTGTGCGATGAGGCGGTCACGTGCCTGTTTGGCGAAGGCATCTTCGAGTCGGTCGAGTGCGGCATCGACGACGGCGACGTGGTATCCCTTGCGCACCAGATCGAAGCCGACGGTGCGCACCGCCCGGGAGTCGAGGTCGCCGGGCTGCGGGGTGGGACGTTCGAAGGATTCACGCGCACGTTTGAAGAAGCTGTCGACCTGTTTCGGGTCGTAGCCGTTCTTCCATCCGGACATTCGGGGGAAAGTCGTGTCCGCCATGTTGCCTCCAGAAGCGAATCGCCGTAATGGTCATTTCCACCATGATAAATGGCGGACGCGGAAAATGCGTGTTCGCAGCTTCTCAGTCGGCGGCAGCGAGCTGTCCGCAGGCTCCGTCGATGTCCGATCCGCGGGTATCACGGATGGTCGTCGGGATCCCCTGGTCGATGAGTCTGCGCACGAATTCGTCTGCCACCTCCGGCTCCGACGCGGTCCACACGGAGCCGGGAGTCGGGTTGAGCGGGATCGGATTGACGTGGACCCAACCGCGACCGCGAGCGTTGAGCTTCTTCGCCAGCAGCTCTGCACGCCAGGGGTGATCGTTCATGTCCTTGATGAGCGCGTATTCGATGCTCACCCGACGTCCCGTCACCTGGTAGTAGTTGTACGCGGCGTCGATGGCCTCATCGGCCTTCCACCGCGTGTTGACCGGGATCATCTCGTCGCGCAGCTCGTCATCGGGTGCGTGGAGGCTGAGGGCGAAGGTGACGGGGATGTCCTCGGCCGCGAGCTTGTTGATGCCCGGGACCAGACCGACGGTGGAGATGGTGATCCGGCGGGCCGACATTCCCAATCCCTGCGGTGCGGGTTCGACGAACCGGCGCACCGCGTTCATCACTCGCTTGTAGTTGGCCAGTGGCTCGCCCATTCCCATGAACACGATGTTGGAGACCCGTTCGGGTCCCGTCGCCGAGGTGGTCGTGCCCGATGCATCGACCGTGGCCTCAGAGGTCTCGCCCTGGTCCTCATCGGATTCGGCACCGAGTGCTGTCTCCCCCTCCGCCGGCATGTCGCCTGAGGGTGCCGGTGCGAGTTCGCCGGCGGCGATGACCTGGTTGGCGCGGATGACCTGCTCGACGATCTCGGCCGCGGACATATTGCGCGTGAGTCCCTGCTGCCCTGTCGCGCAGAAGGGACAGTTCATGCCGCAGCCGCACTGGCTGGAGACGCACAGGGTGACGCGATTGCGGTAGCGCATCAGCACCGACTCGACGAGCGCGCCGTCGTAGAGGCGCCACAGGAATTTGATCGTGTCGCCGTTCTCGGTTCGCAGACGACGAACCTCGGTCAGGAGGTGGGGAAAGAACCGTTCCTGCAGGTCCGCCCGCAGGTCCTTGGGCAGGTCCGTCATGGACTCGACGTCGGTCTGGTAATGAGAGAAGTAGTGGGTCGAGATCTGCTTCGCGCGGAAGGCGGGCAGTCCCATCTCCTTGACCGCGTCGATGCGTTCGTCCATCGTCATGTCGGCCAGATGCTGCTTCGGCTGACTGGCTCGCGGAGATTTGAAATTGAGCAGCGGACGGCCATCACGCGTCGGTGTCTTCGATGTCGTGCCGTCTGCGTGTTCGACGACGGGCCGGGTCTGCCTGTTACCTGCTTGAGAACTCACACGTCCATTGTCTCATGAGAGCAATTCTCGTGGGGTGTGTGCGCCGCCACGGCGGATGAGCGGGCGCCATCAGCAACTAAGGGGCGCCAGTACGCCTCGGTGCGAGTCGGTGCGAGTCTGACCGAGACGGATCAGAGATAGCCGGGCAGAACCGAGAACATCACCAGAGCAACAGGGGCGGTGGGCAGGATCGAATCGAGTCGATCCATGACACCGCCGTGTCCTGGCAGCAGAGTTCCCATGTCCTTGAGGTCGAGATCGCGTTTGATCATCGATTCGCTGAAGTCGCCGAGCGTGGCGAAGGCTGGGATGACGACGCCGAAGACCAGTCCGGTCCAGAACGGCGCATCGAAGAGGGTCACAGCCAGGGTGGTCGCGACTGCTGCGGCGAAGACCACCGAGCCGATGTAGCCCTCCCAGGACTTCTTCGGGGAGATCCTCGGGGCGATCGGATGTTTGCCCCAGAGGACGCCGAAGACGTAGCCGCCGGTGTCCGAGGCCACCACGCTGGCGAGGAACAGTATCACGTAGAGATTGCCGTCGGGTTGGGTCAGCAGATACACGACGAAGCAGGCCATGAGTCCGACATAGGTCAGCGCGAACAGGGACAGCGAAACATCCTTGACCGCGTTCTTGCGTCGCTCGACCATGGTGAAGAGCATGACCGCGCCGGCGCTGGCGGCGAAGGTCACCCACAGCGCCTCGCGGCCGCCGACGAAGGTCGCGAGCACCATGCAGGCGGCTGAGACCATGGTCGGTATCCGCGACACGAGTGATCCAGAACGCGACAGCGCGTTGGCCAGCTCCCACATCGCGGCGACGATGGCGATGAGGATGATGAAGAGGAAGGAGATCGGGAAGACGATGAGGGAGACCAGGACGACTCCGCCGATGAGCAGCCCGATGCCGATCGCAGCCGGCAGGTTCCGTCCGGCCTTGCCGTAGTCCTTCTCTGCCACCTCGGGGATGTCCTGCCCGGTCTCCGCGGCCGGGTTGGTCTCCGGATCGTCCGGTGAGTAGTCCTTGCCGGAGTTGCGCAGGTCTCTGCGCTTCGGGAACGGGGTGTCAGGCCCTGACGTATGCGGAACCGGATCCGGCTCCCCGAGGGGAGCCGGATCTGGTGCTGGATTGTCTGGCCCAGTCAACGAAATCATCAGACCTCGAGGAGCTCAGCTTCCTTCTGGGAGAGAAGCTTGTCGACACTGTCGACCTTGCTCTTCGTCAGATCGTCGAGTTCGGAGATTCCGCGTGCGACTTCGTCTTCACCGGCGTCTCCGTCCTTCTTGATGCGCTCCAGTGTTTCCTTGGCGTGCCGACGGATGTTGCGAATCGACACTTTGCCGTCTTCGGCCTTGCCCTTGACGATCTTCACGTATTCCTTGCGGCGTTCCTCGGTGAGTTCCGGAAGCACCACACGGATGACGTTGCCGTCGTTGGCGGGGTTGGCGCCGATGTCCGAGTTGCGCAGTGCAGTCTCAATGTCACCCAGCGCTCCACGGTCGTAAGGAGTCACGAGGATCGTGCGGGCTTCCGGGGTCTGGAATGAGGCCAGCTGCTGCAGCGGCGTCGGCGCACCGTAGTATTCGATCTCGATGGAAGCGAACAGCGCGGGATTGGCGCGGCCGGTGCGGATGGACGAGAAGTCCTCCTGCGTGAATTCCACGGCCTTGTCCATCTTCTCTCTGGCCTCTGCCAGTGTTTCTTCAATCACGACTCACTCTTTCCGTCGATGGGAGCTTTGGGTTCATTCTATGGGTCATAGCTCACGAATGCCGCACTCGATTGGTCCAGGGAGAGTCCTGGATTTCGTCTGAGGAGGTGTTTCGAGGCGATGAGTGCCCAGGGCATTGCGCCCTGGGGCTTTATTTGACTACGGTGCCGATCTTGTCGCCGACAATTGCCTTGCGCAGATTGCCTTCGCCTTCCATGCCGAAGACGTGCATCGGCAGCTTGTTGTCCATGCACAGGGAGAATGCTGTTGCGTCAACGACTTTGAGGCCCTTCTGCAGCGCCTCCTGGTAGGTGATCTCGCTGATCTTCTCTGCGGTGGGGTCGATGTTCGGGTCGGCGGTATAGACGCCGTCGACGCCGTTCTTGGCGATGAGGACTTCGTCGGCGTGGATCTCCAGCGCACGCTGCGCGGCAACGGTGTCGGTGGAGAAGTACGGCAGTCCGGCTCCGGCGCCGAAGATGACGACTCTGTTCTTCTCCATGTGGCGCATGGCCCGGCGCGGAATGTAGGATTCGGCGACCTGGGACATGGGGATCGCGGTCTGAACCCGGGTATCGACGCCTGTCTGTTCGAGGAAGTCCTGCAGTGCCAGACAGTTCATCACGGTGCCGAGCATGCCCATGTAGTCGGCGCGCGTGCGGTCCATGCCCCGCTGGGACAGCTCTGCTCCGCGGAAGAAGTTTCCGCCGCCGACGACGATGCTGACCTCCACCTCGTCGACGGTGGGGGCGACTTCTCTGGCGACAGCGGCGACGACATCGGGGTCGACTCCGATCTTGCCTCCGCCGAACACCTCACCCGAGAGTTTGAGGAGCACACGGCGGCGATGAGTGCGGACTGGTCTGCTGGCGTAGCTGGATTCGTGAACCGGGGTGGATGTCATTTAGTCCTTCTTCCGTCTGGGCAGGTAAGAGCCCGGATGAGTCGTCGGTGTCAGTGTAGCGAAAACGGGGCCGGACCGAATGGTCCGACCCCGTCAGCCGCTTATGAGTTCACTCTCAAGCGAGACGACTGCTGCGCGGGTCGGAAAACGACTCGCTCAACGGTCAATGGTGCTTCAGGCTCCGACGCGGAAACGCAGGAATCCGGTGGCCTTGACGCCGGCAGCTTCGAGGACCTTGCTCACGGACTGCTTGGGATCCTTGGCGAATCCCTGGTCGAGCAGGCAGTTCTCTTTGAAGAAGCCGTTGACGCGGCCTTCGATGATCTTGGGCAGAGCCTGCTCAGGCTTGCCTTCGTTCTTCGCGGTGTCCTCAGCGATGCGACGTTCGTTCTCCACGAGGTCGGCGGGGACATCGTCACGGGAGAAGTACTTCGGGCTCATCGCTGCGATGTGCACGGCGACATCGTGTGCGACAGATGCGTCGTCACCTTCGTATGCCAGCAGGACGCCCACCTGAGGGGGCAGATCCTTGTTCGTGCGGTGCAGGTAGGACTCGACGTTTGCGCCTTCGAGTCGTCCGACGCGACGAAGGGCAACCTTCTCGCCCAGAGTCGCACCGCTTTCGGTGATGAACTCCGAGACGGGCTTGCCGTCCTTCGTGGACTCGAGAAAAGCCTCGGCCGAATCAGCGTTTTCAGCAACTGCCAGGGCCAGAACTTCCTCGGCGAGTGCAACGAAGGGATCGGACTTCGCAACGAAGTCGGTCTCCGAGTTGAGCTCGATCATCGTTCCGACGCCGCCGTCGATCTGTGTAGCCACGAGACCGTCGGAGGTGGAGCGACCTTCACGCTTGGTAGCGCCCTTGAGGCCCTTCACACGGAGGAACTCAATGGCCTTCGACTGATCGCCGTCAGCTTCGTCAAGAGCCTTCTTGACATCCATCATTCCGGCGCCGGTCTTCTCGCGCAATGCCTTGATGTCAGCGGCAGTGTAGTTTGCCATTCTTTCTCCTAAAAGTTGGTGGAGTTAAAGGAAATCAGGACTCTGTCGACTCGGTGGAGTCCGCTGCAGCTTCTGCGGCGGGCTCTTCCGTTGCTTCGGCAGCAGGTGCAGAGGCTTCTTCAGCAGCAGGCTCCTCAGCAGCGGCGTCTGCGGCCGGAGCGGCAGCGTCGGCAGCTGGGGCAGCGGCTTCCTCGGAGGCTGGAGCGTTGCCCTCGAGCAGTTCACGTTCCCACTCAGGCATCGGTTCGACGGCGGAGACGTTCTTCTCTCCGCTGTCGTCGTCTGAGGAGTGGCGGGCGATGAGGCCCTCTGCCACTGCGTCGGCGATCACGCGGGTCAGCAGGGACACCGAGCGGATGGCGTCGTCGTTGCCCGGGATCGGGTAGTTGACGTCGTCAGGGTCGCAGTTGGTGTCGAGGATCGCGATGACCGGGATGCCCAGCTTGCGTGCTTCGTCGACAGCAAGGTGTTCCTTCTTGGTGTCAACGATCCAGACAGCCGAAGGGGTCCGCTGCATATCGCGGATACCGCCGAGAGTCTTCTCCAGTTTGTCCTTCTCACGACGGAGAATGAGCAGTTCCTTCTTGGTGTGCGAAGAACCTGCAACGTCATCGAAGTCGATCTCTTCGAGTTCCTTCAGGCGGCGCAGGCGCAGCGAGATGGTCTGGAAGTTGGTGAGCATACCGCCGAGCCACCGCTGGTTGACGTAGGGCTGTCCCACGCGCTTGGCCTGTTCGGCGATCGATTCCTGTGCCTGCTTCTTGGTGCCGACGAAGAGGATCGACCCACCGTGGGTCACGGTTTCCTTGACGAATTCGAATGCAGAGTCGATGTAGCCCAACGACTTCTGCAGGTCGATGATGTAGATGCCGTTGCGCTCGGTGAAGATGAAACGCTTCATCTTCGGGTTCCAACGACGGGTCTGGTGTCCAAAGTGAACGCCGCTGTCGAGCAGCTGGCGGATGGTGACGACGGCCATGCCGACGCCCTCCTTTCTCTCGCGCCCGAAGGCGCTTTTACGTCAGTGTTATCCGCCGGCTTTGAGCCGTCGGCAACAGTGACCTTTTCGGTTGATTCCTAGTATTCGGTTCATCCGCCCCACAAATTCGCCCTCGCGGACTATTTGCACCATGGGATGGAGAAGAAATCGAATACGCGTAGTCAGAAGACACGCTTCTGCTGAGGCCATCCTATCCCTGTTGCCCAAGGCTTTTCCAATCGATCCGGCACCTGAGGAATGGGCTGCATCACACCCTGCGCGGCATTTGGCCCGCCCGGCGGAGGAGAAATCTTTCGACTCGTGTCCACGCAGGTGTGGAAATCTTGGGTCCACCTTGGTACATCTGCACTGATGATAGCTCGCTGGTTCAGGGTCAGCACCTCCGCACCTGTCTGAGCAAAGGTTTCGCTTGGTCACTCTTTCGTTGTCTTCTGTGGATAGTCCCGACACTTGTGGTCGTTTCACCTGTGCACGTCAGAGGGTCGTCCACAGGCCCTGTCCGAGCGCCTGACATCTCGACGCGACCGAGCTTCCATGGGTTCATGGACTTCTTCGTCGATTCTCCTCACACCGTCCGTTCCACGTCGGATCGAGCACGGCCGGCATCGTCGCGGCTGCGTCTCATTGCGGCAATGACTCTGATGGTCCTGGCCCTCACCTTCGCCGAGGTGGGTGCACCGGTCCGGACGGCAGCTGCCGAACCAGCGTCCGACGTTCGACCGACGTGGGTCTCGCCCGTCCCTGCGATGGAGATCACCGAGGCTTTCGATCCACCTTCAGAGGCATGGTTGAAGGGACACCGTGGCATCGATGTGCTCACAGTCAGGGGTGAACCGGTGCGTGCGCCAGCTGCAGGCACCGTTCGCTTCCGAGGCACTGTGGCTGGCACCGCGATCACGAGCATCGAGACGGACTCCGGATACGTCATCTCCTTCCAGCCGGCTGAGTCGACGCTGGAGATGGGTGAGGCATTTCCCGCCGGCGCGGAGATAGCAGCAGTTGCCGAAGGCGGTCACTGCGACGAATCCTGCCTGCACATCGGCGTCTGGAAGTCCGCAGGTGTGAAGAAGTACATCGACCCAGCAGGCTTCTTCGGGCAGGAGGCGTCGATCCTGCTGCCGCTGTCACGCAAACCGGCAGAGGAACACACCGGGGATTCCACGACTTCAGGTGCAGGTGCCTGGGGTGGACATCGCAATGGTCGAATCCCCGCCGCTGCAATGTGTGTGGTGAAGTCGGCACCCGGACAGATGCTGCGCTGTGATGCCCAAGCGGCGTTCGACCGGATGTCCCACGCCTATGAAGCCAGATTCTCGACTCCGATCTCCGTGACGGATGCCTACCGTGACTATGACACCCAGGTCATCCTGAAGAGGCGCAAAGGTCGGATGGCGGCGACTCCCGGAACCTCGAATCACGGTTGGGCACTGGCCGTCGACCTCGGAGGCGGAATCAACTCGTTCGGCACCGCCGAGCACCAGTGGATGCGTGCCAACGCACCCAAGTTCGGATGGATCCATCCCGGATGGGCCCGCCAGACCGGTTCGCTGCCTGAGCCGTGGCACTGGGAATTCCGACAATGAAGTCCCCCAGCGAGTGAACTCAGGCCCGGGGGTGTGCCTGCCGATAGGTCTCCTGCAATCGCTGCATCGAGACATGGGTGTAGATCTGTGTGCTGCTCATCGTCGAGTGCCCCAGCAGCTCCTGGATCTGTCGCAGGTCTGCTCCCCCGTCGAGCATGTGCGTAGCCGCCGAGTGCCGCAGCCCGTGCGGGCCGATATCGGGTGCGCTGGGATCATCGGAGCCGTACCGATGAACGAGTTCCCTGACCTGTCTGGCTCCGATTCGTCCGCCTCTCACGCCCAGGAAGAGCGCATCACCGCTGGCGTTCGAGACCAAGGTCTCCCGCAGTGTCAGCCATTGCTGCAATGCCGATTGGGCGGGTGCGCCGAAGGGAACGCGTCGTTCCTTGTTCCCCTTGCCCAGGACAGTGATCATCGAGCGCTGATGGTCAACGTCGTTGCGGTTCAGCCCGGTCAGCTCAGATACGCGCACTGCCGTGGCATAGAGCATCTCCAGGATGGCTGCGTCCCTGGCCCACTTGGCTGCGTCAATGGGATCGCTGCTGTCCGCCTCCGTGTGAGCGGTACGCCCCCGGGACACCAGATCGGCAGCCTGCTGAGGCTTGAGGACGGTGGGAAGACGAGAGTCCTTCTTGGGAGTCCGCAGCCGCGCCGCCGGATTGTTCGTCAGTCCCTTGTGGTTCACGCAGTAGGCGAAAAAGGACTTCACAGCCGCGATCTTCCGGGCCACGGTCGACTTCGCCGCTCCGGCATCGTCGAGGGTGATCAGCCACGAACGCAGATCGTTGAGATCGATGTCGCCAACACTGGGCTCGGAGGTGCCCGCTCGGGTGCGGGCTGCCGCCGAGTGGGATGCATGGTCGAAGAAGTCTGTGACATCTGAGACGTAGGCCCGCGAGGTGTGGGTGGAGACGTCGCGTGATCTCAGGTGGTCGGCATAGCCGGACACCACCTCGGAGATGGTCATCGGTTGGGTCACAGCCCCAGGTTACGCGATCGCTCGGGCCACGCGGTGGACCTTCACTCAGCGGCGGGCTCCTCATCGAGGACTCAGCGCTGTCGGCTTCGACCTCTTATCGCTGTCTGCTGAGAAAAGTCATTTCTGTCTGTTTGGAAGAGTCATTTCTGTCTGCGCAGTTTGACCCAGCCGGAATCGCGGCGAGCGCTCAGGCCAGCAAGTTCAAGGAGGGCGAGCGCGGAGAGCGTGTTCGGCACTGTCAGTCCGGCCCGAGCCGCCACCGTTCCGACATCCAGCGCCTTGGTCGCCGAGAGCACATTGAGGCAGATCTTCTCTCGTTCGGCGAGGTCATCGATCGGATCTGCCGGCGACTGGCTTGGCCCCTCGGAACGGAGACGCGGGCCTTCGGTTGGAAGGCTGCCGTCGTTGAACAGCATCGGCTGGGCACCTTCGATGAGTTCGATGACGTCTTCGCAGCTGGTCACCAACTCCGCTTCATGGTGTCGGATGAGTCTGTGGGTGCCCGTCGATGACGCCGAATACACGGATCCAGGGAATGCCGCGACTTCACGTGAAAGCTCGAGTGCGTGTCGGGCGGTGTTGAGTGCTCCGCTGCGCCAACCGGCCTCGACGATGATGGTGACTTGGGACGAGGCGGCGATCAGACGGTTGCGGAGCAGGAAGCGGTGGCGCATCGGAGTCATCCCGGGCGCGGTTTCGGACACGATCGCGCCACACTCAAGTACTTGGTTGAACAGTTCGGTGTTGGCAGCTGGATAGAAGCGGTCGACTCCCCCAGCCATGAAGGCAATCGTGGTGCCGTCGCGGGCGATGGCTGCCCGATGGGCGGCCGCATCGATCCCGAATGCTCCGCCGGAGACGATGGTCAGGCCCCTCGCCGCCAGATCCCAGGCCAGGTCTGAGGCACATTTGGTGCCGTAGTTGCTGGCCGCTCGTGCTCCGACGATAGCCGCTGCCCGTTGCAGCACCGCGTCCAGTCGCGCCTTACCCCTGACCCACAGTCCCAGTGGTGCCGCCGGTCCGAGGTCTCTCAGAGCAGGTGGCCATTCGTCGTCGCTGGGGATGACGAGTCGCCCACCCAGTCTCTGCACTGCCTCGAGGTCACGTTGTCCCTGCGCATCCGCGCCTCGCACCGCCCACCGGTCGAAGGCCTCTCCGAGCTGTCCGCTGCCCGCGACCGCGTTCACGATCGGCGTCAGGCTGTCGGCGGCCTCGACTGCTGATGATTTTCCTGCTGCCACTGCCCGGATCAGTTCGAGCACTGCAATCGGACCGACCTCGTCAACGAGCCCTGTGAGCAGTCCGTCGCCGGGTTCGCCTATCCTCAGCAGAGCGGCCACAGCCGCTCGGATGTCTCCACTCTCGTCGTTCATTCTGTCGTCGTTCATGAGTCCTGTGTCCTCAGAGCCAGCGCCGCCGTGATCTTGTCAGGTGTCGGCACCATGGCCCCTTCTAGGTCGGCCAAGGTCGTTGCCACCCTGAGCACTCGGTCGTATCCGCGCATGGTGATCCTTCCTGTCTCGAGTGCGCGGTCCAGGTCGCGCAGACTGTTCGGACTCAGGGAGAAATGCTCACGCAGCCAGGCCCCGGGTGCGTTCGAGTTCAGCGACCACTCACAGTCGACGTATCGATCAGCTTGTCGCTGCCGGGCGAGTCTGACCCTTGCGGCGACGGCAACGCTGTCCTCCTGTACCCCACCGAGGCGGATGTCGGCCGGTGAGACTGGAAACAGTTCGAGTTGCAGGTCAACGCGATCCAGCAGAGGACCGGAGAGTCTGTTGCGGTAACGGCGCTTGTCCATCGGAGTGCATCGGCACGTGGAGTCGGCTCCGCGCATTCCAGCTCCACAGGGGCAGGGGTTCGCCGCCATCACCAACTGGAACGATGCTGGAAGCACCATGGAGCCCCAGGCACGATGGATGTGGACCTGTCGAGCCTCCATCGGCTGACGCAGTGCTTCGAGTACATCCCGTGAGAACTCGGGCGCCTCGTCCATGAAGAGGACGCCGCGGTGGGCCCTGCTGAGAATTCCTATCGACCCGGGTCTGCGCCCACCGATGAGCGCCGAGGCGGTGCTGCGGTGGTGGGGCGCTTCGAAAGGAGGCCGATGGTCGAGCCCCTCGCCGCTGTGCAGCTCTCCTCGCAGCGAGCGCACCGCCGCCACTTCGACCGCCTGCGGGTCGTCCAACGGTGGAAGGATCCCCGGCAGACACTGGGCCAGCAGCGTCTTCCCGGCTCCCGGTGTGCCTCGCATCAGCAGATTGTGCCCACCGGCCGCCGCGACCTCGAGCCCGAATCGTGCCTCAGCCTGCCCTTGGACTTCGGAGAGGTCGTGGCGTTCGGAGATTTCCGGGTCGGCAGTGTCGGCGCCAAGGACTGGTGGGAGCATCGGGACGTTGAGATCTCCGCCGTAGATGTTGATCAGTTCGGCCAGCGAGGCGATGGCTCGGACCCTGGCTCCCCCGAGCAGTGCTGATTCCTGACTGTTGCCCACGGGCACGACGAATCGTTCGAAGCCGGCCTGCAGGCCGCTGTGCAGGCTCGGCAGCACACCGTTGACGGGGCGGATGCGCCCGTCAAGGCCCAGTTCACCGCAATGGATGATCGATTCTGTGTCGGCTTCGTCGATGATGCCTTGCGCTTTGAGTACGGCCACGGCGATTCCCAGGTCGAATCCGGTGCCGATCTTCGGCACCGTGCCTGGAGTGAGGTTGATCGTCAGATGCTGTGTGGCCACGGGGATGCCCAGATAGGCGAGTGCGGCGCGAAGTCGTTTCCGGGATTCGCTCACGGAAGCGTCGGGCAGACCGACGATGTCGATACCCGGCAGGCCGGCGCTGACGCAGGCTTCGATGGACACGATCTTCCCCGCCAGCCCCCAGAGAGCGACGGCGGAGGCGCGCCCGATCACGTTGAGCTGCGCTTCTTCGCTCACGAGTCGACCTGCAGGTCACGGCGATGAGAGTAGTCGGGCTCGGGTTCCATGACGATGCCGAGGGCATCGATGCGGATGGCGGCGAAGAAGTCGCGCTGCCCGCGCAGCCAGATCGCCGACAGCATTCTGATCCGATTGAGCTTCGCCCTGGTCACGGCCTCGAGGGGAGATCCGAGGGCGAGCGTTCTGCGGGTCTTCACCTCGACGAAGACGATGGTCTCACCGTCTCGGGCGATGATGTCGATCTCTCCCCGTGGGCATCTGAAGTTGCGTTCGATGATGACCATGCCCTGTTGTTGCAGGAACTCTGCTGCCAGGTCCTCCCCTGTCTGTCCCAGAGCGCGCTGACGCATTCCCGGTGTCGTTGTGCTACGTCTGCCAGATGTTGGTCCCATGAGTGACAGATCACCACCGGCGATGCAGACGTGACAAGAGCAGACGATCGGCCTGTGGACGGCGCTACGTCGTCCACAGGCCGATCACGTGCAAGTCACGGTCCAGCCCACAGGCCGGCGCGTGCGAGTGCCTCTCCTGAATCGGCTGCTGGCCGCCGTCAGCTCCTGATCGACGTCGGTGGTTCCAGATCGCTCTTGGCGATCTCCTCGATGTTGACGTCTTTGAAGGTCAGCACGTGCACTGTCTTGATGAAGCGCGCCGACCGGTAGCTGTCCCACACCCAGGCGTCTCGCAGCGTCAGTTCGAAGTAGACGTCGCCGGCGTCGTTGTGGGCCTTGAGATCAACGTGGTTGGCCAAGTAGAAGCGACGTTCGGTCTCGACAACGTAGGCGAAGAGTCCTACGACATCTCGATACTCCTTGTAGAGCTGAAGCTCCAGTTGCGCTTCGTAATCGTCCAGATCATCAGTGCTCATGACGATCCCTCCTTCGCATCGTGCGCCGTTAGCAGGCGGAAGCTTCTCCGGTGGTGAATGCTGGGGCCGAAGTCGGCGATGCCCCGACGGTGTCTCATGGTTCCGTACCCGACATTCGACTCCCAACCATACTGGGGATGAGCCTCGGCGAGTGCGATCATCGCCTCATCTCGGTGCACTTTTGCCACAATACTTGCCGCGGCGATGACGGGAACGCTGCCGTCACCTTTGATCACGGTCCGCACTTGAGGCAGCTCCAGGTCTGCTGCGGGCCCGAATATCCCCAGGCAGTCGAGCGTAAGTGGAGCTGAAAGCCAGTCGTGTTTGCCGTCGAGGAGCACCATAGTCGAGGGCGGAAGAACCGCTGAGCCGAGCAGAGGCATCAGCATGTCAGAGAGTGCTCGACGACCGGCCAGGTTCAGTGCCATCGTCATTCCGAGCTCGTCGAGTTCGCTCGGCGTCGTCGACCCTACTGCCGTGGCTCGCGCCCACCCGTTGACGCGATCGGTCGCGGTCTGACGGGACAACGCGCTCAGCTGCTTCGAATCATGGATGCCTGCTGGCACCTCGGCGTCGGTGAGCTCTCTGAGGTCGAAGAGGGCCACACCCACACTGACCGGCCCTGCCAGTGCTCCACGACCGACCTCGTCGATGCCGATGACGAACTCGTAGCCTTCTGCGAGCAGGGCGCGCTCACAGCTGAGGTCGTGCAATCCGATCTGTGCCATCAGCTGCCGGTGATTCCTTCAGAGTCGGGGACATCGGCGAAGACTGACTCAGGCGTGGACATCCAACTGAAATGTTTGAAGGGCCAGTTGATGAGGAAGACGGTGCCCACCACGTTGTCCTCGGACACATAGGGCTGTGTGTCGACGTGGTACCGGGAGTCTGCGGAGTTGCTGCGATTGTCACCCATCACCCAATAGTGACCCTCTGGGACGGTGACTTTGAAGTCCACCTCCGAGGGGGCGGTGCCGTCGTCGAGGTATGTCTCATCGATGGGTTCACCGTTGACGAGGATGCGTCCCTGCGCATCGCAGCATTCGACGGTGTCCCCGCCGACGCCGATGACGCGTTTGATCAGCTGCTGGCCCCCGTCAGCGGGAGCCAGTCCGACGAACTCGAGGAGAGGGTTGGGCTCATACTCCGAGATCTCTTCAGGACTGAGCCAATGGTCTGGGTCGTCGAAGACGATGATGTCGCCGCGGTTGGCCGGCCCGAAATTCGGCGCCAGCTGATTGACAAGGACCCTGTCATCGATCTGCAGGGTCTCCATCATCGATCCCGAAGGGATGTAGAACGAGCGGACGACCCAGGTCTTGAGTGCGGTGGAGATGAGGATGGCGACGAGAATGATCGCTGCGGTCTCGAGCAGGCCACGGAGGAATCTCTTCGAGGCTGACGGTGGAGAAGCTTCTGATTCGGTTGACATTCGTTCGCTTTCGCATCGGACCACAGGTTCCGCATTGGGACTGAAATGAGCGTACCAGCACCCCGCCGCACCATCGTTCAGGCGGCGGTCATCTCAGTCGACCGAGGAACCATGCCCGATCACGGGCCCGATGACACGGTCGAGCGGAATGAATCCGCCTCCTGGCTTGCCCATGAGTGCGCGCGAGTCTGCGGACTTGTTCCGGTTGTCCCCCAGCACCCACATGGTGTCGGCGGGAATCTCGATCGAGAATTCGGTGGATGAGGCCGGGTGCGGCGCATAGCCCTCTTCCAGGGGTTCGTCGTTGAGCAGGAGCCGTCCCTGGGCATCGCAGCATTGGAGCGTGTCACCGCCGACCGCGATGACGCGTTTGACGTAGTAGACGTCTCGGTTCCCGAGCCCCACCCATGACCCCACCTTCTGCAGCGGGGTCGGCAGAGCATCGTCGACGAAGGAGCCACGGCCGTCGAAAACGACGATGTCTCCGCGTTGGATGTCTGAACTCAGCGCATCGGGACGCCACACGGTGATGTCATCGCCGACGTCGAGAGTCGGCTCCATCGATTCGCTGGGGATCGTGAACCGTTGGATGACGAAGCCACGAATCGATCCGCCGATGACGATGATGAGAATCGCGATGACAGCCACGATCTTCCAGAGGCGGCCCGAATAAAGAAGACGCGACCCGAAGGTCGCGTCTTCTCGGTTATTCGGCACCGCGTGATCACTCCCCACAGTGCCAGGCAATAATCAGGCCTTTTCGCGGATGCGTGCAGCCTTGCCGCGCAGTTCGCGCAGGTAGTACAGCTTGGCGCGACGAACGTCACCGCGGGCGAGGACTTCGAGCTTCTCGACGATGGGCGAGTGCACTGGGAATGTGCGCTCGACTCCGACGCCGAAGCTGATCTTACGAGCGGTGAAGGTCTCGCGGATTCCGTCGCCCTGGCGACGGATGACGATTCCCTTGAACACCTGGATACGCGAACGCGATCCTTCGATCACGCGCACGTGAACGTTGAGGGTGTCGCCTGGGCGGAACTCAGGAACGTCAGACTTCAACGAGGCTGCATCAACAACATCAAGCTTCTGCATTGTGTTTCTCCATGTGTCCCCAGCTTCAGGTCGAGGACACGCATATCGGACCGGTTGAACCGGTGATTGGATCGTCTGTCGGGATCACTCCCCGAAATTCTCCGATGCTGACACCTGAGAACGGTCTTGGGCATCCATCCCCCTGAAGCAGGTGAATGCCAACAAACGCGACGACCTATTCTTTCACGGAATCGTCCCCGGACTCAAACCGTTGCAGAACGGCGCGATCATGCTTGTCGAGACCGTTGAGTCCGGCCAGCAGATCCGGCCTGACCTCGGCTGTGCGTTCGAGTCTGCGGTCTCTGCGCCACCGTGCGATCGCGCCGTGGTTTCCGCTGAGCAGGATCTCGGGCACGTCCCGGTCTCTCCAACTGGCGGGCTTCGTGTAGATCGGGTATTCGAGGAGTCCGTCCTCATGGCTTTCCTCTGTCAGCGACTCGGGGTTGCCGATGACTCCGGGGATGAGGCGGCTGACTGCCTCGATCATCACCATTGAGGCGACCTCTCCCCCGTTGAGCACATAGTCTCCGATGCTCATGGGGCGAAGATCGTAATGTTCGCCCGACCAGTCGATGACTCGCTGGTCGATCCCCTCATAACGTCCGCACGCGAACACGAGGTGATCGGCAACGGAGAGTTCCTCTGCGATGCGCTGGTTGAACACTGGGCCGGCCGGGCTGGGCACGATGAGGATCGGCCTGCCCGCTGCGGCAGGGTCTTCGTCACCGGTATCTGCACCGACCGTCTGCTCGACGCTGGTTGTCCCCGGAGATTCCCTGCCGAGGATGTGCTCGAGTGCCAGCGCCCACGGCTCGGCCTTCATCACCATTCCGGCACCCCCACCGTACGGTGAGTCATCGACGGTGTTGTGCCGGTCGAAGGTGAAGTCACGCAGGTCGTGAACGCTCAGGTCGAGCACCCCCTGATCCACGGCCTTGCCGATGAGGGAGAGCTGAAGCCCGGCGAGATACTCCGGGAAGATGGAGACGACGTCGATCTTCATGGCTGGACTCACGAGGCGTCGAAGAGACCAGCCGGAGGCGTGACTCTGACCCATCCGCCTTCAACGTCGACCTCGGGGACGATCTCAGTGACGAAGGGAATGAGCGCCCGGTGTCCGTCGATGTGCTTCATGTGGAGCAGATCCTGTGCGGTGCCGTTGGTGACGTCGACGATCTCCCCGACCTGAGTCTCACCCTCGAGTACGCGAAGTCCGATGAGGTCTTCGAGGTACCAGGCGTCATCCTCGGCCTCGTCCTCGACCTGATCGCTGAGGATGAGGGTGTTGCGGATCTCCTCTGCCCGATTCCGATCGGGGACTTCATCGAAACTCAGCAGCAGACGGTCCCGGTGCCACCTCGCCGACGTCAGAGTCAGCTCACCGATATCGGGATCGGTGGAGTAGGTCTGACCGGGGACGAATCGCTCATCCGGTCGGTCGGTGCGCACCTCGACGGTGAATTCGCCTTTGATGCCGTGCGGTTTGCCCAACCGGGCGATCACCGTGTCCATACTGCTCCTCGTGTTCATGAAAGCGCTCGTTCATGAAAGCGCTCAGATTCGTGCGTGTGAAGATGCGTGACCGCAACGATGCCGCTACGCAGTCACTTCCAGCACACAGTTTAGTCCGCTGGCTTTGTCATATCTGCGCCGCATCCGGATTGCAGCGAGCATCGTCGCCGACAGAAGTGCGGTGAATACAGGAAAGGGGGACGCGGCGATGACACGCCGCGTCCCCCTTTCCCGATGAAGGTGTTACGCCTCGATGAGGTCCACTCGCACCGACTCGCGGCCGGCAAGAGAGTTGATCACGGTACGCAGAGCCTTTGCGGTTCTCCCCGCGCGACCGATGACACGGCCGAGGTCTTCCGGGTGAACCCGGACCTCGAGCGTGGTCCCGCGCTGTGACGAGCGGGATCGAACAGCAACATCGTCGGGATGATCGACGATGCCGCGGACCAGGTGTTCGAGCGAATCAGCCAACATGTCAGGCTTCAGCGCTCTCTTCGGAAGCAGCAGGTGCTGCTTCTTCAGCAGGTGCTTCCGCAGCCTTGTCCGAACCCTTAGGAGTGATAGCCTCCTTGATCACCGATCCGGCAGTGGGAGCCACGTAGGCTTCCTTCTCCGGCTGTGGCTTCACAGTGTTCACTGCTTCGCCGACGCCGGTGTGCTTCTGCCAGTCTCCGGTGAGCTTGAGCAGGGTGCGAACCTGATCGGTCGGCTGAGCGCCGACGGAGAGCCAGTGCTGAGCACGCTCCGAATCGATCTCAATGACCGAAGGGTTACGTGTCGGGTGGTAGATGCCGATCTGTTCGATGGCCTTGCCATCGCGACGTGTGCGCGAATCGGCCACGACGACGCGGTAGTGCGGTGCACGGATTTTGCCCATGCGGGTCAAGCGAATTTTGACTGCCACTTTAGTGGTGTCTCCTTTTGTGTTTTTGTTGCACAGAGGTTCCAGAAGAATCGTGGGGTTGACCTGTTGGAGTCTGTGACCTGGACTATCACCTCAACGTGGAAGAGAGGGCCCACGTCGGAAGCAAAAGTACAAGACCCAATTGTGCCAGAAAGCCCTATGACTTTCCACCTGGGAACATCCCGCCGAAGCCCTTCGGCAGATTCTTCATATCGAACTCTTCGTCACCGTCGAGATCGACGCCGCCGAAGGCCGAGCCGACCGGATCCTTCGTCTTTCCGGACTTCTTGTCCTCAAGCGCCTGAGCCTGCTGGGCACGCTTGGCGGGGTTGCCCGACTGGCCGCCCTTGCGACCCTTCTTCTTCCCCACAGCCTTCTTCTTGCGATTCGCTCCGCCGGCGGGCATTCCGCCCATTCCAGGCATTCCACCCATCCCCGGCATCCCGCCGCCTCCGCCCATTCCGGGCATACCGCCGCCGCGAGTCATCCCGCGCATCATCTTCTGCGCTTGAGTGAATCGTTCCATCAGCTGATTGACCGCGTTCACTGTGGTGCCGGCACCCTTGGCGATGCGCGAGCGGCGTGATCCGTTGAGGATCTTCGGGTTGGTGCGCTCTGCCGGAGTCATCGACCGAACGATGGCTTCGACGCGATCGACTTCGCGTTCGTCGAAGTTCTCGAGCTGATCTTTGTACTGACTCATGCCGGGCATCATGCCCAGCATCTTCTTCATCGAGCCCATCTTCTTCAGGCCCGACATCTGCGTCAGGAAGTCATTGAGGTCGAAGTCTTCACCGGCTTCGACCTTCTTCTGGAGCTTCGCAGTCTCCTTCTCATCGAAGTTCTTCTCGGCCTGCTCGATCAGGGTCATGATGTCGCCCATATCGAGGATCCGGTCAGCCATCCGATCGGGATGGAACTGTTCGAACTCCTTCATCGACTCACCGGTCGACGCGAACATGATCGGCTTACCGGTCACCTCGGCGACGGACAGCGCGGCACCGCCGCGTGAGTCACCATCGAGCTTCGAGAGCACGACACCGGTGAAGTCGACGCCTTCGAGGAAGGCCTCGGCGGTCTTCACCGCGTCCTGACCGATCATCGCGTCGATGACGAACAGAACCTCATCCGGGTTGACTGCCGAGCGGATGTCAGCGGCCTGCTGCATGAGCTCCTCGTCGATGCCGAGACGACCGGCAGTGTCGACGATGACGACATCGTGGAGCTTCGACTTAGCGACTTCAATGGAGTCGGTGGCCACCTGCACCGGGTCGCCTGTGCCGTTGCCGGGCTCGGGTGCGTAGACGAAGGCGCCTGCACGCTCGCCGACGATCTCGAGCTGGTTGACCGCGTTCGGCCGCTGCAGATCGGCGGCGACGAGCATCGGACGGTGGCCTTCGGACTTCAGCCAATAGGCGAGCTTGCCGGCCAGGGTGGTCTTACCCGCACCCTGCAGACCAGCGAGCATGATGACCGTGGGCGGGCGCTTCGCGTAGTTCAGTCGACGAGTCTCCCCACCGAGGATGCCGACCAGTTCATCGTTGACGACCTTGACGACCTGCTGGCCAGGATTCAGCGCACCCGAGACCTCTTCGGACAGCGCCCGCTCGCGAATGCGTCCGGTGAATGCACGAACGACGGGCAGGGCGACGTCAGCGTCCAGAAGGGCGCGACGGATCTCGCGGATGGTGCCATCCACATCGGCTTCGGACAGCCGGCCCTTGCCGCGCAGGTTCTTGAACGTCGCGGTGAGCCTGTCGGAGAGAGAATTAAACACGTACAAGCCTTCTTCACGATAATTGGTCGACTCCCTAGCCTAACAACTCACCGGTGTCCGACTGAAACCGAGAAAGCTGGGAAAGCGCCCACAACCCCCTCATCCCGGAACCTGTCGATGGGCCGTGAATGACCGATCGCCTCGGCGGGGTGGCTGCTTCCACCCCACCGAGGCGATCGGTGAGTACGCTCACGCACTCCCCCTCACCGAGGCGGCCGGTGAGACCGACCGGCCCCCTGGCGGGAGATTTCGGGGTTCAGCGGAACGAGTAGGCCTGCTCCGCGTGTTCGAAGGCATCGATGCCCGACAGCTCGTCTCTGGGGTCGATGCGCAGCCCCATGGTCTTCCGCAGGACGAGAGCAATCACCAGGGTCACGCCTCCGGCGTAGATCAGGGCCACGATCGTGGCCACGATCTGCGATACGAGGAGACCGAGTCCTCCACCGTAGAAGAGGCCGGCGGCCGAGTCTGCGCTCGGGACCGCGAAGAGTCCGATCATCACCGTGCCGATGACACCGGCGACGAGGTGGACGCCGACGACGTCGAGAGCATCGTCGTAGCGGAGGCGGTTCTTCGCCTCCACAGCGAGCACAGCTCCTGCGCCTGCCGCGATTCCGATGATGATCGCCGCGTACGGTTCGACGTTCGCACAGGCGGGGGTGATGGCCACGAGACCGGCGATCGCGCCGGAGACGCTGCCGATGCTGCTGGGGCGAGTCGCCCGTATCCGCTCGATTGCGATCCAGGTGATCATTCCGGCGGCAGGGGCGGCGAGGGTGTTGACCCAGATCAGTCCGGCCTGCTCGATCGTCGAGGCGGCTCCACCGTTGAATCCGAACCAGCCGAACCACAGCAGCGCGGCGCCGAGAACGGTGATCGGAATGTTGTGGGGTTTGTGCGGTGTCGAATACCGGGCCCGGCGGCCCATGACGACGACGAGCACGAGGGCGGAGATTCCCGCGTTGATATGCACGACCGTTCCACCGGCGAAGTCGATCGCGGGCCCGAAGGCGCTGCCGATCACACCCGATTCGCTGAGCAGTCCGTCGCCCCAGACCATGAAGGCCAGAGGGCAGTACACCAAGGCGACCCACAGTCCGGCGAAGACCAGCCAGGTGGAGAACTTCGCTCGATCAGCGACGGCACCGGCGATGAGTGCGATCGCAATCATCGCGAAGGTCGAGCCGTAGCCGATGGAGATGAGGGCTTCAGGTTCGTTGGCGACTGCGTCGGCGAGGCCGATCTGGGACAGCGGATTGCCGAAGATCCCCAGCACGGAGTCCCCGGAGCTCAGTCCGTATCCGAAGAGGACCCAGACGAGCCCACCCATCGCCATTGCCGAGAACACCATCATCATCATGTTGATGCTCGAGGTGATTCGGGTCATGCCGCCGTAGAAGAAGGCCACACCGGGGGTCATGAGCAGGACCAGACCGGCCGCGACCATCATCCAAACATTCACTGCGTCGAGTTCCATGTCGTCTCTTTCACGTCTCTGTCGGCTCCGTTTAGAACCGAACAGTGACAGTGTCCATGACGGATGTCACACCAGTGAGTCGACCATGTTTCCAGCATGTGACACAGGTGCTCTCACGCTGGAGAATACGCTCAGTCGAGCAGTGCGTCGACGAACCCTTCGGCAGTGAACGGCGCCAGATCGTCGGCACCCTCACCGAGGCCGATGAGCTTGACCGGAACCCCGAGCTCACGCTGGACGGCCACGACGATTCCGCCTTTGGCGGTGCCGTCGAGTTTGGTCAGCACGATGCCGGTGATGTTGACTGCCTCGGCGAAGACCTTGGCCTGCTGCATTCCGTTCTGCCCCGTCGTGGCGTCGAGGACGAGGAGCACCTCGTCGATCTCGTGTCCCTCGCCCAGAGGGCGTGTGGCCACACGCTTGACCTTGCCGAGTTCGTCCATCAGGCCGATCTTGTTCTGCAGGCGTCCGGCCGTATCGATGAGCACGACGTCGGTGCCGTCTTCCTTGCCGCGTTCGACGGCGGAGTAGGCTACGGAGGCGGGGTCGGCGCCCTCCTCGCCGCGGACGGTCTGCACGCCGACGCGACCGCCCCAGGTGGACAGCTGCTCGGCGGCCGCGGCACGGAACGTATCGGCAGCACCCAGCAGCACGCTCTGCTCTTCAGCGACGAGCACACGGGCGATCTTGCCCACGGTCGTCGTCTTGCCGGCACCGTTGACTCCGACGACGAGCATCACGGCTGGGTCGCCGTCGGTACCCGCGGTGGCAAGTTCACGATCCATGGAGGGATCGACGAGTTTGATGAGTTCTTCCCGCAGCAGTCCCCTGACCTCTTCCGGCTCACGGGTGCCGAGGACCTTGACGCGTTCGCGCAGTCTGTCGACGAGTTCGGTGGTCGGATCGACTCCGACATCGGCAAGGATGAGAGTGTCTTCGATCTCTTCCCAGGTCGATTCGTCGAGGTTGTCGCGCGAGAGCAGGCTGAGCAGACCGCGGCCCAGTCCGGAGTTGGACTTCGCGAGGCGTTCGCGCAGGCGAACGAGCCGGTTGCCAGGTTCGGTGGGAACCTCGGATCCGCGTGTGGCAGCCTTCTCCTTGGCGACCGCTTCGGAGATGTCGTCGATCTTGAGTTCGCCGGTGACATCGGCGTCGATGCTGCGCTCATCGCGCAGACCCTTCTTCTTGGCGTTGACGCGCAGGGTGAAGCCCAGCCCGACGACCAGAATGAAGACGATGGCTGCGACGATGAGCAATATGATCGGCTGATCCATTGACGTACGTCCTCCTTTGATTACCTTCCCTGGCCCCACGTTCTCGCGCGGTGGCCGCCGGTCAAGGGTGCTGTGCCGGTCATGGTGCGCACATCGGCGCGAAGCCGTTGTGCGTTCCGGTGGCCCGCACCCCAGCGCCCCGCTGTCTCGGGGCGCGTGTGATGATGTCGTGTGGTTCGGTCAGGAACCTCGGCTGCCGAAGAGCAGTCCGGCCGTGGTTCTCCACCCTGTGCCGGATTCTGGGATCTTCCAATGACGGGTGCGCGGCCTCACCGTCAGCAGTGAGGGTGCGGCGTGCCGGCGCGGTTGGGGCCGCAGGACATAGGAATGGTCGCGGATCGCGGTGACCGCAGCCTGTTCCCGAGTCGCCAGGTGAGAGGTGCCGTCGTCATGACCGAAGAATTCGTGGACCTCGTCGTCGTACCCGGTCCATTGTCCCGGAAGTCGGAACCGCTGCACATCGGATGAGTACTTCAGGCGACCTTCAGCTCTCAGTCCCGGCAGTGCGACGAGGAGCACGACGATGAGTGCCAGCGCGAATGATACGGCGAGTCCGACAATGACGACGAGTACTGCATTCATGCTCGCGAGTCACCTCGTGATTCAGCCGACTCGGCCATGGACGTCCCGCTCCTCAAGCTTTTCGACAATGCTTCCCTGCGCTCAAGTCTATCGTCCAAATCCACGACATTCGTGTTCGAGGGCCGTGAGCCTGTTGGAGAATTCCCTGGGACTCCCCTGGACATCTCTGCCGAATCGGCCTCCCGCGAACGGCTGCCGCTCATGGGATCCGCTGCGAGATGACCTTCGACACGCCATCTCCGTGCATCGTCACCCCGTAGAGCGCATCGGCGATCTCCATCGTTCGCTTCTGGTGGGTGATGACGATGAGCTGAGACGAATCCTGCAGCTCTTCGAACACGGTCAGCAGGCGGGACAGGTTGAGATCGTCGAGTGCAGCCTCGACCTCGTCCATGACGTAGAACGGGCTGGGCCGGGCCTTGAAGATCGCCACCAGCATGGCCACGGCGACCAGTGACCGCTCACCGCCGGAGAGCAGGGACAGTCGCTTGACCTTCTTGCCCGCGGGCCGGGCGTGGACGTCGACGCCGGTGGTCAGCATGTCGTTGGGGTCGGTCAGGCTCAGGGATCCCTCACCGCCGGGGAACAGGCGGGAGAAGATGTCTTCGAACTCCCGCGCGGTGTCCGCATAGGCCTCGGCGAATACTCGTTCGACGTGCCGATCGACCTCGTCGACGAGCTTCATCAGGTCCTTCCTCGAGGACTCGATGTCGGTGATCTGCTTTTCGAGGAACTGGTGCCTCTCCTTGAGCGCCTCGTACTCCTCGAGCGCCAGGGGGTTGACCGTTCCGATGCGCTTGAGGGCTGCGGTCGCCTGCTTGTGTCGCTTCTCGACCTCGGACCGCACGTAGGGACGCTCCTCCTCGCCTTCGTCGAAGGCAGGGACCGGAATATGAGGACCATAGAGCTCGACCAGCCGTTCGAGGCCGAGTCCGGTCTCCTCTCCCGCCCGGTTCTCGATCTCTTCGAGTTTGAGTCGGAATCGTTCCTTGGCGAGTTCAGCTTCGGCCGCAGCGTCCTTGAGTCGCTGCAGTTCTGTTCGCGTGGTGCCCAGTTCCTCACCGAGGCGGCCCTTCTCCTCTCGCAGCTGCCCGCGCTCTTCGACGAGGACCTGGATCTGGGAGCCGAGTTCGGACACCGTCGTCTCTGCGGCTGACGTCGTGTTCTGTGCAATCTCGACGATGAGCAGCGCCGAGGCGGCCGATCTGTTCTTACGTGCGATGGTCCGCTGGGTCTGCTCGCGTGCGGTCTCCTCTGCCGTGGCCTGGCGAAGCAGGGAGTCGACCCTGTCGGAGAGGAATCGTGCCCGGTCCGTGGCCGCCTTGTGGCTGATTCGGGTCTCGATGACGTCTTCGGAGGATTGGGACACCTTCTGGCTCAGTTCATCCCGTTCAGTGGTGTCGACGACCTCTTCGACGTCATCTGCCCCGGCGAGCGCGGATTCGGCGGTGCGGGCCTCGCGTTCGGCAGTCTCCAGGCGTGTCGCGAGCTCCGCTTCGTTGTCCTTGGCCCGCTGCAGGCGAGTCTGGGCCGTAGTGATGTCACCCGCGATCCGGGAGACCTCCTCCCCGGCAGCCATGATCGCCGCGTCCGAGGAGTGCAGTTTCTCAAGAGCTGCGGAAGCTGCTGTCTTCGCCTCGGCCAGCTTGGCCTCGACGCGCGCGATGTCCGCATCGATTCGGGTCCGAGTCTGCTGCAGTTCGGTGATGGACGAGCGCGTCTCCTCGAGCGCGGTCTGTGAGGCCAGGCGGGTGCCCGAAGCGGTGCGAGCCCGGCTGACCCGGGTTGCGGTGAGGATCTCACCGCCGCGGGTGACCACCGTGAGTTCGGGGCGCGAATCGATGATGGACAGCGCGCTGGCGGCATCGTCAACGCACACGACCGTCTCCAGCGCGGAGTTGAGCAGTTCGGTCAGTTCGGGCACGTCGCTGCTGACCACATCGCTGAGCCACCGGACCGACGGTGCGCCGTCGCCGGTCCCGCTGAGTTCGGGCAGCGTGGACGCAGAACTCGTGCTGCTCGCCTGGTTCGCGCCCTTGCCGGCCCTTGCACCGGCGCCTGCTGCAGCACCCGCCCTGGCCGTCGCCCCTGCCGGGATCGTGAGGTGGACATTGGTGTCCTCGCCGAGGTGGTCGAGCACTGTCAGTGCCACCTGACCGGAGTCGACGAGCACACCGGAGACCGTGTTCGACAGGGCTGCCGCCACCGCCATCTCGAACCCGTTGGTCACGGACAGGCGTTCGGTTACGGCCGAGCCGACTCCCGGCAGATCCGCGTTCACGATGTCCTCGAGGTCGGCCTCCAAGGCTGTGCCGAGTGACAGCGCCTCTGCTCGGGCCTCTGCCGAAGCCAGTTCCGATGCGGTCTTCGCCTTCTGCGCCCGGAGTCCCTCGAGGTCGGTCTCCAGCGTGGTCTGGGCCTCCTTGGCGGATTCGTACTCCGTGTCGAGTTCGCTCTCGCCTGCTTCGACCCCTTCGACGGCCGCCTCAGCGGTGCTCAGTTCCTCACGGCGTTCGGTGATGCGTCTCGACGCGGTGTCGATCTCGGCCCGATTGGATTCGATCCGAGCCGTGAGGTCGCTGATGCGTTCACGCGCCTGGGAGCTCTTCGACTGCAGTGCCGACCTGTTCTTGATCGCCTCGGTGATGGCCAGCTGTGTGGCCTTGACCTCGTCTTCGGCCTTCTTCAGGGCCAGTGCGAGCTCTTCTTTGCGCATCTGACTGCGATCCAATGCCGCCGCTGATTCCTCGACCGCCTCCTCCGCGGTGCGAAGCTCCTCCTTGTGGTGCTCGGCTTGGGACCTCAGCTCTTCCGGCGACTTCGTCTCCCGACGGCCCAGGCTCGCGACCTCGGAAAGCAGGTGCGAGCGTTTGTCCTCGGCACGCTGGGCAATTCCTCTGGCACGCACGATCTGGGTCTGTGTCCGTGATTCGGCGGTGCGCAGGTCCTCGAGCTCGGCGTCAAGAGTGCCCAGACGTGCCTCGATCTCCTGCAGACGCTGCTCAGTGCGGGATCGGCGATGCTCGAGATCGCCGATGCGGTCGCTGCCGTCTTCGCCGTCAGCGCTCGAGGTGGAGGCCAAGGAAGCCTGCAGCCGCACGGTGTCATCGGCCAGCAGCCGTGCAGCGGAATCGCGCAGGGTGGCTTGGACGGTGGCGGCCTTCTGCGCGGCCTCGGCCTGGCGTCCCAGCGGCCCCAGCTGCCGGTTGAGTTCGGTCCGCAGATCGGAGAGGCGATCAAGGTTCGTCTGCAGGCCGGTGAGCTTGCGCACGGCCTTGTCCTTGCGTCTGCGGTGCTTGAGGACGCCGGCGGCCTCTTCGATGAAGCTGCGACGTTCGATCGGGTCAGCGTGCAGAATCGCGTCGAGACGCCCTTGCCCCACGATGACATGCATCTCTTTGCCCAGTCCCGAGTCGTTGAGCAGCTCCTGGATGTCAAGGAGTCGTGCCGGTGTCCCGTTGACGGCGTATTCGCTTCCCCCAGTGCGGAAGAGTGTGCGGGAGATCGTGACTTCGGTGTAGTCGACGGGAATGGCTCCGTCGGTGTTGTCGATGGTCAGGGCCACCTCGGCGCGGCCCAATGCCTGACGCTTCGAGGTTCCGGCGAAGATCACGTCGTCCATCTTGCCGCCGCGCAGATTCTTCGCCCCCTGTTCGCCCATCACCCAGGACAGAGCGTCGACGACGTTGGACTTGCCGGATCCGTTGGGGCCGACAACGCAGGTGATGCCCGGCTCGAATCTGAGAGTCGTGGCCGAGGCAAAGGACTTGAATCCTCGCAGGGTCAGGCTTTTGAGATGCATTGTCCTCCCAGCATATCCCGAAGGAGTTCCGACAATTCTCGAATCTTTTGATAGAGTGTCTCCTCGTGCGCCGAATTCGGTGCCTTTCCTCCGTAGCTCAGTTGGCAGAGCATTCGACTGTTAATCGAAGGGTCGCTGGTTCGAGCCCAGCCGGGGGAGCTGATCAAGGCCTCGTCGTTCGCGACGGGGCCTTGACCATGCCCGGGGAGATTCTTCGCAGCGGCGAAGTCTTGACCCGCCTCGCATCTCATCTGAGAAGATCATTGGTGTGAACCGACAGGAAACTGACAAATCGGGCTAATTTGGAGTGAGCGCCCCACGTCGCCCGATGACAATCAATGCCGTCCAGGAACAGGAAGGAGCGCCGATCACGATCGCCTGCAGGACACCTGCGGCGCCACTGACCGGCAAGCATCCCTATGAGCACTGAAACTACGAAGACTCAGGAGCTGATCAAGCACCTGAAGAATCCGACGACCAAGCTGAGGCCGTTCAAGCGCGAAGGCCTCGACAAGGTCGTCTTCTTCGTCGCCGGCATCCTCGCCGTCGCGTTCGTCGTGTGGGGCTTCATCTCCCCAGACAGTCTTGGATCGGTCGCCGGCACCCTGCTGACCGGAGTCATGGACAACTTCGGGTGGTTGTTCGTCATCGCCGCGACGATCTTCACGATCTTCGTCATCATCGTCGCCATGTCCAAGTTCGGGCGGATTCCGCTCGGCAAGGACGATGAGAAGCCCGAGTTCAAGACCGCCTCGTGGATCTCCATGATGTTTGCCACCGGCATGGGAATCGGCCTGGTCTTCTCCGCCGTCGGCGAGCCCCTGTTCTTCTACATGTCTCCCCCACCTGCGACCGTCGACGGCTCGAGTCCCGAGGCGATGGGCACCTCGATGGGCACCACGCTCTTCCACTGGACCCTCTACCCCTGGGCGATGTACGCCATCGTCGGTCTTGGCGTGGCATATGGTTCGTTCCGCCTCGGACGGTCCCAGCTCTTCTCTTCGATGTTCACCTCCATCTTCGGCGAACGTGCGGTCAACGGGTTCGGCGGCAAGGTCATCAACATCCTCGCGATCCTCGCAACCCTCTTCGGCTCGGCCTGCTCGCTGGGTCTCGGCGCAATCCAGATCGGCGGCGGCATCGAATCGGCCGGCATCATGTCCGATGTCACTTCGCCAGTGCTCGTCATCATCATCGCGATCCTCACCGCTGCCTTCGTCGCTTCGGCCGTGTCCGGTGTCGAGAAGGGCATCCAGTGGCTGTCGAACATCAACATGGTCCTGGCGATCATCGTCGCACTCATCGTGTTCATCGGCGGGCCGACCCTGTTCATCCTCAACGTCATTCCGTCCTCACTCGGTTCATTCATCCAGGACCTGCCGCAGATGGCGTCGCGAACCGCAGCCAATGGTCCGGACGTCAACACCTGGCTGTCCTCGTGGACCGTCTTCTACTGGGCCTGGTGGGTCTCATGGTCACCCTTCGTCGGCCTCTTCATCGCCCGCATCTCCCGCGGCCGTACCGTGCGTCAGTTCGTGCTCGGCGTTCTCATCGTCCCTTCGGTCGTTTCGACCATCTGGTTCGCCATCTTCGGCGGCGGTGCCATCGGCATCCAGGAACGTGCAGAGCGCGGCGAAGGCACGGTCAAGGCCCTCGCGAACATCGTCGACGGAGAACCGGACATCAACATGGACACGATCCTGTTCGATCTCCTCGGTGCGCTGCCTCTGCCCAACGTCATCGCCATCGTCCTGATGATCGTCACCGTCATCCTCATCGCGATCTTCTTCGTCACTGGTGCCGACTCCGCGTCCATTGTCATGGGCACACTGAGTGCCAACGGCGTGCAGGAGCCCGGCAAGGGCCTCGTCATCTTCTGGGGTACGGCCACCGGAGCTGTGGCTGCGGTGATGCTCCTGGCAGGAGGTTCCGATCCCGCCGAGGCGCTCGAAGGGCTGAAGAACGTCACGATCGTCTCTGCGCTGCCCTTCGTCATCGTCATGCTGGTGCTCTGTGTGGCGTTGTGGAAGGACCTGTCGAAGGATCCGCTCATCATCCAGGGGCAGCTGGCCAGCCATGTCCTCGAGCAGTCGGTCGCGACGGCGGTCGACGAGTACGACGGCGAGGTCTTCGGACTCGAGACGTCCGAACTGCCTGCAGACGTCATCGCAGCAGACAATGAAGACGCCGAGTCAGGTTCGTCAGAGTCGTCTGATCTCAACGATGCCGATCACGAGCACGGTGACACGGTCAGGTAACTCCTTGTCGCGGCGCTGACCGCGCGTAATCGGTGATCGCCAGGGGCGGCCGGTGAGACTCGATGAGAGTCTCACCGGCCGCCTTTCGCCTGGATCAGCAGCTGCTGGGACGGATCACCACGGCACGACCCCGTCGTCATCGAAGAAGCCGCCACGAGGTCCGTCGTCAGGGAGAGTCGCGAGCCTGATCGCGACAGCGGCCCCCTGCTCTGCAGTGCGATCCGAGGCATGGCCTGTGAAGTCGGTCGCGACGTAGCCAGGGCAGTAGGCGTTGACGATGACATCGGTGTCGGCGAGTCTGCGGCTGTATTGGGCGGTGATGCTGTTGAGCATGCTCTTCGACGGCGCATAGGCGGCGAGCTGGGGGCCGGTCTGCAATGCCAACGACCCCATATTGCGCGAGGCGTTGACGATCCGTGGCGACGGTGACAGGCGCAGGAGCGGGAGCATGGCGTTGGTCACCCGCACCACGCCGAATACGTTGGTGTCCAGGACAGATCGCAGGACGTCCAGATCGAGGGTGGTCGGGTCCTGCTCACCATTGAGATAGCTTCCGCCGATGCCGGCGTTGTTGACAAGGACATCGAGGCGGCCAACCGTCTTCTCGATGGCTTCGGCCGCCTGCGCCGCGCTGTGATCTGAGGTGACGTCGAGAGCGACGCCGAATGCGTCCACGCCCGACGCGCGCAGACGGTTGACAGCATCTGCACGGCGAGTATCGTCCCGTGCGCCTACCGCGACGGCGAACCCGAGCTTGCCGAGACCCTCTGCCACCGCAAATCCGATGCCTTTGTTCGCACCCGTCACCAACGCTGTCTTCTTCATCGCATCACTCTTCATGAAACCTATCGTCGCCTCCAGCGATCGGAGTCGTCCAAGATCGATTCGGTGGTCTGTGATACCTGACAGATATGACGAGTAGGGTTGATCCATGCTTGACCTCGAGACGCGCGAGTTGCGCTACTTCGTCACCATCGCAGAGGAACTGCACTTCCGACGCGCTGCCGAACGTCTGGGCATGGCGCAACCACCGTTGTCGCGGGCCATCGCTCGCTTAGAGCGCCGCCTCGGCGTCCAACTCTTGGAGAGGAACCGCCGCGGGGTCAAACTCACCGACGCAGGATCGGTGCTGCTCGGAGAGGCTCGGAAGGCACTCGACGCGATCTCTGCCGCGGCAGAACTGACAAGGCGTGCTGGAACGTCACGTCAGTCACTCATACTCGCCACTCAAGCTGGTGCATCGCATGAATTGCTGCAGCGGCTGCTCGAAGCAGTCACGAACGAACACGGCCCCGAGTGTATGGAGGTGCAGCTGTGCGAGGTCGGCGAGCAGGCCGAGATGCTTCGTTCAGGGGCCGCAGACGTGGCTATCATGCACAGACCTGTCGATGACCTCATCGGGTTCGACACCGTGGACCTCTGCACAGAAGACCAGGTCGTGATCCTCCCCGCCATCCATCCTCTCGCACGCCGCAACGAGGTCACCTTCGCCGAATTGCAGAAGGAACACTCGGTGCCGTTGGCCAGATGGCCCCGCCTGGACGGCACCTATCCCGATGGGCCCGGGCCGGAGGTGCACACACAGTCTCAGATCGCCCAGCTCGTCGCCCTGGGGAAGGCTCTGCTCATCATCCCCGCATCCAGTCGTGCATGGCAATGGCCCGAGCATGCGGCCGTGGCAGTCACAGACGCACCACGCATCACAACGCTTCTGGCGTGGCCGGCTGGCAGCCGCTCAGCCGCGATCGCCGGACTCGTCCAGGTCGCTTCCGGTTTGGGAGACACAGAGGGCCACGGCGATTGGGCACCGCGATTGCCGAAAGGCGGATAGCGCCGACTGAATCTGCTGGGGCACTCGGGTGACGAGCCGTCGTGGAACGTCGCGAACTCCACCGAGGCAAGCACGTGTTTCACCTCGAGAAGGCACCGGTCGGTGACGCAGCACTCGAGGGACAGATCTGCCGTGCGTGGCGGCGGCCTCAGCGGTACCGCGGCGGCTTCTGGCAGTTCGGGCAGAAGTGGCTGCCTCGTCCGCCGATCGTCATCTTCTCGATCTCGGTGCCGCAGCGCACGCACTCCTGGCCGCCGCGCCCGTAGACGAGCAGGGCACGGTCGAAATAGCCGGACTCCCCGTTGACGTTGACGTAGAGTGCGTCGAAGCTGGTCCCACCCACGGCCAGCGCATCACTCATCACCGTCGCCGCAGAGTCGAGGACGGCGGCCAGGCGGGACTTGCGAGTGCGAGCGGGGATCGCCAGCGGGTGGATACAGGCCCTGAAGAGCGCTTCATCGGCATAGATGTTGCCGATGCCGCTGACCAGGGACTGGTCGAGCAGCGCTGATTTGACCACCGTGCGCTTATGAGAAAGCTGCTCGAGAGCGAGGCCGGGTTCGAAGGCCGGTTCCAGCGGATCGGCGGCAATGTGATTCGCCGAGGCGGGCACGAGCCGACCGTAGGCGTGCACCAGGGGCTGTACGCCGAGATGGCCGAAGATCCGTTGGTCGATGAAACGCAGCTGAAAGCTCTCACTCCCCCGCTCGAGGCGGAGGATCGCCCGGGTATGCTTGTGGACCTCGTCAGCGCCGTCGTGCACGCGCAGCTGTCCGCTCATGCCGAGGTGAACGAGCAGGCTGAGTTCAGGGGCAGCTGGCTCGGCAGCCGGGCCGGCTCCAAGGTCCTCCCCCAGGGTCAGCCACATGAACTTGCCACGACGTTCGGCGCCGATGATTCGCCGCCCGGTCACCGCTGCGACGAACTCGTCGGCTGCGGAAGCATTGATGCGACGCTGGGACGTGGTGCCGAGAATTCGGGGGTCGATCACCTCGGCGCCGGTGATGGTGGTTCCGGCGGTCCATTCGTGGACGCCGAGGCGCACGCTCTCTACCTCGGGAAGCTCGGGCATCAGGAATGCCTCAGCGCGTGTAGTCCGGATAGATGGTGCGGATGGCTTTGACGGCGACTTCCGCGGCTGCCGCCTCGGCGTTCTTCTTCGAAGAGCCGTCGCCGGTGCCCCAGCCGTTGTCACCCAGCAGGGCGGTGGCGGTGAAGACCATGGCGTGATCGGGTCCCGAGGAGACGATCTCGTAGCTCACGGCGCCCAGATCAAGATCGGCCGCTGCTTCCTGCAGAGTCGTCTTGTAGTCCATTCCGGCACCCAGATTCACCGCATCGGAGAGCATCGAATCAATGAGGCGGTGGACGAAGGCGAAGGCCTCTTCACGTCCGCGGGCAACGAAGGTCGCGCCGATGAGGGCCTCGACGGTGTCGGCAAGGATCGAGTCCTTGTCGCGACCGCCTGTCAGCTCTTCGCCCTTGCCCAGAAGAATGTGGGGGCCGATCTTGTGTCTGCGCGCGATCGACGCCAAGGCTTTGGTGTTGACGACGGCGGAGCGCATCTTGGCCAGTGAACCTTCGGCCAGATCCGGGTTGTCGTAGTACAGCGATTCGGTCGCCACGAGGCCCAGGACGGAGTCGCCGAGGAATTCGAGTCGCTCGTTCGTGGGTATGCCGCCGGCCTCGAAGGCGAAGGAGCGGTGAGTCAGGGCCAGACGAAAAGTCTCGGGATCAATATCGATCCCGAGACTCTTCTGCAGTTCTGCTGTGGTGTCAGTGTCCACAGGTCAGACGTCAGCGACCTTGCGTCCCTTGTATTCAAGGAACAGCGGGGTGCCGGCTGCGTCTTCGACAACTTTGGCCTGGTGAGGGCGCGAGTACACAACGCGACCGTTCTCCACAGTCTTGACCAGGCTGGGAGCCTGTGCCTTCCACTGCGAACGACGGTGGCGGGTGTTGCTGCGCGACAATTTACGCTTTGGAACAGCCACGTCTAGCTCTCTTTCTTCTCATCCAACAAATTCTTCAATGATGCGAACGGCGAATCCGATTCGCTGTCATCGACCTCAAGGTCCTCACCGAGGGTGAAGCTGAACTCATCACTCCTGTCCTTTGACGGACTGAAGGGCAGAGCCATGACGACAGCGTCTCTGATCGCGGGCTCGAGGTCGAGCTGATCGCGGTCGATGAGGTAGGAATCCTCGTCGCCATCGGCCTGCTCATAGACGTACATCTCTTGGATGTCGACATCTATAGGCAACTCGATTTCGTCGAGAGTCCTCACATCTTCGCCGCGGGCCGTGGCCGAGACTGTACCCGACACGTAGATTCCCTCCGACACGCTTTCGAACATCAGCTCGAGTGTCAGTGGTGAACCTTCTGCGACCCCGATCACTTCGATCTTGAGATCCGCTGGAGCAGACAGGGTGGTGTTCACCCGTTCCCATTCACCAGGATGACCAAGCAATCCCATCGACCTGAGATCGTAGACGAACTCAGACTGCTTCTTCATGCTCACTCCTCCTTTACGTGATTGAGGATGCTTACTCCTGCGTTCACACGCGACTCACCATTCTAGTCATCATCGGCGGTCATTACCAATCGAGCCTGCGAGGCTGCGCAGGTGTTCCTGGTCACCATTTCTCGTGCTGGTTGCGCCAGGTCACCCCACCGGCAGCCAAGAGCAGTGCCCCGGAGATCGTGAACACGATTCCGGATCCGGCGACGACGGTGAGCAGGGAGGCCGCCGAGGGGATCGCCACCTGACTGAGACGGTTGCCGGCAAGTCGGATCGACAGCACCGCTGCCCGGTTAGCCGGGTCCGACAGGGTCGAGACCCAGGTCATCGTCAGCGGCTGGGTGAGTCCGAAGCAGAATCCGGCCAGGATCAGCAGGATCGCCAGCATCCACGGCTGAGTGAACACCGGGATGAGAATGATGCAGACACCCGCCGCCACCGAGGCGGTCCACAGCAGCGAGAGGCTGCGCCACCTGCGTGTGAGCATGCCGATGATCAGCCGCGAGACCACCGAGGCCAGGGTGCGCAAGGTGAGCAGCCACGTCACTGTCGTCACCGACAGTCCGTTCTGCTGGCCGATGAGCGGCAGGTAGGCAGTCATCAGGTCGACGGCGGCCAGGGTGGTCATCGAGGCGAGGATCGCGGGTTTCATCCCTCGTATCGAGAGCAGGGACCAGGGCGTACGGGCACCTTTGGCCGCCTCGGCTCGGGAGACGTGGGGTGTCCGGCCGCGGAGCATGACGATGACCGCAGCAACCAGCGTCAGCGCGGAGATCCCCGTCATGAACCACAGGGCATTGACGATCTGCGGGGCACCGTCCGTCGCGCCGGCGATGGCACCTGCCACGGGCAGACCGATCGTCTGCCCGATGGAGACGCCGAGGGTGAGGTAGCCGAACTTCGAGGTCAGCGCCGAGGCAGGGAAGCTCTGTGGTATCAGTGCCTGCGAGGCAACGGTGGTCAGCAGCTGCCCCAGGCCCAGGCACATCGTGGCGATGAGGAGGACGCCGAGGTTGGGCGCCATCGCTGCGAGTCCGACGGGCACGATCGACAGGATCGTTCCCGTCCACAGCACAGCGGTGGCGTATCCGCGGTCGACGAGTCGGCCGACGAGGAGCGCCGTGAGCAGCGGCACGAGGGAATAGCAGGCGGTCATGAGACCGAGGACGACTCCGCTGCCGCCGAGTTCAAGGGTCCGGTAGGAGATGAGGACGCGCACGCCGTTGTAGGTGGCATGAGCGACCACGGTGTGGAAGATGAGGCCGAGGAACCACGCCCGAGAGGAGGAAGAGGGAAGCGGCATGCGTCAGCGGCTGGCGTTCAGCGCCGACAGCACTGCGCGTGGAACGAGACCTTCGATGTTCCCGCCGCCGGAGTGAACTTCCTTGATGAGCGAGGACGAGACGTGTTCATACTCGGGGCTGCCGGGGACGAAGATGGTCTCCAGCTCGCTCAGATGCTTATTCATCAGCGCCATCGGCAGTTCGTAGGCGAAATCCGTGCCCGAGCGCAGCCCCTTGACCACTGCAGGCGCTCCGATGGAGGCGCAGTAGTCGACGAGCAGGCCCCCGGCGACGGTCTCGATGGTGACGTTCCTCGCCTCTCGGGTCCGCTCATCGTCCTCCAGCGAGCGGCGGATGAGATCGGTGCGGACCTCGGGATCGAAACGTCCGGACTTCTTGGGATTGTGCACGACGGCAACGACCACCTCGTCGAAGAGACGGGCGCTGCGGGCAATGACATCGAGATGACCCATGGTGATCGGGTCATAGGAACCGGGGCAGACAACCTTCATGCCCTCATCGTATCTCTCAGCTGTGACCACTGGTCGTCGACGAGCTTGTCCTGATCGTCGGCCCTGACGATGACAGCCTCGGGTTCCGTCAGCGGGTTGTGCAGTCGGGCAGCGGCTCCGGCCATGACCCTTCCCACGACCGCCAGGGCTCGTGGTTCGTTCCCGGCTGCGATCGACTCGTTCAGTTCTCTGTGTGTCTCGATGAGGTCGCACCTGACCTCATATCCACGCGGGTCGGAAAGTGAGAGCAGTCGAGTGTGGACCATAGAGACCTTCATCAGATCACTGAGCCTGACCGACCCGGAGCAGGCGACGATCGAGTGATGGAAGTCGAGGTCGGCGTCGCCGATGGCGCGGGCGGTGTTCTCCTCGATCGCGAGCTCGAGTGTGGCCAGTGCCTGGTGGATGCGGGCAATCGGCTTGCCCGAGCGGATGACGATCTTCACCGCCTGTGCTTCGATGGCTTCTCGGACCGCATAGACGTCATCGATGTCGTCGGACGTCATCCGCTTGACCCAGACACCGCGGCCTGGCGCGTGAGTCATCACCCCTTCGCTGACGAGTCGCTGCAGAGCCTCCCGCAACGAGGGACGGGAGACGACGAGGAGCTCGGCTGTGCGCACCTCGTTGATGGATTGCCCCGGTGCCAGGGAGCCGCTGTAGATGGCGTTGCGAATCTGGTCGGCGATGAGGTCGATCGTCGAGGATCTGATGACCTTGCGCAGGACAGGGAGCTCCGAAGTCGCGGGTGAAGGCATATCACGATCATATAACGTTGTCTGACAGTGTGACATCCGGACAACGAAAGTATTGAATAGTGTTCTTGAGACGCATGTCACGAAGATGTGTCGACGTTCAATGAAAGGGACAGCTATGAAAGCCATCAAGGGGCTTGCCGCCGCGACCTCGATCATCGCCCTGACGCTCACACTGGGGGCATGCGGTGGAAGCGATTCCGATAAGAGCGCTCTCCAGAAGGCCATCGATGACGGGAAGATCTCCGTCGGCTTCGCTGGTGAGGCACCATACAGCTTCGAGAAGGACGGCGAACTCCAAGGAGCTTCCGTGGCAATGGCGAAGGCTGTCTTCAAGGAACTCGGCGTCGACGACGTCGAGGGTGTCAACACCGAATTCGGCTCACTGATCCCTGGTCTCAACGCCGATCGCTTCGGCGCGATCTCCGCCGGAATGTCGATCCTGCCCGACCGGTGCGAACAGGCTGCCTTCGGCAATCCTGAGTTCATGTACACCACCGCCCTGATGACCAAGGAGGGCAAGCAGGATGGAATGAAGAACCTCGACGATGTCAAGGAGAAGGGTGTCAAGCTCGCGACGATGACCGGAGCAGTCGAGTCCGACTACGCCAAGTCCCTTGGCCTCAAGACACAGGAAGTCGGCACTCCCCAGGACGGTATGGACGCTGTGACCACGGGCCGTGCCGATGTCTTCGCCCTGACCGGCATCTCGCTCAACTGGATGGCGCAGAACAACAAGGACGCCGGGGTCGAAGTCAGCGAATCCTTCGTCCAGGAGATCGATGGAGTTCCCCAGATCGGTGCCGGCGCCACGGTCTTCCGCACAGATGACACCGAACTTCGGGACAAGTGGAATGAGAAGCTCGACGAGATCGTCGGCGACGAGAAGAAGTACCTCGATATCGTCGGCGACTTCGGCTTCACGAAGGAAGAGCGCCCTGACGGCGAGATCACGACCGACCAGCTGTGCAAGGGCGAATTGCCCACAGCCAAGTCCTGATCCGGTCCTTGGTCATTCCCGATCATGACTGACAATGTCACAACGTTGCTGAATTCCCTCCCACAGCTGTGGGAGGGAATTCAGACAACGCTCATCCTCACCATCGCCGGATCGATCGGCACCATCATCATTGCGATCATCCTCGGACTCGCGATGACCTCTCCTCACGGCTGGATGCGCATCCCTGCCAGGATCATCGTCGAGTTCTTCCGCGGCACATCTCTGCTCGTGCAGATCTTCTGGCTCTTCTACGTCTTTCCGCTCCTGGGAGTCGAACTCGATCCCCTGATGTGCGGTATCGGTGCCCTATCACTCAACTACGGTGCCTACTCTGCCGAGGTTGTCCGATCGTCGATCAAAACGGTCAATCCCGGCCAGTGGGAGGCGGCCATCGCGCTCAGCCTCTCGCCGGCACGGCGCATGATCCGCGTCATCTTCCCCCAGGCGTGGGCCCTGATGATCCCCTCCCTGGCGACCCTGCTCATCCAACTCCTCAAGGGCACGGCAGTGGTCTTCTTCATCACGCTCAGTGACCTCACGGACAAGATCCAACAACTCCGGCAGTCAACAGGCGACACCGTCTTCGCGTTCACCGTCGGCCTCGTCATCTACTTCGTCATCGCCTGGCTGATTCAGGAGCTCATGAACCTTCTCGAACGCCAAGCCACCAAACGGCTGGGACGCAGACGCCCGAACTCCCGGTCCGATCGACGTGAAGCCCGTCGAGATGCTCGTGCGGAATCGAAGCGCGAAGCCGGTGCCACGACGGTTCCCGGCCCGAGTTCCGGGAACGTCGGATACGGAGGTGCCCTGTGACCTGGAACTGGGAATTCGCGGTCGAGGCGCTGCCGATCCTCCTCCAAGGGTTCGTCAACACACTCATCGCCACCGTCGTCGGCACCGTCATCGCCGCAATTTTGGGCCTCCTCATCGCCGTTGCGATCCGCACGCTGCCCCGTTGGATCAACTGGCTGGTCAGACTGCTCGTCGCCTTCGTCCGCAATACACCGCTGATCGTGCAGCTGATGTTCGTCTACTTCGCGTTCTCGGACATCCCGGGCCTGGTCAGCATTCCGGCGCTTGCCGTCGGCTGCATCGTCATCGGCATCCACTATTCGACGTACATGTCCGAAAGCTACCGTGCGGGCATCGACTCCGTGCCGCCTGGGCAGCACGAGGCCGCAACGGCTCTGTCTCTGCCGCCGGTGCGCACATTCACCGCTGTCGTGCTCCCGCAGGCTCTGCGCGCTACGATCCCCTCATTGGGCAACTACGCCGTGGCCATGTTCAAGGACACCCCGTTCCTGTTCGCGATCTCGGTCGTCGAACTCGTCACCTCGGCGAAGCAGTTCGGTGGTTCCACGTTCGCCTACACGGAGGCCTTCACCTTGGCCGGGATCATCTTCCTCGCCGCCAGCTACCCGACGTCCCTGCTCATCCAACGATTGGACAAGCGCCTTGCCACCTACTGAGAGCACCTCATCAACTCCGACGGCAGACCCGACGAGCTCGGCCACACCGGCGATCGAGTTCAAAGAAGTGGAGAAGTCCTTCGGCAAGACCACCGTCCTCAAGGACCTCAACTTCACTGTCGCGCCCGGGGAGCGTGTGACGCTGATCGGGCCCAGCGGTTCGGGGAAGACGACGATCCTCCGTCTGGTCATGACCTTGGAGGAGCTGACCGGCGGCTACATCTTCGTCGACGGCGAGCCGCTGACGCATACAGAGAAGAACGGCAAGCGAGTCGAACTGCCGTCGAAGACGACCCGCGCCATGACGACGCGGATCGGAATGGTCTTCCAGCAGTTCAACCTCTTCCCCAATATGACGGTGCTCGAGAACATCATCGAGGCGCCCATCCATGTGCTGGGCAGGTCCAAGGCCGATGCCGTAGCAGAGGCGAAGTCGCTGCTGGACAAGGTCGGACTCGCAGACAAGGCCGATGAGCATCCCACTCGCCTTTCGGGCGGTCAGCAGCAGCGTGTGGCTATCGCACGGGCACTGGCGATGAGTCCGGAGATCCTCCTCCTCGACGAGGTGACATCCGCACTCGACCCCGAGCTCGTGGGAGATGTCCTCGGAGTCCTCCGCGATATCGCAGAGACGACAGACATCACGATGCTCCTGGTCACCCACGAGATGCAGTTCGCCCGAGAGGTCTCACACCGGGTGATGATGTTCGACGGCGGCCAGGTCCTCGAAGAGGGTCCGCCTGATCAGATCTTCAACAATCCGCAGCATGAGCGCACGCGTACTTTCCTCTCCAGCGTGCAGTAACTCAGCTGCGGAAGCGGCGCACGAGCCACCAGATCCTCACGACGACGGCACAGGCGATGAGCACCATCGCCACCCAGAACAGGATGTCCGAAGGCCCGGCCCAGAACACATCGGAGCGCCTCACTGGGTCCGCTGCATTCGTGCCCGCGTCGGACCTGCCTGCACCTGCATCAGTGTCCGACTGACTCGTCAGCCACCTGAGTGCCAACCAGAGGAGCAGCAGACCCACCCCGCAGGCTGCGAACACCCAGGGCGTACGGTACCAGGGACGGTGAGAGCTCATGCCGACTCGTCTGCTGCCGTTGCACCTACTCCGCTGGCGACATCGGCCGCCTCTTCCGATTCGGCCGTGAGCTGGACGAAGTACAGTGCGGTCTCACCGAAGGTCTTCGAACGGAAGACCTCAAGGGCGGCCGGCATCGTCGGTTCGGGCGCTCGTGATGCCCGCTCGACCACAACGATGGATTCCATGTCGAGGAGCCCAACGAGTCGACGCAGGATCTGGGTTACGGCGTCCTCCCCCAGCGGGTAGGGCGGATCCATGAACACAAGGTCGAAGATGCGGCCCTCATCGCGATCGCTGCGGGCCTCCAACACCTGACCGTCCTGAACCTCGTCAAGGCCGCTGACAAGCTGTGCTCCCCCTGCGTGCTCCGCTCCTCCTGCGTGACCTTCGGAGTCTGATCCTCCTGCGTGTCCTTCGGAGTCTGCTCCTCCTGCGTGTCCTTCGGGTCGTCTGTGCACCGACGCGTGCAGTCCCAGAACACGCTGGGAGCTGAGGAAGGAGACAACATCCGAGGAATGGATCCGAGTCGAGTGAGCGATTCCGAGCTTCTGGGCATTCGATTGGACTGCTCGAGCCGAAGCGATGGCCGAATCGACGAAATCGACTTCCGCCGCACCCCTGGACATTGCTTCGAACCCCAGTCCGCCGGAGCCGGCGAAGAGGTCGAGGACATTCGCGGCTTGAAGGACCCCGTAGCCGTCGAGCATGGAGAACAGGGATTCCTTGACCCGGTCTGAGGTCGGGCGGGTATTGGACCCACCCGGTGCGACGAGCTTGGATCCTTTGAACGCACCGGCGATGATTCTCATTGCGCTTCCTCCTCAGCGGGGTGGTCCGACATCAGTTCGCCTCGATGAAGTGGGCTGACTCGGCGGGCAGGACTCTCTTGATGAAGGTACGCAGGGCCGGCAGTGAACTCAGATCAGGGTCGACGGAGATGATCTTCTCCGCAATGGTTCTCGCCTCTTCGACGATCGGCGCATCGCGCAGAATGGACAGGTGCTTCAGCGACGATCCTCCCCACTGCGAGGCTCCGAGCACATCGCCTTCTCCCCGGGTGCCGAGATCGTACTCGGCCAGGGCGAAGCCGTCGAGGGTGCCGGCGACCTCACTCAGGCGCTCGAAGCTCTCATCGGATTCGGAAGCCTGGGTGAGCAGGAAGCACATGGCTGCGCTGCCGTCTCGTCCGACGCGGCCGCGCAGCTGGTGGAGCTGAGCGACACCGAATCGCTCCGCTTCGAAGACGACCATCATGGTCGCCCGCGGCACGTCGACTCCCACCTCGACGACGGTCGTGGAGACCAGGATGTCAGTCTCGCCGGAGACGAATGCCGCCATCGTCCGGTCCTTCTCCACCGGTGACATCCGCCCATGGAGAAGCTCGATCGAACGAGCCCGGAGCTCATCGGAGTTCTTGAGCTTGTCCCGCAGGTCCTCAATTCCCTCTCTGCTGCCGACCACTTCTCCCGTTTCGGGATCTTCGATGTCGGAGGGGTCAATCCGCGGGAAGACGACGAATGTGCCGCGGCCGTCCTCGGCCGCCTCGTCGATGAGTTGGAGGACCCTGCCCAGCCAATTCGGATGGTCCCCCAGTGACACAGCGTGGGTGGTGATGTCCTTGGTGCCGGCGGGCATCTCGTCGAGAGTGGAGACGTCGAGATCGGCGAAGACGGTCATCGCGACGGTCCGCGGGATCGGCGTCGCGGACATCACGAGCGTGTGCGGGACCTTGAGCCCGGCTTTCGCCCGCAGTGCCTCGCGTTGTTCGACGCCGAACCGATGCTGCTCGTCAACGACGATGAGGCCCAGTCTGTCGAACATCGTCGTATCCGACATCAGCGCATGCGTGCCGACGACGATGTCGATCTGACCGGTGGCGAGATCGAGCGCCAGCTGTTTTCGTTCGCGGGCCGGCATCGACCCCGTCATCAGCGCCACCCGCACCTGATCATCGCCCGAGAGCAGAGGACTCAGCGCCATCTGGTCGCGAAGGAGGCTCTCAATGGAGCGGAAATGCTGAGTGGCGAGCACCTCTGTGGGCGCGAGCATCGCGGCCTGGGCTCCCGAATCGACGGCAGTGAGCATGGCCCGCAATGCCACGACGGTCTTGCCGGAGCCGACGTCGCCGTGGAGGAGGCGATGCATCGCCGAACGCCTGCCCATATCTGCCTCGATCTCCTCGCCGACCCGCAGCTGAGAGGCGGTGAGGTAGAAGGGCAGACTGTTGTCGAACCGCTCGCTTCTGGCTCCGACGTTGAGCAGAGGTGTGGCCTCGAGCTTTTCGTAATCGGCCTTACGGGAGACGAACTCCGCCTGCAGGGCGAGCGCCTCTTCCCATTTCCAGCGCTGTTTCGCCTTCTCCGTCGCCGCTGCAGACCTGGGCCGATGCATATCGTTGAATGCGGTGCGCAGGTCGGGCAGGTCAAGGTTCTCTCGCATGGCGGTCGGCAGGGGGTCCTCGAACTCGGCAGGGTCCGCGACGTCGAGGAGAACCTTGATGGCCTTCCACAGTCGTGTCTGAGCGATGCCCTTGACTCGTGAATAGACGGGGAACGGTGAGTTGAGGTCCTCCGGGGTCCACTTCTCATCGTGTTCGTCCCGATTGAGCCAGGTGGGCGAGTTCAGGGTCAGCTGCCCGCGGTATTCCTCGACCTTCCCGGCGAAGACGACGGTGAGTCCGGGCACCAGCTGGCTGTCCAGCCAGCGCTGGTTGAAGAAGGCGATCTTCATCGACTGCTGTCCGTCGTGGACGATCACATCGGTGATGGTGCCGCGGCGCTTCTGCATGCGCCGGGTGTCTACGGAGATGACCTCGGCCTGGAGGATCGCGGTCTCCCCCAACGGGAGTCCGCCCAGAGGCGTCTTCTCTCCGGGCACGAGGAATCTGCGCGGGAAGAAGCGGAAGAGATCCGCCACCGAGGTGATCCCTCGCTTCTTGAGTGCACCGCGGTCTCGTGCGGTGAAGTAGTCGTCGAGGCGGGCGCTCATTCGACTCCCATGATGAGGAGCGTCGCCCGGTCTCTCGAGTCGATGTCCTGGAACCTCACCTGAGAGTGTGATTTGCGGATCCAGTCCCGCAGGTGCGAGAGGACATCGGGTGCGCACCCGGGACCGTGGACGACGGTGAGGAGCTCTCCCCCGGCACCCAGGAGGCGATCGGCGAGCTTCTCGACCAGGGTCGTGAGTTCGGTGCTCTGAGTCTTCACCTTCCCGTCGATGAAGACCCGGTAGAACTGCGAGGGATGGGAGAGCGGGATCCTGCGCATGCCCACCGTGCTGGAGTCGAGCATCGATCCAGGCTCCGAACCCGCTCCCGGAACGTCGTCGATGACCGGCAGGGCACCTGTCGGCGGATTGAGGGCAAGCTGTTCGGCCGAGACGATGGTGCCCACACGGGTGCCGGCAGCAGCCTCGGTCATATCGGCGAAGATCTCTGCGGACGGGGCGAAGGGATCATGGACCGTGAGTGCCGAGAGCAGAGTGGCGAAATTGCGGGAGCGGACCACTTGTCCACCGGAGACCTGTCCCAGTGCTTTCAGGACGGTCGTCGAGCTGGGGACGACGATGACCGCACGGTCTTCCTCGGCGATGATGTCCCTGGTCATGGCCCGCACGTCACCGAAATCCGGCGTCAGGGCACTTGCCCCGTTGAGCGCGCAGTGCATGAGGAGCCCGGTGCCCGAGACGATGGCCACCAGGTGGGTTTCGCCCTCCTCCTCGTGCAGACGCAGGTCTTCCATGTCCAGACGGGCGATGCCGTAGCCGGCGAGGTGGTCGAGAATGGTCACGGCGGTGGCCTCGTCGGCGACATGGACGTGAACCTTGGGTCCATTGATGACGATCGATGTCCCGCCGAGGTCATCGAGCACCTCGGCGAGGGTGTTCGTCTTTTCGGAATCGGTGGATGCCGGATAGGTGGCCAGGATGGCGACGATCTCGAGTTCATCGGCACTGGCCTGATGGACGATGCGCGGTGACCTGGTGACTTCGCCGAGCATCGAATCCTGCGGTGTCCGGCCGGTGACCGTGGCGTAGAGGAGATCGAAGAGCTCCACGATCCCCGTCGAACCGGCATCGACGACCTCGGCTTCACGAAGCACTGGCAGCTGCCCGGTGGTCTCGCGCAGTGCCGAGCGGGAGCGCAGGCGCACCGCAGAGATGAGGTCGATGAGATTCGCCCCATTCTCGGCCTTCTCTGCTGCCTCGGTGGCCATGGCGTCGAGGACCGTGAGCATGGTGCCGTCGACGGGCCGGGCCACGGACTGCCGGGCCCTGGCGGAGGCGAGTTCGAGGGCTGCGGCCATGGCTTCGGGCGTCGCTACGGTCACGCCCTCCAGGGCATCGGCGACGCCTTTGAGTGCGACTGCGAGGATGAGTCCGGAGTTTCCGCGGGCACCGCGTCCTGCCCCCTCTGCGAGAGCCGCGACGACCTGGGGCAGTGTGACGGGTCCGGTGAGTTCTTCGACGGCCAGGTAGGCGGCGCGCAGGGTGTGGTACATGTTCGTGCCGGTATCACCGTCGGGGACAGGGAAGACGTTGAGTTCGTCGATTTCGACGCGTTCCTTGCGCAGACGATCAACGGCCCGCCGAGCCCACCTGGCGGCCAGACGCCCGTTGAGGCCGATGGCTTGATTGGGTCCGCTCATGTCACTTCCCGAAATGGCTGAAGCCGCTCGTCGGCACCGGTGCGCCGTCGAGACTGACCCCGCTGCCGACTCTCATCTCTCCGATTCTCCGCCAGCCTACCGGAGGTGTGTCGAACTGCGCCGACGACGCGACGAAGCCATGGTCCTCTCCCCCGTTGAGCACCCAGGCCAACGCCAGCTCCTCAGCCTCTGCGGCAGCCTGCGCGGCCCCTTCGCCTGACTGGGCACCCTCGATGGCGCCCGTCAGGTGCCGTGCTGCAGGCAGCAGCTCATCGATGAGCTCGTGGAGTGAGGAGCGGTCGATGCGGGCGTGGACGCCCGAGGCCGACGCGATCTGCCCCACGTCCGTGCTCAGCCCATCGGAGACATCGACCATCGCCGAGGCTGCCCCCATGTTCAGGACGGCCGCATAGTCCGGCTGTGGAGCCAATTGGGTGGTGATGAGTGACGTCAGGCTCTCATCGAGATCAGCATCCCCGTCGACTTCAGCATCCCCGTCGACGCCGGCGAAGAGGAGATCCAATCCGGCTGCGGCACGTCCGATGGTCCCCGCCAGGTAGATCGAATCGCCCGGCCGCGCACCCGAGCGGGTGATCGCCGCACAATCGGCGACGGTGCCCAAAGCGGTGATCGCGATGACGATGAGGCCCGAGGATGAGAGGTCTCCGCCGATGATCGGGATCTCGCAGCCCAGGTCGTCACCGGCACGCTCCGCCTCGGCGACAATCCCGGCAAAGAGCGCTTCGAGGTCCTCTATCTCGGTCGAGTTCGGCACGGCCAGTGACACCAGCAGCCCATGAGGTCTGGCGCCCATGACGCACACATCGGAGAGGTTCTGTGCTGCGGCTTTGATCCCGAGCCTGCCCCAGTCGAGCCAGGCACGAGTGAAATCCTCGTTCTCCACGAGCATGTCCGCGGTCGACACCAGGTTGCCGTCCACCGCGGTCACCGCGGCATCGTCTCCGGGTCCGATGACCACCTGCGAACCGCTGCGATTGTGAGAGAGGATGCGTTCGAGCACGTGTGATTCGCCAAGTTCGGACAGTCGGGTCATGGCTCAAGGTTATCGGGAGATACGGTAGTTGTATGAGATCTCGTCGCCTCCGCCCGTCGCCTCAACGTTCGACTCGTAAGGCGCGCACCATCGCCCTGGCCGCCATCGCCACCGTGGTGGCCGGAGTCAGCCTGGCAGGGTGTGAGCGCACGGTCGTCGTCGAGCCTGCTCAGGACGCGCAGAATCCCGACTGCGCCGACATCATGCTGCGTATGCCCGATGAGATCGCCGGCGCGAAATCACGCACGACATCCTCCCAGGGCACGAAGGCATGGGGAGATCCCAATATCGCAGTGGTCCGCTGCGGAGTCACCCCGCCCGGACCGACCACCGATCAGTGCGTGAGCGTGAGCAGCGTCGACTGGATCTCCAAGGCCTCCGAGGAGGACGACACTTGGGTCTTCACCAGCTACGGTCGTACCCCGGCAGTCGAGGTCCTCGTCAACCGCAAGGCGGAATCGGGCAACAATGTACTCGCAGCGATCTCGCCGGCGCTGACTGCTGTGAAGCCTGAGGCCAAGTGTGTGGGAGCCCAAGACCTCGACAGCTGAGCAGGTGTGCTCAGGGACGGCAGAAGCCCCAGATCCAGCGCGACTGAATGGGTGCGCGACTCGGGGACTCAGTGGGTGCGGGCGTGGTCGGCCAGGGCGATGGTGATGAGCTCTGAGATGAGCTCCGGGTATTCGATGCCGGAGTTCGACCACATGAACGGGTACGCCGAGGTGGGGGTGAACCCCGGGAGCGTGTTGATCTCGTTGATGAGGACGTCACCGGCATCTGTGACGAAGGTGTCGACTCGTGAGAGTCCTGTGCAGTCGAAGAGCCGGAAGACCTGGGCCGAGAGTTCTTGGATCCGGGCTGTCGTCTTCTCATCGACGCGTGCCGGGCAGGTCAGCTGCGCATCGGCGAGATTGAGGTATTTGGCCTCGAAGTCATAGAACGAGTGTTCGCCGGAGACTTCGATCTCTCCGGGGAACGAGACACGGACCTCACGGTCATGAACCGAGCCGAGCACCGCGCACTCGATCTCACGGCCGACGACCTGTGGTTCGACGATGACCTTGGAGTCATGCTCGAAGGCAGAGCGCAGCGCCTGATCCAGACCCTCGGCGGACTCGACGCGGCTGACTCCCATGGACGATCCTGCCCGTGCCGGTTTGACGAATACGGGCAGACCAAGTCCGGTGATACGAGCCTCGGCGTCGGCCTGCTCTGATTCCCACATGGTCTCGGTCACGAGCTCCCAGGGGCACGTCGGAATTCCGGCGTGGGCCATGAGGGACTTCGTGTAGTGCTTGTCCATGCTCGCCGCCGAAGCGAAGACCCCGGAACCGACGTAGGCCGTGTCGCTGAGCTCGAACAGGCCTTGCAAGGTTCCGTCTTCCCCGTACCGGCCGTGCAGGAGAGGGAAGTAGACGTCGACGGATCCGAGTTCGGTGTACTGCCCCTCGGCGTCCCGCTGCAGCAGAGGTGAGCCCTGAGCGGAGATCGGGGGGATGACCTCGGTTCCGTTGTCAACGACCTCTGGCATGTCAGCCGGGTCGAAGGCCATCGTCGACCAGTCTTCGACGATGCGCCACACACCGGCCTTCGTGATGCCGATCGGCAGAACGCGGTAGGCGTCGGTGTCGATGGCCTGGATGACCCCGGCAGCAGTGACGCAGCTGACGGCGTGTTCGCTCGATCGTCCGCCGAAGAGGACTGCGACGAGTGGCCGGTGATCAGATTCAGGCATAGAAATCCTTGGTCGTTAGCGCGCGTGACCGTTTGTACGGACTGGAAAACTCTAGCTCACTTGAGCTCGAACGTGCATTCCAGGGATGCACGAGCGATGCCTTTGAAGAACATGTTGAACCCGGCGAAGGCCGGCGAGGCAGATTCGTCGAGGCCAAGCGGCTGCGCCAGTGCTGTGACGATGAAGAAGTAACGGTGCGGTCCGTGACCCTGTGGTGGGGCGGCACCGACGAAGCGAGGTTCGCCCGCATCGTTGCGCAGGGTCACTGTTCCAGCAGGCAGAAGGTCCGCCGAGGGATCGCCGGCGTTGGCGGGCAGGCTGGTTGTCGACGCGTCGAGATCGGTCACGACCCAGTGCCAGAAACCGGAGCCGGTGGGTGCGTCCGGGTCGTAGCAGGTCACGGCGAAGGCCTTGGTCTCTTCGGGGAATCCCGACCAAGACAGCTGCGGGGAGACGTCCTGGCCGCCGTCGACGCCCATCGCGCCCGAGAGCTGAGGTCCGCTCAGTTCGCCCCCGTTCTCGATGTCCGTGCTGGTGAGAGTGAAGGTCGGAACTTCGGAAAGGTTGTAGAACGGTGAGTTGACGCTCATGTCTGCTCCTTGTCGTGCGGTGTAGTGGTCGTACGATGTCGTGGTCGTGCGATGTGGTGCCGGACGGCCTGAGGTGCTCAGGCGGGTGGTCCCTCGTGCTTACGCTTCCGAGACAACAGCAAACCAGCGAGTTCGTCAACCCTCAGCTGTCCTCCGAGGACCGCACACACGGCTTCGGTGATCGGCAGGTCGACTGAGTACCTGCGTCCCAGAGCGAGGATGGCGGGCGCCGATTTCACTCCCTCAGCGGTCTGCGAGGTGTGAGCGATGACATCGTCCAAGCTCATGCCCTCGCCGAGGTGGCGCCCGAATGTCCGGTTCCGCGACAGCGGCGAGGCACATGTGGCGACGAGGTCGCCGAGTCCGGCCAGACCCGAGAGGGTGTGCGGCTGGGCACCCATGGCAGCGGCCAGACGAGAGGTCTCGGCCAGGCCGCGGGTGATGATCGAGGCTTTCGAGTTGTCGCCGAGCTTCTGACCGTCGGCGATGCCGACTGCCAGGGCGATGACGTTCTTCACGGCACCGCCCATCTCGACGCCGACGACGTCGGTGTTGGTATAGGGCCGGAAGTAGCCGTTCGCGCTGATCTCAGCGACCACCTCGGCGGTCTCGATGCTCTCCGAGGCCACGACAGTGGCTGTGGGCTGACGATCGGCGATCTCACGGGCCAGGTTCGGGCCGGAGACGACCGCGATCTGGGTGGAGTCCACCTCGGCGACCTCGGCGATGACCTCGGACATGCGTTTGCCCGTGTCGACTTCGATGCCCTTCATCAGGCTCACGAGCTTCACTCCTGGGCGCAGGTGCGGCTTCCACCGGCTCAGGTTCTCCCTCAGGGTCTGCGCGGGAACGGCGAGGACGATGACCTCGGCGTCTGCGACGGCGGCGATGTCATCGGCGGTCGCGCTCAGCAGCTCAGGCAGGACCCGGTCGCCCAGGTACCGTTCGTTGGTGTGCGAGGAGGTGATCTCCTCGGCGACCTCGGACCGGCGAGCCCAGAGGGTGACGGGGAATCCAGCATCGGCGACGACAGCGGCATAGGTTGTCCCCCATGATCCGGCGCCCAGCACTGCGGTCTTCTCGACGCTCATTCGCCGACCTCCTTGTTGTGGAATCTCGCCGGCAGCTCACGGTTCGAAAGCTCGCCGACCATCCCTGCGATGGTGTTCGTCAGACGGTGGGTGAGCACCGTCTTGGCCCTCTTCTCCTCGCGGTGGGGCCACAGGTCCTCGTAGTCGAGGGAAGGCCCGAATCCGACGATGCAGCTGTGGCTCAGCGGTTTGAACCTCGGCAGTCGAGATCCGCGCGGATAGATTCCGTTGAGTCCCCAGTGGGCGACGGGAATGATCGGCGCCCCGGTTTCAAGGGCGAGTCGGGCAGTGCCGGATTTGAAGTGCTGGGGCCAGAAGTCCGGGTCCTTGGTCAAGGTTCCCTCGGGGTAGATGACCACGGTCTGGCCGTTGGCCAAAGCATCTTTGGCGTATTCGAGCGAGTCCCCAGCCTGTCCTGAGGCTCGCAGCACGGGGATCTGGCCGATCGTCTTGAGGATCGTTCCGAGTACGCCGGAGAACAGAGACGACTTCGCCAGGAAATGCGGCATCCGACCGTGACGTTTGAGGGCCAGGCCCACGAGGATCGGGTCGAGGTGGTTCGCATGGTAGGCGGCGATGATGGCGGCCTTGCCCGGCGGCGGCAGATGTTCGGCCCCCGTCACCGTCATCTTCGTGGCCGTGCGCATGAGCCCGAAGGCTGCGGTGGCGGCGATGGTGCCGGCCCGGTTCTGCGCACGCACTGAGGCGGGATCGAAGGAGACGAGGTCGTGATCATTCGAGTCCGGCTCGGTCACCGCACTCATGCGGCTACCTCGGCCCCGAGACCGAGAAGCTTGTCGAGGAAGTTCTCGTATCCGCGGTTGATGAGCTCGATGCCGTGGACCTGGCTGGTGCCGCGTGCTGCCAGGGCTGCGATGAGGTGGCTGAACCCACCGCGCAGATCGGGCACGTCGATACGTGTTCCGGTGAGTTCGGTAGGCCCGGAGACCACGGCTGAATGCTGGTAGTTGCGACGCCCGAACCGGCAGGGTGTGCCGCCCAGGCATTCGCGGTACAGCTGGATCTGGGCACCCATCTCACCGAGCGCATGGGTGAAGCCGAAGCGGTTCTCGTACACGGTTTCGTGGATGATCGACAGTCCCTCGGCCTGGGTCATGGCAACGACGAGCGGCTGCTGCCAATCCGTCATGAAGCCCGGGTGCACGTCGGTCTCCAGCGCGAAGGACGTGAGCTTGCCACCGGGGTGGCGGAAACGGATCCCGGTCTCCTCGACCTCGAATTCGCCGCCGATGCGCCGGAAGACGTTGAGGAAGGTGATGAGCTCGGGCTGAGAGGCACCTTCGACGAAGATGTCTCCGCCGGTGGCCAGCGCGGCAGAGGCCCACGAGGCGGTCTCATTGCGGTCCGGCAGCGCGCGGTGGATGAAGCCGCGCAGGGTCTCCACGCCCTCGATGCGCACCACACGGTCGGTGTCGACGGTGATGATGGCGCCCATCTTCTGCAGCAGGGCGATGAGATCCATGATCTCGGGTTCGATGGCCGCATTGCGCAGCTCGGTCACGCCTTCGGCGCGGACCGCGGTCAGCAGAACCTGCTCGGTGGCACCCACAGAGGGGAAAGGCAGTTCGACCTTCGTGCCCTGGAGTCGTCCTCGGGTGGTGAGCATGATGCCGCCGGAGGTCTTGTCGACCTCGGCACCGAACTGCCGCAGCACATCGAGGTGGAAGTTGATGGGACGATCACCGATGTGGCAGCCGCCCAGATCCGGAATGAAGGCTTGGCCCAGGCTGTGCAGGAGGGGTCCGCAGAAGAGGATCGGGATCCGAGAGGAACCGGCGTGCGCATCGATGTCGACGATCGATCCCTGTGCCATATCGGAGGGGTCCAGGTGAAGTTCACCATCGGACAGCTGCCCATCGGCCCCGGGCGTGACCCGAACCCCGTGGAGCTCGAGCAGACCGGTGACGATCTCAACGTCCCTGATCTGCGGCACTCCGCGCAGCACGGAGGGCGTCTCTCCCAACAATGAGGCGACCATGGCCTTGGGAACCAGGTTCTTGGCACCTCTGACCTGGACGGTTCCACCTAACGGGTTACCGCCGCGAACTTCGAGCATGTTCCTCCCTGCGTCACACTTGCACCCGGTAGGATCCGGACGTCGCCCAGACTAGTCCGGACTCGTCCAAGACTAGCGCAGACGCGGCGTGGGTCCCCTGTGGCACGGCTCTCAGACCGTCGCGTTCGACGATTCGAGCCTCCACTGAAAGGGCTCAGACCTTCACTGAGAAAGCGTCAGACTTTCGCTGAGGAAGGTTCAGACCTTCGCGGGCAGAGTCGTCGGCTTGAACCTCGCCCGTTTGGACTCGAAATCGGAGATCTCGGATTCCTTGGCCAAGGTCAGGCTGATGTCGTCATGGCCTTCGAGGAGGCGCCAGCGCGTGTAGTCATCGATCTGGAACGTCACCGTGACCGAATCGCAGGTCACGGTCTTCGCGTTCAGGTCCACGGTGATCGGGGTGCCCGGGTGGTTCTCCAGGATCTTCCAGATCAATTCGATGTCGTCCTGTTCCAGCTGAGCCGCCAAAAGGCCCTCTTTGCCGGAGTTGCCGCGGAAGATGTCTCCGAAGCGCGAGGAGAGGACGACGCGGAAACCGTAGTCCTTCAGGGCCCACACGGCGTGTTCACGCGATGAGCCAGTGCCGAAATCAGGTCCGGCCACGAGGACGGAGCCGGCCGAGAAGTCAGGGTCGTTGAGGACGAAATCGTCGTTCGTCCGCCACCGGTAGAACAGCGCGTCCTCGAACCCGGTGCGGGTGACCCGCTTGAGGAACTTCGCCGGGATGATCTGGTCGGTGTCGATGTTGGCGCGACGCAGCGGGACGCCGATGCCGGTATGTGTGCTGAAAGCTTCCATCAGTCGTCAGTCCTTAAGCGTTCGCCGAGGTGGGGGTCGGTGTCAGTGTCAAGGTGGGCTTATCGTCCGTCCACGCCACCGGTTCGGCGTCGCGTGGGAGATCCTTGACGTCACCGGGCGAGGACAACGTCCCGCGCACGGCGGTGGCCGCTGCCACGAGCGGGGACACCAGGTGGGTGCGCCCGCCCTTGCCCTGACGGCCTTCGAAGTTGCGGTTCGAGGTTGAGGCACAGCGTTCACCGTCGGCCAGCTGGTCCGGGTTCATGCCCAGGCACATCGAGCAGCCAGCGAAGCGCCACTCACCTCCGAAGTCCTTGAAGATCACGTCGAGGCCCTCGTCCTCGGCCTGCAGACGGACCTTAGCCGATCCGGGAACAACCATGAAGCGGACGTTCTCGGCCTTCTTCCGACCGCGAACCACCTCGGCGGCGGCACGCAGGTCTTCGATGCGTGAGTTCGTACACGAACCGAGGAACACGGTGTCGACTTCGATCTCACGCAGCGGGGTGCCCGGCGTCAGACCCATGTAGGCCAGAGCATTGGCGGCCGATGCCTTGTCGTTCTCGTCGGCGAAGTCATCGGGTGAGGGCACCGAGGCCGACAGCGGCAGACCCTGGCCCGGGTTGGTTCCCCAGGTCACGAACGGCTCGATGTCCTTGGCCTCGAGGACGACCTCATGGTCGAAGGTGGCGCCCTCGTCGGTGTACAGAGTCTTCCAGTACTCGACTGCGGCGTCCCAGTCTTCGCCCTCGGGTGCGTGCGGACGGCCCTTGACGTAGTCGAAGGTGGTCTCGTCCGGGGCGACCATGCCGGCGCGGGCTCCGGCCTCGATCGACATGTTGCAGATGGTCATCCGCGCTTCCATCGACAGCGCGCGAATCGCCGAACCGCGGTATTCGAGCACGTAGCCCTGCCCGCCGCCGGTGCCGATCTTCGCGATGATGGCGAGGATGATGTCCTTGGCGCTCGAGCCTTCGGGCAGTTCCCCGTCGACGGTGATCGACATCGTCTTGAACGCCTTGAGGCTCAGCGTCTGAGTGGCGAGCACGTGCTCAACCTCTGAGGTGCCGATACCCAGTGCCAGCGCACCGAAGGCGCCGTGAGTGGAGGTGTGCGAGTCACCGCAGACGACGGTGGTGCCCGGCTGGGTCAGGCCCAGCTGTGGGCCCACGACGTGGACGATTCCCTGGTCGGCATCGCCGAGGCTGTGCAGCCGGATCCCGAATTCCTGCGTGTTCTGCCGCAGGGTTTCGATCTGCGTGGCAGAGGTGGGCTCGGCGATGGGCTTGTCGATGTCCCAGGTCGGAGTGTTGTGATCCTCCGTGGCGATCGTCAGGTCGGGGCGGCGCACTGGGCGCCCGGCAAGTCGGAGACCGTCGAATGCCTGCGGGCTGGTGACTTCGTGGACGAGGTGGAGGTCGATGTAGATGAGGTCGGGCGCACCGTCTTCGCCCAGGGATACGACGTGATCGGCCCAGACCTTCTCGGCCAAAGTGCGTGGCATGATTCCTCCCGCTGGTACAGGGATTGCCTGTACGTGCTTACTGCTGTGACGACCCGTTTTCGGGCGTGGGTGACATTCGATCTGACCACTCGGCGAGTGCGCGATGTGCGCTCGACGAGTTCGTACAGGAAACCTACTCGCCCGTATCGCATTTCGAACTTGCATCTCGCCCACTGAGACGCGCACAATAGTGTCTATGACAAGCAATGGTAGCGGCGTCGGAGTCATCGACAAGGCCGCAATGGTTCTCTCCGCCCTTGAGGCTGGACCCGCGTCACTGGCCGAGCTGGTCTCACTGACCGGACTCGCCCGACCCACTGCCCACCGTCTGGCCGTTGCGCTCGAATTCCATCGCATCGTCGGGCGTGATCTGCAGGGTCGCTTCGTCCTCGGCCCACGCCTGGCCGAACTCTCCTCAGCCGCTGGCGAGGACCGCCTGCTCGCCGCGGCCGGACCGGTGCTCGGCCAGCTGCGCGACCAGACCGGCGAGTCCGCCCAGCTCTTCCGCCGCCAGGGCGACCTGCGCCTGTGCGTAGCCGCCGCCGAACGCCCCGTTGGCCTGCGCGACTCGGTGCCGATCGGTGCCACCCTGAGTATGCGCGCGGGTTCCGCCGCCCAGGTGCTCTTGGCCTGGGAGGAACCCGACCGCCTGCATACCGGTCTGCGCGGTGCCCGCTTCTCCGCCACCATGCTCTCCGGTGTCCGTCGCCGAGGCTGGGCCCAGTCGATAGCCGAACGTGAACGAGGAGTCGCCTCCGTCTCGGCCCCGGTGCGCGGACCCAGCAATCGCGTCGTGGCCGCTGTGTCGATCTCCGGCCCCGTGGACCGCCTGACCCGTCAACCCGGACGCCTGCACGCGAAGTCCATCATCGAAGCGGCCCGGACCTTGAGCGAAGCCCTCATCAGAGGCTGAGGACAACCCCATGATCGCCGCCCAAAGACGAAACGTGATCATCGAGACGATCGAACGAGACGGCGCCGTCTCCATCGCCGCCCTTTCGGATCTGCTGAGCACCTCAGCGGTGACGGTCCGTCGTGATCTCGATCAGCTCGCTGATGAAGGACGCCTGACCCGTACCCACGGAGGCGCGGTCGCCTTCTCCAGTGCCCGCGAATCGACGTATGCAGAGAAGCTCGAGCAGGCACTGGCGGAGAAGACTGCGATTGCGCGGGCCGCAGCCAAACATGTGCGCAACGGCGATGTCGTCGCCCTGGGCCCCGGCACCACGACCGAGCTGCTTGCCAAGGAACTCAGCGATCGCTCGGGCATCCGCATCGTCACCAATTCCCTCCTCGTCGCCGAGGCGATGGTCTCCTCCCCCGACGTCGAAGTCATCGTCGTCGGTGGAATCCTGCGGCACTCGATCCGAGCCTTCGTCGGCGGCGGCACGGTCTCAGCGCTTTTGGGCCTGAGAGCGGACACGGTATTCCTCTCGGGCAACGGGCTGGCCGCGGACTTCGGCCTCTCCACTCCCGCATTTCCTGTGGCCGACACCGACCGAGCCATGGCCGCCGGAGCCGGAAAGGTCACCGCGCTCGTCGACCACACGAAGGTCGGCCTGCGCTCCTCGGTGCTCACGGTCCCCACGGAGGAGATCGACCAGCTGATCACGGATTCCGGCAGCGACGGCGCCGAGCTGGATGCACTGCGCACCGCCGGCATCGATGTCGAGGTCACCAGCACCTCAGCGAGCTGACCGGCGACTCGCGCCCAGCTCGCCGGAGCCTCTCGACCTCTCGATCTGATGACGATCAGGTGTCACTTCTTGATTGTTTTGTTGTGATTCTGATAACTTCTGATCAATCGCGGCGATGGCGCCGTGCTGGACAGAAGAGGTACCTATGAAAACCGCACCACCGCGTTCAGTCCTCCAGGCCACTGCATTCCGAGTGTCCGCAGTCGCGGCAGCAGGTGCTCTCCTGCTGTCCGGCTGCACGAACGAAGGGTCGACGTCCGATCCGACGAGCAGCGGCGAGGCCGCCCAGGCAGCCGACAGCGCAGGTTCTTCAGGCCCCACCTGCACGATGGACGACTACGGAGTCGACACGATCGATCTCAAAGGGGCCAAGATCGGCTTCTCCCAATCAGAACCGGACTCTGCGAGCTTCAGAGCCGCAGAGACGAAGTCACTCAAAGACGCAGCCAAAGAGGCGGGATCAGATCTCGTCGTCACCAATGCCAACAATGAACTGCCCAAGCAGATCAGCGATATCGAGAATCTGCTCAGCCAGGATATCAAGGCACTGGTCATCGCCCCGGTCAACTCCGACGGTCTGGACTCTGCACTCAAGGCGGCCAAGGAGAAGAAGGTTCCTGTGGTCACCATCGACCGCAAGGTGACCAACAAATCCTGCGATGACTACCTCACGTTCATCGGCTCGGACTTCGTCAAACAGGGCGAGCGCGCCGCCGACGCCCTGGCGAAGGCCACAGACGAAAAGGCCAAGGTCGCGGTTCTGCTCGGCCCCTCGGGCAACAACGTCACCGATGGTCGGCAGAAGGGCTTCAAGGACCAGGTCAAGGCCGAGTATCCCGACATCGAGATCGTCGCGGAGCAGACGGCCAACGCCTCACGGTCGGAGGGCCAGGAAGTCACGGCTCAGCTTCTCCAGTCGAATCCCGAGATCGACGCCGTCTACGCCTTCAACGACGAAGAGGGCCTGGGCGCGATGGCTGCGATCCAGGAAGCGGGCAAGACACCGGGTGAGCAGGTCAAGATCGTGTCCATCGACGGCACGAAGAATGCGGTGGAGGCCATCGTCGACGGCAAGTACAACGCGGTCATCGAATCCAACCCTCGGTTCGGTCCGCTGGTGTTCGACACCCTCACGAAGTTCTACGACGGTGAGAAGATCCCTGAGGACATCATCATCAAGGACGGCGAATACACCTCCGACAATGCACAGCAGCAGGTCGGACAGGCATTCTGACGTGGCGGAGCCCGGATCCCCCTCGGCCGAGACTCAGCCGGCATCGGCAACCCAGCCTGTGCTGTCTGCGCGTGGACTGAATAAGTCCTTCTCCGGCGTGCATGTGCTCCGCGATGTCGACTTCGCTCTCGGCCCCGGGACCATCCACACGATTGTGGGTGAGAACGGGGCTGGGAAGTCGACCCTGATCAAGTCGCTGACCGGGGTCTATCAGGCGGATTCCGGCAGCATCGAACTTGCCGGGACCCCGGTGTCATTCAACCATCCGTCCCAGGCTCAGGACGCGGGGATCTCGACCGTCTACCAGGAGGTCAACCTCGTCCCGCTCCTCTCGGTCGCGCGCAACATCTTCCTCGGACGTGAGCCTCGCACGCGCCTGGGACTCATCAACCTCAAGGAGCTGAATTCTCGTGCCGCCGAGGTGGTGGCCGACCTGGGAATCGACGTCGACGTGACCGCCGAGCTAGGTGCGCTGGGGTTGGGGGTCCAGCAGATGATCGCGCTGGCGCGGGCCGTGACCACCGAGGCGAAGGTCATCATCATGGACGAGCCGACCTCCTCACTCGAACGGCGCGAGGTCGACGTCCTCTTCGGAGTCGCACGTCGGCTCCGGGATCAGGGTGCTGGGATCGTCTTCGTCTCCCACCGTCTCGACGAGCTGTGGGATCTCTGCGACGAGGTCACGATCCTCCGCGATGGTGAGGTCGTCCACACCGGTGCGATGGCTGACCTTGATCGCCGATCCCTCATCTCGGCCATGCTGGGCCGCGACATCGCCGAGCACGGCATGACATCGTTCGCTGAGGATTCTCCCTCCGCTGCAGACTCTTCCCCCACCGCCGAAGTGGTGCTCGAGGCAATCGGACTGAATGCTCCGGGACATCTGCACGACGTCGATGTCGAGGTTCGGGCCGGTGAGATCATCGGCCTGGCCGGACTGCTGGGATCAGGACGCAGCGAAACCGTCAAGGCGATCTACGGTGCCCTCGACACGAGCGCCGGTTCGGTCGCCGTCAACGGTGCACCCATTCGACGACAATCGGTGCCTGCGGCACTGAAGGCCGGCATCGCTCTGCTCTCCGAAGACCGCAAATCCGAAGGCATCGTGCCTGAGCTCTCCGTCCGCGACAACATCGTCCTGGGCATCCTGTCCCGTGTGGCCACTGCCGGAGTGCTGTCGCGAAAGAAGATCGACGAACTCGTCGACACCTACATCGATCGTCTGGGAATCAAGGTGGCTTCGCCCAGACAGCTCATTTCGGAACTCTCGGGAGGCAACCAGCAGAAGGTCCTCATCGCCAGATGGCTGGCCACCCAGCCGTCGGTCTTCCTCCTCGATGAACCCACCCGCGGAATAGATGTCGGAGCCAAGCAGGAGGTCCAGGCACTCATCGACGAACTCGCTGATCGGGGGATGGCCGTCGTCCTCATCTCCTCGGAGACCGAGGAACTCGTGGCCGGATCCGAATCCGTCATCGTGCTGCGTGACGGTGAGATCAGCGAGATCCTCACCGGCGATGAGGTCGACAACACGCGCCTCCTGCAGTCTCTGGTCTCGGGAGGTCGGGAATGACCGGAGCCGCAGCCACCACCTCGGCGCCGGTGAGACGCTCAACCTCGGTGCGCACGTGGATCGCCGCCTACGGTGTCTACCTCGCTCTTGCCCTGCTCGTCGTCGTCAACGTCATCATCACCCCGCACTTCCTCACCGTGTCCAACCTGCGCCTGCAGCTGATCCAGACCGCGCCGGTGCTCATCGTCGCTCTCGGGATGGCGATGGTCATCGGCACGAAGGGCATCGATCTCTCCGTCGGCAGCGTCATGGCCCTGTCGGCCGCGGTCATGCCGCTCTACATCGGGTATGGGACGATGCCGGCGATCATCGTGGGCATCGTCGCCGGTGGGCTCAGCGGGCTGATGATCGGCCTCCTCGTCTCCCATTTCGGGCTCCAACCGATCGTCGCCACCCTCGCCGTCCTCATCGGCGGACGGGGTTTGGCCAATGTCATCGGCGGTGAGATCAAGAATCTCTCCGATCCCGGCCTCGCGGTCCTGGGCACCGGTTCCATGTTGGGCGTGCCCTATTCGGTGCTCAGTGCGATCGTGTTCGTCATCCTGGTCGGCTTCCTCATGCGCCGGACCTCGTTCGGAGTCATGATCGAGGCGATCGGCGGCAACAAACGTGCAGCTGAGCTTGCCGGCATTCGGATCAAGTCGGTGCTCGTCACCGTCTATGTCCTCTCCGGCCTGCTCGCGGCCTTCGCCGGGATTCTCGTCGCCGCCCGGTCACAGGCCAGCGACCCGCGCACCCTAGGTCTGCTCATGGAGCTCTCCGCCATCGCAGCCGTCGTCATCGGCGGAACGTCGCTGGGCGGCGGCCGCGTCAGAGTCCTCGGCACCGTCGGAGGCGCACTGCTCATGCAGCTCATCGTCTCCACCTTGGTCTCCCACAATGTTGCGGACTCGATCTCGCAGATGGTCCAGGCCGTGGTGATCGTCGTCGCGGTCGCGCTCCAAGTCGGGAGGAGGAGAACATGACGAACCAGGATCCCATCGATGTGGTCTCTGCCAACCAGACGGCTCGCTCACGCATCGAGATGCTGGCCAGACTGACCCAGCGCAACGGCGCCCTGGCCATTCTGCTCGGACTCGTGGTGATCACGTCGATCGCGTTTCCGTCCTTCGCCTCGGCGGGGAATCTGTCTCAGATCGCCCTGCAGTCCGCATTCCTCGCTCCCCCGGCCCTGGGGCTGACCTTCGTCATCTTCACCGGCGGAATCGATCTGTCCGTCGGATCGGTCTTCGCCCTCGGCGGCGTGCTTGCGGCGTGGGCCTCGCAGTACGGCTTCCTTGCCGCGGTGCTCCTGCCTCTCATCGTGTGCACACTGATCGGGCTCATCCAAGGGGCAATCATCGCCGGCACGTCGATCCCGGCATTCATCGTCACCCTGGCCGGACTCCTTTTCGCCCGGGGTCTGCTGCTGGCGCTGACCCAGGAGGGCTCTGAAACGTACAAGGTGCCCGCCGAGGCGGCGTTCCTCCAGCTCAGCCGCGGCTCGTTTCTGGGATTGGGCTATCCGGTCTGGATCGTCATGGTCCTCTTCGCCATCGGCGTCCTCGTCCTGCATCGGACCTCCTATGGCTCCACCCTCCTGGCGATCGGAGGCCAACCGGATGCCGCTTCGCTGATGGGTCTGCCCGTGCTGCGCTCGACACTCATCGTCTATGCGGTCAGCGGCACGATGGCAGGTCTGGCCGGCGCCTTGACGGCCTCATACACGGCCTCCGGTGTCACGACTCTGGGAGTGGGCCTTGAACTCACCGCCATCGCCGCGGTCGTCCTGGGCGGGACCCTGCTCACCGGCGGGGCCGGCACGGTCGTCGGTTCGCTGGTCGGCGTCACGCTGCTGCAGGTAGTCGCCAATCTCATCAACCGCCTCGGGCTGACGAATTCGAACTGGCAGGCCGTCGTCAACGGTGCCGTCCTCCTCGTCGTCGCGGTCGCACAGGTTCTCCTCTCGCGGGTCCAGGCAACGGAGCGTGAGCGCAGACGCGGAGGCGAGGTCGCGGGTATCTCCGACACGCCGGGGGCAGGGGGAGAATCCCCGCTCACAGGCGAGCGATCATAAACAATCAAAACTTTTCATGTTCGATCACTGGAGATCGGTCGATCCGTCCTCTAGAGTATCCGTTTGAGGTGGCTTTGATCACAAGGAGCCATTCACCGAAGACGTTGGAGGAACCTTGGAAGACATCCGCCTGGACGCTCAGTGGATCGACTATCTGCTGATCGCGATCTACTTCGTATTCGTCCTCGGAATCGGCTGGTTCGCCAAGCGCGGCATCTCCTCGAGCATCGAGTTCCTTCTCTCCGGGCGCAGCCTTCCGGCATGGGTGACGGCCTTGGCCTTCGTCTCGGCGAACCTCGGTGCCGTCGAGATCATGGGGATGTCGGCCACCGGCGCCCAGTACGGCATGCCGACGATGCACTACTTCTGGATCGGCGCGGTCCCGGCGATGCTCTTCCTCGGTGTGGTCATGATGCCCTTCTACTACGGCTCGAAGGTCCGGTCCGTTCCCGAGTTCATGCGCAGACGCTTCGGCACCGGCGCCCACCTCGTCAACGCGCTGTCCTTCGCCGTCGCTCAGATCCTCATCGCCGGCGTCAACCTGTTCCTCCTCGGCACGATCGTCAATCGTCTCCTCGGTTGGCCGCTGTGGATCGCCCTGGTCGTCGCTGCCGCCATCGTCTTGTCATACATCACGCTCGGCGGGCTGACCGCTGCCATCTACAATGAGGTGCTTCAATTCTTCGTCATCGTCGCGGCTCTGCTGCCGCTGACGATCATCGGCCTCAATCGCGTGGGCGGTTGGGACGGTCTTGTGGCGAAGGTCAGCAATGACGGCATGCTCGGGGCCGAACAGCTGAGCAGCTGGCCGGGAGAGCAGCTCTCCGGGTTCTCCAACCCGGTGCTCTCGGTGGTCGGGATCGTGTTCGGGCTCGGCTTTGTGCTCTCCTTCGGCTACTGGACGACGAACTTCGTCGAGGTCCAACGTGCCATGGCTTCGAAGAGCATCAATGCCGCACGACTGACTCCGATCCTCGGCGCCTTCCCGAAGATGCTCATTCCGTTCATCGTCATCATTCCCGGAATGATCTCGGCGGTCCTCGTGACCCAGATGACGAAGTTCAAGCAGATCGCGTCCAGTGTGGACGAGGCGACCGCCCAGTCCCAGACCGGAGTGACCTACAACGATGCGCTCCTGCTGCTCATGCGCGAGGTTCTGCCCAACGGTCTGCTCGGCGTCGCCATCGCCGGCCTGCTCGCCGCGTTCATGGCCGGCATGGCCGCCAACATCTCCGCGTTCAACACCGTCTTCAGCTATGACCTGTGGCAGCAGTACGTGGTCAAGGACCGCGACGACGCCTACTACCTCAAGGTCGGCCGCTACGCCACGGTCGGCGCCTGCATCGTCGCGATCTTCACCGCTCTCATCGCCGGCAACTTCGCCAACCTCATGGACTACCTGCAGACTCTGTTCGGCTTCTTCAACGCACCGCTGTTCGCCACCTTCATCCTCGGTATGTTCTGGAAGCGCATGAGCCCGACTGCCGGCTGGGTCGGACTGGTCGGGGGCACCCTCTCGGCCGTCGCGGTATTCGTCCTCAGCGAGACCGGCGTGTTCGACCTGCCCGGTCAGGGCGCAGCGTTCCTTGCCGCCAGCACGGCGTTCGTCGTCGATATCCTCCTCTCGGTGATCGTCACCTTCAGGACCACACCGAAGCCTGCCCATGAACTGCGAGGGCTCGTCTATTCGGAGACGCCGAAGACCGACTTCGAAGATCTCAGTGAACCGAAGCCCCCGATCTGGAAACGCCCGGTACCCGTTGCGGGAGTCGCGCTGGTCCTCGTCATCATCCTCAACGTGGTCTTCGGCTGAAGGAGCAAGTGAGAACAATGAGCAAAGCCAACGAACTGACCAAGACCGCAGGTGCCTTCGACATCCGAAATTTCATCGGCGTGCTGCTGGGGATCTTCGGAGTCATCCTCGCCATCGCAGGTGTGGTCGACTACACCCCCGACGAGGCGGAGCGGACCGGCGGAATCGATGCCAACCTCTGGACGGGAATCGGCCTCATCCTCGCTGCGGTCTTCTTCATCGCCTGGGCCAGGCTGCGTCCGATTCGCATCATCGCCGATGAGTCGACCGAGGTGGCCGAGACCGGCGAGACCCGCGCCTAGTCCGGCCATGCGTTTCCACTGCCTCGTCGGCCGATTGTCCTGCCAGGTCAGGCGATTCTGCCCGCACCCTTTCCCGGACTGACTGCGAAGATATCGGGCCTGCGGAATCCGTGGTCGGCGAACGTCGCGCGGACGGCCTCGCCAACCTGGTCGACATTCGCCGTGTCGACGAGTGCGATCGCCGAACCCCCGAAGCCGCCGCCGGTCATCCGCGCTCCGATCGCACCGGCCGACATCGCTGCCGCGACAGCGGTGTCGAGTTCGGTGCACGAGACCTCATAGTCGTGGGCGAGGGAATCGTGTGAGGCAAGCAGAAGGTTTCCGATTCCGCGAATGCCGTGGCTCTCGCCGCCGCCCTCTAAGAGGTCGACCGTGGCTCGGACCCGGGCGTTCTCAGTCAAGACGTGCCGCACCCGCTTCTTCTGCTCCTCGTTGAGTGGGCCAAGGTCCACGCTCTCATCGAGTTCGCGCAGACTCGCAGCTCCGAGGATCCTGGCGGCCTCCTCACAGGTGCGGCGCCGGTCGCCGTATCCGCTCTCACTGTGAGAGTGGGACACGCGGGTATCAATGACAAGCAGCCGCAGCCCTTCGGCTTCGAGGTCGAAGGGGATCTGTCGAGTCCGAAGGTCCCGACAGTCGAGGAAGAGTGCATGCCCAGCCTCGGTCATGATCGAGGCCGCCTGATCGACGATTCCGGTTGGAGCCCCGACGAAGTCGTTCTCGGCGCGCTGGGTGAGCAGTGCCTTCTCTCGGTCGTCGAGTCCGATCCCGCAGATCTCGTCGAGGGCGATGAGAACCGCCACCTCGAGGGCATGGGAGGAAGACAGACCGGCTCCTACGGGGACACTCGATTCGATGTAGAGGTCGATGCCGCCGACGATCGTGCCCGTCGTCTTGGCGATCTCATCGACGACACCCGCCGGATGGCTGAGCCAGCTCGGCAGAGCTCCGGGGAGGAGTTCTTCGGCCGTGAACTGGCCTGCGAGCCTCTCCCCCGACTCGTCTCGATGGTCGGAGACGATCCGAATGCTCTCCTCGCGCCGAGGCGGTGCCGCAGTTCCGTGTCCATGATCCTCCGAACGGCACTGAGGACGCCGGCCGATGGCCACGTGAACGGCCCTGTCAATGGCGATGGGAAGGACGAACCCGTTGTTGTAGTCGGTGTGTTCTCCGATGAGATTCACGCGCCCGGGAGCCCGGAAGCAGTCGTTCGGCGGATAGCCGAACACCGCCTCGAACTCGCGGCGCAGGCTGGGATCCGTCGGAGCGGTGGCCGCGCTCATCTGGGACCGTCTTCGAGCGCGGTCGACACCGCACGCAGCCGTGCCGCGGTCTCTTCGGCGGAGACGTCACCGACGAAGGCTCCCATGGCCGCTTCGGATCCAGCGAGGAATTTCAGCTTGTTCTCGGCACGTCTGGGGCTGGTGATCTCGAGATGCATCCATTCTGCCGAGCGGTCCGCACAGTTGACCGGCGCCTGATGCCAAGCTGCGATGTATGGGGTGGGAGTCGAATACAGATTGTCGATCCTTCGCAGCACCTCGGGGTAGATGCCAGCGAGGTCGTCGCGTTCGGCATCACCTAGTTCGTCGAGTCCCAGCACCTGCCGGTGCGGGACGATGTGGACTTCGACGGGCCACCGAGCTGCAAAGGGCACGAAGGCAGAGAAGTATGCCGACTCAAGGACCATCCGCTCCCCCGAGCCGCGTTCGAAGTCGAGGACGTCGCCCAGCAGCGGCCTGCCCGTCTCACGCTTGTGCTGCACCGCTCGAGCCGAGGTGATGACGGTGTGCGGGGTGACGAACGGATAGGCATAGATCTGGCCGTGCGGGTGATTCATCGTCACACCGATCTCCTCGCCCCGATTTTCGAACACGAAGACCTGCTCGATCCCCTCTTGTGCGGCGAGCTCGCTGCTCCGGTTCGCCCAGGCGTCGATGACCGTGCGGGCACGTGCCGGGTCGAGGTCGGCGAACGATCCGTTGTGCTCGGACGAGAAGACGACGACCTCACAGCGTCCGTGGGCAGGGGCGGTCAGTGCGGGTTCGGAGGCCGCCTCGGCGAATTTCTGCCGTGGATCGGCAGGCACCGCTCCGAGTGATGGCCCCAGCGAAGGGAACCGATTCTCGAAGACGACGACATCGTAGTCGGCGACAGGGATCTCGGTGGGTCGTCCGGGTGCCGAGGGGCAGAGGGGACATTCGGCGGCCACGGGAAGATGCGTTCGTGACTGTCGATGTGTGGCCACGGCCACCCACTCGCCAGTGAGCAGGTCGAAACGCAGCTGTCCGCCGGTAGGACGTGGTTCTGCCGGTCGATGGTCCTCGGCAGGTGGTGCCGCCGTCGAATCTGCGTCCTGGAAGAACAAGATGTCTCTGCCGTCGGCAAGCGTGCTCCGACGAACCTGTGTGCTCAACGGACACCCACGAGTTCGGCGGCTCGTCGGTGGAAATGAGAAAAGCTGCACTGACCCATCAGACCTCCCAAAACTGATCATTTTCGATCATAATGCTAACATCTGCATGGGAGAGATCCCAGATCTCGCGTAGAATTCTGGGACACCGGAATATCCGCTCACCACCTGCTCAGGAGTCGCATGACCGATCTCATCGAGCTCGCCCTGGGCGACGACAGCGCCGTCGTCTCCACAGACGGAGCAGCTCTGCTCGACTACACCGTCGGGGATCGTCCTGTCGTCGTCCAGATGTCCGCCTTCGACGGCGCCGTGCTGGCACCGTGGCCGAACCGTATCGCCGATGGACGCTATGACTTCAACGGCAGCTCCCACCAGCTGCCCATCACCGAGGTCTCACGCGGAACGTCCCTGCATGGTCTTGTGGCTGAGACCGACTGGAAGGTGAGTCACCGCAATGATGCCTCGGTACGGCTCGACACAGACATCTCCGGCCCGCCGGGGTATCCCTTTGAGTTGTCCCTTGAGGTGACCTACACCCTTGTCGAGAGTGAAGACGAGGGCGACGGTGCGAATGAATGCGAGGGCAGAGGCGAGCTCCGGGTCCTGGCTCTCGCGCGAAACATCGGGCACGAGACCGCCCCCTTCGGTTTCGGCTTTCATCCCTGGATCCATCCAGGCGCGGAACGAGTCGATCAGGCGCAGCTCCTCATTCCGGCAGAGACCTGGTTCGAGACCGATGACAGACTCATCCCCCAGACGGTCAGGCATTTCGACACCGGATCGTACATCCCCGCCGATCACGGGCCCGAAGAAGCATCCTGCGTCCTCTGCAAAGACTTCCGCGCACTGCGCACTCTTGGCCCGGCGATCCTCGACGACGCCTTCGGCACCCCGCAGCGCGGTGACGACGGGTGGTCGCGCGTGAGGCTGAGAGGAGCCGACGACAGGACGGTCACCATCGGAATGGATGAGAGCTTCCGGGCTTGGCAGCTGTGCACCGGAGACGAACTCGACCAGCCGCTTCGCCGCAGCGCCATCGCCATCGAACCGATGACGTGTCCTCCCAACGCCTTCGCCTCAGGTTCGGACTTCGATGCCATAGAGGCGCAGGGCGAACTCAGCGCGGAATGGACCGTCTCCTTACGTTGAGAGTTCTGGCTGCAAAGGCAGCCTGCACTGATAAGTTGCCACTATCGGCTTCAACTCGTGCGAAGGAATATTATGTCGACACCACAGAACCCGTACTCCGGTTCGGATGCAGAGAACAATCAGAACATCCCGGGCGATCAGCCTGCACCTGACATGAACCAACCGCAGGAACCCGCGACTGGCGAACAGACGGCTCACGAACCAGCTGCTCACGAACCCGCAGTCGGCGAACAGCCAGGTGACCACCAGTCGCATGCTGGCACTGCCCAGTATGGCCAAGGCTCACAGTTCAGTCAGAGTGATCAGTACAACAGCCAGCAGACTCAGTTCGGTCAGTCGGAACCGTACAGCCAGCCGAGCCAGTTCGGTCAGCAGCAGCAATTTGGCCAAGGCGGTCAGTACTCGCCTCAGGATCAATACGACCAAGGCAGTCAGTACGACCCACAGAACCAGTACGGTCAGTACGGACAGTCAGCTCAGCAGGGTCAGTACTATCAGGATGCTGACTACGCTGCATACAACCAAGGCAATTACGCCGGCTCCCAGCACGCTCCGGTGGGCAATTTCCAGCAGCCGGCAGCGCCGCAGAAACCTGGCGGAAGCGGCGGTTTCTTCAAGTCGCTCTTCGACTTCCGCTTCGATAATCTCATCGCCGTGCGATGGGCGGGATTCATCTACATCATCGCCATCGTTGTGGCTGCGTTGTCATGGCTGGGATCCATCATCGGCGGAATCGTCACAGGTGCAGCAGCAGGAGCGGCGACCAGCTATCTCAGCGATGGCCCGAGCTTCAGTCCGTGGCCGCTGCTGCTGGCGATCATCTTCGGCTGGATCATTCCCGCGCTCTGGGTGATCTTCGTCCGATTGGCACTCGAGCTCATCGTGGCCAACGTCAAGACGGCGGAGAACACGAAGAGGATCGCGGACTCCCTCGGGCGCTGAATCACCTCAGCATTCTCTCGGAGTGCATTCGCCCTGAGTTCGTTCGCTCTGAGTTGCAGTGATCGGCGTCGAAGCCGAGCTCTGTGACTCAGAGCGAGCTGATTCAAAAAGGTCTGGACCCGCGAGGCTCAAGACGGCTCGCGCATCTGCAGAAAAATGGCCGTGAATTAGAGCGAGCCCCACACCGATTCCTCGATGCGGGACTCAACCGTACCCCCGAGCAGGTTCGAACTGCCGTTTCCGCCTTGAGAGGGCAGCGTCCTAGGCCACTAGACGACGGGGGCCGATAAACAGCTCAGAGTCATACTCCCGATGCTGTCCGCTGGGGTACCAGGACTTGAACCTAGACTAAATGTACCAGAAACACTCGTGCTGCCAATTACACCATACCCCAATGTCATTCAGGCTCATCCCCGAAGGAATTTCCCTGAGCAACGAGATATAACTCTACACAAACCCCCCGCTCGACTCCAAATCATCGGGGCTCATTTTCGGTGTGACCTTCTTAACACCGCTTCTCGCGAGAACGATTTGCCTCTCACTCGAACGATGTGCCACCTGCACGAACGAATTCACGCCCGCGCCAGGGAGATGAGACGATCGAGCACCCGGTATCCGTCTGCACGCAGTCCGTTGTGCTCGTACTCATTCGTCACCCATGGCTTCACCCCATCGAGAAGGTCCGCTGTAGCCAGTGAGTACTCCGGAGGAACGTAGGCGTCCTCGAAGTACACCGCTGCGCCTCCGCGCACGTTTGAGGACCGGAGCGCATCAACGTCGTAGAGCCTGGGCCATTCGTGCTGTGCCACGAGCTGGGCCACTTCGGCGAAGGGGGCAAGCTCCGGATCCTCGGCAAGTGACTCGGGCCCTGCGTGCTCGCCTGCCAAAAGGGTCGGATCGGCTTCGACGTCCGCAGGCATTGCCCTCCGAGCTGCCCAGTCGGTGACCGAGCCGTCGGCCCAGCAGGACTCGTGGACCACGGCGTAGAGCGGATTTCGTCCTGAGAACGGCAGTGCGGCAGCCAGATCATGACGGAATGCCGCCGAGGCGGGGTCCAGGTCCAGCAGGTAGTGCAGCTTCTCAGGTCCGTCAGAGGCTCCGAGGAAGTGCCCGAGGAGCCGGATGCGCTCCGTCGTGGCGCGGGCTCCGCCGGGCAGTGCGATGCCCCCATCGGCCTCGGCGAGGTCGATGACCCGGGCGAGCTTGTCGCGGTCACCGGGGAACGCTCGGTAGAACTGCTCCGACTTCCGCTTCATGCCTTCCCACGTCGTGGCATACACGGTGGCGGGGTCGGTTCCTATCGCCGGCAGTCCGCCGGTGAAGTAGACCTCGTTCAGCGATTCCGAATGCGCGGAGACATACCGCAGGGCGGTGAATCCTCCGAACGACTGACCCAGCAGCGACCACGAGTCGACTCCCAACCCGCGGCGCAGGATCTCAGCGTCCTCGACGATCGAATCGGCACGGTAGTGGCTCAGCGCCGCAGCGATGTCTGCAGGAGCCTCGCCGACTCCGTCGAGACCGGTGATGCGTCCGTCCACGGAGCCGATGGGGCTCGATCTCCCGGTTCCGCGCTGGTCGAGCATGACGACTTGGAAGTCCTCGAGTGCTCGCGCCAACCAGGTGGACTCGCCGACGGGGGCGGTGGGCCTGAGTGCTTCGACACCTGGACCGCCCTGCAGGAACACGAGGTACGGCTTGGTGCTGTCCGCCTCGGTCGCGGTGATCCGGGCGAAGACCTCGATGTGCGCCGAGGCGACCGCGGACAGCCCCGCTGGCCCACCGAAGTGGTCGAGCGGGGCTTCGAAGGTCACGTCCTTCAGGTGCAGTCCCCCACGCGTCCAGGCCGCCTGTTTGAACATCGTCACAGCTGGGCTGCCAGCGCCCGCAGGCGAGTCAGTGACGAGTCCTTACCGAGGATCTCCATGGACTCGAACAGAGGTGGTGAGACCTTGCGTCCGGACACGGCCACGCGCAGCGGACCGAAGGCCAGTCGAGGCTTGATCTCCATCTCGGTGACCAGTTTGACCTGAAGCGTTTCGTGCAGCGTGTCCGTCGTCCAGTCATCGACTCCTTCGAGGACCTCGATCGAGGCGGCGAGCACCTCGGGAGCCGAATCCTTCAGGGTCTTCAGGCCGTCCTCGGCCATGGTCAGCTCGGCATCGGGAGTGAACAGGAATGCGAGCAGGTCAGGAGCTTCGCCGAGGAGGTTCATCCTCGTCTGCACGAGCGGAGCCGCATGGCTGAGGATCTCCAGCTGAGCCTCCGATGGCTTCTCCGGGAGCACCTCGGCGGCCTGGAGATAGGGCACCAGACGGTCACGGAAGTCGCTGACGTCGAGGAGCCGGATGTGGTCGGCGTTGATCGACGTCGCCTTCTTCACATCGAAGCGGGCGGGGTTGGGCAGAACGTCGTGGACGTCGAAGGCCTCAACGAACTCCTTGACGCTGAAGACGTCTCGGTCGGGCCCGATGGACCAGCCGAGCAGGGCCAAGTAGTTGATGATGCCTTCGGGAATGAAGCCGTTGTCGCGGTGGAGGAACAGGTTGGATTCCGGATCGCGCTTGGACAGTTTCTTGTTGCCATCGCCCATCACATAGGGCAGGTGACCGAACTCGGGGGTAGCCTCGGCGACGCCGATGTCCTTGAGCGCCTCGTAGAGCACGACCTGACGTGGGGTCGAGGACAGCAGGTCCTCACCGCGCAGCACATGGGTGATGCCCATGAGGGCGTCGTCGACGGGGTTGACCAGGGTGTACAGCGGCTGGCCGTTCGCTCGGACGACGACGTAGTCGGGAATGGTGCCTGCACGGAAAGTGATCTCTCCGCGCACCAGGTCGGTGAAGGTGACGTCCTCGGCCGGCATGCGCACACGCCAGACGGGTTCGCGGCCTTCGGCCTTGAAACCGGCGATCTGCTCGGCGGTGAGGTCCCGGTCGTAGCCGTCATAGCCGAGCTTGGGGTCGCGGCCTGCGGCCTTGTGCCTGGCTTCGACCTCGTCGTTGGTCGAGTAGGACTGGTAGATGTGTCCGGCGGCCTTGAGCTTCTCGATCACGCCGGCGTAGATGTCGCCGCGCTGGGACTGGCGGTAGGGTCCGTCGGGTCCGCCGACGTCGATGCCTTCATCCCAGTCGAGGCCGAGCCACTTCATGGCCTCGAGGACCTGGCCGAAGCTCTCCTCGGTGTCACGGGCGGCGTCGGTGTCCTCGATGCGGAAGACGAACTTTCCGCCGGTGTGCTTCGCATACGCCCAGTTGAACAGGGCGGTGCGGACCATACCGACGTGCGGGGTGCCGGTGGGTGATGGGCAGAAACGAACTTTGACGCTCACTGTGATCCTTCGGTCTCTGGTGCTGCGAGTTGTGCGGCTGCTGCGTTGTGGGGCTGCTGCTTGGTGGGGCTTGAGCTGGTGATGTGTGCTGGGCTCAGGCGTCCATGACCATGTTGGTGAGGACTCCGAGCCCGTCGATGGCGATATCGACACGGTTTCCGGCGACGATCTGACCCACACCAGCGGGAGTGCCGGTGAGGAGGACGTCTCCGGGCAGCAAGGTGATCGTTTCGGACAGGTGCTCGATGATCGTCGGGATGTCGAAGATGAAATCGGCGGTTGTGCCGTCCTGCTTCAGATCCCCGTCGACCCAGGACCGGATGGAGAGGTCATCGACATCGAGTTCGGTCTCGATCCATGGTCCAAGTGGGCTCGAGGTGTCGAAGCCCTTCGCCCGGGTCCATTGATTGTCCGACTTCTGGATGTCCCGCAGTGTGACATCGTTGCTCGCGGTGTAGCCGAGGACGTAGTCGAAGGCGTTCTCTGCCTTCACACCTTTGGCGACGCGGCCGATGATGACGGCCAGCTCTGCTTCGTAGGACACGTATTCGCTGATGGCGGGCAGTCGGATCGGGTCTCCGGGGCCGATGACCGAGGTGTTGGGCTTGAAGAAGGTCAGCGGGCGCACGGGCACCTCATTGCCGAGCTCGGCGGCGTGGTCGGCGAAGTTGCGGCCGACGCCGATGACCTTCGACCGCGGCAGGATCGGGCTGAGCAGACGAACATCGTCGAACTTCAGCCGCTCCCCCGTCGACTGGGCCGGAGCGAAGAACGGGTCCTGGTCGAGAACGGCGAGGCTGAGGCCGGACGTGTCCCACGTGCCGTCCTCAATCTGCGGCACGTCGCCTTCGACGACTCCGTATTTGGGTTCATCCTGGTGCACAAATCTGGCAATACGCATGTGCCCCAGTCTAGTCAGTCGCTTGAGTCCCTGGCACACGGGCTTTCCGGCTGTCGGCTGAGACACTGGGGGCATGCCCGATTCTCGACCCTTCGACCTGCAGACCATCTCTGCGGGCCTGCCCGCTGCTGCGCTCATCGACCAGTTGGCGCACTCCTCTGTCGGCAGCTTCCCCCGTCTGGTCGTCGAAGCCCCGCCAGGAACCGGCAAGACCACTTTGGTGCCCCCGCTCATCGCCGAGCACCTGTCCGCGAGTCTGACAGGGCCCGCTGGTTCATCCGCTGACCTGGGGCGCATCATCGTCACTCAGCCAAGACGCATGGCGGCTCGAGCAGCGGCCAGGCGACTGGCGACGCTGACGGGGACCCGCCTCGGCGAGGACATCGGGTTCACGGTTCGCGGCGAATCGCGGACCTCGGCGCACACGCGAATCGAGTTCGTGACCACTGGAGTTCTGCTGAGCAGGCTCCTGCGCGACCCCGAGTTGGCAGGGGTCTCAGCGGTCATCCTCGATGAAGTGCACGAACGGCAGCTGGACACCGATCTGACGTTCGCGCTGTGCCGAGAGCTCATCGATCTGCGTGAGGACCTTGGTCTCGTCGTCATGTCGGCAACCCTTGATGCCAGGATGTGGGCGAGACGCTTGGGCTCCGGAGACAACACTGTCGGAGACAGCACCGCCGGAGACTTCTGTGACGGGATCTCCTCCGACGAAGATGGGGAGCCTGCGGTGATGCTCTCAGTCGCCGCCGAGGTCCATCCCCTCGACGTCAGATGGGCACCGGCGAAACAGCGACCACTGGATGCACGCGGGGTGACCTGGGACTTCCTCGACCACGTGGCGCGAACAGCCGTCGATGCCCTGTCTCGGCACGACAGTGGCGACGTGCTCGTTTTCGCCCCCGGTGCCCGGGAAGTCGAGGAGATCGCTTCACGGATCACCCGGTCACTTCACACCGGCGCGGGCACAGAAGTCCACACTCTGCTCGGACGCACTCCGGCCAAGGATCAGGATGCGATCCTGCGCCCCCATCCCGCCGAGGCTGGCCATCGTCGCGTGATTGTGTCGACCTCGGTCGCGGAGTCAGCTCTGACAGTTCCCGGAGTGAGCATCGTCGTCGACTCGGGGCTGGCCAGAGGTCCACGGTTGGACACTCGTCGCGGAATGTCGGGGCTGGTCACGACCCGCGAGTCCAAGGCCTCGGGAACCCAGCGTGGTGGTCGTGCCTCACGGCTGGGCCCGGGCACTGTCTATCGCTGCCTGTCCGAACCGGATTGGGCGAGTCTGCCCGAGCACACGCCGGCAGAAATTGCGACCTCCGATCTCACTTCGGCGGTCCTGACCCTCGCGGTGTGGGGCGGCGACACGGACCTGCTGCCGGATCCGATGCCAGAGGGCCCGCACCGCCTGGCCATAGAGAATCTCGTGGCCCTCGGGGCGATCGAGGTCGCAGAATCCGCAGAGTCGACGGGCGGTGAAAGCAGGGCGAGCGCCGAGGCTGGGGCCTTCGAGGACGCCGCTGTCACCGTGACGGAGCTGGGGCAGGCCATCGCTCGTATTCCCGCCTCTGTGTGGTCGGCGCGAGGCCTCTTCGACGGAGCCGCAATGCTGTCCCCGACCGCGGCAGCCGAGGCGATAGCTGTGATCGAATCCGACCACCGTGCTCCTGGCGCCGATCTCGTGGCCACACTGCGCGAACTGCGGCGCAGCAAGGACAGGCGGTTCATCCACGATGTGAAGCGCTTCGCGGGCCTGGCCACGGAGTTCTCGGATCCGCCCGGCGCTGCCGCACGCGACGCAGCAGTCAACCAAGCGCAAGGCCACAGCCCAGTACGGGGTGGTTCCCTGCGCCCCGATGATCTGGGTCTCGTGGTGGCGCTTGCCTACCCGCTGCAGATCGGACGGCTGCGCAGTTCCTCTGCTTCCGAGTATCTGCTGGCATCCGGCACGGCGGCGTCCCTGCCCCGGAACTCGTCCCTGCAGGGCAGCCCGTGGTTGGCGATCTCCGATGTCGGACTCTCGGGCGGTCGCGCCGTGATCAGGGCTGCTGTGGTCATCGACGAGGACACCGCTGAACTGGCAGGCGCCGGACTGATGGCGACCGAGGAGACTGCGACCTTCGAACACGGGAAGGTGCGTGCGGTGCGACGGACCCGCCTCGGCGGCATAGAACTCACTGCCACGCCGATCAAGGCGAGCCCGGATCTTGCTCGGTCGGCGATCGCAGCGTCTGTGCGCCAGCGCGGGGCCCGCGAGATTCTGCGACCCAGCGAGGCATTCGAAGAGCTGCGGTCACGATTGGGGCTGCTGCATGCCGTCTATGGGGCTCCGTGGCCGGACGTGCGCTGGTCGCGGCTGTCCCAGACTCTGATCGACTGGTGCCCGGCGGCCCTGGATCGGATCGCACGAGGGGCGGACCCGGGCAAGGTCGATCTGGTGTCGGCGCTGCGGACGCTCCTGCCCTGGCCGCAGGCGGCCCGGCTCGAGGAGTTGGTGCCGGTGAGCATCGAGGTGCCCAGCGGTTCACGGATCCGCCTCGACTACCCTGATCCCGACCTGGTGGATTCGGATTCCGAGTATGAGCAGGGACCGGTTCTCGCGGTCAGGCTCCAGGAGTGCTTCGGTTGGCAGACGGCTCCGAGCGTGTGTGAGGGCCGGGTTCCTGTGGTTGTCCACCTGCTGTCCCCCGCCCGCCGACCGTTGGCGGTCACCAGTGATCTCGCATCCTTCTGGGCAAATGCGTATTCCCACGTCAGAGCGGAGAACCGCGGACGGTATCCGAAGCATTCATGGCCCGAGGATCCGCTGACGGCACCCCCGCTGCGCGGGACCAAACGGTCTGGGACAATGAAGGGGTGACCTCCACCGCCTCTCTGACAGCCGACAGCACCGACGCACTCGGTGCTGCCGATGGGGTTGCCAGTGGTGCTGCCGAAGGAACCGGTGCTGCGATCAGCGCGTCCAGGTGGCGTGCGCTGCGTGATCATCACGCAACCCGGATCGCAGAGAGGACCGATGCGCACCTCGCCCGGCGGTTCAAAGGCGAGAAGCACCCGGTCGAAGACTTCCTATTCACCTACTATCCGTTCAAAGCGGGTCAGTTGGCCAAGTGGAATCCCGGCCCCGGCGTGCGGCTCGAACTGGCCAATGACGCCGACCGGTCCTATTTCGACCGTCGCTGGTACCAAACGAACCCTGCTGGCACGATCGCCGAGGTCGATGTCGAAGCCTGGCGCGAAGACCGGGGCGATGGAGCGAAGTTCATCGCCTCACTGCTCCAGTCGACCCTCCACCGTGAGGCGAATTTCGGGTGCTTCGGCATCCACGAATGGGCGATGGTCTACAAACTCAGCGAAGAGCAGCGCCGCCACCAGCAGGTGCCGTTGCGCCTGAGCCACGCGGCCACCGATGCCGTCGTCGAGAGCCACCGGATCCAGTGCTCGCACCACGATGCCTTCCGTTTCTTCACCGAACCCGCCCGGCCCCGCAACACCCTGCAACCCACCCGCGAGTCCATGGTGGCCAACGAACAGCCCGGCTGTCTGCACGCGGGAATGGACCTGTACAAATGGGCGATGAAGATCGGCCCCATCGCCCCCTCCGACCTCGTCGTCGACTGCTTCGATCTGGCGCTCGACATCCGCACCCTCGATATGGAGGCCTCGCCCTACGATCTGCGCGGATGGGGCTACGGTGTCGTCGCCATCGAAACCGCCGCGGGCAAGACCGAGTACATGGTCCGGCAGAAAACTTTCTCCGTACGTGCCCAGGCTCTGCGGCAGCGACTGCTTGACGCTCTGAGCCACGTCGGAATCCACGCCCGGTAGAGCTCGTCGGCCGGCACACAGTGTGGACCGCGCTGTGCAGCAGGAACGCCTCTGCATAGGATCGATGTGTGCGCGCAATCGTCTATGAAGAATTCTCTGTCCTCCCTCAGCTGAGAGACATCGAGCCTCCCTCCACCCCCAGTTCTGGTGTCGTCATCGACGTCGAAGCCACCGGAGTGTGCCGCAGCGACCATCACGCCTGGTCAGGCCACGATTCGACGATCACACTGCCCCACGTGCCCGGGCACGAGCTGGTCGGACGCATCGCCTCGGCGGGACACAAGGTCACGAAATTCCACACCGGCCAGCGTGTGACTGTGCCCTTCGTGTGCGGCTGCGGTCGCTGCCGGTGGTGCGTGAGCGGGAACGCACAGGTGTGTCCCGATCAGACTCAGCCCGGGTTCACCCACTTCGGTTCCTGGGCAGATCAGGTGGTCATCCACAACGCCGATGCCAACCTCGTCGCTGTCCCAGACGATCTCCCCGCCTCGGCGATGGTGGGACTGGGCTGCCGATTCGCCACCGCCTTCCACGGACTGCGCGTGCGGGCGAACCTTCACGAGGGTGAGACGGTTGCCGTCTTCGGCTGCGGCGGAGTCGGCCTGTCTGCGATCATGATCGCCCGTGCCATCGGTGCTCGGGTCGTCGCGGTCGACGTCAGCGATGCTGCGCTTGACCGGGCACGTGAGCATGGAGCCTCGCACACGGTCAACGCCACCGGTAAGAACCCGGACGAACTCTCCGCCGAGGTGATCGCGCAGTTCTCGGATCGATGCCCCGATGGTGTGGCGGTGAGCGTGGATGCCCTCGGCCGTGAGGACACGATCACTGCCGCGATCGCCTCGCTGGCGCCCTTGGGTCGGCACGTTCAGATCGGACTGCTGGCCGCGCCACCTGTCGTCGACGTGGGACGTGTCATCGGTCTCGAGCTCAGCGTGCTGGGTTCCCACGGGATGGCCGCGGCCGAATACCCGGAGATGCTCGACCTCGTCGTCGAGGGCAAGCTGCGCCCGCAGGATCTGGTCACGAACATCATCGGACTTCAGGACACGCCTGCAGCCATGGAGGCTCTGGGCTCGAACACCGGTTCGGGGATGACGATCATCGACCTCAATCGGTGAAAACGGGTCGTTGAGCCAGTGGATTCTCGTCGTCGACCCAGTGCATTCCGGCCGCTGCGTTGGCTCAGCGATCTTCCAGCGCCGACCTCATCGACGCTGCCAGGTCCTCGTTCAGCTCGGCGTCACCGCGGACACCGGGTGCGAACGGCAGCCTGAGCCGGTCCTTGCCCTTGTCGCGGTAACGCGGAATGACGTGCATATGGAAGTGGAACACCGACTGCCAGGCGTCCTTGCCGCAGCAGTTGAGCAGGTTGACTCCATCGGCACCCCAGACGTCGAAGACCTGTTTCGCGATGCGCTGCGATTCGATCGCCACGTCGGCAAGGTCAGCGGGCGGGATGTCGCACAGATCGGTGCTGTGACTTTTCGGGACGACGAGCAGATGCCCGTCGGAGCCCGGCTGGATGTCCATGAACGCGAAGGTCGTATCCGTCTCAGCGACCTTCGCGCTCGGCACGTCACCTGCGACGATCCCGCAGAACAGGCAGTCCTGACTCATCGACGCATCAGCCCGTCACACCATGACGGCGAGGACGACCGCGGACTCCTGCCCCGACCAGCGGCCCAAGAGCAGTCCCGCATCAGATCCCTCAGCCGGAGAGTCGAGATTGAGCTCATACAGCACCTGTACGTCTTCGGCACCGGCCAGCGGACCCGTGCCCCAGGCATGAGCCACATCGGTGATCTCTTCGATTCTGTTGCCCTCATCGTCGACGCGGTACTGCTTCGCAGACGTTCCAGCGGTGGCGATCGTGTGGTCCAGTCGCTGCCGGAAGAGAGGATCGCCCATCCCGGCGTAGACCCAGCGCTTGCCGAGGATGGAATGTTCCATGGTGGCGATCAGGTGCTTGTCGGCACCTGACAACTCTGCGCCGCGGTAGGTCAGGGGCACCTGGAAGACACGGTCACCGGCGGCGACGATGTGGATCTCGGCTCCAACCTTGCCTTCCGGATCATCCAACCGGTAGGAAGTGACCTTCTGCAGCGAGTCGGGAGCCACATCGGCCCCGGCTGCCCACGCCTGCTTGGTCAGCCAGGCAGAGATGACGTCGAGTTTCCCGGGGTTGAGTTCGGCGTTGTAGATGTCAGCCATGTCATGCCTTTCGGGTCCCGGGGATCCATTCCCCGTCGACCACTTCATAGTCGGAGAAGATCGCTGGGGCCTCTTCGAGCATGGCCTCACCGATCTTATTGAACACCAGTCGGATCTCTTCCTCAGCGCCCTTGGCGGTGCGCATCTCGATGACGTGACGCAGGGAGCGGAGGTTGGCGGTGTAGACGATGCCAGTGGCCAGGCCCTCTGGAGCGAAGCGACGCATGAAGGAAGTCATGTGCTTCTTATGGGAGAACTTGGTGCTGGCTTCGTCGAGTTCGAAGTGCTCGGCCATCCACTTCTGGTGCTCTTCGAGCGTGTCGAGGACCGTGAGCGAGCGTTCCATGAGTTCCGAGTCCTCACGCGCCCATTCGGGGAACCAGAACGGAATGTCGGCCAGGCGGACGTAGCGCAGGGATTCCTGCGAGAACGCTGATCCTGCACGGTGGCGGATCAGTTCGTGTGTGAGCACTCGCGAGACGTTGTGCAGCACGAAGGTGAAGTTCGCGTGTTCGAGCACCGAACCATGCTGGGAGGCGATGACGTTGCCCAGGTACTGGGCCGAATCCGTGCGCACGCGGGACACGTTCGGGTTCAGTCCCGGCTCCCACGAGCGGTAGCACATGCGCCCGGAGAACTCGAGCAGATCCTCGGCGTCGGGAGAATCGGCCTCTTCGACTCGATCCGCCCAGGTAGTTCCGCCCACCTCGTCGAGGTATGTCCTCATCGATTCCCAGTCGATGCTGGGTTTTGCGAGCAGTTCTACGGACGGTTCGACCTGGCGCATGGCTCTCCTTGTGCAGGGTATGGCTTGATTGATTCCCAATCCTACAGACCAGATCGCCGAGGTGGTCCGACGGTCCGTGCCGAATGTTTCCAGACACCGTCATCGCCTGCGAAAAGGCGAACTGTCAGGAGGGCTGTTCCGCCGGCGAGGAAGGGGATACGGCGCTGGCTGGGGAGGGGCATGCGGCGCTGGCAGACGAAGGGTACGCGGCGCCGCGCGGCTGCCGCTGAGCGAAGGCGTGTGCCTCCGTCTGCTGCTCACCCTTCATCGCAGCACCTGTCTGGGCACAGTGCCGGCGTGGGTGTGGGTGCTGTTCGCAGGATCGTTGTCGACGCCGGCGTCGAGTCGTGTTTCGCCTCGGCCGTCAACGACGTAGGCGTGTGCCTCAAATTTCTCCGCAATCACCGAGGTGGCTCTGGAGTTGTCGAAGACGACCGCAGCATGGTCATCGATGGCAAGCCCGGGTCCCGGAAGCTGGCCGGCTTCGATCCATGTTCGGAAAGTCTCAACCCGCCCGGGTTCACCGTGATAGTGCGGACAGGCGCTTCCGGGGATGAGTCCGAAGCCGTCGTTCAGCGGAGCCAGGGGCCCGAATGAATCTGTCGACGAGGCCTCGAACCAGCAGTTGGCACCGGGTGTCAGAGCATCATCCTTCATCGCCCTGTGGGCCCGTGAGGTCGTCTGCTCTGCCATTGGTCTCGGGCTTCCCGCCCCGTTCGGCCAGCCTTCACCAATGCCACGACGGCGCCGATTCCGAAGAACAGGAAGCCGATTGCTGCGACGACGAGCACCACGATCTGATGACCGTTCGCCCCGTAGGTCAGCGCTGATAAGAGTGTGAAGATGAACAGGAGTCCCATCCCGAGCCCCATCAGCAGCGCCACCCACAGGGTGAGCACGAAGGTGGTCCGGGAATTGGAGCCCCTGCGCATCAGGATGCCGCCGAAGAGACAGGCACCGAAGAAGACCAGACACACCAGGCCGATCAAGCGGAGAACGCCGACGAACATACACAGCAGCGAGACCGCCACGAACACGGCCGAGACGATGATGAGCACGGTTCCCTGCCATCGCTCCCGGCGTTGCGCTTCCACGGCAAGGGCCATCGCTTGGGCCTGCCACCAGGGGCCTTGATCGCCTGGGGACACACTCATGGCACCCGGTGTGTCCACTTCTCGGTGCCGAACTTCTCGTCAACCAAGGCCTGAGCCTTGTCCAGTTCGTCGGCGGTGAAAGTGTCGAAGCTTGCCCCATAGCGGTCGGCGAAGGTGTTGGCCATGACGTCGATGATGTCCTTGCGGGCTTCACCGGTCTGGCTGCGGAGGGGGTCGACGCGCTTCTTGGCACTCGCGACTCCCTTGTCAGAGATCTTCGCCTCACCGATACGCAGGACTTCGACCATCTTGTCGGCGTCGATGTCATAGCTCATCGTCGCGTGGTGGAGCAGAGTGCCATCGCGCAGTCTCTTCTGTGCCGCACCGCCGATCTTGCCACCGGTAGAGGAGATGTCATTGATCGGTTTGTAGAAGGCTTCGACACCGAGGCTCTTCAGCGCTGCCAGCACCCATTGGTCGAGGAAGACGTAGGACTCCTCGTAGTCGAGGCCGGCGACCAGCGATGGCGGCACGAACATCGAATAGGTGATGCAGTTCCCGCCTTCCATGAACATCGCTCCCCCGCCGGAGATGCGACGCACAACCTGTACGCCGTACTTCTCTATGCCTTCTGGGCGGAGTTCGTTGACATACGACTGGAAGGCACCGATCACTGTGGCGGTGTCGTCCCACTCCCAGAATCGCAGCGTCGGTTTCCGGCGTCCCGCCGCCACCTCCTCCAGCAGCACCTGGTCGAGAGCGACATTGACCTGCGTGGGCAGCACCTGGCCGCGGATGACCTGCCAGTCGAAGTCGGTGAAGTTCGCCGCCGACCCCAGAGCACGGCGGACGACGGTGGCGATGTCCGAGGTGGAGAATCCGTGCATCGCCAGTTCAGAGCCGTACCCGGCAAGTGCCGCATCGAGGCGCTGCCGCAGATTCGCGTTGTCGGCGATGACGCTGGCGCCCACAAGAGCTGGGGCAAGGTCGAAATAGGCCTCTTCGGGTTCGAGGAAGAAGTCACCGGAGATTTTGATCTCGGTGATGTGCTTCCCATCGGTCTCCACATCGGCGACAACAAGCTTCCCGCCGATGACCTTGTATTCGGCGTGAAAACGCTCGGGTTCGTGCATGTCGTTCGTCATGTCTCCAAACCTACTCTCGGGGCCTTCTTCGAGGCTGTGAACTTGATCACTCGCCGGTCAGTGAGTTCCACAGGAACCGGTAGCTCAGGGCCCGGGTGAATGCCGCCTGTCTGTTGTCCGATGCCGCTGAGTGTCCCCCTTCCGTGTCTTCGAAGAACCACACATCCGAGATTCCGCGATCCTGCATCCGCGCGGCCATCTTCCGTGCCTGCACCGGTCCGACACGATCATCAGAGGTTGCCGTCCAGAACAGAACGGGCGGATAGTCTGCGCCGTCTTCGAGCAGATGATAGGGCGAGAACTTCTGGATGAACGCCCAGTCCTCGGCCACATCTGGGTCACCGTATTCGGCCTTCCACGAATAGCCAGCACTCAGTCTGGTGTAGCGGCGCATGTCCAGAAGAGGCACCCCGCACGAGATCGCTCCGAAGAGCTCGGGGTGCTGCGTGAGCATGTTCCCCACCAGCAGCCCACCGTTCGATCCGCCGGCACAGGCCAGTTTCGACGGGCTCGTCACCCCACGTGTGATGAGGTCCCGGGCAACGGCAGCATAGTCCTCATAGGCTCGCATCCGGTTCTCCCGCATCGCCGAGGTGTGCCACCGTGGCCCGTATTCTCCACCGCCGCGGATGTTGGCGAGAACATAGACCCCGCGACGTCCTGCGGGAATCGGTGCCTCGGCGGTCTCATCGGCCTGCCGATCGGCGGGATCCTGTCGGGTTGCAGTCGTCGTGCGACCCAACCATCCGATGCCCATGACTGGGGAGTAGACCGGGGTCCGGCTGACTTCGAAACCTCCGTAACCGTCCAGGAGGGTCGGGTTGCTCCCATCGAGCACCAGCGTGCTGTCGGCGATCTGGAAGTAGGGGATCTTCGTCCCGTCCTCGCTGGTGGCGAAGTGCTGTTCCACACTCAACCCGTCGCTGGGAAAGAGTGCTGGTGCCGACTTGATGACGACGGGCTCACTGTCACGTTTCGAAGATAGCAGGCTCCCATACGACAGGGTCGATGGAGTCAGAAACCCCGTACTCACCAGCCAATAGTCGTTGGCGCTCGCGTCATCATGCTTGTCGACGGCTACCAACCCGACCATGTGATTGGCGGGGACTCCTGGCAGGGAAGACGACGAGAAGTCGTCATTCGGGTCAAGAACTGTCAGTTGCGACTGCACATCGGTCAGCAGCTCGAGGATCAGGTAGTCCCGTGTCCACGTCCATGACTGCAGGGCCGTGTGCTCATCCGGGGTGAAGATGACGGTCGGTGCGATTGTTCCGGCCTTCACCTCGGCGATGTCAGCGACGGCCAGACCTCCGGCCGGGACCGAGAGTTCATCATGAATCCACTCTGATTGGGGACGGAAGAGGACGTGGTCCCTTTCGAGCCCGACTTCCACATCGGTCGGCACCTCGACGACGGTCCAGTTGTTCTCCCATGCCGAGGCGACGGTTGAGACGGACCCCGACTCATCGGTGACTGCATCGAGGTCGATGAAGCTGAGCTGCGTATTGAAGAAGTCGATGGCATCGATGGCGAACGCCCTGTCAGTGACATCGGCCGCTGTCGATCCCACATCGCTGCCCACGAAGATAGCGACGTGCTCGCGGGGCACTTCGGCGACGATCGGGGCATCGGAGATGGCCTGTCCGCGTGTGAGGACACGTGCCTGACGCGGATAGGACGATGTGGTCAGTGAGTCTTCGCCGGTATCGGTGGCGACGATGATCGTGTCGTCGTCCAACCACGCGAAGCGAGTCTTCGCCGAGGGCAGGTCGAAGCCGCCGTCGACGAAGGTCTTGGTCACCAGGTCGAATTCGCGCACCCGGTGGGCGTCGCCACCGTCGGGAGACAGTGAGACGAGCGCTCGGGAATCGTCCGAACGACGCACCGACGCTCCGGCCCATACCCAGGCCGTCTCCTCAGTTGTCCCGAGTTCGTCGAGATCGATGAGGATCTCCCACTCGGGGGAATCCGAGACGAAGCTGTCCCATGTGGTTCGCCTCCACAGGCCTTTGGGATTGTTGGAGTCACGCCAGAAGTTGAAGTAGTGCTCACCGCGTTTGGCCACCATCGGGATCTTGCCCTCGGAGTCCAAGGCTGTCCGAATCTCTCCAGCGATGGAGTCAAACAGGTCGTCCTGGAACCGGGAGATGGTCTTCGCGTTCTGGTCCTTGACCCAGCCCATCTGTGCGTCACCGTGGATGTCTTCGAGCCACAGGTTCTCGTCGTGTGGCATCGGGGCAGTGTTCTGCGACTCCGTGGCCGTGGTGGAGGTTTCGGTCTTCTGATTGTCTGACGGAGCTTCTTTGCGCATGCCACCATCCTAGTGAACGGTTCGGCTCAGGCTGCTGGTCTGAACATCACCAGCCCGGGTTGGCCGTTGGGTGCCTGCGGCCCATGACCGAGTGTGAAGAAGCCGAGACTCTCATAGAGTCGGCGGGCGGGGCTGTCGATGTCACTTGTCTGCAGCCAGCAGCTGTATCCGCTGATTCCGGCCAGCCATGTCTGCAGAGTGGCCCGTCCGAGACCAGAACTGCGCAGAAGAGGATCACGTGCCAAAAGGTTGAGCGCGAACGACCATTCGATTGTCTGAGCGGCGTGTCCAAGAGCCGAATGGAGCTCGTGGGCCCAGTCGTAATCCTGTTCCAGCCACGACCAGAAATGTCCGTAGGCAATCGATCTTAAGCGCCCGCCAGATCGCCCTGCCACGACGAGGACCTGACCGTTTCGGACCGAGAGGTCGTAGAGATTACCGAACAGTGCCGCGTGCTTCGGATCTTCGCTCAAAGGAGGTTCGGCTGCCGCCGTTGCATAAAGTTCTTCGACCTCGTGGGGAGGAGGCAGCAGTCCCGGGACTCCAGCTGCGGAGCCGACGGGTTCCCAGCTTTGGCCCAGCCCGCCTGGCACGCCCCACACGAGTTCGACGTTGAGCTCTGCAGGTGAAGTTCCAGGAACTTCACGCTCGGCATATTCGTCCATGCTCCCAGCCTAGCCACGTCGGCAGTCGCGCAGTTGAACTCAGAGGGAATTCTCGCTGCGCGGCCAAGGACATGATGCTCTGCTGATGACATGGTGCTGTGCCAGGTGGATCAGAGTGCAGAGACGAATTCGGCCAGTTGTCCGACAAGGCACATTTCCACCTCGCTCGGCGGCTCTTCACGACTGTGCCACATATCTACCTTGAGGGATTCGAATCTTCCCTCAAGCCTCGGCGCTTCGACCTTTCGATATGGAGGAATCCTCACCGTGAAGGTGTTGGGTGTGCTGACTTCATCAATCGTCTGGTCGTTGGCGAGGTTGGAGCGAGGTAACTCACTGGAATTCGTCGTCGGGGTCCCAAGCGGCCTGGTGCCGATCTGATATCTGTGTCCTGTGGGAGTTCGTACGACCAGCTCTTCTGCTGTGGCCTCGTGTCGCCAACCTGGCAGCTCCTTGAGGAAGTTGCAGGCAGCGCATAGTCCCGATGCGTTGTCCCAGACGGTCTCACCACCAGCGGCGAATGCCTGCGAGTGGTCCGCGTGTTTGATCTGGGCATCGCACCACGGTGATCGGCAGACGTCATCGCGGATCACCACCATGCGTCGAAGCAGTCCGGAGAATTCACGTCGCTTCGAGTCCATTCGGACCAGCTGTCCGTCGGACGGACGCGTGTACAACCTGCGAATGAAGACTGCGGCTTCGTTCCGGGCGATGAAGTCGCGTGCCGTCTTTGCCGGAATCGGGCCGAAGCCGGGAAACCATGCCGGAGTCTCACCTGGGTCGAAGAGGCTGTTTTCATTCATCACCACGTGGACTTCGGTAGGGATAGCCTCAGCACTGTCTTGGCCCGTGGTTCTCTCGACCAAGAGATCGGCCATAACCTGTCCTTGAGTTCGCCCTTCGGATTGTCCTGTCCCGACGATGGACTGTGCCGATTTCGACAGGTTGGCATACGCTGCCACAGCCTGCGACAGGGGCAGGAGCGCTGTCAGATAGGCCATATTTCCTGGTGCAGGACGCACGGTGACGGCACGTTCTTCCACACATCTGTCGAGGTGTTCGACGGCTGCTTTCTGGTCGAGTTGCTGAGCCAGAGCGCGAACTTCGTTGCCGAGGCGACCGACGCCCACCTCGGCGAGGCGGTCGGCCATCCGGTCATCGACCTGGTGACGCTTGTCTCTGGGAAGCCAATCGGTCTCCTTCGCTACAACTCGCGCCTTCTCCTCTGAAATGTCTCCGCTCTTCAATGAGGCATAGGTCTTCGGCAGATCCAGCAGCAGGGACCGGGCGAAGCCGAGCAGGTTGCTGCCTCTGGCCCGCGACACCTTCCGAGCCAATCCGATCTCGGCACCGAGGCCCTTGCCCTGCCTGCGGCTCGACATACCTTCTTCGGCTTCACGATTCCGACGGTGCATGTCGAATGTCAGCGTCTCTCTGGCCTGAGCTGCCGCACTCGCTGAGGTCAGTTCTTCCAGCGCAGTGATTCTGTCGATCGCTTCGTCCTCCGTCTGCGCCGGAGGCAGATCGGACAGCACTTCGTGCCACCGATGAATTTCAGTGATCACGTCTGAAACCGACTCCGCTTCCATATCAAATACAGTAGCGGTCGGTCCTGACACGAGATTCTCGATCAGTGTCAGCCCAGGTCAGAGGTGAAGCCAAGCGACTGGAGCCTCAACCGAGCGCTTCGCCCGTGGTCTCGCGCGCAAGCAGTCCCATCAGCACCACCGCCACGATCACGAGCAGTCCCGTGAGGATGAAGGTCACTGTCAGTCCGAGGACTGGCCACATGAATGCACCGAAGACCAGCGGAGCGATACCGGTTGCAATGCGTGAGGCCGCAGATGCCCAGCCGAAGCCTGAACCTCGCAGACGCGTCGGGTACAACTCCGACACATAGGTGTAGAGAGTGGGAATCGCGATCTGCACGACGAACCCGAACCCGATGATGCTGGCCTTGGCAGCGAAGGTCAGCTCTGAACCCGAGGCCTCGATGGACACTGCCGCGCCGACCAGAAGGAGGGCGGAGACGATCGAGGTCACTCCGAGCACCCATTTTCGACCCACGCGTTCGACGATCAGAGCCGAGACGATGACGCCGAGGATGCCCACCGCGGTCATCGACCCGGTGACCATGAATGCTGCCTGATCGCCCAAGCCCTGCTTCTTCAGGATGCCCGGCAGCCACGTCAGTGCCGCGTAGTAGACAAGGAGAACGGACACGAACAGCGACCAGGAGACGAGAGTCGTCTTCGCCGAGTACTGCCAGAGCTGGACCAGCTGGCCGCTGGCTGCACGAAGCTGCTTGTTGACGGACGTCACCGTTCCAGCCGAGTCCGATGGCTTCACCGGCACCTGGGCCGCGCCGGTGACGTCGCCCGTACCGGCGGTCCGGGCTGCAGTCGTTCCGGTGGCACCTGAAGTGTCGGTCGCGCCCACGGTGGGGACATCGTGGGTCCACGTCGTCACCTCGGCGCCGGTGCGCTCGACGAGTCGGGAGATGATGGCGTCAGCCTCGGCGTACCGCCCGACGGAAGCAAGGTAGAGGGGCGATTCAGGAATTCCGAAGCGTACGGCCACCGTCAGCAGCGCGGGCACGATCATGACGAGCATGATGAGGCGCCAATCCCCCACGTCCAGCAGCATTGCAGAGACGAAGGCGCACAGCGAGGCGCCGATCGGCCACCAACCGTCCATTGCCGTCAGGACCCGACCACGGTGCTTCTTGGGGGTGAATTCCCCGACGAGGGCATAGTCGACGGGGATGCATCCGCCGAGCCCGAACCCAGCGAGGAATCGGAAGAGGATGAACCAGCTGAACGCTGGAGAGAAGGCGCCAGCGACGGTGAAGATCGAAAACACGAGGAGTGTGAGCGTGAAGGCCTTCTTGCGACCGATCACGTCAGCAATGCCACCCCAGATGAAGGCGCCCAACGCCATGCCGATGAGATTGGCCGTAGCGATCCAGGCGGCCTGGCCTACGCTCAGGCTCCAGTAGTCGCTGAGCAGTGGGATGAGGAACCCGTTGAGGGCCACGTCCCAAGCATCGAACATGAACCCGAGGCCGCCGATGATGAAGATGGCACCTTGGGTTCGCCACCGCCACGGAAGGTTGGCGACGACTTCGGAAGCGGTCGGCGTGGACGCCGAGGTTGCAGTAGACACGAGGCCACAATACCTCTTTAACGCATTTGTGAGTAAAATTCTCCAAATCTTGTCTGCCTGCTTCGATGCAGCAATGGAAGACGGAGACTCAGCACCCGAGTCCCGCCTTCGTCGGCGATCGTCGATGCACTTGCAACGGGAATCCCACCCAGGCGGGTTCGACTCAGCGCCAGTGCATGCGGAATCTTCTTCGCCGGCATGGCCCAGTGGCTGGGAATCACGCTGCTGCTCCCACCTGAGCCAGGTTCGCTTCTCTCGATCATCCCGATCTCAATCGGCCTTGGCACTGCGGTGACAATCGTCTTCACTGATGTGCACCGTCGTTGATGCAGCTCGTCGCTGATACACCACAAGGGCCGGGCGCAGCTCAAGAAGGTCAGGCGCAGCTCAAGAGGGTCAGGTGCAGCGATCGGAATCGCAGCACCCAACCCTCTCAACGCGGGGCAACGTGAGCCACCATGTCTGAGCAGCCCTCAGGCCCAAAGCCCTCTGCCCTCAAGCCTTCAGGCCTCAAACCCAGCCTTCAGGCCAGACGAACCATCCAGTTGTTCGTGTCCTCGGCGCGGCCATACTGGATGTCGAGCAGAGTCTTACGGAATTCCATGGTCTTCTCACCAGGCTCTTCACCGTGGTCGATCGTGAATTCGCTGCCGATGACACGGCCGATAGGAGTCACGACTGCGGCGGTGCCACAGGCGAAGGCTTCGACGATGTCGCCATTGGCAGCTCCCTCACGCCATTCATCGACGGAGATCTTGCGCTCTTCCGGCTTCAGACCCAGCTGCGGGGCGAGGTCGAGCAGGGACCGGCGAGTGACACCGTCGAGGATGGAATCACCGAGCTCCGGAGTGAGCAGGCGGCCATCCTTGGTCACGAGCATGAGGTTCATTCCGCCGAGCTCATCGACGTATTTGTTCTCTGCTGCATCGGTGAACAGCACCTGCTGGCAGCCCTGGGCTGCAGCTTCGTTCTGCGCTGCCAGCGAGCCCGCGTAGTTGCCGCCGCACTTGGCGAATCCGGTGCCGCCGGCGCCGGCGCGGTTGAAGTTCTGCGACAGCCAGATCGAGACGGGCTTGATGCCACCGGAGAAGTAGGGTCCGGCGGGGCTGGCGATGACGTAGTAGTCGACCTCATGGCTGGAGCGCACGCCCAGGAACCGCTCGGTGGCGATCATGAAGGGGCGCAGGTACAGGCTCGACTCGTCGGCCTCGGATTCAGGGGTGGGAACCCACTGCTGATCGAGTGAGACCAGTGCCTTGATCGATTCGATGAAGTCGGATTCCGAGATCTGCGGCAGCGCAAGACGTTCGGCGGACTTGTTGATGCGCGCAGCGTTGCGCTCGGGACGGAATGTCCAGACGGAGCCGTCTGCGTGGCGGTAGACCTTCATACCTTCGAAGATCTCCTGCGCGTAATGGAACACTGCAGCTGCAGGATCGAGCACCAGCGGGCCGTACGGCTTCACCTCGTGAGCGTGCCAACCATCGTCAAGGGTGTACCTGACATGGGCCATGTGGTCGGTGAAGTAGAGCCCGAATCCGGGGTCCTTCTTGATGTTCTCTCGCACCAGCTCGGGTTGCGGCTGGACATTCTTGAGAACGGCAAACTTGGTCATAAGAACTCTTTTCTCATTTGTGATGAGTGACACTGTCAGGGTAGTCCATCACCCCGGTGCGCGTCGCACCGGGGTGATGGCTCACGAATCGTCCAGTCGGCCCTCGCCGCGCCGAGGTGGTCGTGCCCGACCTCGGCCCCTGCAGGCCGCGTCAGCTCAGGCGGGCAGCGATCGCGTCGCCCACCTCGGCAGTGGAGCGCTTGGTTCCGTCGCGGTCGGCCAGATCGGCTTCGACAGCGGCCTCGATCGACTTCGCCACGACATCGAGCCCCAGGTGCGAGGCCATGAGCGCACCGGAGAGGATCGAGGCGGTCGGATCGGCGATCTGCTCTCCGGCGATGTCCGGTGCCGATCCGTGGATAGGCTCGAACAGGCTCGGTCCCGTGCCTTCGACGTTGAGGTTGCCCGAGGCGGCCAGGCCGATGCCGCCGGTGACTGCCGCGGCGAGGTCGGTGAGGATGTCACCGAAGAGGTTGTCGGTGACGATCACGTCATAGCGGCCGGGGTCGGTGACCATGTAGATCGTGCACGCGTCCGTGTGCTCGTAGTTGAATGTCACTTCTGGGTATTCCGCGCCGACCTTCTCGACGACGCGACGCCAGAGGTGACCCGCGTGGACCATGACGTTGTGCTTGTGGACGTAGGTGAGCTTCTTGTTCCTGGCCTGCGCACGTTCGAACGCATCGCGGACCGCCCGCTCCACGCCGTACCAGGTGTTGATCGAGACCTCGGTCGCGACCTCGTAGGGAGTATCGGTGCGCACCGAGCCGCCCATTCCGGTGTAGGAGCCTTCGGTGCCTTCGCGGACGACGACGAAGTCGATCTCGCCGGGGTCGGCCAACGGGCTGGTGACTCCGGCGAAGAGCTTCGAGGGACGCAGGTTGACTGCGTGGCTCAGGCCGAAGCGCATTTTGAGGATCACACCTCGCTCGAGCACACCCGACGGCACGCTCGGGTCACCGCAGGCGCCGAAGAAGATGGCATCGTGGGACCGCAGCGATTCCAACTCGTCGTCCGTGAGCGTCTCGCCGGTCTCGTGCCAGCGCTTGGCACCGACGTCATAGTCCGTGAGATCGAGTTCCACGGGTTCGCCGGACACCTCGATGGCGCGCTTGAGGACCTTGAGACCTTCGGGGACGACCTCGTTGCCGATACCGTCGCCGGGCATGACTGCAATTGAGAACTTCATGGTCTCAGACTAGAACTCATCTCAGCATGCAACTTGATCGTCCTACTATTCGGACACATGTCGACTGCCGGGTTCAGCGAATCCCGTCATCGACAATTTCATGTCTCAAACTTCGTTCCCGACTACAATTTCGCGGCCAGAGCGTCGAAGATGGGAGAAACACCTCGAAGCCCCCAGAGAAAGTCGATCATTGACAGAAACGATCCGCAACGCCCGAGCCGCCGCACTTCCCGCCAAGCTCTCACGCTCCTGGCTCTTGGTCAACGCGGCCAAGGAGGAGATCTTCACCGAGGCGCAGATCTCAGAATCGGATTCCGTCATCTTCGACCTCGAGGCCTCGGTCTCCGACGACAAGAAACTCGCCGCCCGCGACAATGTCGTACGTGCCCTTGAAAGCGGCATGTCCGCCTGGGTCCGGATCAACAAGATGGACTCTGAGTTCTGGGACGACGACCTCGCCTCCATCGCCATGCTCCCCGGCCTGCGCGGAGTGATGCTTCCCGAGACGGAACGTCCCGAGCAGGTCTCCTACACCGCGATGCGCGCGAAGGCAGGACTCCCGGTCATCGCTCTGCTCGAATCTGCGATGGGCGTGGAGAACGCGACCAAGATCGCCGAGGCACCGGGCACATTCCGCCTTGCCTTCGGAACGAACGACTTCCGCAAGGACACCGGCTTCTCCGGCGATCCGATGGCACTGGCCTATGCCCGCTCACGACTGACCATCGCCTCGCGCATGGGTGGACTGCCCGGTGCGATCGACGGCCCTTCAGCAGCCGTTGCCAGCGATGAACAGGTCCGCACGGACGCCGAGGTGACCCACATGATGGGCATGACCGGAAAGCTCGTACTCAACGTCGATCAGGTCGTGACGCTCAACGAGTCGATGAGCCCGAGCGAGGACGAGCGCGACTGGGCCCGCCAGCTGCTCGAGGCTGCCGAGGGCGGTTCCGAGATCACCGACGGCTCATACCTGCCACGCCTGGCCCGCGCCAAGAAGATTGCGTCCCTGGCATCGACCTACGGACTCTGGAACGCCTGAGTTCTCAGGAATGTCGGTCCGTCAACCCTCGTGGATTCTGTGGTCCACCCTGCCAGCGGTCCTCCTCGTCGTTGCCTTCGGCCTGTGGCTGAGAGTCAATGTCTCCGGGCCCACGACGGTTGACCAGGACTGGCTGAATCTCGTCGGACTTGAGCCCGACACCACCGGATACTGGCTGGCGGTCATCCTCGCCGAGGTGGGCGGGGGTACGGGGGCCGTGATCTGCACCGGCCTGCTGGCTGCGCTCTTCATACTCCTGCGACGATTCCGCTCCGCGGGCGTGCTCGTGACCACCATGCTCCTGGGAATCGTCCTGTCTGAGCTTCTCAAGGCCGTGGTCACCCGGGTCCGCCCCAGTGAACAGCTCTATGATTCTCTGGGCTATTCGTACCCTTCGGGCCACTCGATGGGTGCGGCTGCGTTGACCCTGGGGCTCGCCTTCATCGTCTCCCGAGCGCACATGCTCCGGCTGGCGGGAGTGGGCGCGGTTCCCCTTGTGGCGATCTCGCCAGAGGACAAAGACGACGCCGCGGCGCTGAGCACCAATGTCGACGAATCCAGCACTCTAAACGCGAGCGCGGCAGTTCCGACCGAGATCGCTCCCCCGCTCGAACCTGTGCGACTGCGGTTCCACTGGTCGATGATCCTGGCCTTCGTATGGATTGCGCTGATGATGTGGTCACGCACCGCGCTGCAGGTGCACTGGCTCTCCGACACGATTGCCGGGGCTCTCATCGGCGCCTCGGCCGCGGTACTCGCCGACGAACTGTGGACCTGGGTCACGATCAGGACCCGTTCACCTCATCGTCTGAGGTGAACGGGTCCTATTCGATCTGCTGTTACCGGCGGAGGTCAGTCCTCGCTCAGTGAGACTCCACTGAATGCGGAGGCATTGACTGCCCCGGCCACTGCCTTGACGACTTCCTCGGATACTGCCGAGTCGACTGCCAGCACGGAGAGTGCATCGTTGTCGGTCGCCGAAGGCGAGACCTGCATACCAGCGATGTTGATGTCATTGGCACCGAGAGCCTGGCCCAACTGACCGATGATTCCGGGACGGTCCTCATAACGGAAGATGAGCAGGTTGTCGGTGAGCTCGATCTCCAGGTCGAAGTCGTTGACCTCGGTGAGCTTCTGCACGAGCTTCGGTCCGGTCACTGTGCCCGAGACCGAGATCCGCTGCCCTTCGCTCGTCGTCGCGGTCAGACGGGTGACGTTGCGGAAGGATTCGCAGTACGGATCGGTGACCAGTTCGACGCCGATGCCGCGCTCCTCGGCCAGCAGAGGTGCGTTGACGTAGGAGACCTGATCGGACACGACGTCCTTGAACAGACCCTTGAGCGCGGAGAGCTTGAGGACGGACACGTCCTTGTCTGCGATCTCACCGTTGACCTCGACCTTGAAATGAGTGACAGAGGAGTTCGCCAGTGAGTTGACGACTCGGCCGAGTCGTTCGGCCAGGGGAATGCCCGGGCGCACGTCCTCGTGGATGGCTCCGCCGGCAACGTTGACCGCGTCGGGAACAAGTTCTCCGGCCAGGGCCTTGCGCACGGACTTGGCCACGGCGACGCCGGCCTTCTCCTGTGCTTCAGCGGTCGATGCGCCAAGGTGGGGCGTGACGTTGACGGCGTCGAGTTCCATCAGCGCCGAGTGCTCCGGAGGTTCGGTGTTCCACACGTCGATGCCGGCACCTCCGACCTCACCTGCGGCGATCGCCTCGGCGAGGGCGTCCTCGTCGATGATGCCGCCGCGAGCCACGTTGATGAACCGTGCACCCGACTTCGCGGCCTTGAATTCCTCGGTGCTGATCATGCCGACCGTCTCCGGGGTCTTTGGCATGTGGACGGTGACGAAGTCGGACACGGCCAACAGCCCGGGCAGGTCGACGACCTCGACGCCCATCTGTGCCGCGCGTGCCTGCGTGATGTAAGGGTCGTAGCCGACCAGACGCATGCCGAATGCCTTCGCACGCTCGGCCACGAGACCGCCGATGCGGCCGAGTCCGACGATGCCCAGAGTCTTCTCGTAGAGCTCCACGCCCGTGTACTTCGAACGCCTCCACTCCCCCGCCTTGAGCGAGGTGTTGCCGGCGCCGAAGTATCGTGCGGACCCGAGGATGTGGGCCATGGTGAGCTCAGCCGCGGAGATGATGTTCGAGGTCGGAGCGTTGACGACCATGACACCCGCCGAGGTGGCCGCCGGAACGTCGACATTGTCGAGTCCGACTCCGGCGCGAGCAATGACCTTGAGACTCTTTGCCGCACCAATCGCTTCGGCATCGACCTGAGTGGCGGAGCGGACGAGAATCGCATCGGCATCGACGATGTCGTTGAGGAGCTGAGAGCGGTCAGCACCTTCGGTGTGACGGATCTCGAAGTCGCCTCCGAGGGCATCGATGGTGGCCGGTGACAGATTTTCGGCGATGAGCACGATGGGCTTGGGCACTGAGTTCCTCCTGAAGCGTGTGGGACGCGTCCATCTTATGAGACTTTGTGAATGCTTTCACAAAGTCTCAAACTCTGGGAAGTGAGTCTCGGCACACTCAGGCGTTGGTGTCAGGCACATCGCCCACGACAGGGCCTCAGAAACCGTTGACTGAGCTCAGAAGCCGTTGGGTGAGTAAGGCATCCGACCCAGGTTGAACATCGAGCTGGCACGTACGGCAGCGCCCGGCACATTCTCGTCGATGCGTCCTGCGCGGGCGAGGATGACAGGATCGGCGCCGCCGAAGTAGAGGGAGCCGAGTTCCGCGATGCCCATGCTCAGATCGGCAGGGGCCGAATCCGGGGCGGTTTCGACGACGGCGTTCTCACCGTCGGAGGTGATCGTGTAGCGGCCACCAGCCAGATCCAGCGAGTCATCGATCTCGAGTACCAATGTGCCGGGCACGTACCAAGGTCTGGCCTCGAGTGCTGCCTTGACATCGAGGATCCGGATCCAGATGTTGTCCTCCGTGGACACGGTCCGAACGCGGCGGGAGTCTGTAAGCAGCCAGGGCAGCGGTGAGTCCTCGGCGGATTCCCCGAATGTCACTCTCGTCGACAGATCGATGGCGGCCAGGAAGGACCAGAGTGAGGCATAGGCGGCGTCGGTGACCGCGACGAAGTCGATGAGATCGATCGTCGGCGGATTCTTCGACCAGCCGGCGAACTTATAGGACACGTAGCCGTCGACTTCTCCCTGCTCGTTGAAGTGCAGGGCGGCACGCACACCGCGGTCGGCTTCGCCTGTGTCGGTGTTCAATGCACCGGTGGCACGCTCGATGTAGGTCTGTTGGCGTTCCATGGCACCGGGCGAGGTGCGCATGAACTCTCCGTAGATCCTCGGAGCCAGTTCGCGCAGTTCGCTGGGCAGGCACATCTCGACTCGGCGGTCGGGTTCGTGGACCATCTTGAAACCGGGCGAGGTGTCGACCTCGATGGAGTGGGCCCAGGTGGCGACGCCGAAGCCGAAGCGGGAGTAGATCCCACCTTCGGTCGCAGTCAGTGCGGCGAACGGGTATCCGTCGGCCTTCGCCTCGGCGAGGTCGGTCGTCATCAGTGACCGCAGCAGTCCGCGCCGGCGGTGCGTCGGGCGCACTGTCACCCATGTGATCAGATGACCGGGCACCAGACGCCCACCGCCCACGTTGACCAGCTTCTCGAACCACGCGAAGGTCGCGACGGGCACGCTGGTGTCGAGGGCGTGCTCGTATTCCTGCTTCGCGTAGACGGCGGTGAGATTCCGGCCGTCGGCGATGGCACGCTCGACACGGTTCTTCAGCGCATCATCGGTGGACCGGGCGTCATGGAATCCCACACTCGTCGACGCGAAGTATCCCTGCGTGCGTTCATCGGGGGCGCCGGTGGACTCGTCGAAGGCGGGCTTGAAGTTCTCGAACCTGTAATTCGTCACGATTCCAACAGTAATTCACATCACCAGGATTGAGGGTCCGCAATGAGTGGAAATAGTCGCCTCCCACCAGGAGCGGGTAAGACGAAGCCCCGGAGGCCAAGCGGCCTTCCGGGGCTTCGTGGTGTGACGATCAGCGAGCGGCAGTGCCCTCGGTGTAGTCGTCATCGGAGTCCTTGAGCCAGGCGAACATCTTGCGCAGTTCGCGGCCTGTGGTCTCGATCGGGTGCGTCTCTTCCTTCGAGCGCAGTTCCTTGAACTCGGCCGCACCGTTCTTCTGGTCATTCATGAAGCGCTCGGCGAACTTGCCGTTCTGGATGTCCGCGAGGACGGCTTCCATGTTCTTCTTCACGTCCGGGGTGATGACGCGAGGTCCGGACACGTAGTCGCCGTACTCAGCGGTGTCGGAGATCGACCAACGCTGCTTGGCGATGCCACCCTCGACCATGAGGTCGACGATGAGCTTGAGCTCGTGGAGAACCTCGAAGTAGGCGATCTCCGGCTGGTAGCCGGCTTCGGTGAGGACCTCGAAGCCGTACTGCACGAGGTGGGAGGTGCCACCACAGAGAACGGTCTGCTCGCCGAAGAGATCCGACTCGGTCTCCTCGGTGAAGGTGGTCTTGATGCCACCGGCACGCAGTCCGCCGATGCCCTTGGCGTAGGAGAGCACGAGCTCCCAGGCGCTGCCGGTGGCGTCTGCTTCGACGGCCACGAGAACGGGGACGCCGCGCCCATCGACGTACTCGCGACGCACTACATGTCCGGGACCCTTGGGTGCGACCATGATGACGTCGACGCCCTCTGGAGGCTGGATGTAGTCGAAGCGGATGTTGAAGCCGTGGGCGAAGAGCAGAGCGTTGCCGGGCGACAGATTAGGTGCGATCTCAGCATTGTAGATCTCGGCCTGAACCTGGTCAGGAGCGAGGATCACAACAAGGTCGGCCCATTCGGAGACCTCGGCCGGGGTGCCGACCTCGAGGCCTTCGGCTGCGGCCTTGTCGCGGCTGGCTGAGCCTTCCTTGAGGCCGATGCGGACCTCGACACCGGAATCGCGCAGGCTCAGTGAGTGCGCGTGGCCCTGGCTGCCGTAGCCGATGACGGCGACCTTCTTGCCCTGGATGACGGACAGATCTGCGTTGTCGTCGTAATAGCGTTCTGCTGCCATAGTTCTCTTGCTCCTTCAGAGGTTTGGGGTACTCCCCATTGTTTCACAGTTCGGTACTGCTGTTCACTTGTTGAGATGGTTGACGTTCCACGAAGTGGAACGTGAAGACCTCAGCTGCGCAGTGTCACATGATCAGCTGCGCAGGGCGCGGTCGGTGATCGATTTCGATCCGCGGCCGATGGCCACGGTGCCGGACTGGACGATCTCCTTGATCCCGAACGGCTCGAGGACTTCGCGCAAGGCCTCGACCTTGCCCAGCTCGCCGGTGGCTTCGACGCTGACGGAGTCGGGCCCCACGTCGACGATCTTGGCACGGAACATCTCCACTGCCGCAGCGACCTGCGGACGGGTGGTGGCATTGGCCTTGACCTTGTAGATGACGTGGGCTCGACGCACCGAGGTGGCCGGTTCGAGCTCGACGATCTTGATCACGTTGACCAGCTTATTGAGCTGCTTGGTCACCTGCTCCAGCGGCACGTCCTTGACGTCGACGACGACCGTGATGCGCGAGAGCTCATCATGTTCGGTCACCCCTACGGCGAGGCTGTGGATGTTGAAACCGCGGCGGGCGATGAGGCCGGTGAAGCGAGTGAGCACGCCGGGCTTGTTCTCGACCAGGACTGAGAGTGTGTGCCGGTTGTTCATTCCAGGCCTCCTTCGATCTGTGCCACGGAGCGAACCGTGCCGTCTTCTTCCGTGCCTGCGTCCGCGATCTGACTCTCGGCCTGCTCGTCGCCTTCGCCGTCGAACTCGGGGCGAATGCCGCGTGCGTATTCGATCTCGTCGTTGGAGACCCCGGCGGCGACCATCGGCCACACCATGGCGTCCGGTGGGACCGTGAAGTCGAGCACCACGGGACGATCATTGGTCTCCAGCGCCGTCTTGATCGCCGCATCGACGTCGTCGTTGCTGTCCACGCGCAGGGCCAGGCAGCCGTAGGCCTCGGCGAGTTTGACGAAGTCGGGGATCCGGATCGTCTCATGTCCTGTATTGAGATCGGTGTTCGAGTACCGGCCGTCATAGAACAGGGTCTGCCACTGACGAACCATGCCCAGTGACGAGTTGTTGATGATCGCGACCTTGATCGGGATGTCGTTGAGCGCGCATGTCGCGAGTTCCTGATTGGTCATCTGGAAGCATCCGTCGCCGTCGATGGCCCAGACCACCCGGTCCGGTTCGGCGACCTTCGCACCCATCGCTGCAGGCACCGAGTAGCCCATGGTGCCGAGGCCACCGGAGTTCAGCCAAGACTTGGGGCGCTCGAACTCGACGAACTGGGCGGCCCACATCTGGTGCTGGCCGACACCGGCAGCATAGACCGCCTCAGGTCCGGTCAGTGCCGAGATCCGCGAGATCACATACTGCGGATCGCAGAGTTCATCCTGTGTGTCATAGCCCAGCGGGTAGGTCGTCTTGAGACGGTTGAGGAAGCGCCACCAGGGCTCGCGCTGACGCTCGAGAGCCTTGGGGAACTTGCCGCGCATCTCGGTGAGCATCTCCGCAAGCACCTCGCGGGCATCACCGACGATGGCGACGTCGACGTCACGATTCTTCCCGATCTCTGCCGGGTCGATATCGGCGTGGATGACCTGCGCATTCGGTGCGAAGGAATCGAGGTTGCCGGTGACTCGGTCATCGAACCTGGCGCCGATGGTGATCAGGAGGTCGGATTTCTGGAAGGCGGTCACGGCGGGCACACTGCCGTGCATACCCGGCATTCCCAGGTGCAGCTGGTGCGAATCGGGGAACGCGCCACGGGCCATCAGGGTCGTGGCGACGGGAATGTTGGTCGCCTCGGCGAGCTTGAGCAGCTCCTTCTCCGCCTGGGAGCGAATGATACCTCCGCCGATGTAGAACACGGGGCGCTGGGCATCCGAGATGAGCCGGACGGCTTCGCGGATCTGCTTCGCATGCGGCTTGAGGATGGGACGGTACCCGGGCAGCTGCGGCTCCTCGGGCCAGACGAAGGGAGCGGTCCCAGTCTGGGCGTCCTTGGTGACGTCGACGAGGACTGGACCCGGCCGGCCGGTGGTCGCGATGTGATGGGCGTTGAGTATCGCCGAGGGAATGTCCTCGGGCTTGGTCACGAGGAAGCTGTGCTTGGTCACCGGCATCGTCATTCCCACGATGTCAGCTTCCTGGAAGGCATCGGTACCCAGCAGCTTCGAGCTCTGCTGACCGGTGATGGCCAGGATCGGGACGGAATCCATATGGGCGTCGGCGAGCGCTGTGATGAGGTTCGTCGCACCCGGACCCGAGGTTGCGATGCACACGCCCAGCTTGCCCGATGCTGCGGCATAGCCTTCGGCCGCGTGCCCGGCTCCCTGCTCGTGACGAACGAGGATGTGGCGGATCTTGTCGGTCTCGAACAGCGGGTCGTAGGTCGGAAGGATGGTACCGCCGGGAAGGCCGAAGACCGTCTCGACCTCGAGGAGCTCGAGGCTGCGGACGATCGCCTGAGCTCCGGTGAGGACCTCAGGGGTCGAGTTGCGTCGAATGCTTGACGGGGTCGCGGTCACCGGGGCTGGGCTGGGCGCAGTGCCAGTTCCCGCTGACTGGGCCGAGGGCGTGGCTGCCATCGTTTCGTATCCTTCCTAGTGATCCATCTTGTCTCCGCATGAAAAAAGCCCCTCCGGTTTCGGTAGGGGCGCGCGGAACGTGTCGTGTTGACAGGCTACGGAAGATCCGCGCGCTGGTGAATAACGACGACAAGAAGGTGAGTCATGGCTCAATAGTTCACTGCTGACAATAAGCGTGTCAAACGTCGCAATGGATCGTCTCGAAACTTGGGACTGACATCGACTGAAGGGTGAGATCGCAGGGCGGGGTCTGCAATCGCGCCCATGAAGCCGCCCATGGAGGAGGGGAAGGTTCGATTGTGAGAGCCATGGACTACGACACGCGCCCCGACTAGGCTCTCAAAGGTGCGTCCCCTCTTACGTTTCTGGCCCGATCTGCGTTCTCGCATCGGCGTGTACATCGCTGTACTCGCCCTCACCCTCCTCGCCAACGGCATCCAACTCATCATCCCTCTGATCACCGGTCACATCATCGACGGCCCCATCGCCCACCGCGATCTCTCGGGTCTGTGGCTGCCCGTGCTCGGCGTCCTCATCATCGGCATCGCCGAGGCGGTGGCACTGTGGGGTCGCAGACTCCTCGTCGCTCCCGTCGTCGCCCAATGGGAGATCACCTGGCGATCACGTCTCTTCGACCGACTCCAGTACACCTCGGTGGCCATCCACGATTCGTGGGAATCGGGGCAGCTGCTCTCGCGCGCGATCAATGATCTCTCGCAGCTGCGCCGGTTCTTCGCCTTCGGGATCCCCTTCCTCGTGACGACTCCGCTGATCATCATCATCGGCACCATCATCCTCACTTTCCTGCAGCCGGTCTTCGGTCTGATCATGCTGATCATGGCCATACCGACGATTGCGACGGTCACGGTCTTCGAGAAGCGCTACCGGGAGGCCTCCCGGCTCTCCCAGGACACCGTCGGTGAGATCACCACCGAGGTCGAGGAGTCGATTCAGGGGATCCGGATCCTCAAGTCCTTCGGCCGCTCCCCCTGGGCGGCACAGCGGTTCTCCCTTCTGTCACGGAAGTTCCAGGGCATCGAGGTGCGCAAGGCGAAGCTCGACTCCTGGTTCTGGAGTGTGCTGATCCTTCTGCCCACGCTCGCCCAGGCAGCCATCGTGGCGGTCGGCACGTGGGGCGTCGTGCAGGGGTGGACGACGATCGGCACCGTCGTCGCCGGCGTGACCATCTCGATGGTGATGCGGATGCCGATCGAGATGCTCGGCTTCCTCCTCGCCGATGCACTCATGGCCCTGACCGCTGCGGCCAGATACTGGGAGGTCATCGATATCAGGCACGACATCACCGACGCCGACGGTCGGATCGCCGATGCTCCCGATGTCGGTCGCTACAAGGGTGAGCTGGATTTCGAGGATGTCGACTTCCACTTCGCCGACACCGACCGCGAGACCCTGAAAAACCTCAACCTGCATATCGAGCCGGGCCAGACCCTTGCCATCGTCGGTGCGACCGGGTCGGGGAAGACGACCTTGGCCTCCCTCGTCCCACGTCTGCAGGATGTCACCGGCGGATCCGTGCGCGTAGACGGCACCGATATTCGCGATCTGCCTGTCAACGAGGTGCGCAATCTGGTGTCCGTGTCCTTCGAGGACCCGATCCTGTTCTCCACCTCGGTGGCTGAGAACGTGAGCATGGGTGCGCCCGGGGTCGACGACGACGCGATCTGGCGGGCCTTGGAGATCACGGCCGCGAAGGACTTCGTCGAGCGGCTGCCGGAGGGACTCGATACGCAGGTCGGCGAGCAGGGCCTGTCTCTGTCCGGTGGGCAGCGACAGCGGCTGGCCTTGGCGCGTGCGGTGATCGGTGCGCCCCGCATCCTCGTCCTCGACGACCCGCTGTCCGCGGTCGACGTCGATACCGAGGATCGGGTGCAGCGGGCGCTGCGGGAGATCCTGCCCGATTCGACGACGCTGATCATCGCCCACCGACCGTCCACCTCGGCGCTGGCCGATGCCGTTGCCGTCCTCGACGAGGGTCGCATCGTCGCGTTGGGCACCCACGATGAGCTGCTGGGCTCCTCCCCGCTCTACCGTGAGCTCATGGGTGCCTCGGGTGCGGCCGATCACGCGACGGTCGAGCGCTCTGCAGCCGAACACTCCTCGGAAGGGGGCACGCGATGAGCATTCCCCGTCTCAATGAGGACGAGGTCGAGCAGCTTCCGCCGGACATTGCGAAGAAGGCCCGTGCGCTGCTGCTCTCACTGGTGCGACCGCATCTGCCGATGGCGATCTTCCTGTTCGTCATCGTCGTGCTCACCGCTCTGTTCCTCGTCATCGGTCCGATCTTCATCGCCGATGCTCTCGACAACGGTGTTCCGAAAGCTGTGGAGGGCGATCCGGGACCGCTGATTCGGGCTGTCTCCGCCTTCATCATCTCCGCAATCGCCTCGGCGGTGCTCGCTTTCGCCTCGACGAGGCTGGTCGGCATCACTGCGCAGAAGGTCGTCTACACTCTCCGCTCTCGCCTGTTCGGACACATCCAGCGCCTCGACCTTGGCTACCACGAGCGGTCGACCTCGGGCCGGCTGGTGTCACGACAGACCTCCGACATGGAGTCGGTGCAGCAGTTCCTCACCTATTCGCTCTTCGACACGGCGCTGGCCCTGTTCGAGATGACGTTCATCGCCGTCACTCTCATCGTCCTCGACGTGCCCCTGGCCATCGTGGTCTTCCTCGGTTTCATCCCACTGTTCTTCATCACCAAATCCGCCCACACATCACAGCGCAACGCCTACCGCCGGACTCGGACCTCGATTGCCAAGGTCATCGTCCACTTCGTCGAGACCATGGGCGGGATCCGTGCTGTTCAGGCCTACCGCCGGCAGCCCGATCGCCGCGGCACCCTCAAGGACGAGGACACTGCTTACCGCGACGCCAACACCGATGCCCTGCGCGGCGTGGCCTGGTTCGCGGGCTGGACGCGGCTGGTCGGCAATGTCACGCAGACAGTCATCATCATCGTCGGCGCGTGGCTCGTCATCGAGGATTGGACTCAGGTCGGCGTGCTCGCGGCGTTCATCCTCTACCTGCGCCGGTTCTACGGTCCACTTGACGAACTGGTTCAGTCATTCAACCTCTATCAGTCCGCCTCGGCGGCGTTGGAGAAGATGGCCGCTGTCCTCGACACCGATCCCGAGGTGGTGGCACCGTCGCACCCGAAGACCCTGCCCGCGCACAGCTCCCACCAGGTCTCAGGCGCCACCTCGGCGGCGGAGGAGCTGGCTTCGAAGCCCAGCGGACGCTCGATCGATCTCAATCATGTCCGCTTCTCCTACGGCGACGGTCCCGATGTCCTCCCCCGGTTCGACCTGCGCATCCCAGCGGGAGAGATCGTAGCCCTCGTGGGCGCCACGGGCGCAGGCAAGTCGACCTTGGTCAAATTGGTCACGCGGTTCTACGACCCCAGTGAAGGTCGGGTCACGATCGATGAGGTGGACCTGCGTGATCTCGACGATACCCAACTGCGTGCGAGCGTCGTCATGGTCACCCAGGAGTCGTTCCTGTTCGCGGGCACGATCTCGGACAATATCCGCATCGGCAATCCCGATGCCGGTGATGACGAGGTCATCGCTGCGGCCACAGCCGTCGGCCTGGATCCCTATATCCGCAATCTGCCCGAGGGCTACGACACGGACGTGAAGAAGCGCGGCGGTCGGCTGAGTTCAGGACAGCGTCAGCTCGTGTCCTTCGCCCGCGTGTTCCTCGCGAACCCGGACATCGTCGTCCTCGATGAGGCGACCGCCCATCTCGACATCCCCTCCGAACGGCTGGTGCAGAAGGCGCTGGCGACTGTTCTCGAGGGACGCACCGCGATCATCATCGCCCACCGACTGTCGACTGTGGAGATCGCCGACCGCGTCCTCGTCATGGACTCCGGGCGAATCATCGAAGACGGCACACCGGATGAGCTGATCTCCGGGGCAGGCAAGTTCGCCCAGCTGCACAAGGCGTGGCGAGACTCGTTAGTGTAGGGCTGTGGAGAGACTCGTTGGTGTAGGAGGGCTGTGGCGGTCGCGGGACTCATTCTTGACGCCAAGGGCTCGGTCTCGGTCGTCGATCAGCGGGACGAACCGATAGAGCCCGTGCGCGGAGGTGAGGCGAGTGCGGGAGCGGGTGCGGATGACTTCAGCTACCCCAACCTGCGAAACGACTCCACCTGCACGGTGCTTTTGCGGCCTCACGTATCCAATGACTGCGCGACTCGCGCATTGACCAATCGGGCAAGCTCCGTGAACCTCCGCTGCCGGAAGAGATCCTTCCAGAACACCCTCACCACGTGGTAGCCGAGTTCGCGAAGCTGCCGCTCACGTTCGCGCTCTCTGTCAAAAGCCGCTCTGTGGTCACGATCATTGAGGAAATATTTGGCTCGCCCATCGAACTCGACGATGATCATCGCCTGCCGATGGAGGAAGTCAACGCGGGCCACGAATCTCCCCTGAGCATCGCGAACGTCGACTTGCGGCCGGAATCCGAGGATCTGGTTTTCGAAGAACCGCACCGCGACCATCGACTCGGCCGGTGACTCCCTGAGCGGATCCGTCAAATCGATCGCAGTAATCAAACGATTCCTGTTCCTCACCTCGTTGGCCGTGTCGACGACATCGAGGAGTTCTCGGTTGGTCACAAGGTTCCGGCGCAGTGCATTGTCGAGCATCGGAACACTGACATCCAAGCTGTAGTCACGAGCGATGTCAATGAGCGTCCTCGCAAGGGACGTAACGGCAACATCTCCGATTCTGTCGACGTGCTCAGGCGGGAGCTTTCGCTTCCGGACGAGCAGATTGGTGTGACGCCGACTGATTTCCGGTCGCATCACCTCAACACGTTCGTCGACCGGACGAGAGACCTCCAACTCCCAGAGGAGGGCTGCAGAGATGTGAGAGAAGACTTCACTGTGCAAATTGCCACTGGCAACCTGTTGCAGGCTGTTGATTCTGTCGGCTCGTGCCCTGATGAGAACCTTCAGCCTTTCGAGTACGTCACGGAAGTCGTTCTTCAGCTCAAGCAGGCTCGAATCCTCTTGGTCGATTGATTCCCAAATGCGTCGGTGGCGTTCGTCTTCACACCTGCGCCGGACTGCAAATCGACCGCGAGCCACGCGCTCCAGGCAGCAGTCGGCCGCCCTGCGAACTTCACGATCGGAAAACCCCAGCCTGAGCAAGCTTGCCGTGTCAAACACTTGATACATGCACCCATAGTGCAGCTAATATCATCAAATAACAATAAACAACATTCATCGGGTTTACTTCGAATACCTCAACCTGCGAGACAACTCCACCTGCACGGTGCTTTTGCAGGTTCGGGTGGCCGACGGCTGCCCCGGCTCGTGGGAGGTCTTCAATCTCGGACCAATGGGACGAAGCGGTACCGGCCGTGCCTTGTGATGGTGACACCGTCCACTTCGGCATTGGAGCGCTGGACCTTCAGCATCTCACCCTGGACCGGTATCACCATGACGCCTCCCTGCGCCAGCTGGTCAACAAGCTCCCGCGGCAGCATTTCTGCACCGGCTGAGACGAGGATACGGTCGAAGGGCGCTTCGTCAGGCAGCCCAAGGACGCCTGCGGTCGCGGTCCTGATCTCAACTCTGTCCACGTCGCCATTGTCCGCTCTGGCCAAGCTCAGTGACTTCCGGGCACGCTCAATGAGCTTCGCGTGTCGTTCAACACCTGTCACATGGCCATTGGGACCGACAAGGACGCCGAGGAGAGCCGTCGTCCATCCCGAACCTGACCCCACGTCGAGGACCCGATCACCGAGTTGCGGGTCAAGGAGCTCGAGCATGTCGGCGACCGTGCTCGGCTGGGAGTTCGTCTGGCCATGTCCAGCGGTACGTTGCTGGAGGCGGAGCCTCGCTCCTCCCTCGGCAGAAACAACTCGCGGGGTACCTGGGAAAAGGCCTCTGTGACCGAGACCTGTGGGTGTTTGGGTTCCACTGCGACCTCCGATCCGGTGGCGTCTACGCTACTCCCCACCGAGTATCGTTGCTCACCACCGAGTATCGCCAGCCCCCACCGAGTATCGTTGTCCCGTGACGAATACCGATCTCGAACGCGCACAGACCCTGATCACTTCGATTCCCGACTACCCGCAGCCGGGGGTGAACTTTCGCGATATCTCACCGCTCATCGCTGATGGTCCTGCACTGCGTGCCGTCACCGAGGCGCTCATCGCACCGTTCGAGGGCCAGTTCGACATCGTCGGCGGCCTTGAAGCTCGCGGCTTCCTCTTCGCCGGAACGATTGCGGCGATGACAGGAGTCGGGATTCTGCCCATCCGCAAGGCAGGCAAACTGCCTCGCCCGGCCGCAGCAGTCTCCTACTCACTCGAATACGGAACTGCGACCATCGAGGGGCCCGATGTCCTCAAGAAGGGCGAGCGTGTGCTCCTTGTCGATGACATCCTGGCCACAGGCGGAACCTTGTCCGCTGCTCAAGCTCTTGTGAAGGAGCTCGGGGCAGAGGTGGTCGGCTCGGCAGTCGTCCTCGAGCTCAAGGATCTTCGCGGTCGGTCGCTGACCGGGGATGTGCACACCGTCTTCGCCGACTGACGGACAGCGGCCGCAGGCTGTCCCGCTCCCCCGCGCCGAGGCGGTTCATTCTTCGGGTTCGCTCGTCCTCCGGCTACGCTCGTCGACAGAGCACCGAGACACGGATCACTCAAGTCGGGTTCGGCAGTCAGGAATGCATGGACACCATCGTCACGTTATAAGCTCGCAGAGGCACCGCCACCGCGGTACCTGGCACTGGCATCACAACAGACCACCAATTCGTGACGAAAGGCGGCACCTTGACGGTTCCAACACTCACACTCAATGACGGCAAGACCATTCCCCAGCTGGGCTTCGGCGTCTTCAAGGTCGATCCCGAGGAGACCGAGCGCATCGTCACCGACGCACTCGAGGTCGGCTACCGCCACATCGACACGGCTGCCGTCTACGGCAATGAAGAGGGCGTGGGCCGAGCCATTGCGAACTCCGGCATTGCCCGCGATGAGCTCTTCGTGACCACCAAGCTCTGGAACGACCGCCACGGTGCCGAGGAATCGAAGCGCGCCCTGGGCGAGAGCCTCGAGAAGCTGGGCCTCGATCATGTCGACCTCTACCTCATCCACTGGCCGACACCGGAGAACAACAACTCGGTCGAGACCTGGGAGGCCTTCCCCTCCTACCGCGATCAGGGCCTGACCACATCGATCGGTGTCTCGAACTTCGATCACCGCTACCTCCCGCAGATCCTCGAGACCGGGATCATCCCGGCCGTCGACCAGATCGAGTGCCACCCGCAGTTCCAGCAGGTCGAGACCCGTCCGCTGCTCACCGAGCACGACATCAAGGTCGAGGCCTGGGGACCGCTGGGACAGGGCAAGGTCGACTACGCAGACACCGTCATCGGTGAGATTGCGTCGACCCATGGCAAGTCCTGGGCGCAGACCATCATCCGGTGGCACCTGCAGCGCGGACATGTCGTCTTCCCGAAGTCGAACAACCGCGACCGCATGGCCCAGAACTTCGATGTCTTCGACTTCGAACTCACCACCGCCGAGGTGGCCGCCATCGACTCGCTGGAAAACGGCGGTCGCGTGTCCGGTGATCCCGCCGACGTGAACTGAGCCAGTCGCATCGGCTTCGCGCCGAAGGACTGCGGTCAGGGCCCACTTGGAGCATCATCGCTCCGGGTGGGCCCTTCCCTTGCGCCTGGGCCGACCCTTCGCCGTTGGCGGACGTGCCCGGCTCAGGTGAGCTGACGGATCGGCTCGGCCGCCTGCCATGCCGCGATGTCTTCGACTGCCTGGGTGAAGAGGATTCGGTACGTGTCCTCGGTGACGTAGCCCAGATGCGGGGTCAGCACGGTCCTCGGAGTGCTGCGCAGAGGATGGTCAGCTGGCAGCGGTTCAGTGTCGTACACGTCGATCCCCGCGCCGCGAATACGACCTTCTGCCAATGCGTCCTGCAGTGCTTCCATGTCGACGAGGCCCGCCCGTGAGGTATTGATGAAGATGCTGCTCGGCTTCATCAGCGACAGCTCTGCGGCAGAGACGAGTCCGCGGCTGCGCTCGCTGAGCTTGTAGTGCAGGGTCAGCACATCAGAGGTGGCGAAGAGCTCCTCCTTGCTCACCGCATGTGCCCCGACATCGGCTGCCCGCTCCTCATCGAGATTCTGACTCCAGGCCACGACATCCATGCCGAAGGCGGCACCGACACGGGCGATCTGGGTGCCCAGTCTGCCCAATCCGATGACCCCGAGCCTGTGTCCGAAGAGGTCACCGCCCACGGTGGACTGCCAGCCGCCGGAGTGCATGGCAGTGTCTTCGCTCGGGATGCTGCGCAGCACGGAGAGGATGAGTCCCCAGGTCAGCTCCGGAGTCGCCGAGGTGGTGGATTCTGTTCCGCAGACCGTGATCCCCTGCGCTCGGGCGGCGTCCAGATCGATGGAGGCGTTGACTCGGCCCGTGGTCACCAGCAGCCTCAGATCCCGCAGGCGTGACAACCGGTCGGCGGAGAAGAGGGTACGCTCACGCATGGCAACGACAACCTCGGCGCCGGCCACCGTCTGCACGAGATCCTCGGTGTCACGGATCGGGCGGGAGACGAAGTCGATCGAAGCCCCAAGCGCCTCCCAATTCGCGTAGTCAGCCGCCACGTTCTGGTAGTCGTCGAGCACAACGATGCGCATGCCTGTCCCTCTCCTCTCGGTCGGTCCCTGATGATCGCCGAGGCGGTGCGGACCGATGTCCGCACCGCCTCGGCGATGGATGGCTCTCCCTCACACAGCACCGGATCGCTCCCCTGCTGCTGCGGAATCACACGTCGATGATCAGACCATCGGGTGTTCCCTGCTCAGAAGCAGACGGCCCCGGTCGAAGCCGACTGCACGAGCTTGGCGTACTTGCCGAGCACACCGGTGAGGCGGTGGTTCTCGGGGATCGTCCAGGTCGTGCGACGCTCGGCGAGGACCGATTCTTCGACATGGAGTTCGATTGAGCGGGCCGCGATGTCGACGGTGATCTTATCGCCGTCCTCAACGAGCGCGATCGGTCCGCCGTCGACGGCCTCGGGTGCGACGTGGCCGATGCACAGTCCTGTCGAACCCCCGGAGAACCTGCCATCGGTGATGAGCAGAACGTCCTTACCGATGCCTGCACCCTTGATCGCACCTGTGATGGCGAGCATCTCGCGCATGCCGGGTCCGCCCTTGGGCCCCTCGTAGCGGATGACGACGACGTCACCCTTCTTCAACTCACCGTTCAGCACGGCATCCATGGCCGGCTTCTCCTGGTTGAACACACGAGCCGTGCCTTCGAAGACATCGGCATCGAATCCAGCAGACTTCACGACAGCACCCTCGGGAGCCATCGAACCCTTGAGCACGGTGAGGCCGCCGGTGGCATGGATCGGATTGTTGAGCGCACGCAGGATCTTGCCGTCGGGATCCGGCGGATTGATGCTCTCGAGGTTCTCCGCGACGGTCTTGCCTGTCACGGTCAGGCAGTCGCCGTTGAGCAGACCCGCGTCGAGCAGGGCCTTCATCACCACGGGCACGCCGCCGATCTTGAACACATCGTTCATCACGTACTGGCCGAAGGGCTTGACGTTGCCCAGGTGCGGGACCTTGTCGCCGATGCGGTTGAAGTCATCGAGGTCAAGTTCGACTCCGGCCTCGTGGGCGATGGCCAGCAGGTGGAGAACGGCGTTGGTTGAGCCGCCGAAGGCCATGACCACGGCGATCGCGTTGTGCAGCGATTCCCTCGTGATGATGTCCTTCGTCGTGATTCCCTGACGCAGCAGGTTGACGACGGCGTCACCGGATTTGCGCGCGAACATCGTGCGGTCACGGTGGATGGCCGGTGGTGCGGCCGAACCGGGCAGGGACATACCCATGGCCTCCGCGGCCGAGGCCATCGTGTTCGCAGTGTACATGCCTCCACAGGCGCCTTCACCTGGACAGACGGCGCGTTCGATGGCATCGACGTCGCCTTGGGTGATGGTCCCCGCGCGGCAGGCGCCGACAGCTTCGAAGGCGTCGATGAGGGTGACTTCCTTTTCGCTGCCATCTGACATCTTCGCGGTGCCCGGCATGATCGAACCGTTGTAGAGGAAGACGCTGGAGAGACCGAGGCGGGCCGATGCCATGAGCATGCCCGGGATCGACTTGTCACAGCCTGCCATGAGGACGGATCCGTCGAGACGTTCGGCGCTCATCACCGTCTCAACGGAGTCGGTGATGACCTCGCGTGAGACCAGCGAGTAGTGCATGCCCTCGTGGCCCATGGAGATGCCGTCGGAGACGGAGATCGTGCCGAACTCCAGGGGGAATCCACCTGATTCGTGGACGCCTTCCTTGGCAGCCGCACCAAGACGCTGCAGGGACATGTTGCACGGGGTGATCTCGTTCCACGAGGTCGCGATGGCGATCTGCGGCTTCACCCAGTCGTCATCGCCCATCCCGACTGCCCTGAGCATGCCGCGTGCGGCAGTGGCTTCGAGTCCGTCGGTGACGTCGCGAGATCGGGGTTTGATGTCCGGGGCGGTGGAGTTCGTATCAATGCTCATGCAGGCACTCTACGCCCGAGTCCATCATGCATATGCCAAGTTCTCGCATGTTGGAACTTGTTTTGAGCAGTTCATCGAGAAGTGATCAGCAGTTCCTCGAGAGCTGCTCCGATCACTGCGTGGAGACGAGGTTGAGCGGCGCTTCGCCGTCATTGAGACGACGGACCTGCTCGGCCAGGATCTTGACCACCCGAGGCTCGAACGCCGAGGTGTCGCCTCCCTCATGAGGTGTGATGAGAGTGTTCGGAGTCCCCCACAGAGGATGGTTGTCCGGCAGCGGTTCGGGATCCATCACGTCGAGGGCGGCATGGAGACGACCTGTGCTCAGTTCGGCGACCAGCGCGTCGGTGTCGACGACCTTGCCTCGAGCGACGTTGACGATGAGGGCGTTGTCGGGCAGCTGTGCCAGGAAGTCCTTGTCGACGAGCTTGTTCGTCGAGTCGGTCAGAGGCGTGATGAGGACGACCACCTCGGTGTGGGGAAGCAGCGTCGGCAGCTCCTCGACGCTGTGGATCTTCCCGCGATCGTCTTCGCGTGCCCTCGTCGCGACCCGTGTGAGGTCGACTTCGAAGGGTTCGAATCGATCGGCGATCGCCGATCCGATCTCACCGGCGCCGATGATCATGACGCGACGGTCCTGCAGCGAACGGTTGCGCTTGTGGTTCCAGATCCTTGCACTCTGCGCGCGCACGGCATCATCGATGCCGCGCAGGCTGGCCAAGGTCAGAGTCAGCGCGAGCTCGGCAGTTCCGCCGGTGTGCACTCCCGAGGCGGTCGCCACCTGGATGCCGCGCTCGGGCAGGTGCGCGACTGGGTCGTAGCCGGTGGTCTGGGTGACGACCAGGCTCAGGTTCGGCAGCTCGTCGAGCAGTTCGATGGTCGGTCCCGAATCGAGGTACGGAAGCACGACGACATCGACATCGTCTCGGCTCAGCTTCGCCGACTTCTCAACATCCGAATAGACGACCAGGTCGACGTTGGCGCGCTGGTGCGCCGGAATCCGGGCGATGACGCGGTTGCGGAGTTCGGAATCTGGGAAGGCAATGGTCTTGATCGACATAGACACATTGTCCCACGAACAGCCTCACTCGGGCAGGCCCGGACAAGGAGATCCTATTCGGGCAGCGCCTTGCCGATCCTTGCGAATACTCGCTCGATGACCTCGAGTTCATCATCGTCGACGTGGGAGAGGAACACCTCGTCGATGTTCTCCCGGTGCTGACGTCCCGCGCTGAGGAAGGCCTGCGCACCAACCTCGGTGAGGCCGACGTTGTGCGCCCGCTTGTCCTCCGTGCATTCCGTCTTCGTCACCAGACCGGCGTCTTCCAACACCTTGATCCGGTAGTTGAGCCGTGAGGGTGAGAACACCAGCTTCTTGGCCAGCACACTCATCGTCAGCAGGTGAGTCGGCTCTTCCCACAGCAGCAGCAGCGTGTTGTAATCGCTGACAGTCAGACCGGCCCTGTCCTTGAGGTTGCCCTCGAGGTTCTGCCGCAGGCGCTGCGAGGTCTCGAAGTACAGCCGCCACGATCTCTGCGCGAGCGCGTCACGATCGCGGCCGAGCTTGATCTCGACCATCGTCATCCCTCGAGAAGCTGGGCGAAGGGGGTGATGAGCTCGGGATTGAACTCATCATCGATGCTCGGATGCCGCCGCGCGCCGCGCCGGCCGAACTCGCCGGTCGTCGTGGACGCAGAGTCGGTGTCGGCACCCTTGTCAGCAGGGCCTGCGCTCGAACCGGCGCCGACGCCGTTCAGGCTCGCTGCCAATCCGATCAGCTCCTCGCTGGCCTGTGCGATCCGGGCGTTGAGGCTGCGGCCGCCTTCGATGCTGCCCCAATCATCGGTCGCGGCGAAGACCGTCGTCGGCACGACGATGCCCTTGAGGTAGGACAGCATCGGACGCAGCACGTTCTCCCCTGCCAGTGAGTGCCGCGGTGTGCCGCCGGTCGAGCCGATGAGCACGGGCTTGTTCGCCAGTGCCTTTTCGTCGATGAGCTGCCAGAACAAGGTGTGCAGGCCCACCGGTGCGACCTTGTACACAGGTGCGACGGTGACGATCACGTCCGCCTCGGAGACTTGCGCGAAGGCCGCTTCGAGGTTCTCCGAACGGAATCCGGTCAGGGCCATATCGGTGAGGTCCGAGCTCAGGTTCCGCACGTTGATGTGGTCTGCCTCCGCACTCAGACCCGCAGAGTCTGCCGCCGAGGTGGCCGCCGCGATGATCTTGTTCGACAGTTTCAGTGTGGTCGAGTCCTCGCTCAGCGAGGTCGTGATGCTGAGGATGCGCATCATCGTTCAGCTCCTTGGGTGTCGTTCTTCTCTGCAGCCTTGGCCTGACGGTCGGCATAGGCGCGCGATCCGGGACCGCCGCCGGGGATGGGATCCCGGCCCTCGCGGTGACGGATGACGAGTGATTCGTGTGTCGGTGCGTCGGGAACGTCGGCCGGACGGTCCTTCGCGAATTCCTTCCGCAGGACCGGGACGACTTCCTCACCCAGGATGTCGAGCTGTTCCAGCACCGTCTTCTGCGGCAGGCCCGCGTGGTCGATGAGGAAGAGCTGGCGCTGGTAGTCCCCGGCCCAATCGCGGAAACTCAGTGTGCGTTCGATGACCTGCTGGGGCGATCCGACGGTCAACGGGGTCTGCGTCGAGAAGTCCTCGAGGCTGGGGCCGTGGCCGTAGACCGGTGCGTTGTCGAAGTAGGGACGGAACTCCTTGACGGCGTCCTGCGAGTTCTTGCGCATGAACACCTGACCGCCGAGTCCCACGATCGCCTGGTGCGCAGCTCCGTGGCCGTAGTACTCATAGCGCTGACGGTAGAGCTGAACCATGCGGGCGGTGTGCGACACCGGCCAGAAGATGTTGTTGTGGAAGTACCCGTCGCCGTAGTAGGCGGCCTGTTCTGCGATTTCGGGACTGCGGATCGAACCGTGCCACACGAACGGCGGGACATCGTCCAGCGGTGTCGGGGTGACGGTGAACCCGTTGAGAGGAGTACGGAACTTGCCCTCCCAGTCGATGTTCTTCTCGCGCCAGAGGCGGTAGAGCAGGTTGTAGTTCTCAACTGCCAACGGAATGCCCGAACGGATGTCCTTGCCGAACCACGGGTAGACGGGCCCGGTGTTGCCGCGCCCCATGACTAGGCTGATGCGTCCCTCGGAGAGGTGCTGAGCATAGGCATAGTCTTCGGCGATGCGCACCGGGTCGGTCGTCGTGATCAGGGTGGTGGCCGTTGACAGATGCAGCCTCTTTGTCTGTGCCGCGATGTTCGCAAGCAGGACCGGCGGGTTCGCGGGTGCGACGAACGGCGGGTTGTGGTGCTGACCGGTGGCGAAGACGTCGAGGCCGACCTCTTCGGCCTTCTTGGCGATCTCGACTGTGTTCTTGATGCGCTGATTCTCAGACACCGTCGTCCCATTGGTGGGATCGGTGGTGACGTCGCCGATGGTGAAGATTCCGAGTTCCATGTCTGCTCCTTCTGCTCGCTGCTCGCGAACTCTCCTTGAACTGAATAACTTCAGTTTTGAAGTAACTAGTTGAAAGTTTAACAGACACCGCCGGAGAAGTATTCCCGAGCTTCGTCACACAGCAATCACGCGGCACGCTTAGACGCTGTGAGACAGCAATCGCCGGGCCCTGGGAGTCGAGATCCCTCAGGGATGCCGACGGGGTGGGCCCGGCGAAGATTGTGCTGGCGGGTGAGGCAGAAGACTGTATTGCTGGGTGAGGCAGAAGACCGTGCTGCTGGGTGAGGCGGTTGAACGGGCCTCCCGCTCAGAAATGGTTGGCACTCAGACGCAAATAGCGCTCAGATCTGGGTGGCACTCAGATCTGGGTGGCACTCAGATCCAGATGGCGGGGTCGATGAGTTCGAAGTCGGCGTACGTGGACCGTGCACCATCGGCATCCGTCGTGGCCGCCTCGGCGCCGGTGGGCTTCTTATAGGGCCTGACCTTTGCCGGGATTCCGACTGCACTCGAGTCGGCGGCGACGTCCTTGACGACGACCGCATTCGCGCCGACTGAGGAGTTGTCGCCGACGACGACAGGTCCGAGGATCTTCGCACCGGCTCCCACGAGGACGTGATTGCCGATGGTCGGGTGGCGCTTCGTCTGCTCCATCGACGTTCCACCCAGGGTGACCTGGTGGTAGAGCATCACGTCGTCGCCGATCTCAGAGGTCTCGCCGATGACGACTCCGTTGGCGTGGTCGATGAAGAAGCGTCGCCCGATCTGCGCACCGGGATGGATCTCGACGCCAGTCAGAGTTCGCACAGCCTGGGACATCAGCCTGGCCGGCACCTTGGTGGTGTCGTTCTGCCATAGTCGGTGCAGCCCGCGGTGCGCCCAGATCGCATGCATGCCTGGGTAGGAGACCAGCGAGACGAAGTCGTTCCTCGCCGCAGGATCGCGCCTGCGAACTGTGTCGAGGTCTTCGCGCAGAGCCGCGCGCACTCCGGGTCGGCTCAGTCCGTAGGCGGCTGCGCCGATCGCCCCAGCCGCCAGAGTCCACAGTGCCTTCATCTCAACAGTCCTTCACGCTCGTGATCGTCAATCCTCAATGCGGTGAGGGCGCCAAACATGTGTTTGACGCCCTCATCGGTCAGACCTGCATCTGCCTCAGGCAGCGCTCGGCCGAAGTCCCTCTGCTCAGTCCATGTACTCGGCGAACAGCGGAGTCGACAGGTAGCGCTCGCCGAAGTCGGGCAGAACCACGACGATGCGCTTGCCTGCGTTCTCAGGGCGTGCACCCAGCTGCTCTGCGGCGATGAGCGCGGCACCTGACGAGATTCCGACGAGCAGCCCCTCTTCCTTCGCGACCTCGCGGGCGCGGGTGAAGGATTCCTCGTTCTCGATGGTGATGACCTCATCGTAGATCTTGGTATTGAGCACGCCGGGGACGAAGTTGGCACCGAGCCCCTGGATCATGTGCGGGCCGGCGTCTCCTCCGGAGAGCAGCGGGGAGGCTGCAGGCTCGACAGCGACGATCTTGATGTCCGGGATGGCCTCACGCAGTGCGGCGCCGGCTCCCGTGATGGTTCCGCCGGTGCCGATGCCCGAGACGAAGATATCGACCTTGCCGTCGGTGTCGGCCAGGATCTCCGGACCGGTCGTGGCGCGGTGGATGTCGGCATTTGCCTGGTTCTCGAACTGGCGGACGAGGACCGCTCCCTCAGCAGCAAGCTCTTCCGCCTTCTCGACGGCGCCCTTCATGCCCTTGGCCTTCTCAGTGAGGACGAGTTCAGCACCGAAGGCGCGCAGAAGTGCACGGCGTTCCTTCGACATCGACTCCGGCATCGTCAGCAGGACTTTGTATCCGCGTGAGGTGCCCACCATGGCCAATGCGATGCCGGTGTTGCCGGAGGTCGCTTCAACGATGGTTCCGCCCGACTTGAGTTCACCCGAGGCCTCGGCGGCGTCGATCATCGCGACACCGATGCGGTCCTTGACCGAGTTCGCGGGATTGTAGGATTCGAGCTTAGCGACGATCTCTGCGCCGGAACGTTCGCTGGCCTTGTTCACGCGAATGAGCGGAGTGCGGCCGACCAGTTCGGAAACATTGTTGAAGATGGTCAAGACATGTCCTTTCAAGCTTGTTTGTTCGCCCGGTGCTGACGCCTGTGACGAATCTGTCACGCGACCATCAGCCGAAGGCTTCAGCTGCTGATCTCGTCTCGTGGACCGAGACGGTTCATCACCATCATAACCACTGCTCATTCGAGGTTGTTCCCACTGCGGTTGCTCAACAATCCATGTTCGCTTCGGGCGAAATATCATGTCATCACGAGTCATCGTCAATGAACAACCTGTTTCTGGTCGCGGCGAAGAGCGCTTGATCCGAGAGAACCGCTGAACAATCAGGGCTGCTTTTGCCTATCCCGTCTCGCCCTGAGGCTCCGACTTCGGTACTGAGAACCACGGTTTCGGCACTGCCGGAGGAGTGCGAATCTGAGACGCCGAGACGATCGTGGATCTGCGAGCGCCCGTGCAGAGCGCCGAGCGAAAAGGCAGGCGCAATGCCGTGGGGAAAGCCGATACGATTGTCCTCATGCCTATTCATCCCATCGTCATCTACGGCGAGCCCGTGCTGCACCAACGTGCGGAGAAGATCACCGACTTCGACGACGAGCTCGCTACCCTGATCGCCGATATGCATGAGACCCTCGACGCCAGCAATGGTGTCGGCCTGGCCGCTCCGCAGATCGGCGTTGCTAAGCGCATCTTCGTCTTCAACGCCGAGGATGACGCGGGAGTCCGCAGACGCGGCACGTTCATCAACCCCCTGCTCATCGCCTCGAAGATCCCCGACACCCGGCCGGATCCCGATGAGGAGACCGAAGGGTGCCTCTCGGTGCCCAGTCTCGACTTTCCGCTCAAGCGCGCGGATCGTGTCACGGTCAACGGTGTCGATGAGACCGGCAAGTCGGTGTCTCTGACCGCTGAAGGTTGGTTCGCCCGCATCATGCAGCACGAATACGATCATCTGCAGGGCACACTCTATGTGGACCGACTCGACAAGCGCTGGTCGAAGAAGTGGAAGAAGGAGCAGGCCGCCAACGGGTACAACGTTCCCGGCCGTTCATGGACGCCGGGTGTCGATCCCGATCCCTTCGGTCACTGATCCCGACGTCACTGGCCCCGACGTCCGCATTCGGTTCACTCCAGGCGACGGTCCTGCCCCGGTGAGGGCGTGGGTTCGAATGCATCGATCGACTCCTGGGCAGCTGCCAGTCGTGTGTCGAAATCGTCGAAGTCGTCTGCAGTCTGGTCGAGCTCGGCAACCAGGCCCGAGATGATCGAGGACTGTGACTCAGCGTCGATCCGCAGTTCCCTGAACTGCCAGTCCGCAGAGTCGTCGGCTGCTGTCCGGGACAGAACGTCGAGGACGCGGTCGCCGAGTTCACGCGAGCGTTCGGAATTGTGAAGCAGCATGAGCTGCTCGTCGAGAGCGATGAGATGCTCATAGTATTCGTGCATCGACAGCACACGGTTGGCCATCGAGGTAAAGGCCACTGCGAGTTTCGACAGGTATGTCTCCACCGACTTCGCGGTGCCCGCGTCCCTGATGCTCTCGATCTCCTCGCGCAGCCGGACCAGTTCGGCCAGTCGCACTCCGATCGAGGCGACAGCATGGTCGAGGTCGACACGTGAGACGTGGTCCCGCAGGATGGGGTGGGTCCAGGCGCGTGTCCGGACGATCTTTCGCGCGATCGTCACGGCGAGGTGGAACAATCGCTGTTCGTCGGTGTCGCGGCCCTCTTTGCGGCCAGGTTGGAACCCCAGCGAAGCTGGCGTGATCCACTGTGCCTGTCCGACCTGCTGACGGTTCTTCCGGCTCAGCCGTTTGGGATCACGGAAGTACTTCGGTCCGGTGACTGCGGCGAACACACCGGTACCCACTGCGGTCGCTCCTCCGAGAGCTCCGAATGTCAGCGCGGCGTCGGCCATTCCGGCCAGCAGCGCCAGCCCGCCCGGCGCTGCGAAGCCCGCAGTGACGGCGGCTCCGGTTCCTGTGCCGCCCTTGAACAGCATGCTGGAGCGGAAGAAGTTTCGACGCATTGCCCCGGTGAGCATGATCGCGCTCGGTGCTCCGGCGGTGTAGCGGTACCCGCGAGCGTTCCACGCCTTCACGATGCTCTGATTCACGCTTTCGGGCACGAGGATGCGATAGATCGGGATCGACTTCCCGCATTCGCTCTTCCACAACGACTTCCATGACTGAGACACCGCATTCACCTCCACGTACGGATGGCACCCTCACGCCTGATCCGCCGGATCCTGGTCCGGCGGAGTCGGCGTCTGGCCCGTGAGAATGCGAACAGCCACACCCTCCGGACTTCTGTGGTATCCGAGTCTAGAGGGTGTGGCTGGATCAATCCTGAGTTCTGTTCAGTCGCCTACTGAAGCGGCCGCCTGCGAATTCAGCCGTTGATCTTGGCCAGGATCAGGTCCTTGGCCTTCCCAGCATCGGCCTGACCGCGGGTGGCCTTCATGATCGGTCCCATCAGGGCGCCGATGGCCTGCATCTTCCCGCCCTTGATCTTCTCGACCACATCGGGGTTGGCAGCGATGGCTTCCTCAACGGCCGCCTCGAGCGCATCGGTGTCTTCGACGATCTCGAGACCACGGGCACTCATCACCTCGGCCGGTTCGCCTTCTCCGTCGGCAACGGCGGTGAGGACGTCCTTCGCGAGCTTGTCATTGAGCTTGCCCTCGTTGATCAGTCCGATCAGTGCTGCGATCTGCGTCGGTGTGACGAGTTCAGCGGTGGGCTGATCCTTCTGGTTGGCCAGCCTGGCGACCTCACCGGTCCACCATTTGCGCGCCGCTGGAGGCTTCGCACCGGCGTTGACCGTCTCCTCGATGACTTCGAGCAGACCGGCGTTGACGATGTCACGCATCTCCAGATCGGAGAAGCCCCACACACCTGCAAGCCGACGGCGCTTCTGCGCAGGCAGTTCAGGCAGAGTCGCCCGCAGCTCCTCGACCCATTCGCGGCTGGGAACGAGAGGCACCAGGTCGGGCTCCGGGAAGTAACGGTAGTCATCGGCGTCGGACTTCGGGCGCCCCGAAGAGGTCTCCCCCGTACCTTCATGGAAGTGACGGGTCTCCTGCACGATCTTCTCTCCGGCTTCGAGCCGGGTTGCCTGGCGGGCGATCTCGTAGCGGACCGCGCGTTCGATCGAACGGAAGGAGTTGACGTTCTTCGTCTCTGTGCGGGTGCCCAGTGGAGCGTCGGGGCTCTCGCGCAGTGACACGTTGACATCGGCACGGACGTTGCCCTGTTCCATGCGTGCTTCGGAGACGTCGAGGGCGCGGAAGATGTCGCGCAGCGTGCGCACGTAGGTGGAGGCCACCTCGGCGGCCCGATCCCCGGTCCCGGTGATCGGGTGAGTCACGATCTCGACCAGGGGCACACCGGCGCGGTTGTAGTCGACCAGGGAGTGGTCGGCTCCGTGGATGCGTCCGGTGGCGCCGCCGATATGGGTGTTCTTGCCTGCGTCCTCTTCCATGTGGGCGCGCTCGACGGGGATGGTGAACATCGTTCCGTCTTCGAGCTCGATCTCGACCTCGCCCTCCGCGGCGATGGGCTCATCAGACTGGCTGGTCTGGAAGTCCTTGGGAACGTCCGGGTAGAAGTAGTTCTTCCGGGCGAAGCGGCAGGTCTCTGCGATCTCACATCCCAGCGCCAGGCCGATCTTGATCGCGTACTCCACACCCTTCTCATTGACAACGGGAAGGGAGCCGGGCAGTCCCAGCGAGGTGGGGGTGATGTTGGTGTTCGGTCCCCCGCCGAAGGTGTTGGGTGCGGCGTCGAACATCTTGGTCGCGGTGCCGAGCTCGACGTGGACCTCGATGCCGATGACCGGATCGTATTTCTTGATCGCGTCTTCGTATTTCACTTGGTGGTCAGTCCTTCCGCGAGAGTATCGAGCACCCGAGTCCCGGAGGCTTCCAAGGCTGCTTCGAGCGGGCCGGCCACCTCGTACAGCTTCACGTCCTCACGTGCCGGGGCGAGGATCTGGAATCCGACGGGCAGCCCGTCGGCCAGTCCTGCGGGCAGTGACAGTCCAGGGATTCCGGCGAGGTTGGCCGGGATGGTCGCGACGTCGCCGAGGTAGAGGGCCATCGGGTCGGATGCCGCCTCGGCGCCGAACTTCAATGCGGTCGTCGGCGCCGTCGGCGAGACGAGGACGTCGCAGCTTGCGAAGGCCTTCGCGAAATCGTTCTGCACCAGGGTGCGGATCTTCTGTGCCGACCCGTAGTAGGCGTCGTAGTAACCGGCGGAGAGGGCGTAGGTGCCGAGAATGATGCGGCGCTTGACCTCATTGCCGAAACCGGCTGCGCGGGTGGCTGCCATGACCGTCTCAGCGGTGACCGGGCCCGACTCGGGCTCGACCCGCAGCCCGTAGCGCATGCCGTCGTAGCGGGCCAGGTTCGATGACACCTCGGAAGGCATGATGAGGTAGTAGGCGTCGAGTGCGTATGAGATCGACGGGCAGTCGACCTCGACGATTTCGGCGCCGGCAGCAGCGGCGACATCGAGGGCGGCGGAGAAGGCATCGCGGACGCCGTCCTGGTAGCCCTCACCGCGCAGCTGTTTGATGACGCCGAGCTTCTTGCCCCCCAGATCCGAAGTCTGTGCCGCGGAGACGAAACCGGCCACCGGGTCCGGCAACGAGGTCGAATCGAGCGGGTCGTGCCCGGCCAGCAGTTCGTGGAGAGCCGCGGCATCGGCGACATTGCGGCCCATCGGGCCGACCTGATCGAGGCTCGAGGCCATGGCGATGATGCCGAAACGTGAGATCGAACCGTAGGTCGGCTTCACACCGACGGTGCCGGTGAATGCGGCGGGCTGTCGCACCGATCCGCCGGTATCCGTGCCGACCGACAGTGGAGCCTGGAAGCCGGCGAGGGCTGCTGCAGCGCCGCCGGAGGAACCACCGGGAACGTGCTCGAGGTTCCACGGGTTGCGGGTGGTGCCGAAGGCCGAGTGCTCGGTCGTCGATCCCATCGCGAACTCGTCGAGGTTGGTCTTACCGAGGACCGGGAGTCCGGCGGCCTTGACCTTGTTGTGAACGGTGGATTCGTAGGGTGGAACCCAGTTCTCGAGCATTTTCGAGCCCGCTGTCGTGCGCACGCCTTCGGTGACGACGAGGTCCTTGAGTGCCACGGGCACCCCGGCCAGGGCGTGGACGTCTCCACCAGCGCTGCGCTCGGCATCGACTGCTTTGGCCGTCTCCAGCGCGAGATCGTCGGTGACGGTGATGAATGAGCCGAAGTCGGCTTCGGTGGCATGGATGCGATCCAGGTGAGCCTGAGTCACCTCGACGGAGGAGAACTCGCCGGCTTTCAATCCTGCGGCGAGTTCAAGGGCGCTCCTATTGATCAGTTCGCTCATCATTCCTCCCCAAGGATCTGTGGGACGAGGAATTTGTCATCTGCGGACGCCGGGGCCGAGGCCAGAGCCTGCTCGCTGGTCAGGGTCTCACCCACGACATCGGGGCGCAGCACATTCGACAGTGCGATCGGATGGCTGGTCGCTGGTACGTCATCGCCGGCCACTTCGTTGACCCTGGCGACATTGCTCAAAATGGTGCTCAGGTCACCGGCGAGCGATTTCAGCTCGTCTTCGCCCATGGCGATCCGAGACAGCGAGGCCAAATGCTCGACTTGCTCGGGGGTGATTGCGGAGGACTCCGTCATTCCCTGCCTTTCATCGTCTCTGTTTACTCGTCAGCAAGTCTAGTCTCTTTGCCGGACCGGTTCAGATTCGATCGCTGTGAGGTTCGCCGAGCTTCACTGCCCAGCTTCGCCGAGGTGCACGAGTGTCGCCAGGCAGGGTTCCAAACTCAGGTAGGGTTCCGAACTCAGGCAGGGTTCCGAACTCAGGCCCCGACGCGCTCTGGCCAGGTGCGTTCGCCTTTGATGTAGCTCGCGAGCTCGCTGAGCACCCTGTCTGCGTCATCCTGGGTGTACTCACCGGCGTCAACACCGGTCTGCAGGTCCTTCGCGAGATCTGAGACACGAGATTGGGCGTCGGCAGCGGTGTGTGCGACCAAGCCCGCCGAATCTCCAGCTCGCACGACGAAGCCACTGGCCTGCGATCCCGTGCCGGCTGCTTCGCTGGGACCTCCGTGCAGACGGTAAGAATCGTTCGGCTGCTCCCCGTCGGACCCTGTGCGGTGAGAGGCTTCGTCGTCGACATCGTCGCGACCTTCGCCACGAGACCTCACCGGCATCGGAAGCTCCGCAGTCGAGCCGGAGACTGCAGGCGCTGCGCGTTTGATCGGCGGCTGTCCCGGGTTGAGGACGAAGTCGGCGATACCAGCTGTCACCGGCGCAGTGGTGAGTACAGCAGCGAGGACGACAGCAGTGCCAGCGACCAACCGGGGGATTGATTTCATGCCTTCACTCTTTCAGACTGAGCTGTCTCCCCACTTGAATATGCCTGTGACGATCCTGAAATTCGATGGGCGATCAGTCCACGCTGCCGGTCTCCAGGAGCGTGCGGAATGTGTCCTCGTCGAGGACCCTGACTCCCAGTGATTCGGCTTTGTCCAACTTCGATCCTGCGTTCTCACCTGCCACCACATAGTCGGTCTTCTTCGACACCGAGCTGACCGCCTTGCCGCCGGCGGAGAGGATCGCCTCCTTGATCCCGTCGCGCGTGAATGTGCTCAGAGAGCCGGTGGCCACGATCGTGAGACCCTCCAGGGTCTGTGCGCCTGCTTCCTGTGCCTCGTCCTCCATTCGGACTCCGGCGGCAGCCCACGCTTGCACGATCTCGATGTGCCAGTCAACGGCGAACCAGTCGCGGATGCTCGCCGCGATCGTCGATCCGATGCCGTCGACGGCTGAGAGCTCGTCGAGCTCAGCGGCCCGGATCGCTTCGAGTGTCCGGAAGTGTGCGGCCAGAGTGCGTGCTGCGGTCGGACCGACGTGCCTGATCGAGAGTGCGACGAGGACTCGCCACAGATCCTGATCTTTGGCTTTGTCGAGTTCCTCGAAGAGCTTTGTCGTATTGGCGCTCGGGGCACTCGGCTTCTTCGCAGCAGCTCGCGTGTAGAAGTAGGGCACGAGTTCACGCTCCCCGGTCTCCACCCCTTTGACCTTCTTGTCCCGCCAGATCTTCACATCGGCCAAGTCTTCGGCAGTGAGGTCGAAGAGGAATGCCTCAGACGTCAGCGGCGGCTGCTCGGGCTCGGCCGGAGCGGTCAGTGCCAGCGCCGCCTCTTCGCCCAGGGCTTCGATGTCGAAGGCGGCGCGGGATGCCAGGTAGAAGATTCGGTTGGCAAGCTGTGCGGGGCATGACCGGGAGTTCGGGCAGCGTTTGTCCTTGTCCCCTGCCTTCTGCTCCCCCAGCTCGGTTCCGCATGAAGGGCAGTGAGTGGGCATGACGAACTCGTGTTCGCTGCCGTCGCGCTGTGCGACCACCGGGCCGAGGACCTCTGGGATGACGTCACCGGCCTTGCGCAGGGTGACCGTGTCACCGATGAGCACGCCCTTGCGGGTGACCTCGTAGCCGTTGTGCAGAGTCGCTCGTTCGACCGTGGATCCGGCGACGGTGACCGGTTCCATCACCGCGAACGGAGTGACTCGACCGGTCCTGCCCACCTGGACCTGAATGTCGAGCAGCTTCGTCGTCACCTCTTCGGGCGGGTATTTGAAGGCCGTCGCCCAACGTGGCGCACGTGAGGTGTAGCCCAGGGTCTCCTGGACGGCGATGTCGTCGATCTTGATGACGATGCCATCGATCTCGTGGGTGACATCGTGGCGGTGCTCGCCGTAGTAGGTGATGAACTCTTCGATCTCATCGACCGTCTCAAGCACCTTGAAGTACTCGCTGATGGGCAGCCCCCATGACCGGAACTGCTCATAGACCTCGGATTGGTGAGCAGGTTCAGGATGCGAATCATCGGCCGGGGTCCATACGGCGATGCCGTGGACGAGCATGTGCAGCGGTCGCACAGCGGTGACTGCCGGGTCCTTCTGGCGCAGGGATCCCGCAGCCGAGTTGCGGGGGTTGGCAAACGGAGCCTTGCCCTCCTCGACGAGGGCGGCATTGAGCTCGGTGAACTTCTCCAGCGGGAAGAACACCTCACCGCGGATCTCGACCTCGGCGGGTGGGTAGTCGGTATCGAGGTGATCGGGGATATCGGAGATGGTGCGGACATTGGCGGTGATGTCCTCACCAATGCGGCCGTCGCCGCGGGTGGCGGCGCGAACGAGTTCGCCGTTGCGGTAGAGGAGGTTGACGGCGAGTCCGTCGATCTTGAGTTCGCAGAGGAACTTCGACCTCGCCGAGGTGGCCGCGCGGACCCGGTCGTACCATCCCCTCAGCTCCTCGAAGTCGAAGACATTGTCGAGGCTGTACATCCGACCGATGTGCTCGACCGGATCGAAGGTCGAGGTGTCGACGCTGCCGCCGACGGTCTGCGTCGGTGAGGAGTCTGTGACGAGTTCGGGGAACTTCTCCTCGAGGTCTTCGAGCCTGTGGACGAGTTCGTCGTACTCGGCATCGGAGACGAGCGGCGAATCGTCCGTGTAGTAGGCGGCGCGCTGAGCTTCGATCTTCTCGACGAGATCTGCATGTGCCTGAGCGCGGGCGGTGGCATCTGAGAGGTCTGAGTTCGCAGCGGCCCCTGAACTCGCGGAACGGTCGGACTTGTCGGGCGTTGCGGTCATTCGATCTCCTCAAAGGCACGCCGCAAGCCTGCGGCGATCATCATCGTTCCCGTGCTGATGTTCTTCGCACCGTCCCCATCGACCGAGGTCAGCAGGGGCGGATAGGTCATCGGTAGCTCTTCGCCTGCGAGGACTCCGAAATCGCGCAGACTCTTCGTACTCATGCCGATGCGGTTCCATGGCGTCATGATCCGGTTCAGCCAGTGTTTGACCTCCTGCGGTCTCGAACCTGCGGCAGGCGGCAGGCCCATCCAGGTCCCGATCCCGGCTTCGGAGATCATGGCCAGCTGTTCCCAACCCTGTGCCTTCAGGCTAGCCAACGGCACTGACACAGCGGTGGCACCGGAGTTGCGAACCACCTCGGCGGCGGTGATCTCCTTACCTTGCAGCTGCAGGGGATCGAAATCCGGGAGGCTGAGCAGAGCCGGGGGAAGGTGGCGCAGCGTCGACTGCAGGGCAGCATAGACCTGGGTCTCGTTGACCGCGGGCAGGGTGGCCCAGCCGGAGACCGTGGGCCATGTGCCGGTGAGCACCGGATGCAGGCGGGTCTCGACGAGACGGACCACGGGCTGCATGCCGAGTGTGGAGAGTTTGTCGGCGAAGGCGGCTAGACCGAAGGCATAGGCCTGGATGACATCGCGGCGGGCGCCGAGGTCGCCGAGCACAGGAGCCCCGGATGTCAGGCTCAGCGCGGTGACCAGGGTCCAGGGTCCCGGCAGGGAGATCTGGACCCCACCGGTGTAGCCGTCGCCGTATTCGGCGATGGCGTCGAAGGCCTCACTCAGTGCCGAGGACTCGAGTCGTTCGTCTCTCCCCGCTGCGCTCGTCAGTCGCCAGCCGAAGGAGGCCCGGTCGACGTGGAGGTCAGTCAGCAGCCCGACTGCACGACCGATCGCGTCGGCGCCCCACCGGTCCTCGGCTCGGTGGGCGCTCAGCGGCACCGGTGGCAACTGCTCACCGAGGTGGGTGAAGGCCGCCGCGGCGGCCTCACGAACGGGGCTGTTCGCGATGTATCCAGAAGCACCGGACGCGGAGCCGGGCCCGGTCTCTGCTCTGGGTCCGGGGATCCAGACCCCGGTGGTCGTGCCTGCCGGGCCGAGGGTGGTGGGAGTCTCGACCGTTTCAGCCATGGTTGCGGCTGCGTGGGATTCCGAAGACGTCGGCATAGAACCCGAACTCGCTTTCCAGGGAATCGATGATGGTTTCGGCGCGGACGAATCCGTGGGACTCGCCCTTGTACAGACGGTAAATGTACTCCACTCCGGTCAGTTCCAACATATCGACGAATTCTTGGGCCTGACTGGGCGGTACGATCGGGTCCCGATCGCCTTGCATGATGGCCACCGGAACGTTGATCTGACTCGTCCGTCGAATCGGTGACCGAGTGATGTAAGCGTCCTGTGCCTCCGGCCATGGGCCGACCAGACCGTCGATGTAATGCCTCTCGAAGTCGTGGGTGTCGACGACGAAGCGCATCAGGTCGGTGACCCCGAAATAGGAGGTGCCGCAGGCGAATGCCTCTGATGAGGCCAGCGCCGACAGCACGGTCCATCCACCCGACGAGGCCCCGGAGATCGCGATGCGGTGAGGATCGGCCAGCCCCTCAGCCACAAGAGCCTCAAGGGCGGCAAGGGTGTCGGAGACGTCGACGATCCCCCACTGTCCGCGCAGGCGGTCGCGCCATTTGCGCCCGTATCCGGTCGAGCCGCCGTAGTTGACCTCCATCACGCCGATTCCCCGCGAGGTGAAGTAGCTTGACCGCGCAGACATGTCAGGGGTCGCCTGACCTGTCGGTCCGCCGTGAATGGAGATCACATAGGGCGGAAGTTCACGGTCGAGAGCGGTGAAGCGCGGGTTGTGCGGTGGGTGGATGACGACGGGGATGCCGCCGAGCTCTCGGGCGCGGGGCCGCGAATAGTAGTCCAGATGAGCATCGAGGCGTTCCTGGGCGATCTCAATGAAGGTGCCGCTGGACCGGTCCACGGCATACAGGGCTCCGGTCGAGTCCGCGGACTTCCCGGTCAGGAGAACATGGCTGCGGCTCAGGTCATGGAGTTCGAGGCTGCCGAAGAGCTCCCCCTGCGGTCTGATCTCCTCGGACTCACCGTCGTGTCTCGCCCTGATCAGGGAGGCGGTCGCGGACTGGGAGTGGGCCCAGATCTCCTCGTCGTCACTCAGATGCCAGTTGGTGCCCAGCTGCCACAGCGGTCCGCCGATCTCGCCGCCGGTGTCGAGGACCGGTCTCAGCGCGGAGATGCCGAGTTCCACACCGGCGTCGCTGCCCTGCTCGGAGTCCTTCGCAGCCACCCGTCGGTCGCGAACAAGGCAGTCGACCGGTTCGAAGTCCAATGAGTACAGTGCCCAGTGACCGTTGTGGTCGGAACTGACGATGAGAGAGGAGTCCGAGGTGAAACCGGGTTGCAGGAGCGAAACGTCACGTCCGTGCATGACCGCGGCGACGGGGGTGTCCTGAGTGCGGACGTCGATGAGCCACAGGCTCGTCGAGTCCCAGGGCATGTTGGGGTGCTCCCAACCGATGAACGCCAGTGTGGAGCCGTCCGGGGACAGTCGGGGCCAGGCCATGAAGTGGGAACGGCGCGAGAGCACATTCGTCGTTCCGTGCCTGGTGATGAGGACGATGGCTCGTTCCCTGCGCGTGGACCGGCAATCCTCACGCACGCACAGCAGACCGCAACTGGTCATCGTCAGGTCCCCGTACCGGATGCGGCCCGAGGTATCAGGGGTCAGCGCATGCGGGGCTCTGCCCGGAATGATCTGCCAGATCCGCTGGTCGGAGGCGTTGACGAAGTAGATGACTTCGCTGCTGGGGTCCAGAGCCCAGGCGGCTCCCCCGTATTCGTGTACGGAGGACCTGATGTTGAACTCCGCGGGCAGCACCTGCTCCTTCAGTCCCGGATGCGACGGTGAGGTCCGGATCAGGCCGGTGCGGGAATTCTCCGTTGGGACCTTCGTGGAGAAGTAGATGTGCTCACCGCGGAACGCGGCATCGAAGATCGGTGCGGAACCGGCAGCCACCTCCGCAGCGCTCAGCGGAGATGACCAGGTTCCGAAAGGTGCCGTGACGACATCTTGGGGAAATTCCTTCATGCCCCCAGGTTAACGCAGGGGCGATGAGCACAGCCCAGACGCCGAGGCCGTCCTTGTCCTCAGACGCCGAGGCGGTCCTTGGCTGTCACATCGATGGTGGCCTGGCCCAGAACCCGGGTTCCGCGGTAGATGACCATGGTCTGCCCGGGTGCGACGCCGGAGAGTTCCTCGTCGACGTCGATGTGCATGAGCTGTCCGGCAGGTCGTGCGGCCGGCACGTCGACCTCGTCGACGATCGGGTTCACTTCGTGCTCGGGTGCCGCGGAGATGTAGTCACCCAACCAGGCTCGAGCCGGAACCGGGTCGCTGTGGGCCCGGATCTGGACCTCACAGTCGATGGCGGTCGCCGGTTCGCTGCCGATGTCTGCCGGTGCCGGTCCGGCCCATGTCGTCCGGATCCCGGTCAGGTGGGAGACCCCGAGATCGCTGCGGGAGCCCACCGTGACGGTGTTCGAGGCCGGGTCGAGACCGGTGACGAAGCGCGGCTGGCCGTCGGCCGCGGGTTTCTGGATGCCCAGGCCCTTGCGCTGGCCGATGGTGTAGGTCATCGCACCGTCGTGTTCGCCAAGGGTCTCGCCCTCGGCATCCTTGATGAGGCCAGGACGCATGGGGATCTTGTCCGCCAGCCACGCCTTCGTGTCACCATCGGGGATGAAGCAGATGTCGTAGGAATCAGGCTTGTTGGCCACGGAGAATCCGCGCTCGGCAGCCTCGGCGCGGACTTCTGCCTTCGACGCGGTCGCGCCGATCGGGAAGTAGCAGTGCTCGAGCTGGTCGCCGGAGAGCACACCGAGGACGTAGGACTGGTCCTTCGCGAGATCCTCTCCGCGGTGGAGTTCCGGTCGCCCATCCTCGTCGCGCAGCACCTCGGCATAATGGCCGGTGGCGATGGCGTCGAAGCCCAGTGCCAGGGCACGGTCGAGGAGTGCCGCGAACTTGATGCGCTCATTGCAGCGCATACACGGATTGGGTGTGCGTCCGGCCGCATACTCGGCGATGAAGTCATCGACGATGTCCTCTTTGAACCGTTCGGAGAAGTCCCACACGTAGAACGGGATGTCGAGCATCCCGGCCACGCGGTGGGCGTCCCTTGAGTCCTCGATGGTGCAGCAGCCGCGTGAACCTGTGCGCAGTGTTCCGGGCATGCGGGACAGGGCGAGGTGGACGCCGACGACTTCGTGGCCGGCGTCGACGGCACGTGCCGCGGCGACTGACGAGTCGACTCCGCCGGACATGGCGACGAGTATTTTCATGATGCTCCTTGCATCCAGCGCGGAGTGGCGGAGACCATTCCGGCCTGGTGTGCTTGTTCGACGACCTCGGGCAGAACCTCGAGGAGACGATCGACCTCTTCTTCGGTCGAGTCGTGGCCGAGGCTGAATCGTTGGGCTGATCTGGCGACGTCTTCCTCCATACCGCAGGCCAGCAGCACATGGGAGGGACGTGAGACCCCGGCTGAGCAGGCCGAACCCGTCGAGGTCGCCAGTCCTCTCGCGTCGAGGCCGAAGAGCAGGGAGTCGCCCTCGCATCCTGAGAACGTGAAGTGCGCGTTCGCGGGAAGCCTGCCCGCACCTCGGCGACCGGACAATGCGGCATTGTCAATCGTGTCCTCGATGCCGGCGATGAGCCGGTCGCGCAGGAATGAGAAGCGGGCGGCTCGTGTCTCGATGTCGGCGGTGGCGAGGTCGACGGCCTTGGCGAAGGCCACGGCTCCGGCGACGTCAAGTGTGCCCGAGCGGACCCCGCGTTCCTGTCCCCCACCGTGGAGGATCGGTGCGGGGGCGGCACCGCGGTCGAGCAGCAGTGCACCGATGCCCACGGGTCCGCCGATCTTGTGAGCGGTGATCGACATGGCGGTGGCACCGAGGTCGGCGAAGTTCAGCGGAATCTGGCCCAAAGCCTGCACGGCATCGATGTGGAAGGGCACACCGACTTCCTTCGCGACTGCACCGATTTCGGCGATCGGCTGAAGGGTGCCGATCTCATTGTTTGCGGCCATGATGGAGATGAGTGCCGTGCGCTCTGGGGCGCGGCGCAGTTCGGCCAGGGCCACGTCGAGGTCGAGGCGTCCTTCTTCGTCGACGTCGAGGTAGACGATCTCGGCACCCTGACTGGCCAGCCATTCCACGGAGTCAAGGATCGCATGATGTTCGATCGTCGTGGTGAGCACGCGTGGGCGAACCGGTGCTTCGAAGGTGGAGTCGTTACGCGAGAGGTAGAGACCCTTGAGCGCGAAGTTGTCGGCTTCAGTGCCGCCGGAGGTGAAGATGACCTCCGATGATGTTGCGGCGCCCACACCACGGGCGATGTCCTCGCGGGCTGTCTCGATGCGCATCCGCGCGGCCTGACCTACGGCATGCAGGGCCGAGGGATTGGCCCGTCGGCTCAGCTCAGCGGTGTAGACGTCGAGCACCTCTGCCGGCATCGGCGAGGTGGCTGCGTGGTCAAGGTAAATCGGCACTTTCCCTAGTTTAGGCCGTGACGGGCACTTCGGCCAGGATCAGTGCCGCATCTCACCCGATACCGGGCCACCACCGGGCACCTGAAGTTCCGGGGCCACGTTCACGCCGACTAAACTGGGCCGGGTGTTCACCGTTTTCACCATCGTGCTCTATGCCGTCTCCGCCGTCCTGGCCATCTGGTCGATCATCGAGACCATTCGCAACCGCCCCGCTGGCAGACTGCTGCTCGGCGCGACCGCTGTGCTTCTGCTGCTGCTCATCGTGCAGCTGGTTCTCTCGATCGCCACATTCGGGTCGACCCACGGCATCGATCCGCTCCTGTACTTCGGCTACGTCATCACCGCGATCCTCGTCATCGCCCTAGCCGGCTTCTGGGCGTTCGCGGAACTGAGCCGCTGGGGGCCGGGAGTGCTCGCGGCAGCAGGACTGACGGTGATCGTCATGATCGAGAGATTGGACCAGATTTGGCAGTGAAGAAGCGAAACGACGATGGCGGTGCCCGCTCAGCGGCCGCCTCGGCGAAGAAGGAACGGGCCGCGAAGCGCAATCGCTCACCGTTCTCGGCGATGCACACCGGCCCGGGCCGAGCACTGACGGCCGTCTACGGGGTCTTCGCACTCTCGGCGACCGCACGCGCCGGCTACCAGGTCATCCGCGAGTTCGACGTGGCCCCGGTCGCGTACTCGCTTTCCGTGATCGCCGCCGTCATCTACATCGTGGCCACGATCTGCCTGGTCATCGGCAACCGCGCCTCGCACCGGATCGCGATCGGTGCCTGCCTCGTCGAGTTCGTGGGCGTCATCATCGTCGGCATCCTCAGCTTCACCCATCCGGAGGACTTCGCCAAGCCCTCCGTGTGGTCATCCTTCGGCAGCGGCTACGGGTTCATTCCGCTCATCCTGCCCCTGGTCGGATTGTGGTGGCTCTACCTCGTGGGGCGCAGAATCCGCACCAGCTGAGAAGTCAGGCCCCACCGAGGTGGGGCCTGAGCGGTTCTGTCACTCTCTGCGTGAAGACGCGTGAAGGGACCTGCGCTCACTCGATGCGTGAGGACAGCACATTCCAGTCGGTGGCCACGGCGCTCAACTCATCGCCGGTCTTCATCAGCACATACGGGTGGGCGGTGTCGACCTTGACGGTGTTTCCATCCTTGTCGTTGGTCTTCACCGCTTCGATGGTGTCGCCCAAGTCGACCGAATAGTCGTCGGGGACCTCGATCGTCAGGGTGCAGCGGACCTCGCCCATCCCGATGGCGCCGTGTTCGGTGCTCAGGGTCATCGAGGTGAAGTCGAGCTTCTCATAGGGCTGACAGGAGATATCGACCTTGTCGAATCCCGAGTCCTTGCCCCGCAGGTCACCCAGGTAGCCCCTGAAGTCCTTGAACCCGCCTTCTTTGAGCCCATCGGCATCCGCGGCCTCGGCCTTGCCGTCGACGAGGAACTTCGAGACCTGGTCCGCGGTCGTCGTCATCTCCTTGTCGAATCCCTCTGGGCCGGGCTTGACGGCCCCTTTCCCGTCGGCCATCAGCGTCGGCATCTGTTCGGTCGGGATATAGGAGGCAGTGCGCACGATCGGCTCGGTCGAGGCGGATTCCCGGGTCGCCAGCTGGACCTGCGTGAGCTTCGCGTCCCCTTTTGCGGTGCCGAATGCGTAGAACCACATCGGGTACTCGGTGAAGCTCGGGCTGCCGGCGACGACCTCGCTGAAGTTCGGTGCCCGCAGCTTCTGCTTCGCCTTCTTCGCGATCTGCATCTGCGCGCGGGTCCGATCGATCAGAGGTTCTCCCTGGATCTTTTCGAGGTCGTCGCCTCCATCATTGAGGATCTCATCAAGTGATTCGGTGTAGCCGGTCATGAATTCCCCGGCCTCACCCGGGCGCATCGCCGCGCGCTCATAGGGCGTGATGTCTGGGCTGTGCGGCTGTGCCACCGGCAGCGCGGTGCATCCGCTCAATGCCAGTCCGGTCGTCAGCGACGCGGCTGTCACGATGCGCAGCGATCGTCCGCCCCGTGAGTTCGCCCGCCGAGGTGGCTGCGCCGTCGCCGTGCCAGGGTTCTTCACGAGGCGAGAGCTGCGCACCCTGCCGGTGTTCGTCATGGGCCCGTGGGGGTCAGTCCCGGCGCCGGGGCCTGGGCCGGCACCGGGCCCTGGACCCGGACCGCGACCAGTCTTCCGGGCGACCGACCTCTTCTTCTCGGGCCGGATGCGTCCGTTGAACCAGCGCAGGAAGAAGTAGGCGCCGAATCCGGCCAAGATGATGCCCAGGGCGATTCCGACCAGGCTCAAAGCCAGGACTCCCTCCACACGCATCTTCAGCGAGACCGTGGTTCCATCAAGATTTTCGCCTTCGTCCGCGGCGGCGATGACCAGGACCTGCGGGTCAGCGTCGAGGTCGAAGGTCTTCGCCACCTTCTCTCCCGTGTCCTTGCTCGTCCACCAGTCCCTGTCGGTGAGAGTCGCTTCGGGAGCGTCGTCACCGGGGATGAACCGGTGCTCGACGGTGTTGGGGAACTCGACGTTGCTGATCTGCTCCTGCGCCACTCCGTCGAGGATGCTGTCGGTGTCGACGCCGTTCGCCGTGCCGACGAACAGCTTCTTGCCGTCGGCGTTCGCGGCCTCAACGGTCACGTTGGTGCCCGAATAGGGAACGATCGCCTCGTCGAGGACGACGGCGTGGGCGCCGTCCTTGACCGTGAAGTCCTTGGTCTCCGTGACCTCGTCGGTGCCGACGACGGACAGCGCGGAGATGACCAGTACTGCCACGATCACCGCTGCGAACGCGAACAGTATGGCTGTGGTGAGACGGATTCTCTGGATCAGAACAAGGCCCTCATCAATGCTGTGCGTGCCTTGGTCACGGCCGGATCATCCGCACCCAGGACTTCGAAGAGTTCGAGAACCCGCAGTCGCAGCGTTTCCTTCTCGTCGCCCGCGCTGACGCGGATCAGTGAGATCAGTCGGTTGAAGGCACTGCTCGGGTTGCCTCCGACGACCTCTGCATCGGCAGCCGCCTTGGCCGCCTCGGTGTCCTTCGGGTTCGCATCTGCGGTGGCGACGAGCTGCTGCGGATCGGCGTCGATGAGGCGGCGGCCCAGTCCGGCTCTAGCCAGACCGAACTTCGCTTCCTCATCGGCCGGTGACGCGGCCAAAGCTGTCTTGAACAGGGATTCGGCGGTGTCGAAGTCTCCCCGGCTCAGCGCCTCTTCGGCCTCCGGGTGAGCAGGGCCTGCTGGTTCCTGCTCGGCTCCGGCGACGACGGCGTGTCCGGTGACGCCGTTCTCTCCGGCGAGCTTGATCAGCTCATCGAAGTAGGCCTTCACCTGCTGCTCGGGCAGTGCACTCTGGAACAGAGGGACGGGCTGACCTTTGACGATGGCGATGATATTCGGAATCGACTCGACCCCGAAGGCCTGCTGCAGTCGCGGATTGGCATCGACGTCGACCCGGGCCAGCACCAGTCGGCCGCCGAAGGATTCGACGACACGCTGGACGATCGGCGAGAGCTGCTTGGCCGCTTCGCTCCGGTCCGCCCACAGGTCGATGACGACGGGAACCCGATCCGACATGGCGACGACCTCGGTGAAGCTGGCCTCGTCGACGTCGAAGGTCAGCGCCGGCACGGCAACCGCATTCGGGTCAGCAGGTCCGCCGGCGGCCTGTCCTTGTCCACCGGCCTGCTCCTCATGGGGCAGGTTTCTGCTGCGCACCGCGGACAGATCGAGTCCTTGGTTGGGCTGCGTGTTGTCCTGCGAGGGATCCATTGACACGTGGTCTCCTTTGTTGCGGGAAGTGCGAATTTCTACGGTGCGCGTCCGTCGGGAGCTCTCTGGTCCAGACGTTCGTGGGAAACTCTCAAGCTCGGACGGTGCTGATGACATCCAGCATAGAACGTATCAACACCGCCGGGCCTGCGACTATTCTTCCAGTTCGGACTAATCCAGTTCGGCTCCGCTGAGTGTCTCCAGTCCGCCGATGAGTCGCGCCTTGCCGTCCTTGGGCACGAGGAACGTCAGGACCTGAGTCGTCTTCGTCGTCACCGGCTGCTGGGTGCTGTCGGATCCGGTCAGTTCCTTCTGCGGGCTCGAGAGCGTCAGGGTACCGGTGCGTTGGTCAACGGATTCCGGAGAGATCGTGGATTCGGCCTCGATGACTCCGGTGACGACAGCGGCATCGCCTGCAGTTCCCTGCGCGACGATCTCCTTGCCGGGCGTGTACTTGTACTTGACCTCGGCCTTGCCCTCTTCTGCACTCTGCTTCTGCGCCTGCTGGTTCTTCCAGATCGACTTCGAGAAGTCATCGGATTCGAACTTCTTCGCTTCCTTCGAGTCCTTCCCCGAGCCCAGCGCCTTCGCGTAGTCGGACACGGCCTTCTCCGGTGTCATCGCGAAGTCCTTGGTCTTGGGATCAAGGAGCTGCGAACCCTGCCTGGCATCGGGGATCTCCGGCAGCTCCGTGCCCGGGACCAGCTGGGTCTGCGACCACAGCTTGTAATCGGAGCGGGGATCTTCCTGAGTCAGGACGAGCAGCTGGGTATCCTTGCCCGCCGAGGTGATGAGGCTGGTCATGCGCGGCCAGGAGTCGGTGGCAGCGGTGTAGTTGACGACGACCTTCTCATTGGCCACTGCCGGCGGCAGCTTCTGATCCTTGACCTTCTTCTTCACCTTGTAGGCGTCCTCGCGCTGCTGCAGGGCGGGCCCTGCAGCGCTCTTCTTCAGCTCGGTGCTGTCTGTGCCCTTGTCGGCGGCCTTGATGTCTTCGGCCACGGAGTCGAGGATCCGTTTGGCCTGGTCGTCATTGACTCCGGCTGCGGCAGAGCTCGGGGCCTCCGAAGGCTCAGGCTTGGGCAGCTCTTCAGGCCCGCAGGCACTGAGAGCCAGAACCGGAACGATCGCGAATGCGGTTCCGTATTCCGCCAGCTTGCGACGGCGCTCCTGACGGGCCGTGCGCCGGTTCTTCTCCTTCTTCGCACTGTTGCGGTTGAAGAAGAGGACGACGATGCCGCCGACGAACAGCGCACCGCCGATGATCATCAGCGGAATGGCCCACGGGGTCTCCGCATGGCTGGGCCAAGAGATGGTGACGGTCTTGACGTCGCCTGGCTCACCGCTGCCGGCGATGAGGAAGCCTGTCCGGTTCGCGTCATCAGTCCAATCAAGGGTCACGGAGTCGGTTCCGGTGACTTCGGAGGTCCAGAGGTCCGCCCCGGCCGGGTTGGGTACCTTGGCCTTGCCGTCCTGGGCCTTCACCGTCAGTTTGCCCTCGGGTGCCAGACCGGTCACATGCGCAGAGGCTGAGTCGCCCACCCAGGCATCGACGTTCTCGGCAGGCGCCTGAGCGATCGTGAGATCCCCGGAGCCCTTGACTTCGAGTGTTGCGGGGGTTTCGTAGAGATTGAGCATGCCGGGGTCGATGACGACGGCCGGTGTGTCTGCATCGATCTCTGTGGTGGCGGTGATCTGGTCGTCCGGCGCCCACAGGGTCTTCTGCAGAACACCGAGGCCTCCGACAACGACACCCACCACCATGAGAATCACAGCAAGTGTGTAGCGCACGTACGAACCCTTCCCTCAACAAAGTGTCTTCTGGCCCCACGTTCACTCGTGGGACAGTCCAAGTTTAAGTCACTGCGCGCGTATTGGTTTTGTGCGTGTACTCAGCGTGTGTCGGTGCGCACAGCCAGACGAAATGCTCAGAGTCGCCACTCTGCCTTAAGCTGGACTGGTGAGCAACGACAAAATTGTGTGGATCGACTGTGAAATGACCGGCCTCGACGAAGTCAGGGACGAGCTCATCGAAGTGGCGGCTGTCGTCACCGACTTCGACCTCACCCCCCTCGACGAGGGCATCGACATCGTCATCAGACCCTCCGCCGCGGCGCTGGAGAACATGAACGACTTCGTCACCCAGATGCACACGAGCTCAGGACTCATCACCGAACTCGATGCTGGCACGACGGTCGCCGAGGCGCAGACTCAGGTGCTCGAGTACATCAAGAAGCACGTCCCGGAATCGGGCAAGGCACCGCTGGGCGGCAACTCGGTGGGCACCGACAAGGTCTTCCTCACGAAGCAGATGCCCGAGCTCGTCGATCACCTCCACTATAGGATCATCGACGTGTCCTCCATTAAGGAACTGAGCAAGCAGTGGTTCCCTCGTGCCTACTTCCAGTCCCCGGAGAAGCATGGCGGCCATCGCGCACTCGGCGACATCCTCGATTCGATCGTGGAGCTCCAGTACTACCGCCGGGCCGTCTTCTCCGCCGAAGGCCCAACATCGGACGAGGCGAAGTCCATCGCCGCCGAGGTGGGCTCACACATCTCCCGCTGAATCACTCTGAGATCCATTCGCCGCTTCAGGCGATCATATGAAATGATGATTTCATCATGCCACTAAGTCACCAGCAGCGCCCTCTCTATGAGGTCAAGGCGAACCTGTTCAAAGGGTTGGCCCACCCCTATCGGATTCGGATCCTCGAACTCCTTGCCGGTGCTCCGGAGGTCAGCGTCACCGACCTGCAGTCCGAGACTGAGCTCGAAGCCTCCCACCTGTCCCAGCACCTCGCCGTTCTGCGCCGACACCGTCTGGTCGAATCCGAGCGGCGGGCCAGTCATGTCTACTACCGTCTGGCCGACCGGCGCACCGCCGAGCTGCTCTCCGCGGCCCGGTCACTGCTGCTGTCGATGCTCGAATACGACGAGGGTCGCCTGGCCGAGGCCCAGACGCTGCCGCAGATTCCCAGCCGTCCCGCGTCCGCCAGCGAGTCCGCTTCATGAGTTCATCGGCCACCGCCTCGGCGGCCATACTCAGCGGCCTGAGACGGGCACGCTCACTGCTGCCCGGCGTCTCTGACTACCGCGAGACCCGCCGGTCATGGCCGAAGGACCTCGTCGCCGGCGTCACCGTCGGCATCGTCGCACTTCCGCTGGCGCTCGGCTTCGGTGTGAGCTCAGGACTCACCGCGGAGCAGGGCCTGATCACTGCGATCGTGGCGGGCCTCCTCGCTGCGGTCTTCGGCGGTTCGCACGTTCAGATCTCGGGACCGACCGGCGCCATGGCCGTCGTGCTCGTGCCCATCGTCGCCACCCAGGGCGCCGAGGCTGTGGTGACGGTGACGCTCATCGCCGGGATCATCGTCGTCGCCGCCGGACTGCTGCGTCTGGGACGTGCGGTCTCTTTCATCCCCTGGCCCGTGATCGAGGGATTCACCCTGGGAATCGCGGCCATCATCTTCTTGCAGCAGATCCCATTCGTCACGACGGCGACCGATGCGCAGCCTGGTGAGCACAGCACGAACGCACTTGTCGCGGCCGGCCAGCTCATCGGCGAGGCCGACTGGTCCTATCTGCCCTACTCGCTGACGGCGGTCGCGATCGTCGTCGCATGCATGGCCATCGCGCCGAAGATCCATCCCTCGATCCCCGGATCGCTCGTCGGCATCATCATCGTCACGGTCCTTGCCGCACTCCTCCCCAACCCCCTCGCGACCATCGGAGAGATTCCACGATCGCTGCCGCTGCCCAGCATCCCCGACATCGACCTCGGCGCCATCGGCGGGCTGCTGCCGGCCGCGGGAACGATCGCCGCGCTGGCCGCCATCGAATCGCTGCTCTCTGCCCGGGTGGCCTCTTCCATGTCGGCCTCCGGTGCCTGCCGTCCCGACCGGGAGCTCGTCGGACAGGGAATCGCGTCGATCGGCTCTTCGCTCTTCGGCGGAATGCCCGCCACCGGCGCGATCGCCCGCACCTCTGTCAATATCCGTGCCGGTGGTCGCACCAGGCTGGCATCGATCGTGCACGCCCTCGTCCTACTCGCCATCGTCCTCGCCGCAGCAGCACCGGTGGGGCAGATTCCCCTCGCGGCTCTGGGCGGAGTCCTCTTCGTCACCGCCGTGCGGATGGTTCACTTGACCACGGTCCGAGCCATCATGCGCTCGACGCGCTCAGACGCCGCCGGCTTCATCGTCACCGCGCTGATCACGATCTCCTTCGACCTCATCATCGCCGTCGGAATCGGAATGGCCGTGGCTGCCGCTTTTGCTCTGCGCAACCTCTCCCGGACGACCGGAGTCACGATCGAAGAGGTCTCCACCGGACCCTCCGCACATCCCGGTGATGACTCGATCTCGATCGTGCGCTTCGATGGGCCGCTGTTCTTCGCCTCGTCCGACCGCATCTTCGACGAAGTCATGGAGTTGGACGGAAACGCGGTGGTGATCCTGCGGATGTCCCAGCTCGAACTCGTCGATGCCTCCGGCGCCCGCATCCTCGCCGAGGTGGTGCACGCCTTCGAACGCCGCGGGATCACGGTGCTCATCAAGGGGGTCAAGGACTCCCACGTCGATCTGTTCCGGCACGTCGGAGTCCTTCGCGCACTCAGGGACAACAGGCATCTCTTCGATGATCTGCCCAGTGCCATCGAGCATGCCCGCTCACATGTGGAGCGGGCATCGGCTCGACGCTGAACCGCGCCTCAGCTGGTCTTCTTCGCCGGCTGGGCGAAGACCGAGGACGGGAAGGCTCCTGACTGCGCCAGCACCTTGATCAGACTGCGGCTGGGAGACACAAGAGCCTCGATCTCCTCATCGGTCAATGCTGACCAGGCGGCGGCCACGGTGCCGTCGGTGAGCTGTTCGACCTGTTCCTTCAGGTCACGTCCTGCATCGGTGATGGCGGGCAAGTCGAAGCCGCGTTCGTCTTCATCGACGGTGAGGAGACCGGCTTCGACCAGGCGTGCCTGCGCAGCCTTCCATTCCTCATCGGTGTATCCGCGAGTCTTCTGCGCCGCACGCGGTTTGAAGGAGGCGCCCGTGGCGACGTCGAGCATGAGTGCGTCGATGCCTGGAACACCCGCAGTCACGAGCGAGGCGACGTGACCGTCTCCGCGGAATTCTCTGGCGATGGTGGCCACGTTCCACAGCTGCTCGAATGCGGTCTTCGGCTGATGCGCGGCGAGTGCGTCTGCCGTGGCCTGAGCCAGTGCCCGGCCCGAGAAATCCATGTTCGCCAGCACCGGGGCCATGGCCGTGACCAGCTCCGTGGCCGCCTCGGTGAGCAGAGCGATGTCCTCGCGAGCGTCGAAGAGCTCAGCCATGAAGGCGGTCACTGCATCGAAGCGCACCTGCACCATAGTCTCGGGAGAGACCTTGTCCCACAGCTTCGGCAACTGGGTTGAGAGGTAGGAATGTGAGTAGTTGTAGTAGGCGGCGCTGACGACGCCGGCGTTCACACGACCCAGCGGGGCAGATCGTGCCACCAGATTCCCTTCGACCCCGGGCTCGAGTCCGTGCTTGGCATATTCCCGGCCCACGGTCTCGGAGAAGTACATGGCCGAGTGGAATGAGTTGAGGCGGGAGGAGACGGTCCTGATGTTCTTCGTGCGCTGCGAGTTCATGGTGCCAATCCTAAGGTCAGGTGGTCGCATCTTCCGGTCAGCGATCAGCTGCGTCGATGCCTGTGGTCGTGGCGAACCAGTGGATGTGGGCCGCGCATTCGCGCCGGGCCCGGTCGGCATCGCCGGCGAGAATGCTGTCGAGGAGACCGGCGTGTTGCCTCGTGAGTTCGGCCTGCACCCAGGACCAGTCGTCGGTGGCGGCTGCAGCCGCGGAGACATAGTCGAGGATGCTGCTCGACAGTGAGGCGAGGATGATGTCGGTGACCGGATTTCCTGCCGCGGCGCACAGTTCACGATGGAATCTGGCGTCGAGATCGTGGAAGCGCTCTTTTGCAATGCCGGGGTCGCGCATCTCGGCCAGGAGTTCACCGGCTCGTCTGAGGTGGACTTCGCTGGGTCCAGGTGTCCGTGCGTTCGGACCGGTCTCGTCGTGGGCGACGGCCTTCGCGGCGCTGGCGACCGCATCGGATTCGAGGACGACACGCGTCGTCAGCACGTCTGCCGGGACGATATGCCGGGCCGAGACGTGAAGCTTCAGTGCCCGTGACAGGCCCACCGCAGGTTCGGAGACGATGACCGATCCGGCTCCTGGCCCCGATCCGACAGCGGAGCGGATGAGGCCGACGGCGTCGAGGATGCGGATGGCCTCTCGCACACTCGACCGAGAGACGTCGAAACGCTCGGCCAGGCTCCTCTCCCCCGGCAGCCGATCTCCGAGGGTGAGACTGCCGTCGAGGAATGCACGCTCGATTCCGGCAAGGACTATTTCATAAGCCTTATTCATCGTAATTGCCCTTTCACCGTCCGCGAGTTCGGCAGCACGCCCGGTATCTGCGCGGTCGTCAACGGCATCGGCGCCGAGGTCTTTGCTGGGACATCCCACTATGTTATGGTCTGACCACATTTGTGACAAGAACCACTTCCGTCGCATTCGAGCGGTCCCCGCTCAGGGATCATGCCCCGGATCCGATTCTTGGCACTGCAGGCAACTCGGCTTGGAGGTCAGATGAAGGTTGCACTGTTCGCCACGTGCATCATCGATGCCATGTATCCGGAGGTCGCGCAGGCGACTGTGACGATTCTGCGCAGGCTGGGTCACGAGGTGATCTTCCCCGAGGGTCAGACCTGCTGCGGCCAGATGCACATCAACTCGGGAAAGTTCGCGCAGGCCGAGCCCGTGATCGCCGCTCACGCCCGCGCATTCTCGAGCACCGAATGGGACGTCGCCGTCGCACCTTCGGCCTCCTGCGTGGCCTCCCTGGGACATCAGCAGCCCATGGTCGCCACGCGGATGGGCAATGAGGCTCTGGCCACGGAGGCTGCCGACATCGCCGGTCGCACCTACGAACTCTCCCAGCTGCTCACCGATGTCCTCGGCATCACCGACGCGGGCGCGGACCTGGGTTCGCACTTCCCCCACCGTGTGACCTACCACCCGTCCTGTCACGGGATGCGTCTGCTGCGCCTGGGCCAGCGACAAAGTGACCTGCTGCGATCCGTCGACGGAATCGACTTCGTCGAACTGCCCTTGGCGGACTCCTGCTGCGGCTTCGGTGGGACGTTCTCGGTGAAGAACCCAGAAGTCTCCTCAGCGATGCTCGCGGACAAGGTGCGCACCATCCATTCGACCGGCGCCGAGGTGTGCACCGGTGGGGATGCCTCCTGCCTACTGCACATCGGCGGCGGAATGTCGCGGTTCGAACGCACCGGGAAGTTCGAGGGCACCCCTGATGTGACCGCCGTGCACATGAAGAAGGACGACATGACTGCGGTCATCGGTGCCAGCGAGGCCGACCATCGCGTCCCCGGCGAGAGAGGCACGAGCCCGCAGGAGCCGAGCCGGCTGCAGTCAGGTCTGAGTGTCGGTCAGTCAGCGGTCCACTTGGCCCGGATTCTCGCGTCGACCAAGGAGAACCCGCTGCGTGTCCAAAGCGAAGGAGCAACCGTGAGCGGAGGGAGTCTGCGATGACTTTTCTGGGGATGCCGCTGCTGCGGTCCACACGTCACGACGACCAGGAGATCCCGGGCGGACAGGGCAACATCGTCGAAGACGAGTCCTTCGCGAAGGTCTCGCATCAGCACCTGTCGAATCAGCAGCTGCGCAACAACATCGGACATGCGACCGCCACGATCCGCGACAAACGCTCCGAGGTCGTCGCGGAACTCGACGATTGGGAGGCCCTGCGCGAAGCAGGCTCTCGGGCGAAGAACCAGGTGATGGAGAATCTGCCCGAGTATTTGGCGCAATTCGAAGAGAACTTCACCGCTGCCGGCGGAGTCATCCACTGGGCCCGGGATGCCGATGAGGCCAATGCCATCGTCACCGAACTCGTCGAGGCCAACGCCCCTGTGCTCGAGTCCGGGCGCCGTGAGGTGATCAAGGTCAAGTCGATGGCGACCCAGGAGATCGGACTCAATGAGCATCTCGAGACTCAGGACATCGACGCCTTCGAGACCGACCTGGCCGAACTCATCGTCCAGCTCGGCAACGATAAGCCCAGCCACATCCTGGTGCCTGCCATCCACCGCAACCGTGACGAGATCCGCGACATCTTCATGGAGAAGATGCCCGATGCAGGCGAGCTGACGAATGAGCCTGCGGTCCTCGCGGAGGCGGCCCGGAGACACCTGCGGCACAAGTTCCTGACCACGAAGGTCGCAGTCTCCGGAGCGAACTTCGGCATCGCCGACACCGGGACGCTCGGCGTCGTCGAATCGGAGGGCAACGGCCGCATGTGCCTGACCCTGCCGGAGACGCTGATCACGGTGATGGGCATCGAGAAGCTGTTGCCGAGCTTCGACGATCTCGAAGTCTTCCTGCAGCTGCTGCCGCGGTCCTCGACCGGGGAGCGGATGAACCCCTACACCTCGTTCTGGACGGGCACGACCCCCGGCGATGGGCCCCAGAACGTCCACCTCGTCCTCCTGGACAACGGACGCACCCGCGCTCTGGCCGATGAGCACGGGCGCAGCGCGCTGAACTGCATTCGCTGCTCGGCCTGCATGAACGTCTGCCCCGTGTATGAGCGCACCGGCGGGCACGCCTACGGATCGACGTATCCGGGTCCGATCGGTGCGATCCTCTCGCCTCTGATGACCGGTGTCGAAGCAGAGGAGAACGGCTCGCTGCCCTATGCCTCGAGCTTATGCGGAGCCTGCTACGACGTGTGCCCGGTCAAGATCAACATCCCGGAGATCCTCGTCCACCTGCGCGGCGAGGACGTCGAGGCCAACCACTCCCCCGTCTCCTCTCAACTCGACGCGGCACTCACCGGCGCCTCGTGGATGATGAGCGATGGCAAGAGGATGGCCGCAGCCGAATCCGGTCTGCCGATCGCCCACGCGGCCACCGGCGGAAATCCGATCAATTCGCTGCCCGGCATCGCCGGAGCGTGGACCTCGAGCCGCGACATCCCTGCCCTGCCGGAGAAGAGCTTCAGACAGCTGTGGGCCGAGGATGAGGCCCGCGCAGCAGGAGAGGACGAGGAGAGATGACGGACACCGCACGCGAAGAGATCCTCGGCCGCATCAACCGGGCCCTCGGTCGCCGAGGTGGGGGCGAGTACGTCTCCTCCGTCTCCGAGTCAGTGCCCGCCGCTTCACCGGCACGTGCAACGGGCACGGACGCAGCTCCGAAGGATCCGGGCGCTCCCGCAGCCGGCGGCGGCACCGTCAATCAGAGTGCGGACTATCTCCGCACGGGTGCGCATGAGGGTGAGGAACTCATCGAACTCCTCGTGGACAGGTTGGAGGACTACAAGGCCAACGTCCACCGCGTCAGCGGGGATCCTGCCGCAACCATCGCGGGACTCCTCGACTCGGGGTCGAACATCGTCGTCCCACCCGGGCTCGACCATTCCTGGCTGGCGTCATTCAACGGTGAGATCTCGGTCGATGCTCCCGGTCAGGAACTATCCATCCCCGAACTCGACGCACAGGCGGCAGTGGTGACCGCCTCTGCGGTGGCGATCGCACAGACGGGAACCATCGTCCTCGACGGATCCCCGGAGTGCGGCAGGAGGGCGATCACTCTCGTGCCGGATCATCACGTGTGCGTCGTCCGCGTCGCAGATATCGTCGACATCGTCCCCGAGGGGATCGCACGTCTGACTCCGGACGCGGCTCTGACGTTCATCTCCGGGCCCTCTGCAACGAGCGACATCGAACTCAAACGTGTCGAAGGCGTCCACGGTCCGCGCACTCTCGACGTGGTCATCGTCGATACGTGAGTCGGTCCCGACACGACACAGGCAATCGCTGTCCGGGAGAATGGGGACCATGACGACGGCCCGAACTCTGGAATACCCGCACGAACCACCTCGACGGAGATCTCGCCGGACGACGCTCATCGTCACCGCGGTCATCGTCGTGGCGACCCTCCTCATCGGCTTCATCGCCGCTGACCGGGTGGTCGACTTCACCACCGAACAGAAGATCGCCGCCGGTCTCGAGCCCTACGGCGATGCCGATGTCAACGTCGAGGGCTTCCCCGTGCTGACGCAGATGGCCGGGGGAACTCTCGACGCCGTTCATGTCACTGCTGATCAGGCGCAGTATGAGAACGTCGACTTCACCGACGTCGATGCCACGCTCTTCGACGTTCCCATCGATGCCTCACGCCCGATCGGCACGGTTGAGGCGAGCGCGGTGATTCCGCTGTCGACGATCGACTCGCTTGCCGCCGAACACGCCTCGCTGCCCGAGGGCATGGCATTCACCACGATCGACGGCGGGCTCTACCTCAAGGGCTCGCTGCTCGGACAGGATCTGCTCATCGGCATCGATTCGAAGGCTGAGTCACGACGCGTGGTGGTCAACGCCACGACGATCAGACTCGGATCCGCTGAGGTCGACATCGACTCGCTCCCTTCGTTTCTGACCTCGTCGATCTCAGACATCGTCATCGACCTCGATTTCCTGCCCGCCGGCCTTGAGCTCACTGACATCGAGGCCACTGATGCCGGTCTGGAGATCAGCCTCCACGGCACCGGCGTCTCCGTGAAATGAGCCGGGGACGACTCGAGGCAGGCCGTGAGTGAATGTGCGAGAGCAGCCTGTCTTCGCATAGACTCATGGTGATGACTCCCACAATGCTCGGCGCCGTATTCACACCGAAGGTGTGGGTCCTGGGACACCCGGGCACCAACGGCTACATCACTTCGTGGGGCATGATGCTGTCGGGGACAGCTCCATTTCCGGCCGGAGAACGACTCCGGCCCACGTTCTGAGCAGACCGTCATGAGCACGAGCGCCTCGGCGCTCGATCACCGACAGCTCTGACAGAGCACCCGCACATATTCGGGCCGGAGAAGCACATCTTCCGGCAACGAAATGGACACACCGTGACTTCATCATCTCCAGCACCTGGCACCGACTTTCGCCTGTTCGCACCTCTGCGCAGGGACACCGTCGGCGGCGGACTCCTCGTCATCGCCGCCGTCGTGGCTCTCATCTGGGCGAACTCTCCCCTCGCTGACACATACTTCGCTCTCAGAGACGTCGAGGTCGGCCCCGCCGCCTGGCACCTGCAGCTGAGCCTGGGAACCTGGGCTGCCGACGGCCTGCTCGCGATCTTCTTCTTCCTCGTCGGGGTGGAGCTGAAGACCGAATTCACCCACGGAGATCTGCGCAGACTCCGCACGGCCATCGTCCCGATCACCGCCGCAGCCGGCGGCGTCATCGTCCCTGCCCTCATCTACACAGTTCTCCTGATCTCCCACCCGGAGACGCTGCGCGGATGGGCGATTCCCACGGCCACGGACATCGCATTCGCCGTCGCGATCCTCGCGATCATCGGCTCCCACCTGCCCAAGTCTCTGCGCATCTTCCTCCTCACCCTCGCCGCCGTCGATGACCTGCTGGCGATCGGCATCATCGCCGTCTTCTACACCGAGACCATCTCTCTCGTTCCACTCCTGGGAGCTCTCACGGTCATCGTCGTCTACGGTCTCATCGCCGCCCGCTTCAGAACGTTCTTCGTGGACCGAGCCTGGGCTGCGTGGGTGATTCTGCTGCCACTTGGGCTCATCGCCTGGGCGCTCATGCACGCCTCCGGAGTCCATGCGACGATTGCCGGTGTGCTCCTCGGGTTCATGATCCCCGCCCTGGCCAGCCAGCGGCGCAGAGGTCAGGATCGGCAGGCAGATGACGATGACCGCCCGAACCTCGCCGAGGTGCTCGAACACCGCCTGCGGCCGCTGTCCGCAGGACTCGCGGTGCCCGTGTTCGCATTCTTCGCCGCGGGTGTGGCTGTGGGCGGACTCGAGGGTCTGGCCACTGCGTTCTCCCAACCGTTGACCTTTGCGATCATCGCGGCCCTGGTCGTCGGCAAACCGGTGGGGATCCTGGCGTCGACGTGGCTGGTCACCAGATTCACCTCGGCGGGCGTGGACCCGAGTTTGAGGTGGCCGGATCTGGCCGGTGTGGGTCTGCTTGCGGGAATCGGGTTCACGGTCTCCCTCCTCGTCGCCGAACTCAGCTTCACCCCCGGCTCCCCCGAACACGACTATGCGAAAGTCGCAATCCTCAGCGCTTCGGTCATCGCTGCTGTGTTGGCCACGCTGATCTTGGGCAGCAGGAACTCTCGGTACCGCAAGGCTGAGCGCGCTAGTCTGGGTGTGGACCACCTCTGAGGACCGCACACCACCACTGACGGCACCACCAGAAAGGCTCAACGATGAGCACGATCACGCCTGTAGGCGAACGTTTCGGCTCCGAACTCGCCGAACTCGCAACCCTCGTCGATTCCGAGCGTCCGGGCTGGACGAGGCGGGCGCTGAGCGAGTTCGACATCGCCGGACGCGACTATGCCCGCACCCTGATGAAGCAGGCAGGGTTGGCGACCCGAGTCGACGGGGCAGGAAACGTCATCGGAGTACTGCCCGGTCGCCTCGGCGGGCGAGAGATCATGCTCGGGTCCCATACCGACACCGTTGACGGCGGGGGCCGTTTCGATGGGATCACCGGCGTCCTCGGTGCTATCGAGGTCGTGCGGCTGCTGCGGGAGAACAACGTTCGACTCGACCACGACCTCGTCATCGTGGTCTTCTTCAACGAAGAGCCCAACGATTTCGGCTTCTTCTGCGTCGGCTCCCGGGCGATGACCGGGCTCGTCGACCGCACCACCCTGACCGCCACCGACACCACCGGCCGCAGCCTCGCCGCTGCTCTGCCGGACTCCGGCATCGACCCGGAAGCCTTCTTAGACGCACGCTACGACTTCTCGAAGGTCACCGCCTTCCTCGAACTCCACATCGAGCAGGGACCCGAGCTGGAGCGGATCGGCAAGCAGATCGGCGTCGTCGAGACGATCGCCGGCATCAACCACTTCAGGGCGCTCTTCACCGGCCGCCAGGATCATGCCGGCACGACCCCGATGGATGTCCGTGCCGATGCAGGATGTGCTGCTGCCGGCACGGTGCTCGCCGTCGAATCGATCGCTGAGTCGGGGACGAACACCCGCGGCACGAGTGGTCAGATCCAATTCACTCCGGAAGCCGTGAACGTCGTCTCGGCCAATGCCAGCGTCGAGGGCGAGTTCCGGGGTCCCGACGGCTCTTGGCTGCATGAGGCACAGCGCAGACTCACCGATGCCGCCGGGGAGAATGCTGCTCAGCGCGGTGTGCGTGTGGAGATGGAATGGACGACGGACGATGCGCCCGTTCCCCTGCACGAACCGATCACTTCGACCATCGCCGAGGTGGCCGATGACCTTGGTCATTCCAGAGCCACAATGTTCTCCGGTGCCGGCCACGACGCGGGAATCATCGCCGCCAAGACGCAGGTGGGCATGATCTTCGTTCCTTCCCATGACGGCCGCAGCCACTGTCCCGAGGAATTCACCGAACTCGATGACATCCTGCCCGGAATCGAGGTCCTGCTCGAGACAGTGCTGCGCCTCGACAAAGCTGCACCTGCTGGCGGGCCTGCAGCTTCCGGTGGGGTCGCGCAGTCAGGTGGAGCACAGTCAGTGTGACTAAGATCGGCGATGACACGACAGTCTGCTGAGAAGGGCCACATCATGCCATTCGACAAGTTCATCAACAAGGCCAAGAACCTGGCCAATGACCCGAAGATTCGCGAAAAGCTCAACTCCGAAAAGGGAGAGAAGGCCACTGATTCGATTCTCGACAAGGCAGCAGGGGTCGCCGAGTCCCTGACCAAGGGCAAGCACACCGACAAGATCCAGAAGGCCCGAGACGCCGCCGACCGTGCAGTCGGCAGCGATGGCAAGTCGGAGAACAACCAGCCCGATGGCCAGCGCCCGGCCGGCGATCAGAGCCCTGGTGACAACCAGCGCCCAACTGACGAGCCGCGTCCCTCCGGGGATCAGCGCCCCGATGTGAACCGTCGCAACGACGAGGGCGAAACTCGCCCCTGAGGATTCTCTTCTCGCAGAATCGATCCATGGGTCGAGGAGGCCGGCGTCGTCGGGGTTGAGAATGATCCGGACGACGGCGGTCTCTGCGAGCTCCCCTCATTTCACGACCGCCTGGAACCAACGGTCGGAAGCAGACAGCCGCTCCCCCGACATCTGCCCTCGCCTGCGCGGAGCCGGCTGCTGACCAGGTGGCCCAAGCAGCCGACGGCATGGATGCCGCACTCAGCTCCTGCGCTGAGACCTCCACGACGTGTGGCAGTACGAAGCACCCCGGACCACTGACCCGACCCGGTGGTGCGGCTAGTGGGCCACGTCTGCCCCGCGTTGGACTCCCCACCAGCACGGGGTGTGTGAGAATAGCACTCGGGCAACGGCGGCCCGCAACACACTCAGCCGAATCTCATCCCACGATCTTCATCACACTGCAGGAGGTGCAATGCGATCCCCTATCCCTGACTTCTTGGACGAGACGCTCGATCGTCACAGGTCAGACCGGTCCGGTGCGAACGCGGACTACATTCCGGATCTGGCCTCGGCCGACCCCGAGAAGCTGGGCATCTGCATCTCCACACTCGACGGGGTCGAGTACACCTCCGGAGATTCGGAGTTCGAGTTCTCCATCCAGTCGATGTCGAAGCCCTTCATCTATGGCCTGGCAATCGAGCAGGAAGGGTTGGCCGCAGTCCTCGACATGGTCGGTGTCGAACCCAGCGGAGAGGCCTTCAACGAACTCTCCCTGGACAAGATGTCCGGCAAACCGCTCAACCCGATGATCAACGCCGGTGCTATGGTCATCCATTCGCTCCTGGGCGAGCCGGGAACTTCGCTGGCCGAGCGGATCGAAATCGTGCGAGCCGGACTGTCCGAATTCGCCGGCCGCCAGCTGCGCGTCGACGACTCGGTGGCTGAAGGCGAATGGGGTGAGGCCTACCGCAATGTCGCGATCGCCAATATGCTCCGGTCCTATGGTGTCTACCCTGACCAGCCCGACGAGGTGGTCCAGGGGTATATCGCCCAGTGCTCGATCCTCATCACCGCCAAGGATCTGGGAATCATGGCCGCCACTCTGGCTGCGGGCGGACTCAACCCGGTCACCGGCAAGCAGGTGCTCTCACCTCGCGTGAACCGTCAGGTTCTCGGCGTCATGATGACGTGTGGGATGTACGACGCTGCCGGTGACTGGATGACAGAGGTCGGCGTACCCGCCAAGTCCGGTGTCTCCGGCGGAGTCTTCGGGGTCCTGCCCGGGCAGGTCGGCATCGCCACCTTCTCTCCGCGCTTGGACAAGCACGGGACGAGCGTTCGGGGAGCCAACATCTTCAGGACTCTCTCGCGCGAGCTGAGTCTTCACATCATGGACGCCCCCGAACCTGCTCGCTCGATCATTCGCCGTGACAGGCGCTTCGTGGATTCTCAGGGCGTCATGGTGCGCATCTGCAGCCTGCAAGGGCTCATCCAATGGAGCGGTGCCGAAAACGTCATCCGGACAATGGACGCTCCCGAATCCAATGTCGAGGCCTTCGTCCTCGACCTGCGCCGGGTCAATGAGATCAATGGAGTGGCCAGGCGCATGCTCACGGAGGCGATGAGTCGGCTCAAGGAGGACGGAAAGCGAATAGCGCTCATGGATCCCGAAGACATGCTCCTCTGCAAGAGTCCGAACTCGTCTCTGCCAGAGGTCGAATACGTCGACTCTCCCAAGGCGCTCAAGGGCCTGCGTCGGCTGCGCGAGGATTGGTCTCAGAGAGCCGTCTGATCAGGTCAGACATGGTCGTTTGCTAAGGTGAGGCTAACTACACTTTTTGTATCGGTGAAGTCTGCGGCCATCGCCGGCGGCCCACCCGAACAGCCAAGTTCTCACGCATCCCAGGAAGGCCCACAATGTCGACCACCCCAAGCGTGCCCGACCGCACAGCTCGACCACCCCGCCCGCAGGCCGTCATGACCGTGCAAGAGGTTGCAGGGATCACCCCGAACCTGATTCGGATCACGGTCGGCGGCGACGGCTTCGACGCGATCTCGAGCAATGAATCGACGGACAAATACGTCAAGCTCATGTTCGCCGATCCCACACACGGGTTGACACCGCCGTATGATCTGGCGGATCTGCGGGAGAACTCCCCAGAGAAGCTCCCCCGCAACCGCACCTACACCGTGCGTGAGATCAACGAAGACGAGAAATGGCTCTCCCTGGACTTCGTCATCCACGGCGATGAGGGCGTCGCGGGCCCCTGGGCCAAGACCGCGCAGCCAGGCGACACCATCGTCATGGTCGGCGCAGGAGGCAAGTACCAGCCGAATCCTGACGCCCCGTGGCATCTGCTCATCGCCGACCACACTGCGATCCCTGCCGTCAGCGCCGCCCTCGAGTCCATGGACGCCGAGGCGAGAGGCATCGTCATCGCCGCTGTCGCAGACGAGGCCGACCGACTGCTGCCCGAAGCACCGGCTGGAGTCACCGTGGTCTGGGTCAACGATGACGACGAGCTGATCGCCGCCGTTCGCGGCCTCGACTGGCCCGAGGGAACTCCACAGGTCTTCGCCCACGGTGAACGAGAGACGATCAAAACGATCAGGACAGTCCTCAAGGACCACGCGGTACCACGCGAAGCGCTGTCGATCTCAGCCTATTGGGCACGCGGTCGCGCCGAGGACCAGTTCCAGGCCGAGAAGCGCGAACCCATCGGCAAGATCGATTGACGCAGCATCAGCTCGACTGACGTCGCCTCAGTGCTCAATCCCACCCGGCTGAGCCGAGGTCCTCGGCGATCGATCGAGCCGGACTGGTTCGCTCGCCTTCGCGGCGCTGGCCGCGGCGACGCGTGAGGAAGACGGCCAGGACGCCGAAGCCGATGAGAGCCAGCGCGATACCGCCCAGAATGAGGTACTGGCCCAGATCAGCACCGGTGCGCGGGAGCGAGCCCGCGTTGTCGTCAGCCGCGTCTGTTCCATCGGAGACGCCTGCGTCGCCCTCCGCCGCGGACGAATCCGAGCCCTTCGACGATGAACCAGAGTTCGCGTCGTCTCCCTTCTCGGAGTCCGCAGCGGCATCGTCGGCTGCACCAGCGGAGTCTGCTGCACTGTCGGTGTCCACCTCGTTGTCAGAATCCACCTCGTTGTCAGAATCCACCGAAGCGTCGGAGTCGGCTGAAGCTTCAGAGCCGACCGAAGCACCTGCATCCGCAGAGTCATCGGAATCGGCGCCCGCGCCCTCGTCGTTGAGATCGGCGACAGAGTACAGGCTGGTGGTGCCTGAGACTTCGTTGCCGACGACGAGGGCCGCTTCGCCTGTCGGAGACTCATCAGCGCCCAGGAAGGCAATTCCTTCCGGACCAAGGTCCCCGGCCATGGAGAGCAGGACTTCGGGATCGGAGGCATCCTCGATCTCGTCTTCAACGGAGACCGAGAAATCACGGTTGTTGAAGTAGGTGACGAACTTCGGGTTCGAGGGGTCGCGGAGGTCGAAGGCGGCGATTCCACCTACCCGTTCGAAGCCGACGAAAGCGTAGGTGGTCTCCCCCACTTCACCGACGGTCAGAGCTTCGGGCTCTGGGCCCTTGTCATCGCTGCGCCCCTCGCGATTCGACTCCGAGTGGTTGGAGTTGAAGAAGTCGGGAATCGCCTCGGCCGTCAGCTGTTCGAAGCTGTCGCCCGAGTCGGCCACGAGTGTGCCATCGGTCGTCCACACGGAGAAGGAGCGGGTGCCGAATGCGTAGAGTTCCTCGTAGCAGTCACCGCTCTTGTTCAGCCCCAGGTCGGTGATGATGTTGAGTCTGCCCAGGGCCTCGTCACCAAGCTGGCCAGCCAGCGGAGAGTTCTCGCACACGGGTGCCAGTTCGTCCTCGCCGAGGTCCTTGACCCTGGCCGCGTCGACGAAGTCGCCCCATTCCCTTGAGTCTCCTTCATTGGCGGTGACCAGATAGTCGGTTCCTTCGGATGAGAATGAGGAGATCGTGTCGGGCATGTAGGCGCCCTTCAGTCCCGGGTGCTCTGCGATGTTCGTCTTCGGCGCGTCTTCTGGGTCGCGGTCGGAGGCGTCGAGTCCGTTCCCTGCCTGCCCGTGATCTTTGAAACCCAGCGGAAGAACGTCGGTGACCTCGGCTGTGGCGATGTCGACGACGGCGATCGCGTTCGCCTCCTGCAGAGTCACGTAGGCCCTGCCGCCTGCGACGGTGATGTATTCGGGTTCGAGATTGCGAGAGATCGGCAGATCCTCGTGCGGTGTGGGCCCGAACACGCGAACGTCGTCGTGCAGCGTCTTCGAACCGCCGTCTTCGAAGTCGTGGAAGTCAGCGGTGTGCACGTCCGATTCCTTCGGTGCGGCCACCTCGGCGGGCAGGTCGACCACGGCCACGGATCCTTCGGGGTCCGTGCCGAAGTCTTCGGACGGCTCCCCTTCGTTGGCCACGAGCGCGTGCGCACCGTCGGGGGTCAGCGCCACCATGTCCGGCAGCGATCCGACCGGGACAGTTCCCAGCACCCTCGCCGAGGTGGTGGTCGCGTCGAAGAACATCAGTGATCCCGATGCGGTCTTGTCCTCGTTCTCAAGCGCGATGACGCCGAGTCCGTCATCGCGGACGGCGATGGAGTTCGCGACACCGGAGCCGGCGACCGTACCTGTCTTCTCAGGTCTCTGCGGATCCGAGATGTCGATGATGTCGACTGTCGCGGCCTCGGCATTGACGGTGAATGCGGTGTCGCCGTGAACAGCGGTGATCTCCGCGGCGGACTCGTCGAACTGACCGGTCTCATGAGCGCCGAGGAACCCGAGAGCCAGGCTCGCATCCGGAGCGGAATTGCTGATCGGTTCCGCCACCTCTGCCGCCGACGCCTCAGCGAAGCCGAGCACCGTCGCGGCCGTGCTCAGGCCTGTGGTCAGCAGCAGGGCAGTCAGTGCGGCCGTGATTGAGCGCGAAGCGAATGGATGCGTCATCGGTTCTCCGGAGTCGAGGTGATCGAGAGGGCGAAACTGCCCGCAACCACTCATACATAGGCACACGGCCTGTCTCTGCGTCGAACTCTGGGTGGACTCCGGGTGAACTCAGCGAAGATTGAGCCCCTCGATCACCTCGGCGACCTTACGCTTTTGGACATCCGTGAGACCAAGGATCGGCAGAGGCAGAGAATCCGGCCCGACCAGTCCGAGGTGTTCTGCGATCGCGGCGGTGACTCGGAGGCTGCCGCCGAATTCGGCAAAGAGATCCCACAGCGGTTGGAGTTCGGCAGTGAGTTCCACCGCCCGATCAGTCTCACCGCTGCGCGCAGCTCGGGTGATCTCGAGCATCGGGGCCGGCAGGGTTCCGCCGACTGCCGTGTACCAGGCATCGCAGCCGGCATTGAGTCCCGCCGCACCGAACGCGTCGCCGGAGATGCCGATGCTCACCTGGTTGTCGGTGGCGGCGCGGATCCGCTCGATATGAGCGGTGAAGTCCGTTGGCGACATCGCCTGCCCGGGGATTTTAATCGATTCCACGCCGTCGAGCCCTGCCAGACGCGCGTAGAGATCGGTGGTGAAGGTGAAGTGCGTGGTGCCCGGATTGTCGTAGACGACGACGGGAAGGTCGGTCGCTGAGGTGACCGTGGCGAAGAGTCCGTACACGTCGTCCTCTGTCAGCGGCTGATAGCTGACGGGTGCGAGCAGGATCCCCTGGGCACCCGCGATTTCGGCCGCACGCACATTGGCCAGCACCTCCCGCGTGCGCAGGGCCCCGACCCCGACGAACACGGGGATCCCGGCGGCGTGATCGACGCTCAGCTGCGCGATTCGGGCACGTTCGTCCGTGCTGAGGTAGGCGTACGACCCGGTCGAGCCCAAGGCAGTGATCGAATCGACGCCGGCCGTGACGAGACGTTGGATCAGCCCCACGTAGGCAGCCTCATCGATCTCCTCCTCATGGATCGGGGTGAGGGGGAAGGCGCTCAGGCCAGTGAATAGTGTCATGCTTCAGTCTCCGTGGATGTCGTCGATGGCAGGTAATGCTCGAGCGAATGAAATTCTGGTTGGGCCGCAGGGTCCATGACGGCATCGGCACCGACGGCGTTGGCTACCGCCAGTGCTCGGTTGTGGGAGTATCCCGAGGCCAGCGCGATCGTCAGTGCCGCACAGAAGGCGTCTCCGGCACCGACGGTGCTGATCGGTCTGCGCGCCAGAGCGTCCGCGAAGGCAACCTGCCGACCGTGTTCGTACAGGCCGGAGCCCTTCGCACCGTAGGTGATGGCCACGAGCCCTGCGTCGCGCAGCTGCGGGAGCAGATCGTATTCGGTTTCGTTGACGATGATGAGATCGGCACGCGCGACCACCTCGGCGGGCAGGGGCAGTGCTGGGGCAGCGTTGATAACGACCCGCCCTTCGACGGTATGTGACAGTTCTGTTATCAAATCAAGGGAGACTTCGAGCTGGGTGAGCACGGTCTCCTCCGCTGGGAACCTTCGACCGGCGATGCTCACGTGCGCATTCGCGCCTTCGCAGACCGCGATCTGATTCTCGCCGTCCGCATCGACCATGATGAGGGCGGTTCCGGTCTCCGAGTCGACGACTGCGACGTCATCGGTCCCGACACCGGCGTTCTGCAGGGCCTGTCTCATCGCCGTGCCCGAGGCATCGGAGCCGACGGCGCCGACCATTCTCGTCCGTGCGCCCAGCCGTGCCGCGGCCGCAGCCTGGTTGGCTCCCTTGCCGCCGGGGCTATGGACGAGGCGTCCACCGCCGACGGTTTCACCGGGTCCGGGCAGGCGGTGTGTGAGCGCGGTGATATCGGCGTTGATGCTGCCGACGACTGTGAGATCGAGGTCAATGCTCATGTGATCTTCCATCAATCATGTCGGCACCCGAGAGATCTCCCTCGGGTGCCGACATGGTCAGAGCTTGTGGGTCAGAGCTTGCGGGTCAGGAGCCGTTGACGACGAGCTCGACCGGAATGTTTCCGCGAGTGGCCTTCGAGTAGGGGCACAGTTCGTGGGTGCGGTCGACGACCTTCTGAGCGGTGTCCTGGTCGACTCCGGGGATGGTCACGGTGAGCTTGACGCTGATGCCGAAGCTCTCCCCCTCCTTGCCGATTCCGACTTCGGAGTTGACGACGGACTTCGAGGTGTCGACCCCGAGCTCCTTGCCGGCCAGGCCCATCGCGCCCTGGAAGCAGGCTCCGTATCCGACAGCGAAGAGCTGTTCCGGATTCGCTCCACCACCCGGTCCGCCCATCTCCTTAGGGGTGCGCAGATCGACGTCGACTGCCTTGTCATCGGTAGCGCCGTGACCGTCCCGGCCTCCGGTGATCTCGGCCTTTGCGGTGTAGGCAATGCTCTCTGGGGTATTCATCAACCGTCTCCTGTTCGTCGAATCATGATTCACAGATCGGGTCCTTCACGAAGAAGGTACCTGAGACCGAGTATTGTCACTTCACCGATGGAAGTCCAGGGGGCGGCCCTGCGATCAGCTGAAAGAGGAACAGGGATGAGAAAAGCCCCGGAATCCTTGATTTCTCTGGGACTCCGGGGCTGAACTGCTCGGGGTGAGTAACGGGACTTGAACCCGCGACATCCGCGACCACAACGCGGCGCTCTACCAGCTGAGCTATACCCACCACATGCGCTGCACCGTGGCGCAGACAGCAAGATATATCCTAACCTCACTCCGGCACCCGGGCAAACTCACAGCGCATATGGTGCACAATGAGACACAGATCTCCTGACGTGCAACGATTCAGTAGCGATGTATAACGGTTTCGGAAAAACGGTAGGAGCACCCGATCGTATTCAATAGTATTGTCACGGTCCCACCCTCAATTTTATTCAAGGAACCCTGTACATGGCTCGTGCGCTGATCTCCGTCTCTCAGGACGGGTTCACCTATCTCACCCTCAACGGGGCGACGAGTCGCTACTCCGACACCGGACAGGCCATGACCTACCTTGGCGACTATGCCAAGGAGACAGCGACCCAAGTGCCTGTGACCATCGACGACGGCAAGCAGGAAGTCGACGTCCTCCTCGACGAGACCGGCAAGATCGCCCCCGCCGCGTCAACAACCCCGGAGCCTCCCCCCGAGCCCCCACAGGAGCCTTCCTCCTCGGCGGCACCTGCGGTCGCGAACGAAGACACATCGGCTGATGAGGCCACGACCGCCTCGGCGATGGAGACCACCTCTGCTGAGGCACCGACAGCACATCAGCAACAGCCGAAGACCGACGCCGAGGCGGGCAGCGGGGACGACTACCCCCTGGGCACGCCGTTCTCTGGACCGGCTGCCCCCAGTGCTCCAACTGTCAAGCGCACTCGGGTGCGCAAGCATGGACCACAGCACAGAAGCTCATCGCAGAGCCGCCCCCAACGTCTGAAGAAGATCACCGTGCCCGGTCTCGTGCTCATCGGCATCGTGATCCTGATGATCGGGGCTTTCGTCATTCCGAACATCGTCCCGACCGGTTCCCAGGACTCTCCGCAGACGATCCAATCCGAAAAGCAGATCAATCCGGCTTCCGAACTCTCGGTCGACAAGACCGAAGACGTCGTCCCCGGTTTCGACAACTCGGCGAAGTGGGAGACGAAGATCCCTCAGGACGCCTCGGTGACGGCCTCAGATCGCGGCGTGCTCGTCGTCGACGAGGGCAATCTCGAGGTGCTCGACTCCAGCACAGGAAAGACCCGCTACTCGGGAAAGACCAGCGAAGCGCCGACGTTCGCCGTCGACACGATGATCGACGGCAAGCCCGCACTGCTGTGGCAAGCCGGCAATACTGCTGAGGCGCTCATCGACGGTGAGGACAAGCCCAAGACCTACCAGCTGCCGGAGGATGCTCGCATCACATCGGCCGGCAAAAGCGTCCTCGTCAAGTCCGGCAACCGACTGTCGACGTTCGGCGCTGACGGGCTCGAGAACGTCCCGACACCTGAATCAGGGTCGACGCCCATGGCGATCGAGAACGACGAGCTCTTCAGCTCCGACTGGAACGGTCCCGTCATGGCGAAGGACATCAAGTCCGGTGACGAACGCTCCATCAAGCTCGAGGCACCCGCCGATGAGCTCCAGATCATCAAATGGGTCTCTGCAGGCCATGGCAAAGCGGTCACCCTGTGGGGTGAGCAGGGAGCTTCGACGAACTCCGGCCACCGCATCCAACTCGTCGTCCACTCCTTGGAGGACGGGTCCATCCTGTCGACCGTGACCACCACAACCGATATCGTCGGCGAGATGTCATGGGTGCGCGGGCAGGGCGGAAAGCGGGCATATATCGGCCCGTACCTCTTCGATCTGGAATCCGGGCTGCTGCTCATGGACACCTCCAGCAAGGACATCCACCTGTCTGAACCGCGGGGCTCAATAGTCCCCTGCACCGTCGACAACGATGACTCCTGTCTGCTGGCGGGCAAGCACGCCTACCGCACAGACACCAACCTGTTGGCACTGACCAACGACGGCGGAACGGCCATCGTCGACGGCGCCGATTCGACGATTCGCGCTTACGATAAGACGTCCCAACCGAGCGAGAGATAGACTCTGACTTTCTCACCCTGGACGTAGCCATTAGGATGGACAGCGACGTGCCTGTCTGTCATGTCCCCTTGTATGTTTGATGCCGGAGCCCCCACTGCTAAGGAACCCAGTGCCAGTTAGACACGAGCTCAGCCGCGCGGCGGCCGCCCTCGGCACTGCTCTTGCCCTGATCCTCCTGCCGATCACAGGCACAATCGCTCCTGCGAACGCGAGTTTCACGGACTCCGACCAGACCAGCGCATCAAGCTCGAGGAACACAACTTCCGATCCTGACGGATCCCCTGAAGGTGCTATAGCTTCGGATCCAGGCGAGGCGATCGATTCCGTCACGGCTGATTCCGATTCCGAGAACTCCAGTGCCGACGACACCGGTGGTAACGAAGAGACAGACCCCGGGGCCGAAGCGGACAACGACACCGAGGCACCCGAAGACGACCCCGCCTGCGACACACCCAGTGATGGTGGCGACACCAGCGCACCGTGTGAGGTCACAGACCCGATTGGCTCGACATGGAACCAGAACGCGAAGACCATGCAGGTCTCCAGCATGCCCAGAAGTTGGGAGGGGAAGGAATTCGCCGGCCCGGAAGAAGACGACGACGCCAAACGCTGGCCAACCCAGAACTCTTCGACTTCTGCCAATGACTCCGATTCCGCGGCAGACGGGAGCGAACCAGACAGCGCCACCGACGACAGTGGAAACTCCGTGCCCGAAGCAACGGAGAATGCACCGGAGAAGTATTCGTTCGATGAGGACGGCTACGTTCTCGACGCCGAAACAGGCGAACGGATGGTATTCACGGAGTTCGACGATCCTCCGACCCCCGAATGGACCTTCGTCTCAGACGGAGAAACCATCACCGTCGAAGATGGCGAGCCCTACCCACCGCCAAGCGACGAGGCTGAAAGCGAAACGAGTTCAAACAGTTCCAACGACGCTGAGGGCGCGCCTGACGGCTCCGACAGCGGTGCGAAGGACTCATCCAACGACGCGGATCTGAGTGCCTCCACCGATTCGGAGTCGGGCACCGACGGCACAGACGTCGACTCCTCCGCCGGCGACAATTCGGACTCCAACTCCTCATCGGATTCGGAGAGCGAGTCCTCGTCCGACACCTCTTCTGACTCCGAATCCTCAGACTCCGCGAACGCTGATTCCAAGGAATCCGACACCTCGTCAGACGCCGATTCGTCCAAGCAGGATTCTGGTTCGAACTCCTCATCAATATCCGACGGCTCCGATTCCGGCAGCTCCGATGACAAGGGCAGCGCGGACAAGGACGGCAGCAAGGACGACAATGGCTCCGCAGACCAGGACGGGTCCGGAACAACCTCCAGCGATGGCGGGCCAGTCGGCGATGACTCCACCCCAGACCCTGCGACCGGCAACGGTTCGTCGGACACACGCGATGAGATTCCCGGAGACGTCGGCGACGATTGGATGCCTGGAAACGGCGACTCCCCACCTCCGGACTACTCGGATCCCGTCCCTCAGAACCCTGACACCCCAGTGCCGGACGATGACAAGGACCTCATCACCGGAGGCGAAACGCCGAAGCCTCGCAGCGACAAACCACCATCGACCTCGTTCGGTGAGTCGATTGCGTCAACGATTGCGAGTTCGTGGCCGATCTTCATCCTCGCAGCCTCAGGGATGGCCGCAGTCGGCTTCATCATCTGGATCGTCGGCCGACGCAATAAACAGAACTGATCCGCCTCAGAACTGAGCCCCCTCATCGGTCCATGCTGTTCTAAGATCACAGCATGGACCTCTCCGATTCAGAACTCCAGGTGATCGACGTCGCCGAATCTCTGGCAGCCACACTCGGTGCCGATGAGAATCACACGGTGGCAGCCGCCGTTATGGACACTCATGGTCACATCCACACCGGCGTCAATGTCCACCACTTCACCGGTGGGCCCTGCGCTGAGCTCGTCGCCATCGGCAATGCGGCAGCCGCCGGAGCAGGTCCGCTGGTGACGATCGCGGCCGCCGGAGATGGCGGTCGGGGCCTCCTATCTCCCTGCGGACGCTGCCGTCAGATCATTCTCGACCTGCACCCCGACGCGCTCGTCGCAGTCCCCAGATCGGGCCCTGCCGGGTCTGCCACGATTGCTCCGATCTCCGTGCTCGTCCCCCACTACTACCGTCAGCCGGATTCGGCGCCCCAGCGTCTCCTGAGGTTCCACCCTCGCTATTACGAGGCGACCACCTCGGGGAGGAAGAGCCTGACCGTGCGGTGGAAGGAATCCCACTCGCCAGGCCCTGCCTTGGCCTACTTCGAAAACACCCAGCACGGGCCTGTGCCCGTTGACATCACCTCGGTGAATACCCATCGGCTGAGCGAGCTGACACCGCAGATTCTGCAGTTGCAGACTGGGTCGAGCACCGAGGGGTACATGACCAATCTGCGCAATCACTATCCCACCATGCCTGAGGACGCGGACGTCGATGTCGTGACTTTTCGGCTCTCCGCCGTCAATATCTGACACTGAGAGAATCAAGCGGTTAAGCTTGACACGAGGCACCGTGGCACCCCGTCACGTGCATGTATGTATTCTCGACCCGGAGGACCTGCCCCGATGACTGACAATGTCTACACCTCAGATGTGACCGTCGACTCAGCGTCACCCAGCCAGCTGGCGGAATCGATTCGCCTGCGCGAAGAGCGCATCGCGGACAACATCGATGAACTTGTGGGCCGTGTCCACCCGAAGGTCCTTGCGACTCGCGCCGCCAACAAGGCGAAGTCCGGCGTCGTCGATGAAGAGAGCGGCTCGGTCAAGCCCGAAGCTGTTGCACTCGGCGTCGGCGCCGTCCTCGGCGTGGCCGCACTGATCGTGGGCCTCTCCGGCCGCAGCAAGCGTGGCTGAAGCGGCTCTGCCGATCCGGATGCTGCATGACCGGATCCTTCTGGATCCGGGCGAGGAGGCCGGGGAGCGCAAATCCTCGGCCGGGATCGTGATCCCGGCAACCGCAAGCATGGGGAAGCGTCTCGTGTGGGGCAAGGTCGTCGCGGCCGGCCCACACGTGAGGCAGGCCAACCTCGGCGATACTGTCCTCTACGACCCTGAGGAACTCGCCGAGGTGGAGCTCGAGGGGAGCGCGTATGTGCTCCTGCGAGAGCGCGACGTCCACGCGATCTCGGAACCACCGGAACAATCGAGATCCGGGATGTACCTCTGACCTGCAGATATGCGAGCTACCTCACAAAACCTCAAATGAGTGGTTCTCAGTTTGCAAGAAGCCTGGCAACCTGAGTAATATTAATTCTCGTTGCGCGGCAAGTGCAGCTCGCACCTCTAGCTCAATTGGTAGAGCAACTGACTCTTAATCAGTGGGTTCCGGGTTCAAGTCCCGGGGGGTGCACCACAGCGAAGAAACCGCCGTTCGGATCATCCGAACGGCGGTTTCCTGTTTGTCTCCTCTGGCACGCAGCTGCCCGAGTATGGCCGCTAGCGCTGGCGCCGAGCCGGCGCCTTAGCCGCAGATCGGACCGGTGCCCTGCCCGCCGCTCGGGCCCTGCCATTCATACGGGTTCTATACGGCTTGAGCGCATTCTCCGAGACGCCGCAGCCGTCTGCGCACTCAAGCATGGGGTTCAAGTTGGCTCCGCCACCGGGCTCCGCAGCAGCGGCTGTGTCGATGAGACGGCCGTAGCAGTCGGGACAGAGATATGGTGCATACTTCATTGCGCACTCCTTGCAGATCGACCACTGTCTGATCTGCCGTTAGACATGCAGGCTCTGGGCCGACATGGGCGTATGCAATTTGCACAAACACGTCGCCCTCAGTCTAGCAGTCGGGCCCGGGCGGGCCCTGTGCCGAGATCAGCATGCTCAGGCCTGGCCGGCGCGCGCATATGCGCCGAGGACCTGACGTTCGGAGTCACCGAGGTAGGCACCGAGCGTCGCCGCCGCCTCCCTCGGGCTCTCATTGAGGTAGGCGTCGAGGACCTCTTGATTGCGTTCGACGAACGGCGCATGAAGAAAGTCGAGGACCTCGACCTTGAGGAAGGCCAGGCGGAGCTCGGCCAGCACATTCCCGAATGAGCGCATCAGGCGCGAGCTGTCCGACAATGAGACCACGGCATTGTGGAAGGACATATTCAGCGTCCCCACCCGCAGCCAATCATCGGCGGCCGCTGCCGTGTGCGCAGCCTCGACAGCCCGACGCATCCCCTCGGCGCCCGGGTGGTTCTTCGGAGCGTTCTCGAGCACAGAGCATTCGATGTGCCGCCGCACCCGGTAGATGTCGATGACGTCCGAAGTGTTCGGTGAGGCCACCGAGACCCCACGATGGGGGATGTGATTGACCAGCCCCTGCTCCCCCAATACCCGGAAGGCTTCGCGCAGCGTGTTCCGGGAGACATCGAACTCTTTCGCCAAGGCAGCTTCGGACAAACGGGCACCGGGGCGAAGCTCGCCGGCGATGAGGCGGTCGGTGAGCTGATTGACCAGGGACGATTCGTGATTCACAGTTCCATCCTAGTGATCGGGGCAACAAATAGCCCAGAATCGTGAGGACAATTCCAGAACTGAAATGTGACTCAGATCTATTCTTGTTGAACAATCCATGCTAGATTGTCTAACGCTTCTTCGATAGTGATACGGACCACCACCGTGGCTGGCTCTCGATCACATCGGGATGCGGACCACATTCCAGGCAACTTGGAGACCCCATGTCACAGCCACAAGAACAGACGCCGCACAACCAGGCGCCCGTCGAACAGACAGCGAAGTCCTCGGTCAAGGTCAGCCGCAGCGCGATCCTCGGCGCGATCTTCCTCATGGCCACCTCGGCGATCGGCCCGGGATTCATCACCCAGACGGCGACCTTCACCGCCCAGATGGGCGCGGCCTTCGCATTCGCCATCTTCATCTCGATCCTCATCGACATCGCCATCCAGCTCAATGTCTGGCGCATGATCACGTCCTCGGGCAAACGTGCGGCTCAACTCGCCTCCAGCGCCATCCCGGGCACGGGCATCCTCCTGTCCATCCTCATCGTCATCGGCGGCCTGGCCTTCAACATCGGCAACATCGCCGGCGGCGGCCTGGGACTCAACGCCCTCCTCGGCATCGACCCGAAGCTCGGCGGCCTGCTCACAGGCGTGCTGGCCATCGGCATCTTCCTGTTCAAACGCGCAGGCAAGGTCGTCGACACCGTCGTCATGGTCCTCGGAATCGGAATGATCATCCTCACCGTCATCGTCGCCATCGCCTCCAACCCACCGGTCGGTGAGGCGATCAAGCAGAGCTTCCTGCCCGACACCATCAACTTCGCCACCATCACGACCATCGTGGGAGGAACTGTCGGCGGCTACATCACCTACTCGGGAGCCCACCGTTACCTCGACTCAGGCAAGACCGGACCGGAGCATGCTCCCTCCGTGATGCGCTCGGCACTCACAGGAATCCTCGTCACCGGCGTCATGCGCTACATCCTGTTCCTGGCCGTCCTCGGCGTCGTCGCCTCGGGAGTCGCCCTCGACCTCAGCGGTCAGGCCGCTAACCCTGCCGGTCAGGCGTTCGCAGCCGTCCTCGGCGATGCCGGAATGCGCATCTTCGGTGCCATCTTCTGGGCCGCGGCACTGAGTTCGGTGATCGGAGCGGCCTACACCTCGGCGACCTTCCTGTCCGCGTTCTCCAAACGCCTCGGCAAGGGATGGCCGCTGCAGTTGGCCACGGTCGCGTTCATCACCGTCTCCCTCATCATCTACCTCGTCGTCGGAACAGCACCGGCGACCCTGCTCGTCTTCGTCGGAGGATTCAACGGACTCATCCTGCCGATCGGCCTGACGATCTTCATGTACATCGGCTGGTTCAGGCCTCACCTGCTGCGAGTCGACAAGTACCCCAGGTGGTTGCTGATCATCGGCACCGCGGCAACACTGGTGATGTGGTACACGGCCGCCGGATCGGTCGGCCCCATCTTCGCAATGATCGGAATCGGAGGGTGACAATGACCGCCACAGATACGAACGCCACCAGCACGGTGAGCATCGACCTCAACTCGGACCTCGGGGAGAACGTTCCCGACCGCGTCGTCAGCGACGATACGGCGATGCTGGACCTGGTCTCCAGCGCCAACGTCTCGTGCGGGTTCCACGCCGGCAGCCCCGAGGGCATCCGGGCGACCCTGGCAGCGGCGACGAAGGGCGGGGTCGTCATCGGCGCCCACCCCGGCTATGACGATTACGAGGGATTCGGTCGTCGTCCCCTCGACGTTCCGGCAGCGACCCTGCAGGCACAGGTCGAGTACCAGATCGGTGCCCTCCTGGGCCTGACTTCAGCCGTCGGCGGCTCGGTCGCCTACGTCAAACCCCATGGCGGCCTCTACAACGCCATCGTCCGCGACGAAGCGCAGGCCAAGGTCGTCGTCGATGCGGTCAAGGCCGTCGATGAGCGCCTCGTATTCCTGGGTCTGGCCGGCAGCGTGGCCAATCGCGTCGCCGCCGAGGCGGGGCTGAATGTGGCGGCCGAGGCCTTCGCCGATCGCTCCTACAACCCCGATGGCTCTCTGGTCTCGCGCACCGAACCCCACGCAGTGCTGCATGACCCGCAAGCCGTGGCCGCACGCGTGCTCAGGCTCGTCCAGACCGGACAGGTCGAGGCCATCGACGGCAGCCTCGTCGATGTCGACGCCCAGTCGATCTGCTTCCACGGCGACAGCCAGGGTTCGATCGACATGGCCCGTGCCGCACGAGAGCTCCTCGAATCCTCGGGTGTGACGATCGCTGCGTTCGCCGGTGCCGGTCGATGAGCAGCACACCACACACCATCGGAGCGCAGAAGTCGGCTGGATCAACGACCTCGGCTGGAGCGCAGGCTCGCGAGCGCATCCGGGCCGGGTCCACTGAACCGACCTCGGGTCTGGCTCCTGGTCTGGTTCAGGCCAACCTCATCGCGGTCCCTGCCGATTGGGCCTTCGACATGCTGCTCTTCGCCCAACGCAATCCGAAGCCGTGCCCGGTCATCGATGTCCTCGAACCTGGGCAGGTCGAATCAGCCCTGGCCCCGGGCAGTGACCTGCGCACAGACATTCCCGGCTACAGACTCTGGGAGAACGGGTCGCTCGTCGACGAGGTCGACGACGCCGGTGCTGCCTGGTCCCAGCATCCCGACCTCGTGTCCTTCCTCATCGGGTGCAGCTTCACCTTCGAGACCGGGCTGCTGGACGCGGGCATCCCGATCCGCCACCAGGATGCCGGCCGCAACGTCCCCATGTACTCCACCTCGATCGCCTGTCAGCCCGCCGGTCGGATCCACGGCAACATGGTCGTGTCCATGCGCCCCATCCCTGCCCGTCAGGTCGCCGAGGCGGTGCGCATCACCGACCGCTTCCCCGCCGTCCACGGCGGCCCCGTCCACATCGGAGAACCCGAACAGATCGGCATCACAGACCTCCACTCCCCCGACTTCGGCGACGCCCCGGCAATCCAGGACGGCGGTATCCCCGTTTTCTGGGCCTGCGGAGTCACGCCCCAACTCGCCATCCAAGCCTCGGCCCCACCGTTCGCGATCACGCACTCCCCGGGCCGGATGTTCATCACCGATGCGCCGGAAGGCAACTACCGCCAATGATCGACAACCTCGACTTCCACACTGCCTCTCGCCGTCATCTCCTCGTCGAATGCCCGAACCTGGCCTCGACGATGCACCTGCATCAAGCGCTGGAGGCAGCCGAGCTCGTCGGCGTCGACGAACTGGTCCCCGCCGCCCGAACCGTGCTCATCCGCTTCAATCCGGCCCGCACCTCGGCGCCGGATCTTGCCGACCGGATCCGCGGTCTCGAGCACACGGGGACGGACTCCGCCGAGCCCCGTGAGGTCACGATCGACGTCCACTACGACGGTGAGGACCTCACCGAAGTGGCTGATCTTCTGTCGCTGTCGACCGCCGAGGTGATCACCCGGCATCAGCGTGCAAGCTGGCAGGTCGCGTTCTCCGGATTCGCCCCCGGATTCGGCTACCTGGCCGGTGACGATCCGATCTTCGACGTTCCCCGCCGGTCCTCACCGCGCACCCGTGTGCCCGTCGGAGCTGTGGCCCTGGCCGGGGAATTCACCGGCGTCTACCCTCGTGCCTCCCCCGGCGGCTGGCAGCTCATCGGGCGCACCGACGCCACACTCTGGGACCTCGATCGCGAACCGCCGGCCCTGTTCGTCCCCGGGACCATCGTGACCTTCCGGGAGGCGAAGCGGGAATCAGTCACGGTCGCTGAGGCAAGCGCAAAATCCTCGTCGTCGCAGAAGGAAACACCTGCGCAGCCGGACAGAGTCGCATCGGCGCATGCCTTCACGGTCATATATCCCGGACTCCAGCTGCTCATCCAGGACCTCGGACGGCCCGGCTTCGCCGCCATGGGAGTCTCAAGCGCCGGAGCCGCCGACCGTTCAGCGCTGCAGGCCGCCAACCGCCTCGTCGGCAACGCCGAGACCACGGCCGGGCTGGAGAACTTCGGAGGTGGGGCGAAGCTGGCCATCGCCGGTGCCGGTGTGGCCGCTGTGACCGGCGCGTATGCCTCGATCACCGTGACATCTGCCGACGGTGCCGTGTTTCGGCACCACCCCGGCGAGGCCTTCTCACTGGACAACGGGGACGAACTCGAACTCGGCATGACCGAGCGCGGAACCCGAGCCTATATCGCCTTCCGGGGCGGGATCGAGACGGAGATCGCACTGGGCAGCGCCTCGGCCGATACCCTGGCCCATCTCGGCCCGGCACCACTGGAACCGGACACGACGGTTGCCCTCGGTCGACCGGAGTCGGCACCCCACCTCGTCGATCCGGCCCGCGGCTCAGGCCACGAACGGCATCTGCCCGCACCGGGAGAGACCATCGAGATGTCGGTGACCTTGGGACCGCGTGGTGACTGGTTCACCTCGGCAGGAGTCGAGACTCTGCTGGGCCAGGAGTGGACGGTCACCCACGAATCCGATCGCGTCGGGCTCAGGCTCGCCGGCGTCGTCCCACTCGAACGCGCCCGCACCGGTGAGCTGCCCAGCGAGGGCGCTGTCACCGGGGCACTGCAGGTCCCGCCGAACGGACAGCCTGTGCTCTTCGGCCCCGACCACCCGCTGACCGGCGGCTATCCGATCATCGCCAGCGTCGATGACACGGACCTGGCAGCACAGCTGGCACCCGGGGTCAAGATCCGCTTCGTCACCGACGACCCTCGACAGAACGACGCCGACCACACACACGACTCACCGGAGAACGGACACTGAATCATGCCGAAGATCCTCATCGCCAACCGCGGCGAAATCGCCGTCCGCGTCATCCGCGCCTGCTCCCACTACGGCCACACATCGGTCGCCGTCTACGCCGACCAGGACCTCGAAGCCATGCACACCCAGCTGGCCGATGAGGCCTACTCCCTGCCGGGATCCAGTGCGGCCGAGACCTACCTCAACATCGACGCGATCATCGCCGCGGCCAAGAAGTCGGGGGCCGATGCCGTTCATCCCGGGTACGGATTCCTGTCCGAGAACGCCGAATTCGCTGCTGCGGTCGAGGACGCGGGCCTCATCTGGATCGGACCGACCGCGGACACGATCATCGCGCTCGGGGACAAGGTCACCGCCCGCCAACTGGCCCAGAAGGTCGGCGCCCCGCTGGCCCCGGGCATCGACCGGCCGCTCAAGGACGCCGGCGAGGTTGAGGCCTTCGCGGCCGAACACGGACTGCCGATCATCATCAAGGCAGCCCATGGTGGGGGCGGGCGCGGAATGAAGATCGTCCATGACCTCGCCGAGGTCGCCGACGCCTTCGAATCGGCCACCCGTGAGGCTGTGGAGGCCTTCGGACGCTCCGAGTGCTTCGTTGAGAAGTTCTTAGAGCGTCCCCGCCACGTCGAGGTCCAGATCGTCGGCGACGGCCAAGGACGCGTCGTGGCCGTCGGCGACCGCGACTGCTCGGCCCAGCGCCGCAATCAGAAGCTCATCGAGGAAGCACCCGCCCCCGGGCTCAGCGCCGATCAGCGCGAGCGCCTGCACCGTTCGGCCGAGGCCATCTGCGCCGAGGTGAACTATAGGGGTGCTGGCACCGTCGAGTTCCTGCTGGCCGCCGACTCCACGATGACCTTCCTTGAGGTCAACACCCGTCTCCAGGTCGAACACCCCGTGACCGAGGCGGTCTCCGGTGTCGATCTCGTCGCCGAACAGTTCCGCATCGCCTTCGGCCAGGGGCTGTCGCTGCCGTCGACTCCCGAGCCCAGTGGGCATGCCATCGAACTGCGCATCAACGCCGAAGACCCGGGACGCGGCTTCCTGCCCACTCCGGGCCGCATCGATACCCTGACTGTGCCGGGTGGCCCCGGGGTGCGCTGGGACGCTGGTGTCCGTGCCGGTGACAGCGTACAACCGGCCTTCGACTCCTTGTTCGCCAAGCTCATCGTCCACGGACCCGACCGTGATTCTGCGATCGCGCGCACGGTCACTGCTGCCAAGGAACTGCACGTTCAAGGGCCTGCCACGGTGCTTCCCTGCTCGCTTGAGATTCTCAGGGATCCGGCGTTCACCGGAGCCGAGCTGGGCGTCCATACCCAGTGGATCGAATCCGAGCTCCTCCCCCGCATGACGACGCAGGACCGGCCGGCACCGATTCCCGAGTCCTCGCTGCAACGCTTGGACATCGAGATCGACGGCAGACTCACCCGGCTCGGACTGCCGACTGCGCTGCTGGCTGGACTGGGCACCGCCGGCGGCGCTGGCAACGATTCTGCCAGTGCTATCGGTTCGGACGGATCTGAGGGAGGCGCTGCGGATGGGGCCGTGAGCGCTCCAGTGCCCGGCAACCTCGTCGACTATCTCGTCGCCGACGGTGCTGAGGTGGCCGAGGGCGACGATGTCGCTGTGCTGTCGGCGATGAAGATGGAGACCCGGGTGCAGGCACCGGCGGCAGGTGCCCTGAAGCAGGTGGCGAAGGTCGGCGACATGGTGGCTGTCGGTGAGGTCATCGCTCGCATCGGGTGAGGCTGACCTGTGTCCTGGTCTCGGACTAGAGTGGTCTGTGAACTGAGAACTTCGGAGAAGTTCCGAACGAGAAGAGGAGACACTATGCCACGTCTGTCAGTCGGCGACACCGCACCGGATTTCACCCTGTCCAATCAGGATGGGAAGTCCGTGACCCTCAGCGAATTCAAGGGACAGCGGGTTGTCGTCTACTTCTACCCTGCTGCCATGACTCCCGGCTGCACGACCGAGGCCTGCGACTTCCGTGATTCGCTTTCGGCGCTGTCTGCTGCCGGACTGGTTGTTCTGGGCATCTCGCCGGACAAGCCGGAGAAGCTGAAGAAGTTCGCGGAGAAGGAGGGGCTGAACTTCGACCTTCTCTCCGACCCCGACAAGTCCATGATGGAAGAGTGGGGCGCCTTCGGGGAGAAGAAGAACTACGGCAAGGTCGTCCAGGGCGTCATCCGCTCGACGCTCGTCATCGATGCTGAGGGCGCCGTTGAACTGGCACAGTACAACGTCAAGGCCACCGGTCATGTGGCTCGTGTGCGCAAGGCCTTGGGCATCGACGCCGCCTGACCGGCTGCGTTATCTGATCGTTTCAGCATCGCGCCCTCGTCCTGCTAATCTTGAGGACGTCGCGCGCGAGTGGCGGAATTGGTAGACGCGCTGGATTTAGGTTCCAGTGTCTGCGGACGTGGGGGTTCAAGTCCCCCCTCGCGTACAGAGCGGAGAACGGCCTCTGGTTCGGGAAATATCCTCCCGGCCAGGGGCTTTTTCACATACTCTTGCAGTACATGTCGCCTTGCGGCGCTCACATGTCACCCCGCAGAACTATAAGGAAAGGCCCGGACAGTCATGGCAGATTCGTCGACCACTTCCGTTCGCCCTGTTGACTCGGCAGACGAGGCTCGCTGGCGTGAGCTCTTCCGCGGCTACCGCGAGTTCTATCACCTGCCGGAATCCGAGGACATCGTCTCCCGGGTGTGGGGCTGGCTCATGGATACAGCACACGAATGCCAAGGCCTGGTCGCCGAGGCGGATGGCCGCATCGTCGCAATCGCGGACTTCCGGAGATTCTCGCGTCCGTCGACCGGCACGGTCGGTCTCTGGCTCGATGACCTCTTCACCGATCCTCAGGCCCGCGGAACAGGATCCGGACGTGCGCTCATCGCCCGTCTTCAGGAGATCGCCGCGGACGAAGGGCGTTCGGTCGTCCGCTGGATCACTGCCGACGACAATGCTCAAGCTCAGGTGCTCTATGACAAGGTGGCGACGAAGACCAACTGGCTCACCTACGATGCGAAGCCGAAGGAAGCATAAGGACGAAGTTTCTCAAGCGTCTGTGCGCGGACCTCAACTCATGCGAGTTCGCAGTTTTTCGGCGCCTTCGCCCTCAAGCAGCGAAGCGAAGTCCGGACGTCCCGCCATCGCCATCACCAGATCCAGGAGCCTGCCTCTGACCGCCGGTCCGCTTCCGACCCTGAAGTCAGCATCGTCTGCGACGAGAGTCAGCCCTTTGACGAGGGTCCTGCTGTTGACGGCGAAGTCCTTCGCGGCGTAGAAGCGAGCGACCTCAAGGACTGCGCTGGGGTCGGGAGTCAGAGTCAGCCCGAGTGGCCGGGCGATGTCCTGAGAGTGGACGATGACCTCGCCGAGGAACGCAGGATAGTCCTTCGTCGGTACGATCGTGGCCGTGATGCAGGTGCGGAAGATCCCCAGAGCCTCTTCCGGCGACCTCCCTCGGAACCTGGCCAGGAGTCGGGAATTGTGCCGGTCAGCGTTGAATCCGGCGGCGGCGATGCTGCGAATCCACGCCCACCTGCCCGTGTTCGCCGCCGCGCTGAGATGGGCAACGACCTCGTCGACTGACCAGGCCGAACACAGCGTGTCAGCGCTCCACTGGTCAGACTCGAGCGTCTCCAGCAGTTTGACCAAGCGGGCACGTTCGGCATGGATGAGTGTCCAAAAGTCTGATTCCCTCACAGCGGGTGCCTCACATTCAAGGTCAGTCGCCGAGCCCGAGGCCGACGAACATCTCTCGACGCAGAGCGTCCACGTGTATGCGTGCGATATCGACGGCCGCCATCGGATCATGGGCGCGAAAGGCGGCAACGAGACGGGCATGATGGTCGCGGCCCTCATCGAGCTGTTCCTGCGGATAGGGAACGAAGTACCTGGTCAGCGCCTCATAGCAGGCGAGATAAGTCGGCACTTCCGGAAGGCCGCTGATCTCGGCGCACAGGCGGTGGAAGCGAGTGTCGGGGATGTGGTGCTCGTGCCAATCGGCGGCGTTCTTCGACTGCCGAATGAGATCGTCGAGTTCATCGCACTGTGCCGCCGTCGCTCGCTGTGCGGCTGCAACGACGATCGCACTCTCCATCAGGCTGCGCTGATCGATGAGCCGGAGGATCGACTGCTCGTCGGCCCGATAGGCCGTGACCGATGAGTCATTGAGCGCCGGTGGATCGTCGGCAACGAAGGTTCCGCCCCCGCGCCCTCGACGGCGCACCAGGACTCCATCGTCGACTAGGCTCTCCAGGGCACGGCGCGCGGTGATGTGACTGACCTCGAGGCCACCGGCGATGAGCTCAGTGCGGGGAAGCTTGCTTCCCGGCGCCAACAGCGCATGCTCGATCGACAGGAGAACTCGAGCTCGGACAGTGTCGACGGCTGAGAGCCGTGTGACCGCCGCAGATCCCGGAGCCGTGAACAGGGCCTGGTCAACCTCATGGGTCTCCCGGTTCGAGGCACGCGAATTTTTTCCCGCCATGTGTTGAGTCTATCGGCTCACAAGTTTATAGTGATCAAAATGAACACTTATGTTGATCAAAGGAGCTGCCGGTGCCACAGAGAGAACTGAGCGTCGGACTTGCTCAGCGCGCTCCGCTCCACGGCCCGAACGTGCTGGCCGAGCTGCACGCGGACGTCGAACGCACGCTTGCACGGCATCCTGGGCTCGACATGCTCGTCTATCCGGAGCTCCACCTCCAGGGAGTCGATCACCTGCCGACCGATGAACAGCCGGCCGCGCTGGCACAGCTGGCGATGCCTCTCGATGACCCCTTTGTGGCGATGATCGGCGAAGTGGCCGCAGCCTTCGGCATCTGGCTGTGCCCGGGAAGCATCGGCGAGACGACCAGCACGGATGCGCAGTACAACACCCAACTCCTCTTCTCCCCCGACGGGACGCTGGCCGCCACCTATCGCAAGATGTTCCCATGGAGACCATTTGAGCCACACCTCCCCGGAACGGAATTCGTCGTCGCCCCGATCAAGGGCCACGGCGTCCTCGGTCTGTCGAACTGCTATGACGCCTGGTTCCCCGAACACTCCCGTCACCTCGCGTGGATGGGCGCCGATGCGATCATCAACATCGTCAAGACGACCAGCCAGGACCGCGATCAGGAGCTCGTCCTCGCCCGAGCCAATGCGATCGTCAATCAGGTCTACATGCTCAGCGTCAACTGCGCCGAACCAGTCGGCCGTGGCCACAGCATTGCCGTCGGCCCCGAAGGGCAGGTCCTCGCCGAGGCGGGGGCCGGTGAGGACACTCTCGTCGTTCGGGTGGACTCCGGCCAGATCCAACGCGTGAGAGCTCAGGGCACTGCTGGGACCAATCGAATCTGGTCGCAGTTCACCCCAGAAGACGAACCGATCCCACTGTCGCTCTATGCCGGAACCATCGAACCCAAGCGATGGTCACCCCACTATCACGGGCACGACTGAGCCGAACATCGACCGCAGCGATCCCAACACACCGTCGCACCACCTCGGCGGCCTAATGTCATCACTGAGAACAATGGAGTAATCATGTCAGACACGCTCACGCTCAAACGGACGCTCAAGCTGCCCTCGCTCGTCATCTTCGGCCTCGCCTATCTCACGCCGCTGATCGTCCTGGGGATCTTTGGCGTCATCGCCTCCGAAACCGGAGGCGCAAGTGCCAGCGCCTATCTGCTGGCGCTCATCGCGATGCTCTTCACTGCCAACAGCTATGGGCGTATGGCTGCTGCCTTTCCGGTCGCTGGGTCCGCCTACACCTACGTTCGGAAGACCATCGATGGACGAGTCGGGTTCCTCGTCGGCTGGGCGACCATGCTCGACTACCTGTTCCTGCCGATGGTCATCTGGCTCATCGGCGGTTCATACCTGCAAGCACAGTTCCCCGGGGTGCCGATGGCCGTGTGGATCATCGGGTTCATCATCCTCACCACTGTGCTCAACATCGTAGGGATCAAGGTCGCCGATCGCGTCAATCTCATCCTCATGTCCTTCCAGATCCTCATCATCGCCTTCTTCGTCGTCCTGTCTCTGACTGACGTCTTCGGCACTCATGGCGCGAGCGGTCTCTTCAGCACCACCCCGTTCACGGGCGTCAATTCGAGCCTCGTTGCGATCGGCGGCGGTGCAGCGATCGCCGCGTATTCGTTCCTCGGCTTCGATGCAGTGACCACATTCACCGAGGAGACAATCGACCCCCGGCGCACCGTTCCCAAGGCGATCATGCTCATCGCGGTCATCGGCGGCGGCATCTTCGTCGTCGTCGCGTACGCTGTGCAGCTGGTCCATCCCGGTGGAGTGTTCGAGAACTCCGACGCCGCGGCATTCGAGATCGCGCGCAGAATCGGCGGTCACCTCTTCGGTGCCATCTTCCTTGCCGCTCTCGTGATCGCTCAGTTCACCTCGGGAATCGCAGCTCAGGCGGCGGGCAGCCGTCTGCTCTATGCGATGGGCCGTGACGGAGTCCTGCCTCGGCGCTTCTTCGGCAGGCTCAGTCCGCGCTTCCACACTCCTGTGCTCTCGCTGCTGGCGATTGCCGTGATCGGACTGATCGCGATTGTCATGAACGTCGCGACTTCGACCTCGTTCATCAACTTCGGCGCCTTCCTCGCATTCATCATGGTCAACGTCTCGGTCATCGTCTTCTGGGCCAAGGAACGTCGCGCCGGGCGCCATCATCGGGTTCTGCTCTATCTGGCCTGTCCGATCGTGGGAGTGCTCGTCATCGGCTTCCTCGTCTCCCAGCTCGATGTCCAGGCCATCACGCTTGGGTCGATCTGGCTTGTCATCGGCGCCGTAATCCTCGCGGTCATGACCAGGGGCTTTCGGACTCAGCCGTCCGAGCTGGCCGTCGACGAGGTGGAGGCGGGGTGATCGGGACGGTGGCGGGCCAGATTCGCCCCTCAGCCTGCGAAGACCAGCTCAAATCGCTCGCACACCACCGGCATGTCAGAAGAGAAGGCACGGGTGGTCTGCCCGTAGCACCGCCAGAACTGTTCGTGGACCTCTCGCCACTCCTTCAGCGTGCGGTCCCCCTCGCCCTCTGAATAGGCATGGGCGGCATCGACTGCTGAAAAAGCGACGATCTCGACGGACGTGGTGACGATGACCGCCCGCGGACGATTGCCACCGTCGAGGATCATGCTGGCCTCCCCCGCCTGCGGAACGGGTTCATCGTCGGATTCGATGTCCCACAGCGCCGAGGCGGTTGCGGTCTTCGTCCCGTCGAGGACGAGAGCGAGGAGTTCGTCTGCTTGATCCGATGTTGCGCCGAACGACCAGGGGGCGGGCATACGCACCGGCAGAGCAGGGACAGCCTCCCGTGCGGCCGACCAGAACTTCTCGTGTGTTGAGCGTGTCACGTGGCAACCGCCTCCAACTGCAGTCGCAGTCCATCGACGAGCGCACGCAGACCCAGTTCGAATGCGGCTGTCGCCGACGAGGTGTCGGCGCAGAGTGGATCGAGGGCAGCACGGATCTCGGAGAACCGTTCGTCGGCTGAGTCTTGGGAAATAAGGTCGGCAGGGGCGATGATATCGAGGGCAGAGCCGAGGACGTGGGCTTCGACGGTGCGCATGACCGCCACCGTCCGCGACCTGGGCCAGCCGCCTCGGCGCAGACCCGCGACCACAGTGTCGTACATCTGGTAGGTCGAGAGATCGCCGATCGGCGTCGTCGCAAGCAATCGGATGAGATTCGGATGCGCGGCGAAGGCACGCAGATACGACCGGGCCCAGGATTCGAGCGCCTCGTCCCAGCATTCCGAACGCTCGACCAGGCCGACTCGGGCAAATGCAGCCACGTCGATCTCGGCGACGATTCGAGCCCGCATGAGTTCAATGAGTTCACTGCGCCCGGACACGTGGTTGTACAGGGAGGAGACCTGACGGTCGACTCGGGCCGCGAGGATGCGCATCGACAGGGCCTCGGACCCTTCCACGTCAACGAGGTCAAGCGCAGCGTCGACGAGCCGGTCACTGTTGAGCCGCATATCGACCTTGTGCCCCCTTCCCCTGATTCCACACGAAGTGTATCGTGTTCTCAGTCACAATAACGAACAGTGTTCGTACGCGACGACGGGGTCAGCGACGACACGCAGTGAGACAGAGGACGGCCGAATTGGCATCGACGTACTTCCACAACGGCACCATCTGGCGAGGCACAGGCGTCGACACCGCGGATGCCCTCCTCGTCCGCGACGGAGTCGTCGTAGCTGTGGGATCAGCCGATGTGGACCGGCACTTGGCCGCTCTCGACACCGCATCTGACTCCGCCGACGCCTGCGACCAGGTCGACCTCGACGGCGGTTTCCTCATGCCGTCCTTCGGCGATGGTCACGCCCATCCCATCTTCGGAGGACTCGAGGCGGAGGGACCGCAGGTGCGAACGTGCTCCAGCGTCGACGAAATCGTGGCCGAGGTGCGTCGCTTTGCCCAAACCCATCCCGAGATCGAGTGGATCACCGGCGCCTCCTATGACGGCAGCCTTGTCGACGGCGGACTTTTCGACGCGCGCTGGCTCGACGAGGCAGTCGCGGACCGACCTGTGGTGCTGCGTGCTTGGGACTATCACACGGTCTGGTGCAATTCCCGGGCCCTCGAACTCGCAGGCATCACCGCGGAGACTCCCGAGCCTGAACTGGGCGAGATCCCCCGCCGAGGTGACGGCTCGCCCCTGGGAACACTGCGGGAATGGGGTGCCGTCGACCTCGTCGACGCAGTGCGTCCGCCGCTGGAGGAAACCGTGCAGCTGCGCGCGCTCGAGCGAGCAGCAGACTACTACCTCGAACGAGGGGTCACATGGGTGCAGGACGCCTGGGTCGAACCGGCAGATGTCGAGACCTACATCGCGGCCTCGACTCGTGGTCGACTCACGCTTCGGTTCAACCTCGCTCTCTATGCGGACCCGCGCCGCTTCTCCGCGCAGCTGCCCGCCATGGTCGAGGCCAGGAGGCGCATTCAGGAGCTCGGCGACCCGCTGCTGAGCGCGCACACTGTGAAGTTCTTCGCCGATGGCGTCGTCGAGAATGAGACCGGTTCGCTGCTCGAACCCTATTGTTCGTCTCTGCACAATCACGGCCTCCGGGTCTGGGAGGGTGAGACACTGGCCGAGGCGGTTCGTGCCGTTGACGCCGCCGGCTTCCAGGTCCACATCCATGCCATCGGCGACGCGGCCGTGCGCCAGGCGCTTGATGCCATCGAGTCCGCCATCGCGGCCAACGGACCACGCGACCGCCGGCCGGTCATCGCCCACGCCCAGCTCGTCGATTCGGCGGACCTCGCCCGTTTCGCCGAAATCGGGGTCATCGCGAACATGCAGCCGTTGTGGGCACAGCTCGATGACCTCATGACCGTGCTCACTGTGCCCCGCCTCGGCGAGTCTCGGGCTTCGAATCAGTATCGGATGCGCAGCATCCTCGAGCTCGGCGGGAGACTCTCCTTCGGCTCAGACTGGCCCTGCACCTCAGGCACACCCGTCGAGGGGCTGGCGATCGGAACGAGCCGACAGAACGATGCGGGCGAACCCGCCGGAGGTTGGACACCGGAGGAGATCGTCGACATCGACCGCGCCCTCGACACCTATTCGACCGCAGTCGCGTACCAGGCCTTCGCCGATACCTGGCCCGCGTCCTGGGGCGAGATCCGCCCCGGGGCGAGCGCCGACCTCATCAGATTCGACCACGACCCCCGGCATCTGTCACCGCAGGAACTCGCGGTGACAGCTGTTCGCACCACCTACCTCGGCGGCGTTGCCGTGCATTCTTCGATCTGAGAGAAAGGACCACCATGTCCCACTCACACGACACCAACGCGGCCCACAGAGGCGAGGATTCTCACGGTGGCGACCAAGGGCAACTCCGTCGAGCGCTCGGGGTTCCCTCTCTGGTGCTCTTCGGCCTCGTCTACATGGTGCCTCTGACAGTCTTCACGACCTATGGCATCGTCACCCAGGTCAGCGGCGGCAGGGTGCCGCTGGCGTACGTGATCACTCTCCTCGCGATGGTCTTCACCGCCAGGTCATACGCAAAGATGGCTCACGAGCTCCCATTTTCAGGGTCCGCCTACACCTACACGCAGAATAGCTTCGGGGCCGGCATCGGCTTCGTTGCCGGCTGGGCGCTCCTGCTGGACTACCTCTTCCTGCCGATGATCAATTATCTCGTCATCGGCATCTATCTGTCCGCGGCCTTCCCCATGGTCCCCGCCTGGGCCTTCGTTCTCACCGCGATAGTCCTGGTCACCATTCTCAATGTCATCGGCATCGTCTCTGTCGCCCGTGCGAACATCGTCATCATTGCCGCACAGACGATCTTCATCGTCACCTTCGCGGCGCTCGGCATCGCGTCGATGTCGGGGTCGGGCACGGTTGACCTCTCGGCGCCGTTCACCGGCGACGGCAGTGCGCCCGGCTTCGGCAACGTCATGGCAGGTGCCGCGATCCTGTGCCTGTCGTTCCTCGGCTTCGATGCGGTCTCGACCCTGTCAGAGGAGGCCAAGGACGCCAAGCGCAGCGTGCCTCGTGCCATTGTCATCGCCACTGTCACAGGCGGTCTGATCTATATCGCGCTCTCATTCCTCGCTCAACTCGTCTATCCGTCGAATGACTTCGCCGACGTCGATTCGGGCGCTCTCGACGTCATGAGTGCAGCGGGCGGTGAGTTCCTCACGACCTTCTTCACTGCCGCCTATGTCGCCGGTGCCTGCGGTTCCGCGCTGACTTCTCAGGCCTCGGTCTCGCGTATCCTCTTCGCGATGGGCCGCGACGGCGTTCTGCCCAAACGGTTCTTCGGCCGTCTCTCACCACGATTCCACACCCCGATCTTCGCAACACTCGCAGTCGGAGTGGTGTCGCTGTTCGCGCTGGCGGCCGATCTCGGATTCATCTCCGAGATGGTCAGCTTCGGCGCACTCATCGCGTTCTCAGCAGTCAACCTCTCGGTCATCGAGCACTTCGTCATCGATGGGAAGCGTCGCGGATCGAGCGCGATCGCCAACTACATCGTGCTGCCCGGCATCGGCTTCTGCCTCACCCTGTGGTTGTGGACGAGCTTGTCACCGAGAACGCTGCTCATCGGGGCGATCTGGCTGGCCCTCGGCATCGGCTACCTCGCATTCGTCACCCGTGGCTTCCGCCGTCCGACTCCGACGCTGGATCTAGCCGACTAGAGGACGGGCATGCGATCACGCTCATAGGTGATCGATGAATAGCCGTGAGGGTCTGGCTGCCCCGTCTCCCCTACGCTGACGAAGACGATTCTGTCGATGCTCAGAATGGACTTGCGCGTGATCATATTGCGCACCTGAGCTCGCATCGTCAGTGATGTGTTGCCGAAATGAGTTGCGACGAGGCCCATCTCGATGAGGTCCCCCTGGCGAGCCGAAGCCACGAAGTTGATCTCTGAGATGAGTTTCGTGACCACGCTGTGGCTGCCGAGCTGAATGATCGCGTAGATCGCAGCTTCCTCGTCGATCCACTTCAGCAGGCTTCCTCCGAAGAGCGACCCGTTCGCATTGAGGTCCTCCGGGCGAACCCACTTGCGTGTGTAGAAATTCATTCCGTCGACTCGATGAGTCGTATTCGCCGAGGTCATTGCCGATTCGCTCATCGCCATCCCTATCGCAGTGGTCTTGCTCTTGAACACAGGCTAGCTGAGGTGTATTTCGCCTGGATTTCAGGCAAGGAGCATACATTTCGAGCTGGTTTCACCTCAGCGCTCATGCTGATGCCCTGATGCCCAACTATATACTGCCTATTGCAATAGTGTGTGATACACACTATTGTGTGAAACATGAACGAGGATGAAGAACAGGCACTGGCGACACACGGACAAGAACTGAGACGAGGCACCGTCGTCTTCGCCAGTCTCGTTGCCTGTCGTCAGCCGCAGTATGGGTACTCGCTGCTGACGACTCTCACCGAAGCCGGCATCGCCACAGAAGCCAACACTCTCTACCCCCTGCTGCGAAGACTTGAGAAACAAGGGCTGCTCAGTGCCGAGTGGAACACCGAACAAGCGCGTCCACGCAAGTACTACAGCGTCACCACCAGCGGGGCCGAAGTCGCCGCAGCACTCCACTCACAATGGCTGGAACTCAACACCAGCATTACGAAACTCTGGAAAGAAGGAACACCATGAGTACGCTCACCACCATCTACGTCGACAATGTGGTCGGCCATCTCCCGGAGGACTCCCGAGGTGACATCGCGGCAGAGATCAAGGCCACAATCGACGACATGATCGAAGACCGCCTCGGCGGCTTGGACCATCCTGCCGACGAGCAGACCGCTGCTGCCGAACGTGAGGTGCTCGAAGAGCTCGGCGATCCGGCCCAGCTCTCCCGGGAATACACGAATTCGCCACAGCATCTCATCGGGCCGAAGTCCTACCCGGTCTTCATCTGGGCGATACGCTGGGTGCTTCCGCTCGTCGCCGTGGCCGCGGCCGTGACGAACTCAATCGCGTTCATCGCCACCAACGATGAGGTCCAGATCGGGGCGCTCATCGGTCAGCTCGTCGGCAATACGGTCATCGCGCTGCTCACGGCCTTCGCCACAATCACGATCCTCTTCGCCCTCGGCGACAGGGATATGAGCGCAGGTGCGGCAGATAAGATCGCCGGTGCGAAGAAGGGCTGGTCAGTCGATCAGCTGCGGGCGACGGATGCGAAGGCAAAGCAGATCCGCGCCGAGTCGGTCCTGAACCTGGTCTTCATCGTCCTTCTGGCTCTCCTTCCGCTCGTGCCCACCTCCTTGTTCTACGTCGGCCATCTCAACAATGACGAGCCATTCATCAATCCGGAACTGGGATTCGGATGGTTCCTCGGATACTGGGGATTCCTCGCGCTCATGGCCATCGTCGAGGTGGTGAAGCTGGTTCGCTCATCAGCGAAAACAGCCGTGGTCCTCACCGGAGCGATCCTCGACGTCGCGATGGCAGTCTTCCTCACGATCGCCCTGCTGACACAGCAGGTGCTGCACCCGGATCTCACGTCCCCTTCGGGCGCCGAAGTGCAGCAGATCATCACAGTGATCGCAATCTGGGCCATCGTCATTTGGGATCAGATCAGCACGTGGCGCGCCCACCGAGCGAACCGCTGACCGCGTAGCCTGGTCCGGGTGCAGCTTCATCGCTGCACCCGGACGAGAGGAAGTGGCTATTTCATGACCGAAGAGATCGGCGTCGTCGGCGCTCGCGAGCACAACCTGTCCGGTTTCTCCGTCACTCTGCCGCACAGGAAGCTCATCGGCATCTGCGGTGTATCGGGCTCGGGCAAGTCGTCGTTGGCCTTCGACACCATCTACGCCGAAGCCCAGCGCCGCTACCTCGAATCGGTCTCCCCGTTCACTCGTCACCTCCTCGGCGCAGTCTCTGCACCCCAGGTCGACCGGATCACGGGCCTTCCCGCCGCAATTGCAGTGAAACAGCTTGTGTCGACTCCCCCGGAGAATTCGAGCGTGGGCACCCTGTCACAGGTCTCTGATCTGCTGCGGGTGCTGTTCTCCCGCTTCGGCGACTACCCCGCGAACCAGGGTCGACTGCTTGCTTCTGCTTTCTCGCCCAACACCGTCGAGGGCGCCTGTCCGACGTGCGCGGCGAAGGGCAGCATCCATGACCTCGACCTCAACGCAGCCGTACCCGACGAGTCGCTGACCATTCGCGAGGGCGCCATCGCCGCCTGGCCGGGAGGCTGGCTGGGACGAAACTTCAAACACCTCGTCGAAACCATGGGCATCGACATCGACGCCCCCTGGAACAGTCTTCCCGCCAAGACCCGCGACTGGCTTCTGACCACCGAAGACACCCCGTCTGTCACTGTCAGGCCGGAGGATCTGCGCGAATACATCTCCCGCGGTTACACGGGCAAGTTCCGCAGTGCCCGCAGATATCTGCTCGACACGATGATCACGACCGGCAGTGAGACGGTCAGGGCACGCACGGAGGAGTACCTCAGCAACGAACTCTGCCCCGACTGCAATGGCAGCCGCATCAATCCGGCAGCTCTGTCGGTGACGATCGGCGGCGCCAATATCGCCGAGGTGGCCACACGCAGTCTCACCGATGTGGCCGTCTCCCTCCACGCGGCCATCGCCTCCGAACTCGACCGTGGCCACAATGGCGCGAAACGGTTCTCCAACGCCACCGATGAGGCGGCCCAGGTCCTCCTCGACGAACTCGACAAACGTACGTCGGTCATCGACAACCTCGGCGTCGGCTATCTCCCACCTCACCGCTCGGCGGCCACCCTCTCCCCCGGCGAGCTGCAGCGACTGCGCTTGGCGGCACATCTGCACAGCGGTCTGCACGGCATGGTCTACGTCTTCGACGAACTCTCCACCGGACTGCACCCCAAGGACACCGATCACCTCTTCACCCATATTGAGGCTCTGCGCGATGCCGGCAACACGGTCATCCTCGTCGAACACGATATGGAGCTGGTGCGCCGGTGCGACTGGGTCATCGAACTCGGTCCCGGTGGTGGTGCCCGGGGAGGGCAGCTGATGTTCTCCGGCCCCGTCGCCGAGGCACTCGACGGGAAGAGCTCAACCGCTGTCCGCCTGCGCAATGAGGCTCCCAGCGAACCTTGGCGAGCACCTCAGGAATTCGGTGATTGGGCTCGGTGCACCGGTCTGTCGGCGAACAACCTCCGCGCTCTGGCGCTGTCCTTTCCCATCGGCGGTCTCACGACCCTGACAGGAGTTTCCGGGGCGGGTAAGAGCTCGGTGCTGCGATCGTTGGCAACACTGGCCAGAGCCGCTGGAGCCTCCCCATTCGACGGTGAGGAGGAGCCGAAGACGATACCCCGGCGCAGCAGCACTAGTGGTGGCGGTGAGGGAGGAGATCTTGCCGAGGCAGATGCTGCCGGGCTCGAGGTCTTCGACCGGGTGGTCAGCTTCGATCAGTCCACCATCGGCCGGTCCCCGCGATCGGTCATCGGCACCTACCTGGGCATCTTCGACAAGATCCGCGGCCTGTTCGCGAAGACCGATCTGGCGCACAGTCGTGGCTTCACCGCCTCACAGTTCTCCTTCAACACCGCACGGGGACGCTGCCCCCGCTGTGAAGGACTGGGTTTCATCACCATCGATCTCGTCCACCTGCCGGCCTCCAGCGGCACCTGCCCCGAATGCGAGGGCCGCCGGTTCACCGAGGAGACCCTCGAGGTCACCGTCGAGGAGCTGACCATCGCAGATGTCCTCGATCTGTCGATCGACACAGCGGCGACGGTGTTCGCCCAACGGCTGGGACTCGTCGCCCATTTCGAGGTCCTGCAGAGAGTCGGCCTCGGCGGGCTGCTGCTCGGCCAGTCCTCGGCGACGCTGTCCGGCGGTGAGGCGCAGCGGCTGAGGCTGGCCGCGGTGATGCGGGCCAGGAAGCGACGTGAGCGCTCACTATTCATCCTTGATGAGCCGGCCAACGGCCTGCACCCCAGTGATGCTCGGGTGCTGGGGAAGCTCTTCGCCCAGATCGTCGAGGAAGGCGATACGATCCTCATGGCCGATCACAATATGGAGCTGGCCGCCGGCTCCGATTGGCTCATCGACATGGGTCCTGGCCCCGGTCCCGACGGCGGTCACGTCGTGGCCTCCGGCCGGCCGGACGAGGTCGCCAGGGCAGGTGTCGGGGCCACCGCCTCGGTGTTGGCACGTCGATTCGGCACAGCGGGCTCAGGCGCTGCAGTCGGCTGACGTCAACTCCGGCGGGTCAGCCGTCTGTACCCGAAGCCACCGGCCAACCCGGCTCCGGCGAGCGCACCGACAGGGAGGCTCACCGGGGCAATGACCAGCACCGCTTCCTGCCAGATCCCTGCTATGAGGTCGTTGACGATGATCATGGCGAGAGCTCCTCCGATGAACCCGAGCATCATCAGACCGATGACACGCGCCCACAGCCGACCACCTCGGCGGGCTTCGTTCCCGGTCACTGTCCGAGTCGATTCAGAGTCCAGGTTCCCCATCGCAGACGGCGGACGAGCAATGCCAGTCCCCCGGCGATGACACCCCAGACAGCGTTCGTCACCAGCATGGGGATGATGGCCAGCGGCTGCACCAGAGGCCCCTCGAGGTGGCCCAGCAGAATCGGGGACAGGACGCCGCTGAGAATGATGGCGCCGAGGGCGTAGATGACTCCGACGATGCCCCCGCTGAGGAGCGGGTTGGCCGACCGGGACAGCCCTAGTGCCAGCGCCCACACCAGTGTCACCAGCACCGTCATTCCGAGAGCGATAGCCGGGGTGGGAAGCCCGGAGTTCTCGAGGGCGATACGCGCCACGGGACGGACGAGGCCGAGCAACCCGAGAATGATGAGCAGAGGCCATTTGAGTTCACGAAAATACTTCATTGTTCGAGATTAGAGTCAGCGCACACCCGGCCGCATCGGCTCACACGCGCGACCGGCATCGAGATCTGAGGACATTCCCGTACGTCGAGAAGCGACATCGCTCGGCGCTTCCAACGGTGCCCACTGAGGTGAGACGTCTCTATGCTGGGATCATGGGACCGCGAAGAACCGACGCCATTCTCGCCCTTGTGGTGACAGTGTCGCTGGCAGCCATCATTGCACTGGCACAGATCGACGCAGGGACACCGTTGCGGTGGCTGCCCTTCGTCTTCGCCATCGGGTTCGGCGCCGTACTCCTTCTGCGACGCGGACTGCCGAGAACCGTCGTCGTCCTCAGCGTCCTGGGGACCTTCGCCTACTACAGCCTCGACCTCGTCCCGATCGGGGTCGCTCTGCCCGTGGTCGCTGCGTTCTTCTCCGTCGCCGAGGTGGGGCTGACCCGATTCGCCGTCGTCTCGGGAGCCGTGGTGTTCCTTGTGTCGACCGCTTTTCGGATTCGAGATGATTCGCTTCCGCTCGGTCGTCTTCTCGGGGCCGAGTCGATCTCAACGATCGCACTCATCGCCGCGGCGATTGCCCTCGGACATGCCGTGGCCACCCACCGACGCTTCCTCGACCAACACACCCAGCTGCTCCGTCTCCAGGATGAACACCTGCGCAAGGAATCCGAGAGACAGATCCAGCACGAAAGACTGCAGCTCTCGCGCGACCTCCACGACACGCTTGGACACAAGCTCTCGGTCATCTCTCTTCATGCTGCGGTCGGCATCGAGGCGATCGAACAGGGTGATCAGGAGAGTTCGGAGGCAGCAGAGGCCCTTGATCGTGTTCGCGCCGAAGCCGGAGAGTCACTGAACGATCTGCGATCCTTGGTCCGTCTCCTGCGCTCCGGGGACGAAACGACCCGCACCAGCCTCGGCATCGATGGCATTGAGACTCTCCTCGAACAAGCGAGGACCATGGGGATCTCGGTCGACTCGACGGTCGGACTCTCACCCGGCCAGGTGCCATCCCCTGTCGAAACGGTGATCTTCCGCGTGGTCCAGGAGGGAATCACGAACGTGCTCCGACATGCCTCGGCGACGGCCGTCAGCATCACGATCGGACTCAGCGATGATGACGTCACGGTGACAGTGGCCGACGACGGAACTGGAGCCGATTCCGCTGCCACGCTCGGAGAGGAGAGCGCGGGCGGACACGGACTCAAGGGGATGAGTGAGAGGGTGCGCCTCCTGGGCGGACAGCTCAGCACCCGATCCGCCCCGAATCGGGGCTTCACCCTGCACGCCACGCTGCCGAGGAGGATCGACTCATGATCTCCATTCTGCTTGTCGACGACCAGGAACTCGTGCGCACCGGACTGCGCCAATTGGCCGTCAGCGATGGCGATATCGATGTCGTCGCCGAGGCGGCAGATGGTCGAGCAGGGCTCGGCCTCGTGCGACAGCTGGCTCCCGATGTCGTGCTCATGGACATCAGGATGCCTGTGATGGATGGGATCACGGCGACGAGGCTCATCACCGGCGACCCTGGGCTCAATTCTACGAAGGTCGTCATGCTCACGACCTTCGACGACGATGAGGACATCGTGTCCGCCATCCAGGTCGGCGCCAGCGGCTACCTCCTCAAGGACATCAGACCGGCCGATCTGCGCTCGGCCATCCGCTCCGTCGCCGGCGGTGATTCGATCCTCTCCCCATCGGTGACCAATACGTTGCTGCGACGATTGAACGCCGGGCAGAAGGCCATGCCGCGACCCGAGCTGCTCGAGGCGCTCACCGATCGCGAGAGGGAGGTTCTGGCACGTATCGGTCGGGGTGAGTCGAACCAACAGGTAGGTGCCAGCCTGTTCATCAGCCCAGAGACTGCGCGCACCTACGCCAGTCGTCTGCTGGGCAAACTCGGGGCACGTGACCGGTCACAGCTTGTCGTTCTCGCCTACGAGTCCGGGCTTGTCGTCCCCGGAGATGCGGTGCCGGAAGGCAACGGCCAGACATAACTGATCGATCGCGTGAGCTCAACCGCGTCTGAGGCTGCGGACGACGGTGAACTTGCTGGTGCGAGCGACCTGTTCGCTGGGTCCGATGACACGCTCCAAGGTCTCGCGGTAGTGCAGGTGTGAGTTGTAGACCGTGAGGACTCGCCCCTCGGGTGCCAGCAGCTCGGCTGCTGTGCGCATGAGTCCGGCAGCGGTGTCTGTTTCGATGGTCGTGCCCTGGTGGAAGGGCGGGTTGAGCAGAATGAGGTCGTGCCCGCCGGCGCGCACCGAAGAGTCTGCGCCCGTCAGAGCCTGCACATCCGTGGCATCGGCGAGGATGGCCTCGACCTCGAGTCCGTTCGCCTCAGCGGTCTCCCTCGCCGAGGCGACCGCCGACTTCGATACGTCCACGCCAGTGCCCTTCTTCGCCGCCGTGACCTGCATCGCAGCTGTGAGCAGCCATCCGTTCCCACACCCGAGGTCAAGGACCGAGTTCGGGGAACCAGGACCCGCCTCGGCGAGTCGAGTCTCGGAGGACTCGGCCTCGGCGGGCTCAGATTCGGCTGCCAGAGCCGTGAGCAGCGCGGCCGAGCCCTCATCGCTTTTGACCCCGGAGAAGCAGGCTCCGTGGGCCCTGACCTGCAGCGGACCTGTGGCCGGATGATCGATTCTGCTGTGCCTGGGGAAGCTCGGCAGGCTCGGTGATGACAGCGACCTGCTGCCGATGATCATGCGGTGCTTGCCGACGCCTGGCGAGACGTCGACGCGGGCGAAACCACGCGCCAGTTCCTTGTTTACCGCTCGGCTCATCGAATCGCTACGACCGATGACGATGATCGTCCTCACGTGGGCCTGGATGGCAGCGATCGTCTCGGCCAACGCGTGGGTGGCCTTCGGTGCGTTGACGATCGCCCAGACTTCTTGTGCTTCCGGGGCGAAGACAGCGAGATCGTCGATGGGGCTGGCCTGATCTGCCACCTCGGCGACGGTGCGTGCTTCGTCTACCCGGTCGTTGTACGTGCGCACGGGGACGATCTCGCTCAACAGCCGCGACTGCAGTCCCTGGCCGTCATCGACGATGAGGACCTCGTGCGGAAGTCTCACGACCGCCTCGGCGTCCACGAATGTTCCTTCCGTCGCACGCCCGGAGACGTCGAGTTCTCCGCTGCGTCGCCCCAGGACATACTCGATGAGGATCCTTGCCTGTGGGAATCCCGGAACTTCAGCGAGCTCGGGAAACTGTTCCAGCAGATCCTGGCTGCGGTGGCGGGCAGGAGAATCCGGAGACAGGAGGGTAGAAGGCATTCGAACAGTCTAGTCGGACTGAGCCCCTGCTTCAGTCGCGGATGCGCCACCACCGGGAACGACCGACTCACACAGATCTGCGCTGCAGGCTGAGGCGGAGTTACATGCAGGTTGGGGCAGACTGAGGAGCGTCGCAGCACGCAGATGTGCTACTAATTGAGGGAGCTTCGTCCAGTGTCGCATCAGGAGAGATCATGACAATTCTCGTCGGTTATTCCCCCTCACCCGAAGGCAAGGCCGCCGTCACGTTCGGCATCGATCAGGCGAGGGCCTTCGATGACACCGTGATCGTGCTCAACGCCGGCATCGGAGAGACCCCCGACGAACGCGGTGTCGCGACGAATCAGGACATGGAGGAACTCAAAGAGGCGCTGCGCTCATCCAAGGTCTCCCATGAGATCCTGCAGTTCCTGCGCGGCAATGATCCCGTTGAGGAACTCCTCGCCCTCGCCGAGGCGACCGAAGACACCCGCATGATCGTGATCGGATCGCGTCGCCGCTCCCCCGTCGGCAAACTCATCATGGGCTCGACCGCCCAGCGCATCATCCTCGACGCTGACGTCCCCGTCGTCTCTGTCAAGGCTGACAAGAAGGCGTAGGGGCCGCGCCCTCACTCCCGCCCACGCAACACCTACCAGCCGTTGACCACGCTGAGGGTCAGGGACCGACGATGGCTGCGATGAGGTCGTCGACGTCCTCGGCGGTGGTATCGAAGGCACACATGAGGCGCACCACGTTCTTGGCCATGGGCCAGTCGGCGAAAGCGAATCTCTGCCGAGCTCGTGCTGCGACCTCCTCAGGCATGTGCACGAAGACCACGTTTGATTCGGTCTTCGCCACGATCGAAATATCGGGTGCACGACCGGCGGCGGCTGCCTCGGTGAGGCCATCTGCCAATCGTTGGGCCATGCCGTTGGCGTGACTCGCGGAGGTGCGCCACAGCTCACCGTCGTAGAGGGCGCCCAGCTGGGCGGAGAGGAAGCGCATCTTCGATGACAGCTGCAGGTTCATCTTCCGCAGGAACTTCATCCCCTGGCCGATGTCGGGGTTGAGGACGACGATCGCTTCTGCGCCGAGGAGTCCGTTCTTCGTCCCACCGAGGCTGATGATGTCGACGCCGGTCGCCGTCGTCAGCGACCCGAGCTCAGTGTTCAGATAGGCCGCGGCATTGCCCAGACGCGAACCGTCAACATGCAGGATCATATCGAGCCTGTGAGCCGTGTCGGCGATCTGGCGAATCTCCTCCGGCGTGTATGTCGTGCCCCATTCGGTCGATTCCGAGATACTCACAGCCAAGGGCTGAGCGTTGTGTTCGTTGCCGCGGCCAAGCACCGCGCCTTCGATGATCTCAGGAGTCAGCTTCCCGTCGGGAGTAGCTGCGCCGATGATCTTGAGCCCGCCGACCTTCTCCGGCGCACCGGTTTCGTCATAGTTAATGTGGGCGGAGGCTGCGGTGATGACAGCCGCCCAGCGGGGCAGCGCCGACTGCAGCGCGAGGACGTTGGCGCCGGTGCCGTTGAAGACCGGGAACGCCTGGGCGGAGGGTCCGAAGTGGCCCTTCATGACTTCACTGAAGCGGGCGGTCCAGGGATCACCACCGTAGCCGGGGGTGTGCCCGACATTGGCTTCCGTGATGGCGGCGATGACTTCGGGGTGGGCGCCGGCCCAGTTGTCGGAGCCGAAGTTGCGCGGATGAGCCGAAGGCGAGGTGTCGACGGGCTGCGGGTCGATCGGTTGCGGGGCGAGGGGCGTTGCCTGGTCGGCAGGTATGTTCTGGGACAGCGGTGTCTGATCATTCACACGTTCAGATTAGCCTCCCACGCGGGCCCCGCACAGTCCGTTCCAGAACCACCCGTGGCAACGGGGTGATTTGATGCTGGCGGGACGGACTGCTGAACTAGCTGGAGGGAAAGCGAGCCCGGGTGAACTATGCCCCCAAATTGAACGATTGTCGGTAGGCCGAGGGGGTGGTTCCGACGAGCGCTCGAAAATGTTCACGCAATTGTGTTGCCGAGGCGTACCCCACGTCGTGGCCGATCTGGTCGATTGACAGGTCTGTATTCTCGAGGAGCTCCTGCGCTCGCTGAACCCGCTGATGAGTCACCCATTTGAGCGGCGTGGTTCCGACCTGCGCAATGAATCTGCGAGTCAGCTGTCTCGTAGAGAGAGCGGAACGTTCGGCCAATGCGGCAAGATCCAGGTTCGTGCCCAAACGGGCCTTCGCCCAGTCCAAGGTCTCGGCCAGACCAGTGTCCCCTCGATCAGCGCCGGCCGCATCAACACGGCTGGGCCAATCGACGAACTGCTGCTGCCCGCCGTGTCGCAGCGGTGCCGTGACCATCCGTTTGGCGATCGTGCTCGCCGCGGCCGCACCCAGCTCTCGTCTCACAACATGCAGGCAGGTGTCGATGGCCGCCGCTGTACCGGCCCCGGTGACGACCCGGCCGGTGTCGGTGAAGAGGTTGGCACTGACGACGTCCACCAGTGGGAACCTGCGGGCCAGCTCATCTTCGAACAGCCAATGAGTGCTTGCAGACAATCCGTCCAGGACACCGGTCTCTGCGAGGATGAAGGCCCCGCTGCACAGAGACACCACGAGCGCACCGTTCGCATGCGCTTCCCTGATGGCTCGATGTTCCGCCGAGTTTCCGGTCGATGGAAGCGTCGCAGAGACGATGACGACATCGGCATCGGCGAGCCCCTCGAGACCATGTGTCGATTCGACGCACACCGACGGCCGGTGCTTCGATTCGACCCGGCCCGGGCCGCCGTCCGAGCACACCCGATAGTCGACGAGCGGCAGGCCAGCCTCTGAGCGGTCGATTCCGAAAACCTCCGCCGTCACCCCGAATTCGAAGAGCGAGATCCCCTCTCTGATCAGTACTGCCACAGTCCACATGTCATCCAGTATGGCCCTCAACAACGCAGATGTCTCGAAACCGTTGATGAATGTCATTTCAGCCACTCGTCGATCCGCCGTGTTCGCGATTGAGTGAAGATATGACAATGCACCAACAGCTCAGCTCGCGTCTCTCCTCGCGCATCACCGGCGTAGCCGCCGGTCTGGCGTCCGTCGTCGGCGCTGGACTCATCGGAGTTCCGGCGGCGGTGATCAGCGAAACCGGCTCCGCTGCAATACTCACGTGGATCGTCGCGGCCTTGGCATGTGTCCCTATGCTGTGTCTGTTCAGGGACACTGTGGTGAGTCGACCCGAGAGTCGTGATCCGCTGCGAGACACGGTGCGGTCGGGCCTGGGCCGAACGGCAGGAGACATGGTGCCGCTGCTGTTCGGAATCGTCGTGCTCGTCGGTCTGCCGGCGGGATCGGTGATGGCCGCCAGGAATCTCTCAGCCATCACGGGATCAGCACTGCCGGAGAGCGTGACTGCCATCGCGATCCTCGCAGTCGCTGTGGCGACGAACCTGCTGGGCAAACACGTCGGTCACCAGGTGGAGAGGATAGGGACAGTGGCCCTCATCCTCTCCCTGGCCGGAGTGGTCGTGTGGTCGACTCTCCATTCTCAGCGAGTCCCCGAGATCTTCCCCGACGGAGGAGACGTCCTGCTGGTCCCCGTCGGTTTCATGGTGGCCTTCTGGGCCTTCATCGGCTTCGAGAACCTCACCTTTCTGGCTCGGGATCTGCCCGACCCCAAACGAGAATTCATGCCCATCGCATTGACGAGCCTGGGTCTCCTGCTCCTCCTCACCACCTCACTGACCGTCGCGGTCCTCGTCCTCACGCCCAGAGCGGATCCGGTCACCGGGGTCGTCGACGCGCTGCGCACGACTCCCTACGGCGACGCCGCCGCATTGGTCCTCGCCGCATCCGGAGCAGTGGGGATGCTTCTCAACTCGGTCGCCTGGGTCCGCGGTGTCGGACTGGTCATCGATTCTGCCGCCAGGGACGGGATCCTCCCCCACAGCGTCGCTGGGCGCGACGCGCTGAATCCGCGGCGCGCCATCACGATCATGAGCTGCGGCTTCGCGATATCGCTGGTGCTGCTCCAACAGAAGCCGACCCTGGTCATCGATATGCTGGCCGCAGCCAGCGGAGTATTCATCGTCATCTACACCTTGTGCATCCTCGCCTACGTTCGAGCCTTCGGTCTCAGGGTGTCGACTGTCGCCAACCTGGCACTCGTCCCATTCCTCCTCTGGTCGCTTGCGTCTTCCGGGTGGAGAGCAGCGTTCCCGCTGGCCGCCGTCCTCATCGCGTGGGTCATTGTTCGTGTGGGAGTCCGCAGGACGAGTGTGCCGGAGATGCACGAAGCCCGCCTCCCCTGAGGGAGACGGGCTTCGAAACTGTGCTTCAGCCGAATCTATACTTCAGACGACTCAGGCGAGGAGTTCGCGCATGAGGTCAGCGGTTTCGGTCGGGGTCTTGCCGACCTTCACGCCTGCAGCCTCAAGGGCTTCCTTCTTCGCCGCAGCAGTACCTGAGGAGCCGGAGACGATGGCACCGGCGTGGCCCATGGTCTTGCCCTCGGGAGCGGTGAAGCCTGCAACGTAGCCGACGACCGGCTTCGTCACGTTGTCCTTGATGTAGGCAGCGGCACGCTCTTCAGCGTCTCCGCCGATCTCGCCGATCATGACGATGGCTTCGGTCTCAGGATCATTCTCGAACGCTTCGAGCGCATCGATGTGCGTGGTGCCGATGACCGGGTCACCACCGATTCCGATGGCAGTGGAGAAGCCGAGGTCACGCAGTTCGTACATCATCTGGTAGGTCAGCGTGCCGGACTTGGAGACCAGTCCGAGCTTGCCCTTCTTGGTGATGTTGGCAGGGATGATGCCTGCCAGCGATGCCTCTGGCGAGATGATGCCCGGGCAGTTGGGTCCGATGATGCGGGTCGCATTGCCTGCGGCCTGAGCACGTGCCCAGACTTCGGCGGCGTCCTGGACCGGGATGCCCTCGGTGATGATGACGAGCAGACCGATCTTGGCGTCAACGGCTTCGATGGCTGCATCCTTGGAGAATGCCGGGGGCACGAAGGCCACGGAGACGTCGGCACCGGTGGCTTCCATCGCCTCGGCGACTGATCCGAAGACGGGCAGCTCAATGTCGTTGCCGTCTTTGTCGGTGTGCTTGACGGTGGTGCCGGCCTTGCGGGCGTTGACACCGCCGACGACATTGGATCCTGCTGCGAGCATGCGCGCAGTGTGCTTGGTTCCTTCGCCGCCAGTGATGCCCTGGACGATGATCTTCGAATCGGAATTCAGGAAGATAGACATTTATGTAAAGACCTTTCCTTACTTGGCAGCAGCCAGTTCGGCGGCCTTATCGGCTCCACCGTCCATGGTGTCGGTCAGAGTGACGAGTGGGTTCGCGGCTTCCTTGAGGATCGCACGTCCCTCTTCGACGTTGTTTCCGTCGAGGCGGACGACGAGCGGCTTGGTGGCCTGGTCGCCGAGGATCTCGAGAGCCTTGACGATGCCGTCGGCCACTGCGTCACACGCGGTGATTCCGCCGAAGACGTTGACGAAGACTGACTTGACCTGCTCATCGCCGAGGATGACCTCGAGCCCGTTGGCCATCACCTCAGCAGAGGCACCGCCTCCGATGTCGAGGAAGTTGGCAGGCTTGACGTTGCTGTGCTTCTCACCGGCGTAGGCGACGACGTCGAGGGTCGACATGACGAGTCCGGCACCGTTTCCGATGATTCCGACTTCGCCGTCGAGCTTGACGTAGTTGAGGTCGAGCTTCTTGGCCTTGAGCTCGAGTGGGTTCTCTGCGCTGTCATCGCGCAGCTCCTCGTGCTCAGGCTGGCGGAAGTCGGCGTTCTCATCGAGAGACACCTTTCCGTCGAGCGCGATGATGTCACCGGCACCGGTCTTGACCAGCGGGTTGACCTCAACGAGGGAAGCGTCTTCCTTCTCGAAGACGGTCCACAGGGACATCAGCACGGGGGCAACCTTGGCGGCGGTCTCCGCGTCGAAGCCTGCTTCCTTGGCGATCTCTTCGGCCTTGGCAGCATCGATTCCGTCGATGGCAGAGACTGGGATCTTGGCGAGCGCTTCCGGACGTTCCTCGGCGAGCTGCTCGATCTCCACTCCGCCTTCCTTGGAGCACATGGCCAAGTAGGTGCGGTTGGACCGGTCGAGGAGAACCGAGAAATAGTACTCTTCAGCGATGTCTGCACCTTCGGCGATCATCACCTTTTCGGTGATGTGGCCCTTGATGTCGAGACCCAGGATGTCCTTGGCGCGAGCTTCGGCTTCTTCAGGATTCTTCGCAACCTTGACGCCGCCGGCCTTGCCGCGGCCGCCCATCTTGACCTGAGACTTGACGACGACTACTCCGCCGCCGAGTTCTTCGGCTGCCTTCTTCGCTGCTTCTGGTGTCGTCGCGACCTGAGCCTTGAGCACGGGCACTCCGTGCTTCTCAAACAGGTCACGTGCTTGATACTCGAAAAGATCCACGTGTATTCCTTCGTTTCTACTGCCGGGTCTTTTGGCCCCGCAGGTGCGTTGACGGATGCAACAACCATGACCACTTTATTCCCAAGTGGCCCCGTCCATCCAAACGTGCAGGCCAAATCAGCCGATGAGTAAGAAATATCTCGGTAAAAAGTATCTTTGGCACAAAGAATCTTGATCTGGACGTAAAATCGGAACATGGACGAGGTTGATCGGATTGTCGCGGCGTGGCGCCACGAGCGCCCGGATCTCGACGTGTCGCCGATGGAGATACTCTCCCGCGTCTCACGGCTGGCCCGCCAACTGGATTTGGCACGGAAGTCCAGCTTCAGCGACTACGACATCGAGGGGTGGGCCTTCGACGTGCTCTCCGCCCTGCGCCGTTCCGGTGCGCCCTATCAGCTCTCCCCCTCAACTCTGCTGCAGGAGACACTGGTCACCAGCGGCACCATGACCAACCGCATCGATCGACTCGTCACCGCCGGCTGGGTCGAACGACTGCCAGACCCCGGAGATCGCCGAGGTGTGCTCGTGCGGTTGACGGCCGATGGCCGCGCCACGGTCGACTCCGCGCTTGCCGACCTGCTGGTCAAAGAGCGTGAGATCCTCAGCGACCTGACTCCGGCAGGACGTCGCAAGCTCGCCTCGCTGCTGCGGCAGCTCTCGACCGGATTCGACGCCGACGAGAGCTGAACCCCTGTCGCAGGGTGAACTCGGGCAGACGCAGACCGATCGCAGGAAGAGTTCAACGACGAACGAGAAGGAGATGTCATGACCGACGCGAACCTCACCGACTGGACCGGGGTCAGTCCACCTCGGCGGGAGACGATCCACGGGCGCTATGTCGACCTCGAGCCCCTCGACCCTAGGCTGCATTCGGATTCGCTCTTCGCAGCAGCCTCGGCGGACGGATCAGATGAGCGTTTCCGGTACCTGCCGCAGATGCCGCAGACAGCACGGGAGGACTTCGACGAGTGGATTCACACAGCGTCCGAATCGCCGGATCCCCTTTTCTTCGCCGTGGTCGACCGCAGCACCGGGCGAGCCGAAGGTCGACAGGCGCTGATGCGCATCGATGCGAACAACGGCGTCATCGAGATCGGCAACATCCTGTGGGGACCGGCCCTGTCACGGACTCGAGGAGCCACCGAGGCATTCTTCCTCTTCGCTGACCTTGCCTTCGCCAGCGGATACAGGCGCTTCGAATGGAAGTGCGACAACGGCAATGCCCCCTCGAAGAAGGCAGCGACGCGTTTCGGCTTCACCTTCGAGGGACTGTTCCGACAGCACCTCGTCGTCAAGGGCCTTAACCGCGACACCGCATGGTTCTCCATCATCGACACCGAATGGGCCAGTCTGCGCGCGGCCTATGTGCAGTGGCTCGATGAGGACAACTTCGACGAAGCCGGACAGCAGAAGGTCAGCCTGAGCGATCTCATGCCGAACCGAGCACAGCAGCCGCGAGCACACTAGACAACGGACAACGCACGAGCTCCATGCGAGCCGAGCAATTCGGCTCCAGCAATCGCGCCCAGGCCAGCGCGTCCACCGGTGCGAGCGCGCCCTGTCGGATTAGGCTGGAAGGAGAGACCGGGCCCCGGGTCCGGCACCGCCACGACGACCACCTCACGAGGAACCATGCGAACTCGCTCTCTTGCCCTCCTGACCACCGCCGCAGTGCTGGCCACGATGACAGCCTGCGTTCCCACCTCGGAGGAGACCCGCCCCGAACCGCGACCCTCCGTCAGCGAGGAGGAAGTCACTCCGATCGAGACCCCCGATGACGCCCCGAAGGTCTCCATCGTCGATTCCTCCCCCGGAGGTGCGAAGGACGCTGATCCCCTGTGGCAGGGCCTCGCCGAGGCGGCCGCAAACAAGTCCGAGGCCTACCTCAAGGTCTACGTCCACACCGGCAACCCCGACGTTCCCGATTCGGGTGAGGCCACCATCACCGCCGACACCCCGGACAGTGTCAGTGTCACCGTCGATGCCGAGAGCGTCGACACCGCGAAGTCACCGTTCCTGCTCATCCAGGGAACCTTCACCGTTGAGGAGATCGGCGGATCCGCGTACACCCTGAAGGCGAAGAACTCCGATGACATTCCGGAGCTCGATCCGAAGGGCCCCGATGATGAGGCTCGCTGCACCGCCGAGGACGCGCAGGACCGAATCTCGCTGGCTGCACAGGATCTGGCCGATGATCCCGATAAGCGTGAGGATTTCCGTCAGCAGTGGGGCGCCTCTCCTCAGGTCTGGTGGGGCATCCAGAAGACCGCGAGCAGCCTCAACCAAGAGGGTGGAGTCGCCGGTGACTTCCTCACCGAGGCCTGCGGGGAGTATCTTCAGCAGTAAGGCAGACATCTCCCAAGTCGCACGAGAGGCCCGCACCCCATGAGGATCGCGATCGTCGGAGCCGGCATCGGCGGGCTCTCAGCCGCCGTGGGGCTGCAACGGGCCGGGGCGCAGGTCACCGTGCTCGAAAGGTCCGCCGAGGTGCGTGCCGGTGGTTCGGGTCTGTCCATCTTCGCCAATGGGCTCAGGGCCCTCGAATCGCTGGGCCTCGGCCCTCAGTTCGCGGCAATCACTGACAGGCAGGCCGAGTCCTTCGCTGCGGGCCAACGACGCCCCGACGGACGCTGGATCGCACGCCTTCCCACCGACAGCGTCGGTGAGCTGCGGATCGTTGACCGAGCCGACCTGCATCGGATACTGCTCGATGCCCTCGATGAGGGAACCGTGCGCACCAACTCTTTGGTCACCTCGGCGAGCATTGAGGGCATGATGACTATCCGGCCCGGGACGGATGTGGAGTCTGCAGAAACACAGTCGGAAGCCCAGGAACGCTTCGATCTCGTCATCGGTGCCGATGGTCTCAACAGCCAGGTGAGAGAGTCCGTTGAGTCCGGAATCGGCCCTCGCTATTCCGGATATTCGTGTTGGCGTGGAATCACAGAACGCCCGGTCGACCTCGATGGAGCCGCTGGCGAGACCGTGGGTCGGGGCCTGCGCTTCGGCATCGCTCCACTCAAGGACGGGCGCGTGTACTGGTTTGCGGTGGCGAACATGCCCCAGCACGCGAGCTTCGCCGATGAGAAGGCGGCTGTGCGGGACCTGTTCTCCTCCTGGCATGCGCCGATCGCCGATCTCATTGCCACGACACCGAGTGACCGAATCCGACGGACCGCGATTTCAGACCTCGCCACTCCCCTGGCGACCTACCACCGGGGACGCGTCGTCCTCCTCGGCGATGCGGCCCATGCGATGACCCCGAATCTGGGTCAGGGCGGCGGTCAGGCCCTCGAGGACTCAGCGACGCTGACCGCGCTGCTGGCACCGGTCATCGCGAACTCGTTTGGCCCCGTGACCCCAGCGGACCCGGTGAGCTCAGCAGATACGCCGACGTCAGCAGGAGGAATCGACGTTCAGCTGCGGCTCTACGACCGGCTGCGCAAGAGGCGCAGTCAGTCGATTGCGGCCAAGTCGCGAATTCTCGGTTCCGTCTTCCAGATGCAGTCACCGTTCCTATCCGGAATACGAGATGCGGTCTTCACTGCCGTTCCTGCACAGGTCACGGCGGCCCAAGCCGCCAACGTACAGAAGTGGAACCCGCCGAGCGCCTGAGCTGGCGGGTGGCGGGTGGCGGGTGGCAAAGCTTGTTCGCCCGATCTGTGTCACATCACGGGCGAGGCACGTCAGGGAATCCCGTCCATTGCAGATGCGGCGGCAGATGCCCCATGTCGTTGAACATGATGATCGTCGGCGGAAGCTGGAACCGGTGTTCGATGACAGTCAGCGCCGTGTTGGCACTGTTGAGGCCCAGCCACCTCTGCGGTGGCGCTTCCAAGGCATCACGCATCAGCCAGGCGATCGGATAGGCATGGGTGATAAGCGCCTCGTGCACATCACCATCGCGCCCGGCAATGGCGTCGATCCCAGCTGTGCCGAAACGAGCGGTGAGACTGTCAGCGATCTTGTGCCCGGCGTCGGCCGCAACGTTGGCATACCCGTCGAAGAACGGCACCCATGCCGGCGGAGTCTCAGTTGGCGTCGGCACGTAGGGAACGTGGTCGAGCAGCTCCGGTGCCTCTCCTACTGTGACCTTGCCGGTGAGGAAGATGTTGAGCTCCCGGGCGCTGTCGGCGGCGCGAGGCAGCGGAGAATGCCAGATAGCTTCGATGGGCAGATGCGCCAAGCGCCTCCCCAGGAGTCGTGCCTGCTCTCGGCCTCTGTCGGTGAGGTTCCCGAACGCGTCAGCATCGCCGTGTCGTGCGATGTAGAGATATCGTGTTCCCATCATCCAGTTCGGGGCTGTTTCAGCCGGCTGGCTCCCCCATGCCTTTCCTTGTGATCGCCGAATCGTTCTTTGTCGGGCGCGGATCGCCCCTAGTCGGTCCCGAATAGTGAGTCAGTGCATCGTGATCGTTCCCGCTGTTCCGTCGATGGTGATGAGATCACCGTTGGCAAGGCGGGCCCTCGCCGAGGTAACACCGAGGACCGCGGGGATGCCGTACTCCCGCGCGACGATCGCTGCATGCGAAAGTGCCCCTCCCACCTCGGTGACGACACCGCCTGCGATCGTGAACAGCGGCGTCCAAGAGGGATCAGTGAAGGAGCAGATCACTACTTCACCGGGCTTGACGTCGGAAAATGCGGACAATCCGGAGACGATGCGGGCAGGCGCAGTCACGACCCCGTGGGACCCCGGGGTCCCGTCCAGGGTCTTCTCCTGAGTCAGACCGGAGTTGCTGACCGAATCGGAGCCGATGGCCGGATCGATGGCGGGCATCGCCGGCAGCGGGGCGGTCACGGGACGCGATTGGATGATCCAAATCTCGTCGCCTGCAATGGCCCACTCGATATCCAGCGGACCACCGAGGACGGCAGATGCCCGCACACCCAGAGATTTCAGACTCCGGAGCGTCTCGTCATCGAGCGTTCGCCTTGTCTGCAGCTCTTCGGCCACCACACTGGTCTTCGTTCCATTGTGCTCTTCAACGGCATCGGTTCGGACGTCTTTGACGCCGATGGCGGCGGTGATGGCGCCGCTGGGTCCGACCTCGAACGCATCGGGTGTCAGTTCACCATTGACGACGGACGACCCAAGTCCCCACGAAGATTCGATCCGGGTCGGTTCGCCCACGCTGAGGGGTGTGAACATCACCCCTGAGACTTCGGCCTCCACGAGAACCTGCACGAGAACTGCCATGCCTGTCACAGGGTCACCCGAGCGACCGCCACGGCGACGGTAATCTCGCACGCGCGCCGAGTCTGCTGAGCGCCTGCAGGACGCAATCGCCGCACACACATCATCGATGCCGCGGACGCCGAGGACGGTGTCATACATACCTGCACCGGATGCGCCTGCCGTGTCTTCATCGGCGGCCGAGGAACGCACCGCCACTGCCGGATCACCCAAACGCGAGAGTTCCTGGTCAATCCGTTCGCGCACCGTTTCACCGCCCTGAGAGGCAAAGGAACAGTCGGCTTGCACGACGAAGCCGTCAGGCACCGGAAGTCCGGCGCGCAGAAGCCTGGCTAGTGACCTCGCTTTTCCTCCGTACAGAACCTCGCGTGCGTCGGCGAGTATTCTCATCATCGCCTCTCTCAACATTGTGTTGACAACATACCGTTGATGTTAGCAGAATGTGGCCTATGGATGGCAAGCACGAGACAGACCACACCAGCCCCGGAGACAGATCCGTCAGGGATCATGAACAAGCGCCGCGCGAACATGAAGCGCAAGCTCGACTCCTGACTCTCGGGGCGGATCAGCTGGAGGCCCGTGAGTGGCGCCCCGAACCAGCCCCGCCCACCGCGGTCGACCTCACCCAGTTCGCACTGTGGAGGTCGACAGACCTCGGCCCTGACGATCTCCGGGCGGCGTTGACCCTGCTTCCCGCAGCTCGCGCGGAGGTCGAGGGAGTCGAGATCGGGATCATCTTCGCTGCGCGAAGCGAGGGACTGACATGGTCGCAGATAGCCGCAGCAATGGGCTTCCGATCTCCACAGGCCTGCCAACAATACGTGGCCCGTTTGAACTCTCGCCAGGATATGCAGCGATGAGTCACCGCTCAGAGCCTCAGCTCCTGGTCCTCCATGCGGTGCGACTGCTCGGCTTCGCCGGTGTGGACGACATTGCACACCGTGCACGAGCCAGCACTGAGGATACCCAGGTCCTGCTGCGCCAGGCCGAACGCAGCAACTGGGTGCAGCACCTTGAGTTCTTCGACCTCAACGGCTGGTCGCTGACCGACATCGGCAAATGGGAAAATGAGCGACAGCTCGCACTCGAACGTCGCGATGCCGATCCCGACGACGAGATCGCTGCGGTCTACAAAGACTTTCTTCCACTCAACGCCCGGATGCTGAGTGCGACCACCGACTGGCAGATCAGGCCGAGCCCCGGCGATGCCTTCGCTGCCAATGATCACTCCGACCGTGATTGGGACGCACGGGTGCTCGAGGAGATCGAGATACTGGGGATCGAACTCGCCCCGCTGGTCAAACGGCTGACGAACGTCCTGACACGATTCGAGGGCACCCTGACTCGTTACGAGTCGGCTCTGCGCAGAGCAAGAGAAGGCCAGACCATGTGGATCGATCGGACCGATGTCGATTCGTGCCATCTCGCCTGGTTCCAGCTCCACGAGGATCTCATCGCCACACTGGGCATCGATCGCGGTGCTGAGACCTAAGCGGCGAGCCTACGGGCACGCAGTCGTCTGAGCGCTGAGGCCTCAGCCTTCGAGTGCCCGGTTATAGGCGTCGACGACCGAGGGCAGGAAATACCCCAGAAGCACAGCGAGCGCCGTGACCAGGCAAGCCAGGCCGAGCCACAGGGATCCGGCGATGACGCTGAAGGCGAAGACGATGACGAGCAGTTCGAACGCGATCGCCGCCGGCCGGGCCCAGCGATGCAGTTTCCATGATCCGCGCGCTGCAGCGGCCACGCCGGCAGCAAAGATAAGGAACATGACGGCCAGGCCCAGCAGAGAACCTGCAAGAGCACCTGCGCTGAATGCGGTGAGGATGAATGACAGGGCGGACCCCAGAAGGGCCAGCACCTGAATCCCGAGAACCACAACGACCAGCAGCATCGCTCGTGGCGTGGGAACACCGTGACCGTCAGACGCCGACGTATCGCCCGTGCCTGTTGATCTTCCCGACGCCGATGAACCACCCGACGGCGAGGAGCCGCCGGGTGTGTTCGAACGCTTGTCCCGTGAACTCAAATATTCACCCGGGCGAACCCTGGAATGAGGATCTCGTCGAGCATGCGCTCGCGCACATCGAGTGGCAGGAATGCCGCGGTGACAGCGTTGACGGTCGCCCACTCAAGGTCGGTCTGAGTCCAGCCGGCCTCATCGACGAGCAGACGCATCTCACGCGTGACCGACGTCGCTGACATCAGTCGGTTGTCCGGGTTGATGGTGACAGCGAAGCCCAAGTCCTTGAGGCCGGTGATCGGGTGGGAGGCGATGGTGCCGCCGATGTCGGTCTGCAGATTCGAACTGGGGCACAGCTCGAGCGGGATCTGCTGATCGAGGACCCAGGCAGCCAGGCTGCCCAGCTGACCTTCGCCTTCGACGATATCCATGTCCTCAACGATGCGGGCACCGTGGCCGATGCGCTGGGCATGGCAGATGGTGAGAGCTTCGTGGATCGAGTCCTTGCCGGCAGCCTCACCGGCGTGGATCGTCACGGGCACATAAGCCTGGTGGAGTGCGTTGAACGCGGACAGGTGCGCCGAGGGCGGGAAGCCGTTCTCCGGACCGGCGATGTCGAAGCCGACGACTCCGGATTCGGATCCCTTCTCGCGATGTCTGATGGCCAGTTCTGCAATGGCCATGGAATTGTCCGCCTGGCGCATTGCTGTGATGATCTGGCCGACGCGGATGAACTTGCCGTCGGAGGATGCTTCGATGACTCCGGCTTCGAGTCCTTCCTGAACGGCTTCGACGACCTCATCGAGTTCGAGTCCGCCTTCCAGGTGCTGCTCCGGAGCCCAGCGGGCCTCAGCGTAGAAGACCCCGTCGGCGACCTGGTCGAGGACCCATTCCTTGGCCACCCGCATCAGGCCCTCACGACTCTGCATCACGGCAGCCGTGTGCGAGAAGGTCTCGAGATAGCGGACCAGATCACCGGAGCTCGCGGAGTCGTGGTACCACTTGGCCAGCGCATCCGGTTCGGTGGCGGGCAGTTCGTGGCCGACAGAGGCGGCCAGTTCGATCAGCGTGGCGGGGCGAAGGCCACCGTCGAGGTGATCATGGAGGGAGACTTTGGGCAACTGCAGGATCGGGTCGTCTGCTGCGACACCAGCGGGAGTATTCAACACCCCCACAGCTTATCGGATCAGCGTGGAAGAACGATGTGCGAAACGTGTCCCGCCGTCGACGTCACCGCCGTCGCTGCCTCACCCCGGTGCTCAGGATTTCCTTGGATCGATGTCCCCGCTCTTGATCCGCTCCCGCAGATCGGCGATGCTGCGCCCTGCGTCGGAAGTCTGGCTGAGGAAGCCGTCCTCGGCGGCGACCCTCACACCGCCGTTGTCGATCGTGCCCTTGTAACGGCGGTCGGCAACAAGGAATCCACCCATCTCGGTGGGATCCACCTTCGACGCTTCGGCCACCTCGTCGGGATTCTTGCTCTGCGGCCATTCGGGGAACATGCTCCGCAGTCCCCTGCGGATGTTGGGCTCGATGGTCGCGATGATCGTGTCACTGAAGGCCCCCGGTGCCCCATACCAGATGACCTTCGGCAGAATAGGGTCATCGTCCTTGTCGTTCGACTTGGGCTCTTCTGTGGCCAGAGCCTGCTGCTTCTCGGTGGTCGCGGTGACAACTCCCATCGCAGCCGACGACCCGAAGGGGACGACGACGTCGACGTCCGAATCATGGGCTGCGTCGAAGAAGTCCTTCCCCGCATCGCTGGTGTCGGCCACGGTCCGATCATCGACCGCCTTTTCTCGGAAGGACTTCACATGTTCGACGTCCTCATCGGCCTCGTCGTTGTAGAGGTCGACCCCGGCATCGAAGGCGTCGAGTATCTTCTTCGCCTGCGGGAACCCTCGTGACACGACCGTGCCGACCTCGCCCGACTCGCTGGCCGTTGCCGCAATGTATCCGGCGATGAAGGCCGGCGGCACGAGGTCGAAGTCAATGCTGAGCACATTGTCCGGGAAGTCATCGTGACCGCTGGCCACACCCAGGTAGAGGTTCTTCGAGTGGGTTCTGGCCTGGTCTTCCAATTCGTCCGCGCCCCCGGGTCCGAGCACCGTGGTCAGTGCGCAGTCCTGATCGTTCATCCTCGTCAGCGCCGCCGAGGTGGCCGCTGAGTTGGTCACCCGCTGGCTCGAAGTCGCGGAGAACAGTCCGTGGGACCGCGCCAGCTCCGTCTCTGCGAGGGTCAGTGCCCCGGCCGAATGATCGTCGAAGCCGGCTGGGGCCGAGATCATGCATCCGAGTGTTTCGTCCTCGACGGGTTCGGGGGTCGACATCGAACAGGCGCTCAGTGCCACCAGGCTCAATGCGCTGAAGCCGGCGCCCAGCACCGCGCTCATGCCCTTTGCTCTCATGTCTCCAAGATTATCGGTTTTATCTGAGTTCCCGGTGGGGTGTCAGTTCCGCTCGAGAACCTTCAGCGCGGTGGCGGTGAATATGCGGGCGGCGATCTCGACGCTGTCTTCGTCGATGAGCAGGTCGCCCTGGTGGATGTCGTACGTCGTGCCGCCTGGGGTGCGAGTGCCCATGCGCACCAGGGCCCCGGGACAGTGCGTGAGGTACCAGGCGAAGTCCTCGCCGCCCATCGACTGCGGGGTCAGCTGGACGGAGTTCTCGCCGAGTTCTCCTCGGACTGCGGACTCGATGAGCGCAACCTGGTCTTCGGTGTTGACTACCGGCGGAACACCTCGGCGATGGTCGAGATCGACGGTGACCCCGTACGGTCCGGCGATCCTCTCCACCAACTCGGGAAGCACCTCGGCGACCTGGTTCCAGCCGTCGACGTCGAGGCAGCGCAATGTCCCCCTCAGAATTCCTTCGCTGGGAACGACATTGGCTGCGTGGCCGGCGCTGATCTCGCCCCACACGAGGGAGATCGCGTGGCGCGGATCGATGAGCCTGCCCAGCGTCGAAGGCAGGTCGGTGGCGAGTTTGCCCAACGCGTAGACGAGGTCTTCGGTCAGATGGGGCCGTGAGGTGTGCCCGCCGTGGCCTGAGAGACGGATGATGACGGTGTCACCGGCCGCGGTGATGGCGCCGATGCGCGAACCGATCCGTCCGACGTCGACATTGGGGTCGCAGTGGACGGCGTAGACCTCGGGCACATCGTCGAGGACACCCTGGGCGATGATGCGCAGCGCCCCGCCGGGAGTGACTTCCTCGCCGGGCTGGAAGATGAGTCGGACTCGTCCGCCGAGCCCTCGGGGTGTGGATTCGTGGAGTCTCTGCAGGGCGATGCCGGCGCCGACGAGTCCGGTCAGGTGCACATCGTGACCGCAGGCGTGTGCCACACCGGGCACCGTCGAGGCGAAGTCCTCGTCAATGAGGTCATCGATGGGCAGCGCGTCGATATCGGCTCGAAGCCCGAGGGCGATCGGCCCCTCGCCGACTTCGCAGACGACCCCCGTGCCCTCGAGCCGCTGAGGTGACAGACCGGCCGCTTCAAGACGCCGGATGATCTTGTCCGTGGTGTCGAACTCCTGGAAGGACAGTTCCGGGTGCGCATGGATGTCGCGGCGGAAATCGATGAGTTCTGCACCGATCTCAGCAATTGTCGAGCTGATCACGTCTGGTCCTTCTGGGAGCGCGACGCCGCCTGGGCGCGGTTCGGATATCTGAGACATTGACTGCAATGCTAAGCACTCGGCGTCACATTTGGGCGCACTGCGACCAAATTCGACATACTCTGCCGACGACTCCGGCCTGGGAGACCGGATACACCGCTTGACTACAGCAGGTCGTCGAGGCCGCGCTCACCGGCGGCCGAGACTGCCTTCTTCACATCCTGGGCGTGGGAGCGGGAGGTGATGAGCAGGACATCCTCGGTGTCGACGACGACGAGGTCGTCGAGGCCGACGATCGCTACCGTGCGCGGCTTCTCGGACTCGGAGAAGACGACCCCTGAGGCGTCGATCTCGAGGAGGTCGCAGTTCTGGCCGATCGAGATGACCCCCGCGGGCTCACCGGGCACCGGCTGGCGCAGGCGTGCCACGGAATCGAAGTCGCCGACGTCGTCCCAGCCGAAGTCGCCGGGGATGACGATGACACGGCCAGCCGCGGCAGCGGGCTCGGCGACGACGTAATCGATGGCGCGCTTCTCCAAACCGGGCCACACGTCGGCGAGCACCTCAGCCTGAGCATCGGAGCCCCACGCCTGCGCAATCCGCGACAGACCTGCGTACAGGGTCGGATCCTCGGTTTCGAGGACCTCGAGAAGGGCGGAGGCCTTGGCGATGAACATGCCTGCGTTCCAGCGGTAGCGGCCGGAGTTGACGTAGGCGCGCGCCGTACTCGCAGCCGGCTTCTCGGCGAAGGCCATGGCTCGCCGCGCAGTCGGTGCGCCGTCGAGGCCCAGCAGATCACCGGTCTCGATGTAGCCATAGGCGGTGGCGGGGTTGCGGGGCATGATGCCGATGGTGACGATGTCACCGGTCTCGGCGGCAGCGCAGGCCTGGTCGATGACCAATCGGAACTCGTCGACGTTGGTGATCGAATGGTCTGCGGAGAACGAGCCGACGATCGCGTCCGGGTCCTCTCGTGCGATGAGCATGGTCGCGAGACCGATCGCGGCTGCTGAATCCTTCGGCGACGGTTCGGCGAGGATCTTGTGCACCGCGATCTCGGGAAGCTGCTCAGCGACCTGATCACGGTGGCTCTCCCCCGTCACGACCCAGACGTTCTCGGGTCCGACGAGGGGTGAGACACGATCCCAGGTTGACTGGATCAGGCTTCGGCCCGTCCCCAACACGTCATGGAGGAACTTCGGCGATGCCTTGCGGGAGAGCGGCCAGAGCCGGGTTCCGGATCCGCCGGCGGGGATGATGGCGTGGAAGTGTGTGTTCACACCATCAGTGTCTCAAAGTTCGGGCACTCTCTGACCGATGTTGTCCGCCGTGTCGGGGTGAGGAGAACCGTAACCGGGCCGGCTCAAACCCGGAAAGCATCTCGACTCACCAGGTCAGCCCAGAGGCCAGAAAAGTTAGCGCATACGATTGTGATGTAATTGAATTTCGTCGTATCCGAGAATGACCGCTGTGAGGGAACTGCCAGGAACTTAATGTGATCCACCACGCTCAGGCGAAGCTCGACTGGCAACCAGGCGGCGTTCGGCGTAGTTTCTTGATGTACACAGTCGATTAATCCAAGATGGAGGATGCTCCGTGGCCAAAGCGTCTACGGGCACTCTGTACCGAGGAAATGAAGGAATGTGGTCCTGGGTCGCGCATCGCGTCACAGGCGTCGGAATCTTCTTCTTTCTGTTGGTCCACGTGCTCGATACTGCACTCGTTCGCGTCTCACCCGAGGCCTACAATGCCGTGATCGGAACCTACAAGACCCCGTTCATGGCCATCGGCGAGATCGCACTCGTTGCCGCAATCGCATTCCATGCGTTCAACGGCCTTCGCGTCATTCTCGTCGACTTCTCGAAGAGCGGACCGAAGAATCAGAAGAAGCTGTTCTGGGGAGTCATCATCGTATGGCTCATCATTATGATCGCCTTCATCCCCCGCCAGCTGATGCACACGTTCGGAGGATGACATGAGCACAACATCGATCCCGGCTCCGCGCACCGGCTACTCGCGCCACAAATCAACACGTTCGAAGTTCGAGATGTTCGCATGGCTGTTCATGCGCATCTCCGGCGTCGTCCTCGTCATCCTCATCTTCGGCCACCTCTTCGTGAACCTGTGGGCTGGAGAAGGCGTCCAGGCCATCGACTTCGGGTTCGTGGCCGGCAAATGGGCCAGCCCGTTCTGGCAGATCTGGGATCTGCTGATGCTGTGGCTGGCAATGCTGCACGGCACCAACGGCCTGCGCACCATCATCATGGACTATGCCGAGAAGCCCGGCACCCGCATGGCCCTGCAGATGATCCTCTACATCGCTTCGGTCATCGTCATCGTGCTCGGCACGCTCGTCATCTTCACATTCGATCCCTGCCCGGCCGGAGCCGACCCCGCATTGCTGGCGTCGTTCTGCTCGGCCGCATAGAAGGAGAAACATGCAGGTACATCAATACGACGTCATCATCGTCGGTGCCGGTGGCGCCGGGATGCGTGCAGCGATCGAATCGGGCCAGCGTGCCCGGACCGCAGTCCTGACCAAGCTCTACCCCACGCGTTCGCACACCGGTGCGGCCCAGGGTGGCATGTGCGCCGCACTGGCGAATGTGGAAGAGGACAACTGGGAGTGGCACACCTTCGACACCGTCAAGGGCGGCGACTACCTGGTCGACCAGGATGCCGCCGAGGTCATGGCCAAGGAAGCCATCGACGCCGTCCTCGATCTCGAGAAGATGGGGCTGCCCTTCAACAGGACACCCGAAGGCAAGATCGATCAGCGTCGCTTCGGTGGCCACACCCGTGACCACGGCAAGTCCCCGGTCCGTCGCTCCTGCTACGCAGCCGACCGCACCGGTCACATGATCCTCCAGACTCTGTACCAGAACTGCGTCAAGCACGGTGTCGAGTTCTACAACGAGTTCTACGTCCTCGACCTGGCCATGACAGAGGTCGATGGAGTCCGCCGTCCGGCGGGCGTCGTCGCCTACGAGCTGGCCACCGGCGAGATCCACCTGTTCCAGGCCAAGTCGGTCGTCTTCGCCACCGGCGGCGTGGGCAAGGTCTTCAAGACCACCTCGAACGCACACACCCTGACCGGTGACGGCATGGCCGTGGCCTACAACCGGGGCATCCCGCTCGAGGACATGGAGTTCTTCCAGTTCCATCCGACCGGCTTGGCCGGTCTGGGCATCCTGCTCTCCGAGGCGGCCCGCGGTGAGGGCGCGATCCTGCGCAACTCCGACGGTGAGCGCTTCATGGAACGCTACGCCCCGACGATCAAGGACCTCGCTCCTCGTGACATCGTGGCCCGTTCCATGGCCAATGAGGTGCGCGAGGGCCGCGGCTGCGGTCCGAACAAGGACTACGTTCTGCTCGACCTCACCCACCTCGAGCCCGCGCACATCGATGCGAAGCTGCCCGACATCACCGAATTCGCCCGCACCTACCTCGGTGTGGAGCCCTACACGGAGCCGGTCCCGGTCTTCCCGACCGCGCACTACGCCATGGGCGGCATTCCGACCAACGTCGGCGCCGAAGTGCTGAGCGACAACGACAACGTCATCCCCGGCCTCTACGCTGCCGGTGAGGTTGCCTGCGTGTCCGTGCACGGTTCGAACCGCCTGGGCACGAACTCACTGCTCGACATCAACGTCTTCGGCAAGCGCGCCGGCATCGCCGCCGCGGAATATGCGAAGACCGCTGACTTCGTCGAGCTGCCGGACGGCGCCGAGGGCGATACCGTCACACTCCTCGAGAAGATGCGGACCTCCGATGGCACCGAGCGCATCGCCGCCATCCGCAAGGATCTGCAGGAGCTCATGGACGCCAACGTCCAGGTCTTCCGCACTGACGAGACACTGCGCGAAGCGCTCGACGAGATTGCCAAACTGCGTGAACGTTACAACAACGTCGGCATTCAGGACCGCGGCAAGCGCTTCAACCTCGACCTCCTCGAGGCCGTCGAGCTGAACTTCCTGCTCGAACTCGCCGAGGTCATCTCCGTCGCCGCCATCCACCGTAAGGAATCACGCGGTGGGCACTTCCGAGAAGACTTCCCGGATCGTGACGACGAGGGATTCATGCACCACACGATGACGTACCTCGATCCTGATTCCGAGACCGACGGCATCAAGGGTATGCGTCTGGAGACGAAGCCCGTCATCGTCACCCGTTACCAGCCGATGGAGCGTAAGTACTGATGAGCACCGATACCTCAACCGAAACCCCGGAGCCGGCCTCGAAGATCGACCTGCCCGACCATGTGGCCGGCGACAGCGGTTCGATCCCGTCGTTCGACTGCACCTTCCAGATCGCACGCTTCGATCCCGAACAAGACGAAGAGGCGCACTGGGAAGAGTACAAGGTCACCATGTACGGCACCGACCGTGTTCTGGACGCGCTGCACAAGATCAAGTGGGAGGAGGACGGTTCGCTGTCCTTCCGCCGCTCCTGTGCCCACGGCGTGTGCGGCTCCGATGCCATGCGCATCAACGGCCGCAATCGTCTGGCCTGCAAGACCCTGCTGAAGGATCTTGACACGTCCAAGACGATCACCGTCGAGGCGATCAAGGGTCTGCCTCTGGAGAAGGACCTCATCGTCGACATGGAACCCTTCTTCCAGTCGTACCGTGAGGTCATGCCGTTCCTCATCACGTCCGGTCACGAGCCGACGCGCGAGCGTCTGCAGTCGGCCGAGCAGCGTGAGGCATTCGACGACACCACGAAGTGCATTCTCTGCGCAGCGTGCACCTCATCGTGCCCCGTGTTCTGGACCGATGGTCAGTACTTCGGGCCGGCAGCCATCGTCAACGCGCACCGCTTCATCTTCGATTCGCGTGACGAAGGCGGAGACATGCGTCTGGAGATCCTCAACGACAAGGAAGGCGTGTGGCGCTGCCGCACCACCTTCAACTGCACCGAGGCCTGCCCTCGTGGCATCGAAATCACCAAGGCCATCGCCGAGGTGAAGCAGGCAGTCCTGCAGCGCGCATTCTGATCTGAACTCCTGAATCGCCGAGGCGGTCGTGCACTCTTCGTGCACGACCGCCTTTCGCGTCCCCGCGGGGGGCGCCTGGGGTGTGCGCCCTGGGGGTGTGCGTGGGGGCGCCTGGGTGACCTGGCCAGCCTGAGTCAGATTAGACAGGTTTGAACCAACTCAGTCTGACTTCGACTGTCGAAATGCTGTGCTCAATCGCACGAGAGTCCCTGAGGACGACTGCTCCTTCACCGTCGTAGACTTGTACGCATGCTTTCTACCCGCTCTTCCTCTGCGTCGCTGACGACAACTGCCTCGCATTCGTTCGGCGTGGGAGTGCGCCTCATCGTCAGCGCCATCCTCGCATTGCTGCTGATCGGGGCGCAGCTGGTCCTCTCCCCCGGCACCTCGCACGGTGTGGGCCAACCGGGTGAGAAGCAGGAGAAGGTCTACGAAACTCCGGCCGACCTCGGCGATGGAGCGAAACCGCCGCAGCCGGTGGGCACGTCGTGGCTGGTGGGTGACCTCGACACGGGTGAAGTTCAGGCGGCGCACGATATCGACAAGAAGCACGCACCCGCTTCGACGATCAAACTCCTGACCGCGCTGGCTCTTGTCGACGTGCTCGACGATCCCAAACGGAAGGTCGAGGCAGAGTTCGAGGACATGGAGATCGACGGCACCAAGGTCGGTCTCATGCAGAAGAACAAGTACACCGTCGATCTGCTCTTCCACGCGATGCTGATGTCGAGTGCCAATGATGCCGCGAATGCCCTCGGTCGGGCCGCCGGCGGCCAGGAGAAGGCAGTGGCACTCATGAACAAGAAGGCCGAAGAACTGGGGATGACGAACACTCACGCAGCCAACACCTCAGGCCTTGACGACACGACTCAGCACATGACGGCCTCAGACATGATGAAGCTGGCGTGGGCAGTGTGCGAGAACGACTACCTGATGGACGTCATCAGCACCGAGACGTACAAATTCCCGGGTGGCAAGAACCCGGAGACCAAAGAGAAATTCAAGGGCTACGAAATTCAGAACCACACGAAGATCGTCGGCCAGATCGACGGTGGATTGGGCCTGAAGAACGGATTCACCCGCCAGGCCAAGGGGGCCTACATCGCCGTTGCCGAACGCGACGGCCACCGTGTGGTTTCGACGATGCTCGGCATCGACAACAACTCCCGCCAAGCCGCCGTCGACCTGCTCGAATGGGACTTCGCCCAGAAGGAACCGAAGTCTCTTCAGACCGTCCCTGTCGGCCAGTCGATGACGCCGAGTGCCGATGCGACTGCCTCGGAGAGCGGCAGTGATGCCGGCGGCGCCGACGCCGCTTCCGTCGGGACCGAGATGGACTCAGGCGATGGTGCAGAGTCGACTGAGTCCAAGTCCTCGGCGAAGATCCTCGGCGTCTCGAATGAAACGCTGCTTCCCATCGGAATGCTGGTCGTGGCGGCTGCGCTTCTGATCACCGCGCTCATCATCGTGCTGAGTCTGCGCCGGGGCAAGACCTTCCGCTGATCAACCACTGTTTTGACTTCTCGTCTCCGATGCGGTTAAGCTGATGTCTTGCGTGCGGAGTCGTCCGGCTTCATTGAACCATCTGATCCGCTGAGCACGATGACACGTCGCTCATGAGCGAGAATTCAGATCCAGGTTCGACATTGCAAATGATTCGCCACGGACACTGTCTCACTTCGAATCGCAGATCCCCCACCGTGAAGGATCAACCCACACCACGGTGACATTTCAGCAGGCCAGCATCCGATTCGCTCCGGTACTCGGCCGGCACCTCGGCGACCGCCCCGTCGCCACCACAAAGACAATGAGAACGATATGCGTTGATGCATGCCGTTCGACGAAGTAGCTAAGAAAGGAGGGAACGATGACTCAGTTCCCACAGTGGGTCCAGCGTGCCATTGAGCATGCAGGACTGATTGATCCGACGATCAGCACCCGCAACGGCAAAGTCACGATCAGTGACATCACCGGCCGCGTCGTACTGTTCACCGGTTCATCGCTGCGTGAGATCACGCCGCTGGCGGCCTGATCGCCGCCGTCTGTCAGGTTTTGCCTCGCACTGCTGGGTTTTAAGCAGAGCGAGAACCACGACAGTCTGAGCTCTGCCCGACATCTCGCAGGTTTCACCTGCGACATGTCGGGCATTTCCATTTTCCGCCCACTGCCCTTCGCCCAAGCCGATCAGCTGGCATGTATGCCTTGTAGAGTGATACCTCCATGCACTCTGTCCGAAAGGACGACCATTGCAGCAGAACTCACGACACCAGCTATCACTTCTGGCCAGACGCCCCGACGTCGCGACCGACATTCTCCAGATCGTCAAGACGGTGATCGCAGCCACCGGCGCCTGGTGGCTGTCTGATAATGTTCTGAACTCCCAGATGCCGTTCCTGGCTCCGTGGGCGGCACTGCTGACAGTCCATGCCACGGTCCACCGCTCGCTGTCTCGCGGAGCGCAGTCGACGATCGCCTCAACCCTCGGTGTTGCCTTGTCCTTCGTCATCGGCAACTACCTGGGAGTGAGCATCTGGACATTTGCTCTCGCGCTCCTGGTCGGCCTCACCGCTGCGCGGCTGCCGTGGATCCGCGATGAAGGTATTGCGATTGCAACGACCGGAATCTTCGTCCTCGGCAGCGGCTTCGACAGTCAGCAGCCCTTTCTCGGGGAGCGGATCTTGGAGCTCTGCATAGGCGTCGCCGTCGGCATCGTCGTCAACCTCCTGGTCATTCCGCCTCTGCGGGATCAGCAGGCAGCACGGTACGTCGACAGCATCAACCGGCGCATGGGTGACATGTTGGTCGACATGGCAGATGAACTGGATGACAGCTGGGACACCGCCGAAGCCGATGATTGGACCCAAGAGACCGAATCGATGAGCCACGAGTTGAACTCGGCATGGCAGTCGGTCAGATTCGCCCGTGAAAGCCAAAAGGCGAATCCGCGTGATCGCCTTCGCCGCAAGCGCAATCCATCGGGCGGGACCCAGGATTCCCAGACGTCTTCTGAAGAGGCCAGCTACGAGAACATCCTGCAGCGGGTGGATGAAGGCATCTCCCATCTGCGCCATCTGACGCGAACTCTGCGCGAAGGGTCATATGAGAACGGCCAATGGGACACGCGGTTCCGTGAGCAATGGACCTCCGTCGTCCGGGATGCAGGACGGGCGATTGCCGACCCCGATGCAGAGGTCGAACCGATCTACCAGCGGCTCGAACAGCTGTCCGTGAGAATGGCCGAGGACAAAGGGCTCCCCGAGCGATCTTGGCCCCTCTATGGGTCGCTGATCGCGAGCATGCAGCATATCGCTGTCATCGTCGATGACGTCGCCTCGGCACGATCGGCTCGCAAATCTAGCTGACGCTCGCGGCTGCGGGCACCTCGTCTCTGTCGTCAGCACGTGGCTCGAAGCGGACCATGACTGCCTTGAAACCCGGAGTGTTCGACTCCCGGGCGACAAGGTCACGATGGACGAGTGCATTGGCTTCTGGGAAGTACGCCGCCACACATCCCTTTGCTGTCGGGTAGCCGACCATTCGAAATTTCTCTGCCCGACGCTCCTCACCGTTGAAGACGGAGATGACATCGACGAGCTGCCGGTCCTCGACCCCGGCTCCTTCGAGATCCGCAGGATTGATCAATATCACCCGTCGACCGCCGGAGATTCCTCGGTACCGATCGTCGAGTCCGTAGAAGGTGGTGTTGTACTGATCGTGGGAGCGCATCGTCTGCAGAATCAGGTGGCCTGCGGGCGGAATCAGGTATTCGAGCTGGCGCGTGGTGAACTGCGCCCGGCCGTCGTCTGTCGCAAACGACCGCTCGTCCCGTGGAGGATTGGGGAGGACGAAACCGTACTTATCGCGGACACGAGTATTGAAGTCTTCAGTGCCGGGGATGACCCGGGAGGCATGGTCACGGATGACATCGTAATCCTCAGCCATCGCCCTCCAGTCCACGACGTGGTCGGAGCCGAACACTGACTCGGCTATTCTGGCCAGCAGAACGGGCTCTGCCAGCAGATGGTCGGAGACGGGCTCGAGGCGACCCTGCGTCTTGCTGACCACGGACATGGAGTTCTCGACAGACAGGAACTGGGCTCCCCCGGGGTGCTTATCATCGCGGTCAGTGCGTCCCAGTGTGGGCAGGATGATCGAAGTCTTGCCGTGGACGACATGTGAGCGGTTGGGTTTTGTGGAGATGTGTACCGTGAGTCCGGTCTGTTTGAGACCGGACTCCATCAATGCTGTGTCTGAATTCGCCATCGCCAGGTTTCCACCCAGCGCCACGAAGACATCGACATCACCGCGCGCCATGGCCCGCATCGCCTCGGTGGAGTCGTAGCCATGCTCACGGGGCGCGTCAATCCCGAACTCGGTGTCCAACAGGTGCAGGAACTCCTCTTTCGGCTTCTCCCAGACCCCGAATGTACGGTCGCCTTGAACATTGGAGTGTCCCCGTACCGGACACGCTCCTGCCCCCGGCTTGCCGAAGTTGCCCTGCAGGAGCAGCAGATTCACGATCTCCTTGATCGTGTCGACGGAGTGCGGCTGCTGTGTGATTCCCAGTGCCCAGCAGAAGATCGTGGCTTTTGAGGCCGCCAGCATTCCGGCGACATGTTCAATCTCCGCGCGCTTGAGTCCAGTGGCAAGTTCCGTCTCGTCCCAATCGAGATCCTCTCGTGCCTGCGCGTAGGATGCGAAGCCATCTGTGGATGAGTCGACGAAATCACGATCGACGACAGTGCCTGGAGCCTCAGCCTCCATCTTGAGCAGCAGATGGCCCAAGGCCTGGAACAGTGCCTGGTCGCCGCCGACACGGATCTGGAGAAACTCATCACTTGTTCGCTCCCCGTCTGCCAGCAGTCCTTTCGGTGTCTGCGGATCTTTGAAGTTCAGGAGACCGGCTTCCGGCAGCGGATTCACCGCGACGACTTTGCCGCCGTTGCGTCGGCATTCAGCCAGGGATCCGAGCATGCGGGGGTGATTCGTTCCAGGGTTCTGTCCCACGACGAAGATGAGCTCAGCGTGATCGAGGTCCTCCAGGGACACTGTGCCCTTGCCGATCCCGATCGTCGGGCTCAACGCCGAGCCGGAGGACTCGTGACACATGTTCGAGCAGTCGGGAAGGTTGTTCGTCCCGATGCTTCGGGCCAGGAGCTGGTAGAGAAATGCCGTCTCATTGGGTGTGCGACCCGAGGTATAGAAGACGGACCGGTCAGGCTCGGTGGCCCGAATGTGTTCACCGATGATCTCGAAGGCTTCCGACCATTCGAGGGGCGAGTAGTGCGTCTCCCCCTCCCTGATGATCATCGGGTGGGTGATTCGACCAGACTGCCCCAGCCAATACTCGGTCTTCTTCTCGAGGACGGAGATCGGGTGCTGTGCCCACCATCCGGGCGTCGCCACACGCGTCGTGTTCTCCTCGGCAAGTGCCTTCGCACCGTTCTCGCAGAATTCGATCTTCTTCCGATCACCCGTGATCGATTCCGGCCAGGCGCAGCCGGGGCAGTCGACACCGTCGGGCTGGTTGACTCGGAGCATCGACCGCATGGTCCGGCTGGCCCCGCCCTGTTTGAGGCCTCGTTCGAACGAGACCTCGACGGCCTTCAGACCCGCCGCCGAAGTCTTGGGTTCGGTCACCACCAGTTCGGATTCGTCGATATCGTCGAATTCGACTTTTCGCCCACGCACACGTGTCATGAAGATCGCCTCTGATCTTGAGATGAAATTGATATATCAAACCCTATCCTGTTCTCCGTGGACTGCGCACTCCTGGATCTGGGATTTGCCAGGTCGGTGAGTCAACCACAGCCGTACGAGCCCGGGAAGAAGCGGACACGAAAAGCGGCCCATCCAAGCAGTTATGCTCGGATGGGCCGCAGGCTTCAGGGCGTTCAGGCCCTGAAGTGACTCAGAAGTCCCAGTCGTCGTCTTCCGTGTTCTCGGCCTTGCCGATGACGTAGGAGGAACCGGATCCGGAGAAGAAGTCGTGGTTCGTTCTTCATCCCAGGTCAACCGTGCGATCGTTGAATTCTAGGCGGAGTTAACGGGTGTCTGCCGGGGTCTGCCTGGTGTGATCGTGGGCAAAATTTGGGCAGATTCTGGGCATTCACTTCCCCTCCCACCACACATCATCAGGGTGCAACCACACACCAGTGAACTTGCACCGCTTGTCCTGCAGTTCAACGAAGATCGCAGGGCCGGACGCATCCAGGCGTAGCGCGTGGCCGTCCTTCCACTCCTCTCCATCGTGTTCCCAGATGAGGCGAGCGCGGACGGGGATCTTGGTGCGGGATGGTTTGTCTCTGGCGGGGAGTGAGTTGATGACGTTCTGCCATTTGAGTGCGCTGCCGGTGAAGTGGACGGGGTTGTTGGACATGGGATCTAGTGTGCGCTTCGGGGCTGACACTGGGTTGGGGGCTTAGTCTGGTGGGCATGAGCAACTGTGCTGTTGTGTGGTGTGACCGGGCCGCGGTGGCGCGTGGCCTGTGCATGCGTTGTTATGGGCGATACCAGCGTGGGCTCGGCCCGAACGATACGCGGCACTATACGACGCGGGAGACGAAGGAGCGGGTGCGCTACGAGGTGACTGAGCGGCGTGAGGCGGGCGAGTCCATTGCCGACATTGCGGTCTCGGTAGGTGTCAACGAGTCCACGTTGGGGAAATGGTTTCGTGAGTGGGGTGTGCGGCCGGCTGTTGGTAAACATGGGCGTTCGTTGGCTCCGAATATCTGGAAGCCATGGACTCGCGACGACGCAGCGGTGGCATATACACGCACGGACCTGTCGATTGCGGAGCGTGCTGAGATGCTGGGTCGGTCATACACGGGGGTTGCAGGGTTCGTGCGCGACTATGGGCAGCGCTCTGGGGATCCGTTCGGGATCAAATAGAGACGACGAAACGGCCCCGACTCCGCTCTAGTGGCGGGCCGGGGCCGCAGCGCGATAAGCATCAGCTGACCGTGTATGTCACATTTGTCCCGTTTTTCCTCCACCCGCAGTCCAGGGTGAGACGGACATGCTCTTTCGGGCCGGTGAACTTGTATGTAGCAACCGCATCTTTACCTATGAAGCAGTCGCGTGAATAGGTAAGTGTTCCAGTCCCTGTACACCAGTGAGTGATGTAGGTGTGATTCTTCGAGTCGGACACATTGTTACAGGTAATGTTCGCCGCCGAAGCTGGGGAGCCTCCCAGCATAAGACCCGCAGCGACGAGCAAACCTGTCGAGGCCGTAGCAGCGATTTTTCGTATTGGTCTACGCATAGCTGAACTCTGCCTTTCCGAATCCCATGGCTCCACCAACGCGGAATTGTTTGTTGCCACCACGCTCGTACCATGTCCATTGGTGGGACTTGCCGAACTTGTAGGTTAACGTCACTTGCCCGGTACCTTGACAACTGGTTGTGATCAGCGTGTCCATGCCGTCACGTGAGATAGTGGGTGCTTTGCATGCCGCTTTCGCTGATGCTGGTGCTTCTGCCATGACAGTGACCGGTGCTGCGAGAAGTGTTGCTGCAGCGGCGGCCGTGATCACGCGTTTCATTGGCAACTTCGATCGTGCTGAGTTGGCTTTCATTCTGATCACCGACAATCTAGGTTGTACGTGCAGTTGCACTTTGTAACATACGCCACTCAAATCTGTTCGAAACTAATGTTGTCGTTTTCTCATTGACTGCCAAGGATGGCTTCGAAACAGATGTTCGAAAACGACGAGTCAGCCCCGTCCCCCACCGTGATGGCCGACTGCGCCGGCCAAACGATATCTGGCATTGACAAGAACGGCCCAGGTGCTATCGCTATAGTCGGTGAACTACCTAATTGCAGGAGGCGAATCATGGAACTGACCCAGAACAGTCAAGACGAATGCACTCTCCGCAATGACGAGAACGCTGTCATATATCACGTTGCGATCACCGGTGACGTGTTCAAGGACATCAATGTTCCAGAACTGCAGCCGAACCAAGACATCCAATTCGAACTCGCCCCGCCAGCCCAACGACGCTCGGGCGAGCTACGAGTCACATGGGAGACCCACTTAGGAGAAAAACAGGTGCTCACGCAGGCACTTCACTAGGCAACGACGGTCTGCCTCCTGCGCCTCGCGGCTCTGACGAACTTTAGGACGGGCAGTATCTGGCCTAGAGTAACTCAAACTAATCGTTTGTATCTGCCCGAGAGAGATTCGAGTTGTATACGCTCCTCAATAACACTGCCGATTCGAAGTTTGACCTGCATTTGGCTGGAAAACTCGTGGCTTCGCTGCACTACACATTCGACTCGTTCGAGAATGAGTTCCATTTCTTCCACTGCGAATCGCTCGAATCTGACGACGCTGACATTCACTGCAGAGAACTCGTAAATCGGGCTATCGCTACAGCTCGAAAGAGTTGGTTGAAAGTACACGTCACGTGCCCGATTGCACTCAAACACATGGACTTGGGCGCTTAGTAAATGTCCGGAAACGACGACAAGGCCCCCACCGCGTCCTGCGACGGGGGCCTAAATTCTGTCTATATCAGTGCTTCGGTTCGTAGCCGTCAAGTGGTGAGGCGTAGCCGAATCCGGCCACAAACTAGCTGTGCCTACGCCTCGAGTAGATGACCGCACACCAGATTAAGGTCGATCCGACTAGAGCTGCACAAAAGACCCACGAGACAAAGACCACCATCGATTGCAAAATCCACCCGTCTTCCGTACTGAGGTAAGTCACGGTCGCGGCGATGCTAAGCCCTACTGACAGAACAGAGAGAGCTACCAGGGCCCAGAACAGGATCTTCGCAATGATCGATTTCATAGTCAGTTATTCTTCCCCGAACCTTTGTAATGTCCCTTGCCGAATGTTCGCACGAAAGTCGAGTACATCGCAGCTTTTGAAAAGCAGTTAACCCGCGCCGAACCCTTCTTCTTCTTGGCGATACAGATTTTAGTCATAGCCGTGCGGAACTCATTGTCGCAGGTCTTCCTGTCCTTCTTCGACCCCTTGCTGTAGCAGCGGTCATGGTTGTCACAAGCTGGCTTGAACAGTTTATTCCAAGGCTTGTACCCCTTGAGTCCCTTGGGCACTGAGCAACCATTCGGCTTCGCATACGCACTTATCCCGGACTCGGCTCCTGCGTTGTCACGAATTAGAGCCTCCGCAGAAGTTTCGCCGTCGAACTCTCCTGCCTTCTTAAGCTCTTCCATTTGCTGGCTCAATTCATTCAGAGCCTCTCGGTCGATGTTATTTGGCTCGACCGCTGATGATGCAGTCGCGCCCGCGACCAACGCTAGCGAGAGGATAAACAGGGAGGCAACAAGAGTGCCAAGCACTCGCTTCAACGTATTCATAGAGGAGCCTTTCATAGATGCGGGTGTCGTCACAGCGTCGCATGCGCGTTGTGGTTCACACATCGCATGAAAGTATGAAGTTCGGTTCCCGTCTGGGACGATCAATTCGGCTGCTGCGTCGACCAACGAGCCAACGACGAATGACCCCGACCGCACCGTGATGGTGGGCCGGGGCCATTGTGTGTCCGCGGTCAGTGCTTCGGCTCGTAGTCGGCGGCGACTGGCGTGTCATCGGGTTTGACGTACTTGCCGGACTTGGCTGGGACGAAGTACGCGAGGGCACCGACGGTAAGTGTGACGACCGCGGCTCCGATGTACTCGGGAATTTTGAGTCCGTTCTCGGCGGCGACCCAGATAAGGACTGTCACGAGTGCGCCGGCCAGTACTTCGAGGCTGGTCTTCTTCGATGGTTTGGTGTCCATGGTGTTCTCTCTTTCGTTCGGTTACCAGAGTTTCCCGGCGTTGAGGTTGCGCTGTAGCTGCTTGACCATTGCGGACGGATTCGACACCTTGCCGTCCGCACCGGTGCCGAGCTTGCGCTGCAGGGCCTTGATCGTGTTCGGACCGATGCGTCCGTCATCATCGACGCCGAGCTTTCCCTGCAGAGCCTCGATGACGTTGGACGAGCGCGGGTTCTTCGTCCACTCCCACCCGGACAGCAGGCCCGGGTTGTCGGACTTGTACGCGATCGGCTGGAAACTGACCTGGCCGTCGACTGGTGTTCCGAGCTCTTCCTGGACACGACGTGTGGTGGACTCTCCCCACTTACCGTCAACCGTGAGCTTGTCGACCTTCGGCTTCGAGGGCTTGGACGGTTCCGGCTTTGGCTTGGCCGACTTGTTGAGCTTCGGCTTACCGGCCTTCTCCCATGCGGCCACGGTGTCTTCGCCGACGAGTCCGTCTGCCTTCACGCCGATCTGCTTCTGCAGATCCTTTGTGTCGGCCTCGGTGGTGGGGCCGAAGTAGCCGTCTGCCTTCTTCTCGTCGTAGCCGAGCGCATCCGTCTGCCAGTCTTTGACTCGGGTGCGACCGTCTCCGTCTCTGTCGTACAGACCGAGCGGGGCGTCGGGGCCGACGACGGTGTAATCGGACCCTCCACCGGACGAACCGCCACCCTTGACGGCATCGGCGCCGAGAATGCGCTTCATCGGCAGGTCGCCGGGGTCGCCGTGAGTGTTCTCCGGAGCATGCTGGTGGCCGAGAATGCCCTTGTACCGGGTCCATTCGCTGCCCGACATGCGGACGCTGCTATTGCCGTAGGAGCTCGGGTACGCCTTCCACGCCACGGAAGTCTTGAGCGGGATACCCGTCGCGTCGTGGATCTTCTCAAGCAGCCACTTGAGCCGGCTCGCCATGGCATCGGACATGTCGGGAAGGTACTGGTAGCCGTACTTGCGGGAGAACGACGCATCGCAAGTGCCGATGATCTCGATCTGTATCACACCGTCGCGGTTGGTCTGCACGCCACCGGACGCGTTGCGCAGTGCACGAGCGGCCCGGTTCATCGGGGAATGCTGACGGACCTCACCGTTTTCAAGGTCAATCGTGAAATGGGGAGCGGATGCTCCGCCACCGTAGCCGGGGAAGCTGCCCGTCTCGGTGGAGTGCAGGAGGATCTTGTCGGGGCTGGCGGTGAAGCTTCCGCCGTCGCGTCCCCAGGATTGGCGCTTAACGCCTGAGAGCCAAGTGGCCATGATGTTTCTCCGTTCGTGAATGACGAAACCCCGGCAGGAGTGTCCTGTCGGGGCTGATGGTGTTCAGTTCTGGGGCGTTGTTGTCTAGGGTTTGAGGATGGACGATGAAGAACGGCACATGGTCAGGGCGCAAATCACCGTCGAGATTGAGGTGACGGACTTGGAGAAATTGCGCTCATACTCCCCGCACACGCTTCGGGTGACTGACGATGAGACTGCCGCCGCGGTATTGGCCAGTATTGCCGCAGAAGCTTGGACCGGAGCTGGCGAACGAGTTGGCCTCGGCAGAGGGGTCGGGATGAAGGTCCGCTCCGTTCCGCGAGACGACGACTAGACCCGCAACTACGGTACCGCCATGGGTGCGTTCGATGCTGAAGTCGTCGGGGTGGGCTGAGTGGCTCTGCATGGCCCGGTCACGGTGACGGTGGTGCCGTCCGTGAACTCGAACAGCCAGTCGCCGTTCGAGGTGCAGGTGACGTCGGAAATGCCTCGGCCAGCGCTGCCCTTCTCTCCTGCAGATCCGGGGTCACCTTTGCTGCCGGGTTCGCCTTTTGGTCCGGGTGGTCCTGGTGGGCCGACAACGGATTCTCCTGGTGCCCCTTTGTCTCCTTTGGATCCTGCTGGCCCGGGAACGGATTTGCCGTCTTCGCCTGGTGAGCCTGGCTCGCCGGCAGGGCCTGGGACCTTGGAGTCTTCACCCGGCTGACCGGCAGGACCGGGAACGTTTGAGTTCTCACCATCACTCCCGGGTTTGCCAGCAGGCCCGGGAATGGTTGAGCTCGGCCCCGGTTCGCCCTTCGGCCCAGTCGGTCCGGGAGGTCCAAGGGGGCCGGCCTGGGCTGACTCCTTCACGTTCTTCTTCACCTGGTCGGCCTTCGTGCAGATGTTGCGGCCGTTGACCTTCACCTCACCGTTAGAACACGCCTCGGCAACTTGATCTGCGAGAGCATTCGCGTTGCTCGCCGCGTCGTCCGCTTCCTGTTTGGATGACGAGATCGACCACACGGTCCAAATCAGACAGCCGATGACGAGAACCATGCCGAGGGCAATAGACCAGCGTGGCGGAAACTCTCGGTCCCGGCGGTCGTCGTGCCTATTTCTCATCTGTCATCGCCTCCCCTGAGCCGCAGGAGACGATTCTCTGCCTCGAGTGCTGCGACCTTGGCGCGTTCGTCTGCGAGTTCTGCACGCAATTCCTTGTTGTCATTCTGTTCCCGGTCAATGTCTTCGCGCAGTTCAGCGCGGCGTTCGGCACTGAATTTCCGGTCAGAGATCGCCCACCACACTGCTGCGATTGCGAGGCCGCCGGGACCGCCGTAGGTGGCGAGGAACGATGGGATGTCCACACGTGATGTCCTCCCTGCTTTTGGGTATAGAAAACCGCACCCCGGAACGGAGTGCGGTCAATGAGTTGGGATCGGGCAGTGTAGTTACCGCCTCGGGTCGTCGACGAGGAACCCGTCAACACCGAGGCCCAAATAGGTGGGGGCGTTGATTCTCAGGTTCGCTCCCCACGTCCACAGCTTCACACCTGTGTCAGTGATGCGTTTCGCCGTGGTCTCGTTCAACCTGTCCATATGCATGCCGACCGCAGTGACACCGTCAACAATGGTGGGCGTGCTAGTTCCACTCACAAGCTGAATGGTGTTCATCCCGGATCGAGCGAGACGACTCGTGATCTGATCGTCAAACGACTGAGTGATCACCTCGCCGCGGTAGGGCCAAAGTATTTCGACGAACTTGTCGACGTTGGGTGCTTTCAACTCGATCATCATCACCGTGTCAGTTCCGCCGAACTCGTCGAGCATGTCTGAGAGAAACGTGGCCGGCGCCGGGTCGCCACCGTTCGGGGATTTGATGCGCAGCTGCTTCCACTGCGCGGTGGTCATGTCCGAGACTTTCCCAGTCTTCCCATCGGCAGCGATCCGGTCGATGGTGTCGTCGTGGATGACGACGAACGTCCCGTCCTTGAGCTGCTGGACGTCGAACTCGAGGATTACCTTCGGGTCTTCGTCGTTGACGGCTTTCGCCCCGGCCAGGGTGCACTCTGCGTAGAGCGCTGACCCACACCTGTGCGCTGCCACCGCCGGGTACTCGACTCGGGTGAGGGCGTTTGTCTCTTCACCTTTCGTGGCGACGCTGAGCACGCTTGCGAGTAGTGCCGTCACCGCAACCACAGCCAGAACGATGACCACCACTCGTTTACGCATGACACCGATTCTACTGTTCCCATAGTGACCTCACGATTTGTAGTAGTAGATGCCTTCGAGGGACACCCACGCCCCGCCGGACTGGCTGTGGTAGACACGAAACATTGTCGGCGAACCGGCAGACGAGAATTCGACGCGCCGCAGATTGGTCCCAGACGTTGATGCTGCAGGGCAGTTGACGGCTTGGGCAGGCCGTGCGGCAAATGGAACCGTGAACAGGTCTGCAGTCCCCAGCCTCATGTCGTTAGCTTCTGGTGGTGTTCCGCTGACCCGGACCACCCCGCGCCATTCGACTTTCTCATCCGGCCAGATCCGGTAGGCAGGCGTGAACCCCCACGTTTGCGGCCCGTACCCGGTCGCGAACGTAGTGACTGGAATCCATGCGGGAACGGCAGTCGATGACATTGTGCCGTCTGCGTGGAATACGAGTGGACCCATTCGTCCTGATCCGTCACCCCTGAATTCGATGTTGCCAAGGGCGGAGCGGACGATTCCAGGTGTTGAGTTTGGGAACGAATTTGATACGGGAGGCGCAGCCCCGAGCGTGGCGAAGTCCTGGACGATGAGAGAACCGCCTTCGGCGGACACCGGCACCAGACCATAGTCAGTGTCTATCGGTTCCGATGGTTCACGTGCAACATACACGCGCACCGAGGTAACTCCTGCTGGCATGTCTCCGGGTGAGAGTTTGATTCCTGACCTGCGGGACCAGGTGAATTGTCTCGGTGCGCTGATCGTTGTCTCGTTCACACCGTCACTCCACGTGTACACCGCCCACCAGTCGTTCGTTTCGGGACCGGGAGCACCGTTCGGGTACTTTGTGGTCGACATTGTGATGAGATTGCCGGAGGTCGACAGGTGGTGGAACCTGCCGTTGGCCCACACAGTGCCACGCACTTCTTCCTTGTCGCCTGCGAACCAGCCAGCCGACTCAGCTGCTTCTCCCGTTGTGGGATTAAAGACGTTGGTTGCCCCGCTATCGACGGCGCCCGTGAGGATTGCTGTGCTCGCTTCGAAGTCGAACGTGCCGATACTGAAAGCTATGACATCTCGATTGATTTTTGCTGTAGCGTCATAGCGAGCTTGGCCCGCCCCTGTCGTCTTGTCGTATTTCCGCCAGGAGACTTCACCTGTGGCCCAGCACTGAGCAACGAACACGTACGTGCCGTCAGTGCCGATCGCTGGCTGGTAAGTACCGGAACCGTAGGCGGCGTACTCCCATCTGCGTTTCAGCGTGCCCGCGAAATCGTAGACGTAAATGAACCGTTTCGACTTGTCCCGCAGATCGTCCTCTTCGATGCCGAGCGCAAAGATTTCATCCCCGATGACGGTGATGCCGTTGCGCACCCAGAAATAGTGGTCGAACGACGACACGAGATTCCCTGCAGCGTCGATGCGCTCCATCCGGTCCTGGGCACCGGTCACCGAGTTGTCCACGGCACGCCAGAAATATGTTCCATCGAACGCCAGACCGACAGCGTTCTCCGTCTCGGATAGAGGCGGGAACTGTGTGCGCTTCACATACGACGACACGTTCGGTGGAGTCGCTGGTGGGGTCACACCCGATTCGAGCTGCATCTGCCCACCGGAAGCAACCACTGCCGGGCCTTCGATTGCCATACGTCCAGTGGCGGTCAATGATTTGGCTCGCACATCACCTGCAAACGATGCTGGTGAACCGTCTGAGGGGAGGCTGATGTTTAGCGCACCGTCAGGCCCGAACTGGCGGATCCCGTAGTCCTCGGTGATTTCGACTGCGTTGCCGACACGGATGACGGGTGATTCGAGGAGGAGGCCGCGGGCTGCTTTGAAGTTGAGCGCGTCAGCTTCGAGGCTTCGGCCAGAGATGGTCTCGGCTTTGATCAGGATACCGTCGAGCTCGCCGACTGTGGCGGTGCCCAAATCGACGGAAGCAATTACCTCGTGGGCCATTTCAACCTGGACCCACCCGTCTGCTTGGTACTGGTATTGGGCGATGATCGCCAGATACTCGTCGCCGTTCTCACGCGTACGGAACTCGTTTACCCACCATGTATCGCCGACAATCCCCGGTTCGTCTGCAGTCGGCGGTCGCAGTGACCAGGTGATCTTGTTTTTCCCGTTAGCACTGTCCTGCACGGCCTCGATCGCACCCGACAGGTCAGTGACTTTCACCTCGACCGTGCCAGCTGAGAAGAACTCTGACTTCTTACCCGCCTGCGACACCGACCGAACAGCCACAGCCCACTGCCCGGTCTGGTTCGCCACGACCGTGGCAGACGCGCCCTCCTTCGCGTTGATGGTCGCGAACGAGACGGCGCCGGAATCCTCGACCAAAGTGGCCGCGAACTCGAGATAGGCCAGATCGTAGGTCGCTGGCGCACCATCCTGGAACGTGCCGTCCCAGGTGCCCTGAATCAGAGGACCATCCGCGAGAGCAGTGAAGCCGGCAGGAACAGGCGGAATCGGGCCGTCGAAGAATCGAGTGGCCCCGGAACCGTCTTCTTGGAACCCAATGGTGCTAATGAGGTTGCCATCTTCATCGTTGACGTCCATGGTGCCGGCCTCAATGGACGTGCGCTGAGCTTGCGGAGAGTTGGCGAGCGCATTGAATTTGCGTTCCAAGCGGTCATGGTCCGCAGCAAGACGGTCCAGACGTGAGTACAAGCTCATGTGATCTTCTCCGATCTGCGGATCTGCAACGTGGAATTGTTCTTTTCCGGGTGATGGATGATGCCGAGAATGCGCACCCACAAGTCGCCGAAGTCGGCCCAGCCGACACCGGACTGGATGAGGACTTCGTCACCGGCGTGATAGGTGCCCACCGGCGCATTGGGATGGTCCCACACCTCAATCTCAGTGATGTCGAGTTCGCCAGACAGGGCTTTCAGCTCCGAGGCGACACGGGTCTTCGCAACTTTGTCCTTGCCGATCGACTTATCGGAAACGACTTTCCACCGGCCGAGGCGCTTCGTGGGTTTCGAATCTTCAGCCCGCACCATCTTTCGGCCCTGACCGGATCCGAGGACGAGAACATGTGAGGCGTATTCGTCACCGTCATCCGTGACGGGAATGTTGTCGGGAATGTTCTCCCCCACGACGAACCTCAAGTCGGTGCGGCGTGACCCGAGTTTCGGGTATCCGTACTCGATCTCGTGGATGATACGGTCCTGGTCACCATCCGCCCACCGATGATTGACTGCCCACTCGTACCCGCCGATCTCAGCGAGTTGCGTGCGTTCCTTGTCCAGGTCGAGAGTCTGCCAGTACGCGAGATAGTACAGTTCCTTCTTTCCCGTCACCGTCTCCGACAACTGCACACGTTGAGACTCCTTCGCCCCAGCGGGAACCAGGCCGAGGTTGAACGGCTTCCGCTGGAACTCTTCGATGATGTACCGGTCGATGACCAGCGGGTCGGCAGTGTCGTACCTGTCCTCCCCGAGCCACGGCTGCCCCTCCCAATACCCGGAGAAACCGATACCGTCCAAGACGAGTTCGGGCCCATTCATGGGGTTCTGGGTGACAATGCCGGCGCCACGAATCTGCCCGGACGCTTCCGCATAGATCGCTGTCGACCAGGGAACAAAGATCGGTTTACCGTCGTCGTCTTTCAAGGTCGCAATCTCGGGGGTGATCTTCGCGTCCAATCCCCCGTGCCCGGACAGGGACTCCTGCACGGACACGTCAGAGAGGGGAAGATTCCAGTCCAGGAACGTCTCAGTACCGTCACCGTTCAACCTGCTCGCGATGTAACGCCACTCAGACATGAGGCTCCTTAGATAATGTCTTGGTCAAGCGGTGCCATGGAAAACACCACATGCATTCCCAGGCCGCCCAAAGCTGCCATCGTTATGCCTGCCGTAGACGCACTGGCATTCAGCCCGGCTTTAAAAACAAACGTCACTTCTTTGCCGCGCAACTTCTTCGGGATATACACCTGATCCATAAGCGGCCATGACTCTTTGTAGTTCGACCCGGCTCCCGTCGTATCGAACCCGAACTGTTGCGTATAGAACTCGTACTGCCGCCCACCTGGCCAGCCGTGTGCCTTGTACTGGTCCCCGAATTCGATCCAGTAACGACCATGCGAGTTCACACCACCGGCGACACTGATCCCCATCCAATCCGCACGGATCGACATGTGCGTGGCCCGGCTGGGGATCATCCGCCGAGTTTCGTTCGGGACGCCCGCGCCGCCGGGGAAGAACTCACCCCAATATGGGCCCACACCGTCAACTGTGAGCCGGTTAGTGAGCTTGATCTGCGCGCCGTCATCTTCCGAAATGCGGGGACGCGCAAACGTGAACTGGCCAACAATCGGGTTCGCAACTTCCCGCAGGTCCTTAATCATGCCGGGCTGGATGTCAGCCCGCGACGCAGGCTGGTCGATTTGCGCCAGCAACAAGTACGGTTGGAACTGTGGCAACGTCGTAGTCACGTGGTACGAGTTGTACGGACCGTCCTCTACTGAAGCGGGCGGTTGCCCCGTAAATTGGGTGTCTTCGATGAGCAGGTACACGTACTTCGTTGCCCCGCCAGATGACCCGGTGGGGGCAACAGGGACATCCGTATAGGAATCCTCCTGAACCACATACGATTGTCCAAACACACCCGGATAAGTCGACTTGATGACCCCCGAACCCTCGTGTACTCGAACGGCAGCCCCGGGAGTTGGCAATGCAGTGACCCGAAAGTCGGAGGGCTCAATAATTCCAGTTGCTGCCATAGTGCCTGCATAGGTCGCCGCTCGCGCCAGCTCACCGTAGTTTTCAGCGCCGCCTTCACCTTCGATACCGCCGGTAGTGAACCATGGGACTGGGTAAAGGGCCATAATCATGCTCCTAGGCTTGTGTGGGCGGAACCCCAACGGATAGTTGCCGTGGCGGATCCATCGGGTGATGTGCCACGGAATGTGAATTCTGATGCCCCTGCGGGGACTTGGATTTGATCAAGGCGGGACTTGCGGGTGAGCTTCCCGGCGAGGCTCACGCCGTCGTCTCGGGTGGCTGTCTTGGCGCGTGCGTCGATGACTACGAATCTGTCGTAGGCAAGGTTCGTGCCTAATTCGATTTCCCAGCCGGCGCCCGCGACTATTGGTCGGTTGACGGTGCCGTGGATGGTGATCGTCACGTCCTTGGTGGCTCTCAGGCCGGGACTGGTGACGATGCCCTGCCTGATACCGCCTTTGAGCGTGACGATCGGTGATCGCATCGGTGATTTGATGCCGGCCGACTGCGGCGGGGTGATGGACAGAGTCACCTGCCCTCCCCCGCCGGTGTCGGGGTCGCCGTAGAACAGTCCGTCAACACGGTCGAAGACGGCGGTGCCGTCGGCGTGCTTGCGGGCGAAGATCTCCGAATCGTCGATGTCGAGGTCTCGGGGCCGGCCATAGGCGCGAACCGTGTGACCGTGAACACCGATCTCGAGGACAGACTCTTCGCCCGGTTTCCGGTCGCGGGCAGCGGCCCAGGCGTTGGCGAATTCCGCCGCAACCTGGGCCGTTTCCTCAGCCGTGTCGCCTCGGAAGAACATGCCGAACTTGATGGGCTGAGGGTCCATGAAATCCCGCCCGACGAGGATGTTGTCCCCGACCGGGTTCGGCTGATCCTGCACCCGCCACCTGATACCGGTGGCGTTGAGAGTGGACACGTTGGCGTTGTGCCCACACCCGAACCTGTACCCATTGATCGCGAACTCACCGTTGTGGAGTTCCATTTAGCGTGCTCCGATCTTCTGAGATGACTTCGACAGGCGAGACCTGGACTGGTCGTAGCCAGCACCGACGACTGCGGTGACGGCGCCGGTGAACTGCTGCCCGTCTGCGTTGAACGTGATTCGCATTTTCGAGAGTGCGTCGGCCAGGTCGTTGGGGTTGATCTCGTTGGCCTGGATGGCGCCGGCGACAGCGTTGGTGAACGCTGACTGGTCGAACGACGGTCTGCCCGTGTTCGGGATGAACGTCCGGTTCTCGGCCAGTAGCTTCCGGGACTCGGCGGCGTTGTGGATCTGCTCGCCGCCGGAGAGGTTGACGAGCTCGGGCCCGTTCTCCCCCACGACAGCCCACCCGGACTTCGCGGACTGGGTGCCCTGCTCGTACCAGTGGTTGCGTTCCCAGAACGACCGGGCGCCCTGAACGTCGCCGTAGCGCTGCTTGATGTACTTGAGGCCGTACTCGAGCTGCATCTTCGGGTCCGAGGTCTTCGAGCCACCGACAGATCCCCATGTTGAGTTGAGGAACTGGAACAGTCCGTAGGCCGTCGACGTTGGATTCTGGGCGTTCGGGTTCCATCGCGACTCTCTTGTGAGGAGCCAGTTGAGGTCACCGAACTGGTCCCCCATGCCCATCTGCTCGAGCATCTGCTTGGCCATCGACTTGATAGGCCCGTTGGCGACATTTGAGAAGTCCGCCGTACCGGCGTTCTTCCCGTAGTCCTTCGCCTTGCCGATGAGCCCCTCGGAGGCTTGGGACATGATGCCCTTGCCGAGTTGCCCACCAATGCCATCAGGGAGCATCTTCGCGTGCTTGGCGTAGATCTGCTCAGTGAGCTTCTTAGCCGCCGCCTCATAGGACTTGGCCATGTTGTCACCAGGCTTCGCACCAGCACGATCGAGGAACGGGTGAGACATTTCGCCGCCCATACCTGGCAGTCCTCCTGCCAACGCTTCGGACAGCGCTTTCACTGCCGCGATGTGGACGTGGTTGTAGTGCATGCCCCGGACGGCGCCGGTGTACATGTAGTTCTGACCGTTCTTGATCTGCTTCCCATTCGCGGGCGAGTAGATCAGTTCCGCCAGGTCTGCACCGTAGGTGTTGCGCCAGAAGTTGAAGATGTCCATCGACGGTGACGTATCGATCGCGTTACCGCGTGAGTGGTGCGACCTGTTCCCCGATGCCGTGATCGACCCGCCACGGTAGGCGGAGTTCAATGTTGCGTTCGGGAACTTCTCCTTCGTGATCGCCCACAGATTCCGCCACACACCAGAATCAGCGAATGCGTTAACACCAGGCACGGGACCGAAGACCCCACCTGATGCGAATGCGTTGGACTGAGCGTGCAACAGGTCATCGAGACGACCCTGACGAGCAGCATCGTTCTGAGCCTTCACACCGGCTTCGCCACCCATGGCACGCGTCCACTCCGGCCGCATGATCGCCTCACCGCCGGAGAGGTACAGATCCCCTGCTGTGGGTGAACGGAACTGGTGGATATCACGGCCCGGCGAGTACCCGGGCATCACACCACCGGATTCGAACTTCAACGACTTCGGGGCAGCCAGCTTCACGCCAACATCACCGAACGCCTTGTTCACCGATGAAGTGAACTTACCCAGAACCCCAATCAGACTATTCAGACGACTACCCAGTTCGGGCTTTGCGTCCCGCATCTGGGCATCGATGCCGTCACGAACACCTTCCATGTTCGTGTTCGATGTGGACAAGATCGACTCGAAACCACGCTTATTCAGCCCTTTCAGACTGCCCAAACGGATGTCGTAGTCGTCGTAAATGTCCGACATGGTGCCGTCGGTTGCCCGACGCATGTCACCGAACTTGCCGCCTGTGGTCTTCTTCAACGATTCGAAGTCTTCTTCGGACTTCTTCTTCATCGAACCTTGCTTGTCGATGAGCATGAGCCGCATGAGTTCCTGCTGCTCAGTCGATGCCGTCAACTGCCCGGCTTGCTTCGACGCCACAGTCGACCGCATTGCTTCCTGCTGGGTCTGCGTGTTCAACAGCATGGCCGCGTTCTGCGTCTTAGTGTTCAGAAGCATTGCTGCCTGTTGTGTTTGCGTGTCCAGCAGTTTCCCCGCGTTTGCGGCCTGTGTGGTGGTGAGCATTCCCGTCTGGTTCAACTGTGTGTCCAGCAGCATGCCCGCCTGCGCGGTCTGCGTGTTCAGAAGCATCGATTCCCAGCCGAGTGCCACGGCCTCTTGCATCTGGCTCATGGCGTCGAGCGTGGTGGTCGACATGTCCTGCATTGCAAGACCTGCCAGACCCTCATCGTCGGCGACCACCGGGTTGGCGGTCACATCCATCGACATGTCTGCAGGCTGAAAAGCCATCATGTTCGGCACAGCCGCAGCACCCAACATGGATGCCGCTGACTGCACGTCAGTGACCCCGCCGAGCATGCCCTGCACGAGACCCTCAGCAGTGAACCCACCGAGCTCAGACATGACACGCGACGGCGAGTGGATACCCAGGACAGACTTGAACGTGGACTCCATGACCTTCGCCAGGTTGGCGATCGCGGACTCAACGTTCTTCTGCTTGCCTTCGAGACCCTTCACCACACCGTCAGCGGCAGCAGCTCCGCCTTTGTGGAATCCTTCGGTGACGTACTGGCCGGCCTGGTTCGCGTACTTCTCGTAATCGGACCAAGCACCCAGATAGGACTTGCGTTCAGCACTCGTGGCGTCAATGAAGCTGTCGGCCATGTTGGAACCCTCGGCCACACCAGCCTGGGCGATTTCCTGGATGATGGATCCGGGAATGCCCAGTTCGGTGAGCTTTTTCAGCTTCCCCGCGAACGCCTTCATCGCTCCGACGTCCATGGTCATGGACTTCGCTGCCTGGCCCAGATTGGAGTACGACGACCACTGCCCGTTCTCACGAGTCTGGTACGTTCCCACATCGAGATCTCGGCCACCGAGGAGACTCGAGGCAACCGAGTCCTTGATGCCCTTGAGTTCGGTGGCCTTATCCTGGGCCTTCTTGAGTTTGGCGTCGATCTTCTCAGCCTGCGAATACAGGGCTTTGAGGTTCGCTTCGAACGTCCGTGCCGACGATGTGGCTCGTGAGCGTGAGCCCTTTGACAGGTCCTGATTCCCGCCTAGATCAAACAGGCGATCAACAGCGGAGTACCCGCCGCTGAGCCCACCGGTGACCTGGTCGCGAATGTTGCCGCGGCGCACATCGGTGCGGAGGTCTCCCTGCAGTTCGCCGACACGTGCTCGGCGTTCCTTCTCCTCCTTGGCCTTCTGGTCGGCTATGCGCTTCGCTTCCTTGGCTGCACGCTCGTCGTCCTTGGCTTTCTCCTTCGCAGCCTTGAGCGATTTCTTTGCTGCCGCCAACTCGTCCTCAGCAGTACGGACGCGACGAGTCGCAGTCGCTTTCGCGAACTTCGATTTCGCGTCCTGTTTCGCACGCCGAGCCGCTTTCAGACGGTCCTCGGCCGAGCCGACCGTGGACTGAGCCGATGCAATTCCGCCCTTGGCCATGGGGATCATTCCAGGCATACGGGTGAGCGCTTCCACCATGATTTTCCATGACCGCTTCGACCCATCGAGAGGAATGAATGCCTCGTCGACGTCCATGCGGTCGCCGACAACACGCCACGTATTCGGCTTGACCATCTCAGCAATGTTCGAGTGAACACCACCGGCCGCCATGGGCATCAGGTCGATGCCGCCGTGGAACTTTGGTCCCCACTGGTTCAGGCTTCCAGGTGTTTTGCTTCGGTTCCTGTTCGGGTTAAGTAGGTTCTCCGGCATGTTCTTGATGCCGTTCTTCGGCTCAGTGACGTTGAAGTGGACGTTGATTTGAACGTCCTTGTCGATATCGTCGACTGCCTTCTTTGTCGCCCTCGCCTCCTTCTTGGCGGCATCGTCCATCCACGACTTCACGCTGACACCGGGCGGAATCTCAAGGATTTCCCGAGCCATCTTCTTGGCCTTGTCGCCACCAACACCGAACTGCTTACCCGCGGCAACCAAGTCGTCGTAGGTGTTCTGCAACTGCCCCTGGACATCCTCCTGAGATCTACCGTGTTCGGCCATGGCCTGTGCTGCGGCAATTCCCTCGCTGGCAATACCGTCCAGGGCGTCCTGGTTGTTTCGGCCCTTCTCGGTGGTGATGTCGAGACTGGTGCCGTTCTCTTTGATGGATTCGGTGACCGAGTCGATTGCGGCTTCGTACTGCCGCATCGCTTCGCGTTCGTCCAGATTTGCCAGACCGAGGGCCACAAGACCATCGAGCATGTCCGACAGTGAGTCCGACGCCTCGCCGGCCGCGCTGCCCACACCTTGGACGGCACCGGCGGCCGCACTCGCGTTGACAGGGAGTTCACCCAGTGCGATTTTTGCCAGGGTGGCATTATCTGTCGCGTATCCCATGGCCTTTGCTTGCTCGATGAGCTGGCCCTGAAGGGTAGGCATGCTGGCGATCACATCACCAGCGGAGTAGTCGAATTCCTTGGCCGACTCTGCGGCCGCCCGGAAGTTTGATTCGAGCATGTCCATGTTGCCTGCGGACATCATCGAGCTCAGTGACTGGTCCATGGCTTCCATGGAGTCCTTCGCAAGTTCGGCACTCGAATCGAAAATGCCAAACATCGATCCGGCGTTGTCGAGGAACCCGAGGAACCCGTTCTGGTTGATAACGTCCAGGGCGTCGCCGAATCCGTTAATATGCGCGGCGCCAGATCCGGTCACTTCGAACAGCTGGTCTAGGGATGCCACGCTCAGGCTGTTCTGGTCGTCAAGCTGGATGAGCGCGTTCGTCAGTTCCTGCGTGCTCTTCACATTGCCCGCAAACATGTCGGCCACCGCACCTGCCGCGATCAGGGCAGTGACAGCGCCCGTAGCGGCAACGGCCGCCTTGGTGACTCCACCAATGACACCTTTTGCCTTCGATGCGCCCGGCAGTGAGAGAACCTTGTCCAGCGCCTCCGACTTCGTGCGCAGAGTGTTCACTGCGTCGATCGTGTCGACGACCCGCGGGGCGAGGAGAAGGAAGCCACCTGCGGCGAGGGAGGTCACGCCTACTACGCCGGCGATTGCTCCGCCGAGCTTGATCATTGGCTCTGGTGCCTGCCCGACGATGCCGACGAGATTGCCGACCCCTTCAACGACACCGGCGACCGCAGGGGCGAAGGTGCCGCCGAGAGTGATCGCGGTGTCCTTGATCTGATTGCCCGCGATCTTGATTCGAGACTCGGCGGTCTCGTATCGCTTGGAGGCTTCCTGGATGAGGGCAGTGTTCTCTTCCCAGGCGGACTTGCCCATGTCCAGGGACTCGGTGAGAAGGTCACCAGCGCCAGCGAGCTGGAGCATGACCTGCGTTTCCTCGGTGCCCTTGATGCCGAGTTCTTTCATGGTCTCGACGACGTTTCCGCCGCCTTCCTTGACCCCATTGAGTCCGTCGGTGAGCATCGCGACAGCCCGGACGGGATCCTCTTCGTAGGCCTGCGCGAACTGCTTGGATGTGACACCGGAGACGCGGGCCAGCTCTTCCAGTCCCTCGCCGCCGTTCTTCACGTCGGCATACATGCGGTTCATGACACGCGTCATCACGCCACCACCGAGCTCTGCCCGGATGCCCACAGAAGCCATCGCGTTCGACAGCGCGAGAATGTCAGCCTCTGTGGCTCCGGCGAGCTTGCCGGCACCTGCCAGGCGCTGAGCCATGTTGAGAATGTCCTTCTCAGTGGACGCTCCGTTGTTGCCGAGCTCGACGAGGGTGGCGCCGAAGCGACCGACATCCTTGCCTGCGGTGCCCATGACGTTCGTGATCTGAGCGATCGAGGTCGCCGCCTCTTCGGCGGTAAGGTTCGTGGCCTCCCCGAGGTCGATCATGGTCTTGGTGAACGACACAACATCGTCGGTCTTCACGCCCAGCTGACCGGCCGCTTCGGCGACGGCGGCGATTTCCTCGTGGGTGGTCGGCAGCGTCTTCGCGAGATCGCGCAGGCCCGACTGGATGTCCGCAAGCTGGCGTGGTGTCCCGTCGACCGTTTTCATGACGCCGGTCCAGGCGGACTCCCACGACATCGTCGCCTTGGTTGCTAGACCAAGAGCCCCAACAACGACACCGCCGAAGGTCGCGAGTCCAGCACCAACAGTGGTCATTTCTTGGCTGTACTGCTGGGCCGCCTTCATGGCACGCCCTGCGCCGGTAGTGGATTTGTTCCAAGCGGTCTCTGTCTTGTTCGCCGCGTCCACTGCAGCCTTACCGGCTGCGGCCATGTCGGCTTTGTACTGGTTGACCTTCACCGACAGCAGGGCGGAGACGCTACGAACTTCGGTCATGGCAGTGGCCTCCTATATGATTTGGTGACTACAAGCGGGATGGATAGGACTAGCCATGGCCAGGACGAAAAGGCACGGATATCAGTACAAGCCGGTTACCGATTTCTCGGGAGCGCGGCCTGATGCGTCGACGCCAGCTGGCAGGGAGCGTCGATACACCCAGCTCAAGAAGCGATCAGTACTGCTGCTTCTGGTGGCGATCTGTTCCGCAGTCCTCTACTTCGTTCTCTTGCTCGTGGGTCACTTCGCGATTCCGCCTGCATCAAACGTGGCGGTCCAGGTGATATTCACGGTCGCGTTGGCGGCATCGCTTTTCCTGGCAGTGGGTTCAGCCTTCGCCGCCCTAATCGTGCGTTTGGTTGCCGCACTTAAGCGGTAGTTACTCGTCAACGACCACGTATGTCTTAGTTCCGCTGTCGAGTGCCTTTGCCTTGCCGGAATCCTGGAATTCCTCAATCTCCGCGCACGCCATGCACCGGGTGTTCTTCACCTCGTAGTCATGCGGGTGCTCGCCCGACGACAGCGACATCGGTTGACCGCACCCTTGGCACAGGTCTGCCTCGTAAAGCGTGAGGGCCAGGGCGAGAGAGCGGTCTTTCTGCGACCATTTCTTCCCTGGCTTACGTTCCCCGCGTAGCACGGACACGGGTTGGCCCCATGCCCGTGCCGTGCGGGTTTGCGTGAGTGCGTTTAGTCCTCGGCCGTCGGCCCAGGCTTCCGCGATTTTGGGATGAGCTCTCCCGGGTCATTGCTCGTCAGGTCGTAGAACGCCTTATAGAGCTTGTCCATCTGCGTATCCCCGAGCTTCTCGGACACGACACGCATCTGCTCGGGAGTGAAGGCACGCTCGCCGGTGTCGGTGACGACCGCGTGGGAGATGATGTGAATGCCGGCCTCTTTGCGCATGACAGCTTCGGACGCTGACAGTGATGCTCGCCGAACCGCATCCTTGATCTCTTTGCCGTCGCCGATCTCGGCTCGCTTGCACTCTTCACGCGCATAACCCGCAGCGTCCTTGGCTGCCTGATCGGCTCGGTCCTTCGCGCTCTTGCGCGCTTCCTTGGTGAGCTCGTCGATCCTGTCCTGCTCGAGAGCCTGGACAATAAACTCCTCCGCGGAGTCCTGCAGTTCATTCTGCAGTCGGTCGCGCTTCTCGATCAGCTCGGCACGTTCAGCGCCGGCGTCGAGGGTCTGCTCGTCATCGGATCCGGCCAGAAGCTCGAGATCAGCCTCGACTGCGCGCAGATGACCGGCCGCGTCGGCGGCCTTGAAGATCGTTACAGGCGTCTGCGCGGCGCTGATGCCTGCAATGAAGTCGTCGGGATTGAAAGCCATGATCTATTCCTCCATGTGAAAGATGTGGGGTTCTCCATGTGGGGGTAGACCAGTGGGCAGGCCATGGAGGAACCTGCCCACTGGGGTCTTGGATGGGTCAGCCGCCGACAGCGGCCGCGACGACACCTTCGAGTTCCATTTCCTGGAACGCGGCCGTGATCTTGCGCTTCACGTACCCTGTGCGGTCGACGTGAGTCGGGTTGTCGGCGATGCCGTGGAAGTATTCGTACTCGTCGCCGACCTCCCAGGTTTCCTTGGAAGTCTTCGAGGTCTCGCGCTGCACGAGGTAGATTTCCGTGCCCTTGGTCTTCACTGCCTCGTAGGCCTTGCCCTTATCCGAGGTGAGGTCGAGCTTGTTCTCGTCGTCGTAGTCGAGGAAGAGAGTGAACTCCATGGTGCCGTTGCTGGCACCCCAAGTGGAGGCGTTGCCCTCCTGGCAGAGAGCCTTCTCGTCGACGGACTCGGAAGTTGCGGCGCCCACGTTGTAGTCGGACATCATGATCGCGCATGATGCTTCAATGCCGGCTTCGAGCTCGGTGAGGGTGATCGCCTTGGGATCGGCGGGGGCGGTGGGGAGGATGGTGACCTTCGTCTTGCCATCTGCGAGTGGTGTTGGCATGGTTACTTGCCTTCCTGTTTGTTGACGACCTCAACGACTGAGGCGACATTGGGGCTGGGTGTTGGGGTGGGATGCTCCCGGTCCTGACGTTTCTGGACAGGTGTGGGCGAAAGCGTGCTGGAGAAGATCTTGAAGTGAGACGCAGGAACCTTGTACGGGAGCTTCTTCCCGGTACGTCGGTCCCATGCGTGCTTGAAGTCGGCCATGGCGGCTCCTTTTCGGGCAGAGAGAAAGCCCCGGAGGATACCGAGGCTTGAGGTTGACGTGGGCGATTACGGTTGCTGGAATTCGAACGCGACCGGCATGTAGAACCGGGCGGGGCTCACCTGGTCGTCGTGCTGGATAGGGATATGCGGCTGAGCGTGCCGATACTCTCCCCCGCCAGACACCGGGACTCTGTTGAGCTTCCGAATAACCTCTTGGGCGAGGTTGCGGACCGTGCCGACTGTTGCGCCGGCGACCGTGACCGTGAGTGTCCCTGCGGTCTCCTGTGCCGAGTAGTCGAGGGGTTGCTCGAAATGCTCACGAAGCGGCTGCGACCACAGAGCCAGGTACGGCTTGATGTACCCGCCCGCTGTGGGAACAGATCCGGGGACCATGCCGTCGTAAACATCCACGCCGATCGCTGTGAGGCGGGCAAGAGTCCACGTGTTGAGGGTGATGATGTCCAGGACGCTTCACCCCTTCCATGTGCCGTCGATCATGTCGCCGAGAGCTTTCTCGAACCCCGGTATTCGACGATCAAATGCGGGGCCAAGGTATGGCTGTGGTGCCATGCGACTCGTGCCCCATTCGACGAACCCGCCATAGTTTGCGGTGGGTCCAATCTCGGCGCCCGTCTCCCCGCTCTGGTCGAACAGGTCGTGACCGATGGAGTTCTTGAGGTTCCCGGTGTCTACAGGGGCGAATGACTTAGCGTCCGCGGTGATGTCTGCAGCAGTCTTGGCGACTACCGTTCGCGCACCGCGCTGGGCGTTCATCCCCGCCTTTGTGAGGTCGTGTCCGAGAGCTCGAAGTTCACTGGCATCGAAACTCACTAGGCGGCCCTCGCTTCCTGTCCGTTGACGTCCTGGCACAGATAGTCCCTGGTCCAGTTCGTGGTCCCGGACTCCGCGACCAGCACTTGGAACTCGCGCCCGTTGAGGTGTGGGTCGTCGGGGTTGTCGAGGACCTGGATGGTGTCCCCGTAGTGCAACCATGTGGAGGCGATGGGGACACTGATCCGGTGGGATGCGATGACCTCAATGCCGTCGGCGACGAGTGTCGGCTTGGATCCTCCGCCGAGGAACTGGGCTGAACACGGTGCATGTTCCCACTTGGGCGCGTAAGTGGGATTACTGCCGCCGCCAGGGGTCCAATCGCCGGGGGCGCCGACCGTGTAGGCGGTGCAGTCACCGGTGAGGAATCCGTAGGCGGTGGGGCGCGCATGCGCACTCCACCCGTCGGGGATCACCTTGAGTCGGCCTCGTGCGATGCGAGTCATAACCGCATCTCCTCGCCTTCCTGCGATGTAGGCCCACTGAGGTCGAAGGCCATGAAGAACGGTTCGTCGTCCTCCGCGTCCTCTTCCTCTTTGGCGCGTCCGCGCAATGCTGCTGCGTGCTTACGGAGCGCATCCGCGACAGCAGGCCCGTCAGTGGCACGATCCTGCGTCGTGAGCTTCTTCGAAAGCAGAGCTTCGCTCGTGGCGATCGCGTCCAGGGCGTCCGCAGCAGCACGCAACACGGAATCACGCGCAATGCTGAGAAAACCGCGGATCTGATCGTCATCGAAGTCCGGATCATCGGCATTCGTGTCGCCGATCAACAGGCGCACTTTTTGCACCGGTTCGTTGTATTCGGCCATCACAACTCCCTTCGTTGTGCCGTTCCCCGCCCCACACGATGGCAGTCAGTGCGGAGCGGGGACCGTGCATGAGGGGTGGATCAGGATGCGGTGCCGTTGGAGGCGTAGACGCCAACCGTGAAGGCCGGGTCGATGCCAACGACGGAGCGGCCGCGATACCAGATCGTGTCGTCGTTGAACGAGCCATCCTCGACGGAAATCTCGCCACCGCCAACAGACTGGCCCTGATCGCGCTTCACGCGAATGTCGACGTCGGGATGTCCGGCGAGCTTCGTGCGAATCAGGGAAGGCAGGTCGGAGGCCTTGCCGTGGACGAGGGCCCAGCCGTCAGCGTTCGCCGATCCGAGTCGGCCACCGATGGTGCGGGACTCGAGTGGTGCGACGATGCCACGGTAGGGGTTGTCGACCTCGGTCTCCGTGACCTTGGATCCGTTGGTGACCTTCGTGACGATGCGGGCCGAGGTGAGAATGCGTGCAACTTCTCCACGCAGACCGGGGCCGTGCACCAGGACGAGGTCGGCGGTGTCGATGAGCTCCCCGCGGTGGTTCTCCTTGAGTGCGAGAGCCTTGATCGCGGCGTCGAGGGCTTCGGGGGTGAGCTTCTCAGTGCCGACAGTGCCGAAGAATCCGGAATCCCAACCACTGTCGCCGACGAGAGTGTCAGCGACGAGGTTGTTCTGGGACTTCACTGCACCGTTGCCGAGTGCCTTGGGGAAGTTCGCCATGGCGGAGAACTGGCGTGCGAGACGCAGCTCCCACGTCAGTCCGTAGTTGCGGCCGAACTTGCCGGTGCCGTGCGAGACTTCAGTCTCGTTGAGGGTTCCGCCCTTGTACTCTTCGCCCTGGTTGACGCGCTCGAACGGATCGGCGCCCCACAGGTCGACGAGCTTCTGGCGGCGGAAGTCCTCGACGGTGGTGTCGTGGAGGATTGGCTCGAACTCGAGCGGGGTGTCCTTGTAGGCCTTGAGTGCCTGCTTCTCGAAAGCATCACCGAGGAGGACAGGGAAGTCCGAGGTGGAGAATGCTTCGATGAGGACGGCCTGGGCGAGGTGGTTGCCGCTGTTGCGGCCCTGTGCAAACAGGGATGCGGCTTCGAAGACCTTCTCGTCCCGGCTCGGTGCCCGACGGAAGCCCTCCTTCATGAGGTCAATGGTTTCCATAGTGTTCTCCTAAGTCAGAGGGGGTTGTCAGGCGGCAGGAGGTGCGGGCTGGATCATGCCGAATGGAGCAACTTCAGCAGGACCGGTGCCGGTCGCCTTGGCGACGTTGGCGACACCAAACGCGGTTGCGCCTGCAGTGGCTGTGAGGGTGCCGTTCGCAGCGAGGTACACGACCTGGCCGACGGTGAGTGCACCGGCGACGTCGATCTTGTAGGAGCCGTTGAGCCACACAGTGACCTGCTCGCCTTCGGCGGCATCGGCGAGGACAACGCCACGGTAGGCACCGATTGCAGCGGGCTGTCCGGACGTGTAGTCCTTGTCAGCGACGACCGCGATGTGCTTGTTCTCTGGGTACAGCTGGTTCTTCGCCATGATCAGGCTCCTTCCAGGACGTTGATGATGTCCTCAGTGGTTCGGGGGGTCGACTCGGACGCGTTGGCGGGGCGGGATTCGCCGAGGCCGCGCACGGAGCCGGTTGCGCCGGGTGCGAAGGTGAGTTCGTCTGCGAAGGTCTTCGCTTCCTTGACGATCTGCTCGGCGTCCTTGTCGGATGCGGTGAAGGACTCGATGAGTGCGTCCTTCGTGGCGGGTGCGTCGATGTTCTCGAATGCTTCCTCGACGATGCCGGCGACTTCGTGGCGGCGGGCTTCTTTCGCGCCCTGAGCCTTGAGGCGCTTGATCTCGGCCTTGAGCTCACCGTTCTCGCGGCGAAGCTTCTCGACCTCAGTCTCGCTGCCGTTGCCGGAGCCGCTGTTGTCTCCGCCCTTGCTGAACGGGTTGGGCTTCTTGGGATCGGCTTCGTCGATCCGGCTGGTATCCGTGGTGTCAGCCATGGTGGCTGCCTCCTTTGTGTCGGTTTCCTGATTTCCAGTCCCAGCCGGAGCGGGGATGGTCTGTGATGGGCGGAAGATCTCCGCGATTTCATCGAGCGTGGATGGTCGTTCGGATTCGAGGAGGGATAGGACCCTTCCTCCACGTCCTGCTCGAGTCACAAAATCGACTGAGCGGGCTTCTGCGAGGCGAGTGATAACGCGACCGCCCTGGGCCTCTTCGACTTCGCCTGAGGCGCGTATGGAGACGCCCACGAACTCGTTCATGGATTCGATGACGGGGCGCCAGTGCTCGAAGATCTTCGCCTCAGCAACCAGGCCACCCACTTCGTCATCCCAGTGAGCGTCCTCGGTGAGTACGCCCGCGAGATCCTTGATGGACCCTTCGGGGCGTTCCCATTCCTGGCCGTCGGTAGCGTGGTCGATGAAGGAGAGCGTGCCTGCGCCAAAGACACGATCGGCTTCGGCCTGCTTGAGCACCTTCTCGCTGTACTCCCCCGAGCTGCCTTTGCCTGGGGTAATCAAGACGAGCTTCATATGCCCGGCCTTGGAACGGGTGAGGGTGCCGGACTCTGTGAGATGTACGGTCATGGGTTCGCCGCCTTTCGGAGGTCTGCGAGCGGTGTCGCTTGGTATGAGGGGCGCCAGTCTGGGTTGTCGACGCGCCGGGTCAGGTCGGAGAGGTTGATCTGCCCGTCCTGCAACATGCGATAACGGTCAGGACCGAGAGCGGCCACGGCGTCCTGTGGATTCGTCTGCATCCAGTCCTCAACTGATGGGGTGGGGTCCGGAGGCTCCTCAATGTTGGGGAATCCGAGGTCTGCCCAGGACCTTGTCTTGGGAATGAACGTGCAGCGCCCGTTCTGGTGATCGAATGGGCCCGGGGTATCGGGTGGGTACTCTGTGCCGTGCTTGCCAAGGCAGGAAGGGCACGTGCGAGAGCTGAGTTCCGCATGCCAGACGACAGCGGTCACGGATGGGTTGGCGCTGTTCTGTGCCCGATTCGCGGCTCGATGGCTGTCAAGCATTTCGGTGCGTGCGATACGCATTGCGCGAGTCAGTCCGCCGTTGAAGCTCGATCGCGTGCGCTTGAGCATTTCCCGCGCCGCCCGGTCTGGATGCCATCCGCTGGGGATAGCTCGGATCAGTGCGGACTTCATGGCGTCGATCGCATCGTCGGCCAGTGGCAGGGAGGATGCGTGGATTTGGCCGAGGGAGCTTTCGATGATGTGCTCCAACGCCGACTGGTCAACGCGAGTGAACGAGGGTAGGAGTTTTGAGTCAACTGGCGGCATCTGCGACTGGGCCACGCTCGTCGTCAGGTCTGCAGTGCGCTCGACGACCTCACGCACGGAGTCCTCAAGCAGGGGCCCGATCTCGGCAGCGAGTTCCTGCAGTCTCACCGACGTCATGGCCAGGGCCCGTTGGGTTCGAGAAAGTTGGGTGATCTGTGCCGGGGTCAGTGGCTCTCCGGCGGCTTTGCGTGCCAGGACGACAGCGATCGTGTCCTGCCACTCTTGTGCGATCTCCTGCCACGCCTGCGCCCACCGTGCAGTGAGCGCCCGCGTGGAGGAATCCACGTAGTCGTCGACGATGGCTCTGAGTTCGGAGGCCCGGCGTAGCGTGAGTTCATTGATTGCCACGCCGGCACCTCCCTATTGGTTGTTGTTGACCGCCGCTGCTGGGTCTTCGCCACGGTTGAACGCGTCGACCGCAACATCACCAGCGGAGATGTTCGGGTCGATGAAGTTCCCGTCGTCGTCAGTCCAGGTGTCGAGGATCTCGTCGACATCCCGCACGCCGAGGGCACGCAACAGGAGTCGCATGGTCTCCAAGGGTGGGAGCTTCTGCGTGGCGTCGGCGTCGACTATGGCCTTGACCATGGTGTCGACGGGGGTCTCGTCAATGTCGGGCCATGTGATCGTGAGTGTGCGATCGGACTCGCCCTGCAGGATCACTTCTTCCTGCTGGGTGAACTGGTCGACGACGGTGCCACCCTTGAGCGGTCCCTGTGGCGCAAGGACAGCCTGGTCGATGACGTGACCGAGGATCGCCCGGTACGTTTCCGTCCACACTTCACGGCGCCCATTCATCTCCAGGCGGGTCGGCTGGTCCAGGGTCTCAGCGACAGCGCGTGCACCCGTCTGGCCAGGGTCAGCGAGGAGTGTGGTGACGGGGAGGCCGAACGCGGCCGCGATCATCGTGGCCAAGGGGCGACCTGATTCGGCGTCAATGGTGGCACCGGACTTCGGGACCGACTCCAACTGCGTACCTGGGTCCATGGCGGCCACTCCCCCGGCACCCATGCCGTTGAGTGAGGACCGTGCCTGCTGGGCGGAGGACTTCTTGCCACTGATCTGCCACGCGATACGCGACAGGGACTTCATGAGCTTCGCCCAGTCCTCAAGGAACTCGCGATAAGCACGCGCCCAGGGCAGTGCGGCGTAAGCGTCACCGATGCCGAATTTCCCGATCGTGTTCACCTTCGTGTGATGAACAGGCGCGGACCAGTCGACAGGGTTACCGTCAATGACGGCCATCCGCCGTGTGGGTTTATGCGTCAGTGCCGGGTACCAGGTGGTCTTCTGCCTCGTTGTGACTTTCGCGGTGCGTTCCCCGATGGTGGACTCCACGTAGTCGCGGCGGTAGAACCATGGATCCGTTTTGTCTTCGGGGTTCATGAAGATGTCAGTGATCTCCATCGGGTCGAGTGTGCGGACCCGCGTAAAGCCTGTCTTGGGCGTGGTGAACAGCACCGCGTACACGTTGCCGTCGGTGCCGAGCTGCTTCTCAAGCTCTTCATGGGCTTGTGCGCCAGTGAAGGCTCGTCGGTTGCCGGGATCGTCCAGGAACTCCTGCACGACTGTGTTGACGTCCTGCGTGCCGGTCTCTTTGCCGTCTGGTGCGAGGATGCCGACGCCGGATCCGAACACGTAGCCGGCGCGGATCGTGAGGCCACGTTTCACAAGGGGATTCGCTATGGCCATGACTCGGCAGAGCTCGGCCGCACGTCGGCGACCCTCGGGCGTCATGTCCTGTGCTGTGGACTGTGCGATCTGTTCCCAGCCGCGATCCTCACGGTAAAGCTGCTCCATGCTGTGTGCGGCTTCTTCGAGGCGGAAGTGAGCTGTTTCGAGTTCGGCTTTGAGGTGGCTCATCTCTTGGTTGGTGGATTCGCGGAGGCTGGGGAGCCAGTCGAACATACCCATGTGGGCCTCCTATCAATATGGCGAAATTGACCAACTGTCGTCTTGCCACTCTTCGGCAATGAGGTTCGATTGGTCGACGAGGTCGTGCAGTAGCAGGTATGACACTGCTTGCGAGAGGCTGTCGATTGTGTCGTCATTAGCTGAGTTGGGGAATGCTTTTGCCTCACCGAGGATTTCGGCAACGTTCGGGAGTAGGGCAGCTTCAGGAAGAAGCACGTTCTGCGCGAACACGAAAGGGCTGATCGCGCTGGCTCGTGCCAGTTTGGATCCTTCGGGTTCGATCGGAATCAGCCCCGGTACCGTCTTAGCGAGGTGGGCCATGACGGCGGACCCGTTGGCCTTGTCTTCGACTATTTTCGCGTTGGCTTGCGGCCATTTCGCGGTCATAGCTTTGACTGCTTCGACTGTGGTGTTGAAGTTCAGGCGGTCACGGACCTGATCAAGTAGGTACGCGTTGATACCCACGCGCAACCACACTTGGCCGACAACAAAGTCTGAGCCTTTGGTGTCTTTAAAGGTCATGTCCCAGGATTGGATGAGCTCGTAACCGTTCTCGGCCAGACCGGGAATGGTTCGGGATCCGTCGGGTCGTTCGATCCACATAGGTTGCGAGTAGCGTGCCCAGTCTTCCTCGGGCGGGAACACTCCCCCGCTGTCCGGCGCGGGGCGCCCTTGGAAGAGTGCCGCGAACGTGCGGGGCCCGGATTCTTTCTCGCGCTGCTCCCATTGGAGTCGTGAGCGGCCGCGGGCGGAGATCATGTACTCGCCGATCTCGCGGCCAAGTACGTCTGTTTCGCCTTTCTCTGGGCGGTGGTCGGCGCGGGCGGGAATGTTGAGGAATCGCCAGCGTGAGTCTTCCTGTTTCAGGAGCCGTCCTGCGAGGTCGTCGTCGTGCCAGCGGGTGAGGATGACGACGACGGATGTACCGGGCGCGAGGCGGGCGACGACGACGTCGGTGTACCAGTCCCACACGTTTTCGCGGTAGGTGGCGCTGTCGGCTTCTTTGCGGTCTTTGATGGGGTCGTCGATGATGACGAGGTCGGCGGGTTGTCCTGAGCCGGAGCCGCCGACGGATGTGGAGTACACGCCACCGGGGTGACCTTGCAGTCGCCAATCTGAGACGGCACTGTTGCCTTCTGCGATTTCGAGGCCGAGGCTTGGGTGCTCACTGATGGCGTTGCGGATTGCGCGGCCGTTGCGTTCTGCGAGGCGCTGGGAGTAGGACGCGGAGAAGATCCGTGTGTCCTGGTTTTGGGTCAATGCCCAGATCGGGAAGTCTTTGGCTGCCCTGGTCGACTTGCCTTCCTGGGGTGGCATGCTGATGATGAGGCGCGCATCTGGAGTGTTGTAGCAGTCGGCGAGGGCCTGGTCGATAAGGTCGAGCGCTGGTGTTTGGATGGTGTTGGGGGTGATGACTCGAGCGATGTCGAGTGGTGATTCCCAGGTGGTGCCGGTTTGCGCTTCGAGTTTGTCTGCGAGCGCCGTCATCCAATCGACGCTCATGACAGCATCCTCCTACGATGGGAAAGTCCCGCGGCGCGAACTCACGCAATAGACTGTCGGAATGGTTGACGAGCGTTATGTCGAGGACTGCACGGACGAAGAGCTGATGGAATCAGTGGTGCGACCGGCCGTCGAGCGAATCTTTAAACCTGGTGAGATCGACGATGCTCGCTTGGCGCCAGGTTCCATCGAACCTCGTGACTTGGTTTATCGCATTTCTGTCGGAGACGAGGAGTTCGAGCCTCGCGTTCGTCTCCACCAGTTCAACCAGACTGTCGAGTTTGTCGCTCAGCAGTTTTTTGACGATCTTCAGGACTATGTCGCTGAGTCTTCGTTCGCGTGGGGTGAGCTTCGGGGCGAATAAGCAATATCCTGTCAGAGGACACGGCGCACCTCCATGAAGTTGACCCGGTTTTGAGGCGAGTACCGGCAACTCGAACCACGGCGAGGCAGCGAGCCCGGTGCTGTGGTTGGTTTGATGCCCCTCGGAGCCTTCGATAGATGGTCGCGGCTGCAACGAGGGGCGGGGAACGCATTGCACGGGTAGAAAAGTGACGAAACACCCCGTGAATGCGAAAGATGGACTGGTGCCCGTAGACACTTCGACCCATCTACCGCATAGCTAATCCCCTAACTGGCTTTTTGTCCAGAGCGACACCCCGAGTGTTGGACGCGGGTGAGAACTTCTTCGAACCGGAACAGCAACGGGGCTTTAGGGCCTGGCCCTTTCCGGCCGACAGGGTGGAGTCCCTCGTATTCGCCGAGGGTACCGGTGGCCCGGTTCCTGTTGTCGACTTCGAGCAGCTTGAGGATCTGTTTCGCACTGATCTTGATGCCGTGGACTTGGGTGAGGACGAGGGCGCATTCCTTGGCGGTGAGGTCGACGTCCGCGATGCCTGCCTTGAGCCGGTCCTGCCCCTGCTTCGGCGTGTAGAGCTGTCCGTCGACAATGACACTAACTTGGTCGTGGCGGGCGTAGACGGCGCGGTCGTTGTGCCAGCCGCAGAAGCGTCGGTCATCGATATGCCGGTTGAGTTCTTGGTGGATGTCAGCGATAGCGTCTTCGACTTCAGCGATGAAGTCCTCGAACGCTGGGTGTCTGAACATCCAGTCGGCGTACCCGTAGATCCAGGCGGCGATGGCTGTGGTGTCATCTTTGCCGGTGTAGGCGTGGAGGCCCTCTTCGGCGATGAGTAGAGCCCAGGAGACGAGGGTCTGTTTCAGGTTGTCGCGGGCGATGACCATTGTGTCGGTCATTGGGGCTTTGGGTGCGTGTGATCCTCCCCCGCCTTCGGATCCGCCGTATGAGGCTACTGGTGCGGATGGTTCGATGGTTTCGTAGAGGTCGCTGATCTGGTCGCAGAGGCTACGGATCTTCTCCGCTGGGGTGGGTTCAGGCATGTGGCCTCCATTCGGCTGCTGGGGTGACGTGGAGGCTCCCGGTGGTGAGTGTGATGGTGAACATGTAGATCGGGCCGATGCAGATCATGGGTGCTTCGCCGAACATCATCTGTTCTTCAACCACTTCGCGTTCGTACCGGATGCCGGAGACTTTGATTCCGGAGTGGAGTCGTCGGTCTTCTCGCACATCCACCTCGGTGCCGACGGTGGACAGCGGCATGGTGTCGATTGGCAGCCACGGGTTATCGGTCATGGCTGCCCCTTGATGGTCCTGGTCATGCACTCTGAGCAGACCTCGCCGTCGTCGCCCGAGTACCACCCGAGGGGTTGCCCGGTGATGACTTGCAGGGGGTTGTAATCGTAGGCGTCGTTGATGGTGCGTTCCCGTCCGCACATTCCGCATGTAGGTGTCATGGTCGTCCTGCTTTCTGCATGTCGTTGACGAGTTGCTCGTACGTGTTGGCGATGAGTTCCGCGGCGGCCACCCAGGTCATCGCACCCGTACCGGCGGTGTTCTCGGCCTGGTGGATGCCGTCGTCGTAGATCGAGGCGGCGTGGCTTTTGATGGTCATCCCGTCGGGTGTGGTGCCTGCCGCGTGGTGTTCGACTGCGAGTAGCCCGGCGGCGCGGCGGATGCGTTCGCGTTGGGCTTGGACTTGCTGGATCGTCACTTGGGGCCTCCCCCGACGTTGCGGAGGATCTTCGGGATCTCGGCGGCCGCGGTCTGCATCTGCTCGGGTGTCGCCTTGATGGCGGTGAGCAACGATGTGAGGACGGTTTCGAACTGGGCGCCGGTCTGTTCGGCAATTCTGACTTGCCGTTCGTCGACGCCGGCTTTCAATGTTTCAGTGGCGTACCGGGCGAGCTGGTCCTGAGCTTTGTGCAGGAGCGTGTACACGACGTGCTGTCGGGCCTCCTGAACGGTCTCAGACTTTCCGCCCATGGGGTTGTCTTCCTCGGACTCCTTCGTCTTCCCCCACCACAGTTCACCGTCGGTCTCGAGGAGTTCCACCTGGTGCCGGAGCCATTCGGCTTCGCCGGCCTTCGATGCGACCAGGTCCAGAAGTGCTTGTGCGGGGTCGAGGTCAGTGTGGGGTGTGCCGAGGCGGCGTGCGACTCGAATGAGCTTCTCCTGCTCGAGGTTGCGGGTAGCGGCAGTCTTGGCGCGCTTGCTGGATCCTCCGTGCACCCGGCAGACGGTGAGTCCGTGCACGGGGTATGAGTTGCACTGCCGTTGGGTGGACTTGCTGAACCCTTGGCACTTGGCCGGATCCCACCCGCTGCGATCGATATCTTTACGCTTCACCATCAGAGCCCTGCCACTTCGGTGGTGACGTAGATGGTTGCACCGTTAGGCACCGAGTGCTGATGCTCCCCAATAGTGAGGGTGCTGGTGTCGTTGGCGGCGTTGAGGGTGATGGTGTGGAGGATGCCGCGTGAGCAGCGCCCGAGGGCTGCGAGCGTCGGGAGGGTGACTGTCTTCCCGATGGCGTCGGCGGTGAGGTGGCGAACTATCATGCACGGAGCATGCGACCGGACACGGGAAAGTTGCTAGAGACGACACGCGGTGTCGTCCAATTTCCACTCTAAGCGTGCGCTGCTACGCCAGACCCTCGGCCGACAATCGGCGAGGCGAGAGCCAACAGGATCCCCGCACCGGCCATCACGCCGCCGGTTGCCACGTTCCGTTTCGCGTCAGCTCGGCATTCGACGATTCCGTCCGGCAACTTCAGGCCGTTTGCTTCGGTAATCCGCATGGCGTTGAGGCCGGACGGACAGGCCCACATACCTTCATCATCAATGTAGGGTCCGTGCCACCCCATTTGGACGAAGAATCCACCAGCAATTAGGCCAACTGATGCGACCCCCAGCAGTGTGAATATAAGCCATTTGCGCTGTCTCTTGACGATAACGGTCAGATACCAGATCGCAATGGCTGCTCCTACTGCGAACCAGCCGAGCATCACCCACTCCACCCACTGAGCATCTCCCATGTGGTAGAGCTCAACCGATTCGTCAGTGGCCTGGATGAGCAATTGTGCGGGGTGTCCATTGGTCACAATGATTCTCCTTTAGGCCCTTCCAGATCGGTCTTACAGTCAATATGCCACACTGGCCCCTATGGTTCCTGGCACCGTGAACGAGTTATCCGATCATGATCGGATGATCCTCGATTTGGAGAAGACTGCGTCGTCTGCCGCAGCCCGTGAAGCGTTGTGCCGGCGCATCGATCTACCGCCTGAGAAGTACACCGTTGTACTCCAGGGGCTGGTGGATACGGACGCGGCGTACAGTTACGCTCCGGATGTTGTGGAACGGGTCAGGCAGTTGCGGGCGGAAGGGTTCGCGTTTGAGCGACGGCAAGGACGCTGGAAGAACCGCGATGCATGGTGACTCTGTCGCCACGTAGAAGAAGGGATCTCGATCTGTTGAATCGAGATCCCTTCTTCTACGGTCGGTCACTGCACGGCCCACGGCCGCGAGGGGTAGCTGAACTATGCGTTCGACTCAGCTGTCCTATGCTGTGCTGCCGAGATGATTGCGCTTATCCAGGTAGTAAGCGACGGTTTCCCAGACAGCGAACACCAAGACTCCGCCAATCAGTAGGAGTAGTGGGAGAGGCAATAGGAATTGTTTCTCAGCCCCGCCGAGCGCCCAGAGTACCGCAGCTGCGAGGGCCACGATTCCGGAGTTAATTAGGAACCATTTGACTCGCCGAGCCTTGATCTCTGACACAGTCGAATCCGCGGTCAATTCGTCACTTACACGCATTTGATCTCCTTCAGTGCTCCGTCGGCGGTACCTGTGACTCTAAGTGTCTTTCCACCTTTGCAAAGTCCATCATCCTCGAGGAACGACGCGATAGAGCTAAGCGCGGTCGTGCCAAGGAATTTCGTGACGAGCTTCCCTTTCAGGAAAACGCCGAGAGCCGAGAAGGCGGCTTTACCGACCTTCTTGATCTTCTTCTGATCTGACTGATTGAAGTAGATTATCGGCTCTCCCTTGCTGTTCATCTTGCCACTCAGTTGAGGCGATAGCCCAGACTGTGGTTTCGGGACTGTGATTGAAATTCCTTCACCGAGGTCGAACTCAGTCGCGACTTGGCCATCGATCTTGACGTCCTTCGAGGGGAGGTCAGATGCCTTGAGTTCGTCGTAGAACTCCTGGTGGCTCGTCTGCTGAGTTTCAACGCTCACGGAGTTGTTGGTACCCGAGTCTGTTGGCGTAGCTGAGGCTGCACCGCCGGCGCCGAGGGTGAGAGAGAGGGCTAATGCGGCAGCGACACCAACGTTCGTTGCTTTGGGGATTCTCATAGCGTGTCAACTTTCTTTCGGGGAATATGACGTCAGTCACGCTACCGACGGGTATTGAACTCTGCAACTGATTTTCCAGACAACGCCAGATGTTTCAATAGTGCAAACATCCCGTGTCTTCGTATCATCCGCTCAGGCTCAACCAGCACGACGGCTACCCCAATTCGGACCACAGTAACTATCGCGAGCGTGTAACAAAACTGATGACGTACTGTCATAGTCGGATATCGACTCTGTCTTTAGGGGACAGAACGATTCGACTCCTCGCCACGGAAGCCCACCAGCTCCGGCCCAGCTTCCCCGATGGCGCGAAGCCCCATCGGTATCCCCGCTCGAGCGCTGCGTTGCTCCCCCGATCGCACGTATCGTCCGCAGTCGAGCAGCCAGCGCCGGTGTGCGAAGCCCCACCAGTTGCGGTTCGTGCCGGTTGTTGTGGAACGGGTCAGGCAGCTGCGGGCAGAAAGGTTCGCGTTCGAACGACACCAGGGCCATTGGAAGAAATACAGCAACTTCAGGCTATAGTCGGACACGGCTGCTGAGGTTAGATCGGCGCGGATTCGTCGTATCCGTCTTCGTCGTCGATCTCCACGATGATGCCCTGTTCGGCGACATCCCCGTCGTCGGCCTCTCGGATCACAGTCGCGGTCGGCGCCGACACTTCGTTCCCGTCGGCTTCGGTGTATGTCGCAGTGTCAATGAGTTGTTCGCTCCAGTCCGGCTCGGGCACTTCCACACCAGGCTGCGTCTCATTCGTCGTCATTGCGTCCTCCTCAATTCGTACCGAAGCGAGTCGTTCTCATCCTGCAGATCGAGAATGATTCCGATGCTAGCGAGGTTTGCCCCCATGTCAACCAGCTCTCGCACCCTTAGCAATCGCGCAATGTCTCCTCGGTTGTACCGACGAGTGCCCCCATTCGTACGGGATGGTGCGACGAGCCCCCGTGACTCGTACTGGCGTAGCGTCTGCACTCCCATGCCTGTCATTTCCGCGACCACAGAGATAGAGAAGGTACGTCCGCGGGACGCACCAACCACAGCGAAGAACTCTTCCAAAAGTTTTCCTCCCATAGTCTTGACGAAGTGTCTTCTATCGGCTAAATATATGTGCATCAGATGATATAGATCATACCATCTGGAAAGTTTTCACTATCGAGTCAAGGAGGTTTCAGCAATGATCATGATGCGCACAGACCCATTCCGAGAAGTCGAACGCCTGAGCAGAGAAATCTTCGGAGCCACCGGCACAACTGCCCGTCCCGTAATGATGCCCATGGACGCCTGGCGCGACGGCGACACCTTCCGCGTCGAACTCGACTTACCAGGAATCGATCCTGACAACATCGACCTCGACGTTGAGAACAACGTCGTCACCGTCAAAGCCGAACGGCCTGCCCCCGACCATGGGGAGTCTTCAGTCGCTGCTGAGCGGCCCCGCGGAACTTTCAGCCGTCAGCTTGTCCTCGGCGACAACCTCGATACAAGCAATATCACGGCGGACTATGACGCCGGCGTGCTCACACTCAGTATTCCCGTCGCGGAGTCAGCGAAGCCTCGCAAGATCGCTATCAACTCGGGTTCTGCTGAACCGGCAGCCATCAGCGCATAGCGATCGCGGGCGGTGTGTTGTCATGCAGAACACGTATGCGCCAGATGACCAGCTGGGTATCGATGCTGCGTTCTGGGCGATCGTCCTCGGCGACCGCGAACTGCGTGACCTAGACACAAGTCATCACGCGAACAGGGAGCTACGGGTCATGATTCGCTGCGGGTGCCGGGTCTTCAGGCGTCCCGACCCGTGGCGCCAATTCAGGTCGCCTAGTACCTCAGGATGCCAGGTTGCCGCTCGCCGAGTTATCGCTTGTCAGCGTTCTCCTCCCCGATTTAAGGACGCTGACACCACGTTCGAAAGGAGGTGAAGCCTTTCTGCGTCTAGGTTGATCTATGCAGCCGTGTGGTCGCGCCCGCCATTCTTCCTAACTGTGTGCTCGACGCATGATGCGCGGCAGTGACGCCACAATGACGGTGAAAACGATGCGGGCCCGCACACGGCCTCCCCTTCTGGCCCCGGGTTAATCCCCGGGGCCAGAACATGTTCTGTTGAGACACGAGAAGCGAGGAGAACTTGATTATTAGCCTTTTGGAGAAACTGTTGATTGTCTGGCCCTGGCACGCTCGAGCACTTATCGTCAAAGCCATCTCATCCCGCCATCGTCCATCGGTGGGCGAGCAGCCAATGCCGCTTGACCGTCTCAGGACCCCGTAAGCAACGCGTTGACCAGTTCGCGGGAAGTCTCATCGTCGGCTTCTATGCCGACGGTGTCGTGTAGGTATGCCTGAACGCGTTCGACACTCTCGTCGCTTTTGAGTTTGCTTCGTTGCCATCGCGCACCGTCAACGAATGCTTCCCGTTTGTGTTCACGCAATGCATCCAACGAGTATGAATAACCAAACACGTCGAATTCCGGCTCTGGGTAACTGTGACCAGCCATTGTTGCTGCTTCTTCCTCCCAGATCATCATCTATTCCACCTGCCTTCTATTCCGTTCTCGCTGTGTAAGTAGTCAGATTTATACCCTCGATTGATCCGTAGATCCAATTCATCGATTCCTAGAGGATCGAGCCTGCGTCATTGATAGCAATGGGTGAGTTGTGGACCGTGTCCCGCAGTTCGTCACTCATCGGGTACTCCCATCCACGGGCAGTGGCTTTGTTCGCTGTGTGCCTTGTAGTTCCAGCATTCGTTCGCGTCGTGGTCGTTGATCTTGTGGCCGCAGGTGGTGCAGGTGCGGTCGTGCACGTCACTCATCGTTTCCCCCAGAGGCAGGTCACAGGCACAGCTCCTGGTGCATCCTGCGGGGCAACGTGCCAGGTCTCCCAATCGTCACGGCTCACGACCCACAGATGAGCGACGTCGTCTGCGGTCCAGTCCGACCAGTCCAGCCAGTCAAGTTCCGATGTGCCGCACTTTTGGTCCCACTCAGTTACGAGCTTCGCGAACGTCGCTTTGTCCTGGTGGCCCGGTCCGGTGATGTTGCAGTTCTCGGCTTCCACGAACGGGAGCCAGGTGGTGTCATCCCACCATGCCGACATGGCCTCGGCGGCCTTGTCGAGTTCGATGTATTTGCTCGGTATCGTTTTCATGGTCGTAGCTTCCTTCTATCCACGAGACTTTTAGAAGTCTCGACACGCGGTCCGTGAGGGGCAATTTCGACCCCAACGTTTGCTGAGGTTGGTGTGTGAGGTTCGGTCCCGGGTTTGTCGGTGTTTGAGGTTCCGCCCGAAGCTCTGTGTGCCTCGCTGAGCCGTTTGCGTGTCGCCCATGACTCCACGTGTGGTTCAAGGACGATTGCGGCCACGACGGCTGCAGGGACGAGTGCAGCGGTGACGATGAGGACGATCATGAGGTTCTCCTGTTCTGGTAACGGAGTTCTGGCGGGCAAGGCACGCGCTGCGGGTTCGATTCGAGCTGGACACGGTTCAAGCCGATGCGCCGATCGCGGAGCCTCTTGGCAGCGGCGAGAACGTCACCCGGCCTGGCGTTCCGGACGCCCTCCACCGAGTAGTAGCGTTCGATGGCGTTGCGCCACTCGGCTTCCGTGATCGTGGGGTTCTCGCTGACTTGGAATGCCCACGCTGTGATCTCGTCCGCTGTGAACTCGCGACCATCGTGGCCGGCAATGTAGCGCAGAAGTGTCGCGGCTAGGCTCCGAGCTGTCTTGGCCATTCTTCATTCCCTTCCTCCTCAGCTTGGACCTGAGCCCAGAGCGCGAGATTGTTGTCGTGTTTCATCTGTCCGAATGTGCGGGGTGAGTCCCGCTCCGATGGTCGACTGCCTGGTCGTGGCGCGAACTTGGGTGCGTTGTTCAACCACGTATGGAATCCGCGAGACCAGTCAACAAATGTCTTCCCATTCGCGATCGCGTGGTCTCGGAACTTCTCAGTCTCAGCATGGAGATCGACTCCGAGTTCGGCTGCCTTTGCTTCGTGCGATTCGTTGGGCGCCCAGTCGTCGGGGATCCGAGTCTTGCGGCTGGTGGGCTTTGGTTGCGGGTTGTCCCCTGGGGGACTTACAGGGGGTTTATTACTTAACTCTGTCTCTGACTCTGTCTCTATCTCTGCTACGTTTTTGCTAAGCAAATTGCTTGACACTTTGCTAGGCGTTTTGCTTGGCGCGGGCTTAGCATTTTGCTTCTTCGCCCTGCCGCCTTTCCTCCCCGCCTCCGCCCTGACCTGGCGTTTTGCTTCAATCTCCTGTTTTGTCTCCTGCATATCCTCGAATCCGTGGAGCAGGTAGTCACCACTGTCGAGCTCGAGCAGCGATGGCGCTTCGGTATCGTTTGCTTGCAGTTCGCTAAGCGCTTGCTGTGGCCACCGCTTAGCAATTTGCTTAGCAATTTGCCCGTCGGTCATGTATTTGCGTGAGTACAGGATCATTTCGACGTGAGCGCGGAATGCCTCGTCGGACAAGACTGCGATCTTCGGGTGGTCGGCGTAGTCGAGCGAGAGCCGTGCGAACAGACCTTCGCGTCGTGCCATTCCTATTCCCTCCCTGGTCGTGGTGGCAGCAGCCCGAGCGCTTCGAGAACTTCACGTGCTTCGTCGACGGGCAGCCATGATTCGACGACCTCGGTGGCCTTGTGGCGTTCGGCAGGTGTGTTGCGGAGTTTCTCGAGCGCTATGGTGCCGAGGTTGGTGCCGGCAGGGTTCGCGTAACCGATGCTGTTCGTCATGCTGCCTGCGCTCCCTTGACTGCGGTGATGTAGGTGTTGAGCTTGTCCGGTCGGAGACCGCTCCAGTGCTCTTCTGTTCCGTCGGGGTAGGTGACGCAGACGACGGGGGCTTGCTTGTGGCCGAGCGCTTTGACTGCCCTGTATGCGTCGAGGTCGGTGCCGAGGTCCACTGTCTGGTACGGGATACCTTCGCGGTTGAGAACGGCTTTCGTGAGCCTGCATCCGGAGCAATTGGGCGACTCGTAGATGGTGATTGCCATGGTGGGGTCTCCTTAGAATGGGACGTACTGGTCGATGAACTTGAGATGGATGCGGTACCGGTCCTTCACTGGCGCTTTGAGGCCGCGGCGGTAGTCGGGTCCGATGACGTGCCGGCTGTCGTCGTCGGGCCATGCACCAGCGTCTGTCAGGCCGTCGAGGGCAGCTTTGACCGCTAGCGATGCGTTCCCTGGATCTGCGCGGCCTCCGGTTCGGAATCCGATTTCAGCGACGACGAGCACGGGTGTTGGCAGGACGAGTTTCTGCTGCTTCGCGAGGTAGTGGGCGAGCTGGCGGATATGCTTCTTCCGCTTCGCCAGTGCCGCCCAGTACAGTCGATCGTTGTCGCTGATCCAATACGCCTTATGGATGTCGATGATGAGCTCTGTCATGCCGCGACTCTGAGCTGATTCGGACGACGGCACTGTGCAACGAACGTTTTGCCACGCGCCGTCTGCGAGTAGGCAAAGACATCCGCCCCAGTGACGGTCTCGCCCAGGTGGGTGGGTTCAGGTTCCTGCCCTACGCCAGCTTCGAACAGGATCGCGTCGGCAAGTTTGCGGGTGATGTTCACAGCTTCGGCGTTCATGGCTCTGTGCAGGGTGCGGGGTGTGACATTGAGTCGGCGGGCTAGCTCACCATGCGGGTATTTGCCGCGGAGGTCACCGAGCATCTGCCGGTACGGTGCGACCGGGGTGTATCGGGAACTGAGCGTCATTTCCTTCTCCATTACTTTCGCGCTGCCTTGAGGATCTTCTTGATCTGCGCGTCCGTGCATCCGCACTGTTTGGCTTCGAGGATCACGCCGAGCAGATCGTTCTTGTATGTGGTGTTGGGTTCGTCGTCGCGGAGGCGCAGACCGAAGTGCTGCTGGGCGCCGATCCGGAATAGGTAGATCTTCTGGTTCTCGCACTTGCCTGTCTCGGATGCACCGAATGCCCACCCGTTCGAGCCTTCGATATGCAGGTCCAGTGGATACGAGCCTTTTCCTGTCCATGACCACCCGCAGAACGGGCATGTAGTCGGATCTCCGTCACTGCCGAGCACGTCGAAGATGCTGAGCTGGCCGGCAGTCACGCCGCGTCCCTTCGTCGTTCTCGTTCGTATTCGCGACGGTGCTTGAGTCGGTGGACGTCGCGGTCGTCGTCGCAGTGTTCGGACCTGGTGATGATGGGTGATCCGCAGTCGGCACAGATTTTGCCGGGATCGAGATCAGCTCGCTGATGGCCGCTGAGTCCACCGCGGATACCGAACCTATCGCGGGCAGGCGTGCCGCGCTCCTCTTCGAGGGCGACGGTGAGGCAGCGTGCGCGGATTGGGCAGTCCCAGCAGAGTTTCACTGCCATGGCGCCCTGGTCGGGGCCGAGGGGGAAGAACATGCTGTCCGCCACCTCGGCACCGATTTGAGCGCACACTGCGCCTTCCCAGTCGTCGCCGTAGCGTTCAGAATGGCGGTTCGGCACTGCCTGCTCCTGGGTTTTGACCCCATCCGTTCGACCGCTGGGCCTGCTGCTGGTTGCCCCAATTGCCGCCCTGCTGCTGGCTCTGCTGGCCACTGAACCCACCGCCGCCAGCCTGGATCTTCGTGACCACGGCAGTCGCACGCTTGAGACTCGGGCCAATCTCGTCGACGTCGAGTTCCGTCACGGTGCGCTTCTCCCCCTCCTTCGTCTCAAACGATCGAGACTTGAGGCGGCCCTGCGCGACAACGCTTGTGCCACGCTGTAGGGATTCCGCGATGTTCTCGCCCAGCTTCTTCCATGCCGAGCACCGGAGGAACAGGGTCTCACCGTCTTTGAACTCGTTGGACCGTCGATCGAACTGGCGCGGTGTGGAAGCTATGGTGAAGTTCGCGACCGCGGCACCGTTCGGGGTGAACCGGAGTTCCGGATCCGCCGTGAGATTTCCAACGACTGTGATGATTGTTTCGCCTGCCATTACGCTGCGTCTCCCTTGATTTCTCCGTTGGCGTCCACGAGTTCCCCGTCAACGACTTCTTCTGTATGCTGGTTCTTCTCATTCGCGGCAAGGATCGATCCCGCCGAGTTCATCTGGTCCGCGATCTCCTGCGTCAACTCACCGGCGGCACTGCATGCCCGATAGAGTTCGCGAACATCTTCCGACGTCGCGCACTGGTCGAGCTCCGCCAACCAATCCCGCCCACTCCCCTGCTGCTTCGCGGCCACCGGCTTGTTTGCCTGCTCCCGTTGCTTGGAGGTTCGGGCCCTCGGCATGGGTGCCGCGTTCGCGGCGACATTGACGGGATTGCCGTCCTGATCGACGACAGCACCGAGTTCGTCCGGGGTGTACGAGATGCCCATGAGCGCTTCGGGGCAGGCTTCGCGAGCAACCTCGGTGATGGCGCGGGCCTTGAGCATCGCGATCGGATACTTCTTCCAGTTGTCCTTGTTCGTCGACCCGGCACGCTTCGCGTCGTCCATCGTCCAGGTGACCTCGAACGTGTAGTCCGGATCGTCGTTGCGGATGATCTGTGCTGTCGCAGCCATTGCTTCCCGGTCGACGCGGATACGGAGGACGTGGCCGGCGCGTCGAACGAGTCCACCGATGAGGTTCGCTGAGGCCGACGGTTTACCTTCGATGACGTGTACTTCGTTGATCGCCTGGATCGGCGGAATGGACAGGGACTGCCCTAGTTCCATGGCGAGGAGCACGTTTGCGGGGTTTCGTTGGTACTGCTTCGGCAGGAGTGATGCCTGGGCAAGTAGTTCTGCGTACTGCTGTTTTTCGCCGATGGTCATGGCCGCAGCAGGGTTGGTGATTGCGAGTTCGGTAGACATCAGGCTGCTTCTTTCGTTTCGATGATGGACAGGCGGCGCGTGGGTGCGCCCTGCTTGGTGTATTCGTCCTCGATGGTTTTGAGATTCTGCTTGGTGGGTTCGAGACCACGGTCGGCGGCGATCTTCTCGAGCACTGCGGTCTTGTCGAATGAGCGACGGCCAGCGACTTGCTGCCAACGTGCGACGGGATGGCCTGCGAGGGTGAGGTACTCGTGGTCGCCGATGACTGCTTTCAGCCGGGTTTCGATCGCGGTGCGGGACTCCTTGAATTCCTTCTCGGCCTCCTTGATCTCGGCAAGTTTCATGAGGTCGTCCTCCACAAGTTCCGGCAAGGGCGCCTCAGCACAGGACTCAGGGTCGAGCACATGCGGGTACCGGCTACTGAGCTCTTCCGACGTGACAGACGACAGGTCCACCGGTGGCGGAGTGTTTGCTTCAACGTAGGTCCAGAACTCGGCTGCGGTCGCCTGGATCTCGGCGATCAGCGTCTCGTCCCTCTCGACGGGTCCGACGATGTACGGGGTCCGGTCGACGAGAGCAATGAACCACAGGTGCGAGCGGCCCGTCACCGCCAGGTACGTCTGACCCTGCACGTAGGCGTTGTCGGGGATTTCTCCGGCTTTCCAGTCCTTCGCCTTGTCCGTGTAGATGCCGGTGGTCTTGATCTCGAGGACTCCCCCGTCGGCGGTGAACCGATCGGGATTAGCCAGGAGGAACAGGTGCGTCTTCGACTGGTACGTCCCGACGTTGCGTGTGCCGATACCGGTGTCCGCGGTGAAGCGTGCAGCCAACAGTGGTTCGACTTCCTGACCGAACCAGAAGATGTCCTTCTCTTCCTCCACGGGATCGTCGGTACTGGTTTTGTCTTGCCAGATCTCGAACGGCGTGGAGAAGTTGGAGGCACCGGTGATCTCTGCCATGTCGGATCCGCCGAGGCCGATGCGGCGGGTTTTCAGCCAGTCATCGCGCCCTGCGTCAGCGGGGAGGATGAGTTTGCCGTGTGGGGCTTTCCAGTTGCTTGTCATTTCTGTGTCCTTTTCGGGAGGGCGAGACTCAGGACGAATCCGCCGATGATGAGAGTTGGTGCGCCGACGACAAATCCGCCGTTGACGGTGCCGGCTGAGGCGCCGACTAGGGCGAGGCCGGTGATCGCGAGGATCAGGCCGAGGGTGAAGCGTGCGAGGTTCATGCCGCACCTCGATCCAGGGGGAAGGCGGCGCCGCGGTCTCGGTAGTGTGACTGCTCGAGAACTGCGTCCTCGACGTCGTTGAGGAACTGCGCCCCAGCACCGTCGGCGAGGACTCCGATGACCTGCTTGCCCTTGATGGTGGTGAACTCGACGTGGAGTTCCCCGTTGATGTGATTCACGGTCGCGGTCTTGGCGTTGAAGTGCATCATGCTGCGACCCCGTTCGTTTCGTGGCGGTCGAGCCAAGCGTCGACTGCAGCCTGGCGTGTGCCGCGAGCTCGGGGCCGCCATGAGGTGCCAACCTCGATCCATGCGGGGATCCGGTCGCCGCCATCGCCGCGGTCGAGGGCACGATCCGCTTGGAGCTGGTCGACGCTGATGCCGATCTGGTCAGCGACTTCCTTGTCAGTCAGTAGTGCGGCCATGGTCTTGTCCTTCCTGTGAGTTGCGGTGCTGGTCGCGTTCAAGTTCGTATTGGGCCCAGCCGACGGCGGTGATCATTCCGAGGGCGACGGCGGCCATGACGGTCACGGCTGTGGCGACGATGACTTCCTCGGTCATGGGTGGACCCTCACTTCCGTGAGTGCCGCATTGACGCGGGATTCCCAGGTGCGCTGGTGGAGCTCGTCGAGGTGCTTCTCGTGCTCGGTGCGCTCGTCATGGCACTGGTTGCACCATGTGAGGTGGTCTGTGATGACCGACTGAACTGTCTGCCCCTCTGCGATGGGGATACAGTCACCACAGTCGAATGCGACGGCGTTCATGCGGCCGCCCTCCCCTGCTCGGTGGCCCGCCAGATCAGGTTCCGGTTTGAGTGCCGGGACGGCCGGTTCGGCTTCACAAATCCGATTGGTTCAATGAGGCCCTTCCGTGATGCGGCGCCGATGATGGCGGGCAGAAGGTTCGGGCGTTTGAACATGGCCCGAGCAACTAGATCGCTGGCTTCGAGTTCTTCACGGACTCCATCGGCTGAGAACTGCTGGCCTGTCTCAATGAAGCGCAGGAGCGTGGCCCGGATGATTTTGCCGGCGTTGGCTTCGACGGAATCGTTGACCATGACGATGTGCTGCCCGGTCTGACGGAGTTCATCGCCGGTTGGGCTGATATTCTGGTTCATGTTGTTGGTCCTTTCTGGATCGTTAGCCCTCGGTGTTGCCGCACCGGGGGTCTTTTCTTTGTCCTGGTTCATGTCGGCCCCTATGCTGCGGTGATTGATCGAGCATCTAGCACATCGGGTAAAAAACACACCTCCCTCGGGATCCCCCACGCCGCTTCGATCTTGCGAGCGGTTGCCAGGTTCACCTGAGTCTTTGGAATGCGGCGACCATCTTTGGTGGTCTCGAACCCCTTGCGAAGCGACTGGATAAGCGTGTGCGACAGGCGAGTACGCATTGCGACTCGGCGTTCGGAGCCGTGCTCTCGAACCTCCTCCGCCAGGTACTGATTGAAGATCCGTCGGTTGACTTTGTATTTCATGTTCATCTCCTTGTCGATAGATCTAGCGTATAGCGCTTTCCAGGGCATGGCAAGTCCCAGATTGAGAAATGTGTATATACAGCTTGGTATCAACGAATTACAGCGTTGTAGTTCCGTGCCAGGACTGGCAAGGGTAAGTTTGTATATACAGACCACCTGCATGAAAGTGATCCTTGTGAGCGAGCTATCCGATCGTCTAGCAGCAGCGAAGAACAAGCTCGGCATCTCCACACGGAAGATGTCCGAGCTCGCACAAGCCAACGGGTACCGGCTGTCGAACTATTCGGCCACCGTGTACACCAACGGTTCGCATCCAGCTACTGCGGATCCGGCGACTCTCGAAGCATTGGCATTCGTCCTACGATTGCCGTCGAATGAGGTTCGCCGGTTGGCCGGAATTGCCCCTGACCTCGGGGAGTTCGAGCCAGACGAATCAGCAAACTTGCTCACGCGTTCTCAGCGATCGGCTGTGAATGAGATCATCCGCCAACTGGCGGAGGCGAACACGAGAGCAGGTGATGGCAGTGAACACGGTGCCACCTCCATGAACCAAAAGCGCAAGGACCTTGTGGTAGATGAGGAAAACGGGGCCGGCGACAACGTCTACTCACTAGTCCCTCCCCCTCCCGCAAGCGACACCGCTGCGTACCGTGCACCAAATCGGGGCAAGAAGCAGAAGGACAAGCAGGATGAGGACGCCGAAGGGTCACAGGATCCGGAGGACCAGGAGTGAATTTACTCCCCAGACCAAGCTAAACACCGCTAAGCCGTCGGGGAGACTATGCTAGTGGCTAAGGCGTAAGGGAGGTTATCCAGGTATGACAGAACGCGTAGCGGTGAAACCTGAAGTCCTGCAATGGGCCCTCCACCGTTCCGAAAGGGACCCGTCGGACCTATCGGGTGCCGCAGGGTTAAAGAACGTCCACGCGTGGCTCGAAGGAAGCGCGAGCCCCACAATGAATCAGCTCCAAACTTTCGCAAAATGGACGCGAGTTCCGTTTGGGAAACTCTTTCTTGCAAAGCCTCCGGAAGAGGCATTGTCTCTACCTGACTTCCGGACAGTGAACAATCGAGCCCCGGAGCCGTCCGCCGATTTGATCGACACTATTCGATGGGTCGAAGTTCGCCGCGACTGGTACGTCGACTACCTGAGACGCCACCACGAAGATCCAGTGGAGTGGGTTGGTAGCGTGAAAGTCGGCCAATCCCCCAGATCAGTGGCAGACCAGATCAGGAATACTCTGGGGCTAAAACCCGCGATTGCTGAAGGCTACAAGAAGATTCAGGACGCGATCAATAGCATTTCTCAAGCTATAGAGAACGTCGGTGGACTGGTGCTAAGCAGTGGGGTGGTCGCTGGAAATAACCGACGGCCTCTGGATACCGAAGACTTCCGCGGTTTCTCGGTCAGTGAGAGGTGGGCACCACTGATCTTCGTTAACGGAGCCGACACGAAGAACGGACAGGTTTTCACTCTCGCGCATGAGTTGGCGCACCTGTTTAGCGGAACATCCGGAGTCTCCAACCCTGATTACACAGATCAAACTGCTGGACGCACAGAATCCTGGTGCAACCGCGTCGCTGCTGAGCTTCTAGTGCCGAAGGAAGCGCACCAGTGGGAGCGATTCGACGGGCAAGTACCACGCGGAACCCTCGATACTTTATCCCGACAGTTCAATGTCAGCACTGTGATGATCCTTGTTCGACTAAAGGCTTTTGATTGTGTAACCAAGGAAAGCTTTGAGAAACAGTTCGGGCCGGAAGTGCGACGGGCGCGCAAGCTAGCTCGAGAGGCCAAACTAAGCGGGAAGAGCGGCGGGGGAAACTGGTATAGCAACCAAGCAATCCGGCTGGGTAAAACTATTGCGCGATCGCTTGCCGTGGATACGTATGAGGGTGGGACCACATACGGCGAAGCGTTGCGAATTGCGGGCACGCGTAGGCCCGAGACCTTCAACGAACTAGCACGGACTGTTGGGGTGTAAGGGTGTATCTTCTGGACGCAGACTCCATGATCGACGCAAAAAACCGATACTACGGTTTCGATATCGCGCCTGGCTATTGGGATTGGCTTGTTGCTGCACACCATAGAGGCACGGTGCATACAGTCAAATCCGTGCGGGATGAAGTTGAGTTAGGTAACGATCAACTTGCAATGTGGATGAAGGGCCTACCCAAAGGGTTCTCGATTTCGCCCACAGCTGGTGATGCCACCGCATTCGAGACTCTTGCCACATGGGCTGAAGCCGGGTATTTCAAAGATAGCGCAGCGTCGGAGTTCCAAAGCAAGGGCGACTTTTTTCTAGTCGGACAGTCGTTGTCGAACAATTCCGTAGTTGTTACCAACGAACTCTCTGAACCCAACCGCAAATCGAGAGTGAAGATCCCAGATGCTTGCGATCATTTAGGAGTTGAGTGCATCACTGCATTCGAAATGTTGAGACGAGAGCGAGTGCAACTGAAGTAAAACGTGTGTCACCCCCTCCTCGTATGGTCTTGAGGTATGCACCATCCATGGAGAGAACTACGTGAGCGCGGGGACGGCGTTGTCCTGCACCGCACCAAGTTCAACGACACACGAATAGCCGCCACGAACGGCAACAACGCCATCTGGCTCGACGCCGACCTACTGCAAGTCGAGAGACGCTGCGCAGTCCAACACGAACAAGCACACATCGACCTCGGGCACACGAACTGTGACGACCCGAAAGAAGAGCAAGCAGCGCGTCGACTGACTGCCCGAAAACTCATCGACTGGGATGCCCTCGTCGACGTCTTCCGATGGGCCCACACAGCTCACGAGGCGGCCGACGAGCTCAACGTCATACCAGAGGTGCTCGAAGACCGACTACGGTTCCTGCACCCACACGAGAAGGTGCTGCTCCGACTGATCGGGCAAGCACGGAACGGATAGGTTATGGCAACGATCGAACCCTACGAGACGAAGAAGGGCCGACGGTACAGGGTTCGGTACACGAAGCCGGATCGTAAACCCACCGACCGCCGCGGCTTCAGAACGAAGAGAGAAGCACAGGTCTTCCTCAACACCGTCGAGGTCTCGAAGCTCGAGGGCAACTACGTCGACCCAACCAAGGGGAAAATCACCGTCGGAGAACTCGGCGCACATTGGTTGAAGACCGTGAGCGTGAAGCCCTCCTCAAAGATCGTCTACGAGACCACCCTAAGGGTTCACATCTACCCGGAGTTCGGCGCCCTCGCCGTCAATCGCGTACACCGGTCCCAAGTTCGCAATTGGGTGTCTGCGCTGTCGGAGAAGCGGAAGGCTCGCACCGTCCGACGGGCGCACTATGTCTTGCAGGCGGTCCTGCAGTTGGCGGTCGATGACTATCTTCTCTCGCGTAACCCTGCTAGCGGAATCAAGAACCTTCCCACACTGTCCCATCGCAAGAACGTGTACCTCACCTACGAGCAAGTCGAGAAGGTGGCACAGGCCGCCGATGAGCACCACCTGCGGCAACAGCGCGGCCGGTACGGATTCGTCATCTACGTTGCCGCGTACATGGGTTTGCGGTGGAACGAGATCGCGACACTCACGCCCGACGATGTTGACCTCAAATCTCGCCGAGTGAAGGTCCGTGCCGAAGTATCGAAGAACGGTCGGGAACGGTCCGTAGGATATCCGAAGTTCATGCACGACCAGTTCCGTACACTCACGCTCAAGGCTGGGCCGGATGGACTCCTGATCCCAGAACTCGCCGAGCCTAAGAATCAAGAGTCGTGGTTCCTGTCCGTGAGGAAGAAGGCCGGACTGGCTGAGGGCTTCGTCTTCCACGATCTGCGACATTCGGCGGCATCATTCGCGGTGTCTGCCGGCGCGAGCGTGAAGGTCGTACAGAACATGCTCGGGCACTCCTCCGCAGCCATGACACTGGACGTGTACTCGGACCTGTTCGACACCGACGTCGATGACGTTGCCCAAAGGATTGATGCAGCTCGCAGTGCACGGCTCGCGTGAAGCCTTCACCATAGATAGAGTGGGCGTGAGAACGAAGTGCAAATTCGTTCTCACGCCCGGATGGGGATCCTGCAGAGGGATCAGTACTTACTTCTTCTTGGGCTTATGAACGACGGTCGTCCGCGGATTGCGGGCGGCCGTCGACATCTTCACAAAGCGTCCAGTGATTGCGCTGCGCGCACGTCCTTTGGCCATTTTCCTTTCACCTCCTTTCGCATTCGGGAATGGGCAAACTTTGGGCAGGTGGTGGAAACGACGAAGGCCCCGAGTCGCATCGGCATCTTTACAAGATCCAAGACTCGAGGCCTCCACCGCTGTCACCTGCGAATTTAGAAGTCCCAGTCGTCGTCTTCCGTGTTCTCGGCCTTGCCGATGACGTAGGAGGATCCGGATCCGGAGAAGAAGTCGTGGTTCTCGTCGCTGTTTGGCGAGAGAGCTGCGAGGATCGCCGGGTTGACCTCGGTGACCTCCTTCGGGAACATCGCTTCGTACCCGAGATTCATCAGGGCCTTGTTGGCGTTGTAGTGGAGGAACATCTTGCAGTCCTCGGCCAGACCTACCGAGTCGTAGAGATCATGGGTGTAAGCGACCTCGTTCTCGTAGAGCTCGAACATGAGGTTCATCGTGTAGTCCTTGAGCTCCTGCTTGCGCTCTTCAGACTGTGACTCCAAGCCCTTCTGGTACTTGTAGCCGATGTAGTAGCCGTGAACAGCTTCGTCACGGATGATGAGGCGGATGAGGTCCGCCGTGTTCGTCAGCTTCGCATGTGCAGACCAGTACATGGGCAGGTAGAAGCCGGAGTAGAAGAGGAAAGATTCCAGCAGTGTGGAGGCAACCTTGCGCTTGAGCGGGTCATCGCCTCGGTAGTAGCTGAGGATGATGTCCGCCTTGGACTGCAGGTAGGTGTTCTCCCGCGACCAACGGAACGCCTCGTCGATCTCCTTCGTCGAGCACAGGGTCGAGAAGATCGAAGAATATGACTTCGCATGCACGCTCTCCATGAACGCGATGTTCGTCATCACGGCCTCCTCATGCGGCGTCACCGCATCGGGAATCAAGGAGATCGCACCCACGGTGCCCTGAATGGTATCGAGCAGTGTCAGACCGGTGAAGACGCGCATCGTCAGCGTCTTCTCCTCCTCCGTAAGTGTCGCCCACGAAGGGATGTCGTTGCTCAGCGGCACCTTCTCAGGCAGCCAGAAGTTTCCGGTGAGGCGATCCCAGACGTCATCATCGACGGGATCGATGACACGGTTCCAGTTGATGGCATCGACATGCGACGCCAAAGTCAGGTTCTCCAACGTTTCCATCTCTCTTCCAAGTTGCAGGTACGCCGTGCGTACGTGTGGTCTGCCCAGCAGACTGAGAATGCTTTCTGCCCGGATTCCTTGTGCGGGCTCAGGTCCACTCAACTCGCGGAATCTGGGACATGGGTTCAGCGGGCCGGTTCACACCGACCCGCTGAACCCATCGGTCACAGCATGCAGGATACGCAGCCATCGACCTCGGTGCCCTCCAGCGCGAGCTGGCGCAACCGGATGTAGTAGATGGTCTTGATGCCCTTGCGCCACGCGTAGATCTGCGCCTTGTTGATGTCACGAGTCGTGGCGGTGTCCATGAAGAACAAGGTCAGCGACAGCCCTTGATCCACGTGTTTCGTGGCCTCGGCATAGGTGTCGATGATCTTCTCATAGCCGATCTCGTAGGCATCCTGGTAGTACTTGAGGTTGTCGTTGTCCATGAAGGGCGCCGGGTAGTACACACGCCCGATCTTGCCTTCCTTGCGAATCTCGACCTTCGAGGCCACAGGGTGGATCGACGAGGTCGAGTTGTTGATGTAGGAGATCGATCCGGTGGGTGGAACGGCCTGCAGGTTCTGGTTGTAGATGCCGTGCTCGGCAACTGCGGCCTTGAGCTCACGCCAATCATCCTGAGTAGGGATATGCACGCCGGCTTCGGTGAACATCGCGGCCACACGCTGGGTACGTGGTTCCCACGCTTCCTCGGTGTACTTGTCGAAGTATTCACCAGTCGCGTACTTCGACCTCTCAAATCCGGCGAAGGCAGCTTTACGTTCCTTCGCGATCTCCATCGACGCACGCACACAGTGGTAGGCGACGGTGTAGAAATACATGTTCGTGAAGTCGAGACCCTCGTCCGAACCGTAGTAGATGTGCTCCCGGGCAAGGTAGCCGTGAAGGTTCATCTGACCGAGTCCGATGGCATGCGACATGTCATTGCCGCGAGCGATCGAAGGAACCGACTGGATGTCGGAGGTCTCAGCGACAGCCGTCAGTCCGCGGATCGCGGTCTCGATGGTCCGACCGAAGTTCTCGGAATCCATCGTCAGTGCGATGTTGAGAGAACCGAGGTTGCAGGAGATGTCCTTGCCGACGACGTCGTATCCCAGATCGGAGTCGTACTTACTGGGCTCGGAGACCTGAAGGATCTCCGAACACAGGTTCGACATGATGATCTTGCCGTCGATCGGGTTCGCCTTGTTCACCGTGTCTTCGAACATGACATACGGGTATCCGGACTCGAACTGGATCTCTGCCAAGGTCTGGAAGAACTCGCGTGCATTGATCTTGCTCTTCTTGATGGCCGCGTTGTCGACCATCTCCTCGTACTTCTCTGTCACGTTGACGTCAGAGAAGGGCATGCCGTAGACGCGCTCGACATCGTAGGGGCTGAAGAGGTACATGTCCTCGTTGCGCTTGGCCAATTCAAACGTGATGTCCGGAATGACGACGCCCAATGACAGAGTCTTGATCCGGATCTTCTCATCGGCGTTCTCGCGCTTGGTGTCGAGGAACTTGTAGATGTCGGGATGGTGAGCGTGCAGGTACACAGCTCCGGCGCCCTGCCGTGCACCCAGCTGGTTGGCGTAGGAGAAGGAGTCTTCGAGCAGCTTCATGACGGGGATGACGCCCGAGGACTGGTTCTCGATCTTCTTGATCGGTGCACCGGACTCGCGGATGTTGGTCAGGGCGAAGGCCACACCGCCACCGCGCTTCGACAGCTGCAGGGCGGAGTTGATGGAGCGGCCGATGGACTCCATGTTGTCTTCGATGCGCAGCAGGAAGCAGGACACGAGTTCGCCGCGCTGCTTCTTACCCGCGTTGAGGAAGGTCGGGGTGGCCGGCTGGAAGCGACCGTGGATGATCTCGTCGACGAGCTGCGTAGCCAGGGTCTCGTCGCCGCGAGCAAGGAACAGTGCGACCATGACGACGCGATCTTCGAAGCGTTCGAGGTAGCGCTTTCCGTCGAAGGTCTTCAGCGTGTAGGAGGTGTAGAACTTGAAAGCACCGAGGAAGGTCTGGAACCGGAACTTAGCCGAATAGGCGTGCTTCGAAAGCTCCTCGATGAAGTCGAAGGAGTACTGTTCGAGGACTTCGGGTTCGTAGTATTCCTTTTCGACGAGGTAGTCGAGCTTCTCCTTGAGGTCATGGAAGAAGACGGTGTTGTTGTTGACATGCTGCAGGAAGTACTGCCTGGCAGCCTGTTTGTCACGCTCGAACTGGATCCGACCGTCCTGGTCATACAGATTCAGCATGGCGTTGAGCGCATGGTAGTCGAGATCCGTCTCTTCGCGGATGATGTCTTCTACATTGCGGTCTTCAGCGAGCTCACGCACAGTTTGTCCAATCCTAAATTCACTGCTTCGACGTCCTCTGGGGTTCCGAGGAGTTCGACACGGTACAGCACGGGTACATTGCATTTCGCGGCCACTTTGCGTGCCGCGCGACAGTATTCTTCGCCGAAGTTCGTATTTCCGGCGCCGATGACGCCGACGAGGTGGCGGCGATTCGATTCGATATTGAGGAACTTGATCACTTGCTTGGGGACGGCGCCTCTGTTGGGGCCGGCTCCGTAGGTGGGAGTCACAAGGACGAACGGTTCGTCGATCGCCAGCGTCTCATCTTTTGTCAGCAGGGGAAGTCGGCGTGAGGGGTGCCGCAGCTTGCTGACGAATCGGTCGGTGTACTCAGAGCTGCTCGAGTAGTAGACCAGGAGCATGTCAGGCTACAACGGAAACCGAGGTCTGCTCTCCGGCCAGGGTGGCGATCTTGTCCGGACGGAAACCTGACCAGTGGTCGTTATCAGTGACAACGACGGGAGCCTGCATGTAGCCCATGGCCTTGACGACATCCAAGGCGTTCTCATCGACACTGAGATCGACCGATTTGTACTTCAGCCCTTTGGCATCGAGCGCACGGTACGTAGCGTTGCACTGGACGCAAGCTGGCTTGGTGTACACGGTGATCATCGCGACTCCTCATTTCTGCACTTCGGCTTAGACTTCACGGTATTTCCACCGGGCTCATGACCTTGACAATGACGAATATCACGCAGATCATGCCCCAGGGCGACCACTAGATGTTGTGTTCGAGATCGACTCTACCCCTATATCCAGTGTTACACCAGTGTTCTTTTGACCATCCACAACCTGTGTTCGAACCGTCCACAGTCATCCACAAGTCACGAATGACACTGATGTAGTTCGATCACCTGCGAGGACACTGGTCTATGGGGCCGAAAAGCCATTTTCAGACACCCCAGCCGAGACCGTTTTCCACATCTGTCCACAGATAAAAATTTCCCCTGTGGGTACTTCGTCGGCGTGTCACATTCGATTCCCTCTCCGAGCGCCCAGCATCCCATTTCGCGGTCGCTCCCACTCCATCTCCGCGGGGCTCCCACCTCCTTCCCACGGTCTCCTCTGAGTCTTTCGCGCTGTTCTTCATCATTGCGTGTCGGTCTTCAAATGGTATGTGTCGGTACTGACACGAAAGAGTCCAGTCGGGTGTCAGGGTCAACCCATATGCTGGTTCTGTCAGCCAGTTGAGATTCGAGAGGCACCACCATGACGGCAACGGCACCCGCCAACACTCAAGAGATCGCACACGCCCAATCGATCCTGAGCGGTCTGGAATCCTATCTTGACCATTTCGTCGTCGGACAGCAGCGCCTGCGCGAGAGTCTGCTCATCGGTCTCCTCTCCAGCGGCCACCTTCTCCTGGAGAGTGTCCCCGGGCTCGCCAAGACAACTGCGGCGGCGGCGCTGGCCAATGCTGTGGATGGAAAGTTCTCCCGCATCCAGTGCACGCCCGATCTGCTGCCCGCGGACATCATCGGCTCGCAGATCTACAACGCCCAAGAAGGCTCTTTCAATACAGTCCTGGGCCCGGTGCACGCCAACATCGTCCTCCTCGATGAGATCAACCGCTCGTCGGCGAAGACGCAGAGCGCCATGCTCGAGGCGATGCAGGAGAAGCAGACGACGATCGGGGGGCAGCGGTTCGAACTTCCCCGTCCTTTCCTCGTTATGGCCACACAGAACCCGATCGAACAGGAGGGCACCTACCAGCTGCCCGAAGCGCAACTCGATCGGTTCATGATCAAGGATCTCCTGACCCATCCCAACCCCAATGAGGAGATGGAGATCCTGTCGCGACTCGATTCGGGTGTCTTCGATCGCGACTCTGTCCCGAAACCCTCCTGCAGCCTCAAGGATGTGGAGACGCTGCAGCAATACGCACGCACCATCTACGTCGACCCGTCGATCACCCGCTACCTAGTCGAACTCGTCCATGCCACGAGGAACACCACGAAGTATCTGGGTCGCCTGGCTCCCTTCATCGAATATGGCGCCAGCCCCCGCGCCTCGATCGCCTTCACCAACGCGGGACGGGCTCTGGCGATGATCCGTGGCCGCAATTACGTCATCCCCGAAGACATCAAGGATCTGGCCCACCGAATCCTCGCTCACCGCATCCAACTCAACTTCGAAGCCGCAGCGGAGAACATCACGAGCGCACAGGTCGTCGATGCCCTCCTCATGGCCGTCCCCACTCCCTGATCGGGTGCATCGATGACTGCTCTGCTCAATCGGATCAAAGCGCGGATGACCATCCACGCGCACCGTCGAACCCGCAGGCTCCTCGACGGGGACTATTCCTCTGTCTTCCACGGGCACAGCCTCGACTTCGACGACCTGCGCGACTACATTCCCGGCGACGAGATCCGCGACATCGACTGGAAGGCCACGGCCCGACACTCGAACCCGCTGGTCAAACGCTATGTTGCCCACCGCAGGCACATTCTCGCACTCGTCGTCGACTCGTCCCGTCACTTCGACGCCGTGACTTCGGCCGGGGTCGACAAGCGACAGCTTGCGATCCTCATGGCCGGAATGACCGGATACCTCGCTGTGCGCCATGGTGATGACGTGATGCTCATCCACGGCAGCGCACAGCGCACCACCGCGTCCCCCCGCAAGGGCAGCGAAGCCCACTTGGAGAACCTTCTGCAGCAGATCCTCGCCGAGGCGGGCACCGACGGAGACGGTTCGATCGATGAGCAGCTGCAGTGGATCGCCTCGCACATCAACCACCGAATGCTTGTGGTCGTCATCTCCGACCAGGCTCCGCTCGGCGCGAAGGAGGAAGCCACCATCAAACGTCTGCGTGCACAGCACGAGATCCTATGGATCACGATCACCGACGCGGACCTTGCACAACTGCCGGCCACCTCGGCGCCGTTCGACGTCTCCCGTCCTGATGTCGGTCTGCCCACCTCCGTGATGGCCAACCCGAACGTACGCACTGAATTCCTCGCTGCGGAAGCAAGCCGCAGGCAGCACAGAATCGACCTGCTCTCGAAGCTCGGAATCTCACACACCGAAATCGCCCATCCGGACCAAGCCTTGGGCAATCTCCACACTCTTCTGCTGAGGCACCGCCGTGGGCCCCGCTGAGCTCGTCGGCCCCCTGCAGATCTCGGTCTGGTGGTATGTCGCCGCCGCCGTGGTTCTGCTGGCAGCCGCCCTCAACCTGTTCGCTCCGCTGCTGCGCGCGGCGGCGGGATCAGGGATGAAGTCCCGACCGCGGATTCCCATCCCTGTCCGCAGCACCTACATGTCTCGGATCGCCGCAGTCGAGTCGAAACTAAACGCGGGCGAAGCCGATGTCCGCGATTCAGCTCGGGAACTGGCGAAGATCGTGCGCGAGTTCGCCCATCACGCATGGGGCGTCAAGGCCGAACACCTCACCTACCGAGATGCGGCTGTGGCCGGCCTCGACGACCTCGCAGAGTCCTTGTCTGGCCTCTACGAAGCAGAGTTCGCCGAGGACGACGCCAAGGATCTGGGGCCCCAGATCGCTGGCGCAAGAAAGCTGGTGACCCGATGGTCCTGATGTTCTGGTGGCTGGCCCTCATCCTTCTCGTGCTTGCCGCGGCAGCAGTCTTCTTCTTCCGCAGACCCAAGGCCACCGCGTCGTCACTGGCCGTGGCGCACAGCGGCCGAATGACAAGCCTGCCCAGCTTCCGCAAAGCCATGCGGACCCGTCTGATGACGACCGTCGCCTTCCTCGCCGTCATCGCACTCACCGGCCTCTCCACCCTCGCAGGGATCTCTCGCCCCGCTTGGGTCGAGACCGTCAATCCGGAGAAGAAGCTGCGAGATGTCATGCTCTGCCTCGACGTGTCCGGTTCGATGCTCGGCTATGACGCGGACCTCCTCGAGGCCTACCAGGAGCTCGTCGACCGATTCGACGGTGAACGCATCGGAATGACCGTGTTCAACTCGACCGCCGTCTCCGCCTTCCCTCTCACCGATGACTACGACATGGTCCAGAACTATCTCGAGGAAGCCGAGGAGGGCTTCCGCACCTGGGGCTCTGAAGGCACCGATTACTCCTGGTCGACCTCACCTCCCAACATCGGCGGTTCCTCCCTCATCGGAGACGGACTCGTCTCCTGCGTGGACAATTTCGACCGTCAGGACGAAGACCGGTCTCGTTCGATCATCTTCGCCACCGACAACATGCTTGCCGGTGACCCTCTGTTCGACCTCGACGAAGCGACCGACATCGCTGTGGACTCCGAAGTCAGGGTCTACAGCCTCTCTCCCCCGTCGGTGCTCACGAACCCGCAGACAAAGGAACTGAAGTCGGTCTCCGATCGCACCGGCGGCAAACAGTTCGACATGGGTTCGGCATCGACGATCGATCGGATCGTCGCAGAGATCCAGAGTCAGGAGGCCGAGAACACACCTGGGCGTTCCTACACCGTCGTCCATGACATGCCCGCAGTTCCCCTCGGAATCGCGGTCTTCGGCCTCGCCGGTGTCTTCGTTCTGGCTTGGAGGACGAAATCATGATCTTCGATCCCGTCTTCACCTGGTTCGGATGGGGCTTCCTCGTCCTTGCCCTGCTGACCGTATGCATCATTCCGGCAGTGCGCGGGGATGGACCTCGCTGGAAATGGTTCGCACGCATGGGCATCGTCGCCGTGCTCGCACTCGCCCTGGCCCGCCCGGGCATTCCCATCAAATCCTCGACCGAGGAATACGAGGCAGCCGCCGACGTCTACTTCCTCGTCGATACGACGACCTCGATGGCCGCCGAGGACTATGACGGTGACAAGACCCGACTGGAAGGGGTGAAGAAGGACATGTTGGAGCTGGCAGAGCAGCTGCCCGGCACCAGGATGAGCATCATCTCCTTCGCCTCGACTGCATCGACGGTCATGCCCCTGACGACCGACCATTCGGCGTTCGCTTCCGCCGTCGATGTCCTGAGTCCGGAGATGTCACTGAACTCGAACGGATCCTCCATCACCGAGGCGGGAGCTGAGCTGGACGAGCGGATGAAGTCCAATCAGGAAGATCGTCCGGACAACAAGAGCCTCGTCTTCTACTTCGGCGACGGAGAGCAGACCTCCGAGTCCCCCGTCGACTCGTGGTCATCCTTCGCCTCCCGCATCGACAGCGGCGCGGTGTTCGGCTACGGAACGTCTCAGGGCGGAAAGATGAAGGAGTCTCAGCCCTTCGGCTACGGTGCGGGTCCGGGCGGGGGCCCCGGTCTCGGTGATCCTGGTGACACCGGCGGGACCGGGGATGGTGACGGGTCCGCAGGAACGGACGGCGAGTACATCCTCGACGGACAGGGCAATCCTGGGATCTCAACGATCGACGAGTCGAACCTCAGACAGATCTCAGACGACCTCGGTGTGAAGTACCACCACCGTGACGGCGGAGCTTCGATGTCGAGCATGTACACAGCACCGAAGTACGATCAGACGCTGGTCCAGAAGGATGGGCGGGTCACCGTCGACGAATACTTCTGGGTCCCCCTGCTTCTCGTGTTCGCATGGATCGCGGTCGAAATGGTCTTCGGCGTCCGCGAGCTGCTGCGGCTGCGCACGATTGCGCCCAAACCAGGAGGAGGACGGTCATGAATCGGATCACTCGCAATTGGTCGACGATGCGCAGGCTCTCTCGCGTCAACCTCATCATCGGAGCCGTCCTCCTCCTCGTGTTCGGTTATGTGGCTGTGACCGTCTACTTCGGCGCAGCTTCTCAGGTTCGCTACGCGTCGAATGATTTCCCTGGAGCGAAGAAGGCCTCAACCACGTTCCTCACACTCAGCCCGATCCAACGGCATATCGGCTACTACAACCGCGGCACTGCAGAGGCGGCCGTCGGCGATTTCGAACCGGCGCAGGCAGACCTCGAATCCGCCCTTGAGATCGCCCCTGCCCGTGACGAATGTGCCGTGAGGATCAACCTGTCCTACGTGTATGAGAAGCTCGCCGACGAGGTCGCGGACCAAGACCCAGGACAGTCCGACGAACTCTACGACCAGTCGCTGCAGACCTTGGAAGGTGCTCCAGAGGAATGCCAGCCCAAGAAGAGCGAAGAGAAGCAGAAGAGCGACGAAGCGAAGAAGCGCGTCGAAGACAAGAAGGCCGGAGAGAAGTCGAAGCAGGAAGGCTCCGAGAGCGACGACTCCGGTGGCTCCGAGGGCGAGGATCCGAAGAACGGTGACTCCGGAGATGACTCGAAGAAGAAGGACGAAGGTCAGGACTCCGGCGAAGGCGAGGAGAAATCCGACGGCTCGGAAGGCAAGTCCGAAGAGGAGGAGAAGCGCGACAAGCTGAAGGAGCGCGGCGAGGACTCGGAACGTCAGCAGCGCCAGCAGGGACCCGGCGGAGACGGGGGCCGTTCCGCCCCGGACAAACCGTGGTGAGGCACCTGTGAAATCATGAGTCCATGAACTCTCCGGACACTTCTGCTGGCAGCACTTCGACCCCGCGGCTGCGGGCCTCACTGACAACATTCCCTCCGTACGTTCCGGGGAAGGCGCCCAAGCGAATCGACGGGCTCGCCTCGTTCAAGCTGTCCTCGAACGAAAACTACCTCGAGCCGCTGCCGGCGGTCACCGACGCCATGGTCGCTCACGCGAAGAACCCCGCTTTGTACCCCGATGACGCAGCACTGGCGCTGCGCACCGAGCTGGCCGAGCGTCTCGGCGTGAGCATCGAAGAACTCGTCGTGACCACCGGCGCCAGCGAACTGCTCGTGGCACTGACCCAGATCACTTCGGACGCCACCACGGAAGCCATCTATCCCTGGCCGTCCTTCGAAATGTATCCCCAGACGACAGGGCTGGCCGGATCGAAAAGGATCGAGGTGCCGGTACGCAACGACGGTCGACACGATCTGGACGCCATGGCGGCGGCGATCACCGATCGAACCAGTCTCATCATTCTCTGCTCCCCGAACAATCCGACGGGACCAGCACTTCGCGACGATGAAGTCCGGCGGTTCCTCGCACAGGTGCCAGACCATGTCCTCGTCGCCCTCGACGAGGCCTATTGGGAGTTCGCCACCGCCGAGGGCGTCGTCAACGGCGTCGACCTAGTGGCCGATCATCCCAATGTCGTCCTGGTCAGGACCTTCTCCAAGGCTCACGCCCTGGCAGGCCTGCGGGTCGGATACGCCCTCGCTCACACAGCCGTGGTCCAAGGGCTGCTGAAAGCCGTCATCCCCTTCGGTGTCACCGATATCAGTCAGGCGGCCGCACTGGAATCACTGCGCCACAGCGATGAAGTCGACGTCCGAGCCAAGGAGATCGCTGCCGTTCGCGACGACTTCGCCCACGCGCTGCGCGACCAGGGTTGGGACGTGCCTGAAGCGCAGGGGAACTTCGTGTGGCTGCCCCTTGGCCAGCTGTCGGCAGCCTTTGAAGATGCCTGCGTCGAGCAGGCCGTTGCGGTACGCAACCTCGGCGACGGGGTGCGTATCAGCATCGGTGAACAAGAAGGGCTCGACCGTGTCCTCGCGGTCGCCGCAGCCTTCTACTCCGAACACTTCGACTGAGCACATCGAGCTGGCCGGGCCGGGGCACCTCTCAGAGTTCTGCAAGCTCAAGGGCCAAGGCCACGGCTTGGACCGATTCCGCCCGAGTGAGGTCGCGGCCCAACAGCGTCTCGATCTTCGCCATTCGTGCACGCACTGTGTGGCGGTGGATGCCGAGTTCAGCAGCGATCGCATCCCGCACTCCTCCTGCCGCGATGAAGGCTCGCAGCGTCAGCAGCAGGTCCTGTTCGTCGCGTGAAGCAAGGAGCATGCCCAGCACTCGGTCGACGAATCTCTGCGCCGCTGACTCATCGATCGACGACAGCAGTGCCCGCACATCCGAGGTCGCGCTTTCGTGCTGCGTTCGCCACACGGTCCAGGTGTGGTGGACCTGGGTCAGTGCGATCATCTTCGCAAACAGCGTGTCGAGTCCGGTGACCTCCGCAACCCGATCGACCGTACTCGCATGACCCGCTGCCAGTTCGGCCGCATCGAGACGGCTCTGGTCCGCCCCCTGAGCACCGGGTTCGATGACCCCGAGCATCGAACCGGCACGGACCAGGAGTGTTCCATCTCCCAGATCACCCAGCAGCGTCTCCGGGACCCCACCACGCACATTGCCGAAGACCGTGAACTTCACTCGTGAGACCGGAGCCAGGCCGGTCTCACGCACCCACTCGGACCGAGCCTGTCCTGCCGTCAAGGGAGTTGCGAAGAGCTGTGAATCCGACCGCCGAGGCGGGACCTCTGTGATGTTCAGACTCAAGAGCGCCGCCGCAGTGGAAAGCAGCAGGCCACGGGTGCGCGGATTGCCGCTCACCTCGGCGGGGGCGAGGATCCATCCTCGAACCTGCTCGTCTCCGACCGGAACGGCTTCGACGATTCCTAACTCAGTACGCAGAAGACGCGGCGCCATCGAGGGTTTGATAGCCTCGGCAATCAGATCATGCCGCACCAGGTTCTCAGCATCGGTGCCAGTCAGTCCCCTGCCTGTGGGTGAGACGAACCGAACGTCCGTCCCCAAAGTGCTGGCCAGATCAGCGACAAGCGCGGCGGGCCCCTGATGCGCAAGGTCGGTGGCGAACCGCCGCCCCGCACTGCTGGCCCGCGTGAGCTCTCGGTTCGTCTCCTCCTCCCGCATTCTGGTGAAGGCATCGACGACCGCGACGAAAGGAACAGGTTCGGGGACACCGAACAGTGGGAGCTCCTGAGCTGCCGCGTGCTCGATCAGCGCCGGTGGAAGCGCCCGCCACGGCAAAGCGGAGCCGAGCCCGATGCCGAGTGCAAGGACACCCGCACGCTTGAGGCGCCTGACATAGTCGCCCACGCCCTCGCCGCCGAGGTCCTGGCCGACGCCGATCGTGAGCAGAACCTCTCCCCCGGCCAACCATTCGTCGACCGCGGGCAGCTCCGAGGAGTGCACGATCGTGACGTCGGCCGATCCGGCGTTCGGCGAATCGACGACGACATCGAGAGCGAGTTCCTGACGCGCCCAGAGCTGACCCAAGGTGACCATGAGATCCATACTATCCGCACTGGATAACTACATTTCCAAATCCTCCATGCTGGATATTCGCGTTGTGTGAGCCACGTCCTAGGCTGATGGCAATCACACACCACCGAGAACACTCACGAATTCGCAAGGAGAGCCGATGTCGACTCAGCCCATTGGACCAGCCGATTACAGCAAGACACCACGTTTCGCGGGTCCTCCGACCTTCGGTCTGCTCCCGCGCATCGACGAGGTCGAAGCACAGCGACCAGGTGAGAAGATCGACGTCAAGATCCTCGGCGTCCCCTTCGACGCCGGCGTCAGCTACCGTCCAGGTGCACGATTCGGCCCCGCCCACATCCGCCAGTCCTCCAAGCTGCTGCGCCCTTACAACCAGGCGACGAACGTCCACGCGTTCACCTGGCAGCAGGTCGCTGACTGTGGTGACCTGGGCGTCAACCCCTTCGACATCGAAGAGGCCATCACCGAAGTCGAACGGACAGCCGATGAGATGCGCGCTGATGGGGCCAAGCTGCTCACACTCGGCGGCGACCACACACTGGCCCTGCCGAACCTGCGTTCCCTGCACAAGACGCACGGCAAGATCGCGGTCCTGCACTTCGACGCCCACCTCGACACCTGGGACACCTACTTCGGTGCCCCGTACACGCACGGCACCCCGTTCCGTCGCGCCAGCGAAGAAGGTCTGCTCGACCTCGAGTCCTGCATGCATGTCGGCATCCGCGGACCGCTCTACGGTGAAAAGGACCTGGAAGACGATGCTGTGCTCGGATTCCAGATCATCCGCAGCGACGACTACCAGTTCACGTCCGTCCAGGAGGTCGTGGCACGGATGCGCAGACGACTCGGCGATGCACCCGTCTACCTGTCCGTCGACATCGACGTCCTCGACCCTGCTGCCGCCCCCGGCACAGGCACCCCCGAGGCCGGCGGCATGACGAGCCGCGAACTGCTCAACTCGATTCGCGGCCTGCAGGGGCTCAACGTCGTCGGCGCCGAGATCGTCGAAGTGGCGCCCGCCTATGACCATGCCGAGATCACCGGACTCGCCGCCGCCCACGTCGGCTATGAAATGCTCTCCCTGTGGGCTGCCGAGGCCAATGGTCTCACCGGACCTTCGGGCCCCAGCGGCGAAGCACTGGGAGTCTGAAGATGGGAGATGACAAGAACACCATGCCTGACGAGGAGTTCCGCAACGGCGGCCGGGCCGTCATCGCGACTCTGGCCGCGCACGGCGTCGATACGATCTTCGGAATTCCCGGCACACACAACCTCGAGTTCTACCGACACCTGAGCGAATTCGGCATTCGTGCCATCACACCACGCCATGAGCAGGGTGCCGGCTACGGTGCCGACGGATACTTCCTCGTCTCCGGCAAACCCGGAGTCGTCATCACCACATCGGGTCCGGGACTGACGAATGTCATCACGGCCGCGGCGACCGCCTATGCGGAGTCGCGCCCGATGCTCATCCTCTCCCCCGGTGTTCCCACCGGGCTCGAGCGCGCCGATGTCGGAATGCTCCATGAGACAAAGGACTCCTCCGGGGCGCTGAACCGCCTGTTGGTCTCCTCTCAGCGCACCCGCACGGCCGAGGGTGCTGCGCAGGCCGTCGCCGAAGCATTCGCCATGTTCTCCTCCTCGCGCCCCGGCCCCGTTCACATCGAGGTTCCCCTCGACGTTCTTGAGGGCGTCTGGAACGGCAGTGTGCCGACGCAGATCCCTGGCCGCCGTCCGGGCCTGGACCCGCGAGTCATCTCCCGTGCCGCCGAGGCGGTGGGCGGTGCCACTCGTCCGCTCATCGTCGCCGGTGGCGGGGCCCGCAAGGCGAGCGCCGAGGTCAGGGCCTTCGCGGAGGAACTCGATGCCCCTGTGGCCACAACCGCCAATGGCAAGGGCATCATCTCCGAGGAGCACCCGCTGTCCTTGGGCTCCAACGTTCGCTTCCCCAGCGTTCAAGCTGAGTCTGCGGCAGCCGACGTGCTCATCGTCCTCGGCTCCGAACTCGCCGACTCCGACCTCTGGGGCGGACTCATCGGCGCCCAGACATCGGCCGGCATCCGCAACGAAGCCTCCACACAGGTCGTCATCCGCTGCGATATCGACCCCGACCAACTGGGCAAGAACCTCGGCGGGGACATCCTCGCCTGCGCCGATGCAGGGGAATTCCTCACCGCGCTGATGACCGAACTGGATCAGAACGCGCCCACGACCACCTCGGCAAGAGATATTCCCTCCACAGGAAGCGGAGCCGAACGCGTTCAGGAGATCCGAGCCTCCTGGGGTTCGGACTTCGACTTCGAGTCCATCGGCGCGCGTGTCACTCGCCTCGTCGAACAGGGTGCGGGACCTTCCGTGGTCATCGCCGGGGACTCCTCCCAGGTCACCTACGACGGGTCGGTGCACGCGCTGACTGCCAACACGCCTGATCAGCTGCTCTACATGCCCGGTTTTGCGACCTTGGGGTACGGGATTCCTGCGGCCATCGGGGCCAAGCTGGCCGACAGTGCGCGTCCGGTTGCCTGCATCCTCGGAGACGGAGCTGCCATGTTCTCCGTCCAGGAGCTGATGACGGCGGGCGAACTGGGGTTGGGGATTCCCTTCGTCATCGTCGACAACGGCGGATACGCCGAAATCGAGGCTCAGATGGTCGACCGGACGATCGAGCCGTTCGCGGTCAGGCTCGCCCGTCCCGACTTCGCGGCCCTGGGGCAGTCCATGGGTGGGTCAGGGGTGACGATCGCGGAGTCCGACATCGACGAGCTGCTCCCGACCGCCGTCGCCGAGGCGCTCGACCGGACCGTTCCCACCACCATTCACATCACACTCGGGTGCTGAAGCACCCGTTGAGCCGATTGCTCATGCAGCCAACCAAGAAAGGGTCGACGTGGACTCTCTAGTCGTCATCATCTATCTCGCCGCCATGGTGGGATTCGGAATCTGGGGCCGGTACAAGGCGAAGAATCAGGACGATTTCCTCGTCGCGGGCCGCCGCCTGGGCGGGTGGCTGTACACGGGCACGATGTCCGCGGTCGTCCTCGGAGGGGCCTCGACTATCGGCGGTGTCGGCCTCGGCTACACCTCGGGGCTGTCGGGGATGTGGCTGGTCTTCAGTATCGGCCTTGGCATCATCCTGCTGTCGCTGTTCTTCGCCCCGCGGATTCAGAAGCTGGAGATCTACACGGTCTCACAGATGCTGGAGCTGCGCTACGGAAAGGGCTCCCGCCTGGTCTCTGGCGCGATCATGACCGCCTATGGGCTGATGATCTCCACGACGTCGACGGTCGCCTATGCGACGATCTTCCACGCGCTCTTCGACATCAATAAGTTCTGGTCCGTGCTCATCGGTGGTGGAATCGTCATCCTCTACTCGATGCTCGGCGGAATGTGGTCGATCACGCTGACCGACTTCGTGCAGTTCTTCATCCAGACCATCGGCATCTTCCTCATCATGCTGCCGATCGTGCTGAGCAAGTCCGGTGGCATCGGAGAGCTCTTCTCATCGCTCCCGGCTGAGCAGACCAGCCCGGTGGGCATCGGCTGGCAGGCAATTCTCGGCTACATCCTCATCTACACTCTGGGCCTCCTCATCGGACAGGACATCTGGCAGCGGGTGTTCACCGCACGCAGCCCGGGCGTGGCCAGGTGGGGCGGTCTGTCGGCTGGCGTCTACTGCCTCCTCTATGCCGTGGCGGGTGCGCTCATCGGCATGGCCGCCACGAAGATCGTTCCCGGCATCGAAGTCCAAGACGATGTGTTCGTCGCCGTCGTCGATGCTGCGATGTCGCCCCTGCTGGGCGGATTCGTCCTCGCCGCGGCACTGGCAGCAATGATGTCGACAGCCTCCGGCTCGCTCATGGCGGCTGCGACAGTGTGCCGCCAGGACATCGTCGAACCGCTGCTTGCCCGCAAGGACATCGTTCCGGTGACTGCTGAATCAGCCGGTGACGCCGATTCGGTGCACGGCGACGGTTCTCCTCTCAGCTCCGGCGAGGCGAGGAAGTCGACGCTGGTGAAATCGCTGGTGCGCGAGACCGGCGACGAGATCCGTGATTCTCGCATCTACCTCATCGGACTCGGCGTCGTCACCCTCATCCTTGCGATGATCATGCCCAGTGTCGTCGAGGCGCTCACAGTCGCCTACAACCTGCTGGTGGCCGGACTCTTCATCCCCATCCTCGGTGGGCTGATCTTCAAACGCGGAAACATCATCGGCGTCATGGCGGGTATGATCCTAGGTTCGCTCACCACGATCGTCATCATGATCACCATGGGAATCTACTCGAACGAGGCCATCTACCTGGGCCTCATCGCATCACTGCTCGGCTACGTCATCGGCTCTCTGGTATCGAAGCCGACACCACCGGAGGTCATGGCCGCATGGAAGGAACGACTGAACAGGTAGCAGGCACCCAGCCACCAGCACCCCCGCAGCTGGCTGCGCTGCGGAGCCGCCATCGAGAAACGCACGCTGCGTCGAATCTCTCATGCGCGCGTGCGCTTTTCGACGCTCGCAGCGTTTCTCGGTGCAGCAGGTCCATGTGGACCAGCAGAACTTTGCCGACCGGCTCGCCGTGATCTATATTCGAATGGTCAGGCCGGTGCCAACGTCGAATCCGGTTGCTGCCGAACAGCCGGCGCTCGAAAAAGGAGCGCGAAGCCGCGGAATTCGCGTGTGAGACATATATGGATCGTTCTCTTCCATATCTCTCATCCGCGAAAGGCCCCTGATGGCTCACACTTCGGCACACGTCGCCCACACTCTGGCCCACCACATCGATGAAGTCTTCGGACTCATGGGCAACGGCAACGCCTACTTCCTCGATGCTCTTCTGACCTCCACCTCGGCGACTTACACTGCCGTTCGACACGAAGCCGGCGCCGTCGTCGCCGCCGACGCGCACTTCCGCACCTCCGGCAGAATCGCCGCGGCCACCACCACCTACGGCGCCGGGTTCACGAACACCCTCACTGCGCTGGCCGAAGCCGCGCAGGCCAAGGTTCCACTCGTCCTTGTCGTCGGCGACGAACCCACGTCCGGCCCGCGGCCCTGGGACGTCGACCAGATCGCCATGGCCTCCGCGGTAGGTGTGCGCACCTATACCGTCGGTCGCGTCGATGCGGCGGCCGCGACTGTCACCGCAATCGAGCACGCGCTGACGTACCGAGTGCCCGTTGTCCTCGCGATCCCCTACGATGTCGCAACCCTCGACATCGGTGAGATACCCTCGGTTCCGGGTCCCGGACGACCTGCTCCCCTGGCGCCGTCGTCCGAGTTCTCACAGACCTCGCTCGCTCGTCTGACAGCTGCCCTCGCCGAGGCGGAACGTCCGATCCTGCTGGCCGGCCGAGGTGCGTGGTTGGCAGGAGCAGAGGCCGAGCTCGGCGCCCTGGCAGAAGCCACAGGGGCGTTGACTACGACTACCGCCCTTGGCCGCAATGTCTTCCCAGATGCCGACTATGACCTCGGCGTGGCCGGAGGATTCGGTGCCCCTGAGGCCATGGAGCGAATCCGTGAGGCAGACATCGCCGTCGTCTTCGGGGCTTCGCTCAACCAGTTCACGATGCGATTCGGCGAGCTGTTCCACCCGTCGACAGCGGTCTGGCAGATCGACACCGATGATCGGGCTACGAATGCCCGGGTCGGCGGTTTCATCCGCAGCGATGTCAAGCTTGCTGCGGGCGAGCTGGTCACACGGCTGGAGGCCTCGGGTGCGGTAGCGAGCGGGTGGCGCGAGACCGTGGATACGGCGGCTGACCGGGCCTACGAAATGGGCACGGAATTCGCCGAGGACGGTCGCCTGGACCCACGCGCTGCCGCTGCACGCCTCGGTGCGCTGATGCCAGAGGACCGAGTTGTGGTCTCCGATGGAGGTCACTTCATCGCATGGGCGAATATGTTCTGGGAGCCCAGCGCACCCGACCGTCTGGCGATGGTCGGCACGGCGTTCCAATCGATCGGGCTCGGCTGGCACAGCGTGGCAGGCGCGGCACGCGCCAATCAGGAATCGACGATCGTTCTCACCACCGGCGACGGGGGCGGGGCCATGGCGCTGTCCGACCTCGATACCGCAATCCGTTCGGCCGGGGGCCGCGGCATGGCCGTCGTCTTCAATGATGCCGCCTATGGCGCAGAGGTGAATCTGTACGGACTCAAGGGACTGAATAAGGCACCGATGCTCATCGATGAGATCGACTTCGCGGCGCTGGGCAGCGCCGCCGGAGGCCGCGGGGTTGCCGTCCACTCGCTGGCCGACCTCGAAGTCGTCAACGAATGGAAGGCGACTCCGGTCGACGATCGGAGGTTCCTGGTGCTTGACCTGCGGATCTCGGGTGCGGTCATTGCCCCGTATCAGGAGGAAGTCATCCGTGTGAACTCGTAGAGATCGGCGCTGACGTATCCAGGTTCTGGCCACTCAGACATCAAATTGCCAGAGTCGTTCAGTCCTGATCATTCGTGTTCTGGAGGTCGGGGAGAGACGAGTCCCTGGAACAAGGGTGCCGGGAACCAACAGAAAAAGCCCTGGGTTCACAAGGAACCCAGGGCTTTGAAGTGGAGATGGCGGGAATCGAACCCGCGTCCGTCGGCAGATTGTCAGGACTTCTCCGGGCGCAGTTCGTGAAGTAGTTTCTTAGGTTCTGGCCCTCACACGAACATGTGGACCAACGAACGGAGTTGAGTAAAAGTCCCTCAGATACCCTCAACGAATATCTGAAGCAGTGGCTCCCTAAGCGACGCCAGGACCTAGAGTGGAAGCAACTCTAGACTGACGGATTCGCAGCTCGGCCTAATCAGGCAGCGAGGGCGAAATCGGTGCGGTTATTAGACTTAGCACCTATTGTTTTGCAGAGGACATTAACGAGATGACTCTACATTCTCGGCCCGCTTCTCCCGTCGCAGTGTCCGACGTCGAAACCGATCATCCCCATATTCTTTTACCAAAGCTGCCCAGCTCATCCACCTGCGCAAACAGGCTCATGCGCCGACCAGAATAACCAGCATACTCCCACAACACCACACGACCCAATTGCATTCCCGCGGACGGGAATTCAATCAGATCTTCGATGTCAGAGGGCCAGGTTCAGAGGAACTGCTTGGACTTGATCGCCCGCTCAGCCTCACGCTTGTCCTGCGCTTCACGCAGGGCCTGACGCTTGTCCCATTCACGCTTGCCCTTGGCCAACGCGATCTCGACCTTGACGCGCGATCCGTCGAAGTACAGCTCCAGCGGAATGAGGGTGCGCCCCGACTCCTTGACCTTCTGCGACAGTCGGAGAATCTCCTCGCGGTGCAGCAGCAGCTTCCGGCGACGGCGCGCAGTGTGGTTCGTCCATGTCCCCTGTGCGTACTCGGGAATGTAGACACCCTCCAGCCACGCTTCGTTCTGGAAGATCAGCGCAAACCCGTCGGTCAGCGACGCCCTGCCCTCTCGCAGTGACTTCACTTCGGTTCCGCTCAGCACGAGACCGGCCTCCCACGTATCTTCGATGAGATAGTCGTGGCGCGCCTTACGGTTCCTCGCGATGACTTTCTTGCCAGTTTCCTTCGGCATGACCGGCCTCCTTCCTCTGTCTCAAATCAGCCTGTCCGGCCCCGGCTTTCAGTCTCAGAAGACTGCTCAACCGCGTAGACACGCAGACCCACAATTCTATCTCAATGATATCGCGTGCGAAAGGCCACGGTGCCGCCTACCGAAGGCTCACCTCGGCGAGGCCGGGCTCAATCGGCTGCGGTCAGGAGATGTAGGGCATCGGATCGACGTATCCGCCGTTCTTCATGACCTCGAAGTGCAGATGGCAGCCGGTGGATGCGCCGGTCGTACCCGAATCCGAGATGACCTGACCCTTCTTCACCTTCTGACCATCGTGGACCTTGAGGTCCGTGTTGTGGTTGTACGTCGAGGCGATCGAGTCGCCCTTGATCTTTCCGTGGGAGATGACGACGCGGTTGCCGTAGCCGCCTGTCCATCCCGAGGTCACGACGATGCCGTCGCCGGCGGCCCGGATCGGGGTGCCGCAGGGGACGCCGAAGTCGGTGCCCGAGTGCAGCTTCTTCGCACCGGTGATCGGGTGGATACGGTAGCCGAAGGGCGAGGTGATGGGATACCCCTCGGCCGGATTGGCCAGCTCGCCGTCTCCATAGACGAATTTGCCCTTCTTCTCCTGCTCCTTCTCCCACTCGCGAACCTTCTTCGCCAGCCGGTCCTGTTCGTCCTGCTCCTTCTGCAGCTGTTCCTCGGTCGTGGCTTTGTTGTCAGAGATCGTCTTCTCCGCATCGTCCTTCGCGGAGATGATGTCGGCCAGGCTATCGGACTTCTTCTTCGCGTCGATCTGTGCGGCCTCTTTGGCCAACACCGCCTCGGCGGCTTCGTCCTTGAGGTCCGAGATCTCATCGGTGACACCCGAAAGGCGCTCCTCGTTGTTCTTGTTGACCGCTCGCTGCTCGGAGAGGTTGTCGATCGTGCGCTGCTGTGACCGGACGGCGGAGTCCACGCGCCCGATTCCACCGTCGGCGCTTGTCCCCTCGGCCATCTGCAGCAGCATCGCCAGGTCAGAGGTGATGCCCGAGTTCTGATATGCCTGACGCCCGATGCGCGCGGCAGAGGTCTTGTGCTTGTCGATCTCCTCCGCGCCGTCCTTGATCGAGGTTCTGAGGTCCGACTGTGCATTCTCCGCCGAGGTGAGTCGAGCGGCCATGGCATCATCCGTCTCAATGGCCTCACTCAGCGCATCGTCGGCCTTCTTCGACGCGGCCTCAGCCTCGGGCAGCTTCTCCTCCGCCGCGTCGCGTTCGGCGATGACTCGAGCCAGGTCCTCGTCGAGACCCTCGAACTCCTGCTGGAGCTCCTTGACCCGGTCATCGACCTTGCTCTTGTCATCGCGGGGATCGGCCCCCGCCGAGCTCACGGGCAGGACGACAGCCAGCACCGCTGCCGTCACCGCTAAGCCGAGTCTGCGTTTCATCTCAGACCTTCGTGTACTTATTCAAAGTGATCAGGGATGATGCACCGGCCATGATCACACCGATGGCAATGAGAATCGGGGCAACGATGAGGACGTTGACTCCGGAGATCAGGCTGAAGCCCGTCGCCTGCCCTTCCAGCCAGCCGCTGACGCCGAAGTGGACGAGGAGCCCCAGTGCACCAGCGGACAGGGTCGCACCGATCGCCGAGGCGATGACGCCTTCGAGCAGGAACGGGAGCTGAATGAAGGTGTTCGACGCACCCACCAGCCGCATGATTCCGGTCTCGCGCCTCCTTGAGAACGCGGAGAGTCGGATGGTCGTGGCGATGAGCAGCATGGCGCACAGCAGCATGATTCCGGCAATCGCGACCGCGACGACGGTGGCAATATTGAGGACGCTGAACAGGCGATCGAGGAGCTGGTTCTGGTCAACGACCTCCTCGACGCCCTGGGTCGAGGAGAACGATTCTTTGATGATGTCGTACTTCTCGGCGTCCTGGAGTTTGACCCGGAACGACTCGTTCATCTCGTCTTCGGGAACGGTGCCTTCGAGGCTGGTGCCCTTGAACTGATCCTGGAAGTGCTCGAAGGCCTCACCCTTGTCTTCGAAGTAGACCTCGTCGACGTAGGGGGCAAGCTCTGAGCTGTTCAGCTGATCTTCGATGTTCTTCTTCTGCGTATCGGTGGCTTCGCCTTCGACGCAGTTGGTGGCTTCGGAGTCCGGCGGGCACAGGAAGACGGAGACCTGGACGCGGTCGTACCAGTAGTCCTTCATCTGCCCCACCTGCATCTGCAGCAGGATCGCGGCGCCGACGAAGAGCAGGGACACAAAGGTCACGAGCACCACGGACAGGACCATGGACACGTTCTTGCGCAGCCCTGACCAGACCTCGGAGAGGATGAATCCGGCCCTCATGAGGCGACTCCGTACGTGCCCTCTTCGACGTCGCGGACGATTGTCCCCTCGGAGAGTTCGATGACTCGTTTTCGCATCCGGTTGACGATCTCTCCGTCGTGAGTGGCCATGAGCACTGTGGTTCCGTTGCGGTTGATCTTCTCAAGCACCGACATGATATCGGCACTGGTGGTCGGGTCGAGGTTGCCTGTGGGCTCATCGGCGAGCAGGATACCCGGCTTGTTGACGACGGCACGGGCAATGGCAACGCGCTGCTGCTCACCGCCGGAGAGTTCGCTGGGGTAGCGCTTCTCCTTGCCGGCCAGTCCGACGGTCTCGAGCACATCGGGGACCAGGGTCGACATGGATGCCCGGGATTTGCCGATGACCTGGAGGGCAAAGGCGACGTTGGCGAAGACGGTCTTGTTCGGCAGCAGACGGAAGTCTTGGAAGACCGTGCCGATCCCCCGCCGCAGGTAGGGCACCTTCCAGCTGGGCATCTTCACGACCGATTTTCCGGCGATGTGGATGCGCCCGGCGCTGGGGACCTCTTCGCGCAGGATGAGGCGGATGACCGTGGACTTACCCGAGCCCGAAGCACCGACGAGGAACACGAATTCTCCACGCTCGGCCTCGAACGAGATGTCGTCGAGTGCTCTGCGGGAGCGTGTGTCGTAGGACTTCGAAACTGAGTCGAATTTGATCAAGAGGGTCTTCAATCATGTCGCGGATGGCTCGGCCGCTTCCACTGTACGTAACAGCCCCGTCATGATCCGGGAGGCTTAAGGGCGTGTGTTGCGCATTGGAGGAAGTTCACAGCCGCCCAGGCGGTGCATCGTCTGGGCACTGAGTCACCCGGACCTGCCGCCCAAACGTTCTGTCCAGAGCTTCCGTCCAGAGCTTCGGAGGCACCATGTTTTCCGCTTACCTGAGTTCTGTGGAAATATGATGGCTTGAGGAACAGACACGGAGAAGTGGTTATATGACAGACGAGGCCGGGACTAAACGAGGCAAGCCCCGCCCCAGCATCAAGGACGTCGCCGCCTTGGCCGGTGTCTCATGGCGCACCGTCTCCAACGTCATCCACGGACATCGCTACCTGCGGCCGGAAACTAAGGCAAAGGTTGAGAACGCGATCGCCGAACTGGGATACAAACCTCAGATGGCGGCTCGGCAATTGCGCAGTGGGCGCAGCGATGTCATCACACTCGCAATTCCCTACATCGACCACCCCTATTTCGCCAGCTTGGCGCACGCCGTCGTTGAGGCGGCCAAGGCATACGAATACACAGTGTTGATCGACGAGACTCGCGGCCTGCCTGACAAGGAAGAACAGGTTGCTCGCGGTTACCAGAGCATCCAGACGGACGGCATCATCTTCAGCCCCCTGACGCTGCCTGTCGACTCAATTCTGGCTGCGCGCGACGACACACCGCTCGTCCTGCTCGGGGAGCACACGCTCGATCCCAGAATCGACCATGTCACCGCCGACAATGTCGAATCGACCCGCGAAGCGACTGAACACCTCATCTCACTCGGCCACCGCCGAATCGCCTTCCTCGGCTATCTCACTGAAGGCACCCTCGGCACCGGAGACCTGCGACTCGAAGGCTACCGCCGCGCCCTCGCCACAGCCGAGATAGACGAGAACCCAGAGCTGATCATCGGCGCCGCTCCACAGTCCGATCTGGCCGAAGCAGTCGGCGCAGAAAGCGACTACTCCCGCGAGGAGGGCTACTCCCGCGCTCAGCAGATTCTGCTCCTGCACCAGGCAACTCAGATCGATGCAGTTGTCTGCGCGAACGACCTTCTGGCCATCGGCCTGCTTCGTGCGCTCAGGGAAGCCGATGTGAAGATACCGAGCGACATCGCTGTCACCGGCTGGGACAACACCCCGGAAGGCGGATATTCCGCCCCAACGCTCACGACGGTTGCGCCTGACATGAATGCAATCGCGCGGTTCGCCGTTGAAGCAGTGCACAAACGCATCCAGGGCTCATCCGAGGCTCCGGTCGGCCGCGTGGCACCTCACCGCCTGATGATCCGCGAATCGACAGCGGGCACTGCGAGCTAAGCACTCACGTCCCAGATCGGGCGCCTGTGCTTCTCACGCGGATCGGCTCTGCCCGTCTGATATTGACTGGGTTCGCGACCTCACTGACCCTGTTCGTCGGCAGCATCTCTGCCCACCTTCGATACTTCCTTCGATACCTCGGCCCATTTATTTCCACGTTGCAATACGCTCGTCGGTCTGCTTAGATCTTCATACAGAGCACCTTTGGTGAGGCCCCTCGCCTCTCCGGCTGTGCTCACATCTGCACGCCTGGCCTCGAACCAATCAATCGCCTGGTGTGGAAAGTGAACGGCACCCCCGCCGAATAGCGCGTCAGAAGTCAGAGCCTTCTGACGCCTGGAATGACCAAGGAAGCTCATGCCTGTGAACAGCACCGCCAACCCGATCAAACAGCGCGATCTCGAAAAGCCTGGCCTCGTCGAGAAACTCGGCTATGGAATGGCAGGTGGCGCCAATAACGTCGTCTGGACCGGGATTTCAACCTTCCTCGTGTACTTCTATACCGACGTCGTCGGCATCGCCGCAGGGCTGATCGGAACCATCTTCCTCTTCTCACGGCTCGTCGACGGGGCGAGTGATGTGGTGATGGGCGTCGTCCTCGACAAAACGCGCACTCGCTTCGGTAAGGCTCGACCGTGGCTCCTATGGATGGCCCTGCCGTTTGCCGTCGTCGCCACGGCACTCTTCGCGGTTCCCGACGCCAGCACAACCACCCAGATCATCTACATCATCATCACCTACAACATTGCGCTCCTCGTCTACACCGCCGTGGAGATCCCACACGGCACGCTCGGCGCGCTGATGACCTACGACCAGCACCAGCGATCGGTGCTCAACGTAGCGAAGATGGTCGGTGCCTATGTCGCCATCATCGCCATCACGAACATCACCCTGCCGATCGTCGACTTCTTCGGCGGAGGCCAGTCCGGCTGGATCTACGCATTCATCCTCTTCGGGCTCATCGCCGCTGCCACGTATTTCTTCACGTTCTGGTCCACAAAGGAACGCACGGATCCTGTCGGCACCAAACAGGACAAGGACCGCCCAACCGTCAAAGCCAGCCTGGTCTCGCTGGTGCGCAACAAATACTGGTTCATCTCGACCCTCGTCCTGCTGCTGATGTACATCTACAATGCGATCACCGCCGGAGTCGCGATCTACTACTCCGAGTATGTGCTCGGATCGCCTGCGCTGGTCGGGCTTGTCGCCACTGCACTCACCCTTGCCACTTTGGGCGGCATGCTCATCGTCGTGCCCATCACTCGTCGATTCGGCAAGCGCAACACCGCGATCGTCGGCTGTCTGATCGCCATCATCGGTTCCATGATCATCTTCGCCGTACCCGACAGCACTGCCGTCGTCGTCATCGGACAGGTCGTCCGGGGAATCGGCAAAGCCGCGATCATGGGCGTCATCTTCGCCATGCTCGCCGACACCATGGAATACGGCGAATGGAAGACAGGCATCCGCATCGAAGGACTCATCTACAGCGGAGCGAGCATGGGGATCAAAGTCGGCACCGGCCTGGGAAGCGCCCTCATCGGCTGGGGACTCGCAGCGAGTGGGTATGCAGGAGACCAGGCGACACAGTCTGCGGAATCGGTGACGATGATCTCGAATCTCTTCATCTGGGTGCCGACACTCGTCAGCGTCCTCATGGCAGTGCTCCTCTACTTCTTCAAGCTCGACAAGCAGTATCCGCAGATCCTCAAGGAGCTCCAGGAGATGAAGAGCGCGAAGGCCTGATCGTCGACACTTCGAGGCATCATTGTCTGCGGCAGAGCGCTGTCTGCCCCAGCTCGGAGTCGAACCACGACTCGCAGGTGAACCGCACGAACCGAACCACGATTGAACCAGAGCAAGGGAAACACATGGAGAATGAACTGCACGAGCCCGTCGACATGTGCCTCAGTGACGGCACACTCAACGAAGCGGCCGTCGGATGGAGTCGGTTCCCGCTGCACAGGGCTAACCTCAAGGGCTGGGGCCGTCGGAAGAGGTTCGACTACTGGTGCATCGTATCGCCGGAGATGATCCTCGCATTCTCCATCTCGGACACCGACTACAAGTCCGCTACGTCCCTGTTCTTCCTCGACAGAACAACACAGACGGAGACGACAGCAGGCAGCATGGACTGGTTCAGGTCCAATCCGACCTCACGCGCACCATGGGGCACCCAGCCGATCCACTCGGGCAAGAAGGACCTCGACATCTCGATCACGCCCGGAGATCAGGCAATGATGCTCAACGTCGCGACACCACATGTGAACGCCGAGGTGGAAGTGAGCATTCCACATGATCATCAGTCGATGGGCGTCCTGGTTCCGTGGAGCAAACGGCGTTTCCAGTACACCCGCAAGGACAATTGCCTGACCGCGAGCGGACGTGTTCGAGCCAATGGTGTCACCTACCTGCTGGATGAGAAGACGACGACGGCGACCATGGACCACGGGCGCGGGAAGTGGCCATACGAAACCCTGTGGAACTGGGCCTCAGGCAGCGGTATGACGAACGGTGAGGAAATCGGCCTGCAGTTCGGTGCCAAGTGGACCGAAGGAACCCCATCGACAGAGAATGCGCTGCGCCTGGGCGGTCAGATCGAGAAGATCAGCGAAGAGCTCGAGTGGACGTATGACACCGAGAATTGGATGGCTCCCTGGACGATCAAGGGCGAACGAGTCGATCTTCAATTCACTCCCGAATACCATCGCCATTCCGAATTCGACAAGAAGATCGTCAGCAGCCGAGAGGATCAGGCCTTCGGCTACTTCTCCGGCACCGTGTGGTCACTCAGCGGTCGCGCGTACCCGGTTGAGAAGGTCTTCGGCTGGGCTGAAGAAGTTCACCGCCGCTGGTGACGCTGCTCAATCCGAGCAGATGAATGTGGGCGTGCGGTCGATTCCTTTGAGGAATCGACCGCACGCCCACATCTCGTTCGGGGCAGGCTCGCACCTGTGAAGGTCAGGAAGCCTCTTCGGCCATCTCCTGCTCCTTGCGCCAGCGAATTCCGGCTTCGATGAGGCCGTCGAGGTCACCGTCGAAGACGTTCGAGGGGTTATTGACCTCGTAGCCTGTGCGCAGGTCCTTGACCATCTGGTACGGGTGGGTGACGTAGGAGCGCATCTGGTCACCCCAGCTGGCCTTGATGTCACCGGCCAGTTCCTTCTTCTGCGCCGCTTCTTCCTTACGTTTGAGGTCAAGGAGGCGTGACTGCAGCACGCGCATCGCGGCTTCGCGGTTCTGGATCTGGGACTTCTCATTCTGCATGCTCACGACAACGCCGGTGGGCTCGTGCGTGATGCGCACGGCCGAGTCGGTCGTGTTCACGGACTGACCGCCGGGACCCGATGACCGGTAGACGTCGATGCGCAGGTCGTTCTCATCGATGTCGACATGGTCGGTGGATTCGATGAGCGGTACAACCTCGACAGCGGCGAAGGATGTCTGGCGACGTCCCTGGTTGTCGAAGGGACTGATGCGCACAAGACGGTGGGTGCCTGCCTCAACGGACAAGGTTCCGTAAGCGTAGGGAGCATTGACCTGGATCGTGGCGGACTTGATGCCCGCGCCCTCAGCGTAGGAGGTGTCGAGCTGCTGCACGTTGTACCCGCGGTTCTCGCCCCAGCGGATGTACATGCGGATGAGCATCTGAGCCCAGTCGGTGGCATCGTCGCCGCCGGCACCGGAGCGCACAGTCACCACGGCCGAACGTTCGTCGTATTCGTGGTTGAGCAGCGTCGAGATCTCGAGCTCGGCCAACTGGTCGTGAAGCTTCTTGAGGTCACGCTCGGCTTCGACCTTCGAGTCCTCATCGCCTTCGTCCTCGGACATCTCGATGAGGAGCTCGGCATCGTCGATGCGTTCACCGAACTTCTCGAGCTTCTCCAGGGTTCCCTGCTTGTGCGAGAGCGTGGCCGAGATCTTCTGCGCTGAGTCCGGATCGTCCCAAAAGGACGGCGCCGACGCCTGCTCCGTCATCTCGGCGACCTCTGAGCGAAGGTTGTCCAGATCAGACACGTCCAGGATCGCCTTGTAGGTCTGACGGAGGTTGGCGATTTCAGCAGAATAATCAATGGCCATAATGAGTCCAGCCTAGTGCATCGCGGCCCTCAGGCTTGAATCCTCACCCCTGCCTCTCACCGACGACCGGCGCCGAGGTAGTACGTGATGTCGCACCACCTCGGCGCGGGATCGAGTGGGCACCGACACAATTGAGCGCCACCAGCAGGAGATCAAGTCATCCCGCCGGTGACGCGGTCCGTAGTGCGCGAGGCTTGAGCGGAAAGCCACTGCAACAGTGATGAGAAACTCTACCCGATTAGGGGAATGTGCAATGCGAATTCAGTCGCGAGTCGACTCGAAATCTTCGTGCTGAAACTACAGGTATGACATTTTACCGTCATGACGAGAGTTATCCACAGATTCGCGGAATCACTGGATTCTTGATTCGACTACATATAGGTTAAAAACAAATCAAGCTGTGAGAAACATGATTCGTATTCTGGACGCCAGGGGTTCAATGTGGAAGCCACCGAGGTCATCAAGAGCGAAGTTCACAAGAGGATCAGAGACCTCGATGTGGACCCTCGCGCCGATATGCAACGCTCGCGAAAGGTCATTCGCACTGTCATCTCTGAGTACGACGAACGCAGCCTGGTCGCGGATCTTCCGCCCTTAGAAGACAAGGAAGCAACGTTTCGCTCGATCGACAACCAGCTTTCGGGCTTCGGTGCGCTGCAGGACTATTTCGATGATCCCCGGGTCGAGGAGATCTGGGTCAACTCCCCCAGCGAAGTCTTCATCGCCATCGACGGACTCCATCAGCTGACAACGACGAAACTGACCGCAGGTGAACTCGATGATCTCATCGAGAGAATGCTGCGCACCTCGGGTCGCAGGGTCGACCTGTCACAGCCTTTCGTCGATGCCATGCTTCCCGACGGCTCCCGACTCCATGTCGTCCTGCCCGATATCACCCGTTCCTTTCCTGCGGTCAACATTCGCAAATTCATTCAGCGTCCGCGGAACCTCGCCGGCCTCGTCGCCCAGGGATCCCTGACACCGGCGGCCGCCAGATTCCTTGATGCGGCAGTGGCCAGCGGTGCGAATATCTTAGTCTCCGGGGCCACTCAGGCAGGCAAGACCACCATGCTCAATGCTCTGGCCGGTTCCATTCCCGCCCGAGAGCGCATCATCTCCTGTGAAGAGGTGTTCGAACTCAACCTGCCTAGCCGCGACTGGGTTCCTATGCAGTGTCGCCAACCGTCGCTTGAGGGTACCGGCGAGGTCACCCTGCGCTCGCTGGTCAAGGAAGCTCTGCGCATGCGACCGACCCGCATGATCGTCGGGGAGGTCCGTGAGGCCGAGAGCCTCGACCTGCTCGTTGCCTTGAATTCGGGGCTGCCCGGCATGGGAACGATCCACGCGAACTCTGCCCGCGCCGCGATCACGAAGATCTGCACTCTGCCGCTTCTGGCCGGGGCGAACAACTGATTAGGGGTGTGCAACTTCCCCACACCAAACCAGTAGCCGGGTAGTCATCGGCCTATTGATTGGCGACACTACGCGAAATCGGCCGCGAAAGCTGACGCATAGCCGAAGCAACCAAAGAACTCTTTTACCCACGTCGCCCACATCTCCTACTGAAAATTCTATTCGCATGGGGATCCATTGAGGCTCGGGCCCCAGCCATGCCTCATGTGCAAACCAATGACACGCGCCACGGCACCGCGTGAGCCGCTTTTCAGAGGCCCGTCACCCGCTTGACAGCGACCAGAACAACAAATAGCGTATTCACCAGCGAGACGCTGTCTCGCTAGGAGGAACACACGAAGAGGTGAACATGCTCCATCGAACGCTGACCGTCGCAAGCCTCATGGCTGCATTAAGTTTGATCGTCGGTTGCTCAGCACCGATTGATTCAGATCTAGCGAAAACGAATTCTCAGGCATCTCAGGCACCGGTTGAACTAGAACCATCAAGCCAGGTTCAAAACCTCATGCCCGAGGAGCTCACTGACAAAGGACAAATCAACATAGTCGGCACGCAAGGGTCTCCCCCAACTTCATTCTCGAATCCGGCAATTGGATCAGACGGTTTGAACGCCGACTTAGCACGCGCGATCGCATCGATTATGGGATTGGAAGCAAACATCACACTGATTCCAACCGACGGAATTGTCCCAGGGCTCCAGTCCAACAAATACGACCTAGCTGTCGCGTCAATGTCACCCAGTTCGGAACGCCTCGAAGTCCTTGACATGGTCGCGTTCACTAAAGGCGGCTCGGCAATCGGAGTGCCAGAAGGAAACCCTCGAGACCTCACTCCACAAAAGTTGTGCGGGCTGAGAGTTGGGGTTCCGAGAGCGTCCTTCCAATCAACACATCGACTCCCGGAGCTGAACGAGGAAGAATGCTCTTCCAAGAATCGCCCAAGTATCCGAGCTGTCACGCTCCCTGACCAGGGCCAGACGCTTCTCTCGCTGACCACGAATCGCGTCGAGGCCATCATGGTCGACGGACCAGTACTGTCCTACGCGCTCAAGAAACAAGGAGAAAACCTCGACGTCCTCAAGGATGACTCCAACCCTATGTCAACAGGTGGATTGTCGGTTACAAAAGGAAGCACACTTACTCCGGCATTGCTCAAAGCGATGGAAGTACTCCGAGATTCACCAGAGTACGAGCAGATCTACAAGAAGTGGGGAATGCCCGAGTATGCCCTTCCGCATGACGAACTAGGCGAACTAGAGGAGTGAACCCGACCATGACTGCGGACATTCAAGAATCGGTCCAAACCGGCCAGACAGACAAACGGAAACCACCTCCGCGTGGAAAGATGACATATGTCGCGATTGCGGTTGTGACTATCGGCCTACTTGGCCTCGCTCAGGATGTTGTGACCAACCCCAACTTCGGCTGGCGCGTTGTCGCCCAGTACGTATTCAGCGGTTACATACTCAAGGGGCTTACACTCACCATCGCGTTGACTGTTCTAGTCATGTTGCTTGGAACTCTTGGGGGACTCGTCATCGCCATGATGCGAATCTCCAACAGCGTGTTCCTCAAGATAGTCGCCAATTGCTACATCAATCTCTTCCGAGGCATACCACTGCTGATTCAGGTACTCTTCTGGTTTAATATCGCAGCTCTATTTCCAAATATCAGAATCGGCATACCCTTCGGTCCCACTTTCTCAGAACTCGATACCAACATGCTAGTGACACCTTTCATTGCTGCGGTGATCGCGTTGACTCTCAATGAGATCGCATATATGGCCGAAATCATTCGAGGTGGACTACTTGGGGTAGACAGCGGACAGTACGAGGCGGCGGAAGCATTGGGGATGCCGCCTCGCATGACGCTGAATGTCATTCTCCCGCAGGCAATCAGAATCATTATTCCTCCCACTGCAAATCAACTCATAACGACGTTCAAAAACACGGCGCTTGTCAGTGTGATCGGCTTGGCAGATCTCCTTCATTCGGCCCAGATCGTGTACGCGATAAATTACCAGACAATCCCCCTTCTTATTACCGCTTCACTGTGGTATCTCTTACTCTCCTCTCTGCTGAATTGGTTGCAGTCAGTACTTGAGAAGCGATATTCAAAGGGGTTCCAGCCACGCACTAATCGTCGTAAGCCGAGCACTGATAAGACCCCGGAAGAGACATTGGTTTAGAAAGGGAACGATGACCATGACAACGAAAGGGGGCAGTGTGCCCACACCCAAGGTTGATCTTCAAGGTGTCATAAAGCGCTTCGGGGACCTGCAGGTCCTCAACGGAATTGACCTGCAGATATCTAGTGGTGAGGTGTGCTGCCTCATCGGTCCCTCCGGTTCAGGCAAATCCACTCTCCTACGTATGGTGAATGGTCTGCTTCTCACAGACGAAGGTCGCGTATACGTTGACGGCACTCTCATGGGCTTCCGCGAAGAGGGCAATGATCTAATCGGAATCACATCACCGCAATTGGCACGTCAAAGACGCAATATTGGTATGGTCTTCCAACGGTTTAACTTGTTTCCCCACTTGACTGCACTGGACAATGTAACGATCGGCCCGATTAAACTGCTTCAGATGAACCGCAAGAAAGCCGAAAACAAGGCTCAAGAGCTGTTGGCCCAAGTCGGCCTTTCGGCCCGTGCAAGCTACTACCCGAATGAACTCTCTGGCGGTCAACAACAACGCATAGCAATTGCGCGAGCCCTGGCCATGGATCCCAGTGTCATGCTTTTCGACGAACCAACGTCAGCGCTTGACCCAGAACTGGTCGGAGAGGTTCTCAGCGTCATCAAATCGTTGGCTGCGGATGGGATGACGATGCTTGTCGTCACCCACGAAATCTCCTTTGCACGCGAGGTCGCAGACACGGTGGTTTTCATGGATCAAGGAAAGATTGTGGAAAAGGGGCCGCCGGAGCAGATTCTCACCCGGCCGCAATCAGGCAGAACTCAAGACTTTCTCGCACGAGCTACGGAGGCCCGATGACAATCGAGCTAGACCGAATCAGAAACGATACTCCCGGCGTGGCCGACCGAATCCACTTCAACAATGCTGGCTCTTCCTTGCCGCCCAGGCCGGTAGTCGCAGCCGTTGTCAATTATCTTGAGCAAGAAGCATTGCAAGGCGGATACGAACTCCGAGAAGCACGGTCAGCCGATATCGCCGACGTTTACAACCGGATTGCTTCGTTCATCGGAGCTTCTTCACCACAGGAAATAGCACTCAGTGAGAACGCAACTCGCGCCTGGGACCTTGTATTCTACGGTCTCAACTTCAAACCTGGAGACATCATACTCACCTGCGAAGCCGAGTATGGGTCGAATGCAATCGCGTATCTCCACCACGGAAAAGCTCATGGGGCCGAGATACGTGTCATACCAAACGATGCCACTGGCCAGATTGATTTGGAGATACTAGAGCGAGAGTTGACCGATCCTAGGGTAAGACTCGTCTCGATCAATCACGTCCCGACTCAGGGGGGACTAGTTAATCCAGCAGAGGAGGTAGGAACACTTGCCAACCAAGCTGAAGTTCTCTATCTACTCGACGCCTGCCAGTCCATAGGACAGTTGCCAATCGACGTCGACACCATCGGCTGCGATGTACTGACCGCGACAGGACGTAAATTCTTAAGAGGACCGCGCGGAACCGGATTCCTCTACGTACGAGAATCCGCGATTGAACAATGTAACCCGGCATTTCTAGAAAACGGTTCGGCAATCTGGGATAGCCCATGGAACTACTCTCTCAAGCCAGGCGCACAACGCTACGAGTCCTGGGAAAAGTCTTATGGCCTTCTCGTCGGCCTAGGCGAAGCTGTTCGGTATGCCTCGAATGTCGGCATCGACAACATCTGGGCACGGGTCTCACTGCTGGCTGGCGACCTGCGTGATTCGCTAGAAAGCATTCCTGGAGTTTCCATCTCCGATCAGGGGCAGCAACGTTGCGGCATCGTCACTTTCCAAGTGATTGGACATGATCATCAGAAACTACGCGAGGCTTTGCACGAACACAGTATTAACGTCAGCGTCTCTCGGTCGACGTCTTCTCAATGGGATCTTCCCGCTCGCGGTTTCAAAAGCGTGATGCGGGCCTCGATACACTACTACAACACCGAAACCGAGGTGGATACTTTCACCGACGTGCTTTCCACACTGCTGAAAGAGGCATAACGTGTCGACTTCCCTGCCAGACCCCTCTACACGTACCACGGCGCAGCCGCTCGAAGCGGTTGAAAGGTCAACGCGCATACTCAATGCTTTCACCGAACGCGCGGAATGGCGCGTTTCTGAGCTTGCGAGACATCTAGACCTTCCAAAAGCGGGGGTTCATAGGGTCATGTACTCATTGGAGCTGTGTGGCTACCTGAACCAAGAGGAGTCCCGCGGCGCATACACGTTAGGTACCCGGGCTGTTGCTCTTGGCCGCCAAGCCTCGGCTCGTGCTTCTGCGATACGTCCCCACCGCCAGTTGATTCAACTTTCCGAATCCACGGGGACAATGGCACTGTATTACGAACTGCGGGGGCACAGATATGTTTGTCTGGAGCGCCTAGACGTCAACGCTTTCTCTCCGATGACCGTTGAGATCGGCGACACCGTTGGCCTCCACGCTGGGGCGGGGAAAAGCATCCTTGCCTATCAACCTACGCAGTTCGTTGATGAGGTCCTGTCTGCGCGGCTCCCTCAGTATTCGTCGAGCACTCCCACCAACCCACGAGCAATCCGCGAGATCCTAACCGAGATTAAGAACGATGGATTCTGGATCAGCTACGGGGAGATAACTGAGGGGTCGGTTGGCATCTCAGCACCGATCACGGACGCTCACGGTTTCGTCACCAAGTGTGTCTGCATTTCGTTCCCCGAAAGCATGGCTAAGACCGAACTGCTCGATCGGTGGTCCAACGAAGTCCGCCAAGTCGCAGCAACCATCTCGCAACAATTTCGCGGTGCCTCCCTCCACCAACTCTCTGACCTTTCATGATTGCTATCTCCGCAAGCAAAATCATCTGCGATTTCGCCGATCCCGCCTCCGACATAGTCAACGGAACAGTCCTTGTAGACGGCGACCAAATCATTTCTCTCGAAGGTCCCAACTGGCAAGGAGAGACAGCGCAATCGATCAACCTACCTGGCCGCACCGTGGCCCCGGGGCTCATGGACTCTCACGTTCATCTCGCATTTGACGGTACAGCAGACCCTGTAGGAAATATGCATCAACGGGATCGGGAACAGACTGCGATCCAAGCGGAACGTGCAGCGCGTGATCTCTTACTCGGCGGAGTCACTTTCGTACGAGACCTAGGTGCACCCGACAGGGTGGCGCTCAACTTGCGTGACCAAATTGCATCGAAGGCGATCACTGGACCAACAGTATTCTCGGCGGGCAGGCCATTGACTCGACCCCAAGGACACTGTTGGTTCATGGGCTCGGAAGTCCATGATGCAGCTTCAGCACAGAGCGCTGTCAATACAGAAGTCGAGCGTGGCGCAGACCTGATCAAGGTTATGGTCACGGGCGGCCGCATGACTCCCGGCACAGATCCGCTGGGCGTCGAGCTTAACGAGATCGCGCTTCGCTTCGCGGTCAAGGAGGCGCACGACCTCGGCCGTCCCGTTGCTGCGCATGCCTTATCCGCTGCCGGGGTGCTAGCTGCGGCGACTGCTGGCGTTGATACGATTGAGCACGGCACTCTCATCTGTTCCGACCCATATGCTGTTCAGCATACTGACGCAGACCGTCGATTACGCAAGCGAGCGATCGCAGCAGTGATCGATTATGGAACGGCTATCTCGCCGACGTTCTCGGTGCCAGATGCCGGCACACATCCGGTTACACCACAGATACGCGCAGACTGGATTAGTACATTTCACGAAGCCGGGGTGCCGGTAATAGCGGGAACAGACTCGGGCATCAACGGCCATCCTCACCGAGGGGCGGCAATCTCCGGTATCCGTGGTCTCGTCGCCGCAGGAATGACAAATTCCGATGCTTTGGCCGCAGCCAGTGGAAAAGGCATGGTCGCGGCGGGTCGGTCCGCCGCCGGATACTTGCGGCCAGGGTTCAAAGCTGAATTAATAGTTCTCAACGATGATCCACGACGTAACTTGGAGACGGTCTCTGCCCCCGCAGGGGTGATGGTCGGCGGAGTCTACTATCAAGTCGTTCGTCACGATAACGATAACCATCACGATCAACTAGTCCGAATCACACAATGACGCTGCAAAAAAGGTGCCCGGTACTAATCGATACGGACTCAATCGATGCTACAGATCGTCCTCGAATGCGAGTCCTTCAGAGTCTGAGGGCAGCTTCACAGATTCCGTATCTGCAGATACTTACCTTCTCATCTTGCGAGAATCTTGCTGCGAAAAGCGTGAATCAGCCCGAAGCAATAGGCGGAGTTCGGCTAGCTGGTCAGGCGATTGCAAATCGAATCCAATTTGCGATCGGATTAGAGAAATTCTTTGGACCAGCGTATTGCGATGTAAATGCATCTTACGGGCTGCCTCGGAAGTCGTTGTCGACGCACTCAAAGCCGATACAACCTCCTTCACCCTCTGTCGTCTAGCCGGTGGCTGCTGGTTGTAAGCGGCTAGACGACGATTCATCAGATAACGCTGCGAATGCGCCAGCCAGTCCGCCACTTGGTCCATTAGCGTATCAGCAAGCAGAATTGGACCGGAATTCTGCGATGACGAGCTTAGCGCGTCCCGTAGCGACTGCAATGTTATTGGGATGTAGTCAGTGCCAGCAGGCATATCCCAGACAAGATCCAGTTCTCGGAGAACGGCAGCTGGATCCGACTTACGAGTCAATTGCCACAATGCGAACGTCCCCTCAGGGAGACTGCTGATTCGAAAGACCGCCTTGGGATCACGCTCTATAATACGCTGCTCAATCTCCTCGGCAGATTGCAGAGTTGCAATCGCAACTAGCTCCTGCTTTACATTGAAGCCAATCGACTTCAATGCAGAATGCACAGATCCTGGTCGATGTACACTTCTAGCCAGAAAAGACGCAATAGTGGCGTCAGCTCGAAGTCTTTTCGAGCGCCGAAGTTCTTGTTCCCGTTCGTGGTAAGCAAGAAGGACCGCATTGGAATAGCGCTCGATAGCACGCCAAACATGCGCTCCGATAGCCAACACTTCGCTACGAGTGAGGTCAGCTTCATCCGCCGTTAGCGCTGCCCAACACATCTCGAAATCGATATTGAGAGCCTGCAGCAGCTCGTCGGACGGTACACCCCATTCGGCTCGAGTACGTCCGAGATATCTTGGGAACAACGCATCAATATCGGATTCGATTCCGCCAATTGTCGAGAGAATGAACCGAACCGACCTTGCACCGGCCGCAATCTGTTCGTCCCAGTCGATGAGTTCGCTTTCGTATGAAACAAGTGTCGGATTATTCGACATCCCCATCCGAGATAGCTCGTCGGAACGACCAATCAGGAACGCGCATCGTCTTGCCACTCGTTCAGGTACGGGATTTAAGGCCATGTGTCGAATATACACACTTCATGGGACATAAAACATGCAAAATGTGTCTATTTAGCGAGAAGGACTCTCCCTAGGATGAGGTCAACGACATCTAAGGAGGGATGGATCCAATGGAGGTTCCACAAGCAGTCTCCACGAGCGCACCGAAGTCAAGAAGTCGTCGAACAGCGTTCGCGGCTTTTACTGGCACCGCCATGGAGTGGTATGACTTTTACCTATTCGGCACCGCAGCGGCGTTAACATTCGGCACTGTGTACTTCCCGTCAGAAGATCCAACTGCCGGGGCTTTGTCTTCGTTCGCGACTTTTGCTGTCGGATTTATCGCTCGTCCACTTGGCGCAGTCATATTCGGACATATCGGTGATCGTGTTGGACGCAAACGCAGCCTGATGATCACCATCTGGCTGATGGGCATCGCGACAACACTGGTCGGATTCGTCCCTGGCTATGACACGTTAGGAACTTCTGCCGCCGTCATCCTGGTCACACTTCGAGTCATCCAGGGAATCGCGATGGGAGGCGAATGGAGCGGCGCTTCGGCTCTCATAACCGAACAGGCTCCCCATGGCCAGCGGGGATTTTACGCGATGCTACCCCAGTTGGGTAACCCGCTCGGGATCCTTCTCGGCACCCTTGCTTTCAGCATCACAAGTTGGCTACTGAACAGCGACGACTTCGTAACCTGGGGATGGCGAATACCTTTCCTGCTTGCTCTACCATTCATGCTCGTAATCGTTTGGCTGCGGCGAGCACTCAATGACCTTCCGATTACTCGCGAACAAATCACATCAGTTCCACTGGTAGACCTCCTCCGGGCACATAAGATGCCGTTGTTTATTGCCGTAGGAGTCGCAGTCCTCGGCGTCGCCGGCTACTATTTCACCGACACATTCGTCCTGGGCTACGCAACCCGTGAGTTGAATATCAGTCCGACTCCGTTGCTGAATGCGGGTCTCATCGGCTCAGTGCTCGACACCGCACTATTCTTCGGCTGGGGGCTATTAGCGAACCGAATTGGTGGGGCTCGAGTCGGGATGATCGGCGCAGGAGCCACAATCATACTAGCTCTACCGGTATTCGGATTCGTTATTGGTGGCACAACTTTCGGTGTCGCCTTCGCGATCATTGCCGGATCAGCACTTGTCTCGATTTCGTACGCAGCCAGCGGCGAAGTACTCAACGGCCTGTTTCCTGCACACATCCGCCAAACGGCAATTGGAGTTGCATACAACCTCGCAGGGGTGGTTGCCGGGGTCACCCCATTCCTCGCGACCTTTGTCATGAACATATCTCATGGCTCAGCCTGGTGGACCGCATCATTGCTTATTGGCATGGCTAGCATCACCTTTGTATCGCTTGCTTGGTCACGCCGCCGCATCGACCATTCCGCGGCCGAACGTCAAATCAACTGACCTCAATTCACAACCAGTAGCTCAATCACAACCAGTAGAAGGAACTCACATGATCAACCACGCCAATGTTCACGAAGCACTAGGGCCAGAACCAGAACCCGACTTCCTCGACCAGTCCGAACTGGCCGATAACTGGGGCAAGGTCTGGGGCGCATCCGACGAGATCAGCAGATTGCGCTCAGTTTTGATGCGAAAACCCAACCCCGGCATCAAGCGCATATGTCAACACCATTGGAACGAAACATTCGAAGCATGTATCCTACCGGACAAGTCAGGCTACTGGTATGACCAGCAGCCCCCAGACTGGGACAAGATCATTGAGCAACACGAATCATATGCAGACACGTTACGCCAGGAAGGAATTGAAGTTGTCCTGGCTCCTGATCTTCCCGATACTTTCACCAAATCGCTCTATACCCGTGATCCACTAGTCACAGTGCCAGGTGGTGCAATTATTTTGAGGTTGGCACCACGGATGCGTCGTGGCGAAGAACAATCCATCACCCAGACTGTGGCGAACGCCGGAATGCCGATCCTGGGCACGCTGACCGGTAATGCGGTAGCCGAAGGAGGAAGCTTCATCAAGCTACGCAAGGACCTCGCCGCATTTGGTACTTCAATCCGATGCAATTCCGAAGGGGCGCGACAACTTCGCTTCCATCTCGAGTCCATTGGAATGCGCCTAGTCGAAGTACCATTGCCCGGCTATCTAATCCACATCGATGGCGGCATGCTGATGATCGACCACGATCTGGCACTCATTGACAGTTCTCAACTTCCTTACACCTTCATACTGGAGCTGCATCGGAACGGTATCGAAACCGTTGAGGTGCCCCACGGCGAGCATTGGGCCGTCAACTCACTCACAGTATCCCCCCGGAGAGTGATCATCGGTAGCCACCTGCCGTTGACCGCCGAACTTCTCGCAGACAAACACGGAGTCCAGATCGTCCCTGTCGATTACGACGAGATCGAGAAGAACGGAGGCAGCTTGCATTGCAGCACAATGGAACTAAGGCGAGACTGGTGACTCCACCCGTGAATGAACCTGGTCATCTGAGGCACCAGATCTGCATCAGTGATCGCTACGAAGCCCTCCGGACAATTGAATCCTTCAAATTGGCTTGGAGTGAGTCTCTTTAATAGAATCGCGCACTGTCGGTGCGAGAGCATAGGGCACACGCCAACCGTGAATACACTTCGATCAGGTGATTGATTTCCGCCGCAAACTTGAGGTACTTTCGCGATGAGTACACACTGATCGCGCATAGCTACCGTAATAACCTGCTGCGTTAGGAGGGATGGCGGTCATCTGCGACCGCGGGTCACCATAGAGAATCGATAGGCGCGCGGTGCAAATCTTTCTTTCCTCTGAGCTTACCTGTCCATAATCAGTCAACGGTCAGCCAGCGATGGTCACCATCAAGGCGAACTCTGCCCGCGCCTCGATCACGAAGATCTCCACACTGCCCCTCCTCGCCGGGGCGAACAATCGATTAGGGGCGTGCAAAACGATGACCATCTTGTCCGTAAACCGTCATTGTCCCAACACGACCTTACCCACAAACGCGACACAGCCTTCGGCTAAGGTGCACTCCCGCAGAAACAGGGAGACAGAACTTATCCTCAGAGCCAAAATTCAAGTAGCCCCGCAGCCTCTGAACTGCTTCCCGGAGGCTGGCGAGACCACCCAAACAACGGTAGAAGACGCTGGCTCTTTACAGACCGTCGCCTCAGGCGCTGAACTCAGCCGGACGGACTGGCTCTGTATCATAGCCGAAGTACCGAGGACCAGCTAGCTCAATCCCGCCCTCGGAGTGCCAGCGCTCATCGGCTGGAGCGACGATGAGACTGATCCGGGTACCGAAACGCAACTGCTCTGTTGTCACTGCCTCACCGGTATCGGTGTCAAGTCCGATAATGAGGTCCGGAGTCGTCGCCACCACTTCGTCACCTCGGCGAACGAGGAGATTCTCGTTCTGAAACTCGATCTCGACAATCCCTCTATCTGTCGCCAGCTCAGCTCTGCCACGCGCAAAGCCAGACGTGGTGCGGCGTTCAACATCGCTGATCTTGCCTTCCGCGATCTGCACAGCACCGAGGCGTTCGATGACAGAGTCCTTGGCCGAGCCAGCATGATGGCGGGCGTAGGAAATGCACTTTCCCAGCTCGCGACACAGGCTCAGAGTTCCAGGTACGAACGCCCGCTTCACCTGCTCACCGGTCATGGCGTAGAGACTGACGATCGTCGAACATCCCATCTCCACAGTAGCGGTGCGTGCCAAGCGCTCGGCCCACTTATTACTCACCGTCTCTAAAACGATCGAGTTTCCCTTCTCATCGCTGATCGACATCGGCGCAGCCTGCACGTCGAACAGTGTCGCAAGCACCATCTGCAGCTCGGGGAACGCGCGCCCCATCCCATCGGCATCGATAAGTGGCAATCCAAGCTCAGCAGCTGCGGCCATCGGAATCATCGAGTTGACCCCGCCGGCCTCCATGCAGGCAATATGAGTGGGTTCAACACCGAGATACTTCGCAATCGCACGGATCGACTCGACAAACTGCTCCGCCGAAGCAAGTTTCTCGACCATTACCGTCGGAGCGCCCATCATTGCAACGGGAATCACGACCGCATCGTCGGGAACGTCCTCGAGCTTCACCAAGTCGACGGGCCCGTGTTTCTCCAAGGCAGCCTGAGCCATGAGCATTCCAATATGAGGGTCTCCTCCACCCCCGGTACCAAGAATCGCGGCACCTGCTGCAAAGTCCAAGCAGTGCTCCGGCAGCACCTGCCGAGTCTGCGCAATTGCGTTATCTGTCATAGTCGTGCTCATCGTGCCATCTCCTTAATGCCGAGATCTCCTACAGCCTTCACCCGTATCCGAGTCGCATTGCCAGGCAAGTACGGGATCGGGAACTCGTCAAACTCGACGACCTCGACGTTGTCCGCAGAAGCGCCCGCAGCGATCGCCTTTTCTATCGCATCTGCTTTCGCCTCCTCGACGACAGATGAACGGTCCCTGGTAGCCAGCGAGTAGACTTTATCGACCTCGCCACTGACCTGAGCTATCGCAGCGCCAATTGCATTGGCGACACCCGAATTCTCCGGCAGATAGATTTCACCAAGGCCCGGCAACACTTTCGGCAAAATGACTGAACCACCGCCAACTGCCACAACTGGCAGAGGTGCCGAGGAAGTGCGCATGCGCTCGACCGTGTCGGCGACACGACCCGCGATCTGATCAACCATTGCCATGACCATGTCGCGATCAAGGTGAGCCACCGCGCTGGCATCACCCAGGTCGACGAGGCCCGCTGCGACGGCAATGTCGGTTGCGGTCAGAGTGGAACCGCCAAAGACGAGCGCTTCTGAAGTTAAGCGGTAGCCGACGGAACTAGGACCTACTTGACCGTCGGCGACGATTGAACCGCCACCGATACCCATTGATAGCACGTCGGGCATACGGAAATTGGTCCGCACTCCAGCTACGTCGATGACAGTCGTCGCTTCCCTAGGGAATCCGTTGGTAAGTACTCCCACATCTGAGGTGGTTCCTCCAATGTCAATAACCGCACAGGTCTCCAAACCTGAGGTGATTGCGGCCCCTCGCATCGAGTTCGTCGGACCCGAGGCAAACGTTGCGACTGGATATTTCCGCGCATACTCAACATCCATAAGGGTTCCGTCGTTCTGGCTCAGAAACAGCGGACAGCTGTACCCTTCAGCATCAATCACAGCGACGAGTCGTCCGATGATCTTGTCGGCCAGCTCTCGAAGCGAAGCGTTGATGATCGTCGCGTTCTCTCGCTCAAGCAACCCAACACGGCCGATCTCATGAGACAACGACAAAGCAACTCCAGGTCCGAGCTCCTCGCGCAGAATCTCAGCCGCATGTTCCTCGAACTCGTCATTGATCGGCGAGAACACCGACGAAATCGCAACTGACCGAACTCCTGCGGCCTCCATGTCGTGGGCAAATGCACGAATCTCGTCTGGCTGAAGAGACGAGATTTCCTGCCCGTCGAACTCATGGCCACCGTGTGCAAGAAAGTACCTGCCCCGGGTCGCGGAGATGAGACGCTGGGGCCAGCCAACCATTGGCGGCAGCGAGGCCGTTGCCGGTAGCCCGAGACGCAGCGTCGCCGTGGGCGCGAGGTCCCGCCCCTCGACGAGTGCATTGATGAAATGGGTGGTACCGAGCATGATTGCGTCGACATCTGTTGGCCCAAATTCGTGCTGTGTCCTCAGCGAGTGCAGTGCCTGTACAATCCCGGTCGTGACGTCTTCGCTCGTCGTTTGTTTGACGCTGGCAAGAACGTTTGTGCCTTCCAGTGCCACTGCGTCGGTGTTAGTGCCACCAACGTCGATTCCAATTCTCATGCCTGACCTTCCAGATGGGGTTCGTTGATGCTTGTGTTTGCGATTGGGTCTTCGTGGTGGGTGCCGTAGCCTCGGATGAGCCCCAGCTTGCCGAGAATCAAATAGAGGAAGAACGCCGACGCGACTGCGTTGATCGACGGAATTCCCCAGGGTAAGAAGTACGCTCCCATCGAGGACGCCGCCCAGATGAGCAGTGTCACCGGCACAAAACGCGGCGCGGCGCGTGGGAATTCATCTCCCTTGGTGGAATCGAGGTCGTGCCGCCAATTTTTGACGAAGAAGTATTCTGCGATCATTATTCCGGCGATCGGAGGGAAGGCAACGCCGAGAAGAGTGAGAAACCCAACGAGTTTGCCAAGGATTCCAGCGGCAGCGAGGAGAGAGCCTGCCACGCCGAGGACGCCAGTAACCAGGGCACGGTTCATCTTGCGGCCGAACATAGTGTCGATGAAATTCACGACGCCCAACCCGGAGCTGTAGAGATTCCAGTCGTTGATCTTAAAGGTACCCAGCACGATGATGAGGACGCCGATCCAGCCGACTGAAGAGATGATGATCTGCGTAATGTCAGCGGTTTTGAGCGCGTGTGCCAGCAACACACCGGACATGCCGATGATGTACTCACCGAGAGTAAAGCCGAGGATGGTCTGCTTGACGACGTCGCCAACGGTGCGATTAAAGCGGCTCATGTCAGGACAGATGACTGCGCCGACCATAAAGCTGCCAGCCACGATTGTGGTTCCAGCGACGAGGCTGATCGGTTCGCCAGCCGGGGCCGACGCAATCATGTTGGAAATGGAGTGGTTACTCAGCTCCGAGATGACGGCCCACCCGACCAGCACCATGAATATCGGAACCGTGATATTGGCGATCCACTGCATAGAGCCGATACCGCGCACGACGACCAAGGTGATAAGGATTCCGAAAATCAGCGACCACGCCCAGCTCGGGAGGAAAGGCATGATCAATGCGAGGCCATCGGCAGAGACCCCTGACTGGATCCCGAACCAACCGATGGCACTGATGCCGATCGCCAGACCGATAATCGCGGAACCCACAGTTCCGAATCCAGTCCATCGGGTGACCACCGAGGTGCTCATTCCTTGTTTCATACCGATGATGCCAGTGAAAATCGTTACTACCTCAAGAATGACGGCACCTAAGGTGAAGGCGAGAAATGCGTTCCAGAACGACATTCCGAAGCCGAGAGTGGCACCGATCAGAAACTGAGATAGTGCGGACAGCTGGCCAAATCTTTGCACCGCAATGAGAAACCAGTGATAACGGGCGGACCTCGGAACTCTGCTTAACGAGTAGTCGTCGGAAACGCTGGGTGTCTTCTTTGACATGCTTGTTCCTCCTTCTGGGACTTCCAACTCAAACTGAAGCCCTTACACACTTTGGAGCATGGGCAAATTGCACTTGCCGACGACCTCACTTGCGCATCGCACTTAGTCGTCGAAATATTCAGCAGTGTCCCTGCCTATGTGGATGCCAAGTGGTGCTGCACCCAGACGGACCGGGCTATTGAAGTAGCGCCCACCTCTGATCAGATCGAACGAACTTTTGCCGGCGGAACCATGTAGGTGGTGCGGCTCGGAAAAACGCCGAGTCGGTGGCTACTCTCAAGCCAGGTGATCGCAGCACCTGTGGGATCGACCACAGGGACCCTGTGACCATCTGCGGCGAGCTTAGCCATCAGCTCCTGAACGACGCCCAGCATCCCGGTGCAGCCGAGAACGAGGACATCCGCCTCATTCCTCTCGATCGCGTCAACCGATTGCTCGAAGAGGCGCTCGACCATCGTCTCTCGATCCTCCAGGCCCAGCACTGGCAGATCGATCACGCGAATTGTGCCGACTCGATTCTCGATTCCATAACGGCGCGAAAGACTATGGAGCATAGGGAGCACATTCGGCAACACGGTGACTATGCCGATCCTCTCCCCCAGACTCATTGCGGTAAGCATCGCCGGCTCATAACCGCCTACCACCGGAACATCGATGATCTCGCGGGCCGCGTGCACGCCTGGATCGCCGAAACATGAGATGAAGACACCGTCGACACCATCAGCCTTGGCTTCAACGATACGATCCAGGATGCCAGGTGCCGCCAGCGCTTCGTCATACTCGGATTCAATGCTGGCAGTTCCACGAGCCAACGAGGCTGTATCGACAGTGGTTCCGGAACCAACCCAACCTTGAACTTCCTCCGTGACATGGTTGAGGAGAGCGTCGCCAATAACAGGAAGGATCACGCGAATATGCATATCTGCTCCATTGCTCGATTGTGCTCTGTCCCCTTACGCTAAGGTCAACTCACAAACCTCACCATGTGCAGAGTGCACTCTTTGACCGATCAGGCTATGCGTAGCGCCCAATTTCCGAGTGCAAAAAGCTCGATCAATCTGGAGACTAGGGTCGCACTCACGGTGCTGGGGCAATAAAGGCGAGTTCAGATTGCAATCGCGCGGCAGGCGACTTGGAATGCCAAGCGCTGACTTGGTTCGTTGAGGTCAGCGTCTAACCGCGACTCAACTTGGTGTATTCGGGCGGCCGCAGTGTTGCGGTGGATCCCCAAGACACTTGCCGTCGCCGTTGTTGATCCGCCACTTTCCAAATAGGCTTGCAGGGTCTCAATCAAATGTGGTGAATCTGTGAGCGGGGCCAAGGCGGACTCCGCAAACGCTCGTGTCACTTCGGAGCGCTGCCAGGTTGCCAGTAGCCTCGCGACCCCGAGCTCGTCGACATGCTCGGTGGCAGGACGGAAGCTATGGCTCGCGGCCAGGTCGGAAGCGTCTCGCGCCTCGTGCACAGTGTCCGAAAGGCCTCCTGGGCCCTTACGTGGACGTCCAATACCCGCAATCACCTTCTCTCTACGATCCAACGTCAAGGTCGCTTGCCGTAGTTTCCTGAGAATTGCGCGGCCGTCGTCAGCGCTCGGTTCAGTCTCGGTCGTCACCCACATGACATGCCCGTCGCTGCGATGAATGCTGGTAGTGACGACGATTCCCCGATTCGCCAGTTCCGTCCGCAGTAGGTCCACCGTAGTTTGCGCTTGGTCGACCTCATCGTCAGCGCAGAGGAAGATCCCGGTGTGCCAGTCTTGGAGCCGCCAGCCAAGCGACGTCGCTAACTCTACATAGTCGCGGCTGATCGTGTCTCGGGCGGAGACGATTTCGGAAAAGAGTTGGGCCTGGAGTACCCGGCTCTTCTCAGTTTTCGCTCGTTGCGTCGAGAGCCACGAGCGAAGGAACGGTTCAATGACCATGAGTCCAATCTCGAGAACATCTAAACGAGCAGAGGCTGCCTGACCGAATGGAGCAATCAGCCAGGCCGCTGGACGGTTGTCGTCCGGGTCAAGCACCGGGTGAATTAGCGTGTGCCGCCCTGTCTGCGTCACAGCCTGGTCGAGACGCAGTTCCTTATCGAGATCGAGATCCTCGCCCAGAATGTTTGACCCATCCGGGGTCACCAGCCCGAGCTTCGTTTGCAGCACCGAATTCGCAGTCGTGAGGATTTCCGCACCTGTGCGTTTCGTACTTAACTGCCGCGTCAGCATCACCACAGTCGAAGCCTGTACCAGCTGAGGTGCCCGGACCATCGTGATCAGTTCAGGCACCACCACCGCTGGGTCTGCTTGCAATGTCTGAATCACGGGAAATTTCAACCGATCGGCCAATCGCACGGTCGACAGTACCGGAGGTCGGTCGTCTGAAAGTATGAGTAAGCCTGCTGCTCCGGCTCCGTGAGCCTTCCTGACCAGTGAGTCGAGTTTGTAGGCCGGCACGCTGTACTCCCGTGCACAGACGATCAGCGAACGCGCGATTGCTGTCGTATCCCCGGTAAACCAGACGACGTCATCCATCCCACCGTCGAGTCCACTGGTGCCTGCAACAACGCGCGCCCCTTCCAACTCCGGATACGACAGCAGGTCCCTGACCTTGACCGATTCGACCATGTCTCAATCCTCTTCCAGATCTAGCCCATATGCTTTCGGTCCGACCAGCGGCAGTGCTTCCTTGGGCCATTCATGAATACTTGGCAGCGTAGAAACAACCACGGACTGTCCGCGTATGACCTCGTCACACCGCAATGGACGATTAGTCGTCCTGTTTAAAACTATGATGATTTCTGGTGTCTTCGCCACGCACACCCCGTCGACGGTGACAGCGAGAAACTCATCGATGAAGTCAACTCTCGCCGTGCTTTGGAACATAGAATTAACGACTGTCAGCGAGCTGAGATCCGGCTCGTCCCCGCCGCGTATCTCCTCGACTACTCCTTCGGCCACTACCTGGCCGCCGATGACGTTTGCGAGCTCAGCGGTTTCTCGGTCCACATTTTCCAGGAATGCTCGACCGATGTCTAAGCAGTGACTCAGGCTCCGCCCCATTCCGATCGATCGAAGCTGCGCCGCGCGCACCGGATAAAGAGCCGCCGCTGCAGCGCCACCCATCGCGCTGATAATCGCTGTCAGCATCGCCTCAACCCGTCGTGGGGAGCCGTCTTTGAGAAGAGCAACATCCTGACTGGGGCTCACCAATGACAGTGGCGTGCTCTGTTGACCGTGAGCGGAGAGCAAAGTCATCTGAATACGAGGAAAGGCCCTGCCCATCAGGTCGCCATCGACTATAGGAACACCCAAATGAGCGGCCACCAGCACACCGATGAGCGCATTGAGACCGCCTATTTCAATGCATCCGATTGCGTCCACCTCTCGACCCACGAGCTCAGCGATCGCTTCGGCTGCCCGTGCGAAGTCTGCAGGATCAAGCAGACGTTCGCTGACGACATCGGGAGACCCGGCAGTGCCCACATGCACAACGCCAGCATCGTCCGGTAACGCCTCGGCGGTGACTACTTCGACGTTAGTGTCGCTTGGGAGGACGCTCAGGAGATTCTGGCCGATCCGGCCATCGCCTCCACCACCGGAACCAAGAAGTGCGGAGCCAGCCGCGAGAGGCTCAAAATCATCTGGAGTCAGCCTCCACTTTGACGGCGCATAAGTGTTCACGGCACCATCATCTCGTGCAGAGCGCGGATCTCGCAGCTGGATCCAAGTTTCGGGTCTCCCGGGATGGGAATGTAACGCGCTACCTCGGAACGCAGAGGTTTGAGTCGATCAACCGCACTCCCAGACGCCTCGATAGATTCAGCCCAGAACGGTTCCACGACATCGAACGGCCGGTAAACACACAACTGACCGTCGGGTCGTTATGCAACCAGATCATCCATAGCTTCGTCTTTCAGCTCTATCTCGAAGCCGACTGCACAACCAGTGTCTTGCTCGTGTCTGACCGTGACCGAGGCAAACATTTCAATGGGATCAGATTCAAGCTTCTCGCAGACCTCTTCGATTATGTTGGACGCGAAGACGTCATAGAATCCAGACGCACAATAGTTGACGAAGACGAGAAGGTCACGAACATCTCCAATCACGATACCGTGGACTGATCCGATCGAGAACGGATGGCTCCGTACCGGTGACCTCTGGCGTATCGATGCCGACGGGTATCTCACAATCTCGGGTCGGCTCAAGGACAATATCGTGAGAGGTGGAGGAAACGCCGCCGTCCAATTATTCTACCGAGGCCTTCATGTGAAGTCCTCGGGAGAATATTTGGACGATCGTCACTGCCATCGCTACTAGCGCGACAAGATCCAACTCGACGTCTGATGGCCGAGAGAAGAATGCCTACCTGCTGCGGCCTGAAGGTGCTACCTCACTGTCGAAAAAGACCTTCAGAACCGCAGGATCAGACCGCTTTGTCAATGGGCAGACGATAAGCATCGCGAGAACGTTAACGAGAATTCCAGGAATAACCGGTGAAACAAACGGCTGGCCAATCAAGTACCACAATAGACACACACCGAATCCCCCAACCATAGCGAATATAGCACCAAATCGATTCGCCTTTCTCCAGAACATACCAAACACAAGGGGCGCGAATACCGTCGAACCAATGAGAGCTGCATAGGCGAGAACGATAAACTGAACAACATCGAGTTGCATAAATGTCAATATGATTGGGAGTACTCCCAAGGCGATAGTGGCAACTCGGTTTACAACCATCCGTTGTCGTTCAGACGCATCTGGCCGGATGAACTTCGCATACAAATCATGAGACACGGCCGGTCCTATCACTAGGAGCACCGAATCCACAGTACTGAGCACCGCCGCAATGACAGCCGTCAACATCAGTGCTCCAAGTACGCTTGGAACCACGTCCGTGGCGAAAACGCTGGACGCTAAATCAGCATTCTCGAGGTCGGGGCTAATAACCCGCATCGACATACCAATGACCGCAACACATCCGAAAGTGATCATGGTAAAGAAGACAGCTACAAGCGAACCTTTGGCACACGTCTCACGATCTCTCATGGCGTAGAAGCGCATGAGGAGGACTGGCGCGACCATAGCAGCAAACCCAAACCCCATAAGAAATCCGAGCAGATCCACCCAACCGTAATGCCATCCAGCGAAATCACCTCCCACACTCGCAAATTCTTGGGACAGATTCGCAAGGCCGCCAGCAGAATTGATTGCAAATGGGACGCCGATGACAACAGCGCCGCTCATGACAATCTGTTGGATGAAGTCAGTTCTCATCACCGCCGTCATGCCACCCACTACCGTATAAAGTACGATGAAAACCATCAACAATGTTGAGCCCCAGTAAAACGGGATCCCAAACACCTGTTCAAAGACGATTCCGCCAGCCTGGTACTGAGCCGAGAGGAAGACAACGTAGGCACCTATTAAAAGTATTGTGATAATTACGCGAGGCAGCTTTTGCCCATATCTATCCCCAATGAAATCGGGAAATGTCAAAGCTCCTCGCCTATCAATGTACCTATGCAGTTTTGGTGCTATGACAAATCCAGCGAAAATAAAAGCTAGCCAAATGCCTATTGTCGGCATAAGGAAGGATGAGCCCGTCAGGTAATGTATTCCCATAGTGCCAACAAAGGTTCCTGCGCTCATCTGGGTGGCAGCAATGCTAGCGCCCCCTACCCACGCACCCATACTGCGGCCTGCAACAAGATAATCATGCTCGCCTTTGTTTTTCGCAGCGCTCCTAAAACCTTCATATAGAACAAGCGCCAGAAACACGGTAAGGACGATAATAAAAACAGTTGCAAATTTCATGCCGAGCCCTCCGAGTCTTCGAGCCCTGATTCTGTTTTCTCACTGTTATTGCGCTTGAAATCATCCTTGCCAATTTTTGCATACCATTTCGATCGGACGACAAACCAGGCGACCAATAAAATCACTAACCCACTGACCAGCCAGACACTAAAGGGTGACCCGAATGTGTTGATAATATTCTCTTGCATGACATACCACGCTTAATTAGATACGAGACCTCGGCACCATAGATGCCGTCGCTTTGAAAATGCAATTAACTATTGTCAATCCTCATAACCACCTTTCCCATTCTATTTGAAGTTTCAATAGCATTGTGAGCGTCATGAACGTCTTCCATCGGCACTACCCTGTCTATAACAGGATGAATCTGATGAGTTGCGATTGTGTCGACGACGGATCTGAAACTTTGCAATCCGCCCAGTGGAGCTCCGATGATTCGTTTATGTGCCTGATACAACTCACGAATGCTGATGCCTGGGTCGTCCCCAGAAGAAGCCCCACATGCAACGAGGCGTCCACCTGGTCGCAACGACCGTAATGATTCTTTCCATGTGGCTGCTCCTACGGGATCAACAACAACGTCAACCCCGCAGCCATCTGTAAGATCGGCAACGAAAGTGCTCCAGTTCGGGGTGGACGTGTCGAATAATTCGCTTACTCCCAATGCGTTCAGTGATCGGGCAAAAATGTCCGGAGAACGGGTCCCGGCCCAAACCACAGCCCCGGCAGACACCGCCAATTGAATTGCGGCAGTTGCCACTCCCCCGCTGGCACCAACTACTAGGACCTTTTCACCGACTCGAACCGCGCCGGCAGAGATGATCAGGTTCCATGCTGTGGTGAAAGCGACCGGAATCGCAGCCGCTTCTTCGGTAGTCAAGCCCTGAGGAACCATGGCGACGTTCCGTGGATCGACCCATATTTCCTCCTGTTGGACACCGTCAGTGTCCTCACCGAGCAATTCGAATTTTGGACACATGGATGTTTCGCCAATACGACAAAATTGGCATTCTCCACAGGACAAACCGGGATAGACGACCACTCGATCACCAATCCGCAGGTCAGACCGGGCGTCCATGCCGAGTGCCCCAATACGTCCAGCTGCGTCGGCACCCATGACATGAGGAAACTTCTTAGGCAACCGGATCCCCGGCCCTGAGTGTCCACTTCTGACTGCTACGTCCAACCAATTCAGACCACAGGCTTCGACATCGACTCGAACCTTAGTCTCGTCGCCACGATACGTTGGACGATCGGCAATGCGAAGAACCTCGGGTCCTCCGAAACTATTGATACTCACATTTCGCATCGCGGACCTCCGGATGCACCGGCGGCTACCAAACCTCGTTCAGTACCCGCAGAGTGTTCGTGCTCACAACTTTGACGATGTCCTCATCGCTGTATCCGTGCTTAACCAACCAGCCGATAATGTTATAGAAACACTCAGTTGGATTCTCGAGGCCCGCCACGTACGGCATCTTCGGATATTCAGGACCGACGTGTGCCTGGTGTACCCCCAAATTGGCGGCGAATTCGTCATGGAGCCCGACATGATCCCCGTACAAAGTGTCGGGACCAAAAGACACATGGTCGATCCCCATCAGGTTCACGCAGTACTCGAAATGATCCATAACGGATTCCAATGAATGTTCAATGTGATTTTTTGACAAGGATGTGTGAGGTGCCGCCTCGAGACCCAGGACTCCACCAACTTCCGCGCAACCTTTCAATACCTCATCCGGCTTCATCCTTGGAGTTGGCCAGACCCCCCGAGCTCCTGCATGCGTGATTAGAACAGGCTTGCTGGAAGCAGAAAAGGTATCCATGCACGTGTAATCACTGGAGTGCGACACATCGATTGCGATTCCCAGTTTGTTCATTCTCTCCACCGCTTGACGACCAAAGACGGTTAAGCCCCCGTCACGGGGTTCTTTGAGCCCGGTTCCCAACGTATTCGACTCCGAATAGGCGATTCCCATTGAGCGGATGCCGAAACCGTAGAGAATATCTAGTCTGTCGACTTCATTTTCGATTGGGGTAGAAGCCTCGAGGCTCATGATCAAGGCGACTTCGTCATTCTCATGTGCTTGAGCGATATCTTCAACGCCGCGACACACACGGACGAACTCTTGATGCGCGATATCGCTGAGCCTCATGCCCAAGTCGTACAACACGTCATCGAACTTCCAACCGAACTTACTGGTCACACACGCCGTACCATCCATTAGATTATCGAACACGGCTGTCATGCCAGATCGTGAAAGCCCTCGATAAGCAGTCCGCTGCCGCCCAGTGCGGTTATAGCTGCGCACTTCGCTCATGTGGGAAGGAAAGACTTGTGGATGATCATGAAGGCTGATCACGATGTTATCGCGCAGTAGCTTCGCGGCTCGCTCCGATTGCTCCTGGTCGAGCCCTAAGTCGTACACAGGCTTCCTGTCCAACTGCTCCACGAGATCAAATTCTGTGTAGTCTGCCCCTGATTCTAGGTATGAGTACGACTCGTATCCGTTGTATTTGCCGGAAGAGTAGTGTTCGCTCATTTCGGTACTGTTGCTCACGATATTTCTCCTTCTGGATTGCGCATACCGCAGCATGTCTTTTCTGCGATCTACGGTGATCACTGACAGCGCTTGGCAAATGTGGTGGACCTTGCCTCCGGCCGTTTACTTTCGGCAGTTCCAAGATCTGCAGGATTGATGTCATCTCAAGGATCTCTATGCTGGATCTGCTGCTTCTAATATCCCTGGATGACGTAAACCTGTCAACCCTAGTTCTGTGAGAAAATAGCCTGCATGAACGAGATACAGAGCTTTGCCACGCCCGAAGCGACTTCACTCCGGCAGGATGCGGCGCACATTCTCGATTCGACCGATCAAAAGATTGTCGCGGCATTACAACTATCGCCGCGCGCATCGTGGGCGAGAATATCCGAGATCTTGAATGTATCGGAGTCAGTAGTACTGCGCCGAGGTCGCCGACTGCTCAGTTCAGGAAAAGTACGGGTGTCAGCGTTGCCTGATCCGCTTCGCTGCGGGTTCGGATTTCCAGTAATGATTAGGCTGAAATGCGAGATAGGAAGCGCCCAAGCGGTAGCGCAAACTCTTGCTTCACGACCGGACGCACGACTGGTGATCATCCTTGCCGGGAGTTATGACGTGTTACTCGAATTGGTTGTGTCAACAAGAGCTCAGCTAGAGGATGTTCTAGTTGACAGCTTCAGAGAAATACCGGGGATAGTCAGTAGCGAAAGCGCAACAGTGATTCGTACGTTTAAGACTTCTTATGACTGGGGTAGGAGGATACTCGGCGTTGAAGGTGACAACCTGGCAGATTCCGCTACACCGTCTCCGGACGGCGAGATGTCACGTAAGCTTGACTCCACAGACCGCCGCTTGATCGACCTGCTCTCCACAGACGGACGATTGAAGCTAAAGGAGCTCTCAGCTCGCTCTGGGATCAGCGAATCGTCGGTTCGTAGGCGGGTTGATTCACTATGGAACTCCAAGAGCATTCAGTTCGGCACGTACGTCGATCCCTCTCTACTCGGGTACGAGGCTCCGCTAATGGTTTGGATTCAAGTGGGAACAGAGCGTCTCGAGTCCGCGGCAATTCAATTGAGTGCGATCCCGGAAGTTCGATACGTCTCGGCGACAACCGGGGACTATCAATTGGTCGCTGAAGTTATCCTAAAAGACATTGACAGAATATACGAGTTCATCACGTCGGACGTCTCCGCCCTGACGCACGCTCAGCAGACAAGTATCGGGCTGGAGCTAAGAACCGTTAAACGCGGCTATTTCCCACAGCAAACATGAAATTAACACAAGAAGGCTGCCATTTTCCAAGTACTTGATTTACTCTTTAATATGCGAACTTTCGATGCGTTAAATCATGTGTAGATAGAATTTCGCGTTCCGAATTTTGGTGACGTTTCAGTTTTCCACCGCGGTTCTAAGCCTGTCAAGATTGGCCAACGATTTGCGATCGATCTTGCCCACCGGAGTGACAGGAAGCTCATCAAGAATATGTATATCCTCAGGAACAAACGGCCGACTGAGTGCAGACTCTGCCCAGTTCTTTAGGTCCGCGATGATTGTCGTCGACGCCTGCCCGCTGACGCTCACGTAGGCCACAGGTACCTCACCGAGGTCGTGATGCTCACGTCCGAGGACACACACATCGGTGACGCTGGGATGACTGACTAGTGCCTGTTCGATAGTTGCCGGTGAAATGTTTTCTCCTCCCCTCACGATAGTGTCTTTGAGCCGACCAGAGATCATGAGATACCCGTCCGCATCGATACGCCCGAGGTCACCGGTATGGAGCCATCCGTTCTCGATCGGATCGGCTCCGTCAGCTCCGAGATATTCGGCCATCAGGGTGTCTCCGCCGATTAGTACTTCTCCATCACGGCCTTCAGCCACAGGGTCCAAGCTTCCGGGCTTGGCAATGCGAATAGTTTGACCCGCGAGCACGGTGCCCACTGAACCTGCTTTCCGCCGTTCCGGCGGGTTCATTGTTGAAGTACACGTCGCTTCGGACATGCCATACGAGAGAACGACGGGCACTCCGAAAGCGGCTTCTATATCCTTCACCTGCTCAGTCTTGATCGGCGCGGACCCGCATCGAATCATGCGCAGGTTCTCAAACTCATCATTGGGCTGCACGTAAGGAAGCATGCGGAGAAACATCGTCGGCACTCCAGTCACAATGGTGGGCTCGGTCCTCCTTAGAGCCTCCACGGCCAACTTTGGGCGGAATTTCTCCTCGAGCACTACCCGTGCACCGGCGATCAGCGGTGCGATGATCTGATTGTTCACGCCGTTCGTGTGAAAGATCGGCATTAAATGCAGGAGCACGTCGTGGTCCGACAGCGAAGTCCGCTCGATCAAACTTGCTGCGTGTGTTGCGACCGCGCTGTGCGAGAGTACGGCTCCTTTGGGGCGGCCCGTACTCCCGGAGGTGAACAGCAATAGTGCCTTATCACTGGCAACGACGTCGGCCACGATAAGTTCGATACTTTGCTGCGCGCCTAGTTCCCCTGTCGACACGACCATGTCGGAGACTGCGGCAAGCTCGTCGTAACGTTCGGGCTCGCAGACTAGCGATTTCAGACCGACAATCTCGCACTGCTCTCTGAGCAGGCTCGTCGAACTGCGTGGATCGATGAAGGCAGGACAGGCACCCATGAGAATCAAACCGATGAATGCCGCAATTGACTCGGCGGTCTTGTCGACGACGAGTCCAACCCGGTCTCCCCTGTTCAGGCGCAGGCACGAAAATCTGCTCTGGGCTCCTGCGATAGTGTCCCGCAGATCGGCGTAAGTCACTTCGGCATCTGTCGAGCTGAATGCGGTCCGCCCTGAGCCCGCATGACGCGCCAGTGATTCGCTCAGTCTCCGGGAAAGCGTCAGATATTCGGTTGTCATTTCACACTCACTTCGTTGTCAGCAGCGATTGAGCCATCGGGGTCCAGCGAATGCAGTCCTTGGAGTTCTCGCCGTGTCGGTGGTGGAGTCGGTCCGGCTCCCTGGGAGGAAAAGCCAAATCCGGTCCGCTCTCGAACCGTTTCGAGCGACGTGGCAGGGTTATACGACTTCAGAGCCAGTGCCCCTTCGATGAGTTCGAACACGGCCAGCGGTGTCACGAGTCCGTGCATTCCACCGTCCGCCGTAACGAAGTCCAGTTCGTTGACGAGGGTTCTCTTGCTGTGCTCAGTTCGCCACGTGACGCACCGATTCGCGGTCGGAAGCATCACGGCGGCACCACCCCCACCGGGGAGACGGACTTTCGGATGCGTCCACGAGCCAATCACCGAGTTGTTCGTCCTGCCTTTTCCATCAATCTGAGCCGCTCCCAGGAAGCTCAAGTCCATGCCGCCGCGGCAGCTGAGGTCGTAGAAGTCTTCATTGTCGAAGATCGAGGCGGTTCCGGTGGTGAGGAGGGGGTCCGAGCTCGAAACGGGAACGCTGTCGGGTGTTGGATCGACTCCACCAGCGACATTGACATAAGTAAATGGGAAGTCATAGGCCCGCTTGGCGAGCAGGCAGGCCAACATGGGAAAGGTCGAGTTGACCCCGCTGAAGGTCACTTCGTTGGGACGGATGAATCTGGCGAGATTGACGACCATGTATTCGAATGCCGACGTCGCATCAGGCTCGACGTCCTGGACAAGTGTTTCAATCATGCTTGGCCTCCAAAGCCTCGGGAGCTGAGCGCAGATGCATATCGAACGCTTCGTCACCCGCTTCCAGGTACTGTTCCACTGCGGGGTAGTCGACTTCATAGTCGGGCCAGCAGGATCCGGGCCACGCGGTGCCGGGAGCCACCGAATACGCGTCGACAAGGAAGTGGGGAACCAAAGTGAGATTGGGAGCCTTCTGGAACTCAGCCTTGTCGACTTTCCTCTCCGCGACGATGAGGACCTTCTCAGCGGCCCTGCTCATGACTCGATCCCAGTGCGAGGTGCCGAGCACCCGGGCATCGCCGTCTCCGGTGATCTCGTTGACATGGAGGATCGCGTAGTCGGGCCGGATGTACGGGATCGCCCAGCCGTGACGTCCGCTGCCATATGGGTCATCGATCTTCACCCACCCGTTGAGTTCGGCGAGGTCGGAACCATCGATACCAGCGCACAGCTGGAATGGGTTTCCGAACACCGACGCGCGAAGCCCTGCGGTCAAGGTTGCACAGGAATGCTCTTCAAGTTCAAGTGCCCCAGATTCCACAGCTTCTCGGTAGTGAGGAGCGAGGCCAAAATTGCCCTCAATCGCGACGATTCCGGTGCGTGCTCTGTCTACGACACCGGCCCGGCACAAGAGGTCGATGTCATATCCCGGCGACTGCTTGACGATTTCGATGTTTCGTTTGCCCTGTCGCACGAGCTCTCGCGCAACACCATTGGGTGAGCGGTGGAGGAAACTTCCCCCGACCGCGATCGATGCACCATCAGGGATACGCTCTACAAGTTTCGACAGCGAAAGCTGCTTGCTATCAGTTTGAGTTCGAGCTGTCATTACCGGGGCCCTTCTACATAGTTCTTAATCCGCATCTGCAGGCCAGGCGTGGCCACGCTGCGTGCGAGATCGGCGAAATCGGCATCGAAATCGCCGACGGACAATGCTCGGCTCAAGGAAGCAGCCGCTTCAGGAGACAATGACGATGCTTGGTCGAGTGCCGTATCGACAACGCCTGGCCAGTCGTCGCGATCTGCGATTTTGGTCGCCAGTCCCATGGCAAACGCTTCATCTGCGGTGATTGTGCGTCCCTCAGCAAGTACAGAGCGGGCGGATTCTGTTCCGATACGGTCGATAATACGACGCGTTCCGAGTACGACGTCGAAGCGTAACCCGGGAAACCGAAATGTGCTGTCGGGGGCGACGATCCTTGTATCACATGCTGCGAAGAGATCGGCTCCTGCGCCAAACGTTGGACCATGGGCCATTGCCAGCGTCGGGATCTCGGCGCTGGCAACGTCCTGGAGGAGAGTCTCTAGACGGAGAAACCTGTGAGCCAGAACGGCGTCTGATTGATTCGAAAGATCGGTGAAGTCAAAGCCAGCGCTGAAACTCTTTCCCTCACCCTGGAAGACGATGAGGCGGGCCCCCTCTTCTCGAGCATAACCAACTGCACCGATCAGCGCCTCGACGAGGTCAGCATTCAGGCTGTTGCGCTTCTCCGGCCTGTCGAGAATTACTCGGTAGACGACGCCGTCCGAGTGCACCGCGACCGGCGGAGTAGTCGTTTCTATCATGTGATTGGCTCCTTTGCCGCTTGAGAACGAACGAGTTCGTTGATGATCTCGTCGTGGTGCTCATCAAGCAGTGGTGGTTGTCGAACGAGGTGGTTGGGTTCGCCATTGATCTCCACCGGAAATCCGAAGGTCTTTGTGTCGTCTCCGTTTGGCAAGTTCAGATCCTGCACCCAGCCCATGGCTTCGACTTGCGGATCGGCGAGAGCTTCCGAATATTGGTTGATTGGAGCGCATGGAACACCGGCACCGTTGAGATCATCGAGCACTTTGGCGCGGGAGCGGCCAATGAGAATCTCGCTTTCAACAATGGCTTTGAGTTCAGCTTGGTTTGACGCGCGTTTCTCCGTACTCGTAAATCTCGGATCTTCCAACAGGTCGCGGCGGTCGAATGCAGTGCAGAATGCCGCGAACAGTCCATTGTTTCCGGCTGCGATTGCAACATCTGAGTCCGCACAGCGAAAGACTTCATACGGGGCGTTTCGAGGATGCGCGCCTCCAAGAGCCACGGGGTCCTCCCCGCTGCCGAATAGCTGGCTGGTCTGCAAGGCTGAGATCCCGAGGCTCGAACCCAGCATCGACACGTCCAGTCGCGCCCCGATCCCGCTCGAGCGAGCCTGGAGGAGAGCCGACGATATCGAGTACGCGGCGTAGAGCCCGGTAGCGAAGTCGGAGATCGGCACTCCGCATTTGACCGACGCACGTCCCGGCTCTCCCGTGACGCTCATGATTCCACTCATGGCTTGGACGGTGAGATCGAAGCCGGCTTCGCTGCTGCGGGGCCCACGTTGGCCGTATGCAGAAATCGAGCAGTAGACAATTCCAGGGTTGGCGATTCTCACGGACTCGTACCCGAATCCAAGACGATCCATGACTCCTGGTCGGTTGTTCTCCACAATTACATCGGCGTCGTCGATCAGCTCGCTGGCGACGTTTCGGTCTTCGTCATTCTTGAGATCGAGTGCTATCGAGCGTTTGTTGCGGTTGAGTGAAGCGAAATTTTCGCTGTAGCCATTGCTGAATGGAGGCCAACCACGCATCGTATCGCCCGTCTCAGGTCGTTCGATTTTGATGACGTCGGCACCCATGTCAGCGAGCAACATCCCGCAGTAGGGGCCCGATGCGACTGTACACACTTCGACGACGCGGACTCCGGCGAGTGGAGTATGAGTCATTTTCGTCCTTCCCATTGAGCGACAGTGCGCTCGTAATCTCGACATCCCAGCGCCTGGGAGATGTCGTGCGCCGCAGCGAGGACTTCCTCGCGATTGACCTGAAGGCTGGTCTGGATTCGCTCGAGAGGGCCGGAAACACCTACAGCCGCAACCGGTTTGTCATTGTGATCGAAGACAATTGCACCGACGCCCCCGACCTCCTCACGCCATTCGCCGCCGTTGATGGCCACTCGCTGTCGGCGGACTTCGGTCAGTTGCTCGGCCAAGTCCGATCGTGCATTCAGAGTTGTCGAAGTATATGAGGTCAGCTCATCCGGGAAACGGACGAGATAGTCATCAGCTTGGTAGGCCAGCAGTGCTTTGCCCGACGCAACGCAGTAGGCGGGGGCTCGACCGCCGACTCGCGAGTACGCTCTGATCGGCTCGGAGCTCTCGATCTTATGTAGGTACACGACATCGGTGCCTTCGAGCACGCCAAGGTGAACGGCCTCGCGAGTCTTCTCCGCGAGGGATTCCATCGCTGTTTCGGCTCTCGAGCGAACATCGATTCTGCTCGTGATCAGGCTACCGAGCTCGAAAAGCTTCAGCGTGCACTCGTACTTCCCGTTCGCATCCTGCTGGACGAATCCGGCTTCGACAAGGGCGCTGAGGGTTCGATGCACATTACTCTTCGGCAATTCGAATTCTCGCACGAGCTCACTAATCGATCGGCTCTTCTCACTACGAGCGAGCAGTTCCAACATTTTCAGTCCTTTGAGCAGTGTCGTATTCATGCGTTCCATTATATAGGACGCCGTTCTGTTTTCTAGTTTACACAGACACAATTTACCCGCAACTGTCGCTCGAGCCGATAATCCGCGGCTTTTCACCCGACCCCCTTGACATCAATAAGCCAGCGAAGCAACTATAGTTACAGCATTCGAAACTTAGTTCTATATATCAGAACGGATTGAGACAACGATGTCACTACCTACTCCACGCAAGAAGCTGGCTGGGGACGTTTTCCGAGCGACTGGCGGCAACTTCCTCGAAATGTACGACTTCATGGTCTATGGGTTCTACGCCGGGGCCATCGCAGCAACAATGTTCCCCCCGGGGAATGAGTACTTCTCGCTGATGCTGTCATTCGTCACCTTTGGTGTCGGCTTCATCATGAGGCCTCTTGGTGCAATCGTGCTCGGTAGCTATATCGACCGTAAGGGGCGACGGAAGGGTCTCATTCTCAGTCTCACGATCATGGCGGCGGGTGTCCTCATCATCGCGTTCACACCAACCTACGGCGCGATCGGGATCGCAGCACCCATACTCATTCTTGTTGGCCGACTGCTCCAGGGCTTCTCTGCAGGCGCTGAATCAGGCGGAGTCTCCACCTATCTTGCCGAGATCGCACCCAAGGGCCGTCGCGGTTTCTTTGTTTCATGGCAGTCAGCGAGCCAGCAAGTATCAGTGATGGTTGCGGCCGTCATCGGTGTATCGCTCTATCTGAGCCTTTCCACTGAACAGGTCCAGTCCTGGGGTTGGCGCATCCCGTTCATCTTTGGCTCCTTACTCGTGCCCTTCCTGTTCTACATCCGTCGCACTTTGCAAGAGACCGAGGAATTCAGTTCACGAGAGAAGAAGAAGCAGACACCCGAGATCAAGACGATCTTCATGACATTGCTACAGAATTGGAAGATCGTAGGGATCGCGATCCTCCTCGTCGTTCTTACGAGCTCGATGTTCTACCTCATCACGACCTACACGCCGACTTTCGGGCAACGCGAACTGCATTTGTCGGCAATGGACAGTTACATCGTGTCCTTCGCAGTGGGCCTTTCGAACTTTATCTGGATCCCGATCATGGGTGCGCTTTCCGACAAGGTCGGGCGCGGCAAGCTACTGCTCGCATCGTCGATCATCATCGGTATCACCGCGTATCCGGTCATGATGTGGTTGGTCGCCGCGCCATCATTTGGTCGTTTACTCACTGCGCTACTGTGGCTCTCATTCCTCTACGGGAGCTACCAGGGCGTCATGGTGGTCACCCTCACCGAGATCATGCCTGCACAGGTTCGGGCTACCGGATTTTCTGTTGCCTACAGCCTCGCACAAGCAGTGGTCGGAGGATTCACCCCTGCGATCGCAACCGGCATGATCCATCAATTCGACAACACCGCCGCACCTGGAATTTGGCTGGCCGCGACCGCTGTAGTCAGTCTCATAGGTGCAATCATTGCCATTCGTACCGGTGTCGTGTCGCTCGGACCACGTCGCGAGCAGCAAACGGAACCAGTCGAAAGACTCCCAAGCACTACGTGATGTCGAAAGTATGACGACGCGTGCTGGTGGCCAGGGGTCAATACCGCCTGGCCGCCAGCATATTGATTGAACTCATCCCCGTACCGAGGGCGATCATTTCAGACCTCGAGTGTTCGATGTCCACGAACAGAGCGCAGCCGACCCAATCTCTAGCCGTTCCGTTCGCGACCGATTACAACACTTAAACTCTTCGTCCAACGCCATTCACCAGGTCATGAAGAGGAAAGCCCATAGTGGCAATAGGCAGCTTGCAACCATGCTCAACAGCTTGAGAAAGTGCCAATATTCTCTTTAACTCTCTTTCCATCTCAGCTCTCACCTCTCGAAGAGACTCAGGCTGTGACTGATCAATACAGTAACCAGCCAACGATGTCATTGCGCACGACAGCGGCTCGACAGACGACGGCGAACTTGTCACACCACGACGTGATTCCTCGCCAGACGCTGTGCCACTGATGGGCAGATGGTTCGGAAATTCCGGCCTCGATCCGGCGAGAACACAACATCTTCCGCCCGGCCGCCGACGAGTGAACTTTTTCGTCTAGATTCCAATCCACCCGGGCGTGGTGGCCGATTTTCAGGTGCTGGCCTTCGCCGAGTAGATGCGTCTGGTGCTCACATCATGCGGGTGAGCACGCGTGATCGTCGAGTCGACGGCGTCCGTGAAACCAACCTTGTTAGTCTTCGCTGCGTGAGCAGTGATGATCGAGCAGAGGGCACCCACGTGCGTTCATCTGCAGGGTTTCGCTGCCAGCGACACACAGTCTGTTATTTGTCGGCGGTTGCGGGAAGATCGAGCCATGCAATGCCGGGCCTCACATCTAAGCAGGATTCGGCCGTGTGCAGTCGCTCGACATTTGCTTCGGACAGGTGTGCGTCGATGGCTATGCGACGGGCCCCGGTTATTCGCGCTCAAACGCGGTGACAACCTTGCGATTGAGGAACTCCTCGAGACCGAGCGTCCCAAGCTCCCGGCCGAACCCGCTACGTTTCACGCCACCAAACGGCAAGGCCGGAACGTTGGGCTTTCGTCCGTTGACAGCGACCATACCGACTTCTAGCCTATTCGCGACAGAACGCGCCAGCGACTCATCGCCTGCGAACACAGTGGATCCGAGACCAAAACTAGAGTCATTGGCAAGCGCTACTGCGGCATCGGCATCGGCAACTCGGTACAGCACTGACGCTGGCCCGAAAAGCTCCTCGTCGTAGGCCCTCATACCGGGCCCAACATCAGCAAGCACTGTAGGAGCGTAAAAGGCACCGGTGTCGCCGACACGGTGACCGCCGGTCAGCAACGTGGCCCCCTGGGCGACGGTGTCGGTGACCTGTTCGTGCAATGACTTGAGTGCGGCTTCAGACACGAGTGGACCCAACACTGTGCCGGGGTCCGATGGATCACCGGGTGCTACCGCTTCCATTCCCGCGACGAATGCCTCGGCAAATTGGTCGAAGACTTCGTCGATGATGATGAAGCGCTTGGGCGCGGCACACGCTTGGCCGCTGTTGTTGAGGCGCGATGCGACAGCGGTGGCCGCCACTTCATCGAGCTTGTGTTCATCGAGGACGATAAATGGATCGCTACCGCCGAGTTCGAGCACCACCTTTTTGAGTGCCGACCCTGCGGCAGCGCCCACAGCCGCACCTGCCCGTTCTGAGCCTGTAAGTGAAACTCCCTGGATCTCAGGGTGGGCAACAATTGCGGCGATCTGTTCGTTTGAGGCAAAGATGTTCACATAGGCGTCCACGGGCAGCTCTGCGGCAAAGATCCGTTCCATTGCAAGTGCCGAAGCGGGACACTGGCTTGAGTGTTTTAGTAGGAGGGTGTTGCCGGCGGCCAGCACTGGGCCGGCGAATCGAGCGACCTGGTAATAGGGAAAGTTCCACGGCATTATTCCGAGGATCACGCCGATGGGCTGGCGCTCGATGAATGCCTCACATTCCTCTATCTCCGCTAGCAGCTGTGGTGCGAGTCCTTGAGCCGCGTTTTCGGCGTAATAGCGAACGATAGAGGCCGAAGTCTCTACTTCGCCGCGCGCTGCGGTGATCGGCTTACCCATTTCAACGGTGATGATGCGAGCAAGTTCATCGCGTTCGGAGAGCATTGCGTCAGCAACACGCGACAGTGCTTCGCAACGTTTGTCGATCGAGGTGTCGCGCCAACTGGTGAACGCCGCAGCAGCGCGACGCACTGCTTGATTCACCTGCTCGTCAGTCGCGCTCTTGAAGGTCTTGATGGTCTTGCCAGTTGCTGGATTGGTGATCGAATACATGTTGGGGATCCTTGCTATAGGAAAGTAAATGGGCGTCTTCGAAGTCACTTATGCCGAATGCGTTCGAACGCTTCTGGTGGGAATTCCGCCTCCCGATCCCCCAAAGTAAGCAAGCGGTATGTCATCTCGGCTGCTTGCTCGAGGTTGAGTGCTCGTCGATACGCCATCATCGGATTTGGTCCTACACATGAGCTGCCGTGGTACGCCATCACTACACAGTTGGCCTTCTGCGCAGCAGCGGCTGCGGTGTCGGCGAGTTCATCCGTGCCGTTGTGGTAAAAGTCAGTTCGTGCGATCTTCCGCACATAGTTCGCGTGGTCCATGGTGAGCAGACGAATGTCGTGGCCAAGCGCATCGATCATCAGCGACATCTGCGGGTGCAGGTGCACCACCGAATGAACATCTTCTCGGGAACTATAGGTACGCGTATGCAGCTTCCATTCGCTTGAAGGACGCGCTGCGCCCGCGATTAGTTGACCGTCCATGTCTATGACGCAGAAGTCATCGATTGTCAGCCGGTCCAACCAAGTACCACTGCGGGTGATAAGGACTGTTTCGTCGTCGAGGCGCACCGACAGGTTGCCTCCGCTTGCAAGCACAAGTCCGCGTTGCACGGCATCGGCTCCAATCCCGATTAGTTCCTGGGCGGCGTCTTCATGTACGGCCATCGTTATCATTCAACTGACTCCTAACGCTTATGTGAGGTGAGTGCCCGAGCGAGATCTGCGTCGACGACCAAATCGGTAATGCTCCCGCGGTTGAGCAATGTGGAAATCGCAATGGCCTTGCCTGCGCCGGCTGCGATGACCATCATTCTTGGGATCGCCAACACCTTTTCCAGGTGAAGCGCGAGCAAGTCGTCGTCGATAGACGTGTGGACGCTCCGGCCCTTTTGATCGAAGAACCGCGCAGCGATGTCTCCGACTGCACCTGCTTGGTTGAGTTCGGCGATCGTGTATTCGCTTAATGAATCACGCATGCGACCGCCGCCGGCCTGCATTGAACCGACGCCGACCACCATATGACTAGCGCTCTCGGCCATAGATAATGCGGCTGCAATGGCCGGATCGTCTTGTAATGCTGCCGCGATTTCTGGTGATGAACGCAGTGGCCCGGGAACTGTGTAAGCCGTGCCACCTACGCGCCGCGCGAATTCCACTGCGAGAGCCGCCGAAGTCTCCGCGCTCGTCCGACTCACCGATCCAGTTGTCGCAGCGAACTGCAGGCCGGGCCTATGCAGAACATTCAGCTTGTCCGCAGCCGCCGCGACCGCCCCCGACATAGCAACGGCAACCGTCCCTTCCTCTGGGAGAAACCCCGGGAGAGCTTCTGCACCGACACGACCGAGAGAGTTCAACGTGCGGTGGCGTTCCGTGAAACTCGGACTCACTCTGCATTTTTTAAGGTCGAAAGAAACTTTCAACGAACGCTCGAGGTTTTCGAACGGCGCGACGGGATCATGTATAACGAATTCGACGAGAGATCGTTTTCGAGCTTCCTTAAGCGCTCGAGTCACTTTGACTCGATTCCAACCGAGTTCTCGACCGATCTCCTCATGTTTCATCTCATGCTGGTAATACAGCATGGCGACCTTGGTCAGAATCTGATCGTCCATCTTATTTCGTCCTTCGAACATAGGGAGGTTGATTAGTCACTACGTTCCCTAGTGTCGGTCGGCTCCGACGCCACCAGTCCGTAATCGGCACGCCCTGCTCCTGCCTGCTCGGAGCCTCCGACGGCTCGAGCGGGACTCACAGCGGTCTCATCAAGCATGTCTCCGTATGTCGTCTCGGAATCGTCTGGTGTGCCTTGCCGCTGTCTTCTCGGTTCCAACAAATATGTGAGAAAGAAACCTACCATGTAGACACTGGCAACAATCCAAATGACTCCGACAACTCCCACAGAGTCGAGGAAGAGCGTCGGAATGAGGGCTCCCGTGACGTGAGCCAAACCCGCACCGAGGTTGAGAATAGCAATCGCCGCGGCCTTGTTCTCCCGGGCGAGCAACGGCACGATAGCGCTTAGCGGTACGAACGCGGCCAGGGCGAATCCATAACAAACGACCGCGAAGATCATGAGGGGATAGCTTGCGCCAGCCCATATTGACATGTAGATGATGAGAAGGGTGCCGATCGCCGTGCCCAGGCAACCGAGCCAACGTACAACTCGAACTCGTCCGAGCTTGTCGCCGAGATAGCCGCATAGAACGTTGCCAATGATGTTCGACAGCTGCATCGTTCCCCAGATGAACTGCCATCCTTCAATCTTGAAGCCGACATCTTGCGTCATATAGACCGGCAGGAATACCCCAAACGAGTAGACAGCGACAGAGTTGACCATGCGCACGAGACCACCGACGCCAACTCTTGGGTGAGTAAACGCCACAGTCACAGCACCTGCTGCCTGGCGCATCTTCTCAGCCGTACTTTGTTGATCGCCTCCGGGCACGTCCCGAACTAAGAAGTAGATGAGTGCGCAACCGACTGACACGAAGAAGAGTGAGGTCCAAATCGTACCTGTTTGACCCAAGAACGGTATAGCGAAACCTGCCCAATACGCGCTAATGACGCCCAGGCCCATCGAACTGAAGAACCAAAACCAGCCCACAGCACGCCCCAAGGTCTTCTCAGGAGTAGCCATAGTCACCCACGCGAGGAATCCGAACTGGAATAGCGGATATGCAGCCCCTCGTGCGGTGTAGAAAAGCAGTGCCAAACCGAAGTTGGCCTGCATGACACCGAGTGCAATGAAGAGCACTTGCAAAACGAACCAGATCACGAACCCCGCGAGCATGACTCTACGAGGGCCCCAACCGGCGCTCAGCGCGCCCGCAAGCCACGAAGCGATTGCGACCGTCACTCCATACATGGTGAGCAGTAGACCGACCTGACTACCGCTAAATCCCACGGAATCAAGCAATGTCGGAAGGAATCCCAGTTCCAGTCCGTCGCCGATCATGAAGAACGTAACACCAACGAAGCCCCAAGCGAGCTTCGGTTCAATACCTTGAGTTGAGAGAACCTTACCGAACTTACTGAACTGTGGCGCGCCACTCTGCACGGTCCACCTCCTTGTGTCCCGGAGCAAATGAACATTTGTTCATTTGCTAATGTTCTTTTTGCTACTGTACCTGGGCAACCTCGACTGTCAAGAACAAATTCAATATTGACTCTCCGCTAATCGGTACGTATAGAATGCAAAGACATTCGCTGCCACTACCCTGGAAGAGACCGTAAACCGGAAAGATGCAAAGGTGCACAAATGTTCATTACTCATAATCGAGGATCGGTACTTGCACTCGATGCAGGGACTACTTCGATCAAAGCAGCGGTCATTGACGCAGAATTCCGAGTCGTCAGTATTTCCGAGTGCCAAACTCAGGTGTTGTCACCCGCTCAGGGATTGCGCGAGCTCGACATGGACGTTTTCGGCGAACAAGTATTCGATAGGCTCGCGGACGCGATGGATGGCGTAGACCCATCGACGATCGCGGGTATAGCTATAACGGGGCAAGGCGACGGAGCCTGGCTGTTGGATGTCGACGAGCGTCCTCTCGGCAACGCGATTTTGTGGAACGACGCCCGCAGCGCCGAGGTGCTGGTCCGAATGCGCGAGGCTGGCGAAGTCGACAGGATCAGAAGCACTACTCATGGGTCGGTGCACCCCGGAAGTCTGTGCGTAATCGCCAGATATTTGAATGAGAACGACCCCCAACGACTTTCTCGGGTTCATCATCACTTGCATTGTAAGGATTGGGTGCGGTTCTTGCTTACTGGTGCGCTTGAGGCAGAGGCGAGCGACGCCTGCCGGTCCTACCTCGACACTTCATCCCGGCAATGGGACAGCGAGCTAATGAACGATCTCGGCGATCTAGCACCGGAGACGACTCTTCCTGTTGCAGACGCCGGCGAGACCCGGCCTTTGCGCTCGGCTGCCGCGGCCCGCCTCGGACTTCCTGATGGCCTGCCTGTTGGGGTCGGCTTGATGGATGTCGCAGCGACGGGCTATGCGTTTTGCAAAGACCAACCGAATCAGTCCTGGGCAATAGTCGGGACCACGTCTTTCGTAGGAGTGGTCCGATCAGAGCTCAACGCATCTGTGGGTAACTGGATGGCGTACGGTTGCGATGGACTCATGCTGAATAGCCTCGCCCCGATGACGGGTACGCCCTTGCTCGAGTGGGCAAAACGGATCCTGGGTCATGAACAGCAAGATTGGGAATGCTTCGCAAAGTTTGCCCGAGAAGGCGCTGTAGATGGGGTCAGACCCCTAATGTTGCCCTACCTCGCACCGTCGGGCGAGCGAGCTCCATTCGCAGACCCATTTGCACGCGGTTCGCTGCATGGATTGACCTACGACACGACACCGGCAAATTTCGCATGGTCCGTTTTTGCAGGCGTAGCGCTTTCCATCGCCGAATGCATTGATGACTTGCGTGTCGAGGACGCGGTGCAAATTGCCGGTGGAGGCAGTAGTAGCGATCTATTGTGCCAGTTAGTGTCCGACTTCAGTGGGCGGGTTCTCCAACGGTCGGCTATGTCTGCCGAGGCGGGACTGGTCGGCGCGGTGAGAAAGCTAAATACGTCGCTTGGGGTCGATTCGAAACCCTCGACTTCCAACACAGTCCTGTTTAGACCATCGATTGCATCTATTGAACGTCTCGACTCCCTCTCCGAGCTCCGAGCGGCACGAGATTCCGAGCGAGTCACGTGGCAAATGATGGCCGCCCGATCATGAAAACTGAAGAAAGGAATAGAATGAATAAGCCCATTGCTATCGCCACATGCCCCGTCGATGAATCATTGCTTGAGTCACTCAACGACCAAGTCGAAATCCGATACGCCCAGACGACGAATCGACGGATATCTCTTGCTGAGCAAGTTGCTGATCAGCTGGCCGAGGCGCACATTATTGTTGCGGAAATCGATCTTGTGGACAAGGCAACATTGGCCGCTGCCCCCAATCTCCAACTAGTCATCAGTTGTCGTGCTTCGCCGGTCAACGTTGACCTAGACGCTTGTCGAGAACGTGGAGTGCCGGTTTGCACGACTCCGGGCCGAAACGCTGATTCGACCGCGGACCTGTCGTTTGCACTCATTCTCGACGTCACTAGACGAGTGACTGAGGCGTCAATGTGGATGCGGTCTGGCCAGTGGAAACCGGAGGACTCAGGCGAGCCGTATCGTCGATTCAAAGGTCCGACCCTGAACAGCAGAACGCTCGGCGTCGTCGGCGGCGGAGCGGTGGGCCAGCGTGTCGCCCAGCGCGGCCTGGGATTCGGCATGGAAGTCCAAGTGTACGACCCGTTCCTGACTCAGGATCGACTGCCGAAGGGTTGCACCATAGCCACTCTTGACCATCTCCTTTGCACTAGCGACGTCGTGACGCTCCATGTCCCGTTGCTGGAGGACACGATCGGTCTCATTAATGAGCAGCGTCTCTCGCAGATGAGGGAAGGGGCCTACCTCGTCAATGCATCACGTGCGGCCGTGGTAGTACAACCAGCGCTCGTCCGCTTCTTGCAGGACGGGCATTTGGCCGGTGTCGGGCTCGACGTCTTCGCCGACGAACCTCCAGCTGCAGACGATCCTCTTCTGGAGTTGCCCAATGTCGTCGTCACCCCCCACATTGCCGGCGCGTCGGCGGACGTTGTACGTTCTCAGACAAAAATGGTGGCGGAGATTATCTCGGCGTACCTCGACGAGGCCGAGCTGCCATATCGTGCTCGCGAAGATCTCGTCGACTTCCGTAAGGTTGACGCGGCAGCTGCTTTGTGAAGCGCTCCAGCGCACCGCAAAAAGGCCGTCGTGTGGTTGGAGCGATGTTCCTGGCTGGTGCAGGGGTCTATGTACAGACCTATGACGTTCAAGCGATCCTACCGGGCATCGGGGCTGCGCTCGGAGTCAGCGCGGCTCAGAGCGTCTTGCTGCTCTCCTCGACGACAGTCGGAATGGCAATCGGGGTGATCCCCTGGGCATATGTCAGTGATCGATTCGGCAGGCTAAACATCATCCGTAGCTGTCTACTTCTGGCTACTCTCATCTCGCTTGTCTCGCCATTCATACCCGGATTCGTTCCCATGCTAATCGCGCGGTTCGTGAAAGGTGTGTTCCTCGGTGGTGTGACCGGGCTCGCCGTAACTTATCTGTTCGAAGAGTTGCCGGTGAAACGCGCTGTAATCGCTTCAGGCATCTATATTTCAGGAAACACAGTCGGCGGGGTGGCCACTCGCGTGCTGTCTGGCACCCTCGCGCATGCTTTCGGATGGCGAGCATCGCTCGAACTAATAGCAGTGCTAGGTCTATTGATCGCGTGCGTCTTTCTGTTCGTTACGCGGGACCTGAGCACGGGTCGCCCTGGGCTCAGGGAGCGATCCGATCACAGGTTGTTGAAGTCATTCTGGCGTTCAGGCGTCCTCTTGTCCTTCATTCAGGGTTTCGTAACGCTCGGCGTCTTCAACGCACTCTTCAGCGTGATCCCGTTCAAAGTGTCCGACTCCTATCCGACTCTTGGCGCTGTCCTGACCAGCGTGGTGCTCGGACTCTACGTTGTCGCCTTTCTGCCTGCACAGATCGGTGGCCGATTGGCAGCTCGTTTCGGCACTGGCCGAGTGCTTGCCCTCGGGTATCTGCTGGCGCTTGGAGGTCTGTTCATGATAAATGCGCCGACGCTTTCACTGCTTATCGCAGGAGTCTCTGCGCTGGTGTTCGGGACTTTCCTCATTCACCCACTAAGTAGCGCAGAGTCTGGTCGACGAATGCCAAACCACCGAGCCCAATCGACTGCGCTCTACCAAATCAGCTGGCTCACTGGTGCAACTCTCGTATCGCCCCTTGCTTCAACTGTGTACGTTTCGGCAGGTTGGACATGGAGTATTGGACTACTGACCGCGATTCTCGCAATTGGCGCAGTGGGCGCGTTCGCAGATAGGCGCGGTTCTACCAGGTAGCATGCCATATCGAGGTCGACACCGAAGTGATGGAATGGATCGCCGTGACAATACACGACCTCAGCCACAGTGCCCGTCATCTGCGGCGCGCTTCTGCACGACGCGTTCGTCTGACTTTTGCAGCCGCCACTCCGAAGCGAATTCGTCTACGACTATATGCCGCCCAACGTTCATATACTCATGTTGCCAAAACCACAACCGATGGGAGAAGCCCCGCATCTGGGGAAACTAGCCTCGCAATTCTGCAGCTAGGCGAGCTACATTTCTACAATCCCGCCGTTGGTGCAACTGGCCCATCCGGATTTCCTTCACGATCGACCAATACAGCTGAATACCTCAGTCCTGACTGTGCGCTGAGACTGGGAATACGTTGTATGAGCGCATCCAGCGTCTGGCGATAACCGTCGTAGAGAATTAGATCAGACGCCACCATAAGCCTTAATGTTCCAGGCGTCGAAGACGACCAAAGTGAGGTCGCAGCACTCTCTACGCAGCCAGACCTCATCAGTGAACTTGGTACCAAGCCTCGACCAACGCGCCTGCCAGCACCAGGAAACACACCACAATAGCGATAAAGTTGGGTAAGAATCGGAACCGAGACAGATACACGATTCGACATCGCCTACCGTATCGAGGAGCCGCCAATGTTGCTGGAAAAACGCCAGATTAGATGACGCGACCACCCCTTGCACCAGTCGCTCGGCCAATCACACTCCTTCTGGAGATGTGAGCACCACCTTTATTCTTCCTTTTCGAGGCACCGAATAAGAACGGAATGCTTCGTCTACTCGTACGATTGGGAAGACGTCGGTGACATAGGCATCGCACAAGCTCGGGTGCTCAATCAGATACTGTTGCGCTTGTCTCAAGAAGACCTGCCAATCTCGAGTCGTCCCGGCCCAAAGCGTGAGATTCTTACGGAAGAACCGGCGCATTGGGAAGACATAATGATCCTCTGGGAGACCGAAGATGATGAGTTTCCCCTCGTCGCGGACTGCATCGACGGCATCAGCAAGGTGTTCCTGCCGATGCCCAATTGCCTCGATGACAATGTCTGGAGCTTCTTCAATAGCGCAGGTCCTCGCCCAGTCCCGGACTTCTCCATGAATCAGGCGATCAATTCCGAACCGAGATGCAACGTCGGAACGATCGACTCGGTCTATTCCGATCACTTCCGAAGCGCCCAAAGACTTCGCTACATGTGTGAATAGGAGTCCAAGCGGCCCTAGACCGAACACTGCGACTCTTTTACCTTCAAGCTCTCCAGCATGCGACAACGTACTTAGAACCGTCGAAACTGGTTGCACAACGGTGGCCTCAACATCTTTTAGCTGATCGTCCACCGGAAAAAGAAGATGTGCAGGATTCCTGATGACCTCGCTGAGCCCTCGTGACCCTTTGGCAATGCCGACAACACGCTGCCCCTCCCGCAGCGCCGTATCGCGGCTAGCTTCAATCGTCCCGACGATCTCGTGAAGCGGGGCTCCCGGGAGCCCTGTGTCAGGATTGTCCGAATCGTGATGGCCCAGAAACTTCGGTATGTCGCTTCCGCAAATGGCACCCGCACTGAACCGTACCAACACTTCACCTTGTTCTAGGCAATCGCCTGTCGGTTCGCGAACTTCGCTTCGTTGGAACTCCGACGGTGCCGGTTGATGGTACTGCCACATCGCAATCAGACACTCCATTTCCGAACTCGATACTCGATCGTGCAGGTAGACATCATTTCAGTCACCGACTAACAGCGATCGGTTGATATCTGTAATCTCACAAACTCCACATAAGGCCATTGCCTGCTCTAACTCCTCACGAAAAATACTGAGAACTTCAGCGACACCACTCGGCCCTGCCGCAGATAACCCCCACAGCACTGGTCGACCGATGAGCACACCGTGCGCACCATGGGCAAGTGCAACGAGGACATCGCTACCACTTCTAATCCCACCGTCGACTAGAACGAGATCTTGGTCCCCAACTGCATCGGCAATACTGGGTAATTGGGACAAGGGCGCTGGCAGTGCATCGAAATTGCGTCCGCCGTGATTCGAGACGACGACACCGGACATGCCCGAATCGCTACATCGCAGAGCGTCATCGGGGTGCAACACTCCTTTTCCCAGCACTGGAATGTTCGCATAATCGACAATAACTTCCACCGCCGACCAATCAAGTCCGGCCCAAGTGTAGGCGTCCCATCTGACGTTCGAAGTCGGCAACATCGGACGATTGATATGCGTCGGAAATTCGGGAAGCGCCCTTCTCTGCTCATACCGCATACCAGGCACCGGTGTGTCCAACGTAAGGATAATTGCCTCTGCTCCTGCCTCTTCCGCAGCCTCAATGAGCGAGCGCACGAGCCCATCGTCTTGTTGAGGAGAGATCTGGCACCATTTCCTCTCGACCTCGATTGAGCTCCACGGTTGACTCGTTTCCATACTCAAGATCAGAGGAACATCTGAATTTCCTGCCCCCTCCGCGGTTCCCTGCTCTCCACTCGCGTCGAAGAGCTCGTGGCTTGCCATGGGGGCGATTGCGAATGGAGATGACATGTCCTTACCCAACCAACGAGTGGTCAAGTCGACGACAGAGACGTCGCGGCAGACACGTGGGAGGAGCGTCGTTTGAAGATATGCCTCTCGGCTCCGCTTTGCAGCGCGACCGTCCCCTGCCGCCGCGTTCAAATATGCCCAAGCGCCGGCGTCCGTTCGTTGTTTTCCAGCAGCTTTGATCAATTCCAGGGGTAAGAACTCGCGGTCAGGAGTTTCTGCTACCGGAATCCCAGTCATCGTCAGACAACTTCCATACCGTGAGCTACCAAGATCCGCCGCAGATCGTCGAGACGTTCACCTTCGATTGGCAATCGAGGACGACGCGGAAAACCGGCAGGCTGACCGATGAGATTAAGAATTGCTTTCAACTGACCAGGAATCCCGCCGAATGCTCCGTTCCCATCGGGCAGGTTGAGATCATTCTGCAGCGCAGTCAATCTGTCAACGAACAAACGAGCGTCGTCAAGTCGATTCACCCACACTGCTTCGAAAGCCTGGCTCAGCTCTCGTCCGAACAACATTCCGCTTCCAATGTATCCGTCGGCACCCCAGTCACTGGCGAGCAATCCCACACCTGGTCGATTCATAAGATTGCCGAAGATCCGAAGCTTGTCCCCCGCCAACAGGCTAGTTTCATAGAGATGCCTGTCGTCTTGGTTGCTTTCTTTGATCGCAACGACCTGCTCGATCTCCGCAAGTTCCGCAGTCACACTGGGGGCAAGGTCAGTTGCGACATCGGCAGGGATGTTGTACAGCATGACAGGCAACGTCGACGACTTGCATAGGTCGGTGAAGTAGGACACGATTTCTTCGTTATTCAACCTCCACCCTGGAGGCGGAGAGAACATCACCCCGTCGGCTCCGATTTTTCCAGCGTGAGCAATTAACTGCCTCGTCGTCTGAGGAGCGATGCTGGAGACTCCGATGATCACAGGTATTGCGCCCGCCGTCTCATCGACCGCCACACGCGCCACGCTCTCACGTTCCTCAGAGTCCTGTGCATACCACTCACCGCTGCTTCCATTAATAACAAGGCCGTGAGCGCCCTCGTTAATGAAATAGCGAATCAAGAGTCGCAATGATTCAAGATCGAGAGGCCCGTCCTCGGTGAAGGGCGTTGGAACGGCGGCAAAATAGCCTCGCCATGGAACGTCGAGGGATCGCATTTAAGTTGTTCCTTTCATTGATGTAATGCTCGTTGGTACGTGTATTTGGGGAACGACTATGCCTTCGCCGCCGATTCGACCCATCGGAGTGGGCGTTTGAAGAGCCAGGCCAGTAGCCGATCACTGAGGAATCCGAGAGCTCCAAGGCTGATCATGCATGCCACGACGTAGTCAAAACGGAATTGGTTGTATGCATCCATGAGCACATAACCAAGCCCGGATCGTGCGCCGAGTATCTCCGCAACAACGACGGTTGTCCACGCCAGAGCAAGGGCCACTCTCATTCCGGTAGCGATGGATGGCAGGGTTGCAGGAAAGGTCACTCGCACCAGCATCTGCCATTTATTCGCACCGAGCATTGCGGCAGCACGGAGCAAACGCCCCTCGGCCGACATTGCCCCGATCAGTGTGTTGACATAGACAGGGAAGAATGTTGCCATGCTCGTCAGGAATATTGCCGGAGCATTGCCAATCCCAAAGAAGATCAAGGCCAGCGGGATCCACGCGGTGATTGATATGGGGCGAAGCGCATCGATCATGGGATTGACAAGCAGACGCACACTTTTCGAATATCCCGAAAAGAGACCCAGGACCACTCCAAGCACCGATCCGAGGACATATCCGGAGAGTATGCGCTGCGATGAGTCCAGGACGGAGGTGACCCAGTCTCCAGAGTATGGTGCAGACTGCTCGGCAGTACCGAAGAGAAAGTCGCTGAGTGCCTCAATCGACGCAGTGAAGCTCGGGAACAACCCGTCTGCGATCATCCGGTTACTACCGGTGTATTGCCAAATGGCGATGACAATCAGCGGAATGACCATTGATAGAAGCACGGGAATGCCTCGAACCCTGCCTTTTCGTGGCCGTCTCGGCCCCGTGCCTGGGGCCAATGGAGGATTCACGTGCGACATTCCGGATGCGGTGATAGCCATGTCTTCAGTTCCCCTCTGACTTGCCGAGTTCTTCTGGGCTCATACCCGTCGATTTTGACAGGAAGTCATAATTGACCCTGTCGCGCAGCTCACCACTTACATCGTCGGGCACAGCACCGAACTCGGCCATCGCTTTTGCCATCGAACCCAGCTTGTCCTCTTCCATTAGAAACCAGGGTTTATCGTCTTCAAGGGCTGTGAGCAATAAATCACGATCACCGGCCTGGTACTTGAGGGCCGTATCAACCCACACGTTCTTATCGTCGAACTTCCTTGTTTCGGCAACAAAGGTGTCGACGATCTTTTGAACCGATTCCGGGTCGCTTTCGATCAAGTCGTCGCTCGCATAGATTCCCGTTGGAACACTTGCCCACTCGGTCATCTCGGTGTTCATGTCTTCAGGCATCTCTGCCACACCGTCTTTAACTGCTTGTGCGGTGTACGGTTGATAAGTCACGGCTGCGTCAATATCACCGTTACGAAGCGCCAGCAGCAGATCTGCGGGTGCCTGGAGAGTCGTAATCGTAGTGTCCTGATCCATGTCGATATCATTGTGGGCCAGTGCGATCTTGAAGATCAGCTCATCGGTCGAGCCCCGGATGACGCCGAGGTTCTTTCCTTTTAGATCGCTCCAATCACCGATCTCGCTCTGGTCCCGAACAATGATTTGCGACCGTCCCGGCGATACACCAGCAATCATCTGCATTGGCGTGTCTGGGTTCTCTACCAGGCCATTCACCATGACATTCATACCCATGGAAGCGACCTGAACGTCGTCGCTTCTCATGGCGACAAAGACGTCAGCGGAGGATTTGAATTGTACGGCCTCAACGTCGAGGTCTCCCTCACCGTCCTCCAACGCTGTATTCGTTGCTGACCATGCGGCCCAGTACAAGGCGGGAACATTGCCCAGTGCTATCGAATCACCGCCGCCTCCGCATCCTGTCAGGATGAGCGCCAGGGCCGCCACCATACCGGAAACCCTGGTACAGAGCTGCTTCTTCTTTTTCATGAGTCTCTCCCTTGAACTTGGTATTTCGAATCTCGAAGTCCGGAATCAGGCAACGATGCCTTCTGCTCTTTCCGTTTCGCTGTGAAGTTCGTCCATAAGATGCCTGCGCATCCCGAGAAACTTCTCGTCCGAAGTGATATCAAAAGACCGAGGCCGCGGAAGGTCCACACGAACAACTTCTTTTACCCGCCCGGGGCTGGCAGACATGACAACGACCCGATCTCCCAACAGCAGAGCTTCATCGATATCGTGTGTCACAAAAATGACTGTTTTGCGGTCACGCTCCCATAGGTCGAGCAGCAACTCTTGCATGAGAATGCGAGTCTGCGCATCGAGCGCTCCGAAGGGTTCATCCATCAGCAACACCGACGGGTCGTTGATGAGGGTCCGAGCAAGACCCACCCGTTGACGCATTCCACCGGAAAGCTCCAATGGCAGGTGCTGCTCGAATCCAGTGAGTCCGACTCGCTCGACGAATTCTGCCGTGCGCTCTTTCACTTCGTTTGACGAGCCCTGCCGAAGGCGAGGTCCGAACCCGATGTTCTGTTCAACAGTGAGCCACGGGAATATGTTCGCATCTTGAAAGACCACCCCTCTCTCAGGGCCCGGCCGATTCACGGCTTGTCCATCCACCAGCATGGTTCCTGCAGTCGGCTCGAGAAAGCCGGCAACCACGTTCAATACCGTCGATTTGCCGCAACCGCTGGGGCCAAGAATGCATACAAACTCCTGATCAGCAATTTGCAGATCCACGTGGCTTACAGCTAATCGGGGGTTTCGTCCCCGGGGGTCGGGAAACTCAATGCTCATATCATCGAAAAACACTTCTGGCATGTCATAACCTCGTCGTTCGGCATTGCTGAATGTCGTTCGTTCTAAGACAGCATCATTCCCGAAACGGGCAGAAAGGTCAACAGATTTTTCGATAATGTCGTATGGTATTCGGTATGAACGAACAGCAGGGCTCCTCGAAATCGCCGCGGACCGGGCGGGTACAAAGCGTGGAACGCGCATTGGCCATCGTCGATCTACTCGGAGAGCCTAAAAACGCAGCGGGCGTGAGCCTCATTCAGATCGCTCAGGAACTCGGAGTATCGAAAAGCACAGCACACGCTCTTTTGAAGACACTCAAGCACTATGGCTTCGTCACTCGAGTCGAACCAGGCCCACGGTTTCTTCTGGGCATGAGCCTCATGCGACTCGGGGAACAGGTACAGCGTCGGATGCCGATCACGGATGCTGCGCAACCAATTCTGCAATCGCTTGCAACCCAGACCGGTTGTACCGCACGTCTAGTTGTGTCAGACCACGGATACCCGCTGTACGTGTCCCGAGTTGAGGGCCTCGGTTCGATCCAGTTCACCGCTCAAATCGGCAGACGGGAACGTCCCCATTCGACAGGAGTAGGGAAAGTCATCCTCGCAGGGATGAGCGATGACGAGGCGCTGGGATTCTCATCCAGTCGGGGCCTCGAACGGATGACGCCAAATACCATCACGGATCCCGAAGCTCTTGTCGGTGAGCTCGCCTGGATCCGAGAACATGGCTATGCCGTCGATCGAGCCGAAGATGTGGAGGGGATCATCTGCGTAGCAGCTGGGCTATACGATACAGCGAGGCGGTGCATCGGGGCCCTCAGCGTCTCAGACCTAGCCTTCCACATGACTGCTGAGAAGATCGACGAGACCGCGGTGGTAGTAAAGGATCACGCCGAACAATTGATGACGATTCTGGCATAGTCCCCTGCCATCAGTCCGCCTCGGCGATTTCTCGAGAGATCGCCGCTGACTGCTCGGCACTCGACTGCATACCCGCGGGGATGGCTTCACCCATCCCTCGCTCGTCGAATGTAAGAAATGCTGCGCGAGTCGTTCCGCCGGGCAGCACCATCTCTCGACGGAGGTCCCCAGCAGCACTAGGATTGTCAGCAACCTCGTTTGCAAGAATTTTCGCAGCTCCAAGAAGTGTGTCGGCAGTCAACCTTGCCGCAGTTTTCTGGTCAAACCCCAGTCCTATTCCTGCCTCGGTCATATGCTCAGCGAGGTAATAGAGATAGCCCGGAGCAGAACCGGCCATAGCGTTGAACTCGTCCATTTGTGATTCCGCTATAACGTGCACACGTCCACCGGGAGAAAAAAGGTTGCGCAACAGATCCACGTCGTCATCATCGACATGGGGACCAGCCGTCAGCCCAACTGAACCTGAGCCGACGGCCAACGGTGTATTTGGCATTGTGCGGACCACGGGCTGGCCCGGTCTCAGCGCAGATTCAAGCGCTCCGATACTCACACCGGCGGCGACAGAGACAACGAGAGCATGACAGGGCAAATCTTGAGAAATTTCCGTACAGATGCCAGCCACATAAGGAGGAAGCACTCCAACGATCGCGAGGTCAACGCCATCGACTGCCAACCTGTTTGCACCAGATTGCTGCTCGTTGGCAAGCACACGGATGCCGAGCTCTCTGCTCGTCAAGGTAGCCGATAATGCGCTCATTGTCGTACCAATCACGTTTTCAGGCTGGATTCCGGCTTTGATCAGGCCTTTAAGAATTGCCACATTCATTGAGCCAAGTCCGAGCAAGGCAACTTTGAGCCCGTCAACGTTCCGCATCGACACCACAGTCTCCTACCTTCAAATCCACAGTGATTCTTCGTATCAACGCTACAGGCTCCTTGCGAACGTGAGCGTCGGGAGGTTGCAAACCGGGGAGACGTTAGTTCCATTGTCAATATCACCACAATCCGCAGTGGTTCCAAACTGAGCAATGTGCTGCTGAACCTCGCCTAAGCGTGGGCACAAGGTAGGCGCCCCCAAGTGGACTTTGACCTCCACGTCGGACCAAGTGCCAAGGCTTCTGTTTCGTCAAAAGCACGAAACTCAACCTACTAACGCTTCCAGCACCCATGACAGGTGCTTCGGCTCTACACTTTTCCTGTGCTGAGAGACCAGCATGCCTGGGAAAACTTCATCAGGAAGTCCTCCGCAACCGCAATTCCGGGCAATTCGTTCTGCCACAATGAAATGTCAGAAACACTTGCGCAGAGAATCAGGCGCGGCACGCCATCGTCAAAAAAGATGGCTGCGTCGTTTCGGATGCTCGCTGAGTTTCCGTCGCCCCCGCGTGCCAAATGCGCCACCTTGGTCTTGAACGGGCCGTAGCCAGGCAATCCCCGCCCGAGACCGCCACCTTTGAGCACGGAACCGAGCACCGCGAGACAGCCCTCAGCAATCTCGCGAGGCAGACCACCATCTGTGTCAGAGAACGGCCCCTCAACAAGACCGTGAAGCAAGATACTTTGCTCGTCCGTCGTCGTTGAACCGATTTTCACCCCGGACAATCCCGGCGGAGAGAGCACCGGTCGACCCTCGATACCGCCCTCCCCCTGTTCCCGCAGGAACCGGTCGACCACTTCTACAGAGGACACACCTTGGACTCTGACGGATTCAGCGGTCACGGCGAACGCAGCTGGATCGCCTGTGATGACAGTTTGCGCCAAGAAGTCGCCGAGACTAAGCCTCAATCCGTTAGACATGCATCCAAGAACTCCCTTGTTGCCATCCGGTCGGTGACGCGATTCCAGGGTGCATGCCACGGAAAGGTCAACCTCTCCTCGATCGCTGGCATGGGCGAGAGCAAGGTACCAGATAAGTGCGTCGAAGTCGCCGATCGGCACCGACTCTTCGTTGCGGGACGCAGTCCGACCTCCAGTCTTCAGATCCAAAATTGTCCAGGAGGTTCGCGCGTCCACCTCTGAGGCGTAATAGTCGAGCGTTTTGACAAGTGAATCCGTGGTCATCGTCATGACGTCACCGGCCTTCCGTAGTCGAGAATGTTTGCTGGGACTTCGGTGTTGTTGACGACGAGCTCCCACGCGCTACGACCGAACGCGGAGATGAGATCAATTGCGAGATCATTGCCCGGACGACCGTCACGCAAACGGGTCTGCACCCAGTCTGTATATACAGCCAATGCACATGCCGCTCGACCATCGCTGTCAAAGATCACTCCTATCTCGGACCTACCACGGACCCCTCGGCCACCTTTCTGGGCAACGACTACGTCGTCGGGGAGGAATCGGGCGAACTCGAACGAGTCCCATCCCAACGTCATCAGCTCCAGCGCATAGCTGCACAGATCCTTGCTCACTGCGATGAGGTCGGAGCCGGATGCCGACTGGCTTCCCGCCACGATGGCCTTGAGCAGTCTGATCTGGTCAATAGGGGTCGACGTCGTCATGGGCGCATCGGTGTGGAACCAAGGAATCCTACTGGTGTCTGGGAAGACGTGCCGGTGGATGGTCTGATGTAGACCTGAGTTTTGACAGAAGTCGTTGATGACACGCAGCTGCTCTCGCTCGTCGGCTCCGAGCGACTCAAAGACGAGCCGCGTACAGACGTTGTCGCTGGAGACAATCATCTGTGCCAGTGCGTCTCGGAGCGGAAAAGAAAATCCTGGAGTCATGTATCGGAAGGTCCCCGATTGGACGCCTTCAGCCATGCCCGACGTGTATTCGACTTCGCGATCAAGATCGATTCTGCCTGCGGTCACCTCGCTGAGCACGCACATCATTACCGAGACCTTGCGTGTGCTTGCAGTCCACTGCGGTTCGTCGAATCGTTCGCCGTAGAACTGAGCATTGCGAAAATCGTAGAGGGCCCAACGAGTGGTGAACGGTTGATCTCTCATCAATGTCGATAGTTGTTCTTGTATGCGGTTCATGGTTTCCTTCTTAGCGAGGCTCATACTTCGGTGAATCCGTAAGTCCGCGGCAAGGTCGGCACGGCTGTCAAAAGTGTCTTTGTGTAGTCCGAGCGAGGATCAGCGAAGATCTCTTCGGCCGGTCGCTGCTCCACAATGACGCCCTTGCGCATCACTGCGATGTCGTCGGAAATATAGCGCGCGACTCCCATGTCGTGAGTGATGAAGATGATGGTCAGGCCACGATCATCCCTGAGATCGTTGAGCAGGTTAAGAACCTGAGCTTGGCTTGAAACATCAAGCCCGGACACAGCTTCGTCGCAAATGAGGGCACGCGGTCGCGAGATCAGGGCGAGAGCGATAACTACGCGCTGCTGCTGACCACCTGAGAGTTGATGCGGGAAGCGATCGAGGTGCGTATGCGGCAGTCCAACATCGTCGAGGGCATTGCGGACGATCGTCGTTCGATTGCCGTACTCGCCGGAACGATGGATCTTCACACGTTCAGCGAGGAGGTGCCTAATCCTCAGCTTCGGATTTAACGCTGACGACGGGTCTTGGAAGACCATCTGCATCTCGCGGGCAGCTATTTTCCTTCGCCGACCCCGCAATGTTGACATGTCCACACCGTTGTAACGGACCGTTCCACTTGAAATCGACTCGAGACCGAGGATGGCGCGGACTGTCGTCGACTTTCCACTTCCTGATTCCCCGACGATCCCGAAGGTACGTCCAGCCCTCACATCGAAGCTCACTTCATCGACTGCTTTCACCAGCGAGGCACCCAGCATGCGGGCTAGCGCACCAGGACTGAAATCGACGGACACAGACCGAAGCGATAGTAGCGGAGGCTCTATGTCGTTTGCCGTTTCAGCAGTCATTACTGCTCCTTTCAACGTCGACTCGGCTCGTTTGGGCCTTACGAACGAAATGATTCGGACTCACAGCATCGAATTCGGCACTGTCGTCGTCCCATCCTCCGCCCCCTTGGCCCCCATCGTGGCGACGTTCGATTGTGGCCAAGGGACGACCTTTCTCCGTCTCCAGGCTCGGCACAGCAGCTAGGAGTCCTCCGGTGTACGGGTGGACGGGCGCGTCGAAAATGTCTTCGACAGCGCCATGTTCGATGACGATCCCGAAGTACATCACCGCCACTCGGTCACACAACTGCCAAACGACGGCGAGGTCGTGAGTGACGAAAATCAGAGCCATGCCCGTGTCGGTGCATAACTGCCTCAGCAATTTGAGGATTTGCTTCTGCGTAGTAACGTCAAGCGCCGTGGTCGGTTCGTCCGCCACTAGCACTTTTGGACTCTGAGCTAGAGCGATTGCGATAACGACACGTTGACGCTGACCACCTGAGAGCTGGTGGGGGTACTGCCGCAATCGTCTCTCAGGATCATCAAGACCGACGCGTTCGAGCAGCGATATCGATTCAGCGTGGACTTTCCGTTTGTCTGTGATTCCTCCGAGACTGATCGCATTCTTCAGCTGAGTACCAATCGTGAACACCGGGTTGAGCGATCGGAGAGGATCTTGAAAAATCATCGCAATCTCGGATCCCCTCAGAGATGGAAGCGAAGTGTCTTTCAGGCTGAGCACCTCAGTGCCGTCAAGGTGAATGCTTCCCTGATAACGCGTGCTCGCTTCGTCGTTGAGTCGCAGGAGTGATCGCCCGAGTGTGCTCTTGCCACATCCGGACTCACCGACAAGACCGAGGATCTCTCCGGGAGCGACGTCAAGAGTGATTCCCCGCAATGCTGAGAAGGGGCCGTAGTCGGTCTCGTAGTCGACGCTCAGGTCGCTTATGGAGAGAATTGGAACGCGTTCATGCGTGGTCGTCATCTCAGTCTCCTTGTAGTCTTAGGGTCAAGCATGTCGCGGAGTCCGTCGCCAGCGAGGTTAAGGCCAATCACGGCGGTGACCAGGCCAAGTGCCGGAAATACCGCCACCCACCAGGCAGAGAACAGCAGCGTCTTACCGTCAGCGAGCATGTTTCCCCAGCTGGCGTCAGGCGGCGGCACACCAGCGCCGAGAAAGCTCAGCGTTGCCTCCGCAATGACGGCATCGGCAAACACAAAGGTCGCCTGCACAACCACCGTCGTGAGGATATTCGGCACAATGTGAAGACTCACAAGCCGAAAGAAATTCGGGTGCTGTAGCTTGATCGCCTCGATGTAGGTCTCTTCCTTGACAGAGATGACTCTCGAACGAACAAGCCGGGCCATAGTCGGAGTCGAAACGACAGCCATGGCGATGATGACATTGCCGACTTCAGGGCCGAGCGACGCCATGAGACCAATTCCGAGCAGGACCCCCGGGATGGCGAGTAGCCCGTCGGCAATTCGCATCAGAATCTGGTCAAGCCAATTTACGTAGCCAGCGAGAATACCGACAACGAGTCCGAGGCCGGTAGCGGCGGCTGCCGAGGACAGCCCAACGATCAGTGATATTTGGCCGCCATGAAAGAACCTCGACAGCACATCACGTCCGAACTGGTCGGTACCGAAAGGATGCTCCGGCGATATGCCCTCGAGCCGATGGTTCGCATCGACGGCGTTAGGGTCGGCCGAAGATAGAACCGGAACGACAAAGCACGCGATGGCAACGACAATTACTAAGCCGCAACCGATCGCCAGACTCCGATTCTTGCCGACCCAATCGACGAAACTGTGCTTTCGGGTAGAGGGGGATGCGCGGAAGATATTGTCTACAGCCATGATTCCTCCTTCAGAGTCGGCCAGCATTGAGTCGCACCCGCGGATCGAGAAATCCGTAGAGGAGGTCGATCACAAAGTTGAGACCGACGTAGAGCAACGCGCCTAGGAGCACGACTGCCTGGATGACTGGATAGTCGCGACGACCAATGGAATCTACGACGAGCTGTCCAATGCCCGGGATGTTGAACACCGTCTCCGTGACGACTGCACCGGTGATAAGGCTGCCAAATGTCGTTCCCAACACGGTGATGATCGGCAGGGAGGCATTGCGGAGAACTTCCCGGTAGACAATTCGTGTCTCTCCCATGCCGATCGAGCGCGCCAGTTGCACAAAGTTCTCCGCAAGCACGTCCATCATGGACCCGCGGGTCATTCTCGCTACCAAGGCCGAGAGGACGACGGCAAGGGAGACCGCAGGGAGGACGAGATAGCTAAGGTAAGTGCCAAGACCGTCAGAGAGTTCGGCCCAACCAGCCGTCGGCAGTACCTGGAGAACAACGCCGAAGATCAGAACTAGGAAGATTGCGAGCACGAAGCTGGGAATGCCCATGCCGATAAGTGCAACGACCATGACCGACCGGTCCATCGCTCCACCTGGGCGGCGTGCCGCCGCGATTCCCAACGGCACGGCGACTAAGACGATAATGAGTTCAGCAGCGATCGCAAGTGCCGCAGTGGGTCCGATGCGTTCGGCTAGCACCTGTGTGACCGGTTGCTGCATGAATACTGAAGCTCCAAGATCACCTTGGACAGCGTGAGTCAGCCACTGCCAATACTGGACGAAGATCGGCTGGTTGAGGCCCATCTCCTCCCTCAGGCCAGCCACCTGGTCCATCGGAGCCTCCGCTCCGAGTATTACCCGAGCTGGGTCGCCGGGTGTGAGGTGGACGAGCATGAAAACAACTATTGAGACGACGAGGAGTACCGGTATCGTCGCAACGATGCGTCTGACAATGAATGTCACCATTTCTGGCCTCCCGTTGGAGAGCGGTCGTGTCGCTTCAAAGTCACTTCGCGGTAGCCTTCCAGAGAACAAGGCTGCCGCCGACAGCTGTGACACCTGTGATGTCGCTGCTGACTGCGTAGAGTTCCGCGGCACTGCCGAGGTTGACGACTGGAATGTAGGAAGTGAACCATTTCTGCATCTGGTCGCTGTAGACCCTCTGCTGATCGGCCGTGGTCTCTGCTGCTTGGTACTTCTTGACGATCGGTGCCAGTGGTTTCGGGTCTGTCCATCCCGGGTTGTCCTCGGGTATGTAAAACTGCTGCAGAGGTTCGATCTTCGCGATGTTATTGATGACGATGATCTCCCACGCGTCCGGTTCAGTACGCTTCGAGTTGAGCGTCGCATAGTCGAAATTCTCGAGCTCAGCGTTCACACCGAGACCTTTGAGCTGCTGCTGTAGGACCGTGGAAGCCTGATAGGCCCGTCCAGCGTCACGCGAGGTGATGATGCGGACTTTCTGGCCGTCATAGCCAGCCTCGGACAGTAGCTTCTTGGCCTTCTCTGGATCCACTGCTCCCGGCCTCTCACTATCGGCGCAGGGCCATTGGTTCGACAGAGCTTGCGGCATCATGCAGCCATTCGCTGCTTCGTAGAACTTTGGGTCGGAGTAGGACGACTTGAGAATGGCGTCTCGATCAAGACCAATGGCAAGCGCCTCTCGAGCTTTGACATCAGCAAATAGGCCCTCCTTCTTGTTGAAGTAGAGGTTTGGCAGGGAGACCTTATCGGTAATTTCGAGTGAGAGCCCGGAGTCGCTGGCAAGCTGGTCGTAGTTGTCGTAGGGCAGGGTCTGTGCCACGTCGTACTTGCCAGACTGCAATCCGGCAATCTCTGTGGAGGGATCGGGGGTGAACTCATATGTGAGCTTTCCAAAGCCTGCGGTCCTGTCGCCGGCAAGCCCGCTGGGCTCACCGTCAGCCGGAGTGTAATCGTCGAACTTCGACAGTTGCAGGTTCTGCCCCTTGTTCCAAGCGGTAAAGGTGAAGGGCCCCGTGCCGATGTTCTCGGTCATTGGCTTCGATCCGGCTTCCTCCGCAATCTCTGCAGTGGTGATCAAGGGAAGACTTGACTCACCGTAGGACAGCACGAGGGCAGCCGCGCTGTTCGGGGTCTTGAGCTTCATGACGACTTCCGTGTCGTTGGTCTTCTCGAAGGTCGCGCCTTTGAAACTGTATTGAGCAGCCGCAGAGTTTTCCAACCACCGCTTCATCGAACTAACGACATCGTCAACTTCCATCACGCTGCCGTCGTGAAATTTGACCCCATCACGCAAGGTGAAAGTGATTCGTTTGTTGTCCTTGGACTGTGTGAATGATTTCGCCAGCATCGGTGTTGGCTCACCTTTGTCGTTCTGCGTCAACAGAGTTTCGAATACATTGCGCATCGGTTCAGTTGTCGGCACCTCGGTCGAGATAACCGGGTCAAAATTCGAAGCTTCTTGTGGATATGCCACCGTGAGTTCGTCCAAAGTGCCTTGGGAGCCGCTTGTTCCGCCGCACCCCGATACTGCAATCGCAAATGCACCGGCCATCGCTAGAGAAACTATTCGGTTTCGCTTCATGCTGGTCTACTCCTCAACTTCATCGTCGATAGAATTTCGCACGCTCGAACGAATCGAGCTGGGATCGGTGGTCGGCAAGATCGTCCAGGCAAATTCCGCCTCAGCCATTGAGCGACCCGTGTTCGCACCGTGTTCAATGAGGCTATATGCTCGTCGAGACGGTGACCCTACGTTTAACAGGAAGTGCCCAATCGTTGTGGAGCTCGCTCCCAAATGGCTCCCGGTTCTGTGAAATTCTGATCGATGTCGCACCGTGCAGTCGACCGCTTCATGGAGGGGCGCGGAGGAGGATCGACTCTGACTATTGTTTTTAAGCTTCCGGGATTTTCGGCGTCTGACTTCCATGTCGTCATTTCGCCTCTGACCGAAATGATGGCGGTTCTCCATGCCATGGCAGAACCCGACCACCATCTTGAAGCTCGTTCAGTCCTCAGCACCATCTCGGAATCAATCAACAACGCGTACGCGCGTGAATTCAACTTCCTGTCACCACTGTGGGCGCGATTCCGATGCCGCCTCTTCTTCCCGTTTTCACCAGAGTCGCAATCGCTCGACGCCGAGCTACAGGCTGTCGAAGCTCTGCCGATACGAACTTTCGTTTGGCTATGCGCTGAGGGAGTACAAGGAATGCGCGGCCCTATTCCTCCAGTTGATCGCCTCATCCAGGAAACGCCTGAACGCAGGCGCTTCCTTGACTACTGTTTGTCCCGATCGACCGCACGACACGATCTCGCTGTTGCACTGCTCAATGATCCGACAGCTGTGCGTCGCCGACTTCTCTGCTTTCTCGCCGAAACGAACACCCTGTTTTTCGGCCACGAGTGGATGATCGTCCGCGATGAGATCAGAAGAGCAGCCGCATCTCACCAGCATCAGACACGCACGCTCTCCAGTGGAGATGCGCTGGCGCGCCTCCACTACAGCGCGCATCATGCAATTGAACTAAACGAAGTCCGAATCGACAAGCTCCAGCAATACTCGGTGCCGCTGAAGGACAGAACGGTGATCGCAGTGCCCTCAGTGCGGATAGGCTCACACCTCACTGTCAAGTGGGAGCCTGATGTGCCGATCATCATCCATTTCCCGTTAAGAACCGCCAGCGCAGGACCATTGGGCATCGGGGCGATGAGGCAACGACTTGCCGCGCTCAACTCCGATTCGAGAATGGAACTCTTCCGGCACCTTGTCGGAGAACCGATCACCACTTCCGAACTCGCTTCGCGAATGAACCAAACGCCGGCTCAAATATCCCGCGAGTTGAGGGTACTCCGCGATGCCGATCTACTGATCTCCGAACGCCGCGGCAAACTCATCTTCCACCGAATGGACGTCGACAAGATTGTTCACCTCGGTCCCGATCTACTGTCGACAGTGCTACGTTGACAGTGCCGGATTTATCCGGCGTGTTGACCGTTCCCCTTAGAAGTCCGTGCTGCTCGACGTATCAGTTTTCGTTGGGACACACTCGCCCGGATTCATAAAGTCCACCCTCCATCGACAGTCACAACCGAGCCAGTCATATATGAGCTACCACCACCGAGTAGAAACGCTGCCACTGAAGAGATCTCGTTCGTGCGACCGGGCCTACCGAGTGGAATCTCGGCTCGCATTCGCTCGGCGTGCTCTTCGTCGGCCCAACCGGACTCCGTCATCGGCGTGAGCACAGACCCTGGCCCGATCGCATTCACCCGGATACCAAAGGGGGCCAATTCACGAGCAGCCGAGCGGGTCAGGTTAATGATCGCGGCCTTCGACGAGTTGTACGCGATCTGATGCTCCACAGGGCGATCGGCGACGGCCGACGCGAGGGTAACGACCGACAGGTCCTTAGGCGTCTCAGCATCGACGGGTCGACGCGATGCCCAGCGGAGCGCGAGGAAGGTGCCGACCAGGTTGACTTCGATAACGGATCGAAAAGATTCCAACGATGTTTCAGCAAGAGGTGAACGAACGCGAATCCCTGCTGCGTTCACAAGTCCGGTAACGCCCTCGTAAGGCAGTCGCGCCCAACAGTTCTCGTCTGTGACGTCGAATCCTTCTCCGTCGCGATCTCCGTCGATGTCCAATCGGCGCACGTCGATGTTCTCATCGGCCAAGCGGTCCGCGATGGCTCTGCCAATACCGGACCCAGCTCCCGTGACGACTACTCGCTGCGGCTCAGGCATCGTTCGTCTCCATACTTCGCACGGATGGTCGCGGCACCGAAGTTTCCTTGGCGACGAATGCCACGACCACATACGTTGTGATGGACAGGCCGACAGCAACGATGACGGGTGGCAAGACTCCTACCGATACCACACCTGTCAGCCCCAGCAGTGCAACGATCGCACCTACCGCCATCGAGACGAAGGCAGCGACCCTGCCTCCGAACCGGGTGAAAAGTCCGAAGATGAACGGAACGAAAACCCCGGAACCGTACATCGTAAAGGCAATCGTGAGCACCTCGATGATCCCAGGGACCAGCAAGGAGAACCCGAGTGCGAGAAGACCGAGTCCAATCGTAAGAATTCGCGACCACAGCAGTTGCCGCTGCGGGTTGTTCCTGATCGACGGCACGTACAGGAGGAAGTCATTCGAGATGTTGCTGACCGCTGCGAGCAGAAGCGCATCAGCAGTGGAAATCACCGCAGAGATTATCGCCGCCATCAAGATGCCGGCTGCCCAGACAGGGAGAACGTTGCTGATTAGTGCCGGTACCACACCGACCGTGGGGTCGAGGTTCGGGAAGAGGTCTCTGGCAGCCATGCCGGCGAGAGCCGGAACAACTGCGAACAACGCAGTGAGAACCCCCGCGATGCCGGCACCGGTCGCAGCAGCTCTTGCGGACCTGGCCGAGAACACACGCTGCATGACGTCCTGCCCCACTAGCTTGTGGACGATCACGGGCAACGCAGCACCCAGGAAGAATGACCATCCCTGATTCAGCGGATTGAACGGCTGGCTGACCCCAGACGACACGAACGTGTCCGATATGGCCGCCAGCCCGCCGGCCGCATCGACTGCGATGACTGTCACGAGGAGCAGCCCCGCAACGATCACGATGAACTGAATGAAGTCGGTAATTGCGACGCCCCACATGCCGGACAAGACCGTGAACGCTATGATCAGGACAATCCCGACGACTGCGCCCCAATTGTGGCTCAAACCCAGTGCAGTGAGGGACGACGCTGCTGCACCGACCTGTCCCGCGAGGATCCCTGCCAGGGCAAGAATCGACAGGGCGGAAGCAAACATTCTTACGGCGGGGCCGCCGAATCGGCTCTGCAGAAAATCCGGGACGGTGACAAAGTCTCCGGACCTCACTCGCTTGGCAACGAAGAACGCGAGGAAGATAAGTCCGACGAATATCCCCATGGCAAATGAGATCGCTGCGAAACCAACAGAATAGGCGTCCTGACTCGTTCCAAGCACGAATGCGCCGCCGAAGTTCGTGGCGAGCAACATGACGGCGATGAGGACTGGTCCCATTTTGCGCCCAGCCAGGAGATAGTCGGTATCGTTCTTGACTCGTTTCCTCAGCCACGCCGCGATGGCGAACATCACCAGTAGGTAGGCGACGATCATCGCCGTGATTCCGAGATTCACTATCGCTCCAATTTGTAGCGTTGAATGCTTCTCTGCATCCATTTTGCGGCAACATTATCCAGTTCTCGGACATATTGCAACCAATTTGGAAAAACACATATCAAAACCTCTAGGCGTTTCGATCTCGATCTGTATAATTTAGCCCCATAACAGACAATTCTTGACGATCCGAAGAAGAATGGGGATTGTATTGCAGTATTCGGAACCAGCTATCGACAGCCTTGATCGAGGGGTGCTGAAGGCACTGAGAGACAATCCCCGCGCGACCATGGGCGAGATGGCCATGGCAGTTGGAGTCTCGAGGACCACATTCAAGGCGAGACTGGACCGACTGTGGGACAGCGGGTTGATCGTCGGCCATGAGACTCAGCTAGATCTTGCGGCGCTGGGGCTGCACGTGCAGGCCTGGGTCGAGCTGAATGTTCACCAAGGAGCACTCGCAGCCATCAAAGAGGTCCTCGACGGCATGCCTCAGGTCATCGAAGCCTTCGCAACAACGGGTGGAGCCGACGTTCAATGCCGAATCGCAGCGCGCGACACGGCCCATCTCCAGGAAATGCTTCTGGAGCTTTCGTCGTGTTCTTCCGTCACACGGACAAAGAGCGCGGTGATCCTCAGCAGCCTCGTCAGCCATCGAAAGGTACAGGCGCTGGATCTCCTTGACCTGTGAGCCTTGCGCATCCTCTGAAGGAGGCAGATTCAGTACGGCCGAGTGAAGAATAACCAAGTGCGCCAACGAAGGCGTCAGAAAAACCAAGTGCTGTCGCAGGCAAGAACCGCACTCATGCAGATTCACGCTGGCCGAGACAACTTCCAGTCTCATGATCACTCTGCGTCGAGGCTTCTCAGCTTCTAGTCGTCTCAGTCATCATCTGTAACCAAACCTCTCTCGCTGCGCTAATATGAGCTTCGGCACGCTGGTCGAGGATCTTCACGAGCACAGAAATGACAATAGCCAGATACGAATTACCGACTTCTTCGGCAATAGATCCCTCTTTCCTCAGCAAGGGCAGGCGCGAACCAAATAAGAACGGTACGGTCGGCCATTGCGTCGCCAGGTCTATGGCAAATAGTCCCAGGCGTCAGACACACTTTTCACTGAACCAGTCTCTCAGCTTTGCGGTGCAACTATTCTTCTCAGTCGGCAAGGTGAGGAACGAAAGCTCACCGGCACTGGTCTGCCAAGGACTGTCGCGCTCGTCCCGCGGTAAGGCCCCATCTACAGCAGGGTAGGCCAGCGCCGCGAGCGGTGCACCGAAGGTCGAAGAATAGGCGTGCATTTGATAGAGGTCCTCGCGGTCGACGCCTCGTCGACCTCCGAGCCTCTTATACTTGGCGTCCAACAGCGCTGTGACCGGATGGTCCCCCACCAAGACATCAGGATAGAGCTTGCCCATAGTACGTCGAAGGTCGACGGTGGAGCGCGCCAGGTGGCCTGACGTCTGCGTGGTCGTGCCATGTCGTACGAACCGCTCCGTCGCCAACCCTGCGCAGTGCAGGACGAACATCTCCCAGAGCTCGGCGACGTCGATCAGCACTCCGTAGGTCGACTCGTCCTCAGCAGCCACGCCGAGCGGATCCCTGTTCAAGATCCGCCACGACAGCTCGGCCGCCCGACGCCACTTAATCGTGATCGGGCTATACCGCGCCCTTTGGATTTCATACAATTTCGGCTTCTTCGGTCGCGCACCAGTGGCGTTGCGCAGCACGGCCAGCTGCTCGTCGAGACGGGGTCCTCGCCAGCGAGCACCAGCAAGGTGACTATCAAAGTAGCGATCTGCTAGGACGACCGCCCTGGCCGGCGCGTTGTCGTAGGTGCGCATGATACGTGTGGAGACGAGATCAATATGACCAGCTGCCCGCCGACGTGCGGTAGCGCCTCCGTCTAGGCGACCATTCACAGTGAGTCCGTGCGAGCTCACCTTCTGCCCTGTTCGCGGCAAGGCGTGCTGCCCTGCAGTGAGGACCGACGCGCGCCATAGGGCAGCTAACAGTTGCGTGACTGCATTGCTCACACCATTCGCCTGCTGTGCAGTACGGGGTAGGACTTGAACGTTTAGAATCGTGCTGATCCACGACATGATCGTCTCGACGCCGAGTCTCGGCTGGATGACCAGTGTCCTGCCCTGGTGGCGAATCTCTCCGATGTAGCGATTCGCTCGCCAGCCGTCGATGTCGCGGGCCAGGATCGGTTCAATCGTCGGTTCATGGTCGGCCTCAAGCTGCGCATCCAGCACATAGGGCTCCGGAGACAGGTCGGCAATTGACGTCAGCCAGTCCCGTTCCGCCGGGGTGGGTGTACGGTCCCAGTACATCTCCGCAGTCAAGTCCTTGATCACGAAGGGCTCTAGTGTCGCTCTTCCCCTGGCGACGGGACCTTTTCTGGCAGCCATCTTCAGCGGGCCGACCGAGTCACGAGCAGTTGCCTGAGTTCCTCCAGCTGTTCCACACGCCGGTCAGAGCCAGCCAAATATTGTGAAAGTACGGGTTCAATCGAAAGGGTCCAAAGAGACAGCAAGGGATCGCGCTCGTGGCCACGGTCGTTCCAGAGAATTTTTGCCTGTCGACGACCTTGAGTTTTGTACCGCCACTCAAGTCCGACGAAGTACGGAAGATCTCCGAACACCGCAGCCCCGAGCTCGTATTCCGGTCCCAGGTCGGGCAGCTCAACGATCCTATTATTCAGGCGAGAGATACTCTCGGCTAGCTCTTCGAGCTGAGGAATAGCGTCACACCACTCCACAGTCATCGACTGCTCAGCCCACTGGGATTCCCAGATGGTGAAGAGGACCTCCTGGTCGAATGGAGTGGGGAACCAGAAGAACCGGCGTCGCATCGCAAAATCCAGAGCCTCGACAGACTGGTCGATCTCATTCATCGTCCCGATGATGTAGAGATCCTCCGGCATGGAGAATCGGATCGGCTTGCCGTCGTCCCCTTCGGCGAAGAGTTCCATCTCGACGCCGCGCTTGTCGCGCTCCATCGCACTGAATGCCTCCCCGAACATGGCACTTAAGTCCGTACGATTAATCTCGTCGAGAATCAGCACGTGGGGAAGTGCCCGCTCCCCCTTCTCCTGTTTCTCGTCGCGCATCCCATCGACGAGTCTCGGCAGGGCCCCGGGCTGATAGCTGGTCCCACCGCCGGCATCCAACCGCAAGCCCATCATGAATTCGGCGTACCCGTATGATGGATGCATCTGAAGTCTCACTACGTGATCGCTAACTGCTTCCGTGACCCTATCGACGTCACCGAAGTACTCGTCGACGCCCCAGCGCTGCAACGCAGCCGACCTGATCACTCTTTCTGCGAGCTCACCTGCGGTGAAAGTCTTCCCGGTCCCAGGAGGGCCATAGAACACAATCTGCTTCTTGTAATCCAGGGCGAACGCGGGATCCCTCGTCGCGCCGCCCCCAGATCCACCCGACGGATGCCAAATGGGCTTGAGATCAGGTTCGTAGTAGTCACGACGCGCCTCTCCCCAGTCGGGCAGGCGTTGCTTCAACGACTGACGGACTGAGTACAATCTCTGGTCCTGGCTCGCGTCTGAGCCGCTCGAATCGAGCTCGCCGAACGCCCTGAGAATCAGCTGCTTGTGGGTGTTCGAGGCGATCCGTTCGAAGTACTCGGGATAGAGAAGATGGCAGACGACATGCCGCATGGTGTCACTTTGATGCTCGCCCCCCTCGGCAAATTCGGCGAAGCCCCAGGGATCGTCACCAAGTAGTACAGAACGGTCCTCAAACGACATGTTCTTCAGGCGCAGCGCGAGCTCCATTAGATAGCCCACGTGGAGGTCCTGCCGAGTGTTGTAATACAGGCCCGGGTTAGCGATCCAGTTCTTCAATGCCTCGTACACATCGCTATCGGTGGCGACGTGTAACTCTTGATTGTCGGACCCGATTGTATTGTTGATCATCTCGAGCTTCCGATCAGGACCGACCGACGCCGTGATCAGGTAGTAGATCAGCAGACACTCTGCAGCGAGCAGTCTGACCTCGATGTCGGCACCTTCGAGCTGAACTGCCCACTTGCTCTCAAACTTTCCGCCAGCTTCCTCCCCCTCGATGAGGTTCTCCCAAAACCTCTTGTTCAGCTGGTCAAGCGCAGGTTGCGACCAAGCCTTCGGGAACTCGTCGGGATAAAGCAACGAGGCGTCACCGATCAATGATCGCTCATGCCACCTCGCACACACTTCATCGATCTGTTGACGATCTTGGTCGGAGTAAACAGCCATGCTCCAGCATCTCATTGCGAACTTGCGGTGAGGCATTCGCGACACACCTGTTGCCTGACGAGCAACCAACGGCATCCACGCACCCGGCCATTCGATTCTCGCCGAACCGATACCGTCCCGCTGGCGATGATCTGGGCGGCTTTGGCTCGTCTTTCGTTTCGTCCCTGGTAGCGGCCCGGCTCCTTCGACGCAGTGTTCGTTCGACCGGCAATGTTCTTCCACTCGGGGCACTGCTGACTGAAGAAAGACGCCGGGGCAACTGGTGTCAGTTCGAGTTCACCTTCAATCCATTCGCGACGGATTCTCTCCCGCCAAAAGCCTTAACGAGCAGGGGGTCTCAATTGATTTCGATCCGCAAATGATCGCGACACGCATTCGGCTTCAATAAATTCGACAATCATAGATGTGGGAACAACGAGAGAAATCGATCCCGGGTCTTCTCGGATGTTTATATAGCGATACAACATGCGGCTCTCGGCGGTCGTGGCAGATAATCCGAGGCGCTTGATCAGATCCTCCCCACCGTCTGTCTCGACATACGTATTTGGGTCTATCGCGCCACATGTAGAACTCACACTCGATGATTCTCGTAAACGCGCTCGGTACAGGTAGCTCTCACGAGACTCACTACTGGCACTAGTGCGCAACTCATTGTCAATAGCCGCTGCTTTGGTCCCAATATGAAGATAGCCAACGCGGATGGAGCTCATGCATAACCTATTGGGGCTTGAATGCCACCACTCTCGATCGAAGATGCCATCTGGTTCTTCGACAAGCAGTTTGTCCTTAGCCTGAAGCTTCGCCCGTTCTAAACGGCTCGGGGCCACATGTCCTTGGGGGCAGAAGAAGCAATCCCTATGATATCTAAATTCTGCAAACTCCCGTGGTTGCCGGATCGCCCAATCACTGCACCCTTCGTCGTTGCAAGTAATGCCCAGTCGGCCCTGTGGAGCGACCTCGATTTGTTCGAACTCATTCCATCCGGACGAGCCATGCGCCATGAAACTGCCACGCACATCGGACATACTTCATCGCCTTTCGGGTTCTGAACTTCTGCTTCTTTCGACCAGCCTAAATCTATGCCAAGGTACCGGCAGTCGTGTGGGAACATCGCCGCGTCCCCGCGGTCGCCTCCGCCGCATTCTGCAGGTCACCGTCGCAACGTTGAGCCGAGCGAACGTATAGACTATTTCGTCGACACGATTGGTTCCAGGAATCAATCGGTGGCCGAGATCGCGCGTCCACAAGCGCATGCCTCACTCCACACCAGCCGCACCCCTACCCACATGTGCTCCTCAGTGAACAGCAGAAGTCCTTTCGCTGTGGTCATGCCGATGATTCGGGTACGGAGCGGAAGGTCACAGGAGTCCGTGACAGTCAGATGTGCGTTTCGTGCGACTCCCTGCGTGTGACTTCGGCGCGAAGCTCCTCAAGACTAAACGCCGCCAGCACCTGTCGGGTCAGAGCTGCTCTACCCGCGGCGTGAGCCTTGGCCTCTGCATCGGAGCTGAAGGTCGTTGGCAGGCCCTGTTCGGACTCACCGATCTCATCAAGCAACTCGGCGGCGCGCTCCCGGCCCGCCTCGCGCAACGGGGCCGATTCGATGCCTAGGACCGAGCCGAGCTTCACCAGCGTGCGGTCAGGCGGCACCGCAACCTTGGCCACGCCGTCGCGGTAACGGAACCCGTTGAGAGCAATGTGGATCGAGCTGACACTCAGCCCCGAGGCCGCGGCGAGGTCGGCAACCTTGATCCCCGACTTCTTATACGTCATCCGCAGGAGGGCCGACTCCGGCGGGATATGGAGATCCGGGGTCTGCTCAATCGGTGGGTCCGGGGTGCTTGGCATAACGCTCCTTCACGGGCATACGGTAGCGAATCGGTACACGAATACTTTGCCACATGCACAGGAAGAATCCTAGTCATGAGAGTAGAAGTACTGGCGGTTACTCACCGCGAACGGTATCGGTCGTAAGCGCGCTTCCAGGCTCCATGCGGCTCAACGTCGCAAGCAGCGCCATGTGCGTCGCCGTCGCCACCTGGTGCAAGTCCAGTGGGAAGTCCCCGGGAACTCGCCTGTCCCCTGAAATCGTCAGCAGCAGACGCGGCCAGAAGTACCCGTGCGCAAGACCGCTGTACGTGTTCCACAGCCATGTGACGTGGTCTTTGAGAATGTCGTGTCCGAGCTCTTCTCCCATTCCCGCCAGCTCCAGCGCTTCGTACATGACGGCGCTCATGCCCTCGACTATTCTGCCGTCGCCTGGCGGGTTTCCGTTTGGCCATAGCTCTTTGCGATGTCTCGACAGCTTATCGACGAGATCCTGCGGAGCACCAAACGCCTGCATACCCTCGAACTTTGCGAACTGCTCCATACTCTGCCTCCCGCTCTCGGTGTCTCGCGCAACAACCTTGCACGCTCGCTCGAGACGGTCATCTGGGCCGGTGGGCAGCATGACGAACAATGTACGGGCCGAACCCACCAGCGCTGCGCGCAGCAAGGTCTGAAGTACAACCGGGGAAGTCGGGACAGGATTCTGGATAATATGGCTGATCTGGTACAGGCAGGATCGAGCGGTCTCCAAGCCCACACCGATAACTCCAGTGATATCGACGGGGCCGCGCGGCATCGCCTCGTACAGCCGATTTAGCTCGCTTTCTTTGATATCGTCCCGAGCTTTCAAGAATTCGCCCCAGCAGTCTTCGACCGGACCGTCGATCACCTGCAGGGCTCGGTTGAACATTTCAGCGACCTGCGGGTCGTCCAAGCCAAGATCAATCATTCAGAAAGCATCGCATGCGCCACTGACATTGCGGGTGTGCTGCATGTGGTGCCGCAATACCCATAGAGTCTCGGTGTAGCGCAGTGACGAGTCAGAAATTGAGAACACGTCGATCGGAGATGTTCCGTGGGGCGGTCTCGAGCGCGTGGTGATCCGCTGCTTGACGGACGACCCCGGACTCAATGGTCCGTCCTGTTATTGATCGGGTCGCACAAGTTAGTCGAGTGGGCGGTTGGCGGTAGGCCTGCATGAGAAGGACTGCGCTGCGCGCTGAGCCCGTGTTCGCAACGTAAGACCCTGGTGTATCAAGCTGGTGTGACAGAGGAGTTAGGAGGGTGAGGTGGGTTAGGGTCACTGCCACTCGCATGGCGAGAGAACTTATCTTTTTTGACCTAGCATGCGTCTGCGCGACGAAAAGATTTGTACTTCACACGCCGGGCGCTTCGTCGTCCTAACCATCCTCACCTTCCTCACCTTTCAGCGACGGAGTGATACCGAGATCGCGGTCTATCGGCAGGTACCGCAACGTTGGGTCCGCCTCACAGCCCGAGGTTATCTCGCCGCCAGTCCTCGGCATCGCGGTTCATTTCCTCTCGTCCCTCATCGTCTGCCTGACCCTGCAGGGCATCGAGCTGCTCCCGCAACCCATCGACGACCTCTTGTCGACGACTGACCTCCTCGACAGCGATGCCCAGTGCCGCTTCTGCATCCGCGAGAGCAAATCGCATCTCGTCCATCCGAGCCTCAAACGAACCTTCGTACGTGAGCAGCGCAGCCAGTGGTACGCCTAACACATCCGCGATCGCGACCCCCTCGCCGAGCCTGACACCTCGCCGTTCCTTTTCTATGCGCGTGACCGAGCTGCCGTCGACAACATAGCCGACCGACTCCGACAGTCTGCGCGCGAATTCGTTCTGGCTCAGGCCAGCGCGGATCCTTTCAGCGCGCATTCGGCCGACGAACATAACCTCAGATGGATGGGTCATCATAGTCTCCAGCGTTGAAATCAGATCATGACATAATCGCATTGCACCCGCACGTACACTGCGGTAAACTCAGAGTATCAACCCAGGCCCCCTTCGGGGAGTCGAGAAACGTCCGTCACAGAGTGGCGCGTCCTACACAGAAGGACGGATTAACCGGCGGAACTACCCCGCCGTACGTGATCGGGGCACGCAGAACGTGCACAGGACCCGACTTTCTCGATTCTGACCACGAAGGGGTCCTCGCTATGAGCGAACCATTCATCACCCTCCAGCCTGAGCCCATCGGCCCGGTACGCGCCACTCTGACTCGAGAGCAGGCCGCGGAGTACCTCAACATCCCGCAGGGAACTCTCGACGTCTGGCGCACACGCAAGAAGGGTCCGTGCTATGTCCGCATGGGTCGGAACGTTCGCTATCGAGTGGCCTCCCTGGACGCATATCTCCTGGCCAACGAGACGGGCGGGAGCGCAGCTTGATGAACGACTTTACGCACCGTCTCGCCGTGGCCGTAGAAAGCGCCCCCGAGGCGGACACCGAGATCGTCCAGTTCTGGTGCGACGCCCAGCTCACCCTTAGTATCGCTGCCGCCATTGTGAACTCTGAAGGACTCGCGGCTCTGTGTCACCTCGATGCCGACGCAGTCGGCATCGCCCTGTTCACCTGGGAAGAGCTCGAGACCGAGTGGTCCGCGTGGCGAGAGCTGGGCAAACACTCTCCCGCCGTCAACCCGCTCTTGTCAGATGTAACCGACTGATACCTACGGATACGAAAACGCCCCGGCGGCAACCGGGGCACTCTCTAAATATTCGTCCGCCTAAAAGAGCTAACCACTCGTGATCAGGCGCATCCGTCGAAAGGATTGAATATGTCTATTCTAACCAACGCTGAACAGGAAGACCAGCCTGAGGACGCGCTGTTCACGCTGATCCACGGCGATGACAGCTGCCACCAGGCTTGGCTCATCGTCGGGTGGGATCAAGCTCGGATCGCTGCCGAGTGTCATCCCAACGACGCCGCCGTCTTCGGCATCGACCAGCGCGCATTGCTAACGCTTTCCGCGGTCTCAGGGCTCGAAGTGTTCGAGGGGAAGCCGGTGTTAATCTTCCCACTCGGCGACCCGGCGACCGACCATACTGTCTTCGAACGATCCGCAACACTTGGCCGACGTTGCGAAGACGAAGGCGCGATTAGCGTCGAATTCGTCTGGCTCAGCACAAACCTCGACACTCACCTGGGTGACCGTGCAGGAGAAGAGCGTCTTCGTCGCCTGAGCACTCTGGCGAGCAGCCGCACAGGCAAGAAGCCAGCGAAGGCGAAGCCGAAAGCTCCGACCGCGTCTGCGCAGAAGGTCGAGGCCGACCTCGCGGAGCTCGAAGCGAACGCTCTCAAAGAGGGTCGCCCTGTCATCGATGTCAACGACGACCGCCTAGTGGTCCTCAACAGTCTCGTCGACGCGCTTCGTACCGGCCGCGATGGCGAGCGGATCTACAACTTCGGCGGGCAGCTAGCCCACACAGTCAACGATCCCGACAGTGGTTCCGAGGCGATCATCGCAGAAACCCTCGATGACACAGGACTCCTCAATCATTTGAGTCGAAGCGCACAGATGATGTCGACAACACAGCGTGGAGTGTCAGCCGCATGGCCAGAAACGAAGACCCTGTCTGCGCTCTACGGCCGTCACGCGGACTTCCGCCTTTTGCGCGGCATCGCACCGTCACCCATTGTCCGCGCGGACCACACGATCGCCACAGTCGACGGGTACGACGAGGCGTCCCAGATGCTCCTTGATCTCCGTGGTCTCGAACTGGAACTCCCAAAGGCCCCGACCACGGATGAGGTCAGTGATGCGGTGGCCCTCCTGATGGACGACTGGCTGGGCGACTTCCCGTTCGCCACCAACACCGACAAGGCAAACATGCTCGCTCTCATCCTCACTTATCCGCTGCGCGAGCTCTGCACCCTCATCCCACTGGCTGTCATTTCAGCGAAATCGATGGGCACTGGCAAGTCGAAGCTTGTGAGCCTCGTCGTGCGGCTGTTCACCGGCGATGACCCCGAGATGGACTCGCTGCCAAGCACTGAAGAGGAAACCCGTAAGCAGATTACGACACTTTTGCAAAAGGCCCTGCCCTTCCTAGTCTTCGACGAGAGTCCCGAGATCGGCGGCAAATCGATCAACCGGTTGCTGACTGCTCAGAAATGGAGCGACCGGCTGCTGGGCGGAAACCAGCGCGCGTCACTGCCGAACCAGGCTGTAAAGGTCGCGGCCGCCAACAATGTCGAAGTCTTCGGGGACACCATTCGACGGTATTATCCCATCGAGCTCTTCTTCGACGGCGAGGACCCTCACGATCGTCCCGAATCCGACTTCCGCCACGCTGACATCGAGGCCTGGACGGACGAACATCGAAGCGAGCTTCTCACAGCGGTGTTCACGCTCATCCGCGCATGGCAGGTCGCCGGTCGACCGAAGCGCACCACATCGTTCGGATCGTTTGAACGCTGGGAGGCCGTCGTCGGCGGCGTCATCGAACACGCCGGAGTTCGGGGCTTCCTCGGTAATTTGAGCGAACACCGCAAATCGGCCGACTTTGAGGCCGGGTTGTGGGCCGCCCACTGTGAATGGCTTGCAACAAAATTTCCCACAGGCCAGTTCACCACCCGCAAAGTCGTGACCGCCATGACGGACCGGAAGAACCATCTGGTCGTCGTCCGAATGGATGTGGACCTCCCACCTGGCATCGACACCTCACCGAATGATCCGTCGTACGCAGCGAAGCTCGGCAAGCTTTACCACTCCCGACAGGATGGATGGTTCGACGGCTACCGCATCACAAAGGCCCCCGAAAAAGCCGGCGGTAATCAAACGAAGTGGCTCATCGAGATGGCGGATCGAGTCGAACAAGCACACCTTAACAACGACACCGCAGTGCAACGTGCTCTGCGGACCGTCCCAGAAATGGAAGCGGATCTTGCAATGGAAGTGCGTGAACACGGATCCGACTCCGTGATCGCCGGGAACACGAGGATCGATCTGGAGATGAAACGGCAGGTTGACCGCCTGAAATCCGCCGGCTGGTTTTCGCCTTCAGATCCTGACGAACAACAACCTCAGAGTTCGAACATCGTCGGGCGAGACCAGACTGACAACGCAGATTCTTCCGCCGAAGAGGTGGCCTGATATGCCCAGCCCCGACTCTTTCGACCCCCTGGCCAACTTCTCCGACTTCTACACCAGCGCTGCGATACGGTCGCTGTCGGACGCGTCACGCTGGACAGTTTCCGGGCGACTCGGTGACGAGACCAAGGGCAAAGCACCCATCGACCTCAAACATCTGCTCGTCACCGGAGGGCGGGTCCGCGGAGCTTGGTCGCGCGACGAACAGTGCTTGGTCACGCTCAACGAACTGACTGAGCACCTGCCGACCGCAGCCAATGCGGCGTTCTACTTACAAGCTGCCACCGATGGGCTCATTGTCATCGACATTGAGCCTAGCTGTCCGGCGGAGATCTCTGCGCAATTGCTGGCCCTGCCCGAGACGATCTACTCCGAATTATCCATGTCCGGACGCGGGTACCACCTCGTGGCCCCGTTGCCCGAGAACTTCTACGACCACAACGCCGCCGCTGGCAAAAAGGTGCTGCGCGAGGAGCACGGCTACTACGAGATCCTCCTTGAGCACTGGTGCACATTCACTCGCCGGCCAATCTCACAAGAGGACTGGAACCGCGTTCACACGGCCAACGAATCCGAACCAGAGCACGCGTCGACTGCGGCGCTGTACGCCTCACTGGCGAAGACTGCGAAGGCAACAGGCACCACCTCGACCACAGTGCGCACGTCCGAAGAGACTCCGGAGATCACCGGAGGCGAAGAGATCGTCAGCCGCACTTTGGACGGTGCTGACCCGCGGTTCAAGACCCTCGACGACTTCGCCGGCGACGCATCGCGATGGGAGTTTTCTGTCCTCGGCACTCTGTACAACGAGATGCGCCACCATCTCTTGTTCGTCGAGTACGTGAGAAGAACCAGCTTTTCCGACGGTGACGTGGCGTGGCTACTCTACGAGGCCGTGCAGCAGGTCTTGCCGCCCCGGTCGAAGCATCGGGAGCGACGCAACGGTCGGCCATTTCTGCTCGACCGGTCGGCGGCAATGATTGCGGAGAACAGGCGCAGAGCAACTGGAAGGTCAGGCCCCACCTCGGATGACTGAGACTCACAAACATGATCAAGCGACGATCGCCCTGAAAAGCTACGAGAGGAACAAAAAATGAGCTCCACCGACCAGAACCACGTCGTCGACATCGACCCGATCATGCTCCTCAAAGAGCATCAGAATGGCCACTGCGCTGTTTGTGGGGAGGTGCGTATGCGTCTGCGCATCGACCATGACCACGACACCGGCCTGGTCCGGGGGTTGCTGTGCAACGGGTGCAACACCAGCGAAGGTCGTGACTTCCGCGCACCATGGTTCGAGCGTTACCGCGCCAATCCGCCTGCCGCGCGACTGGGACTGCGAGTTCAGTACAGGAATCGGATGCCCGTAACACGTGAGATCGAATCGCTCATCAAGGAGCTCGCGGAGCTGATCCGAGAAGACGGTTGGGGCATCGGAGAGCTGAGCCAAGTCAAGGGTGACGCCGCCTTCAACATCGTCGATGACACGGAAATCGTGGAGTGCGTCTCCCTCTGGAGCGAAGGCCAGCACAAGGCGCAATTCACGTGGGGTAACACTGGGAGATGCAACGACTTCGGACAGGTCCTGAACACAGAACACACTCTTCCTGCCTCGACCCCGGTGGAGCGAGTCGCCGACATCGTGACCTGGACAATGCGAATTGACCAGGAGAGTGAAAGGTTGACACACCTCCTGCACCAACGCTTCGGTCTGGTGAACGTAGACATGTCGTTCAATATCGAGCGAGAGATCGCGGTCGCGAGCTTCGACTGTGGTGACGGTCAGCTCAAACGCATCGTCACCAATGGCTCTGACATCTACTTCTGGTCAGATCCCGCGTTCCGAACCTCGTTGATCGTTCCGGACGAAATGGACCTCGAGCGCGTCGCGACGTGGGTTTTCCAGCGTGCGAACGAACTGATCGAGTATGACGAGTCCAAAGGTCTTAACCACAGTGAGTGATGATCACGACGACCCAGTGGACCGGGTGACCACGGGGCCACGTGCCCCTATGCAGCGGTGGTCATACACGGGAGCGTTGCGGGCGCTTCGAGGACTCGAAAAGGGCATCGATGGGTCTCTGCGCTTCGTCCCCACAAAGTTGGTCATTCCCGGGTCTGATCGAGCCCGGGTTTGGACACGAGGAGACCTCAACGGGCCTGCGGCCCACCGGCCGCGGTGTGTCGGTCACGTCCGGGTGCCATCGGGGTCCTTCTCGGTCGGCGATTGGTCGGCGATGGCTCCAAATTGGCCACTCTGTTACGGCGCGTCATCGGGTGCGACTGATCAATCGCACCCGATGACGGCTGCGGATCGACATCGAAGCATCGCGGCAGACGCTGCGAGGCCCTGCTGCCGGTTCTGGATTCCGTCGACTCCTGGCTCCTTGCTGAGCGGCGTCACCAGCATTTGAGCAGGTCGTCGCGAGCAGGCCACGATCGGGTTCCCAGCCAAGCGCGGAGCGCGAGGAATGAGTACCGGGGGTCCATGGGGGCGCAGCCCCCTGGCCAGCGCCCAACGGATTCAGACGAGCGCTTGCGCGAAGTCTGATATCCGGGGGGCTTGCTAGCTATGTCGTCGTACCGATGCCTCTTTCCTGTACGTACCGACAACCAAGCGGTACGATATTGAGAAACAATTTCATTGACCCCAATGTACAAGTGCATCTCAGAGGAGGCGGATTTCGATGGTCACGGTGAAGCGGGCGCAACCAAAGAGCGCCTCGAAATACGTCGCCGAAGTGTTCACGCGACTGACCTCCAAACAGGCGCAGCGCCTGGCCGCGGTGCAGGCGATGGAGCCGGCGCTACCGAGCCGGCCCGACGCCGTGCGCCGCCTTATCGAAGCACTCGATGATGACGACCTGGACAGGGCCGACGCCGCCGAAGGCAAGGAGGCCCTGTCGGGCAACGACGTCGACACGATCGTCGCAGCAATGGAAGATCGGACGCGGGCGTACAACGAGTTCACCAAGCAGGTGCACGCGATAGGCGTGAGCTGCAATCAGCTCGTGAAGCTCGGGCACCAGATCAATCTGGGAGCCGCAAGAACCATCCCGACGGAGGCGGTCGAAGGCATCGGGCGACAGCTCTCGGCAGTCAAGGATCGCACCTCGGTTCTCGCTCACCAGGACGCCTACGTCGAGTCGGTGGTGACCTCGTGTCTGCCACAGTGAAACACATTCCGTCGACGTCGTCGAGCAACCTCGACGCCTACCTGGATCGAGAGAAGGAGGGCAACGGTCTGCCCCGCGTACTCTACGAGTTCGGCCAGCACTGCCGGCCGGAGACTGCGGCACAGGAGTTCCGGGCATTGCGGGAAGCGCACGGCCAGCAGGGCGCGGTGCGCAAGGTCGCCGCCAAGTACAAGGAGCCCGAGGACCCGGCAGGTGCGACACATCTCAAAATCGGGAAGAACTGGCGTGAGGCCACGGCGACGGAGACCGCGACGCACCTGCGGATCGCCCCCGAGGTGCCGTACGTCAAGCGCGATGAAGCGCACCACTTCATCTACAGCTTCGACCTCGCAACGGTCAATCCGCAAGACCCGGAGCAGACGCAAGGAGCATTCGAAGCTGTCGTCGCCTTCCGCGAGGAATACACGCCAGGTACGCAGTCGAAGTTCGTCGCTCACGGCGATGCCACCGGTTCCAAGGTCGCGATCCAACGCGGCGAAGGCGGCAAGTTCCACGTCCACGAAGCGATGAACGCAGTCGTGCACACCGGCATGGAGGTAGATGGTCGGCAGTACCGAAAAGGGCAGCGCGTCGCCGGCGCGATCACGCACGTCGACACCTATCGCGCGGCCTGGGATCAGTTCCTCAAGACCCGCGGCCAGGAGTTCGGGCTCTCGCCTCAGGACCGCTCAGTGCTGCCCGAGGTCGGCAGTCCCGAGTACCGGGCTGTGCGTCGCACGGAGCAGGACTTCTGGGCACGAGAGCGCGGCGAGATCTCCGACCACGACCGCGCCCGGAGCGGCATAGAGACCGCGTACGCAAGGCTCGCCGAGGACCCCGCGCAGCTGGCCGGACTCGACTACGCCGAACGCATTGAGCGCTTGGCTGCTGAGGCCTCTGCAACCGGTGACGTCGAGCTCAAGCTGAGGAGGACGAAGGCCGACGAGGTCAAGATCCGCTCTTTCGTTGTGCCGGGCAGGAAGCAACCGATCGCCAGCACGAAGCTCGGAGAGCGCTACGCCAATGCGACCGCCACCGTCGGCGGGGCACAGGAGCAGCTCGTCTATATCGCGCAGGGAAGCTGGAAGCCGTTCGCACGCGGCGAGGTCGGTCCACCGAAGCAGATCGAGAGACTGCCGGATGCGGAGGTCGCGAATCTCCAGTGTGCCGCCGACGGCTTGGCCCGTGAAGAGCGGCAGATCCAGCAGGCCGAAAGCGAGCCCCCTCGACGTCAGCCCCGACCGAAGACGGTCGCCACTGCAACTGAGGTGCTTGGGCCCTACAAGCGCGACTACGGCCGAGAACTGGCCGAGGTGCGTCGGACACTCGTCGACGAACACTTGCGGCAGCACCCGGGCACAGAGCCAAGGGTCGCCGCGCAGATGGTCGATGGGCAGCTCTACACACATGCGTTGGACGGCTCACTCAAGACCGACCTCGAAGCGGTGCGCGCCGACCTCGCGCAGCATCAGAAGTCGGCCGAGCAGGAGCATCCCCGCAGTGATGTCCGTACGTCCGAGGCAGCTTCGGACTCGCAGGACAAGGAGCCCGCAGCCGATCGTGACTGGCAGTCCGAGCGGTTGCGGGAGCCGGCAGCCCCGACGCCGAAGCGTCCGACGCCCCCGCGTAATGAGCGCCGGGCGCGGTCCCTGAGCATCGAGGAACGACGTAGTGCGGAGTTGATCGCTGTGGTGCGCAGCGAGAGGGCCGACGGCGGGGCCTATGTCGACTTCCAGCTCGCTGCGCCCGGGCCGGGAGAGCACCAGCGTCCAGGTCTGCACCTGCTATCCGCGAAGACGGCGGTCAAGCAGAAGGACGGCACCGAGCGCGAGGTCACGCGGACCTGGACGCAGCTGACCGCCCCACAGTACGACCGACTCAAGCTTGCCTCGGGTGAGAACCGTGTCGAGACCGAGGGGAAGACGGTATACGGTTTGGCCGCCGACGTCGAGATGCCCAGGCAGGGCGGTCACGCACCCAACCCCAACACGTTCCAGTCCTCTCGCCGGAAGCAGATCGACCAGAATATTCTGGCCGAACAACGGGCTTCAGAAGACCGCGGGCGCGCGGCCGAGCGCGCCCACAGGAAGGCCAGGAAGAGCGAGCCGAGCGCGTACGAGATCGTCTCGCAGGCCAACAAGGACCGGGAATCGGGACTGAGCATGAGCCGATAACGAGGAGACAGAGAGGAGGTGATGACTGATGAACAGGGTGACTGAGATCGAGGTCCGGGGCCTCGAATCGAGGGCGGACCTGCTCGAGCGCCAAGCGAATGACCGGGAAGCGGAGACCCCGATGCTCCACCGATCGGTGGAGCAGCTACTACGACTCGCTCGAGCGGATCGAGCGGTACCGGCGGCAGGCAAAGGATCTGCACGCCCAGGCGGAGCGTCTGCGGCGCAAGGCGTCGTAGCTCCGATCGAACAACTAACAAACAAGCGAGAGAGAAAGGACAGAGACCATGGCTACCGAAAGCGCCATCGACCAGCAGGAAATCGACGAGAAGAAGGCGGCCCAGATCCGTCATCTGCTCGCCGAGGAGAACGAAGAGGCGGTCAAGCGCCGCTTCGGGGAGCAGGAGTTCAACTCCCCCGAGTACCAGCAGGCGAAGCAGGAACTCGCTCAGCGAGGCAGCGCCCGGACCGAGCACTTCAAAGCTGAGATCGAGGAGCAGGGACAGATCGATCGCGAGCGTGAGGCCGAGCTTGCGCGTCAGAAGGAAGCCGAGCGCCAGGCTCAGGAACAGGCCGTGCAAGAACCGGAGACAGAGCAGAACCAAGATCAGGAGGTCGAACAGAACCAGGAAGCCGAACCGGACCACGACCGCGGACAGAAGCGGGATCGCCCTGAGCTGGCCGATGCGCCGCGACCTGAGAAGCAGTCCACGCGCGACGGCAAGCACAGGGGCGGTACCGAAAGCCAACGGCAGGATCGCGTCAGCAGTGCGCGCCGACAGGTGCCTGAGACTACCGGGGCGGACACGGCCGATCAGGGCGACTCTCAGGGTCATGAGACTCAGCGCCCGGAGAGCACCTACGAGCGGGTCGCCCGCTCCCAGCGCGAGAGTCGGGAGAGGTCGACACACGGCATCGACCGGTGAGACCCGATGCCTCCAGGCGACCGCGATGAGCCCGCATGAGAAGGCCCCCAAAGCAATGCCCCGGTGGCCGCTTCATGACCGTCAGGCGGCCTGCTTCGACGTGAACGGGATGGCGCTGATGTCGACGAGGGTCACCATCAGTCCCTTCTCGTGGATGCCGTCATGGTCGGCCTCGGCGAGGTTGGGGCGACGGCCCCGCAGGAGCCGTCCCTCGTTGCGCGTCTTGGGGAGGAAGTCCGACCCCTGGAACGCCTCAACCCGCTCGGAAGTCTGCGACTGCTTGCCGAGGTGGTCGACCGTCGTCTTCTGCTGCTCCGTCTGGCCGTACCACCAGGCCGCCTTCTCGAGGATCTCCTTCTCGGGAGCGCCCACGAGGCAGAGCACTGCGGGCCAGGTGTCGCGCAGCGCCGTCATGCCCGCCGAGCCGTAGCGCAGCTCGAACTGGCTGGTCGCCTGCACGGCGCAGAGCAGGTTGATGCCCATCGCTCTCGACTCCGTGACCACGGTCGGGAGCTCCTGCCACGGCATCGTGTTGCACAGTTCGTCGACCACCAGGAGCAGGCGGGGCAGCTTCGTCTTCTCCGTCTGGTTCGCCCGCCAGCGCTTGGTGATGGCCGCGGCGGCCCCGACTGCTGCGCCGGCGGCAACACCCGTGGCCGGGGCCACGATGAAGAGCGTCGCTCCTTTGCGCTCGAGCATCTCCGGCGTCAGAGGCGGTGTCGTACCGTCACCGCGGACGGTGGAGCGCAGCCACGGGGCGACGGCGGCCTTCATCGTGATCATCACGTTCGAGACCTGCTTCTCGTCCTGCACGGACGCGGAGAGCAGTTCCTCAGACAGGATTGGCGAGACCTCCTTGAGGCGTTCGATCGCGGTAACCCAGCTCGGCGACTCATCCTCTGCGCTTTCGCCCTGGAGTCTGCTCACTGCCGAGCGCGCCCAGGTCATGCCGTCCGGGCCAGCTGCCCGCAGGATCGCCGCCAACGGAGCCGTCGAAAGGGTCTCGAAGAACTCCGCGGTCCCGTCGCCGCCGCCACCGCCACCCGAAGCGCCGCCGGCCCCGGCCGAACCCGACTGCAGCAAGATCGTCGCGAGGTCGAGGGCGTCGTCGTCGCCTGCCACGAGCGCCGTCGGGTCGACCACCACACGCGTCACGCCCTCGGGCAGCTGGTCATCGGGGACCTCTCCCGAGAGGTCGAGGACGTAGGTGCAGCCCTTTCCGCCGCGGTCCAGGCGCATCTGCAGGCACTCTTGGATCAGATCGGGCTTACTGCTCACGGCAACCACCGGACCGTTCCACATGAGGATCGCGGGAGCGAGCACGCGGCGGGTCTTGCCCGAGCCGCTGACTCCCGACACCAGCAGATGAGGGGCCGTCTCGGCCGGCACCCCGTCGACGAAGCCGCCGAAAGGCGTGGGCGGACGCATGTAGGTCGGCGGCGTCTCCGCAGCGGCGGCGGTACTGCCTGTGGGCGCACCCTTCTTGCTGTTGAACATGGTCATTTCTCCTTCTTGTTGTTGTCGTCTTTCGCGTTCCAACGGCGCTCGATGTTCGCGCGCCCGGCTGCACTGATGCGTTCCCGCTCGTCGGCCGCTTCCTCAGCGACTAGCTCTTCGCCCTCTGGCGAATCGATGCGTTGGAGGCCGTACCGCAGGCACACGCGGGCCAGGAGCCCGTTCCCGATGCCTCGGAAGCGCGCCTGCTGACGGATCGACTCGCGGTCCTCCGTCGTCAGGGCGATCGTCTGCTTGGCGTCTAAGGACCTGCTCATCAACGCCTTCCCTTCTGCCTCGTCGGTTGTTCTACACCCGTTCCGGGTATAGTATTATGGTACCTGATTTTATTGACCGTTTACTACGTGCAGAGAGGCCTCGAATGGGCAAGTTCATCTTTCAGACGGTCATCGTGCTGGCAGTCGTCGGCACAGTCTTCGTCTTCGGAGTCGTGGTCGGGGGCGGCTTCGCCAACGACGCAGCCGAAGCCGGCATGCGGACACGCGTAGCGCAGTGCCTGCCGATGGAGACAGCAGACGACCTAGAGACGTGCCTGGCCGCGGATGAGGAGACTCAGTGAGCACGCCACGGTGGGAGGGCGAACGCAGCGCCTGGTTAAAGGCGCGGGCTGGACATCGGCTCGGAGTCAGGCGTCGGGCAGAGCAACTCGCTCTGGTCGCTCGGCGACAAGAGCGACTGGAGGCCGGCGTCGGCGACAGCGCCTTCGGCGAGGTCACGACCCGAAACGTCTTCTACCGCAGCGTTCACCGCGAGGAAGGCGCTGCGAACCTGGCCGGCTGGATGATCTGGACGCTGATCTGGATGTCCGCGACCTATGTGCTCGTCGGGCCCGCGCTACTCATCGGCCTGGGGGCGTACGGCATCTGGTGGCGGAAGGTCGAGGAGTGGGGCCGAATGCGGAGCGTGCCGTACTTCAAGGCCGCGGGGGCCGTCGCCGCGATCGGCGTCGCAATATTGACCGCCCACTCCCTGCTGGCAACAGAGGGCGTGACGCGGATCCTCATCGGCTCCTGGCAGACCTGGCCGCTCGAGGGCGGCGCGGCATTCCTGACTGGTTACCTCTGGCTGCAACTCGTCCTGGGTCTCGTTCGCGCCGGGTGGCGCGTGCGTGCCTGGGGCTGGCCCGCAGTTGCGCGAGTAGAGCGGGCGGGGGCGACAGCCGTCCAGGCGGTCGAGCTCGAGGGATTCGATCACGCCGAGCTGGAGGAAGCGCCGCACAGCGACGCACCGGCCATTGCCCCCATCGAGATCAGCGTCGACGACGAGGAGCTCGAGGACTGGATGGTCGAGGAGCAGGACGAGCCGGTGTATGCGGATGAGAACGACAACGCCCAGAAGACAACGCAATGACCAAAAACGAAAGGGACAAGGACAATGAGTGAACAAAACATCAATGTGAACGTCGAGCGGGGCGCTGGCCCGGACAACCACGCATGGACCGTGCTGGGCACACTGCTCGCCTGCGGTGCCGTGGGCATGGCCGCCTGGGCAATCTCCAACGCGGGCATGCTCGACATGGCTGCTACGGGGCTGAGCTTCTTCTTCATCCAGTTGATCACTATGATGATGAAGGCCGGCCTGCTCGTCGTGCCAGAGAAGCACAGCACGGACTTCTCGGAGTCACGGGGCATCATCAAGACTCTCTGGCGCGAGTTTCAGGAGTTCCAGGGCAACTCTCCGATCTGGAGGATGGCTCTGCTGGCACTGGGCTTCACGCTGGCGTACCTAATCTTCCGTTTCGGCCTGTCCGTGGCCCTGGGCGTCTTCGAAAACATCTGGATCGCTGGCGCGGCGTCGGCCTTGATCGCCTCGTTCATCGTCTCGCCCCAGCTCTTCAAGACGATGTTTTCGAAAATGAAGACCCGCAGCGGCGTGCAGATCAAGTCGACGCCTGCGGAACCTGAGGCCTGGGAAGGTGGTGTCGCGTGATGACGGTACACGGAGTTGCTGAATCAGGAGGGGAGGTGACGTTGCGATCATCTGGCGACGAGCACAAAGTCTTCACGCGATTCACGAGATCGGCCATGCGTGGGCTCATCACCACGTGGGCCGTGCATTTCGATACATGACGGTCCGCCCGCGCCAGCTCGGCCTCGCCGGCGTCTGTCGATCGTGGCCACGAAGGCGAACCGACATCGGCGAGACGACGCAGATCGCTGCTGCCGGGCCAATCGCCGAGGCGATGTACTCGGTGCGATACCAGCGGGCCGATAACGAGGAGCTCCTGTCCTTCTTGTCCGATGCGATCGCGCTCGGCGGACAGGTCGATGCTGAACAAGCCTGCGGCCTTCTGAACTTACCCGAGGCCATCGAACTGACACGATCGCAGCTCGAAGCAGACTGGCCGACGGTCGAACGGCTCGCCGACATGCTCGTCGACCGCGGAGCCGTCCCCGGCCGACGTCGGGAGTCAGGAGGAAAGTTTCATAGATCTGTGCGTCGGTGACGGAGAGACGGTGACAGGCATCGGATGCTAGCGAAAAGAGCGAAGAACGACCCCGGCACCGATGGTGCTGGGCACCTTTCAATTGACTCAGGCGAACTGCTCCAGCTCAGCTCGTCGACGTGCAACGTGTGCGTACAGGGTGGATTTACTCATCCCGACGGCTCTGGCGACCTCGTTGCCGGTCATGTCCGTCGTATCGAGGAACTCCATTGCCCGAGCGACCTGCTCGGGGATGCGTGAGGGCTTGCGACCCCCAAATCCGTTCCCCACGTCGATGCTTGACGTCCAGAGCCGACTTCGTCCGCTCAGCAATGAGGTCGCGTTCCATCTGACCGACCGCCGCGACGATTGTGAAGATGAGCTCGCCAGCCGAAGTCGAGGTGCCGATGCCGAGGCTCCAAGATGCGCAGCCCGATCTCCCGATTCTTGAAGTCGTGCAGCAGTGAAGTCAGCTGCGTCGTCGACCGGCCCAGCCGGGACAATTCGGGGACATAATCAGACCAGACGAAGGAGGGAAAGCATGGAGCACACCAGGAAGTCCACGTCGACGATGACCGAGCACGACCGGCAAATGGCTAGGAAGCTCGAGCGCATCACCAGCGATCCCGAGGGCTACTACGCCACTGCCCGCAAGGCTGCCTATCGCGACGAGCTGCGCCGCGCGCTCATGCCTTGGCAGAAGCATCGGCCCCATTCGAATTCGAGCGGATTCTGACTCCCTACCGATTAAAGGACGGATAATTTCCCTGGTTACTTCATGCGATCGGTCAGCTGGTCGAAGAACTTGGTCAGCATCGCGCTGGCCCTGACGTCAGCAGCTCGGCTCCGCCGAACCGGTAGACCTCGTAGCCGTCCAGCCTGAGCCGACGGTCCTCGGCGACCATTTCGCTATAGAGCCGAGGAATTGCCTTCTCGCCCTCCGCATAGTGCTGCTTCCCATCAACCTCGAGCACGACGCGGTGACTGCTGGAGAACAGGAGGAGGAAGTCCATCCACTGCCGCGCCAACGGGCTACGGTTCTGCCCAGCCGTCCGACGAGCCAGCTGAGCGGCCGGGTCGAAGTGCAGGTAGACCTGCGGGATCAGTGCCGGAACGTCGAACGTTTTGTCCTTGTACCGCGCTGCGTAGGCGTCGAAGACCACCTGCTCGACCTTGTTGTCGTCCAGAGAGGACCGTAGGCGATTGTGCAGATCCAGGCCGACTTCCCGTGGTGGCACGTCGTTGGCAAAACCCTGCCGAGCGCGCCACCACTCGATGAGCTTGCTCTACGTCAGGCCATCGGCCGGGATCGGCTGGTCGAAGACCAGACAGAACTCCCCGTCAACAACGATCTCGATATCGTTGTTGACGGCATCTCGGAGCACCAGCTCGGGTTTGGGACCGTTCGCCGCGAAGATCAAGTTCTTGGCCGGGGTGCCGACCCCTCCCCCGCGGTCGTACTCAGCAAGCAGCGCCGTCATTTCATCCAGAAGCACGCCGGTGACATCGAGTTCGGTGACCATGCGACGCGCAAGGGCTACCAGGCGGGGAAGCTCCCAGCCCGCAGTGTAGCCCCTGATCACGTCGCGTTTCGTGAAGTCGTCGTCCGTTGGCTCGTGATCCGTCTTCAGCCATTGCAGCTTGAGTTCTTCAGCGAGCACAGTCTCGAGATCGCATCGTGTGTAGGCGTCGATGAACGCTTCTTCGATCGCTCCCCAGAACGAGCGCGACGACACCCTCACCGGCCCCTTCGCGTTATCTGCGAGGAGCCCTTCGAAAGAGTTGAATCCGCTCACTCCACTATTATCCCAGCTTGAGCCGACGGATGGGCGAAGACTAGCCTGGGACGTTATTATGTGAAATCAGCTCCTAATAAAGTGCTGCATTGAGCACGGGACTTCTGAAAACCCGATGTCAATAGTCGGCGGCACAACTCCCGATTTCATGCGGCTGGACACGCAATCGCCTTCTGAAACTGACAAAATCTGGGCAACTTAACGTGGCGCACAGACTGCGCCCGCCAGTGCCGCGAGACGCCTCATATCCCTAGGGATATGAGGCGTGTTTCCTGTACCGCTGAGTCAGTACGGTTATCCGACATGTTGCATCAGTCCCAACGACGCGGCGTTGTGCTGGCAAGCAGGATAATTACACGACTCACGGATCATTCGCGGAGGCAACGTCGCGTGTAGACAATGGTGCCTAGAACAAAATCGTTCGGCCGTTCGACGCTTCGAGATCTCGTTTTGAACAGCCGGAGCAAGATGAAGCAGCCCAATGCCGCGAGGACGAACACAGCCACAAGAGGAGCGTTTTCTATTTTGGGAGAATTTGGGTCGGCCAGCGGCGTAGAGCGTTGGAGAATGCATAGCAATAGAGGCGCGACAAGGAGGGTGCAGGTGGCGATGAACCGTAGCCACCAACCGACAAGATTGTCTCGTTCCTCTCGGACTTCTGTCGTGAGCCCGTCTTCTCCGGGAAATATTGCTACGTTCAACTTTTTCATCATCAACGGAATCAAGTGAAGGACAACCGCCATCGAAATTAGGCCGAATGGTGTCACACCGCCAGGACCCGTGAGGTACTCATGAAAATCACTTGATTCTTCGAGCGTTCCTCTTGCCATGGCCGGTGTCCATCTTGCCCAGGCGATCAGTGGATCAGCGGCGAATGAGAATAACTCCGGATTCAACGATTTGAGCATCACTGCTCCGAGCGCAGTCCCGCCACCAATGACTAGCATTTCCGCCCAGAATCCAAAGAACACCACCATCGACACCAGCAGCCCTAGCAACACAATTCCCGCCATAACAAAGAACCCGCTTACGGAGACCGTTGTAACGATACCTCGACCGAATTGATTTGCCCACGGCACAAACTTGATTGGAAGCAGACTCCACGCAAAAACCACAGCGGCAATAAGAATCAACCCAAAGAGCGCCCACTTGACGGCGCGTGGACTGCTCAAAATGATTCGTAGCGGAAATGTGAAGAACCTATTCAGTGGCCTGAATAGCTGCGTCACTGCAACTGTCACTCCCCAGCCTAGAACGGTAATTTCATCTAGGACGACGAGGGCCTTGTTTTCATCCTGATGCGGGCGGAGCGTCAGACGGCTGCGAACTCTGACGACGACTATTGCGAAGTAGAGCGGGAATGGGCACACCATAAACAGCCAGATCAATGTCGATTCGTCAGTAGGCACCCTCAGACCAACTACTGATGCGAGACCAAGGGGAATTAACCCGCATATGAAAATCCACGCAATCGTTGGAAGTATTGCGATCGATCGCGCAACGAACTGGACCGGAAATGATCTCAGCAGGATAATTGCCCGGCCTACCCATCGAGGAGCGAATGAAGCCTGCGCGGCCCAGTCGTAGCTGTCGGGATCGGGCACCAATGCCTCCTTGAAATTTTATGTATGAGGGTTCAATGCAGGCAGAGCAGCTCCACCCCAGAAGTCAGATGCATGGGTGCATACGTGTCGTTTACGGCTTGAACTTCGGCAGCACGTTGTCGGTGATGAACTGCTCGCCGACCGATTGCTCGACAACTTCATTTTCAGAAGTTTCATGCATGCCCGATCCTGATCTAGTGGATGACCGAATGCCCGCAGTCATACCATCTGCCGAAACAGTGAAGTCTGTATTGCCTCGCGGCTCTTCGTCGCCTCCTGTGAACGAAATGTCGATGCCTAAGTCTTCCTTCGATCCTGAATCGTTTTCATAGAAGGCATGGGCCTGACAACGGATAGTCCCGTTGTCCGAGCCTTCATTGGAGAAACCGTTGTCGTCAGGGAAATACTCGTCTGCCCACCCGCCCCCTTCCTGGTACCGGTCATCCGAGAATCCGAATTCCGTATTCTCCGGGACATCGAGGTCCAGTTTCTTGAACACATCTTCGATCTCGCCGAACTCCTGCAAGCAGATACCCGCTATGTTGTCCGCGCTAATCGAGGCGATGCTAATTTTGTCGTCCCCGGCATCACTGCCTTGCGACTGATCGTTCTCGTCCGCGTCGACCTCCTGCGGGCCGCCGCCACACGCCACGAGCGATGATGTGAGCGCGACTACGCCGATGAGCGTCACTGCTCGATGTGTAACCTTCATGCTGTTCCTGTCTTAAAATCGGGACTCGTGTTGGGTGAGTAGTTCCGACGCATTCACGGCTTGAATTTCGGGAGCACGTCGTCATTCAAGAACGAAGCTAAGATTTCGTCATCAGGTCGATCGGAAGTCTGCAATGCCATACCTGCGCTCATGTCATCCGAGCGTTCGCTTACATGATTGACACCGCGCGGTCTCCCCATACCGGACGCCACGTTAATGTGCACAGCCTCGGCATCCTCCACATTTACGCTAGCTGTGGCGTGACAACTGAATGTTGCCGCAGTAGAACCAACCTGTTCTTCGTAGGAAGCGGTCCAATCGCTATAGCCGTCCATGTCGATGTCAGCAGTGTCCAATTCGAGTCTCGACAACACGTCATCAACTTCTCCGAACAGTTCGGTGCACAGGCCATCTATGTTGTCTTCGGTGATCTTGCTAAAAGTCACCGTGGACCCATCAAATGGTTCAGCTTGCTGTTGCCCTTCCGACTCCTCAGAGGATCCTCCCGCATCACTGCCTTGCGGCTGATCGTTCTCGTCCGCGTCGACCTCCTGCGGGCCGCCGCCGCACGCTGCGAGCGTCGAGGCGAGGGCTACAGAGCCTAAGATGGCTGCGATGCGTTTCGTGACTACCAAGTCCCGTCCTAACGTCGTGTTTCGTCGTTGCCTGCCACGACGCTACAAGGACGTCTGTTTGTCCTGACCGGTTGTGGCGGTGTCCGGACAGGCCCGTACAAGCCCGAACAGGACGTGCATGCCTCCGTGGGGCCACATACAATGCCCATGAGGTCACACACGGGCCGAACAGATCGTGGAGGAATGCAAGTGGAGCAGGAACGCGACGACGAAGCGAAGTCGGAGGGTTCGTTTGACGGCATTGTCACCGACCTTCGCGCACTCCGTGTCAACACGGGCGTTGTAACCTACGCGGAAATCGCGCGTCGCATTGGGCGGCATCGTGGCCAACTGAACGGCGACGGGGTGAATGATGCACCGGCGCGATCCACTGTCTACGATGCGTTTCGTTTAGGTCGCAGCAGGCTGAATCCCGAACTGGTCGGAGAAATTGTTCGCGCATTGGGTGAAGACGAACAGTCCGTTCGTCAGTGGAAGGTCCGTTGTTATCAGGTGCAAGCATCTTCTGAACGCAATTGCGAGCGTGATCCTGTTTGCATCGAAGATGCCGTTGTACCGGCCAGGAACCCTGAGCTTCTCAAGTCGCATCGTTCGCGTTACATCTATGTGGGTTCGGTGCTTGCCGCCTGCATGCTTCTTGACCTAATCGGACATGCGGTTGTCGGGAAGCTTCACCTGGCGTTGTTCCTCGACATGATCGGGACAGCAACGGCAGCTATCATGCTGGGTCCGTGGTACGGGGTCGCAATCGCGCTGCTTGGCAACTCCGCCGGCATGGTGATCCACGGGTCCATGGCGCTACCCTTCGCACTCGTTAACGCAGCTGGCGCGCTTGTGTGGGGCTACGGTGTACGACGGTCTGCTTGGGTCGCAACGTTCACACAATTCTTCCGATTGAACTTCACCGCGGCTATCGTGTGCACGCTAGTCGCCGTCCCGATCCTGATGTTGGGTTACCACGGCGGGACTGGTCACGAATCCGATCAGCTTACGAATACGTTCACATCATCTGGTCAAAACCTGTTGAGCGCGGTCCTTCTTTCGAACGGCATAACGTCGATACTCGACAAGCTCGCCACTGGCTTCATTGCCCTCGTCGTGATTCAGTGGTGCACGTCCCGAATCAAGTCAGTCGATTCCGAATTCGTCAGTCCAGTCGACAACCTCTTCCGGTTTTCTCTGCGCCCTACGGCTCGGAATGTGTGGCCGCTACGTGACTACTCTGCGGTCTTAGCCCGCAGGGTTTGATGCAGGGTTTGGTGACATCTGATCACGGATCGTCCCGACTTCCGACCAGTTACAGGACAACGGTTTTGAATCTCATTGCGACATAAGAAGCAGGCTGCCGCACATCATTGAACAGACGACGCTCTCAGACACATGACGAAATTACAGAAGGCCCACCAGCCATCTTCGTCCAACAGCCTGTCCAGCGCGTCCCCTCGTCGGAAGCTGGCTGCGTCTAGCGCAGAGTGCAGTTCTGCCACGGTCCCACCCCAGGCAGCTACAGATGGGAGTGCATGCATCAAGAATTGATGCCATAGGTCAACCTCTGCCTTGCCGCCGCCTTTTCCTGTGTGAACTACCGAGCTTCGTTTGCCATAGAGTTTCTTAATCATCTTTTGAACTTCGAAAGCGTTGTTGCCACGTGCCACCAAATGCGCGGCCCGGGTGCTAATCAGAGTGCCCAATTCCCCGTTCCCCTTGCCAAAAAGGATCTCTGTCGCTATCGCAGATGACACCAACGCCCGGCTGAAATTTCCCTGTGCCCTGTCGAGCAGCGACTCCCTGTAGTAATTCACCGAAAGTGTGAGCGCAGCATCTGGTTCAGACGGCCACTCGTCTAAGAGCGTGGCCCATGTTGAAAGCCGTGACTTCGGCACATGAGCGCACCTCAGATCATATGAAGGCTCCCCCGTGCTGAGATAGGATTCTCTTCGCCAGATTGAGCCGTCAAATCTATCAATGACAGCATAGGCAGCAGAAAAGTACCCGCGCACGCACAGTGAAAGTTTTGAAAGTGTGCCAATAACTAGTTCTGATAGCTGTCGACGCTGAGCTTCATCGTGAAAATCATGTTCCTCCTGTGAAATCTGCCCTAAGATCTCCAACCGGACAAACGCGTTGATCCTGTACGGACCATCCAGGAGTCTGTTCTGCTCTGCGTCATCGAGCGCCGTTACTTCGTACCCTGGCTGAAGTACGATACTGAACGGATCGTCAATGATGGTGCCGTCATCTTCGATAAGACACATTGATGAGATAGGGACCGTGATTCGGATGTCTCCTGCAATCGGCGCATGAGGACGATTTGTACCCTGCCCCGAAACACCAGCGACATCAGTCTGCATCTCTTAGCCTCTTTGCTCGCCGTGGCAGTAAGTCATGTTCAATCACCGCGCAACAGTAACGAATACGGACCCTATCCATAAACCTTCATCAGTCGGTGTCATCGCCTTCAGATAGTTCCTCGTCCAAGTCCACGAGTGCCGGCATGTCCGCGTTTTGCCGGTCGGGTCCTCTCGTGTCGAGCATTGCGTAGATACGAGTAGTCAGCTTCGCACGGCGCTCGTCGAAGAAGTCTATGAAGTCGTCTACCGAGTGGGGCAGAGATTGCGGCAGGTCGTGACGCGCGAGGAACGCGCTCCGTTCGTCTGCAGATGGGTATTCTGCGGCAAGCCACTCATCGGGTGCCTTATCCGACTTGACGATGTTCTCCAGCCCTGGAAGTAGCTCCAAGTTTGACAAGCTGTTCCGGCGCTCGAGTAAGTCGTCGATTTCTTCAGCGGTGAGCGTAGGGGTGCCATCTGGATTCTGGCGACGTTTCAGCAACTTCCGGTCGAGTTGGGCTCCAGGGAACACATGATCGACGTGGAACTGGTTGCGAGTGTCGACGTGCGGGAACAGTGCGGCCAGCACAGCGAAGGTCCGCGGCTTGCCGTACGTCAAACTAAGGATGTCATCAACGACTGCCTCAGTCACAGTCAGAGGCTTGCCCCGCAGAGTCATCGCACGCTCGATTGCAGCGACCGGGAACTCTGCATCACCTTGCGCTTTGATGACCTCCCTAAGGTCACGAAGCAACGTATCAAGTCCCGAGCCCCATACTCCCCGGATGATGAGAGATCGCAGTACCCAGGATCTGAGGGCCTCACGGTCCTCGCGAGTCTTCGGAGACTCGCGATAGGTGTGGTCTAATCCGCGGTGATGGACGTAGTACGCGACAGGAATTAGTACACTGTCCGCAGTTAGCATCCCTCCCGAGAGGCCGAAGTCGCCAAGAAGCCCGACAGCCACTTGCAATGAACAGCTCATCGCCTCCCATCCTGCTTCGAGCTTCGACATATTGGCGTTGGTGAAGTTCTTAACCTTAAACCCGATGTCGCCGACATCGGCGAGTACAAGACCAGCCTTTAGAACCGTGTCGCGGGAGAACCGGAACCCGTTTCCGGTCTGGTTGAGTTCGTCGACGAGTCCATGAACTGCAGCCCGAGCGTCGCCTTCCCACTGGGCAGTTGCGATCGACAACAACAGGTCGCTGTACGACAAAACGGTACCGCCAGAGTTAACCCTGACGAAGATGTCAAGGACGCGCTCGATGTCTTGGTCCGTTTCTTCGTAAAAATGAAGGCTCCGGTTGTTGTGCACCTCCTGCCAAAGTTTACTGACAAGAGCTATAGCCTGTTGATCATTTCCCATGCCATACCGGGCAGGGATCTGCATCACCTCAACAGGTTCGGCCGCATCAAAGATCTCCGAGATTGGTAGCCACGTCCGACTCCCATCAGTTCGGCCGGCCTCAATGTCAGCTTTGACCAAGAACTGGAAATGGTACTTCAAGCCAAGCTCGTTCTCAGGAGCCTCTCCCTCCAGGTTCAAGCACAAGCGTCGCTCGGGATAGGACCACGATTTGTTCGCCCACCCGCCGTGATTCTTATACGCATAGGTGCCGCGCAATCCAATGTTGAGGGACGTCAACCGCTGTTGACCATCCAGAATAGCTACGATTTCACGGTCTGTGGGAATGTCAATCACGGGGTTGTGTCGGTTGTCGAAGGCGCTGTAGTCCTTCATGAAGCCGTAGAACTTAAACTGTTTGATGGTCTCAGGAGAAACCCTCCAGGAGAGAAAGCTGCCGACTGGATAACCACGCATGATGGAGTCAAACAGCCGGATCACCTGCGACGGCTTCCACAGGTACTCGCGTTGAATGGCCGGCAGTATCAATCGCCGGTCCTGAATTTGGTGCAGAGCATCGGCAATCGTCATTGGTTCCTTATGTCCCATGACCCAACATTAATCGCCGACCCCCGATAGACACGAAAAGGAACTGCACTCATGCAGATTCACGCTGGCCGAGACAACTTCCAGTCTTGTGGCCAATCTGAGTCGAGGCTTCTCAGCTTTTCGGCATCTCAGTCATCATCTGTAAGCGAACTTCTCGTGCCGCGGTCATATGATCTTCGGCAAGCTGTCGAGCACTCTCACCATCACGATTGATAACAGATTCAAGGATCTGGTCATGCTCTTGAATCGCTTCACGCCAGCGCTCCTCGCGCTCGAAGGTCGTCCGCGGGTATCTGACGAGATGAACATTCAGGCGCTCTAATAGATCAATCAAAGTGGGGCTGTGACTCGCTGCCCACATCGCCTCGTGAAATAGCCTGTTGGTTAGCGCTCGCTCGGCGGGTGACGTAGCATCTTTCAAGTTCTGTGCGGCGACCTTGAGACGCGCAATATCAAGCTGACTTGCACGCTCGGCGGCACCCTTGGCCGCGGCCCCTTCCAATGAGATCCGCACATAGTAGATGTCGAGGATCTCTTCAGGACTGGTTTCACGCACGTGCACGCTGCGGCTCGCTCGCTCAAGAAGTTGCTCAGTCTCCAAACGATGCAGCGCCTCGCGAACTGGAGTTCGCGAGGCACCGAACCGCTCTGCGAGAGCGTTCTCGGAAAGGGTCTGGCCCGGAGCGAGTTCACCAGTGAGTATCGCTTCTCTAATCTGGTCATATACCGAGCTCTTCAACGGGCCTCCTCCATTCTGAACCTCTCAATTCTCCTTGGACAGTGTTAAGTATCTAGGCTATCGCGCCGGCCCTTCTTCCAAACACCACTCCCGCTGCCAATCCCGAACCACCTGGATAGTTCACACTGAAGAGCCCGCCAAGAGCTTCACCACAGGCTAGTAGTCCGGGAATGGGCTCACCGTCGTTCTTAAGCACTCGCCCGTCAAGATCACCTTTGAGTCCGCCAAAGGTGAAGGTGATTCCGCATGTAACCGGATAGGCGAAAAAAGGGCCCGTGGCGATCGGTGCCGCCCAGTTGCTCTTCGGAGGCTCTACCCTGGCAGCTTTTCCATCTTTGATCGTCGGGTCGAAAGTGCGGGACACGTCGACCGAGCCATTGTATTCGTCAATGGTGTGCACGAGCTTCTCGCCGGGTATGCCCAGTTTCTCGGCTAGTTCGTCGATGGAGTCCGCCCGGACCTCGGATATCCCGGGCATCTCATACTCTTCCGCGCGCAGCAAGGGGCATAGATCAGCATCGAATATCTGGAATGCAATCGATCCGGGTTGCCTGAGTATCTCCCTTCCATACTTGGCATAGGTATAGTTGCGGAAGTCCGCGCCCTCGTCGAGGAAGCGCTCTCCAGCCCTGTTTACGAGGATGCCAAACGGGTACCCTTGGCGGGTGAGACGGTTGGTCAGTTCCCGGTTCGATGCATTGTTTTCGTTCCACGCATCCCACTGCACGCTGTGGCAGGTTGACCAATCACCGCCTTTCGCCGCACCAACGTCGAGCCCTGCCTTAATCATGCGACCGGTATTGTTCGGCGTGCCGCGCACAACCGCGTGCTCCCACCCGTCGCCGAGATATTTCTGTCGCAACGCTGGGCTGGATTCGAAGCCACCGGCAGCTATGACCACTGTTTCACCGTAGGCCTCAACATCACCCTCGACGGACTCTCCACGTACCCCGATAACACGACCGTCCTCCGTGATCAGGTCGGTCGCGGTCACCCCATAGACTATTTGCTCGCCCAGCTTCAATGCGACATCAGTGTGGTCACGAATGAGCCCTTCTCCACCACCGACGTTTCCCACATGAAGCCCACCCCAGAATAAGTAGGAACCGTCGGGTCGTTGGTAAGCCTGCCGTTCATACATAAGCCGGTATTTGAGTCCCAGTTGCTGCAGCCATCGGACCGTATCTGACGCTTCGTGAACGAGTACGTCTGCCATCTCTTGATCGCCGCGGCCCTCCGTCACCTTTCTGAGATCGCCAGCATATTCTTCCGCGCTGTAAGGTGGCACCTCTGTCCGCGTGTGCCGTTCATCGGCCTCGACTATGTCTAGGAGGCTCTCAAGACCTTCGTGTGGAAATCGAGTAGCCCCAGCGGTGTAGTAGCTATTTCCCCCAGCGCTGGATTCATCTCCTCGTTCAATCACGACGACCTTTCGCCCTCGTTCCGCAGCGGCGTGTGCGGCAGAGAATCCTGCGTTGCCGCCACCGATGACAATGACATCGGCATTGATCGTCTGTTTCATTTCTTCTCCTCAAGACTCGCCGGCAAGAGCCGGATTATTGCTTCGTCGTAATGGGGCAATGGCTGATGGCGCTCAGCCACACGTGGGTCATGGCCAGGCACAACGACCCCCTGACTACCGGCGAGTTCATTCAGGCGGTCAAATGCGGTGTACATCAGCGGAAGTTCGTGGACGACCCCATAGGGCTTGTCCTCCTCGATGTTGGCGTAAAAGTGACTGGCGTCGCTGGCGAGTAGGACGGGCCCATCGGACGTCGAGACGCGGACGACTTGGGTACCCGATGTGTGGCCCCCGACCAGGTGAAGCGAAATGCCAGGCTCGATTGTCCAGTCTCCTTCGATCACGTTGAGTCGTCCCTCGGCTTCGAGACGACCGATCGTATCGAGATCGTTGCGATTGAGTAGATGTTCATAGGCACCTCTGCAGGCCATCCCTGAACGCCAAAACTCAAGTTCAGCACGCTGTACGTGGACACGAGCTGAGTCGAATGCTCCAACGAAACCGGTGTGATCGTAGTGCAGATGAGACAGCACTACGTGCTCGACGTCGCTGGGATCGACCCCGAGGACGTCAAGGAGTTCAATTGGTGACTCGCCATAATGCCGCTTACCTCGTCGAGTCGCCTCTTCCCGTGTAAACCCGGTGTCCACCACCACGGTGGTATCGCCGTCGAGGATGGCCCAGATGTAATAGTGAATCGGCCACGGACCCATGCAATCCTCAGGATGGCCGTAGAAGTGTTCTCCGCGCACCGATGACTCGCGAGTGGCGTACCGCAGTGCATAGACACCGTCGTCTGCTTTTCTCATGACTGGTCATCTCCGAACCGCAGATCTCGATCAGTCCATTTCTCCCACAGCATCGCAACGCTGGCGTAATCCTCTCGGCCCAGTTCATCTGCCATTGCAAGTTCATACACCGTGTGGGCAGCCTGTGTCGCGAATAGCGGAACACCGCCTTCCTGCGCTAGAGCTAGCGCCAGGGTTGAATCCTTCCGAGCCGCGTCAAGCGGCATCCCGCCCGCGAAATCGCCGCGCGCAACACGATCTGCTATTCGATGTTCGAGTGGGCGTTTGAGCCCACCATCGGCCTGCATCAGCATTTCGGTGATCTGTGCAAGATCGATGTCCTGCGACCGGGCCATTGCAAAAGCTTCAGTGAGAACCACCATCACTGCATGCGCGACTCCATTGTTGACAACCTTTGCTGCCATGCCTGACCCGATGGGGCCGAAGTGTTGTGTGCCCCCGGGTCCGATCGCCGATAGTATGTCGGTCACTTCATCGATCACGTCGATCGGACCGCCAAGCAAGATTGTTGCGCTCCCAGACGACATCTGGGAGACACCAGACAAAATCGCAGCGTCAAAGACACGAGCCCCGTACGGTTCGACGATTTTCGCTAATCGACGAACGTCCGAAGGAAGGACGGTGCTGGTTTCGATAATGATCGTTCCCGAGTCAAGGTGCGGTGCCAGCTCCCCCACGACCGCCCGTGAAATGGCGGGCGTCGGCAATGAAAGTATGATGCGCGAACAGTCAGCAATCCTTCTCAATTCATCGGTGGTCGTGGTGCTTTCAATGCTGTCAGCAAGGGCTCGCCGTTCAACGCTGATGTCAAAGGCTATAACTTCGGCGGCGGCAGCCATTCTCTGACAGATAGTCAGACCCATCTGCCCTAGTCCTACAAGACCCTGAGAGGTGGTTGCAGACATATTGGTTCCTTTCGCTGAGCGTTGTTTTTGAACGTCCACTGTGGCTTACGAGCGGATGGCAAACGGGTCCCTGATTTCGCCAGAAAGGTCGATGAGAACATTCTTCGTACGCAGGTACGCATCGATCGCTTCCAGCCCTCGTTCTCGGCCGAAGCCAGATTTTTTGACTCCCCCAAAGGGGGCCTGTGCGGCGGAATACCGATAGGTATTGACCCAGACAGTACCGGCTAGAAGTTCACGGGCGACGCGGTGAGCCCTGGTCAAGTCTGTAGTCCATAATCCTGAGGCGAGTCCAAATTCGGTCGAGTTCGCAATGCGAATCGCTTCTTCCTCCGTATCGAATCGAGTGATCGCGAGGACTGGGCCGAATACCTCTTCCTGAGCGAGGGACGATGCCGGGTCGACGTCGGCGAAGACAGTCGGGCTAACGTAGCTCCCGCCATCCAGCACTGCATCACTAGGCGTCGACCCCCCGGCGAGCAGGCGCGAGTTCTTCCTAGCTTCTTCGACGATCGAGAGGATTCGACTGCGTTGGCTACCAGAAGCGACGGGACCCATCTGGGTCGACTCATCAAATGGATCACCAAGCTGAATGTTCTTTGCCACGTCAGCCAGCCTTGTTTCAACTTCCTCTGCGACGTCACTGTGCACTAGGAGGCGTGATCCGGCGATGCAGGTCTGTCCTCCGGCGGCAAATATCCCTGCCACTGCGCCAGGAACCGCTCGATCGAGATCTGCGTCGTCAAAAATAATATTTGCACTCTTGCCGCCAAGCTCCAGAGTCACTGGTACCAGTGTCCTCGAGGCAGCCTGTGCAATCGCCTGGCCCGTAGCCACGGATCCGGTGAAGCTGATCCCCCCAAGGCGGGAGCTTGACGTCAGCGCGACTCCGGCCTCGACACCACCTGTGATGATGTTGACCACGCCAGGCGGAAATCCTGCCTCGGAAATGAGCCTGCCAAGCTCCAGCGTCGAAAGTGGCGCGATCTCACTAGGTTTAATGACGGCTGTGCAGCCTGCGGCAAGTGCCGGTGCCAACTTGTTCGCCAGAAGTTGCATAGGCGAGTTCCACGCGGTGATCAACGCGACCACGCCCAGCGGTTCTCGCTGCGTGTAATCGAAGGTCTCCCATGAATCGAGCGGGACAGTCCGTCCTTCCAGCTTGTCTGCTATTCCTGCGAAATAGCGATAGTTCCTTGCGGCAAAGAGCGCCTGTGCTTTGGTTTCCCGAAGTAGCTTTCCATTGTCAAGAGTCTCAAGCCGGGCGATGGCATCAGCCTCTGCCTCGATGAGGTCAGCGAGACGATTCATGAGCCGAGAACGCTCTACGCCGCTGACTTTACGCCACGTGGCGTATGCCACTTCGCCAGAGACTATGGCATCCGTGACTTGGTCCGGGGACGCGTCGGACACGTGCCCGAGTACTCGGCCATCAATTGGGCTAGTGACGGGAATCGACCGCTGCTGATCCAGAGGTATTCGTTGGCCGGCGATCAGCATACGCGTTTCAACCATGAGTTTTCCTTTCGATTATTTCCAAAGCCTTGGTGAGGTGAGGCGAGAATAACTCTGGGTTCTCACAAATTGGGAAGTGGCCGAGACCAGCCATGGTCCAGAAGATTGAACCCTCGATCTGTTCTGCAGTGGATTCCGACATCTCCGGAGTGCACGAATAGTCGTAATCACCGGTGAGCATGACGACCGGACATTCATCAGTATCGATATGGCCTAGTTGTCCTCGGGCGTCCCAATCACCGGAGTAGAAGTCAATGTCTCCAGAAAAGGTGCCGTAGCCGCCCTGCGAGTACTGCCACCGAATTAGCTGCCGCTGCTCTACCGGCGCGTCGGGACCGATGAGCCCATCGATCCACTCCGCCGTGAAGATCATGGAGTTGACCCCAGGCTCTTTGGGCCACTGAGTAGTCCGACCTGGGACGCGCTCCGATGCTTCACACGCGATCACTCCACCAAGTAGTTGCGAATCGTGAATGGCCATCGCCAGGCAGGCTTCACCCGCCATCGAAGCTCCGATGAGGATCGGCCGTTCCAAACCGAGTGCGACGATGACGGCCTCGATGATTTCTATATACAGCTCCGTCGTCAGTGTCCAAGCACCGAAGCTGTGCTCTAGACACTCCGAGCTACCGTGCCCGGGCATATCAAAGGCGACTGCTCGATAACGTCCTAGAACAGCTGAATCACTCATGATCGCGTGTGCTTGTCGAGAATCAGCACCGGCCGTGTGAAGGATCAGCAATGGAGGTTTGGATCTGTCTCCGCACTCTTCGACATGAAGGTCAACTCTCTGGCCCGCCGCCGAGATCTTGACATACCGACCACTGATCGCTGATCGATCAAGCATTGCCGGCGCGGGCAGGCTCCTTCTTCCGTTCACCACTTCGCGCGCAAGCTCAATAAGGCGGCGCGCAATATGAGCATGCTGGGCGAAAGCCCTTTCGTCTCCGCCGATTCGAGTCCCCTCAACGCGCATCAGCATCGCGAGAAAATGATGGTATCGCGGCTTCGGCCGTTCTTTCAGGCATTCATCCCAACTCGAGACGTGTGCGTGCATTGATGTGTCCGGCATGTCAGCAGGCCGAATCTCACCTTGTTGATAGATTCGCACGCCGTCTACATCAGCTCTCACAACGATGCCATTGACTGCCCCGTAGTCATCCGTGCCAAGCATTCCGATAGTAACGGTACGGCTAGGGAGATAAGACGATAACTCCTCGTCTTCCTGGATTGACTCATCGAAATCGTCACTTAGCGTCAGAAGCGTGAGGAATTCGTCGTTCAAGGAAGTCACCACGATATTGAGTCCTCCGTATTGTTCACCGCTTTATACCGCCGACCTGGCTTAGTCGCAGACCATACAGCTATGAATGTGAGGATTGAGACCAAAATCATGTATGGCGGGATGGTCGCGATTGCCCCGAGTCCTGTGGCCAACAATGATGTCAAGATCAACGGTGCGAAGCCCCCGCCGAAAATTGCTCCAATCTGATATCCCAGTGATGCTCCGCTGTATCGGATCTGCGGTGGGAACAGCTCCGCGAAGAGAGTCGCCATAGGCCCATACATGAACGGGTGGATTAGTGCGAGTCCAACGAACACCGATATCGCGAAAGTTGCCTTCGTTGGAATCGCGTCGTTGATCAAGAAGAACGGGTAGGCATAGAGAGCGAAGAGGACTGCGCCGGTGAGGAATATCTTGCGCCGACCGATTCGATCCGACAGCGCAGCACACGCAGGAATAGTGAAGATCTCGACGAATCCGGCTACCGCAACTACTACGAGGACAAAGCTCCGGTCGAACCCAAGTTCCGTCGTGGCATAGGTAAGAATGAACGTCGCGAACAGGTAGAAATTGACGAACGGGGCGAGGCACATCACCGCCGCTAGCAAGATGTTCAGCGGATGCTTGCGAATCGCCTCAAGCACTGGCACAGGCGCTTTCGTATCTGTTTCTGCAACGGCGTTGAATTCCGGGCTTTCAACAATTTTGAGGCGGATGAAGAGACCCACTAGTACAAGGACCGCGCTGAACAGGAACGGGATGCGCCAGCCCCAGGACATAAAGGCTTCCTGCGGCATCAGGCTGACCGCCCCGAAAATGACTGTGGACAAAACTAGACCGGCAGGGGACCCTGCCTGAGTCCAGCTGCCGGCGAGACCGCGTTTGCCTTCCTCTTCGTGTTCGACTGACATCAGTACAGCACCGCCCCATTCTCCTCCGACAGCGAATCCCTGCAATAGGCGAAATGCGATCAATAGAATGGGGGCTGCAACGCCAATCTGCGCATAGCCAGGCATGAGACCGATGAGAAATGTCGCCGTGCCCATCCCCGTCAAGCTCCATACGAGCATCGCCTTTCTTCCGACTCGGTCGCCGAAGTGTCCGAAGACGATCCCGCCGATCGGACGTGCCAAGAATCCCGCAGCAAATGTGCCGAAGGAGGCGATCGTACCCACGAGCGGATCGAAGTCGGGGAAGAAGAGCGCGTTGAAAACGAGTGCAGAGGCAGTGCCATAGAGGTAGAAGTCGTACCACTCGATTGCAGTCCCGAAAAAGGATGACAGTACTACCCGTCGTTTCATAGACCGGTCTATCACTACATCGTGTTGAACCATTCTTATGTTCCTAACCGTGATCCAGCGCCGACACCCTTGCCGACGGGATACCATTGTATACATATGGATGCAATGAAACGCAATGGAAGTTTCGACCTTTGTATTGCGACGGGAAGCCGCCGCAGATCCTCCCCCACGACCAACGTTGTCTTCAAACGTGAAGTGGTCGGACTGAACGCCCATTCCATTCCGACGCATGACCACGAAACACCTCCGGGCGATGATGTGACGTGCGAGCGATCGATGGCCGACTACCCATCGAGGCATTGGCTACGCCTCCTGCAATGGCAGAGGGCATATCGACTTAGAACGAGGCCGCACACGACTGTTGTGCTATGCGCGTATACTCAGCCACGCCAACACCAAGCACATGAGCCGCTTAAAGACCAAAGAGATGGTTCCTAGGGGATTCTAACTAGACGTCCGGACAACCTGAGGTACGACCATGGGACCGCCAGTTTTCTCTACTGGATTCCATAGGGGTCGCCAGGTCGCTTCCTGTAGTCGCGGACGAATCCAGCCACTGCAGTGTATGACCGGCCCAGGAGTTCGGCACGCTTCGCGATCGACAGATCCGTGCGCGTATACGCAATAGCAGCATCATCGCGAGTCCACCGCTTCCACTGATTCTGCGCCAAAGACTTCCCGAACTTCCCGCCTGCAGGCCGCACTCCCCGCCCTCGAAACCATTTGCCCAGTGTCGATTCGTTGATACTCAGAGAAACTGCGATGTCAGCGATACCTTCACCAGCCTCACGACGCTGGGTAGCCTCGTACCGCACCCGCTCTTTCGCTTCCCAAGTCGCGTACTGTCTCGTCTCGTTCGGGCCGAGCCCGCGTTTGTACCGCGCATAGCACCGCTTGCACAGGCCACGCGCCATCGCGGATCGGTCGCACCAAACAACCGCGCACGTGCTCATACTGGACTCATCGTCGAGAACATCTTCTCAGAATAGTCCAAGCACTGCGCCCCAGGCCGGTGCCACTATGGCGTTGTTGCCGGAGCCCCCTATCCCCACGCATCCTCGAGGCCAGTCAGTTCGACTGGATAGTCATCGAGCGCAGGACGGCGGTGCGAGATGCCAGCGACTGTGGCAAAATGATCCTTGAACACCCCGGATGACCCCTCGTTCCTCGGAATGATGTCGCCGGGGTTCTACTTTTCTTGCAAGTTCAATGAAGCTCCCGCGGTCATGATGACCGCGGGAGCTTCTGTTGTGTCTGGTTGGCGTGAGGTTCACTCCTCCTCGGGGTCTTCAGCCACCCAGTCTCCACTGACCGAAATGTCAACGTTTTGGGTGGAGCCGGTGATCATCGTGGTCGCACCAGCTGCGCCCGACTGACCACCCTGATACACAGATACGCCAGCCTCTGCCATGTAGTCGTCGTCGCCATCGTCTTTGAGGTAGGGGAACCGGAGGTCGACAAAAGCGGCTTGGTCCTCGGGCCCTGAGCAGTCGTTCACGATCGCGATCTTCGAGTAGTCCTCGGTGAGGAACAGACCGCCTTGCGTGCCGAGCTCGTCATCGCTGGGCACCTTGTCTACGGTTGTTCCGTAGCGGACGCCCATTAGACGTCCACTCACTAACTCGACACCGCTGCGTGAGCTCAGTCCCGGGGTGGTGATCGCCTGCTGGCCACCGGAGGCAAAGTTGACCGTGACATCGGCACGGCAGATCCCGGAGTCGAAAGCCTTGGTTGTGACGTTGTAGCTGTCGACAAGCCAGGTCTTGGCACTGCTCGGCTTGGCGGCCTTGAGCTCATCGGGGATTGTGACGGTGAAGGTGCTGGATCCTGCAGCTACTGGGTCAATATCATTATCGTCGGTAACGCGCGTGTTGCTGAAATCGTATTCCCAGGTCTTGCTGCTCCCGGGATTCGACTCGGAGTTGTCACCGACCCCCTCAGTCTGAGAGCCGTCCTTGGCGTCGTCGCTTCCCCCGCAGGCACTGAGTGCCAGCATCGCTGACAGAGCCAGAGCCGCAGCGGATGCGACCCGCGTAGCGGTCCTAGTCGTCATGGTTGTGGTCATACGCTCTGTGCCCCCTGTGGCGGTTTGCAATAGACAGTATTCAACTATGTGACTCATAGTCCGTGGATCTTTAGTCATCCTAACGTTGTGCTTAGTAGATGACCATTCCTGTTCATCGCCGTGCTTTCGGTGATCGTCTCCGCGAACTGCGGAAGGAAAGCGGGTGGGTCTCGCAGGAAGAATTCGCCCATCACGTCGAGATCGACCGCACCTACATCAGCGGCATCGAACGCGGAGTGCGCAACCCGACCCTCGACACCATCGTCAAACTCGCGCGTGGTCTGGACGTGCCGCCGACCGAGCTGCTGGTGACGATCGAACCACAGGGCACGAACAACTGAGCTTGGCGACCGCAGGACAGGCAAGCAGAGCGGTAAGAACAGGCATGGGCCAGCTCCCATCGCGCATGGTGAGGCTATGACTGATCACGGCCCAGCGGCCGGCCCGGGCAACAGTACAGCCCACCCTTCACGCGCGCAGCATAGGCCCGCGCTGCCGCCCATCAATGACCAACGCAGCCTGCGCAACGACGATGCGGATGTGCTTACTCATGTATTGGTCACCCCTTCATGGTCCAGCCCGGGGGACGCGCGATTGCGCCGACAATCCTGTCCGGACGCGAGCTTGGGTGCCGCGGGCACCTCGTCGCCGACCGCGGCGGCGTCTCAATCCTGGCCGTTCCCCCACAAACCGTGCACACCGCCATCGAGTCCGCCCTGGCCACGCCGATTCGCTCAGCAGCCCCTCCCCTGGCGATTGGGGACGTGCGAAACCGCAGACCGCCCGCGTTCTGACCAACGTACGCCACCTCGTAGTCACCGAGCAGACAACTCAAATCCGCATGCAGGCCGTTGATGATACGTACCCATCCGGCAGGCAAGTTCCACGAACGTTCGGATCTAGCCCTCTCCGAAAGACGAATCGACGGGTCGACCAGTTCCTGTGCGGCCTCTGGGTGCTCATCGGCGTACAAGTACAGCCGGCGGTGTTCGGCCAAAACGCTCTTTCGAATCCAGAAGATCAAGGCGAACCTCTGCGCAGACGCTGACATCTCCGCCCGCTCCTTGGTCGACACCGCTTCGTCGACGATCCCCTCGAACGCGTCGTCTCGGCGAATGCTCATAACGCCCCTTCCCTTCGTCCCGCTGCCTACATGCCTTCCCACTGACACGCATTTTCTACCGCACTCCCTCAAATCTACCCTCAACTAGAAGCTATAACTACCTGGTCGCGATCACTTCTACTAGAAAGTCTGGAACGATGACCGAAAGAGCATTGAAATCCATACTTGGATCGCAGTTGCGCGCACTACGCAACGCTCGAAGCCTCACCCAGGAGGCCATAGCTGAGGAACTCGGATTCACACCTCGGTACTACGCCGGCATCGAGCGCGGCGAGCGAAATCTCTCACTCGATTCGGTCGATGACCTGGCCGTCAAGCTGGCTGTGCCGGCGACTTCCCTCCTTGCTATCAACTAGCCATCCGCGGCAGGAGCCGTCTGCGAGAACTGGCACTAACACTTCTCATCGATCACGACACCACCGCCGAGCCGAGAGAACTGCACAGCAGTACCCGTAGGCAGATCCAATGTTCCATGCGATAATGGAAGCTATGACTTCCACTAACCGACACGATGTGGTTCACCACCTCTATAACAATCCAGGAAATGGATACCTGGAGTTCGGAGACCTGCTGCCGTATTGCGGCGCTCTGCCTGGAAGAGACCGAACAACAGGTGACTGGCACACCGGCCATGACATGAACCTGCTTCTGCAGTGCCTCGAGTTCGGGCTGTGCTGTTGCTCAGTCTGCCTCTCCCCCGAGGCCCTCGGCGGATGGTCACCGCTCAGCTTTTATGATGCGAGTGTCCAGGATGACTCAGACGTCCCGGAGGACGAGTGGTGGACCGACTGATCCGTGGACGCGCGAGCAGCCACTGAGAAGAACCCAAAGGAGATCGATGACAATGGAACCGCAGCCGTCGCCCATCACACTGTCGGAGGAGGGCTCCGCCGTCGATCTCGCACTGCGCGGATTCAATCGTCGAGAGATACTCGAAGCCACAGGAACCGACGTTGGGCACAAGGTCAGAAGACTCAGGTCTGAGACTGCAGGTATCGTTCGAGTCGACTACGCAGCATGCCATGTGATTCGACGCCTGGGACGGCAGGGTGTCGATCGCGCAGTGGACCGGTACATCGCCGGCGCTGCGCACCTCGATGTCTTGCAGGGCTTGGGACTTCGAAGCTCCGAACCCCACGCATCCAGCCGGCTCCGCGCGGTATTCAAAGCCATCGGCCGAAACCCGAAACGCGAGCGGTATGCACCACTGGCAGTTTTCAATGGCCTCTTCGAAGAAAACAGCGCAGCCGACCTAGCCTGCCGCGGCTTCGATCGAGCCGCGGTTGAGTCGTTAACCGGCGTCGATCTCGGAGGGAACAGGTCGCGCGCACGAGACCAAACCCGCGGCATTGATCGGGTCGAGTATTCGGCCGCACACGTCAGCGAACGCGTCTCGCCTACCGATATTGACAAGGTGCTCTCACAATTCTCCACTGGCGAACTGAAGAGGGACGGCCTGCTGGATGCCTTGGGGCTCGGACATTCGTTACCAGCCCTGCGCGCACTGTTCTCAGCTCTCGGCGAGATTGATCGCTTTCAGCGCGCTGAGAAGGGCGCAATGCGGGAGCGCGCGAGTCGTTCAGTCGAGCAAGCCCATTCCGCAGAGGCCAACGCCAAACGGGCGGCCACTGTTCGTGCGCGACACTCGGACCCTGAGCTTCGCGCCCGAGATGCCGCGACGTTCCGCGCGACGGTCCAATCGCGCTACGGCGTCGACAATCCGCTTCAGCTCAAGTCGATCCGGGCCAAGATCAGAGAGACTTCTCGAGATCGTTACGGCGTCGACCACCACAATCAGCGGCCCGAGCGCCGGGGGCCGCTACAAGCGGCCATGACTGAGGAGCGCCTGGCCCTCATGCAACAGGCCAAGGACTACTCTCCTGAGGCTAACGCCGAGTACGGCCGTAAGATGTCCCGGTGGTGGGCGGAGCCCGAAAACGTAGTTAGGGCGCTTTCTGTCAAGCGAGCGAATGGAACGTGGCGGGACTCGCAGCCAGAACGAGACCTGCACCAGCTGCTCATCGGGCACTTCGGCGCTGACGACGTTAAGGCCCAGTTTCGCGATCCTGATCGATACCCGTGGGCCTGTGACTTCTACATTCCTTCTCGCGACCTCTTCATCGAGCTCAATGGAAGTTGGACGCATGGACCGCACTGGTACGACGCCACCAACGAAGAGGATGCGCGTCGAGTATCAGAGTGGAAGAGCAAAGGTTCGCCCTACTATCTCAACGCGATCGAGAACTGGACGGTTCGAGACGTGCGCAAACGCGAGAGCGCGCGCACTCACGCATTGAACTACGTCGCATTCTGGGGAAAGAAAGGGATCGACGACGCCCGAAAATGGCTGGAAGCCGGTGCACCGGATCGGACTGACTGGAAGTAGCCAAGGTTCGGAATCGCACCGAAGTCGGAACTGGCCAGACGCGAAAGCCGGACGGTGCAATCAGAGCCTCTACACTACTTCTTGCGAAATCGGATCTAAGAATTAGAGCACCTGAAGTGTACTGTTGCTCGTAGGCAAAGAGGCTCATCGAAGACAGACATGGAGGCGTAGTTGATGCCAGTTCATCCTGACGCACAGAAGTTCCTCGATCTCACAGCCGGTGCACCACCGCTCGATACCCAATCCGCGGATCAGAACCGTGCCGATCTCACAAAAGCAGTGCCATTGACTGGCGATCGTCAAGACCTCACCAAGGTCGAGAACCGCGTCATCGCCGGAATACCAGTCAGAATCTACATCCCTTTCGATGGTCCATCTCCATCTCCAGCCTTTCTCTATTTCCATGGCGGCGGATGGACCATCGGTGACCTCGAGCTTGCGGATACCACCGTGAGAGATATCGCAGCGGCCGCTGGAGCAATCGGTATCAGCGTTGACTACCGTCTTGCACCGGAGAGCCCGTTCCCTGCCGCGCTCGACGATGTGCTGACCGTGACAAAGACCGTTCTCTCCGGCGAATCAGGACTCGACGTCGATACCGACCGCGTTGCTGTCGCCGGCGACAGCGCTGGCGGAAACCTGGCTGCAGTCGTCTCGCAGAAGTTGCGCGGGCATCAACCACGACTTATCCACCAGGTCCTCATCTACCCCGCAACGGATCTCACGACGATGGAAACAGCCAGCCATCGCGAATTCGCCGATGAACATTTCCTCACTCGTCGCGACCTTCAGTATTTCTACGCCAACTATGTCGGCGAATCTGATAGTTCAGAGCCTCGCCTGTCCCCAGCGCTCCAACCAGACCTTACTGACCTGCCCGCGGCGACCGTCATCACCGGAGAATGCGATCCGCTGCGAGATGAAGGTGAGGCATACGCACTGGCCATGTCAGAAGCAGGCAATTCAGTCACGGCGGTCCGGTTTAAGGGCCAAGTTCACCCGTTCGTCTACATCGGCGGTGTCATCGAGGACGCGAATGTGGCACGACGGCTGATCGGATCACAATTGAAACAGGCGTTCGAATCATCCATGGCTGATACCACTGCGCTATAGAGCCTCTGCGTAAGACAAAGGGGCGTCAGATTCGGAAAGCGCCGACGAATAGGCCGTGGACAATCCGGACTACGACAACCTGTCGACGAGCCCGGGGGCCAAGAGCCATGGACAGTGTAAGACGTCATCTGAACGACTTGCGGGACTGGATCATGGTTTGACGGGGCGGAGTGCGCGTGTCCCGACGCGATCAACTCGCCCAGTTACATGCAGACCCGACCTCTGCAGGCGTGCATGGGATTAGCCTTCAAAAGTAGACACGGGACGGGTGTAGAACGTCTTAGCTAGGATCATGAACACACCACCGTTACCTGGATGATCATGCTGTCGAATCAGAAGAGGCATTTTATGAGTACAACAGACGCAGACGGGCTTGTATGGCACTACACGGACGCCGGCGGCCTGTTGGGGATCATCCAGGGTAAACAATTGTGGGCCACTCATTTCCAATTCATGAACGACACGCTGGAGGGGGCTCTTATGGCCGATCCCCTCGACAAGTTCATCGCAGACGATGACGTCTTAAACTCGTACGAACGAGAAATGGTCAAGATCATGAATCAGCAGTACGAGGGGATCTCAAGACTGAAGATCACGAGAGTTCCTGACGGGAATCATTTTCTCCTATGTGGATCTGAAAAAGGGGACGAACTGACGCTGTGGCGCAACTATGCCCAAGGCTCAGTCAGCTTTGCAATTGGACTGGATCCCAAATGCCCCCTCGGTGTAATTCCGCCGAGAAATAGCCTCACATCATCCGGACGCGTACAACCGTGGAACAAAGTTGATTATCGCGAGCAGGATTCGGAGCTTCCAGACGAATACGCAGCCAGAATCCGATCCGCTGCGCAGAACACCGACAAAGGGGATCAGATTGGCGATTTGTCAGCAGCATTGCAATACATGTATTCCCAAGTGAAAAGTTCGGCCTTCAAAGATGAGCGCGAGACTCGCGTCGTCTGCCAAACCGACAACCCAGACATGTGGAGATTCCGCGCAGGACAATATGGCATTACGCCTTATGTCGCATTGGGTACCGCAAACGCATGGGGCGAGAATAGCCCTGGCGATGAGCCACTCCCAATTAGAGCAATCCGCCTCTCCGCAAACGCCACGCCTCCCGACCACCTAGCGCTGAACGCGCTACTGGAAAGCCACGGATTTGGGGGCGACGCAGAGATTGAAGAGTTCATGGACCATAGCGGTTCCATTGTCGACACTTATGCTCGTGAATACGAACCACCTGTGCAATTGATCCAGGCAACGAACTCACTTCGCAACTAGGCAATACTCGAGAGTGTCCCGTTCATCTCATGGTCAATATTGCCATAGCTCGCCAGTCAAGTTCGAACGGTTGCCCTTGTCTCCCGGGCAACTCCTTTCGCGTCAGTCCAACTCACTTCGCAGTCGACCCCCTTAGGAGAGCCCAAGGCTAAAAAGAGCGGGAATCGTGCTTCTCCGCCCGGTGGGATCGTGCCGAGTTGCGCATCCTCCCGTGCCACGTCGAAGAGCAACTCTTCCGGCAGATTTTCGAACGTGAAGTCAACTTCAGAAGCCGGTCCGCGAGATGTATTGCGCAACACCAGAGACCATTTGCGTTGAGTCTTGATGCGGCCTTTGCTATCAGTCTTCGTGGTCTCTCGCACCTCAGCCATCGGCCAGACCCCTTCAGAAGGGTCCACTTCCCGCGGGTCCTCATCTTTGGACTCTTCTACTCCCCGCTGAAATTGGGCGGTTGCTCGGCTGAGAAAGTTGTTCAGGTGACCAACGAGTTCGCCTGCGCCAACGTATTCGAAGACGAGACAGTGCTCACGTAGCTTTTCCAGGTACCCGGTCAGCGGTTGCCGCTCACCCAGCGCAGAGCCGGAAAGAGGTTTTCGCGCGCAAGTGTTCACGAGCACCCCAACGCTCTTTTCCGCCTCGACGAGGACCTTGATCTCCTCCGCTGTACCTGACGCAGCTTCACCCGTTGGTGTACCCAGCCGATCATAGAAAAGTGCGATCGCCAGGTCGGACTCCTCCACGATTTGTCCATTGAGGATCTCCTGAGGTCGATCGCCGAACTCTGTAGCTGCGTGTTCAGACCAAGACACCGGCAGCACGGTCAATCCGATCGCTCGGCCGAACGTGAGATTCCACTGGCTGATCGTTTTACGGACAACGGACAGATCTTCCTCAGGCACGTCGCTCGGTGCCGATATCAGCAGACGCAGCACGAGACTCTTGTAAGCCATCGATCAATCTTCGTCACTGTTGGTATTAATGATGTCCAGCGCCGGGAGCGCGTCTACGATCTTCATCGTCTCAACTGAGACTGTCACTACCCGGGCGAGCAGGTCCAGGATGTAGCGCGGGTCGCCCACCTCACGCGACCAGTCGTTGGGGTCGTTGACGATGCCCGAGGGTTTATCAGTCTTGATATGGTATCGGTCTATGATCCACTCGATCGCAGATCGTGAGCCAAGCTGGTATCGATATGCCTCTTCGGGGATACCCGACACAGTGATCCGGTCGTTGTAGCGGATCGTCGAGAAGTCCTTTTTCTCTCCGGAGGCCTTCTGGTCGGCAGTCGGCTTGCCGAACTTCATCCTCTTGTCGCCGACCGAGTAAAAGGCATAGGGATCAACTCCGGCCGCAGGGTGCGTGTCCAGACCCTCGAGAGGGAATGGTTCGACTGACTCGAAGTCGAGATGCAGTTCGGAAAGGGCACACCCGGCATCTGTGAAACTGCGGAAGCCTGAGACCATCGGGATACGCGGCAGGGATTTCTTCAGGTCGACAGCGTACTCCTCACGATATACGGGCGAGTGTAACAGACCGTAAACGTAGAAAAAGATGTCGTCCTTGCTGATCTGCTGCTCCGGATACTTCGCGCGAAATTTCTCCCACATGAAATCTGTGATGTTGTCGATTCGTCTATAACTACCGGGCGCAGAAATTTCGTCGTTCGAGGTGTCAAATTCGAGGGGGCGATTAGTGGCGTCAATAGGCTCGTATTGATAACGCATAAGCGCCTGCCCACTCTCTGACCCATAAAGGTTCAGGTCCGGGACGGAAGGTGTCATGAATGCACTGAACGGTTTCGAAGATGCGGCAGGTGTGATGTAGATGGAGAGATTATGGATATCCGCACGAGGAAAAAACTCCCGCACAGTACGCGGCCTGTGAATCCAAGAGAAATCCGGATAGAGTCGCTGCTTCTCGAACGGACGATACATCGCCACGTAAGGGGTGGAATCGTCAAATTTCAACGGACTGCGTCGCTTGAACGTATTCTCCAAGGACGATGACCACTTAATCTTTTTCGGATCTCTGCTGACAATACCCTCAATAGCTTCCGTATACGTACTACACGCTATTTCCATCGAACGCTTTAGAGAATCTGTTCCCGAAGAATAAACCCACGCGTCTCGACTCGTCCCCACACCGTTCACCAGAGCACCAAAAATTCCCGTGTGAGCTTCATTGTATATAGGAAGATACGTCCCAAACCTATCAGTCCTGTGGCTAATCCAATCACCGTGCTGATTCGGATGAATCGAACGCGAGTCCATCGATAAAATCGAGTTGGTCCTGATGACATGCTCTAGCTTTTGTTCTCTGGTAAGCCCATCGTCAACCTGTTCATAATAGATTCGAGCTAGACCCGGTGCGTTAGTATTCTTAACCAGCACTGTAACCGCGATACCTGACTTACTTCCTTCTCCGAATACCTTTCCACCTTCGGCTCGCCAGTTGGACACATTCTGATCACCCCGCAAGTTGAACACGTAAATAGCGCTGAACTCGTCGGCCAGGCTGAGTCGCATTCCGTCCGCAGTGTTGCCGTCAAGCCAGCCGTTGCTCGTGACAAATGCAATCATCCCTCGCTCCGCAATGCGCAAGCTCGCCCACTTGATCGCTCGAATGTAGCTATCATAGAGCGCATTTTTATTTTTCGCGGTTGAGCGTTTTCCATACGTGTTTCGAATCTCGGCTTCCAGCAGTGGATACGACTCGTTTGCGTTATCGTCGTTTCCACTGCTTTGCTTATGGGAATATGGCGGATTCCCAACTATGACGGTGATCGGCAACTCTCGCTGACGAGCAATACGCTCGTTATTCTCCGGGAATACATCGAGGTCTTGTCTGTCTCCGTCCTCATAAGACTGGAAAGTGTCCGTGAGCACGAGCCCTGGAAAAGGTCCTGGTCCCAAGCCCTGCTCGGCAGCCACATCAGCATAGGTCGTCTCGATGTTGACCGCCGCGATGTAGTAGGCCAACAGTAGGATTTCGTTGGCGTGGATCTCCTCGGCATACTTTCGTGCCAGATCGTGTGGATCAATCAAGCCCAGCTGCAGCAGCCGGACGATGAAGGTGCCGGTGCCCGTGAAGCCGTCGAGAATGTGCACACCTTCATCGGACAACGACTGATCGAACTCGGCACGTAGAACTTCGTCCGCCGACCGGAGGATAAAGTCAACGATCTCGACCGGTGTATAGACGATTCCGAGCTTGTCGACGGTCTTCTTGAAGGCTTTGGCAAAGAAATTGTTGTACAGGTCGACGAGGATCTTCTGCCGGCCCTCGGCGTTGTCCACGCCGGCCACACGACGACGGACGGAGTCATAGAAGCCCTCCAGCGTGGCGTTCTCGGACTCCAGGGCGTGCTCGTCGAGGAAAGCGAGCATGCCTTCCATAGTCTGCGCGACTGGATTGTGTGTTTCGAAGTCGTAACCGGCGAACAGCGCTTCGAAGACCGGCCTCGTAATGAGGTGCTGAGCCAGCATTTCGATCGCTTGATCCTCGCTGATCGACTCGTTGAGGTTACCTCGCAGGCCGCAGAGGAACGTCTCGAACCTCTCCCGTGCCTGCGCAGAGCTCCGGAGCAGGCCGGTGATGCGCGTGATGTGCCGTTCGGCGATCTCGGCGACGTCGGAGGCCCAGTCCTCCCAATAGGTCCTCTCCCCCACCTTCTTCACGATGCGGGCATACATGCCGTCGCGGAAGCTCTCGAATCCGAAGTCGAAAGACAGCTGCTCGTTCAACGCACCGGGAGTGTCCAGGCCGTCGCCGCTTCCATCACCATCACCGTTTCCGACAGGAGGCGGAGTACCGTCGACAATGTCGATCTTCGTGTTCTTTCTCGAATTCAGGTCTATCTGGTTGACCATGGCATGGAAGCGATCGTCATGGGACCGCAACGCCTGCAGGACCTGCCAGACGACCCTGTAGCGCTTGTTATCGCTCAGCGCCTCCGACGGCTTCATGTCCGAAGGCACGACAACTGGAAGAATGATGTACCCCTGCTGCTTCACACCTGCCGGATCCTTGCGCATTACACGACCCACCGACTGGACGACATCAACTTGAGAGCCGCGCGGGGTCAGGAACATTACCGCGTCGAGCGCTGGGACATCAACGCCCTCGGATAGGCAGCGGGCGTTCGTGAGCACCCGGCAAACGTTCTCCTCGGCGCTTTCTTTGAGCCAGTCGAGATCCTCGTTGCGCTGGCGGATGCTCATGGTGCCGTCGACGTGGCGGGACTGGACGTGTAGGTCATGAGGGATCGTGCGTGACTCGTCCGTCAGCGCGCGTTCGACGAGGGCGGGGAATGCACGGGTCGCAGTCTTCGAGGCCCTAATGTCCTTGGCGAAGGCCACTGCTCGATGCATGGGCGCTTCGACTATGTCAGCCTCACCCCGGTGATAGTTCTTCGCCAGACCCTGCCAGCAACCCAAGAGCTTCGCAGCGTCGCCCAGCTGGATCTCACCGTCCTCGGCCATGGTCGCCTGGAAGTGGCTGGCTACATACTGCTCATCGATAGTCAGCACTATAACCTTGTAATCGGTGAGCAGGTTCTGCTCGACTGCCTGACCGAACCCGAGACGATGGAGCTCGGGGCCGAATGTGGATTCGTCGTTCATGTCGGCCAGAACAGCGTCGTTCTCGATGGCCTTCTTCGTCACCGCGTCGTCGAACACCCTCGGGGTGGCGGTCATGTAGAGGCGCTTGGAACTTCGGATGAAATTGTTGTCGTGGACCTTTACAAAGTGAGACTCATCCTGACCAGCCAGGGTCACCCCTGTCGTCCGATGCGCCTCATCGCAGATCACAAGGTCGAAGTCGCCTAGGCCCAGTTGCTGTGCCTGTGAGATTACGTCGATTGACTGATAGGTGGAGAAGACCACAGTCATTCGAGGTTTCGCATGCCGACCAGATTTCATCCGTTCCACAAGCTTCTGAGGATCTGTAGTGGCAGGTTCGGTGAGGTCGATCGTCGACAAGTCACCAGAATCATCGACCTTACGGCCCACGCGGACATCTGAGCAGACTGCGAAGGGGCGAATATCAACTTCCGATTGTGCCATCCACTCCCGCAACGACTGTGACAGAAGTTGGAGCGACGGAACCATGAACAACATTGTGCCGCCCTCTCCGACTTGCTCTTCGGCGATCTTCAACGAGGTGAAAGTCTTGCCAGTGCCGCAGGCCATAATCATCTTGCCCCGGTCATGCTCGGCTAGACCCTGCCGAACATCGTCGATCGCCGCTTTCTGGTGCCGTCGGGGCTGGTGAGCCGTTGCCAATTCAACGTCGTCTGGCTTCGACCAGGAATACTTCGACCAATCGACCCGGGCATCATCAAGTATGCCGATATCGATGCGCTGCGCGACGCCTTCGAGGGTCTCCTCAGCGTTCCCAGTCCAACCAGCGGCGGTATCGAAGATGTAACGCTCTGTCCATTGATGGCCGGCTGATGACGAGATGAACTTGTCAATCTCTGACTTCGGCACCTTCTGCCCAGGAGCATAGAACTTGCACTGGATGGCAGCCAACCCTTGACCGTCGCGGCGTTCCGCAACGATGTCGATGCCGGTGTCGGTGCGTTTGCCACGGCCCGGCCATTCGGGCCATAGCCACACGTTCTCAAACCGCGCATTCCATTCTGGCTCGTTGGACAGGTATGCCTTGATCAGTCGTTCAAAACGGTCCCCTTTGTCCCGCTTGTCGAGGGAGAAAGAATTGAGATCTTCAAGGAGGTCACGAATAGACATTGCCATAGAATCAGTATCTCAGGTCGCACCCATTTAACCTCATAAGTACTTCTCGGGTGTTGACCGGCTCAGGTCAGTTCTTGAGCTAGTGCCGAGCTTCGAGTCGAGATACCCCATCTTTTAAATAGGGACCAGGCCACCTGAACAACGTTTCCGATGTTCAGATGGCGTGCCGGCTTTCCCCGAGCTCAGTCGGCCTCTCATTAGAATTTCACCTGGCTCCGGGAACATAGAAGTCTCGAGCGCGTTGGGAATCGTCTGCGGTAGACGCGTGCAATGCTTTCAGTAGTTCAGCTATCTTGCAGATAGTCGAGCAATCGAATATTCCGATGTGTGGATCAACAGCGACCGCATGCGCGTGACATCTCTCCTTCCCGTCGCAATCCGGTCTGCCACCTCCGAAGCTCGTTGTACACCTCGCCATACCGTCCGGCGACATAGGTTAACCAACACAACACCGAATTTGGTCCCCGAGACGACATCACAGCTGGAGTCGAGCGGGTTGTGGAGGTTCTGCAGCCTCATTCAGCCGACCGCGACATCTCGTTCTCCTGCGATCGCTCAGACGATGTGATCCGCTTGATACTGAACCCTGTGTAGCCATAAATGATGTTGAGCAATGGAACGATAAACGCGAACAAAACCCAGGGAATGAACTGGGTAGGTGCGATGCCGAACACACCGGCGGCAAAGACTGCTGGCACTCCCCACGGAACGAGGTTGATGCCGACAGTCCCAGCGGCTTCGACAGCTCTAGAGAGGTTCAACGGGGAGAGATTCATCTTCCTGTAAGACTCCAGGAACCCACGAGCCGGCAGAATGATTGCGAGGAACTGGGCACCGCTGGAGAACCCGACGAGGAATGTCGCGAAGATCGTTGCCGCGATGAGCGAGCCAGTCCGTTTGATCCGACGAATGAGTGGGTCCATCAAGGCAGCGAAGATACCCGTCTTCTCCAAGATCCCACCGAGAGCAGTGGCGACGATGACGAGGCCGACCGTTTCGAACATCGACGATATACCGCCGTTGCTCAACAGGCTATCGATTGCTCCCTGCCCAGAATCCGAGGTGTATCCAGCAGTCATTGCCTGGAGCGTCTCCCCCAGCGACCTGCCTTGAACCAATATTGCCGTGATCGCTCCCATGAGGGCGATGACAATGAGTGCCGGAATTGCTGGCACTCTCATAGCGATGAGGACCAACGCCAGTACGACCACAATGAGTATGAGTGGGTGAATCGTGAATTGGTCCTGCAACCCGGCAAGTATTGCATCAGGGTCTCCAGCTCCTGCTGGTGAGTTGCCGACGACTTTGAGGCCGATGATCCAATAGAGGATGGCGCTGATGGTCAGCGCCGGAATCGTGTCCCAGAGCATGTGTCGTATGTGGTCGAAGAGGTTCTCTCCGACCATCGCGGGTGCCACGTTCGTGGTATCCGACAGTGGTGAGAGCTTGTCACCAAAGAATGCTCCTGAGATCACTGCTCCGGCGACGATCGGTGCTGGCATGTCCATTCCCTCGCCGATCGCCATGAAGGCCAGGCCAATGGTGGCGATCGACGTGAATGAACTGCCCAAAACGAGCGAGACGAACGCTGTGATCAGGCACACCAGCGGTAGGAACAGACTTGGATTGATGATGCTTAACCCGTAGTAGACCAGCGTAGGAATAATGCCTCCACTGATCCATGTGCCGATAATCATGCCTATCAGGATCAGAATAAACACGGCGGGCAACGCCTTGCTCACGCCGTCTGTCAGCGACTGCTCGAGCTCGCGCCACGAGTATCCCAGTGCCTTTCCGATGAGGCCTGCAACTGCGATGCCGGTGATAATCGGTACGAGCATGCCAACGCCCCAATACACGGTCGACATAAAAGCCATCCCGATGAGAGTCAGCAGCGGCAGGGTCGCGATGATGAAGTTCGGCTTCTTGGGCGTGTACATCGTTGTCACTCCGAGAGTTGGTAGGGGCAAATTGATTGTCCTGGATACAAGGCGCTAGCGGTGCTGGCCAAATGGAATGATGTCGAGATCATCAGGCACCACAGCGTTCAGGCCGGTCTCGCCGGAGAGCTGCCGCTCGAGGGAGGGCCCCGATGTTCCCGGGACGAGGTGATGCAGCGCCAGCTGACCGACGTCGGCCGTGCGAGCTACAGCCAGCGCGTCCGAGATCGACGTATGAGACCGTTCGTGATGACTCCGAATCGCGCGCGCCTGAGCACTCGTCGGGTCGGGGAACTTCATTGTCAACCATTCCAGGTCAATGGCCTCGTGCAGCAGCAGATCAGCCCCTTCGGCAAGCGCGATCATGTTCGGAGTAAAAGCCGTATCGCCAGAGATGACCACTGAGCCATCATCTGTGTCGAATCGATAGCCGAATGCCGGTGCCATCGGAGGGTGGTCCACCAGTATCGCCGACACGCGAACATGACTGTCTTCGTACACGACGAAGGGAGCCATCTGCGGCGCAGGATTCTCGTTCGGCTCGAAACCGATCCCCTCGGGGAGGGCGATGTCGTGAGCCTGGAACAGGTCTAATGGAGATGGTCGAAGGCTGTCGAGGATTCTCTCGTTGAGGTCGGTAGCATTGGCTTCAACCAATCGGGTAAAGGTCTCAATGGTGCCTGGCGTCGGTGAGTGCTCGGACACGGGCCGAGGCGGTACCTTCGCATGTGGCGAAACCGTCGGCAATGTGCCTCGATCCCCCGGACCGATGAGAGTGATTGGGCCTCGCTCTTCGTCTGAGATCTCGAACGTACTGAACATCGCGATCGACGCGAGATCCGCGATGTGGTCCGAGTGCAGATGGGTCAAGAACATTGCTTGCACTGCGTCGAGACTGTGTCCGGCTTCGACAAGCTGGCGTCCCGCACTGTAGCCGCAATCAATCATGTAGACTGCACCGCCGACGACGACAGCAGTGGAAATACCTGCGCGAACCTTCTGCTCACGATAGCGCCACCATCGTGGTCCGCCTGCTGTCCCCAACGTGATGACGTGCGGACTGTTGTCTTCAGACATGGATTGATGCGGCCCCTCATAATCGGTGATGTAACGATCAATCCCCAGTGTGCTTCACATCACCGATTTTGTAGAATCAATAGTTATGAACAAGCACATAGGAATTATTGATGAGTGACATTACGCTGCGTCAGCTCGAATACTTCGTCGCCATCATCGATACCGGATCGGTGACGGCAGCCTCGAGGCAGGTCAATGTCACTCAGGCAACAGTGTCAATGGCTATTGGACAGCTGGAAAAACGGCTAGGTACGGATCTGCTCATTCGCAACCGGGCCAAAGGTGTCGTGCCCACCCGAGCAGGAAGGGAACTCTCGGCACGTGCGCGACAGATTCTCGCTATGACTGCCGACCTCGAACATTCGGCAACCGTTGGAGACACCGAGATGTCAGGGCCCCTCGAGATCGGCTGTGTCTCATCACTATCGCCGCACGTCGTACCGCCATTAGCTGCACACTTCGAACGAGAACACCCACAGGTGACGTTTAACTATCAGGAGGGTTCCGCTGGTGACTTGCAGGCAGCACTCATCAATGGGGTGCTGGACATTGCCGTCGTCTTCTCGCGACAGACCATCGACGCAGTCGAACCCATCGAACTCACCGAAGTTGTTCTCAAAATCATGCTCCCGTCCTCACACCCGCTCGGCGACAGACCAGAAATCTCCTTCAGCGAAGTCGCCCATGAGTCCGCAATCTTGATCGATATTCCACCCAGCCGTGACCGGTCCATCGAGTTCATGCGCGCAGCCGGCGTCGAACCGCGGATTAAGTGGACTAGCGCGAATCTCGCGACTGTCACTGCACTGGTCGCGAGCGGACTCGGTTATTCCCTACGCTATTCCCTCCCTGACGAGACCAGTACCCCGGGACCGGGGATCGTCGAAATTCCTGTCGCGGACGCCATTCCGAGGAATGCCATCAGTGCGGTCATACCCAGAGGAATCCGACCATCTCGCCGAATGGACGAAGCCGTGTGGTTTCTAAGGAAGCTCTTCACTAAAGATGGCACAGTAACCGATTGGGGGCTCTGACCCCGCTAACCTGTTGCGCAAGAACGAACGTCAACGCTTCCTGGCCAAGCCGCGAGAAGGCCAGATAGGTTCCTCTCTAAAGTGTCCGATTGGCGCATCATCCGGCAAGCGCTAGATAAGGGCCATGCCACAACGATGATTGCATGGAGAATGTAGCCCGTCCTGAACACCATGCTTTGGCCGATCGGACGGCTCCGCCGATCATCCTCAGCGATGCATTTTCTCTTGCATCGAGCCTCTCGGCTGGTAAAATTGATTACTTACAGATGAGATCCCATCGGGGCCGTGACTTTGAAGCACGGGGTGCTACTCCCGAATAGGAAGCCGGTCAAACAGCCCAACTATCGTGGCGGGGAACCGGAACCTTGTAGACTCTTGAGGTTTCTCATCATGACCGCCCCGACCACAAGCATCGAATCGATCACCGACTCAGATGACTTTCACGACTGGCTGACAACCACCCTGGATAAGTTCCCCTCGCCTGGCCCAACGATCGCCAGGCGTCTCATCGACATCCTAGAGCCGGAATCCCCGCACAGCCAAGTCAATGTTTCGGACGCAGCCTGATTCCGAGACTAGCGACCCGGTGCCTGCCCCTGTAGAACGTCGTCACGGAGGAAAGCACTTGGCTCGACGACAACCCTGTTCGGGTCGAATCGTTGCCCGGTGTTCTTCTCCGGACGATTGATGGTGACATCGAAGAGAATTCGGATGACTTCTCGACGGTCCATGAGGTCGGCAGCCTTCCAACTCTCCTCTAGAGTCGTCGCTCTCAGCATCCGTCGAAGCACAGGCGAGGTGACTGTGGCGACCTCCGAGGCGCGAAGCCTGTCGATAGCCTTCTCTATGCGCAGATCCTCCGCAGCGTAAGCACGCGTTGAAATGATCGGCGGATCCTGTGCCCGCATCGACTCGAGTTCATCTCGCTCTTCTTCCAATTCCGTAATCTGGGCACCGATGTCCGGACCATTCTTCTGCGACTCTGCGCGATCACGATAGGCGGAGGCGAGGCTGCTGCGAAAACCTGACGAGGCGAATAGAGCGAGAACGGTTGCCTCGACCATCGCGTCAACCCTCTCCCCTGTGACCGTCACCTTCATGCACCCCTCATGTCGGCACACATACGCTTTCTTCAGCCTCTTCATGTTGGTCGCTGCCTTGAGTCGGGCCCCGCACACACCGCACCGAGCGATGCCAGTCAGCAGGTGACGTGGCGATGGGCCTCTGGGTACAGGGACGGTGAGCCGAGACGGGTCGGAGAGGAGCGCCCTAAGTTTGAGCCACTGGTCATACTCAATAATCGGCTCCCACTGCGCCGGTCCGATGTCTTCACCTCTGTAGATACGCCTGCCAGCAATTGTGGGGTTGAGTAGCAGCTGACGAAGCGACGCACGTTCCCAGAGCGTCACCACATCAGCAGGACTGTCCTGCAGAGTCTTCGCTCGCGGCTTACGGGGGCTGGGAACTCCTCGTTCGTTGAGCTGTATGCATATCCGTCTGATCGGCACTCCGCTGAGAACATCGCGGGCAGCTTCAGCGAGCACCTTTGCTTCGGGGAGAAGTTGGCCGTCTTCGTCCAATGGAGTCTGCTGGAGCAAGACTCCATTGGATGAATCGTAAATGCGGCGATATCCGTATGGCAGTCGGCCGTGGGGCGTTCCGCGATGAGCATTGGTCGTCACAGAGTCGACATTGCGCTTCTTTGTTCGACGCCCTTCGCTGTCGGCCATCATGAACATGAACTGCAGCTGGATTCGATCAGTGTCATCAGCCGGGTCGTAGCGCTTTCCATCGACTGCAATGGCGACGTTGTTGTCTTCTGCCACATCTAAGAGGCCCATGGATTCTGTGGCATCGCGCGTCGATCGGGACACTTCCCAGAGAATCAAGACATCGATCGCTCGCTGTTCAATAAGGTCTCGGACCTTCTTGAAACCTGGCCGTTCTCGCGAACCTCGTGTCGCACCCATATTGTCATCTCGGATCGGTTGAAGGAGCTCAATTCCCTCTCCCCGGGCCCAATACTCTCCGCGTTCGATCTGCTTGTCCACACTCGTGCCAGTGTGTCTGGCGTCCTTCGATGCACGACCGTAAATCACTCCACGTTGCCCCATCTGACCAGTCTACCTTTGCACATTCTCTTTTATATACTGGCCGGGGCGAACATCTCCTCGTCGTTCGTCGTCCCCACCGTGGCAGTGAGCATCGACGTCGTCGTCCACCTACGCCGTGACCCGAACGGGACCCGACTCGTCGGTGAGATCTGTGCCGTCCCCGGTGGCGTCGAAGGCGACGTCGTCGAACTCGACACGATCTTCCATTCGCCGCAGGGACAACTGGTTCGCGGGCAGGGGTTCGGCCACCTCGGCGAACGATTCTCCGCCATCGGCAAGGATCTCCATTCCATCCTGGAAGCCGCATGAGCTATTCCCAATTCAGTCTTCTCATCGGCGCGTGTTTCGGCGCCGGTCTCTTCCTGCTGTGGATGTCGCTGTGGCAGAGACAGTCGAAGAGACGGGTACAGCGACGATGGGTACGCGAACTCGACGACATGCTCACCGGGGCCGGCTTCCCACGGCTGCACCCGGGCCACCTCGTTCTCATCGCCGTGTCCGTCTTCATTGTTGTTGTCGTCGTCGCCACCGTCCTCACCGGCTCGTGGGCCATCGCCTTGTGCTTCGGTCTCTTCGCCTCGTGGTTGCCGCACAGACTGCTCCAACATCGTGCTCGGAGCAAACAGGTGATGCGCCGCGAACTGTGGCCCGAGACCCTCGACCATCTCAATTCCGGTGTGCGCGCCGGCCTGTCGCTGCCCGAGGCTCTGAGTTCGCTCGCCCACCGCGGGCCCGAACCGCTGCGACCCCTGTTCGAGGTCTTCGCCGAGGAGTATCGAGCCAGCGGTTCATTCGCCATCGCACTCGAACGCTTCCGTCAGGTCAGCGCCGACCCTGTGGCCGACCGGATCGTCGTCGCGCTCAGCGTGACCAGGCAGGTCGGCGGAAGTGACCTCGGCACGATGCTGCGAGCACTCGCCCAATTCGTCCGCGACGATGCACGCACTCGCAATGAACTCTCCGCCCGTCAGCAGTGGACGATCAACGGTGCCCGTCTGGCGGTGGCCGCTCCCTGGGTGGTGCTCGCGTTCCTGTCGACCAGGCCGGAGACAGCGGCTGCCTACAACTCCCAGACCGGTCTGCTTCTCCTCGCCTCCGGATTCGTCGTCTCGCTGTTGGCATATCAGGCGATGAAGCGGATCGGCAGGCTCCCACAGGAGCCGCGTGTCATCGAAGGATCGTCCCTGTCCTCCTCGACGTTCCGCCACTCGGCCGAGGGCAGTGAGGTGCTGTGAGCGCGCTGACCGATCCGCTCACGATCCTTGCCCTCGGTGCTTTCAACGGGCTCGCACTCTGCGTCTTCATCCTCTCCCTGCCGCCTCTGCGGCGACCGCCGCTGTCATCTCGCATCGCACCGTATCTGCGTGATCAGGAATCATTGGTCGACATCTACGCTCCGCCGACTCCCCGCAGGGAGGGGCTGCTGGGACTGCTCAAGTCCGCCACGTTCGGCGCCACCATCTGGGTGACATCCCGGATCACCACCGACGCAACGTTGAACCTGCGGATCAACCGCCTCGGCGGGGGTGCGTCTCTGGAACGCTTCCGAATCAATCAGGTTCTGAGCATTCTGGCCGGAATGATCGCCGCCGGATGCGTGGCCGGACTGCTTTCGGCACAACGCGGCTTCTCCCCCGTTGTCACCCTCGTTCTCATCATCAGCGGTGGCATCGCCGGACACATCGCCAACGACTGGCGCCTGAGCCAAGCCATCGCCCGCCACGAGTCGCGTGTCCTCGCAGAGTTTCCCACCGTTGCCGAACTCCTTGCACTGTCCATCACCGCTGGTGAGGGAATCGTCGAAGCACTCGAACGGGTGTGCCGCACCTGTTCAGGAGACCTGGTCGATGAACTGCGCACCGCTCTGGCGACGACGAGAACCGGGACACCGCTCGTCGATGCGCTCGACTCGATGGCCACCAGGATCGCCATCCCCGAGATCGTGCAGTTCGTCGACGGACTGGCCGTGTCGATGACCCGCGGAACCCCACTGGCGGAGGTCCTCCGTGCCCAAGCTGCCGATGTGCGGGAGCAGTCACGCCGCCGTCTGCTCGAGCTGTCGGGGAAGAAGGAGATCGGAATGTTGGTTCCTGTGGTCGTCTTCGTGCTCCCGGTGACCGTCATCTTCGCCGTCTTTCCCTCACTCACCGTCCTCGATCTGAGTCCATGACCTGAGCCGACGCGCGCTCTCAGCCCGGTTCTGCCACCGTCTGATCGCCTCACCATCTGATCACCCCGCAACCCGATTGCACCGCAGAAGGAGACACCATGTTCCACCACCTGATGAACCGATTCGCTGTGTTCGTCATCGGCCTCTCAACTGATGACCCAGACTGCCGAGGCGAGCGCCGAGGTGATCGACCGGACCGCGGTGACGTTCCCGGCTGGGTGCTCATCACGCTGATGACAGCAGGTTTGGTCGTCGCCTTGTGGGCGTTGGCCGGCGAAGCCTTCACCTCGATGTTCCAGGACGCCATGAACAAGGTCAGGGGCGCCGGGTGAGTCACCAGGAGCGCGAAGCTCGGGCTGATTCCGGTTCCGCGATCGTTGAGTTCGCCCTCATCGGTTCGCTCCTGGCCCTTGTGCTGGCCGGAACCCTGCAGATCGGTCTGGTCATCCACGTCCGTAACACCGTCATCGATTCGGCCATCGCCGGTGCCCGCCAAGCCAGCCTCGCTGATCAGTCAATGGCAGATGGCAAACGCCTGGCTTCCGAGCTCATCACCGTGTCTGTGGGCGAGCGCTACGCTCAGTCGATCACCGTCACAACGGTGAAGCGCGCGCAGGTCGACGTCGTCGAGGTCCGAGTGCGGACGCCGTTGCCCGTCCTCGGCCTGTGGGGTCCCGCCGAGGTGTGGGATCTGAGCGGACGGTCCATCGCTGAGGACGTCGACAGTGACTGAGACTGACGCGCAGATGCCGGAGGAGCACACCGATGCGGGCACCGCCGTCATCGAATTCATCTTCGCTTCGATCGTGCTGCTCATCCCCGTCGTCTATCTCATGCTCGCGATCTCCCAGCTGCAGGCCGCCAGCTATGCCACCACGTCGACGGCGATCTCGGCCTCCCGGATCGCCGCCCGCGATGCCGACCCCTCCGAACGCAGGGCCGGCCAGGTTGCCGACATGCATTTCACCGATTTCGGACTTACCGGTGTCCCCACCACCATCGACTACTCATGCTCTGGACCCTGTGGACAGGCAGGTTCCCTCATCACCGCACGGGTCGAGACGAAGGTGTCTCTGCCCGGGCTCCCACTCCTCTTCGGCACCGAGCATTCCCCGCACATCACTCTTCGTGCCACCCACACGGATGTCGTCGCCACTGCGGGTCGGGCCTGAGATGGCGCAAAAACAGCACCGAGTCCACTCTGATGAAGGGTCGATCACTCCACTGGCGATCGGCTTCGTCGTCATCGCTCTGCTGTTGGCCTTCCTCATCGCAGCGCTGACGGATCTGCACATGACCAGACGGGAATTGCAGAGCGTGGCGGATTCCGCGGCGCTGGCCGCCTCCGACTCGTTCGAACCCGCTCCTGGCGGTGAGCCCGGCCTCGTGTTCTCACCCACTGCGGCGAAACGGGCCGCCAGTCGCTATGTCGCCGCGGTGCCGACCCCGCAGGGGCTGCACAAGGTGGAGCTCAGCGCCGATGCGGACGGTCAGCATTCGGTCGTGATCCGTCTGCGAGCCGACTACACACCCGCACTGCTGTCACCTTTCGTCCCCGACCTCATCGAGCTGCAGGCCACCGCATACGCTCGTGGTTCGCTGCGCATTTCGTGATGATCCCATCCAACGACTCCGACTTCTACTCCTGTTGATGTCTCCCCCACTTCTGCTCGTATAGCCTGTGGACGCAGACTCCTTGTCCACAGTGGCGTAGGAAACCCTTGCCAGGTGTGACACGGCTCGTGATCCTGAGAGCATGAACACGCTCGGCCTCATTCATCGCATCAACGCAAACGCCCACATTCGCACCGATGTGATCGAGGCAGATTCTGAGCTGCCCGTCCTTGAGGTATTTCGCACCGTCTTCGGTCCGATCCTGACCTCGGCCGACCTCGTCGCAGGCAACCGACTGCCGATGGACTCCGAGGCACGAGAGAACCCGGAGACCATGGTGAGATCCATGGCTTGGGGTCGGTGGCAGTCGCTGAACCCTGTCACACTTCTCGGAGTATCCGCTCTCCGTCGCGGATCCGGATCGGCAGCCGTCTCGGTGCTCGCAGGACCGGATTCGGGATTCACAATCGGCATCGACCCCCGCTCCCCTCTGCTCAGCCGCATCAGCCATCCTGACTGTCTGACCATCGCCGACCCCTGCATGTCCCGTCAGCCGACGCGACTGGAGCTCGGTCCTGCCAGAGAGCAGACGTTCTCATCGTTGGGCACCACGATCTTCTCACCGGCTTCCCCCGATAGAACCCAGCCCAGTGAAGCCTGCTCGCGCCTTCCCCGACCTCGAGCCTCCACCGACACCCGACGAGAGCCCACACACGTGGCGCCCGCGCCCATCGACGAGCCTCGCCCCGCGAAACCTCCCCAATGGTGGGCATTCCTCATCCCCATCGCCATCGGTGGAGTACTCGCGCTCGTCACCGGAATGTGGTGGTTCCTCCTTTTCAGCGTCTCCGCACCGGTCTCCGGATACGTCGCCTATGTCGTGGAGAAACGTCGGTACGTCCGCGATTGCGCCCAATGTGTCATCGACCGACGAGCAGCGGTCGAGGCAGCACGGCAGAGATTGGACACTGTGATCGCCGAACACAGACTCCGGCTGCAGACCAGTTCGGGTCTGTGTCTCGGCTTCGGATCTGCTCGCAGCCCCATCACGATTGCCGATGAACTCCGCGAGTGCACCAACCATTTCGATGGAGCGGTCATCATCGACGATGTGCCGCTGCGCATCGACCCGCACACAACCTCGGTGACTGTCACAGGCGATCACGAACAGCTGCGTCGCATGGCCCTGTCCTGGCTGGCCGACTCCACCTACGACTGGTTCCCGTCTCCAGAACTGCTCCGACTGCCGGAACTGCAGGGAAGCCGCCACGAGGACCGAAACGAGTCGGCGATCGGCGTGCACTTGGCCGATCAGAATCCGACGACGTTGCAGCTGCACGCCCCCGCACCCACCGCATCGATCTCGCTGTCATTGGGCAGTCTGGCCCAGGCACGCACCGTCGACTCATCGGCAGCACACGGCCCAGTGCCGGGCAGAACGCTCATCGCCGCACTCATGCCGCCCGGCCGATTCCTCACGCTCGATCACCGACAGGCGAACAGAACCGGGGCCGAGAGGTTGCCGAACCACGGCCTCGGCGACCTCTACGATGACGGGCCACAAGCCATTCGCCACCGCTGGGCACGAACTCCTCCCGGGCCGGTGACGATCGGACGCGGTCGAGACGGGGACGTCACCCTCGACCTCTTCAACGACGGCCCCCACGCCCTCGTCGCGGGGACGACCGGCAGCGGAAAATCCATTCTGCTCCAGACCTGGCTGCTCGCAATGGCTCTGGAACATCCACCTCGGCGGCTGACGTTCGTTCTCATCGATTACAAGGGTGGGGCGACTTTTTCCCCGTTGGAGCACCTTCCGCACACGGACAGCGTCCTCGACGATTTCGATTCGGCAGCGGCCTTCCGCGCGTTGGTCTCCGTCCGTGCCGAGATCACCCGACGCGAGCGGCTCCTGGCCGACCAGGGATGCTCCGATGTCCTCGAACTCGTCGATCCCCCACCGAGGCTGGTCGTCGTCATCGACGAATTCCACGCACTCATGGCGACCCATCCGAAGGCAGCTGACCTGCTGGAACACCTGACAGCTCTGGGCCGATCCCTGGGAGTGCATCTGATACTCGCCACGCAGCGCCCGCTCGGCGTCGTCACCGGCCAGATGAAAGCCAATATCAACATCAGGGTGTGCCTGCGCGTGCGCGAAGACGCTGATTCCTTCGACGTCATCGGAGTCAACGATGCCGCACATCTGCCGCCGGACAGACCGGGAGCGGCGTGCCTCGACTCGGGTTCGTCGGTCGTTGAGTTCCGGGTCGCGGTCCCCACCTCCACTTCTGCCTCCGCCGAGGTGCGACATCGGCCTCGTCTCCGACCATGGGAGCCTGGCCGAGGTCTTCCCACTCAACACAGCGTCAACGGGGTCCGTGTCGGCAATCTCCAACAGGCCCATCGTGCGACCGGCGACCGATCACAGCTCTCGCCGCATCCACTTCGTCCCGTGGTTCTCCCACCACTGCCCGATCCCGAGAATGTCCCAGAGCTGCTCGCAGCATGGTCTGGCGAGGGTGGTTCAGAAGAGAACATTCCGGGGGTGATGGGCACGACGGTGGCCGGGATCGTGGACATGCCCAGCCACCAGAAGCAGAGCACCTGGTCATATTCGCCTGCCGTCGATGGCTCGATCATCATCGTCGGCACCGATCCTCGTGTCATCACATCAGTCATGCGACGGATGGCTTCCAGTGCCGCTGCGACTCACCGTATCGTGGCGCTGGGACGCATCGCAGCGTCTATGGGCTGGGCCGAGGTCACCTGCGGAATGGACACCGGGTGGCGGTTCCACACGATCCTCGACCACCTGCACCGTACTCCGGCGGTACGAGACGTGCCCCCGGGCGTAGAATTGCCGGCCACGATCGTTGTGTGCAGCAACTGGAATGAGTTCATCGATTCCATGGACCACCAGATGGCCGCCGAGACGGAACGGCTGCTCAAACACGGATCTGAGTTGAGGTTGACGTTCCTGTTGGCCGGGTGCCGCACGTCTGCGAGCACAAGCGCGGCCTTCACATCACAGGTGATCTTCCCGCCCGGCGCGGGAGGTGATGGACTCAGCGTCGGACTGTCTCGGCAGCGGTTCGTCGGAACATGGCCCGAATACAGGGCAGTGCTCGTCGGCCCCAGTGCACAGGAAGCCGGCGGTGACGGCGCCGATGTGCAGTTGGTGCCGCACCATCAGAATATCGCCTGCGGGGACGACTGCGATGACAGGCGCGGAAGCTTCGGACCACGATGGCGCGGACTCACAGCGGCGCCGGGGCACGGGCCCGCGCGACAGGATCCGGCGAGTACGGGGATCCCGCTGGGAGTCGACCCGTTCGGGACGCTCGTAGTGTGGGACCCGGTCCGTGAAGGAGAGGTTCTCAGCGTCCGCGGATCACCGCAGTCCGGCAAGAGTGCGACCGCAGACCTCGTGCAGCAGACGCACTCCGCTGCAGCCACAGCCAGCAGTCGGGCGCTGACGGTCCATGACGATGCGCATCTGGAGGCGAACCCGGACGCCTTCGATCTCCTCGACGGTGGCCTGCATGTCGTGACGATGCCGGTGCGATTCACTCCCGGCTACGGTTCCCCTCTGGCCAAGGCACAAGGACTGGGGCCGATGCTGATCCTCGGGGCCCACAGTAGGCAGGACCTCAGCAATCTGGGTCTGCTCAGGCTGCCGCCACTCGACGGGGATCCGGGGACGGCATGGTTCGTCACCGAGCAGCGAACTCAGGCGGTGAGGCTCTTCTCAGCGGAGAGAACCGCTGATCGCATTCTTAGCCCGGCACACCCTCTGGACTCTCTTGCGAACTCGAATCAATCGTTCTGACCTCGAATCATTCGGCACGGTCTTCTCAACGCGAACCCGGTCACGGTGGAATTCGCCTGACCGATCGCCATTCGAGCCGACGATCAGTCAACACTCTCGTTGTGTCTGCCTGCGGTCAGCGGCTCGGTGTGGTCGATGAGCTGGTAGGGGCGGCGACCCTCGCCCCGGACGAACGCGAAGTAGCACAGCCACAGCGCCCCGACCCAGAGAAGACCTACCCACAGTGCCGGACGGGAATCGGGCACGATTCCGACCATGACGATCACGAAGAGGATGAATGCCACCGTGACCCAGGACCCCACGGGCCACAGCGGCATCGGGAACTCACTGCGCAGTCGGTTCTCCTGGACCAGCACCCGTTTCATCCGAAGATGAGCCGCGAGGATGACCAGCCACACCAATACTGTCGCAAATGTCGCCAATGCGCCGAGCAGGAACAGGGCCTGGTCGGGGTAGAGGTAGTTGAGGAGCACCCCGACGAGCAGGGCCACGATCATCGTGATCACTGTCATCACCGGCACTCCGTTGCGGGTGGTGTGGGCGAAGGAACGCGGTGCCTGCCCCTGTTGTGCCAGACCGTGGAGCATCCGACCGGCACCGAAGATATCGGCATTGATGGCCGAGAGCGCCGCCGTGATGAGCACAACCTGGAGGATGGCGGCTGCCGCGTTGAAGCCGACGGAGTCGAAGATCGCGACGAAGGGGCTGATCTCCGAGGTGATCTGGTTCCAGGGCAGGATGCACATGATCACGCCGAGGGTGAGCACGTAGAAGAGCAGGATGCGCACCGGCACCGAGTTGATGGCCGCCGGCAGCACCTTCTTCGGGTTCTGCGCCTCGCCGGCGGTGACTCCGATGATCTCGATGCCGCCGAAGGCGAACATCACGATCGTGAATGATGAGAGGAGACCCCAGAGCCCGTGCGGGAACATCCCCCCGTGGTCGAACAGTGCACGCGGACCCATCTGATTGTGGTCGGCAATGCCGAAGCCGAAGATGATGATGGCCACGCCGGCGCCGATGAGGGCGATGATCGCGACGATTTTGATGAGCGCGAACCAAAACTCCAGCTCACCGAAGACCTTGACGCCGATCATGTTGATCGCGGCGATGAAGGCCACGACGGCCAGCACCCAGGTCCAGCGCGGAACTCCAGGGAACCAGAAGCCCATGTACACGCCGATGGCGGTGGCGTCGAAGACGGCGACAAGGATCATCTCGAAGACGAAGGTCCAGCCGACGAGAAAACCGGCGAACGGGTGGAGATAGTGCGATGCGAACTGGCCGAAGGATCCCGAGACGGGGTGGCGGACCAGCATTTCGCCCAGCGCACGCATCACCATGAAGACGGCGGCACCGCCGATGATGTAGGCCACCAGCACGGACGGACCTGCCGCCTGGATCGACTCCGAGGACCCCATGAACAGCCCCGTGCCGATGGCCGAACCCAAAGCCATGAAGCGGATGTGCCGGGCGGTCAGTCCCCTGCGCAGACCCACGTTCTCTGCGTGATGGTCAGGGGTGATCGGTTCTTTGCGCCCACCGTCAGCCGAAGACACAGTTGTCCTGCTTTCTCTCAGATTCTCCAGGCTGCAAACTCGGCTCAGTGAGTATCGGCAGGAGGTCCCGTGAGTGTTTCGTAACGGTAGAGTTCGCTCGCCTGGCCGGCTTCGACGAGTCGGTCGGCCAATGCGGAGACCACCGGCATACCGCTCGTGACTTCGAGGACGACGTCGGCATCGACGGAGAGCCGGGCAAGGAGAAGTTCGGCGTCGGCGACCGCTGCTGTGAACAGGTCGCTCGTGGTGTCGGCGGCGTTTTCGCGGGCTTCGAACATCGACCCGATGATGAGTTCGGTGGGAGGCTCCTCGTCATCGCCTGGTGCTGGCAAAGCGTCCGTGATCTCGACGCCAGTCTGGTCGGCTTCGCGAGCGTAGGAGACGGCGAAGGCGCTGAGTCCGGAGTCTTCGGACGAGCCGGCTTCACCGCCCAGCAGAGCGGCACCATGGGCACCAGCGGCTTCGGAGAGGAACGCGTTGTTGACCTGACCGATCGTCAGCGGACCGACAGCGTCGTCCTTATTCACGGCGGTGTACCAAGCGAGGAAGGCCTTCGTGAGCTTGACCGATCCGGTGGCCACGATCTCGAGGTCCTCGGCACGTCCACCACCGCTGGGCGGCAGTGCACCGGCGGCGACCTTGATCACCCGTGTCGTCGTCAGCGGTGCGAAGCCGAGGGCCTGTGCGAAGCCGGCGCCTGGGCTGCCAGCCTGGACACGCGTGCGCAGGTCAAGTCCCTCCAGGGCAGTCCCGGCGGTCTCAGCACACACTGCTTCGAAGAGTTCTCGTCCCTGACCGTGGCCTTGTTCCTCGCTCGCGACCTCGACGTGGACCCACGCCCGGTAGGGGTGGAGTGGCGACTGCGCGATCGCGGCAGCACCGACGGGCACCTCGGGCACCACCTCGGCGATGACAGATCGCAGCAGGGGTGAATCCGAGGAGGGGCGGAACAGGGACCTGGCCATATGAGCGGCCGGCGTAGCGGCGTCGGCGAACACCTCGTTCAACCGCAGGTCGTCACCATCGGTCAGGTCTCTGATCGGCATTGTGTGCGCTCCTTGAACGGGTCGAGAACTTGATAATCTTGGCGTCATGACTGACTTAAGCGATCCTACCGCCGCCGCCCGCGCCGCGGCCACGACCATCAACGCCAAAGCCGGCATCGAGGCCCATGACATTGCTCTCGTTCTCGGTTCGGGATGGGGCGGCGCAGCGGAGCTCCTCGGCGAGACGATCAGCGAGATCTCGGCCGCGGACGTTCCCGGCTTCCACGCGCCCGCCGTTGAGGGCCACGGCGCCACCCTGCGCACAATCCGGATCGAAGCCAGCGGCAAGCACGCTCTCGTCCTCGGTTCCCGCACCCACTACTACGAAGGCAAGGGCGTGCGCGCCGTCGCCCACGGAGTCCGCACCGCCGCTGCCGCCGGCTGCGAAAACTTGGTGCTCACCAACGGCTGCGGAGGGCTCAACCGCAATTGGGCGCCCGGCACACCGGTCCTCATCTCCGACCACCTCAACCTCACCGGCACCTCCCCCATCGAAGGTGCGAACTTCGTCGACCTCACCGACCTGTACTCCCCACGCATGCGTGCCATCGCCAAGGAGATCGACCCCAGCCTCGACGAAGGCGTCTACGCACAGTTCCGCGGGCCCCACTACGAAACTCCCGCCGAGGTGCGCATGGCCGGAGTCCTCGGCGCGGACCTCGTTGGAATGTCCACCTCGTTGGAGGCCATCGCCGCACGTCAAGCCGGTCTTGAACTCATGGGCATCTCTCTGGTGACGAACCTGGCAGCCGGCATCCAGGAGACCCCGCTCTCCCATGCCGAGGTCATCGAGGCCGGCGTCGCCGCCGCCCCACGGATCTCGCGGCTGCTCGCCGACATCGTCTCGAAGCTCTGAGCGACGTCTGCTGCGCTGAGCGAACCGACCAGCACTCCCCCGACCTGACAGCACACCTGTCTCCACCCGCATTCCCCTCACCGACCGCACTGGACTAGGACAGACATGACTGAAGTAGCCGATCACTTCACCAACGGCTTCGACGCCGACATCGTCGAGGCGTGGATTGCTGATGACCCCGATGAGAAGACAGCGAACACGTTGAAAAGCATCCTTGGTGCGGCGAAGGCCGGTGATGCGGCGGCGATAGCCGACCTCGAGGATCGTTTCGCAGGACCCTTGGCCTTCGGTACCGCAGGCCTGCGTGGAGAGATCGCGGCCGGACCCAACCGAATGAATCGTGCTGTCGTCATCCGAGCCGCAGCAGGTCTCTCCCGTTTCCTCCTGAATACGGTGGGCGAGGGTTTCACTGTCGTCATCGGATGCGATGCCCGCTACATGTCCTCAGACTTCGCGACCGACACAGCCGCCGTCGTCACGGCCGCCGGCGGTACCGCCATCCAGCTGCCCGATCAGCTGCCGACACCGTTGCTGGCGTTCGCGCTGTCTCATCTGCAGGCCGACGCCGGAGTCATGGTCACTGCCAGTCACAACCCGCCCGCGGACAACGGCTACAAGGTCTACCTCGGTCAGCGTCCGCTGCAGGCCATCGAGTCCGACCCTTCCGCCGCTGAGGCTGGTGCCGGTGCTCAGATCGTCAGTCCCGCCGATGCTCTCATCGCCGAGCAGATCTCGGCGGTCGAATCTGTGGCCTCGGTGCCTCGTGCCGGATCCGGGTGGGAACATCTCGATGAGACGATCGTCGAGACCTACCTGGCTCGCATCGGTTCCCTGGATGTGCGCTCGAGTGCTGATCTGACCATCGTGCACACCTCACTGCACGGTGTCGGAGCAACAGTTGCCGAGGCGGCCCTGGCCCGCACCGGGTTCACGAACGTACATCCTGTTCCCTCTCAACAGGCACCCGACCCAGACTTCCCGACGGTCACGTTCCCGAACCCCGAAGAGGCTGGAGCCCTCGATGAGTCGTATGCCTTGGCCAGAGAGGTCGGCGCAGAGCTCATCATCGCCAACGACCCCGATGCCGACAGGTTCTCGGCTGCCATCCCGGATGCCTCACTGGCAGCAGGTTACCGCCAGCTCTCCGGCGACGAGGTTGGCCTCCTCCTCGGCGAGGACATCGCGACCCGCCTGACCCAGGGCACTCATCATTCGAAGCAGGCGGCGTCCTCGCACTCTGTCACGACCGAGGACGAAGAGGTCGCTGCAGACTCTGCCGGCACCGCGTCACCGGTGTTCGCCAACTCGATCGTCTCGTCTCGAGGACTCGCCGCAGCTGCCCGCAGCCACGGTTTCACCGCAACGAACACCCTCACGGGATTCAAGTGGATCTCTCGTGTCCCCGGCCTGGTCTTCGGCTATGAGGAGGCCCTGGGCTACTGCGTCGACCCAACCGCAGTCAGGGACAAGGACGGAATCTCTGCTGCCGTGACCTTTGCGGCCCTGGCCTCGCGCCTCAAAGAGGCAGGTTCGAGCATCGATGCCGAACTCGATCGGATCCGCAGCCGCGACGGATACTTCGCCACGGCTCCACTGAGCTTCCGCCTCGACGACGTCACCCTCATCGCAGGAGCCATGTCGAAGCTGCGGGATAACCCGCCGGCGACGTTGGCCGGCTCCCGCGTCACCCAGGTTCATGATCTGTCGCAGGGTGATGACGGTCTGCCTCCCACCGATGGCATTCTGCTGCTCTCCGAGGCGAACTCACGCGTCATCGTCCGTCCTTCGGGTACCGAACCGAAGCTCAAATGCTATCTCGAGGTCGTCGCCGATCCTGAAGGACTCGCAGCCGCTGCCGCCGCCGATCAGCGCGCGGTCGCTGCGGCAGGCCTGAGGGTCACAACCGCCTCGGCGAGTGCGGCACTCCAGCCAGCGCTCAAGGAGCGGCTGACAAGCATCAGCACCGAACTCAAGACCTTCTTCGGGCTCTGATCGTTGACTGGCCACGATATTCCGGCCGATCCGGAGATCGACAGTATCCTGGCAGAGCTCCTCGGCGGCCTGGGTGCGAAGTCAACGGTCTTCGGTGCGGGAGGCTACGGTGCCAAGTGGTCTGCCAAGCGGCTGAAGACGGAGACTGCCCAGGAGGTGATCGAGGTTGCGCCCGCTGAACAGCGTCGTATTCTCGCTGAATGGGCAGCTGGCACCTCCGGAGCAGCGGGGTCGTTCGACCGACTCGATTCGCGCGACGATGCGGTGGTGACGCTTCGCGGCGTCGTCGGCTCAGGAGTCGGTTCATTGAACCCGGCCTATGTGATCATCATCGTCGACGTCCTGACTTCGACGATCGGCATCGCCGCTCACGCCAAAGAAGGTCTGATCAAACAGCGAACAGCGCAGAAGGCCGTTGCCAAGGTGCGCTCGTCGCTCGAGTTGCAACGAGATCAGCGCTGATGTCGATCAGCACCGAGCTCAGGACCTTCTTCGGGCTCTGAGGATCTCGATGAACCGATCGGGTATCTCACCGTGCACATTGTGGCCCGACTCGACCCGGATCAGGTCGATGTTCTCATTCAGTGAGGTGATTCGCTGAGCGTCGGCATCGTCGATGGCACCCTGCAGAATCCCGTCCGAACCGTACTCCCAGTCCGCATGGATCAGAGTCGTTGGTGCCGTGATCCTGCGCAGCGTGTCCTCATGATCGAAGCCTTCATCCCAGCTTCCGGTGAAGAAGGCGTCACCGAAGCGCGGGTCGTATGTCAGCAGCGATCGCTGCATGTCGTTCCAGCCTGAGGGCATGAAGAACATCGTGATCGGACGGTTCGGATGCTTCGCGTGCTGCCTCAGTCCGGAGCGGATGATTCGCTTTCGGCCCTCGCCGAAGAAGGTCCAGAGCCGTTGGTGGGCAAAACTGTAGGCAGTCCAATCTGACTCTTCGGACTCAAGGAAGTCATGGCAGGTCGTCGCCAGGTCGACCCAGTTCCACGTCTGCTTCGCTCGTGGCAGCACAGTGGTGAAGAGAGGGGGATCCTCCAACACCACGGCGCTGATGAGGTCGGGGCGATGACCCGCCAGCCATGCTGCCAGCTGGCCTCCCGAGGAATGTCCCGAGACCACGACGGGTTGGCCGATCACTGACTCAATGAAGCTGGCGAGATCATGTCCGATGGCCGCTGCAGAATACTTCTCCGGGGCTCGCGCGGAATCTCCATGCCCATGGACATCAACAGCGAAGACATTGAAATCCTCAACGAGAGCAGGCAGCACGGGGGCGTAGCTGCGCCAGTCGACTCCCTGACCGTGAATCAACAGCAGCGGCGGCCTGGAGTTCTTCGGCCCCGAGGCGTAGTTCAGTCGCGTCCCGTTGACATCAACAGAGTTCTCACGGAATCCTGCTGCCCGAGTCCGCCGTTGAGCCAGGACATGAGCTTTCAGGTTTCTGATCGCCCACACGCCGACGGTGGCTCCAGCGACGGCGAACACCCCGACGACAGCAGCCGCCCCGAATCTTGTTCTGCGTCTGACGACGCTGCTTGTCTGCATCAACTCACCGCTTCGGCCTGAGGTGCTGTCGGAATCGTGGAGGCAGTGCTGGTGGGGCGTTCCCCTGCAAGTCTCAGTCGCGCAGCCCGTCGAGAATGCCCTTCGAACCCGACAGTCCGAGACGTGAGGCTCCTGCAGCGATCATCGCTTCTGCAGCGTCGACGGTGCGGATTCCGCCGGAGGCTTTGACGCCGAGGCGATCGCCCACGGTTTCGCGCATCAGTGAGACCGCGTGCGCGCTGGCTCCGCCTGCGGGGTGGAAGCCTGTGGAGGTCTTGACGAAGCCTGCCCCTGCAGCCTCGGCGCGGCGGCTGGCTTCGACGATCTGGTCGTCGCTGAGCGCTGCGGATTCGATGATGACCTTGACCAAGGCGCTGCCGCTGGCATCGACGACTCCGCGGATATCGGCCTCCAGCGCGTCGAAGTCGCCAGCAATGGCCTGACCGATGTTGATGACCATATCGACTTCGTCGGCACCATCGGAGACGGCCTGGGCAGCCTCGGCGGCCTTGATCTCAGGCTTGACCTGGCCGCTGGGGAAACCGACGACCGTGGCGACGACCAAGTCGCCGGAATCGGAAACGGGAAGCATCGACGGGGACACGCAGATCGCGAGCACACCCAGTTCCTTCGCCTCCGTCACGAGTGCCTCCACATCCGCAGGGGTGGCTTCGGGCTTGAGCAGTGTGTGGTCGATGATCGCTGCGACTTCGGCTCTGCTGGTCATGGTTGTCCTCCAAGGTCGATGGTGCTGTGTGAGTGTGGGCTGCGTGAGTTGGTGTTGCGGTGAAGCACTGAGCGTGACGGCGACTCAGGTGATCTTCTCGAGCACAATCGACTCGGAGACCGCGCTGAGGTCGTCTCCGATCTCGACAGCACCCTCGAGGGATTCGATTGCTCGGGCGAAGCGTTCAGGAGTCGCCGTGTGCAGGGTCATCAGCGGCTGGCCTTCGGCAACGGTGTCGCCGGGTTTGGCATGGAGTTCGATGCCGGCCACGTCCTGGACCGGGTCCTCCTTGCGTGCTCGTCCGGCACCGAGGCGCCAGGAGGCGACTCCCACGGACAGAGCATCGAGCCGACTGAGGACGCCGGAGGCGGGAGCAGTGATGACTTCGGTGTTCTCGGCGACGGGCAGCGCGGCTTCGGGGTCACCGTTCTGGGCACGGATCATCTTCTTCCACACGTCCATGGCCCGACCGTCACCCAAGGCCGCACGCACATCGATGTCGGTCTTGCCTGCCAGACGCAGTATCTCCTCGGCCAGCGCCACGGTCAGGTCAACGACGTCGGAGGGGCCGCCGCCGGCGAGGACTTCGACGGACTCGCGGACCTCGAGGGCGTTGCCGACCGTGAGCCCCAGCGGGGTGGACATGTCGGTCAGCAGCGCCGAAGTCCTGACCCCAGCCGAATGGCCGAGGTCGACCATGGTCCGCGCCAGCTTCTGGGCCTTGGGCAGGTCCTTCATGAAGGCCCCGGACCCCACCTTGACGTCGAGGACGAGACCTTGGGTGCCCTCCGCGATCTTCTTCGACATGATCGATGAGGCGATGAGCGGAATGCAATCGACCGTCGAGGTGGTGTCGCGCAGTGCATAGAGCTTCTTGTCCGCAGGAGCTAAGCCGGAGCCTGCGGCGCAGATGACCGCACCGAGGTCCTCGAGCTGGTCGAGGATGCCCTCATTGCTCATTCCCGCCTGCCAGCCCGGGATGGACTCGAGCTTGTCCAGTGTTCCGCCGGTATGGCCGAGGCCGCGACCCGAGAGCTGCGGGACGGCGACGTCGAAGACGGCGACGAGTGGGGCCAGAGGCAGGGTGATCTTGTCCCCGACTCCCCCTGTCGAATGCTTGTCCGAGGTCGGGCGTGACAGGGACGAGAAGTCCATCCGCTCACCCGAGGCGATCATCGCCTGCGTCCAATCCGCGATCTCGCGAGGGTCCATGTCGTTGATGAAGATCGCCATGGCCAGTGCGGCCATCTGCTCATCGGCGACGACACCGCGAGTGTAGGCATCGATCACCCATTCGATCTGTTCTCTGCTCAGGGTGCGGCCATCGCGCTTGGCGGCGATGACGTCGACGGCATCGAATGCCTCTACGCTCACAGTGTCAGTCCTTCATTCTCGGGGTGGTGCAGTTCGCAGCATGCGGTCGTGCTCGGGAGGTGACCGCTGTGGCGGTCACAGGTGGTCACCATTGATCGCCGAGGTGGCGCTGGGATCGCAGAGCCACCTCGGCGATATCGGGGTCAGTGCTTGGCGGAGCCTGCGCCCGGCGCTTCGGCACTCAGATGATCTGGTCCGAAGGCATCGGGCAGCACCACTGACATGGGAGCCCTGCCGCTGGGCATGTTGAGCATCATCTCGCTGCCGCCGTGTTCGAACAGGAGCTGCCGGCAGCGTCCACACGGGGCCAGGGTCGCTCCCGCACCATCGACGCAGTCGAATGCCACGATCCGGCCTCCGCCGGACATAAACAGATCGGAGACGAGTGAGCACTCCGCACACAGCGTCACCCCGAACGAGGCATTCTCAATATTCGCGCCGCTGACGATTCGTCCGTCATCGACGAGTGCGGCCGCGCCCACGGGATAGGACGAATACGGAACGTATGCGTAGCGCATCGCCCTCATCGCCTCATCTCGCAGCAGCGACCAGGTGTCCTCGCTCAGATCGTCGACCGAAACGGGGGTGGGTTCCACGCTCCACACGTGTTCAGAGGCTTCGACATCTGCAGAAGTCATAGGGGATACCTCTCTCTTCAGGGTTGAATTATTTCACGTACGGCACGCCTTCGGCCGCCGGTGGGCGAACCCGGCCGACGAAACCGGCGACGGCGAGGACCGTGACGATATAGGGAAGCATGAGCAGCAGCTCGTTGGCCACCGGAGTTCCGATGGACTGCAGAGTGTTGCCCAGGCTCTTGGAGAAGCCGAACAGCAGTGCAGCAAGAAGGGCACCCTTCGGGTTCCATTTGCCCAGGATCATCGCCGCTAGGGCGATGTATCCCTGTCCGGCCGACATCTCTTTGCCGAATGCCAGACCCGATCCGACGGTGAAGAAGGCACCGCCGAGGCCTGCGATGGCACCGGCCATGAGGGTGTTGCGCACGCGGGTGAAGTTGACCTTGATGCCCACGGTGTCGGCTGCCTTCGGGTGTTCGCCCACGGCCCGCATCCGCAGCCCCCACTTCGAGCGGAACACGAAGATCTGGAGGGCGATGACGACGACGTACATGATGTAGACGAGGATGTTCTGGTCGAAGAGCACCCGTCCCAGGATGGGGATGTCCGACAGCAGCGGGACCGGCAGGTTGGGCAGCTGCTGCCGGGAGTTCCATAGGCCAGGGTTCTCTGTGAGGACAGTCGAGTAGAGGAAGCTGGTGACACCGACGACGAGAACGTTGAGCACAACGCCGATGATGATCTGGTTGACCCAGTACTTCACCGCGAAGAATGTGAGGACCACAGCCACCAGCGCGCCGGCGATCGGGGCCGCCAACAGACCCGCATAGGGGTTCTTGGCCACCGAGGCGACGACTGCGGCGAGGAAGGCACCAGCCAGCAGCTGGCCTTCGATGGCGATGTTGATGATGCCGGAGCGTTCGCCGACGAGCCCGCACATCGCGCCGAAGATCAGCGGCACGGACAGTGCCAGTGCACCGGCCAGCAGCGTGGTCAGGGGGATCACGCCGCCGCTGCCGCCGCCGGCCCAGGCCAGGAACGACACGACGAAGAGGATGCCGAAGACCATCGGGAACCATCCGGCCAGGGTGATCCGCTTCAGGGCGAGGTAGATCGAGGCCGCGGCCAAGATCACGAGGATGAGCGAAAGGACCAATCCGGCCACGGTCGAAGACACGACAACATCGGGAATGGCGAAGAAGTCGCCGCCGGTCGCGATCCGGAACGTCGTCTCACCGTCACGGCCGATGAGGCCGAAGCAGATGAGCGAGACGAGAGCCAGGATCGAGTAGGTGATCGGGAACTTCCACGCGATCGGGGTCAGAGCCTTGGACTGTGCCGAGGACTTCGCTGCCGGTGTCGCAGCGGCGGTGTTCTGAGCGCTCATGTCAGGCCTCCTTCCGCTTGAGCACCGGTGTGGGCAACCGGAAGATCGACCTCACGAGTGGTGGGGCCGCAATGAGCAGGACGATGACGGACTGGACGACGAGGACGATGTCGATGGGCGTCCCGGTCTGGGACTGCATGAGGTAGCCGCCGGCCTTGAATGCGCCGAACAGGAGACCCGCGAAGAACGTCCCCAAGGGTTTGGACCGCCCCAGCAGGGCCACAGTGATGGCATCGAAGCCGATCGAACCGCTGATTCCGCCGGTGAGTTTGTACTCGGTGCCGAGCACCTGAGCTGCGCCGCCGAGTCCGGCGAGGGCACCGGCGACGATCATCACGAGGATCGTCACCTTCGACACGGAGATGCCTGCCGTGCGGGCCGCGTGCGGGTTGGCGCCGACGGCCTTGAACTCGAAGCCGATCGTGGAGCGCTCGAGCAGCCACCACACGAAGATCGTGGCCAAGATGGCGATGATGAAGCCGAAATGCAGACGGAAAGGTGAGGGCAGCAGCAGGAACATCTGCGCAGAGTCATCGAGTGACCGTGACTGCGGGTTCGCCGAGTCAGTGTGCGTGAACCAGCTCTGTTTGAGCAGATAGCCCAACAGGTAACCGGCGATGGAATTGAGCATGATCGTCACGATCACCTCGTTGGCACCGGTGCGAGCTTTGAGCACACCGGCGATGCCGGCCCAGATCGCCCCGCCGATGATGCCGCCGATGGCTGCGATGAGCATGTGCACGACGGGCGGCAGGTGGAGGGCGTACCCGAGGAAGCCTGCGATCGTGGCGCCGAGGATAACCTGGCCCTGACCGCCGATGTTGAACAGACCCGAACGGAAGGCAAGGGCGATGCCCAGGCCGGTGAGGATGAGCGGAGTTCCGCTGACCAGGGATTCGGTCAGGGGCCGGATAGCGCGCTCGGTGGTGCGGGCGTCCCAGTCGAAGATCGCACCGCGAAACAGCGCGGAGTAGGCCTCGCCGACGGTGGAGAACAGAGTCGAGAAGAACATCCCGGGGGCCGCGACGATGTTCGCGGCCGCCGCGACGACTTCGGCGTTGGATACGGCGATGAGGACACCGCCGAGCAGAAGTGCGACGACGATGGCCAGCACCGAAACCAACCAGGAGCCGGACAAGATGTCCTGCAGCAGATTCGGTTCTCTGTCAGGCTCCGCTTCGGCGCTCGGAGGCGGCGTCGCCGACGGTGCCGCCGGGGAGATATCGGTTGTCATTTCGTCTCCTCCGCCGAGGTGGTGGCGCAGTTGTCATCGGGTGCCGCGGTGGCGGCGTCGCTCTTCTCGGGCGCCGCGGTGGCGGCGAGGGCTTCATCGGCAGGGACGCCGGCCATCATCAGGCCCAGGGCTTCACGTGAGGTGTCGGCACCGACGATGCCGACGATGCGGCCCGAGTACATGACCGCGATCCGATCGGCGAGTCCGTAGACCTCGTCGAGTTCCGTCGAGACGATGAGGCATGGTGTGCCGGCATCGCGTTCGGCGATGACACGTTTGTGAACGAATTCGATCGAACCGACGTCGAGGCCGCGGGTGGGCTGGCTGGCGATGAAGAGGCGCAGGTCGCGGCCGAGCTCACGGGAGAGGACGACCTTCTGCTGATTGCCTCCGGAGAGCGTCGCGATCGGGTCGACGACGCTGCCGAGGCGGATATCGAATTCCTCGACCTTCTTCTTCGCCTCGTCGTTGATGACCGCGGACTTGAGGTTGAGGCCCTTGGCATAGGGAGGACGGTCGTAGACGTCGAGGATCATGTTCTCGCGGATCGTGAAATCGGCGATGATGCCGTCGGTGGACCGATCCTCAGGAACGAATCCGATGCCGGAACCCAGACGGTCCTTGACGGACTTGCCGACGAGGTCCTTCCCATCGAGTGTGATCGACCCCAACCTGGGGTCGGTCAACCCGATGATCGTTTCGGCCAACTCCGTCTGACCATTGCCCTGGACACCAGCGACGGCGAGGATCTCACCACGGCGGACGTCGAAGCTGACATCGTCGACGACGACGTTCTCGGCTTTGTCGACGACGGTCAGGCTCCGGACCTGGAAGGTGGCGTCACCGGGATCGGCGTCATCTTTCTCTGTCGTCAGGGATACGTGACGACCGACCATCTGGCTGGCCAGCTCCGCCTCGGTGGAATCAGGAGAGGCAACGCCTGTGATCTTGCCGCGGCGGATGACGGTGATGGAGTCCGCGATCGCCCTGACCTCACGCAGTTTGTGGGTGATGAACACGATCGAGGTGCCCTGTTCCTTGAGCTGGCGCATGATCGAGATGAGCTCGTCGGTCTCCTGCGGGGTGAGCACCGCGGTGGGCTCATCGAGGATGAGGATCTTCGCGTTGCGCGACAGGGCCTTGATGATCTCCACGCGCTGCTGGGCACCGACCGGGAGGTCCTCGATGAGGGCGTCGGGGTCGATGTTGAAGTTGAAGCGGGCAGAGATCTCCCTGACCTTCTTCCGTGCCTCGGCGAGGTCGATGAGTCCCATGGACTTCGTCGGCTCATAGCCCAACGCCACCGACTCGGCGACAGTGAACACGGGCACAAGCATGAAGTGCTGATGGACCATGCCGATCCCGGCAGCCACAGCATCACCCGGACCCGCGAAGGTCACAGGCTTGTCGTCGAGGAGGATCTCTCCACCGTCGGCGTCATAGAGTCCATAGAGGACGTTCATCATGGTGGATTTTCCGGCGCCGTTCTCACCCAACAGGGCGTGGATCTCGCCCGGTTCGATGGTGAGATCGATGTGGTCGTTGGCCACGAACGATCCGAACACCTTAGTCATCCCGCGAAGCTCGAGTTTCACTGCTTCCGGTACTCCTCACAAATTCGAAAACTGCAGGGCCGAAACCACTCGGCCCTGCAGTTTAACCTATTCGCTTATTTGGGCGTGCTCTCGGATTCCACGGTCAGCGATCCGTCGATGATCTGCTTCTTGAGCTCTTCGACCTTCTTCTTCACGTCCTCGGGAACCTTGTCGTCAAAGTCGTGGTACGGAGCAAGTCCGACGCCTTCGTTCTCCAGCGTGCCGACGTAGGGCTCGGAGCTGAAATTGTCCTTCTGGGCTTCGGCGACGGTGTCCTCGACTGCGTTGGCGATCTGCTTGACCACCGAGGTGAGGATGATGTCACCGTATTCCGTGGACTCGTATCCGTCGGAGTCGACCCAGACGAGCTTGACGTCCTTGGCTTCCTTCGCAGCCGCGGCTGCACCCAGTCCGACAGGTCCGGCGACCGGCATGACGACGTCAGCGCCCTGAGAGATGAGCTGCTTGGTCAGTGCCTGGCCCTGACCCTGGTTCTCGAAGTCACCGGAGAACGAACCGTCCTGCTTCTCCTTGTTCCAGCCGAGGAGCTTGACGTTCTTCTTGTTCTCTTCGTTGAACTTCTTCACGCCGTCAGCGAATCCGTCCATGAAGATGGTCACCGATGGGATCTGGATGCCGCCGAAGGTGCCGACCTTCCCGGACTCGGAGGTTGCCGCAGCCACATATCCGGCGAGGTAGGCGGCCTCGGCGGTGTTGAAGACGAGAGGTTTGGCGTTGTCCAGCGTCACCGGTTTGCCATCAGCATCGGAGAAGGTGGAGTCGATGAGAGCGAAGTTGAGGTCCGTGTTGGCTTCAGCAGCCTCCTGGATCGCATCCTCGAGTAGGAAGCCGACGCCGAAGGTGAGGTTGCAGCCAGCCTGGATCATGTTGTCGACGTTGGGCTTGAAGTCCGCGTCACCCTGCGACTCCGCGTCCTTCTCCTCGATACCGAGGTTCTTCACCGCGTTCTCCAGACCCTCCTTGCCGGACTGGTTGAATGACTGGTCGTCCCAGCCACCGGAGTCTGACACCATGCAGCCGAGGAAATCCTCGGCATTCGAATCCCCGCTGTCTCCGGATCCGCAGGCGGAGAGAACGAGGGCAGATGCGGCGACCATCGACACCGCAGATACGAGCTTCTTCACATTTACTCTTTTCTCAAGTTGCTCACGTCCAGCACTGGCGTCGATCGGGGCGCAGAGTCCTCCGCCGAATTTGTGAAACCACTGGATGATCACTCATATTTCAATGAATTTTCCGTCAGTCTAATTCACCTCAGACCCATATCAGGGTCCTCTAGCATCTGAATCGTCGACACCGATATGAAAACGCAACATAACTTCATCTTCGCTCCAGCCCACCCCGACACTCGACCGCCCCGGGCACCGGCTCCCGCTCCTGTCCCCTGGCTGCCTGCCAGCTACCCGCGCATGCTGGTCCCAGACCTCTTGTGCACTAAACTGGAAGGCGATATGGCACATCTTCTCGGGGCTGAAGCCCTACACCTCGAATACCCCACCCGCATCGTCTTCGACTCCGTCACGCTCGGCGTCGACGCCGGAGACATGATCGGCATCGTCGGCCGCAACGGCGACGGCAAGTCCAGCCTGCTGGGCATGCTCGCCGGCACCATCGAACCCGATTCCGGCCGCGTGACCTATCGCGGCGGAATGCGCCTGGGCATGCTCAGCCAACGCGACACCATGGACTCCGACGCGACCGTCGGCTATTCCGTCGTCGGCGACATGGATGACCACGAATGGGCCCGCGACGCCAAGGCCCGCGACATCATCGCCGGTCTCATCGCCGATTTGGACTGGAACGCCACAGTCGGCAGCCTCTCCGGAGGCCAGCGCCGACGAGTCGCTCTGGCGGCACTGCTCATCGAAGACTGGGACCTGCTCATCCTCGATGAGCCCACCAACCACCTCGATGTCGACGGTATCTCGTGGCTGGCCAGGCATATCAGGAACCGCTGGTCGAAGAACTCCGGTGCGTTGCTGCTGGTGACTCACGACCGGTGGTTCCTCGATGAGGTCTGCAACAAGACGTGGGAGGTCCACGACCAGATCGTCGAACCCTTCGAGGGCGGATACGCCGCCTATGTCCTCCAACGCGTCGAACGTGACCGGATCGCTGCCGCAACCGAGCAGAAACGCCAGAACCTCATGCGCAAGGAACTGGCATGGCTGCGCCGAGGTGCGCCCGCCCGAACGTCGAAGCCGAAGTTCCGGATCGAGGCGGCGAACCAGCTCATCGCCGATGTACCGGAGGTGCGCAATCCGATCGAACTGAAGAAGATGGCGACGGCCCGACTCGGCAAGGACGTCGTCGACCTCCTCGATGTGTCACTGAGCTTCGGTGACCAGCAGATCCTCGACAACGTCACCTGGCGCATCGGCCCCGGCGAGCGCACCGGAATCCTCGGCCCCAACGGTGCCGGCAAGTCGACCCTGCTCAGCCTCATCTCCGGTGAGCTCGAACCGGATGAAGGCAGGGTCAAGCGCGGGAAGACCGTGAAGGTCGGAGTCCTCGACCAGCAATTCAAGGAACTCGACGCCATCGCCGGACAGAAGGTCCGCGAGGTGCTGTCGGAGTCGAAGACGAGCTTCACCATCGAAGGCAAGGACTACACCCCGGCACAGCTGCTGGAGCGCCTCGGCTTTGCCAAAGAACACCTCTCGGCCAGAGTCAAGGAACTCTCCGGAGGGCAGAAGCGCCGCCTGCAGCTGTTGCTGCTGCTCATGTCCGAGCCCAATGTCATCATCCTCGATGAGCCGACCAACGACGTCGATTCCGATATGTTGGCGGCGATGGAGGACCTCCTCGACTCCTGGCCGGCTACCCTGATCGTCGTCTCCCACGATAGGTACCTGCTCGAACGCGTCACCGATCAGCAGTACGCGATCCTCGATCACGGTCTGCGGCACGTGCCCGGCGGTGTCGACGAATATCTGAAGCTGCGTGCCGAGGACGCCAAATCCGGAGGTTCGAAGGGAGCTGTCACCGGTCGAGGTGCAGGGAACTCCGGCTCGGGCAATGCGAATTCCTCTGCTGATTCGGGCGCGGACGCACTCTCCGGAGCCGAGGCCCGAGCGGCCAAGAAGGAGGTCTCCTCGATCGAGCGTCGCATGGACAAGCTGAGCAAGCGCATCGCCCGTGGCCACGATGAGATGGCCGACCACGACCAGACTGACTTCGAGGGACTCCAGAGACTCACCTCATCCCTGCAGGAGCTCAAGGACGAAATGACAGAGTTGGAGGAGCGCTGGCTCGAAGCCAATGAGGCTCTGGACGCGTGATTATGAACGGCGAGGCGGGGTGATGGCCGATTCGGATCGAGTGCGGGAGCTCCTGCAGGCAGAAGACGCCGCGACCAGGAGGCTCATCGCCACGCTGTCCTCGGACATCAAGGATCTCTCGGCCGCACGCGAGGGCGACAACAGCGACGACGAGCACGATCCCGAGGGATCGACTCTCGCCTTCGAACGATCACAGGCGGACACCTTGCTGCGCCAGTCCGAGGAGCGCCTGATCGCCATCGCCGAGGCGGAGCAGAGGCTTGAGCGCGGCACCTTCGGAATCTGCACGCACTGTGGAAACCCCATCCCCGAGGTGCGGTTGGAGATACGGCCCTACGCACCGACCTGCGTCGCCTGCGCAAGCTGAAGATGCATGTGCTTCTGAGTTGACGGGTCGAGAACTTTTCAGCTGAACACCCCCTGGATTCCGCCTGAGGGCACGATGAGTTCTTTCTGCTTCGAGGTGCTGACACGCTATCGTGGCGTGGTGCCCATACGAGATCACCGACTGGACCGTGCCAAAGGCATCCTCATCTTCACTGTCGTCCTCGGCCACCTGCTGGCCAGGACATCCCCGTGGGAAGACGATGTCCTTCGTGCGCCGATGTACCTCATCTATTCGTTCCACATGCCGGCCTTCGTCTTCCTGGCCGGCATCACGGCGAAGTCGACGAGGCTGCCCGAACGTGTCCTGACCTTCCTGGTCCTGCTGTTCACTGTGCTGCCGCTGATGTGGGGGTGGATGTGGGTCTTCGACCTCAATCCCGACTACAGTTTCCTCACCCCGTTCTGGTACACATGGTTCCTGCTGTCGATGGCGTGCTGGATCATCACCGTGCCCTTCATCGAACGATTCCCACGAACGATCCTCGTCACCTCGGTCGTGGTGGGGCTCTTCGGTGGAATTCTGCCGATCCTCGACACGGAGCTCTCAGCGTCACGGTCCATGATCTTCTGGCCCTTCTTCGTCATCGGCAAGCTCTACGGCAAGCAGATTCTCAACTGGGCCGGGAGCCTGCGCATCTGGCAGAAACTGTTCTTCACAGCGACTGCTTTGGGCGCGATCGGCTACTTCTACCTCGATGAGATCTACTACAAGTGGTTCTACGGCAGCCTCAATTTCGCCCACTTCGATGTCAGCATCCCCGAAGGCGTCGGCATCCGCCTTATCGTCGACATCGGCGCACTGCTCATGACATTGGCACTGCTCATGTGGGTCGGCGACAAAGACACCATCCTCGCGAAGATCGGCCGGAACAGCCTGGCTGTCTATGTCCTCCACGGGTTCGTCGTCCGCGGACTTCAACCTCTGCTCGACGATGTCGAGGGCGTACTCAGCTCTCCCCTGATCCTCGTCGTCTGTTTCTTCGTCGCGCTCCTCGCCACCTACGTGCTTTCGTGGGAACCATTTGAGAGAGCCCTGCGCTGGTATTCCTCCACCGTGACCGGTCTGCTGCTCAAACCGTTCTCGCCCCTACGGTCGAAACCCTCCCGCCACTAGCCGGCCCACGGCGGCTCGTGCGACACTGCAGCGACCGCTAGCATGGACCCCGTGGGTAGGAATGAGTCTGGCACCTTGAGCAGTTGGGAACTCGGCCGGTTCCTCAAAAGCCGTCGAGACCAACTGAGACCGTTGGATGTGGGTCTGCCCTCTGGAACGAGGAGACGCGTCACCGGACTGCGCAGAGAAGAGGTCACCGTCCTCGCCCATGTCGGGACTACCTGGTACACATGGTTGGAACAGGGACGAGACATCCACCCGTCCGAAGAGGTTCTCGTCTCGATCGCCGAGGCGCTGCGCCTCGCTCCTGAGGAACGAGCACATCTCTTCCGCCTCGGCGGTTATCGCGGTCGCGCCGAATCTCCCGAAACCGGAGCCATCGACGACCGCCTGCAGACGATGCTCGAGACGGTTATGCCCTTTCCCGCTATGGTCCACGATGTTGTGTATCAGTGGCAGTCCTACAACTCGACATACCGCTACCTCGTCGGGGATGCCGATGAGATCACCGATGGCAGCTGCATCGTCCAGCTTCTGGAGAATCCCGAGTGGAAGCACGCCTTCCGCGACGATCCCAACGAGCTCAGGCTCCTCACTGCGAAGCTGCGCACCTCATTCGCTGAGTTCCCAGACGATCCTCGATGGCCGAATCTGCTTGAGCGCCTGCGCCGTCATACTGACTTCAGCCGGCATTGGGATAGTGGCAATGTCGTGAGAGAGTCGTCGACGTCGAAGGTCATCGACAATCCCTGGGTCGGTCGACTCGACCTGATCTCGGTGGGATTCGTCGTTCAAGAGGACCGTAGGCTCACACTGTCGGTCCACCAGCCGACGAACCCTGCATCCAAGGATCGGCTGGAACAGCTTCAGAGGCTCATCGATTCGGACGAGGTCACCGCCGCCTCCCGGTACGCCTGACATCGGTCACCGGTTCACCTGACAAGCCCGCCCGATTCGTCTGACAATTCTGCCCGGCTCAGCGGGCTGATTCGACGCTGCCGGCCCCGGCGAGGTGAGATCCGCTGCCGCGGTTGACGCGGACCAGGACGAGAGCACAGACGGCGAACACGAAGGAGAGCCCGATCTGCGCCGATGACAGTACGCCGAACGATTCGATCGGGTCCGAGGCAGTGGCGAGCAGGGAGTAGAAAGCACCGAGTCCAGCGACTCCAGCGGCGATCCCGGCCTGCTGCATCGTCGAGATGAGCCCTCCCGTCATTCCAGCCAGCCGCCCGGGCACAGCTGCCATGACTGTGGCCACCAAGGGCGAGAACTGCAGAGCTTGGCCCACGGCAAGCGGCACCATCGGCACCTGCACCCACAGCTCCCACGCTTCGAGCGGAGCCAGAGTCACCATCGTGATTCCTGCGAGGCCAATCGCCTGTGCCCCGGCTCCGATGAGGAGCGTTGCGGGACCGCCTATGCGGGCCGTAATGCGATGGCACACCAGAGAGACCAGGAGGAAGATGAGGCAGAACGGAGCCAGAGCGACTCCAGACTCCCATGCCGGTTGGCCCAAGCGGATCTGCGTCAGCTGAGCAAAGTTGTACAGAAACGCGCCGTACCCGCCGAAATAGGCGAACGCCATGATCATCCCGACGAAGATCGCTGGATTCTTCAGCACGGTGGGCCCAAGCAGGGGCACAGGACTGTTCGGCTGGGAGACTGACATGATCTCGCGGTATCGCTGGTGAACAAGGAAACCAACTGCGAAGACCACCGCCAGCCCGAGTAGCGAGAGGCTTCGAACGCTCCACCCTTCGTAGGGCCCCAATGACAATCCGGTGACGAAGCACGCGATGGTCACTCCCAGCAGCAGCGCACCCGCTACGTCGATCCTCAGACCTGGTTCCCCAGCGTGCATGGGCAGCGATCGGCCGGCCCACGCCGCCACTGCTGCCGCCAAGGCGAAGACGATGAACGCTGAACGCCACCCGAGTTCGGTCCCTCCTAAGGAGATGATCCCACCGCCGAGGACTTGCCCGGCGACAGTGCCGACTCCGGAGAAGGCGGCGAACGTGCTGATCGCCCGTGCACGGGCCGACCCCGTAGTGTTGGACTGGATGAGGGCAAGTATCTGCGGCATCATCGCTGCCGCCGATACACCTTGCATCGTCCGAACGATGACAGCGGAGGCTCCGTTCCACGACAGGGCCACCATCACCGAGGTGATCGCGAGGGCGATCATCCCGCCGATGAACATTCGCCGCCGTCCGAATCGATCGCCGAGGCGTCCGCAGACAACGATGGCCGCAGCGAAGGAGGCCGCGAAGGCAGACACGATGAGCGAGAGCTGCACGGAGTCTGCGTCGAGGGTTGTCCGTATATCGGGGGCGGCGACATTCGCGAGCGCGAAGACGAACGTCGCCAAGAATGCGGCGAAATGCAGCGGCCACAGAGTCGGGCTGAACTGCCGACTGCCAGTGCCTGCCTTTGGCACGTGGTTCGCAGTTCTCTGGGTCATCTCCTCAGTGTTGCCCATCGGAACACGATAAGGCAGAGTCTGCTTATCCTGGCAGTCAGCGCACTAGGATAGGCCTGTTCGAGTCAAGCAGTGCACCAAGTTGGCCCTGACTAGGCGTGATCGGCGATTATGTCATTGTGACGACCGCAACTGATGCTTCTGTGGTTCTATGCTTAGGTCCAGCTTTCTGAGTCCGTCGGACTGGCCCAGCCAACGCCGAGTGACTGACAGCGACCGCCGACCAATGCAGGTCCGCCGTTCCCGGTGGCTCTGCCTTCACAGTGGAGAGACTTCATGACTACCACCAATTCGTTGACCCAACGCCTCGACGCCGGTCCTGTGATCTGTGCCGAGGGATTCCTGTTCGAACTCGAGAAGCGCGGCTACCTGTCCGCCGGAGAATTCGTGCCCGAGGTCGCGCTCGAATTCCCCGATGCCCTGCGCTCCCTGCACGTGGACTTCCAGCGTGCCGGATCGGACATCGTCGAAGCCTTCACCTACAACGGCCACCGCGAGAAGATGCGGGTCATCGGCAAAGAGGATCTGCTCGAACCTCTCAACCGCTCCGCCCTGCAGATCGCTCGCAGCGTTGCCGATGCCAAGCCCGGCAACTTCATGGCCGGCAACATCTCGAACTCCAACATCTGGGATCCCGAGAACGCCGATCGCCAAGCCGAAGTCCGCTCCATGTTCACCGAGATGGTGGGATGGGCCGTGGACGAAGGCGCCGATCTCATCATCGGTGAGACCTTCTACTTCGCCGGCGAAGCCATTGCTGCAGCCGAAATCGCCAAGGCCAGCGGGCTGCCCGTCGTCCTCACCCTCGCTCCCATGGCCTTCCAGGAGATGGCCGATGGTGTCGGCATCGTCGAGACCGCGCAGAAGCTCGAACAGCTGGGCGTCGACGTCGTCGGCCTCAACTGCTTCCGCGGACCCGCGACTATGCTGCCGTGGCTGAAGGAGATCCGTGCGGCAGTGTCCTGTCACGTCGGCGCCCTGCCCATCCCCTACCGCACGACACAGGACGAGCCCACCTTCTTCAACCTCTCCGACCCCCGCGCCGAGGTCGCTTCCCCGCACGGTCGCACCTTCCCCACGGCTCTCGATCCGCTGCAGACGAATCGCTACGAGATCGGCGCCTTCGCGAAGGAAGTCTACGAACTGGGCGTCAACTACATCGGCGTGTGCTGCGGCGCGACTCCGATGCACATCCGCGAGGTCGCCGAGGCGGTCGGACTGACCACCGATGCCAGCCGGTTCTCGGAGAATATGAAGAACCACTTCATGTACGGCGACAACGAACGCCTCGCTGAGAACGTCGTCGCGCTCGGTTCCACCGCCTGAGGCAAGCAGCAGTACCGCCTGCACGAAGGCGTCTGCATCTCAACGCACCACAAGTGCCATAACCACTCGCCGCAAAGTGCCATAACCACTCGCCGCAACGGGAGGTTATGGCACTGAGTGTATCCAGCGCAGTCACCGGTGTCTGCAACGCAGCGACCGGTGCCAGCAGCGGTCGGCGGGCGATGTCAGCAGATGCAGCCGGCCATCGCCTAGCTCGACGATGTCTCGAGATCGTCGAGGGATACCTTGCCCTTGCGCACGGCGCGAAGCACACGGTATGTCCGGACCACCCGGGGCAGGGTGATGAGCAGCAGCCCGCCGAGCATGTTGAACGGGATGACGATTCCAAACCATTTCAGCAGATCCAGCATCGAGATATCCGCCCCGGCCAACATGGCCGCGAAGATGACGATCGCGTTGAGGGCACCGTGGAGCATGCCGAGGCCGATGAGCAGCAGACCCGATGCCATGCTGACGATGGCAAGAACGACGTCGTTCGAGGTGCCCTGTGACATCCGGGTGGACAACGTGACAGTGGCACCGGCCAAGAGCGACAGCGCGATCATCACCACCAAGGATGGTTGGTCGAGGTACTTCATAGCCGTGTCGATCATCGTCGAGTGGTAGTCAGGAAGCGCCAGAACCATCAGCCCGGCAAAGGCGAGACCCCCGACGAGGTTGGTCACCAGGGTCACCGCCCACAGGCGGACGACCTGAAGAACATTGGCCTGGCCCGCGATCACGGCATTGATGGGCAGCAGAAACTCTTCGGTGAACAGCTCGGAGTGGGCAAGCTTCAGCGCCAGGAGACCAATGCCGAAGGCAAGACCGGCCAGCACGTCTGACCCCGTGGCCTGCTTGACCAGAATCATCGCCAGGATACCCAGGCCCACGTCGACACCGCCGAAGAACCCGGTGACGACAAGCTCCGGCCACTTCCGGTTCAGGCGCTTTGCCCCTGTGATCACGGTCGCTGTTGCCTCATCGACCAATTCGTCTTCGAGGTCGAAGTCATTCGTCCCTAGTCGCTGACGCTGCTCTCTCTGAGTCATTGTCACAGTGTATTTGTCAGACCTGTGCTTTCGTGGACCCGGTGCACCCTCAGGCCGCGCAGCTATGGGACTGCACCTGCCAGAGATTCCAAATTGGAGACACCGACTGATCCGCGATCGATTCAGTCCCGCTGCACAGCTGGAGCGATTCGCCCCTCACTGCACACCAGAAGCGCCAAAACACCCCGTTGCCACGAGATGTTTCAGCGCTCTTTGTGCGTGGTGCAGCCAAGTGGCCGCCTCAGAAAGACCACCAACGAGGCGAAACGCTATTTAGGTGTCTGCTTTGTGCAGCAGACTCCGCTCGTCCGCAGGGACTGTCTGAACTTGCTCAGCCTTTTTGAAGTCGTCCTGCCGCAGGACCAAAAGAGCTATCAGCGAAATTAGACCGGTCGCAACGAAGAAGTACCAAGGTGCGGTGATATCACCAGTGGTGGAGATGAACCATGCAGCAATCAGGGGAGCACTTCCGCCGAAGATGGCCACCGGCAAATTGTACGCAACAGCAATCCCTGTCGACCGGATCCTCGTTGGCAGCAACTCCGTCATTGTTGCGTAGGTGGACGACGCATAGAACCCGAATGAAAGAGCGCAGGCCATGAGCGGGAGGAAGAAGCTCACTGGCGTGGCTCCAGGAGCCGCCAAGAAGAACCACAACATCGACCCAGTAGCGGCGACTCCCGAAGTCAACAGGATCGGCTTCCGGCCCCACCGATCTGACATCATTCCGCCGATCGGCATGACGGCAGCAGACAGCAAACATGCACCGATCACGAACCAGAAGCGCACGGAATCCGAGAACTGCAGAATCTCGCTGATGAAGGTCGACGCATATGTGAGCACGAGGTAGAAGATCGACGCATGGACTGTGATGATGCAGAACACCAGCATGATTGCGCGCATCCAGGACAGCGTTTCGCGCAAAGGCGCCTTTGAGCTCTCCCCTGCGGCTACTATCGCTTGGAACTCTGGGCTATCTTCGAGTTTCAGCCGAATGTAGATCGCGACCAGTCCCAGCACACCTGCAAACAGGAACGGAAGCCTCCATCCCCACACGAGCATCGACTCCGTACCGATGATGGCTGATAGCCCATTCGCGACGAGGCTTCCCAGAAGGAGTCCCAGGACGGCTGTTGTCATGAGCCAACTTGTCGAATGCCCTCGTTTGCCCGGCCCGGCGTATTCGGCGATGAAGCTGGTCACAGTCCCGATCTCGCCTCCTGCGGAAAAACCTTGGATGCAACGGAGGAGAATCAGAAGGATCGGTGCTGCGACTCCGATAGTGCTGTAGGCCGGTAGGAGTCCGATACAACAGGTGGATCCGGCCATAAGTATCAGGACGATCAGCAGAGTCTGTTTCCGGCCAATCTTGTCCGCCATGGGCCCGAAGAATAACCCCCCAAGGGGTCGGATAAAGAAACTCAGTGCAAACACGGCAAAGCTGCTCAGCAGGGACACCGTCGGGTTCTCGGAGGCAAAGAATAACTGCCCCATGTACACGGCCAAGAACCCGTATATTCCGTAGTCGTACCACTCGATGACGTGCCCGGTCACGGCGCCTGCGAACGCTCTCTTTCGGCGTTGGCCGCTGACTTCCTGTATCTCGATTTCGCGCATAGTTCTACCTTTCTCAGACGCGTCGCTGCGTCGACGAGGTACGTCATGACATTGGGCCATAACGCGGAATTGCTGCAATCATCCGCTGGGGCGAGTCGAAGCCGAGTTCGGCTCGACAAACCAGTGAACCTCAGGACTCGGAGACGCCGATCTTGAACCGGCGGATCTTCCCCACGCTTGTGCGCGGGAGTTCATCAATAATGTGCCATTTCCGAGGACGAGCCGAAGGCGCTAGATTCTTCTCAGCCCAGGACGACAAGCTGTCGATGTCGAGTTCGTTCGCACCACTCCGCGCGACAACGTAAGCGTGCGGAACGATATCTCGTATGGGATCCGGAGCGGCGATGACAGCGGCCTCCAAGACCCCTGGCGCCTGAGCAATCACAGCTTCCACTTCGGTCAGGCTCACGTTCTCCCCCGAAACTTTGACGACGTCGTCGACCCTGCCGACGAATGACAGATCCCCGATCTCGTCCGATTTCGCCAGATCACCCGTCAACAGCCATTCGACGCCTGAGTCGTCAGTCAGAAAGCTCCGAGAGGTCGTGACCGTATCGTCAAGGTATTCGAGAAACAGGTCCTTGCCGCGGGTACCTGCCACAGCAATCATCCCGGGCACGTCCCCTGTGACCTCGTCTCGAGTTACAGGGTCGAGCAACTTCACAGCTCGACCTGGCAGAGGACGACCGATCCGGTCTGGCCGGGGAGGCTGCGAACGATCGTATGAGACTATCGCGATCGTCTCTGTCATGCCATATAGCTGTCTGGGCAGCACCCCCGCCAGCTGACTGAATTCCTGATGATGAGCAGGCGCAAGATTCTGCGCGTACCAGACGTGTTCGAGCTTGAGAGGCTCTGTGGCGCCTGGCGTGCGTGCCAGAATCATCCGAATCGGAGCAGCAAACAGACTGGCATGAGTGACACCAAGCTCTCTGGCCTGCTCAACCCAACGACTTGCCGAAAAGCTCGCCGTCATGGCGACCGATGCCCCCACTCTGATCGCCGAGGCGAAACAGTAGTACTGCGCATTCGCATGGAAGAGCGGCAGGGTCACGAACCACCGGTGATACGGGTCCAGCGCAGCAGCCTCGGCCATTTCCGTCGCGACCTTGAGATAGTTTCCTTGGGTCAGCACCACACCTTTGGGCTGTGAAGTCGTGCCTGAGGTGAACATGACTGCCAAGCGGTCTGTGGGATCGTGTGTCAGTTCTAGCGCCGAGGTCGAGGTGTTGCCCATCAGTGCTCCACCTGCGGAAACATCTGCCGAGGACTCTCCAAGTTCGACGATTGGCATCGTAATAACCTGCGATTGCGCGCCGGCTCGATAGTCTGCGCCTCTTTCACTGCCGCAAATGCCAAGGGCTGGCGTGACGCGACCGATCTGCGATGCGATGTCTCGAGACGATGCAGCTGGGTCGGACGGAACCATCCACGCACCGATCTTTGCGATAGCCAACCAGAGTGCGACGAACGCTGGACAGTTCTTCAGACACAGATGCACCGAATCTCCAGCATGAACGCCGTGTTCATCGAGTCTGCCTGCGACCTTGTCGACGATGCTGGAGAATTCGCCATAAGTCCATTCGGAAATAGCTCCGTCGTCGTCACGGAACCTGAGGAACAGCCGTGCACTGTGCTGCGCCACGGTGTTGTCCCAGAGCAGTGAGAAGGTATCTGCGGAAAGGGACGGGCGCTTCGAAATCACGGTCATGCTGTGGCTCCACTGTCATCGTTGACGTCTTGCGAACTTGTTGATCGTCACAATCATTGCAGGTTCGCAATTGAGCTGATAGGTCGAAGTCTCCGAATTTTCACGGTCACAGTTAGAGAAATCTCTATAAATCATTCATTTGGAGTCCGGGTTCGTAGCGAATCCACTGTCGTATGCCTCCAACGCCCACCGCAATCCGAAGAGCTCATCGATTCCGTGCTCGAAGCCTCCAGTCAGATCGCTGAACTTCTGCAGACGGTATCGGACAGTGTTCTCATGCACGTTCAGTTCTTTCGAAGTCTGCCTCACAGAGAACGATGCTCTCAGCCATGTACGAAGTGTTTCCAGAATGTCGCGGCCAGCGGCAGTGGCCGGACTGAGAGGACTTATGTACCGGTGGATCAGATACTCATTGATGTCCGTGGAATCCGGCACAGCCAGCTTCCAGGCATACGATTCCATACTGTGAACCCCTGACTGTTCTTTGCGTGCCAGCTTCCAGACCTGCTCACAGACTCGCGCCGACCTGACAAGGTGCATCAGTGGTGCGAATGGGCCGATCGCTAAGGGCACTTCCGATACTGTGACGGTCGGGGTTCGAGCAACGATGGCGACAACTCGAAGGTCGATCTGCGCAACCAGAGCCTGCGCTCGAGCTGTCGAGCCCGACGACTTCACATCACGGATGATCTTCTCGACGTCATTGCCAGAGGCCGGGATGGCCGCAACAGCATAGACTCCATCAATGTCCATACCGTGCTTCTTCGCCCGCTGCCTAGTGTCCTCGTCAATGACGGAATCTGTCGTCAACTTGCGCACCAATGAACCGATTTCGAATGACTGCTTCATCGCTTCAGTGCCCGCTCGGTAGCGGTACTCTGCCGCAGCTCCAGCGGTGAACCAATCACCAAGACGCCACAGCAGTGTGGCCCCGTCCAGCGTGTTCTGGGGATCAAGACCGGCAACTGTAGCCTTTGAGATAAACGACTCGTGCGTGGCGCTCAAGCTGATTCGGTAGGCCCGTATTATGTCCTCAATGGGCACGTTCTCGTCAATCCGAGCACGGGTAGTCGCCCTGTGCTCGGCGTTCTCTGAAACCGCGGGAATCTGCCGAGAGATCAAGACGTCCACAGCGCGCCGGGCATTTGTCCTCACTGAAGCAAGCAGTTCATCTCGGGGTACCCCCACGTAGGTTGCCAGCTCCCCATAAATCCGAGAGGCTGCAAGTTCAGCAATGCTGTCTTCATCCTCTCGGATCCTGAGGGCGACTTCCGGCAGCGCCGAGCTCACGTCAGCTCTTTAGATTTCACCACGACAGTCCTGCGCGGTCGGTGTTCCATCACGACTGCGACGTCACGCCGATCGAGTCGAGTGCGGTTTCAAGGCGGGAGATCGAGCCGTCGATGTCGCCGAGCTTGTCGAGGCCGAACAGGCCGATTCGGAAGGTGGAGAAGTCTTCGGGCTCGTCGCAATGCAGGGGCACGCCGGCAGCGATCTGAACGCCGGCTTCCTTGAACTGAGCACCGGTGGCCAGCTGCGGGTTGTCCGTGTGGACGACGACCACGCTGGGCGAAGCGAATTCCGGTGCCGCAACCGAAGGCAGTCCGCGATCGGCGAAGACCTTGCGGACCCGGTCGCCGAGTTCGAACTGTGCGGCGGCGAGCTTGTCGAAGCCGCGTTCCTTCGTCTCGAGCATGATGGCGGCATTGTGCGCGAGCGAGTCGGTGGGCATGGTCGCGTGGTACGGCGCCCGGCCTGCTTCGTATTCGTCGGCGATGAACAGCCACTTCTTCAGGTCCATGGCGAAGCTCGTCGAGGTGGACTCATCGACGGCGGCGCGGCCGGCTTCGCTGAGCATGACGTAGCCGGCGCAGGGCGAACCGCTCCAGCCTTTCTGCGGCGCGCTGATGAGGACGTCGACGCCCAGCTTCTCCTGTGAGGCCCAGACTGCACCCGAGGCGATGCAGTCGAGGACGAAGACACCACCCACGCTGTGGACCGCGTCGCTGACCTGGCGCACGTAGTCGTCCGGCAGAAGCATGCCTGAGGCGGTTTCGATGTGAGGAGCGAACACGACGGCCGGGCGCTCGCGCTCGATGGCGGCGACCACCTTGGCGATGGGGGCAGGAGCCCAGGCCGACTGGTGCTCGTCACTGAGAGGCGACGCCTTGAGCACGGTTGTCTCGCTGGCGATGGATCCTGCGTCGAGGATCTGTGACCAGCGGAAGGAGAACAGGCCGTTGCGGACCACAAGGCACTTCTTGCCCGTCGCGATCTGCCTGGCCACTGACTCCATGGCATAGCTGCCACCACCGGGGACGATGGCGACGCTGTGCGCGTCGTAGGCCTCGCGCAGGATGCGGTTGATGTCCTGCATGACGGACACGAACCGACCCGACATGTGGTTGAGTGATCGGTCGGTGAAGACCACCGAGTATTCGAGCAGGCCGTCTGGATCGATATCTTCATGTGGCAGAGTCATGTCACCAACATTGCCACGTTCGGCGATTTTGGGCCACTGCCGCTCAGCTGCAGAGACGTCGCCGCGGACGAGACGTTCCAGCGGCGGCGACCTCGGTGATCACAGCTGCACCTCGCTGCGATCACCCGACCACAGCGTATGGAAGGTTCCGGGGCGATCAGTGCGCCCGTAGGTGTGGGACCCGAAGAAGTCCCGCTGGCCCTGCACCAGCGCCGCCGAGGCTCTGGAGGTGCGGATGCCGTCGAAATACGACAGCGCCGAGGCCAGGGCTGGAATCGGCACGCCAGAGGAGGCGGCATCGGCGACCGTATCCCGCAGAGCCTGTTGTCCGGAGTTGAGCGAATCCCGGAAATACGCAGCGCCCAGCAGTGAGCTCAGATTCGGTTCGACGTCGAAGGCTTCCGTGATCCGGTCGAGGAATCTGGCCCGGATGATGCAACCCGCCCTCCAGATCCTGGCAACCTCACCGAGTTGCGTGTTCCAGCCGTGCTCCTGCGCTCCCGCGGCGATCTCGTGGAAGCCCTGCACGTAGGCGAGGATCTTTCCCGTGAACAGCGCTTGCCGCACGGTCTCAATGACCGTGTCATGGTCGACCACCGCCGAGGTGGGGGCATCGTCGTGCGCCGAATCGCGGGCTTCCTCGAACGCCGAGGTGACCGTCGAAGGACCGTCCAACGCCGTCCCGGAGGAACGCAGCACGGAGGCCGCGGATAGGGACCTGGCCGAGACCGCCTCGGCGATGGTGGCGACAGGTACGCCGAGGTCAAGGCCCGTCTTCACCGTCCAGCCGCCTGTCCCCTTGGCTCCGGCAGAATCGGCGATGATGTCGACGAACGGCTCGCCTGTGGCTGCATCGGTGTGGTCGAGGACCTCGGCGGTGATTTCGATGAGATAGGACTCGAGATCTCCTCGGTTCCATTCTCTGAAGACCTCTGCGATCTCAGGAGGGGTGAGGCCGAGCCTGCTCCTCAGAAGTGCGAAGGCCTCGGCGATGAGCTGCATATCTGCGTACTCGATCCCATTGTGGATCATCTTGACGAAGTGGCCGGCACCATCGGTGCCCACGTGCGCGATGCACGATTCCGGGTCCGCCTGGGCGCTTCGCCCGTCGCCGGGTTCGGCACGAGCCACGGTGGATTCGGCACGCGCGGCGATGGGTTCGAGAATGGGCTGCAGTCGTGACCACGCGGATTCGGTGCCGCCGACCATCATCGATGGCCCCTCAAGCGCACCGACCTCTCCCCCGGAGATGCCGACCCCGACGAATTCGATGCCGGCTTTGCCCGCGGTCTCACCGCGGGCGATCGTGTCCGTAAACAGCGAGTTTCCGCCGTCGACGATGATGTCTCCGGGTTCGAACACCTGCAGCAGGTCGCTGATCGCCGAGTCCGTGGCCGGGCCGGCGTTGACCATGAGGATCGCCACGCGAGGACCCGACAGTTTGCTGGCCAGGTCCGCCGGCGATGAGGCGACGAGGAAATCCGCTCCGTGATGCTCGGCCGCCAGTGCTCGAGCTCGGTCGACGTCGCGGTCGTAGATGGCGACTCGCGCTCCGGTCCGGCCGGTCAGATTCCGTGCGAGGTTTCGTGCGAGGTTCGAGCCCATCACTCCGGTGCCGATCACGCCCACTTCCGCGGTCATACCCAATCCTCTTCCTCGTGGCTGATAGTCATGGCTGCCAGTTACGGCGAAATGTCCAGTCACGGCGAATTGTCGCAGCTGACAGGCTCTCGCAGCGGTTGACAGTTTCACCCGTCTCATTTAGATTTCTATAAATCTGATTTAATGAGTGCAGTTTAGCAATGTCATCATATTTTTACGAGAGGCCAACTGAGATGGATCTTCCCCCGCTTGTCATCATGGGGGTGTCCGGCACGGGGAAGACACTGATCGGTCGCCGCTTGGCTGCAGAGCTCGGAGCCGCATTCGTCGACGCCGACGATCTCCACAGCCAGGACAACAAGTCCAAGATGCGCGCCGGAGTCCCTCTCGACGATGAGGACCGGTGGCCGTGGCTGAAGTCCGTGGCCAGTGAGCTGACTGAGACTCCACCTCCCATCGTCGCCTGTTCCGCTCTGCGACGCAGCTATCGTGACTACCTGAGGGCACAAGCGCCAACAACCTTCTTCGTCCATCTCACCGGGAACCGCGAGATCATCGTCGAGCATCTCGCGCGGCGTTCACACGAATTCATGTCACCGACCCTTGTCGACTCCCAACTGGACACGCTGGAACCGCTCACCGTCGAGGAAGCACATTTCCTTGCGCCCATCGATCTGTCTCCCGCCGAGGTGAGTCGATACATCATCGAGCGTCTCCCCCACACCACCTGAGCACTGTCCACCACCACCTGACCACTGACGAACCTCAAGGAAGAGGAAATTGTGACCGAGATCGAACTCAACTGGACGCTGTCGGCCCCGGCCCTGCTCGGTATCGCCGCAGCAGCCATCGTGGTGCTGCTCATCCTCATCATCCGCTTCAGGCTTCATGCCTTCATCGCGCTCGTCGTAGTCAGTGTGGTCACTGCTCTGGCCGCGGGAATCGCCCCCGGGGATCTGGTCCCCGTCATGTACGACGGCTTCGGGTCCACCCTTGCCAGCGTCGCACTCCTCGTGGGGCTCGGGGCCATGCTCGGGAGGATGCTTGAACTCTCGGGTGGGGCACAGGTGCTCACGGATGCGCTCATCAAGGCTTTCGGAGAGAAGCGTGCGCCGTTGGCCTTGGGACTGACCTCGCTGCTGTTCGGCTTCCCGATCTTCTTTGATGCCGGCCTGGTCGTCATGCTGCCGATCATCTTCACGGTGGCCAACCGCCTCGGCGGATCCCTGCTTCTCTACGCCATGCCATCGGCGATCGCGTTCTCGGCCATGCACATCTTCGTCCCTCCGCATCCCGGGCCCGTGGCCGCATCCGGACTTCTGGGCGCAAACGTCGGACTCGTCCTCATCTGCGGTCTGATCATCGCTATGCCGGCCTGGTACCTGTGCGGGTATCTGTTCGGGCTCTTCATCGGGAAGCGAATCGAGGTCTCGGTTCCCTCGCTCCTGGCCCACGATCCAGCCGAGGAGTTCGCCGACTTCAGGTCCTCACCCACACTCTCAACGGTTCTCGTCCTGCTTGCCCTTCCGCTAGTGCTCATCTTCCTCAACACCGGCCTCAACTTCGCTGGTGAGGCCGGCTGGGTCGATGCCGAGTCCACTCTGATCACTTCGCTGCGCATGCTCGGTGAGACTCCGATCGCTCTGCTCATCACGGTAGTGGCGGCCATGTGGCTGCTGGGGTGGCGGAAGAAGAAGGGCAGAGGCATGGTCGAGAACATCGTCGACTCGGCTCTGGGACCAGTCTGCTCGATCATCCTCATCACCGGAGCCGGTGGCATGTTCGGCGGTGTGCTGCGAACCAGCGGGATCGGTGATTCCATCGCCGATTCTCTGGCGGCCCTGGGGCTGCCGGTCATCGTGGCCGGATTCGTCATCGCCGCGATCGTGCGCATCGCCCAAGGTTCAGCCACGGTCGCGCTCACAACTGCGGCGGCACTCATGCAGCCGGTCGTCGTCGGCAATCCGGACTTCTCGAGCCTGCAGGTCGTGGCCATCGTGCTGTCCCTGGCCGCAGGCTCCGTGGTCGCCAGCCACGTCAACGATTCGGGCTTCTGGCTGGTCTCCCGGTTCTTCGGCATGGACACGAAGACCACTCTGAAGACCTGGACCGTGGCTCAGACCATCCTCGGGCTGGTCGGCTTCGCCCTCAGCCTCGCCCTCTACGGTGTCGTCAGCGCATTCTGACCAGCCGGTCTGAGGGGCGGTCAGCCTGTCCGTAGAGTCGAGACAGCCTGGTCTGCCTGGAGGATCGCCAGCCTAGCCTGCCTGGAGGATCGTCAGCCTGGTCTGGCCCAAGGGTCGTCAGTCCGTCTTGAGGCGCGGCTGGCCCGCCCAGGCATCTTCCATCTCGGCGAAGGCTCGATCCATCATCTTCGTCATCGCAGCGTGAGCACGATCGGGGTCCCCGTTGCCGATGGCATCGGCAACGTCGAAGTGCCATTGCAGCGCCTCTGGATGGGGGAACTTCGGCATCAGCCCGGCGTGCGTTCGACCGCGCAGGATTTCGGCGACGACCGAGTCGAAGGAAGCGAAGAGTTCGTTGCCGCCGGCTCTCAGGACTGCCCGATGATAGGCGATATCGACCTCCAGCACAGCCTCAACATCGCCTTTGCGTCCGCTGGTGCGCATTCTGGCGGCCAATCCCATGATCTCCTCGGCCGCTTCGCCTGAGGCATGGATGGCGGCCAAGTGTGCAGCCTGAGGTTCGATGGCGACTCTCAGCTCGGTCAGGGAACGCAGTTGGAGCGCCGGGGTGGCGGCCATTCGCCACCGCACCACCAGAGGGTCGAGTATGGTCCATTCCCGCATGGACAGAATCACCAGCCCCAAGCGGCGGATCGGCTTGACCATCCCCAGGGACTCCAGAACACGCACCACTTCGCGCACCACCGAGAGCGAGACTTCGTATCTCACACGCAGCTCCTCGGCCCGGACGACCGTTCCCGCTTCCAGGTCACCGGTGACGATGTCAGTGCCGATCGAATTGAGAAGACTTTCGTGGAGGTTGCCGCCAGACATCCGACTGCTCGTCCGATCGTCAGCCGCAGAGCCCGGACCAGGATCCTTCGCTTCGGCCATCAGTGCTCGATGATGTGGGCGCCGGGGGCAGGTCCCGTGGTCCGCAGCGCTTCCTTGACTCCGCGGGTGGCCTGGAGCAGGACCGCGAGGTCAAGGGCGTGATGGGCGTCGCGGGCGAGGAAGCCGATCGTCGGGCCTGAGCCGCTGAGCAGGGGCAGGAGAGCACCGGCTGCACGCCCGGCCTCCATCACCTCGGCGAGTTCGGGCATGGCCGATATCGCGGCATCGGTGAGGTCGTTGGCGGCCGCGGTGGCCAGGGTGTCCGGGTCGCCGGCGGCGAGTGCCGTGAGCACCTCGGCGGGCACGACCGCCGGTTCGGGGTTCGGGGTGAGTTCGTCGAATCGTGAGTACATCGCCGGCGTCGACAGCTGCCTCGCCGAGGTGGCCATGACCCAGTGGAATGATCCGCGGGTGAGGACGGGGCTGAGTTTCTCCCCGCGTCCGTGGCCGATGGCCGTTCCTCCGTGGAGGAGGAAGGCGACGTCGGCCCCGACTCCGACCGCGCAGTCGTGGAGGATCGACTCCTCGACTCCCCCGACAAGGTGGGCGGCACCGCACAGTGCTGCGGCCGCGTCGGCCGATCCCCCGCCCATACCGCCGGCGACGGGGACCTGTTTGTCGATGACGATGTCGAGCTCGCGCAGGACGTCGACGTCGCGTTCGTCTTCGAGGGCTGCGATGAGGAGGTTGATGGCCTTGCGGGCGAAGTTCGACTCGTCCTGGGGCACCTCGGCGTCTCCGTAGCGACCGCCGACGACGATCGAGGAGCTCCCGCCAGGGACCAGGGTCACGGTCTCATTGAGGTTGAGTGCCTGGAACACCGTCGCGAGTTCGTGGTATCCGTCATCGCCGGCCCCACCGACGCCGAGGTGGACGTTGATCTTGCCCGGCGCCTGCACCTTCACCGGCGTCAGGGTCTTCGGGCACGAGTGCAGCTGTGCGCTCATGATCGTGCGCTTCCCGTTGCGGAAGTGTCACCCTGTGCGGCGCCGGCTGCGGCGAGTCGTTCGAAGTCTGCGACGCCGAGGGCTTCGCCGCGCGTCTTGGGGTCGATGTCTGCAGCACGCAGCAGCTCTTCTGCTCGCTGTGCGCTGCCGGCCCACGTCGCCAGGGCAGCGCGCAGGGTCTTACGACGTTGGGCGAATGCGGCGTCGACGACGCCGAACAGCCGACGTCGCTGTTCCGGATCACGGTGGGTGCGGGTGACATCGATGTGGACGAGTCCGGAGTCGATGTTCGGGGCCGGCCAGAACACGTTCTTGCCGATGCGTCCGGCCAGAGTGACGTCGCCGTACCACTGGGCCTTGACGCTGGGCACACCGTAGGTGCGGGATCCGGGACCGGCAGCGAGTCGTTCTGCGACTTCGAGTTGGACCATGACGAGCACGGACTCCAGACTCGGGAAGATCTCGAGGAAGTGCAGCAGCACCGGGACCGCAACGTTATAGGGCAGGTTCGCGACCAGAGCATCGGGTGCCGTGGGCAATTCGGTGACCCTGAGCGCATCGGCATTGACGAGTTCGAAGTTCGCGGTCTCGTCGGCTGCGGCTGTGCTCTGCCCGTGCTTATCTGCTCTCTTCCCGTACTTCTCAACCGTCGCAGGCAGGCGGGCGGCCAGGACCTCATCGATCTCAACGGCGGTGACATGGTGTCCGGCTTCCAGCAGCCCCAGCGTCAGCGAGCCCAGGCCGGGCCCGATCTCGACGACGCTGCTGTGGTCCTGGAGCTTCGCGGACGTCACGATCGAGCGCACGGTATTGGGGTCGATGACGAAGTTCTGCCCCTTCTGCTTAGTCGGGCGCAGACCGATGTCGGCGGCGATTTCGCGAATGTCGCGTGCGGTCAATAACGTCACAGCCAACAACTTACAGCACTCATTCCCAGGCACAATCACCGAGCACTCCCGACGCGATTTCCTTACGCTCCTGCAACATCGCAGTCAGACTGCTGACGCCAGGACGATAGGGTGAACGGTATGGATCCGCAGACACTCACCGAACTCCTCGACGTCTCCGTCCTCGACCGGCTCGACCGAATCGAGGACCTGCCTGCCGATGAGCTCGCCCGATCATCGGCGCTGCGCAAGGAAGGCTATTCCGCCGAGGTGACCGCTGGCCTGCTCACACAGGCCCAGCTGCGCAAAGACGCTGTGAAGAAGCTTGGTCCGTTCGCCGAGGACATGCTGTTCACTCGTGACGGTCTGGCCCAAGCCACACGGCTGCCGGTGGCCGCCCATCACGCCCGCCGCCTCCTCGGCGAAGGCAAGGACACCGGTGGCGACGAGGGTGCTGACGGCAGTGCTGATGCGGCAGATTCCACACCCACGATCGCGGATCTGGGCTGTGGGATCGGCGCCGACTCCTTCGCCTTCGCCGGGATGGGCGCCCAGGTCACCGCCGTCGACGCAGACGAGGTCACGGCCGCCATCGCCAGCTTCAACCTCCGCCACCTGGCCAATGCCAGCGTCGAGCACGCCCGCGCCGAAGACATCGACACCTCCGCATTCGACGCCCTGTGGTTCGATCCGGCCCGCCGCACAGTCGGGAAGGGGTCCAAGAGCGGCTCCACCGCACGCATCTTCGACCCCGAAGACTTCTCCCCTTCCCTGTCCTGGGTCATCGACAAGGCGCTCGCAGCGAAGGCCGCAGGCGTCAAACTCGGACCGGCGCTCGACCACAGCCTCATCCCCGATGAGGCCGAGGCACAATGGGTCTCCCACCTCGGCGAAGTCGTCGAGGTCTGCCTCTATTTCGGCGAGGCCAGGCAGCGTCCCGGGCGCAGCGCTCTCGTCATGGGCGAGCGCACACTCCTCGTCCACGAAGATGATCTTCCCGCCGACGATGAGGACGGCGTCGGTGAGCTCGGTCAGTACCTCCTCGAACCCGACGGCGCGATCGTGCGCGCCGGACTCGTCACCGCACTGTGCGGACCCTTGCAGGCTCGCCGCGTCCACCCGAAGATCGCCTACCTGACCACGGACGCCGAACCCAGCGGCCCGGCCGCTGCCGGGGTCACCACCTATGAGGTCGCCGATGTGCTGCCGGCGAAGATCCCGAGCCTGCGCAAGGCCCTCATCAGCCGCGGCATCGGCTCGGTCGTGATCAAAAAGCGCGGAGCTGATATTGTTCCTGACCAGGTCAGGCGTCAACTCAAATTGCCGGCCGGAGACAAGGCGACACTGGTCTTCACCCGCCTGGGCGATCGTCATGTCGTCCTCCTGACCCAACCCTGTTGAACCGTCCCAACCCTGCCGAACTCCCTGCGCCCCACCTCACTAGGAGAATCCCCCATGAACCGCTCCGACGTTCTCATCACCGCCGACGAGCTCCTCGCTCGCCTCTCCGACGACGGATCCACGCCGAGGCTGCTCGACGTCCGCTGGACATTGCAGAATCCTGATGGCCGCGAAGACTTCACCGCCGGGCACATTCCCGGAGCCGTCTACGTCGACTTGGACACCGAACTCGCCGCACACTCCGAGACTGACCCCACAGCGGGACGACACCCGCTGCCGTCTGCCGAGGCATTCCAGGACCAGGTCCGGGCCTGGGGCATCGACCAGCTCACCGACGTCGTCGTCTATGACGATAATTCGGGCCAGGGCGCCGCGCGCGCCTGGTGGCTGCTGAAGTGGGCGGGTATGAAGGCACGAGTCCTCGACGGCGGCCTGCAGGCTTTCGTTGCCGCCGGAGGCGAGTTGGCCACCGGAGCCGGTGACCCCGTCCAGCCGAGCACCGTGACGATCTCCCCCGATTCGATGCCCGTCATCGACGCCGACGCGGCAGCAGCATGGACAGGGGTCCTCCTCGATGCCCGCGCCGGCGAACGTTTCCGTGGAGAGACCGAGCCGATCGACTCACAGGCCGGCCACATTCCAGGCGCCACGAGCGCGCCCGCCAGCGAAAACACCGCAGACGGCCAGTTCCTCGATGAGGAGACTCTGCGGTCGCGATTCTCGGCCCTCGGCGCTCTCGACCACCCCGTCGGCGTCTACTGCGGTTCAGGCGTCAGCGCCTGCCACAATGCCTTGGCGCTGGCGACCCTCGGTGTTGAGACGAGCCTCTACCCGGCCAGCTGGTCGGGATGGTCATCCGACCCGGCCCGCCCGGTCGCAACTGGAGCCTGAGAACCTCCCGGCTTCACCCGCAGTCGGCAGCCGCGAACAGCAGTTCCATCACCAACGGTCGGCAAGTCCACCTTGATCTCAGCCCAGATATCGAGGGCACGTGCCGACCGTCTGCCATTCGCACCCCTCACACCCCGGCGCGAGCCCACCCGGAACGTCGAACCCCCGCCCTCGCTCTCGAGTCGGCATTCTTCGTCGCAGAATTGTCATTTTCGAGCTGTTACATAGGCCGATTTGTTACATACAAGCATGGAAGATGGTGAGAGATGGGTCATATCACCACCGGACAGCACCAGGCAAACGCGCAACTGTTACAGAAACTTCAGCGCAGAATAAGCTTCTGACCTGCATTGTTACCCACTGAGATGAAAACTCCTCGCCCAATGTAACGAAAACGTGACATTAGGTCACTGATTGGTTACAGTTGTGAAGGTCGGTCGCGAGAGTGCCGACTTCACAGCGAGAACCGCACGCCACGCTCGATGTGAAATCACTAAGGACCGAAAGTGGCGGTTGGGATTCTTCCAATAGGTGACGAGAGGAAAACGTGGCAACTAAGCAGCATGGCCGCCGAGCCGCAGAAGCCAAGGTCAAGACTCCCCTGACCGAACTGACCGATATCCTGAACGCCAACTCCGCCGTCTTCGGACGCCGTGCAGCCGTTGTCGCTGCCAGCGGTGGCCTGCTCACCGCAGCAGTCCTTCCGGCAGCAGGCCAAGGGGCCGAAGACAAGGCCTCAGTCTCCGCGGAGTCAGAAGCTCAGACGCAGGTCGAGTTCAAAAACCAGTCGGCGACCGTCGCGGCGGACGAAGGCTCGTCTTCTCAGGGCAAGGACAAGAAGCAGAGCGCCTCCATCGGTGTCGATGTCGAGAACATCACTGCTGAGGCCGCTCCCAAGCCGAAGCCGAAGCCGAAGCCAGAACCCGTCGAGACCACCGAAGACGAACCAGCCGACGAGGCTGCTCCGGCTCCAGAACCCGCAGAAGACAACTCAGGCGACTCCGCCAACACCGGCTCTTCGGACTCCGGCGACGAGGACAAGGGCGAGAGCAAGGACTCCGGTTCCGATGCAGGCTCAATGGACGGCTCGAAAGCTGAGCAGGTCATGAGCTGGGCAGCCAAGGGCGTCGGCACTCCATATGTCTACGGTGGAACCTCGCAGAGCGGCTGGGACTGCTCCGGTTACACCAAGTGGGTCTACGGCAAGGTCGGTGTCGATCTGCCTCGCAACTCCGGTGCACAGAAGGCCGCTGGTCAGGTCGTCTCCCAGTCGGAGGCCAAGCCCGGTGACCTCATCTGGCACCCAGGTCACGTCGGCATCTACGCCGGTGACGGTCAGATGTACGATGCCGGCTCACCAGGGTCAGGCACCTCGAAGCGCAGCTACAGCTGGATGGGTGACGTCACCTTCATTCGCGTTCTCTGATCCGGTTACACGAAGAACCCCTCGTCCGCCTTGATGGTCCCAGCCGGACGAGGGGTTTTTCGTGCCCTGCCGCAATGCTGCGGTCTGGGATGCTGCTTCAGCTGCAGTCCGGAGCCTTGTCGCTTCCGTCGTAGTCGACGGGCAGCTTGCCTGAGGCACTGAGATCACCCTTGAGCCATTTCGCCACGGCCTTCAGCGCATGGGGATTGCTGTCATAAGCCGTCACTGCCGACTGTGCCGAGGTAGTGCGCATCGTCCACGGTGCAGCGGTACCGACTGCCACCTCGGCGGAGGTGTCCGGGCTCAGGCTCACGCTCGTCCCACCGGAGCCGACTGTGAGACCCGCGTCCTTGGCCGCCTTGGTCAATTCGGTCTTCTCCTTCTCGCTGCCGCCGACGATGGAGATCGAGTCGGTGCCCTCGAATGCGCACTCCCCTTTGAGGACCGTCAGTGATTTCTCAGCCACATCGGTGAGGACCTTCTGCGGATCCTCGGAACCGGCTGGCCCGGAGTCGCTCCCTGACCCGGAGTCGTCCCCATCGGAATCGTCGGTCATCGTCTTCTGGGTCTTCGCAGTCGCCAGCTGCATCGCCACCACGCGCTCTGCCTTCTTCTGCAGTTCGGACTTCTTCAGGTCACCGTCCTTCATGGCCTTGACCACCGCCTTCTGTGCGGCGGTAGAATCCGGTGGCATCAGCGCGAGATCCGCGCCGGCGGACAGCGCCTTGACGGTCTCTATCCCACTCTGGTTCTGGTCCACAGCCTTCATATTGAGGGCGTCGGTGATGATGACTCCGTCGAAGTCGAGCGTGTCCCGCAGTGACTGATAGGCCTTCTCATTCAGCGTCGCCGGCGTCGTCTTCGCATCCGGCAGGCCGATGTGTCCCATCATCACCATCGGGACGCCGGCCTTCACGGCGGACTTGAACGGCAGCAGGTCCGTGTCCTCGAGTTCCTTGATGCTCTTCTTCGACACCGGCAGGCTCTCGTGCGAGTCGACGTGAAGTCGACCATGGCCGGGGAAGTGCTTCGCGGAACTGGCGACACCGCCGAGGTGGTATCCGGTCGCAGCCTGTGCAACCACCTCGGCGGCTGCCTTGTGATCGTCACCGGCCGAACGCACGTTGATGGCCACGTCATTCTCACCGGTTGTGACATCGGCGTCGGGGGCGAAATCGATGGTGAAGCCCAGGTCGGTGAGGTTCTGGCCCTGCACCTTGGTCGCGGTCTGCGTCAGGTCGGGATCCTGGGTCGCTGAGAGCGCCATCAGCGGTGGGAACGGCAGCGCGCCGGTGCCCAGTCGCGAGACCGGACCGCCCTCCTGATCGACGCCGATCGACACGGGCTGTCCCTTCGAACGTGCCGCGTTGACTGCTTCGGTGACACCCTTGACCTGGTCAGGAGTCGGATTCTCGGGCAGATTGTCGGCCATGACGATCAGCCCACCGAGGTTGTTGTCCTTCAGCAGGTTGACACCGGTCTGAATGTCGGTGCCCGACCAGGTGCCGATGATGAGGGATCCTGCCAGCTCATCGTCGGAGAACGATTCGACGATCTCCTTCGCCTCGTCGGCGAAGTCAGCGGGGCCGATGTCTGCGGGCTCGGCGGCCTTTTCGGGTTCGGCCCTCTGTGCCGATTGCGGGGCTTCGGCTTCCCCGGTCTTCTCCGGTTGCGGGTCGGACGTTCCACCGGAGCAACCGGTCAGGGCGAGCACGGCGGTTGCAGCGATGATGCCAAGTCTGGGGCGCATAGCACCATGCTAATCGTCGAAGATGAACCAACGGTCGAACGCGGGAAGGGCGTGCCGGCGCTGCTTCGGACGTCGGCGCTGCTTCGGACGTCGGCGCTGCCTTAGAGCTTCTCTCCGGCGGCGAGTCGTCGGACGGTCTCCTTCGCACCTCGTTCGTGCAGAGAATGCAGAGCCGCCATGTAGTGCTCGGTGAAGCGGGACTCGTCAGCCAAAGCACCGAAGAACTGCTCCTGCCGAACGAAGGCCAGGATGTCCTCCGCCTGAGACGACGCGACCTGCTGCAGTTCACTGGCGTAGCGATCGACGATGGTGAACGCCGCCCCCCGCTCATCGCTGCCTTCAGCGTAGCGAGCCCACGATGCGCAGATCGCGGCCGAGACTTCGACTGGTGCGCCTGAGGCAAGGTTGTCACTGATGACGGGGACCAGCCATTTGGGGATGCGGTCGGAGGATTCGGCACCGAGACGAGCCAAGGTGTCGCGTATCTCGGGATTGCTGAAGCGTTCGATGAGAGAGTCCTTGTACCCGTCGAGGTCGATGCCCGGCAGCGGTTCAAGGCTCGGGGTGCCCTCCTCATCCATGTATCTGCGCAGGTAGACCGCGATATCCGGATTCTCCATCGCTTCGTGGGCATAGGTGTAGCCGGCGAGGAGGCCGAAATAGGCCAGCCCCTGATGCCCGGAGTTGAGCAGACGCAGCTTCATATGCTCGTAGGGTCTGACATCGTCGACGACCTGGACACCTGCCAGTTCGTACGGGGGCCTGCCGGAGGTGAATCTCTCCTCGAGCACCCACTGGAAGAAGGGTTCGGCGACTACAGGCCAGGCGTCCTCGATCCCGACTTCATCACGCAGTTCGGTCCGATCGTCAGCGGTGGTGGCCGGGGTGATGCGATCGACCATCGCGTTCGGGAAGGCCACATGGACGTCGATCCAGTCGGCGAGTTCGGGGTCGACGAGTCGGGCGAAGGCACCGAACATCTTCCTCGCCACATGGCCGTTCTCGGAGATGTTGTCACACGACTGCACGGTGAACGGGGGTACGCCAGCATCGCGGCGGCGGCGCAGAGCCTCGATCACATATCCGAAGACCGTGCCCGGCAGCGACCCGGCGGCCAATGCGGCCACATCGGCGACGATCATCGGATCGTCGGAGATGAACTCGCCGGTTACTGGGTTGACGTTGTATCCGCCCTCGGTGACGGTGAGCGAGACGATGCGGATCCTCGGGTCGCCGAGGAGGTCGATGAGTCCCTGCGGATCGTCGGGTCCGTAGCGGTAGTCGATGATCGATCCGATCACCCGTCGTTCGCGGGTGCCGTCTGGGTGTTTGAGTATCAGCGAGTAGAGGTGATCCTGTCCGGCCAGCGCGTCTCGCATGCGCACATCGTGGGGCAGGACACCGGCTCCCACGATTCCCCAGTCCGCTGCTCGTCCCGCGCTCATGAGGTCATCGAGGACCATGGCCATATGGGCCCGGTGGAAGCCGCCGACGCCGAAGTGCACGATTCCCGGAGTCACTGCGCTCCGGTCATAGTCGGGGACGGTGACCCCTCGTGCCGCAATCCGATCAAGGTTCGATCCGTGCAGAGGCAGCAAGTCTGAGGCTGGGCGGGCACGGTCACCGTGTGCAGCATCCGGGGAATTCGACATCACTTCACTGCACCCATCGACAGGCCCTGGACGAGTTTGTCCTGGGCGGCGATGCCGGCGACGAGCACAGGCACCGAAATGATCAGCGAGGCCGCACACACCTGGGACAGGAACAGTCCCTGGGAGGTGACGAAACTGGTGAGGAACACGGGCGCCGTCGATGCCGCCGTCGAGGTCAGAACATTGGCGAAGAGCAGTTCGTTCCACGAGAAGATGAAGCAGATGAGGGCCGTGGCCGCGAGACCCGGTGCGGTCAGGGGCAGCAGAATCTGCATGAAGACCCGGGGAAGCCGGGCACCGTCGAGCTCAGCGGCTTCGAGCACCTCAATCGGCACCTCGGCGAGGAATGATCGCATCATCCACACGGCGATGGGCATGTTCATCGCCGAGTAGATGATGATGAGCAGGAGCCAGGTGTCGAGGATGCCGAATGCCTGCGCGACCAGGTAGACGGGCAGCAGTCCCGCGACCATCGGCAGCATCTTGGTCGAGAGCAGGAAGAAGAGCACATCCGACCAGCGTTGGATCCGGCGAATGGCCAGCGAATACGCGGCCATGGTCGACAGAACCAACACGATGAGGGTGGACACGATCGCCGCGACCGCCGAATTGATGAGGGCGGGCCAGGGGCTGACGCCGCTGCCGCCGCCGAAGAAGTTGGAATAGGACTCCAGCGTCAGCGGCGCGAAGAAGCTGGGCGGGTTCGTCGAAGCATCTGTCTCGGCATGCAGGCTGGTCAGCAGCATCCACAGCAGCGGGGACACGAAGAGGAGGCCGACCAGCCAGGCCAAGAGACCGAGCAGGACCTTGCCGATTCGGCGCTGGCCCGGGCGTCTCTGCGCACTCGCCTTCTTCCGGAAACGATCGGCTTCCGGCGGGGCCGTGATGTCTGGGGCGCTCATGAGTTCTCCTCCTTGAGCAGAGTGGACGCGGTTCGCAGCGCGAACGTCGCGATGACAAGTGAGGCGATGACGACGATGACGCCAACGGCGGAGGCGACTCCATAGTCTTGGGCCACGAAGAATTCCTGGTAGATGACATAGGGCAGATTCGCGGTTCCGAGTCCGCCCGAAGTCATCGTGAAGACGGTGTCGAAGTTCTGCACGATGTAGATGGTCCCGAGCAGCGCCGCGAGTTCGATATAGCGTCTCAGGTGCGGCAATGTGATGAATCGGAACGTCTGGCCCGGTCCGGCGCCGTCGACCAGCGCCGCCTCGTAGACGTCCATGGGACGCGACTGCAGCCCCGCCAGCATGATGAGCATCATGAACGGGGTCCACTGCCAGACGAGGACGATGCCGATTCCCAACAGCGGATAGGTGCTCATCAGATCCGGCTGCGGGGCGTTCTCACCGAAGACGCTGGTCAGCAGTCCGTTGACCAATCCGTAGGACGGGTTGAAGATCGCATGCTTGAACAGCAGCGCCGCAGCCACCGGCACGATCAGGAACGGGGTGATCATCAGCGTGCGCACGAACCCGCGGCCGATGAACTTCCGGTCGAGGAGAAGCGCGATGGCCAGACCCAGCACCGCCGAGACCAGCACGACCGAGACGGTGAGCCCGATGGTGACGAACACCGCCCGCAGCAGATCCGCATTCGTGAAGACGGTGATGTAGTTCTGCAGGGTGCCGAAGCTGATGTCATCGGGATAGGCCGCGTTCCACTTCATGAATGAGATGACGATCGTGATCGCGAAGGGAATCTGCGTGACGAGGATGACGAAGATCAGCGCCGGCAGCATGGGAACTCGCCGCGACCACCGCTCTCGAGCGCTCGAGGATGCGGGCCTGGGCGATGTGGGCGCGGGCGCCGCCTGAGTGCGGCGATCTTGCGCAGGAGCTGACATGGACAACCTCCGGTGATGGGTGGCAGTGGGGCCGGGTGCTTGGGCGGAGACGCGAACGCCTCCGCCCAGTGCATCGTCTACTTCTTGTACTTGTCTCCGACCTTCTCTGCTTGCTTCTGTCCCTTCTCAAGCGCCTTGTCCACCGTGGTGCGTCCGGCTATCGCCGAACTGACGTCCTCGGAGATGCCCGTGGCCAAGTCGGCGAATTCGGGAATGGTCACGAACTGCACTCCGAGAGTCGGGCGCGGCTGCACACCGGGGTTCTTCGGATCTGCCGAGTTGATGGCGTCCTCGGTCTGCTTGTAGAACGGCTCCGCGGCCTTCTGGTAGTCCGGGTTCTCATAGGTCGAGGTGCGTTTGCCCGCGGGCACATGCTGCCAGCCCAATTCTTCGGCGACGGTCTCTTCATAGTCCTGTGACGAGGCCCAAGCCACGAACTGCTTGGCGGCATCCTGGTTCTTGCCTTCCTTCTGGATTCCCCAGGCCCACGTGTAGAGCCACGAACTCGACTTCGTCTCCTTCACCGGGGCTGCGACATAGCCGATCTTGCCCTTGACTGGTGAGTCATCGGCTTCGAGGGTTCCCGTTGCCGCCGTCGAGTCGTACCACATCGCGACATTGCCCTGCTGGAGGTTGGTCAGGCACTCGGTGTAACCGGCCTGCGGTGCTCCCGATTCGCCGTGGTCCTTGATGAGATCGACGTAGAAGTTCGTCGCCTCCTTGAACTCCTTGGAGTCGACCTGTGCGTCCCAGTTCTCATCGAACCACGTTCCGCCGAAGGTATTGACCACGGAGGTCAGGGGCGCGAACATCTCGCCCCATCCGGGCAGGCCGCGCAGGCAGATGCCCTTGGTGCCCTTCTCGGCACCATCGACCTTCGCTGCCAGATCGGCGACCTCCTCCCAGGTGGGATTCTCCGGCATCGTCGCCCCCGCCTTCTCGAAGATGTCCGTCCGGTACATCAGGAAGGATCCCTCCCCGTAGAACGGCTCTCCGTAGATCTCGTCCTCATAGGTCATCGATTCGGCCATCGGGGCGAGGATGTCGTCTTGATTGAATCCCTCGGCATCGACGACGCCTTCATCCATCGACGTCAGCCACCCGTTCTTGGCGTAGGTCGGCACTTCGTAGTTCGACATCGAGGCCACATCGTAGTTGCCTGCCTGCGCGGAGAACTCCTGCCCGATCTTGGCGCGGACTTCGTTCTCCGGCAGCACCGTGTAGTTGACCTTGATGCCGGTGTCACTGGTGAAGTGCTCCGCGGTGAGCTTCTGCAGGTCCTGCATCTGCGGATTGTTGACCATGAGAACGTTGACTTCTTCGTTGCCCCCGCCACTCGAACTTCCCCCGGCACCACCACATCCTGCGAGTGTGAGTGCTCCGACCACTCCGATGGCCGCCGCTGTGACAGCCCGGCCCGTGACCTTCTGCTTCATCGTAATTGCCTTCCCTCGTCATTGCGGGATTGCTGCCCGCCATCGGGTGTGCTTGACGAAATACATATGAGCATCCGTGCTCACATGTGCAATACTGTGTCATAATCTGAACAGATGTGCAATCGATCACATATGAGCGGCAGGCTGGTCGCTGTGAGTGTGATCTCCGTGAGTTCGGAAAGGAGAGTCATGAGCACAGCACCGACCGCCAGACACCGCCGATTCCTGGCTCAGCTGGCCAAAGAGCACTATCTCCAGGGCAGCTCGAAGGTGGAGCTGGCCAAGTCGCACGGGCTCAGCCGGTTCCAGATCGCTCGTCTGCTGCAGGAGGCCGTTGACTGCGGAGTCGTCACGATCTCAATCGAGGCCGATGCCGCTCACGAAGACGATAGAGCCGAACGGCTCGCGACGACGCTTGGACTGAGGTCGGCCGTCATCGTCGAATTCGACCACGAGACCCACGCCGCACAGCGAATGGGGCGTGCAGCGCTTTCCTACGTCGATCGTCATGCCCGCCCGGGGATGCGCATCGGACTGGCCTGGTCACGCACGCTCGACGCAGCAGCTGAATTCGCCCCAGCACTCCCCCGCTGCACAATCGTCCAGCTCGCCGGTGCGCTTCAACTCGGTTCGCATCGGCCCAGCGCCGGGATCTTCGCCCGGTTGGGACAGGACGCCGCCGTGACCATGGTTCGACTGCCGGCTCCACTCCTGGTCACCGAGGCCGACACCGCTGCAGATCTCAGTGCCCTGCCCGAGATCTCCAGTGCCCTCGCTGCCGCAGACGACCTCGATCTCGCGGTCATCTCGGTCGCCGCATGGGCGCAGGAACAGTCCTCGGTCTGGGAGAAATGCAGCCCAGAGCAGCGAGCAGCAGGGCTGGCAGACGGTGCGGTGGCCGAAGCTTCCGGCCGCCTCTTCGACGCTGCCGGGGCCGAGGTCGACACGATCGACGATCGAGTCATCGCCGTCACCCTGGACCAGCTGCGCAACGCAGCGACGACCGTCGGTGTGGCTCGCGGAGCACAGCGCGCCGAGGCTGTCCGTGCAGCCTGCGCCGCCGGAATCCTCGATGTCGCCATCGTCGACGAGGCGCTGGCCCGAGAGATCCTCGACAGCCAGGCGCCCGGGGCGCAGGCCGCCCCGCAGACCGTTTCGCAGAACACCTCGCTGACCGCCTCGCAGGCTCAGGTGCAGGTTGCAGCGCGGACCGAGGAGACGTGATGGCTGCCGACCTCGAACCGCGCGAACTGGTCGCCGGCGTCGATTCCTCGACGCAGAGCTGCAAGGTCGTCATCGTCGACCCCGCCACAGGTGAGATCCTGCGCAGCGGAGCCGCCCCGCACCCAGTCGGCACCGAGGTCGACCCCGAAGCCTGGTGGTCAGCCCTGCGGGAGGCGATCTCCGATGCAGGTGGATTCGCCGACGTCGCCGCCGTCAGCATCAGCGGACAGCAGCACGGTCTCATCTGTCTCGACATTCACGGGCAGGTCATCCGCGACGCTCTGCTGTGGAACGATCTGCGCAGCGACGCGGCAGCGCGTGCACTCATCACCGAGATCGGGGCAGAGGAATTCGTCGACCGGGCCGGCATCGTTCCTGTTGCATCCTTCACCGGGGCCAAGCTGCGGTGGCTGCGCGATCATGAACCCGACAATGCCTCTCGCGTGGCAGCCGTGGCTCTGCCGCATGACTGGTTGACCTGGCGGCTGTTGGGCTGCGGACCAAGCAGCTCGTCCGCCCCGCGGGGCCCTGACCTCGAGGCGCTCGTCACCGACGCCTCCGATGCCAGCGGAACCGCGTACTTCTCCGCGGTCACCGGCCGCTATGACCTTGAACTCTTCCACACAGCATTCGGTGCATCAGCACGGGAAGCTGCCGGACCCGATGCTCACTGGAACCCCGACAGCGCACCCCACACCGCTCCCGTCGTCCTGCCTCGTGTCCTCGGGCCCCATGAGAGCGCCGGTCACACACCCGAAGGCATCCTCGTCGGCCCCGGCGCCGGAGACAATGCGGCGGCCGCGCTCGGACTCGGAGCAGGCCCGGGCGACGTCGTCATCTCGATCGGCACCTCGGGGACGGTCTTCAGTCCGACGCGACTGGAGATCAACGATCCTTCGGGGATGGTCGCCGGATTCGCCTCGGCCGACGGTGGGCGCCTTCCGCTCGTCGCCACACTCAACGCCGCCCGCGTCCTCGACTCCGCGGCAGTGCTGCTGCGCGCCAGTCATACCGACGTGGCTGCGCTGGCACTGGCCTCGGCACCTGGGGCGAACGGCCTCACCCTCGTCCCATATTTCGAGGGCGAGCGCACCCCCAACCTTCCGGATGCGACCGCCCGTCTGGAGGGGATGACCTTGGCGAATTCGTCCCCGGAGAACGTCGCTCGGGCGTTCGTCGAAGGCATGCTATGCGGACTGGCCGACGGACTCGAGGCGGTGCTGCGACAGGGCCTGAGCGTCGAACGGCTGCTCCTCATCGGCGGGGCAGCCCGCAACCCAGCGGTGCGAGAGGTGGCCAGAGACATCTTCACCGTGCCCATCGACGTCCCCGAACAGGCCGAGTACGTGGCCATCGGGGCCGCCCGGCAAGCGGCCTGGACGCTGACCGGGATCTCGCCGAGGTGGCAGGTCGAGCTCGTCGCGACTCTGCACCCGAGACCATCACGTGTACGCGAGCAGTACCGCTCTTACGCCGATACCGGCGTCGCTGCCGATGCCGGCGTCGCTGCCGATGCCAGCGTCAACGGCGACACAGCTACCACCACAATCACCGGCGACACCACTCGCGCCGACGAGAACTCAGACAATGATCACCGCGGATCGTCGGGTGCCCACGCACCCGTGGAAGGTTGAGATTCACCATGGCAACAGTCACTTTCGATAAGGCAATGCGTCAGTACCCTGAGGCGCTGACTCCATCGGTCAACGAGATCAGCCTCGATATCGCCGATGGCGAGTTCCTCGTCCTGGTCGGTCCCTCAGGCTGCGGAAAGTCCACGACTCTGCGCATGCTCGCAGGCCTCGAACCCGTCGACGGCGGGCACATCAGAATCGGCGAGGACGATGTCACCGGGGTCTCTCCTCGCGAACGCGACATCGCGATGGTGTTCCAGAACTATGCGCTCTACCCGCATATGAGCGTCGGAGAGAACATGGCCTTCGCTCTCAAGATCGCCGGTGTGGGCAAGGCCGAACGCAATGAGCGAGTGCGTGAGGCCGCTCAGCTGCTCGACCTCGAGCCCTATCTCGATCGGAAGCCGAAGGCGCTCTCCGGCGGGCAGCGGCAGCGCGTGGCCATGGGACGCGCTATCGTGCGCTCTCCGCAGGTGTTCCTCATGGACGAACCGCTGTCCAACCTCGATGCCAAGCTGCGGGTCCAGACACGTGCTCAGATCGCCTCGCTCACCCGCCGCCTCGGCGTCACCACGGTCTACGTCACCCACGACCAGGTCGAGGCGATGACCATGGGCGATCGCGTCGCGGTGCTCGCTGACGGACGGCTGCAGCAGGTGGACACTCCGCGGGCCCTCTACGACCGCCCTGCCAATCTCTTCGTCGCAGGCTTCATGGGCTCTCCGGCGATGAACCTCGTCGACCTTCCGCTCCAGGACGGGGCGCTGCACCTCGGCGCGTCCGAGATCCGGTTGAGCCGAACGCAGCTGACGGAGCTCACGGCTGATCGGGTGACGGCCGGAATTCGACCGGAGGACTTCCGCCTCGAGCCGACCGGCGGCCTGGAAGTCAGTGTGGATCTGATCGAAGAGCTCGGCGCCGATGCCTACGTGCATGGTCGGGCGACGACCAGCGGCGATGACACTCCGATCGTCGCCAGGGTCAGCGGGCGCACGCGCGTAGCCAGAGGTGACAGGGTCAGAGTCGTCCCGGAGCTCTCGCGCCTCCACCTCTTCGATTCGCAATCCGGTGCACGACTGTCTGATGAGAGTGAGCATGCGGCCTGAATGTGACGGCCGATAAGCGGTCAGAAGCCAGAAAACCCGGCGCGGAATACTATGATCGGTCCATGGTCGATTTCGCACGCTCACCCCGCTCCACCATTGGAGTCGAATGGGAACTGGCTCTGTTGGACGGGGACACCCTTGATCTGACGTCCGCCGCGGAGGTTCTCCTTGCCGATGTCGCGCAGCGTGCACCCGAGTTCGAGAAGCGGATCGTGGGTGAAATGCTCACGAACACGATCGAACTCGTCACCGGCGTCCACAAGCAGGTTTCCGGAATCGCCGAGGATCTGGCCGCGTCCATGGGTGCCCTGCGCACACTCACCGAGGACCGTGGGATCGAACTCATGTCCGCTGGCACGCACCCGTTCGCCCAGTGGCAGTCCCAGGAGGTTCGCGCCAAGGATCGCTACCTCGAGCTCGTCGACCGCACCCAGTGGTGGGGTCGGAACATGCTCATCTTCGGCGTCCACGTCCACGTCGGAATCGACTCCCGCGACAAGGTGCTGCCGATCGTCAACGCCCTCCTCGCCTATGTCCCCCACCTTCAGGCACTGAGCGCATCATCACCCTTCTGGGGCGGAACCGATACCGGCTACGCTTCGAACCGGGCGATGATGTTCCAGCAGCTGCCGACCGCGGGACTGCCGTTCCAGTTCGAGGCGTGGTCGGACTACGAGAAGTACGTGGCCGACATGCTCACCACCGGCATCATCGACAACATCAATGAGATCCGCTGGGATATTCGTCCCGCCCCGAACTGGGGAACCGTCGAGGTCAGGGTCTGCGACGGTCTGCCCACGCTCGAGGAGATCACTGCGATCACGGCCCTCATCCAGTGCCTCGTCGACGACTTCTCCGCTCGCCTCGATGCCGGTGAGACTCTGCCGACGATGCCGGACTGGTTCCACGACGAGAACAAGTGGCGTGCCGCCCGTTACGGAATGGACGCCATCATCATCGAGAACGCCGAAGCCGATGAACGCCTGGTCACCGAATGCCTCGCCGATGAGGTCACGCGCCTGGCCCCGGTGGCACAGCGACTGGGCTGCGTCGACGAACTGAACTCCATCACGTCGATCATCGACCGCGGTGTGCCCTACCAGCGACTGCAGAACGTGTTCAAGGACAGCGAATCACTCACCGAGGTGACTCGTTGTCTGATCAGCGACCTGCGCACCTCGTATACCTAAGGATTCGCACCAGCTCCCGCTCTGAACGGAGCTGGACAGCTGGCGGCAATGCCCACAGGCTGGTCGCAGAGTTCACAGGTAGGGGCGGAGGAGCTCCAGCAGTTCCGGCAGGGACGCAGCGACACCGGAGTGCAGCGTGAGATCTGTGAGCTCGTCGATCGGCACCCAGGCGAGCTCGATGCTCTCAGGATCGCTGATGACCGGTTCGAAATGACGCACGGCACGGGCGATGACCGTCGTGTACGACCAGTCCCCGAGATCGAGGACATGGGTCTCGAGGACTTCGATGCCCGAGGCGTCGCTGCCGGGGACACCTGCTTCTTCCCAGGACTCCCGGACGGCCGCGTCGAGAGCGGATTCGCCCAGGTCACGGGCACCACCGGGGAAGCCCCAGGTTCCTCCCTCGACCGACCACAGGGCGCGGTGCTGCATGAGGATCCCCTGCGCAGGGTCAAGCAGCATCAGCCCTGCCGCCCCGTTGAGCCCCCAGTGCTTCTGCCCGTCCGAGCCGAGAGTCCATCCATCGCCTGATCGCCGAGGCGGCAGGTAGTCCGGCAGATCCTTCGAGTTCGGACCATATGCGGTCTCATCACGTGAGGCACCGCTGCGTTCGTGAGTGTAGGCGTTCTGGTCGCCGGCGTTCGGGTCAGACGAGGACATGATCGACATCCAATGAGGAGACTGCGGCAAATGACAGGTCGCTGGGTCCGATTCCACGGCGGACGAGTTCGGCACCGAGAGCTGCGACCATGGCTCCGTTGTCCGTGCACAGACTCAACGGCGGCACCCTCAGCTCCACCCCAGCCTCGGCGCATCTGGCTCCGAGGACCGCTCGCAGGTGGGAGTTCGCGGCGACTCCCCCGCCGAGGACGACGTGGCTGATTCCGGTGTCGGCCGCCGCCAGCAGCGTCTTGGTCACGAGAACGTCGACGACGGCGTCCTCGAAGCCTGCTGCGATGTCGGCGACCCGCAGGTCCGTGCCCAGCGTTTCGGCCTTCGTGACCTCCCGCAGTGCGGCGGTCTTGAGTCCGGAGAACGAGAAGTTGAAGCGACGTTCGGGATCGCGCAGATCCTGCTTCTTCGCCAGTCCGCGGGGGAACTTCACAGCGGTGCGGTCGCCGGGAATTCCGCTTCCGTCGAGCACTCCGAGAGCGGCCTTGGAGATATTCGGCCCACCCGGGTAGTTGAGCCCCAGCAGCCGTGCGGTCTTGTCGAAGGCTTCGCCGGCGGCATCGTCGATCGTGGCGCCGATGAGTTCGATGTCATCGACGACGTCTCCGATGCGCAGGATCTCGGTGTGCCCACCGGAGACGAGGAGTGCGATGGTCGGCGTGGTCAGGCCGTCGACGTCGGTGGCGATGAGGTCCACCGCCACATGTGCGGCGAGGTGGTTGACCCCGTAGAGCGGCAGATTGAGTGCCGCGGCGAGGCCCTTGGCAGCACCGACTCCGACCATCAGCGCGCCGCTGAGGCCTGGGCCGGCGGTCACGGCGATGGCGTCGAGGTCGCTCAGCGCGATGTCTGCCTGATCGCAGGCCGAGGCGATGGCCGGCCCGATGGCCTGGACGTGTGCACGTGAGGCGACCTCGGGAACCACACCGCCGAAGCGAACGTGTTCATCCATCGATGAGGAGACCGTGTTGGTCAGCAGCGTCCGACCCCGAACGATTCCGACTCCGGTTTCGTCACAGGATGATTCGATGCCCAGCACCAGCGGTTCGCTCATCTGTCGCTCGCCTCGTCCTCGCTGTGATCCGTTTCGCTGTCGTCCGTTTCGCTGTCCTCAAGTTCGAGGTCCGCGTAGAGTGCGAGCAGCTCTTCCTCATCGGCCTCGGCGACGTCGAGGCCAAGGACCCGAGCAAACAGGCGCAGGTGGGTGTCCCACATCGGTCCGAAGTCCGCGGCCTTGAGACGAGCGCTCTCGACGTCAGGCGCGGATTGGGTGAAGATCAGGAGGGTCGCATCCCCGTCCGTGAGTTCGAGTGCGAGCAGCGCCATCCCCAGCACACCGAAGTCATCGAACTCCACGAGGACATGGTCCTCAACCTCGCAGCTGAGGATCTCACCGTTCAGTGTGGTCTCACCGAGGTCGAAGGCGATCGCAGGATTGGGATCCTCCGCGTCGCTGTTCTCAGAGTCATCACTGTCCGTGCCGGCTGCGGCTTCGTCGATGGTGAAGGACGCGAACCATGACCTGGCGGTTTCGCTGTCGACAAGCGTGGACCAGACGGTCGCAATGTCGAGTGCCAGCGGCAGCTCGATGACAAGGTCGGTGCCGTTCTCCCATTTCACAAGGCGTGGACTCGTGCTCGTCATGCTTCCACCCATGCTTCGTTGAGGGCCGTGATCTCGTCCTCGGCCAGCTGCAGTTCGGTTCCCGCGAGCAGTTCGCTCAGCTGCTCAGGCACGCGCGCCGAGGCGATGGTGGAGGGAATGAAATCGTGTGACAGCTGCCAGGCCAGTGTGGTTGCGGTCATGGTGGCGTTGTGCGCCGAGGCCACGTCATCGAGGATTTCGAGAGCGCGAAGCGCCTCTTGGTTCTCGAGGAAGTCAGCGACGCGTTCGCCGCGCACGCTTCCGGTGGAGTCTCCACCGGTGTGCTTTCCCGTGAGGAATCCCGAGGCCAAGGAGTGGAAGGGCAGTTCGGCGATGCCGTTGGACCGCAGGTAGGCCTGCTTCTGTGAATCCACCGCGCTGCGAGCCACGAGGTTGTACCGATCCTGGACGACGCGGTAGCACGCCAGTGAGTACTTCGCACTGATCTTCATGGCCGACTGCAGGCGATCCAAGGTGAAGTTCGAGGCGCCGAGGTAGCTGACCTTCCCGGAGCGCACCAGTGCGTCGAAGGTCTCCGCTACCGCCACCTGATCGACGTTCTCGTCGTCGGCGTGGGCGTAGTAGACGTCGACGTGGTCGGTGCCCAAACGACGCAGGGAGGAGTCGATGCATTTGCGGATATTGGCTGGGTCGAGCCCCTTGTGCTTCGGATGCATTCCGACCTTGGTGGCGATGACCATGTCATCGCGGTTGCCACGCGAGGCCATCCATTCGCCGATGATGGTCTCCGACTCACCGCCGGAGTTGCCGTCGACCCACACGGAGTAGGCATCCGCTGTATCGATGAAGTTTCCGCCCGCCTCGGCGTAGGCGTCGAGGACCGCGAAGCTCTGATCCCTATCAGCACCCCAGCCGAAGGGATTGCCTCCCAGATGCAGGGGGTGGACCATCAGATTCGTGTCAGCAAGTTGCACTCTTTCCATGGCTCCAGCCTACCCTTTGGCAGTGGCCGGCGGCGGTACGGGGCGCAGGTTAGGACAGGCTCGACTAAGATGAAAACAAGCACTGCAGCAGCCCTGACCTTCGAGACACTTCCGGATCATCGATCTCTCAATGAGGAAACATCATGACTGAACTATTCTCAGCTCGCCTCAAGGCCAGCACAGCCACGATCCACGACGAAGTCGAGCACACGAATTTCATGGTCGATCTCATGGAAGGCAGACTCGACTCACGCGCCTACGCTCTCCTGCTCACGCAGTACACGGTCATCTACTCAGCCCTCGAGGCGAAGTCCCGGGAGTTCGCCGAGGACCCGATCTTTGCACCTTTTCACGATGCGGATCTGTTCCGAGGTGAACGCATCGCCCGGGACCTGCAGGAACTCACCGGCTCGGAGGAGTTCACGTTCATCGGCGCAGATCTGCCCATCACCGGAAGCGCCGAGGCATATGCACGACACCTCGGCCGACTCGACAAGCCTGAGCAGGTCATCGCGCACCACTACACGCGCTACCTCGGCGATCTCTCCGGCGGGCAGGCCATCGGAGCGCTCATGGGCAGGCACTACGACATTCCTGCCAGTGCGCTGACGATCTGGGACTTCACCGAACTCGGCAAGACGAAGCCGTACAAGGACTCCTACCGTCTGCGCCTCAACGACATCGCAGGCACCGGTGGGAACGAGCAGACCGTCATCGATGAGACGATGACCGCGTTCGAACTCAATGGCGAGCTTCTTTCGGAGCTGACGTCTCTGGCCGACCGTCCCGGTGCTGCTGGCCGTCCCGCTGCCACCCCTCCCGCTGCTTCATCTGTCTCCTGAGCTGTGCTCGGCGGCTCCTGACGCCGGAATCGGAGGATGTAAGCTGAATCCGCATCCCCGCTGGAACGACGAACAGTTCGAGAGACAGACATGGATTCACACCAGCTATTGGCATGGGCCCTTGTGGCCGTGATCGGAGCTGCCACACCCGGGATCGATCTCATGATCGTCCTCCGGTCAACGCTGCTTCACGGCAGGCGCTCCGGTTTCGCCGCCGTCCTCGGAGTCGAAATGGGTCACGCCGTCTGGGCGGTTGCCAGTCTCATCGGCCTCACAGCCCTGCTGGCTGCATCCACCCTCGCATACGATGTGGTGCGGATCGCCGGAGCCTGCTATCTGGTCTGGCTGGGATGCACCGCGATCTGGAAATCGCTGCCCCGCAACCGAGCAACGGCCACCGAGGCTGAAGATCTTCCCTCACAGAGCGCTGTCAGTGCGGTCCGCAGCGGCATGACCAGCAATCTCCTCAACCCGAAGGTCGGAGTCTTCTACATCAGCATCCTGCCCCAGTTCTTGCCGACAGTCCCGACTGCCGCCGGATTGGGTGTGCTGCTCGTGACCATCGCACTGACCATCGGCACGGTGTGGCACGCCGCCATCGTTCTTCTGGCCACCCGTGCCCGCGGCATCCTCACCCGTGAACGGGTCAAGATCTGGCTCGATCGCACGAGCGCCGCGGTGATGATCGCACTCGGCGTGCGCCTGGCGACCGAAGCTCGGGCGTAGACCGACCACTGTGTGTGGTCTGCCGACTGCACGCAGCTTGAGTCCGCGAGCGGCCGGCGACTCCGACTTATGGGTGGAAGCGCATGAGGATCGCGTCGGCACCCGGGTAGTAGTCGGGGCGTGCGCCCCATTCGGAGAATCCGAAGGAACGGTAGAGGCCCAGTGCCGGTTCGTTGTGCTCATCAACCTCGAGATGCACGACCTCGGCCCCTCGGCTCAGGGCCCAGTCGATCCCGGCTCGGAGCAGCTCTCGCGCGATGCCCTGACCGCGTCCGACCTCGGTGGTGGCAATGGTCATGACGTCCGCTTCACCGCCGGCGGCTGACATGACGATCCACCCGGCCAGCGCCGAGGTGGGGGTCCGTGCCGCGAACATCGCCGTCCCAGCCTGAGCCTTCACAGCCCAGTAGTACGTCAGCGTCCACGCGGTGGGGCCGAAGATGGCGGCATCATGGTCCGCGACCTCGTCGAGATCCCACCAGCGCAGTTCGTCGATGCCTGCCTGTTCGTGCGGCGCACCCGTGCTCATCTCCCGGCGCTCATTTCAGGCGGCTCATCTCAGGACACTCACTTCAGTGTGCTCTCACGCACCGGTGTCGACTTGGCGTCGGGCTCGCGCAGGTATTCGGGAACCGGTTCGGCCAGCTCTCGCCCGGCCGCGATCTCGCTGGCTGCGGCGAATGCGAGGTATTCAGCGCGTGGGTCGACGATCGCAGGGAAATCCGACTGCCCGAGGACCTCGGGATAGAGGAGAAATCCGCGGCCGAGGCGGCTGCTGATGTCCGTCTGGCCTTCAGCTGCGAGGACATCGTCGACCTCGGTCGGCTTCGCAACGAAGGGTCCGGCCTGCAGCGATGCGACGCGGCTCTCGTAGACGCTGAAATAGACTTCCTTGCGTCGTGCATCCGCGGCGATGAGCACCGGCCCTTTGGTCTGAGTATTCGTTCGGCGCAGCTCCTCGGCGAGCGCGGCCTGGGACAGAAGGCCCCTGACCGGGATCCCCCGAGCCTGACCGACCGCGATAGCCGCGGCGATGCCCACGCGCAGCCCGGTGAATGGTCCCGGACCGATTCCGGTGACGACGAGGTCCGGCTGGGCTGAGTGCGCAAGCACCGTGGCCAGAGCGGGTCCGATGAACTCGACGTGCCTACGCTGGTCATCGGCTTGCTCTGCCGCCAGGACGGTCCCGGATCCGGTGTCGACCAGAGCCACGGAGGCGGCCTGGGAGGTATCGATGCTGAGTATGATCACTGGCTGTCCTCCTCGTCGGCGGACCCATCTGATCCGTCGAACTCACTGACCTCGATCGCACATGCCAGGGTCCGGAGCGAGTCTCTCACCTGCTGCAGCCGTGCATCCCAGGAGCTGCCGTGGCCGTGCAGTTCGACGAGGCGGCGTTCGTCCTCGTCATCGTCAGCAGCATCGTCGGCGTCATCCTCAGCAGCGTCGTCGGCAGCATTGTCGCCTACGCCCCCGCCGTCGTCCGCTGCGAGGTCGAACATCGGCGTGATCGTCAGTCCGAGGTAGTCGCTGCTCAGCTGTTCGGCGAGCCCCGCACCCCATTCGACGACGGTGATCGACTCGTCGAGCTCCGAGTCGAGGTCGAGGTCCCCGAGCTCCTCGGCGTCGGAGAGTCGGTAGGCATCAACATGGACAAGTGAGGGGCCCTCGTCCAACGACGGGTGTTTGCGGGCGATGACGAAGGTGGGTGAGGTGATTCGCCCGGCGACTCCCAAGGCCCGCCCCAGGGATTGTGTGAATGTCGTCTTTCCCGCGCCGAGGTTGCCGCTGAGGATGAGGAGATCACCTGCCCGCAGGTGCCCGGCGAGGGCTTCTGCGAAGGACCTCATCTGGTCAAGGGACGTCAGCTGAAGCTTCATCCCAGACCCCCGCCGTCGACAGGATGCGGCTCCACTTCCACGCGGTCGACGCGTTCGCTGATGCGGGTGACGATCTCGTAGTTGATCGTATCGGCCCAGGTCCCCCATTCGGCCGCACTGGGACCATCGGGGCCGAAGATGACGACCTCATCGCCGATGGCGACCTCTCCGGCACCGACCTCGACGATCATCTGATCCATCGCGATCCGACCGATGACGGGATAGCGGGTGCCGCGGATGGAGACCTCGGCCCTGTTCGATGCCGAGCGAGCGAGCCCGTCACCGTAGCCTCCGGGAACCAGCGCGAACCTGGTGTCGGCCGCCGCCGTGAACGTGAGTCCATAGGAGGCGCCGTGACCGCTGGGGACGTCCTTGAGATTGACGATCTGGGAGACCAGTCGCATCACCGGCACCAGTCCCAGATCCTGTGCAGTCTGATCCTCGAGCGGGGAGAGACCATACAGGGACAGGCCCACCCGAGCCGAGGTGCCCGGGAACGGTGAGAGCGTGAGCGCGGCCGGCGAATTCGCAATGTGGACCTCGAGTCGCCTCGATTCGCCGAGGCGGCCCTGGGCCTCGTCGAGCACCGCCGTGAGCTCCCGGTAGGCCGAGTCGAAGACGTGCGTCTGCTGCGCGGTCTCGACACGTTCGGGTTCGTCCGCGACGGCGTAGTGGCTCATGATGCCCACGATTTCAAGATCCGGGGCAACCGCACTCGCATCGGCCTCATCCGCCTCGGGCCCGGCATCCAGGTCCCGCAGCTTCTCGAGGGCACACTTCCAGTCCGCAGGAGCCAGGCCGTTGCGTCCGAGCCCGGTGTCGACCTTGAGGTGGAGGCGGGCGGTGGAGTTCGTGCGGTGGGCCGCGTCTCGCGCTCGATCGAGGCTGTCCACGGTGGACACGCCCAGCTCGATGCCGGCGGCGACGGCAGCGTCGAGGTCGGTGGTCGGTCCGTACAGCCATGCTGTGATGGTGACCTCGTCTCCCAGCAGCTCGCGCAGGTGCAGCGCCTCGCTGACGGTGGCCACGCAGAAGTCCCGCCACCCGGCGGCGAACAACGCCGGGGCGACGATGTCGATGCCATGGCCGTAGGCGTTGGCCTTGACGACGCATTTGAGTCGGGCGGGGGTGAGCCGCTTCGCGAGGACCGTGGCGTTGGCCTGCAGTGCGGCCACGTCGATCTCGGCTCTCACCAGTGCCCCTGAGGTATCGGTTGATGTCACTGGATAAGAATACCGTGGACCGTCATCTTCCCTCCGACGGGACCCGCTGACTCGATCAGGGATCTGCTCACCCGATCAGGGGCCCGCCCACCCGATCAGGGACCTGCTCACTCGATCAGGGATCCTCCGTGGATGAGCTCCCCTGCCACCTCGGCGACGGCATCGCCGAGTGCTCCGGCATTCACGGCCCGTCGACCCGCAGCATTGTGCACCAGCACGCCGAGGCCGACGATGTGGGCCAGTTCGCGTTCCGGGAGCGGTGGCTCATGCTGATTCTTCGCGTGGAAGGTCGCGACCAGAGCACCGATGATCCCGGCCAGCACATCCCCGGACCCCGCGGTGGCCAGGCTGGCCGGTCCGGCCTCAGGGAGCACGCAGAACCCGTCGGGGGCGGCGATGACGGTCTGGTGTCCCTTGAGCACGACGATGCAGCCGCTGGACCGTGCGGCTCTCTGCGCCCAGCCGATGGGGTCGGCGTTGATCCGGCTCGAGGTGATGATCTCGCCGAGGAGGCGGCTGAGCAGCCGCGCCAGCTCACCGGCATGCGGAGTCAGGACCACGGGTCTCTCGGCCAGCCATGTGCCCTTAACCGATTCTGCGCGCCCGACCATGTCCAGTGCACCAGCGTCGAGGACGACGGGAACGTTCGTGTTCGCCAACGCGTCGACGCAGGCATGGACGTATTCGTCCTCCGGGTTGCCTGGGCCCATGACCACGGCGTTCATCCGGCCCGAGGCGGTGACCACCTCGGCGTGGAGGCCGATGACGTATTCGGCGACCATCTGGGATCCCAGGGACCGAACCATGCCGACCCCGCAGTTGACCGCCGAGGTGGTGGTCAGCACTCCTGCACCCGGGTACTCCTCGGACCCGGCGAGGATGCCGACGACCCCGCGGGAGTATTTGTGGCCATCCGGTTGAGGGCGGGGGAAGTCCGCGTTGAGATCATCGGTGTCGACAACCTCGGCGGTGGCCTGGTTCTCATGAAGTTCGAGGCCGATGTCGACGAGGTGGACGGTACCGGTGAATGCGGCCACGCGGGGGTCGATCAGCTCGGCCTTGAGTCCGCCGAAGGTCACAGTGTGGTCGGCGTGGATTCTGCCGTCGGAACCTGCTTCGGCCGGGGACAGATCAGACGGGATGTCGACAGCGATGAGCGTCTGTGCGGTGGATGTGCCGGCAGAGTGCCGCCAGTCGCGGATGAGCGAGGCGATGTGCTCGGGCAGGCCGCGTCGGCCGCCGGTGCCGAGGATGCCGTCGAGGACGAGATCGGACCGGGAGAGTTCGCGCATCACATCGGCACGCGCATGTGCCCCAACCGCGGCACCAGACTGGCCAGGCGCCTCGACGCTCGAGTCAGCGTTCACGTCCATACTCGGGAAGCCGATGACGATGGCTCCCGCCCGTCGAGCCGCGGCCAGTCCCTCATCGTGGGTGGCGTCGAAGAGTGTGACGACGGTGATGTGGGCCCCGCGCCGGGCCAGTGCCGCGGCAGCGAACAGTGCGTCTCCGGCGTTGTTGCCAGGACCGGCGAACACGCACACACGGGAGCCGAAGATCTGGCCCCGAGACTCTCGCAGCACATCGGCGCAGAAATGGGCCAAGGCGCGAGAAGCGCGAGCCATCAGGTCGACGCCCGCGTCGAGAAGGGGGCGTTCGGCCTCGACGATGACGGTGCTGGGGTAGGCGAAGACTGACATCAGTGCCTCCTCACTCCTGGGCCAGGCGGGTGAGTCTGCGTCCGGCCAGGTGAGCCAGGAACAGTGCCTGATCAGCCAGTCCCTCGTCGCTGTGACGGGCTCGGGTCGAGTGGTTGGCCTCGCGTTCCTCGACGGGCAGGTTCGGCAGTGCCACACCGAAGTGGCCGTACGCGCCGGGAACCTGTTCGAGCACGCGGGAGAAGTCCTCGGAACCGGGGATCGGGTTCGGTCGGACGACGGCGCGGTCCGGTCCGAAGAGGTCGGCGAAGGTGTCGAGGAAGAAGTCGGCTTCGTCGTCATTGTTGATCGTCGGCGGCAGCACTCGCTCGTAGTCGACCTCGGCTTCCAGTCCGTGGGCGGCGACCAGTTCGGTGACCAGCTGCGGCAATTCGGCCTCGGCTCGTGTGGTGACCTCGTCGGAGAAGGTGCGGATGCTGACGACGAGCTGCGCGAAGTCCGGGATGACGTTCGGAGCGGTGCCGCCGTTGAACTGGCCGACGGTGATGACCAGAGGGTCGAAGATGTCGAAGCGCCTGGTCACGTATTCCTGGAGCTGCCCCACAAGCATCGCACCGACCTGGATGGGGTCGCGACCCGTTGCCGGGCGGGAGGCGTGGGTGCCTTTGCCGCGGACGGTGATCGACATCTTCGAAAACGCTGCCATGTACGAGCCGCGTCGACAGTAGGCGACGCCGAGGTCCTGGTCTGCGGAGACGTGAATGCCGAAGGCGGCCTTCACCCTGGGACCTGCGGCATCGAGGACACCCTCGTCGATCATCTTCCCTGCCCCGTCATAGCCTTCTTCGCCGGGCTGGAACATGAAGACGACGTCTCCGGGCAGGGAGTCCCGGTCACGGTGGAGAAGTTTGAGGGCACCGACCAGGCCGGTCGTATGCAGGTCGTGGCCGCAGGCGTGCATCCGCCCGGTCGTGGCCGCGAAGTCGAAGCCTGTCGCCTCCGGCACGGGCAGGCCGTCCATGTCTCCGCGCAGCAGAACTGCGGGGACGACACCGGTCGAGTCCTCGGCGCGCTGACCACCGCGGAGGACGACGACAAGTGAGGAGAGTCCGTTGCCCGTCGTCACCTCGATGTCGAGGCCTTCGATGGCGTCGAGGACAAGTTTCTGGGTGATGGGCAGATCAAGCCCCACCTCGGCGTTCTCATGCAGTGCCCGGCGCAGAGTGACCAATCCGTCCGCGATGTCAGCTGCGTCCTCAGCGGTGGGCAGGTGGATGTCGAGGGCGGTGGTGGTGCGGGAAGTGTCGGTGTTGGATGGAGAGCTCATAGTCTGAGTCTATTCCCGACCGCGCCGAGGTGGTGCCGAAGCCCGGAAGCCATCTGCCTACCCGAAATGCTCCGCATCCCATTCCACACCAGGGCTCAGCGATGGCCCTTCGCCTTCGACGATGACGAAGGTCATGGTGAGGTTCGCATCATGGGTGATGGAGAGGTGAATGTTCGTGGCGCCGATGCGGTGGAAGTGTTCAAGCACGAGCCCGCGCAGGCGGAATGAGGGCGCACCGGACCGGGCGGGGACCACCTCGGCGGATTGCCAGGGCAGCCATCCGGGGAAGCCGATCGCCTTCTTCAGAGCCTCCTTGGCGGAGAATCGCGCCGCCAAGGAGGCATCCGTCCGGCGTCTGCCGTTGCGTTTGAGCTGTTCGGCCGGGGTGAGCAGGCGATCGAGCAGTTCTGGGACGCGGTCGATGTGCTCGGCGAATCGCGGCACATCTGCGATGTCGGTTCCGATTCCCAGAATCGCCATATCTCTCCCCTTCTCGCACGCCTCCCGCTGGGACGCGTGATCCGGTTGTCGCGGTCTGCTTACTCCACGGTCACGGACTTGGCCAGGTTGCGTGGCTGATCCACGTCGAGGCCCTTGGCCGTGGCCAGTTCCATCGCGAAGATCTGCAGCGGAACCGTCGTCAGCAGGGGTGCCATGAGCGTCGTCGTCTGGGGAACGTAGATGACCTCGGAGGCGAACTCGCGGACCTCGTCATCCCCTTCCTCGGCGATGACGACGGTGTTCGCGCCGCGGGCCCGGACTTCCTGGATGTTCGAGATGACCTTGGCGTGCAGCGAATCGCGACCGCGCTTGCTGGGCACGACGATGATGACGAGCTGACCGTCGTCGATGAGTGCGATCGGGCCGTGCTTGAGCTCACCGGCGGCGAAGCCCTCGGCGTGGATGTAGGCGAGCTCCTTGAGCTTGAGCGCGCCCTCCATGGCCACGGGGAAGCCCACATGGCGGCCCAGGAACAGCACAGAACCGACGTCCTGGTTGCGACGGGCGAGCTCGAGCACCTGCTGCTTGCCGTTGTCGAGGACGCTCTGGACCTTCTCCGGAATGGTCTGCAGCTCTTCGAGGATGGTGGTGATCTCGTCGCGGAACTTGTTGCCGCGCAGCTGCGCCAGGTAGAGGCCCAGCAGATAGCAGGCGACAACCTGGGAGAGGAAGGCCTTCGTCGAGGCGACCGCAATCTCCGGACCGGCGTGCGTGTACAGTGCGGCGTCGGATTCGCGGGGAATGGTCGAGCCGAAGGTGTTGCAGATGGCGATGACCTTCGCGCCCTGCTGACGTGCGTGGCGCACGGCCATGGTCGTGTCCATGGTCTCTCCCGACTGGGAGATCGCCACGACGAGGGTCTTCTCCGTCACAACAGGGTCGCGGTAGCGGAACTCGTGGGCGAGTTCGACCTCGACGGGCACGCGGCACCAGTGTTCGATGGCGTACTTGGCGACCTGGCCGGCGTAGGCCGCGGTACCGCAGGCGATGACGACGATCTTGTCGATGGTCTTGAGCACCGTCTCGTCGATGTGCATCTCATCGAGGGTGAGCTTGCCGTCGATGTCGAGACGACCCAGCAGGGTGTCCGCGACGGCCTGCGGCTGGTCGTGGATCTCCTTGTCCATGAACGAGGGGAATCCGCCCTTTTCCGCAGCAGCGGCGTCCCAGTCGACCTCGTACTGCACACCGTCGACCTCGTTGCCGTCGTTGTCGGTGATGACCACTGAGTCCGGGGTGATGGTCACGACCTGGTCCTGACCGATCTCGACTGCGGTGCGGGTGTAGTCGATGAAGGCGGCAACATCGGAGCCGAGGAAGTTCTCTCCCTCACCCAGGCCGATGACCAGCGGCGAGTTGCGACGTGCGGCGACGACCTGCCCGGGAGCGTCGGCGTGGACGGCCAGCAGCGTGAAGGCGCCTTCGAGCTGGGTGGCGGTCACGCGCATGGCCTTCGTCAGGTCGCCGGTCTCCTGGAAGTTCTTGGCCAACTGAGCGGCCGCAACCTCGGTGTCGGTCTCCGACTGGAATTCCACACCTTCGGCGGTGAGATCGCGCTTGAGCTGAGCGAAGTTCTCGATGATGCCGTTGTGGATCAGCGCCAGCTTTCCACCGTCGGCCACGTGCGGGTGGGCGTTGAGGTCGGTCGGTCCACCGTGGGTGGCCCACCTGGTGTGTCCGATGCCGGTCTGGGCCTTCGGCAGGGGGTTGACCTCGAGCTCGTCGGTCAGCGCCGAGAGCTTGCCCGCCTTCTTCGCGGTCTCCAGTTCACCGGCAGGAGTGACAAGGGCGACTCCCGCAGAGTCATAGCCCCGGTATTCGAGCCGTTTCAGGCCGCTGAGCACTACATCGAGCGCCGAGTGATCAGCATTGTCAACGTCTGATTTGGATACATAACCAACGATTCCACACATGAGTGGAATTTTACGCAGTCGAGTCAAATAACGTTGCATCGACCCACTTCGGCGAGCTCAATGTCACCTCGGCGTTCAGCGGCGACATGACGCATGACACAATTGTGCCCATGTCTCATGTCGATCCCGTCCTTGACCGCGCGCGACGCCTGGCCGGCCTCAATACAGGACGCAAGCCCGAGGTCGAACCGACGTCCCCATTCTGGGAGTTCGACCGCGACGTCTGGGGCACCCTGGCCCAGGCCACTCCCCTGCCGCTGAAGCAGCGTGACATCGAACGTCTGCGCGGTCTGGGTGATCGGATCAACCTCGACGAGGTGGCTCAGGTGTACCTGCCCCTGTCGCGGCTGCTCAACCTCTACGTCTCCGCCCGCCGTGCCAAGCACGATATGACGCGGGAGTTCTTCTCCCCGCTGCACGAGACAGGGCTCGAACCACAGGAGGCCAAGCGCACCCCTTTCGTCATCGGCGTGGCCGGGTCTGTCGCCGTCGGCAAGTCGACGACCGCTCGTGTCCTGCGTGAACTCCTGGCCCGCTGGCCCGACACCCCTCGCGTCGAGCTCATCACCACCGACGGCTTCCTCTATCCGAACGCCGAACTCGATCGCCGACGGCTCACAGGGCGCAAGGGCTTCCCTGAGTCCTACGACCGGCGCAAACTGCTGCGGTTCATCTCCGCCGTGAAGTCCGGCTCCCCCGAGGTGCGTGCCCCCGTGTACTCGCACCACACCTATGACATCGTCCCCGGCGCCGAGGTGGTTGTCCGCTCCCCCGATGTCCTCATCGTCGAAGGCCTCAACGTCCTCCAGCCCGCCCGGCCTCGCAGCGACGGGACCCTGGGCCTGTCGATCAGCGACTACTTCGACTTCTCCGTCTATGTCGATGCCCGTTCCCGCGACATCCGACAGTGGTACATCTCCCGGTTCCTCAAGCTCAAGCACGGCGCCTTCCAGGACACCGACTCCTACTTCCACCGCTATTCGAAGCTCGACGACGACGAAGCGATCACCCTGGCCACGGAGATCTGGGATTCCATCAACTTCCCCAATCTGCGTGAGAACGTCCAACCCAGCAGGGGCCGTGCCGATCTCGTGCTCCACAAATCGGATGATCACACGATCCGCAAGGTCCAGCTGCGCAAGCTCTGAATGGTCGGCTGCTTCACGGTGGAACTTCGCCCTGAGCTGATTGAGAAATAGAACTGCAGCGTCGGGGGTTGAAACCTGTGAACGTTCGGACCTGCCCGGGAAGGGCCGGGTGAGGGAGGCGACGAGATGAGTATGCAGTCAGCGCACAGGGTGATGTACACCTCGGTGTCGAGTAAGAGGACTCCGCAGACCTCGATCAAGCCGGGTACCTACCGTCGCATCGCCTCGTTCGCGACCAGGCACAAGAAGAAGCTCATCGTCTTCCTCACGCTGTCCGTCGGCACGGCCGTCATCGGCGTTCTCAACCCCGTCCTCGCCGGTGACGTCGTCAACGCGATCACCAGTGGCGGACCCGTCGAGACCGTCATCTGGCTGGCGGTGGCAATCGGAGGTCTGGCGATCGCGGACGCCGCGATCTCGATCTTCAACAGGTATCTCTCTTCGCAGATCGGCGAGGGTCTCATCTTCGATCTGCGCACCGCGGTCTACGACCATGTGCAGAAGATGCCGATCGCGTTCTTCAATCGCACCCGCACCGGGGCCCTGGTCTCACGTCTGAACACCGATGTCATCGGAGCCCAGCGTGCGTTCTCCAACACGTTGTCGGGCATCGTGTCGAACTTCGTCTCCCTGGTGCTGACCGTCGGCGTGATGGTCACCATCTCCTGGCAGGTCACCGTCATGTCGATCCTGCTGCTGCCGCTCTTCATCATCCCCACCAAGCTGCTCAGCGGCAAGCTTGCCTCCCTGCAGTTCCAGGCGGCAGACAACTCGGCAAGCATGTCGACGCGGATGACCGAGCGGTTCTCAGCGGGAGGGGCGACCCTGGTCAAGCTCTTCGGCAACCCCGCGACCGAGAACGAGGAGTTCTCCGACCGTGCCGCTCAGGTCCGCGATATCGGCGTCAAGGTGGCCATGCTGCAGTCGACGTTCGTGTCGTCGCTGACCCTCGTCTCCGCCCTCGCCTTGGCCCTCGTCTACGGCATCGGCGGTGCCCAGGCGGTCGTGGGCAACCTCAACGCCGGCCAGGTCGTCACCCTCGCTCTGCTCCTGACCCGGCTCTATACGCCGCTGACCATGCTGGCCAACGCTCGACTGGACATCATGAGCGCCGTCGTCAGCTTCCAGCGCGTCTTCGAGGTCCTCGACTTAGTCCCCCTCATCAAGGAGCCCAAGGCACCGAAGTCACTGCCCTCCGGCGGTCTTGACGTGACGTTCTCCAACGTCGACTTCGCCTACCCCAGCGCCGAACAGGTCAGCCTCGCCAGCCTCGAGGACGTCTCCGTGCTCGACACCAGAGGCGGCGACGAGGTCCTGCACGCCCTGAACTTCACTATCCCGGCTGGGCATACCGTCGCCCTGGTCGGCTCCTCGGGCGCCGGGAAGTCGACGATCGCCTCGCTGCTCCCCCGTCTCTACGACGTCACCTCCGGGTCGATCACGATCGGCGGGGTCGACGTGCGCGAGCTGTCGGCCCAGACGCTGCGCAGCACCGTCGGCGTGGTCACTCAGGACGGGCATGTGTTCCACGAATCCATCCGGGCGAACCTGTCCTTGGCGAAGCCCGGGGCCACGGATGCCGAACTGTACGAGGCCATCGACGGAGCCCAGCTCCACGATGTCATCGCCTCACTGCCCGATGGCCTCGACACGATCGTCGGTGAGCGCGGCTACAGACTCTCCGGTGGTGAGCGTCAGCGTCTGACGATCGCCCGGATGCTGTTGGCCGCCCCAGAAGTCGTCGTCCTCGATGAGGCCACCTCCGCTTTGGACTCGACGAATGAGGCGGCAGTCCAGCAAGCGCTGTCTCAGGCCATGAGCGGCCGCACCGCAATGGTCATCGCGCACAGGCTCTCCACGATCCGCCAAGCCGACACGATCCTCGTCGTCGAGGCCGGTCGCATCGTCGAGTCGGGTTCTCATGCCGAGCTGCTGGCCCTGAGCGGTCGCTACGCTGAGCTCTACGCCACTCAGTTCGCCGCGAGCTGAGCTGCGCCGCAGCGAACGAAGCTCGGGCACGACAGAGGCCGCAGCGCTGTATGCGACTGCGGCCTCTGCTGCATCTCAGAATTCCTCTAGGCCCAGGGTGTCCCTCACGTTGGAGGCCAGACGTTCGGCCTGGGCCTGGGCGATGTCTTCGGTCTCCGCTTCGACCATGACGCGGATCAGGGCCTCGGTGCCAGAGGCCCGCAGCAGCACACGACCCGAGCCTTCAAGCTCGGCCTCGACGGCGTTGACTTCGGCCGTGACCTTCGGGTGGTCCACACCGTGCTTGTCGACGCCCTTGACGTTGACGAGCGCTTGGGGCAGCTGAGGGATCTCGGCAGCCAGGTCGGCCAGCGTACGCTTCGAATCGGCCATGCGCTTCATCAGGTGCAGAGCCGTCTGCACGCCGTCGCCGGTCGTGCCGTGGTCGAGCATGAGCACGTGTCCGGACTGCTCCCCTCCGAGGACGAAGCCGTCTGCCAGCATGCGTTCGAGGACGTAGCGGTCGCCGACTGCTGTCTGGACGGTCTCAATCGAGTACTTGTCCATCGCGTGCCTGAGGCCGATGTTCGACATCACGGTCGTCACGAGCGTGTTGCCCTTCAGCTCGCCGAGTTCCTTGAGGCCGATCGCCAGAATTCCCATGAGCTGGTCACCGTTGATGACACGGCCCAGTGAGTCCACGGCCAGGCATCGGTCGGCGTCTCCGTCGAAGGCCACACCCAGATCGGACTGGGTCTCGACGACGAGACGCTGCAGCGGTTCGAGGTGAGTGGAGCCGACTCCGTCGTTGATGTTGAAGCCGTCGGGCTCGGCGGCGGAGACGATGACTTCGGCACCGGCCTGGCGCAGGGCAGCGGGCCCGACGATGGACGCGGCACCGTGAGCGCAGTCGACGACGACCTTGAGTCCGGACAGAGGACGTGTGCCCTCAGCGTCGAGGGACCGCACGAGCTTCTCCGTGTATTCGTCGGCAGCGGCGGGGTAACGGGAAATGCGACCGACCTCGGCGCCGGTGGGACGGGTCCAGTCCTCGTCGAGGATCGCAAGGATCGAGTCCTCGACGGAGTCATCGAGCTTCGTCCCGCCTGCTGCGAAGAACTTGATTCCGTTGTCCGGCATCGGATTGTGGGAGGCGGAGATGACCACGCCGAAGGCGGCACCGGTGTCCGCTACGACGCTGGCGATGCCGGGGGTGGGCAGCATTCCCGCGTCGAGCACGTCGACGCCGGCGGAGGCGATGCCCGCGGAGATTGCAGCGGAGAGGAACTCACCGGAGACCCGAGTGTCGCGGCCGACGACGGCGAAGGGGCGCTTGCCTTCGGGCCATCCGCGGGTCAGGACCCGCGAGCCTGCAACGGAGAGTTGGAGTGCCAGCCGGGCGGAGATGTCGCGGTTGGCAAGTCCACGGACACCGTCGGTGCCGAAGAGTCGTGTCATGGAAAGTCCTTTCCTCAATTTCCCGTCGATAGTAGTCCATAGCGCCGCCGAAGCGGTGGTGCCGGACCGTACTACGGCCGAAATCGGTACGAGATGTGTCGCCCGCGTCGAAGGCGGGAGTGGGACGTCAGGCAGGTGAATGCACGAAATGCGGCCCCGAATCCGGTTCGGGGCCGCATTGCGGTGTTCTTCGAGCTGAACTGTCGGGGGCTGCGCTTCAGCGGCAGACCAGGCGCAGTCCTGACAGCAGAATCAGCGCTTCGAGAACTGAGGTGCCTTACGTGCCTTCTTGAGACCGGCCTTCTTGCGCTCGGGGACGCGTGCGTCGCGGCGCAGGTAGCCTGCCTTCTTCAGCTCAGCACGGTTCGACTCTTCGTCGATCTGGTTGAGCGAACGGGCGATGCCCAGACGAACGGCTCCGGCCTGGCCGGAAGGTCCGCCGCCGCCGATGCGCACGATGACGTCGAAACGTCCTTCGAGGTCGAGCAGACGGAAGGGCTCGTTGACGAGCTGCTGGTGCAGCTTGTTCGGGAAGTACTCTTCGAGAGTACGTCCGTTGATGGTCCATTCACCGGATCCGGGGACCAGGCGGACGCGAGCAATTGCCTGCTTGCGACGTCCGACGGCACTGCCGGGAGCGGTCAGGGACTGTCCGCGTCCGCCAGCGGTCTGCTCGCCCAGGCCAGCTGACTCAGGGGTCTCAGACGTGTATTCGGTAACGGTTGGTTCTTCGACAGATTCTGTCGCAGTGGTGGTTTCTTCAGCCACGGTTCTCCTCGGTATGTCTAGAGCTGGGGCGCGCTTACTGCGCGACCTGGCTGAGTTCGTACGGCTGCGGATTCTGAGCGGCGTGTGGGTGCTCTCCACCCTGGTACACCTTCAGCTTCTGCATCTGGGCACGTCCGAGACGAGTCTTCGGAACCATACCGCCGACAGCCTTTTCGACTGCGCGCTCGGGATTGGTGGCGAGAAGCTCGGCGTAGTTGACGCTCTTCAGACCGCCCGGGTAACCCGAGTGGTGGTAAGCGCGCTTCTGATCGAGCTTCGCACCGGTCAATGCGACCTTGTCTGCATTGATGATGATGACGAAGTCACCGGTGTCGACATGAGGAGCAAAGGTGGTCTTGTGCTTGCCGCGCAACAGGCGTGCAACCTGGGCAGCAAGACGACCGAGCACCTGGTCAGTGGCGTCAATGACGTGCCACTGGCGCTCAATATCGCCGGGCTTGGGTGTGAACGTACGCAAAAGTAGCCTTCTTTTCGTATCTCTTGGTGTAGTGCTGATGACTCATCCGGTCGTGAGTCTGATGAGTCAGGGCACTCGTTGTCTTGAATCGGGTCTGTCCATCGAAGTCGTCCCCTCACCTACGGGCCTGCAACGCATGAGGCTATGTAAGGGAGCACGACGGACACACACAACGACAATCAAATATACATGCATTCTCTCCCGCGGAGCAAACGCTCAGGCCAGTGCCAGAGCGGGCGGAAAGCTGAGCCGATACTATTGAGCTGTGCCGCCTACATCCCCTCTGCCCACGCGCCTTCCCGCATTCAGACTCCTGGTGCTGGGATCAGTTCTCGGGCTCCTGGTCCTCATCCTCGGACCGGCACAGTCACCGGCTGCCGCCGCTCACGGGTCCTCGGCCACCGGATCGCCGTCGGCATCGGCCGCAAAGACCACAGGATCGTCACCCACCGCAGCACCGGGAAACACCGGCACACCGGGTGAGGATTCCGAAGCCTCCCAGGGGCCCGCAGGCACGACCATCGTCTATGGCATACCTGGCCTGACCATCAACGATATCGATCCAGTGCGCACGCCCAACCTCTATCAGCTCCTCTCCGAGGGGTCGGCTGCCAACCTCAATGTGCGCACCATCGGCTCGGCCACGTGCCCCGGCTCCGGCTGGCTGTCCATGGGCGCCGGCGCTCGCGCTCAGGCGGGCCCACCCACCGATGGGGAACAGGATGGCAACAGGGCAACCTGTCCGCCTTTGAGTGCACCGTCGACCAGTGACGGTGCCGTGGAGAAGACACGTGATGATGTGGATGATGCCGCGCAATCAGGCGCCGAGGCACAGGGATCGAGTGATGAAGATCTCGCGGACAGTTCCGCTGACGGCACGTCCACCGCGACGATCGAGGACTTCGAGTCCATCAAGGAGCCGAACGTCGACTCCGGCTACTCAGTCGACTACGGGATGCTCGCCCGCCTGATCCGAGAGCAGGGCAGATCCTGCGTCGCCGCCGAAGGACCGGGAGCGGCCTACGCCGTGGCCGACGAGAATGGCATTGTCGCCAACTACACCGATGACGCCGCGGCCGCGGACTGCCGGCTCGACCTCGTCGATCTGGGCGCGATCGGCTCCTCGGCCTGGCTCTACGATCCGATCCCCGACTACTCCTACACCGTCCCGGTCTCCTTCGACCGCGAGGAACGCGTCGCCGAGGCCGACGAACGTCTGGGCGACAAGCTGGAGGAGGTCCGCAATTCAGCGACATCGGGAAGCGAAGAGCCCACGATCATGGTCGCCGGCCTCGGTGACAGTTCGAGTCTGCCGCAGCTGCGTGCATTCATCGCCTCCGGTCCCGGCTACGAACCGGGCAGCCTGTCATCGGCCAGTACCCGCACCCCCGGTCTCCTGCAGCTCACGGACATCGCCCCGGGAATCCTCGACCAGTTCGGCGTCTCCTCCCCCAGCGGCATCTCCTTCGACAACACACCCACTGATGACGCCCCGCAGGAACGCATCGACGACCTCGTGTCCGAGTCGCAGAAGGCGACGTCGATCTACCAGCACCTGTCGACGTTCTCCCTGTTCCTCGACATCACCTTCTATCTTCTGTTCGTCCTGTGCGGGGTCCTCCTGAGCCGGAATCTCCTCAGTCGCCGAGGCGGCGCGACGATCGCCCCGAGAGTGCACAGATTCCTCGCCTGGGTCTCACTCGCGGTGGCGACCCTGCCGATGAGCGCGTTCCTGGCCGGCCTGTTCCCGTGGGCCAGACTCCCGCACCCCGGGTTCGGCCTCAGCGTCTCGATCGCAGTCTCGGCCGCGCTGCTCTTCGGTGCCTCACTGCTTCCGCCGTGGGGTCGGACCTGGCGCGGACGTGTGGCCGCACTCTCGCTGCTGAGCTTCCTCATCCTCTCCGCGGACCTCATCACCGGTTCGCATCTGCAGGGGAACTCGCTGCTGGGCTACAACCCAATCGTCGGCGGCCGCTACTACGGCCTGGGCAATCAGGGTGCGGCGATCTTCATCGTCAGCCTCTTCATCTTCCTGGGGCTTGCGATCTCCTGGCTGCGAGCAAAGGGGCATCGTCGGATGGTGTTCATCCTTCCCCTCGTCCTCGGACTGCTTGCCGTGTTCGTGTCCGGAAATCCGTCCTGGGGAGCGAAGTTCGGCGGCACGATCGCCACCTTGGCCAGCCTTCTCGTGCTGCTGGCTCTCGTCAGCCGCGTCCGCCTCTCCATCTTCCGCCTCATGCTCATCGGGCTGGCCTCCTTGGCCGTGCTGCTTGGCATCGCGTTCCTCGACTGGCTGCGTGAGCCGGGGGCACGATCGCATTTCGGGAATTTCTTCGACCAGATCGTCACCGGTGAGGCGCTGCAGGTGGTCGGGCGGAAGCTCGGCGCCAATCTCCACATCATGCAGATCAACCCGGCACTGGCGATCGTGACTCCCCTCGCGGTCATCGCCATCCTGTTCTTCCTCCGTTATCTGCTCCACTTCCCCAGCATCTCTCCCACTAGTCGCGCCGGTCGTCTGGCCAACAAGTGGAGGGGACGCCTGCCGCAGGTCTTTCGGGACCAGGACGTCCACTTCGGCTTCCTCGCCGCAGTCACAGGCATGGCCGTGGGGCTGGTGCTCACGGACTCCGGCATCGCCGTGCCTTCGACGGGTGCCATGGTGCTCCTGCCCTACCTGCTGGCACTGAGCGCCGAACACGCGACAGAGGATGTCGGAGTGAAGTCCGTCGCTGGTGAGAAGGCGGATCGAGCATGAGAACACCATCGCTGTCGGTGCGCATGCTGCTCGGCCTCTTCGTCATCGCCCTGCTCGTCCTCGGGATGCCGCAGCTCACCCAGGCCGCGCCGACGTCGGGCACGGATGGGAAGAGCGCATCGGAAGCGGAAGCCGCCTCGGCGGGCAAGGGCCCGATCTTCATCGGCGTCTCCGGTTTCAGCTTCGAGGACCTCGATCCGCGCACCACTCCGAATCTGTGGAGGATGATGCAGACCGCGCAGATCGGCACCATCACTCCCCGCAGCGTACGGGCGACCAGCTGCCCCGTCGACGGTTGGCTCGGCGTGGGTTCGGGACGGCGAGCCGCCGACGAACCCCGTGAACAGTGCCGCGAACCGGCGCCGCCGCTCCACGGCTGGGTCGCCGACTGGGACGTCTATGGTCAGGTCGCCAGAAGCGACAACTACGACGCCGGCCTCGGCGATCTGGCTGAGTCGGTGCCCGACATCGCTGCCTTCGGGCCCGGTGCCGCGATCGCAGCGGCCGATCACCGAGGCAAACTCGACGATTGGTCACCGATCGGCGACAACTTGGCCCAGCAGGCGAATCGGGCCTCACTCAACGGTGAACTCACACTCGTCGATCTTGGTGACACCACCTCGGACGGTTACTCCCTCAAGGCCCTCGACAGTCACGTCGGAGAGATTCTGGCAGCCGCCGGCTGGGTCGACGGTGACGACCCCGAACGTCTGACCGCAGGCACCTCGCCGATCGTCTTCTCGTCGATCGCCGACGGCTCGGGCAAGAGCTCGTCGATGCAGTCGACGATGATGCTGCGCCCCGGAGGGACTGCCGGACTGCTGAGCTCTTCATCGACTCGCCAACCCGGCCTCATCCAGGTCCCCGATATCGCACCGACGCTCGTCGAGCTCAGCGATGGGCAGGCCATGCGGAACGCGGCCGGCGCCCCGATGTCCAACCAGAGGGCAGACAGCAGCTGGGAATCGCGCTTCCAGGCCGTTCTCGACCGTCAGGTGGCGGTGAAGACCCAGAACGAACTGTCCACCTGGTTCTTCCCCGTCGTCGCCTCCCTCATGGTCGGCCTGCTGGTTCTGGCCTGGTTCCTGCGCAAGAACCATCGCGCCCTCGTCCATTCCGGAGCCTACCGATTGGGCATCGTCTTCGCGGCAATGCCGGTGTCGACCTATCTGGTCAACACCGTGCCCTGGGAGAGAGCGACCAACCCTGATATTGCGATGCTGGGAGCCTTGGCAGGCTGGGCACTGATACTCGGAGCCATCGCCTTGCTGGGGCCGTGGCGCGGGTACAAACTCGGACCTGTGCTCTTCGTCAGCGTCGTCACGGTCCTCGTCCTCGCCTACGACGTCATCACCGGTTCTCAGCTCCAGATGTCAACGCTGCTGGGCGAACCGCTGCTCATCGCATCTCGGTTCTACGGCATCGGCAATTCCGCACTCGCGCTCTACTGCTGTGCTCTGCTGCTGGCCGTGGCCGGCTTCGCATCGCTGACGACGAGACCGCTCATGCGCATCCTCATCGTCACGGTGCCGATCCTCGTCTCGAGCGTCCTCCTGGCCGCCCCGGGACTGGGCACGAAGTTCGGGTCCGTCCCGACGCTGATCATCGGCGTCGCCTACCTCGTCCTCGCGGCCGCAGGAATCCGATTCTCGCTCAAACGCATGGGACTGACCGTCGGCATCGCGGGCTTCGTCATGCTGGCGGTCCTGTTCATCGACTGGCTGCGTCCCGCCGATCAGCGCACCCACTTCGGCCGCTTCTTCGATTCCATCATCAGCGGAGAGGCCCTGAGCGTGCTGGCCCGCAAGATCGGCATGAATATCGACATCCTGACCCAGTCGTGGATGACGCTGATCCTGCCACTCATCATCATCGGCGTATTCTGGCTGGCGCTGGAACCGCAGCGCTTCGCACTGCAGGGAATGACCGACGCCTACCATCGGATCCCACTGCTGCGAGCGGGCATGATCAGCCTGGCCATCCTGCTGGGTGTCGGCACGATCATCAACGACTCGGGAATCGTCGTCCCTGCCGTGGGCATCCTCTTCCTCGTCCCCATCCTCGTCCATCTCGAAACCTTCGAGACTAAGCAGACGGCAGACAGCCGCGATCAGGCTGAACGCTCCAGTCCCTCCTGAGCGCCGCCTGCTCGACACCAGCCCGTGACGCCCTCAGCCGGCGACGCGGCCCAGCCGGTGAGGCCGCCCAGCCTGTACTGAGCTTCTGACTCACCCGACGGTCGTACGCCGACGCACCGCGGTCACGGCCATGCTGCCTGCAACGATGAGTGCGAGTGCCGCAGCCACGAGGTTCATGGCTTCGAAGCCGGTACGAGGCAGGTCCCCGCCGTCCTTCGAACCGTCGGCCTCGGCTCCGCCGTTGTCCGCATTCGCAGAGGTGGCCCCGGAGACGTCCGCGTTCGCGCCGTCGGCATTCGCATCCGTTCCGGTTCCGTTGTCACCGCCGGCACCACCGTCAGCGTTGGAACCCGCTCCTGCACCGTCAGATGTGCCATCGACACCGCCATCATCGTCGGCCGCCGCATTCGCCACATCGCCGATCTGTGCCGTGGCCTCGAATTCGTGGCTGAGGGGCAGCGGGTTGTCATCCCACCACTCGCCCTCGCCGGCCTTCAGCCCCACCTCGACGGTGACCTCACCGGAGGCATCATCGGGTGCGGTGACGTTGATGGCGACGTCGCTGGCACCGGCTGGGATCGATTCCAAGGTCATGGTCTTCGCCGCGGCGTCGACCTTGACCTCGGGGGCCTTCGCCGTCTCCGACTTCGCTGCCTTCTGGGCCCCGGCCGATTCGGAATCAGCGGCGCTGACGGTGTAACCCTCGGGCAGGTCAACGGTCACGTCCACCGGTCCTGGGACCTCTGCCTCGGCGGTGGTGCTGAGGACGAAGTCCTTGCTCTCACCGGGCTCGATGCCATTGTCAGGGGCAGCGAGATCGACCGTGAGGTCACCGTTGTCGATGACGTCCTTCGTCAGATCGGCCTGGCGTTCGTCGTTGTCCGGCGAGACCTGCTCGTTCTCGTCCGTGCTCTTCTCGAAGTAGTCGACCCAGGTCTCGAAGTCAGTGAGTCCGGAGAGTTCGAAGTCACCCTTGGCGAAGGAGGAGAAGTTGTCTCCCCCGGCGGCGAGGAAGCTCAGAGTAGCGACCCTGTACTCCTTGTCCGGGTCGAGCTTCTTGCCGTTGACCTCGACCGACTTCACATGCTCGCCCGTGGCCGCGTCGGAGTCGTAGACGACTTCGAGCTCGTCGGAGATGCCGAGGTGGAGGAACGGCCGCGAGGCATCTGCTGGCTGCCACTGCTCTTCGAACAGACCGATGACATCAGAGCCCTGCATCGTCACGACACCATGATCATTGGCAAAGGGCAGGACCGAGCTGAGTTCAGCGGCCGTGACTTCGCACGTGTCCTCGGTATTGTAGATGTCGTCGCATCTGAGGTCCGTGCGCAGTCCGCCCGGGTTCGTGATACCGAAGTCGGCCTCGTCGAGCTGTGTGCCCTCGACTCCATCCTTGAGGGCGTCAGCGACGAGGTTGCCCAGGGTGCTCTCCGCACCGCGGTCCTCCTCGCCGTCCTTCGTGGCGCGGGTGATGTCCTCGCTGATCTCACCGGCAACGACAGAGCCTGGGACCTTCGCCTTCTCGTCGGCGTCCGCGATGATCTTCGCGACCTCGTCGACGACAGGCGAATCGTAGCTCTTGTCCGCCGTTGTGATGAGATCGGTGTTCTCGGTCGTCCAGTTTCCCTCGGCATCGGCCTCGAGCTGGACCTGGCCGACGTATTCGCCGTAGCTGCCTGCCTCGATCACGGGGCGAGTCCGGTCGGATTCGCCGGGCACAGGGGCCTCGAATGCGTACGGCAGGTGGGTGTGGCCGGTGAAGAGGACGTCGACGGACGCATCTGCTTGCGTCACGAGCTTGTCGAACTCGGCGTTCGAGGCTTGGGCATCTCCCAGGCTCTCGGTGCTCGAGGCGCCCAGGTGGGCCTCGACGACCGTCATATCCGGCTGTTCATCAGCGGGCAGAGCCTCGATCTCACCGACGACACGGTTGACGGCGTCGGTGGGGTCACCGAAATCGAGGTCGGCGATGCCGTCGGGTGAGACAAGCGACTTGGTGTCCTTGGTGACGACGCCGATGACGGCGACCTTCACGCCGCCCACGTCGATCGTCGTATAGCCTTCGAGCCCGTCGACGACGTCGGTGGTGCCCTTGTCGTAGACGTTGGCGGCAAGGTAGGGGAAGTCCGATTCGGAGGAGACTCTGCCGGTCAGATCGTCGATGCCCTGGTCGAACTCGTGGTTGCCGACGGCCGAAGCCTGCGTGCCGATGGCGTTGAGTACGTCCAATGTCGGGGTGTCCTGCTGGGAGGAGGAGACGTAGGTGGAGGCTCCGATGTTGTCGCCGGCGGAGAGGAGCCCGGTTCCGGCTGTGCCGTCCGCAGCCGCATACTTCGCACGCTCTTCCTCGACGACCGAGGCGAGCTGCGTTCCGGCCTCGGCGATGCGTCCGTGGAAGTCGGTGATGTTGAGCAGCTGGACTTTGGTGCCCTCGGCTGCCGCCTGAGCAGAGGCGTCCTTGCCTGCAGTCTTGTCTGCAGTGTTGCCGGTACCGGCTTCGGCGTCGGCAGCGGAGGAGGATGCAGCGGATGAGTCATCTGGTGCCGAGCTGTCTGAGGATGGGGTGGGGAGGCTCGCCTCGGCGGGTGCTTCCCTGACGGAATCACCTCCGAGGGACGAGGCAACAGCAGGAGCAGCACCCGGCAGCGTCAACATCGACACTGCCGCTCCTGTTGCCACCATCTTCGTCACAAGTTTCGACATGTGTTCAAGTTCCTTTGGTCATTTCATCCACTGCACAACCACTGTGCCTCGCGAGGATCAAGCAGACTCATCCTGCAGTGCTGAAGAGAACGGGGAGTTACCTACACGTGAATGTACACAGGATTTTCACATCTGGGAAGAGGGATTCTCTCAAAAAGACGACAAGGCACCCAGTCAACATTGATCAGATGCTGAGTATGGAGGGGCTATTCCTGAGTGCGACGCGCCATCGTCTGAGCCGCGCGGGAGGCATAGAATTCGGCCTCCGGATAACCCACACCGGTGAGGACGAGTCCGTGTGCGGGCGTGACGAACATGGGCATATCGGGTTCGATGCCGGTATCCGCCTCGGCGAGGAGTTCGGCGGGCTGAGTCACTGGCCACGTGCCGGATCCGACCTTGATCAGCCCGCCCACCAGGGCACGGACCATGTGGTGGCAGAACGCATCGGCACGCAGATCGATCGTGATCACGGCTTCCTGATCCCGGGTGACATCGAGTTCGTGGAGGGTGCGGATGGTCGTCGCACCTGCCCGTGGCTTGCAGAATGGAAGGAAGTCGTGCAGCCCCTGGGCCTCTCGTGCGGCCTCGGCCATCGCCTCGGCGTCGAGTTCACCCTTGTGCCGCAGCGTCATGGGGGTCAGCAGCGGGTCGATGAAGGACCGGCGGTCGGCGAGTCTGTACTGGTAGGTCCGCCACAGTGCGGAGAACCGGGCATCGAAGTCCTCCGGGACCTCGGAAACGGCATGGATGATGATGTCATCGGTGTCATCGACCGTGAGGACTCCGCGCAGACGCGACAGCAGAGCCGCCTCGGCGGACCGAGACGCCTTGCCGATGAGCTTCTCGACACCTGCTGCGGGCAGGTCGATGTGGACGGTCTGCCGTCTCGCGTGGACTCCCGCGTCGGTGCGCCCGGCAACGACGGTGGCCACCTCGCCGCCGGTGATCCGGGCCAGCCCGGCCTCGAGCGATGCCTGTACGGTACGCAGGCCGGGCTGCTTCGCCCAGCCGTGGAAGTCGGTGCCTCGGTAGCCGAGGTCGATGCGGAACCGCGTCATGATCCGGCTGGTCGTGTGTGGTCCCGGGCTCCAGACTGTTCTTCAGACTGCGCATCGGTGAACGACTGCTCCGACTCCGCCTCGGTGGAGGGGCCCTGAGATTGAGCTTCGGTGAAGAGTTCGCGGGCCTTGAACACATTCTGAAACAGCCGCGACATGGCTCGTTCGCGTTGTCGGTGGTAGAGATCGACGTTCGCGTTGTAGATGCGGGCCCCGGACCGTATGCGTTCAGTCAGCACGTTCAGCTGGCCGTGCAGAAGTGCGATCGTGGTCTCGAGCTCTTCACGGGGATTCGTCTGCATCGCCAGGGACGAATCAGAGGTGCCGGCCCTATCGGTGACCTGGTTGGGAATCTGTGCCGCATCGTCGACGGCTCGGGTCAGCGCGCGTTCCGCGGCCGCACCGCGAGGGCCGAACGGTGCACGCTCGGCCGAGGCGAGCGCAAGCTCGACAGTGCTGAGATCTCGCGTGGTGACCTGCTGCAGGGTCCCGATGTAGGCGGGTACAAGGGCGTGCCGACCGCGCAGTTCGACCAGCAGCTGGCGTTTGGCCTCATCGCAGAGCGAACGGGCCATCGAGAGCTGGTTGAACCGCACGAAGGTGAGAACCAGTGCGAGGACGACGAGGGCGAGGACACATGCCCCGACGATGAACCAGACCAATCTCGCCTCCCCTCTCATTCGCATTCCCGACACTTCAGTTTACGCGGGGTTCAGACCCGTCGCGAACCGGCCGCCGGCTGGTCACCGAATGCCTCACTATTTCTGCATCACCTCTGATTCCGAGCGACACCGGACCTGATCGCAAGCGGCGGCAGATTCGACCGTGCGCAACTCCAGACCCGATCGTGCGCGGCGATTTCGGCCTTTCGTCGCCGGAGGGACGCCTCGATGTCGCCAGTCCTTCACCCTGAGGGCGTGAACTGAGTTCTGTGAGAGTAGCGATCATTGCAGAGTCCTTCCTCCCCAACATGAATGGGGTCACCCACTCACTCCTGCGCGTCCTCGACCATCTGGCCGACCGCGGCGACGACGTCCTCATCATCGCACCGGGCACACGCCGCGACGGACCCAAGGAAGTCGCCGGAGCCCGCATCATCCGTGTTCCATCGATCGCCCTGCCGAAGTATCGTCGGGTCCGTGTGGCTCCCGGCGGGGTCAGCCGCATCAAACGACTGCTGGAGAACTTCAACCCCGATGTCGTCCACCTGGCCAGCCCCTTCGTGCTCGGATGGCGGGGCGTCCTGGCCGCTCAGAGCCTCGATCTGCCGACGGTGGCGATCTATCAGACCGAGGTGCCCGCGTATGCCGCGCGGTACGGCATGCACGGTATCGAGGCCATGCTGTGGTCGCATGTGCGCAACATCCATCAGCACGCCTCCCTGACTCTGGTCCCCTCGTCGTACACACTCAATCAGATGTCCGGACTCGGAGTCGCCGAGGTGGATCTGTGGGCACGCGGGGTCGACTCCTCCCGCTTCGACCCCAGTCACCGATCAGAGGCCTGGCGCCGGTCCGTAGCTCCCAATGGTGAGAAGATCATCGGCTACGTCGGTCGGCTCGCGGCCGAGAAGCAGGTTGAGGATCTGGCCGTTCTGGACGATGTGCCCGATTCGAAGCTCGTCGTCGTCGGCGACGGCCCGTGGCGAGCTCGGCTCGAACGCTCACTGCCGAATGCGCACTTCGCTGGCTTCCTGGGTGGCGATGCTCTGGCCCAGGCGGTGGCGAGCTTCGACATCATGGTCGCCCCCGGCGAGCTCGAGACCTTCTGCCAGACCATCCAGGAGGCCATGGCCTCCGAGGTGCCCGTCATCGCCCCCGCCCGAGGCGGCCCGATGGATCTCGTCGACTCCTCCCACACCGGGTGGCTCTACACCCCGAAGGATCTGATGGCGATGCGCGGGCATGTCACGGACCTCCTCGGCGATGAGGCGAAGCGTCGGGCGTTCGGTGTCGCCGGACGTCATCAGGTGCTCAGCCGCAGCTGGAAGAGCGTGTGCTCACAGCTCATCGGCCACTATTCGCGGGCGATTGAGAACCCGCACCCGCAGGTTCTGGGCCGCGGCTTCACCGTGCAGACCGGTGCCGATGTCGAGGATTCCTCAAGCTTCTGAGACCGATCAGCCTCCAGCGCGCACCTTGGCGTCGACAGCCCACGCTATGACGTGACCGCTCGATGCTGAGCTCTGGGCAGTCCAGTTTCAGGTGTGCGCAGCCCAGTCGTCGACGGTGAGCACCGTGGCCTGTTTGGGAAAGACCTTCTCCGTGAGCACCCGGTGGACCTCCTCATCCCGATCTGCACAGGCGTCGGAAAGCACCGTCAGGCGGAAGTCGAGGTCGGCGGCTTGCCGGATGGTCGAGAGAACCACTCCACTGGTGGCGACGCCGGCGAGGATCAGAATGTCGGCACCGTAACCGCGCAGCAGAACTTCGAGATCGCTGCCGGTAAAGGCACTGATGCGACGCTTCGTCACGATCGGTTCGCCCTCATGCCGTCCCAGTGTCTCGTGGATGCTCGTCGACGCGTGTGACTCATCGAGATCCCCGTGGGCGGCGATCTGCCCAAACGATGCGGTCTCCACGAGCTCCGGGTGCCCTTCCCGCAATGCCACGCGCACCCAGATGACAGGGATGCCCTTCTCTCTGGCAGCAGCGACAGCATCATGGGCACGTTCGAGGACGCCGGTCTTGGTGAAGGCCTCATCACCGGCGATGCCGTTCTGGAAGTCCATGGCGAGCAGGACGGGGCGATGGTTCGCAGCCATTGTGTGTCTCCTTCGCGAGGGCGCAGCTCACCTGGTCCGGGAATCGAGGACCTCTTCTTCGCCGAGGATACTCCTCCCGATCGACTGCCCGCATCTGACCTGTTTCGGAGGGCATCCGCAATGCACACACCAGCGGCCGAGTAGAGATCTAGGTGCTTCTGGTGTTGTTGCGTTTAGTCGTCGCGACCACGACCGACATACTGCTGGAATCGACGTACTTTGTCCATTCTCGCGACCTCAAGAACGCGTCTACGAAATGACGGTCAACGACGTCGAACTTAAGGACAAAGGTCCAGTTTCCGGCAATTCGAACGGCATATTTGATCGTGTCGTCACCAACCAGCGCCTGAGTTGCGTGCTCGATATCTGAGTCCCGGACACGCAACCACATGACGATCTCTGTCCGGAGCCCGAGGTGGCAGGGAGCAATCGCTGCACGAATCTGCAACTTCCCCTCGCGGCGGAGTCGATCCAACCTACGCTTGACAGTTGCAACCGACGTCCCGACCTGACGGGCGAGCTCGTCATAACTCTTCCTTCCATCCTCCTTCAATGCTTTGAGTATCGTGGCATCCTCGTCATCGAGATCGATCTCGAAGCCCAACTTGAGCTCTGGAGCCTGCGGACAGGATTCGATGAGACCCTCGCGCTGTGCCGAGGTGAGCACACCCGGCCGCCAGATCCGAGCCGTCCTCAGGTAACAGAGGACGGGAAAAGCTTGCCACTGTGAAGCTCCGGGTATCGCTGGTATCTCGTCGAGGAGAAACTCTTCCTGCTCATTGACGGACACCGCCACCGCACCGATCACGTCACTGGTTCCGGTTGTCAGATGAACCCACATCGTCGAGTCGAGCTTGCCCAGTGCCATCGAGGTCATTCTCGCCTGTCCCGGGCCGCTGTTGATTGCAAGGACGAAACCATGGGCAGGCACATTGAACGCAACAATCTTCACGATGCCTTCGCTGATCAGAGCATTCCCTCGCCGGGCAACAGTCCTCTCATTCTCACCGATCGCCTCGGCGATCCTCTGCCAAGATGCACGGCCATCGATGTGGAGCGCCTCGAGAATCTTCTGATTCGTGTGATTTTCAGCCACTGCCCTCCCTCCTCATGCATAAAACAGTCATCAATGTGTCCGATATCACCATTGTGCGCGAATACATTGACCTCCATATTCACTGACTGAATACTGGACGCAGCCTCCACGGATGTGATGTGAGTCAACGACAGGAGTTCATATGGTTGGTTTCCTCATGCGCAGAGCCGCAGCCTTGATCCCCGTCCTCATCGTGGTTGCGATAGTTACTTTCCTCCTCATCCATCTCATGCCCGGTGATGCCGCCGCAGTGATGCTGGGGCCGGAGGCCACCCCTGCCCAAGTCGAAACACTTAGACAAAGCCTTGGCCTCAATGAGCCTCTCTACGCGCAGTTCTTCACGTGGGTTGTCAGCGCGCTGCAAGGCGATCTCGGCCAGTCGTTCTTCATCGGGCTCCCAGTAGCCACCGTCATCCAAGCCGCGTTGGCGCCGACAATCAACCTTGCGATCTTCGCTGAGATCATTGCCATCCTGGTCGGTGTGCCCGCAGGCATCGTCGCCGCCCGCAAACAGGGAACTGGAACAGACCAGACGGTGATGGTCGGAGCACTCCTCGGAATCTCGGTGCCCAGCTTCCTGCTCGGTCTCTTCCTCATGCTTATCTTTGGTGTTCTGCTCGGGTGGCTACCGGTCGCCGGGTACTCACCGCTCGAAGACGGAATTTTCGAAACGTTGAAGTACCTGCTCCTTCCCGCTATCGCCCTCGGCAGCATGCAGGCGGCACTGATCGCCCGAATGACACGCACCAGCATGCTCGAAACCCTGTCCAAGCCCTACCTGAAGACCGCGAAAGCCAAAGGGCTCTCGGGCAATCGCATCATCTACAAACATGCCCTGCGCAATGCGGCTATGCCCATCCTCACCACAATCGGGCAAACTCTCGGCACACTCGTCGCTGGGGCTGCCGTCGTGGAGACCGTGTTCAATGTTCCTGGTATCGGACAGCTGATCGTCAACTCAATCGAACGACGGGACATCGTCGTCATTCAAGGGGTCATCCTCCTCATCGCTGTGTCCTATGTCCTCATCAACTTCCTTGTCGACGTTCTCTACAGCGTCCTCGACCCGCGCGTGCGCTATTCCTGAGGAGGACCAATTATGACAGACACTATGACAGTCGGGTCTCTCAACCGCCTCAACAAAACCTACTCACGACGCTCGATGTTCCTCCGACGCTTCGGCGCACATAAGTTGGCGATGACCGGCGGCATCGTCCTGGCCATAGTCGTTGCCGTTGCCATCCTCGGCCCCGTGTTTGCTGGCGATCCTCTTACACTCAACCCGTCGCAACGGCTCGCGCCGCCAAGCCTCGACCACCCCTTCGGCACGGACAACTACGGGAGAGACACCTTCGCAAGAGCCGTCGCCGGCGCCAGGGTCTCTCTCCTCGTCGGTGCGGTAACAGCCTTAATCACCTCGGTCCTTGGGGCGATCGTCGGGCTGTTCGCTGCGTACAATCGAATCGCCGACACCATCCTCATGCGTATCTCTGATGGCCTGATGGCATTCCCTGCCATATTGCTGGCCATCGCCATCATGGCCGCAATGGGCCAGCAGACATCAAATGTGATCATAGCGCTGAGCATTGTCTTCACTCCTTATGTCGCTAGGATCGTGCGTTCGGCGGCCCTCGTCGCCAAAGAACAGACCTATGTCGAAGCCTTGCGCTCGCAGGGGGCATCCCTGTTCCGGATTCTGTGGATCAACATATTTCCCAATGTCCTCTCGCCACTCATCGTTCAGGCTACGTTCGTGTTCGCCGATTCGATCATCACCGAGGCAGCGCTGAGCTTCCTCGGCGCTGGAGTCCCGCCACCGGCTCCGAGTTGGGGAAATATGCTCCTCGACGGAAAGACTCTGATTTACAGCGCATGGTGGATGACGGTGTTCCCCGGAGCGTTCATCATGTCGACGATCCTCGCCGTCAACCTCCTCGGTGATGGGCTCAGAGACCTCCTCGACCCGACCTTCAACCGCAGGAAGTGAGCACCACGATGACCAAGCTGCTGGACGTAATCGATTTGCGCACGAGCTTCGACACTGAGCATGGCACAGTAACAGCCGTTGACGGAGTCTCCTTCAGTGTTGCCCAGGGCGAAGTCGTCGGCATCGTCGGTGAGTCCGGGTGTGGAAAGAGTGTGACTGCCGAGTCGATCCTCCAACTCCTCGACCCCTCGTCAACGCGCTATTCGGGACAGATGAACTTCGACGGTGAGGATCTGCTTACTTTCGGCGAAGAAGCGATGCGTCGAATTCGTGGGAACCGGATCGCGATGATCTTCCAGGACCCGATGAGCGCGCTCAACCCGGTATTCACGATTGGCGACCAGCTCACCGAGGCAGTCCTCGCCCATAGGAAAATCGGCAAGCGCAGCGCACGGTCAGCGGCCGTCGACCTCCTCGACAAGACTGGAATCCCCGAGCCGGAAAGACGGATGAGACAATATCCACACCAGCTCTCCGGGGGGCAACGTCAACGTGTGATGATCGCGATGGCTCTGTCCTGCGATCCGGAACTGCTCATCGCCGATGAGCCGACGACGGCTCTCGATGTCACCACACAGGCGCAGATCCTCCGACTGCTCATCGAACTCAAAGACGAGTTCAACGCCGGCATTCTCTTCATCACTCATGACCTCGGCGTCGTAGCCGAGATCTGCGACCGTGTTGTCGTCATGTATTTGGGCGAGGTCGTCGAATCCACGGATGTTCACACCCTGTTCGACAACCCGGCACATCCCTACACTCGAGGGCTGATGGCTTCGACCCCAGATGTCGGTTCCGATCCCAGCGCGGACCTTCCAATCATTCCAGGATCCGTCCCGACATTGCACAATGTGCCTAGCGGGTGCCGTTTCGCCGATCGATGTCCTTTCGCACTACCGGAATGTCGTGAGAGAACTGTCGAACTCGAAGTTCTCTCACCCGACCACACGTCACGGTGTATCCGCAGCCAGGAGCTCATCGGAAATTCTCCAGTGAAGGACGGAATGGCCAGATGACACTCGAACAGACTGTGTTGGAAGCGCGAAATCTGACTAAGACCTTCGTCACTCGATCGCCCATGGGACGCACTGTGGCCGAGACGAAAGCAGTGGATCAGGTGAGTCTGTCTCTGACAGCAGGAAGAACCTACGCGCTCGTCGGGGAGTCGGGGTCGGGCAAGTCAACGACCGGTCGCCTGCTTCAAGGGCTCATCACACCAACGGCAGGCGAAGTGATTGTCAGTGCCGCAGATGGGTCAAAGTTGACGCAGAACACCAAGCGTTCAAATCGGGATGTGCAGATGATCTTCCAGGACCCCTACTCCTCTCTCAACCCGCGCCGTCGCATCCGCAGCATTCTCGAAGAGTCTCTGCGCATCATCGGCGAAAAGGATCCGACAACGCTGCGTTCCAAGGTCGACGAAGCCCTTTCAGCAGTGGGCTTTTCGGATGAGCACGCCCAGCGCTACCCTCACGAGTTCTCCGGAGGGCAACGGCAGAGGATCGGCATCGCCCGTGCACTTGTCGCCTCGCCTCGGATCATCATCTGCGATGAACCCGTGTCGGCACTCGACGTCTCGATCCAAGCACAAATCCTCAACCTGCTTCGCAGCCTGCAGGCTGATCTTGGACTCGCTTACCTCTTCATCACCCACGACATGTCCGTCGTCCGTTACCTCGCTCACCGAGTCGGCGTCATGCATCAGGGAAAGATCGTCGAAGAGGCAGACACCGCAGAATTGTTCGCCAACCCACAGCACGACTACACGAAGCGCCTTCTCGCCTCCGTACCGATCCACCACCCGTCCCAGAGAACCACTGCAAAGGGCTGAACATTGAACATCGAAAAGATCACCGTCCGCCGCGCCGAGCTCGACCTCATCACGCCCTTCACGACCAGCTTTTCCACTCAGTCCAATCGTGACTTCCTCATCGTCGAGGCCACCTCCGGTGCCAAGACAGGGTTCGGCGAATGCGGTGCATTCGCGTACCCCTACTACTCAGAGGAATACACCTCCGGCTGCGAACTCGTGCTCATCGAGCAACTCATCCCTCTCCTCATTGGTGCCGAAATCACTCATCCGCGCGAAATCCGTGACATTCTGGCGCCAATCAAGCGCAACAACATGGCCAAGGCTGCCGTGGAAGGAGCGATCTGGGACCTCTGGGCAAAGACGCAGGGCATCTCCCTGGCGAAAGCCATCGGAGGGACGAAGAGATCTGTCGAAGTCGGACTCAGCGTCGGAATCAAGGAGTCAGAGAACCAACTCGTCGATTTCGTGTCCGAAGCTGTCGACGAGGGCTTCGCCAGAATCAAGGTCAAAATCAAGCCCGGGGCCGATCTGTCCTTCCTGCGCGCTGTGAGAGCCGAACATCCCGATGTCCCCCTCATGGCCGACGCAAACAACGCCTACACACTGGCCGACACCGACCACCTCCGACATCTCGATGAACTCAATCTCACGATGATCGAACAGCCACTTGCTCACGACGACATCGTCGACCACCGTCATCTTCAGCAGGCACTTCGCACACCCATCTGCCTCGACGAGAGCATCCATTCCCTCGCCGACACACGGAAGGCCATCGAACTGGGCAGCTGCCGAATCATCAACATCAAGATCGGACGCGTCGGAGGAATCAACGAAGCAAAGGACATCGAGGCGCTGTGCCGAGACGAAGGTCTTGACGTGTGGTGCGGAGGAATGCTCGAATCCGGCATCGGCCGGGCCCACAACCTTGCAATCGCCTCACTCCCCGGTTTCACTCTGCCAGGAGATACCGCACCATCTGCTCGCTACTGGAAGAGAGATGTCATCATCCCAGAAGTCACAATGAACCGTGGCAGCGTCGACGTCCCGCAAGGACTCGGCATAGGTTTCGATATCGATGTGGCAGAACTCGAGGCCATCACCACGTCCGAGCACTCGGTCGAGGTCGACGGTCGATGAGCGCGCACACGACACCAGACATCAACCTTGACGACTCAACAGCTCTCGGCCTCGTCGCTGGTGTCCATCGCGGTGAGTTCACAGCCGTCCGGGTGGTCACTTCACATCTTGAACGTATCGACGCTGCGAATCCGAGTGTCAATGCTCTACTCGATGTTCATCCTGAGGCAGCCCTAGCCGAGGCACAGCGAATCGATGAGCTGTCCCTCAACGAACGGCAGAGTCTGCCTCTGGCAGGTCTGCCTGTAGCGGTGAAGGATCTCATTCCCGCCGCTGGGTTTCGCCATACCCAGGGCAGCTCGATTTTCGCGAATCGAGTTGCGACACGAGACCATATCCTCGTCGAGCGCATGAAGCGTGCCGGTGCGGTGGTCGTGGCGAAGTCGAACACCCCGGAATTCGGACTGGGCTCGCATACATTCAATGAGGTCACAGGGCTCACTCGCAACCCGTATTCCCTCGATCATTCAGCCGGAGGAAGTTCTGGCGGAGCGGCGGCGGCCCTCGCTTCCCGCATGCTTCCCATCGCAGACGGCAGCGACACGGGCGGCTCACTGCGCAACCCGGCTTCCTTCTGCAATGTCGTCGGACTGCGCCCTTCCCTGGGAACCATCCCCAACTCCCCCAACGGCTTAGCGTACGGGACGCTCTCGGTCAAAGGCCCTATGGCTCGAACGGTAAGAGACACCGCTCGACTATTGGCGAACATGGTCGGGTTCAGCCCTGCCGACCCATTCTCCTACACCGTCGACACTGCTGCCTTGGAGGAAGTGGCAACGTCACCCTTAGGCTCCTCGCTTGGGGAACCAATGATCACCGCCGCGTATTCGCTGGACTTCTCAGGAATGTTTCCCGTCGCCGATTCGGTCAGGTCCGTCGTGGAGGCAGCGGTGGCCGAACTCTCCGGCGCGGATTTCGAAATCAAGCGTGCACATCCGCTTCTGCCTGAAGCCAAAGAAGCCTTCCGCACCTTGCGCGGTCTGCAGATGTTAGCAAGCCTGGGACCCATCGCGGATGACCACAGCGGTCGAATGAAAGATGACGCCCTGTGGAACATAGAAGCTGGACGTCGTGTCACCGGCCAAGAAGCGTCCGCCGCACTGACAGCGCAGTCTCAATCGTGGTCGGCAATGGCTGACTTCCTGCAGACAGTGGACGTTCTCATCACCCCGACGGTTCAAGTTCCTCCCTTTGACGCTCGAATGCGCTATCCCCGGCAGATCGACGGGACTCAGATGTCGGACTACCTCGACTGGATGACGCTTCCCAGCATCATCACAACGACAAACCATCCGGCGATCTCGGTTCCAGTGGGTTTCACCAACATGGGACTGCCTGTGGGGATTCAGCTCGTCGGACGATTCCGCGATGAAGCCAGGCTGCTCGAGATCGCCAAGCGGGTCGAAGACCGCATCGGTTCATGGAATTCTGTCCCGGACATCAATCGAACACGGCCTCTTGACCAGTTTCCAGACATCCGCTGAGCGAGGGGCTCGGGAAGGAACTCATCTCATGACATCACAGTGCCAGACACTCATCACGGGCGGCCGAGTGGTCGACCCACGTCATCACATCGACGAGGTGCTCACAATCGGCATCACCGATGGGCGCATCGTCCACGTCGACAGCGAGCCGATCACGGCTGCCCACACCATCGACGCTACGGGATTCGTTGTCGCTCCGGGATTCGTCGATATGCACAGTCACGCCCAGAACGAGATCGGACATCTCCTCCAGGCTTACGACGGCGTCACCACGAGTCTCGAACTCGAATGCGGTGCTGCGCCACTGAATCACACGCTCAACGCAGCCGCAGATGAAGGGAGAGCTCTGAACTACGGGTACTCCGCATCTTGGCTGCTTGCGCGCATGATCGTCATGGAAGGAATGGACTCCGATCAGGTAGCTCGCCTTCCCGCACTCCCGCTGGAGATGTTCAGCGCACTGCAAGGCAGTGGCAACTGGTCGAAGCCAGCGTCTGAGGAGGAGCGGCGCGACATCATTGAACTGGTGTCCCAACAACTCGATGATGGCGCCATCGGGATCGGGGTCCTGCTCGGCTACGCACCCGCCATCGATTCCGCAGAGCTCCATGCCTTAGCTCGACTCGCAGCGGAACGCAACACGACGCTGTTCGTCCATGCACGCTACGGTGCCGAGATCGAGGGCCATACTGCTCATGAATCCGTGGCCGAACTCGTCGAACTCAGTGAGTCGACGGGAGTTCGCATTCATATCTGCCATTTTGCCAGTTCGAATGCCGGTGATGGCGAGGAATCAGCTCGAGTGCTCTCTGATGCGATCGAGCGAGGACTGCCGATGACCACCGAATCATACCCATTCGAATTCGCGTCCACGGTGATCGGCGCCGATTTCCTCTCCCCAGAGACCCTCCAAAGCAATGGAACTCCGGCATCAACCATCACATACCTCCCGGGGTCGGAACAGATGTCGTCCTACGACAGGCTCGCCGAGCTGCGGGCGCAGGATCCGGGTGGACTGTGCCTCATCCGGTACTACGGTCCCGACCTGTCTGTCGGAGTCGACGAGCTGCTGTCCACGCTCTCCTTCCCAGGAGCAGCCATTGCCTCAGATGCGATGCCTCTGACCCGGCTCACAGGAGGCGATGAGGGCAACCCCTTCCCAACTGTGCTGCCTGTGCCTACCGGGTATGCCGTCCACCCGAGAAGCGGCTCCTGCTTCATCCGTGCCATTGCATGGCTGCATCGCGACACCGGGCTCATGGACCTCAGTGACGTCATCAGCCGCTCAAGTGACATTCCGGCCAGGATACTGGCGCGGAGTGCACCCGCGTTCGAAGCCAAGGGGCACCTCGGTGTGGGTGCCGATGCAGATATCGTCATTGTCGACATCGATGCGGCCGAACCTCGTACCGATCCCACCCCTGTGATGACTGCTGACGGGGTCGTTCATCTTCTCGTCAATGGCGAAATGCTCATTGAGAACCGTCAGATCTCCAGGGCCGCGGTGACAAAAGGGGGTCGGGCGCTTCTGGCGTCCGCTTCAGGGACAGAACAGGAAGGCACACAATGAGACGACTGGTGCTGGGAGCGGTCCTGGCTGTGCTTCTTTCTCTGAGCGCCTGCACCGGCGGGGGGCTCGGCGACGCGCAGCGTGGCGAGGGCAGCAGCTTCATCGTAGCGTGGAACGCTCAACCTCCGACGCTTGATCCTCTGATGACCACGTCCACAGCGACGCGCGACATCTCTCGCAACTTCTTCGAACCGCTCATCACCATTGATGCCGACAACCAGGTCAAACCTGTGCTGGCTGAATCGTTCTCGCTCTCCGACGACGGAACCCTTGTCAGCTTCGCTCTCCGCAAGAACGTGAAGTTCCACGACGGATCGACAATGGAGGCCGACGATGTCGTCGCCTCACTCAAGGCGTGGATTGCGAAGGCCTCAGTCGGTCAGCTCTTCTTCTCAGACGCGAAGGTTTCATCATCATCGTCAGACAAGGTGGAGATCAAACTGCCCGACCCACTTTTTGTCGCGCTTCAGCTCCTTGCAGACCAGGGGCAACTCCCAGCGATCCAGCCTAAGGAAATTCTCGAGGCCGCCGGGGACGATCCTGTCGAAGAATTCATCGGTACCGGACCTTACACAATGGAGAAGTGGAACACCGATCAGTACGTTCAGATGTCCCGATTCGACGACTACGTTTCGCCGAAGGGCAAAACGAACGGTACCGGAGGTGCGAGGAAGGCTGCCTTCGATTCGATGTTCTTCTACTTCGTCAATGATCCATCCACTCGAATGTCGGGCCTCCAGACCGGCGAGTACGATGCCGCGAACGCCTTGCCTCCGGACAATCTGGACATGCTCGACAGCGACGAGAACATCAATCTCACTACAGGCGACAACGGATTCAATGCGGCGATCTTTAACAAGAAGACTGGAGTGATGTCCGATCCGAAAATGCGTAGAGCAGTCCTGGCCGCGACGAACATTGACGATATCCAGAAGGCTGCGTTCTCGTCGGAAAAGCTCTATGACACGAACGGCGCGCTGATGCCCAAAACTTCCGACTGGTACTCGACGAAAGGCCTCAACGCTTACAACCATCCGAATCCGAAGCAGGTCGCAGAACTCCTTGACAAGGCCGACTATAACGGTGAGGAGGTTCGCATCCTCACTTCCAGGGAATACGAAGAACACTACAACAATGCCGTCGTTATGGATCAGCAACTCAACGATGTTGGAATCAAGTCTCGGCTCATCGTCACCGACTGGGCCACCGTGCTCCAGAATCGAACCGATGACACGAGCTATGAGATTTTCATCACTGGGTTCTCACCGACTTCTACCCCGCTAACCCAGGTGTTCTTCGACCCTGTGTGGCCCGGGTGGACGGAGAGCCCGGAAATCGAAGCTGCTTTCGACACGATCATTCACGCTCCAAGCGGCGAACAGGCCGTCTCCGCAAAGGATGATCTGCAGAAGGCGTTCTACGATTACCTGCCCGTACTCAAATTCGGGGCGCGGTCGACGACGACCGGCATCAGGTCAGGCTTCGTCGGCCACGAGTTCACCGCTGCGTCCGGCGACATCTTCTACAACGTTCGTCCCGAAGCGCAGTAGATATCACGGCGCAATCAGCAGTGGGATTCGGTTGGGAATCCATCCGCTTCCTGCATGCGTGGCTACATGGCACCAGGAGGTTGGCCGGGCCTCTGGCTCATGTCTCAGACAGTCAAGCCTTGATCAGCCCAGGACGCGATAGCGCTGATGGGTCTCGCTCGCAAAGGCTGATGTCTCGATGCGCTCCAGTTCGATTTGTTGGCCCAGACCGGCAAACAAAGAGATGCCTTCACCGATCAGGACCGGCGCGACGTCGAGGTGGATCTCGTCGACAAACCCGAGCCGGAGGCATTGTCGGGAAATGCTGCCTCCAAGCAGACTGACCCACTTTTCGCCCGCGGCTCGCTTTGCCATCTCGATCGCTTGGCCGATGTCGTCGACCACGAAGGTGAACATGGTGCCGTCCCGCTCGATCGGTTCCCGAGCGGTGTGAGTCATCAGATACACAGGCACTTTCAGCATGCCGCCGTACGGAATCTCGTCGTCTTCGATAGTCTGCGTCTTGTTCGCTCCCCCGACGACAGCGCCGATCCGCCCGATGACCTTCTCGACCACGGCATCGTCTTCAGGGGCTGAGGGCCGACCGAACATCCAGTCAATCCCACCGTCTGCCTTCGCAAGAAATCCGTCGACCGTCACTGTTGCATGAACTATTACACGTGTCATCAACTGCCCCTCAGTCTTAATGGTGAGCTATATGACTCACCATTGCGAAAGTTACCCAAAAAAAGACGGTGAGTCAACCGACTTACCTCATGGAATACTTAGAGCATGCGACGCAAGCTCTCCGCCTATCACCGCGAAGTCGCCGAAGCGAACCGGTCCGCCATCCTCGACGCTGCCGTAGATTTGTTCCTCGACCTCGGATACGACCGCACGTCACTGGCACGAGTCGCCGAAATGGCGGGCGTCTCAAAGGCAACCCTATTCAAGCAATTCCCGACCAAGGCTGAACTCTTCGAAGCGACAGTCCTTACGGCAGGCAATGCGCCAGCCACAACAACACTCAACCTCCCCGCCGACGACTTTCAGGCCGGCCTATCGGTGCTGGGTCGCGCGTACGCCACGCTGCTCACCCAGCCTCACATGGTCGCACTCATGCGGACTGTGATCGCCGAGTCACCAAGGTTTCCGGAACTGCGCGAGCGGACCTTTGACTTCGGCACTCTGCCTGTTCTTACGCAGCTCGACCATTATCTGCGAGCTGCGCACACCGCGGGAACCGCAGCTATAGAGGACCCAGAAATCGCATCCGCGCAACTGTTGGGCATGATCGCTTCGGCGATCTTCTGGCCGCGCCTCGTCCACGATACGTGGTCGATCACCGAAGACGAACAGCTACGAGCCGTCGATGAGGCCGCGCGCACAATCGCCGCGCGCTATGCCGTGTCAGGGGCGAAACCTCGAGCCCGCTAGGCCTGGGCTCAGTCCACGATTCCGCGAGCATCGAGTGCCCGGCCCGTGTCCTGGGCGTACTTCACCGAGCGGAGGATCGCGGGGATCACTCTGGCCTTGATGCTCGAGTCGAGGCCGCGGGCTCGGGCAGCACGGTCCGCTTCCCCCAACAGTCCGGAGATATGGGAGATGGCGCGGACCATGAGGCTTGCAGTCAGAGCGATCGTGTCAGGACTGGCGCCGAGGAATCGCAGCGGTGAGACGATCACAGTGAAGGTGTCGAGCAGCTGCGCCACGGTTGTGGTCAATGTCAGCAGCAGCGCGGCCTGCACACAGGCGAAGACGGTGCCGCCGACCGTGAGGCCGGCGCGCAGCGATCCGAAGAAGTACTGCATGGCCACAACGATGATGATCAGCACTGCCGCATAGATCCAGGTCTTGAGGAAGTGATGCGGTCTCAGCCTGGCAGTGAAGCCGAGGATCACGAGGACTGCAAACATCGACCAGTTGATGACCGGGTCGCGGAAGATCAGTGCGACGACTCCGATCAGGGCGATGACAGCAAGCTTCACCCCTGGAGCTGTTCTGTGCAGCCAACCGGGAGTGTGCGCCACCTTCCCGAACAGCTGAGGTCGTGGCCGAATACCGGCACGGGACCGGCTGCCCGCCCGGAACCGGCTGCTCACGAGGAGTCACTCATGATCAGCTCACGGTACATTCGGGTCGCTTCGGCAGGGTTCGAGTCATGGACGATGCGGCCGGAATCCACGACCAGGGCACGGTCGGCCAGCCCGGCGAAATCGAGATCGTGGGTCGAGAAGATCACGCGCACGCCTCGGCGGACGACAAGGTCTGCCAGGAGTGTCCGCAGCTTCTCCTTGTTGCGCAGGTCCAGCAGCGTGGTCGGCTCGTCGAGGACCAGGATCTGCGGGTCCACAGCCAGAACGGCTGCCAGAGCCACGAGCTGCCGCTGTCCGCCGGAGAGCTCGTAGACACTGCGTTCAGCCAGGTCAGCGATGCCCAGTTCCTCGAGCACGGCCAGGGCAGCAGCGCGGCGCTCCGCCTTCGGGAAGCGCTTGCGCAGGGAGAGTTCGATGTCTTCGAGGGGAGTCGGCATGACCAGCTGCGCGGCAGGGTCAGTGAAGACGAAGCCCACCCGCGAGCGGACCTGCTTGGCCTCCTCGACCGGGTCGAGTCCGTCGATGAGAACTCGACCGGAATTGGCTGTGACCAGCCCGTTGAACAGCTGCAGCAGCGTGGACTTCCCGGACCCATTGGCACCGATGATCGCGACCATCGGTTCGTCCAGAGTGAGGTTGACGTCGGTCAGTATCGGGCGGTAGACATCGCCGGTCGGGCTGTCGTCGAGAACTCCGACCGAGACTTCGGAGAATGAGATCTGCTCCGTCGCCGGTCCTGCGGAACCGGGATCTTGTCTGCGTCCGAAGATCACTGTGCCGCGGTGCCTTCGGCTGCACCCTCAACGCCGGTTCCTTTGGATCCGACACCCGCGGAGCCGACACCCGCGGAGCCGGCACCCGCAGTCCGCGCGTTCGGCACCAACGTCGGGCCGCCTCGGCGCCGGAGGACATCGGGGAATGCCCGGTGGATAAGGATCGCGACGGACACGGCGAGGACGTTTTTGATGCTGTCGCCGGGCCAATACGCAAGGTCGGCGACGGCGGCCACGCCCAGGGGCAGGTCGGCGTTGATCGACATCCCGAGGATTCCGAGTGGATGATTGAGCAGCAGGCTCGAGCCGAGCGCCCCGAGGAACAACGCGACCCACAGTTTCTTTCCGCGGAAGCGACGAATGGCCCAGCGGGCGACGAATCCTGTGGCCAGGGCGTAGAGCGTGAACGAGGTGATGTACCCGGCGCTGGGACCGGCGAGCACGCCGATGCCGCCGCTCATGCCGGAGAAGATCGGCAGACCGAGCAGGCCGAGGACGACGTAGAGCAAGACGGCCGCTCCACCGCGCCACGGCCCCAGCACCAGGCCGCAGAGTGCGATGGCGAAGGTCTGCAGGGTGATCGGCACACCGGCCGGACCCACCGGCACCGGGGGCATGATTGCGAACGCCGCCAGCAGAGCGGCGAAGACCGCGATCAGCGCGATATCGCCGGCCCTGCCAGCTGAATTGCTCCGCGATCCCCTCGCCGAGGCGGTGCTGGCGGTGTGCGCTTGTGACATGAGTTCTCCGATGGTGAGGTGGCACCCGAGACTTATTCGGGCACCATCCACCTTAACTGAACACTGTTCAGTAGTTGTAGTCGGGGAACAGAATCATTCCCATTCGATGGTGCCCGGAGGCTTGGAGGTGACGTCGAGGACGACCCTGTTGATGTCGTCGACCTCGTTCGTAATGCGATTGGAGATGACGGAGAGGACGTCGTAGGGAACACGCGTCCAGTCCGCGGTCATCGCGTCTTCGCTGGAGACCGGGCGCAGCACGACCGGGTGGCCATAGGTCCGTCCGTCGCCCTGGACTCCCACAGATCGGACGTCGGCGAGGAGGACGACAGGGCACTGCCAGATCTCTCCGTCGAGGCCGGCCTTGGTCAGTTCTTCGCGGGCGATGACATCGGCACGGCGCAGGATCGAGAGACGGTCCTCCGTGACCTCGCCGATGATGCGGATTCCCAGTCCGGGGCCGGGGAACGGCTGGCGGGAGACGATGGCATCCGGGACTCCGAGCTCACGACCGATGGCGCGGACCTCGTCCTTGAACAGGGCGCGCAGGGGTTCGATGAGTTCGAAGGTGATGTCATCGGGCAGCCCGCCCACATTGTGGTGGCTCTTGATGTTCGCAGTCCCGGATCCGCCACCGGATTCGACGACGTCAGGGTAGAGCGTGCCCTGGACCAGGAAGCCGATCTCTTCACCCTCGTCCTTGGCCTCGAGGACGAGGTCGGCTGCGGCCTGCTCGAAGGTGCGGATGAACTCGCGGCCGATGATCTTGCGCTTGGTTTCCGGATCGGTGACGCCGGCGAGTTCGGAGAGGAACTGCTCACGCGCGTCGATGGTGACCAGACGGACGCCGATCGAGTTCACGTAGTCGTTCTCAACCTGTTCTCGTTCGTTCTCACGCAGGAGACCGTGGTCGACGAAGACGCAGGTGAGCTGATCACCGATGGCCTCGTGAACCAGAGCCGCGGCCACGGAGGAGTCGACTCCGCCTGAGAGGGCGCAGATGACCTTCTTCGAACCGGCGCGTTGCCGGATCAGTTCGATCTGCTCGTCGATGACCGAAGCATTGGTCCAGTCGGCGGTGAGTCCGGCGACATCGAACAGGAAGTTCTCGAGGATCTGCTGTCCGTACTCGGAGTGGAGGACCTCGGGGTGCCACTGCACACCGGCGAACTTGCGTGCCGCGCACTCGAAGGCGGCGACCGGGGTGTCCGGGGTCGAAGCGAGCACATCGAAATCAGCAGGCGCCTCGGCGACGGAATCTCCGTGAGACATCCAGACCTTGTAGCTGTTCGGTGTCTGGGCCAGCAGCGAACCGGTGCTGGAGACCGTCACCGGGGTCGAACCGTATTCGCGCTTATCCGTCTTAGCGACTCGTCCGCCGAGGGTGGTCGACATGAGCTGGAAGCCGTAGCAGATGCCCATGGTGGGCACGCCGAGCTCGAAGACAGCGGTGTCGAATCCGGGGGCGCCTTCGTCGTTGACGCTCGACGGTCCCCCCGAGAGCACGATGGCGATCGGATTCTTGGCCGCGAACTCCGCGGCCGGTGCGTCATGGGCGATGATCTCGGAATACAGTCCGGCCTCGCGGATCCGTCGGGCGATGAGCTGCGCGTACTGCGCACCGAAATCGACCACGAGGACAGGAGGCACCTGTGTGCTCTGGGTTTGCGTCATGACCCAATTCTAAACACCGGGCACCCAGTGCCCAACTACTGGCCTCAGCTCTTGGGAGCGACCACCACGGCCGCTGCCAGCTCGGCTTCGACCTGACGGTTGATTCTGCGTTCGAGGATGAACGACATCACCGGGACCACACCGGCCAGGGCCAAGACGATGTAACGGCCCAGCGTCCAACGCATCTGCTGGTTGAGCCAGAAGCAGCCGATGAGGTAGACGACGTAGCACCAGCCGTGGCAGATCGCGATCGCGGCGGCCAGGTTGAAGCCGCCGAAGTTCAGTGCCGTCGAGGGATCAGCGGCGATGAGGTACTTGTAGATCATCTCGACGGTGAGGATGAGGAGCATCGTTCCCGTGATGATGGCCATCACCCGATAGAATTTCAGGGCGTTGCGCGCCGAGGTGAAGCGCTTGACACTCCACACGTCGCCGTCATCGAAGTCGGGGCGGGAATCCAGGGACTCGGGTTCTTCGCTCACGCTCAGTTTCCTCCGGTCGGGGTGGTGTTGGTCGAATTGGCGTTGGTGTGGTTCGAGTCGTCGTCGGTCGCGCCGTCGCTGCCGCCTGCTGCAGGTCTGCCACCTGCTGCGGGCCTGCCGCGGCCGCGGCGAGGCTTCTTCGCACCATGCTTGTGGGCGGGAAGCCCGGTCAGTCCCGACATCACCTCGGGATCGATCGAAGCCTGGCCTGCGGACTTGACGACAACATACTCGACTTGGTTTGTCGGATCCTGAGAATCGGGGTCGCTGCCGAGCCGGCGGCGCACGAAGTCATCGCGCAGAAGCTGCCACCACATATACAGGGCCATGACGGCGAAGGTGAGCCATTCGATCGCGTAGCCAGCTGACTGCAGATCGAATCCGCCCTCTTCCCGCGTGGTCGTCGGCGGCACGAAGGACAATCCGTCGGTCGCGATGGAAGCGGCGTCCCCGGTGGCCTCTTCGGGGATGAGGAAGCCCGAATAGGTCAGAAGGTCGGGGAACAGGTTGATCAGCTGTGACGTCGAGACGCTGCGCACCTGCCCCTCGGGCAGCGAGTTGCCGGGCATCGGACCCTCAACGGGGCCAATCTGTGCTGTCATCTCGACTGGGCCCGATGCCGCACGGGACTCCATGGCGGTGTCCTCATCGGTGGTGAAGCCGCGCAGAACCGGAATCGCAATGGTCTTGTCAGAGGCATCGGCGCCGGCCGAATCGCCGAGGCGGGCATCATCGGGTGCGAACATCGTCACAACCCAGAAGCCCTTGTCCCCGTCGAGGACGCGCCCGGGGACGACGACCTGATCGTCCGGGAGCCAGTGTCCGGACAGGCTCACCCGCTGATCGGCCAGGATGCCCGGCATCGGGGCCTGGGCCTCCATGACGTCATTGAACGGCACGATCTCCTCGACATTCGCCGAATCGACGGCATCGTTCTTGTGCTGAGCCCGGTCGACCTGCCATGCGGAGAGTCCGACGAAGCAGGAGACCAGGATGAGCACGAACAGCAGGGACCCCAACCATTTGGGGGTCAGCGCCAGGCGGAACAGATCAGACCACCGATCCAGGCTGATAGGGCGAGACGGTGACATCCACGCGCTGGAATTCCTTCAGATCGACATAGCCCGTGGTCGCGAGAGCGCGGCGCAGTGCGCCGGCGAGGTTGAGTTCGCCGATGGCGGTGCGTCCGGGTCCGAACAGAACCTGTTCGAGGCTGCCCACGGTTCCCAACTCCACGCGGTGCCCGCGGGGAAGTTCAGGGTGATGCGCCTCGGCGCCCCAATGCATTCCGCGGCCCGGGGCCTCGGTCGACCGTGCCAGCGCAGTGCCGAGCATGACGGCGTCCGCCCCCACGCCGAAGGCCTTGACGATCTCACCGCTGGTGCCCAGTCCGCCATCGGCGATGACGTGGACGTAGCGACCGCCGGATTCATCCATGTAGTCGCGCCGGGCTGCGTGGATATCGGCGATCGCGGTGGCCATCGGCGCGTGAAGCCCGAGGGTCTTGCGTGTCGTCGCCGCCGCTCCTCCGCCGAAGCCGACGAGGACACCGGCGGCACCGGTGCGCATGAGATGCAGTGCCGCCGTGTAGGTGGCTGCGCCGCCGACGATGACCGGCACGTCGAGTTCGTAGATGAACTGCTTGAGGTTGAGCGGCTCGGACTGCGAGGACACGTGCTCGGCAGAGACCGTGGTGCCGCGGATGACGAAGATGTCGACACCGGCATCGATGACGGTCTTGTAGAACTGCTGAGTCCGCTGCGGCGTCAGGGCACCGGCGACGGTGACTCCTGCTTCGCGGATCTGTTCGAGTCGAGAGGTGATGAGTTCTGCCTGGATGGGTGCGGAGTAGAGCTCCTGCATCCGCGCGGTCGCCATCTCTGCCGGCAGCTGGGCGATTTCGGCCAGCAGCGGAGCGGGATCCTCATAGCGGGTCCACAGACCTTCGAGGTCGAGAACGCCTAGGCCACCGTGCCGACCAAGAGCGATCACGGTCTCCGGGGACATGGCGGAGTCCATGGGTGCCCCGATGAATGGGAGGTCGAACTTATAGGCGTCGATCTGCCAGTCCAGCGATACGTCCTCGGGATCTCTGGTACGCCGAGCAGGGATGACGGCGATATCGTCGAGTGAATAGCCGCGACGACCGCGCTTGCCTTTGCCGATTTCGATTTCAGAACTCACCCGAACAGCCTATCCCACCGCCCTGACGCCGAAGACTCAGCTCACTATGAGGAACGGTGCGTCTCCCTGGGCAGTACGCTCTCTCAGCGGGCCAGGTAGTCGGCCACTACCGCCTCGGTGGCGGTGACGAAGGATCGCACGTGCGGCAGGTGCGCTTCGCGTTCACGCACATGCATGACGACGCGGCGCACGGGCGTGGGATCGGTGAGGCCGACTGCTCTCAGACCAGGTCGCAGCTGGGCAGACGACAGGCGCGGGAGGACGGTGATGGCCAGGTTCGAAGCGACGAGGGCCAGCGCAGCGAACTCGTCCTCCGAAGCGGCGAACGTCCGGGGTTCGAATCCCGCCGCGGCGCACGCAAGGTCGACAACCTTGCTCGTCGGACCGGCCCACAGGTCGTAGTCGACCCACCGTTGGTCTTCGAGGTCTTTGAACGGGACGGATTCGAGCTTCGCGAACCGGTGCCTGTCCGAGACCACGACCCGGTAGTCGTCGTCGAAGAGAACCGTGCGCGTCATTCCGGGCAGGTGGACCTCGTCATCCTGTGGAACTTCGCTGCGGATCTCGATCGTGCAGTGGCTGCGGCGGACCTTGGCCGGTTCATTGAGTTGGATGTCGAAGCGCATATCCGGATGCTCGAGTGCGACCGGTTCGATGATCCCCGGCAGCAGCCCGGCGTTGAAGGAGGTGAATGCCGCGATGCGCATACGGGGCCGATTCACGGTGCGAAAGCTCTCAACCACGGTGTCGAGCCTGTTCAGACCGGTAAAGACGTCCGCGGATTCCTCGGCCAGTCGCTTGCCCAGATCCGTGATCTCGATGCCGCGCCCAGACTTGCGATAGAGCGGGACGCCGACGGCCTTCTGCAGGGTGGTGATGTGCTGGCTGACCGTGGCCGATGTGTAGTTGAGGCTCCTCGCGGCGTCGACGACGGAGCCTGTGGCGACGACGGCCCGCCAGATGCGCAGTCGATTGAGATCCCACATGAACCCAGACTAGCCGACTATCGTTCGGTCATGCCGAATGGTCGTTAGCAAATGATTGCTTTTCCCAATCTGTTTTCTCGGGGTGACCTGCGGCAGACTTGGGCAAGAGCCCTTCGCGCCCGGGTCACAACGATTCATGCGCAGCATCTCGGGCCGTCATCGTGCAGCGTCGCATCTGCCACTCCGACCAGGCCACCTGCCTGGTCGCTGTCATTGAAGGAGCACCATGACCGGAGCCGAGCTCATCACCATCGCCGGAGCTGCGACCGTCCTTGCCGTCACCCCCGGCCCCGAGACGATCCTCACCGTCCGCCTCTCAGCCCTGCGCCGCAAGGCCGGGCTGATCTATTCGCTCGGCTCCGCGACCGGCATGACGGTCTGGATGATCGCGGCGCTGACCGGAATCTCCGCGCTGCTCACAACCTTCCCCGCCGCTCTGCTGGTCCTCAAAGTCGTGGGCGGGCTCTATCTGTGCCTCCTCGGCGTGCTGGCTGCCCGGCAGGCTCTTCGGATCCGCACCGAACTGCGTGGAACACCCCCACGCGGTCAGGTCAGCGAGATCGTGGCGGCCACCGATGACCTCGGCGAGCTTGAGACCGCCGAGGTCGGCGCCCAAGTCGGTGCCGGCCCCCACACTGACGCGATCACCGAACCCGGTGCGAAGAAGTCGTGGGGACAGCTGCGGTCGGTCATCTCGTATCGTCGGGGCCTGTTCTCTTCATTGAGCAACCCGAAGGCGGGACTGTTCTTCCTCGCCGTCATGCCGACCCTGGTGCCGTCCTCCGCCGCCGGCGTCGACTACCTGCTGCTCATCTCGGTCGTGATCGGGTTGATGCTGGCCTACCAGATTCTTCTCGCCTTCATCGCCGGCATGGCAGCGGCCGCCCTCCAGAGGAGGAGCACCGACTTCTACATCGAAGCGGTCTCCGCCGCTGTCCTCGTAGTCATGGGCATCGCCGTCATCGCCATCCCGGTGTAGCGCCGAGCGACGCCGAGGCGGGCGCAACGAAGGCGAACGTATTGCAGGCGAAACTGAAGCCGAAGAAGGTGCGGGCCGGGAATAGTCCCCGGCCCGCACCTTCTTCATGTCATCTGGTCAGCTGGCAGGCGGTACGGGACCGCTGCCACCGGGACCACCGAGTGGACCGTCGTCTCCGGCGCTGGCTCCGCCGTGCCCGACGGTTCCGGCCGAACCGTGTCCTGCGGTTCCGGCTCCACCGTGTCCGGTGCCGCCGACTCCGCCGGTTCCGATTCCGCTGTTTCCACTGCCGGCGGTGTTTCCACTGCCGGCGGTGTTGGCGCTGCCGGCGGTGTTGGCGCTGCCGGCGGTGTTGGCGCTGCCGGAATGGCGATCGGCTCCACCGTCATTGTCGACAGCGGCTTCGACATCGACCTTGTCGAGCATCTTCGCCGCGGCATCGCGACCGCCCAAGCCGAAGGCGAGTGCAGCAGCGGCCGCACCCCCGATGACCACAGCACCGAAGGCCAGGTTGATGATCGAATCGGCCAGTCCCATATAACGCAGACCCATCGCGATGAAGAGTGCGATGGCCGAGTAACGCAGAACCTTGCTCGCAAGAGAGTTCGTGATGAACTTTCCGATCAAGCCCGCAACCAAGAAGCCTGCAGCGATAATCGCAGCGCCGAAGAGGACGCTGCCGCCGAGGTCGAGGATCTCGTTGAGGATGTTCGTGATCTCGGGGAACCCGAGCATCCGAGTCGCCATGATCGCAAAGAAGATCATGATGGCCACCTGGACGATCTTGGTGATCACGCTCGAGGCGCTGGTGCCCTCGGGAGCGATTCCGAGAGAGCTGACAGCACGATCTGTGCCGACTCCACGCAAGAGCTCTTCGAGCAGGTTGCCGAGGAACTTCGCGATGACTCCGCCGATGGCCAGCAGGATGCCGGCCGCGATGATGGCAGGAATGGCGTTGAGGAAGAGTTCCAACATCTGCTGTGCCGGCTGTGAGATGGCCGCGATGCCCAGGACCTGGAGTGCCGAAATCGACACCACGATGATGATGATTCCGAAGACGAGGTTGCCCGCCAGCGACGAGATCTTGGCATTCGCCTCGGCGTTCGGGTTTCCGGCACCCTGCTGCGGCTGACCGGGCTGACCCTGATGAGGCTGATCGTAGGCGGCCTGCTGAGCATTGATGTTGTTGTGCTGCGGTTCAGCCCCCGTCGATGCACCGACGACTCCTGTGGCGCGGTCTCCCAGCGAGCTGAACCTCGATGTCAGCTTGGTGAGGTCGACGGCGTTGAGCGCAGTCTGGACCAGCTGCTTGGCGATCTTCGCAAAGACGAATCCGATGAAGAAGATGACCCCGGCACCGATGATGTTCGGCAGGAAGCCGAAGATTCCGTCGAGCAGACCCTGCAGCGGCGTGAGCACCTGGTCGAGGTTGAACAGCTGCAGAACGGCGATGAGGCCGAGCAGCCAGATGATCAGGCTCCCGATCTGCCCGATCGATTTTCCGATCTGCTGCCCATCATTGCCGTCACGCTGCAATGCCGGGACCTTCGCCACCAGTTTTCCGATCGCCCATTTGACGATCGATGCAATTATCCATGTAACGATAAGAATGAGTATCGCCAGTCCCACTTTCGCAAGAACCGACCACAAGTCCGACATTTGCATTTCCGTCATCTCCTTCGGCTGAGGCGAATGATCACTCGAATTCGTCGCGAATGAACACTCTTATTTTCACTGTTGCTGATGTGGAGTCTATTCACATCAGACACTCAGAACAAGGGCGGATGACTGCTTAAAGCCGATTAATGACGCGATCAATAAAGTCACTCAAACCCATCCACATGGGCATTTCAGCATGTTAACAATTCTTATATATTCAGATCACAATTCGGCATCGAAGCGATGACATGATCGAAATATCCCAATCCGAAACAGAGAATTCGAGGAATGCCGCAAAAGGTGAAGCACTCGCGAATTCATGGAGAACTGACGAATTCGAGTGGCACATTGTCGATGAGATGCGTTCCCCCGACCGTCGCGGATACGAGCAGCAGCGCCTGCCCACGGAAGTCGGATGCACAGGGCTGAAAAGTTCGTGCATCGACAAGGCTGAGATAGCCGAGCGTGAGGTCACCGCGATCGGAGGCGGGTTCGAGCACCAACTTCGCCGCGCTCTCGACGACCGTTGGAGGCTCATCGCTCGGAGACCAGTCGGCTGCCGCCTGGGCCGCGGCGTCCAGGGCGCGAGGAATCGCCAATGCAGCCGCTCGATCCGCCGGTGCCAGATATTCGTTGCGGCTCGACATCGCCAGTCCGTCTGCGTCACGGACGACTGGCAAACCAATCAACTCGATGTCGAAGTTGAGGTCGGCGATCAGGCGTTTGACCAGGCAGAACTGCTGGATGTCTTTGAGGCCGAACACCGTCGAGTCCGGTGCCGTCAGGGTGAAGAGCTTGGCCACGACGGTGAGGACTCCGTCGAAATGCCCGGGCCTCGCTTCGCCTTCGTACACCGCACCCATCCGCCCGGAGGACACGGTGACCTCGGGCGCAGACGGATACATCTCCCCCAGCGCCGGCGCGAAGACGAAATCCACTCCGGCGGCCTCGCAGACTTCCAAGTCTGCTTCGAAGGGCCGCGGGTATTGGAAGAAGTCCTCGTCGGTACCGAACTGCAGCGGGTTGACGAAGATGCTGGTCACCACCGAGTCACCCGATGCTCGGGCCCTGTCCATCAGCGCCTGATGACCAGAATGCAGGGCACCCATCGTCGGCACCAGCGACACGGTGCCCGACTGCCGTTTCCGCCAGGTACGCAGGGCCTGGATTCCACCGACCTCCATCACTGGAAACTCCGCTCGGGCTCGGGGAATTCGCCGCTCTTGACCTCATCGACATAGCGACCGACAGCATCGGAGAGCACTGAATGCAGGTCGGCATACCGTTTGACGAACCGTGGCGACTTGCCCGTGCGCAGACCCGCCATATCCTGCCAGACGAGCACCTGGGCATCGCAGTCGGCACCGGCGCCGATCCCCACGGTCGGAATCGCCATCTCCGCCGTCACCTGGGCAGCCAACCCGGCTGGAACCATCTCCATGACCACGGAAAATGCCCCCGCCTCGGCGACGGCACGAGCATCGGCCAGCAGCGCATCACCGGCATCCCCACGACCCTGGACCTTGTACCCGCCGAGGTTGTGCTCGGCTTGAGGCGTGAATCCGATGTGTGCCATCACCGGTATGCCGGCGGTCGTGATCGCCTTGATCCTCGAGGCCACGGCCACTCCCCCTTCGAGCTTGACCGCGTGGACGCCGGCTTCCTTCATGAACCGCACTGCCGTCGCGACCGCCTGCTCATCGGAGATCTCATAGCTGCCGAATGGCAGGTCCGCGACGATCAACGCCCGCGAGGTCGCACCGGAGACCGCTCGTGCCAGTGGAATGAGCTCATCGACGGTGACGGGCAGCGTGGTCTCGTGGCCGTAGACATTGTTCGCCGCGGAGTCTCCGATCAGCAGCGCCTCGACCCCGGCCTGCTCGAACAGCGCGGCCGTGTACTGGTCATAGCTGGTCAGCATCGCCCAGCGGCGGCCTTCGGCCTTGGCCTTGATGAGGTCGAGAGTCCGCACTCGCCGAGGTGGGGCCGCGGCTGCACCGGCAGCTGCAGTCTGGCTGGGACCGCCCCCGTAAGGCGGAGTCATCTCGGGCTGGTCGGACGTGGAGTTTTCAGGCCGTGTTGGAGCGGAACTCTCGGGCTCTGCCGGTGCGGAACTCTCGGGACGATCTGGTATCGGATTCTGGGGCAGGGGCATGGGCATCCTCTTCGGTCGGCCTTCGTCTGGGTGGCTGCGCATCGTCAGCGCCGCGTAGGCGCAAGTCGGCGGCAAGCTGTGGCGCCGGCCGAATCACGCGGGTTCACGTTCGGGTCGACTCGGATTGCGAGCCAGTTTCCAGACTAGATCATCGACCCTGGTCCACCGCACGGTGGTGTTTTACATTACGAGCATTGATGATTAAGCTCAAATCTGCGCAAACCTTTTTCAGGCGCGCGCAGCTCCATTCCATGGGAGCACCGCTCCACTCTGCGAAGGACGATGATGACCACAACAGCTTCGATCGAGCTCACCCTCAAAGACATCTCCGCGAAGGGTGCGAACGACGATATGTGTTCGACCGACCTCATCGGTGCCCCGTGGGACGTCGATGTCAAGCCCGGATACGGGCCCGGCGCTTCGATGGACGATCCGATTCCCGTCGCAGCCCCACGCCAGGGTGAGATCCCCGCTGAGTACAGGGATGCCTCGACGGAGGAGCTCAATGAGCGGATCATCCGGGCCAAGGAGAAGCTCGGCGACCGGGTCGTCATCCTCGGCCACCACTACCAGCGGGTCGAGGTCGTCGAGCATGCGGACTACATCGGCGACTCGTTCATGCTTGCCAAGGCTGCCCAGAATCATCCCGAGGCTGAGGCGATCGTCTTCTGCGGCGTGCACTTCATGGCCGAGACCGCTGACTTGCTCTCCACACCTGAGCAGTCGGTCATCCTGCCCAACCTCGCTGCGGGCTGCTCGATGGCTGATATGGCCGACATCGACCAGGTCGAGGACTGCTGGGAGCAGCTGACCGAGTTGCTGGGCAACGAGCCTGATTCTGACGGCAAGGTGCCCGTCATCCCGGTGACCTACATGAATTCCTCGGCCGCAATCAAGGGATTCTGCGGCCGCAACGGCGGCATCGTGTGCACCTCCTCCAACGCCGAGGTGGTCCTTGAGTGGGCCTTCGAACGCGGTCAGCGTGTGCTGTTCTTCCCCGACCAGCACCTGGGCCGCAACACCGCTCTGAACATGGGCATCGACATTGAGGCCATGCCGCTGTGGAACCCGGCCCGGCCCCTGGGCAACAACTCCCCCGACACACTCGAGGACTCGAAGGTCATCCTGTGGCAGGGGTTCTGTTCGGTGCACAAGCGCTTCACCCCCGCGCAGATCGCCAAGGCACGCGTCGATCACCCCGATGTGCGCGTCATCGTCCACCCCGAATGCCCACAGGAGACCGTGGCCGCGGCCGATGAATCCGGATCCACCGCCTACATCACGAAGGCCATCGCCGAGGCGACCGAACCGACCACATTCGCCATCGGCACCGAGATCAACCTCGTCCAACGGCTGGCAGCCGAACATCCCGAGCACACGATCTTCTGTCTCGATCCTGTCGTGTGCCCGTGCTCGACGATGTATCGGATCCACCCCGGCTACATCGCCTGGGTCCTCGAGTCCCTGATCGACGGCACAGTGATCAATCAGATCACCGTCGACGCTGAGGTGGCCGATCCCGCTCGCGTGTCCCTTGAGCGAATGCTCGCCGCGAAACCCCGGATCTGAGCGACTCATGGCTCACATCGTCATCATCGGATCCGGGATCGCAGGACTGACCGCCGCCCTGCGGCTGGCAGGTGGACATGACGTCACCGTCGTGACCAAAGACAGTCTGGGCGAGTCGAATACGGCCATGGCTCAAGGTGGGATCGCCGGTGCCCTCGCGGCCGAGGACAGCGTCGAGTCGCATATCGACGACACTCTGATCGCAGGCGCCGGACTCAATGATGAGGCCGCCGTCCGCGTACTGTGCACCGAGGGCCCCGACCGAATCCTCGAACTCGCCGCCGCCGGCGTCACCTTCGACTCGGATGCCTCCGGGCGCTGGGCCAGGGGCATGGAGGGTGCGCATTCCGTGGGGCGCATCTTCCATTCCGGCGGAGATACCACCGGCCGAGCGATCACAGATGCCCTGGTCACGGCCACCCGCGCTGAGGCGACCGCAGGGACCATCGCTGTGCGTGAGCATTCGATGCTCGTCGACATCGCCACCGGTGCCAGTGGCAGTAGCAGTAGCAGTAGCAGTGGCAGTGGCATCGGCAGTACCGATGCCTATGAGTCGACCAATAGGGGCAGAGCCACCGGCGTCAGGCTGCTCCACGACGGCGCGCTCGAGATGGTGGCCGCCGATGCCGTGGTGTTGGCAACGGGTGGCGCTGGGCAGCTCTTCGCACACACGACGAATCCGCTGGCTGCGACGGGTGACGGTCTGGCCGCTGCGATCCGTGCCGGTGCCGACGTTGCCGACTTGGAGTTCTTTCAATTCCACCCGACCGCGCTTGCCGGCACGGGGTTCCTCATCTCCGAGGCGGTCCGCGGTGCCGGAGCCGTGCTTCTCGACGCACACGGCCACCGCTTCATGCCCGACATCGTTCCCCGAGCTGAGCTCGCACCACGTGATGTTGTGGCCCTGGCGATCCATCGGACGATGGCGGCACAGAACGGGGCGTTTTGCCATCTCGATGCCAGAGCTATCCCGAAGGTGACCGCTCATTTCCCGTCCATCACCCGCGATCTTGCAGCTCACGGGCTCGACCTTGCCACCGACCTCATCCCAGTCACTCCGGCAGCGCACTACTTTATGGGCGGTATCGCCACCGACCTGGACGGCAGAACCTCTGTCGACAGGCTCTTCGCAGTCGGTGAAGTCGCCTGCACCGGTGTCCACGGCGCCAACCGTCTTGCGTCGAATTCCCTGCTCGAAGGTGCGGTATTCGGTGTCCGCGCGGCCGAGGCGATTATGTCGCTGGAGCCGATGCCGGACGTCAAAGGAGAGCTCGGCGATGCTTCCTGTGCCACCGTGTCAATCCCGCGGGATGAGCTGAGGGATCTCGCCTGGACCCACCTCGGTGTGGAACGAAACGAAACAGGACTGCGGGCACTGCTCGACCGCCTCGACGAGGGTGGCCCGTTCTTGACGGATCGTGAGGGAGGCCGGTCCTCAACAGACCACGAGGGAGGCCCGTCGGTGACTGATCGTGAGGGACTCGAGACCGCGAATCTCACTCTCATCGCGCGCCACATTGCGACTCATGCCCTCGCCCGACAGGAGAGCCGAGGTGCCCACACCCGCACCGACTTCCCTGTGTCCAGCACACTGCCGACGCGGCAACAGCCGGCATCCGTTGAACCCCTTCCCACCACTTCCCTGCTTCAGGAGGCCGCCTCATGCTGAGCGCCACAACCATCGACTCTGCACTCCGGCGTGCTCTCGACGAGGACGCACCGTGGGGCGACATCACCGGTGAGACGTTCATCCCGGCCACTGCCTCGGCGACGGCGAAGCTGAGCGCACGCGAGGCCGGAGTCCTTGCTGGAATCGATGTATTCGCTCGTGCCTTCACCCTTGTCGACCCGAGCGTCGATGTGGATCTCACCAGCATCGATGGAGATGCCTTCGCAGCTGGCGACACATTGGCTACGGTTTCGGGGCCGGCACGTGCGGTTCTGCGAGCCGAGCGGATCGCACTGAACTTCTGCCAGCGCATGAGCGGAATCGCGACGCAGACCAGGGCCTTCGTCGATGCGGCATCGTCGAATACCGTAGGCGCGAACACGGACGGTCGAGGTGTGCGCATCGTCGACACCCGCAAGACCACGCCCGGACTACGGGCATTCGAAAAGCACGCGGTCGTCTGCGGCGGCGGACATAACCACCGGTTCGGGCTCTCGGACGCAGTCATGGTCAAGGACAATCACCTCGCTGTTCTCGCTGGTGAGAACGCCGATGTCAGTGCCGCAATCCGGTCGGCTCGGGCTCAGTTATCGCACACGACGACGATCGAGGTCGAGGTCGATCGTCTCGAGCAGATCCATGCGGTGCTCGACGGCGGCGCCGACATCATCATGCTCGACAACTTCACCCTGGCCGATCTGCGTGCAGGAGTCGAGCTCATCGCCGGACGTGCGATCGTTGAGGCCAGCGGCAACGTCACCCTCGATACCGTCGCAGACATCGCCGACACCGGGGTCGACGTCATCTCCTCGGGTGCGCTGACTCACAGTGTCCGTGCGATCGACCTGGGCCTCGACCTGATTCTGGACGCAGGCTGATATGGCGCTCGAATCGCCCCTCAATAGCGGCGGTGTTCCGCTCTACCTCGACACCGCCTCGGCGGCACCCGTGCGCAGGGAGGCGCTCGAGGCGGCCTGGCCATATCTGACCGGTGCGTTCGGCAACCCGTCGAGCCATCACGAGGTCGGCCGTACCTCGGCAGACGCGCTCAAGGACGCGCGTCGACGGGTGGCGAAGGTGCTCGGCATGCGCAGCACCGACATCATCTTCACCAGCGGTGGCACCGAATCCGACAATCTTGCGATCATCGGTATCGCTCTCGGGGCTGGAGCCGATGGCAATGCTGGCTCCCGTGGCGATGCTGGCTTCGGTGGCGATGCTGGCTTCGGTGGCGTTGCTGGCTCCGGTGCGGGGTCGGTTGGTCGGCCAGCTCGGCGCCATATCGTGACCTCTGTCCTTGAGCATGAGGCGGTGCTCGCCGCGGCGGACTTCCTGGTTCGTCGGCACGGGTTCGAGATCACGGAGGTGCCCGTCAGACCCGATGGCACGATCACGGTCGAAGCACTTGGTTCGGCGCTGCGCGAGGACACGCTCCTGGTCAGCCTGGGGTACGCGAACAACGAGATCGGCACGGTCGCCGATATTGCAGCCCTCGCCAGGGTTGCTCACGATGCCGGCGCGTTCTTCCACACCGATGCTGTGCAGGCTGCAGGATGGCTCCCGTTGGGTGGGCTCGGCGTCGACGCCATGAGCCTGGCCGGGCACAAGGTCGGTGCGCCGAAGGGAATCGGGGTCGCTGCGATTCGTGCACGGATCCCTCTCGAACCCCTCATCCACGGCGGTGGTCAGGAGTCCGGGCGTCGGTCGGGAACAGAGAACGTTGCCCTCGCCGTTGCCTTTGCCACCGCGTTGGAACTCGCCGAAGCGGAGCGGACCGAAACCGCTGGCCGTGTCCAAGCCATCCGAGATGATTTCATCGCCGAGGTTCTGGCCACGGTTCCCGGGGCGTTCCTCACAGGCAGTGAGTCGTTGCGCACTCCGAATCACGCCTCGTTCTGTTTCTCAGGTACAAGCGGCGAGGCCGTGCTGCTCGAGCTTGAACGCCTGGGCGTCACTGCCTCAAGTGGCTCAGCCTGCGCCGTCGGCTCAGATGAGCCATCTCATGTGCTCACGGGGTTGGGCATCGACGATGATCTCGCCAAGACCAGTGTGCGCTTCACCTTCCCGGCAGACTTCACCGGCGAAGAGGGTCATCGAGCAGCGCATGCCGTATCTACGGCGGTGAAGAATTTGGCTCTCAGCTACACTTGAGTGGCCTGAGTGGCCTGAGCAACCTGAAGAGTCACTCGTTGAAGAGGTTGTCGATGACTTCTTGAGCCACGAACCTCGCATGCAATACCGGTCGCCGGGCCGGATCCATCGATGCAGGGGGCACCCACGCAGGCCTGCCGTCTTTGAGCATCACCGTCTCCCACTCCGACCTATCCAAAAGATGGTGATGGGCAGAACAACTCAACATCATATTATTGACATCCGTCTTACCGTCTTGTGCCCACTCAACAATATGGTGGGCATCGCACCACCCCGGCGGAGCATCACACCCGGGGAACGTACACCCCTGATCACGAGCAGTGAGCACCGCGATCTGCTTGGCATTCGCGAACCGATTCTCCGTGACCACCTGCATCGTCTTCGCCTTATGTGAGACGAGTTCGAAAAACACCGCCCCGTTCAACCCGTGACGAACCAGCTCACTGATCGCGACCGGATTCTCAGTCCCCGTCGTCCCGGCACCAGTCTCGTTGGCAAGGTCTTCAGCCTTTGCTGTGACCACCAGAGCGTAGGGCGAACCTTGACCGGTCCGCGTCATATCGATGCGGCCGATGAGAGTCGCGAAGCGTTCGTAGATCCACTCCTGGGCACTCAACCTCTGACCTGTCATGTCAACGAGAGTTCCGTCTTCGAGGACACCAGACTCCGTACCGGATCCGCCCGCACTTAAACTGCCCTCAACGCTCTTCGCGATCTTCGTCCTCTGCGTCAGCAGCCCGTTGAGGACACCACCCGTGACCGGGTCCAGGAGACCACAGATCTCCCAATCACCATTGTCACGAGCATGCAGAGTCACCTTGTACATGGTCCGATCCGTGGCATCAGTTGGTTCCTGACCATCGGGATCGATATGGGCCAGGATCCGAGCGAAGATCGCCCGCAGGTCATGGACCCGCACACTCGGGGCCTTCTCCACGAGAGTCGATTCGGCATAATCACGATTATCCTGACTGACCCACGTGGGCAGCTTCGTCAAACAGTCTTTGATGACCCTGGCCTGATCGGCCGAGAGTCTGCCTTCATTGAAGGCATCAGCAACCATGGGAAACAGTGGTGGCTGTGCTTGCCCGGTCAGAGTCACTCGCCCGCCGAGGCTCTTGGCCATATCGGTCCGACGGTTGGCCTCCCGGGCGGTAATATTCAGCCTGTCTTGGATGAGGGCCTTCGTTGTTTTCGCACCATAGTCGGTGGGTGTTCCGACTCGTTCACACACGGCCAGAGCCAGAGTCGATAGGGCCTCGTTGACTCGGCCCAGGGCCTCGAGTCCGTCGATGAGTTTGATCGCATCATCAGGACCCATCCGCCGGTCAAAGGATCGCAACCCGTCCTTGAGCCCACTGAGCGCGGTGAGGCTGGTCGTGACTTCGGGAGCGAACCGTGAAAGATCTGTCCACTCTTCGCTCGAAAGCAGAGGATGAGGACCAGGGGTACCGGGACCTGGAATAGCCGGACCTGAGTCGTCACCCAAAGTATTGGCGGCTGGAGTGCTGGCAGCCTCGACAGTCCTGCCGTCGTCTGCAGTCCCAGCGACCTCGCCGGTTTCGTTGGCACCGCCAGTTCCGCAGGTTCCGCCAATTGCGCTTGTTTCGCTTGTTTCGCTGGCTTCCGAAACACGTGCCTCTGACTCACCGTGGCCATCAGCTTCATCGCCATCAGTGGCCGGCACACCCTCGGCGTGCGCACTGTCGGCGTCCGCACCCTCAGCGCCCGATCCGTTCTGATCGCTTGACTCGCCGGTGGGCACGGCCGCGAGGGATTCGAACTTGCCCGCGAGTGGGTGGCCGGTGAGGTCGAGGTTGGAGTCTTTGAGCTGGTCGAACAGAGACTGCTGTCCCACTGCCGAAGAGGACGACTCTCCCGCAGAAGACGAAGCATCGGCGGCACCTGAACCCGCCACAGCATCACCGTGACCGGGGCGTGGGTCACGCTCTTCCGGGTTTCCTGGTGTGCGGTCGGGGGTGAGAGTCATGGTACTGAAGTCCATTCGCCAACATCGTCGTTGCTCTTCCCTCAATTATACATTCATTTCACCCAATTGCACCCTGAGTTTCGATTTCAGTTCGGTCATTCTTCAATTCTCGCATCAATTGATGGCTCAAAAATCGGAAAGACTCGCAACACCCCAGGTCAGGACGTAAAACCCCAATCGGTCGAAGTATCATCTCGGCCACATGGTCACTTCCGACTTCGGTGACGATGATCTCGCGGGCAAACGCATATGAGGAACCGAGTGCGGCACGCAGGCCACTTCTTGCAAGGTGGCCCTATCTTTCTCTTCTACCCGGGTGGAAAATGGAGACATGCATTCGATACGGGCGTGAGGAGGCCGTCATGGATCTGCTTATTCTGTTTATCATCGGGGTGTGCTTCGCCACGATTGTTTTCTTTGTCGGACGATTTGCCTGTCCGCGACACGACCGCGTGCCCCTGATGGAAGTCGACCATGTTCTCCTGTGGACCACTCTGCGTCGCGGATGGCACGCAATGGGTTCGTTGGGGCCTATCGCCCCGGGCAGAAGCGGACCGTCAGCAAACCACCCGGCCTGATCTGTCTCAACGGGATCGCCGATCACCGATGCCCGATAACCGGTATTCGGCACCCGGCACCCGGCACCCGGCACCCGGCACCCGATAGCCTTGCAATGTGCCTTCCTCAACGAAACCGGACCCGAGCCGACGCCCTGGAACCGCCGCATTGCTCTTCGCAGTGGCGTCCCTCTTGGTCCTCATCGGTGTCGCTTTCTGGTTCTGGTTCAGCGCACCCGACCAGGTGCCGAGCCATTTCGGGGTAAACGGTCAGCCCGACGACTGGTCGCCAAAGAGTGAAGTCTTCGGATGGCTCGTTCCGTTAGGAGTGGGCATCCCAGTGGTGCTCTCCATCCGGTGGATATTTGAGAAGCTGCCGATCGGCCTCGTCAACATTCCTCGCAAGGAGTACTGGCTGCAACGCGGCGAACGTGTCTATCTCCTCGACTGTCTGATGGAGTTCATGCGAATCACTGCTGGTGCGTGTGCTCTGCTGTTTGCATTGTCTCTGGCTCAGACGCTCAGCGTCGGGATCGGCAAATCGTGGCCGGATGCCCTTCTGGTCCTCCCGACCGGTGTCTTCCTTGCCATCGTGGCAATCGCAATGTGGAATCTCTTCCGCCGTCTCAAGCCCGGCGGCAGAGACGACCGCGAGCTCACACCCGAAAGATAGACCGAAACGTAGGCCGGAAGATGAACCGAGACGATCTGCCGGACCGAGCTTTGCACCGCAAGATCCGCAGATCCCGGCCAAGCTTCGTCACCGGCGAATGGTGCTCAGCTCTGCGGCACGAACACTCCGGCGTCCCAGTCCTGCAGCGCATGCGCCGAAGCCCAGAAGTGAAGCTCGTACACACAGGCCTGTTCGAAGGTGGCACGCATCTGTGCGGCCACCTCGGCGGGGGCATTGGTGAGTTCCTGCTCAAGCAATTGGACAGCCTGCCGGGTCGATTCGTCGAACTCGGGTGAGTCATAGGTCTGCACCCAGGTCCGGTACGGGTGGTCCGCGCTCATCGCTCCTGCCCGCTCGACGAGCACCTTGCCCATGTGCGCGTACACCCAGAAGCACGGGAGCACTCCGGCCACACCTTCGCCGTAAGAGCGGCTGGCGGCCGTGGCGACGAGGTAGGACACATATCCCATGGTCGTCGGTGAGGCTCGGAATCCGGCCCCGCTGTTGACCAGGTCCTCGTGGGCTGTGGCCAGACGGGAATCGGCGAGCAGCTCTCCGTGCATCTCCTCTTCCACCGAGATCGCTTCGGCGGCGGAGCTGGCCCAGAATCGTGATTCGTCACGGTCGTTGGCACGCGCAGCGAGGAACGACATCGCCTTGGCATAGCCGTTGAGGTAGATGCCGTCCTGGATGATGTAGTTCGTGAACGCCTTCACGTCCAAGCTGCCGTCGGCCAGCTGGCCGAGGAACGGCAGCCTCTCGATCTCCTCAACTATCGGCCGCACTCGGTCCCACAGCTGAGTGGTCTGGGGCCCTGCGGAAAAGTCTGTCGTCATTGATATCTCCCCTGTTCAAGGGACCACGGCGGTCCCGAAGCGTCATTGTGCGGTTCCCGGATGGCAAGCTGGACTGGGTGTTCAGCTGGTTGTTCTAGCAGCGGATGATGTCGACCTGGTGGTCGACTGGACCGTGTGCGCCCTTCGGATCCAGGCTGACCTGCCAGTCCGCGGCGGACTTCAGCGCCCGGGCCAGATAGTTCAGGGCATTGTCGACGGCTTCGTGGAGCAGATCCGAACCCACCTCGTCAACTGCACGTTCACGTTTGAGCACAGCCACCTCGGCGGTGATTGCGGCCGACAATGTGCACCCGGTGCCGTGGGTGTTCGGGGTCGCCACTCGCGGATGGGTGAACTCGGTGACCGTGCCTTCGGCGGTGACGAGAACGTCAGCGACGTCACCCTCGATCGCGTGCCCGCCCTTGAGCAGCACCGCGCGGGGCCCACGGTCGACAAGCTGTCTGGCCTGGGTCAACATCTCCTGTGGATTCTGCGCCACCGGCTCATCGTCACCGATCAGCAGCGCCGCCTCGGGCAGGTTCGGGGTGATGAGGTCGGAGACCGGCAGCAGGTGGTCACGGACCGCGGCCACGGCATCGACCTCGAGGAGGCGGTGCCCGGAGGTCGCGACCATGACCGGGTCCACGGTGTAGAAGCCCAGCTGGTTCTGAGCCGCTCGCGCGACGACGAGTTCCACGAGGGACCGTGAGCCGAGCATCCCCGATTTCGTGGCGTCGACGGGCATATCGTCCAGGATGCAGTCGAGCTGATCCGAGACGAAATCATCGTCGATTCCGTAGACCCGCGAGACGCCGTGCGTGTTCTGCGCAACCAGTGCCGTGATGGCCGTGGTGCCCAGCACCCCGCGTGCCGTGAAAGTCTTGAGGTCGGCGTGGATGCCGGCTCCCCCGCTGGGGTCGGTGCCGGCGATGGACAGTGCGATGGGTGGACGCGTGGTCATCGCGTCGCCTCCGCAGGTCCGTCACCGAATTCCGCGAGCAGTTCCTCGGCTGCAGCACGCGGATCCTCGGCACGGCAGATGGCAGAGACCACGCAGATCCCCACCAGTCCCCGGCCGCGCAGTTCGGAGGCACGAGCAGTGCTGATTCCTCCGATGGCGACCGCCGGAAGTCCTGCTTCACTCACCAAGTCGCCGAGGCGGTCCGGCCCGATCCCATCGGGTGCATCGGACTTCGTCGTGGTGTCGTAGACAGGCCCGATTCCGACGAGGTCGACAACACCGGAGTCCCGAGCGGCTGCGAATTCGGAGCTGTTGGCCGCCGAGAGCCCGATGAGCGGTTCGGAGCCGATGAGTTCGCGCACTTGTTCGACCGGAGTGTCCGACTGACCGACGTGGATGTGGACGCGCGAACCTTCGCCAAGGAGGCGCTGGGCGACGGCGACGCGGTCGTTGAGGACGACGGGCACCCGGCGGTCCGTGCCTGCCGAAGCAGAGTCGACGCTCGCACTGTCGGCCACCGCGCTGTCGACGGCAGCGATGACCTCGCGGGTCAATGTGTAGAACGCATCGTCGTCGATGTCCTTGTCCCGGACCTGCACGATCCCCACTCCCCCGGCCACAGCTTCGCGGACGGTGTCGGCAACGCTGCGTCCGGCTTCTCGGCACTGGGCCGAGTCTGTGACGAGGTAGAGCCGAGAATCGATTCCAGTCAGACGGGAATTCACCTCGGGAACCGAGGGGCTCATGACTGTGCTCCCTCGATCGCGTCGGCCTCGATCGTGCCTGCTGCGATCGTGCCTGCAGCGACCATGCCCACTTCGACCTGGAGACTTGCCAGCTCCTCGCCCGTTACCGTGTGCAGCGCGTCAAGGAAGTTCACGGAGAAGCTGCCGGGTCCGCGCGCACCCTCAGCGGCAGCTTCACCAGCCACCTTGAAGTGAGCGTGAGCGGCAACGACAGCCTCGAACCTCGCCGAGGCGGTCGTTGCGCCCACAAGGTAGGCGGCGGTGACTGCGCCGAGAGAGCACCCTGTGCCGATGACAAGTGGCATATAGGAGTGGCCCCCGTCGAGGCGGACGACACGATCGGCACCGTCGATGTGAGCGACGATCGCGTCCCTTGGTCCTGAGACGGCAACGATCGCACCGGTGGACCGGGCCAGTGCAGCCGCGGCGGGAATCACCGCATCGACTTCGTCAGTGGAATCCACACCTCGCCCGCCCACACCCATACCGGCCAGGGCTGCGATCTCGGAGGCGTTTCCGCGGATGGCTGTGGGTGAAGAGTTCGCCGCGCGGCGGATTCGAGTGGTGCGGAAGTCGACGGCTCCGATGCTCACCGGGTCCAGCACCCACGGCTTGGAGTCTTCGTTGGCTGCATCGATGGCGGCGTCGGCGGCGAGGAACTGCTGGTTCGTGGCGGTGCCGAAGTTGATCAGCAGGCCACCGGCGATGCGGGTGAACTGTGCGGCGTCGGCGTCGTGGTCGAGCATCGCCGGAGCGGCGCCGATGGCCAGGAGCACGTTGGCGCTGAATTGCTGCACGACTGTGTTCGTGATGCATTGGATGAGTGGATTGTTCGCACGCAGTCGTGCATCGGCAGAACGCAGGTCGAAGTCAACCATGACGATCCCTTCGCTAGTATGGCCCAGATCAGGTTCGATGGGTGTTCTCTCAGCCTCACGCGAATGGCGTCAGGCACCCCATGTCATTGCCCACGACTGTATCAGCTCAGCCCCAACACCGCCGATGCCGGCGCCCGAGGAGTGCCGAAGCGGCGCCCCGGGAGCGCCGGGCTGGAACCTCGGCCCCACCTCGGCGAGGGACAGGTTTCATCGACAGCAGAGCTGAGCGTCGAGAGCAGACTCCAGGGAGTGCGCTCTCGACGCTCAGCTCTGCTCTCGACGATTCGCTAACGCATCGGTGAGATGTGATGAATCGGCAGCTAACCGCGTCCGACGTAGCGTTGTCCGCGACGGCTCAGGGCGTCGATGACGACGGCTGTGAGGAGGACGAGCGCGGTGATGATCTGCTGCGCATCGGAGTTGAAGCCGATGAGGTAGAGGCCGTTGTTGATGGCACCGACGACCAGGGCACCGAGCACGGCGGCCCAGGCCGTGCCGCGACCGCCGAACAGCGAGGTGCCGCCGATGACTGCGGCGGCGATCGCGTTGAGCAGGTCCTGCGTGCTCACCAGCGTCGATCCCGCGTTTGTCGTCACACCGGTCTTGATGAAGCCGAACAATGCTGCCAGAACACCGGCTGCCATGAAGACGCTGATGCGCACCCAGGTGACGCGGATGCCTGCACGCCTGGCGGCTTCGACCTTGCCGCCGACAGCGTAGATCGAACGCCCGTACTTGGTCTTGCGCAGCACCAGGTCGATTCCGATCGCGATGACGATCATGAGGAAGAACGGCATCGCCAGTCCGAAGTCCTGATTGACCAGGATGAGAAAGCCGAAGACGATGGCTGCCAGCAGCACGATGCGCACGATCACCGAGGTCCAGCTCGGGCTGTCGAGTCCCTCGTTGTGACGGCGCAGCTTCGAGTAGATGATCCCGGCACCGAAGCCGATGACGGCAACCGCACCGAACACGTAGGCCCAGATGGCTGGGAAGTAGAAGCTCGCAAAGTCGAAGGCGAAGGTATCGGCCATCGACAGGTTCTTCTGCACTCCTAAGGTCGTCAGGGTCAGTCCGGTGAAGGCCAGCAGACCGGCCAGAGTGACCACGAAGGCCGGGATGCCGACCACCGCAAAGAACCACCCCTGGATCGCTCCGACCACGAGACCCAACACCAGCATGATGACCAATGCGATCAGGGGCGGGACCCCCTGTCTGACCACCAGCACACCCAGCAGTGAGGCAGAGAGTCCACCCAGCTGAGCCAACGACAGGTCGATCTCACCGAGGAGCAGGATGAGATTGATGCCCAGCGCCAGGATCGCCAAGAACGCGACCTGTGTGGAGAGATTGACCAAATTGGCCGGTGAGATGAATTTGCTGTTCGCCGACTGGAAGACGACGACGATGACGATGAGCGCCAGAATCACTGGGAATGAGCCGAGCTGGCCTTCCTTGACTCGACGAACGAATGTCGCGAGGAACCCCTCACTCGAAATGCGTTCGTCGGTGATGAACGAGTTGCGGGTCATCGACGCTCACCCCTTCGGGTCGCTCTCTGAGTCACGACATTGTCGTTGGCTCCCGTGATCGCGGCGACCAGCACGTCCGTGCGCTCGTCACCTGGGAAGTCACCGGCATCCTTGCCCAAACGCAGAACATGGACACGGTCACACACTGCCTGGACATCGGCCATGTTGTGACTGACCAGCAGCACTCCCAGGTCACGTTCACGCAGCCGCTCGATGAGGTTGAGCACCTCAGCGGTCTGCGCAACGCCCAGGGCCGCCGTCGGCTCGTCCAACATCACGATCGAGGGTTCGCCGAGGAGGGACCTGGCAATCGCGACCGTCTGACGTTGACCGCCGGAGAGCGCCGCGATCGGCACCCTTACACTGGGGATCTTGGCCGACAGGCTGCGCAGCAGCTCCCACGACCGCGCTTCCATGGTGACCTCGTCGAGAACACCGCCACGGGTCTTCTCATGGCCGAGGAACAGGTTGGCCACGACGTCGAGGTTCTCGCAGAGGGAGAGATCCTGGAAGACTGTGGCGACTCCCGCCTTCTGTGCGTCCTTAGGCGCTGCGAATTTCTGGGATCGTCCGCCCAGAATGATCTCACCTTCGTCGGCTCCGTGGACTCCGGCGATGACCTTGACCAGTGTGGACTTGCCGGCGCCGTTGTCGCCGACGAGGCCGACGACTTCACCGCGGCCGATGGTCAGGTTGATATCGGTCAGAGCTTGGACTGCGCCGAATCGTTTGTTGATCCCGCGCAGCTCGAGAACTGGTTCGGCTCCGGTCTCCGGCACCCGCGTACTCGCGGGTGCCGGATCATTGGGTTGAGAATTCATATATTCCTACTCGCCGATTTCTACTTGACGCCGGCGTCTTCGCAGAGCTTCTTCACGTCTTTGGTGCAGATGTCTTCAGCCTTGATCTGATCCCCGACGATGTCCTTCACAGTGTCTTTCGTGACGACCTTGGCCTCGACGAAGTCCGTCGGAGTGTCCTTGTAGGTTGTTCCCGCCTTCGGCTCCTCGCCTCCGGCCAGTGCAACGGCTGCCTTCGCAGCGAACTCCGCCTGCGGTGGGATCGACTTGTAGATCGTGGCGTACTGGTCACCCCTGAGGATGTTCTGCAGACCGTCGACCTCAGCATCCTGCCCGGTGACGACCGGCTTCACCTTGGCCTTCTTGGTGGCGGCGAGAACACCACCGGCGGTGCCGTCATTGGCTGAGTAGATGGCGATCGGCTCCTTGTCCGCGCTCTGCAGCTGACCTTCGACCCACTGACGGGCGTCGTCCGGGTTCCAGTCGAGCGTGTCATGGCTGCCGGTGATGTCGACACCGGCCTTCTTCAGGGTCTCCTCTGCGCCGGCCTTGAAGTCTGCGGCGTTCGGGTCCTTCGGATCGCCGTTGACCATCCAGACCGGGCCCGATTTCGGATCCTTGTCCTCGGCCTTGAGTCCGTCGAGGACGGCCTGGCCCTGGAGGTTGCCGATCCTCTTGTTGTCGAACGAGGTGTAGTAGTCCGCGCCTTCGAAGAAGCGGTCATAGGCGATGACCGGAATCTTCTTGGCTTCGGCCTTCGACAGAGCCGAGGACACCGCCGAGGCGTCGACAGGGTCGAGGACGATGGCGTCGACGCCTTCGGTCACAGCGGCTTCGAACTGCTGCTGCTGCTGGGTCGCGTCCTGGTTCGCGTTGCGGTACTCGATCTTCGCATCAGGGTTGGCTTCCGCGACGTACTTCTCGAAGTTCGGCTTGTCCAGAGATTCGTAACGGGTGGTCTTGGACTCCGGGAGCAGCAGAGCAATGGTGACTTCACCATCTCCACCCGAACCGCCGCCGGATTCCTCATTGCCTTGGCCCTTCTGACTCCCACAGCCGCTGAGCGCGAGAGCTCCGATAGCAACCGAGGCGCCGAGAACGGCGAACTTCTTGCGAGACTGCAGGTTGTGCCTCATTGTGACCCTTTCAATTTTTCTGACAACGTTGTCAGGCTGATCAATATAATTCGCTGATCGGAGCTCGGTGTCAACTGTTTCGGCGAAAAATTGTGTTCTGGGTCTCTCCGGGGAGAGTCTCGCAGAGCCTCTCAGGACAGCTTCACGTGTCCGGAGGCGCTTCGTCATTCGTCCCGAAGCCCTTCGTCACTTGTCCGGAGATTCCTCGCCGCTGCCGCGAGCGATCACGTGCACAGGAACCTGAGTCGAGCCCCGGAGCGAATCGCTTCCGGCCACAGCACGGAGCGGATCCTGCAGACGGCGGACCGCCTCGGCAGCCATGGCGCTGACGTCACGATCGATGACGGTCACGTCTAAGAGGTCCGCAGCAGGGAAATCGTCGATGCCCACCAGCGCGGGCCATTCATCGAGGCGCCGGCAGGCGTCGATGGCCCCCTGAGTGAGGGTCCCTGACAGGGTGATCAGTGCGCTGGGCGCGCTGCGCGAACCCAGCCAGGCCGCGACGACGTTCTTCGCGCTGGCCAGGTCGTGGGCATCTTCGCGCATGTAGGCGCGCCACCCGACGTCAGAGCGTCCGGCGAAGGCCGATTGGATTCCAGCGAGCCTGGCCGTGGTGATGGGGCTGGTCGAATGATCGCCGATCACGCCGAGACTGATATGCCCGTGATTGAGCAGCTGAGTCGCCGCCAGACGTCCAGCACGTTCCTCATCACCGGCGATGAGGTCGACACCCGGTCCTGCAGTCGACGGGTCGAAGGACACGATCTGCACGTCAGCCGACGTCGCGTCGGTGTAGAACCGTGCGGCGTCCGGGTGCGATCGGATCACGCAGATCCCGGTCATGTCATTGGCCAGGCACTCGTCGAGGAAACCGCGTTCACGGTCGAGGTCGTCGGCGGTGACCGTCACGACTGGGCGCAGTCCGACCCTGCTCAGCTCGGCCTCCAGCAGGGTGAAGAGGCGAGCCTGGAAAGGGTCGTCTCCATCGCTCATGACCACGCCGATGTAGGGTGAACGGCCACCGGCACGCAGGCGCCTGGCCGTGGAGTTGATGCGGAATCCGAGCTCGGCGGCGGCTTCTTCCACCTTTTCGGCGGTCCTCGCGGCCACATGCTTTTCGCCGTTGAGCACTCGGGAAGCGGTTTTGATGCTGACTCCTGCGCGCGAAGCGACCGTGGCCAGGGTCGGCCGATCGTTCTGCTTCGCCATGACCACACCTTTGAGTCGGGAATCCTGCGGACCGCTTGCGGTCTGCGCGCGGGCGACCGATAGGAATGATGATAGCCGCTGGCGCTCGCATGGTCGCACACGGTCCGGCGATTCGGCCCGCACCCCACATCCCCGCCGAGGTGGCCGCTGGGGTCCAGCGGCCACCTCGGCGGGTGCGGTGAACTTCGCGATCGGGCGATGCACCTCACGGTCGGGCGATGCACCTCGGTGGAAGCAGTGCTCTACACGATCGCGCGGAGGGCTCAGCGCGCCACGGGGTTCCTCATCGTTCCTGCGTAGAGCAGCGATTCGGCCTGGTTGCCGATGTCGACCATCTGCACGGTGTTCCGCAGCTGCAGACGGTTGAGGCAGGAATGGGCGAAACGTTCGGCTCTCAGGTCCACATCCCCGGCCAGACCATGGGCGAGTTCCGGATGCTCGGCCTCGTAATGATCGAGCACCTCGGCGACAAAGGTCCAGAACGCCTCCGAACTCAGCACACCATCGGCATCGAGGATCCCGCCGAGGTGGCGCAGCACTCCGTCGAACATATCCGTGAACACGGACAGGGCCTTCTCCTCGCCGGGGACCAGCGCCCGGATCCGCTCGACATCGCCCGGCAGGTCACGGTGGCCGAGGACGGCGACCTCCTCGCCGATGTCCTTCATGAAGGCACCGGTCACGACGTGGTCGTCCAGGATGAGGATGAGGTTCTCCCCGTGCGGCATGAACACCAGATCGTGGGCCAGCAGTGCGTGGACGAGCGGGTGCAGATAGGCCCTCAAGTAGGACCGTACCCAGTCCTCGGGAGCCTGACCTGAGGCTCGGATGAGTTCGCTGGAGAAGGCGACTCCCCTGTGATCACGGTGCAGCAAGGACGCCATGGTGACGACCTTCTGACCAGGCTCGAGCACGGTCAGAGGGTTCTCTCTCCACAGGGCGGCAAGCATCTTGCGGTGCGGGTTCGTCTCCTGCGTTCGGTGGTAGACGTCGCCGGTGTAGCCGAGCGCAGTGCGTTCCCGCAGGACCCGGAACCCGGCGTCCCCGAAGGCAGGATCGGTGCCGATCAGCTCGGCGACCCAGTCATTGATGGCCGGAGTATCGCGCATGTACTTCGGGGACAGTCCGCGCAGGAACCCCATGTTCTGTACGGCGAGCGCAACCTTCACATAGGGGGCATCGACCCGTGTTCGGTTGAAGAAGGTGCGCAGGGACTGCTGCGGCTGATACTCGTCGAGGCCAGCGCCCAGGGGCAGCAGATCTCCCCGGGCGATGTCGGCGGCGAAGGTGATCGCAAGTCGGTGATCGGCCTGCCAGGGGTGGACCGGGAGGAGGTGGAAGTCTTCCGGATCACGGCCGGCTGACCGGATTCGTGAGTCGAAGAGTTCGCGCTCCTCGGCACTGAGTGCCCAGTCGGTGTGTGCGGCCTCGTCGAATCCTTGACCGAGTGAGAGATGGCTGTGCTCGCGGGTCGCCGCCACCCATTCGACGTGGGTGGTGCGCCCGTTCTCTGGGGCCCATTTCCGATAATCGCTGAGGGAGAATCCGATGCGTCCATTGTTGGCAATGAAGCCGGGATGGCCTTCGGTCATGGCCGCCTCGGTGGACTGGAAGTCAGCCGTCAGGAGATCTGTGGAGTCCGGGCGGTGGCCTTTGACCGCCTCGGCGAGTTTGAAGGCGCTGCTGGCCAGGGTCGACGCGAGCTCCTCGAGATAGGTCGACATCAGGTTCTCCGGGATGTCGAGGGCATCCTGGAGTTCGACGACGAGTTCCTGCGCGTCGAGTCCCAGCTGCGTGTCACCTCGGCGGCGGGTGATGCTGTCCTCGTCGATGGCCCAGTGCTCGAGCGGCAGGACTCGGGCGGTGAACGAGTATGTCACGGAACCGCCATCCGGGAACTCGGCGGTGTCCTCGGACTGATCGGTGTCCTTCGGTCCGGTGTCATCGATCGTCAGCTCCCAGTCATCGGGCCCGGCATTCGGGCCGGTGGAGCGGATCGGGGCGATCAGCCGTTCGTGGGCGAACTCGGACAGTGCCTTGGCCACAAGGTGGCGTTGGGCGATCGCAAAGGTGTCGCGATTGAGATGGGAGTATGTGTCGGGAGTCGCGACGAGCGTGGCGAGGTGTTCGTCATCAGAGCTGACGGCCTCGACATCCTCACGGTTGAGAAGTGCAGCCAGCTCGCTGGCTTCGAAGTCCTCACGAGCGCAGACGCTGACCAGGGCGCGTTTCCGCTCATCCCCCATCATGATGGTCGCCTCACCCACCGGACTGAAACCCGCTGCCCGGTTCTTCTCGAGGATGGCGGTGTTCCGCACGTCGGGTTCGACGATGACTCGGTGGCCGCCGCGGCCGCCTCGTTCGATCGGGCGCAGACAGAAGTCGATGACCTCGGCCATGATCTTGTTCGTGAGTCCGCGGGTTCCATCGCCGTCAGGTGGGGCGACGAGCAGGTGCATTCCGATGTCGTCGGGTCCGGTGGGAACAACATCGTGTGGGATCAGCGTGGAGGGCAGATAGGTCTCGACGTAGAAGCAGTCGATGCCGTCGACCGATCCCACCCAGCCGTTCTCGTCGGCGGAGCCGAGGACTGCACCGAGGTAGTCGCGGACTCCGGATTCGTCGAGATCGGTCATCTGCCAGTAGTGGGCACGCGGGTGGGTCAGCCACACGTGGATGTTCTTGGTGTCCCGGGCAGGGTCCACGGCTCGGATGTCCACGGTGAGCGCGGAGCTTGCCGCTGAGGGTGTGGGTGCGTCGTTGATGAGGTCGGTGGTCATACGTGTGACATCTCCCTGTCGTCTGCGGGCTGGGAATCGGAATCGGCGGCGGTGTCGGTCTCGGCGAAGTCGAAGTGCGATTCGACGTCGTCCTGAGTGCTCAGAGGAGTCGCGTCGAGAGCTCCGTCGTCGAGCGCCCCATCGTCGAGAGCTCCGTCGTCGAGCGCCCCATCGTCGAGAGCTCCGTCGTCGAGCGCCCCATCGTCGAGAGCTCTGTCGTCGAATACCCCGTCGTCCGGAACTCCGAAGGTCTGGAAGGCGATGGTCTTTTCGATCGGGTACGGTTCGCGCCCGGTCACGTGTGAGAGCACAACAGACGCTCGCCAGGGCCCGAAGCCAAGATCGGGTGCGGTGACTCCGTGGGTGTGCTCTTCGCCATTGAGGACGTGGATGGTTCCTGCGTCGTTGACCGTGTAGTGGCGGGTGACTTCGAGGCGGCCCTTGGCATCCAGGCGGATCTCGTCTCCCAGCGGCGCGAGGAAGGCCGGGACCTGGGATTTGTAACCGGTGGCAGAGACAACCGATCCGGTGCGCCGGTCGAAGCACCTGCCCAGTGACGTGTTGCGGAAGCGCAGAGCATAGTCGCCGGTGCTCGCATCGTGGTCGGCGGCAATCAGCTCCGATTCTGCGAGGAGGTTGGTGCGCAGCTTCCTGCCGCCGCGGCTGAGCCGGTAGAGGGTGTCGTGGATGTCGTCGACGAGCTCGGCGCTGATGCCCTTGTACAGGGTTCGCTGTTCACGTCCGAGCTGTTCGCGCAGGTCATCGGGCAGGGCTCGGAAGTGATCCGTGTACTCCGGAGACGTCATCTCCAAGGTCAGCTTCGTGTACTCCATCGGGAAGAAGCGCGGTGAGCGCGTCACCCAGTCGAGTCGCACGTCACGAGCTTCAGCTTCGTCGATGAGATCACGGTAGATCTCTGCCGCAGACTGTCCGCTGCCGACGATGGTGATTGATCCGCTCTCGAGCAGTGCGTCTCTGTGGTCGAGGTACTTCGAGGTGTGGATGACCGGGCCTGTGCCCTCCGTTTCCAGGTCCTGCAGGGCCCGTGGCAGGACCGGTTCGGTGCCGACACCGAGGATCAGGTGGCGGGCGCGGTAGGACTCAGTCCTCAGCGTCTGACCGAACTGATCGGCCACCTCGGCGGTCACGGTGTAGATGTCATCATTCCTGGTCACCGAGGTGACCGTGCGGTTCCAGCGCAGAGTGTCCAGTTGAGCGGCGACCCATCGGCAGTATTCGTCGAATTCGGCGCGCAGTGGGTAGAAGGATTCACGGATGTAGAAGGGATAGAGCCGGCCGCTGTCCTTGAGGAACTGCAGGAAGGAGAAGCGAGAGGTGGGGTCGGCCATAGTCACGAGGTCGGCGAGGAACGGGACCTGGACCGTCGCACCTTCGATCATCATGCCCGGGTGCCAGCGGAATTCCTCGCGTTGGTCGAGGAAGACGGCGTCGACGTCTGGCAGGGGGTCTGACAAGGCGGCCAGTCCCAGACCGAAGGGTCCGATGCCGATGCCGACGATGTCGTGGATGTGTGACTCGGGCGTGCTCATGCTGCGCCTCCTTCGAGGGTCGTGCTCTCCAGGTGCCGGCCAGCGAGGATTCCGTGCCCGGTGGCGCGAACGAGGTCGAACACGGCGGTGATGTCTGCGACCGTGGTGTCGGGGTTGAGCAGGGTGAGTTTGAGCCAGGGCCTGCCGTCGATGGTGGTGCGCGCGATCGCTGCGCGCCCAGAGCGGAAGAGGACACGGCGGATCATCGGCACCAGTTCATCGGCGGTGGCGGCCTCAGCGTTCGCGGGCGCGAACCGGAACAGGACCGTGCTCAGGTCGGTTGCTCCCAGCACCTCGAAATCCGGCTGTGCGTCGAGGAGTTCGCGGACCTCCGCGGCCAGATCGCACACGGTGTCGACCATCGAACCGATCTCTGTGGCACCGCGGGCGCGCAGTGTCGTCCAGAGTTTGAGTGCGTCGAAGCGTCGGGTGGTCTGCAGGGATTTGTCGACCTGGTTCGGTTCGGCATCGGCGCCCTGGGCCTCGGCCTCCGGATTGAGGTAGTCGTTGTGATGAAGCGTCGGGTCGAACAGGGCGAGGTCGCGCACCAGCAGCGCGCTTGATGACACGGGCTGGAAGAAGGTCTTGTGGAAGTCGATGGTCACCGAGGTGGCACGGCCGATTCCCTGCAGCAGGTGTCTGCGTCGTGGTGCCCACAGCAGTCCCCCGCCGTATGCGGCGTCGACGTGCATCCACACGTTCGCTCCCTCGCAGATCTCGGCGATGGCGTCGAGCGGGTCGATGACGCCGAGGTCGGTGGTTCCGGCCGTGGCGGCGACGGCCATGACGATGCCGCCGGTGTCGTCGATGTCGCGCATCAGCTCGGCCAGAGCCTCGGCGTCCATGCGTCCGGCGTCGTCGGTGTCAACGGTCACCGCAGCCTCGGCGTCGAGGCCGAGGATGTGTGCGGCGCGGGATATCGAGAAGTGAGTCTGGGAGGTCGTGAGTATCCGGAGCCGAGAGATGATCTCGCGGCGTGATGGCTCGCCACGGCCGGGCTGGTCACTGCCGAGCATTTGTGCCTGCTGGGCGCGCTGTGCCTGCTGGGCGCGCAGAACGTTCTCACGGGCCAGGAACAGTGCCTGCAAGTTCGACTGGGTGCCGCCCGAGGTGAAGATTCCGTCTCCACCGGAGAATCCGACGTGCCTGCAGGCCCACTGCACCAGGCGGCGCTCCATGAGTGTGGCGACCTCAGACTGGTCGTAGGTGTCGACGGAGGTGTTGATCGCAGCCAGCATCGCCTCGGCCGCGACGGCTGGCACGGCGACAGGGCAGTTGAGGTGGGCGACATAGCTCGGGTGGTGGAACCAGACGGCGTTGCGGGCGTAGAGGTCATCGGCCTCGCGCAGGGCTGCGATGTTTCCGATCCCCTGTCCGTCGAGGTCGAAGTCGGCGACCCAGGCTTCCAGACTGGTCCGGTCATTCGCCGAAGTGGGAGCGTCGACACTCGTGAAACGCTGGGCGAGTGCATCGACGACCTCGTGCATGAGCTCGGCGTAGGCATCGGCACTGTGCGACCCCAGCAGGGCGTCCTCAGTGCGCAGCGAGGCATTCGGCAGTGGCGCGGCATCGGGCAGCGATGGTGCCTCGCTCTGCGGGGCATCGGGCAGCGATCGGGCCTCGTTCGGCACGCTTGCCTCGGTCAGCGGAGTTGGGGTGTCAGAGAGCAGTGAAGTCATAGCGGTACGGTTGCCTCCTTCGGTTCAGGGTCCGGTAAGGCCGGACTACATTAGGGAAACCTACCCTAAGTCAATGAAGAAGCAAGGCGAGTGGTGCTGCCGGATTCCACTACACAAGTAACCTCAACCCGACGCGAGGAGTGCCTTCGTCAAGCCTCGCGCGGCCAAGCCCGCGATCGACGACAGGCGTATACGACTAAAAAAATCGCACGTGGCCTTCATCACATCCGGGCGATTCGTCTGACATCCTGAGACAGCGAAAACGGCCGTAGTCCCTGCCCAGGGGGCAGGAGCTACGGCCGTCGGCAATCGTTGGACAACCAGAAACCAGTCGCGAGGCGCTGTCAGAGAACGGTCTCTGCAGAAACTTATTTGACGACGTAGTTCGGTGCTTCGACGGTCATCTGGATGTCGTGCGGGTGGCTCTCCTTGAGGCCCGCTGTGGTCAGGCGAACGAACTTGCCCTTGGACTTGAGGTCCGCGATGGTGGGGGCACCGACGTAGAACATCGACTGGCGCAGACCGCCGGTGAGCTGGTGAGCGACCTGCTTGAGCGGTCCGCGGTAGGCGACGCGGCCTTCGATGCCCTCCGGGATGAGGTCGGTGTCGGTATCGATGTCGTCCTGGAAGTAGCGGTCCTTCGAGTAGGACTTGCCCTGACGTGGGGCCATGGCGCCCAGAGAACCCATGCCGCGATAGGCCTTGTACTGCTTGCCGTTGACGAAGATGAGTTCGCCGGGCGATTCGCTGCAGCCGGCCAGCAGGGAGCCGAGCATCACGGTGTCCGCGCCGGCGACCATGGCCTTGGCGATGTCGCCGGAGTACTGCAGTCCGCCGTCTGCGATGACCGGCACACCGGCCGCGCGGGCCGCCTGAGCGGCGAGATAGACGGCGGTGACCTGCGGGACACCGACGCCCGCGACCACACGGGTGGTGCAGATCGAGCCCGGCCCGACTCCGACTTTGATGGCGTCGGCACCGGCGTCGATGAGGGCTTGTGCACCCTCCTTCGTGGCGACGTTTCCGCCGATGATCTGGACCTTGTCGAACGTCGAATCGGCCTTGATCCTCCTGATCATGTCGGTCACGCCGCGAGCGTGACCATTGGCGGTGTCGACGACGAGGACGTCGACGCCCGCCTCGGCGAGGAGGGTTGCGCGTTCATAGGCATCGCCGTGGAATCCGACGGCCGCACCCACGCGCAGGCGACCTTCGTCATCCTTCGTGGCCAGAGGGTATTCCTCGGTCTTGACGAAGTCCTTGACGGTGATGAGGCCCTTGATGACGTTGTTCTCATCGACCAGGGGCAGCTTCTCGACCTTGTGCTCGGCCAGCAGCTCGAATGCCTTCTCCGGGGAGACGCCGTCCGGGGCGGTGATCAGCGGCATCCGGGTCATGGTCTCGGCCACGGTGCGGGTCGGGAATACGCTGCGGGTGACGAAGCGCAGGTCGCGGTTGGTCACGATGCCCAGCAGCACGTTGTTCTCATCGACGACGGGCAGACCTGAGATCCGGTATTTTCCGCAGATCTCGTCGAGTTCTTCAAGAGTCTTCTCGGGGGTGATCGTCAGCGGGTCGTTGATCATCCCGGATTCGGAGCGCTTGACGTAATCGACCTGGGCGGCCTGGTCTTCCATCGACAAGTTGCGGTGGATGATGCCCAGTCCGCCGATGCGGGCCACGGCGATGGCCATGCGCGACTCGGTCACGGTGTCCATGGCGGCCGAGACCAGGGGGATGTTGAGCTCGATCTCTTTGGTCAGACGGGTCGTGGTGGAGGCATCTGAAGGGATGACATCGGTGTCACCGGGCAGGAGGAGGACATCGTCATACGTGAGGCCCGTCAGGGAGAACGGATCGTTTGCGGCCTGTGTTTCCTGCTCGGGAATCCCCATGGGTACAGCCTTTCGACGCGGTGAGTTCGGTGGCTCAATGCTATCGAAGTCATACACCGCTTATCTAGCGTTTCAAATACCGAGCACTGTGAGACTGCCGACATCAATACTCAGGAATACCCGCCGAGGCGGACGTGCTGCTCCACAGTCAGCGGCCTTCGCCGACCGAGCGCGCCAGGTCGAGCGTCGAGGCTTCCGAGTCATCGAGATGGATCCGCAGCAGGCCCTCGGCTCCGTGTCGGTCCCCCGAGCGCATCTTCTCGAGGATGTCGCGATGCGGGTTGGCCCAGTGGGAGTGGTATTTGCCTGGTTCCCTTGAGCGGGCGAACGTCGTCGACAGCCTGGCCATGAGGTTGACGTAGAACTCGTCGAGCATCGGCGAGCCGAGCAGGCCGACGATCGCCCGGTGGAATGAGGCGGAGTGCTCCTGTGCGTCGGTCCAGCTCTCGTTGTTCGGAGCAGTTTCCGCACGGACGACCGATGCTTCCACACGGTTCATCGCCGCCTCCGTGGCGTCCTGCGATTCCTGAACGGCCCGGATCTCGAAGACACGTCGGGCCTGGTAAAGGTCCTTGAGTTCGTCGAGGTCGAAGGTACGGACGAAGAAGCCTCGGTTCGTCTCCTGTGTCAGGAGTCCGGCGTAGCGGAGCAGTGACAGGGATTCACGGGCAGTGTTGCGCGAGACGTTGAATTCCTTCGCCAGCGCACCATCCCGGACCGGAGAGCCGGCAGGGTACTCGCCGGTCGTGATTCGGGACCGGACCAGGGCAACGATCGCCTCTGAGGTACATCCGGGTGCGTTTGGACTCATATCACCAGGCTACCGTGTCCCCACCGTTCGTGGGCAAAGCCTGGGCGCAGCCGTCGGCGATGATGCCGAGTCGAGACACAAGATGCGTCTGCAGCGGTCTACGGCATCGGTCCCAGAGTGAGTCCGGATTCGAAGCGGCGCGGGCGCCGCGTCAGCGGATCGTCGAACTCGATCGACGCCGCCAGCAGCTGCAGCGGCGAGCTGAAATCGTAGGGGTCCGGAGACAGATCGACAGGATAGACCGGGTCCCCGAGGATCGGCAGCCCGAGCGAGTTCATGTGCACCCGCAGCTGATGCGTCTTACCCGTCAGCGGATGAAGTTCGTACTCGCCGATCGACGGACGCTCCCCCTCCGATCGCCGAGGTGGGGGCACTGTTGCCTCGGACCGCCTCGGCGAGGTCGGGGTTCGTTCATCCAGCAGGCTGATCGTGCTGAAGGCGTTGGGCTCACCGTCGACTTCGAGGACCTGTCTGCCGCCGCGCGGTTTGACCAGTCTGGACTCCTTGCTGAGCGGGAACTCCATATCCGTCGGCGGCATCGCTGCGAGAGCGCGATAGGTCTTGGTCACCGATCGGTTCTGGAACAGACTCTGATATCGACCACGGGTCTCGGGGCGTTTCGACAGGATGAGCAGTCCCGCCGTGATGCGGTCGAGACGGTGGATGGCCACCAGATCGGGTTGGTTGAAATCCAGACGAGCCCGGGTCACGACGCATTCGCGCACGAACCGCCCATTGGGAGTGCTGGCCAGGAAGTGGGGTTTGTCGACGACGAGCAGATCGTCGTCTTCGAAGACGATGCTCATCTCGAAGGGAATCCGCTCCTCGGCCGGAACTGGTCGGTGGAAGAAGTAGAAGCCGCCGGGGATGACGGAATCATCCCAGTTCACCGGCACGCCTGTCTCATCGCGCATATCACCCGTGCTCAGCAGGCTACGTCGCGCCTCATCGTCGGCGTCGGGGAACTCTGCCTCCAACCACTCGCCGATGGTGTCCGGGACCGGAAGATGGTTCTTATCGTGCGTCGACTTCCCACCAGGAGCACGCAGCGAGGTCGCGGAGATGCCTTCTCGGGGTGGAAGCGGGCTGCGTGGCATCGGGTCAGTCTAACTGGCGACGTGATGGCGCACTCGGCTCTCAACCTGCGGGACCTGCCGTGGCCTTGCAAGAAATCTGGAGCGTGGGGTCCTATGGTGGGAGGTATGGACAACACCGAATTGACGGAAGAGTTCCTCCTCAACAAGGTCATCGCTCCGGTCGTTCTCGGCATGTTCGCCAACGACGAATGGGACAGCTACGGGATGAATCACGACCCGACCGACGCGCGACGGTGGATTGTCAGGGTCGTCGCCAACTGGGAATCCGTCGACATCCCCCTCGAATACTCGGAAGGCATCGAGTCGGTCAACGATCTCCAGCTGAAGCTCATCGCCGAGCTCCAAGCGTTCATCGACCGGTCGGAGATCGGGCAGCGCCGCGACGAGGAGTGGGAGGCCGACGAACACAAGGCTCCTCGCCCAAGTCTCAGACATACGGTTCGACCGAACGTCAGCGGGCCCCCGGAATGCGCGACGCGCCTGCTGAGGATCCGCTCGCGCAATCTCCGGCTCGACCGGCGCCGCTGCCGATCCGCCCACCGCAGAGACTGACTCGGGCCTGCTGCCTCTGGCCCGATCGTGACAGCTGTGGTGCACTTGGTGCATGAGCTTCGACGCGCGCCACATCTCACAGACGATCCGCACAGACCCCTCCGACATCGCGGTCTTCGCCGGCAATCCGGCCAACCTCCCACAGTGGGCGGCCGGCCTGAGCGACGGCATCCGCAATGAGGCCGGACGCTGGATCACCGATTCGCCGATGGGCGAGGTCGAGGTCAGCTTCCGGCCCGGCATCGAGTTCGGGATCCTCGACCACGACGTGATCTTCCCCGACGGCACCACCGTGCACAATCCGCTGCGTGTGCTCCACAACGACGATGTCAGCGAGGTCGTCTTCACCGTCTACCGCCTCCCGAGCGTCAGCGATGAGGAATTCGCCCGCGACATCGAAGCCGTGCAGAAGGATCTGGAACGACTCCGCGATGTCCTCGAAGACTGACCACTCGAATGCATCCCTACCACCTGCTGCCGCCCTAGGATGGGGGCACCGGTTCATCAATGCCGCCATGCGCACGGCATATTTCGGTCGCATCCGCGTTCTCGACGTCGGCGGCAAGCCCGCCGATTCCGCCGACCGCGAGGAATCCCCGAGCGGCACCACCACACGAGCGATCCCGCGCCCGCGCCTCATCATCTCCAGCCACCGCAATGGAGCCATCGACGGCCACCAGGTGCTCGCCGCATTCCCGCGAGCACAGTTCCTCATCTCGATCCAGCTCATCCGCAGCTGGTTCCTGCGTCTCTTCATCGCCGGCATCCCCGTCGTCCGGCCCAAGGACGTCGAACGCTACAACCTCGACCCCACATCGGTGGCCAGTCCGGTCGACGCCGGCACTGCACACCTTCGCCGGGGCGGGGACCTGGGAATCTTCCCCGAAGCCAGCAGCGAATGGGGCCACCGACCCCAACCCTACAAATCTGGTGCTGCCCGCATCGCCTGCACCCTGCTCGAGGAGGGTATCGATCTCGAGGTGATCCCGGTGGGCCTGTTCTATTCGACACCGGATCGATTCCGCTCCCGCGCCGAGGTGGTCCGCGGAAAGTCGATCACGATTCCGGCCCGCAACGGCCAGGATCGATCCGTTTGGGAGGCCGAGGTCGCCTCGGCGATGAGTTCGGCCCTCGATGAGATCTCAGTGAATTGTCCCGACGAAGAGACCTTCGAGCGGATCCAGGCGAAGGCGCTCAATGTCGCCCGCAGAACACCGGGCAGAGCGGCCACGTTCGCGACGGCGTTTCTGGACCTGCAGCGTGATAACTCCACAGCTGCAGCTGACGGGTCACCCGCCGCAGCGAGTTCTGCGATCACGGTGCTGCGCTGGGTCGGGATCGCGCTCATGTGGCTCTTCGCCCCCGTGCTCGCGGCAGCTGCCCTTGCCGGATCGCGCGCGGACGGTCGCAATACTGTCACATTCTTCCGCCTCCTCGGCGGCTTCGCAGCAGTTATGGTCTGGGTACCAGCACTCATTGTTGCCGTGTTCTTCTGGCCCCTGGTCATAGGAATCGGCATCGTCAGTGCGGTCTGCGGCTGGCTGCTTCTGGGCTTGCGTCGCTTCCGTCTGTGACCCGATCGACTACCGTCCCCTCGGCCCACCTGAGACATCTCTAGGAGCACTCGTGACACTCACCCTCGGCTTCACCGATCCTCTCGCCACCGAACTTGCGACCAGCGGCGGCAAGGGCGCCAGCCTCGCGAAGTCCGCGCAGAATCTGCCCGTGCCCGGCGGCTTCATCGTCACCGCCGACGCCTACACGCAATTCGTCACACCCCTGCAGTCGCGGATCAGCGGGCTCATGGACACCGACCACCCCGCCGAGGCGATCGGCGAGCTCATCCGCAGCACCCCGGTCCCCGGTGCGTGGCTCGCCGACTTCGAGGCGGCGGCCCAGGCTGCCGGCCTGAACGGCCAGGCGGTGGCGGTCCGTTCCTCGGGGACCATGGAGGATCTGCCCGGGGCGGCCTTCGCCGGGCAGCACGATACCTACCTCGGGGTTCGCGGAACGCAGTCCATCGCCGAGGCGGTGCGCGACTGCTATGCCTCCCTGTGGAATCCACACGCCTTCCGCTACCGTCAGCAGCTCGGCGTCGAACAGCTGGAGGCGAAGATGGCCGTCGTCGTTCAGCTCATGGTCGCAGTCGGCGCTGAGGAGGCTGCCGGGGTCGCCTTCTCCGTCGATCCGGTGCGCGGCAACACGGACGAAGTCCTCATCAATGCGGCGTTCGGACTGGGCGAGACCGTCGTCGGAGGAGAAGAACCCGTCGACGAATTCCGGATCGCCCGCGCCGACGGAACCCAGGTCGCGGCCGAGATCGCGGTCAAGCCGAAGGCCCTCGTCATGCGTGGGCCTGCGGAAGCCGATGACGTTGACGACGAGGGGGGCGACGACGGACGCGACGATCACATCGGACAGGACGATCACGTCGATGCGCGCACGAGGGAGGTCCACCTCGGCGACGATCAGCGGACCCGTCCGGCACTGTCTGCGGAACAGGCCCGAGCGGTGGCCGAACTCTCCGTGCGCGCGGAGGATCATTTCGGTTTCCCGCAGGACATCGAGTGGGCCTTCAGCGGTGACGGCCTCTTCCTCCTGCAGTCGCGGCCGATCACTCGCGTCGCACCCCGCTGGACCCGCGACGAATCGGCCGAACGATTTCCCACTCCGGTCACGCCTCTGACCTGGGACCTCGTCGAGGCAGGATTCCACAGCTCACTCAACCACAGCTTCGATCTCATGGGCCTGCCGCCCTTCGACGACAAGTGGTTCGTGATGCGTGACTTCTACATCTACGGCAATCAGACGGCCGTCGATCTCTACGCCGGGAGACTGCCGACGAAGATGCTCTCCAGCGTGGAGACCATCACCGAATCGCTGCCGGAGATCGCTTCTCAGTTCGGTTGGGTGCAGGAACTTCCCGTGCGGTGGATGCGAGACCTCGACACGTACCTCATGGGCATCGGCAAGCTCTCCCACGAACCGTTGGAGGACAAGTCGCTGGCCGAGGTGTGGGATCACGTGATCGCCATCAGCGACCTCGGCACGGAGTACTTCCGCCCCAACATCGCGATCTCCCTGACTCAGCAGACACTTTACGGTGCGCTCTCGCACATGCTCGAGATGGCAGTGGACAAGGAGACGGCGCGCCTCGTGTTCGAGCGACTGCTGGCATCGACGGAGACGAAGACCTCGCAGGTCAACGCCGAACTCTGGGAGCTCTCACGCATTGTGCGCAGCAATCCCGAACTGTCATCGACGCTGCGCAGCCACACTGGCGAGGACGGGCCGGCGGTCCTCGCTGACTTCCCCGAGTTCTCCGACGAATTCGCGACTTTCCTCGCCAAGCACGGCCACCGGGAACTCGACTTCGACGCCTACCATCCGACCTGGGTCGAGGCCCCGCACATCGTCCTCGATCAGGTCCGCCTGCTGGCTGATCGAGCTGAGAACGCCGCGGCGGATTCCGATCTGGAGCGCAAGGTCCTGCAGGCCGAGACTGAGCGGGCCGTGGTCAATGCCGCTCCGGAGAAGCTGCGTTATCTGGTGCAGGAGGTCATCCGACTGGCACGCTCGTACACGGCGCTCGATGACCTGGAGCACTACCAGACCACACGCCTGACGCTGCCGATGCGACGGGCCCTGCGCGAACTGGGTCAGAGACTTGTCGACCAGGGTGTCCTCACCGACCCCATGGATGTCTACTTCATCAATTTCGAGCCTCTCGACGCAGCGATCCGCGCTGCCGACGGGCAGCACTCCCCTGCCGGAGATTCCGCTGGCTCCGGCAACGGGCATCGCTCCCCCGCCGAGGCTCTGGCCGGCCTGACTGCGATCGCGGAGAAGAACAAGGCCGGGTATCAGGAAGCGGTCGAGCGGACCCCCGAGTGGGAGCACGGTCGTGCGCCCGACGTCGGGGATGACGCGGACGGTGACTTCATCAAGGGAACTGCCGGCAGTCCCGGCGAGGTCACGGGCGAGGTCTTCGTCGTCCACAGCCCCGAGGACTTCTCGTCCTTCCCGGACGGGGCGATCCTTGTCGCCCGAACCACGAATCCGGCCTGGACGGCTCTGTTCTACCAGGCCAGCGGCGTCATCACCGAAAGCGGCGGTGCGCTCTCCCACGGTGCGGTCACGGCCCGTGAGTTGGGTCTGCCTGCGGTCATGGCCGTCCGAGATGCCACCAGCAGGTTCACATCGGGACAGACGGTGAGCGTCAACGGCAGCAACGGCACGGTGACACCGAGCTGAGGACCACCTCGGCGAGCTCGGTTCGCGAGTGCACGACTACCTCGGCGCGGGCCATGACCTATACCGCCTGGAGAGCGTCCACAGGGCTGATCGACGTGGCCGAGCGCGCCGGAGCACGGCTGGCGGCGAGTACGGCCAGAAGCGAGCCGGCGACGACGGAGATGATGACCCACCAGGGCACGGACGGAGCGAAGAATCCGGTCAGCGGGGACAGCAGAACCAGGGCACCGATCCACCCGAATGCGATGCCGAGGGGCACCGCGACCAGGCAGGCGGTCACGCTCAGCTGCATACCCTCGGCCACGATCATGCGACGGACCCGTCGAGGCGTCTGACCGAGGGCCATGAGCAGACCGATCTCCTGCGTGCGCTGCCGCACGGAGAGCGTGAGCGCGTTCGCGACCCCGATGACGGCGATGATGACCGAGAAGAGGACCATGCCGAGGAAGAACATCATCGTCTGGTCGATGATGGTCTTCAGGACTTCCTCGAAACCGCCCCACCCGTCGTCGCCGAGCGATTCAGCGTAGTCGAGAAGCTGGTCTCGAAATGTCGTCATGGCCGTGGCAAACATGACGATGAGGGTGATGCCGATGACGAGGCCGATCACCGTGCGCGCATTGCGAGTGGGGTGACGAGCGATCGTCGACGCAGCCAGACGTGCGGTCGCTGTTCGGCCGAGCAGCCACCCGGTGAGCGTCTGCAGCGGAGGCAGGATCCAGGGGTTGCCGACGATGACGCCGACGAAGGTCAGCGCGGCACCGACGGCGACGAGGAGCACGCCAAGGACACTCACCGTGTTCCCGCTGGCACCGATGACGCCGCTGATGAGAAGGGTGATCCCCATAGACAGCAGGATGAGTGCACCCGCCAGGGCCCCCATCGATGCACGCGTATCCTCGGGGCGACGTTCGACAGCCTGCGAGGTGGCCTCAATCGGCGAGATGCCGCTGATGCGTTGGGCACCCAGATACGCTGAGAACCAGGTCACGACGATGGTCGCGGCCCCCGGGAGGATCATCTTAGGACTGAGCAGATCCGACTCCACGGTGATCTGTCCGCCGAGGTAGGCCGCCGCACCCTGCGCGAGCGCGGTGGAGACGAGGAACGCAGCGACGGCGCTGGGTATCGAAACGAGCAGTCCCTCCGCCGAGGCGGCCCGGCGCAACCGTCGCGAGGAAGCTCCGATGAGACGCAGCAGTGCCAGTTGACGGCTGCGACCGGCGATGATGATGGAGAACGTATTGGCGATGACGATGCTTGAGACGAACAGCGCAATGATGAAGAAGAGCAGTCCCACCGTGGTGAGCAGCCCCTGCGCCGTGTCTGACTCGGAGACGATCTTCGCCGAGGACATCCAGGCTGTGAGGATCTCGATGCCCTGCATGATGACGGTGCCGAAGAGCGCAGCGATGAAGACGACGAGGAAGCTGGGGGCGAACTGGCGCGGGTTGCTCCGGAGCTCCCGCATCGGGTTCATCGGCGCCCTCCGGTCTCCGCGGCATGTTGCGGAGACCGTACGGGATTCTGCAGGGGCCCGGCGGCTGCGTTCTCCGCAGCCTCGGCCTTCGCGTCGAGATCGAGCATCGTCTGTGCAATCACCTCGGCGCTGATCGAGTCGTTGAGCTCTGAGACGGGTGTGCCGTCGGCGATGAACACGACGCGGTCGGCATAGGCGGCCACGATCGGATCATGGGTCACGAGGACGATCGACTGTCCGAGCTCGCACACGGCCTCGGACATGATGGCCATGACCTCGCGCCCCGACCGGCCGTCGAGGTTGCCCGTCGGTTCGTCGGCGAAGAGGATGTCCGGTCTCGTGGCCAGGGCACGGGCGATGGCGGTGCGCTGCTGCTGTCCGCCCGAGATCTCACTGGGCCGATGTTTGAGCCGCTCGTCGAGACCGAGCCGCTTGATGATGCTGGAGATCCAGGCGCGTTCATCGGCATTGGGCCTCCGATCATCGAGCTCGAAGGGCAGCACGATGTTCTCCCTGACAGTGAGAGTCGGCACGAGGTTGAATGCCTGGAACACGAAGCCGATCCGCCGCCGACGCAAGGCCGTGAGCTCGTCCTCGTGCAATGCAGTGATCTCACGGTCACCGATGTGAACAGTGCCCGAGCTGGGCCGATCGAGTCCGGCGAGAATGTGCATGAGCGTGGATTTGCCCGAACCCGAGGGTCCCATCACGGCCGTCAGACGGGCGGGGGCGATATCAAGGGAGACCTGGTTGAGAGCGACCAGCGCTGCCCCGTCGGGATCAAAGACCTTCGAGACATTGCGAAGCTGAGCGATGGGCATCGGTGAGGCGGTCGTCATATGGTCCCTACATTGCTGCGTCAAACTGTCTCATCCAGACTAACGACCCGCAACGACAAGAAACATAGGATCTGACTGATCAGTAGGTGTGAGCCGCCTGTGCAATTTGCGAAGTGTGTGAGCGTGGATGTCGACCAGCTTGCCGAACAGACTGCTGGCTGGGTGTCTGGCTGGCTCACCGGCTAGCCAGCTGGCTGGCCGACTCACTGGCGAGTCAGACAGCTGCCCGGCTCACCGGCTAGTCAGACAGCTGCCCAGCTCACCGGTTGATCGTGAATACACGAGTGGCCCGGAACATTGTTCCGGGCCACTCGTGTATCAGTTCAGCGCAGTCGCTGCGCGGTGATGCGAATCAGATGGGGACTCAGTCCTCTTCTTCTTCCTTCTTCTCAACGACCAGTGTCTCAGTGGTGAGAACCAGTGCGGCGATCGAAGCGGCGTTGCGCAGTGCCGAGCGGGTGACCTTGACCGGATCGATGATTCCGGCGCCGATGAGGTCGCCGTAGGAATCGGTGGCGGCGTTGTATCCCTGGCCGGAAGCGAGCTCCTCGACCTTGGACACGACGACGTAGCCGTCCTGGCCGGCGTTCTCAGCGATCCAGCGCAGTGGCTGGACGACGCCGCGCTTGACGATGTCAGCACCAGTGGCCGCATCGCCGGTCAGGCTCAGGTCGTTCCCGGTCAGAACCTTGGATGCGTGGATCAGAGCCGATCCACCGCCGACGACGACGCCCTCTTCGATGGCTGCACGGGTAGCCGACACAGCGTCTTCGACGCGGTGCTTGCGTTCCTTGAGCTCCACCTCGGTGGCGGCGCCGACCTTGATGACTGCGACACCGCCGGAGAGCTTGGCCAAGCGCTCCTGCAGCTTCTCGCGGTCCCAATCGGAGTCGGTGTTCTCGACCTCGCTGCGGATCTGGGCGACCCGACCGTTGACGTCCTCGTCGGAGCCAGCACCATCGATGATGGTGGTGTTGTCCTTGGTGACGGTGATGGTGCGGGCGTTGCCGAGCTCTTCCAGGGTGACCTGGTCGAGCTTCATGCCCATATCAGCGGTGACGACCTGGCCACCGGTGAGGACGGCGAGGTCCTCGAGGATCGCCTTGCGGCGGTCGCCGAATCCGGGTGCCTTGACAGCGGCAACATTGATGATGCCGCGCAGCTTGTTGACGACCAGCGTCGACAGAGCTTCGCCTTCGATGTCCTCGGCCACGATGAACAGAGGCTTTCCGGCCTGCTGCACCTTCTCCAGTACAGGGAGGAGCTCCTGGATGTTGGAGATCTTGCCCTGGTTGATGAGGATGAGCGCGTCGGAGAGCACAGCTTCCTGGCGATCAGCATCGGTCACGAAGTGCGGCGAGAGGTATCCCTTGTCGAACTGCATTCCCTCGGTGATTTCGAGTTCCACAGATGCGGCCTGGGACTCGTCGATCGTGATGACGCCGTCCTTGCCCACCTTGTCGAAGGCATCGGCAATGAGCTTGCCGATCTCTTCGGACTGAGCGGACAGACCGGCGACGTGTGCGATCTCCGAGGAGTCGGCGACATCGCGAGCGATGGTTCCGAGTTCGGTGGAGATCGCCTCGACGGCGGCTTCGATTCCGCGCTTGAGGGCACCTGGTGCGGCGCCGGCGGCAACGTTGCGCAGACCTTCGTTGACGAAGGCCTGTGCCAGGACAGTCGCGGTGGTGGTTCCGTCACCGGCGATGTCGTTGGTCTTGGTGGCGACTTCCTTGGCCAGCTGAGCGCCGAGGTTTTCGTATGGGTCGTCGACCTCGACCTCACGAGCGATGGTCACACCATCGTTGGTGATCGTGGGTGCGCCCCACTTCTTGTCGAGAACAACATTGCGACCCTTGGGTCCCAGCGTCACCTTGACGGTGTCCGCGAGGATGTTCACACCCTTTTCGAGTGCACGACGGGCCTCGTCGTTGAATTCCAGATTCTTAGGCATTCGTCCTCCTGTCAGTGAAGTAGTTGTTCAGGGGATTCAGCCGATGACGGCGAGCACGTCACGAGCCGAGAGCACGAGGAACTCTTCTCCTGCGTACTTGACTTCGGTGCCGCCGAACTTGGAGTAGATGACCTTGTCGCCAATGGCCACGTCAACTGGGACGCGGTTTCCGTTGTCAGCAACGCGGCCTGGGCCCACTGCGACAACTTCGCCTTCCTGAGGCTTTTCCTTGGCGGTTTCGGGAATGACCAGACCACTGGCGGTAGTCTGCTCTGCTTCGACCTGACGGATGACAATCCGATCTTCGAGTGGCTTGATGGAGACCGACATATCGGGCCCTCTCCCTTCGCTGGGGTTCAATTCTTCTTTGAGTCAGACGGCGGCGTATGCCATGATCCCCTCGTCGTCGCGGGTGCCGAGCGGATCGACCGTCTCATAAAACTGGCACTCAATGAGTGCTAGTGCTAATTCGACTTTAGAACGCTCTTAGCACTCGGTCAACTCGAGTGCCAAGGATTGTCCACGCTCTGGGCGAAACCCCAGAAAAGGTGTTCGAAGACGGCCCCTCCGGCGGCAAAGCTGGGCCGGTCTCATCTGCAAGGTGCCCCTGACGTGAATGCAAGCACGGACCCGGGAGATGGTCTCCCGGGTCCGTGCTTGTGGTTGTCGCCTGTGACCTTATCGCTTCAGGTCAGCGGTCGCGCTTCACGCCAGCAGCTGCGCTCTGGATCAGGCGCAGGCCCACTGTCCCCAGCCGGCTTCGGCCTGCAGCTTCTTGGCGCGATCGAACTGCTCCTGTGGGCTGGCATCGATCGGGTTGCCACTGCCGCCCATGGCCTGCCAGGTCGCCAGCTTGAACTGGAACAGACCGAAGTGGGCGTTGTTCGACTTGTTCACTGCGCGTGGGTTGAACTCCGACTCGCACTCAGCGACCTGGTACCACTTGGATCCCGGTCCGCCGAGCATGTCCTTGATCTCCTGGGTGCTCATGTCGCCACCACCGGAGCCGCCGCCGGTGCTGTTATCACCGTCGCCGGAGCCGCCCGAACCGCTGTCAGAGCCGCCGTCGCCGGTCCCGGCGTCCGAACCACTGCCGGAGTCGTCTGGCTCTTCAGCAGGGGCTTCCTTCTTCTTGGTGCCCTCGATGACGACCTTGGCTTCAGGCTTGGAGAGGACCTTCTCGCCCTTCTTCTCCTTCTTCACCTCATCGCCGTTGACGGTCTTGATCTTGTAGGAGACCTGCTTCTGGCCCGCCTTGCCTTCGTCTTCGACCTTGGTCTCGCCCTCGAAGAGGGAGTCCGACTTCTTGGTCTCAGTCTTAGGCTCGATGGCCTCCTTCTCCTTGACCGTGTCGTTCTTCACGCGGTTCAAGGTAAGGACCTGGCCGTCGGAGACCTTGGAGCTGAGAGGCACAGACATGAAGTCGTCCTTGTCGAGCTTCAGCTTGGTCTCAGCGAGGGCTTCCTTGGCTGTCTCTGCTGCGGCCGAGACCTTGTGGTCCTTGCCATCGGCGACGATTGTGAGATCCTTGGCGGTCGTCACATCGATGTCGTTGCCTTCATCTTTGAGTTTCTGGTTCGGCTTGGTGTTGAGATCCGCGTTCTTCGCGTCCACACCGAGGTCGGCCAATGCCTGACCGACGGTGTTCGCATGCGTCGTCTCATCACTCTTCTTGCCGTCGACGGACAGCGAGATTTCCTTCGCGGTGTTGACGGTGATCGTCATATCACGCGAGATCTTCTTGTCTACGCCTGGCTTGATCTGGTCGTTCTTCTGGATGTCGAGGTCGCGGCTGTCGAGGACGTCCCCCACGGTTCCACCGAAGGTCCGAACTTCCTCGGACTGACCATTGACATCCAATGTCACTGGCTTGTTCATGGTGACCACGGCGCCCGTGCCACCCACGAGTCCGGTAATCACGACCGCCTGTGCAGCAATTTGCACTTTGCGGTTCTTGAGAAAATCAATCACAAAAATATCCCTGGGGCAGAGGTCATCAACTCATCCACTGTAACCGATTCGTTACAAGATACGCAAAACATTACGAACATGTAACAGCGAGGTCGCCTGAACTGGCGCTCTGACCAGGACTTCCCCGTGTTTCCGGGCTTGGTCACAATCGTGACATTTGCCCGCCGAGGTGGCTGATCGAGCGTCAACATCACCCTCCCCGAGGCGGTCGCTCAGTCCCAGCCTCACCAAGTTGGTCGCTCAGTCCCAGCCTCCCAGCGCGGTCTCCGCGTTCTTCCACACTGCGGCACAGAGGTCCTCTTCGCTCATCCCGCGCACCTCGGCGAGCTTGCGTGCCGTCACCGCGGCCAGATAGGGGCCGCCCGGCTTGCCGCGGTGCGGGTGCGGGGTGAGGAAAGGAGCGTCGGTCTCGGTCAGCAGACGATCCAGCGGAGCCGCAGCCGCGGCGCGTCGGAGCTCATCGGCGCTCTTGAACGTGAGGTTGCCGGCAAAGGACATGTAGTACCCGGCGTCTGCGCACTCGCGGGCCATCGCCTCGTCGCCGGAATAGCAGTGGAAGATCGTGACCTCGGGGGCACCTTCCTCGCGGAGGATGCGCAGCACGTCGGCGTGGGCCTCACGGTCGTGGATCTGCAGTGCCTTGCCCGTGCGTTTGGCGATCTCGATGTGGGCACGGAACGAGCGCTGCTGCTCGGCGACACCGTCTTCGCCGGTGCGGAAGTAGTCGAGGCCCGTCTCCCCCACCACACGCATACGGTCATTGGAGGCCACGAGTGACTCGATCTCTGTGAGGGAATCGTCGAGCATGCCTCGTTCGGCCAGCCTCGGCGCCTCATTCGGGTGCAAAGCCACACCGCCGAGCATCCACGAGCGGCCCTGCTGTGACTGCTGTGTGACCAACTCGGTCGTCCACCGTGCGGCCGGCAGGTCACAGCCGATCTGCACGATGCGCTGGACTCCAGCAGACTGGGCAGTGTCGAAGAAGAAGTCGAGGCTGGGGAACTCTTCGTCCTCGTCGGGCCTGACCTCGGGCTCGGGTTCGCCGGCGCCCAAGGGCAGTCGCACACCCGTGCAGATATCAAGATGCGTATGGGTATCGACGACGGGGTGGGCCAGCGGCTCAGGCACCGGAGGATAGGTTCCGGCGGCGCGAGAAGCCATTATTCGGTCTCCTCCACGAATTTGGGGAACACCGGGACTGGCTTCGGCAGTGGGATCCCCGGCTCCAGCGGGAAGTCGATCGCAGCGAAGGAACGAGGATCCACCTCGGCGCCGGCATCACTGTCAGTCGCTGTCGGCAGCACCTTCGCACCGGCTTGACCGATGCCCTCGGGCACGCCGAGGAGGTCGAGGATCTTGCCGGCGGAATCGGGCATGACCGGCTGGATGAGGATCGAGATGATGCGCACGACCTCGATCGTCACCCACAGCACGGTGGCCATGCGGTCGGCATCGGTCTTCTTCAGCTTCCAGGGTTCCTGGGCGGAGAAGTAGCGGTTGGCCTCGGAGAGCACCTTCCAGCAGGCCTCGACGTAGAGATGGAGGGCTTGGGTGTCGACGTGGCGGCGGGCGGTGTCGGGGACTGCGCGGGCCAATGCCAACAGCTTCTCGTCATCTTCGGTGAGCTCACCGGGACGGGGAACCTGTGCCTCGCAGTTCTTCGCGATCATCGACAACGAGCGCTGGGCGAGGTTGCCGTACTCGTTGGCGAGGTCGGAGTTCTTGCGGGTGATGATCGAGTCCTTCGTGTAGGACCCATCGTTGCCGTAGGAGAACTCGCGGAAGAGGAAGAAGCGCAGAGTGTCGAGGCCGAATGCGTCGACGAGGTCGATGGGGTCGACGACGTTTCCGACGGACTTCGACATCTTCTCACCGGCGTTGAAGAGGAACCCGTGGGCGTGGACGCGCCCCGGCAGCTCGATGCCTGCGCTCATGAGGAACGCGGGCCAGTAGACGCTGTGGAAGCGGATGATGTCCTTGCCGATGATGTGGACATCGGCGGGCCACCACTTCTTGAACGACTCCTCATCGTTCGGGTATCCGGCGGACGTGATGTAGTTCGTCAGCGCGTCGATCCACACGTACATCACGTGCTTCTCGTTGCCGGGCACGGGCACACCCCAGTCGAATGTCGTGCGCGAAACGGAGAGGTCTTTCAGGCCCGAGGCGACGAAGGAGGCGACCTCATTGCGGCGCGAATCGGGGCCGATGAACTCCGGGTGCTCTTTGTACAGTTCGAGCAGCTTGTCCTGGTACTTGGACAGCCGGAAGAAGTAGGACTCCTCTTCTGTCCAGGTGACCTCGGTGCGGGTCTCCGTGGACAGGCGAACACCGTCGACGACCTCGGTCTCGTCCTGTGCATAGTAGGCCTCGTCGCGGATCGAGTACCAGCCGGAGTAGGTGTCGAGGTAGATGTCGCCGGCCTCTTCGAGCTTGCGCCAGATCGCCTTGCACGACTCGTAGTGGTCCTCGTCGGTGGTGCGGATGAACCGGTCGAACGTCGAACCCAGCGCGAGCTGTGTGTCGCGGAAGTTCTTCGCGTTGTCGTCTGCGAGCTCCTTGGGCGTGATCCCGAGCTTGTTCGCCGCCTGCAGCATCTTCAGACCATGCTCATCGGTGCCGGTGCTGAAGAACACATCGTGGTTGTCGAGGCGCTTGAAGCGCGCGATCGTATCGGCCGCGATGTACTCATATGCGTGCCCGATGTGGATGGCCCCATTGGGGTAAGCGATAGCTGTCGTCAAGTAATAACCCATAGGTCACTCAGTCTAAGGGACGCCAGCCCGCAGGCGCGCAAGGGTCCGCGGGAGTCGCCCCCTGAGCGCGCACGGGTGGGTACGTTGGGGCGCAGAGGTGGTGCGCAACCGCGGGGTGGTGCGTAGCCGCGGGGTGGCGCGCAGCCGCGGGGTGGGCGGAGTAGGTGCCGTTCTCCAGTCGAAGTCAGGTTGAGTTGGTTGCAACCAGCTCAACCTGACTTCGACTGGCGAGTCCCACATCCGACGCCTCTCCTGCACCTGCAACGACCTCAGATAGCCGTCTTCTTCTGACAACTCTTCTTCAGCTGCGGTGCTTGGGCAAACAGCTTCCGTGAAAAGGTCGCCACGTCGAGGACCTCGTTGAACTTGAAACGGATCACTGTGTATCCCATGGACAGCAGACGGTTGTGCTGGTGGCTCTCCTTATTCATCCGGTCGAATCCGGCAGCGACGTATTTCTGGGTCCCGTCCACATACAGTGCGACCTTGGCAGCTTTGAATAGGAAGTCCAGTCGAGTCAAGGTTCGGTACCCCTCCTTGACGTCGAACTGTTGAATGAAATCGTGTAGCCCCAGCAGGTGCAGATTCAACGACGCACGACTCTCCGCGTAGCTTTCTGACAGCGGCGAGACCAACCCGCACAGAGTCAGTGCGCGCTTCCGCCCGACGGCCATTCGAGCTCTCGCCGGACCGAACAGCTCGGAGACATTCTCGGGCAAGTGGTCCATGAGGTCTGGCGGGTAACCTCTTCGAAAGGCTGCTTCTTCGTCGTCGCCGAGCATCGACGCGCGGAGCACTTGCTCCATAGCAGCAAATCCCCCTGCGGGACCGAGGACACCAATGAGATCGAGTGCAGTTCTGGCCCGGTTCGTCACAGCAACCCCGTCCAGGATCTCCACGTCCCCACCTATGATCCGACGTTGACGGCGAACGAGTTCACCGCTTCTCGAACCGGCCCGCGGATTGATCACAGATATCGGTTGAGAGTCGATCCCGAACATCCCGAGTTGATGAAGTCGCGCAGCCGATACGCCCCAGACCACATCACCATCTCGATACGACGGATAGGTGAGGACCCGTAGGCGATCGAGGTGTTCGAGGTATTTGGGTCTCTGCGAGCGCTCCAGGTACGTGCCCTCTTCGTGATAACGAATCCACTCGTCATTCTCTGCGAAGATCAAGAAGACGCTGTGGGCAGGAACGCCACACCGCCGGACCACCGAGTACACTCCTCGGCATAATTTGAGCAGACAGCAGCCCAGTGACGAACGGATGAGCGTCGTCGTCGCACCTGCGGCTCTGAGATCACGAAAATAGACAACGTTGTACATCACGTCATGGTCAGCTGACGGAACCCACATTCACCAGACCGAAAACGAGCCCTGTGGACGAACTGCATTCGTCCACAGGACACTTACGCCGAGGTCTTTCGTTCCTTCACAGGGCTCCGCACGTAAGTGGCTGATCCCCACCTGAGCAGCTGCACGAACAGTCTGCTAGCTCGACCGCACTGTTTCCAGAGAGACGCGCCAGGATCTCCACAGTCGAAGTCAGATTGAGCTGCTTGCAACCAACTCAATCTGACTTCGACCGTGGAACACGGTGCTCGGATCTATCCACACCCTCGTACGCGCAACTCGGAGGGTCCTCGGGTCTCACTCCCGGTGCAGCCAGGCCTCGTAGATCTCACGTTTGGACAGCCCGAACTGCTTCGCGACCTGCCCCGCGGCATCCTTCGCGCGCACTCCTGACCCCACGAGTTCACCGACAGCCTCGAGGTGATCCTCCGGGGCAGTCTCGACCGCGGTTGCTCCTGCGAGTACGAGGGTCAATTCCCCGCGCAGTCCGTCGGCTGCAAGTTCACGCAGCGAGGACACAGTGCCGCGCAGTGTCTCCTCGTAGGTCTTCGTCAGTTCGCGGCTGATGCTCATCGGTCGATCAGGCCCGATGACCGTGAGAAAGTCACCCATCGTGTCGGCGATACGGTGGGGGCTTTCGAAGAACACCATGGTCCGCTTCTCACCGCGCAGCTCCTCGAGGAGGTTCTTGCGTGCCCCCGATTTGCGCGGCAGGAAGCCTTCGAAGCTGAATCGGTCGCTGGGCAGCCCGGACACTGCCAGCGCCATGAGCACGGCAGAGGGTCCGGGGGTGGAAGTAATCGGAAGTCCGGCCTCCGCGCATGCCTTGACGACACGGTACCCGGGATCGGAAACGGCCGGCATACCCGCGTCGCTGAGCAGGACGACGGTCTGGCCGGAGCGGATGAGTTCGACCAGCTCGGGCGCACGAGACTGTTCGTTGTGGTCGAAGACGCTGATGACACGTTTGGTGTGCGTGAGTTCCAGACGCTGCGTCAGCGACAGAAAACGGCGAGTGTCCTCGGCTGCGATGACATCGGCGCCGGCGATGGCGCGTTGCATGCGCTCACTCGCATCGCCGAGGTTGCCGATAGGAGTCCCGACCAGGACGAGTTTGCCGCCGGCTGAGGCTGAGGCAGGGTGGGAACCCGTTGGGTCGAAGTCATCGGTCACCTCGTCCTGCACAACCGGGGATGAGTCCGCATCCTCGGCGATGTGGTCCTCGGCGATGTGGTCCTCGGCGAGGTGATCGTCGGGGATGTGATCGTCGGGGATGTGATCGTCGGGGATGTGATCGTCGGCGGCGTGGTCATCAGTGGCATCGGCGTCCGGTCTTCCGGACGTCAACCGGCCGCCCCCGCACCGACCATGGCGACTCCGAAGACAAGAACCATGATTCCGACGTAGCCGACCCAGAACAGCACCCACAATGCGGTGCCGACGTAGCCGACCCACAGAGCGGCCACGGCCATACCGTCTCCGCGTTCACCTGACTGCCGAATCTGCTTCCGGGCGATATGGCCCATGATGATTCCGGCGATGCCCGCGAGGAAGATGCTGCTCATCACTCCGAAGATCGAGGCGACGAGGGCAATGATCGCCAGAGTGTTCGTGGGAGGAAGCGGCTGATAGGCGTAGGCCGCCCCTGGTGCCCCACCGGTGTATTGGGCGTTCTGGCCATATGCGGCGTTGGGGTTATAGCTTGCAGCGCCGTAGTTGGCATTCGCATTGTTGTAGCCGCTGCCCGTTGCGGGGCCTGACTGCGGCTGCTGGTAGTACATGTCTGGATTGTTCCAGTTGTTCTGACTGCTCATGGCGCGATCTCCTTGCGTATGCCTACAACGGTACCGAGTCGTTCTCCCGGACAAAAGGTGAGGTTGTTACAGATGCGTCTCAGTTCAGTCAGTAGCTCGCTTCTTCAGCGGCAACGCCCGCCATGATCGCCAGCACCATGACACCGATGTAGAGGCCCCAGAAGATCAGCCAGAATCCAGCACCGAGGTAACCTACCCAGAGTGCGGTCAGCGCCATCGCGTCTCCACGTTCGCCTCGCTGACGTATCTGTCTGCGAGCGATGTGGCCCATGACGATCCCGGCGAGGCCCGCGGGGACAAAGGATGTCATGGTCCCTGCAAGTGACAGCACCATGGCGATGATCGCCACCGTGTTGGTCGGCGCGATCGGTTGGTAGATGTAGGTGATGGGGCCCGCGAACCCTGGGTTGGGTCCGAACCCTGGGTCGGGTCCGAACCCTGGGCTGGGTCCGAACCCTGGTTTGGTTCCGTATGCGACCGACTGTGAGTAGGCGGAATAACCTGGGTAGCCACCGTGTGCCGAATGACTCGAAGCTGCTTTGCTGCCGCTGGCGGACAGTTGCCGAGTGTGCATATCTGGTTCGCTCCTGTTGCTGTGGCTGTTCACGGGATGATCCCTGTGGAAGGGATGCTCCCCTTGCGTCTGACGACAACGCTATCGAGCCGCACAGTTCCGACGAGGGCGAACCTGTTGCAATCCTGCACCACCGGTGTCAGGGCAGAAAATGGATCCTCATGAGCTGCGCCTCCAGAAGTCGGCTCCACAGCACTTGGTTCTCCCGACGAGGATCCTGACGATCCCTCAGTAGCCCATCCCGGCAGCGAGGACTCCAAGACCCAGAACGCCGACGAAGATGACGATCATCAGCAGAGCGAAGCCGATGCCGATGTAACCCATGACCAGCCCTGCGGTGGCCTGGCCTCGTCCGTCTTCGCCGGTTCTCTTGATCTGGCCGCGAGACACATGACCGAAGATGACCGCGAGGATCGGGGCGATCCACAGGAACATCGCCACGATTGAGAACAATATGCCGATGACAGGGACCAAGGAGAGGATGCTGCAGACCAAACCGCCGCCGAGCCCGATGATGCCCATCCACATCGCCCAGCCCGACAGAGTGTTCACTGCCGGCCGCACCATCATCGGTGCTCCGTAGGTCATCGGCTGGCTGTATCCCGTCGGCTGACTGTAGCCGTAGGCGTCCGGCTGGCTGTAGCCATACGTGCCCGGCTGGATGTAGACCGCTGGGCCGGACTGGGTCTGCTGATACGGGTTCGGGTTCGAATACGGGTTCGCGTTCGGGTTCGAGTACTGGCCCTGGTCCTGATACTGGCCCGAGCCGTGCCCTGACTGCGGCTGGGACGCGCCGTACCCATTGTTGAGCTGTTGGGATCCGACCTGTGGTGGATCGCTCGGGCGATAGTTCGGGTTGTATGACACGCTCTTCACCGTTTCATTCGTTTGCCGCCTGTTGGGGACTACCTTAGTCGTGTCAAGGGCCCGAAGGACAATACGCCGACGTCCCCCAACCCGCCGCTCGTGCTGATCTCCCGCCGCACATGAACGACTCACCCTGAGGACCAGATGGGAAGAAGCGTCTCCCCGGACCTTAAACTTGACGATAATGACTCAACCCGAAGATCCCCAGGCGCCGAGGTGGTCCACCGACCCCGCGGATGAGTCCACCGACCCCACACACTCCCACACCGACTCCCCCTCATCCGCAACGACTTCAGTCACCGACTCCCCCTCGTCTGCAGCGGCTTCGGCTGCCACCAAGCTCATCGCCCGGGAACGTCGTGCTGACCGGCGCGAATCGATCCGCGCCAATGCAGCTGCAATCCGCAGGCGCACCTTCAGCGCCGGAATGTGGGCGACGCGCGCGCCGATCTGGATGTGGCCGGCCCTGCTCATCATCACAGCTATCGGTGGTGTACTCCGGCTCTTCAACCTCGACTTCCCCCACCGTCTGATCTTCGACGAAACCTATTACGTCAAGGACGCCTACTCCGTCTTCAAGTTCGGCTACGAACGCTCCTGGCCGGAAAATGCCGATGAATCCTTCAACGCCGGTGACCCGAGCGTCATCGAGTCCACTCCTGAATATGTCGTCCACCCGCCGTTGGGCAAATGGATCATCGGTGCCGGCATCCACCTCTTCGGCGCCGACGATTCCTTCGGCTGGCGGTTCTCCGTCGCCATCGTCGGCACCCTGACGATCTTCCTCATGGGCTTCATCGCGTGGAAGCTCTTCCGCTCCGCGTTCTTCGCCTGCGTGGCCGCTGGCCTGCTCTCGATCGATGGTGAGCACTTCGTGCATTCGCGCACGAGCCTGCTCGACATCATCCTCATGGCCTTCGTCCTCCTTGCCTTCGCCTTCATCGTTATCGACCGAGAGTTCGTCACGATGCGCTTGGCCCGTTTCACAGCGTCGGTCGCTCCCCCGGCAGACTCGTCAAAAGAGCAGGCATCAGACCCAGCATCAGACCAGGCATCAGACCAGGCATCAGAGCGATCTCGCGACCGTCACCCATCGCGAAGCAAGGATCTCATCAATTTCGGGCCCCGCCTCGGCGTGCGTCCCTGGCTCATCGCCGCAGGCATCAGCCTGGGTCTGGCGATGGGAGTGAAATGGTCGGGCCTCTATGCCGTTGCCGCATTCGGGATCCTCGTCGTCGCCTGGGACGTGCATTCGCGCCACCGCGCCGGAACCGTCCACCCCTGGCTGGGCATGCTCATCCGCGACAGCATTCCTGCGTTCATCAAACTCGTGCCCGTGGCGCTGCTGACCTATATCGTCACCTGGTCCGGGTGGATCCGATCCGATGACGCTTGGGACCGGCAGTGGGCGTTCGAGAACGGCGGCTGGTGGAGCGCGCTGCCGGACTGGCTGCTGTGGCTTCCATCTCTGGCCCACTACCACTACACGGCGTATTCGTTCCATGTCGGTCTCGACTCGGAACACCCCTATATGTCGAACCCCTGGGGGTGGATCGTCCAGTGGCGGCCGACCTCCTTCTACTACGAATCCCCTGACCAGGGCAGCATGGGCTGCGCCGTCGAGCATTGTTCTGCGGCGATCACCTCGCTCGGCAATCCGGTCATCTGGGGCCTGGCGCCCATCGCCATCCTCGTCGCGCTGGTCGCGTGGATCATCCGCCGAGATGTTCGCGCCGGAGTCATCCTGGCCGGACTCGCCGCGACGTGGCTGCCCTGGTTCGCCTACCAGGAACGCACCATCTTCACCTTCTACACGATCGTCATGGTGCCCTTCGTCGTCCTCGCGTTCACCTACTGCCTGACGCTGCTGTGGGGCCGAGTCCCCACCGCTGCGACTGCCGCCCCGACTCCGGCAGGTAGCACTGCAGGCTTCTTCGACTCCGCGCCCAAACCGCGGGGTCCCGTCTTCGCCGGTCGCGGCACGCGAATCCCCTGGTCCCTGTTCGGCCGTCGGATGGCCGTGGGCCTCATCCTTGTGGCCGCAATTATGGCATTCGCCTACTTCTGGCCGATCTACACCGGCGAAGTCATTCCCTTCGACGCCTGGAACAACCGCATGTGGAACGTCACCTGGCGCTGACGGCTCGGTTCCGACTCGGGTGACAAACCCGGCCCCACGGCACCTCGACACACACCCGCCACGAAGGCGTCGCCTCGGCGACATTGATCGTTCACCTGGGGGCCACATGCCGTCGTTAGCGTCGAATCATTGTGAACTACCAATCGACTCTGACTCCCCCAGCGCCCACCGATCGCGTGGCCACAGCGCCCGCTGACAACGAAAGCGCAGCACGGCAGCATCGGGCCGTGGCGATCATTCCCGCCCGGGGCGGCTCCAAGGGAATTCCGCTGAAGAACCTGCAGAAGGTCGCCGGGGTCTCGCTTCTGGCGCGCGCGATCAACGCAGCCAACTCAACACAGAGCATCGACCGCGTGGTCGTCTCGACCGATCATGAGGGAATCGCCGCAGAAGCGATTCGCGCCGGCGCCGAGGTGTGCCACCGTCCCGCTGACATCGCCGGTGACACCGCGACCAGCGAATCGGCCCTGATCTACACGCTGGCCAACCTCGGCGAGGAATTCGACACCACCGTGTTCATGCAGTGCACCTCTCCGTTCATCGACTCTGCCTCGATCGACAACGCGGTCGCCGCCGTGCGCGACGGGGAAGCCGACGTCGTGTTCTCCGCCGTCGAGGACCACTCGTTCCTGTGGCGCCTCGATGACGGCAGATCCGCAGTCGCCGTCGGTCACGAAGCCAGCTTCCGGCCCCGCCGCCAGGACCGTGCCAAGCACTACAACGAGACCGGCGCGTTCTACGTCATGCGCACCGACGGCCTGCTTGAGCACGAGCACCGCTTCTTCGGCCGCGTCACGATCGAAGAGGTCCCACCCGAGCACGCCCGCGAAATCGACGACATGTCCGACCTCTCACTGGTCCGCGCGATCGCCTCCACGCAGGAGACCGCGCAGGTCATCGACGTCGACGCCCTCGTCACCGACTTCGACGGAGTCCACACCGACGACGGTGCCTATGTCGACGAGGACGGCAACGAACAGGTCCGCGTCCATCGCGGCGACGGCATGGGAGTCTCACGCCTCGTCAGATCAGGACTGCCTGTCATGATCCTGTCGAAGGAACGCAACCCAGTCGTCACCCGCAGGGCGGAAAAACTTCACGTAGACGTAACCCAGGGCGTCGACAATAAATCGAAGGTCCTGCAGTCGTGGATCGATGAACAGGGCCTCGACGCAACCCGAGTGGCCTACGTCGGAAACGACATCAACGACCTCGAAGCCTTCGACGTCGTCGGCTGGCCCATCGCAGTCGCGGACGCCCACCCCAAGGTGCTCGCAGCGGCTCGAGTGGTCCTCGATCGGCCGGGCGGAAAGGGAGCTGTCCGCGAAGTCTGCGACCTCATCCCCGTGCCTGACCAGGCAACGCAGCAGCTGCCGACGCGGGGCCTGACATCCGTTCTGGACTCCGACTCACACCACACCAATGCTCACCGACCATCCATCCAGCAGCAACAGCCGTTGCTCACGAATCACGCAGCAAGTTTGCGTACCAATCGAAAGCAGGTTTCATGACTGATCAACTCGCCCCCGTGGCCTTCGGAGATCACCTCGTCGGCCCGAATCAGCCCGTGTACATGATCGGCGAAATCGGCATCAACCACAACGGCGACGTCGAGATCGCGAAGCAGCTCATGGATGTCGCCGTCACCGCCGGTGCCCAGGCCGTGAAGTTCCAGAAGCGCAATCCCGATGTGGCTGTGCCCGAACACCAGAAGTCGAAGATGCGCTCGACCCCTTGGGGCGAGATGACCTACCTCGACTACAAGTGGCGCGTCGAGTTCGGCCAGGAAGAGTATGCCGAGATCGACCGCTACGCCAAGGAAGTCGGTCTGCAGTGGTTCGCCTCCCCCTGGGACACTGACTCCGTGGACTTCCTCGAAAACGAGTTCGACGCTCTGACCTACAAGGTCGCCTCCGCTTCGCTGACTGACTTCGAACTCCTCCGTGCGATCGCCGCCACCGGCAAGCCGGTCCTGTGCTCCTCGGGCATGTCCGACTGGGCCACACTTGATGCAGCCGTCGAGGTCTTCAACCGCGACAAGCTGGTGCTCATGCACGCCACCTCGACCTACCCGCTGCCTCCCGAAGAGGTCAACCTCAAGGCCATCCCCGCCATGCGTGAGCGTTACGGTGTGCCTGTGGGCTACTCCGGCCACGAGCTGGGCCTCGAGATCTCCTTCGCCGCCGCAGCACTGGGCGCCGTGACCATCGAACGCCACATCACCATGGACTCCTCGATGTGGGGCTCGGACCAGTCCGCATCAATGGAACCACGCGAGTTCACCTCGCTCGTCAAGGGCGTGCGCGTCCTCGAAACCGCCTTCGGTGACGGCGAGAAGCGCGTCATGCCGGGCGAAGAATCGAAGATCGATTCGCTGCGCAAGGTCAGCGTCTGATCTGACCTGATCCTCGGTTGATCTGATCGCGGTCTGACCTGATCAGCTGACAACGGCCCCATCACCTCGCCGAGGTGGTGGGGCCGTTGTCGTGTTCGCTCGTGTGCATCGAGCTCCTGGTGAATGTGCGTAGCGAGTTCTTTGTCGATGGGAGTGCAGGCCCGGGCGATGATCGCCGGCTCCGTCTTCTGAGGCGCGCCGTTCTTCAGCGTTTGAACGCGCGCTTGATTCTCCGTGCTCGCCACGCCAGCCCATGCGCCGTCTTGTCGATGAGGACCTTCGCTTCGGCGGTAGCTGTACGGTCATTGACCGACCTGAGCTGAGCATCGGACTTCTCGAGCTGCGACCGCAGTCCGGCGGCATCGTCGGCGTGCCGGTTCATCTCCGCAGTCTGAGTGTCGAGTTTCGTGGTCTGGGCATCAAGCTCCGCAGACTGTCGCTCGAGCAGAGTCTCCTTGTGCTTGAGTTGTGCACAGAGCTTCTCACGTTCCGCCTCGAGTGCCCTGCGCTGCGTGGCGGCATCGTCGAGTTTCAGTTTGTGCTCTCGACGGGTCTTCGAGAGTTCTCGCGTCTGAGCGGTGCTGAACTCCTCAGCCTCGGCGACTGCCGCGAGGTGGAACTCCTCGGCTCGGATGTCGGAGTCCGTCCGAGGATCCACGTCTGAGCCCGGGCCCGACGCGGGACGGAGTGCATCGCGGATATCGGCATGATTGACTGCAGTGGTGTCGAAGAGCTTCTGCCGCGTCGATGCGAGGTCGTCTTGCAGGTCATTGCCCTGCGCGTAGGCATGCTCGATCGTATCGACGATCCGTTGGGCCAACGCGTGGACCCGCCGCGTCGCGTCGCCACCGGGACCGTCAGTCCCGGCATCGTCGCCGCTGACAGTGCCGCCGCTGACGCCGGTGCCATCACTGTCTGCGCCCGCACTTTCCGCTGTCATTCCTTCCGGCCCCACCGGCACGACGAATTCCGGGTGCCCGATGTCGTGTGCGAAGTAGCCCAGCTTGGCGTGCAGGTCGAGGGAGATCGGGATCGAGCCGACTCCGAAGGGGATCATCTGCGCGTGCCCGCGACCGCCCAGCACATAGGGGATTGTGGAGAACAGATCGAAGCCGGCGAAGAACCCGACGTCGGAGCCATATAGCCTGACCTCCTCGACTTCGGGCACCTCGGCAACCAACTTCCTCGACACTTCGGCGTCATCGGGGTGGAAGGGAACGCTGAGGATGGTCCACTCCTTGGCCACAAGCATGCGGGCTGCTTCGATCGTGGCTTGGTGGATCACCTCGGCGTCATAGCCGGCAGCCTGCTGGCGCGGATGAACGAGCATCTGGATCGCCAGGACCTTCTGGCTCGGATCGGGGCGTCGGCCAAGCAGAGGTTCGTAGAGCAGACCCGCAATGGACGTCGGGCAGGGTTGGAAGCGGATCCGATCCCCACCGTCGCCCAGGAACCGCGTCATCGACTCGATGCTGCCGGTGTTGCGCAGACCGAAGAACACGGACTGATCGAGGACCTGACTGACATGGGAATGCATCAGCTCGTCGAACTCGGGCTGGCCGGGGAACCGGTTGTCGCCGAGCGCATAGACGATCAACGGCACCTCGATGGCGGCGAGCGCCTCGGCGGAGATCTTCCACTGCCAGCCCGAGAGCCGATTCGGGTTCGTGTCTTGGAGGAACAGCCCGCCACCGCCGATGACAACAGCATCGGCCGATGAATTGATCCGCTCGACCAGGGCCATGTCCACCTCGCGTCGCAGGGCCGCCGCCGAGGTGAAGTCCACCTGACCGACCGACTGCTCCGGGGAATCTGAGCCGGCCGACCCACCAGTGCCCATCACCCGGAAAGCGTCTCTGACCACGGGGAACAGGGCCTTGTCGCCATAGTTTCCCCAGGTCGGGATGTCGAAGTGGAACAGCTTCAAGTCCGGCATCACATCAGGCTATGGGTGGTCGTCAACGTGATCGTGGGCGGCAAGCGAACGCCGGGTGAATTCGCGCTGTCTGAACCGTCAACCTCGGCGCAACCCACCGTTCGCTTAGGAATTCTACGATCAATCGAATGCGAACCACACAACCCGTCCGCACAGGAGAACACGTGCATGCACCAGCGCACGCGACAAGCTCCATGACAGAAGAGCACCACCGCGAAAGGACCCAATGACAGTCCCAGTCGTCAGTGTCATCATCGCTGCGAAGAACGCCGAGGAAACGATCGGCGGGAGCCTGAAGAGCCTGGTCAACCAGCGCTTCACCCGTGACGAACTGGAAGTCATCGTCGTCAACGACGGGTCCACCGATGACACCGCAGGAGTCATTGCCGAATTCGCCGATCACCTCAACCTGGTGACCATCCACAACTCGGAGTCACGCGGAGTCTCCACCGCCCGCAACACCGCGCTGGAAGCTGCCACAGGTGAGACGATCACCTACCTCGACGGCGACGACTGGTACGCCCCTGGCCATCTGCGCTCCCTGACGGATTCGATCACCGGTCTGGGCGTGGACTTCGTCAAGACCAACTACCTCATCGTCAACGGCTTCAAACGCAAACTGCGCACGGCCCCCTGCCTCACCCACAACACGGCACTCAACCCCAGGGATTTCATCCTCCCCCACGATGCCTCGACGATGGTCGACTTCCCCGAGTGCTGGACCGGCATCTACTCCCGGTCCATGGCGCAGCGGGGTCTGCTCGAGTTCAACCCGGCCCTGCGGACCTGCGAGGATCGCCCCTGGACCTGGCGCCACCACCTCGAGACCGACAGCTTCGCCGTCGTCGACACCGCCGGCCTGTGCTATCGCAAGGGCAGCACCACCTCGTTGACGGCGATCTTCGACGAACGTCAGCTCGACTTCATCCCCGCCTTCCGCTCCGTGTTCGCGATGCTTGAGGAGAAGCCGGAGTTCCGTCGCTTCGAACGCAAGGCCGTCCGCAACTTCCTCTCCATCCTCTACTTCCAGATCCACAACCGCGGCTCCTCGATGAATCACGAGGTCAGGTCGAAGCTCAACGTGGGTGCGGTGAACACCTTGCAGGGCGTCGACAACGACATCATCGACCAGGCCCTGCACAACTACGGGGAGCACCGACTGCCCGTGATCGAGTCGATCGTCAGGAGGGCCCGCTGATGACCCAGATCATCCAGATCTCCACCCAGTACCAGCTCGCGAACATCGTTGCCCTGATCCGCGCCGGACGCCTCGGTGAGGCGAAGGAGCGGCGGATCCTCGTCATCGCCAACAACTCCTTCGCCCCTGAACTGACGCCGGCCGCCGATGACATGCCCGGCTCGGCCAGCCTGCTGACTCACTTCGATCTCATCGTCGACTGGAACGCCACCGTCTGGCCCAACCACCCGAAGGCCTTCGGCATCTCCGGCGAACGTGCCCCGCTCATGCAGCGCTCGCTGCGCTCGGGATGGGCGATCGCCGATGACGAGCCCATCGATCTCATCGTCGAGTCCCTGCCCGGTCATCCGGCCGGTGTCCTCACCCAGATCTTCACCACGGCGAGGATCTCGGTGCACTCCGATGGGCTGATGAGCTACGGCCCGATCCGCAATCCGCTGTCCTTGCCGCAGTACCAGCGGCTGTCGGCGATCTACTACACGGATCTCCTGCCGGGCATCACCCCACGTCAACTAGCCGAGCACTCCCCCGATCGCGTGGCACTGCCGGCAGCGGACCTGAAGTCGGTCATCGATGACATGGCCGCCGAGGTGGCTCCTGAGTTGGCGGCGGCGGATCTCACCGATCTGATTCCGGACTCTGCGATGGTCCTCGGCCAGTACCTCGCTCAGATCGACCTCATCACCGCCGAGGAAGAGCTGGATCTGCACCTGCAGATGATCGATGAGGTCAAGGCGCGAGGGCTCTCCACCGTCATCTTCAAACCTCACCCCACCTCGGCGAGGACGACGACCGAGCCCCTGCGCAAGCGCAGTCACGAACTGGGTCTGGAGTTCGTGCTCGCTGACGTGCCGCTGCTGGCCGAGATCGTCATCGCCACCACCCAGCCACAGCTCGTCGTGTCCTGCTACTCGACCGGGCTCGCGACCGCTCGCGCACTCTTCGGGACCGCCACGGCCGCGATCGGCACCTCGATGATGCTGCAGGTACTCACCCCGTACCAGAACAGCAACCGGATTCCCGTGACGATCGTCGATGCCCTGCATACGGGTGGATATGTCCTGCCCGGGGACCTCGCCGAGGTTACCGATGCCCCCGTGCACGCGATGTCCGCCACCGGTCAGATGGGATCCGGCGCCCCGTTCTCGGGGTCGCAGGCGTACGGCACGAAGGACCTGGGTCCGCTCATCGACGCCGTCACCTACTGCATGCAGTCCGAGACCGCTTCCTACCTGCGAGGCAACGCGATCGAGTTCCTCGAATCGGCCCTTGGTGATGAGGACATGAAGTACTTCAAACGCAAGCGCCTGTCGAAGCTGGACCTGCCCGGACAGTTGGAGATTCCACCGCATCGCAAGGGGCTCAGCTCAGCCAAACGGCGTCTACGCACCCAGGCAAAACGCGCTCAGCACACCCTGAAGGCCTACGGGATCTCCATCGATGGCCCAAAGATCGTCCCGAAGGTGAAGTCAACACTGAGCTCGAAGCTGAGTGTGAAACTCAGATCGGAGCCGGACCGATGATGTCCAAGAAGGGTTCGACGAAGAAGGACCCGAAGAAGAAGCAGAGCAAGAAGCAGCCGGATAAGCAGAAGTCAGCTGAGAAGAAGTCAGACCCGAAGGAAGACGAGGTCACCATGACTATCACACAGGATGCGCAAGCCCCCGCACAGAAGACGAAGAAGGCGAAGAAGATTCTGTTCGCTTCGATCGCCTTCGTCGAATCTCCCCTGCAGTTCCTCTCCGCCCTCGAAGCCCACGAACCGGACGAGGACCTGCTGATTCGGGCCCGAGCCAATGCGAAGGGCATGACTTCCTTCCTCGATGCCTTCGACTCCGCCTGGCTGCCGAAGAACATCACCCTCGAACGTGTCGGAGCCAAGCCCGGAGTCCTACGCAAACAGGTCTTCGATCGCATCTACATCGGCGATGCCTGCTCCGGGCAGGTCCATAAGGCACTTGCGCTGGCCTACCTGGAACGTCGCATGCCCGAGGTCGTCATCCTCGACGACGGTCTGGCCACCTACTCGACCATCGAGATCCTCACCGCCAAACGCGGACCCCTCGTGCGTCCGCGGCAGAAGCTCAAGGCCTCGCGCGCGGTCATGTCCGCACACGTCGCGGACCGGCTTCGTGGTCTGGCACCGGCAGGGAAACTGCGCTGGCACACCGCACTGCCGGTGTCGAAGACCATGCGCAAGGCCTTCCTCAAAACAGGTGCGGAGATCACCCGCCATAAGTTCGAACACCTGCAGACCCTGCCCACCGGCGGCAGCCACCCGAGGGACAACCCAGTCATCGGCTCGGCCCTGGTCGCCGACGGACTCATCCACGCCGATGCCTACCGCGCCTGGCTCGAAGAGCTCATGGCCAACGGACCGATCACCTATTACCCGCACCGCCGCGAGACCGACGAGTTCCTGGCCGAACTCGACCGTGACGAGCGCGTGCGCATCAAACACGTTGGTCTGCCGATTGAGCTGCGCCTGGTCAATCTGCCGCCGAATTCCATCATCCGCAGCCTGCCCAGCACCGCAGCGATCTCCCTGTCGACACTCAACCCGGACGTGACGATCGCCGTCACCGAGATTCCGGCAGAATGGTGGACCGGAGCCTCAGCCGATAGTCTGCGTAAGTCCCTCAATGCCCAATCGGTCAAGGCAGATGTCGACTCCTGAACCACCATCACACACGGATCGCGCCCCGCGCACTGATCCACCGGTTTCGTCGACCGCTGACGCACCGATCCGGATCGTCTCTGTCTCCGACTCCGAGTCCTACCTCAAATGGGCGACCCAGCTGCTGAGTTCTCTGCCCGGTATCGAGGCCCATGTCTACCTCATCGACAGCCCGATCCTGCCCACCTCTGAGCAGATCATCCACTCCATCGCCGGCACCGCCTGGGCTGGCCGCAGCATCCCCGTCATCAAGCGCACCGACGTAGCTCACATCATCGCCGATCATCATGCCGACATCGTGCTCGGGGCCGCCACCGGCCCGATCGTCGCTCAGCTCTTCCTCACCGCGCACCTGCTCGAACAGCGCCCTGCTCTGGTCTCGGGCCTGCCCGGCATGGGGCTGCCCGCCAGCTGCAAGGGCATGAATTATCGCCGGCTGATGGATGCGTTCATCACCCATTCCTTCGCCGAGGTGGCGCAGTACACCGAGGTCAGTGCACTCACGCAAGTGCCCTGTGAGATCTACCTGGCCCGTCTGCCGATGCTGCGCTCAGTGGGGATCCCGCAACGTGCCGGGATCCCCCAGCCAGCCGTCACTGGTGGAGCCCCCGAGCCCCTCACACAGGTCGGCGTCCCCCAGACACTCGTGTTCGCGCCGCAGGCCAAGGTGCCCGCAACACTCGACGATCGCGAGGCGATCGTTCGTTCCCTCGCCGAATTCGCCTCTCGTCACGAAGGCTCGAGCACCATCATCAAAATGCGTTCCCGGCCGGGTGAGCACGAAACTCATCACGAACAGCACTCGTACTTCGACATCCTCGAATCCCTGCGTGACCAAGGCATTCCAGGCGCCGATCGCATCGGGCTCGGCTATGGTCCTCTCGACGAGTTCCTCGTGCCGGGTGCCGCGCTGGTGACGGTGTCATCGACGGCGGCTCTGGAAGCCTTCGACCGTGGCATCTCCACTCTGTTGATCTCCGATTTCGGCTTCGACCGTCACCTGCTCAATGAGGCCTTCGCGGACTCCGGCGCTACGGGGACCCTCGCCGAGGTCGCAGCCGGGACAATCGGCTTCCCCACTTCGGCGTGGTTGGCTCAGAACTACTTCCATTCCGACGACGGCAGAATGCATCATCATCTGGCGTTGCTGGCCGCACGTGCCAGGGCCGGTCAGCTGCCGAATAGGCGCAGTGCAGTGTGGAGGCAGAAGCGACTTCTCATTCGGGCGGAACTGCGGACCATAGCTCCCGCCCCGGTCATCCGCGCCTATCGGAAGCTGCGGTACTCGCGCTGAAATCCGGGCTAACCTCAACGGACTGACTGCCGAGCAATGACTCGCCGAGGTGTCAGTGGAGGAGAGGCCTCAGGTAGATGACTTCGATGGCTTCAAGGAAGCCGGCGAGGACGAGTATGGCGATGATGACGGGATAAAGGCGTGCGTTGTCTTGGATGCCGGTCCGGTATCCGGCCCACGCTGAGAAGTATCCGTGTCGCCGGTGCCCGAGAGTCTTTCGCCAGAGAATGACAGCGCCGAGCGCGGCCAAAATGTAGGCCTGGAATTCGATGATGACTATCGGTGCGTGGGGGATGAGCGCGAGCGCTTCGCCAGAGGAACCCGGGGCGAGCCACATCCCGATGAGGCCGGCACGCCCCACCGTTGCGACGACTGCGAAGAACGGGATGATGAGAGAAGGCAAGGTAGTGGTGAGCACGGCCGCGAATAGAAGGTTCGCGGTAAAGGTGAGGAGGGCTGCCGCGATGACGTTGCCGGAGGCGTAGGCGTCGACAACGGCCGAGAGACCGGGCAGGTCAGTGAAAGCCGTCAACCCTTCGACTCCTTCTTCTCGCATTCCCGGTATGAGCGAGGTTACGGTCATCATCACGACCAGCGCGCCATAGGTTGCGACGCTGAGGAGGATGTAGGTGCGCCAGTTCTCTCGCAGCGTCGTTCGTAGGTTCCTCAGAGTTTTCATGGTGTTGTCCCTTATGTCGTCAGTCGGCGTCAGGCTTCGGCCTGGCCGAGTCGGCGGAGGCGGGGGGTCAGAAGAGCGGCGATGGCCGCGAGAATCCACAGGCCCGCGAGAGCGACGGCGGCCAGCTGGATGCCGCCGGCCTCAATGAGTACGGCCGCGGCTCCGATGCCCAATGCAGGGACCAGGACCATCAGCGCGTTCTGAGCGCCGAGCACCGTTCCGCGTTGGACGTCCGGAACGTTTTCGACGAAGGCCAGTCCAATGACAGCGTTCATGGCGCCGCCGCCGATGCCGGCCGCGACCGCTCCGGCGAAGATGGACCACACCGGGCCGAGGATGGCGATGATCGAGAAGCCTGCCGCAACAAGGATCAGACCAGCGATGAACCAGATACGGCGCGGGATGCGATGGCCGAGGGCGGCGAAGATTCCACCGCCCACAAGCAAACCGGCGGCTAGGGCGCTGAGGACGAACCCGACGAACTGCGGTTCGCCCTGGACGGCGAAGTGGACAGGCATGACCATTCCCTGAGTGGCAGCCAGCACAATCGCCAGGGCCAGGCCGAGCAGCACGAGTCCACGCAGCAGCGGCGAACGGACTATGATCCCCATGCCGCGGAACATCGACATCGCAGAGGTCGAGGAAGGGGCCTCGACGGTCTCGCCGACGAACACGGCCGCGCGAGGCGGGATGACGAGGGTGAGCAGCGCCGCGGATACCGCCAGACCTGAGGTGATCCATAGCACTGAGACCGGTTCGAGAGCGGCGACGAGGATGCCAGCGACTCCCGGTCCGAGCAGCAGCGATGCCCCGGACAGCGATTCCCGGATGCCGATCAGCCGAGAAGGGTCGAGCTTCGCCGCCTTCGCGATCGCTGGCAGCATCGCCTCTCGTGCGGTGATGCCGGGGACGTCCCCAAAAGAATTCAGAATGGCGACGGCGATGAACCAGCCTAAGTTCAACCCGATCGTCAGATGCACGATCGGCAGAATGAGCAGAGCCACCGCTGAGATGACATCGGAGAGGATGGCGACGGTTCGGCGGTTGATCCGGTCAACGAGCGCGCCCATCAGCAACCCGGCAAAGGCCGCGGGCACCGCGGAGGCTATCGCCACGACACCCGCACCCACAGGGCTGCCGGTGGTGAACAGCACCACCAGTGGCAATGCGATCGCGGTGATCGAGTTACCTAAGAGCGACATGGCGAAAGAAGCAAGGTAAAAGAAGCGAATACGTTCCATATCGTCTATCTGAAACCGTGACGCCACGTCGTGGTCAAGTCGACAGTTGTAAGATGACTACCGATGCGCATCGGAGAACTCGCGGATCTCGCCGGCGTGACTGTCCGGACTATCCGCTACTACACCCAGAAGAGTGTCCTTGCCGAGCCTGAACGCCGCGCCAACGGATACGGGGATTACACGGTTGACCACCTCGTCGCTTTGGTGCGGATCCGTCAGCTCACCCAGTCTGGTCTTTCTCTGGAGCACGCTGGCGCCGTTGTCGCTGGCTTTGGCGCGTCGGGGGACGAGACCCTCGACGAGGTTGATGCAGCACTTGGTCAGCGCATCGCGGCCCTCACCGCCCAGCGGGAGCGCCTGGCCGCAGCACGCGCTGCCGGACGCATCGGGCTGTCAAAGTTGGCCGCTGCGCTCGTCACGACACCGTCGGATGTCTCTGCCTCGACCCTCTTCGCTCACCTGTACGGAGACGACGAGCGCGCCGATCGTCTGGCCGAGACACTGCAGTGCCCCGAGGTGCGATCCCGGCTCGTTGCAGCGCAGACGCAGTTCGAGGCCATCGACGAGAACACGACTACCGCCGAACTCGACGATCTCGCAGCGGACATTGAGGGCATCGTCTCGGAGTTCCTCAGCCAGGTGCCGACCGTCACGGAAAGGGAATCCAGTCTGCTACTCACACTCGCAGAACGTGACATGAACGACCGGCAGCGCGCCTTCGTTCGTCGTTTCGCCTGAGGTTCTGCGCGGGCCGGCGCCGCTGTTCTCATCGGCAGAGAGGAGATGCTCCCCACGGGGGCGCCTACCCGCCACCTGGGGCGGTCAGCTGCCTCGCACAATCGCATCACGTTTGCCTACTCAGCGGCCAGGTCGATTTCGTCCCGGGCGTAGGAGCATTGCCATTACTCTCTGAGACTCACCCATCCGAACGGAACCGACTGGACCCAGCTCGAGATCGCCAACGGAACGACCAGCGCTGTGGCGTTGTTGACCCCATGAAGGATGACCCCGGGCCAGATCGAGCCCGACCACGTGAACAGCAGGGCCGCGAGAACTCCGACGACGAAAGCGACGGGAAAGACGGGGTTGATGCCGTGGGCAACGGCGAAGATCAGAGCGCTGAGCGGGACCGCCACCCACGCCGTGAGTCGAGCAAACAGCACGTTGGCGACCACACCGCGAAACATCAGTTCTTCACCGATCGGCGTGACAATGGAGCCAGCGACGAGCGTCAGGACGAGGAATCCGGCACTGCCCCGAGCAGCGGATTGATAGCTGGTCTGAACGTTCTGGGCGTCCCCTGTTGCCGCGATGTACACAAATGCGGCAACCACCCCCAGCAGATAGGCCGCGAGCCCGAAGCCGACACCCATCCAGAGGAAGCGCGGTCGAGCTCTACGGATCCCGAAGATACTGAGCCTGCGGCGTCGAACGAGACATGCGGCCAAGAACGCCACGATTCCCATGGCCCCGGAGACGAACAGTCCGACAACGCCCGTCACGGCATCGTCTGCGATCAGCGGCAGGAGCAGGAACACGAGCCCATACGTAGCCAGGTACGCGAGGACTGCGACGACCAGCTCGCGCCAGCCCGGCGCCACACCGGCTGCCGAGACGCGTTCTGGGACGGCTCTGTCTGGGTTGGGGCGCGGAGCAGTGTGCCGAGGAGAGGGCTCTTTGGTCGTACGGTCAGCATCTCCTGGGGAGTACACGGTCATATCTGTCCTTCCTGGCGAGAGGTTCGGCGGGTCGCATTCTTCGTCGGCGCGAACAGAAGAGTCCGGACGGTACTCTCCCCCGGCAGTGTGCATCAGCGACGAACAATCTGAATCAGAGCAACGGTGTCATAGCGACGGAACCAGGCCACGATACATACCAGCCCCAAGGTAAGTGCAGGAATGACGACCAAGTTCGGAGTGACTAGGGCACTCAGGATCGTCGCGCCGATCATGAGCGGGACTTGGCAGATCGAAGCGAGGCCGCACAACCGGGGGATCAGCAGAGCGATTGCCCCAGCGAGTTCCAGCCATCCGACGACAACCATGCCGGGGATACCGAGCCCAATCAAGTCGAACGGCGCGACGGCGATCGGGTTGCCCATCGCCTTCGGAAAAGCCATGAACCCGAAGATAAGGGCCAGCAATACTTGCATCGCCCAGAGGGTGATCGTGCCGGCGACGGGTCGAGTACGGGCGGAGGGCAATGTTGTGGTCATGTCGGCTCCATTCGTCATAGTCAGTTAGCACGTTGTGCTAATCGAAGACTAGCACAACGTGCTAGCATGATGTTGCTTCAATTCGGGGGGGGGGGGAGAAATCATGAGCACACAACGCAAGATCCTGGACGCGGCCACATCGATGGTTCAGGAGGGAAGAGAGCAACGCCTGACTGTCCGTGCAGTGGCTGCACGGGCTGGGGTCGGGATGGGAACTTTGCGACACTACTTCCCGACGCAACGAGTTTTACTCGATGCCGTACTTGCCTCGATGTATGACTCGGCAATGCCCGACGATCGCATTCACGACACGGCGCTACCGGCAAGACAACGCCTCGTCGACAATTTGGGCAGGCTCGTCGCTGCCATCGGTACAGGAGATGAGGCCCGGATTCGATGGAGCGAGCTGTACCGGAACTACATCAGTCCAGAAGCTCCTGACGACATCCGCGCGACACACATTGCCTTTGAAGAACAGGCCGCGCGCCGCGTGGAGACGTGGCTCGCAATCCTCGTTGAGCAGCGGGCGTTGGAAGAAGGTGACAACAGGGCCAGGGCGCATTTCCTTCTCAGTGTGGTCAATGGCCTCGTCGTCAGCAGAGCGCTGCCAACTGCAGAATCGGCTCTGACGCGTGAGATCGACACGCTGAGGCTTGCCACGCAGGCGTTGCCCTTCACGAAATAGTCCTCCGAGAATTCTCCAGGTCCTGGTGTGGCCAGTCGGCTTCCTGTCGAATGTCGTCGTCGCTCCGGAATTCATGCCCGACTGGCTAGGCGCGGTTGCAGCGTGGAATCCCATATCGGCAACAGCGACGGCAGCCAGGGAACTGTTCGGCAACCCCACAGGCGTCACAAGTGGATGGCTGACTGATTCAAGCCTGCTTGCTGCAATCGCTTGGCCATTGGCAATCACCGCCGTGTTCCTGCCCTTGTCGGCTCGCGCCTATCGTCGCTTGAGGAAGTAGTTGTCGACGCACCTCATCCCTGGTAGCCGAGGTGTTGCAAGTCTGCTGAGCAGGAGGCTCTCAACCAGTTTCATAGCCGGTCGCCTCCTGCTCGCCGACCATCAACATGGCCTGAGTTCTCGAATCTGTGTTCTGCCGCAGGAAGCTCGATGATCGTCAGATCACCTTTGCGCGCACGAACACTGTCGACGAACATGTCCTGAGCCCAAGCGAGGTCTTCGCATTCGTCGCCCATGGACGGCCATATGGGGATTGTTCATTGTCGGTTTTCGTCAATCTGGCGCTGGTGGAAGCACACGAGGTCCTCGATCAGGTCGGTGGGCAGCGGCTTCGCCAGCGTGAACTGAATCGCGTGCACAGTGGTCTTGTAGTCCTCTAGTCGGTCCTTGAACTCTTCGATCGCCCAAGACGAGGGGAATAGGCTCATGTGTTTCTTCGAGGCGGTGAAATATACCAATGCGCGGTCTTTGTATTTCAGTGTTGGCATGCGGTAACTTATCGACTCTTCAACGTTCGGCACGAGCTCGGTTACGAGCGCACGAATCCGTTGTAGCTCCGCTCGGAACGCCGGATCAACACCATCAAGATATTCGTCGACGGTCGTCGCCTTTTCACTCATCACATTTCCCCTCTATTTGCTCGTAGTCCCGCAAGCAACGATGCACTACTTGCTCCGTGCTCCATCGGAACGTTTGAGGACTTCAGGTCCTGCCCAAGTAGGACTCCGCTGTCTTCATTACCTGTGCCTCCACACCAGTCGCTGATGTTCCCGCTTCCTGGTTTGCCCAACTATAGGCTTCGGCTCCCAGTCGCGTCAGTCCTCGCTACGGCACAACGGTGGAGCGCCGAAACGACGGTGCCCGCACAGGAGGCTCGAAGCTCCACCGTTGTGTCGATGAAGTCAGCGCTGCAACCCTACTGACGGTCGTCGGGAACGGTGCGGGGCTCGTCCAGCTCCACAACCACCTCGGCGTCCCGGGAGGCATCCTTGAACACCCACGTCCGGTAGGCGTAGAAGCGGAAGATCATGGCCAGGCCGACACCGATGATATTCGTCGAGATGTTGTAGGTCAGCTGGTCACGCATGTCGAACAGGTACCAGGTCACGCCCAACGGGATGACGGAGATGGCCATTCCGGCCAGGTTGACGGCCGCGAAGAGCAGAATGCCGCGCAGGTTCGAATCGGTGGTCCGGTCCCCGTAGGTCCAGAGCTTATTGCCGATCCACACCACGATCATGGCGATGATGGTGGAGACGATCTTGGCCTTGATGGGGCTGCCCTCGAGCAGTGGGGGGATCGATCCCAGGCCGTAGGCGAGGACGTTGGAGAGTCCCACGTCGACGATGTATCCCAAACCACCGACAGTGAGAAACTTGAACGCTTCCGCCGCGAGGCGCCGCACACGGGCCGACAAAGACTCTTTCATTACAGTCACCGAGTCTAATCGGCCAGGTTTCGGACTCGCTGAATGTCCTCGATCGCGGCGTGCCCGGTGATCACGGGGCCTTCCCCGGATCTGAGGCGTCTGTGGCTGCAGGCGATTGCCGACCTCCAGATGTTTGCCGGGTCGCCGGTGCTCGCAGGACTGCCGGACCTCGCTGAGCCCGCCACATCGCCAGGACGAAGAGCAGTGCGGTGGTCACGGCGAGCGCCGGCCAGAACGTGTACCGAAAATGGTTCGACGGGACGATCGGAAAGTATCCGAACACATAGAACAGCGCCGAGGTGGACAGCATCGTGATCTCGGGCCAGAAGGTCCGAGCCCCGACAGCCTTCACCGACCTCGCATGTCGGGCTCGTGCGCGGTAAGCGAAGATCAGGAGGAGACCTGCGAGAAGGGTCCAGAACCAGGGCTTGAACAGCATCGGGAACGTGTCGAGTGCGAAATCCTCGACATAGGGCTTGACGATGTAGTCGGCCTTGACGCCCCCCTGCTTGAGACCGGCCTTCGCCGCGTCGAAGTGCCACTCGGCGGGCCAATACTCGAGGGCCGAAGAGAAGAAGTAGAAGGAGAATACGGCGGATCGGTACTCGACATAACGGAGCGGGTGGGTGATGACCTCGCTCAACCACAGGTCCTTCAACTCATCCTGGTGGGCGATCGGTTCGAAATCTTTCCCTGTTGCGCCCTTGCCGTAGCAGTTCCAGTAGGCGTCCCAGATCTCGCCCTTGTCCAGGCATTTGTCTCTGGCCGTGCTGATCTTGTCTTTGAGCTCGGCTGGGGCGTCCGAGGCCTGGAGATCGCCGTTGGGCACGGAGAACATGACGTCGTCGAGGAAGATCTGCGAGATCTGACCGGTCGCCGCCACGTCCTCCTGGGATTCGATGGCCGCATCCGTGGCCTTGAGGCCCGCGCCCAGGACGATGAGGACCAGCAGCGAGGCCACTGCTGTGGCCACCCCCCGCCGTGCGGCGAACCGGGCACCGGCCCCTCCTGCGAACGTGGCGAAGCGTCGACTGCTGCGCAGCCGCTTGACCATCAGGTATCCGATGTACACGGCGATCGGGACGATGGCGAAGATGGCGTTCTTCCGCAGACCGAACGCATACACGAGCAGCACCAGAGCCGGAATCCAGAGCAGCCACGTCTTCGGGATGAATCGGGTGATGATGAGGAGAACCACGGCCAGCAGTATGGCCACAGCCATCTGCGTGTCCTTCCACATCGTCGTCATCTGCGACACCACCCACGGGGCGGCCATGATCGCCGGCCCGAGCAGCGACACCCACCGAGGTGCTCCCCATCGGTGCACGATCACACCGAGGCCCCAGCAGGCGAGCGCGAGGATGCCGACTTGCAGGACGAACAGGCTTCCGGCTGCACCGGTGATGCTGATGAGACCTCGCCACACGGCGCTCATCACCGGCGGGTGCCAGTCGGAGAACGGGATATCGCCCGTGGCTTGGGCATACTGGTTGCCGATGTCGACGTTGGCCCGCCCTGGGAAGAAGAGCTTGATGAAGACCAGGGAGGGCGCAAATGTCAGCAGCGCGAGGAAGACGTCCCAGGCAAGCGCCGAGGCGAGGAAGCCTCGCAGCTTCGGTGGTTTCGGTGCCGTCATGAGGCGAGCGAGGTCCTCGTTGCTGGCGACTGCCGAAGCGTTTGCCGCGGCAGGTCTCGTTCCGAGGTGCTGGCTTCAGGCACGCTGACCGCCGGTAGCCCCAGGTAGGCCAACCGCGAAGTCTCCCGCCTAGCACGGCGCAGACCGTCCAAGGTCAGTCCCACACTGCCGAGCAGGAAGGCCAGTCCCATGAGGGCAGCGGCCAGGATAGCCGTCGGGAACCTGGGCACCAGTCCGGTCTGCCAGAACTCCCAGACCACGGGCAATCCGAACAGCAGAGACAACGCGGCCAGGATCGTGGTGATGACACCGTAGAACAGCCTCGGCCGCTCGTGTCTGACCAGTGCGGAGATGAGGCCGAGGATGCGGAACCCGTCTTTGAACGTCGAGAGTTTGGACTCGCTGCCGTCAGGACGGTCACGGAAGTCGATGGGCACCTCGGTGCTGGGCAGACGCAGCGACATCATGTGCACGGTCAGCTCCGTCTCGATCTCGAAGCGCTTGCTGATCGCGGGGAACGACTTCACGAACCTGCGGGAGAACACCCGGTAGCCGGAGAGCATGTCGGTGACCTGGGATTGGAACAGCCACCCGGTGAGCCGATTGAACATCATATTCCCGGCTTCGTGGCCTGGCCGGTAGGAGGTGGACTCCTGATTGTCCTGGCGCACCCCGAGCACATGGTCATACGGCCCGGAGACCAGGGTCTCGATCATCTCGGGAAGGTGGGAGGCCTCGTAGGTGTCATCGCCGTCGATCATCACGTAGATGTCGGCCTCGATATCGGCGAAGGCACGCCTGACGACGTTGCCCTTGCCCGGTGAGTTCTCCTTGCGAACGATCGCGCCCGCCTCGGCGGCTCTCTGCGAAGTCAGGTCGGTGGAGCAGTTGTCGTAGACGTAGACGGTGATCCCGGGGACGGCCTTCTTCAGGTCGTTGACCACCGTCGCCACCGTGATCTCCTCATTGTGGCAGGGGACGATCGCAGCGATCCTGGTGGTGTCCTCGAGCATGCGGTATTCCTATCGTCGTCCTCGCCAGACCACTGTGCCGAGACAGCAAGCGGCCATGAGCCTTAGCTACTCAGGAATACGGGCGCGAAGTGACGGTGAGGTTACGAGAACGCGAACTGCGCCGCGGCTTTCCCTCAGCTTCCGCCAACGTTCACACTCTCGTCACTTCCCCCGCCGAGGTTGTCCACCGAACCCGCCGAGGTGGCCCATCACACCGAAACCGCGTGTCCTTGGTCACGAACGGCTGGTTGTGCGTCTTTTTATGACGCCCGTGCCCGAGGCAGAGCGGCCTTCTTGACATGCTGAATCATCGGCGCTACTGAACCGTAGGCTCATGTCGCCATTCCCCCATCCCACCCACAAGAGGAGACGCCTGTGATCGAGCTGCGCAGTCTGCGGAAGGTGTTCGGAGACACCGTCGCTCTGGAGGAGATCGATCTGTCGGTCCCCGCCGGAGAGATCCATGGCATCGTCGGCCGCTCCGGTGCCGGCAAATCCACGCTCATCCGGTGTCTGACCGGACTCGAACGTCCGAGCTCCGGCACTGTCTCCATCGACGAGGTGGACATCACCGACCAGTCCGGTTCGGGACTGCGCGAGGCTCGCCGCAGCATCGGCATGGTCTTCCAGCACGTGAACCTCCTCGATTCACGCACCGCCCTGCACAATGTGGCCCATCCACTCCAGATCGCCGGCGTCTCCAAGTCCGAACGTCTGGCCAAGGCCCGTGAGCTCCTCGAGATCGTGGGTCTCGGCGACCGCGCCGACAACTACCCCGCCCAGCTCTCCGGCGGACAGAAGCAGCGCGTGGGCATTGCCCGGGCGCTGGCTGCCGAACCCAAGGTTCTGCTGTGCGATGAGCCCACCTCGGCGCTGGATGCCACCACCACGGACCAGATCCTGGGCCTCATCCGCTCCCTGCGCGATCGCCTGGGCATCACCGTCCTCATCATCACCCACGAGATGTCCGTCATCCGCGAGATCTGCGACTCGGTGACCCTGCTGGCCGATGGTCGCGTGGCCAAGACCGGCAAACTCGCCGAGGTGATCTCCGAGCCCGGCTCGACCCTGGCCAAGGATCTCGTCCCCCTTCCGCCCATCGGCCTCGATGACAAGGGTACGGCTGAGGGTTCCGAGTCCGGGGCTGTCCGACTCGTCGAGGTCTCCCTGGCCGGCACCAGCCTGCCGGATGTCCTCACCCGCGCCCAGTCCGTGGGAGTCGGTGCCGATGCGATCCTCGCCGGTGCCGTCGAGACCATCGAGGGCAGACAAGTTGGGCGGATCCGCTTCACGGTCGGCTCTGCCGCTGCGTCGAAGGAACTCATCACGGCCTTGGAAGCCGACGGAATCTATGCGGAGGTGGCAGCCTGATGAACGACCCCATGTGGTTCGACAACCCGGCGATCACGCAGCAGATGCTGCCTGCAACCATCGAGACCCTGCTCATGACCCTGTGGTCGACCGGGCTGGCCGTCCTCATCGGACTGCCGCTGGGAATCTGGCTGTTCACCAGCTCAAAAGGCGGGCTCAAAGCGCGCCCCGTGCTCTACCGAGTGCTGTCGATCATCGTCGACATCACGCGCTCGATACCCTTCATCATCCTCATCATCGCCCTCATCCCCTTCGCCCGCTTCGTCGTGGGCTCGGCCCTGGGCTGGCAGGCGACCGTGGTGTCGCTGACCATCGGTGCGATCCCCTTCTATGCCCGCCTCGTCGAGAACTCCCTGCGTGAGGTCTCGGAAGGGAAGGTCGAGGCGGCATTGATGATGGGGGCGTCGAACGGACAGGTGGTCCGGCAGGTCTACGTCCCCGAGGCGAAGCCCGGCCTGATCGGAGCGGCAACGGTCACCTCGGTGACCCTGGTGTCCTACACGGCCATGGCCGGTGCCGTGGGCGGTGGCGGACTCGGTGCACTGGCAATCTCCTACGGCTACCAGCGCTATCAGGCGGACACCATGATCGCCTGCATCATCGTCCTCGTCCTCATCGTCACACTCATCCAGTTCATCGGTGACCGCATCGCCCGCGCTGTCGACCACCGCTGAGGCTGCACCACCTGAAATCTCGTCACTGAAACGAAGCACGCCACTCTGACGACTCACTGAAATCAAGGAGAACCATGAAGACCAAGCTCATCGCCATCGCTGCGAGTGCGACCCTGCTGCTCTCGGGCTGCGGCCTCGTCGGCGGCGGTTCTGATTCCGTCGGCGAGAAGGACGGCGACATCACCAAGCTCACCGTCGGTGCCACCCCGGTGCCGCAGGGCGACATCCTGAAGTTCGTCGATGAGAATCTCGCCGAGGATGCCGGCCTCGACATCGAGGTCACCGAATACACGGACTACACGCTGCCGAACAAGGCACTGTCCGATGGTGACATCGACGCCAACTACTTCCAGCACAAGCCCTACCTCGACTCCGAGGTCGAAGGCCAGGGCTACGAGCTCACCGCATTCGACCCGATCAACCTCGAACCCTTCGCCCTGTTCTCCAACGACATCAAGGACGTGGGTGACCTGCCCAAGGGTGCGAAGATCGGCATCAACAACGATCCGGCCAACCAGGGTCGTGCACTGAAGATGCTCGAAGAGGCCAAGGTCATCACTCTCAAGGACGGTGTCGACGCGGTCGATGCGAAGCTCTCCGATGTCGAGGGCAACCCGAAGAAGGTCGAGTTCGTCGAGGCCGACGCCGCTCAGCTGGCGCGCACCCTCGAAGACGTCGATGCCTCGGTCATCAACGGCAACAACGCCCTCGAAGCGGGACTCAGCCCAGCTAAGGACGGCATCCTGTTGGAGAAGGCCGAAGACAACCCCTACGGCAACTTCCTCGCCGCGCGCACCGCGAACAAGGACGATGAGAACATCAAGAAGCTCGACGAGCTCCTCCACTCCCCCGAGGTGAAGAAGTTCATCGAGAAGAAGTGGTCCGACGGATCGGTTCTGCCGAGCTTCTGAACCCACCCCGCCTCATCTGCGATCTGAGCAGTCACTGGAATCAACGGTTGGCGCCTTCTCTTCGAAATCTTGACGATCTTCGAAGAGAAGGCGCCAACCGTTGAGCACATTTCCGAACGGATCGGGTCTGAGGTTCGGATCTGTTTTGAGTGAGCACAACCGGGACAGGTGACTCGATCAGTGATTGCATGTTGGCCGAGGACTCGCACGAGGCAGAAAGACCTCATCTGAGCGAATCGTGCAGTGCCCGAGCGGCCGCCCCAAGAGCCGCCTCCGCAGCCGGCTGCACAGCGGCCGGGTTTCTCGACTCGCTGAGGACGACGACAGCGATCGTCTGCCCATCGGCGTGCTCGACAACTCCGATCTCGTGCCGAAGGTGGAGCAGAGTCCCCGTCTTCGATGACCACCGAGCCGCATCGGACATAAGGTCAGGTGCCAAGCGGTGGCGCACGACGTTGCCTGCCATGAGCTCACGCAAGCGGGAGGCAACCGCAGGACTGATGCGATCGGGACGCCACAGCTGAGCAAGAAGTTCTGTCAGCACGGAGGCTGTGGCAACATTCGCCTGCGCAGAGTCGAGTTGCCAGATCCTATGGCCTGCTCCGGCTGAGAGACCCGCGTGCGCAAGCTCGAAGGCCAAGTGAGCCTCCGGAGACGGAAGACTCTCCAGCGGTGTCCTCACAAGAGCATCGAGATGGTGTCTGACCTGGATCTCGCCGAACCCCAGGTCCACGAGTTCGCGTTGGACCATTTCGATGGGCACAAGCTGGAGCAGAGCATCGGTGGCCGTGTTGTCGCTGAAGCACACCGAGAGCATGAGCAGGTCATCAACGGCAATCCACGCAGGATGGCGAAAGCGACTCGCGCCCGTCGAACTCGCCGGCTTGAATCGGCCAGGTTCAACGAGCACCTGATGATCAGCGTCCAGCTTCCCACTGGCGATGCGGCTGAGCACTGCGAGGGCAATCGGAACTTTCACAACGGAGGCCAGCGGCAGGGAAGCGTCGGATCCTACTGAGATCTCAGCCTGCGAGTCGAGGTCCCTGACCACGATCCGGGCCCGCAATCCGGCTGCCTCGAGCTGATCACCGACCTCCCTGACGAGGTGCGCTGCGGTCGTCATCTGGCCTCCCCTGCCGCAGTATCACCGAACGCCGGCTCAGCCTCAGACGCACGGTTCGGGGTGCCACCCAGGCAGTCTGCGATCTCCTCACCGAATTCCCCGAGCGCCGAGGCATCTTCTGCTGAGGTGGCCGAGAGCACATATCCTCGCTCCACAACGGGGTCGACCAGCGGGGACCACGAGAGACCAAGCTGCCTGGCTTCATCGATAGGGCAGATCAGCAGATCACCGTCGGCGAGGACTCCAGCGACAGCTGCGGGATCAGAGGGCCCGACGACCACCTGATAGGGAAGAAGACCGGCTTCTTCGGATGCTCTGCGGATACGACCTCGCACGTGCGGGACATCATCTTCATTGAGCAGCCTCAGCCTCTGACCGGCCAGCCTGGCTCCGCTTCCTGGAATCGGCGCGCGAGATCGTCGCAGATCGGCAACGCGCACAGCAGGCAAGCTCTCGGAACGGTGGGCGCACCCCAGCTGAACCGTCCATCTCCCCTCAGCCGCGGGAACGGATCGAAGCGCTGCTCGGACTCGTCGAGCAGAGAGGTCCTCGACTCTTCGTCTCGGCGGGCCGGGATAGAAGTCGATGCGCAGTCCACGAGTATTCGCCGAGGCGGCCAGTACAGCAAGATTTCGGGTCGAGCACGAGTCGGGCACCGCCAGAGACACCGGCCGCAGCTTCGCCCGGTCGGCATCGAGCATCATCTCGTCGGCCAGCTCGACCAGCCGAGCAGCAGAGGACAGCATGTCCCGCCCGAACGGTGTGAGACTCACTCCTCGACCGGTCCGCTCGAACAGGCGGGCTCCGAACTGTCTCTCGAGTCCGGCAATGCGACGACTGGCCACCGGCTGCGGAACACCATTCGCCGCGGCTCCGAGCGTCATACTGCCGAGTTCGCTGACCGCAGTGAATGTGCGACAGGCTTCAACGAGGTCCATCACCTCATGATATGCGTTTTTGATATGGATATGTAAGAACCGATCTTCGACAGTATGAGAAGAGTGCAGAAGAGTGGTGTCCACCCAGCCCGACAGGGCTGAAGAGACCGACGAGAGATTGGATCAATCCGATGAACGTACGACCCTGGAGACTGCTGACTGCAACGACACTGACCTGCGCGCTGGTCGCAGGCTGCTCACCTGCGGATGCGAAATCGGAACCGGGTACCCAGACACCGAATCCGAACCACACCAGCCAACAGAAGATCAACGGCGAGCTCGAATCCCTTGAAGAGGATTTCACAGCACGAATCGGAGTGAGCGCCGTCGACACGGGAGACGGGACAAGGGTCGACTACAGGTCCGATGAACGCTTCGGCTTCGCCTCAACGCTCAAGGTGTTCGCAGTCGCCGAGCTGCTGGCTCGCACCACGTCCGCTGACCTTGACGAACAGGTGACATGGACCCAGGCAGACGTCGACGAGGCCGGTTGGACTCCGGTGACGGAGAAACACGTCGATACGGGACTCCCACTGAGGGAGGTCGCCGAAAGCGCGCTGCGAGTCAGTGACAATGCAGCCATGAACATCGTGCTCGACGAGATCGGTGGACCTCAGGGACTCGACGCAGCTCTCGAAGACGCCGGCGATCCGACCACCGAGGTCATCGACGAGGAACCGGAGCTCAACGACGTCGACCCCGACAGCTCCGACAACACCACGACTCCCAAGGCCTACACCGCTGACCTGCAGGGGCTGCTCGACCCCGACCGTCTGCCCGAAGACGACCGTGAGGTGCTCCTCGAATGGATGTCGGACAATGAGACCGGCGATCCCCTCATCCGCGCCGGCGCACCGAAGGGATGGACGGTGAAGGACAAGTCAGGCCACTCGGATGGAATCCAGAACGACATCGCCGTCGTCTACCCTCCCGACGAAGATCCGATCATCATCACCGTACTCACACAGAGCGAGGACTCTGACTCCGAGGACGGCCCGGCCCTTGTCGCGGCAGCCGCTGAGGCCGTCCTCGACTCCTTCGCCTGAGCCCAGCCTCAGCGCGGCGCACTGGGCACAGCGATGACACGCTGCGAGTCGGCGCAGGCCTGAGAAATCGGTAGAGTTGCCAGCATGACCGAATCTCTCACATTCGCCGATTCCATCCTCGTTGCGGCCGACCCTGCAACCGTCTACGCAACCGTTTCAGACGTGACTCGATCCGGCGAATGGTCACCGATATGCAGGGAGTGCTGGTGGGACGAGGGCGACGGTCCTCGGATCGGAGCCTGGTTCACCGGACGCAACGTCACACCGGATCGCGAGTGGCAGACCCGCAGCCAGGTCATCGTCGCCGATGAGGGACGCGCGTTCGGGTGGAGCGTGGGACCGGGCCGGGTTCACTGGACCTACAGTATGCAGGAAGCAGAAGGCGGCACGCTGCTCACCGAATCGTGGGAGTTCCTACCGGAGGGCCAAGCCTTCTTCGGCGAGAAGTACCAGGACCAAGCCGCCGAGCAGATCGCCGAACGAACCTCAGCTGCGCGCTCAGGAATCCCCGAGACTCTCAAAGCAATCAAGAAGGTCATCGAGGCCCGCTAGAGCGTCATCGGTTCTGGACGCGGCCGGACATGAATGCTATTGAATGGACGAGGCGGGATCTCCACGCCGATCTTCTCAACGGCGTTTCCAGGAGGCAGTTCATGAGCACAAGCATCGGGATCATCGGAGTCGGCGAGATCTCCTCGGCGATAGTGCAAGGTGCGTGCTCACGCGATGACCACCCGGATTTCTTCCTCTCCCCTCGGAATGCCCAACGTTCGGCACAACTTGCCAGCGACTTCGACCGAGTCGAGGTGTGCACGAGCAATCAGGACGTCGTTGATCGCAGCGAACACATCATCCTGGCCGTGCTGCCTGAGCAGACTGAAGAGGTACTCTCCGAGCTCAGCATTCCGGCCGACCGCACCGTCGTGAGCGCGATCGCGGGGATCTCAACCGATACCCTCGCCTCGCTTCTTCCGAAGAGTCCGAGCATCGTGCGCGTCATCCCGCTGCCGCCCGTGCGCGAACGCCGCGGTGTCACCCCGGTCTACCCTGGCCACTCGGAAGTCGAGAGGTTCTTCGATTCCCTCGGCGGCACCGTTGTGGCAGCGACCGAAGAACTCTTCAGCACCTTGTCCGCCACAACAGCCACGATGTCGTCCTACTATGCCTTTCTTCAGGGCATTGCCGACTGGCTCGTCGAACAAGGATGGGAGAGAGCAGCTGCCGAACGCATCGTACGCGGCCAATTCGCCGGTTTGGGCAATACCCTCGCGACTACCGACACCGCCTTCTCTGATCTGGTCAAAGGCCATGAGACCCCTGGCGGCCTCAACGAGATGCTCCACCGGGAGTGGATGGACGCGAACAACCACGCCGCACTCTCCCGATCACTCGATCGGATCTTCGCACGCGTGAGCGGAAGCGACTGACCAGAAGCCTGCCAGGGCAGAATTGGCTAAAATCGCCCCTATGTCACACCACTCTCCGATCACTGTGTCGATCACGCGCACCGTCCTGCCCGAACATCATCGCCGTTTCAATGCCTGGGTGCACGCCGGGCAGGAGCTGGTGCGTGAACGGCGCGGCTATCTGGGGTCCGGGTGGATCAGGGCATCAGCCAATTCCGATGAGTGGCACGTGCTCTACCGGTTCGCTGATGAGAAGTCGCTGCGAGCCTGGGACGAGTCCGAAGATCGCCGCTGGTGGATCGACAGCGCGGCCGAACTCGTCGAGACCACGCGAGTTGAGCATCGCACCGGCATCGAGGGATGGTTCGAACCACAGGGAGAGGAGACCCGGACGATCCCTGAAACAGTCGTTCCCCCTCGGTGGAAGCAGGCGGTGAGCATCTTCCTCCCGTTCTTCCCGCTGAGCCTGCTCTCGACGTTGCTCCTCATGCCTCACCTCGAGAGTTGGCCGACAGTCCTCGCGGTGCTGCTCAACATCTGCATTCTCACGCCATTGATGACATACATATTCCTGCCGGTGAGCACCCGACTGCTCCGACCCTGGCTGCAGAAACCTCGCCGCTAGAGGTGCCCCGCGATGACCGAGGCCCCATCTCCTTGACACACCAACCTCGTCGGCTAGGTTGAGCTTGGCCGATCGCAGGCGTCGCTCTCCACACCATCGAACAAACACACCAGCAGGACTTGACTCTGTGCCTAGCACATGGTTTCGACTAGGGCTGTGCAGCCAAATCGGGTGGCACCTCAGTTGTCGAACTTTGGAGTTAAGTCACATGCGAGTGCTTCGCACCCCGTTCCACATCATCCGTACCGAACTGCGACCGTACTTACTTCTCAATGCCATGGCATACGGACTTCTGCTCCTGGGAGTGGCTCTGGGAATGTTGTTTCCAGGACTGAATGCGGCACTCTCGAATTCGATGGACGCCGGCGGGACAACGGACCTGGTCGTCTCACTGCTCGCGACCCCGTGGCTGTTCGCTCTGACCATCTTCTTCGTCAACATTGTGAAGGTCGCCCTGGCGTCGATCTTGCTGCCGTCCATGATCGTACCGTTCGGTGGACTCGCGGTGTTCGCGTACTTCACCGTCGAGACCGGCATCACGCTCGCTCCGGTCGATCACGCCGCGGCGATGACGCTCATCCCTCATTCGCTCACTATGCTCATTGAGTTCCAGGCGTATATTCTGTTGCTGCTCGGCTCGTTCATTCTCGGCCGTTGCTGGCTCAAACCGGGAACCGTCGATGCCGCAAACAGACGATGGGGTTACCTTCGTGGCCTGCAGCGATTCGGCTGGCTCGCACTCCCGGCACTGATGCTGCTGATCATCGGCGCGGTCTATGAGGCCTTCTCGCTGACCTACCTGGTGCCCCTGCTCTTCGCATCGTGATCGGTCTGTGTGACCGATGACGGCCAGCACCGCAGGCTCAGAGGAGAGGACCGAAATGACGTGGAGTACCCAACAACTCGCTGAAATTGCAAACACGACGGTGAATTCCATCCGGCACTATCACAAGGTCGGGCTGCTCCCTCAGCCTGATCGTGCTGCCAATGGCTACAAGCACTATGAGGTCACGCATCTGATTCGACTGATTGAGATCAAGAGGCTCACTGAGCTTGGTATCTCCCTGTCGCAGATCGCAGCCATGGATCGCTCCGATACGGACTCACTTCAGGCGATGCGCAGCCTCGACGCACACCTCGAAGGGACCATTGACCGTCTGAGCCGAGTGCGCGCTGACCTTGCTCTGATTCTCACGCACCAGGTGCCGGCGGTCACCTCGCCAGGTTTTGCCGCGATCGCTTCGGATTTCTCCGAAACCCAGAGGTCGCTTCTCGCGATCTACGCGAAAGTATTCGACGATGCTGCGCTCACAGCATTCCGACAAGCGTTGTCCGAGCCCACGGAGGCAGATAAAGAGTTCGACCGCTTGCCTGAGCATGCGGACGAAACCCGCGTCGTCGACCTCGCCCACCAGCTGGTGCCGGTGACGCAAACGATTCAGAAGAATCACCCGCAGCTGATCAATCCTCTTCGACGATCCCCACTAGGACCGAAAACGGCCGCGCGCACCCTTGGGCAAGCTCTAACGAAGCTGTACAACCCCGCACAACTGCGAGTACTTCAACTGCTGGAACACCTCCTGAAAAGCGATGAAGCTGGTTCCCACGCGGAGGGCTCACACAATGAACCTGATTCAGGTCAGGTGGAGGAATAACTGTGTCGAAGAACCAAAGAAGACAGCGGGCCGCAAAGCGCATCAAAGACGGCAACGGCCGGGCCCTGAAGCCCTTCCGTTGGTGGCAGATGTTGTCCCGGGCGCTGTTCTATCTTCCCCGGGAGGTCGACGGCGAGCAGGGCCCTGGCCAGGTCTATGCGGTCGATGTGCCCTATTGGCAGCGCATCGCAACAGAAGATGGCAAGGGCAAGGCTCATCTCTACCTTGACGGCCGACATCATGCAGTTTCGACCTTGCCTGCGGCCTTTCCCGTGGAAGCAGGATTTATCGAAGTGATGCCGTCAGCGTTCGGGATGAGGCGGTGTCACTATGTTTCGGACAATGGATCCGACCGACAGCTCGTGCCCGACGAGAAGTCCGCAGAGGGGCGACGGGCTCGAATGGACCGGGACCACCCTGTTCGCAGCCGACTGATCGGTGCTCTTTCACTGCTGGTGCTCGTCATTGCGGTTCTGTTGGTGATACCCCAGATCGTTGAGTACCTCACACAGATCCCGCCGGTGGAAGAGCGGTTCGGGAAGTTCACCTCGCCTGTCGATCTTCCATGGTGGCTGAACATCGCTCTTGGCCTCGCAGCCGCAACCGCAAGCGTGGAACGAGCGACTCGACTGCGGTACAGCTGGCTGGACTCGATGGCCCAGTAGATGCAGAATCGACACACCTTCTCGCCGATTCGCCAGAAGCAGATTCAGGCTGGCATGAGATCAGTCCATTCACCCGGCAGGCTGAATTCGATGACGTTCGTACCACGCAGAGTCTCGTAGCCCGCAACGATGGGCCGAAGCCGCCGGTTTCTAACGGCGACTGCGGATTCAATCCTCATCAAAGCTGCACTAGGACACTCCCTGTCCTCATACTCGTCTAGGGTCAGTCACGACCCGACACCGACGTTGGAAGGCTCAGACATGTCCGCTCCGATCAATCCGGTCCCCGACGGATACACGAGTGTCGCACCGTGGGTCGTCACCGACGACACCGGCGCGCTCCTCGACTTCATTGCACAGGCGTTCGACGGGAAGGAACTCGCCCGCGTGGCCACCGAGGACGGCACCATCGGACACGGTGAGATCAGGATCGGCGACACCGTGGTGCTCGCCTTCGACCGTCGCCCCGAGTGGCCGGTCATGCCGAGTCTGCTGCGCGTGTTCGTCCCCGATGCTGATGCGGCCTTCGAAAGGTCGACCGCTGCCGGCGCCGAGGTGGTCACAGAACTGGCGAACAACGCGTTCGGACAGCGCGGTGGACGCGTGAAAGATCCCTTCGGCAACATCTGGTGGGTGACCAGCCACATCGAGGACGTTCCCGAGGACGTGATGTGGCAACGCCTGCAGGATCCCGTGTACGCCGAACAGATGAGCGACGCACAGGAGACCCTGGACGCAGAGCTGAGCGGACGGAGCCGAGGACGAAGCAGCGTACCACTGCGTGACAACGACCTGGGGTGACGATCACGGCCACGCAGCCGATCACTTCGCCACTGCCTTGAACCAGGGGGGTTCAGAACAGCCCGGTGATATTCCCGTCTTCGGTGACGTCGATCTTCAGAGCAGAAGGTTCCTTGGGCAGGCCAGGCATTGTCATGATGTCTCCGGCGATGACGACGACGAAGCCCGCACCGGCCGATAGGCGCACATCCTTGACCGCGATGATGTGCTCCTTCGGCGCCCCGCGCAGTGTGGCATCGGTGCTCAGGGAATATTGGGTCTTGGCGATGCAGATCGGGGCGTCGCCGTACCCTTCGTCCGTGAATTGCCCCAGCTTGCGCTTGACCTTCGTCGGCAGGTCAACGTCGGCGGCACCGTAGATTCGCTGTGCGATCGTCCGGATCTTCTCCTCCAATGGCCGGTCGAGCTCATAGCTGTACTGGGCCCGGGACGACGCGTTCGACGAAGAGCCAGGTGGTGGAGCTTCAGCATCACCCGAGGCTGTTCCCGCGACGAACACTGAGCCATCGTCGACGGCAGCACCGGCATTTCCCACACCACCAGCAGCCTCGACGACCGCTTCGGCCAGCGCCAGCGCACCCTTGCCGCCATCGGCCCAGTGGGTCGATTCGACGGCCGAGATGCCCTGACCGTGCAGGTGCTTGATCGCGGCTGCCATCTCCTCGTCCGTGTCGGTGGGAAACCTGTTGAAGCACACAACCGGGGTGATCCCGTAGATGTTGAGGAGATTTCCGCAGTGGTGCTCGAGGTTGCTCATGCCGCCGATCACCGCATCGATGTTCGGCGTCTGCACGTCGGCCACCTCGATTCCGCCGTGGTACTTCAATGCCCGCAGAGTTGCCACGACAACCACAGCCGAGGGCCAGATACCGGCGGTGCGGCATTTGATGTCGAGGAACTTCTCGGCCCCCAGGTCGGCGCCGAATCCAGCCTCGGTCACGGCCCAATCACCTAGAGACAGCGCGGCCTTCGTCGCGAGCAGGCTGTTGCATCCATGGGCGATGTTGGCGAAGGGACCGCCGTGAATGAACGCCGGTGAGTGTTCGAGAGTCTGGACCAAGTTGGGTGCCAGGGCGCTTCGCAACAGCGCAGTCATCGCCCCGGCCGCGCCGATGTCACTGACTGTGATCGGTTCGCGACTCCGGTTGTGGGCGAGGACGATTCGCCCCAGACGCTCCTTGAGGTCGGTGAGCGAGGTGGACAGACAGAAGACGGCCATGACTTCGCTGGCGACGACGATGTCGAAGGCGTCCTCACGGGGCACTCCCCCGTTGAGTCCGCCGAGGCCGATGACGACTCCGCGCAGTGCCCTGTCGTTGAGGTCGACGACGCGGCGAATATGGATCCGACGCGAGTCGACGTCGAGTTCGTTGCCGTGGTGGATATGGTTGTCGAGCATTGTGGCGGCGAGGTTGTTCGCTGCGGCGATGGCGGCGAAGTCCCCGGTGAAGTGGAGGTTGACGTCCTCCATCGGCACGACCTGGGCGTAACCCCCGCCGGCTGCTCCGCCCTTCATCCCGAAGACCGGACCCATGCTGGGTTCACGCAGGGCCAGGACCGCCTTGCCCACCTCGGGCTTTGCCCGTGCGAGTTCGTTGAGCCCGTCGGCCAGCCCGATGCTCGTCGTGGTCTTGCCCTCACCTGCGGGTGTCGGGCTCATCGCGGTGACGAGGATGAGGTGACCCTCTGTTGTGGTCTCGGCAGCCTTGTCGAGAACGTCGATGGGGACCTTAGCCTTCGTCCATCCGAAGGGGATGATGTCCTGTGATTTCAGACCCAGGCCGGCGGCGATATCGATGATCGAGTCGAGCTCGGCGTTGAGCGCAATATCCATATCTGTGGTCATAAGGCCATCATGCCGCTTATGGTCCGTTTTGTGACCACCTTCGAGGGATGAAATTCCCCCGACACCGAGGAGGCGCTGCTGATCAATCGTGTACGCCGTATCTCGTCTTCGGCTCAGATCCTGGGCATCAGGCCTGCGAATACTGCGAACACTCCGGACATCTGGCCATGAGGTCGTGCCGGCACTGACGAACATGGAGCAGGAACCGCTCGGCTGAATCAAGTGAAGAGCGCTGGGCCCGGATGGCGGCGATCCGGGCCGCGATGGTCTCCGCACGACCCGCTTCTCCACGGTGCACGACCGCCCGGATCTCCGCCAGACTCATCCCCACCTCCTGGCAGGAGAGCACGATCCGACACCGAGCCAGATGCTCGGACCCGTACAGTCGGTGGCCTGTGGCCGTGCGGTCCGGAACTATGACCCCTTCGTCTTCCCAATGCCGCAGCACATGTGCGGCGATCCCCAGACGCTGCGCCGCTTCACCGATCTTCATGCCACCATGATGACACCTTGACTTCAGGTCGGCCTGAAGTTCTATGTTCGGATCATGAACGAGCAGACCCAGAAGCTTGAAGCTTCAGCCGAGACCACGACTCGCCGAATCGTCCTCAGTGACGGAACCGAGGCGGCAACCCAGAGCATCGGACCGGCGCCAGGGCACGACAACCTCGGCGACATCGTCATCTGCCATGGGACACCATGGTCATCGCGGATGTGGCTGCCGCTTGCCCGCGAACTCGGCCTCCACCATCGTGTGTTCCTGTGGGACATGCCCGGGTACGGTGATTCCATCGCCGAGGAGGCCGTTGCCGTTGACCTCGTCACCCAACGTCGTCGTCTGGCTGAGCTTCTGGACATCTGGGGAATTCAGATGCCGCATGTCATCGCCCACGACATCGGAGGAGCCGTCGCCCTGGGCGCTCACCTGCTCGAGAACCGCGATTTCGCTTCGCTGTACCTGCTCGACATCGTGACCTTGGACCCATGGGGCTCACCGTTCTTCCGCTTGGTGGCTGAGAACGAACCTGTCTTCGCGGCACTTCCTCCGCAGCTGCACCGCGCCCTTGTCACCGAATACATCGCCGGTGCGGGAGGCGAAGGATTGGGCCACTCGTCGGTCCAGGAACTCGCGGCTCCCTGGTGCACAGGCGCAGGTCAACCAGCGTTCTACCACCAGATCGCCAGCTTACGGCCCGAGCACACGGGCCCGATCGTCAACCGCCTCGGCGAGGTTCGATGTCCTGCACGCGTCGGCTGGGGAGAGGACGATCCGTGGATTCCTGCCGAGCAGGCGAAGTTGCTGACTCAGTTGCTGCCAGGAACGACGACCACCTCACGATTCTCGGGTGCTGGCCACCTGGTACCGCTGGAGTCGCCGGACGAAATAAGCTTCGACATCACTAAGTGGCTCAACTCAAATGCACCCGGAACCATAAGCTGAAGAAGCCTCAGCGATGGCCAGCGCTTCGCGACTGCTTTGCCTACCTCGTATGGAACTCGGCTCTGAACTGTTCGGGAACCTTCCCGCTTCCTGTTGCGAGATCGGCAGCGAATTTGCCCAACAAAGGCGCAAATTTCGCTCCGTGCCCGGAGCACGCAGAAACGACGACGATGCCTCTCGCCTCATCGATGACGAAGTCGTCTGTAGGGGTATTGGTGAAGAGACAAGTAGTTTCGGCGTAGGGTACTGGGACCAGACCCGGGAGGTAGCGTTTTGCGTACTCCACCATCCGTGTTCGCATTTCGTCTGTGATCCGACCGTCTTGGTCAAGAGCAGAGCCCAGCAATCGCCCACCGTTGAACTGGGCCAGCTTCTGCCCTCGACTTCCGGCGTCGCGACCTCCAGGCAACCCATAGGTGGAGAGTTCGTTCGACTTATGGATGAACGTCGGCCACTCGTGGATAGGATACCCATTGGCGTTGGCCTCACGATAGGGCATGTGGAACGCCTGCTCTTGCCGAACTTCGAATTTCGGCAAAGACGAAAGGAAGCCCGAGGGCAGATCTAGCTTCTGCAGAAGAACCGGCAACCATGCTCCTGCGGCGACGATGACTCGTTTGCCTTCGACCGTCTCCCCTGTCGCCGACGTGACTCTCAATCCCCCGGCTGACCTCTTGGTCACCTCAGTTGCTTCCCAGTTCTCCAGGATTCGTGCACGTCCAGTGGCACGAGCAAGGTCAAGCATCGTCGTGACGGCCCGTTCTGAGTCGATGACCCCGGCGGCCGGATGCCACAGAACATCCGAGTCGAAGTGGAACTGAGGCCAGCGTGCCTCAGCACCCGAAGCGTCGAGCACCTCGTGCTCGACCCCGGCGTGGGTGAGTGCATCGACCAATTGGGTCAGATGTCGCTCTTGGCCGTGATCGAGGGCGCCGGTCGATGAGATCAGCGTGGTCTCTCCCAGACATTGGATCTCGTCCCACAGATGGCGTGCCCTCACTACAAGTTCGGTGTAGAGACGCTCGGGGTATGCATATCGCAAGATTCGTGCCGATCCGTGGGAGCTGCCTCGTCCATTCGCTGGCGTGTGACGTTCGAGGACGGTGACGTTCTCACCCCGGGTTGCTAGAGCGAGCGCGGCAGCCGCACCCGCCAAGCCGGCTCCTACAACGACATATTCAGACATGATGCTCCCCTTTTGTCCAACTCGGCAGATTTCGAAGACGACTTCGGTAGGCGTACGTCACCAAAGCAAGTCTTAAGTCACCAGAGCGCGAGCTCGTCGATTGGCGATAATGATGACCAACGCACCTACGATTGCGGCCACTGTGATCACGCCCCAGATGCCGACCACGGCCCAGGAAGCCCCGGCAATGACAAGCAACGGGGCGAACGTCACTGCAGTGACCTCCACCGGGATAACTGGCAGGTAAGCCAACGAGAAGTCTTCGAGTGTGCGTGATTTGAGCTTGGGATCGACGATGCGAAGAAGAGCAATCCCTGTCGCCACTGCCCCCGTCGCCCAGCCCCAAGTGAAGAGCTGCCGTTCGAACCAGCCTTCGCCCATCACTCGCGGAGCCACCCACAAGCCGAGGAACAGGCATAGGGCAAGTCCGACTGCGAACAGAATGACGAGAGAGAGCCACTGGTCGGCGACGAAGCTGGGAACTACCGACGCGATTCCGCACACCATCAGAATGTCTGTCGAGGTGCCGGAAATCGAACTCTGGGTGTCCTTGTCTATGAAACGAGTGGTCTTGGTGATGCCGAGGAGACCGCGCAACACGAGCCCGACTAGGAATGCGATCGAAAAGAGCGGAAAGGCCACCGACGGGACGAGTCCGCCGAGGATGACGTTGGTGCCGTACGCGCCAGCAGACACCGCGGCGACGAGTCCGGCTTGGAACGTCAGTGATTCGATCGCGCTCCCGGAGAACTTGTGTGTACCGATGCTCGGCTGCTCATCGTTCTGGTCGAGAACGCCGGTAAGCAGGTCTTTTGGAACCCGCTTTAATCCCGCGAATTCTCGAGCGTACCCCTTTGATGCGCCGAACTTTGCTTGAATGATCCCGCCGACGACGCCTACGAGCAGGCCGACGGTGGCTGCTGTGAATGCCAGAGACTGGACTGAGGGATCGCCCGAGTCTGCGAAGACTGTGCCTATGGCCGCAGCCGACCCGAATCCGCCGGCCCACCCGGCAAACAGCAGCAGTCCGATGTGGTCGGGTGCACCCAGCAGTGGTCCGAGCAACATGAGAACGAGGCCCATGCCGATGGCAGTCTGCGCGGCATAGATGAGGACTCCATAGCTGGCGAAACCCGCAATCGACCGGCCGATCTTGAGGACGTTGAAGTCACTTGTCAGAGCCAAACAGGCAAAGACGAGGACGATGAGCAATGAGGTATACGTGCCCAGCTGGTCCGAGAACGGCAGCCAGCCGAGAACATTGGGTCCGAAGATGAGGCCGAGCGCACCTGCAATCACGCCGGCGGGGATCATCATCGTTTGGATCACTCTCACCTTCGCCCGAAGGATGGTGCCGATGACAAGCAGAATTCCGATGAGGCCGGCATCGACGAGCAGTGCATAGGGGCTGAAATCTGTCGGTTCCACGTGGCTATCTCCTTTGATGACCGGGTATTGGCTGCGTGCTGAGTGACGGGTTGGCTGTGTGAAGGGCGGAAGGTGCAGTGGTCGAGAGGGAAACGTTCTTCAAACGGTGAGCATGTGCGCTGCCGCCCAGTCCCGCAGCGCCGAGGTGAGCGGGTCGAGCAACCCCAAGGGATCGCCCGGAGCAGTGCGTATCGTCAGCGGATATGTGTGCTTCGCTCCTTCGAGCGGCACAAAGCTCACACCATTCCAGGGTTGGAGTCCCACGGACTCGGGGACGAGGCTAATCCCGGCCCCGGCAGCGACCAACCCTAATATTGCCTGTTCGTTCGAGACCTGTGCAGAGGTCGCCATCGTTCGCCCTGCCTCGATGAACACGCTGGCGACGAGATCGAAGGCAACAGGGGCTGCCATGCGATGAAAGAGGACGATTGACTCGGTGTCGATATCGTCTACTGCGATCGCTGATGCTTCGCTCAGCTGATGGCCTGCGGGCAAAGCCACGCACAATCGTTCTCGCAGTGCTATGCGTTCATCTGCCCGGTGACTGCTGAATTCGCGGACCAGGCACACGTCGATGTCTCCGTGGTCGACGGCTCGAGTGAGATCTGAACTGCTGCCATCCGAGACGACAACTGAATACGATTCCAGCGCGTCGAGAATTCCGGCCATGATGGCTGGAAACGTCGAGCTGACCCCGCCGATGCGGACCCGGCGAGTCTTCGCTCCATCCCGGGTCTCAGCAACGAGCTGACGCAACGAATCTGCTCGGCGGCGCAGCTCGAGAGCTTCTGGATAGAGGCCGCGGGCGGCTGCTGTAGGTACGACCTCTCGATTTCCGCGGTCGAAGAGTCGCTCGCCGAGATCGCGCTCCAGAGATGCGACGGCCTGGCTGACAGGCGACTGTGCCATATGCAGCGATTTCGCCGCTTTGGTGAAGCTGCGTTCTGCATAGACCGCCAAAAAACATCGCAACTGCTTGAGGCTGACCTCACTCATGTAGTTGTCTTCGCGATCATTTCCGCTCCGCATCTGCGACTGTGACCTTGTTCATGAAAGGCAACTCTATGATCGCTTTGCGATGCACACAAGATCAAAAGTAGATCAATATTTATAAGCCCTATACGTAAAATGTCTAGCTCAAGGTCAGTCACAATATCCACGCGACTTCCATTTCTCCGGCAGCATCCCCGCGGCTTCGGCAGCACTGCGATCGATCTCACGTCCAGTGGCCTCGGCGATGAGTTCTAGGGCTTCCTCTGCCCGCGTTGGGCACCCATCCCAACCGCCGCCCGCATTCAAAAAGCGTTCTGGCTGGGCAGGCTGCCCCTAAGCTGGTGGTATGGAAGATTCCACTCCCCGAACCGGCCTCCGCGCGTGAACAGACTGTCTCGAGCAGTGCTGCGCCTGTTCGCCGCGCCCCGGCTCAACATGCGTGAGGACTACGAGAAGGTCCGCCGCATGCAGCGCCGGCTCGCGGGGCTGCTGATGCCACCGTATCGGGCCTCGCGCTGGAACCACCTCGCTCGCGACGGACACCCCCATGTCCCTGTCCGGATCTTCCAGCCGAAAGTACAGCGGCGCGAGGATGTCCTCGTCTTCTTCCACGGCGGCGGCTGGGTCACCGGAGACATCGACACCTACACTCCGGCGTGTGCCAGGATGGCGGACCTCACTGGCTGCGCCGTCGCTTCTGTCGACTACCGGCTCGCGCCGGAGCACCCGTTCCCGGCGGGGCTGGAGGACTGTTACGACGTCGCCCGACTGCTGCTGGACGAACCACATCGGGTGGGTGCCGCAGACGCAGACAGGATCGTCCTGGTCGGAGATTCCGCCGGAGGGAACTTCGCTGCGGTCATCTCAATGCTGCTGAGAGAACGCGGACATCGCCCACCGAACCGGCAGATCCTGCTCTATCCGGTGACGCATTGGGACCACGACCCGAAGACCTCCCCCTTCGCCTCGGTGCGCACCCATGGCGAGGACTATCTACTCACCAACACCGAGGTCGAAGACTACTTCGACCTCTACGTTCCCGACCGTCAGCAGCGGCGCGACGCTCTTGTCGCTCCGCTGGTGGCAGACGATCTCTCCTGCCAACCAGCGACTTTAGTGATTACGGCGGAGTTGGACCTGCTGCGCGATGAGGGTGAGGCCTACGGACACGCCCTCGCCGATGCAGGGAATGCGGTGCGGATACACCGGGTAGCCGGAGCGCTGCACGGCTTCATCTCGCTGCCCCGATTCTCCCAGTCCGTCCAAGAAGCCTATGAGGTGATCAACGCGTTCCTCAACGACGACACTGTCGAGGGCGAGCAGCCTGCCCAGGAGGCGAAATGACTCACCGGGACTGGGTACGACTCGACAACGCCTCGAACATCTTCCTCGCGGCTCGCAGCGCCGCGGATCCCAAAGTCTTTCGCCTCAGTGCCGAGGTGGATCACGACGTGGATCCCGAGTTGCTGCAGCAGGCACTGGACGAGACTTATGACCGGTACCGGCTCTACCACGCGGTGCTGCAGAGCGGCCTGTTCTGGTACTACCTGCAGGACAGCGACCTGCACCCGCTGGTCACCGCAGATGAGCAGCACACGTGTGCCCCCATCTACCAGGCTGGTCGGCGCAATCTGCTGTTCCGCGTTGTCCACCATCGTCGGCGGATCAGCCTCGAGGTCTTCCACGCGCTGTCCGATGGCACCGGTGCGGCATGGTTCCTCTCCGACCTGGTGAACGCATACATCAGACTGCGGCATCCCGACTCCGACCGGAGTCCGCAGCTCGAGGACTCCACCGGAGCCCACGAAGCACCGGCCGAACCGGTACATGGGCTGAGCATCGACAGCTTCGCGGATTACTTCCACCAACGGCATCAGTCGCCCGCGTCCGGTTCCGTCTTCAGCCGTGCAGCCAGGTCGGCCACATCCTCCTTCGTCAACAGCTCCCCGTCACCTGCCGATCGCTGGAAGATCAGCCGCTTGCGTCGTCCGGCGGATAAGAAGGTCCACCGGGTCGGAGGAACCCGCACCCCGGACAATCGCACGCGCGCTGTCGAACTCACCATGCCCACGGATGCTGTGCTCGGGCTTGCTCGAGCCGCCGATGTCTCGCTCACGATGTACCTGACGGCACTGTTCTTCGAGTCCATTCGCATATCCTCGGGTGGTCTGGGACGGGCCAGGACTCTGGCCGCTTCGGTGCCGGTGAATCTGCGCCAGTTCTTTCCCTCGGAGTCTGCACGGAACTTCTTCGCAACCGTCCGTGTGGAACACACCTACGGCCGGGGCGAGGACGATCTCGGTTCGATCTGCAAACAGCTCGAGAGCCAGTTCCTGCCCCAGGCGACCCACGAGGCGCTGGAGAAGAAGCTGCGATGGTTCATCCGAGTCGAACGGATGCCCGGGTTGAGGATCATGCCGCGCCCGCTCAAAGATGTCATCCTCGGGATGGCCAACAGGCACAGCAATCGTGGTCTGAGCGTCGCCGTCTCGAACTTGGGGCGAATGAGCCTGCCCGAACCGGCTGATTCGCATGTGGGCCGCGTCCTGTTCCATGTCTCCGCAGTCCGCCCGCAATTCTGCGCGACGTCCCACGCCGGGCTTCTCGCAGTCAGCTTCACATCACCGTTCGTCGAAACCGATCACATCAGGGAATTCACTCGGATGCTCACTGCTGAGGGGGTCGATGTCACGGTCGCCGCTGAACGAGTCACCGAGCAGGAGATCGCGGAGGGGCGATCATGAGACGATGCCCCGAGTGCTCCATCGCCATTGAGGGCGCTTGGACACATTGCCCTCTGTGTGCGGCCCCCGTCGTGGGCGCGGCGGTTCCGAGTCCGCTGCCGACGGTGCCCCTCACGTTCTCGAGGCGACGGCTGCTCAAGGTATTGTTCCTGACCTCGATCGCCGTGATCGCTGGGTCCTTGGCTGCTCAGCTCCTGCTGGGCCACAAACCCGAAGGCTTCGGAGTCCTTCGCTCCGGCTGGTTGGGGGTCACCGCTATGTGGCTTGTGGTCCTCATGGCGGTTCGCAAACGACGCAATGTCGCTAAGGGCACCATCTATCTCGTCGTCCTCATCGGTCTGGTCTGCGTCTATTGGGACTACCTCACCGGCTGGCGTGCTTGGTCACTGACGTACGCGTTGCCGATCGTCTGCGCTTCGTCGATCGCTGCCCTCCTGATCACGGTCAGGGCGATGCGCTTCGAGGCGACGGAGCATATCCTCGACAGCGGTTTGGCGGCGGTGCTGGGTCTGGCACCCATCGTGTTCCTCGCATTCGGCTGGGTCACGTACCCCCTGCCGTCGGCTCTCTGCGGTGGCTTCAGCATCCTCGCTCTGGTGCTGCTGCAGCTTGCCCGGGGCCGGGAAGTCCGCCTCGAACTCGCCAGGCGCCTGCATGTCTGACCCTGGCATCGACTGGCAGTTCTTGACCGGATTCAGATCTGCTGCGCACCCAGTCGAGAGCAGCCCTCGCCGAGGCTTCGAGCTCAGTCACTGGTCTGTTCGGGCAGCATCCCCGCAGCCTCAGCAGCGCTGCGCACGATCTCGTCGAGGTCGAACTCGGCCTTCCAGCTCAACTGTGCACCGATGCGGGAGACGTCGGCGACGAGTGCGGGTGGGTCACCTGCGCGACGCTCGCCCATTTCGGGCACGATCTCACGTCCGGTCGCCTCGGCGATGGCGTCGATGACTTCTTTGACGGAGGCACCGGTGCCGGTGCCCACGTTGAACACCGTCTCCGAGGTGTCCCCGGACTTCATGTAGTCAAGCGCGGCGATGTGCGCCTCGGCCAGATCCTTGACGTGAACGTAGTCGCGGATGCATGTACCGTCAGCAGTGTCGTAGTCGTCGCCGAAGACGATGGGGGCTTTGCCGTCTGCGATGCGCCCGAGGACGATCGGGATGAGGTTCATGACTGCCGTGTCGGCGAGCTCAGGCCAGCCGGCTCCGGCGACGTTGAAGTAGCGCAGCTTCACGGCGTTGAACTTCGCACCGCGGATCCTCGCCGAGGTGATCGCATTGTCGATCATCCATTCGCCGATGAGCTTCGTCTGCCCGTAGGGGTTGATCGGTCGGCAGTCGAGGTCCTCGGCGACCATCTCGACATCGGGCATGCCGTAGGTCGCAGCCGAAGACGAGAAGACAAGGGATTCGATGTTGGTGCGTTCGGCGGCGGCGAGGACATTCGTGAGTCCGCCGATGTTCTGGCGGTAGTACATGATGGGTTCTTCGACCGACTCCCCCACCTGTTTCTTCGCAGCGAAGTGGATGATCGAGTCCACCGAGTGCTCCTCGATCGCAGCCACGAGACGATCTTCGGCATCGTCGGCGGCAAGGTCGATGCCGACGATCGGCAGGCCGGTGACGCGAGCCTCGATCCCGGTGGAAAGGTCGTCGACGACAAGGACGTCATCGCCGCGCTCGGACAGCAGCCGTACTACGTGGGAGCCGATGTATCCGGCACCTCCTGTCACCAGAACACTCATGTGCCGATCTCTCCTTCACTAGCTCTCTCACAGCGGTCGATACGCTGCGACATACCCACATCAGAATACGTGACCCGTCCAGCATCCCAGACATCAAGGCGGGCTGAATGGCCGGTGTGGAGTTGCCCGAAGTCACGACCCTGCGAACCCAGCCTCTGGTCAAACACCACCATCCCTGCGAGAGTGGAAATGTCGGCGATCCGCCCGGCCCGTGCCTGCGGAAGGCACCATGGACGAAAGCACCAGCTGCGATGCACCTGCTCCTCATCTCTGACCCCGGCCTGCCGAGCCGCCGGGTCGCGGCGATCAAGGACGAGTTCGAAGAGATCCTGCGGCAGAGCTTCGATGCCGACGTTCATGTCGACACGTGCACCGAGACCATTCGAGTGCGGACAGACCACCAGTTGGAGATGTCGACACTCGACTCGGTGGTCAGCAGATATCCCAGCGCGGACCTCGTCATCATGCTCACGGATATTCCTCGACACACCCAGGACAAACCGCTCATCGCCGAGGTCCTACCGGGTCGCAAGGTCGCCGTGGTCTCGAACCCGACCCTCGGCGCATTGACGACGAGACGTCGCCTGCTCAAGATCTTCATGAGCTGTGCGAACCAGCTGCTGCCTGACGGCAATACGGCCCCGAAACATAGTCTGCCCAGGTGGGGTCAGTGGTCGAGTCGAGCCGATTCCGGGCACCGCACCCTGCACGCGCACACCTTCACCGGCGGAACCCGCCTGGTGTTGGGAATGACGACGGCCAATGAACCGCTGCGGATGGCGCGCAAGCTGTCCCGGGCCCTGGCCGCAGCCTCGGCGACGGGGGCTTTCGGAATCTTCTACAGCTCGATCTGGCAGATGTCGCACCACCTGTCGACGGCTCGGCTGATCTCCATCGGCATGATTGCGATTGCAGTGATGGTGGGGTGGCTGCTGACCGTCAACGGCCTCTGGGACAGACCGGTCAGGGGGCGTCGTGCTCAGGTCGTCTTCTATTACAACCTATCCACTGTTCTCACCCTGATCATCTGTGTGGGCGCGCTCTATGTTCTGCTGGTTGCGGGAATTCTAGTGGGCAGCCTCATCGTCATCGACCCGGATTTCATGGCCCAGATCATCCATCGCCCGGAGGCGAAGTTCACCAATTATCTGGACATCGCCTGGCTCAGCGCCGCGATGGGCGTCGTCGCCGGTGCTCTGGGCTCGACCTTCGACAGCGATGTCGACGTCAAGAACATGACCCACGCTCAACGCCTGCGCTCACGTGTCTACGTCGCGGAAGAAGGGCGATCCTGACCGGACATGCCGGCAAACGCATCGGACATGTCGGCAAATGAGTACGGCGGCCAGGGACCGAGGAATCGGATGGAGACGGCTGGCTGCTCGTTCGAAATAGCGGTCAGCTCGGCTCCCAGATCCTGGATGCCTGGTTCAGTGACCAGACACGAGACCATGAGGATGGGGGTCTGTCCCACTTCCCGAGGCGGAGTGCGGTACTCCTCGATGCCTTGGCATTTCTCGGCGATCCGAGCTCTCAGACCAGGATAGAGATCGTCGGCCTCTCGATCTGCAAGCTCCTTCTCGGTCTTCTCCAGTCGCTTCTCCAGCAGTCGACGGACTCCAGCTGGGCGACCTTCCATGTCGTCTTTGATACGCCGAACCTCGTCATTGGCTTCGACGAAGGTGTTTCGGTCCAGCGAGATCTCGACTCGCAGCTCCGAGGTTCCGTCCAATTCGCTTAACCGCTTAGACAGCGCACCCTTCGACTCCCACAGCCATCCTTCGAGTTGAGCGGTCGAGGTTGCCCCCGATTCGGTGTCCGGGCGCACGATCACGTTGAAGGAGACCGGAAGCACGCTTCCGGCGCCCTGCCATCCGTCTTCGACGACCTCGCTATGCTGCAGAATCCATCGCTTCACGTCGTCGTCGGCGCCGTCGTAGGGTCCGCCATCATGTGTGTGGACCACCGCGCGGGGCCCCTCGGGGTCCCCGATCAGATGCACCGGTGAACCGTCGATGCCGTTGACCGTGGGTGTGTAATCTCCGGCGGGCACAATGGCGTAGACGTAGAGCTTGGGCGGCGCAGCTGCAATCGTTTCTGATTCTTCGCTGTGCCCTGCACCGCTATCTGTCACTTGATGTCCTTCGAGGTCTCTTCTGCCCATCTGGCTGGGTTGATGAGTTTATCGACCACTTCGTCGACGACGTCGTCGAGCCCGCGATGCAGATCGTCGACGGAGCCGGTGATGCCGTGCTCGGCCTTGATCTGGTCCATGGCCTCATCGAGTTCCAGAAGTGCTTCGCCGAGGCGGTTCTGTTCGTCCTCGGTGAGGTCACCGCCTTCCATGCGCCGCACGGCTTGTGTCTCCAGCGCCTCCTGAATCACCTCGACAAGGGTGACGACCAAGGTGAGAACGCCGTGCTTGAGGCTCTCCTCATCCACATTCAGTGCCATGACTCTCCTTCATCAGTCTTCTCGCGCGGATTGCCGGCAGCCGGATCCTTTTGCTCGGATGCGCTCCATTGTTCGAGTTCGTCGTACCAGCCGTCAATGTCATCCGCTGCCAGACGTATCGAAGACCGTTCGGTCTCGACGATCAGAATATGGGCCTTGCCGGTGGGGTTGTCGTGCTTCTCCCAGCGCAGATTCCGCACGTGCGAGGCAGAGGCCCTCACCAGCGCGCGGCTGTCCATCGGGGACTTCCAGGTGAGGTCGCGTCCCGTCAGGATTCCTTCGCCGCCGCGCCACGTTCCTCCGCCCGACAGCGTCTCCAGGTACCACATTCGGCCCTGCTTCAGCGGTTGCGGCGAGGAGCTCGAGCCTCGCCCCGTCGAGGGTTGCAGTGCTGCCCCTCGCTGCTCCTGAACCAGACGGATCAGACGTTCGGGCTCAAGGGCGGACAGCTTCGATTCGCTCCCGTCGTCGAGTCGGACGAGGATGCGGATACGTTCCTCTCCCCCGATCGACGGCTCCGACAACGGCGTGATGGATTCTATTGAACTCAGCTTCGCCTGCCACAACGTCTCCGCCGGATCGCGTCGGTGGATGATCAGCCGCCGCGAGGTGAGGTAGGCGCTGCCTGGTCGCCAGGTGCGATAGAAGTTGTCCTGATAATACCCACCCGCCATCTTGGCGATGATCTCCTCGTCCTCGGCCAAGGGAAGATGCGCGCGCACCGACTGCTGGACCCACTTTCGGGTGTCCTCATCCCATTGACGCATCATTCCGTATTCGAGCATCGTCTCGATTCCGGCGATGGTCGCACGCAGATTGACCCCGATGAGCGGTATGTCTGAGACGGAGATGATGAGGTCGAGATTCAGGTACACACCCTTGTTGAGGAGCACCTCAATGAGGTCAGGCAGGGTCGCACGTGGATCCCGGGTGGGCTGCATGATCGCGTTGTCGGCCATCAGCGACCTACTTGCGCTCGGATGACTTCTCGGGCTCCTCGGAGGACTGTTTAAGTTCCGCTGAGCCGCCCGACTCCACTCGCTTGGAATGAGCACTCTGCCAACCGCACCAGGGGCAGTACGCGTTCATCAGTTGGGCCAGCTCGGCGCGTTTACCGCATTCTGGGCAGGTGTCCTTCTGCTCGATGGCTTCTTTCCACGCCACAGTGTCGCGATCCGTGCCCGCAGGGAAGTCCAGTCCGTAGCGTGCTGCGGTCTCGAACGACGCCAGTGCTGCCCGGATCCGAATTCCGAGGAGTTCGACTCCTGCCACCGAGACCATGATGTCTGCGTTGAGGACCAGGCCTTTGTCCAGCAGCGTCTCCACCACGTGGAGGAGGGTCCCCTCCTGGCTGCGCTGTGGCTGCATTGCGCTGTTCGACTGGTTCGTCATGCTCATATCGTCGGCTTCCTAACGGGTGCTGTCCGAGTGTGAATGTGTGGTCGTCGGTCGGCTCCTGGCTCAGTGGACACGAGGCAACGATCCAAACCGCTTGGGCTGATCACTCGGAGGGCCGTCCCCGGACGTAGCGGTTCTGTCGACCGTACTCGAGGAGTTCACCCTGCCCGTCGAGTTGGATGTCGTATTCGGCCAGCAGATCGGCGGTGTTGGGAACGCGGCGAGATTCCACGACTTCGAGTCGCACGGCCCAATGGTCATCTACCCAACGTGCGCCGACGACCGATTCCGGGGACCGACCGGTGAGCGCGCTGAACTGTTCGACGGCCTTCTTGACCGCCTGCACAGTCGAGACCCTGGCAGGTTCCGATGCCGTCTTCGTGTCCTCGGACTTCGCAGTGCTGGCCTTCGGTGCGCTTGATTTCGTCGCGCCGGCCTTCGTCGCGCTGGATGTGGTCGAGCTGGCCTTCGATTTCACGGGTCGAGACTTGGATGACGATGCAGCGGACGACCGGCGTGGCGATTCGGAGGCGGCGGTCCGCCTCGGCCTTCTCCTTTCGTCGCTGTCCTGGCGAGTCGTGCCTTCGGACGAATCCTCGCCCCGTGCGGCCTGCTTGTCGTCGGTGCTTGTCTGTTCGCTCATGGGTTCTCCTTCGTTTTTCGTCGACGAGTCGATTCGAGTAGACGCGCGACCAGGTCTCGCTCAAGCTCATCGGCCTCGTCTTCGCTGATGGCGCCGGATTCTTTGGCCGCGGAAACCTCTTCCAGCTGCCGTCTGATCGCACTGGGATCGTAATAGCGCTTCTCAGCTTCGTTGCGAACCTGTTCGGCCACCCAGACGGTCCCTTTGAGAGGGGCCAGAGGTGCACCGAGGATCGCTGAGAAAATTCCCATGACTACTCCTACATCTCTGGAACGAAATCATAGGGAGCCTGCGGTCCGACGAGCCGGAACCTCATACGGTCCTGATTCGCTTCTGCCAACTTGTCGATGGTGTCGTCGAACTCCGCGAGCGATTCCTGGGAAAGGAGAACGGCGACCTCGAACACGTCTTCCGCCTGTCCACTCTCACGCACCGACATATCGGCGGTCAGAGGTTCGAGCTGATTGAGAATCGGTGGGCCCTCCGTGGTCTTCCAACTCTCCATCGTCTTCACCACGATTTCGCCGAGGCGGATCCGTTCGTTTCGTGTCTCGTCCTCATCCGTGCCCGCAATGTTCTCCCTCAGCTCGGCGGCCTCAGGACTATCGAGAATGATCTCCCGAAGGATGGTATCCCGGTCATACCGGACCAGAAGAGTGAACTGGGACAGTCCTGCCAATCCTTCCAGAGCCTCGACATATTCGGCTTCGCGTGGGGCCAACACTTCGCCGGCGATATCGGCCTCTGCTGGGACGACGGTCCCGAAGGCGAGAGGCAGCACTGGCTGCGTTGCTGCGAGCCCGTCGAGGACCGCGATGTGGGTCTTCAGATCGTCCGGGGTGCCCAGGATGTCGGTCTCGACGAGGTCAGACACCACCGCCGCGACCCGACCGGAGCCGACGGCATGCAGCTGACCTGCCTGCACACCGCCGGTTCCCTCCGACAAGCCCGCATCTGCGAGAACAATGCCGTAGAGATACTTGTCGCTGTCAGTATCGATGTCGTCGCTCACTCGGACTCAGAGGAGCTGCGAGCGGGACGCTTGGTCCGACGACGTGGCTTCTCATCCTCGTCGTCGTCAGGTGTCAGCGCGTTCTTGACGCCTTCCACCGCACCCTGGGTTTTGCCCTTGGCGCCGTTCTCTGCCATTCCGCCAAGCATCTCCGGCAGATCCCTGCCGCCCTGCTGCGTCAGGTCGAGTCGGTTGGTCGCCTCGGCGAAGCGAAGATACGTGTCCACACTGGCGATGACGATGCGGGCGTCGATGGTGAGGATCTCGATGCCGACGAGTGAGACTCGCACATAGGCATCGATCACGAGCCCTTTGTCGAGGATGATCTCGACGACGTCAGCCAGAGAACTCGATGAGGGACGATCGACATAACTGCCACGTGAACGTTCAGCGGTGTTGGTACTCATTTTCATTACCTACTTCCGATAGGGAGCAGACGCTCAGTTGCGTCCGCCTTCGTCTTCGGTTGCTTCTTCGTACTCTTCTGGTTCGTCCTCTTCATATTCCACAGGCTCGCCTGCGTCGTCGATCTCCTCCTCTTCGACGGGCTCTCCGTCGTCGACAGGTTCCTCTTCGGCTGGCTCATCGACGTATTCTTCTTCCGGCTCCTCGTCGACGGGTTCGTCGACGTATTCGCCTTCAGCATCTTCGTCCTCAACCGGCTCGGTTTCGTCTTCGGGCTCGCCGTCTTCACGAGGCTCTTCGTCCTCGTCAAAGGGCGCAGCGTCCTCGTACTCTTCCTCATCAGCCTCGTCGGCCTCAGCCTGAGCCTGCTCCTCTTCGAGAGCATCCTCATGTGACATGACAAGTTCGCTGTCGCGGATCTCACCGCGCCATCCTTCGACGCCGTCCTGATCGATCATGATCTCGTTCATCACGTGATGAACGAAGAACTTCAATTCGAGCCGGAATCGGCGCGGCACCGTGAACCAGAGGGCGCCGACTCCCTCGACGAAGCCCTGTTTATGGTATTCGCCGCTCGCAATGATGCGGGTGAGCCTGGGGGCCAGCTCGTGGAAGGAGACACTGCCGCTGATGTAGCCCTTCTCGCCGGTCGATTCCCAGACGATATGTGAGTCCGGGACCTGCTCGATGATCGTCGCCTCCCACGTGCGGTGGGACCAGACAGCCTGGCCTTTGACGCTGATCTTCACGTCATCCGTGCGTTCGACGTTCTCGACCTTCTTCATGAAGTCGGGCCAGTTCTCAAACATCGTGAACGCGTTGTAGGCGACAGACAACGGCACACCGACATCGGCCGTCTCGATGATGTTCGAGAACTTGAAGTCGCCTGAGCCACCGGAACCGCCGGAAGAACCTCCGCCGAAGACGCCTTTGATCTTGTCCTTGGCACCTGCGGTCGCTGCGGAGAGAGCCGCCTTGGCCGGCGACTTACCTTCCGCGATCTCTTGGGCACCGGCCTGGGCAGCCGCGCCCGTTGAATCCGACGATCCGTCAAACCGGTCAGACAACTGGTCGACCTTGTCGCCGGCGGACTTGATCGCCTTGCGGCCGAGGGTCTTGGCGTAATCTGCCGCCTGCTCTTTCAAGCCACTGAAAATGGAGTCATCACTCACCGGTGGCCTCCTTGATCTTGCGTGAGGCTGCAGGCTTCTTCGCAGCCGTCGAACGCTTCCGCGTCGGTGCCGACTTAGCTGTAGATGTCGACTTGGAAGATGCCGTCTTGCTGGCCGACCGGCGCTGGGTGCTCGAAGTCTTGGATGCTGCTCCGCTGGTCCTCTTGGTGGTCCCGCCTGTGCTCGACCTCTTCGATGTGGAGGTTCCGCTTGCCTTGCCTGCAGACCGGCTCGCTGTCGAGGCACGCTTCCGAGCTGGCTTCTCTGCAGGTGCTTCTTCCGCTACCGGCTCTTCCTCTACTTCTTCGGCCTCGTCAGCTGCTTCATCGTCGTCGACCTGTTCGTCTTCAGCGTCAGGTGTCTCAGCTTCGTCGAGGTCCTCAGGAGCATCGGTTTCCGTGCTTTCGCTGTCCGGATCCTCCTCATCAACCGAAGGGTCAAGGTCATCTGCGGCCTCGTCCAAGGTTGATTTCATCTTCTCGGTCTGGTCCTGGAGTCGACTGCTCAGCTCATCGATGCCCTTGGCTGCCAGAGCCTTAGCTGCACCTTTGCCTGAGTCGGCAAGACGTCCGGTGATCTTCTCTTGAAGCTCTTTGAGTTCGGGTGAGGCATCGGCGAATTCCTTCAAGCCTCCGAGGAGACTCTCACGGTTCTTCACCACGTTTGATCCAGCCACGGTGGAGGCGATCGTCAGTGCCATGCCTAACTTCTTCGTTCGGCCAAGCATGTAGCCCGCCAATATCAGGCCTGTGAGTTTCATCTTGTCGTTCACTGGGTTCCTCCGAATCTGCGCCTATGGCGCGTGTGGTTGATGGACCCTTGAGCGTGGCGATCTGGTATTGCTGTGAGCAGAGATCGCCAGCCGTGTCTCAATATGAATTGTCTTTCTGCTCCCGGACGATCGTCAGCTGGTGACGCGACTGGCCGTCGTCTGGGTCGTTCGCAAAATCCTCACTTCTTCCTCGGACTTCTGTTCTTCAGAAGCCGCAAGCAATCTGCTCTTGGAACCTCAATCTTCCGCGTGATTTCGAATCCGTCAAGAGGGACCCAGATTCTTTAAGGCGGCATTCAGCCCCACCGTGGCCAGAAAATAGATATTGCCTGTTCAAGTACCCCACGAGATAGGAACAAGCCGTCATGTGAGGACATGACTGCCAACTAGCCTGACACTCCGCGCCGGAGGTGCCCCACAGCATGCACCGGTCAAGGTATCGATTCGTCTGTGAACCTGATCAAGTCATCTGTAAGTCATGAATTTCGGGTGTGGCGTCGCCACAACGAGAATTCCCGCATTCGACGGCACCCGTGGACACCGTCGAATGCGGGAATTCAGCCAGCCGTGATCACCCGGCCATGGTCAGTCGGCCAAGGCCGTGGCCGCGTCATAGCGCAGTATCGCTGCTATCCCGTCCTCGACGTCAGCGCTGATGAGGCCGACATCGGCGGATGAGAGAACTGCGTCGGCCAGGATCGCTCCTTCACCTTCAGAACCGGCATCGTAGTCAAGGAGCACTGTTGCCACAGCTCCGCGCTGAACGGCTTGAGAGACCTTTTCCCGTCCTTCCACCGCAAGGTCGTGGGCCTTGCTGTAGGACAGGTTCTCCGTGTCTTCGGTCTGCTTCGCCTGGACGCGATCGGACGCCAGCGATTTCAGGGCATCGTAGAGTGCTTCTTCCCCAGCGTCGTCATCCGTGCCTCCCTGATCGGTTTCCTCGAGGAGTTCGGTAACTTGGGCCGAAAGCTCAGCTTTGACAGCAGTGCGGCCCTGGACCTCGCCAGCCACCACAACGAGGGCTGGTTCACGAGCGCGAACAATCTCATCGACGTGGTCAGCGACTGCCCGAGCGTTGTCTTTGACGATTTCATCGGCGCGACGCCGAATCTGGTTGTGCGACAGCGCGCCCTGACGTGGTGCGTGAATGTCCTCGTCGTTGTCACCGCTGATGCGTGACTCATCCTGCTGCTTCGCCTCATGTTGAGGGGACACCCTCAGCTCACGGATGGTCGCGCCCTCCTGATTGGCGATGACGAGGACCATATCGACCAGACGGCATCCCTCACGGACATAGGCACCCAGCTCGGGGACCTCTCCGTAATGTGCAGAGTCACCGGTGCCCAATGCAGCATCCCAGTGCTCGTCGAGAACAACCCCTTCTGCATTCGCCACGACGATTCGCCCATCGGTCTGCACTTCAGTAATGTCTTCGACGATCAAGGTGTCGTCGAGGTGCTGAAGGATCTCGTCTGCCGCGCCGGCGTCCGTGAGGTTGGCACGAAGCTCGTCCCAACGCAGCCGCACCTGCTTCTCGGCATCGGCACCGGGAGAACGTCCTTCCAGATAGACGGTGGCGAAGGGACTCTGGTTGTCATACACAGTGCGTAGATTCTCGAGGTTCATCATCAGCTCCGTTCGTACTCGGTCCCACATATGTGGGACCTGTCCCCAGGCTTGCACCTCTCACGGATGCTTGTAAACAGCCTGCCCCGATGGAAAACAGAAGATCCAAAGTGAGAATCCTGCGGTGTTCCCCTGCTCAGGTGAGGGCTGCGGTGTCGATGAGATGTTCGGCAATCGCCAGCGCCGAGGTGGCTCCCGGAGAGGGCGCATTCCTGACGAACATCGTGGCTCCCGCACGATCGATGACGAAGTCATCGACCAGGCTGCCGTCCCGGTTCATCGCCTGAGCGCGAATTCCCCTAGTGGCCCGGTGGCCGTCGGCTCCGGAGAGGGCGGGGACGTAGCGGGCGGCCTCGGCGACGAACTTCTCGATCGAGAGGACGCCGCCGATCTCACGTGCGGCCGTTGCCATGTTGCCGGCGGCGAACTTCCAGAATCCCGGATCCGTTGCCACCGCCAGGGAGTCCGGGACGTTGAGGCCGAGACCCCTGTATCCCTCCCGGGAGAAGGAGAGGAAGGCGTTGGGTCCGATCATCAGTCCGCCGTCGATGCGGCGGGTCACGTGGACGCCTAGAAACGGGTACTTCGGGTCTGGGACCGGGTAGATGAGGCCGTTGACGACATCATTGAAGCGCGGCTCGAGGATGAAGTACTGACCGAAGAACGGCACGACGCTGGGGCTCTTGTCTTCGCCTGAGCGTGCTGCGAGTCGGTCCGCCTGCAGGCCGGCGCAGGCGATGACCTGGTCATATTCCTGCGAGTCGATGCCCGAGTGGACCATCGCGGTGGTGCCGGCGCTCCCACTGCGCTGCTCAATCCTCTTCACTTCCGTAGAGAAGCAAACCCGACCGCCGCTACGACGAAAATCGGCGACGAGTGCTTCCGTCAGCCCGCGATAGTCGATGATTCCGGTATGCGGTGAGTGCAGTGCGGCCACGCCCTCAGCATTCGGCTCGACCTCGAGAAGTCCGTCGCGGTCCAGCAGTTCTACGTCAGGGACACCGTTGGCTCTGGCGCGAGCATGGATTCCGTTCAGCCGCTCGACTTCAACATCGTTCGTCGCGACGACGACCTTTCCGCACCCTTCGAATGCAACGTCGTGTCCGCGCGCGAAATCCAGCAGAAGCGAGACGCCTCGACGACAGAGCAGCGCCTTGAGACTTCCAGGCTCATAGTAGAGACCGGCATGGACGACGCCCGAATTGTGCCCCGTCTGATGCGCTGCGGGATGGTCTTCCTTTTCGTACAAGGTGACGTCTGCACCGTCGTGTTTCTGGACCAGACCGCGAGCCACAGCCGCGCCGATGATGCCAGCGCCGATCACAGCAAAACGCTTCTTCACGCCCACACTTCAACCCCTTCGTCTGCTGCTTCGGTTGTGATGACCCTATTGCGGCACTGTGCACCGCGCAAACAGGCCACAGACAGACTTCTCCCAGCCCAGCAGCCGGGGTTCAGGTCTCGAAATGACCGCACTTTCTGCCGATGGTCGCGATACGGTCTCATATCCAACAAACTTGTCATGATTTAAATTACTAGCAAGTCACTTCAGTAGTTACCACAGAATGACAATGCAGCATGACCTTGCCGACTTCTCTCGAGCCACCTCTCGCGAGGAGGCGGCGTCCAGGCGGTATCAATCAAATACGCTATGACCTGGCAAGACGTTCATACGTCCTGACCAGAGCGCCAAGGCCACCTCCAGCAGATGCACCAGAAACTACAGGACTGCAGAACCCTCTGAAGCTGAACTTCATTGGGAATTCACTAACTCAAGCGAGAACGCCCACTTAGGTTTATAACGAGATTGTAACTTTGTTCGTGATTTCGTGATTACTTTTTGGTTACTACGTATTGTTGTGAGGGATCTGCCAGGAGACTGCCTGTTTCCGTCCAGCGGATGTTCAAGTTTCGAACGATGTGGAGAACCATGAAGATGCTCCGAAACCGGCATACGACCGGTCGTAAAATTGCTGTCGGCGGCGTTGCCGCCGCCACAGCGCTAGGGCTCACCCTGCTGACAACGTCACCAGGTAACGCCGAAGAACAGAATCCTGCTGAAGATGCCGAGGCATTTGGTCAGCTGATCGACGCTGACCTGCTCAACGCACAGGCAATCGAGGCTCTCTCTGCGTACAGCAGCTCACCTTCGAGCACTGACGCAGACAGCACCCCTCTGAACCTCGAAGTGCTGCAGACCCTGGGACTCGAACTTCCAGGTATCGGCATCCCTCTCATCAGCGAAGAAGGTGGAGACGGGCTCCTCGATCTCGGCAACGCCGGAGCACTCAACGCTTACGGTCATGCCCCGGCATACAACGAGGCCAAGGCCAGTGCCGGTGCCGTCGGTTCCGATGGTGCTCTCAACCTGGACGACATCAACAACGGAGACTTCGGCAACGCCAACGTCGATCTGACCTCGGTACTTGGCCAGCTCGGTCTGGACGGAATCACCGACCAGATCGTCGACGAACTCAGCCTTGAGCTCGGGGCCATCGCCTCGACAGCTGACAACGACGGAACCACCGACACTTCCGAATATGTTGTCGCTGACGGCATTCTGACTGTCTCCAGCCCTGCAGTTGGAGACATTTCCGGCGCCCTTACTGAACTCGTAGACGGAACCGGCGAAACTCTTCAAGATGTTATCGGCGACGAAGGTCTAGTCAATGCCCTGGCCGGAATCGGTGTCAATGTCAACGTGGGTCTCGCCGCTGTCAACATCGGCGGCGCGGACACGACCGTGTCCGTCGAGGTTCGCGATGCTCTCAACAGCGTCGTCGAGAACGTCATCAACGAAAAGCTCGAAGACGAATCGGGCATCGTCTCGATCGACCTCGCCACAGGCGACATCAAGATCGACCTCGCCAAGGTCGTCAAAGGTGAAGAGGGAACGGACCTCAATGGTCTCGACCCGAATACACAGGTGCTGACCTCTGACACCATCTCAAAGATCACAACAGCGGTGGCTGACGCCCTCGGTACATTGACCGGCAAAGTCACGGAGACTCTGACCGACGCGCTCAACGATGTTCATTTGAAGATCGAGCTGCCAGCGAACATCTCCCTACTTGGCGGCAGCGCGGCTAGCGGCTCGGTGATTGTGGATGCCACTCTTGGTCAGCTGGCCGGGACAGATGACACCGACCCAGTTATCACGACAGAACTCGATCTGCTGGGGATTCCGGTCGGAACACTTCTCAATGCAATTACCGACCCACTGATCACTGCTCTACTCGACATCACAGAACCCCTCATCGGCGGAATCCTCACGGCCACAGTCGAAGAGCTCTCCGCTGGCGTCACCGATATCGTCGATCCTCTGCTTGACACCCTCGACCCCGTCTTCGGAGCGCTCAACCAGGTTGTCGATCTGACGATCAACGAGCAGCCGACGCTGAAGGATCCTGCTCAGGAGAGCCAGGTCAAGGGCAACAACGGTCCCGGCTTCACTGTCAGCGCAGTGAGCCTTGAACTGCTCCCGGCTGCTGAAGCCATCGACATCAACCTTGCTTCTTCATCTGTCCGTGCGACTGATGAAGCACCAGAGGTCCCTGGCGACGAAGATGCGAACACGAACGCTGCAGCTTCGGCAGCAGCCTCGGCAGACGCTGATGACGATTCCAACGCCTCGGCTGAGGTAGCAGCTCAGGCTGCTGCCCAGGCCGATGCAACCACCGACGAGACTGCAGCAGCCGATGCCAGCGCAGAAGCAGCAGCCGAGTCGGCAGCGACCGAAGACGCATCCTCGGAAACCACCGCAGATGCGACCACCGAGACAAACGCCTCGGCGACCGTAGCAGCAGAGGCAGCGTCGAACGCTGACAACACGGACGCAGCCAACGCAGACACAAATGCGGCGGCAGACGCTGACCCGGCAGCAGCCGCCAGCGTTGCTTCGAATGCGGACTCGTCTTCGGAAGCGTCGGCTGCGGCCGCAGCCGACGCAGATGACTCGGCAGTGGCCGACGCCTCCAACGAATCGGACGTCAACGCCAATGCTTCGGCCTCGGCCGCAGCCTCGGCCGACGCTGACAACAACGACAATGCCATCGCAGAGGCAGCCGCACAGGCCGCCGCTACCGCAGACGCTGACACCACTGCTTCTGCAGCCGCGGATATCGACGCTTCGGCAGCAGCCGAATCCGCAGCGACTGAAGATTCCTCTTCGGAAGCCTCAGCAGACGCAACGTCTGATCCGAATGCTTCAGCACAGGCCGCAGCAACCGCGGCTGCTAATGCTGATGACTCAGAGACGGCAAACGCTGACACCACTGCAGCAGCCGACGCCGACCCTGCAGCTGCAGCCTCGGCGGCATCGAACGCCGACTCTTCGGCAGCGGCATCCGCAGAAGCAGCGTCAAGCGCTGACGCGGATGGTGCTGAAGCTGAAACCTCGGCCTCATCAGACGCAGACCCAGAGGCATCTGCCTCAGCTGACGCTGATCCTGAAGGTGCAGAAACCGCTGCAGCAGACGGAGCCGAAGCAGAAGCTACAGCTTCCGCGGACGCCGACGGTGCAGAAGCCAGCGCCTCGTCGGATGACGACGCGGATAAGGCATCTGCATCCGCTGATTCCGATCAGGCAGCCTCGGCTAGCGCCGGAGCATCCTCGGATTCCGAGTCCTCGGCCAGCTCTTCGAGCCAGTCGAACGCTTCTGCTAGCTCAGCCGGTGCCAGCACCAACGCCTCAGGCAGCAGCGACGGCGGAGACCTGCCACGGACAGGCGCCGACGGCGTCCTGACCATGGCTGGCATCGCAGCCCTGCTGATTGCAGGCGGTGCAGCGGCGATCTACGGAACCCGCCGCTACCGCGCCTCGGCAGGTCAGCACTGATACACATAACACTCAGCCACTGAGCTGAGCGCCTAAGCGGCGGGGTCGGAGTGAAAGCTCCGGCCCCGTCGTTTTTGTGACCTGCAACATAAATAGTCGTTACTCATAAGTAATTACCGACACGCCGCTCATGACAATTTCGTCATATTACGCTCTGTGACTCGACCCACAGAAGTCGGACTTTAGTTCGACCAAAAGTATTGCCATTTCACACACTGAGACACAAGGGGCCCTGGCTGCGCGGGCGCGCCGAACGCGATCCCCGACATCTCAAGGAACCACCTCGGCTACACCAAAAAGTGTTCATCCGACACCTCTGAGCATCGTTCATTGATCATTCACTTGTACCCCACCCACCTGCGAGCACACAGGTCCCGTTACAGTTCCGTTACTTTTCACATTACTTTCGCATTATTTGCCAATGACCTTGTAGGGTGAAATCCGTTCGGCCGAAAAGCACCATGTCCCTTGTACGCAAACACCGTCGGTCGATCCTCACAAATGGAAGTGGAGAAGTATGAAGAAGCTCCGTAACGGGCAGCCGCCCGTGCGAAAGATCGCCGTCGGTAGCGCAGCCGCAGTCACCGCCCTGGGGCTGACTGTCATGGTCACCTCACCCAGCGCTGCAGCCATCGAGCAGGACCCAAACGAAGACGCTGAGGCGCTCGGCCAGCTGGTCCAGTCGGATCTCCTCGACGATCAGCTCGTCGATGCTGCTGGTGCATACAGCAGCTTCCCCAGCAATCCTGAGGAAGCCAAGACCCCTCTCAATGCAGAAGCACTGAGCGCCATCGACCTGGATCTGGGTGACGGTATCTCACTGCCAGTCATCAGCCAGCCGGGCGGCGAAGGCCTCCTGAAGCTCGGCGAAGCCGGAGCGCTCAACTCCTACGGCTACGCTCCTTCGGCAGACAGCGCCAAGGCCAGTGCCGGTGCAGTCGGCAAGGATGGCGCCCTCAACGTGGACGACATCAACAACGGTGAGTACGGAAACGCTGAAGTCGACCTCACCCAGCTTCTGGGACAGGCCGGCATCGACGGAGTCACCGACAACATCGTCGACGAGCTCTCGCTCTCCCTCGGCGCGGTTGCTTCGACTGCAGAGGCAAACGGCTCCGAGGACCCCTCCTCTGAATACACCGTCGCCGACGGTGTCCTGACCCTCTCAAGCCCAGCAGTCGGCGGACTCTCCGACTCCCTCAACGAGGTTGTCGACGGAGCCGGCGGAACACTCGAAGACGCCATCGCCAAGGAAGGCCTCGCCGACAAACTGGGCAAGGCCGGCATCGACGTCAAGACAGGCCTTGCCGACGTCAGCCTCGGCGGCGAAGACACCACCGTCAACGTCGAAACCAAGGACGCACTCAACGGCGTCGTCGAAAACGTCGTCAACGAGAAGCTCCAGGACGAGGCGGGAATCGTCTCGATCGACCTCAAGAACGGCGACGTCAAGATTGACCTCGCCAAAGTGGTCAAGGGTGAAAACGGTGAGGACCTCAATGGCCTCGATCCCAACACGCAGGTGTTGACCTCCGAGACCATTGGTAAGATCACCGACGCAGTTGCTGATGCCCTGGGTGCACTCTCAGGCAAGTTCAACGACACCGTCAAGGACGCGCTCAACGATGTCCGCGTCGAGGTCTCCCTGCCGGCCAAGGCCACAGCGGTGGGTATCCCCGCAGCTGATGGCAAGGTCGATATCGATGCGACCCTCGGACAGCTCGCCGGAACCGGCGAAGGCGACCCGAAGATCACAACAGACCTCAAGCTCGCCGGAATCGACATCGGCACACTGCTGAACTCGATCACCGGGCCGCTGCTTGAACAGCTCCTGGCTGTCACCGAACCGGTCATCGGCGGAGTCCTCGACTCCACAGCCGACTCGGTCTCCGGCGGACTCACCGACATCGTCGATCCGATCCTCTCCGGTCTCGATCCCGTCTTCGAGGGCCTCAACCAGATCGTCGACCTGACGATCAACGAGCAGCCCACGAAGCGTGACCCTGCCGAAGACAGCAACGTCAAGGGTGCTGACGAAGACGGCTTCACCGTCAACGCCGTCAGCCTCGAGCTGCTGCCAGGCGGCGTCCCCGCAGCGGGCGGCGCACAGGCCGCTCCTCAGGCAGCCGACGCACTTGCTGACATCAACCTGGCCTCGTCCTCGGTCCGTGCGACCGCAGCCGACGAAGCACCAGGCGATGACGCAAACGCTGATGACACCGCTTCCGCTGATGCCGATGATTCGGCCTCCGCAGATGCAGACGACTCCGCAGCAGCAACAGCTGATGCAGACGATTCTGCAGCAGCAACCGCTGACGCAGACGACTCGGCTTCCGCTACCGCAGATGCTGATGACTCGGCAGCCGCCAACGAAGAGGCCAACACAACGGCTGACGCTGATGACTCGGCTGCTTCCGACGCTGACGTGAACGCATCGGCAAACGCGGACGACTCCGCAGCTGCTACCGATGACGCCAACGCCTCCGCTGACAACAACGACGAGGCAAACGCCTCGGCGAACTCAGCTGATGACGCGAACGCCAGCGACGATGCCAACGCATCGGCTGCCGCTGACGGTGGCGACCTGCCCCGCACCGGTGCCAACGGCACCTTGGCTCTGGGTGGGCTCGCTGCCCTCCTCGTCGCCGGCGGTGGAATCGCGATCTACCTGACGCGCCGCCACCGTGCAGGCCTCTGAGACTGAGTCTCATGGCCGTGTGAACGGTTGATACCACGCGAAAGGCGGGGTCGGAGTGAAAACTCCGGCCCCGCCTTTCGTCTGCCTGAAATCGTTCGTCAGACTGAAAGCGTCAGCACCACGAACGCACGTGCTAGAGTCCGCGTCCGGCCTCCCACGGCTCTTCCGAGGAACCGGTGATCAAAGCGTTGACGGACATGGCCTGCGCATCGGTGAATGAGGCGATGTAGTCCACGACCGCTCTGGCCCTCCCCAACCTGACGATGGCGCTGGCGCCTTCCTCGCCGAGGCTGGACGGATCCCTGTCATAGAGATCCTGGTATTCCTGTGTGGCCGCCTCAACCGAATCGAGGAGGCGCCGAGGAATCGTGGTCGCCTCGTCGGGATCGCGTAGCCATTCGTGGAAACCCTCCACCAGGGAGGCGATGATCCGGGTCTGCCCTCGCTGATACACCGCAAGATCTGAACGTTCGAGTACGAACCTCGAGTGGACGAACTTCAGCACCACCACGTCATGCCAGGCGGTGTCGGACAGACGCACATGCCCGCTGCGGACATGTGGCCGCGCATCGACGACGATGGAGGCCTTGAGCCGATCGATCCACCGCCTGGTGAACGCGGTGACAGCCCGGTCGGCCTCCAGTCCTCCGTCATAGGGCACGGCCAGCAGACCCTCGACAAGATCCCGGTTGACCCGCTGCACCGACTGGCGGAACGCATCCTCATCGGCGATCCACGGGTCCTTCTCCTGAATGTGGCGCCACATCGACTCGAGCGCATGGCCGGGCCTGCGACGATCCAACTCCGTGTCATGCAGCTGCGCCAGCTCACGGCAGTCGCTGAGCCACCGGCCCAGCTCGGCAGAGACGCTGGTGTACTGCAGGATGTTCGACCGGTAGAAATCGTCGAGGTCATGCACCGCATAGGCGATGTCATCGGCGACATCCATCACCGCACACTCCAGCGTCTGCTGGTACCGGCCCATCCGCGGGAACACCGACAGTGCATCGTGCATCTCGGCCGTCTCGGTCGCGTAGGCAGAGAACTTCATCGCCCCCTGCGACACCTCATCACCGACTCCCCTGGGCATCTCGGCCGAGCTCAGTCGCTGATGCTGCGTCCAATCGCTGCGCGCCCACGGGTACTTCAGCACTGCGGCCTTGACCGCCCGAGTGAGGTTGAGCCCACGCGCCGTGGCATCACAGCTGTCAAGAGCTGTGAGAATGCGGAAGGTCTGCGCATTGCCTTCGAAGCCGTCAGGCAGGCGCAGCACCGATCGTGAGACACGGTCAAGCTCCTTCTCGCCGAGGTGGCCGAACGGAGGGTGCCCCATATCGTGGGCTGCGGCGGCAGCCTGAACCACCACCGGATCGCACCCGCCGAGTTCAGCGAGCAATGATCGGGTGCGCTCATCGGAGTTGTTCAAGGTAATGGCGATCGACCGGGCCACGGCAGAGACCTTGAGCGAATGCGTCAGCCTGTTGTGAATGACTGTGCCAGAACCGGCCTGCGGGATCACCTGGGTCACGGCGGCCAGACGTGAGAAGAAGGGGGAGAATCGGATCCGTTCGATATCGACACGGAACTCGTCCTCGCCAGGTTGGCCCGCCTCGGCGACGTCACGCTCGCGTCCACCGTCTTTGTGAAGTTTCAGTCTCTCCGTCATGATGACCCCAGCCTACAGAATCGCTGACCCGACGTTCCGTGCCCTTCCGCTTCTCGTCTTCCTCCCCCTCGGCCTCATCGTCATGATCCACAGGATCTGATGGAGCGGCCTGTATTCGGCCCAGCCGCTCTCAGCCGGTGCGTGTGAAGGAGTTGCGCCCGGTGATCGCCAGCCACATTCCGGCGGCGATCATGGCCACGCTGGTGACCGCCATGATCACGTCGCCGACGTTGGTGAGTCCGTCGCCGCGCAGCACCGTGCCGACTGCGATGAGACCAGCGATGCCGAACACGGCGACTGCAATGCCGACGATCCTCAAAGTCGACGGAGTTCGTCCGCGCGCAAGCATGAACAGGTAGCCGCCCAATAGGCCCAGAGACGCCACGCCGGCGACGGCTTTGACCATGGTTGTGCCGGGTTCATCGTCGAGAGTGACAAGACAGAATACTCCGATGCCGCCGAGGAGAAGGATCGGCAGGGCGAACATCATGATCACCGTTTCGACACCCGAAACGAATGTGAACAGCGGGTCGTTGATTGGGACCGCTGAAGCCGATACCTGGGTCTCAGCGTTGTTCCTGTGGCCCACGATATGTTGCTTCTGCTGATGTTTGAGGCGGCGGTCGTGACGGACGTGGACGACGATCGTGAAGATCGGCCATGCGATGAGAACGAAGAAGCCGACAAATCCCACGCCCAGGGCGAAGCCGGGCAGAGCCGCTGACAACAATCCGCTGACGAAGATGAAACATGCGCCTGGGAAGAACATGCTCACCAGGTGGCCCGTGAACGTCAACCTGAGCTCCACGATTCTCTCGTCCCTACGGCCCTCTGCTGAGCGGCCCGGCACAATCGTAACCGCCGGCCACCTCGGCGGGGCACTCTGGCCACCTCGGCGAAAGCACCGGGAAATGCCTTGAGACTTACGTCACAGTGGCGTAGCGTCATAGGCACGACAGGAGGTGAGTTCAGTGACTGGAGTCAACGAAGATTTCTATCAGCCTGGGACCCATCCCGGCGACATCATCGACGTCTGGGATGAGGAAGCCAGCGAGATGGTCAAGCACATGATCATCCTCGACGAGTTCGGAAACGGCACGAAGACGCGTCCCCTCTACGACGACGAAAAAGAGGAAGCCGCGGAGTAGCCGCCCTTCACCACCACGCGCGCACGGTCTCGGTGGGACCGTCTACTTCCGTGAACCCTGCGTCGACGACCCTCACGGGCCGATCGCTCTTCGCCCATTCCGCCTTCGTGGGTGTGACCACGCGCAGACTGAATTCTGCTTCGCGCCACTGATCGCGAACCTCGGCGGGCATCTGCTCGTAGGCCAACTGTGCACCGTGGCCGCACTGCGCCGCAGCCTTCCCCGTCGTCAGCGTCACCAATGGTGAGAGTTCGATCGTCACGACGGCCATGTCCGCGGTCACTGAGGTGCCTCCCTCATCGGGGAACTCGGTGCCGCCGACCTGCAGCTTCTTCAACTCCTTCGGCAGCGGCTCGACCGGACCCGGAGGGAAGACAAACGCCTCGGCGGGACCGAAGTCATCCGTGCCGCCGAACGTCACCTCAACGCAGCCCAAGGCTCGTGCATCGTCGAGCTTCTGCCCGTCTCCGCGGCGAACGACCTTGCGGATGGCCCCGTCACGCCAGTACTCGACCGCTTCGTGCCAGTCACCTTCCGACTGTGACCGCGGGTCGTCGAGGAAGGCGACGACGGCGCGTGCAGTGGCTTCGACGACGTCGATGTGGCGGGCGATGTTCGTCTTCGACCGCCGGACCACGATCGGCAGTGACCACGGAACCTCGTGGTCGGACTCGTGTCTTCGCATGTGCTCGGTCATGATACCAATCCTAGTCGCCGGCAAGACGGCAATCCGGTGAGCCACCGTCGGCGAGTAGCCTTGAGCTGCGAGATGCTGTCGACGAAAGGCACTGACCATTTCCCCTAAGACCCCTGCCGTCGATCTCACCGCGGCTCTGCTGGCCACAATCCCGACGGACATCGTCGACGCCATGTCTGACCAGATGAAGGACGTGCTCGCAGTCCAAGCCACACGTGCCGAAGCCTGCCGCCAAGTCGGGAAGGATGCCGTGCGTGCGATCACAAACCCGTCGGAAACACCTGCCCGCTTCATCGAATCCCGCGCGGAGTACCGTGCGGAGCGTTCCACCTGGAACGAGGGTGGTCCGACGATGGCCCGCACCGTCGATGACACAATCTCCGCGGCCGGAGTCGACGTACCCGTTCGGATCCACTATCCCCGCGCCGAGGCGGTTGTGCCGGGAATCGTGTTCCTCCACGGTGGCGGGTTCACCGTTGGTGACCTCGACACCCACGATCGGATCATGCGCGTCCTCGCCGAGTCCAGCGGCGCAGCTGTGGTCGGCGTCGACTATTCACTCTCCCCCGAAGTGAAGTTCCCGCAGGCGCTGCATGAGAGCGCCGGCGTCATCGATCACCTCGTCGGCAACGGCAGGTACTTCGGGGTGGACGGCACTCGCCTCGCGATCGCCGGGGACTCGGCAGGTGCCATGCTCACGATTGGTTCTGCGCTGCTGCTGCGCGATGCTCCTGAGGACATCGGGGCATCGCCTGAGAGCTTCTCCTCCATGAAGGCGCTGATGTCGTTCTATGGGGGTCACGGACTCAGCGATTCTGCCAGCCGTCGGAACTTCGGCGGCAGCTGGGACGGTATGGGCACCGACGACCTCGGCAGCATCATGTCCGAGTACTTCGCCTCAGCCAAGGACACCGAGTCGCCCTTCTACAACCACCTCGGCGCCGATCTTGCCGGGCTGCCACCGGTCTTCGTCACCGCAGCTGGACTCGATCCGCTGCGAGATGACAGTCGCGCCCTGGCAATGCGACTGCGACGGGCCGGAAATGACGTGGTCTACGAGGAGTACCCGCAGGTGCTGCACTCATTCCTGCATTTCGGTCGCATCCTCGACGACACCACAGACGTGCTCAACAAGGCTGCATCCTTCGCCGCCGACCGGCTGCAGCTACGGCGCTGACGGCAGCTGCGATGCTTGCTCTCGGCGCACCGGGCGTGGGGTATCCGGGAGTATGAGATGGCTGACATTGAGCAACCCTGTCAAAGCGACACCTCTGAGGCATGTATGCTGGTAATACCTGTGAACCCGTCCTCGGGTTCCCTGCGTCGACAGTACGCCTCGTCTCTGCGGCCGTGAATCAATATCCGGCGCGTGTTTCCGAAGCCGATTCCTCTCGGCGATCGAGAGCGCCAAACGGCGTTCCCACACCTTGTCCGGAACCGGCTCCCATCACCATTTGGTGGCATCGGTGAGTCCTCCGGCATGTCGAAGGGCTATCCCATCACTCCCCCACATGACTCCAGCAACAACGCCGTCTCTTCCTCCACCAGGCAGCGACGACCAGCCACACCGAAGGCCGCAAACCCCGAGTCGGCGAATGCCGTCGCGGACAAGACAGATGCCGCTCCCGTCACTTTCACTGAGCTCGGCGTTCCTTCTATCCTGACCGATCGTCTTCGCGCGGAAGGCAAAACCGAGGCCTTCCCCATCCAGAAGGACACACTTCCGGACACTCTCGCCGGCCGCGATGTGCTGGGCAGAGGCAAGACCGGCTCCGGCAAAACACTCGCCTTCGCCATTCCCATGGTGACGCGCCTGTCGGAGTCCGGAGCTGCCGGCCGGAAGAAGGGCCGCCTTCCACGCGGCCTCATCCTGGCACCCACGCGTGAGCTCGCAACCCAGATCACGAACGTGGTCGATCCCCTGGCCCAGGCCTACGGTATGTCGACGACAACCATCTTCGGCGGCGTCAAGCAGAGGCGCCAGGAAATCGCCCTCAGTGCAGGCGTCGACATCGTCGTGGCCTGCCCGGGACGGCTCGAGGACCTGCTCCAGCAGGGCCTGATCTCCCTGGACGACATCGAGGTCACTGTCCTCGACGAGGCCGACCACATGGCCGATCTGGGCTTCCTGCCCGGTGTCACCCGCATCCTCGCCAAGACCCCGGAGCACGGCCAGCGGATGTTCTTCTCTGCGACTTTGGACAACGGCGTGGACAAACTGGTGCGCCGGTTCCTCCACAACGAGATCCGCCACTCCGTCGACGATCCCAATTCGCACGTCTCCGCCATGACGCACCACGTCTTCGAGGTCGCCGATGAGGACAAGAACGATCTGATCCAGCGGCTCGCATCCGGCACCGGCCGCCGGATCCTCTTCACCCGCACCAAGCACCGGGCGAAGCGATTCACCCGGCAGCTGACCGCGCAGGGCATTCCCGCCGTGGATCTCCACGGCAACCTGTCCCAGGGGGCACGAGATCGCAACCTGGCAGCGTTCAGCGAGGGGAACGTGCGCGTGCTCGTCGCCACAGACGTCGCCGCCCGAGGCGTCCACGTCGACTCCGTCGAACTCGTCGTCCACGTGGATCCGCCGACCGAGCACAAGGCTTACCTGCACCGCTCAGGTCGCACAGCACGTGCCGGCAGCTCCGGCGAAGTTGTGACGATCATGCTGCCAGGTGAGCGCAAGGACACGATGGTGCTGCTGCGCAAGGCAGCCATCAAAGTGACTCCGCAGAAGGTCACAGCGGAATCCCCTGTGGTGACCGACCTGGTGGGCGAAACCGCTGACTATGTCGATCCGCAGATCGCAATCCAGGCCGCGGCAGAGAAGCAGAAGGCTGAGCAGTCGCAGGGCGGACAGCGCTCATCCGGGCGTCGCCGTGGAGGCCGCGGCGGAAACAGCCGACGCAGTGGTGAGAACAGCCGCGGCGGAGACAACAGTCGCAGCGGTGAGAGCGGTCGCGGTGGCCAATCAGGCGGCCGCAACTCCAGAAACGCTTCTGGCGGTCGCACCGCCAGGAACAACTCGCAGGGCAGCCGCTCGGGTGGAAATGCCCAGGAGGGACGGCCCGCGGCGAACGGCCGTGGCAGTCGTTCAGGTGCGGGTGCTTCAGGCAACCGTCGCAGCGAAGGCACCCGCAGCAGCACTCGTGGGAACACCGGCAACCGACGCGGATCCGATAACCGAGGCACGAGTGCCGAGACTCGGGGCCGCCACCGCAGCCAGGGCAGCTCGGGCGGTTCACGCACGGTCTACTCAAGCAACAGCTGAGCCTACTTACACACAGCTGAACAACTCACCTCGGGCAGAGCACATCTCTTGTGCTCTGCCCGAGGTGTCAGCACCTCGGCACATCCGCGATCAGCGGGTGGGTGTACTCATGCTTCGGGATCTCCCCCACCAACACGGCCACGTGTGAACCAGGAGGCGATGCCTGGCCGGAGCAGTGGCTTCTTTCGAGTGTCTACGGCGCTCCTGTTGCAGCTTTTCCTCCAATGCGGTTCGCCAACATGATCGGAATGATCGAGACGATGACGAGGAAGGTCGCAATGACGTTGACGATCGGAGCCTGGCCTGGCCGGAACATGTTGTCGAAGATCCATATCGGCAGGGTCTGCACGCCGGTACCGGCAGTGAACTGCGTGACGATGATTTCATCGAATGACAACCCGAACGCCAGCAGACCACCGGCGAGCAGAGCACTTCTCAACTGAGGGAAGGTCACCAGGCGGAACGTGGTGAAGGAATCGGCCCCGAGGTCCATCGCCGCGTCACGAAGATTCCCGGAGAGTCGGCGCATTCGAGCGAACACATTGTTGTAGATGGTCACAATGCAGAACGTGGCGTGTGCCGTGATCACGGTGAGCAGACCAAGCTTCCACCCCAGCATTGTCGTGAACGCATTATTCAAAGCGATACCGGTGATGATCCCGGGCAGAGCGATCGGCAAGACGATCAGCAGATTCACGCTCTCTTTGCCGAAGAAATCGAACCTGTCGAGAGCCAGGGAAGCCAGGGTGCCCAGGATGAGCGCGATCACCGTCGCACATGCTGCCACTAGAAGGCTCGTTCCCAAAGCCGACAGTGCACCTCGGTCGCTGAATGCCCTGATCCACCATTCGAAGGTGAATGACTTCGGTGGCCAACCCAGCGATTGGCTGGAGTTGAAGGAGTTGATGACGACGATGAGCAGAGGAACATAGACAAAGGCCAGGACCGCACAGACGATGATGCTGAGAACGGCTTTGACCGGCAGGGGAATTCTCATGGAGTGTCCTAAAGATTCTTCAGTGCGCCGGTACGGCGAACAGCGGTCAGATAGATCAGGATGACCGCAATCGGAATGAACGCCGTGGCCGCGGCCAAAGGCATATTGCCACCGGTTCCGACGTTGGAGTAGATCAAGGTTCCCAGAAGCTGCTGCGATCCGCCGACGATCTGCACGGCAATGTAGTCCCCCAGAGTCAGCGAGAACGAGAAGATCGACCCGGCGATGACCGATGGCCACACCAAGGGGATGATCACCGCAGTGAATGTCTTCCACCCCTTTGCCCCCAGGTCACCGGCTGCTTCGATGAGGCTGTTCGGGATCCGTTCGAACCCGGTGTACACCGGCATCACGACATAGGGCAGCCAAATATAGGACATGGTGATGATGGTGGCCGCGATTCCCAGTCCGGGCGAGGCTCCGATCGAGTCGAGCAGACCGTGAGGCGAGACGATTGTGCGCCAGGCATAGGCCTTGACCAGGTACGCGGCCCACAGCGGCATGAGGAACGCGACAACCAGCGCGCCTCGCAGCCGTGGGCCGGCAACCTTCGACATGAAGTACCCGACGGGCAGGGCGATGAGCACGTCGATGACCGTCACCGAGACTGCGATGAGGAGGGTACGCACCGTCACCGCCCTGTACAGGGCCTCGGTGAACACCGCTTGGAAGTTGCTCAATGTCCAGTCCTGGACGACTTGACCAGTGAAGCTGTCGGTCGACCAGAACGCTGTGACGAGGAGCAGGAGCAGCGCAATGATGTAGATGAGAATGAGCCAGGCCAGTGGGGCCGCGAGAAGCACGGTCAGCGACAATCGCTTGTGCGAGCCGAAGAAGCTCGATAGGCGTCGCCCCGCGGTTCTCGGCGGAGGTTGAATTCGGCTGTCTGTATTACTGGACTGGCTCATTCCTGATCATCCTTTGATCTGCTGCCACGCTTTGGTCCACGCGGCGTAGTCTGTGCATTTGACGTCGGTTCGCCCGTCAAGGCACTCACTGATTGGTGTCGTCCAATACCAGATACCCTCGGCGTACTTTTCGTCTCCGGCATGGTAGGTATCGCAGAAGTTCGGATCTTCGGCTTCTTTGCAAGCACCTGGGTTGTTCGGAGCTTCGCCGAAGTACTCAGTTGCCGCTGCCGAACCCTTGGCGCTGGACATGTAGTCGAGCCACTTGTACGAACAGGTGGTGTGCTCGGAATCCGCCGAGACCATCCAGGTGTCGCTCCAGCCGGTGGTCCCCTCATCGGGGATGACGGAACCGAACTTCTTCGGGTCGAGCTCGTTCATCGTCACCTGCCATCCTGTGCCAGCGACAACCGAGCCGTTTTCGAAGCCCTGCAGAGACTTCAGATAATCCGACCAGTACTCCGCCACATTCGGACTCTGCTTCTTCAGCAGTTCGACGGCCGCATCCAGTTGCTTCTCATCAAGCGAGTACGGGTTCTTGATCCCCAGCTCCGGATTGTGATCCATCAGGTAGACCGCGGCATCAGCGATGTAGATCGGCGAATCATAGGCTGTCACTTTGCCCTTATGCTCGTCGGACTTGTCGAAGACGACGTCCCACGAGGTCGGGGCCTTCTTGAACTCCTTCTTGTTGTACATCAGAAGGTTCGCCCCATATCCGTGCGGGACTCCGTAGCTCTTGCCGTCAAGTGAGTTCCAGTCACGGTTCTTCAGGAAGTCGTAGACATCTTTGTAGTTGGGGACGAGATCATTGTTGATCGGCTGCACGTCGTCCGCGGCGATGAGTCGCAGAGAAAGGTCCCCGGAGGCCGCGACAACATCGATCCCACCCTGCTTCATGAGGTTGAACGCTTCATCACTCGTACCGTAGGTCTGGGATTTCACATTGCAGCCGGTCTCCTTTTCGAAAGGAGTCACCCAATCCGCATCGGGATCGTTCGACCCGTCCTCCACATACCCCGGCCATGCCAGGAGCGAGACCTCGCCCTCGGCCTTGCCGAGTTCCTTCAGCTCCGTGGCCCCGGAAGCAGATTTCTCACCTGAGGATGTTCCGCAACCGCTCATCCCGAACGTCAATGCCAGCGCCGCAATGAGGGCCGCGCCTCCTTTGGCGCGCTTTGTCAGTGTCATCTTCACTGTTCTCCTTAATCAAGTGCGACGTGTGCCGCTGATTGTTCGTCCGCCCGGAGTCTCCGAACGTCAGATTCATTGAAATCGAGGCTCACCTGCTCGCCGAGGCTGCGGCTGGGAGAGTCGGCAGGTTCGAGGACAGACACTTCGATGTCGTCGACATCGATGATCGTCCGATGGTTCGCGCCGATGAACATCCGATTGCGAACAGTTCCAGTCAGCCGCCCAGCATGCTCATCTCCTGCCGATGAGACGCGTAGATTCTCCGGTCGGATCGTGTACATTCCGTTCAGTCCCAGCAACCGCTGAGAGTGCTCTTCGTCGAAGAGGTTGGATGTTCCGACGAATGATGCGACGAATTCCGTCGCTGGTGCACGGTAGAGGTTCTCCGGTGTATCAACCTGCTGGATCTTCCCGTCACTGAAGACCGCGATTCGGTCTGAGAGGGTCAGTGCCTCTTCCTGATCATGGGTGACGAAGACGAAGGTGATGCCGAGGTTGCGCTGCAGATCCTTGAGCTCGACCTGCATCTGTTCGCGCAGCTTCTTGTCCAGGGCACCCAAGGGTTCATCCAGCAGGAGAACCTTCGGATCCACGACAATGGCACGGGCGAGGGCAACACGCTGCCGCTGTCCGCCGGAGAGCTCACTTGGCCTGCGACGTTCAAACGCGCCCAATCTCATCCGGTCGAGTGCCTCTCGCGCCAGTTGGCGGCGGCGAGATTTGGACACCTTGCGGATGCGCAGGCCGAATTCGACGTTCTCGATCACGTTGAGATGTGGAAAGAGCGCATAGTCCTGGAACACGGTGTTGACGTCGCGGTCGTAGGACGCGAGGCGTTGGACTGGCTTGCCGGAGAGCTCGATCGTGCCAGCTGTCGGTTCATCGAAGCCAGCGATCAACCGCAGCACCGTGGTCTTACCGGAGCCGGATGGCCCGAGCATCGAGAAGAACTCTCCTTCAGTGATATCCAGATCGACTCCATCGACTGCGGCGACATCACCAAACCGCCGCTCAACACCCCGGAGGGAGATCGCGGTTGCCGCGGTTTCTGTCATGGTGCGCTCCTCAAACCAGGTGATTGTGTCGTAAATCATACAAACACATGAAACCATATGTTTCAAGGTTTTATCAGCTTCCACTCGGATACTGGACATATGGAAGATAGCCGTACACATTCTTCGGTCACTGCGGCCATCTATGCCCCGATCGGAGAGAAAGCGCTGGTTTCCAGGATCCGGCAGCGTCTCGAAGATGCCATTGCGACGGGAGTTCTCGCCCCAGGCGACCGACTCCCCGGGGAGTCGGCTCTGGCATCGCGGTTCCGAGTCTCGCTCGTCACCGTCAGGGAGGCCCTACAGCATCTGAGGGCCACCGATCTCATCTATACCAAGCAGGGACGCGGCGGTGGCAGCTTCGTCGCAGTCGATTCCAGCCACGCACATGCCTTACTGGAACGACGAATCGCTGCGCTCTCCCGTGCAGAGATCACCGATCTGGCAACCTACTACCGAACTATCGTCGATGGTGTGCTGCGGACGATCTCCGCCATGGGTCTCGAACAGAATCTGGGCGCCGTGCGCGAGACCTTTCTTCGTTCAGACCCCACCGACGGCGCTGAAGCTCGGTCAGTACAAGGTGGTTTGGATCTTCGGCTGGCAGGTGAGTCCCAATCAGTTCGTCTGGTTCACGAACAGATCCGAATCCAGAATGATTTCGGGGCGCTTCTGTGGATCGGGTTGGACGATCCAGACCTGCGAAATTCCATCCGCATACTCAATGGGACAATGCTCAATGAGATGATCTCAGGTGACACGGACGCTGCGATCCAGGCCCGTGAGGAAGCTGTTACCATCTCACTCAGATGGCTGTTGTCCAGACGCAATGACGCACAAAGGCACGAACGTGAGAACAATCAGCAAAACGCCTGAAATGACAAGGCTGGTGGATGTTATCACCGCTTGGCAGGCTCAAATTCCAGAGACGATCGAGAGGGTATCGAGTGTCGCAATTGAATCGCTCTCGACCGCTCCTCGAACACTGGAGGCTCGACTGGAGGAGGTCGTCTTCGACGCGCTCAACTCCACGAGCAAATTCGCCGGCGCAGGAATAGTCAGCGTCCACCCTGCTGTGCTTGACCAGTCTCGGTCGCTGCTGTGGTGGGTCACTCAACGCGAGAACGGTCGTGTGGAGCCCTTGCCTCTTGACGCCGATCTCACCGAGCTCGGCACCTATCAGGCCGGCTTGGAGGACATCGAATGGTACCGAGTACCGGCAACGACGAGACGCCCGCACATGACCGGCCCCTTCGTTGACTACATGTGCACGGACCAGTTCGCATTCACCTTCACCGTCCCGCTGGAGATATCCGGCGACTTCTATGGGGTCGCGGGAATCGATATGACGGTCCGCAGCCTCGAGGAAGAAATCGAATCACTCCTCGAAGATGTCAGCGATGAGGCGATCTTGTTGTCCAACAACGACTTGGTCGCCATCAGCCTCGACCCCCGGTTTGCCACCGGCAGCAGGCTGAAGCCCGCTCAACTCGAATCGTATGTGCTCACACCCGTGCCAGGAACTTTCCTCTCCATCGCGGCCCCTCGCTGAGCCTACTTACACACGGCGGAACAGCTCACCTGGGGCAGAGCACATCTCTTGTGCTCTGCCCGAGGTCTCAGAACTTCGGCACGTCCGCGATCAGCGTGCGCGTGTACTCGTGCTTCGGGGTCTCCAGGACCTGGGCGGTCGGCCCGTAGTCGACGATTGTGCCCTTGTTGAGCACAGCGAGGTTGTCCGCGATATGGCGCGAGAGCGCAATGTTGTGCGTGACGAACAGCATCGCCAACTGGTGTTCCTGCCGCAGCGTGCGCAGTAGCCCGATGATCGAGGCCTGCACGCTGACGTCGAGCGCCGAGGTGATCTCATCGCAGACCAGTACCGAAGGCTGGTTGACCAATGCTCTGGCGATCGCGGCTCTCTGCCGCTCACCACCGGAGAGGTCACCTGGCCGACGGTGATAGAAGCTGCGACCCAGACGTACAGAGTCCAGGGCCTCTTCGACCTTCGCCTTCCGGCTCGCGGCAGTGCCCTCACCGCTCATCTCCAGGGGAACGGTCAACGATTGACCGATCGAGCGCCTTGGGTTGAGCGAGGAGAACGGGGACTGGAACACGTACTGAATGCCGACCCGCTGCTCGTTCGTCCGCTTCCGCGTCGACTTCGCCAGCTCCTGACCGCGCAGCCGCACGGCACCGGAGTAGTCATCGTTGAGCCCGGCGACGCACCGGGACAGAGTCGTCTTACCCGACCCTGATTCCCCCAACAGCAGCGTGCAGTCGCCAGGTTCCAGCGTGAGGTTGATCCCGTCGAGGATCTGCGCCTTCCCGTAGGCCAGTGCCACATCCGTGACCTGCAGCAACGGTGCACTCGCCGAGGTGGCTGCACCGCCCGCTGAATCCGCGGACCCCAGCGCCTGCGCACCTTCGCTCGAGTCCTCAGACTTCGGCTCCTTGTCCGAGACCAGAATGTGCGTGGCCTTGGATTCGGGCTCAGGTTCCGCTGCCGCACCTTCGCCGATGGTCTTGCGACCGGCAAGGTCCGGTACTGCAGACATGAGCATCTTCGTGTATTCGTGCTGCGGGTCATGGAGCACGGACTCCACCGGGCCCTCTTCGACGAGGTCACCGCGCAGCATCACTGCCACCCGGTCGGAGATGTCCTTGATCACCGCAAGGTCGTGGGTGATGTAGAGACCGGCGACATTGTTCGCCACAGTCATCTGCCGAATCGTATCGAGGACGACGGCCTGCGTGGACACGTCGAGGCCTGTGGTGGGTTCGTCGAGGATGAGCACGTCGGGGTACATGGCAAAGGCCATGGCGATGCCGATGCGCTGCTGCTGACCGCCGGAGAGCTGGTGCGGCCACCGCTTCTGGTAGGACTTGTCACCGGGCAGTCCGACATCGACGAGAACTGCGGCCACCCGCTCGGTGCGTTCGGCCTCGGAGTTGCCGAATTCGTGGATGTCAAGGACCTCACGGATCTGCTCGCCCACCCGCATCGCAGGGTTGAGCGAGAGCGCAGGGTCCTGGGGGATGTAGGCGATCCGCGACCCGCGCAGGGACCGCACAGCCACCTCGTCGAGCTCGACCACCTCGACGGCGGTGTCATCACCGCGAGGCCACAGGCTCACGGACCCGGAGGCGAACTTCAGCCCCTCCCGGAAGTGGCCCATGCAGGCCAGACCGGCTGTGGTCTTACCCGATCCCGACTCCCCTACGAGGCCGAGGATCTCGCCGCGGCTGAGCGCGAAGTTCACGCCGTGGAGGATCTCACTGCCGGCAGTCGTCGCGATCTTCAGATCGGTCACACGCAGAACGATCTTCTCATTGGGAAGGTTCGCATCATCATGATGGACGGTGGTTGTCTCGGTGGTCATCATGCCTCCACTGACGTCGATGCGGTGGCCCTGGCGAAGGAGTCCGCAAGCAGGTTGGTGCCGATGGTGAGCAGCGCGATGGCGATCACCGGCAGCAGCACACCCCAGGGTTGGATGCTCAGCGCGATCCGGTTCTCGTTGATCATCAGACCCCAGTCAGCCGCGGGCGGCTGCAGGCCGAGTCCCAAGAACGACAGAGACGCGATGTAGCCGATCGAGTAGGTCAGGCGCAGCCCGGCCTCAACACTCAGCGGCCCGGTGATATTGGGCAGCAGCTCACGCAGCAGCACCTTCCACCGCGGCATCGCATACATCTCTGCGGCGAGGATGTAGTCCTCGGTGATGACGCCCAGAGTTGCTGAGCGTGCGACGCGGGCGATGCGCGGGGCATGGGTCACGCCGATGACGGTCACCAGCACCCACCCTTGTGGACCCAGCACGGTGATGGCCAACAGCGCGAACACCAGCTGCGGGACGGCGAGGATGACATCGTTGAGGCGCATGATGATCGCATCGAAGGTCCCGCCCACATAGGCTGCGAGCATGCCGATGATCGCGCCCAGAATCATGCCGAGCGCGGTGGCGAGGACCGAATACACGATGAGGGTGAGTCCACCGGCGAAGAACCGGGAGAGCACATCGCGGCCGAGGTTGTCCGAACCGAAGAGCCCATGTGGGCTGAAGGGTTTGGCGACGAATTCGGTTGCCGTGTTGCCGGTGGCCCAGGGCAGGAGCAGCGGTCCGCAGAAGGCCAGGAGCAGGACGATGATGGTCAGTGTCAGACCGATCTTGCCCTGCTTCTGTGCCAGCACGCGCTTGAAGAACGGCGTGTAGGTGGTCTGTGATTCCTTGGGCACCTCACCACCGTCGACCGCGGCGGATTTGAGGTCGTCGAGGCTATTCGTGTTCGTGCTCATGCTGCACTCCTCAGCTTCGGGTTGGTGAGGATGCCGACGACATCGGCCGCCAGGTTCACCACGACGTAGACAGCGGCGACAAGCATCGAGATCGCCTGCACGACCTGCACATCACGGTAGGTCACCGCATCGATGAGCGCTTGGCCCAGACCCGGATAGCGGAACAGGAACTCCACGACGACGACGCCGCCGGCCAGCCACGCCAGTTGGATCGCCACGACCTGCGCAACCGGTCCCAGAGCGTGGGGCACAGCATGGCGCATGATGACACGCGTCTCGGGTACGCCCTTGAGTCGGGCCATCTCCACAAAACCGGAGTCGAGGACTTCGATCATCGTCGCGCGCATCATCCGCACAATGTAGGGAGTGACGACGAGGATGAGGGTCAAGGTAGGCAGGATGAGCTGCTCGGGTCGACCCCACACGGGTTGGCCCGGCGGAGCCAGGGTCACGGCCGGCAGAATCTGGAAGACGGAAGTCGCGAAGATCGCGATGAGGCCGATGCCGATGACGAACTCCGGCATGGCTGCGAAGACGAGGCTGAGGCCGGTCATGGCCTGATCGCGTCGGCCACCGCGGTGCAGTGCCTGGTAGACACCCAAGCCGATGCCCAGAGGCACTGAGATGATGGCGGCCGCGGCCATGAGGATGAACGAGTTTCCGACTCGCTCACCAAGAAGCTGCGCCACGGAACCGCCGCTGGCCGTCGAGGTGCCGAAGTCGCCGACGAAGAGTCCTCCCAGCCAGGAGAAGTACCGCTGCCAGGCAGGCTGGTTGAGACCCAACTGCTCGTTCAGCGCCGCGATGCGCTCGGGAGTGGCCTGCTGGCCGAGAATGGCTCGGGCCGCGTCGCCGGGCAGCAGCAACGTGGCGCCGAAGACGAGGAGGGAGACTGCGAGGAGGATGAAGGCGGAGAAGATCAGCCTGCGTCCGATGACTTTTCCGAACATGTCACACCTTTCCGATCCATACGCGGTCGAACCGCCAGCCGCCCAGGGGCCGTCCGGTGGAGTTCTTGACCAGCCCGCCGACGTACTTCTGGAAAGCATCGACCTGGTTGGCGAATCCCCACACGATGTAACCGCCTTCGTCGTAGAGCATCTTCTGCAGCTCGTGTTCGCCGTCGCGTCTCTTCTCGACCTCGGGAATGCCGCGGACTTTGTCGAAGACCTTGTTGAAGGCGGGCTCGTCCCAGTGGGTTTCGTTGAACGGCGACTCTTCGAGAGCGCAGGAGATGACCTGCGGCAGGAAATCTCGGGTGTACCAGAAGTCCTGCGCGAAGTCCCACTGCAGATATTCCTCGCCGAAGAACGTCGTCGCGTCGACCCTGCGGATCTTGACCCGGATACCGGCCTCGGCGGCCTGCTGAGCGAAGACCTGAGCAGATTCGACGGCACCGGACTGAATCGGAGCCGTCACCAACTCGACATCGAGACCATCGGGATAGCCCGCCTCGGCGAGGAGCTTCTTGGCTTTCGGAATGTCCTGCTTGCGCTGTGGGAACTCGGGATAGTTCTCGCTCAGCGGCCCGAACATGTCGTTGCCGACGGTGCCGAAGCCGGACAGGACCTGTTCGATCATCTGCTCCCGGTCGACGACGAGGCGGAAGGCCTGGCGCACCTTGACGTCGTCGAAGGGCTTCTTGTCCACCCGCATGGTCAACGGAAGCCACATGCCGGTCTCGGAGTTGAGAATGGCCATGCGTTCATCGGCGGCGATGACCTCGACCAGTGCCACTGGGATCTGCGCGATCGCGTCGACCTGGGTTGAAAGGAGCGCGTTGATGAGTGCATCTGAGTCGTTGAAGTTCAGCAGCTGCACCTCGTCGAGGTACATCTTGTCGTAGTCGAAGTAGTGCTCATTGGGCACGAGCACCGTCGACTGGGCCGGGGTGAACGATTTGAGTTTGAATGGCCCCGAGCACACGGGGTTCTCCGGGTCGTAGCCTTCAGGGACGATCGCCGCGGTGTATTCGGCGACTGCGTCCTTGAACAGTCCGTTGGCCTCGCTGAGGTGGAACTCCACGGTGCGGTCATCCTTGGCGACGACTTTGTCGAGCATGGAGAAGTTCGCTGCCGCGGTCTTGGGATCATCGGGGTCCGTGATCCGCTTGAAGGTGAAGATCACATCGTCCGGGGTGATCGGACTGCCGTCGGAGAACTTGATGCCCTGCTTCAGGGTGCACGTCCACACGGTGGCGTCGGCGTTGGATTCGAAGGACTCTGCCAGCAGCGGCACAACCTGAGAGTCGTCATCCCACCCGTAGAGCGCGTTGTACAGGTTCACGGCGCGGCAGACGTCGCCGCTGTTGACCGGAATGTGGGCATCGACGGTGTCCGCGGAGTTGCCTCCGGTGACTCCCACGCGCAGGCTTCCGCCCTTGATTGGTTTCCCTGCGTCGGCGGCACCGACGGAGCCGCCCCCGCAGGCGCTCAAGCCGGCGAGTGCTGATATCGACAGCCCCGCCCCCAGCGCTTGTCTTCGATTCGGTGTGTTCATGTGCCTTCTTCCTACGACTGCGGTCCGGGTCGTACGGGCGTCAGTGCGTCGTGCCCGTTGTGTTCTGCCGTCGTCCGTTTGTCAGTGACGGCGATGATGTGTGCATTGAGGTAGTCGTCGAGCATCTGGAGCGCCTCATCGTCGGTGATCCCCATCTGTCCCGTGCTCCGTGCAACGCCGAGTCCGTCGATGAAGACGCTCAGGCCCTTGGCCATGAGGATGGTGTCCCCGGCCCGGATGGTGCCGGTGCGCTGCCCTGCGAGGACGACGGAGGCGAAGAGATCGAACCATTCGGCGTAGACATCGGTGAGATTGGTTCGCGCTTCGTCATCGACTGATGCCCTGGACCAGCTCTGCACCCAGATGGACCAGACGCGGCGTATCTTGTCATCGACGCCGGCGTGGACCTGTGCGAATCGGCGCAGCGTGCTCAGAGGGTCATCAGGGTCGATGAGACCGCGTGTGGCGGAGAGGATATCCAAGGTGTAGCGCAGCGTTGCCTGCAGCAGCTGAGCCTTGGTTCGAAAGTGGTAGTTGATGGCCGAGGCACTGAGTCCACATGCATGGGCGACGTCTTCGGTGCGCACATTGTCGATGCCCCGATCAGCGTAGAGCTCCCAGGCAGCGGCGACGATTCGGCGCTGATTGCGTTTGCCCTTCGGCACCCAGTCCTCGCCAGATACCTTCGGCTGGTTCTGCTGCGGAGCTCGCAACTCCGCAGGATCCGCCTCGAGTCGGGCTTCCTCCGGGCTGGGGCGCCCCGCCAGGTTCCGTTCATCCGAGTCGTTCGCAGAGGAGTTCGGAACGATCTTCCGCCGAGGTGGTCGGGCGGTCCGTCCGCTGGTGAGCCAGTCCGTGCTGACGTTTGTCAGGCCCGCGATCCCCGAGATCTCTTCGATCCGAAAGTTGCGTGTTCCGGCCAGGGATTTGGACAGTTTGCTCGGTTCGATACCGATGTTGCGAGCGACTTCGCTGTGGCTGATTCCGGCAGATTTGATGGCACCGCGGACGCGGATCAGCAGGGATTCTCGGCTGTCGCCTGCGCCATCGCTCGTCTCAACCACCTCTACATTCTGCACAGGTGTTGCGATTTTGGCAATACTTACTTGGATTTTGGGTAGTTTTTTGTGACCTCCCGAATTGCCGGCGCCAACTGCGGACGTCGTTTTTGCGGGCATCATTGTTGAGGTTCCTCGGTGCGTTGCCTCAACCTGGCGCATCTCACAGGCTAGAGTGCATCCCAATAGGCAGGGCCTTGCAAGGGTGCATCGACCGGTCTATCCGCAAATTGAGGAGGAGCCCATCTTGTGGTTCTCACCCAGGTCGATCCGATCTGCGATCACACAGCACCTCACCCCTGAGCGCAAACACTGGATCTCCAAATTGCGCCACGGCGAACACGCCTGGCAGCAGATCATCAGCAGCCCACCGGCGAATCAGGCATCCCAGATCAGTGATGTCTACGACGCACGATCGGCCCAGGCTTCGAGCTTGGCCGACGTCCGCCGGGCGCTGTGGTTGGCCGCCGTCGACTTCGTCGAACTGCCCGATACTACCCCTTTTCACCCCACGATCGTCGTCGCCGCCCCTCACGCCTCGGACGCGCTGTCGGCGATCTCGAATCAGCTCTTCGGCTCTCGGACCGACGAATCGTGGAGCATGCACCTTGCCGACGGCAGCGACCGCACAGTCAGTGTCGCTCAAGCGACGAAGAACCCAGACCGCCTGGCTGCCATCCGCTGCCTCCGCCACTGTGTCGCCCCCAACGGCCGGGAGCTGAGCACGGTGAAGGAGACTGTCACCATCGAAATCTGGGAGCACCTGGGGCCAGGCGTCGCTCGCGCTGACGGGGCCGTGCACCTGCCAGGAACTCTGCGACGCAAACAGCCGCAACACGACCTCGTGGTCGACTACATCACCCCGAGCGTCTGGCAGAATGCGCTGACGAACGGCTCGATCCTTCGACTGCCTGCACCACATCTCAAAGCACTGCACCAACCCGTCGACATCGTCTACACCTGGGTCGACGGCGGGGATCCTGCGTGGAGACGACGAATGCATGCTGCACACAAGGAAGTCGATCTCAATTTCACGGAACCGAGCGCGCTCGCGGAATCGCGATTCACCTCACGAGACGAACTGCGTTACTCACTGAGATCCCTGGAGTACTACGCCTCGTGGGCACGACACATATTCATCGTCACCGACAATCAGATACCACCGTGGCTGAACACCGAGCACCCACAGATCACCGTCATCGACCATCGCGAAATCTTCACCGATCCTGAGGTGCTTCCAGTCTTCAACTCGCACGCGATCGAGTCCCAGCTTCACCACATCCCGGGCTTGAGCGACCGATATCTGTACCTCAACGACGACTGTTTCTTCCTGCGCCCCACTGAGCCCGAACTGTTCTATACCGGCAACGGCTTGGCCAAGCATTTCCCCTCAATCGTTCCAGTCGATGTCGACGGGTGGTCGCCACGAGATCTGCCGATAATCTCAGCCGCGAAGCAGGGACGCGACTACTTGCTGGAGAGATACGGGAGGACTGTGACTCACCGTCTCAAGCACACTCCACATGCTCAGCTCAGACCGCTGCTGGAAAAGATGGAACGCGATGCACCGGACATGTTCGCTCAGGTTGCCGCCTCCCGGTTCCGAGCGCCCGATGACTTCTCCATCCCAGCGTCTTTGCACCATTTCGATGCCTATGCGCAGGGCAGATCGGTCGAGGGTAGCATCGGATATCAATTCGTGGATCTCGCGCGAAAAGATCTGACCCTGCAACTGGGTCGTATCGCCCGTCGCACCGATCTCGACGTCTGCTGCATCAATGAGACCGATCTTCCGCAGACCGAGGCAGATCGCGTCGATCGGGAGGTTCGCCGTTTCTTGACCGACCGGTTCCCAGTGCCGTCAAGCTTCGAGCTGACTGCCGGCGATGACTCACCCGTCGTTGCCCGAGCGGTCAATTGCAGCCCGACCACTCATCTGGATCGGCAGAACTACGCATTCACACAGGAGAAAGCAGGTTGATGTGCGAAGTGGTCTAAGCACGACTCTGGTGGGGTTGGTGAAACCGATTGTCATCAGAGTTTCGGGCGAGAACAGGTATCTCAAGCTTCGTCGGTCGGGGCTCGCGAAGCTGCGCCAGCTGAACAAGCGCAGACGCAAGACGAAGCGCCGCCAGTCCGAACGGAACGGGTTCACCCTCGAACATGATGTGGCCCGTCACGCAGACCTTCTGAATCTGCTGGTTCCGGCAATGACACCCGCGCAGGCTGCGCTGGAGAACTTTGAGTATGTGGCCGATGCGCTCGACTCACGAAAGATCGAGTGGTGGCTGGTCGAGGACTATGCTGGCCGCGGCTACCGGATCGGTGTGAGAGAAGAAGCCAAATCACTCGTAGCCGCAGCCCTGATGCGACCGAAGACGAACGTTCCGATCTACGTCAAGACTCCCCAGTCGACTGCAGTCGCCCTCACCGAGGTGGTCGACCTCTGCCAGGACCCCGCCGCCCGAATCATCAATGTCACCGCACCGAAGAAGGTGACCGAGACCAACTGGGCCTTCGGCTTCCGCTATGGCTGCTCGATCGAGTTCTGGACGGAGATCATCTCAGACTCCAGGGTGGTGATCGAAGCTCCTGCGGAGAACCGTGCCGCCAAGCTCATGTCCGACGCTGAGTTCACCCTGGAGAAGACCTCGACCGGCTCAGGACGAGAATGCCGCACCCCTGCGGTGCTCAATCGCACCATGCTCGAAGACATCACGTTTCCGATCGATGCCGTGTACACCTGGGTCGATGGTGCCGACCCCGAGTGGATCGGATCGAAGCGCCGGCTGGAAGCCGATCTCGCAGGCGATGAGTACCACCCGGAGGCTAATCATGAAGCCCGCTTCGAGTCGAAGGACGAACTGAAGTATTCGCTGCGATCGCTGGAGTATTTCGCACCCTGGTTCAGACGGATCTACATCGTCACCTCGGGCCAAGTACCTACCTGGCTTGATGTTGATCATCCGAAGATCCGCATGATCAGCCATGCAGATATCTATGACGATGCAGATCATCTCCCGACGTTCAATAGCAACTCGATCATCTCTCGTCTCCACCACATCCCGGACCTGAGCGAACACTTCATCTACCTCAACGATGATGTGATGCTGGGGAAACCGGTTCGCCCCCACGACTTCTTCCTACCCACCGGCCTGGCAAAAGCGTTCCCATCCAGGAACCATCGACCGTTCGGTGCACCGACGGCAGAGGACGGCCCGCACTTCAACCTCACCAGGAATATCCGACGGCTGCTGGAGTCTGAATTCGGAATCACAGTGACCCATGCAGTCAAACACACACCGTATCCGCTGCTCAAAAGCGTGCTGTTCGAGATGGAGGACAGATTCCCAGACGCATTCGAACACACCTGGTCCAGCCGTTTCCGACACCACGAAGACATCGTTGCCGACCAGCTGTACCACTACTATGCGCAGATCGTCGGTAGAGCCGTGGCCACCTCGATCACCTATCGCTACATCAATATCCGTGACGACAACTACCGCTGGGTGCTGCGAGACACGCTGCGTCTGCGCAACCGTTCAACGATGTGCCTCAACGACGCACCAGTGGATGATGTGGAACCTCTGACTGACGAAGAAGTCGGAGACTTCCTTGAGTCGTATTTCCCCTGCAGAAGCTCCTTCGAGTCCTGACACTGAGCCTGCCCGAAGCGTTCGTCTCTGCCTCACTGGGGTTCCCAGCTGCACTGACCAGGGTCGGGTGAGGGAATTCGCTTATACTCTATGTCCGCTTACACGCTCGCGAATTGAATCCTCAATGGCAGCGATGAACAGACTTGTCGATTCACCTGCAGTAGTCGCGCCGAAATAGTGAGCCTTCAGGCGCCGCCGTGCGTCGAGAAGAGCATCATCACTCAGAGAATCCTCGATCATCTGAGGAAGTCGGTTCAGGTTCGCCTTAGTCAAGGCTCCCAGGCCGGTAGCCAAAGGAGATTTGAGCCCCGGGCTCGCGGCCTCAGTGTGCCGGTCTGTGAGGATCAGCCCTTTATGCGGATGAAGGAACAGGAAGTCGGGGCCGACGCTGGAGACATCGGTGATGAGCACATCAGTATCCACGAACAAGTCAAGGATGCTGCCATCCGTGGAGACGACATGAGCACCACCCCCTTCATCGGCATTGTGGAGCATTGATCGGATTGCCCGGTCCGCGTCCACTACTGCCGCATCGTGCGTCGCCGCAACACGAGGATGCGGTCTGTAGACGACCCTCACATCCAGGGCAGTGAGTGCTTCTACGATCTGAGGGCCGAGCGTATCGACTGACGTGAAGTTGTTGGCTTCGTCCTCGCCTTGCCAGGTCGGTGCATACACCACGGTCCGACGGTTGTCGTGGGGCAGAATCGATTCGAATTTCCCATCAAGCGGTGGTCTTCCAACGGTCACCATCTTGTTCTTGCCCAGCCCCCACAATGCCTGTTCACAACGCGCTATCGCCGCAGATCCAGCAACAAAAACTTTGTCGTAAGCCTTGAGCTGGTTCGATATCGAACTCTTCTTGTCGCTCTCCCCATGATCGACGTGCACATGGACGATGGACGTGTCTGCCATCGATTGGAAGTTCCGCATTCCGTTGTTCACATAGATGGCCAAGCGATAATCATTGTCGGCATACAACTCTGCGAGGTCAGGATAGGAGATCGCGAGCACAGAGGGAATTGATGTCAGTGACTTCGCAGCTTTGAAAGCTGACCGTTGGCGAAAGATCAGAATGACGGGCCTGGATTCGTTCAGTGCCTCCAGCGCAGGGATCCACTGCTGCAACTGGTAGAGCTGGTCGGGCCCATCACCGAAATAGCCGATGACGTCAGCTGAGGAGCGATCTCCTCTGACCTCGATTCCGAATCGGTCTGCCGGTCCACTGCCCCGTAGCCATGATTTGAGAAGCTCTCCCAGAGGTGAGCGCGAGACCCGTCGCGCACAGTTCTGGGCGATTCTTTTGATACTGCTGAATGGGAATCCTGTCATTGAAGCACCACGGCCCCTTCGAAAAGCGGCGATTCCCGCGGCAACCCTGCGTCGCGGGACGACTCCCTGTTCACGGCAATTCTCAGGCCCAGATCAAGCATGTATCTCGCTCCGTCATGCATTGTAATTGGCATCGATCATTCCGCGAGCTGTGCGGAGAAATGTTTCGGCATAGTGCTCTGCCTCGAAATCGCCGAGGTAGTACTTGCGCATGTTGTCGCGGTCACCACGAAGCGGGTCAGTTCCCAGCAATTGGTCGATTGCCTCATCAACGTTCGACAGGTCCCCTTCGATGACGTACGACGCCTTCGATGCTGGGGCCTCTGACTCAAGTTCCTCAGCCGACCTCCCCACAGAGACGATGGACAGTGGTTTACCGGATTGCAGGTAATCACTGACGACCGCGGAGACATCAGAGATCATTGCGTCTGAGATATTGAAGCACTCTTCGAGCGACATCTCCTTCTCGGCAATTGGCCCCCAGACATGTGCTCGCCCAGTGCGCTGAGCATCTGCTTCGAGGAGTTCCTGGATCTCGGCGATGAGGCTGCGCGCCACACTGTATTTATAGTTCAGGCTGTGGGCTCGGAAGATGACGGTGCACCCGCGATCAAGTAGGTTCTGCACGATCTGTTTGCCCCTCGGCAATGAGTACAGTTCTGAGTCCTGGTAGGCGCCTCGCCAGGTCGGCGCGTAGAGAACCGTCTTATCGGCAATATCAGCAATGTCACCGCGTGCAGGTTCAATCTGTTCGACTTGCGGTCGCCCGACGATGGCGAACTTTTTCCTGGGGATTTCAACTCCGTGCCGCGCATAGCGATCAATTCCAGCCTGTCCGGCGGCGTAGATGTAGTCATAGATCGCGTGAACCGGGTTGAAGCAAGCAGGCTTTTCAGAGTCTCCGTGGTTCAGCCATACGTGCGTCATTTCCCGTCGTTCGATGAAATGCGTGTTCTTGCCCGCGTTATTCACGTAGAAGGCCACACCCAGCTTCGGTGTGATGACATCTTCGAGGCTGCGCAGCGTCGGTCGGTTGATGACCGGTGCTTCGGTCATCTGTCCAGCTGTGCGCATCATCTTCAGGCTGCGGGTCACGACGATGTAGCGTCTGCCGATCTGGTCGAAGTAGGGCAGCCACATACCCAGCTGATAGGAGATGCCCATGTTGGAGCCGAAATACACGGCGAATTCGGCTCCGTAGTCATCAAGGATCTGCGGCAGCTGACTGTCGAGACGAAGGCTGCGTAGGCCGCGCTCGATACCAGTGGACAGCAGGGTGACTCCCAGCAGCAATGGCAACAACGAGAGCAGGAATACAACAAGCGGAGCAGATCCGAATATTGCCAACAGCCAACCGATCAGTGTGACAAGAGTTGTTCCCACCGCGACGAATCCCCGACCGATCGGCTGTGTGCCACGTGTGTCGGCATCGGGAAGATTGCGAGCCTCAAGGCCAGTGACCCTCCAGGCTCTCACGAGGCTGGTCTCGAGCACGATAGTCAGCACCACGATTGCTGCAGCAGCTGAGACTGCCCACGAAGGCCCGTAAATCGAGTTCCAATAAGCGGCCAAGGACAACGCAAGCAACGCTCGAGGCGCGTTGGCTCCACGCAGTATTCCAGCGAGTCGGCTGCGTGATTTGAACCTGCGCCTATGGATGAATAGGAAAGCCGCGCTTCCCACAGCTCCGGTGATACCGGTCAATATTGCTGGCGCCTCAACCATGGTCAGGATGAAGACCAGTGACGCGAATCCGGTGGGGAGGAGTGTCCTTCCCCCTAGCTTGCGGTAAATCAACGACAGAGTGTCTTTCGCTGACTTCGTATCCGAAAGGTCGTCATCGTCAGACTGCTCTTCCGAGTCCGCGATTTGTGTTGTCGGTGCCGCATCTGCACCATCTTCCTCAGTGTCATCCGGTCCGACAACGTCGCTGTCGATTTCACCGACGTATTCGTTCTCGACGTTGGAGGCCATTCGAGCGGCCGCTGAGATGAAGTTGCCTGCATACCCATCGGCCGAAAAATCGCCCAGATAGTAACTGCGATAGCGGAGGCGCTCCTGCCGTTTCGGGTCAGAAGTCAGCAACGAATCCATGATCTCGTGGAGATTGCTGAGGTCTCCATTGAGAACATAGGCGGCTCGAGCGATTGGGTACTCCGCGATGAACTCGTCTCCACTTGCGCTGACAGCGGCCATGGCGAATGGCTTGCCGGAGTAGAGGTAGTCGGAGACAACGCTGGAAACGTCGGAGAGCATCGTGTCCGAGAGATTGACGCAGTCGATGATTCCAATTTCAGTTTCCGCCGCTGCGCCGAAGATGTGCGCAGTCCCCGTTTCATCCCTGTCAGCGGCCAGCAAGTCATGAATGATGCCGATCGTTTTCACGTCTTCGGGGAACTCATAACTGAAAGGATGAGGGCGGAAGATCACTCGCAGTTTGCGGCGCAGCAGTTCCCGAATCATCTCGGGCGCGACCGGCAGCGAATACAGCATCGTCTCTTCAACGTGGCCCCGCCATGTCGGGGCGTAGAGCACAGTCTGCTGGACCGATTGCGGCGGGAGCTCAGTGGCTACGTCGACTGCTTCGAGCTGAGGACGCCCGACAATCTCGAATTTGTCCTCTGCAATTGTCACACCATGAGCGACGTAACGTTCGGTTGCCGCTTGACCTGCAGCGAAGATTTTGTCATACATGGCATGCGTCGGGTTGTACGACGGAGGTTTGTCGGAATCGCCGTGGCCCAGATACACATGCGTGTATTCCTGATGTCGGGTCATCGCACCGTTGCCGGACGATGCATTGACGTAGAAGACTGCACCGAGTGACGGAACGAGCATCTTCTCCAGATCTGAAGACTTTCGACAAACAATGACCGGCGCATCTGTGTGCTCAGCCAAGATCCGCGCCGGAGGGTTATTGCGAGTGATGATCGCAAACTTCTTCCCGGTGCGCTCCAGGTACGGAAGCCACATGAGGATCTGGTACGACGCATCGTCTGGCCTCGCCGTATAGATATAGAACTCGGGCGCATACTCCGACACAGCTTCAGCAACCCTTGACTTGGCGTCAGCGTTTCGCCTGATCCGGATGTAGGAAACAACCGCAAGGGCAAGGTAGGCAAAGTCGAGGATCAATGCCAAGGTCAGCCATATTCCGGGAGTTACCTCCGCCCAAGCAAGGATCGCTCCCGTAGCTATGACAGTCGCAGAGAAGGTGACTAAGGGGCGGTCGACACGACCAAGGTCGGAATAGACACGCACTCCGTGAAGGTGAGCAATGAATGGTGCCGAATTGTGAGTGCCCCGGGCCAGAAGACTCTCAAACGAGATGGGCGCGGCAAGCAGGACCCCTGCCATCGCAGCCATCCAGACCACCTCAGGTTCTGAAGTGCCGCTTGCAAAGGCCAGCGCGACAGCAGCAACTGCCAAAGTGCGAACTGCTGCGCGGTGCCCGAGTCGAGAACGTTTCGCCCACAGCCGGTAGGTGTCCCAGAGCAGCACCGCGAGAACACCGCCGAGGAACAGCAGGCTCGGCTGAGCGACCGTCACCAACCCCCCGCAGAGCGCTGCTCCGAGTGCAGAGAGTCCGTAGGAGAAGACTGAACTCAGTGAGGTACGCAGGAAGCGGCTGCGGCGCGGATCCGACTGCGACTCCTGAGTCTGATCACTCTGCATTTTCGGCATAACCGGTAAGGGGGTCCTCGCGACGAACATCGACCACGTGTCCAGTCTTGTCGGCAATGAGTATTTCGAGCGATGCTTTCGCCACTGTCTGCGAATCCAACAACGATCCTGGGTCTTCGGCGCCGAAGGCCTGGGTACGCATCGGAGTGCCGGTCCGCTCCGGATTCACACAATTGACTCGGACATCGTCTGCTGCCCATTCGTCTGCAAGCGCCTGGGTCAAGTTGACGGTCGCAGCCTTTGCCGAACTGTAGAGGCTGTAACTCCCGCGCCCACGCGTGTATGAACTGGAAGTGAAGAGAAGAAGAGATCCGCGGCTCTTTACCAACTCCGGATAGAACGTCTGCGCAAGCAGGATCGGTCCGATGTAGTTGATCTCGGTTGCAGCATAGATCTCGTCGTCTGACGTTTCATCGAGCCGGCCCAGCGGCAGTACACCGGCCGTGTTGACCACGAAATCAATCTGACCAGTTTCAGCCAGAATTTCGTCCCGAGCCTTGATGAGATCGTCTCGCTTATTGATGTGAGTTGAGGTCGTCGACCGGGAGAAGCTCTTGACCGTCGCGCCGTATTTCACGGCAAGTGCGGCTATATCCGCACCGATGCCATAGGAGCCACCGAACACGGCCATTGTCTTGCCGGCCAATGCCGTGCGGAGAACGTCTTCTGTGACTTCATGTTCGCTGCGGCTCGGAAGCTGAAATAATTTGTCCGCAATATAGATGTCGATCGGTTCGGTGACCTTCATATTGCTGTCATCCCCTGCCACTACCGCCACTGGCACTTCTGGGGTGTATCGAAGCACGACAGTGCAGTCATCTGTAGCCACAAAATTGGGGTCCTGAGCCGCTTTGTCATAGGCATTCTGAATAGTGGAGAGTTTGAAAGCCTGCGGTGTCTGTCCACGCCTCAGGTTTGCCCGTGGCGGGACATCTTTGATGACCGGATAAGAGCCGACTCCGTCTTCGACCTCGATGATCGTGTCGGCCGACGGAATCGCCACATCGACTGCATCATTCTTCTCCAGAGCATCAATGACATCGTTGATGATCGACGGAGCGAGCAAGGGGCGAACAGCGTCGTGCAGGATTACGTTGCAGTCCGCGTTGTAGTCTTCAGCAATCGCGCTCAATGCCACTTGCGTAGTTTCATTTCGGGTCCCCGAGCCTTCGAGCACCTGTGTTACCTTTTCGAAGCCGTTCTTGCGCACGATCTCATGTACACGGTCCAAATGTCCCTGCGCCATGAGCACGATGATCTCGTCAATCTGGGGATGCTCGTTAAATATCGACAGCGTGTGTTCCATGATCGGCCTACCAGCGATTTTGATCAGCTGCTTGGGCGTATTGAGACCGATGCGGGTACCGACGCCTCCCGCAAGAACGACTGCAATATTTCGCGTGTTTGTCACTTCACAAGCTCCCAGAATTCATAACAAAGTGGTAGACCCCTCTCGGGGCATTAGGATATTCTAACAGTCAACTCTAGTTGAACTGCGCGCTTTCAGGCGGCGGGCTCACGCCACTACGAAGCTGTTTGATATTCAAGTAATCTTTCGTCAACTGAAGCGGAGAGCCCCACGGTCCACCGCTAATGCAGTCTCCACAATGGCGAGTCTGAGTATCGAGTCCACAGCTCGTCATTTGCCAGAAGACACTGACTGACCAAGTTCCAAGCGTTCATGCTGACTGTGCCCCCGCCATGTATCCTCGATCAAAGTAACTACAAGTTGCCCGCGGAGTCAGGCAACACACTCGGACACGGAACAGCTGAAAAGCTTTCGTACCAGGAAAACACCGCACCGCTTTCATATTTTGGAGCCCCTATTGGCTGAGTCCACCGACACGGACCAAAACGTCGATCGCGATGGTCGGCAGGAGATCGACGTCAGCGTGATCATTCCCGCATACAACTGCGAATCGCTCGTTGAGGAGACGATCCGCTCGGTGACGAGCCAGGAATTCCTCGATCAGCGACTGGAGATCATCGCAGTCGACGACGGCTCGACCGATGCGACATTCTCGGTGCTCAGTCGACTATCTGAACTCATAGACGAGCTGACCGTATTCACCATCCCCAACAGCGGTTCAGCCTCGGCGCCCAGGAACGTTGGGCTCGATCACGCTCGCGGACGATACGTATTCTTCCTCGACGCCGATGACAAGCTGGCGCCAAACGCGCTGAGGCGCCTCGTTACAGTTGCAGACGACACGAATTCCGGTGTCGTGCTCTGCAAACTAGGTGAGTTTGGTTCTCAGAAACGAGCAAGCAATGTTCCCACCCAGGCATTCAAGAAAACTGTCTACGAAGTCGATTACATCGATTCCAAGGCATACACAACGCTGGGCGCTCTCAAGCTGTATCGACGCTCCATATTGCAAGAGAACGACATTCGGTTCCCACTCGGATATACGATCGGCGAAGATCAGCCATTCGCGATGGAAGCCTACTTCCACAGTCCTCATGTATCGATTCTCGCCGACAGGGTCTATTACTGGGCACGCGGACGGGACGACGGAACCAACGTCACTAGCCAAGGGCAGTCGGCCCGAAAACATTATCTGAAGATAAAGACACTCATCGGAGTGATCGCAAACGGACCAGAGACTGGAAGCAGAAGAAGCACACTCCTTCGCCGGCCACTTACTGCGAACGCTGGCGTCCGCACCGTGTTCGGCAAGCCGTGGTTGCTGGATTTCGGCAGGGACGAACGTCAGAAGATGGTTACTGAATTTCAAGAGCTGATTACGCCCCTATGGAATGACGAGCTGCGGGCAAGCGGAACTTTGGAGTCACAGCTCCTCATTGATCAGTTAGCAGCTGGAGACATCGAGTCGCTCGAGGCCATCAGCAATAGCATGGCGAACAACGAACCGATTCCGCTGAAGTTCGATGAGTCGCAATCACAGTTCTTCTACCAATCTGCCCGTGGCTCCCAGTTCGACAATCTCAACCTGAAGCTCAACACACGGGGACAGGCAATCTGGCGCACGGGTTCCGACCTTCACCTACGCGGTTCGCTTGGGATCGACGGCGACTCGCGGGGGCCAGACACCGCACAGATGGTCTGGACTCACCGCCGGGACTCCGTGGACAAGCGTTTCACGGTGGATCTGACACATACCGCCAACATCGGAGAGGGTGGCAGCGTCCAATTCGAAGTTGCGATCCCGATAGACCAGCTGGATCGCCCCGGCGAGTGGGACGCGTTCGTCGAGGCAAGCTGGGGGACATTCACATTGAGCTCGAGGTTCGGCAAATCCAAAGCTCCGTCAATCAACACCAGCCCAACGTTCGTTGGCTCCCCTGTTTGCGCTGCAATCATCTACACGCGATTTGGCAATCTCACCATCGACGTGGGGCCCACACAGAAATACCTTTCTCCAGACAACACGGGAATTGCCGAAGTTGCAGGGAAACTCACGCTATTCAAAAATGAAGTCGCCACACTACGTGGCGATCTTGAATATTTTGCCGGGGCGAAAGTTCAATCGTCCAAAAGAACCCAGTTAATCGATGCTGAATTCGTGAAATACAGTGGCGACTGCGCATCTGTAGTTATTCCACGATCGGTCTTCAAACACGGCCCCTATATAATTTCACTGATCGATGTTGAAGGTAACCTGCACACCATCGACGACTCGTCCAGCAAAAGAATCAGTCTCCGTCAGCTGCGGCACGGAGCCAGTTGATTCACACATGCCTTTCACCCCGACGCCGCGAGTATGAAAAGGATTCTGTCTGAATGAACATAATCTTGACCAAGTCAGCAAAAGCACGTAAGCAGCGCCTTGGCCGTTTGCAGACAGATCTGGAAGCGGCGCTGATGACAGACGAGCAGTTAAGCCGCATATGGTTCTGGAAGAACGAGACGCTGGTGCTGGAGTACTCAACCAGTTACGGAGTGAAATACGCGTTCGACATCAATTGCACGGCTAGCGGCTACAATCTGCAGATCGTCGGAAGAGGCGACCCATCAAGATACGCTGTCAGGCAGAGAATCGGTGTGATCTCCAAAGCGGTCAAGGGGCATCCGAACCGGATCCTGGAAACCTGGCCGTTGACGGTTGACCGCAGAACCCTAGTACTTGAGCTTGTCACCGCGATTCGTCGCGTACAATCACTGATGTCTGTAGTCCAGGAGCATCCCGATCGCTACGTCCCCGGATATTGGTGGGACCAACAGAGCAACTTCGGTGATCAGATCGGTCCGTGGTTGATCGAGATGATCACCGGCAGACCTGCGTTCAATACGATTGCGTTGCCCAATGCCGGACATGCAGTGATGACAGCGGGTTCCATTATCACCGGTATGAATAGGCCCGGTATGTCGGTTTGGGGATCCGGACTCATCGCACCCATTGATTCCGCCACCGCGCAGCGTTTGAAGTCTCGGCGGCCCCACACGATTCGTGCGGTGCGAGGAGAACTCACTCGAACAGAATTGGTTGAGCACTTGGGATGGGATGTCCCTGAGCTGTTCGGGGATCCTGCCCTCCTGCTGTCGACCTTCTATCGGCCACACGCATTGGCCTTGGGAGAGCCTCGACCCGCCGTGGTTCCCCATTACGCGCACAGAAGTCTCTTCGAGGGCCACTCCGAACGGCGCGAGTTCGACATCATCGATGTCAGGAAATCGCCTGAGGCCGTCGTCGCTCAAATTGCGAATGCCTCAACCATTGCATCAACCTCGCTCCATGGACTGATCATTGCCCAGGCCTATGGCGTGCCTTGGATCAGACTTCGGATTTCTGACCAACACCTTGTTGGTCAGGATTTCAAGTTCGAAGATTTTTACTCAACGATCTCCAGGGACCAGGTTGCCGAAATTTCTCTGTCTAAAGATGACGTGTCGAATGCCGATCTGCGTGAAATTCTGAAATCGGCGAGCATTCCCGACTCCAGATACGACGTTGCATCGCTCATTCGCGCATTCCCTTCAACCGATATTCCGCAGCTCCCCGGTGACTACGCGTCATATGGGCCCAGCGCGGTGTGAGCCGCTGGGAATTCACCACCAGCTGACCGTCGGCATGTATTGGACCCGTAGCTCCATCTTCTATTCTAATTGTGTTGGCCTCTCCATCTATAGCGGTGCCGTCTCCGTCGACGTAAGTCAGTGTGTCTGTCGGTCCCCAGCTCACACTGCACCTCCTGATGCGAAGCGTCGATCAGGTTCACATTGAACGAACAGTTCCTCTTGTCTTTGATCCGTATGATGAAGCATGAAAATATTTGCCGGGGTAAGCGATTTACCCGGGGAAGCTACTGGCCCCGTTCCGTTCTTGAAAGGTCCACTGTGAAAAACCTGGTTCGTAAGACAGCTCTGAAGGCTGTGCGGTCGTCTGCATGGAAGAAGACCAGCAAATGGATCAGGGGCACAGAACGCTGGAAGCAGCTGGAGGACGAATACGATGGGAGCTATGTCAAGGGCGACGTCGTCGTCTACTTCGGTGATCGTAAGCCCAAGTTCTACCAGCTCAGTCAGTGGATACCGGTTCTCGAAGAGCTCCACCGGAGGCACAGAGTCGTCCTCGTGCTCCGCAAGCCCTCCTCATTGCTTCAGGCTCGTGAGATCACGCGCCTGCCCATGGTCCTCAAACGTAGATTCGATCCACTCCACACCTTCTACCATGCCAACGATTTCAAGCTTGCACTCTATGTGAACAACGGAATGTCGAACTTCCAGTCCCTCGGGTTCGCACCCATGGTCCACGTTCACGTCAATCATGGTGAGTCCGACAAACTCAGCATGGTCTCCAACCAAGCGAAGTCGTATGACAAGGTCTTCGTAGCTGGCGATGCCGCAATCAACCGGTATCGCAAATCACTTATCGATTTTGATGAGTCCGCTCTGACCAAGATTGGGAGGCCTCAGTTGGACATAGACAGGGTTCCCGAGTTGGAGGCCTCGTCGACGAGGACCATCATGTACGCACCGACGTGGGAGGGCGAGAACGACGCGAACAATTATACGTCCGTCGACCTGTTCGGCCCCAAGATCATTGAAGCCGCACTGGGCCTCGGCGATACTCGTGTCATCTACAAGCCACACCCCCGTGTTGCAGCCTCCAATAAAACCGCCATGGCGGAATCGAATGCACGCATCATAGAACTCATCGAGACCGCCAACGAATCCATCATCGACGAATCTCTGCAGCATCAGATCCTGATGGAAGGTGACATCCTCGCGATGTTCGATGCCGTCGACCTGCTCGTTACGGACATCTCCAGCGTCGGTCTCGACTACCTCTATATGCGCCCGGAGAAGCCTCTGGTGCTGACAGATCGCCGTGACGATACAGCAAAGCTCAACGACGAGGCGCCAGTCAGTCAAGCTACGCCCATTATCGACGGAACGACCGTGAATCAGACAGAGGCTCTGCTGCGAGAGCAGCTGACGAATGACGGGTCGGCCGAGGCCCGCCAGGAGCTACGCCGCCACTACTTCGGTGAAGGAAAGAAGGGCGCGTCGACCGTGCTCTTCGCTGATGCTGTCAGCACGCTGATTGCCAACAGAACGTCGGATATGTCCAGGTATCATTTCGAGAGCACCAACGCCGAGGCTAGCGACGAGTAGCTGTGGCTTCTCGTCTCAGTCCAGAGGCCGGGGACGCACGGAGAAGTTGCCGAGATTCGTCGCGTACCACTCTCGGGCACCGACGTTCTTCGGAGCGTAGTCCTTCGGCGGTCGGATTCTTCGCTTAGCGTTCCATGGATCCTGTGGGCGTCGCAGGCATACATCGAAGGTCTCGCCCTTCGACTCGGAGAATTTGTCAGCATCGATGTCGAATACGATCTTCGTTCCACGCCCAAATGCCCGGCGTTCGACAACCGGCTCAGTGCACAGGAAGTAGTTGTTCCGCTTCCGTCCAACCAGTACGAGCTGCAGGGGAGCTGCGGCCGATTCCTGGATTTGGCCGAACTCGAGTTCGATACGTGAGCCTTGCGCAGATGGGGTAACTCGCAGTGCGTTCGCGTTGATCGCTTGGACGGACTCCCGAGGGCCGATGTTCGGAAGTGACGCAGGTTTAAGCGCTTCAAGCACCGTTTTCCAACGCTGGTAGCCGACTCCTGGAAGATACTCTTCGACCGTCGTCATCGCGGCCCTCCGCATCGCGGCGATGCGTTCCGGGCCGAGCCCTAGGAACGCTTCAATCTGATCGGCCAGTGCCCCGATGTCACCTCGGGGAGTGACGAAGCCGTTGTGTCCCTGCTCCACCAAATCTCTGGGACCGTAGGTGATGTCGTAGACGATGGGCACACATCCGGCACCCATTGATTCCATCATCGCCAGCGGCAGCCCCTCGCTGGTACTGGTCAGAGTGGAGAAGGACGCGGATTGCAGTCGTTCAGGAACGTCGTTGACGTATCCAGGGAGTTCCACGCGGTCCTTGACGCTGAGATCCGCAATGAGCTGTTCGAGCTTTTGACGTTCGCCGCCTTCTCCGAGGACTGTGAGCGTGATGTCCACTCCTCTGTCCTTCAGTAGCGCTACAGCTCTGATCACATGATCAACCCGTTTGAGCGGAATGAGGTTAGCGATCATCACAGCGCTGTTCACTTGGCGGTCCGTCGGTGCTTCGGCCAGAACAGCCCCGGACGGCAACTCACCTGTCAGGAATTTGATGTTCGATCCGCAGATTCCCGTGGCCGTGACCGCCTCAGCTTGCTGTTGAGTCTGAATCCCAACAGCGTCGAAGCGGTCGAAGTTGCGCATAGTCTCCACTCGACGACGAAGAAACTCCCCGTGCGGTCCGTTCCAGGGATGGCGAAGATGAGAGCCGTGCATGAACAGGACCAGCGCGAATGTACGATCCGAAATCTCGTGGACAAACTCACTGATCTTCTTGTCATCGACGATGAGGACGGCAGGCTCGTCAATGATAGTCGCCGTGATCCAGGCATTGTAGAAGTCTCGTGGTCGATTCCATTCAGCGATCGGGTCGCCCGCTGCCGAGTGGAGAACGAAACGACGACCGATCTTGGGATCCTGCACATCAGTGAGCAACAGGCTGTTATCGCCCCGCAGGTAGTCACGACGGACGATACCGCTGGTGCTCGAAGTGCGGAACACATCGTAGAACTCGGTGATGCTCTCAACCTCACCGTCCGCCTGAGGCACGGGGACTGTTGGAGTCTTCCCACCCAATGAGGCCAGCTCAGAATCAGACCGGTCACGTAAGTCCTGCCAGATGTTGACCAGCTCGACGTGCTCGTTTATCCGTCCTTCTGAGAGCAGCCGGGTCCGTGTCGTGTCTACATCCATTCGCGGACTGAAAGTCAACAGCGTCTGCGACAGCGGATGACCATATTCCTGAAAACTGCGGATCCGACGCAGTGCAGCCGTCGTCATCCCTCCGATAGATTCCGGGATTCCCCAAACAGCGTTGTAGACATGCACCGCGTCGGTCCCAATGGGAACCTTGTGGTCGACCGTCTCCCGAGTGACCTCAGGAGCGCCATGGAACAGTCGATTAATCAGGCTCACTGTTTGCTTCCTTCCTCAGTTCCCACTTGTGTCATCCTTGACCACGGCTGGTTTCACGACGGCAGAGCCATATGACCGTGATGACGAACCTGACGTCGCCAGTTCACGATCTTGGGGCTGTTCGCAGTCTCCCAGTGAGCGCGAACGTTCCAATCGGTGTCGAGTTCGATATATCGCCCGCCCACCGAGATCTGGAGTGAGTCAACATAGTTAATGCCAACATTCTTCAACAGGCCGATGACTCTTTCTGCTATGCCCTCGCTGCGAAGACGAGCAAGATTGAGCACGGAAACCTGTGGATCGAACAGTACGAAATCTTCACTCAGCGTGCTGTGACTGGCGAAGACGAAGTCCAGCGCACCCTCGTAATCATCCTTGAATGAGCTGGCTACCCGTCGCATGAGGGTGAGACCGCTGGTCCGAGCCTTCCTCACGTCTCTTTTCGCTGCGAGAAGAGACGTGCCCAAGTCGATACTCGCAAGTTCTGCGATGTCCGCAGTCACCTCAGCCGCGGCTGGAATGACGACAAGCTTCTCATTGTCGGCAAACAGCGTCGGGAGGAGGGCCTGGACCAGCTCGTCTGTCTCGTTGATGCCAGGAATGGACACAGGGTCAAGCACACGGATCGTGCCCTTGGTCAGTTGAGACCGGATGCCATCGGCTCGATCCGCGGTGAGAGCACCCGATGCCACCCACAGCCGATAAGGACCGGAGGCATGATCGTCTATGGACTGTGCAGCCGTGCTCACCAGATGCTCCTCGCCCTTGTTCACCGACAGATAGACATCAGCAGTCCCTGCTTCGGGCAGGGGGCGTTCGGCCGCGCCGGTCGCGGCAGCGATTTCAGCGCTCGTGACGTCGGGCAGATGGGCCGTGGCGAGGTATTCGTCCGCAACGGCCATATCGGCTTCGGTAATCTCAGTCCACTTGGCATAGACCTCGTTCTCCGAGGCTCCAGAGGCGATGAGTGGGATGATCACTGAGAGTTTGTCCAGGATTCCGGTTCGGATCGCATCGAACTCGGCGTCATTGATCCCGTACAGTCCGCCGAACCGAGAGTCCGACTTGTTCTTGGGTTCGAACTCTACCTCGGCACCCACCGAACGCGCAGGAAGGTTGGCGTGCAGCCGCGACGTCAGCACACGCTTGTACTTGTAGGCGTAGTCGCCAACCCAGCTCAGCGCCAACTCGAGGTTCTCCGGGAAAGTCTTGTCTCGGATCGCGGTGACAGTCTGCTTCTTCTTGGGCCCTTTGCCGCCCTTCATCCAGTCGATCCGCAGTGTGCCGGTTCGACGGTCAGGCTCGCGGGCCGGGAACACCGTATCGATGGTCGTGGTCAGACAGCCTGAGAAGAAGGCAGGGACTCCGACGGCCCGCAGCACTGCCACCGACTGCCAGTCCCGGCAGCCCACGGGCCCATACTTCTTCAGATAGGCGATGGCATCTGGGGTGAGCATTTCGGGATACCGGATGAACACCGACAGCAGGATCGGGCGGAGGTTGGGATGGAACGGAATATTGAATGATTTTCCGAATATGTCGTGCATATACCATCCGAAGGAGATATACCACGTGTCTTCTGGGATGTCTTGGTAAACGTTGCCGTCACGATAGACCTCGACCAGGTTGAGCTCAGCCTCGGGGCCCTCGTACTTCCTTTCGGCTTTGACTGATTTCCGCAGCTTCGAGAAGAGCTCCGTCAGCCCGCTGTCTCCCGTGAAGCTCAGATTCTCATATCTCAGGAGGTGTCCAAGTGAAGCCACCGTCTGTATGTAATCACCGATATTGCGTGAGCGGATGCCGGGCTGGTCGTAGCTGAGCACACCGAAGTTGCGCTTCCCAGGTGTCGTCGGAAGAGGCTGCAGGTGCACTCCGCCGGGAAGCCAATCTCGCATCCTCATGAGTTCGTAATGGACGGACGCCTCAAGGTTATCGGCTCCCCATGCGAGGCGACTCTCGATAAGGGTGCGGACATGTTCGAAGGCATCGATGCAGAAGGCGGATTCGGCTGTGCGCAGCACAGCCTTGGAGGTCCATCGCTCAGTGTCGCCCGTCTGGTTAGAACGTTCGATGAGAGGAAGCGCTTCATCACCAAGTGTGTCAATGGCGGTTGGGTAGTACTCCACAGCCGCGGCGGTGATGAGTTCTCGATCCTCAACGCGTTCGAATTCGGCCCAAGCAACGTCCGGATCAGACGAGCGATGGTATGCCATTCCCAATAGGACTCGGCCGATCTGATCGTGTTCGGGCCGACGGCGCAGGTTCAATCCGATCGAAACAGCCTCCCCATGGAGACCAGCGTCGATGAGCGCTCTGCCAGCTTCGACCATTGATCCGCCCAGTGACGACCCGCTGATCAGAGCTTCAGCCAATACTGAATCCGCCTTCAGGCGTGCGAGTTCACGGAGCTTGGCCTCGACTTCCTTCTTCGTCGGTGCGACCGTCCAACCGTCGGTATCATCGGAGGTACGACCTTTGAGACCGGTTGCCAGATTTCGATAAGAACGAGCCGTGTCAGCCGCGATCTGCTTCGAGCCGCCAACGGACTTCGAGGTTCCTTTGGCACCTGCTTCGCCACGCTCTCGAATGTATCTGGTTCCGGAAGCCCTCTCCACAGCAGGAAGAGCACGCCGAGCGATGCCGTGGACCACGGGTTTGACCAGCTCTCTTCCTTTGCTGATGAAACGGTCGGTCGCTTTTCGTTGATTGCTCACTCGCCTAGTCCTTTGCAGAGGTTTCGGTGGTCCGTCGGTTGTCACGATCAATCGGTTTTACACTATCCAATTCGCCTGATGAATCGGCAAGAGATCATTCTGCTGATCATTCAGTCGAAGGTATCCAAGCCGGTCTTACGCAGCCTGTCATTGAACTGAGGAGCCAGAGTCTCCGCATATGTGGCGGTGATGTGCGCCGTGTCGAAATAGGTGATGACCCCGCCGATGACCGGTTCGCACCGCCCGTCCGGACAGAACCAATCTTCGGGATAGATGATTGACATATGCTTCGAGTCGACCTTCTTGGCTGACGCGGCAAGAGGATCCATCCAGTGCCATGATTCGGGAGTTCCCGAGCACTCTTCAAGCTCATCCTCATGCTTGGCAACGCAGTCAGGCACTTGAATATCGTCCCCTCCTGGATAAGGAGTGTCTCTGACGACAACAACATCTAGCTTTGCGTCGACCCAGCTCTGCAATATGTTCTCATGTCCCTCTGGCGCCTTCTTCTCCGTCTCTTCCCACGACATTCCGTCCAGTGGTGTCGACTGACGTTCTGAAGTGACCACCGCGTCGAATCCGCCGCTTGTTGTGCGATCGACTACCCAATCAGAATAGTCTTGGCAGCCCTTGACTCCCTCTGGGGTACCCAGGTCCTGCGGAAGAGTCGAGATGCTGCAGTTCGAGGCCAGGAAGGTAGTGATAGTCCAGTCGTTTTTCTCAGCCAGCCTTTCAAGAGTCGGCAGCCAGTGGCCCGCGTGCGAATTGCCGACTAGTGCGACTTGCTTCTCGCCATCACCATACGTGCATTCGGGGCGATCCGTGTATGGCTCGCTCGCCCAGCACCCGTCTGCATAAGCCTTTGATTTGTCGTTCTTAGCGGCAGCCGGTTCCATTTGCAGAGATTCCGTATCATCACATTTCGGGTTGTTCTTCGCGCTGGGAAGCAATGCTGCCGCGCCCAGACAGGAATTCGGGTCAGACATCGCAATTTCGAGATTGTCTTTATTCTGCTCGACGATCCGGTCCGAGACCCACATCTGGCTGAGGCCGAGCACGCCGACAAGCGCCATGGCCACAACCGCAAACCCAAAGGTTCTTTTCGGGGTGCTCAGGACCGAGGTCTTTCGGAAGCGATTTTCGACCCAGGTCGTGGATGCCCACGCGACAACGATCGAAACGAGAATGATCACTGCCTTGTCCAAGCGGCCGAGGTTCTCCGTAGTTCCGAGCTTCTCTGACAAATAGGGAACTAGGACGATGAGCGGCCAATGCCAGAGATACACAGAGTACGAAATGTCACCCAGGAACTGCACCGGTCGCAACGACAGAAGCGGGAGCACGGAGAAGCGTCCACGCGAATCCGCCAGAATGACCAGCGCTGTCGAGACCACAGGGACTAGGGCGACATAACCGGGGAACGGCATGTCTCCACGGATCAGGAATGTACCTGCGACGATACCTGCCAGTCCGACCCACCCGATCAGTGAGCTGAAGGGGAGCCGCTTCGGCCGAACATAAATGACGAACACTGCCACAAGTCCACCAGTCGCCATCTCCCACATACGAGTCGGAGTGATGAAGTAGGCGATAGCCGGCTGCACGATCGTGTACCAAACTGAGAACGTCAATGAAGCGAGGAAGACGGCGACGACGGTGAAGCCCACGATTTGCTTTGGGCGTCCCACTTTCTTACCGACCAGAAATGCGAGACCGATGAGCATGGGCCAGACGAAGTAGAACTGTTCCTCGACCGACAGCGACCAGAAGTGCTGAATCGGAGATTGAGCGTTGTCTGCCGCAAGGTAGTCAACGCTTGAACTCGCGAAGTCCCAGTTGACCACGTAGAGCGCGGCGGAGAATATCTGTCGTCCGGTATCGACCCAGATCGATTGTGGAGCCACTAGATAAGTAGCCACTCCCACGACGAAGAGCACGAGCAGAGAAGCCGGGAGCAGACGCCGGATCCGTCGAGCCCAAAAGTCAGTGACATCCCGCCAGCTCTTCGGCGGAGACTTGATCAGGTGGCTGGTGATGAGAAAACCGGAGATGACGAAGAATACGTCGACGCCGACGAATCCGCCTACGAAACGATTCGGCCACAGATGGTAGAGCAGGACGATGCCGACGGCCAGGGCACGTAGCCCTTGAATATCGGCACGGAATCCTGACCTGCGCGGCTTAGGGTCAGTGCTCGGTGGTTTTTCAACATGCGTGGATGTCAACTGCATTTATCGCTTCCAAAACGTTTCTCAACCGGTTGGATCGGACCCGGCTGCGGTCACTGTCGTTCCTCATGCCTGCGGAGCGTTGCGCGGCGCTGCGTATCGATTCTGATCGAGTGAAATGAGAATTTCTGCAGAACCCTGTGCAGAACACAGAGATACGCGCGCGTGCTCGGCTCAGATGACGGGAGGGCGTCCGTGTCGCGACATCCTCAACACGCCTCGTTTCGAGAGTTTCCGTCGGTCTTCGTCCTCTGCCCACGGATCAAGTCTCCAACCCGCACGCCACCCTTCCATCCATGCCCGCAGCTGATGTGGCTTGTTCGCCCATTTCAAACACTGCATCAGTGTCCACGAACCGACGTAGGCCCAGCTGAAGGGCCACGGCAGGTTGCGCCGGGCCAACCAGACGCGGTTTCTTGCATTCATGTAGAAGTATTCGTCATGCCGTCTGGGATCGATCACCGGGTGTGCCACTGCCAGGTCACCCATGTACCAGACTATGTAACCCGCGTCCCACACTCTCCAGGCAAGTTCGATGCCCTCGTGGGCGTACCAGAATGGTCCCGGCCAGCCGCCGCATTCGTCGAATGCCTTCCGCTGCATGCAGACGGCGCCTTCCCAGACTGAGAAGACGTTGGAGGAGTGCTCGGCTTCGCCCTTCTTCAGACGCGGGATCCATCGCTTCGGAGCATCCGGCCCGCCAGGCTCTTCTACCCGAGGTTGGATCAGACCAATTCTGGGTTTCGTCCGCATCAGTTGAGCCATGCGCATCAGCGTGGTGTCGTCCGGTAACCATGCATCGTCATCGAGGAAGAATAAGAATTCGCCTTTGACGTGCGGAACTCCAGCATTTCGCCCGGCAGGGATCCCCAAGTTCTCCGGTAATCCGAGAGTCTTGACCTCGGCTGGTATGCCCTCGGGGTCCCAGCCATTGCCTACGCAGACGACGTCGAGTTCGACGCCTTTCTGCGCCAGCAAAGATTCGAATCCGCGGTTGAGGTCGTCCAATCGCTTCCCCTGTGACAGAACGACAACACCGAACGAGTATTTGCGGCTCTCTTCGAAACGCTGTGACAGAATGCGCGAGGTATCGGTCATGACAACCTCCTCGAGGCCATGATCGACATGAAATGTCCGATGACAGATAGGAGACACAAGGGCGCCAGAATAACGACAAGCCAACGCTCACCGAACAGAGGAGCAGCACCAGCCGACGCCGCAATAATGGTGACGATGCTCGCAACCAAGGCGAGGAGCGACATCTCCACAGAATGATAGATGCGATGGAACGGTACGAATCGAGCTGCTCTTTTGAGCTTCGCAACAAACCCCGGGTTCAGCGCGGTCGCCGCTTGTGAGTCCGCGAGTCTGTCCAGACCGTTGAACGCTCTCGAGACATGAACCATGTCATTGAGTGCTTTGTTCAGCAGAACGAATCCAGCCAGGACGGTTCCGGCCAGCAGGTAAGGGTAGGTTCCGGCGGGATCGTCCCCGAGGTTCTTCCACTCCCCCACCGCTCGAACGCCCAGCGCTACAGCGACTAGGCCTTCTGTAGTGTAATGCCCGACTTTGTCGAGAAAAACGCCCTTTGCTCCGCTGGTCCCACGCCATCTGGCCACTTCACCATCGCAGCAGTCGATGTACATCTGAACCTGCGAGAAGAACACCGCCAAGACTGCTCCCCAGATCCCGGGAATCAGCAAGCTGGCGGCAATGCACCAGCCGGCGAGGATCATCAGACCTGTGACTCCGTTTGCGCTGATCCGCGTACGCACGAGAATCATCGTGAAATAGATCGAAAAGTGTCTGAGATAGAGCTGCGCGCTCCAGTGCTCAGCGTTCTTACGGCTGCGGACCTCGATGGGCTGAGCTTTGGCTCGAAGCTCAGACAAGGTCGGGTGCCTCTGCGGTTCCCGTGTAGACACACCCGCTCCTCTCTGCTTCAAGGCAAGTGTTTAATGTTGTGAGGCATTCTACTTTCACCGCATCGGATGCCCGTGAGAATGCGCAAGGGTGAAACGAATAAGGATGGCAACCAAGCGGTCAGGACTTGCCGAGCTCCGTCTTGATCCGAGTCGTGGAAATTTCAGGGGTGCGGGGCAGATACACGACCTCGCATTTATCTTTGAGGAAGTCGAACTTGCCTTCCCAGTCATCGCCCATAACAAAGGTGTCGATATGGTATTTCTCGACGTCCGTGACCTTCTGCTCCCAATTGTCCTCCGGGATGACAAGATCAACGTAGCGAATCGCCTCGAGCATGTGCTTGCGCTCCGCGTAGGAGAAGTAGGACTTCTTATCCTTACCGGCGTTGAACTCGTCGCTGGAGAGTGCCACGACCAAGTAATCACCCTGTTCCTTGCACCGTTGCAGCAAACGGATGTGACCATAGTGGAGCAGGTCGAAGGTGCCATAGGTAATGACTCGGCGCATCAGTCCTCATTTCAATCGTCCAGGAGAGCACAGTCCAGCGTGACTGGACACAGGTACCCAAAGAATTTCATCGTAACTTTACCATTTTGTTACCTGGGGGCTGAATTCACTGCGACGACCAGCCGCTGCTCGGGGCTCCCTCATACGGTGTGTCTCTCAAGGCCTGCCAGTCAGGTTGCGGTTGCGTTCGGCTATGACTTGCTTGGTGGCCGAATAGAATCGGTCGATTTGTGCCCCCTGAACGGTTGAACCCAGATAGTACTCACACAGTTGCGCAGCCGTCTCGACAGAATCCGTCTGGTTGGACAAGAGATCGATGAGGCTATCTTCTGAACCTTTGCCGATAGTGGGAGTGCGTTCGAACAGGCCGCCAGGCAACACCATGGAGTCAGACTGGCAGGGCTTGATCATCACCAGGGGTTTACGAGTTGATAGCCAGTCAAAGGCCACAGATGACATTTCAACCAGGGCGCGATCGGCTACGTCGAACTGCCAGGAAACATCTGATGTGACATCCAAAAGCCCCCTCGGATCCGAGTCAATGATGGCACAGACTTCGTCCAAAGCTTTTTTGAAGTTGCGGTCCCGCACTCCCGTACGCGGGTGTGGGCGGAAGATCACCCGAAATCCTGCAGCCAGCATGTTGGAAACGAGCATGGCCCCATTGTCGGCAAGTGTGCCATAGGCCATCGATGGCGAATCGCCTTCCCACGTCGGCGCATAGAACACGGTCATGCCTGCAGGAGCTTCGGCGTCGAACTCACGCCATGCCTGGGCAGTCTCACGCGGGCGGTCAAGTTGGGGACGACCGACATCGCGTAGACGCTTCGAGTCCAGGCCCACTAGGGAGTGCTCAATCCTCACTCTCGCCGCTTCCCCCGCGGTGAATACATAATCGTAGGCTTTGAGCTGGTTGGAGATCATCGAGATCTTCTCGCTCTCACCGTGGCTGAGATGCACGTGGGCCGGGTTCGGATAACGCAGGGCCTGAAAATTCGGAGTTGACTGGTTGACATAGAAGACGGTCCTCAACGACGAGGACATCATGAACGAGTCAAGGCCCTTCGTGAGACGCGAGAACCGAACTGGGAGTTGGGTGACATTCCTCAAGTGCTTCGCCACCATTGGGCTGCGAACGATGATTCCAAATGGCTGATCACCGTGGCCTGATCGCTTCAACTCGGCTTCCAGCTGCTCGAACGGCCAGAGCCACTGTTCAAGCTGATACACCGAGTCCATCCCGACGCCGAAGTACGCAGCGGCAATGAACTCGTCCGTGTCCTGAGGATAGAAGTCAGCGGAGAGCCTTGACTCGTGAATGCGGTCGCGGAACTTTCGCGCTCCAAGCTTGGCCGCCGATTGGGCGAAATTGGCGCCTTTGACCGCTTGATGCGACAGGTCTTCCGGGAGATTGGTCATAGGACTATTGTGCACGTGCAGATTCGAAGACCCTGAACCGACTCTGCTTTTTTACGCAACGTGACTTGGTATTATCATCAGTCGAGCTGAGCGAAGAGCTGTGCTCGCGGCCTTTCTCGGCAATCTCCGAACTTTTGTCCCGTTCCACCGATTTCAGTGGACCGGGACCAAGAAGATCAGCCGAATATCACTTGGGTGAATTCGTCGACGACCTCTTTATTGTAGGCATCACCGTCGAATGGTGATGCCTGCACTTTCCCATCAAGGTATGCCTGCATCCCATCTGCCAGTGCCGCCTCATCTGTATCGACGATGAGTCCCCCGCTGCCTTCCATCGCGCTGTGCACCGACCCGAACCTAGTTGTCACGATGGGCAGCCCGAGGACTCTCGCCTCTAGGATCACAATTGGCTGTCCTTCATAGTCGCTGGACATGACAAAGCAATCGCACGCGGACATCACCGAGTAGGGATTCCGCAGTCGACCGGTGAACTCCACCGATCCAGCCATACCCAAGGAGACTGTCAACTGTTTAAGCTCTTTTTCCAACGGACCTTCGCCGATGATGACGAGCTTGGCCCCTGACGTCTCTCGTGCGACCAGAGCAAACGCACGAATCAGCCGAGCATGATTCTTTTCAGGCGATAGGCGGCCCACTGTGACAAATGTTGCTCCGGCTCCACTACCGACAAAGCTTGACAGGCTCTGCTGGCGATTGGCCTCAGAGATGATGTCTTCGAACGAATATGACTCTCCCAAAGCCTTGACTGCATCCCCCAGGTTCCTCAACGAACAGTCTCCGGCAGCAGGGTTCTCGATCAAGGTTCCACCGCTGCCAGATCGGATCCGTTCAACATTGATCGTGTTGCGGGCACTGGTGAATTTATCACTGGGGGCATACATACCGAGGTTCGTCCGGTTGATCTCATTGAGGTCCGGCGAAACTGAGACCAAGGCATCGAAATCACGGTAGAGCTTGAAAACTCCAGTCAGGTTCTGGAAATGGGGACGAGACCCGTTCACTTCCCGTTCTGCGTCGGCCTCGAGGTCGTTATGCAGCCAGATTGCCTTCTTTGCGGCCGTTGCATGCGCCACGATTCGCGTCCAGTACGAGGAATATCCACTGAAATCAACCGCTGCATCGAATTCGGCATGACCGAAGATCCGTCGCCATTCCCAATCCCACACTGCTGTGTCTTTGTCGCTGTCCGGCATATCGCCTACCGACGCTTTGTCCAGCTCCTGCATACTGCCCAACAGAGGCAGCTGGAGAATACTCGGATCTCGGATCAGCTGTCTGACATGCCTAGGAATCATTGCAGCATTTTCTTTTCGGTCCCTTTGATTGGACCGATAGAAGAACGCTGTGATGTCGTATTCACTGCTGTCTATACTGTTCAGAAGATTCAACGCAGATGATGTAATCCCATTTGTGATCATCCCGCCGAGATAGATGACGATCTTCTTGCGGCCGTCGCTGAAACCTCTTTTGACGTTGTAGCCAGACTCGCGACCACCGAAGACGATATCGAGAACTCGCATACCAGCTTCCCCGTCGTCGTGGGGAGTCAGTTCTGTTGACAGTTTCGCATAACGTTCGCACTCGTCTGGGAATGCGGATTCGAAACCGCTCTGGTCGCGCAGCTTCGCAACATTTTCGTTGAGTTCTTCAACTGATCGGGAGACAGGGCCTGGCAACTCTGAGGTCTCAAGATATACTCCACGGTCGCTCGCATAACTATCTGAATCCGGAATGTGGAAGGCGACGGGTCGTCCTGTAGCCAGATAGTCAACAAAGATACTCGAATAGTCCGTGATCAACAGATCAGTGATGGCGAGCGCTTCATTTGCCGGCACGTCGTTGTGGATCAGGAAATCGGAGAATTCAGGGTCCTCAACCAACTGATCGAAGATGACTTGATGCGCCTTGAGGAGTATGACCCAGCCGTCGAGCTCCGGGTTCGCACGCAGTGCTGCAAGCGTGGCCTTCAAACGGCTGGCGTCAGCGCTTGGCCTGTAGAACGATTCTCCTCGCCAGGTGGGGGCATAGAGCAGAACCTTCTTCCCCGCTGTCTCGATACCTCGGTCCTTCAACGACTGTCTGGCCACGGCACCGGCATCGGCCTTGAACATACGATCAGACCGAGGATAGCCTTCTTCGATGATGGCACCTGTATACACATTATTCAGCTTGTATGCGTTCAGATACATCTGATTGGTCATAAAGGAGTTCTGGGACAGCAGATAGTCCGCAGACATGAAATTCCGAAGCACGTTCCTCGCACCGTCTGCACCGCCTTCGATGTCATAGCCCATCTTCTTCAGCGGAGTGCCGTGCCACATATTGATGTAGGTCTGATCAGGTCGCTTGACGAACTCGGCTGGGAAGGTCGCGTTGTTGACGAGGTACTGACTACTCTCGAGCTTCTCGAAATAGGCCGTTGACTTGTATCTGACGAAGTTCACCCGCGGATGCTCCGCGAACTTTGCACGGAACTGTGATGACCACGCCTTGTCGGACAGCACCCACGTGTGGTGGAAACGGTCGAAACGCGGGTCCTCAAGCATCTGCCCGAACAGAGCCTCCGGATTGCACAGAGCCCCATTGCCTGAGAACGACTCCCATATGACGGTGTCTCGCTTCAGCGGTCCGACCAGAGCCTTTGAGAACGCCCTAGACCGAACGGCACTCGACACCGATCGCTTGTTCTGGCGCAGCTGACGTGACCACTGAACTCTCTCTTTGCGCAAATAGGCAGACATTGCAGACGGAAAGACGTTCAGAAGAACACGCTTGGTCCGGGGTCCTATTTGCAATTTTCTCCATTCGATAGATATGACCGCGGTCACGGCCTGGGGATTGACGATCGAAGTTTCTGTATTCAGAAGACGCCAAGTATTGTATCGACAGAGCAAACGTACACCGACCAGACACTCCATAGACGCTTCAATTTAACCAACTATTTACGTACGCTCTTGCGCCTGGGTACGGATCTCCATATCCATGCCCGAAGAGTTGATAAAGGGAATCACACGTGTCAGTAGATGAACCAGCCGCACCAAAGAGGCTTCTGCAGCACCGCAAGGTGACGGGCCAAGAGTTCTGGAGAGACAAGATTCGGGACCCAGAAGATGTGAAGACGCGGCAAGCAGAGTACGTGAGCTCCCTACCGACTGATTCCAATGTTGTATTCTACGAGAGCATGTCCGGTGCAAGAATGATGGACTCCCCATACGCTCTCTTCCTCCGCCTTCACAGCGCTCGCGATTTCCGGAAGCTCCATCACGTATGGTCGGTCAGGTCGTCGGACCTGATACCCGATGAGTTCAAGGACGACCCTCGGGTCACCTTCGTCACTCGTGGCACCGATGCTCACCTCTACTTCCTTGCGCTTGCCGGCTACATCATCGGCAACTCGCTCCTGCCCGAATACTTCGTTCGCAAACCCGACCAGAAATACCTCAACACCTGGCATGGAATCGCCTATAAGACTCTCGGGCGTACAGCTGCTTCGCCCCTGGGCGCGGCAGGAAGTGTCTACAATCTCCTTCAAGCGACCCATGTTCTGACTCCTTGCCCTTACATGACCGAGGCCGAGCTAACTCGGTTCTCGCTTAGAGGGGTCTTTTCAGGTTCTATGGCCGAGATCGGCTACCCACGCCAAGATCTGACGTTGAATATGTCCGAACTGAGCGCACAACGACTTCGCGGGAACCTGGGATTGGATCCGACAAAAAAGACCGTTCTCTACGCACCCACCTGGCGCGGGAACAAAGGGTCTGCACGATTCGACGGCGATCAGCTTCAAAGAGATATTGAGGCCCTAGCGAAGCTCAACGCAAATGTCATCTTCCAGGCGCACCACATCATGCTTCGCCACATCAAGAACGTGGACTACGGCAACATCATTGTGCCACCGACCACGATGACTGCGAACGACCTTCTTGCAGTTGCCGACCTGTTGATATCTGACTATTCGAGTATCTTCTTCGACTTCCTGGCGACAGGCAAACCCATCGTCCACTACCTCTACGATTATGCAGAATACGCCGAAGAACGAGGCCTCCTACTCGACCAAGGTGATCTACCCGGCCCAATTGTCGCAACCGCTGACGAATTGATTTCAACGGTCACGAGTCTGATTTCCGAACCGTACCAACCAACGACTCGATATCAGCAGGCCAGAGAGAGATTCTGTCCTCATGACGATGGGCAGGCCACTCTTCGCACCATTCGTTGGTTCATGTTTGGCGACGTTTCAGGCATCAAACAGGTTGACGCACGTCCCCGGCCGACAACCGTCTTCTGGGGTGGACGACTCGACAAAACCAAGAAGACTCAATCCTTCCTAGACGCCTTGGACACTGCGGCGAAGTCGGGCGACAGGGATGTCACGCTCTTCGTGGCACATTCTGTAAAGTCGAACCCTGTCGCGATGGAGCGAATCAGGCACCTGGATCCTTCTGTGTCGATCGTGGCGCGCAATGATTTTGAAATGATCATGACCACACAGGAAAGACAAGCTCGTCAGGGCGCAGACATCGCCCAGATGCCAGAGGACCGAGTGAAGGAGAGCTCTGCATGGACCCGCCTGAAAGGTGCCTTCGCCCGAAAAACCCCGGCGACCGCACCAGAACACGATCTTCTCGAGACGATGTACCAGCGCGAATATCGACGAGTGCTGGGCGACGCGCAGTTCGATGAGTTGGTCGAGTTCGAAGGTCTGTCCGGTTTCTGGAGGAAGCTGGCTCAGCATGCCCTCAAATAGGAAAGTCTCTGAATTCGAGTCTGGTACCGTTCTGCTGTGATCCAGAACATACTGTGGCTGACTCTTGAGACGAGCCCCGACGACATTCCTGCGATGATTACTGAAAATGACGGCTTGCCTCGATACTTTCGCATCGACACATCTCTCGCAGCGAAGCCCGACCACGACCTCATGAAGCTGGCTTTGAAGAACCGGGATGCGAAAGACCTACTGATCCGACTCACCAATCTGGGTTACTCCCTGTATTACAACACTGCAGACGAGAGCAGGTTCATCCGGCACGATCGTATTGTGCACCACTGGCCTGCCGTCAAAGATGAATCGTTCCAGGTCTCTGACGATGGGATCGTGCACCAACTCGAATTCCCGGAGTCAGGGACGATTTCGCGCCTCGTCGTCATCTTCTCACCGATCAATTCCAAACCGCGACTGATCCGCTATTTCCGCCCGTCCTTTGCCACATTGATGAAGTACGTCCCCCGCGACACGGCAATCCTTCGAGTCGCTGATGTCGGAGGTGTCAAAGGAGCCTTCTACTTGGACACCAGCTTCATGCCAGACAACAGCTCCAGAATCCGACGGCTCATACAGAGCACGGTCGCTGAACATGGCATCGAAGCTCCCAATGTCGTTCTCTTCGGCGCTTCCAAGGGTGGCACCGGGGCTCTGTATCACGGGTTGACGGGCGGCTGGAAGTTCGTTTCGGTCGATCCGATCGTCACTGACAGTTGGTATGAGCAGTACGAAAACGATTACCACTTCACTGCGCAGGGAGTCTTCCCTAGGCCGAAACAAGAAGTGTTCACCGAACTCGTCGGACGAATCTCATCTGAACGGCGCGGTGAATCGCTGAACTCGGTGATAGTGACATCGTCGAGATCACCCCAGTACCCCTATACATCCGAGATCATTCATCCCCTTCGAAACAGTCTGAGTGTGCTCGACAGCGGTAATCCGAATATTCTCAAACACCCGGATGTTGCGCCCAAGACCATCTACGCGCAGGTGATGGCCATCAACACACTCTTACTCGGTTTCAGCCTTCCCCTTGGAGAATCGGCGGTTCCCTGAGGATAGTGAGTGCCTTTTACAGCATGCCGGGTCATGGGATTTTGTAGGAGTGAGAGACACCACCTGTTGTGCACCATCGACTCCGATTCTGCGCTCAGCTACGTTTGAGTCTCAGTCGACCGAAAGATTCACCATGGAACGAGTACGCAGACACAAGTCCGAACCGATCTCCAAGCGCAGGCGTAGCATCGTCGCCTTACGCGAATCTGAGAAGCCGGTGCTGCTCAGTCGCCGCATCGTCGACAGCGAGCCCGGCGATCTGTCGACCTCGTCGACCTTCGCCGAAGCCCTTGCCCAGCAGCCGACGGATCGCTCCCCCACTTCGCCATCATTTACGCAGGTCGTCGTCCCCAAGTCCACGCCGGAGCTTCTCGCCGAAATCGCCTCGGTGTGGGAGCTGCACCCGGTCCTCGTCGAAGACCTATTCCATGCAAACCAACGCCCCAAGATCGATCGCTACGACGATGTTCTCTTCGTCGTCCTCAAATCCGCGGTCTACATCGACTCGGCCGAGGAAGTCGAGTTCAAGGAATTCCACCTACTGATGAAGGACGATGTTCTCGTCATCATCTGCCAGGACGATCGGTTCATCGACGGATCACCTATCCCCCAAAGCGTTGAAGACATGCATGCCTATTTCAGGGATGAGAAACGCCAGTGGGCCTCGGACAGGGAGCTTCTCTCTTTGGGTCCCGAGGCGCTTGTCTACCGGCTGCTCGACACCGCGGTCGACACCTATTTCCCTGTCTTGGACGGCCTGCAGGACGACAAAGATGGAATCGAACGACAGGTCTTCAGCGGAGACACCGCGGCAGCGGCACGAATCTATCTGCTCAGTCAAGAGGTCATCGACGTCCTCCATACAACGACGCACCTCAACCGCCTCACCCAGAGACTGGGCAACGGTGCCGCCAAATATTCGATCCCAACCGAGCTGCAGGCTTACCTCGACGACGTCACCGACCACCTGACTCGAGTCCTCGCTGAGGCAGCTGAACTGCGCGAAGCCCTGTCACAGATCCTCAATGTCAACTCCACGCTGGTGGCTCAGCGCCAGAACGAAGATATGAAGAAGATCTCAGGATGGGCCGCAATCCTCTTCGCTCCCACTCTGATCGGAGCGATCTACGGCATGAACTTCGACGATATGCCGGAACTGCATTGGGCCTTCGGCTATCCCATGGCGCTCGGATTGATGGTAGGACTAGGCGTAGTCCTTTACATCGTTTTCAAGGTGAAGAAGTGGATGTGAGGACGAGTCGGAGTTGCACCGAGGCTGGAGAAGCTGACCACTGAGGTTGGCGTGCTTGGTTGTGTACAGGCGGACTGAATCTCCCAGATTGCATATGTTCGAGTTATCGCTCTCTATTCGAGCTCGATTGAAGCTGCGACCAGAGACGAGATCTACTGAAATATCGAGATAACCATTGGGAATAAGCAAGAGGCGACTTGTTGGGATCGTTGCACGAATGACGCCGTGATCAAATTTCGCTTCCACGCGGCCATAGAAGTTTCCGGTACGCGATTTCCAGGAAATGTAGACGCTGTCCGGCTTGTACTCCTCGAGGCTCTCGAGGTCGATGATGACATCGATATCTTCATCAGTCGATGTCGCTTCGGTGAGTGCCGCACGCAGCCGATCAAGATGGACGATGGGCTCGAATGACTGTTCGTTCAACACCTCGCCCCAGCGCCGAATGATGGGGGCCTCATAGAAGTCGGCGGCTCGGTCCATTGCGGCACGCCGCATCTTCTCAACCTCGTCTTCGGGCATGGAGAGGAATCTAAGTATTGCTTGAGCCAGTGCGTCAACGTCTCCGGGTGGAACGAGGAACCCGTTGACACCGTCTTCGATAATGTCGGTTGGTCCGTAGTCGATGGCGTAGCAGATGGGGATACAGCCAGCTGACATGCTTTCGAGGACAACGAGTCCCTGGCCTTCCGAACGACTGGTCAGGAGGCTGTAAGAACTCGTATGGAAGTTCATCTTCGCCCCGGGCGTATGTCCCTGCAGGCGGACAGAGCCTGCGACGCCGACCTCGTCGATCAAGTCTGTCAATGTGGACCGTTCATCTCCCTCGCCGTAGACGTCAAGAGTGACGTTCGGTGTCTGAGCAGACGCCTTGCCGATGGCACGGATAGCGTCATCGACGCGTTTCGGCGAAACCAAGCGCGCAATCATGGCGCCTTGTTCACGGACCCTGGGCGTTGTCGGATCGCCGGTGAGATTCTCCGTCAGGTTCGACACCGTCCTGAGTCGGTTCGATGAGAGTTCGGCCTCGTCCATGTCGTGACGCTGCCGATCGGTGAGCGTCGTGACGACATCAAACGAATCGAGGTGACGCATATAGCGAATCTTTCCGCTTGTCAGCTCACCGAAGTTGCTGCCTGTGGGATCACCGAGGAAATGACTATGTACGACCTGGCAGAGGATGACATTGTCGCGTCGATAGTCGAAGATGAGCCCTCCGGCGAATGACGAATCAGAGATCAGATACGAGGGCTTATCGTCGATGACCTTGTCGAGCCACGCGTGGTACAAGGCACGAGCAGACGGCCATTGGGCGATGACGTTGCCCTTATGGTCGAACAGGCTGATTCGCCTGCCGCCGATTTGCCCACGTTCATTCATATCAAGGCGGTCACTGAGCAGAAGCGCACCACTGTCGTGGTAGCGGTCAACCTGAAGCACCGCCTCATCTGAGTTTTTCCGGAACTCGTTCCAATCCGCTCCGCTGCGGTCAAGTACATCGTCGACTGCTTCATGATCCACCTCAGAGGTGCCGACCATCCGGCGCAGTTTCCGATCAGACCAAGAAGTGAGATCCTGCCAGATATTGCGCACGCGCACACGGCGATCTATTCGCCCCTCATCTCGGAGCTCTCTTTCCCGATCTTGCCCCTTGAGGTCGGCACTGAATGTCAATATATCGACCGATCGATTGTCCTGTCGGGCGAAGGCCGAACTGCGTTCCAGGGCGACCGTCGTCATGCCTCCGAAGTCATACGAGATGCCCCACGTGAGCGTGTAGTAATGCCCTTCGGGAAGGGCGCCTTTGTGTGGAAAACGATGGGGATATGGCTGGTGAAGTGGAGGAGAATTGAGGATGAACTTCATGAATATAACTATAGATGTCGCATATGCAATTCACTCGGATCTGACGAATCTCCTCCAGTGGGCGCGGCGACTTCGAATTCGGTCTCGATGTTCGCCGAGATTGCGGGCAACCAAGGGCTGAACACGCTGGTCATCGACCTGTATATCGCTCACCGAGCAGAAAGTACGGATGTGATCTTCATTACCAATTATCTGCTAACACCGAATTCGCATACTTTTATCGTCGGTAATCGCAATGACGGTCCAACGACCGTGATCGATCGTTAGCCGCCTTTTCTTCTTACCCCCTGCCTCTGTTCACCGGGCGGTCGCCACCCGATCACTTGGCGATCGTAGCGTCTCGAACATGTCTACGACTGAGCCGAAGAATTTCCGTCCCCGTCCGTCATCGATCCTCGCTGCCGCAGTCCTCACCCTGGCTGCAACCGTCAGTACCGGAGTCGTCTCGGCTTCCGCCCTCGGTCTCGGCTCGCCGTCTGAGTCCGCACCGTCAGCACCTGACAAGGTCTCCGAAATCGAATTTCCCGTCACGGTCTCTCACCGCGGCGGCGCCGACGTCTACCCGGAGGAGTCCATGGAAGGATTCACCGCCTCCGCGAAGGATGGATTCCTGCCCGAGATGGACATTCAGTTCCTCGAAGACGGCACCCCGGTCCTCATCCACGACGACACAGCCGATCGCACCCTCAATGGTGTCAGTGGCAAGATCCGCGATCTCAGTCGCGAGGAATGGGACGCTGCAACCATCAAGCACCCACAAGGTGGAGAGCCGGCCCAGACGGTCACCCTCGATGAGGCACTCGACGAACTCGGCGGGGAGGTCGTCATGGTTCCCGAGATCAAGCCAGGGGCCACCTCGGCGGAGGTCGATCAGGTTCTCGACGTCTTCGACGAACGTGGACTCAAGGAATCCCTCATCGTCCAGTCCTTCGACTTCGAAGCGGCGAAGACAATCGCGCAGCGCGGTTACACGTCGCTCTACCTCACCGGAGCAAAGCTGCCGACGGAATCGTTCGATGAGATCTCCGATGCCGGCATCGAATGGGTTGGACCCAGTAAGAATCTGCCGACACGAGACCTGCGCAAACTCGACAAGGCAGGCTTCCACGTTGCGCCCTATACCCTCGCGACGTCGAAGGACGGGCACCGCCTGCCGGGCTGGATCGACGGCTACTTCACCGACGACGCCTGGACGAACTAGCGGGCGATGCCCCGAACCAGCGGGCAACGTCTTCGGCCTCGGAAGGTCAGCAGAGTTCTGTTGACCTTCCGAGGCCGAACTCGTGAGACCCGGGCAAACGACTGAACGCGAACTGAGTCCGCGGAGACACAATATGACGCGTTCATGATGTCCGCGGTGGCGAACCGCTAGAATCGGCTCGTCACCCACTTCTCTCCTGAGGAGTTGCAGTGACGTCCAACGCAGCGATGCCGCACAAGCGACCTTGACGGGCCTCAACAAGGAAGTCGACTCCTCGTCATGCCGCCAGGCCTCCTCTTCACCTCAGTGACCCGACGGCGTATTCACCGATGAAGAACGCCGTTGCACGAGAGAGGACCGCCCGCATCGCCTGCAGCAAACTCCCGTTACAGCTAAGGAGCACAATCGATGAATACCCCCATCAAAGTCGCCGTCACCGGTGCGGCCGGTCAGATCGGCTACAGTCTTCTCTTCCGCATTGCCAGCGGCGCTCTCTTCGGCCCGCAAACTCCAGTTCAGCTGCGCCTGCTGGAAATAACACCAGCACTGACTGCCCTCGAAGGCGTGGTCATGGAACTCGAGGACTGTGCCTTTCCCACTCTCGACTCGGTTGAGATCGGCGATTCGGCCGAGCACATCTTCGACGGCGTCAACCTCGCCCTGCTCGTCGGCGCTCGCCCCAGGTCTCAGGGCATGGAGCGCAGCGACCTCCTTGAGGCCAATGGTGCGATCTTCACTGCCCAGGGCAAGGCCCTCAACTCAGTCGCCGCCGACGATGTCCGCATCGGCGTCACCGGGAATCCGGCCAATACCAATGCGCTGATCGCCTTGCACAATGCGCCCGATATCCCCGCCGAACGTTTCAGCGCACTGACCCGCTTGGACCACAACCGCGCCCTGGCACAGCTGGCCAAAAAGGCCGCAGTATCGGTCGCCGACATATCCAGGATGACGATCTGGGGCAACCACTCAGCCACCCAGTATCCCGACATCTACCACGCAGAGATCGGCGGGGTGAATGCCGCTGAGGTCATCGGCGACCAAGCCTGGATCGAGAACGATCTCATCCCCACGGTTGCCGAGCGCGGTGCCGCCATCATCGAGGCGCGTGGATCTTCCTCTGCGGCCTCTGCTGCCGCGGCGACGATCGACGCCGCCCACGACTGGCTGTACGGCACGCCCGAGAGCGACTGGGCCTCGATGGCGGTGGTCTCCGATGGTTCCTATGGGGTGCCTGAGGGGCTGATCTCCTCCTATCCCGTGACAACTTCGGACGGGAACTGGGAGATCGTGCAGGGACTCGATATCAACGACTTCAGCCGCAGGATGATCGACGCCACCACTGCTGAGCTCGCCGAGGAGCGTGAGACGGTGACCGCTCTCGGTCTGATCTGAGTTCTTCGGCTGGGTGCTGATATTCTCAGCCTCAGATGACCCTGTGACCGAAGGTACCCATGAGCACCGAGAATGTCTCGCCGAATGCGGCTGATCCCAGTGTGGAGTACATGGGTGCGCTCATCCACCAGTTGCGGGGATCGGCGGGAATGACCCTGACCGACCTCAGCCGCGTCGCCGGAGTGAGCCAGGGGTTGCTGAGCCAGATCGAACGTGGTCGTGGCAATCCTGCATATCTCACGCTGCTCAAGATCGCGAGGGCCTTCGATGTGCCCGTCGGCCGGTTCTTCACCCAGGGTGAGGAACCGGCCGACAATCGCGTGGTCCGCGCCGACAAACGTCGTCAGCTGCAGGTCACCGATCGCGGACTCGTCTACGAGCTGCTGACGCCGACGATGAACGGCGCACTGCTGGTGCTCAAAGTGCGGGTCCCATCGGGGTACTCCAACGAGTCGGTGCCCTTCAACCATCACCGCGCCGAAGAGTGCCTGTTCGTCCTCGAGGGAACCTGCTATTTCCAGGTCGGCGATGACGGATACACGCTGGCAGCCGGTGACAGCATCACCTATTGGGGCGATCAGCCGCACTGGTTCCGGATCCTCGGTGACGCCGAGGCGGTTCTCATCGCCACGATGACTCCCCCGGTGTTCTGAGGTCCGTTTCCAGGCGTGGGCGAGACTTCAGTCGCTCTTCTTCGTGCGCCGGCTGCTTTCACGCTCGAGGGCCTCGACGAGTTCCTTCTTGGTCATCGTCGAACGTCCCGGGATCTTCAGCTTGCTTGCCTGCTGGTACAGGTGGTCCTTCGTCGCATTCGCGTCCACCCCACCAGCGGTCGGGCGATCGGTGTTCTTCCCGCCCTTGGCTTGGGCATCTGATGGCCCCGGTGAGGATTTCGGTTCCCATCTGTCACCGACCTTTTCGTGAGTGTGCTTGAGCGCATCGTAGGCCACCTGGTGCGCGCGCTCTTCGTCGCCGTACTCCTCCATTGCGGAATCGTAGGTCTTGGCGAAAGTCCGCTGAGCTTTGGCATCCGAATGTCGCAAGGTTGCTGGAAGCTCTGACTTCTTCGGGACTCCTGAACTGCTCATCTTCGGCATGGTGACCACATCTCCTCACGAACGCGAACGTCACGGTTATCCCGACGGTAACGCAGATCACCCGCCCATGTCAGTACCCGTTCCGCACATCGTCTGCGTCGATATCGCTGCGCAGACTTACATATCGCTGGTGTTCTGTGCCCAGCGGAATTTCCCCGAACCGGTGACTCTTGTCCGCTGTCGGACAGGGGCGTACGTTTGACGCACGAGGACAGTGTCGCGCACGGATGCCAGCGCACCGGCGCAGGAACGGCAGCCGAGCTCGGCTCAGAGCTGCACCGCGGTGCTGCAGAGAGGACCCGTCATGGATGAGGAGTCGTTCGACAACCTGATGGTCTCCGCCGATGCCGGTCTGATTGTCGTGACCACCGCGGCAGAGGGCGAACGGGCGGGCTGCCTGGTGGGTTTCCACTCGCAGGCGAGCATGTCTCCTCAGCAGTACGGTTTCTGGTTGTCGAAGGCCAATCACACCTACCAGGTGAGCCTACGGTCCACGCATTTCGCGGTTCACTTCCTCACTGCCGAGGATCTCGCCATGGCGCAGCGCTTCGGTGCCCGATCTGGTGAGGACACCGACAAGTTCCGCGGACTCGATGTTCACCTCACCGAGCAGGGAGTGCCGGTGCTCAGTGCTCTGCCGAACCGGGTGATCGTTGAGCGCATCACCATGCTCGACGACGGAGGAGACCACGTCGCCATCACCGCTCGGGTGATCTCAAGCGAGACCAGCGGGCCCTTTGCGCCTCTGCGCCTGTCCCACATCGGTGACCTGCCTGCGGGCCGCGACAATGCCGAACGGGCAATTCAGCCCTGATGCCCTCAACGGTCCGGCTGCAGAGGCAGCCTGCATCACGGCAGGGCCGATTCCCACTTCAGACGCTGTCAGTGCGTGGGCTGGCCTCCATTGACGTTGAGGGTCTCACCCAGGACGTAACTCGACTCCGCCGAAGTGAGGAACACATAAGCCGGCGCGAGTTCCGTCGGCTGACCGGCTCGCCCCAAGGGAGTGTTCTTCCCGAATTGGGGCAGTGCTTCCTTCGGCTGACCCTCAGAGACCTGCAGGGGCGTCCAGATCGGGCCGGGTGCGACCGCGTTGACTCGGATGCCGCGTGGAGCCAGCTGAGTGGCCAGTCCTTTTGTGAAGTTGTTGATTGCAGCTTTAGTCGACGCATAGTCCAGCAGGTGGGTAGACGGAGAATATGCTTGCACGGACGTCGAGTTCACAATCGTTGCGCCGGCGGGCAGATAACCCACTGCTGTCTTCGTCACTCGGAACATGGCGCGAATGTTGATCTCGAACGTATTGCCCCATTGCTCGTCGGACAGATCTTCGATCTCCTCGACTGCAATCTGTCGTCCGGCATTGTTCACCAGGGCGTCGAGTCCACCCAAGCCGTCTGCCGCATCATGGACCACCTGCTGGCAGTAGTCGGAATCTGACAAGTCCCCGGGAAGCGGGACCGCTGTACCGCCTGCCTCGCGGATGACGTCGCAGACATGGCGTGCGTCCTCCTCCTCGGCAGGCAGGTACGACAGGGCGACATCTGCTCCTTCTCGGGCGAAGGCGATAGCGACTGCCGAGCCGATGCCGGAATCAGCCCCGGTGATCAGCGCTTTGCGCCCCTTGAGCCGACCGGTGCCGCGATAGCTCTGCTCACCACGGTCTGTCCCTGGAATCAGGTCGACGTCGAGGCCCGGCTCAGGCTGATCTTGTTTGGGCGGGGAGATGTCTGGAAATCGTGTCACCGGATCTTGGAAAGTCAGTTGGTCGCTCATGCGCTTGATCCCCTTTCGGCTGATCCCGCTTACGCAAGGATCAGACTCGTTTCGCTCTCGATCAGCACGGTACTCTGGGAAGCTTCAGCACCGCCCAGTGCCGCCACATTAACAGGATCCGCGGAGTCTCGTAACCCCTGTCGTGACCGACGGTTCTGCGGTGAACATGCTCCACCCCCTCCTCTCTCAGGTGGTGACTTGCTCAGGGCCGATGTCGTCCCGGAGCCCGCGCCATACGGGATGACGCAGCCGACCAGCCTCGGTGATTCCTCCGTATTGGACCTCCCCGACGAGGCTGGGCCGCACCCAGTTCGCATCACGTGACTCGGCGGCAGGAACCTCCAAGGAGGGTGTCTTCCGGCTCAGGCGATCGAGCTGTGCCCGCAGAGCCTGCAGCTGATGGTCATCGAAGCCGGTGCCCACACGACCCAGATAGACCAGGTCTTCCTGATCGTGGGCCGCCAGCAGCAGCGAAGAGAAGGTCTCGGAACGCTCCCCCTTGCCGGTGCGCCACCCGACGATGATCACGTCTCGAGTCGAGGAATGTTTGAGCTTAGCCCAGGTCCGAGTTCGACGGCCCGGAAGATAGGTGCTGCCGATCTGCTTCGCCATGACTCCTTCGAGGTGGAGGTCACGACTGGCCTCCATCGCTTCGTCCACGGTTCCTTCGAAGGCTGCCGGCACATGGATGTGCTCACCCTCGGCGACCACGTCATGGAGACGTTCGCGTCGTTCGAGATACGGGGTCTTCAGCAAGGAAGCGCCGTCAACGCTCAACACGTCGAAGACCATCAGGTACACCGGTGTGCGCTCACGTTCACGTTTGATGTCGCTCTCATGCGTCAGTCCCATTCTGCGCTGCAGCCGCCCGAAATCGGGGCGACTGCCTGGGCCCAGCGCGACGATCTCTGCGTCAAGGATGCAATCAGCGTCCACGCAGTCGGCGAGCTCGATGAGTTCGGGGTAGGCCTTCGTCATATTGTGACCATTGCGGCTGGTCAGCGCGATCGACCCGGACGAATCATCGGTGCCGGCACGCACGGAGGCGAGCGCACGGATGCCGTCCCACTTCATTTCGAATGCCCAGTCGTCGGACTGTCGGCGAACGGAGCGAAGGCTCCCGATACTGGCCAGCATCGGTGCCATGTCAGTGGGCTGGACATCGCTGGAACCGGTGCGTTCGGGGTCGGCGGACCCGTTTCGCTGGGAATCCGGGTGCTCAGTCGAAGGTTTGTCCCGCCGTGGCGAGTTCTTAGATGAGTTCGAAGATGAGTCTTTGGTCAGGTGGATCATCCAATTCTTCTCAGGTTCCTTGTTCGGCCCGTGCTCACCGGTGTTGAACAGTGCGAACCGTCGCTCTCCCCCGAGCCCGCCGTCTTCGGCCCCATGGAGAACAGCGATGATCTCGCGGCCGTCTTTCCATTTCTCGAGTTCGTAAGTCCCGGAGTCCCAGATCGTGACCTCTCCGGCGCCATACTGGCCTTTCTCGATCGTGCCTTCGAAGCGTCCGTATTCACGAGGGTGATCCTCAGTCTGGATGGCCAGGTGATTGTGCTTCGGATCGGTGGGCGGTCCTTTCGGCAGTGCCCACGAAACCAGCACACCCTCGTGCTCGAGTCGGAAGTCCCAGTGCAGGGTGCTGGCGTGATGTTCCTGGATCACGAAGGACAGCTCGTCCCCGCTGGTGCCGTGGCTTTCGGGCACCGGTTCGCTGGTGCGCTTCGGGTCACGCTTGGATCGGTAGATGTCGAGACGATCGCGGGGCGCCGTCGATGAGATCGACGATTCCTTCTTCGAAGCAGCTGCGGGCCGCGCCGAGGTGGGTGCTGGATCTGCGGAATCGCCGGCAGTCTTCGCCAACGGCTCGAGCAGATCGCCGAGGTCGTCGATCCGCTCAAGGACCTCCTCGAAGCGCAGCTGCTCGACAGCGGGCGGGTCGTCGAGTTCGTCCCAGGTCCGCGGTGTCGCCACTGTGGGGGTGAACCGGCCGCGCAGAGAATAGGGGGCCACTGTCGTCTTCGCCGCTGAGTTCTGAGACCAGTCGATGAGCACCTTGTTCTCTCGCAGCGTCTTCTTCATGGCTGAGACGATGAGGTCCTGATGATCGGCTTCGAGGCTGCGCGCCAACTCGTGGGCGACGTCGGAGATCTGCTGGCTGGACGCTGATCCATCGAGCGGTGCATAGAGATGGATCCCCTTGGAACCGCTGGTCACGGGATAGACGTCGAGATCCATCCCAGTCAGAAGCTCCCTCACCAACTGTGCGACCTCGATGCAGTCGGCCAGTTCACGTCCCGGGCCGGGGTCGAGATCGAAGACCATTCGATCAGGATGTCTTGTCGTCGAGTCGATGGTGCCAGGGTCGGACGATCCCTTCGCGACCTGCCATTGGGGGATGTGGATCTCGAGCGAGGCCATCTGGGCAAGGTAGGTCAATGTCGCACGATCCTGGACCAGCGGGTACCTTTTGGATCCGGTGGAATGACGGATGGAACGGGAAGTGATCCACGATGGTGCGGATTCGGGGAGGTTCTTCTCAAAGAAAACGTCACCCGGTTTCTCCTGGGTGCCGACACCGTCGACCCAGCGTTTGCGGGTGGCGATGCGATCATGGGCGTGCCGGGTCATGTGCTCAGAGATGCGAGCGTAGTAGTCGAGCACCTCACCTTTGGTCGTGCCCGTCTCCGGATAGAAGACCTTATCAAGATTGGTCAACGTCAACCGATGCCCGTCGACGGTGACCTTCTGCTCCTTGCGTGGCATGGACACCTCCTGTGGTCTGTACGCTACTCGCTTGCGACGACGGAGACGAGGGAAAGGGCAGGACGACCTCGGCGATGGCGACCTGCGAAGACAGAACGCACAGCAGGAGCGATCTCAGGGGGCGAGCCAATGGGGGTAGCCAAGGTGCTGGGACTGAGTTTCAATGGATGCATGAGAGCCATCTGGACCGGATCGATTGCGTTTGGTCTCGTCAACGTGCCGGTGAAGCTGTACTCGGCCACAGAGAACCACGATGTCAGCATGCACCAGGTGCATGAGAAGGACGGCGGACGCATCCGCAATCAACACCGTTGTCAAGAGTGTGGGAAGGTCGTTGAGTTCGATGACATAGTCAAGGCCTACGACGACGGCGACAACCGCGTGATTCTCACGAAAGACGATTTCGAGGCCCTGCCCGCCGATGAGAATGACGACCTTGACGTCCTCCAGTTCGTCCCCAACGATCAGATCGACCCGATCATGCTGGAGAAGTCGTACTTCCTGGAGCCGACGTCGAAGACACCGAAGGCCTATCTTCTTCTGCGGCAGACGCTCGAAGACACCGACCGCACGGCCATCGTGAAGATCACGCTGCGCACCCGCACTCGACTGGCGATCCTGCGAGTGTGTGGAAAGGTGCTCATGATCCAGACATTGCGCTGGGCCGATGAGATCCGTGACGTCGACTTCAAGGGAGTGAACTCCCAGGCGAAGATCTCTAAGAAGGAACTGGAGATGTCAGCCAAACTTGTCGAATCATATTCGGAGGACTTCACACCTGAGGAGTTCAACGACGACTACCAGGATGAACTGCGCAAGCTCATCGACGCGAAGATCGACAAGGGAGAGACCCTCGACCTGGAGAAGGCCTTCCCTGACGAAGACGAGGACGAGGAGCCCGGCGGCGATGTCATCGATCTGATGGACGCGCTGCGCAAATCCGTCGACACCTCACGCTCATCGAAGAAGGGCTCGAACAGATCCGGTGCGAAGAAGACATCTGGAAAGTCGTCGTCGGGGAAGTCGTCGTCGGGGAAGTCGTCGTCGGGGAAGTCGTCGTCGGGAAAGTCCTCGTTGGGGAAGTCGTCGTCTTCGAAATCAGCTGCCAAGAAGAAGACCGGATGACGCGAAGCAAGAACGGTCAGAGGAGCTCGCACGGCACTCCGTGCGTGCTGACTAATCGTCACCGCCCTGCCCGCACAGCCACGATAGAGCGAAAGGAAGAGCAATGAGCAAAGAGAACTCCCACAAGACCGAAGAATTCAAGGGCAAGGCGAAAGCCGCTGCCGGAAAGGCCACTGATGACGACTCTCTCCAGGCAGAGGGAAAGGCCGACGTGGTCCAGGCCAAAGGCAAGCAGGCCGGCGAGAAAGCCAAGGACGCCGCTCGTGGCGTCGCCAACTCGCTCAAGGACTCCCCCGAGCGCTGAGTTGCAACTGGCCTGAGAATGCGAGCGGCAGTTCAATGCCGCTCCCATTCCTGTGCGTCTCATGCATCGCAGAAAGGACGCCGCGAAAACTGCTTGGGCAGCACGACTGCGGTCAGTTTGGCTGACTGATCACCAACAGGAGCTTTCCATTGGCGAGCTTCGTCTCGAGGCCATCGCACTCTTCTGAATCGAAGCCGAATCCGCTGAAAACGGTTCTGAGCTCAGAGTCTTCTTCGTTGTAGCGATCGGCAACGAGGTCCGCGATATCGGCAGGCTGGAATGTTGCATCGCCGACGATGCAGTCGATGCGTTCGTCATCGTGGGCGAACACATGGAGACTTTCCTTCGGAACCCCCTTCGATGCTTGCTTCTTCAGCTCGTTCAGCAGCCCGATATCGTCCTGAAATGCCTTCACCGTTGCTTTCATTCCAGTTCAGCTCCTCGTTCGAACCAGTGACTACCCGCAGTATCTCACCAAGCGTCTACCGAAGTCACTGCACGGTCAGATCTCCCTGCGGCTGATCGGCTTCGGTGAGAGCTGTGAGAAATCGAACGACGACCTCGCGCTCGTCACTGCTCATCGCGGCAGCGGCGTCGAAGCGCCGTGCGTGTTGGCGACCGATCGTCTCCCGCGCCGCTTGAGCCGTCTCCGGGGTCACCTCGATGCATATTGTCCGCTGATCTTTAGGATGCGGCGCGCGTATCAGGTGACCTGCCGCGACGAGGCGATCGATGAGCTTCGTCGTCGATGCGCTGGAGATCCCAACCTCACTGGCGATGTCCTTCGGAGTGACGACCCACCCCTGCTTCTGAGCGTGGATGAGCATCCGGATGGCGCGCATGTCACTGTCATTGAGATGCATATAGCGCCTGGACGCCTCAGACAGTGCCCGATCAGCTTCGCGCCACCGGCGCAGTGCCTCCATGATGGAGTTGCATTGAGTGATTTCGGCCCGCGACAAGTGAGAACGATCGGAGAATTCGGGATCGTTCAAGAAATAGTTCAGATCTGAATCCGGACGAATTCTTCTCTCTGCGGTCGACACCATCACAGCTTACCGTTGCTATGCTAGATTGAACTCTCGCCTGGCTAACGAAAGTGGTGTCCACCAATGGAAATGGTTGTTCTCGTCGACCACGCCGGTGATCCTGTCGGCGTCCAGAGCAAGGCTGATGTGCATGGTCAGTCCACTCCTCGTCACTTGGCGTTCTCGTGTCACGTCGTCGACGGACAGGGGCGTCTCCTTGTCACACGGCGTGCGCTCGAAAAGCGGACATGGCCGGGAGTCTGGACGAATTCCTTCTGTGGACATCCCGGTCCCGGCGAAAGCCTTGATGACGCGGTCCGTCGGCGCGCCGAATTCGAACTCGGCCTGAGCGTCGAGAGCATCACGTGCGCCCTTCCCGGCTTCGGCTACGTGGCGCGAGATGCTTCGGGCATCGAAGAGAACGAACTCTGCCCCGTCTTCATCGCCCGCGCCGTTTCCGCCTTAGCACCGAACCCCGCCGAGGTGGCCGAGACTCGGTGGACGACCGCCCCGGAGCTGAGATTGGCGATCGCCTCGGCCCCTTGGGCTTTCAGTCCTTGGCTGGTCGCGCACTTCCCTGATCTCGAGCCGCTCATCGCCGAGCACATCGTCGAAGTGGAGGACGATGACTGACTCAGCCGCTCCCATTGGTGCCGTCGCATTCTCCTTCGAGGACAGGCTCGCACAGGTGCTCGCGGAGGGACGGAAGCGCTCCCGCACATTCTCCGCGCAATACGGTCAGTTGTGGGGCTCCCTCACACGCATGGCCACGGGCGGAAAGCTGATCCGACCACGACTGCTCCTCGACGCGCATTCAGCCTTGGGCGGCATGAACGAACGCGCCGCCGTAGATGCGGCCTGCGCCATGCAGCTGCTGCACATCGCCCTCGTCATCCACGACGACGTCATCGACAATGACACCATCCGTCGCGGTGAAGCCACGATCTCTGGAGAGTTCGCGTCTGAGGCAATGTCACGCGGTGCGCTGAGACGCGATGCCCACGCGTGGGGAGATGCGACATCGATTCTTGGTGGCGACCTCATGCTCACGCTCGCCCATTCGCTCCTCGCCCGTCTCGATGTCGATGACACCAGACGCCGGGCCGTCCTCGACATATTCGATGACACGATCATCGAGAGCGCTGCCGGCGAACACTCCGATGTGTGGATGAGCCTGCATCTCGAAGCAGCGAGATCTTCCGAAGTTCTGGCCATCGCCGATCAGAAGACCGCCGTGTATTCGTTCCAAGCACCGCTGCTCATCGCAGCCGTGCTGGCCGGCGCCAACAGGCCCCTCGTCGACGAACTGGCAGCCATCTCAAGGCAGATCGGAGTGATCTACCAGCTGCGCGACGATGTCCTCGGGCTCTTCGGCGACGAAGGACAGACCGGGAAATCCAATGTCAGTGATCTCCGTGAGGGCAAGGAGACCCTCTTGATCACTTTTGCTCGTTCCGATCCATCCTGGCCCGAGGTTCGGGCCCTCTTCGGGGATAGGATGCTGAGCAATGCCGATGGTGATCGGCTGCGCACCGTCATCGAGGAGTCAGGAGCACTCGTGTTCGTCGAATCAATGATCTCTCAGCGCTGCGAGGAGCTGTATCGACTCATCGCCGATGCAGCCCTGCCGCCGGCGTTGAGCCGCCAACTGATCCAGCTGACCTCCGACTGCAGCTCTCGCAGCGCATGAGCGCGGTGGGCATCCGAAAAGCCGTGGGGGCGCACGGCAAAGCCGAACCGCGGGTCGAGTTCGACGGAACCATGTGGAAGATACGCTCCTACGAGGCCGCCACCACCATGCTGCGTGCGCGCCATCGGACCACTCAGGCAGGATTCACCGCTGAGAAGATCCCGCGCGGCTACTTTCGAAAGCATCCCATACTGATCTCTGATGGTGACGATCACGATGCGCAGCGCAGAGAGGTCGCTCGCTACTTCGCCCCCGCAGTGGTCTCCGCGAAGTACGGAAATTTCATCCATGAGCGCGCTCAGGCCCTCGTCGACCGCGCCGTCGCGAACGGCGGACTTCGCCTCGATGAGGCGGCTCTGAACTATTCGGTCGAAGTTACCGCCGAGATCGTGGGACTCACCGAGTCCTCCATCGATGCGATGGCCAAGCGTCTCGTCGGGTTCTTCAAACAGCCACCTGTCGACCTCGCCGCTCCCGCGATGGGCCGAACGCGTCGCCAATGGGCCCAGGCTGCTGTCAACGGCCTTATGCCCATTGGCCGGTTCTACGTCCGCGATGTGCGACCGGCGATTCGCACCCGGCGCAGACGACGCCGCGACGATGTCCTCTCGCATCTGCTGTCCGCCGGCTACAGCACAGCGGACATCCTGGTCGAGTGTGTGACCTACGGCACCGCCGGCATGGTGACGACCCGCGAATTCATCACTATGGCCTGCTGGCATCTGCTGACAGATGACGATCTTGGCCGTCGCTACGCCGAGGCCTCGCAGCCCATCCGACTGGAGATCCTCGAGGAGATCATCCGCCTCGATCCGGTCGTCGGCCACCTCTATCGCCGGGCTCAAGCCGATATCGAAGTCTCAGACAACGGGTGCCCCCACACTATCTCCGCAGATGACCTGATCGATGTGTGTGTGAGAGAAACCAACACCGACCCGCAGGCGATGGGAGCAGCCCCGGACACGATCGTTCCCGGGCGCGAGCTGGAACGAGGGAAGGCCGCGACAGGGCTGAGCTTCAGCGACGGAGCCCACGCGTGCCCCGGCCAGCCACTGGCTCTCTACGAAACCGACGCTCTTGTGCACAAGCTCCTGGCCACTCGCCCACGCCTCCTCCGGGAGCCCGCAATCAGCTGGGACAACGTGATCGAGGGGTACCGTCTGCGTGGCCTGGACCTGAGCCTGATGGAACGGTCGCGCCCAGCAGCCGCCGGCCGGTCCACTCCGCAGCGCGGACGCGACAAGCCGCAGACCCCAGCTGTTGATCACTCCGGCCTGAGAATGACGCTATGAGCGCTTTCGAATACCTGCTGCTCATGGGTGCCTGTCTGCTGATCACGCTCCCCCTCGAACTGCTGTTCTCCGCCCGGGTCTATCGTCGCCCGAAGCTCCTCATCAGATCTCTCATCCCGATCATCCTCGTCTTCTCCCTCTGGGACATCTTCGCAATTTCTCGGAACCATTGGACGTACAATCAGCAGTTCGTCACCGGCATCCACCTCGGCAACCTGCCGCTGGAGGAACTCGTCTTCTTCATCGTCATTCCCGTCTGCGCCCTGCTGAGCTACGAAGCGGTCGGCACCGTAATCAACTTCGTGGCCGGAAAGTGCGGGACCAGGCTTGCCGGAAAGTCCGGGAGCAGGAAGGGCGGAGGCGATGATGCCTGAATACACGGTCATGACGGCGATCGGCATCGTTGTCGTCATCGGTCTCGAGATCTTCGTCTTCCGCAGCGGAATCTTCCGACGGACGCAGTACTGGGCCGCGCTGGCCATCTGTCTGGCATTCCAGTGCCTGGTCGATGGGTGGCTGACCAAGCTGAGAGACCCCATCGTCATCTATAATCCGTCTCAGTTCTTGAACGTGCGTTTTCCCTGGGACATCCCGATCGAAGACTTCGGATTCGGATTCGCCATGATCACCGCGGTGCTCATGCTCTGGCAGTGGCAGCTCAACCGATCACGCAAGGACGCCGCATGAGACCACGAGACCGATTTGCCGAGCACATCTCGGCACCAAAGGGACGTTCGCGGCCACTCAGGCCCAAACGGGTCACCGTCATCGGAGCCGGCATCGCCGGGCTCGCCGCGGCGGCGATCCTGGCCGAACACGGCGCCGACGTGACCGTGATCGAGAAGAACGACCACCTCGGCGGTCGTGTGGGTGCCTGGCCGATCGACAGCGAACGGACGATGAGCCGAGGATTCCACGCCTTCTTTCGGCAGTACTACAATCTTCGCGATCTGCTGCGCCGGGCGGACCCCGAGCTTGGCTGCCTGCAACCCGTCGACGACTATCCTCTCGTCCATCGCCGAGGCTCTATGGACACGTTCGCCTCGATCCCCCGCACCCCTCCGTTCAACCTCCTCGGGTTCGTCTGGCAGAGCTCCACCTTCCCGATCAGACAACTGCGCGACGTCGACATCGCGGCCGCGGTCGAGCTCATCGACGTCGAGTTCCCCGCGACATACCAACACTACGACGGTGAGTCCGCCGCCGAATTCCTCGACCGACTGCGGTTCCCCGATGACGCTCGCCATCTGGCTCTCGAAGTCTTCGCCCGCTCCTTCTTTGCTGATCCCACAGAGTTCTCCGCAGGTGAGCTCGTCGCAATGTTCCACACGTATTTCGCTGGTTCGGCAGAAGGCCTGCTCTTCGACGTCCCCGTCGATGACTACGACACTGCGCTGTGGGCGCCACTGGGCGAATACCTCAGGTCACTGGGAGTGACGATCCAGACCGGAACGACTGTGACCTCGATCGTAGCCACCGTTCCGGGCTGGACCATCTCGACGACAGACAGCGAGGTGCGAAGTGATGCGCTGGTCATCGCCGCCGACCCCTCCGCAGCCCGCGATCTCCTCGACTCAAGCCGCGACTCACTCGTGCACGCCGCGCCGGGGTCTGAGGAATGGCTGGACAGCTTCGCCTCACAGACCAACGCCCCCGCCTTCGCGGTACTCCGGCTCTGGTGTGAGGGAACCGTGGCAGATCATCGCCCGGCCTTCTTGGGCACCAGCGGCTATGACGTTCTCGACAATGTTTCGGTCCTCGAACGTTTCGAGGCCGGCGCCAGCGCCTGGGCACAGACCCACGGCGGTTCGGTTCTCGAACTCCATGCCTATGCTCTCGACATAAAAGCACGGCTTTCGGACCGCGATAGGGAGACCATCGTGGCTCGACTGCTGACCGACCTCCATCAGGTCTACCCCGAGACCGCTTCCCTGCTCATCGTGGACCAAGAGCTGCTCATCGAAGCCGACTGCGGGCTCACCGACACGCGCCCCTGGGATGAGAGGCCAGAACCCTCCACACCGATTCCGGGGCTGGTTCTGGCAGGAGACTACGTGCGCTGCAACACCCCGGTGGCATTGATGGAACGTGCCGCCACGACCGGCTATCTGGCAGCCAACCAGCTGCTCTCCTCCTGGAGGGTCGAGGGAACAGACCTGTGGTCACCGCCGACTCGAGGCCTACTTAGGCGGGGAGTGCTCGGGCGCATCAGGGGCCGTCCATGATCATGTGTCGTCCGGGACCATTACTGCGAATCGTCGAGAGGATCTCATGAAAGCTCCATCGAAACCCTATCTCCTGCCGACTGCCATGTGCGCAGCAGCAGCGGGAATCGGGGCGCTGGGGACGAAAGTCGGCTCCGACTGGTACAAGAACCTGAACAAACCGGCGTGGCAACCCCCCGGTTGGGTGTTCGGACCTGCATGGTCGACTCTGTACACTCTGACGGCAGTCGCCTCCGGACGGGTGTTGATGCGACTGCCGGACAGCCGGGCACGTCGAATCTACCTGAGTGAACTGGGCGCGAACATGGCAGTCAATGTGGCATGGAGCTGGCTGTTCTTCTCCGCCCGCCGTCCGGACGCGTCCCTGATCGACTCCGCCATCCTCGAAGCCTCAACACTGAGACTCCTGAAGAGAGCCGCCGCAGTTGACACCGCCTCAGCGCTTATGCTCGCACCCTATGCGGCATGGGTGGGATTTGCGACTGCGCTCAACGGGGAGATACTCCGCCTCAATCCCGACGAAGTTAGCCTTTCACCAAGGCGCATCGGAGCGTGCAGACTCTGATGGCCACTGCAGCTGACCACCTCACGCTGGTGTGGTTCCGTGACGACTTGCGCGTGGACGACCATGAGGCCCTCACCGCCGCGCGTGCCGATGGCCGCGTCATCGCCATCTGGATCCGCGAGGCCCGCGATGACGAGGGCCTCGGCCCCCGCCCCTTCGGCGGGGCATGCCGGTGGTGGACGCACGAATCGCTGAGAGTCCTCCAGGACGAGCTCGACGGCCTCGGCATCGATCTGATTTGCGCCGCCGGCCGCGCGGAGGAGATCATTCCGCAACTGGCCAGCAGCCTCGGCGTCGCTGCCGTGCGCTGGACCCGTCGCTACGCACCTGCCTCCCGTGCTCTCGACAGTCGTATCAAGACGTTACTGAGCGATCAGGGGTTCGCAGTGCATTCCCACACCGGTTCTCTCCTCGTCGAACCATGGACGGCGGCGCCGCAGAACGGTGATCACTACAAGGTCTTCACCCCGTTCTGGAAGGCCGTCGCGGGACGCGAGATCGGCGATGTGCTGCCGAGACCGGAAGGACAACCAGCACTGAGCCGGACCCTGCTCAGCAGAACACGTGAGTGCCCTGCCGTGACGGACCTCGACGGAGTGGGACTCCTCGACGGCACAGAGACGGGATTCGGAGACCTCGCCGCGACCACAGGGCCTCGCTGGTGGCAGAATACCGTCGCCCACCACTGGTCGCCAGGGCTGCGAGCTGCCGCGGACCAGCTCGATGATCTGTCTGCGAGCATTGACGGCTATAGCACCAGCAGGGACGTTCCCTCTGATGCGAGGAGTACCTCGCGGCTCTCGCCCAGGCTGCGCCACGGCGAACTGTCCCCACGACAGCTGCTCCATGCGGCACGGCGAGCTGATTCGATCACGCAGGAGGACCGGGCAGCGTGGATCCGTCAGCTCTACTGGCGCGAGTTCTCCTGGCACCTGACCTACCACTACCCAGAGATCGACTCCGCGCCGATCAGACCCGAGTTCCAAGTCTTTCCCTACGAGGAGGATGAGGAAGCCCTCGCCCACTGGAGATCGGGAAGCACCGGGTATCCACTCATCGATGCGGGAATGGCGCAGCTGTGGAAGACCGGATGGATGCACAACCGGGTGCGCATGGTCACGGCAAGCTTCCTCACCAAGAACCTGCTCCAGCATTGGTGGCACGGTGAACAGTGGTTCTGGGACACCCTCGTCGACGCCGATGAGGCCAACAACCCGGTCTCGTGGCAGTGGGTCGCCGGGAGCGGTGCCGATGCCGCACCCTATTTCCGCGTCTTCAACCCGGAGAGGCAACGCGAACGCTTCGACCCCGACGACGAGTTCGTCGACGACTGGCTGCCCTACACGCCGGAAGCGGCTCCCCCTCCCCTCGTCGAACTCAGGGACTCAAGGCAGGCCGCGCTGGGCGCCTACGATCAGATGAAGAGCATGTCCACCAGCGTTGGCACTGCCGATGACACCGAGTGATCGTGATGCTGAGGAGAATTGATATGACTGTGCAGACGACACGAAGGCCATGGTCCACACGCGTTGACGAGGCGATGGGAGTAAGAGCATGAAGGTGCTTCTGGCCGGATGTGGCGACCTCGGAACCCGGTTGGGTCTGAGACTGGTTCACAGCGGCCACGAGGTCATCGGGCTACGACGACGACCGGAGCGCCTGCCACCCTCGTTCGAACCCCTCGCTGCTGATCTCAGCCATCCCGGCGGCCTCACGATCAGCGACGTCGATGCAGTGGTGATCACTCTCACCCCCGATGACTACACCGACGAGGGCTATGACCAGACGTATCGGCGCGGGGTTGAGGGGTTGATCGGTGCGTTTGACTCCACGCCCGAGCGAGTGATCCTCGTGTCCTCGACTCGAGTCCTCGGCCATGCAGCGCCGGGCGAGGTCGCGAACGAGAACACTGTGCCCCGGCCTGATTCGGGTCCTGCCCGCACACTCTGGGAAACCGAAGAACTCATCAGGGAGACGTTCTCTTCCGCTTCGATCGTGCGTGCAGCCGGAATCTACGGCCGTGAGCATTCACGGTTCGTCGACGGGGTCCGATCGGGCCGAGCTGTCAATCACCGACGGTGGACGAACCGCATCCATCATGTTGATCTCATTCGAGCTTTGGAAGCTCTCCTGTTCAGTTCTGACCCGCCTCAGCTGCTGCACGCCGTGGACGCTCTCCCTGTCCAGCTGGGCGAGGTCGTCGAATTCCTGGCCGCCGCCCTGAATGTCTCGACTCCACCAGATCTGCCTGCAGAACTCGAGGCAGGCAGACGAATCGACAACGCCCGGTTACACGATTTCATCGGGAATTTGGAGTTTCCGACGTTTCGGGTTGGATACTCGCACCAGCTGGGGTTCACGATGTGAGCTGCCGCGACGAATCGGGCGCCAGTTCTGCACTTTCGTGACAGGGTTCCGACGTTGCGCCCGTACGTCCCGAAGCTACGGGCATACACTGAGGCATGGCTGAATACAAGACAGGCGACACGGTGACAATCACCGGCGAACCCATGAATGGAAACACCGGCAAGATCGAGCTCTTCGACGAGAAACGCGGCAAGTACCTCGTTCGCGTGAACGACCTCGCGCAACATTACTACAGCGTCGACGAGCTCGAGCCGTCCAAAGCCTGAGAAGCTGCCACGTTCCCGCATACATTGTCGACGGGCAGCGGTCCCGGGCTCGAGTCACCTCGAATGCGTTTGAGGACCAGTTCGGCGCTGATCAGACACATCGGCACACCGACCCCGGGAGCGGTTGTCGCACCCGCGTAGTAGAGCCCCTCCACCTTCTTGGAGGCGTTCTGCTGGCGGAACATTGCGCTCTGGCGCAGCGTGTGGGCGGGTCCGAGCATCCCCCCGAGCCACGAATTGTATCGGCGTGAGAAATCCGTCGGACCCTGTGTCTGCCGAAATCTGATCCGATCTCTCAGGTCGGGGATCTCGGCCCATCGGGCGATCTGATCGATGGCTCGATCCGCGGCACGTTCGATGAGCGGATCTCCCTGCCCATCACGGCCACCGGCGCCGAGTCCGGCATCAGCAGGCACAGGAATGAGAATGAAGAGGTTCTCGTGGTTGGGTGGGGCCACCGTCGGATCGGTGTGGCTGGGTTTGCACACATATGCCGATGCTGGCGAGGAGATCTTCTGCGCAGGCCCGAAGATGTCATCGAAGTTCGTCGACCAATCGTCGGTGAAGAACAGCGAATGATGAGGAAGCTGCGGTATCTCGCCGTCGACTCCGAGGAAGACCAAGACGGCTCCCGGACCACTAGTCACTCGCTCCCACCAGCTCTCGGGGTAGCTCCGATCGATCTGGTCCAGCAGCTGCGTCTCGGTGTGGTGGAGATCAGCGGCGGAGACGACGAGGTCACTGCGGTGGTCGTGATCCCGGCCCTCTTGATCCGTCCAGACGAGGCCGGTGACTTTCCGACGTCGACCTTTCTGTGGGACGGCAGATATGTGCCTGACCGCGGAGCCTGTGTGCACTCGGACTCCTGACTCATCTGCGAGTCGGGCCAGGGCGTCGACGATCGACTTGAACCCTCCCATCGGATAGAGGACCCCGTCACTGAGGTCCAGTGCACTCATCAGGTGGTAGAGAGCCGGCGCCTTCCTCGGATCTGTGCCGAGGAAGATGGCCGGATACTGGAGGATCTGTCGCAGCACCGGGTTGTGGAACGACTGAGAGGCGTGGTGTTCCAGGGAGGTGGTCAGCAGTCGAGCCAACGCGGGAAGCGCTGTAAGCAGCTCTGTCCGGAGAATCGACTTCGGTGAGGTGAAGGGATTGTACAGGAAGTAGTCGAGCGCCAGGTCTTTGGTGCGACCGGCCGAGGCCAGATATCTGCGCAAGCTGCGGCCGCTGCCACGTTCGATTCGTTCGAAGGTGTCAAGAACCGCGGCACTGCCGTAGGGGATCGTGACCGGCTGCTCTCGCTGACCTTTCGTGACGGGACTGAATACGGTGTAGGCGGGGTCGAGAGTGCGCAGGTCGAGTTCAGTCGCCGCAGTCGTGCCGAGAAGATTGAAGAAATGTTCGTAGACCTCCGGCATCAGATACCACGACGGTCCAGTGTCGAATCGATAGCCGTCTGATTCGATCGAACCGATGCGCCCGCCCAGAGTCGAGCTCTGCTCGAAGAGATCGACTGTGTGTCCCTCACGTGCCAACAGAGCTGCAGCGGCGAGACCGGCCGCACCTCCGCCGACCACGCTTATGCTCTGACCCCTCATCTGGTCTCCCTCGCCGTGACCAGCAGCGCCTTTGCCGTGAGCTGAGCCTTACTCGCGTTCGGAATGCGCACCCGCTCTCGGTAGAGGCGTTCGACCGGAGTGTCCGCGATCTTGTCACTGAGAGCGGTGAAGAGCGCCGCAGCGCTTCGCACCGCGGCTCTGGCGTCTTTGGGCAACAGCGCGATCGTGGCGTCGGCTCGGGCCAACTGCTGCCGAATCGTTTCCACCCACCGGTCCTTGTCGGCCTCCGTGAGTCGGGAGTCGGCACTGAGATAGCTGCGACCCAACCGCAGACTGTCATCTGCCAGGTCGCGGAGGAAGTTGATGTTTTGGAATGCGGCTCCCAGCTGGCGAGCACCGTGCTCCAGCTCCTCGGTCTGGGACGGAGTCCTGGACCGATTGCAGAGGAAGACCTTGAGGCACATGAGTCCGACCACTTCGGCCGAGCCGTAGACGTAGGTCCGATGTTCGTCCTGGTCGAAGCCACGGACCGAGGCGAGCGCCTGATCGGGGGTGTCCAGGTCTGCTCTCATCGAGGCGAAGAATGGCTCGATGAGGTCGACGGTGATTCCGGTTGCCCTCGCAGTGTGGGCGAACGCATGGATGATGAGGTTGTCGCTGATGCCGAGTTTCAGAGCGGTGCGAGTCGCGTGGACGAAGTTCTCGAGCATCTCATTCTGCTGCCGGGAGTCGAGGCCCGCATCGGCCGCAAGTCCGTCGACGATCTCATCGGCGATGCGCACCAAGGCATAGATGTTGCGGATGTGATGGCGATGAGCGTGCCCGAGCAGCCGCGTGGCCAAACCGAATGACGTCGAATAGTTCGAGATGACGACCCGGGCTGCCTGCTGCGCGGTCCGATTGAAGACGTCGTGAGTTGGTGAGCTGCTCACTTCCTCGGCCTCTCTCCCGCTTCAGTCCGCGGTCCGGCAGCTGCGGTGGTGCGACCGTGTAAAGTCGCGCCCCCGCTGCCGAAGGGGGATGTGCGGCATCTGCCTCGAGGGAACATAACTGCTAGCTTAGCTAACGATTACTCGGATGGGCTCAATTTCACCGAGATTTCTTCGCCGCTCGGGCGATGTTCTTCGCCATGGCCGGAAATATGAATCGGTGGAACGGCGAGACGAACCCCCAGTACAGCTGGCCGCGAATGCCCCTGGGTATGAAGATTGCTCTTTGCCTCAAGTCGCTGCCACGGCCGGCCCTGCTTGTGGTGAATTCGAGCCACGCCCTACCAGATACTCGCATTTCCGCTCTCAGCAGCAGTCGATGCCCCGGCTCAAGCTCCTCGACTCGCCACCAGTCGACAGGGTCTCCGACTCGAAGACGATCTGGAAGTCGCCGCCCTCGATTGAGGCCGGCGCCGCCGACGATCTTGTCCCACACTCCCCGTACCCGCCACGCCAACGGCCACGAGTACCAGCCATTTTTCCCACCAATGCCTTCGACAACCGGCCAAAGCTGTTCGGGAGTCAGATCAGGGAAGTGCAATGTCCGATCATCGGTGAAAACGCGCTCTCCTGCCCATTCGGGGTCATTGGGCAAGGGCTTCGCCGCCTGGGCAAGCCCTCCGGTGTCGGCGTCCCAATTGGTGTCGACGGCCCCTTCGGCCTCACGCAGCAGCGCCAGCCGCACGGACTGCTCAAAGTTGAGCAGACCCTCGGGCGGCGGAGGGATGACTTCGTCGACATCGCGGTCGGCGGTCACAGCGTCCTCCTGCAACGATTGGACGAGCGGCAGGGTCAGCGTGAATGGCAGTGGAGTGACGAGACCGACCCAGATGCCCGACAGTGTCGGCGCAGGCAGCGGCAGAGCGAGCACGTGCCGGGGTTTGAGACCGGCGATCCCAGCGAAGGTCTTCATGATCTCGGCGTACTCGAGGACGTCGTGCGATCCGATGTCGAATGCGCGATTGACATCGTCGTCGACATCGACGGCGCTGAGGAGGTAGTAGAGCACATCACGGACGGCTAGCGGTTCGACCCGGTTGGTGACCCACCTCGGCGCCGGCATCAGCCGCAGCGTCATAGCGAGGTGACGCACCATCTCAAAGGAAGCCGATCCCGATCCGATGATAATGCCCGCCTGGAACGCGATGGTGGGGACCTGCGAGTCGATGAGAATGCGTCCGACTTGGGCGCGAGAGCGCATGTGCATGGACAGGTCCGCCTTGTCAGGATGGAGCCCGCCGAGGTAGACGATGCGTCGAACCCCGGCTGCCTCGGCCGCCTCGGCGACCCGCCGGGCCGTCGCAGCCTCCTTCTGTTCGAAATCCTGCCCTGAGCCCATCGAATGAACAAGATGATGGATGACCTCGACTCCGGTGGCGGCCTCGACGAGGCCGTCCCCGTCGTCAAGATCAACACGATGGACGTCGACCTGATCCACCCACGGCACCTGCTCGAGCTTCTGTGGTGATCTCACTGCGACACGAACATGGTGACCGGCCTGGAGCAGGCGAGGAACGAGTCGTCCCCCGATGTAACCGGTGGCCCCAAGCACGAGAACAGTTCGAGGATGTGGGGAAGGAACGATGGTTTCAGGATGGGATTGTGCCATGCGTCAGTCCTTAGGAGTCATCAAGCTCTGAGCAGCAATCATGCCATAGCGGATGGAAATCCACCGTGCGCATCCATCACCACGGGTTCGCCTCCTGCCACTTCTCAAACCAGTAGCGATCCCCCTGGCAGTGAGACTTGGAGGGCTTGAAGCCCTTGAGTGCCGAATGCTCCCCCAGCCAGGTGCGCACCAGACCGGGCACCTCCTCCATCTGATCCCGCCAGTCATCGAGCGCAAGAAGGAGCACGGCGCCGTCCTTTGCGGGGAGCCGACACGAGTAATTAGGCAGCCCGTCGGTGTTCTGCGAATGCGTATAACTGATCTGATCGCAGCCAGTCGTGCGGTAGAAGCGAATGAACTCACCGCAGACAACTGAGCACAGCGACTTGAAATCCTGATACTGCGAGAGCCATTCCGGTCGGTGATATTCGCTCATGCGTTCTATTATGCTTCCGCTGTGCGGTGTTTGTGAATCCGATTGTGGAATACTCGCTGCTACCAAGATGTCGACGATCCCGCCGAAATAGGGTTGCTTCCAGCCCGTGAAACAGTTTCTCAAGGCAGCGAGAAACGGCGCCAGTCATGTGAACCTTCTCGCCGCCTTCGCGATGTTCTTCGCCATGTGAGGGAAGACTTTCCGACGCAACGACGAGACAGCCGCCCAATAGATTCTGCCTCGAACCCCCGATGGATTGAACATGGCTCGCTGTCGAAACGAGCAACCGTCTGGCTGGTCAGTCATCGTGAACTCGAGCCAGATGTCGCCCGAGACTTCCATTTCTGCACGCAGCAGCATTCGGGACGCTGGTTCCATCTCCACAATCGTCCAACAGGCAAGGGAATCGGCTACCCCCAAATCAGCCGGAAGGCGGGGATCACGGTTCGGACCGGTACCACCGAAAAAGCCGTCCGCCAGATCTCTCAGCTTCGATGACGGTGGCCGTGAATACCGCCTGTGATCGTCACCGATTCTGGCAATGATCTTCCACAACTGCTCGGCACGAAGATCGCGAAAGACAAAGGTACGATCATCTTCGACCAATTGATTCCCCGCCCAGTGGGGATCACTGGGCAGCGAATCAGCGGCCCCGCTCAGATCACCGGTATCGACGTCCCAGTTTGCACCGATTGCCCCTTTCGTCTCCCCGGCCCGGCAGAGGGCCAGTTCGACGGCTTGTTCGTAGGTAAGCAGGCCAGCAGCGGGAGCGGGAATGACGGAGTCAATGGCGTGGTCGTTGGCAACCGCGTCTTCTTGCAGAGACTGCACGAGCGGCAGCGTGAGCTTGAATGGAAGAGGAGTGACCAGCCCCACCCAAAGCCCCGACAGAGCGGGTGCAGGAAGCGGCAGCTTGAACACATGCCGCGACTTGAGGCCCGCGATTCGACTGAACAATTTCATCACCTCGGCGTAGGTGAGAACGTCACCTGAACCGATGTCAAAGGATCTGTTCACACGACTTGTTACTGCGACCGCTGAAACCAAATAGTAGAGGACATCACCGATTGCGATGGGCTCAACCCGGTTCGAAACCCAGTTAGGTGCAGGCATCCAGCGCAGCTCTGTTGCCAAATGTCGAATCATCTCGAATGACGCGGAGCCTGACCCTATGATGATCCCGGCTTGGAGCACGAACGCGTCGACGGGAGAGTCGAGGAATACCTGTCCAACATTCGCTCGTGAGCGCATATGCACGGACAGGTCGTCAGAGTCGGGGTGGAGTCCTCCGAGATAGATGATTCGATTGACGTGGGCGAATTCCGCAGCGGAAGCGACACGCAAGGCACAGCGTGTTTCACGAGACTCGAAGACAATTCCGGAATTCATTGAATGAACCAGGTAGAAGACAACGTCGACACCTGACATCGCTTCGACTAGACCTTCACCATCGTCGAGATCGACCTTGAAGATCGTGACTTCGGTCGACCACGGCACCACGGCGAGCTTTTCGGGAGAGCGTGCGGCGACGCTGACTGCATGACCGGCCTGTATGAGCCTTGGAACCAAACGGCCACCAACATAACCGGTTGCTCCAAGAACCAGAACCCGTCGTGGGTGCTGCGCTGTCTGGATCATACTGCGAGTGTAATCCCCTCGTTCCGATGATTCCTTCTGAGCGCACAGTGGATTGCTGATCGAGGCGATCGGCTGAAATTGACATCGGAGGTCGGCACGGCTGGGCGATCCTGCACTATGAAATACTTGTCTTCATGCAACGTGCGACTCTGAAACGCCGAACGACGATGTGGCCGGCAGAGATTCTCGACCGAATCGCCGATGAACAGACGTCGCGTGCGGACGAAGCGACTGTATCGATCCACTCGAGCCGCGCCGAGGGGCTCAGTCTGACTGCATCAATGCCTCTGTCCGGCAATCAGATGCCGACTTCAGCACAGAGATTTCTGGGTTCCGATGCCAGAGTCATCCAGCACATGCGATCCGCCCCTGCTGCAGAGACGGCGGCGGCTGCCAATTTGAATATCGACGCAGAGTTCCCTGGGGTGCCGCTCGACGTCAAAGTAGAGATCACGTTGCTCCGACAGGACGATGGCTTCACTGACGTTCAAGCGGTGATCGAGACCGCCTGTTCGCTCCCACTCGTCGGCAGGGTGATCGAGTCCGGGGCTCACCCTCATGTCGAGGATATGATCACTGCGAGCCTCGACCGACTTGCGGATGTCTAGCGTCCTGACGTTCACTCGGTGTCACCCAATCCCAGTGTCTAGACTAGGTGAAGTCGATCCACGGCGAGCCCACACGGCCCGACGATAATAAAGACAAGAGACAACAGTGAGGTGAGCGGTGTCGAACATCGAGAAGTCGGCAGTCTACGACGTTGACTCGAGCGACCCACAGCAGAAGCTCATCGACCGATCGAACATGTCACCTGAAGCTGTTGCTCAAATCGGCGAACTCATGTCCGCTTTCGGACAGCTGCGCGAAGCAGAAGAAGCCATGTCAGAGGCCGCTCAACGATACATGAAGCTCAATGCCACAGACATGAAGGCCATCCATTACCTCATCGTCTGCCAGCACCGAGATGCTATCGGTACGCCCGGAGGTATCGCAGAGCATCTAGGCATCTCCGCCTCTGCAACTACGAAACTACTTGATCGTTTGGAACACGGACACCACCTCACTCGAGCGCCTCACCCGAGTGACCGTCGAGCTCAAGCGATCAGCATCACACCTAAGACCTATGCTGTGGCGATCGAAACTGTTGGACGTCAACAGTCCAGACGCTTCCATGCCGCAGCTCGGTTGACGTCCGCCGAACGTGAAGTGGTCATCCGTTTCCTGCGTGAGACCAGGAATGACCTCACTTCCTCTGCATCAGACTGAACCGCAGCCGTCGCGATGGACGGGAGAATCGACCTTCACCGACACTACCCTCCATCGCACATGCTGATCGCTCGAATTTCTGCTCAGTGTTTGCTGGGCTTGGCCAGGCGAGACGGCCACCATAGACGATCCCCAATCCACAGCGACAGCGCCGGCACCAACAGCGTCCGCACGATCAATGCATCGAGCAGGACGCCCAGCGAGACGATGATCGACAATTGGAGGAGGAATTGAATGGGAATGACGAGCAGGGCCATGAAGGTCGCAGCGAGCACGATTCCTGCACTTGTGATCACTCCCCCGGTCACCGACAACCCCCGAAGAGTACCTTCCCTGGTTCCGTGAGTGAAGGTCTCTTCGCGAACCCGAGTCATCAGGAAGATGTTGTAGTCGATTCCCAACGCCACGAGGAAGACGAATGCGTAGAGCGGTACCGAAGGATCTGATTGCGGCTGCCCGATCAGGCGGAAGATGAGAGCGCTGACTCCCAAAGCCGTGCCGAAGCTCACGACCGTCGTCGCCAACAGCACTACCGGGGCGACCAGTGACCTCAGTAAGAGTGCGAGCATGATGGTGATGACAACAAGAACGATGGGTATGATCACCGCTCTGTCTCGTGACGACGTATTGTTCGTATCGAGATCAACAGCTGTGCTGCCACCAACCAGTGCCTGGGTCGAGGACAAATTGTCCCGCAGGTCCTCGACGGCGCCTTCAGCTTCGAGTGAGTCGGCAGGAGCGGACAGAGTCAGGGAGAACATGATCTCACCGCTGATCTCCGTCGGTTCTGCTGCTGGAGGCCCCGACTGTGAACTATTACTCGCCTGGCCATCGGCGTCAATAGGCGTCGTGCCAGACGAAGAATCCTGGGCGACCAGAGAGAGATTGTCGATACCGTCTGTCGACGAAATTGCCTCAGCGACCTCTTGCCGCTCGTCACTGGGTGCAAGGACATAAGCGGGATTACCCGAGCCTCCGGAGAAGTGACGATCAATGACAGCCTGGCCATCGCGCGCCTGACTGTCACCGAGAACAAACTCGCTCTGAGGTACTCCATTGGCATCGAGTAATGCCAGGCCTGCGCACCCGATGACGAGGACCAAAGTGACCCCGGCGACAACCCGACGGGGGCCATTGGCGACGAAACGACCCACCCTCGGCCAGAGCCCCGTGGCATCCGGGCCGGTGAGCACAGGGTGTTCGGTTCCGTATTTGGGTCCCCGCGGCCAGAACGCCACTCGCCCGAAGGCGGTGAGCAGCGCCGGGAGGAAAGTCAACGTGGCGAGCATGGCGCAAGCAATTCCCACAGCGGCAACCGGCCCCAGTGCAGAGTTGGATCCGAGGTCGGACAGGAGAAGGCACAAGAGCCCCGCAATGACGGTGCCTCCAGAAGCCAGAATGGGTTCGAGTACGCCGCGTGCCGCCTTCCACACGGCGAGGAAAGGGGTTGAGCTTTCCCGCAGCTCTTCTCGATAGCGGGCGATGAAGAGCAGTGAGTAATCGGTAGCGGCACCAATGACCAGGATGAAGAGGATGCCTTGCACCTGCCCATTGAGCGTCACGATCCCTTCACGAGCCAAAGCGACATTGATGAGCACCGCTGCGCAGAGAGCCGTGAGCGAGCTGATGAGGACAAGAATCGGCAACAGTGGTGATCGGTAGACGATGACGAGAATGACGAAGACGACACCGAGGGCGACGAGGAGCAGGATTCCGTCAATCCCACCGAAGGCCTCCTCCAGATCGGCCGTAAAACCTGCGGGACCACTGACCCAGAAATCGAGGTCGGAGAGCTCCTGCCCGGCTTCTTCCTCTAACTGGGTGACAACATCGCCGATCTCAGCGTCGGAGGGAATCGAAACGATGAGTTCCGCTGCTTCCTTGTCCTCTGAGGAGATGACCGGCGAGGACTGCGCACCGGAAACGACTTCGGACGATTGATCGGCGAGGCTATCGAGTCCATCTCGGTCGGCGTCCGTGAGTCCTCCTGGGCGTTCAGCGACGATGATCGCGGGGATTGCATCAGATCCGGTGAACTTCGCGATTTCGTTTTGGACCTTCGTCGATTCTGCGCTCGAGGGCAGGAACGATGATCGATCATCGTTCGCGACTTCGTCGATCGATCCGAAGCTCATACCACCAAATCCGAAAACCGACAACCAGACGAGGATGAGCACGGCAGGGACGAGGATGCGCACGCCCTGTCGTGGATGACGCGAAGACCGCAACTTTTCTTTCATATGGCTAGTATTTCACCTGGTGTACTTAAACGACAAGTGCTCGAGGGAGGCATCGCTTCGTCACCAGGGATTCGCCAGCTGCCACTGCTCGAACCAGTATCTGTCGCCCTGATAGTGGGACTTGGAAGGCTTGCAGCCCTTGAGGTCCGAATGCTCGCCCAACCAGGTGCGCACCAGGCCAGGCACCTCTTCCATCCGGTGGCGCCAGTCGTCGAGCGGCAACAGCAGCACCGTACCGTCTTCCGCCGTGAGGCGGCACGAATAGTTCGGCAGCCCCTCGGTGTTCTGGGAATGCGTATAGCTGATCTGCTCGCAGCCCGTGGTGAGGTAGAAGCGGATGTACTCCCCCGAAACGTCTGAGCACAGCGACTTGAAGTCCTGGTACCGACTGAGCCATTCCGGTCGCTGATATTCGTTCATACGTTCTATTATGCTTTGCTTTCGGTCAGGCGTGAAGCGTGCGCGTCAACGCGGCTCTCAGCAGCTGTCAGTCTGAGGATTCCGAGAAATTTCGCGAATCGTCAATCCAAACGCACGAACCCTCCGAACCAGTTCTGCTTGCCCGGTGCAGATGATCTGCACGCCGTGTCAGGAAAGGACAGGGACAATGTTGAGCCTCAAACGCACAGGTCTTCGGACCATCGGCGGTGCCGCAATCGCAGCTCTCGCCGTGATGGTCGGAGTCTTCGCCGCCCCCGGCGCAGCTTCGGCAGCTGAATCACCACAGACAGATTCTGCAGACACCTCCAGCTCACTGATCGAAGGACCGCTCATCGATCTCGGAGATCTGATGAACCTCATCGGCTCGATCAACATCGGACAGTTCCAGTAACCGTCCTTCTGCCGTTTCAGCAAGACCGCATCACACTCTCGCGTTCGAAAGACACAATGACTGAAGACTCCCCCCGCATCGAACTCACGTCCGCACAAAGAGGCATCTGGTATGCCCAGAAGATCGAACCCGACAACCCGACATTCCAGATCGGGCTGTACGTTGAAATTCTCGGGCCTCTGGACGTCGATGTCATGCGACGTGCCGTCGGCACCACCGTAGCCGAGGCCGATTCGCTCAACGTCGTCTTCGGCGAAGACGAGCAGGGAGTCTTCCAAAAGCACGGCTCGCCTCGCAGTCACCTACACTTCCATGATCTGCGAGGCGGGTCGGTCGACGAATCCATGGCAAAGGCCCAGGCCCTCATGGAAGCCGACCTCGCCACCGTTCACGATACCGAGACCGGTGAGCTGCTCAGGTCTGAGCTGTTCCACCTCGGCGAGGACCATTGGATCTTCTACCAGCGAGCCCACCACCTCCTCGTCGACGGCTACTCTGCCGTGCTCATCCTGCGACGCGAGTCGCAGCTGTACGGCGAGCTGGCTGATCCTGCCGCACAGCCATCGGATTCGCCCTTCGGCAGCCTGGAGGCCCTGGTGGCCGAGGAGGCGGACTACCGGGCGTCACAGCGTTTCCGCACGGATGCCGACTTCTGGTCACAGACCATCGCCGAGTCGGAGACCGCCACGGGCTTGGCGGGACGTCCGCCTGCCTCGGCGAAACAGCTGGTCACAGCCAACGCCGACATACCCCCGGAGCTGGCCAGGCAATTGGCGAGTGCCCAGTCGGCACCGACGTTCATCCTCGCAGCGGCTGCGACCTATCTGCACAGGATGACAGGTCGGAAGACCGTCTCCGTGGGCCTGCCGGTGACGGCCCGGCGCAGCGCACTGGCCAAATCAGTGCCGTCGATGATGTCGAAGATCCTGCCGCTGCAGCTGACCACTGCACCCGAGACCACCTTCCCCGAACTCCTTGAGAGCACGGGTTCCGCCCTGCGCTCGACACTCATCCACCAACGATTCCAATATCAGGAACTCGATACCGACACGAGCTACATCGGGCCCTCGGTCAACATCTTCCCTGCCGTCGATGACATCAGCTTCGGTCAGGCTCAGGCCTCCCTTCATCTTCTGTCCACGGGGCCCGTCGATGATCTGTCGATCATCGTCCACGGCCTGGGCGCGGACCAGAACTCCTCCGGCAGGGACTCACGAACTGCGATCGTTCGGCTGGAGGCCAATGCCGAGCTCTACTCCCAGGAGAGCCTCGCCGATCACCTCGGACGCTTCCTCTCCGTCCTCGCCCAGCTGGATCCCGGTCACGCTCAGTTGGAACCCGGTCACGCTCAGCCTCTGGGCGGATTGTCTCTGCTCGACGACAGCGAAGCAGACGAGGTCATCGCCGGCGGACAGGGCCGAATCCAGGACATCCCCCACCACACCGTGGTCGACGAATTCGTCAGCCACGCGCATCAGACCCCCTTCGCCTCCGCTGTCGTCGCCGATGACGGGCATCTCAGCTTCTGCGAACTCGATCGCCGTTCGACACAATTGGCCGGCCATCTTCGCCAGCAGGGCGCCGGCCCAGGCACACGCGTCGCCGCACGCATCGGACGGACCACGGCGATGCCGGTCGCTGTGCTCGGGGTCCTCAAGGCGGGAGCTGCATTCGTTCCCCTCGATCCCGATCATCCGGCGGCCCGAATCGAAGCAATGGTCGCCGACGCGGCCCCGGCCCTCGTACTCAACTCCTCAAGCGTGCCCGGCCCTGACGGAGAGACCACGATTCTCACAGACCGACCTGTCATCGACCTGGATTCGGACGAGCTCGCCGCTGCACTGTCGTCCAGGACCTCGCAGACGGCGCCGGGGGCCACTCCGGCCCCCGACGACCTCGCCTATGTGATCTTCACGTCCGGGTCGACCGGCCGGCCCAAGGGCATCGGCGTCGAACATCAGTCGCTGCTCAATCTCTTCCTCAGCCACCAGGAGACCATCTTCGATCCAGCCGCGGAACGCCTCGGTCGCGGGCTGCGGGTGGCACACACCGCAGGGATCTCATTCGACGCCGCATGGGACCCGCTGCTGTGGCTCTTCGCCGGGCATGAACTCCACCTCATCGACTCGCTCACCCGCCGCGACCCAGAGGCCCTGACGGCCTACTTCACCACCCATGGCATCGACTCCATCGAGACGACGCCCTCGTTCATCAAGGCTCTGCTGGCTCATAGCAGCTTCGGCGCGGACGGCCACCCCAGCGTCGTCGCGTTGGGCGGAGAAGCAGTCGACAGCGGACTCTGGAAACAGCTGGCCGCGCGTGAAGGAATGACCGCCTACAACCTGTACGGACCGGCAGAGACCACCGTCGACAGTCTGACCGCAACCATCGCTGCCGACACGTCGCCGATCCTCGGCCAGTCCGTCACGAACACTCGGCACTACGTCCTCGATTCCCGGCTGGCCCCTGTGCCCGAACAGGCCACCGGAGAGCTCTACATCGCAGGGCTCAACCTGGCGCGCGGCTATGTGGACCGTCCCGGTACGACATCTGAGCGCTTCGTTGCCGACCCGTTCGCCGACGATGGTTCGAGGATGTACCGTACCGGAGACATCGTCCGCCGGCCCCTGAACGGCGGCATCGAGTTTCTGGGCCGCGCCGATGAGCAGATCAAACTGCGCGGCTACCGAGTCGAACTCTCTGAGGTGGAACTCGCCCTGCAGTCTGATCCCAGGATCAGTTCGGCCATCGTCGAACTCAGGCAGAACCAGGCCGGCTATGCTCAGCTGCTCGGTTTCGTCACCTCTCCTTCGCAGCTCGATACCGCCGAGGTGCGCCGCAGTATGAAGACCCGTGTCCCGGACTACATGGTTCCCTCGTTCATCATGCAGATTGAGAGCATTCCACTCACAGTCAACGGCAAACTCGACCGCCAGGCCCTCCCCGAACCGGAATCGGCACGTTCCGAATCCGAAGCGCCGAGAGACTCCCAAGAACGGATCGTGGCCGAGGCCTTCAGCGACGTGTTGGGCATCGACTCCGTCGGCATCGACGATGACTTCTTCGAACTCGGCGGACACTCGCTGCTCGCCACCCAATTGGTCGCCAACCTGCGCACGAGCTTCGCCACCGCACCCGCCCTGCGCGAGGTATTCCAACACCCCACGGTCCGCGAGCTCAGCGCCCGCTTCGACCCGAAGGCCACCACCGACGATGCCGGTCATGAGCTCGTCGCCGCAGACCGACCCACCCAGGTACCACTCTCATATGCCCAGGCTCGTCTGTGGTTCATCAACCAGTTCGATACAAGCTCCGCGGCGTACAACATTCCGCTGACTCTGCGCATGCGCGGACGACTCGACGCCAATGCACTGCAATCGGCCATCAATGACGTCATCGTGCGGCATGAGAGCCTGCGCACCGTCTTCCCCTGGACGGCTGGGCAGCCCGAGCAGGTCATTCTCAACCCGGCCAACGCCCGCATCGCTATGTCCACGGTCGGCGTCAGTGAAGGGCTCGTCCACCACACCGTGGAAGCTGAGGCCACCCGAGGATTCGACGTCTCCATGGAACTTCCGATCAGGGCCCTCCTCATCAGGCTCAGCGAGGATGATCATGTGCTGATGCTGACTCTGCACCACATCGCCGCTGATGGCTGGTCACTCGGCCCCCTGGCCAGAGACCTCTCCACCGCCTATCGCGCTCGCGGGCAGGGTCGGGCCCCGGCCTTTCCCCCTCTTCCTGTGCAGTACGCCGACTACGCCCTGTGGCAGCGAGAGACCCTCGGAACCGAGGAGGATCCGAACAGTGCGCTCTCGCACCAACTGGCATTTTGGAAGGACACGCTGGCCGACGCACCCTCGCAGCTGCGCCTTCCCGCTGATCGGACCAGAAGTGCTGCGAACTCAGGATCTGTCTCCCGTGCGATTCCGGTCGACATCGGTCCCACGGTCCATGCCGGGCTGCGCAGACTCTCCTTCGAGCGCAACGCCAGCCTGTTCATGGTGCTGCAGGCGGCATTCGCCGTCCTGCTGGACAAGCTCGGTGCGGGCAGTGACATCCCCATCGGCACCCCAGTCGCAGGCAGAACCGAGACAAAGCTCGACGAACTCGTCGGGTTCTTCGTCAATACGCTCGTCCTGCGCACCGACACCTCGGGCAATCCGAGTGCTGCCGACGTCATCGACCGAGTCCGCGGATCCAACCTCGCGGCCTACGCCAATCAGGATGCCCCGTTTGAGCGCGTCGTCGACGAGCTCGACCCACCGCGTTCTGAAGGTCTTCACCCCCTGTTCCAGGTGATGCTGACACTGCAGAACACGGAGCCTGTCGATATCGACATGGGCGACCTCAACGTCGAGCCGGACTCCGGCCCGCAGGTCTCGGAGGCGAAGTTCGACCTGCTCCTCGATCTGGCCGAACGCCGTGGTGAGGCGGCCGGGATCAGCGGCTCCTTGGAATTCGACTCCGCACTCTTCGACGACTCCACTGCCCGCGGGATCGCCGCCAGGTTCGTCGCCGTGCTCGAACAGTTCGCCACCGAACCGAACCGTCTTCTCGCAGACGTCGAGGTACTCAGCCACGCAGAGCTCGACACAATTCGCCAGGAGAGCCGCGGAGCCGATCGCGAGCGAGTCGAGACGACGATCATCGACTCGCTCGACACCACTGTCAACCGTCACCCCGAGCGGACCGCACTCGTAGCCGAGGACACCGAACTGAGCTTTGCTGAACTCGGGGACCGCGTGCACCGCTACGGCCGCGCGCTCAGCCGCCGAGGTATAGATCCCGGTCAGCGGGTCGCGATCGCTCTGCCACGATCCGCCGATGCCATCATCGTGCCATTGGCGGTGCTGAGCATCGGAGCCATCGCCGTTCCCATCGACCTCAGCTACCCGCAGGAACGGATCCGGCTGATCCTCGACGTGAGCGACCCCGTCGCCGTCGTCATCGACTCCCCCGACGTGCCGGTGCGAGCGGGCACAGCCATCTCCACCGCGGATCTGCATGCCGACCCGGCATTCGCTCGCGGAGACGACTATCGTCCGAATCTCGATGACCGCGCCTATGAGATGTACACGTCCGGGTCCACCGGAACACCCAAGGGCGTCGCTGTGCCCCATCTCGGGCTGGCCAATCTCCTGGCTCACCACCGGGAGACGATCTTCGCCGAGGCAGGCCTGGGTGAAGAGTCGATCAGAGTCGCACACACCGCCGGTCTGGGTTTCGACGCCGCCTGGGACCCGGTGCTCTGGCTCGTGGCCGGAGCGAGCCTGCACATCGTCGACGAGGATGTGCGCCGAGATGCCGAGGCGCTCGTGGAATTCTGTCGTGAGCAGCAGATCGATGCGCTCGAGACCACACCTTCATTTGTGCGTCAGCTGATCGCCTCCGGTCTCCTTGACCGAGTCGAAGCCCACGAACACGACGCTGATCGCGTCGATCACGCCGACGGCCGTGGCGAGACACAGCACCGCAAGGCCCGTGTGCTGACGATCGCTCTCGGCGGAGAACCCGTGCCTGATGACCTGTGGCGTGAACTGGCCCAGCACACAGGTGCGCGAGCCTATAACTTCTACGGGCCCACCGAATTCACCGTCGACTCCGTCACAGCGACGATCGAAGGAGAGCACACCACGATCGGGCATCCGGTCAGGAACGTTCAGGCTCTGGTCCTGGACCAGCATCTTCGCGAAGTTGCCCACGGCGTCGTCGGCGAGCTCTATCTCGCAGGAGACGGAATCGCCACCGGCTATGTCAACCGCATGGCAGAGACCTCGGTGCGGTTCGTCGCGAACCCACACGGCGACGGCGAGCGCATGTACCGGACAGGTGACCTGGTCCGTCGAACCTCGGACGGACGCCTCGACTTCATCTCCCGTGACGACGACCAGATCAAGCTGCGCGGATACCGGATCGAGCTCGGAGACGTCGAAAATGCGCTGACCGCCTGCCCGGGCGTCGACCAGGCTGCGGCCGTAGTCGACAACCCGCAGGACCCGCAATCGGCACGACTCGTCGGCTACTATGCCGGCGACGTCGAGGAGAGCGCCATCCGCGACCACCTCGCCCGCTGGCTTCCGGCACCGATGGTCCCCCGCGTGCTCATCTCAGTCGACTCGATTCCGCTGACATCTCACGGCAAACTCGACCGCAGTCGTCTGCCGGTTCCGAACCTGACGGGGGGCCGGTCCTCCCGCGCCGCCCAGACTCCGGACGAACGCACCATGTGTGAGCAGTTCTCGCTCGTGCTCGAGGCCGAGCACATCGGACTCGACGACGACTTCTTCGAGCTGGGCGGTCATTCGCTGCTCGCCGTCTCGCTCATCGGTCACATCCGTGAGGCATTCGACGCCGATCTTCCGCTGCGAACGATATTCGATGCTCCCACTCCCGCGGCCCTGCTGGGCCGCCTCGATGGCTCGTCCCGCAGCCTGCCGACCGGACTGGATGAAGGCCGGTCAGCACGCACCGAAGAGGTGCCCACCGCTGACCCCGGTGCCACCTCGGGGCTGCGCCTGTCCGAGTGGAAACGCTCTTCCCAGAGTGTTCGCCCTCACGCGATCCCCTTGTCTTTCGGGCAGGCGAGAATGCACTTCCTCAATCAGCTCGACACCAGGGCCTCCGACTACACCATCTCTCTCGCGGCTCGTTTTGAGGGAGACCTGGACCCGGATATCCTCGCCCAGGCTCTCAATGAGGTCATCACTCGGCACGAGATCCTGCGTACCATCTATCCGACCATCGATGGCAGACCTGTCCAGCACATCCTGCCGCCAGAGGCCGGACACGGCATCCTCGATCGCCGCACCACCCCGTCGCCGGCCGCGACCACAGAGGAAATGGCCCGGGAAGCCGCCCGAGGATTCGACCTCAGCACCGACCTGCCCCTGCGGGCTGTCCTCTTCGCCGAAGGAGGCCAATGGGTCCTTCATCTCGTCATGCACCATATCGCCACCGACGGAGCGTCCTTGGGCCCACTGACTCAGGACCTGGCGACCGCCTATGCCGCACTGCGCGGATCCGCCCAACCGATGCGACGAAAGCTCGACGTCCAGTACGCTGACTTTGCTCTGTGGCAGCGTCATGTGCGTGAAACGCAGACTCTTGTCGGTGAGGATCGTCCGCTCCTGGACCACAGAACCCAATTGTGGACCGAGCGCTTGGCGGGCATTCCGTCCGAAACGCCGCTGCCCTCGGACCATCCTCGTCCGCATACCGCCCGTCAAGCCGGCCATCACCATCACTTCCGCCTCGACGACCGCACGACGCAACGACTGACCGCCATCGCCGCCAAGGCGGGGGCCAGCCTGTTCATGGCACTGCACGCAGTGCTCGCCGGGTTCCTCAGCAGAATCGGCGGCAGTGAGGACGTCGTCATCGGCTCGCCGAGCGCCGGACGTTCGGACCCAGAGCTCGAGGACATGGTCGGGCTCTTCGTCAACACCGTCCCGATCCGCACCGATGTCTCCTCCCAACCGGATTTCCACACCCTGCTTGCGCGCACCCGAACCGCGGTCATCGACGCACTGGAACTTGACGACGTACCATTCGAGCGGCTGGTCGAAGCCATCAATCCGCCCCGGGTGCTGGGCCGCCATCCTCTGTTCCAGACCATGCTCTCCCTGGAGAATACGGCCTCTCCCCTCCTCGACCTCCCGGGAGTCGACACGAGCATCGAACCGGAGGTCGAGACCGGAGACGCGAAGTTCGACCTCTCCTTCACTTTCCGCAGGGCCGCCTCAGGCAGGTCGACTCCCGAAGCCGGTCTGGACGTCGTGCTCGACTACAACTCCTCGATGTTCGAGACCGCGACGATCAGCGACATGTGTGAGAATCTGTCCAGGTTCGTCGCCGAACTCGTGCAGAAGCCCGAGAGGTCGATCTCCGACATCTGCCTCCTCGAGACTGCAGAGGTCACTCACGCGAACAACCAACTCGCCGGCCCGGTCCCCTCGGGTTCTCTTCCGATGGTCCTCGATGTCTTCGCCACCACTGTGCGCCAGCTGCCCGATTCCACCGCGGTGGAATCAGCCGACACCTCGCTGACGTTCAGGGAACTCGACGAAGCCTCCGATCTGCTGGCCCGCGAACTCGTCAGGTCCGGTGCCGGGCCCGGGTCGACGGTGTCCGTGCGGCTGAGCCGCAGCGTAGGCATCATCGTCGCCACCCTGGCCGTTCTCAAGTCCGGTGCTGCCTACAACCCGATCGACATCGACTACCCCGCAGGTCGCACGACTGCGATCTTGGCCGATGCGACACCGAGCATCGTCTTGGCCGAAACAGGAACCGCGGAGGAGCTGGCACCTGTCCTCGCCGAGGCCGGGATCACCCCGCCCATCGTCGAGATCTCGGCCCTCGACGGCACAGTCGACGATGCCCGATCGACCTGGCCGTGGCCGGTCTCGGTGGCTGCGGCACCGGAACAGATGCCTCCGAGGGGACAACTCGATCCGACGGCCTATGTGACCTTCACTTCGGGCTCGACTGGACGGCCTAAGGGCGTTGAAGTCGGCCACGATGCGCTGGCGAACCTGCTCGCCTCCCACCGCGCCACCTATCTGCCGACCCCGGCCACCGGTGCCGAGCAGGTCACGGTGGCTCACACCACCGGTATCGGCTTCGACGCCGCATGGGACCCCCTGCTGTGGATGATGGTCGGACACCGCATCCACATCACCTCCACACTGGTCCAGCGCGACCCACAGCAGCTGGCACACCTGCTCCGCGATCTGCGTATCGGGTTCTGGGAGACCACCCCCAGCTACCTGCGTCAGCTCAGAACAGAACCGGACTTCCTGGAACTGATCGACCAAGCGGCCAAGGCAGACGACCCTGTGACTCTCGCCCTCGGCGGTGAGGCGATCGATGAGGACCTCTGGGGGTGGCTGCGCGAACGCCCGGGCATCAGCGCCTACAACCTCTACGGCCCCACCGAAACCACTGTCGACGCCTTTGCCGGGCCCGTCGCCGCCTCCGCGACTCCGGTTCTCGGCTCGGCGCTGCAGCACATGCGCGGCTATGTGCTCGACGAACGACTCCACCATGTGCCAGCCGGAACGACTGGAGAGCTCTATCTCGCCGGGCGCCAGTTGGCACACGGATACCGAGGCCGCAGCGGACTGAGCGCCGAACGCTTCGTCAGTGATCCCTACGGTGAGCCCGGTGAACGCATGTACCGGACCGGGGACCTCGTTGTTCGTCATCACCACGGCGACCTCGGCTTCCTGGGGCGCAGCGACAACCAGATCCAACTCCGCGGGTTCCGGGTCGAACTCGGCGAGGTCGAACGCGCGCTGCGCTCGGCCCCGAACGTCAAGGACGCACTCGTGAGGCCATTCGGTGCTGATGCCGCCACCATGGCGCTGGTCGGCTATGTCGTTGCGGATGGGACCAAAGCCCCGGGGGCGGGAGAGGAGCGTGCAGACCTCGCCGATGAGGCTCGGCGACATGTGCGGTCGATGGTGCCGAGCTATATGGTCCCGCCGCGGATCGTCGTCATCGACGAGGTCCCACTGACTGCGCACGGCAAGATCGATGAGGCAGCCCTTCCCGACCCATCACAGACAGAGCTCGGGTCGCGTTCGGCACCTCGCACGCCACGTCAGGAGACCGTGGCCGCCATCTTCGCCGAGGTGCTCTCACTGCCCCGCGTCGGGATCGACGAGTCGTTCTTCGAACTCGGCGGCCACTCCTTCCTCGCCCGACCGCTCATCGCAGCCGTCAACGAGGCCCTCGGTGCCGAGCTCTCGGTCCAGTCCCTCTTCCGCTCGCCGACAGTCGAGCAGTTGGTGGACGAAGCTGGCCAGGAGACCGCTGATTCGGTCAGGGACAGCCTGCAGCGTCTGCTTCCGCTGCGTACGACGGGCACAAAGGCTCCTCTCTTCACGGTGCATCCGGCCACCGGCATCAGTTGGGGCTTCGCAACGATGCTCCACGGCCTGGATACACAGCGTCCGCTGATCGGCCTGCAGATGCCGGGACTGGCACCGGAGGATCCGGAGCAGATCACTGCTCACACGCTGATCGAGCTCGCCGACGATTACATCGCGCAGATGAGGTCGGTGCAGCCGGAGGGTCCGTATCACCTGCTGGGTTGGTCCTTCGGCGGCATTCTGGCGCACCGCCTGGCCGCGCGGCTGCAAGAGCTCGGTGAGGACGTTGCCTTCCTCGGGATCCTCGACGCCTTCCCCGACGGTCAAGCTGCCAACGAAATGGTCGTGGGTCCGGAGCTGTGGGCCGACTACCTCGGCGCCAATCATCCTGGCGTTCGGGTCGGTATGGAAGACCTCGACGACGAACGGGTTTTGGAGCTGCTGCGCGAACTCGACGATCCGCTGGGCAACGTGTCGACTGAGACCATGAAGGCGATGACCGACGGGTTCTTCACCATGTCTCGACTGATCCGGGAAGCTCCAGCGGAGAGATTCGTCGGCGATGTCGTGGTCTTCACAGCCACCCAGGATGTTCCGCCCGGCACCCCCGCTGCCGAATCATGGCGGCCATATGTCACTGGTCACATCCACGTCACCGAAGTCCCGGCACGACACGCAGACATGCTCACAATGCCTGCCCTTCGAGAAATTCTTCCCGTAATGGCAATCCACTTGGACGATGACGCCGAACCACAGACGTAAGCGTTATATCTCACCAGCAATCGACAGGAGATGAGGAAAAGTGCAAAACCCCTTTGATGACACCACAGCCACTTTCCGTGTACTCGTCAACGACCTCCAACAGCATTCCCTCTGGCCGACGTTCGCCGATGCGCCCGCTGGGTGGGTCATCGCCTTCGGCCCGGCTCAACGCGATGAATGCCTCGAATTCGTCGAGGCGAATTGGACGGACATCACTCCGCGCCGGCTCGCCGAGATCGCGTCATAGTGATCCGCATTGACCAGCTGAGGAAGAACTACGGCAGCTTCAGAGCCTTGGACGGAATCGATCTGCAGGTCGACCAGGGACAGATCTTCGGGTTGCTGGGGCCCAATGGGGCAGGCAAGACCACCACGGTCAAGGTTCTGTCGACGCTGATCCGTCCCGACTCCGGAGACGCGATCGTCGCGGGGAACTCGGTGACAGCCGATCCCACCGCCGTGCGCCGCAGCATCGGACTGTCCGGACAGTATGCGGCAGTCGATGAGAAGCTCACCGGCTACGAGAACCTCCTCATGGTCGCCCGCCTCTACGGGATGAGCCGCACCGAGTCGCGAGCTCGAGCGCGCGAACTGCTCAGGGAGTTCGCCCTCGTCGACGTCAGAGACAAACGAGCAGGCGCCTATTCGGGTGGCATGCGACGGCGTCTCGACCTGGCCTCGGCTCTGGTCTACAGGCCACCGGTGGTGATTCTCGACGAGCCCACCACCGGCCTCGACCCACGAGGCAGGCTGGACACCTGGGACGTCATCTCCACTCTTGTCGGCCAAGGGACCACCGTGCTGCTGACGACCCAATACCTGGAGGAGGCCGATCAGCTGGCGGATCGCATCGCCGTCATCGACTCCGGTCGAGTCATCGCAGAGGGGACCTCGAACGAACTCAAGGTCAGCCTCGGCGCCGAACGCATCGCACTGACTCTGGCCAGCCCCGATCTCCTCGCCGAGACTCTGCGCATCGTCGAGCGTATCCTCGGAGGCTCGGTCACACCGCAGCGCGATTCCACGGGTCAGCGCCTCACAGTCCCGGCCCCGCAGGGACAGAAGACTCTGCTGGAGGTGCTCGGCGCCCTGGACCGAGCCGGTGTCCTCGTCACCGAGGCGGCACTGTGCCGTCCGACGCTCGACGACGTCTTCCTGGAGCTGACTGGAAGCCCGGCCAGTGCGGAACCATCGCCTCAGCCGCAGTCGGAAGTCGAGGTGGGAGCATGAGCACCATCACCTCGGCGGCACGCGACAGCTCCGTCATCGCCTGGCGCAATCTCCTCAACGTGGGTCGAACCCCCGGAGCCCTGGTCACCGGCGTCGTGCAACCGGTGATCTTCGTGTTCCTGCTCGCATTCGTCTTCGGCGGCAGCCTGGGCGGCGCACCCTATCGGGAGTTCCTCATCGGGGGAATCTTGGCCCAGACGCTGACCTTCAACTCCTCATTCACAGCCGTCTACCTCGCCAAGGACCTTCAGCTGGGGCTCATCGACCGGTTCCGATCGCTGCCGATGTCCCGCGTGGCAGTCATCCTGGGCCGGACCACCTCCGACTTGGCCACCGGTGTGATCTCCCTCGCCGTCACCATGGTCTGCGGACTGATCATCGGGTGGCGCATCACCGAAGGCCCATGGTCAGCGCTCCTCGGCATCCTGCTCCTGCTCCTCTTCGGATTCGCCATGTCGTGGATCGGAGCGTTCATCGCATTGACAGCGCGAAGTGTCGAGGTGGCTCAGAGCCTCGGCCTGATCTGGCTCTTTCCGGTCACCTTCCTCTCCGGTGCCTTCGTCTCGGTCGATTCACTGCCTGGACCGCTGCAGGCGATCGCCTCATGGAATCCCGTCACTGCAGTGGCAACCAGCGTCCGAGAACTGTTCGGCAATGTCTCCCCCGCCGGGTACACCTCAGGCACCGGATGGGCGGCAGACAACCCGATACTCTACGCCGTGATCAGCTGCGTGGCAGTCATTGCGATCTTCTCCACCGTTGCGGTGTCCCAGTACCGGGGGATCAGCAAGAGATGACCGCTGCCGGGATCGAGTACCTGGTGTGCGACATCAGCGAGGTGCGCGAGACTCAGTCGGCTCACCCATGGCTCGCCTCACTGCTCTCACCGGCTGAGGTGAAGCGCTCCGATCGCCTGCGCCACGCATCCGATCGGATCGCCTATCGCTGCGCACATCTCGCCTTGCGCCTCGTCGCTGCTCGTCGACTCGGCGCCGATGTTCGCAGTGCCGGTGACCTGGAGTTCACGCGTTGCTGCCGCAGCTGCGGTGGCCCACACGGCAAGCCCCAGGTCTCGGACGCAGAAGTCAGCCTGTCGCGTTCGGGAACGATGGTGCTGGTCGGCTCCGCGCCGCCGTCCTCACCCATCGGCGTCGACATCGAAGGTCTTCCGAGCGAGGTCTTCCCCGGATTCGATGACTATGTGCTGGCCCCGAGTGAGCGCACTTCCGAATGCACGAACTCAGATCGGAGGCGTCTCGAACTCTGGGTAGCCAAGGAAGCTGCGCTGAAGACGACTGGACATGGTCTGAGTGTGGAGCCCAACAAGCTCGAAGTGGTGCGAACCGAAGTGGTCCGAACCGGTGAGGAAACGTCATCTCTCGACGGCAGCGGCGCTTGGGCATCGTCGATCAGAGCCCCCGACTATCCGGACATCGATGGATTGAACCTGGCTTCCGTGCCCTGTCGTCCTTCTCATGCGGCGGCACTCAGCTGCGCCGACCGGCTGCCTGTCACAGCGTTGACCCTCTCGGACCTTCTCATCCAGTGACGGGGCGGCCCTCACGTGGGGGTGCCGGTGAGCATACCGGCGATCAATCCGAGCACCGCGATGACGGCCAAGACGATGAAGAGCACACGTTTACGCATGCGTCCTATTCTACTGTGGACGCATGTGCAGTCCCGTCACTTCCGCTCAATGGGCAGTCAATTCCAGTCTGCCGCGACGATTGCGCCGGAGGTGTCCCTGCCTGATCGCTTCGCGCACCGAAGAGTGGAAACGCCCCGGGCCCCAATGGCGGGCACCGATGGCGCGGTAGAGCTCCGTCTCTGAGACAGGCTGCATGTCGCCGACGTAGTCGATGATGCCCTGCACCTCGTTGGCTGAGACCTCGGGTGGGACATCGCGTCAGGACACCGATGGCCACGGGGAGTACATCCCCGCCGAACCGGGGCCAGGACGCAGCCTCTGCCTTCGGCTCTGCGGCACCTTCCCCTCCCCCGCCTCAGAAGACTTGTTCTCCTCGACCTCATCCTTGGCCTCGTCGGCGTCCTCGGCTGTCAGGGGGCGGGCGATGTCCTCGAGGTTCGCGCCTTCGGCCTTGACACCGAGGAAGATCTCGGCGACCCCTCCCAGAGCCATGACCCCTGCGCCTATGCAGAATGCCATCGCGACCAGCGACCGGTCACCTGACTCGATCATGTTGCCGAAGAGCAGCGGCCCTGCGATGCCACCGACGGCGGTGCCGATCGCGTAGAAGAAGGCGATCGCCAGGGCCCTGGTTTCCATCGGGAATATCTCACTGACGGTGAGGTACGCGGCGCTGGCGCCGGAGGAGGCGAGGAAGAAGCAGACGACGAGAATGATGAGGAAGACCCAGGCGTTGCCGATGTCCGCGTTGAAGACGAACGCGAGGACCACTGCAACGACCGCTGATCCCAGATAGCTGAACGCGATCATGGGTTTGCGTCCGATAGTGTCGAAGAGCCTGCCCAAGACAACGGGCCCGGCGAAGTTGCTCAAAGACCAGAGAATGATGAAGATCGGCACACTCGCCGCGGCCACCCCGTAGAAGCCGTTGAAGATGCCGCCTAGGTTGAACGTGATTCCGTTGTAGAGGAAGGCCTGACCGACGAAGAGGAGCAGGCAAAGAATCGCCCGCCGCGGATAGAGCTTGAATGCGACCCTCGCCAGTTCGGCAAAGGAGATCGTCTTGCGTTGGCGGATCGTGATCGTCTGATCCGGTGCCGGAAGCTTGTCCTGAGTCGCTTCCTCGATGTCGGTCTCGATATTCTCAACGATGCGTTCGGCCTCGTCCTGCTGTCCGTGGATGAACAGCCAGCGTGGACTCTCCGGCACGTCCTTGCGCACAACGAAGACGAAGATCGACAGCAGTGCGCCGACGGCGAAGGCGAGTCGCCAGCCGATCATCTGCGGCAGGATGTCGGTGTTAAGAAAGAACAGCGTCGTCGCGGCACCGCCGGCAGCACCGAGCCAGTAGGACCCGTTGATGATGAGGTCGATGCGTCCGCGCACCCGGGCGGGAATGAGTTCATCGATGGCAGAGTTCACGGCCGCGTATTCGCCGCCGATTCCGGCACCAGTGAGGAAGCGGACGAGGAAGAAGTACCACGGTGAGAAGGAGAACGCCGTGGCCACAGTGGCGACGAGATAGAGGACAAGGGTAATCAGGAAGAGTTTGCGGCGACCGAACCTGTCGGTGAGCTGACCGAAGACAATGGCGCCGACGCACGCCCCCAGCACGTAGATGGCCCCCGCGGTGCCGATCTGTCCGGCGGTCATCGAGATGCCGCTGCCTTCCTCTGTCATTCGGGCGGCGACATTGCCGACCATTGTGACTTCGAGTCCATCGAGGATCCACACGCTGCCGAGGCCGACGACAACCATCCAGTGAAATCGAGCCCACGGGAGTCGGTCTATCCGAGCCGGCACATCGGTTGTGATGGTTCCGAGTTCAACATCCTTGCTCATCAGACACCTCGCTGTATCAGTTCGCACCGGCTACCTGTCTGCGCCATCTATCGGGAAGCTTAAGCAGACTCCACACAACAGACAAGACCTGGTGTGACTGTCTGAGGGAGAGTATCCTCCGCTGTCCGGAACAGTCGCATCAATGGCCGGATCAGGCTGCTCTGTTCGCTGCGCGAATGAGCACAACAGCGAGCAGCGCGCAGAGCAGGTAGACCAGTCCGACAACGGCCCAGCCCAGCGAGAAGCCACCGGGTGAGCTGACCAACAACCCCATGGCAACAGGGCCGAGCGCGAACCCGGTGAACATGCCGGCGGTGACCATTCCACTTGCCGACGCCATCGCGGTCGCGGGAATCGACCGCATGAGAGCGCTCATGAGTACCACAGAGACGCCGAGTGCCGAGGTGCCGTGCAGTGCCGCCGCGATCCACAGCAGCCACGCCCAGCCGGTCACACCAGCGGCGAAGAACAAGGCGGCACCGGTGACGGCGATGAGCGCAAGAAGCAGCAGCACGCGAGGCCCGGAAGCACCGCGGGCCATCTGCCTGGCCCAACCGACTCGGGCGGCCACACCGATCGCACCGGCCACCGCGGCGGTGACACCGCCGAGCACGAGTGGAAAGTCCAACTCGCGCACGGAGAACAGCGGCATATAGACATTGGTTGCCTGGACCCCGATGCCGTTGAGCAGGCCGAAGGCCGCCAGTGCCCACATCATGCCCGGGTACCGCGGCGAGGTGGCTGGTGCCGGCGTCACCGGTGCGGCAGGATCAGCGTTGGCGTCGTCAGCCTCGGCGAGATCGGGTTCACCGGGATCAGATTCGGCAACCGGTGCCGACGTCTCGGCCAACAGCGGTGCGGCACGCAGCGCACGCCAGGTCATCACCATAAGGACGAGCGGGACGAGTGCGATGGCCAGGGCCGCGCCCCGCCACCCTGCGGCCGCGGCCAGCAGCGGAAAGACCACACTGACCACCAGCTGGCTGACCTGCACCCCCGACTGCTTGATTCCCACCCAGCCGATCCGCTTCTGCACCGGAACGCGTTCGAGGAGGATCCGGTTGGTGACCCCGTTGGGGAAGGACTGTGCAATGCCCGACAGGGCTGCAGCGACGAGCAGCATTCCGAATCCCGCCGGGACCGCCACCAGCGCCAATGCCGCGGCGGCGAGTGCGAACACAATGATCATGAGGGACAGGTCCGAATGCCTGTCGGCGACACGTGCCAGTGTGGCGTTGCCGATGGCCGCACAGGCGAAGCAGGCGGTGGCCAGGAGACCGAATTGAGCCTCCGAGATGCCGAGGTCGACGATGATCGAGTCGCTGACAGCACTGAGTCCGTAGAGCAGCAGCGGTCCGGCACCGACAGCGCCCAGCAGGACCGTCAGCATTCCCCTGCTCGGCCCCTGTTGTTCTGCTCCGTTCACCTACTGCTCTCCTCACACCCAATCCAGCATGTTATCCGGCGATGCGATTTCGGTGGAATGAGTCCGACTGGTGGCAGCAGCGGGGTCAGATCAGATGTGCAGCGCGGCGCTTACCTCAGTGACCTGTTCAGCGCTGCGTTCACCTCGTCGGCGTTCGGAGTGGAGATGAGCAGTTCATCGAATCCCCTGCCCTTGGAGCCGTCGGTCAAGCGGATGCGCAGCACCGGTTCACCGGCCTTCATCGCCACGAGACGACGTGTGCCGTTCGGGTGCCGATAGGTGCCGAGCTTTCGGTAGCCGGAGATGTTCAGACCAGATCGCAGACCCAGAAACTCCGACGGCCACCCAGTGACTTCGGAGGTGCGGATCGCATCAAGTGGTACGGAATGGAAACGACGTCCGGCCATCAGTCGCTCCCACCCGGGAAAGACGATCGTCAGATGATTGTTGTTGACGGTGACCTCGGTCATGGCGAGTCCTTTACCTCAGTTGGGCGGGGTAGCCCATGAAGTCAGCGTATGCACCCACCTGCCGGGCCACTTCCCCCTGAAGACTGAATCGCCGCTCCTTCCCGCGGCGGATTCAGGCCCGACGGACTCTCCACAGAGCTGACAAAAGCCCCGCGCCGCGCCCACCACATCGATGACGTCTCGTGACTAAGAGATGACCGCTGATGCCTGTCCCCCGTCGCCCGGGCGGCGTATTCTGATGGTGAGTCTCTGACCATCTGTCGGGTATGGCTGACCCCCGAGGCGCTCGCTCACGGTCTGACTCACAGGATCTACGACGATGCCCTGCAACGGTGCAGCGGCCTCACCCTGGCAGTCGGACAGGAGAAGCGTCATGTTACTCGAACGAATCTACGATGAGGACCTCTCTCACGCGAGTTACTTCATCGGATGTCAGGCCACCGGCGATGCCATCGTCATCGACCCCAGTCGGGACATCAGCGCCTACCTGGAGTTGGCCGAAGCCAAGTCAATGCGCATCACCCACGTCACCGAGACGCACATTCACGCCGACTTCCTCTCCGGTACCAGAGAATTGGCCGATTCCACCGGCGCCACTGCCCATCTGTCCGGTGAAGGCGGAGCTGACTGGCAATACGGTTACGAGGGCGAACGCTTGACTGACGGTGACACCATCACCGTCGGCAACTTGGTGCTGCAGATGGTGCACACTCCGGGGCATACCCCCGAACATCTCTCCTTCCTGCTGACCGACACCGCCACAGCGGAGGAGCCCGGGTTCATGTTCACCGGCGACTTCGTCTTCGTCGGCGATCTGGGGCGACCGGATCTGCTCGACGAGGCCGCCGGTGGGGTCGACACCCGCTTTGAGGGCGCCCGGCAGCTCTACGAGAGCCTGAGAGGAAAGCTGCTGCCGCTGCCCGACTACGTTCAGCTCCTCCCCGCACACGGTGCCGGAAGCGCCTGTGGCAAGGCCTTGGGCTCCGTGCCCACGACCACGGTCGGCTACGAACGCAGCTTCTCCTGGTGGGGCCACCATCTTGCCGCCGGCGATGAGCAGGGTTTCATCGACGAGCTCTTGGACGGTCAGCCGGATGCTCCGTCCTATTTCGGTCGCATGAAACGTCAGAACCTGGAAGGGCCTGCGATTCTCGGTCCACAGTCGGTGCTGCCAGAACTGAGTGTCGCCGCAGTCTGCGAGGGCCTGGCGAACGCCACTGTGACCGTCATCGACACCAGGGATCAGCACGATGTCCACGCGGGCACGGTTCGGGATGCGATCAACATTCCGGCTTGGAACAAGCCTGCCGTCCATGGGGGCTGGGTGCTGGATCCGGAGTCCGATCCCCGGCCTCTCGTGCTTCTGGCCGACGGCTCGGACACCGCGCACCACCTGCGGAGTCACCTCATTCGGGTCGGCATCGACACAGTGGAAGGCTATGTCACCGCCACCGACGGACTCCCCGCAGCTGTCCCCGATCTGGTGGGGCCGGAGGACCTCGACTCGACTGATTACGAGATGCTCCTCGATGTACGCAATACATCGGAATTCGCGCAGGGCACGATCCCCGGCGCACAGCAGCTGAGTGCAGGCCGAGTCCTCTGGCATCAGGATCGACTGCCAGTTTCGGGCACGATCGTCAGCTTCTGCCAGAGCGGGGTGCGCAACTCGGTGGCGTCCAGCGCTCTGCGGCGAGCCGGGCACCGAGTCATCGAACTCGAAGGCAGCTATCTTCGCTGGCAGGCGGCTCAGCAGAAGCAGGGGCTCCAGATGCAGTGACCCGATAGGCCACATTCAGCATGCCGGGGCTCAGGCCGGAGCTCAGGCCACCCGCTCCGGATACGAATAGGCATTGAAACGGCCCCTGCGGTTGAAGCCGATGACACTCACGCCCACGCTCTTGCCATGATCGACGGCCAGGGCCGAGGGAGCGCTGACGGCCGACATCATCGGGATGCCTGCCATTGCCGACTTCTGCACCAGCTCGAATGAGGCACGCGCTGAGACCTGCAGGACCGTTCGGCTCAGCGGCAGGCCACATCCCTGGTGTGACATCGCCCAGCCGATGACCTTGTCGACGGCGTTGTGACGACCCACATCTTCACGCCCGATCAGGAGTTCCGGCTCGTCGTTCGGGTCCTCGCCGACGGCGAAGAGTGCAGCGGCGTGGACTCCCCCGGTCTTGTCGAAGACGTCCTGCTGAGTACGCAGACGCTCGGGCAGTTCACCGATGCGCGCTGCCGAAAGCAGGGGCGGGAACCGGTACTCCTCATCGTCATCCTCGTCGAGGTGGCAGGACGCTGGGATCAGGGGGTAGGCGGAGGTCTTCGTCACCGCGTCGATGGCCGCGGTGCCGCAGATTCCACACGAAGAGGAGGTGTAGACGGATCGGGCGGGGGCCGCCTCGGCGCTCCAGATTCCGGGTCGCAACCGCACCTGTGCCACGTTGTGGTTCCGGGTCCCATCGGGAGCCAGCCCTGTGGAGAAGTCGATCTCCTCGATGTCGGCCATGGTCGTGATGATCGCTTCAGAGAGAAGATAGCCGGCCACAAGTTCGATGTCGTTGCCGGGTGTGCGCATGGTGACGGAGAACTGCTCCCCGTTGAGGCGGACCTCCAACGGCTCCTCCCCAGCCAGGGAGTCGGGCCCGGCGGAGATCTCTCCGGTGGCGTCGAATCTGTGGACTCGGGCACGAACTGCCCTGCGTTGAGCCATGGTGATCAGACCCGTGGTCCGTGGTCGGTGGTGTCCTCGATGGAGGTTTGGATGTGCTCGAGGAGATCGTCGATGACGGTGATGCCGTCCCTGACACCACCCTTCGAACCGGGGAAGTTGATGACGAAGCTGCGGCCGCGAACGCCGGCGACTCCGCGACTCATCACCGCCGAGGAAGTCGTCTCCAGACCCTTGCGCCACATTGCGTAGATGAGCCCCGGGGATTGTCGGTCGAGGAGTTCGGCGGTGAATTCCGGGGTCCGATCATCAGGTGCCAAACCGGTACCGCCGCTGGTGACGATGATGCGTGGGCGTTCGTGTTCGGAAGTGTCGACGAGGAGGGTGCGCAGCGCCTGGCCGACGGGCTCGCCGTCGCGGACGACGATGGCATCGGGAGTGTCATATCCGCGGGTGCGCAGCCAGTCGACGAGGATCGGCCCGGTGGTATCGGCCGCCTCTCCCCTGGCCGCCGAGGTGGAGGCGATGATGACCGCGGCTGACCGGCCCTCACCGAGGAGGTCGTCAGTCTCACCGACTGCTGAGTTCTGGCTATTCACGAATCAATCCTTCTTCCCAGCGCACACACGAGCTCTGCCACCCATTGTTCCACGAAGAGCTAGGGGCCGAACCAGAATCCGAGCGCCTCTGCCAGGCCCTCCGTGTTCGGCCCACTCGAGGTGGACTGCCCGACCCACGCCACATAACCGTCAGGACGGATGAGCACGGCGGTGGGAGCGGTTACCTTACCGATCACCGGCAAGTCCCACTCACCGTAGTAGCGCGCGTCGACGCGGTCGACCTGGTCCGCCCATGTCGTGCTGTCGATGCCGCTGGGATCGCCGAGGTTGAGCAGAACCGGGCGGCCCCTGTGGAGAAGCGTGTACGTCCGAAATGCCCCTGCCGGGCTGTGGAGATCCAAGTCGGGCACGCGGCGTCCCACCAGCGGGTGCGCCTCGCCATCGGAGATGTCCGTTCGGCTTGTGTAGTGGATGGCGAGTCCGGAGAGGTCACCGGCAAGTGATTTGCGGGGTCCGTCCATGTGAAGCCAGCCGTCGATGACTTCGTTGAGGGCTTTGACGCGGTCGTCCATCCGCATCAAGGACGTCTGCGCCAGATTATGGTGAATGACCTGAGCCCCGACGGCGTGACGCTCCCGGTGATAGGTGTTGAGGAGGTTCTCTGACGACGTCCCCTTGACCACCCGCGCCAGCTTCCACCCTAGGTTCACCGCGTCTTGGACGCCGGTGTTGAGGCCTTGGCCACCGACCGGCGAGTGGACGTGTGCCGAGTCTCCAGCCAGCAGCACCCGTCCGGAACGATAGCTCGCGGCCTGACGCGCCATGTCGGTGAAGCGACTGATCGAGCCGGGATTGCGGACACCGAAGTCGGTCCCCCACGCATCGATGAGCCCGGCACGCAGGTCCTCGAGGTCGGGTTCTGTGTTCTCCTGCGGTTGCCTCTCGGAGATGACGAGGCTCACCCGACCGTGCGGGAGCTGGCTGAATGCCTGCGTACCGAATTCATGATGGTGGACGCCCCATTCGGGGTCCTCGGTCAGTTCGACGTCGGCGATGAGGCTGCTCATGGTCGGCTCCCAGCCAGGGAAGTCGATGTCTGCAGTCTTTCGGATCAGACTTCGTCCGCCGTCGCAGCCGACGATGTAGTCGGCTCTCAGAATCCGGCCATCGGAGAGCCGGACATCGACTCCGTCGCGATCCTGATCGAATCCGGTGACTTCGACACCGTAGTCGATTCGCACCCCGAGTTCTCCGACCCACTCGGCCAAGATGCGTTCGGTGTGCTGCTGTCCCAGCCCCAAGCCGTAGGGGTGCCGGGATGGAAAATCGATGATGCCGAGTCGAGTGTTTCCGAATCCCAGCACCTGCGAAATTTGACCCGCGTCCAGGAACCGATCGACGATGCCTCGCTGATCGAGCATCTCAAGGGTCCGCGACTGCAGGCCCAGCGCACGCGTTCCGACCAGGTCCTGGTTTGCTCGTCTCTCGACAAGAACGCTGTCAACCCCTGCCAGAGCCAGCTCTGCGGCCAGCATCAACCCGGTCGGCCCGGCACCGACGATGATCACTTCAGTCACAACTGCTCCACTCTCTCAACGCGAGGTACCAGTCTGCCCCGCAGACGGGGCCTTGCCGCAAGTCCCCACCTGCACTATAAGGGAAATAGAGGCAAGGAACTTTGACTTCCTTGCCTTCGTCATCTGTCGCTACCTTCTGTCACTTCGCCACGATGTAGATTGACCATCAGGCAGCACCGCCGACACACTCGGCCCGACAGCACTGGAGGCACCATGGAAGATCTGTCACTGAGCACGTTGATCTGGCTGCGCATGGTCCGCTTCGTCCAGAACAGCAATCAGATGTCGAATACTCACCTGCGCCGCTTCGACCTCACCATCGCCCAGTTCGAGATGCTCAGCCATATCCGCGCCTACGAACCGGTCACCCAGTCGGATCTCGCAAAGGGGCTGACTGTCACCGGCGGCGGTGTCTCTCGAATGGTCTCTCGCCTCGAAGGCGAGGGGCTGATCTCACGTGAGCAGGATTGGAAGACGAAGTTCATCTCGCTCACCGACGCCGGCCGGCAGCGGCTCGAAGCGGCCTACCCCGCCCAAGTGGCCTTCCAATCCGCGCTCTTCGACGAAGCCCTCGACGAGGATGAGAAGACGCAGCTGCATGCGCTGATGAAGAAACTCTACGAACACAGCGTCACACGTCGTGAGACGGAGGAAGCGCTCTAAGGAATATTTCTCCAGAAACATCAGTTGACATGGCAAACGATACTTTTCGGAGTCGACGCTTGCACCGACTCCACTGTCACTGAGGAGAAGACATGACCGCACCGACCGACCACCCGGAACCCGTCACCAGCACCGAACCCGTCGCTCACACCGAGTCGGTCAACATGATGGATCACCTGGGATTCAGCTCCGGTCAGGGACTGCAGTTCGGGATGTACAGCCTCGGCGATCATCTGCCGAACCCGGCCGACGGATCCAGAGTCAGTGCGGGCGAGCGCATCCGCGAGTTCATCGGCTATGCCCAAGCGGCCGAGGACGCGGGCCTCGACTTTATCAGCGTCGGTGAGAGCCACCAGCAGTACTTCGCCTCACAGGCCCACGCCGTCATCCTCGGCGCGATCGCCCAGGCGACGAGCACCATCCGCATCGGCAGCACCTCGACGATCCTGAGCACCTCGGACCCGGTTCGCGTGTTCGAGAACTTCTCCACGATCGACCACATCTCCGGCGGTCGGGCCGAACTCGTCGCCGGCCGCGCCTCACGCGTCGGGCTCTTCGAACTGCTGGGCTATGATCTGCGCGACTACGAAGAGCTGTTCGAAGAGAAGTTCGAGTTGCTCAACCGGATCAATCGTGAGCAGAAACTCAGCTGGAGGGGCCAGTTCCGTGCGCCCCTGAACGACGCCGAGGTACTCCCCCGCCCAGCACAGGAGCCGCTGCCGATCTGGCGAGCAGTGGGTGGTGCCCCGACAAGTGCGATCAAGGCCGGCCTGGCCGGAGTACCCATGGTCATGGCGCATCTGGGCGGCACCACTTCCTCGTTCAAGCCGACAGTCAATGCCTACCGGGAGGCGGCACGCCACCAAGGCTTCGATCCGGCTGCCCTGCCGATCGCAACTGCGGGATTCTTCCATGCCGCCGAGACCTCGCAGGAGGCTTTGCGCGGACTCTACCCTCATATCAATGAGGGGATGAAGCGCACGAACGGCCAGGGCATGCCCAAGCAGCTCTTCGCCCAGGCGGTGGACCCGCACAGCATCGTCAACCTCGGCAGCCCCCAGCAGATCGTCGAGAAGATGCTGCACCAGCATGAGGTGTTCGGCCATCAGCGCTACCTTGGTCAGATGGATTTCGGCGGCATGCCCTATGACCAGGTGATGAAGCAGATCGAGATCATCGGTTCTGAGATCATCCCGGCCCTGAAGAAGTACACGGCCTCACCGACGCCCGCTTCTGCCCTGTCTGCCTCGGCAGCGAACCGCCATGCCGCCGAGGAGCCTGCCCGATGAAGCTCGTTGCGATCTCGGGTTCGAACGTCGGCACCAAGACTCGGACCGTCATGGAGCATGTCACTCAGACGGTGATTGTCCAGGATCCGGACGTCGAGGCCACGCTCGTCGACCTCGCCGAGGTCGACATGGTCTTCAGTGACGGACGGAACTTCACCGAGTACACCGGAGATACCGGTCGTGTCACCCGGGCCCTCATGGATGCCGATGCCATCATCATCGGCACGCCGATCTTCCAGGCCTCGATTCCGGCGACGCTGAAGAACATCTTCGACCTGCTGCCGGTCAATGCATTCCGCGACAAGGTCGTGGCCATGGTCGCGACCGCTGGGTCAGCCAAGCACTATCTCATTCCCCAGCAGCAGCTGCAGCCGATTCTCACGTATATGAAGGCTCAGGTTGTGCAGCCGTACGTGTTCGTCGAGGAGAAGGACCTGCTGCGCAAGCAGATCGTCAACACCGATGTCATCGCCCGCCTCGACCGGCTCGTCGAGGACACCCTTGTGCTCACACAGACTTACGCCTCGATCAGGGAAGCGAAGGATGCCGCCTACGGGTTCTGAGCATCAGACTCCGACGGCCAGTGTGTTCAGCCACGGCCGTCCGCGATTGTCTCAGACGACAAGCGAAACTGCTGTCAGCGTCTTGCCAAGCGCAGCACATACCCTGTAGTTGCACTTTCAATCAACCCTGGAGATCGCTGTGTACGCCACGACCGGATTCCCGACCATCGCTCGCGACATCATCACCGTCATCGCTCGGATCGCCCTCGGCGCCATCTTCATCGCCCACGGCTGGCAGAAGTTCAATGAGTGGACCGTTGCCGGAACTACCCAATCATTCGCACAGATGGGCGTACCGCTGCCAGACATCGCGGCCCCGTTCGCCACGTTCGTCGAGCTCATCGGCGGCGCGCTCCTCATCCTCGGCGCACTGACCCCGATCGTCGGAATCCTCCTGGCCGCCAACCTCATCGGGGCACTGGTCATCGTCCACCTGATCCCCGTGCCGTTCGTCGACCAGGGCGGCTGGGAACTCGTCGCAGCACTGGCAGCCGGCGCCCTGCTATTGGCCGCCATGGGACCAGGTCGCTTCAGCGTCGACCGGTTCCTGCTCAAGGGGAAGAAGAAGTCGAAGCAGTCGCGGAGTGCCGCAGCAACGAGCGCAGACTCCGCTCCGGCCGAATAGGCGCCGGCTATATAACCGCTGGCCGATCGGGTGTCGAATCAATTGAGGTCGGCCCGGATGGGGTTTGCCCTGTTGAAACAGGCCGCGCTTCGAACCGGCGACGATATTCCGAAGGAGTCGTCTTGAACGCGGCAGCGAAGTTCTGCCGCAGAGTGACCACACTGCCGAATCCGCAGTTCACGGCGATCTGATCGATCGACACGCTCGTGGTCTCCAGCGCCCGACGAGCCTCATCGAGGCGGCGCATGCGCACCCACGAAGCAGGCGTCGCCCCCGTCGATGCCCGAAAGGTGCGGATGAAGGTCCGCACACTCATGTGTGCGACCTCGGCCAACCTTTCGACCGGCAGTGATTCGTCAAGGTGATCGACTGCCCAATCAAGAACTCGAGAGATGGGGTCGTCATCGGCATGCTCCGGCAGCGGTCGCTGAATGTACTGCGCCTGCCCACCGTCGCGGTGCGGTGCGATGACCAGGGAACGCGCCACCTGGTTCGCAGCGTCGGCCCCCAATCTCGTACGCACCATGTGAAGACAGGCATCCAACGCCGAGGCTGTGCCAGCCGAGGTGATGACATCGCCGTAGTCGATGTAGAGAACTGAATCGTCGATCTCCAGATCCGGGTGTCGAGCCGTGAGTTGGTCGAACCCCTGCCAGTGCGTCACCGCCCTGCGGCCGGCGAGCAGACCGGCGTCTGCGATGGGGAACGTGCCCAGACAGAGTCCGGCAATGGAAGCACCCCGATGATGGCTGTCAACGAGTAGCTGTCGCAGGGGCTGCCCAGCCGGGCGACCATCGTCGTACCAGGACGGAACGACGACAACCTCGGCGCCGGATGCCGCGTCCGGCCCACTCAGCCCAGTGATCTGATACCCCTCCGCCGTCGTGACCGGCGCATCGTCGTCGGAGAACAGGACGGTTTCCCACGCCGCCAAGCCCTGGCGGGCAACCTCGTTGAAGACCATCTGCGGCACGGACAGATGGAACATGGTGATGCCGGTGAAGGCATAGATGGCGATGCGCACGTCGGGCTCTTCCTGATTGGCTGGTGGCAGGCTCGTGAAGTTTGGCGTAATTCCATCGTAGATGAGCATTTGTGCTACTGGTAGTGCCCGGTCGGCTCTCGCACACTGGAGGTGTGCCGCAGTTACGCGCCACGTCCTCACTGACCACAACCTTGGAGTTCGCTATGACTACCGCCCGCCGTGCCCTTGTCCTCGTCGATGTGCAGCAGCAGTATTTCGACGGTCCCTTGGAGATCCAGTATCCGAGCCATGACCAGTCACTGCCGAAGATCACTGCGGCCATCGACGCTGCGGTTGCCGCCGACATCCCGGTCGCCGTCTTCCAGCACACGATGGGCACCGAGGCCCCGGCCTTCAATCCGAACGAGCCCGGGTTCGCACTCCACCCTGAGGTCGCTCAACGCCAGGTCGATTCCTGGAAGTCAGTGGTCAAGGAGTACGGCTCCGTCTATGCCGACACCGATCTCGAAGCATGGCTGCGCGAGAAGGGCGTCGACACAGTCACCCTCGTGGGCTACATGACCAATAACTGCATCCTCTCCTCGGCAGCTGGCGCCGAGGTTCTCGGCTTCACCACGGAGGTGCTCTCCGATGCGACCGGTGCCATCAACATCGCCAATGATGCCGGCTTCGCCGACGCCAAGACCGTGCACACGACGCTGATGGCGCTCCTGCATTCGAACTGGGCGTCCGTCGCGACCACCGAAGCTTGGACTCATGCACTGACTTCTCAGGAGCCGCTGCCGAAGGGAGACCTGGGCAGTTCGGCCGTCACGGGTGCGCAGAAGGCAGGGCAGAACTGATTGTTCAGTAACCCGTGCGCAACCGCTCCAGAAGGTCGGTGACTCGGTTGCTGATGTCGTTGCGAACCAGACGCATGCGCTCGATTCCTTCGATGCCGCGCGCGGAGGGCTCGTCGGTGTCCCAGTTTTCAACCTCGGTGCCCTCGGGCGCATGCACGGTCGCTTCGCGGCCCAACGTGACGACGACATCAGCGGCTTCCAGATCCGCCGGCGTGACCGGTTTGGGTGTTCCTTCGCTGATGTCGATGTTCCATTCGGCCAGCGACGCAACCGAGAGCTGATTGAGCGAGGTACCGGGTTTGGTCCCGCCGGAGACGACGTCGATCGAGTCTCCGGCGATGTCGCCCATGAGCCCCGCAGCCATCTGTGACTTTCCGCCGTTCTTCACACAGACGAAGAGGACGCGAGGTGGGGCGCTCACTGCGCCTCCTGGTGTGCGCTGCGGCCGTGTTCCAGCCCTGTGGGGATGCCAATCGAGACCGGCTGTCCGGCTTCGCCACAACACGACTCCGGCTCGGCAGCTTCGACAGCAGGCGCTGGCTCGCAGCACCCGCTACTGTCTGCGGTCACCGTGGCGACCGATGGCGTATCGCATGACGAACCGATGTCGGCCGAGCACACTCCGGTCTCCGGGAGCACAAGCTCGACCCTCTCGGCCGCTTCCTGATCGCCGGCGATCGCGGCGACGATCGAACGGACCTGCTCGTAACCGGTGGCCATGAGGAACGTCGGCGCTCGACCGTAGGACTTCATACCCGCGATGTAGAAGTCCGTCTCCGGATGAGCCAGCAGGCGGGCTCCATGTGGTGCGACGGTTCCGCAGCTGTGGTGTTCGGGATCGATGAGTGGTCCCAATCCGGTGGGCGCCTCGACGATCGGGTCGAGGTCGAGTCGGATTTCGCGGAGGAAACTGAGATCCGGCCTAAATCCTGTGGTCGGAACGAGCCGGTCAACGTCAATTGAGACTGCGCCTGCGGGGGTGATTCCGGTGACGGTCAGTTTGCTCGCAGTGTCTGAACCTGTGAGGTCCTGTCCTATGTTGTCCGCCGAGGTGGCGCTCCGGTCCGTAATGCCCAGCCCCGTGATGGTCACCGAGGTGTGAACCTCGATGCGTCCGGCTTCGACAAGGTGGCGCAGGCGAGTGCCCAGTGCTCCGCGTGCTGGGAGTCCGTCCTGGTCGCCACCGCCGTAGACATCGGCAGGATCAGTTCCTCGTATGGCCCAGCTGATGCGAGTGGACGGTTCGGCCTCGCGGAGCTCTCCCAGGGCCAGCAGTGTGTTGGCCGCCGAGTGACCGGCTCCGACCACAAGCGTGTGACGGTCTGCGAAGTGTGCCCGATCCCGGCCGAGGACGTCGGGCAGCGGTGAGGTGACGAGCCCAGCCTCGCGGGCCTCATTCTCACCGTTGGCCGGCAGCCCCGCCTGGCCAAGCGGATTAGGGGTCCCCCAGGTGCCTGAGGCATCAATGACGGCACGAACGACATGATCCAAAATCTCGCCGCGCTCGTTCTGAGTCCGCAAGAGGAATGGAGTGTCCTCGCGTCCCGGGGTGCGGGTGCGATCCTTGCCGACGCGGCTGACCGCAATGACTTGTGTCTGCGTGCGAATCGCGTTGCTCAGCTGTGGGGTCGCTGCCAATGGAGCAAGGTACTTCGCGACGAGTTCAGCCCCTGTGGGCAGGTAGTCGCCAGCAGGCTCCACCCATCCTGTCAGCTCGAGCAATGCCCGTGCAGCCTGGTCGATGTTGTACTTCCACGGTGAGAAGAGGCCGATGTGGCCCCACGCACTGACAGCGGTTGCAGGTGTCGCGCCTGCTTCGAAGACGAGCGGCTCCATTCTGCGAGCGATGACGTGCGCCGCGGCAGCCAGACCAACCGGGCCGGAGCCGATGATGGCGACCGGAAGTTTGGATATTGGTGTGGACTCAGTCACGAGTCGTCCTCTCTGGAAGTGCGTCGTCTGCAGAAGCCCTGGATATGGACAGGCTGGTGAGCAGATCGTGAATGCGGGCGCGAATGTCATCGCGAATGGTGCGCACGGTCTCGATACCCTGACCTGCCGGGTCATCGAGGTCCCAGTCTTCGTAACGCTTGCCGGGGAAGATGGGGCAAGCATCGCCGCAGCCCATGGTGATCACCACATCCGAGGTCTTCACCGTGTCCGGGGTGAGAATTTTCGGGTGCTGGTCGGTGATGTCGATGCCGACCTCAGCCATCGCCTCGGCGGCGGTGGGGTTGAGCATTTTCCCCGGTGCACTGCCGGCAGAGCGGACCTCGACTCGGTCACCTCCGAACTCGCGGAGGAATCCCGCGGCCATCTGCGATCGGCCGGCGTTGTGCACGCAGACGAAGAGGACGCTGGGCTTCTGTTCGACTGTCGTCATTTCTGTGCCTCCTGGCGCTCCGGGTGCATCTGGTGTCCGGTGTATTCGGGGAAGAAGCGGCGTCGTGACCATAGGGCCACATAGACGAGGGCGACGAGGATGGGTACTTCGATGAGCGGACCGACGACTCCCGCCAGGGCCTGTCCGGAAGCCACTCCGTAGGTGCCGATGGCCACTGCGATGGCGAGTTCGAAGTTGTTGCCTGCGGCGGTAAATGCCAGAGTGGCCGTCTTCTCATAGCCCAGCTTCAGGCCACGGCCCACAACCATGCCGAAGGCGAAGACGACGGTGAAGTAGACGAGCAACGGCAGAGCGATGCGCACGACATCCAAGGGGTTCGAGGTGATCTCGTCACCCTGGAAGGCGAAGAGCACAACGATGGTGAACAGCAGCCCATAGAGCGCGAAAGGGCCGATCTTCGGTAGGAACCGGTCTTCGTACCAGGCCCGCCCCTTGGCTTTCTCACCGATGAGGCGAGTGAGGAAGCCGGCCAACAGCGGAATGCCGAGGAAGACGAGGACGCTGAGCGTGATCGCCCAGAACGAGAATTCGCCACTCGTCGTCGGCAATCCGAGGAGGTTCGGCAGCCACTGCAGGTAGAACCAGCCGAGGAGGCCGAAGGCGAAGACCTGGAAGACCGAGTTGATCGCAACGAGGACGGCAGCGGCTTCACGGTCCCCGCAGGCAAGGTCGTTCCAGATGAAGACCATCGCAATGCAGCGGGCGAGACCGACGATGATCAATCCCGTCCGATATTCCGGAAGGTCTGGCAGGAAGAGCCAGGCGAGGGCGAACATGAAGGCGGGAGCGGCCAACCAGTTGATCAGCAGGGACGTGATCATCAGTTTTCTGTCGCTGAGCACGCGCCCGGTTTCGTTGTAGCGGACCTTGGCCAGCACCGGATACATCATCACCAGCAGTCCCAGAGCAATCGGCAATGACACATCGGCGACCTTGACCGAATCCAGGGCCGCAGCGAGTCCGGGCACAAGCCGACCGAGCAGCAGACCGAGGATCATCGCCGCGATGATCCACACCGGCAGGAAACGATCGAGGGTCGACAGCTTAGTCTGTGCCGGTTCACTGGTGAGGGCTGTCACTGGGGTGCTCATCGGACTCCTGGGACGAATCTGTTCAGGGCCGAGATTCCCCAGCCGCAAACATCGAAGGTGATCGATATGAATCTAAGCACTACATATCGACAACTGTCAATGTATGGGCATAATGGAGGAGTGACCACTGAACAGACATTGCCCGCACCCGCCTCGGCGACTTGCTGCACGACACTGACCGGCGAGCCTCTGGACGAGGTTCGGGCACGCGAGTTCGCCCGGATCTTCAAAGCCTTGGCCGACCCGACACGCCTGCGCCTGGTTTCCTTGGTCGCCGCCCGCGAAGGCAATGAAGCCTGTGCATGTGACCTCATCGATCCGGTCGGGCTGGGCCAACCCACGGTCTCACACCACCTGAAGATCCTCGTCGACGCGGGAATCCTTCACCGTGAGAAGCGAGGCATCTGGTCGTACTATTCGCTGGCGGCAGAGACTCTGGAGCGCATCACTGCCTTCCTCTCTCCTGCATGAGGCTGTGACCGGACGTCGGGGACACACTGTGCGTCGGGAGGAGGCTGTGACCGGACGTCGGGCGACCTCGGCGCGCCGGACCGGATCGGGGTACGCTCCGAAATGAGACCACCCCACTCCCCCGGACGAAAGCAGAGAGGTCAATGACCAAGACTGTCCTTCAGACAAGCCTGGATGTCTTCCGCGCTCACGGAATGACGACGATATTCGGCAACCCCGGATCGAACGAATTGCCGTTCCTCGCGGGACTCGGCGATGATTTCCGCTTCGTCCTCGGCCTGCATGAACAGGTCGTCGTCGGCATGGCCGAAGGCTTCTCCCGCGCCACCGGGCGTCCGGTTCTGGTGAACCTGCATGCTGCGTCCGGCTCCGGCAACGGTATGGGCGCGCTGACCAACGCTCATTACGGCCACGTTCCGCTGGTCATCCTCGCCGGGCAGCAGGTCCGCCGGACGGTCGGTCAGGAAGTGATGCTGGCCAGCGCGGATGCCGCCGCACTGCCGACGCCGCTGGTGAAGTATTCCCACGAGCCGCTGTCTGCCGCCGACGTCCCGCGAACCCTGTCCCAAGCAGCATTCGAAGCCGTCACCCAGCCGAGCGGCCCCGTCTATGTGTCGGTGCCCTTGGACGATTGGGACGAACCGGCACTCGACGATGACGACCTGCTGCCGGCACGATCGGTGTCGACCGGGCGTGGCATCGATCCGGAGCTCGAACAGGAGCTGCTCACCTCCCTCAATGGGGCGAAGCGTCCGGCTCTCGTCGTCGGTCCCCAAGTGGATGCCGCCGCCGTTGCTGACCCGAGCGTCACGGAAGCAGCGATGTCACTGGCGGAGAGGCTCGACGCCTCCGTCTACATCGCCCCGTCGCCCACCCGCTGTCCGTTCCCGACGACCCACCCGAACTTCAAAGGAGTCCTTGTCCCCGGAATCCAGTCCGTGCGGGACCAGCTGGCCGAGCATGATGTCGTCCTGGTTCTGGGTGCGGCCGTGTTCAGATATCACCGCTGGGAGCCCTCGAACTACCTGACTCCCGGCACCGAGGTCATCCAGATCACCCAGGACCCGCGCGAGGCCACCCGAGCACCGTTCGGCAAAGCCGTGATTACCGATGTCGGCCGCACCACCGTGACTCTCGCGAAGCAGATCACCGATCGCGGTACCCGCCGCGGCGAGCGCGGTTCACGGATCATGAGCCCAGCGGCCACCTCGGCGGAGGGAATGACCGGCGGAGAGGTTCTCGAAGTGCTCAACGAGTACGTCAACGAATCGGTGTCCTACGTCAACGAGACCACCACTTTGGACCTCGATTACCTCGAACGAGTCGCCATCGACCGACCCGGAATGTACAGCTTCCCAGCCTCCGGCGGTCTGGGCTTCGGGCTACCTGTTGCCGTCGGAATGTCGATCGGAGCACCGGAGAAGACGATCGTTGCGACCGTCGGTGACGGCTCCGCGAACTACGGCATCACCGCGCTGTACACGGCCGGCCAGCTGCAGACGCGAACCGTGTTCGTCATCATCAACAACTCCGGCTACGGCGCCTTGGCCGGCTTTGCACAGCGCATGGGCGTGCCCAAGGTTCCTGGTCTGACTCTGGGCGGCATCGACTTCGTCTCTCTGGCCCAGGGCTACGGGGTACCGGCCAAGCAGACGTCGACCCGTGCCGAGTTCGCCGCCGCCTATCGGGAGGCACTCGAAGCGTCGGGCCCGGTGCTCATCGACGCCTCGATCGTCTCGTGACTAAGGGTTGAGCGGCTTCAGTCCGAGACACGGCAGAGCCGTCTCGATGATGTCCACGGCCGGCCGCCTGACATTCGCAGCCGCAGTGCCTCCGCCCGCATCAAGACAGGCGCCGACGAGTCGGACACCTGCCGCATAGCCTGCACCGGTCGGCAACCCAACGGGCTCGCTTCCGAACTGGCGCGCCGTGGCATCACCGAGGACCCAAGCCGCGAAATCCTGCATCCCCGCGACGTCGAGACCGGTGACGACTTTGGCCAAGACGTCCTCATCCAGGTAGGTGTCTGCGGCGACGAAATGGGTGTACCCAGCCTCGCCGTACAGTTCTGCTGCGAACAGATCCGCGAGCCCCTCGGATACGACGTGCTCTCCCACGGTGACCGTGGCCGGATCCCACACTACGCCGCCAGGTGAGTAGCGGACATTGTGATGGAGCTCGTGGACTGCAATAGCTTCCAATCGTTGAAGTACGCGCGGAGTGGGCCAAAGAGTCAGCACGATGTAGCCGCTGATCCCTCCGAAGCCAGACAGCCCCTGCACCTCGTTCATGAAGTGCTCGTTGCCGGGATCCCCCAGCACCAGCAGGACCTTGAGATCGGGAACCATGGCGCCGGGATCGCCCGTCTCCAGGGCCTCAATTCCACGGGCGAGTGCTGTCTCGATACGCTGCCAAGCGTCTGCTTCAATGAGGGCGTCAAGGCCCTCACGAATGAGCTCTGCCGAATCACCTGAATCGACGAAGGGAAATCCGAAGTTCTGTCTGTGCACTTCAGCCATGTCGACGCCTCCTGGGATGAAGTGATACATCCCAGCCATCGGCTCCCACAGCTGACGTACCAAGTCGGCACGATGCTGTGGGTCAGCGATGACGATTCGACGCATTCCTGTGGAACTGTCAATGAGTGAAATGGCCATAGGTATGACCGTAGATGTTGACGTCGCGTCAAGGTCAAGGTAAACCGCCTAAGCTGATCCGCATGGGATTCAGGGCTTTGGAGCACTACGCGCAAACAATGGGCCCGACCCCGACAGAGGTGGTCGCTGAGGAGCAGAACAGCGAATATGAGTCTGGCCGTGCCATGCTCGACGCGACCTGGTGGCGGATCCGGACTGCCCGCGTCACTCCTGCCAAACCGGGCGCTTTCGTTGCCGTTTGGGGTCGCACATCGGAGGGAGTCACCGCACCGTTCTCCGGCGGGGAGGACAGCGTCGATGGCTGCGCAGGCCTTCTCGTGTTCGTCTCCGAGGAAGAACACTTCGGAGTCTTCACTTTCACCGCCGCCAGCCTGGTCGAACTGGGAATCTACTCTTCCCCACGCTCACCAGGGAAACGAGGATTCCGCCTCTACCCACCGTGGTCCGCCTCGCTGAATCCCCAAGCGACTCGAACTCAACGCAGACAAGCTCCGTTCTTCGAACGGATCTGTTGATTCGTTCGGATGACCCGACTGACTCATTCATCGACGGCCAGATTGATCGGCTGCAATATTGATCGACTGACTTGTCACTCGACAGTCTTTCGGAGAACTGTGTGGCAGTTTGTCCCCCATAGACTCAACTGGATATCCTGGGCATCAGCACCATGGGAAAGAAGCGGTCGGGACGACCCGAACGCATACAGTCACGATGAGGACGGCCTCGAAGAACAGGAATGCCCGTCATGACTGCCGCCATTCGCAGCATCCTCACTCCTTCTGCCATCGTTCGCCTGATCCTCGGCTGGGGCGCATTCGCCGCTCTCCTCATCGCAGGCCCACTGCTGACTCCGCCCGTTGCCGGACCGCTCCTCGTCAGCGCCCTGATCGTTATCGTCAGCGTCATCCTCATCTGCGCCTTCGGCGTCGTCCACGAGGCCGAGCACCTGGCCCGCCGCCTCGGCGATCCCTATGGTTCGCTGGTGCTCACGCTCTCGATCGTGCTCATCGAGGTGGTGCTCATCGCCGCCGTCCTCCTCGGCCCCGGAGACCACGCCACGATCGCTCGTGACTCAGTCATGGCCGTGTCGATGATCATTCTCAATGCTGTCATCGGCCTGTGTCTGCTCGTCGCGGGACTGCGCCACGGCAGCCTCACCCATAACCGCACAGGCGTCTCGACGTATCTGTCACTCATCATCGTCCTCGCCGCTCTCGCTTTCGCTCTGCCGGCGCTCATCGGCGCGAACGGCAGCTACGAGGAATGGCAGGAGATCCCGATCATCGTACTCACGATCGGCATCTATGCCTTCTTCCTCTACCGCCAGATGGGTGCCCAAGCCGCGGACTTCCACGAGGTCGATCAGCGACTGCTCCAGATCCCCGCCGAGGTGGGTGCGGGCGACTCCGCGCCGCCGAAACTGAGCATCGGCGAGATCATCTCCACCCACCGCACCGAGATCATCGTGCGTCTGGCACTGCTCATCGCCACGGTCACTCCGATCGTGCTGCTCTCCCACGATATGGCGTCGCTGCTCGATGACGGCTTGGGCCGCCTCGGCGCTCCTGTGGCTCTGTCGGGTGTCGTCATCGCGCTCATCGTCTTCCTCCCGGAGACGATCACCTCGATCAGGGCCGCATGGCAGGGCGAGATCCAGCGGGTGAGCAACCTGTGCCACGGGGCGCAGGTGTCGACGGTGGGGCTGACGATTCCGACGGTGCTGCTCATCGGGCTGCTCACCGATCAGCCGATCGTGCTTGCGGAGTCCCCGGCGAACCTGCTTCTGCTCACGGTCACGCTGCTGCTGTCGGTGACGACCTTTGCAGCGAAGAAGGTCACAGCCATCCACGGTGCCGCCCACCTCGTCGTGTTCGCGATCTTCGGGATCACGCTCTTCTCCTGAGCCGGCCCGCCGCTGGCGATGTGCTCGACCTCAGCTCGCACGGGGCCGTTCGGCGCCGCTCATGCGGGTCACGGATTCCCGGGGTGAGGAGATGGGATGACCCGCGGCGCACTCGACGACAGCTGTCACTGGCTGGCCGCAGTCGCGATGCAGCACTTCGAGCGGCGGACCGCCCGATCCGACGTCCTGGCCACCGCCGTGCCTATCTCCCCAGCGCAGCAGAGAGATCATCACCGGATAGAGGTCGAGGCCCTTGTCCGTCAGCAGGTATTCCTTGCGGGCCCGCTGACCGACTTCGCGATAGGCCTTCGCCGTCAGTACTCCGGCGGTGACAAGCTTGCGCAGCCGGTCGGAGAGCACCGGGTCCGAGACGCCGACATGGTCACGGATCTGGTCGAACCGGCGCACTCCATTGAACGCCTCACGGAGGATGAGCACGGTCCACTTCTCCCCGATGACGTCCAAGGTCTTCTGGATCGAGCAGTCTGCAGTATCGAAATCCAGCCAGTCCATATGCGCTCCTTCGTTTGACCGCCTGATCCATTGTAGGCTAACTTCAAATTATTCAGCCAGCTCGAAGGGGAACTCATGAATCCGCAGTCAGACTCACTTCCAGACGTCTCGCTTGAGACAGCCAGCAACTTCGTCGCCGCCTCGGGTCTCATCATCGACGAGGTCACGAATACAACTGTCCGCGGCCATGCCGACCTGGGCTCCGACCATCACACGCCCTGGGGTGTCGTCCACGGCGGCGTGTACACAACGCTTGTGGAGAGCACGGGAAGCATCGGCGCCAGCCACGCCGTGGGCGAGCGCGGCGAGTTCGCCGTCGGCATCCACAACGCCACCGACTTCCTGCGCCCGACCACCGGCGCTCGTGTCGAAGTCGAGGGCACTGCCCTGCACCAGGGCCGAACCCAGCAGCTGTGGGAGGTCATCATCACCGACACCTCCTCGGACAAGGTTCTCGCCCGCGGTCAGCTGCGCCTGCAGAACGTCCCTATGCCGAAGGAAGCCAACTGAGATGAGCAGGCAATCACACACTCGCGAAGCCACGGTGACGTGGAACGACCCCTCTGAGGGGCTGGCACTTCTGCCGACGCTGGACGGCATCGACTACCTGCGCAAGATGGCTGCCGGTGAAATCCCCGGAGCACCCATCGGTTCCCATATGGGCATGGAGATCGCCGAGGTGGGCGTAGGCAGTGTCACATTCCACTGCCGTCCCGATGAGTCCCATTACAACCCGATCGGCATGGTTCACGGAGGATTGGTCTGCACCCTGCTCGACTCGGTACTCGGGTGCGCGGCGCACACCACCTTGCCGAAGGGCACCGGGCACACCTCGATCGAGATCAAGGTCAACTACCTGCGCCCGGTTACAGCAGGCAGCGGGCCGCTTGTCGCCACAGGTCGAGTCGTCAAGCCCGGTCGCCGAGTGATCTTCTCCGAAGGCGAAGTCGTCGACAACAAGGGCAAGACCGTCGCCACAGCTTCCGGCAGTCTGCTCGTCTTCCCACTGGAAGCCTAGTAGCGCGCGGCTCTGCAGCCGTGGTTGGCTCAGCGGCCGGTTCCCGCCTGGCGACAGCCTCGGCGGCCAATCGCGGTCTATTCCTGCGGTGCTGCGGACTCTGTTTCATCGGTCGAGCCATCCGCGCGTCCGTCGGTCGAGTCCGCGTCGCCGTCATTCGGGTTCGTGTCACCATCGGTCGGACTCGTTGAGGATTCTGTTGAGTTCGCTCCCGAGGACTCGTCCGAAGACTCCTCCGGGGTCTCCTCGGACGCTGATTCGGCACTGACACTCTCGCCCTCGCCCGGTTCCGGCCAAGCCACTTCCTTGTTGAAAGCGGGCTGATCCGCGCACGTGTCGAGCACGGCCTCCATCGCGTCCTTCTCAGCAGAGGCCACCCACAGTCCGTACTTGTGCTTGATCGCGATCTGCCGAGATACGTATTCGCATTGGAAGTCCTCGTTCGGCGGCAGCCATGCGGCCGCATCGCCGCCGCCCTTCTGTCGAATGACATTCGCGCTCACGGTCAGCAGGTTGAGCGGATCATTTCCGAACTCCCGCAGCTCGTCGACGGACATGCCCGAGGCCCCGGTCTGCCAGGCGTTGGAGCCGGAGACGATGTAGTCGACGTCGACATTGGCAGACCCGCGCTCGAAGGCGTATGACTCACCAAGGTATTTGTCTTCGAGATCACCGGCGATGGCGACACAGCCGTTGGTCTCCGCCTCGATCTTCAGATCCGTGAGGTCGCGTCTGAGTGCGTCGTTGCGTGTATCGCAGCCGTTGTCATCGACATCCGAGGTCCAGTCGAAGAGTTCCGGGTCGTAGCCGGTCCTGTGCTCCTTGACCTTGACGTCAAGCTCGTCGAGCATCGAACGCGCCGGACTCAACCCGGTGGTACGTTCGTTATCCTGTGGAGAATCGCTGCCGTCTTCACCGTCAGCGGCAGGCTTCGACTCGTTCTGCGCGGAGACATCGGGGCCTGAATCTGCGGGCACTTCCTGGTCATTGTGCGGTCGAATTCCCTGGGCGGGTGCCGCCGAGGCTGAAGGCCGTGAGGGAACCGGGTCGGAATCCGCTGTGCCGCCCCCGCCGGTCGACCAGGCAACTTCGCTTCCGTTGACCTGGCTTGAGCCGCTGCTGCCACACCCGGAGAGCAAGGCAAGAACAAATATGGCAAAAAGGGACATTGCCCGAATTCGAGTGCTGCGAGTCGCGACTGCGGAGTTCATCGAATTGGACACGCTTGAAATGCTAGGGCAGGTTGTCACTATTGGGAACGACCATGAGCATTCGGTAACCGATTCGTTATCTGTTGAAATCGAAACTGTCATAAAACTCTCATGTTCGGGACCTTCGACGACTATTCGCAGCCGATTCCGTCACCATCACGGTCAAGGTGAGACGCATACCCCGGGTCACCTCGGCGAACAGGTGCGGCACCGGCGTCACGAACCGCGGTGCAGTTCTTGTAGAAGATCGAACCCGACGATCCGGAGCCGGATGACGTCGATTTCTCACCCGAATCGCTCTTCGAACCGGAACTCGACTTCGAACCGGACGATGCCGGTCTCTTCGTCGTCGCGGTGCCTTCTGCAGTCTTCGCATTGTCACCCGCGCCGGGTTCTGGCCATGCGACGTTCTTCGTGAACGCGGGCTGATCATCACACGCGCTGAGGACTCGTTCCATCGCGGACTTCTCGGCTTTGACGACCCACAGCTCGTACTTGTGCTTGATCGCGATCTGGCGGGAGACGTATTCGCAGCGATAGCTCTTGGCCGGCGGCAGCCATGTTGCGGCGTCCCCGTCGCCCTTCTGCCGGTTGAGGCTCGAGTCCACGGCCAGCAGGTTGAGCGGGTCGTTGCCGAATTCCTTGAGTGTGCCCTCGTCGAACTTCGCGGCACCGGTCTGCCACGCGTTGGAGCGGGCAACGAGATGGTCGATGTCGATGTTGTTCGGGTCCCGGTCGAAGGCGTACGTCTCACCCTTGTACTTGTCGTTCACATCGCCGGCGATGACGACGCAGCCCTTCGTGCCAGCCTTGAGGGTGACGTCGCTCAGGTCCCGGCGCAGCACGTCATTGCGGGTGTCGCAGCCATTGTGGTCGGCATCCGATCGCCACTTGAACAGGTCCCCGTCGTAGCCGGCCTTCGGAGCCCGGCCCTTGACCTCCAGCTTCTGAAGCATTGCGAGAGCTGTACCGGCAGTCGTTCCGCCGGCTCGGCCCTGCTCTGTCTCCTCTGGCTTGTTCTGGCCGTCGCCGTCCTCGGCGTCTTCGTTCGGTGCTGCGGTCTCGGGCTCGGCTTCCTGCTCGGTGGCTCCTTCGGTCGCGGGGTCGGCTTCCGAGGTCCAGGATGCATCATCGGCGCTGGTCTCGACGTCGCCGCCATCGGCACAGGCGGAGATGAGGGTGAGACTGAGGATTGAGATGAAGGCGACGACCAAGCCGGCGCGCAGACGCGTCGAGGCATGATTGAGGAAGGCGGAGAAGGGCATGGGTGTCCAGTCGTGCACAAGGGTGGGAACGTGGTCGTGGACCGTGACCGGCAATGCTGCCGGCCCCCGATCCACTACAGATATGATATGACTGAACAATGGCCTCTGCACGATCTGCAGGCACATAGAGACGCATTCGTTATCGACGTCGTGCAGGTCACTCCCCCAGCCCCTTCAGTCGCTGAGGTGGATGGCCAGGTCCGTACGTCCGGGGTTCACGCCGTCGACCAGGGCCCGGGTCCTGCGGTCATAATCTCCGCCCAGCATCGTCCGATACGGGCGGACCCGCTCACGGGGAAGGCCCGCCAACCGGTCCGTCAGTCGCTGTCGTTCCTCTTCGCGCCCGGCCTCGCCGAGACCGTCCACGTCGTAGACCACGTGGAGGTCAAGCGCTTCGATCCCCACGTACCACAGGGCACCATGCGTCAAAGGGAAGAGCAGGGATTCCAGGTCGCCACTGATGCCCCGCGGGCTCAGCGTGCGCTGGTCGTCCCCAGCGGTGACAATGATCAGAGCCTTCCTCCCTATCAGCCGACCGTCGCCATACCGGCGCGGCAGCCCTGTGTCCTCGTCGAGGTCCCCCTGTGCGAATCCGGTCTGCAGCACCCGGTCAAGCCACCCCTTCAGCATCGCGGGAGGCCCGTACCACCAGAGGGGAAACTGCAGCACCAGCAGCTCAGAGGCCGCCAGGGCCTCCTGTTCTCGCCTGACCTCGGGTTCAACTTCGCCACGTGCATACGCCTCACCTGCCAGGTCCGAGACGTTGCCGGGGACCGTGGACAGGCTTCCCAGATCACGCTCACTCAGTGCCGGGTCGAATCCGTCGGCGTAGAGGTCAGACACAGTCACGTCATAATGTTCGGACAGTGCAGAGCAACCTGCCCTGAACAGGTGCTGGTTGAAGGAGTCTGCCCGTGGGTGCGTGTAGACCCAGTGGGCGCGGCCTGGCGTAGGTTCATGAAATGAGTTCATATGCCAATCTCACCGCACTTGAGTGAGACGCAGAATCGCCCACAGTCTCAAAAAGATCATTCAGCGTCTAAACTGGGGGTGTGGACACGCTCTCCGATGTACTCACGCACATCCGCTCCTCCGGCGCACTGGTGGGCCGGACTCTCGCGAACCCGCCCTGGTGCGCCACCTTTGCAGAGGATGCTTCTCTGTCCCTGGTCACGATGCTCCGCGGGGAAGCGTGGATCGTCGACGGCGAAGAATCCCATCAGCTCTTCGCCCACGACATCGCCATCGTCGTCGGACCAGCACCCTTCGACGTGACCAGCGACCCCGCAGCGAACCCCATCCCCATGTACGTTCAGACTCAGACCGGAGTCTGCTTCGCTGATGACGGCGCGCAGTCCGAGAACATTGCTCTGGGCACTCGAACGTGCGGCGTGCAGTTGGATGCAGATGACGCCATGCTGACCGGTTCATTCACCGTCACGGGGCGCATCGCCGATCGCCTGCTGAACACTCTGCCACGGGTCCTCGTCGTGCCGCGGGCCGTGCAGCGCACAGCGGCGCTGCAGCTGATGGAGGCAGAGATCCTGCGTGAGGAACCGGGACAGCAGGCTATCCTCGACCGGCTGCTCGATCTGGTGCTCGCAGGTGCCCTACGTGATTGGTTCGCCCTGCCTGAGGCGAGGGCGCCGGGCTGGTATCGGGCAAGTTCAGATCCGATCGTGGGCACCGCTTTGACAGCCATGCACGAGGCCCCACACCGAGGTTGGACCGTCGAGACGCTGGCGCGTCAGGCACTCGTCTCGCGTGCCACCTTGGCGCGCCGCTTCACGGATCTGCTGGGCGAGCCTCCGATGTCGTATCTGAACGGGTGGCGACTGTGCCTGGCCGCCGACCTCCTCGAGCGCACCGATGCCACAGTTGAGTCCGTGGCCCACGAGGTCGGCTATTCCAGCGGCTACTCTCTGAGCACCGCCTTCCACCGCGAATACGGCGTCCGGCCCAGTCAGCACCGTCAGGCGACAGGGAAACAGGCAAAGAGCTGAGGCAGGACACCCGCTCGTGCCATGGTGGAGAAGAACGCATTCGTCGGCGACGAAGGAAGAAGGGAGGCGATCATGCGACACGATGCAGAGCGACCGCAGACCACTGGCCTGATCACTGACGCCCCGGTCCCCGAGCACTGGATCCAGGTGTTGGCGACGATGCGTGCGAACCCTTTCACCCGCCTCAGTCTTGCCGAGGTCCGGGCCGAGGCGCCCCACATTCTCATCGTCTCCCCCACTGCCGAGGTGGCCCGCACCTGCTTCGCCGAGCTTCTCGGCAGCGCTGGTTCAGACACCGACACCCGTGCCACGGACGATTTCATCACGGCCATGAGCGCGAAGGAGGTTGTGCCCGCCGATATCCCCGCGGGGACGTGGATCTTCCTTCCCCATCGACAGGACGGGTGGACGGAGCTCGAGACCGCCTCGGCGAGGGTGCGGGCGGCGCTGGTCAAAGAGAACACGGCCCGGGAACAGAGAGAGAAGCTCACCCTCATCGAATACGGCATCAACCTCTGGCTATGGGCCGAACCGCCCTACGGCGGCGGCGATCCCGTCTGCCACGCCGGTGAACTCATCAGCTGGGAAAGTGCATGGACGCTGAGTGGGGCGAGCGACATAGGATCTGCTGGCGCGGGATCCGGTGGCACCGGACCCAATAGCACGGGAACTGCTGGCACCGGATTCTCCGCCCGTGCGCCGGAAGTCTCCTTGCGGCCGCCCATCTATTTCGGCCTGCCCGCCGTGCTGCGTGAGCGCCGCAGGAACGGGTAGAACCCGGAGCCTGCCACCTGGGAACTGACTGTCTCACTGCCTCTTGGTCCAGGCCTCACACGACGACGACGCGGCGACCCAGCGTTCAGGCGACGTCGGGACGGATAGGACGAAGGTCCGATCACGACACAGCGACCACGGCTCCGGCTGTGATCAGCAGGATGACGTAGCCCCAGGCGTGGATGATCTCCGGGATCTTGGGCACGCGACGACGCAGCAGAACTATCAGCGGAATCGCACCGATGAGGAGAGCAAGTGCCGAGCGCAGATCCACAGAGCCGACCATTCCCGGGACCTCGGTGGAGGCATGAGTGGTGAGTGTGACAAGCACAGCGGGGAGCATGATGACCAAGGTCAGCGGGTTGGCCAGCGTCGTGGCCACAGTCATGGTGGCCCCTGATCGGCGCATCATCGGCACGGTCATCACACTGCCGCCGACGCCGAGGAAAGACGCCAAGCCTCCGATCGGGAACCCGAACAGGGCGGCGATGCCTCGACCACCCTCACCGAGGTTCTCATCGTCTCCGACTCCAGCGGTTCCACCATTCCGGCCATCGCCGCCCTTTCCACCTTTCGTGCGCGCCTTCGCACCACCTCGGCGGAAGAAGCCGGGGCGGGCCAGGAGGTCGATCGCAGTCACGGCGATATAGATGACGAAGCCCCACTTCACGAGCGTTTCGGGTGCGAATTTCGCGCAGAAAGCGCCGAACGCCCCACCTGCTGCCAGGAGGATGAACAGCCACCACTCCCCCTTGAGATGAGTCAAGGTTTCGCGTTTGGTCGAGATCGTGGAGACGACGGCGTTGACGAGCATCACCAGCGCCGAGGTGGCTGCGGCCACCCGTGCCGTGTCACTGCCGAGGTCGGCGTGGACGAGGGTGATGATGGGGACGGTGACGAAGCCGCCGCCGAATCCGAACAGCACAGTGGTCAGTCCGACCAGAGCGCCGACGAACACCAATCCCAGAAGGTCCACTCGCCCATCTCACCCCACGGGCGCCTCGGCGGGCAACCCCTGACAGCTTCTTAAGTCAGCCGTCTTTCATCGCCTCGTGCAGATATTCCCGTGTTCGATCTTCGACCGCACCGTCCTCGACGAGCGTGCTGAGGAAGCCGCGTCTGCCCATTCCCGCGGAGAACCCTCAGTCACCCGCCGAGGTGGCACGGAGGACGTCGAGGAACGCCAGTGCCGCCGGGCTCGGGTTGAATGCGCTCCAGGCGAGGTATTCGATGCGCGTCGGTCCATCAGCAATCGGCACGACATTCAGCCCGCGAGAGTCCGCGACGACTCCCGGTGCCAGCATGGCCACAGCCAGATTCTGGTCCACGAGGTCAAGCATCACGTCGGTCGACATGACGTCGAAGGCAACCGTTCTTCTCAGCCCTGCTGCGGTGAAGGCTCGATCAGATTGGGACCGACCGGGGCTGCTCGCCGGAAAGTCAACGAAGGTCTCAGCAGCCAGGTCATTCAGGTGAAGTCTGCGGCGAGAGGCCAGCCGATGCTCCGGCGACATCACTGCACAGAGACGCTCGTGGGCAAGTATTTCAGTGGCCACACCTGTGGGAGGTGTGGCATCAGGGAGGCCGAGCACAGCGACGTCCATGGCCGATTCCCGGATCGCGGTGACGAAGTCGAGGCTGCCGCCGGTGGTCAGGCCGATCTCCACGTTCGGATGGGCTCGGTGGAAGACTCCGAGCGCGGCGGTGATGTCGACGGTCGTCACTGTTGGAATGACACCGATGAGGAGTCGACCGCGCAGGTCTCCGGAGGTAGAGACCGCCTCGGCGATGGCACGATCAGCAGCATCGAGAGTGGCTCGGGCTGCTGGCAGGAAGGCCGCGCCGGCATCGGTGAGTTCGACTCGTCTGCTGGTCCGGGCGAAGAGCTGAACCCCCAGCTCGTGTTCGAGGGCTTTGACCTGATGACTAAGCGCGGACTGCACCACATGAGATTTCACGGCCGCGCGGGTGAAGTTCCGTTCTTCGGCGACGGCGAGGACATATCGCAGCTGCTGCAATTCCATGGATCTATCGTGTCAGACGATCGGTGGGATGAAAACTATGTGTTGGACTCATTGACCAAGAGCCCTCGATGCTGGAGACATGACAACGACACATGCTGCAGACCAGGTCACCCCCGCCCACGGCACCGGCTCAACGGAATTGATGACAGCGACCACGGCACTGGCACCGATCGCCTGGGGCACCACCTACCTCGTCACGACTGCACTCTTGCCGGCCGACCATCCGCTGTCTGCAGCCCTCATGCGTGCGCTTCCGGCCGGAATCCTGGGCCTGCTCATCGCCCGTCGACTGCCCTACGGCGACTGGTGGTGGAAGATCGGTGTGCTGGGAACCTTGAATATCGGGCTGTTCTTCCCGCTGCTCTTCGTTGCCGCCGAGCGCCTCCCCGGCGGGGTGGCTGCCACATTGGGAGCAACGCAGCCGATCCTCATCACCGTCCTCGCCGTCACCGTCCTGGGCGAGCGCCTCTCCCGCTGGCGTCTGGCCTGGGGACTCATCGGTGTCATGGGAGTCGGGATGGTGGTGCTGGGTCCGGGCGCCGGCTTCGATCTGATCGGCGTCCTCGCTGGCATCGGCGGGGCGAGCGCGATGGGCACCGGAGTCATCCTCGTCAAACGCTGGGGGCGCCCGCCCGGAGTCGGCGCGGTGGGATTCGCCGGCTGGCAGCTCACCGCAGGCGGTCTTGTCCTATTGGCCCCCACCCTGCTGCTTGAAGGCCTCCCCGAGTCCATCGACAGCGCCGGGGTGATTGGCTACCTGTGGCTGGGCCTCATCGGCGGGCTGCTGGCCTACACTCTGTGGTTCCGTGGCCTGGGCAGACTTCCCGTCACTGCAACGGCCCTGCTTGGATTGCTCTCGCCCCTGGTCGCAACCGCGCTCGGTGTCGCCTTCGCCGGGGAATCGCTCAACCTCACCCAGCTCGCCGGTTTCGCTCTTGCCCTGGCCGCACTGTTCTGCGGACAGCTCTCACCGCCGACCTTCACTCGACGTCGGCCACTGGCCGCCCCGCCACTCACCCGACTCTTCACCCAGAACGGAGAAAGATCATGAGGATTGCAGTCATCGGAGCCACCGGAATGGTCGGCTCTCGCATTGTCACCGAGGCAGCCGACCGCAGCCATCAAGTCATCGCCGCCTCACGCGCGGCGCCGCACCACACCCGGAGAGAGGTGACATCGAAACAGGCAGATGCCCGCAGTGCCACCGATATCGACAATGTACTGGACGGCGTCGAGGCCGCAGTGCTCACCGTCCGAGCGGTTCCCGGCGAAGAAGATGCGTTCGTCACCATTACCAAGGTGGTCCTTGATGCCAGCGCCCGCGCCGGCATTCCCGTCTTCGTCGTGGGAGGTGCCGGACCGCTGCACTCACCCAAGGAGCACGATCGGCTAGTGGTCGACAGCCCCGCCTTCGTTCCGAAAAGGTGGCGGTCCACCGCCGCCGCCAGCGTCACCCAACTCGCGACCTGCGCCGAACACACCCATCAGAACTGGACCTATCTCAGCCCACCTGCCGTACTCGAACCCGGAATTCGCACCGGCTCCTACCGGCAGGGCACGACGACCCTCCTGACCGATCATGTCGGACGATCACACATCAGCGCCGAGGACCTCGCTGTGGCAGTCATCGACGAACTCGAGGCACCGGGCACTGAGCAGCACATCACGATCGCCCACAAGTGTCCGAGCACTTACGCCCTGTGAAAATGCGCTGAGCACACAACGATGGAGCCACCTCTCCGGGGGGTGAGATCATCTTGTATCCAAGATGGATCCAAGATACATTGTGTGAGTATATTCCACAGAACACGGAAGGCGTCGATGAAGACCCGGACTTCGGCACAGGCCAAACTGATCACCGCGCAGCTGCTCTCCGGAGCCGGAATCGCCTCCGGCTACGCGGTCGGCGGTCTGCTGGCCGAGGAGATCACCGGCAAGACCTCCATGGCGGGCATCGCGCAGATGAGCGTCATCCTCGGCGCCGGCCTCATCGCCTACCCCCTGGCCGTGTTGGCGGGCAAAGCCGGTCGGCGAACCGCACTGACGCTGGGATTCGGCATCGGCGCCCTGGGTGCGACGGTCGTCCTCCTCGGTGTCGCGTTTTCGTTCCTGCCGCTGTTCATGGTGGGCATGATGATGTGCGGCTCCGCGACCGCGTCTGGCCTGCAGGCTCGCTATGCGGCCGTCGACCTCGTCGATCCGAAATCCGCTGGGCGGGCCATGTCACTGGTGGTGTGGGCGACGACCATCGGCTCTGTCCTCGGGCCCAGCTTCACCGAACCCGGCGCCCACCTCGGCGCGGCACTGGGCATGAACGAACTGGCCGGTCCCTACCTGATCTCGATGACTGCCTTCGGGCTGGCGACCCTAGTCGCATCAACGCTGACCAAGAAGATCAAACCAGGAGCCACCGAGGCGAGCGCTGAATCCGATGAGCCGACTGTTGAGACTGCGACGATGAAGCTTGGTCCGGCGCTGCGCTTCGCCGCCGCCCGCCCGGTGCCCCTGTTTGCCATGGTCACGATCATCGCCGGTCAGATGATGATGACAAACGTCATGGTCATGACGCCCGTGCACATGGACCACCAGGAATTCTCTCTCGGCGCGATCGGCATCGTCGTCAGCGTGCACATCGCCGGCATGTACGCCCTCTCCCCCGTATTCGGGTGGATGGCCGATCGCTTCGGACCAGGAACGGTGATCGCCGGCGGCGTCCTCGTCTTCACCACCGCCATCACCCTCGGCGTCGTCGACGCCGCCTCCGAGGTCTCGTCCATGATTCTGCTCAGCACGGCGCTGATCTTCCTCGGCATCGGCTGGTCGATGTTCCTCATCGGAGGATCGGCGCTGCTGACAGCCTCGGTGCCGCGTCAGGCGAAGGTCCCCCTGCAGGGGGCGTCGGATTCGGCGATGAACCTCGGCGGCGCTCTCATGGCAGGTTTGGCCGGCACCGTGCTGCAGGCCGGAGGCTTCCTGTGGATCAACATGATGGCCACCATCGTGCTCCTCATCGCCCTGGCATTCTCAATCCGGGCCGTTCCTCTGATGCGTTGGCCCGGCCGGACTCAGAGGTCCGGATTGGCGAAGGACGTCGAGGATGCTTCGCATGTAAGTTGAGAGAGCAGATTGACACAGACGCAGGAGGGAATTCGATCCGGCAAATGAGAAGATTGCGGTCATGACCAGCAGCGGCGAGACCCAGAGCGCGGCCGAGCGCGCCTACCAGCTCATCCGCGCCCAGATCCTCAACGGCACTCACCAGCCTGGGACCATGCTGGGCGAGACCGGCCTGGCATCCGACCTCCAGGTCAGCCGCACACCGGTGCGGGTTGCTCTTGCTCGCCTCCAGGACGAGGGGTGGATCGTCATCTATCCCAAGCGCGGGGCCATCGTCCAAGGAGTCGATGAGCGCACGGTCGCCGAACTCGCCGACGCCAGGTTCGTCCTGGAGACGACGGCCGTCGACCGGGCCCCGGATGCCTTGAGACAGAAACTCGCCGAGGCTCTCGAACGCTCGATCACAGCACAGCAGACGGCCTTCGATGAAGGCGACGTCGCCGCCTTCATCGACCTGACACTTGAGTTCCATCGTGGTTTCGTCGAGGCCGGAGACAACGCCGTGATGCTGGAACTGTACTCACGGCTCTCCGACCGGCACCGCTTCATCCTCTTCGCCTCGGGAGACCGCCTTCTCGGCCGATGTGAGGAGATCATCGCTGAGCACGTTTCCCTGGTCGAACACCTGCGAGAGGGCGACTCCACCGGGTTCGCGGACATCCTGCGCGGACACCTCGCGGAGAACGCACCGCCCACGGCCACCTCGGCGAGGACGTCAGCGGCATTCGAATCGACGATGCTCCGGCGGCACTGACAAGCTTGCCTCCCAGCAGTAGGCTGAGTCCATGGAGCACAGATATCTTGGAAACAGCGGCCTGAAGATCTCGGAAATCACCTACGGAAACTGGCTCACCCACGGCTCCCAAGTGGAGAACGACACGGCAACGAAGTGCGTTCATGCAGCCTTGGACAACGGCATATCCACCTTCGACACCGCGGACGTTTATGCGAACACCGTGGCCGAACAGGTCCTCGGCGATGCCCTCAAGGGCCAGCGTCGCGAATCCTTGGAGATCTTCACCAAGGTGTACTTCCCGACCGGCCCCAAAGGTCACAACGACACCGGCCTGTCCCGCAAACACATCATGGAGTCCATCAACGGCTCCCTGTCCCGCCTGGGCACCGACTACGTCGACCTCTACCAGGCCCACCGCTACGACTATGAGACACCGCTGGAAGAGACGATGCAGGCATTCGCGGATCTCGTCCGCGCGGGCAAGGCCCTCTACATCGGCGTGAGCGAGTGGAACGCCGATCAGCTGCGTGCCGCGCACTACCTGGCCCGAGACCTGGGCATCCAGCTCGTGTCGAACCAGCCGCAGTACAACATGCTCTGGCGCGTCATCGAGTCAGAGGTCGTCCCGGCCTCGAAGGAACTCGGGATCTCGCAGGTTGTGTGGTCACCGATCGCCCAGGGTGTGCTCACAGGCAAGTACAAGCCGGGCCAGCCTGCCCCTGCCGGCTCACGTGCCACCGATGAGAAGGGCGGCAAGGACATGATCACCGACCGCTATCTCGACGATGAGACGCTCAATGCTGTGGCCAAGCTGGAGCCGATCGCGGCCGACCTGAACCTGACCATGGCGCAGCTCGCGATCGCCTGGGTGCTCGCCAACGACAATGTTGCAACCGCTCTCGTCGGCGCATCACGCCCTGAGCAGGTGGAGTCGAATGTTGCCGCAGCCGGAGTGAAGCTCGACACCGAGGTGCTCGCGCGCATCGATGATGCCCTCGGTGATCTGCCTGTCACGGATCCGTCGAAGACGAAATCTCCGCCGACCAGGATCGTGTGAGGCCGATCAGGATCGTGTGATCAGGTAGTCGCCTGCCGATCGTGCCCAGGTCGCCCCTCAGCCAGGTGACCGGGGCGCCGATCAGCACGGTCAGCTCACAGACATGGTGCCTGATCCTGCGTCCTCTGTCCTTGACCTCCGCCGACACCCTGTCCCCAGAGGCCGATCCGACGGGGAGTAGACTCGCACGGCGCGGTTGAGCACCGACGCGGAACGGATGGTCGGATCTGCACTGCTGCCGACCGTGCCGTCGTAGGCAGATGCTGAGGGGAAAGAGGGAAGTTCAGTGACAAAAGAGGACGACAGGCAGTACATAGCAGCCGATGGCAAGCCGATCAATCGGAATGTGGTCCTGGCAGTCCTTGTCTCCGGTGCCTTCGTCATCATCCTCAACCAGACGCTACTCAACACTGCGCTGCCCGCGTTCATGCAGTCCTTCGACATCACGGCCAGCGCCGCGCAGTGGGTGACGACGAGCTTCATGCTGGTCAACGGCATCATGATTCCCATCACGGCCTTCCTGATCCAGAAATTCACCACCCGCGGGCTCTTCCTCACAGCAATGCTGCTCTTCATCGTCGGCACGCTGGTCTGTGCGCTGGCACCTACCTATCCCATCCTTCTTCTCGGTCGTGTGATTCAGGCCTCGAGCGGCGGCATCATCATGCCGCTGATGCAGACCATTCTCTTCGCAATCTTCCCGGTGGAGAAGCGCGGTACCGCCATGGGCACATTCGGCCTCGTCATCGCCTTCGCTCCGGCAATCGGGCCCAGCCTCTCGGGCTGGATCGTTGATCACCTGCCCTGGGAAGTTCTCTTCTACATGATGTTGCCGATTGCGATCATCGACATCATCGTCGCCTATTTCATCCTCAAGAACGTCACCGAACGCACCTACCCCAAGCTCGACGTCGCCTCGGTCATCCTCTCGACCTTCGGCTTCGGCGGGCTGCTCTTCGGCTTCGGAACCGCTGGTGACGCAGGTTGGCTGAGCCTCGAGGTCATCATCCCCCTCGCCATAGGTGTGATCTCCTTGGCCATCTTCATTCCTCGCCAGTTCAAGCTGGACCAGCCGATGCTCGAGTTCCGAGTGCTCCGCTACCGCATGTTCACCCTCAACACCGCACTGGGTATGTGCGTCTTCATCGTCATGATCGGCGGCATGATGATCCTGCCGCTCTACATGCAGAACATGAACGACTTCTCCGCCATGGAATCAGGCTTGGTGCTTCTGCCGGGTGCGGCAGTGATGGGGTTGATGTCGCCGGTCACCGGGCGCATCTTCGACGCCATCGGCGCCAGATGGTTGGCCGTGGCCGGGTTCACCCTGCTCACTGTCACAACATTCCTGTTTGCCGACCTCGAGGCAGACACCTCGTTCATCTTCCTTGCCGTGGTCAACACGATCCGTATGTTCGGCGTCGCCATGGTGATGATGCCGGTGACCACTGCAGCACTCAATCAGCTCCCGCAGAGCCTCATCCCACACGGGACGGCGCTGAACAACACCTTCCGCCAGATTGCCGCCTCGGTGGGTACCGCTGTCCTGGTCACCATCATGGTCTCAAGTACACGCGACCCCGAAGTCTACGGAGTCGAGGGGCTGGTTCACGGCGCGGACGTCGCCTTCTTCGTTGCCGCTGTCATCGGCATATTCGGGATCGTCGGGTCCTTCTTCATCAAGAACTCGCACGGGCTTAAAGTAGAGGACTGAGGGAACTGACACGTCTCCTATGTCACCGTCGCAGCAACTGAGGCCCTCTCCACCGACTTCGGCACTAGAATAAGCCAAAGCAACAGACTCCCCGCCCCGTTGGAAAGAGAGTCTGCTGGCCAGATGATCTTCAGCTTCCAGGATTTCAGGTAAACACATGTCGAAACCCTCGCAGCCCCACATCAGGGCTGTCGAACGAGCCGTCACAATTTTGCAGACCCTGGAACGAGCACAACGACCTCTGCGCCTCAAAGAGATCGGCGAAGCGGTCGAGCTGCACAGTGCAACGGTGTCGCGGATTCTGTCCACTCTGCAGGCGTCGAACTACGTCGTCGAAGAGGATCAGCGCTACCGCCTCGGTGCGGCCGTGCTACGGCTCACGCACGGGTACCTGGTCAATGACCCACTCAGCCAGTTCGCCCGTCCTGTCATGCAGAGCCTGACTAGGCAGACCGGACTGACGTCGACCCTTCACCTGCTCAGCGGACTGGAGCGACTACTCTCAGTTCGAGTCGATGGCTTCGAACCGATGCAGTATCAGCAGCCGATCGGACGCTGGTTGCCTCTCTTCATCGGGTCTGGCAAAACGATCGCCGCCTTCATGCCAACCCAACAGCAGGAGGAAGTCGCGGCACTCGGCGACGGTCATGAGACCACCTCGCATCATGTACTGACAGCTGCAGAGATCCTCGAGGACTTCAAAGGGATCCGACACGATCGCCACCTCGTCTCCATCGGTGAACGCGATATCAGTATCGCGTCCATCTCAGTGCCACTCTTCACAGACGAGACTGTCGCTGGGTCCCTGTCATTGACAGGACCCAGCGACAGTACGACGCAGGAACAGCTCGAAAAGGTTCTACCTTCCCTGACCTCAGCAGGACACGAGATCAGCCGAATGAAGAGCTACAGCTGACGCCTATCAACACCCGCACGACGCAGGATCGTCTCCGCCCGAACCACGAACGGCCGATCGACGAACTGTCCGTCGGACAACATCACCGCTCCGCTCCCCTGCGCTGAGATTCTGTCAGCAGCCTCGACGACGCTGTGTGCCCAGTCGACCTCTTCACTGTCGGGACGGAATGCATCTCGCACAGTCTCCAGTTGCATGGGATGCAGAACGGTCCGGCCGAAGAAGCCCATCCCCCGCAGTTTGACCGAATCAGCTCGCAGACCCTCGAGATCTTTGATTCGCGGATAGACGGAGCCGGAAGGAGCTTCTTTCCCTGCGGCAGCCAACGCCATGACCAGTCGGATCCGGATCTGGTCAAGAACCACTTCACCTTCAAGATTGAGCACCGCCCGCAGGTCGTTGTCACCCAAGGAGACACTCGACGATCCATCTGCCCGGCAGAGTTCCTCGAGCGCCGCCAGACCCAGGGGTGATTCCAACAGAATTTGGATCTTCTTTCCCGCACTGATGATGGATTCGATTCGACTAAGATCGGCCAACGATTCGACCTTGGGGACGCGAATCCCTTCAACAGCGGGCAGCCTAGCGATCGCGTTAAGATCATCGACTCCCCAGGGCGAATCCAAAGCGTTCGCACGCACGAAGATCCGCGAAATTGCTGCGCTGCTGTCCGGTGACTCGCTCACGGGAAGCACGCTCACCGACGAAAGGAACTCGACAAGCTCGGCTCTGGCGCTGGTCTTCCGATCGACGTGGACAGCATCTTCGAGGTCGAAGATGACCGCATCGGCACCACGGTGCAGAGCCTTGTCCAACTTGCCACCACTCGATGCCGGAGTATAGAGCCAGGTGCAAATCTCGCTCATAAGACCACCCCCCGGGAGCGCAGATCAGCAATCGTCTCCGCGTCCACGCCGAGTCCGGACAGCACCTCGTCCGTGTCCTGCCCATGGCCCCGGCCTGTCCATTCGACACGGCCGGGCGTGTGTGACATGCGGAACGGAACGTTGAGCATCTTCATTGAGCCGAGATCCTGGTCGTCGATATCGATGACGGATCCCAACGCCTTGTACTGTTCGTCCTCGATGATGTCCTCAGCGTTGTAGACCAGCGAGGCTGCGGCGTGCGCCTCCCGGAATGCCGCTAATGCGTCGTGCGATGATTTCGTTCTCACCCAGGTGGCGACGGCATCGTCGAGTTCATCGGCGTGTTCGACTCGGCCCTTGGCCGACTTGAACCATTTTTGCTCGACATATTCACCGTGCCCGACAAGCTCGATGACTCGTTCGGCGATCGACTGAGATGACGTCGATACCGCCAGCCATCGACCGTCGGCCGTTTCGTAGAGATTGCGCGGAGCATTGTTCTCGGATCTATTTCCCAGCCGTTTGGGCACCAGGCCCAACTGGTCGAAGACGCTCACCTGTGGGCCCAGCGCGGAGAGCATAGGTTCGATGAGTGACATATCGATGTGCTGCCCCTGACCGTCAGACAGGCGCGAATGCACCGCCGTCACCGCGGCGAAGGCGCCCATGATTCCGGCAATGGAATCGGCCAGTGCCAAGGGCGGCAGGGTGGGCGGACCATCGGGTTGGCCTGTCATCGACGCGAACCCACTCATCGCCTCCGCGAGAGTACCGAATCCGGGCTCACTGGATTTGGGGCCGAACTGCCCAAACCCGGTCACGCTGACGACGATCAGGCCCGGATTGATCTCCGAGAGAGCCTCGTATCCCAGTCCCCATTTAGCCATGACACCGGGGCGAAAGTTCTCCACGATGATGTCGACGTCCGCAAGTAGACTGCGAATGAGGTCTACTCCGGCTGGTTCTTTGAGGTTGACGGCGACGGTCTTCTTGTTGCGTCCAAGCGTCTTCCACCACAGTCCGGTTCCGTCCTTCTGAAAACCGTGCCCGCGTGCCGCATCCGGCTGCCTCGGATTCTCGACCTTGATGACCTCGGCCCCGTAGTCGCCCAGGAGCGTCGCACACATCGGACCGGCGAACAGAGTCGACATGTCGAGCACCTTGAGGCCGTCCAGCGCACCCCGTGATGAATCGGCACTCGCTGATGAGCTGGTGGGTTCTTGCGTCAAGTGTGTCACTCCTCCTCGTCAGCGGATGCTGCTGACTTGTCCGTGTAGGTATAGATGAAAGCGATGATTCCGCTGACCGAGGCCAGTACCACCGCAGGGGCATTGAGCGTGCTCGATGCCCAGGTCACCAGGGTCGGATTCGTCATGATCAGACCGATGATCTGAGCGAACACGAGAACGAACCCGGTGATGAGAAACAAGCTGAATACGATGACGAACAGCGACCGTATGAGTCGCGAGCTCGCAGTTGTCGGCTGAGTCATGAGAGTTCTCCTAACCCTGCATCGGCACTGGGAGAATCCCGATGCCCACCAGAATTGCGATGAGCATTACCGGCAACAGGTAGTAGACGATCAGGGGGACGAATGTCGTTTCGGGTTTTGCCTTGACGATGCCCGAAGCGATGAAGATCGGTGCTGAGGCAGGCGGTGAGGATCCCTCCGTAGACGCCGCAACCAGGACCACGGTGATCGCGAGGACCGGATCGATTCCCACAGCGATCATCGACAACATCGACACCTGGCCGATGGCGGACACTGTGGCCGTCGACGAAAGCGGTCCGGCGATGAGCGCCACCAGAACAACTACGATGGCGACGAGAACCCATTTCGGCAGGTCCAAACCACTGAGAGTGCTCTCAATGTCTCGCGCCAAGCCGAGTTCGGTGAGCACCGAACTGGCAGCAATGGCGAAGAAGAGCAGAACACCGATGGGGGCCAACCGAGGGATCGAACCGGCTATCAGCTCGTAGAGTCCCTGCCTCGTCTTAGGAATCTTCTTCCAACCGATGAGCACCGCAAAGAGAATGATGAGAATAGGGATCCACGTGATGATCGAGATATCGCCCATGGCGTCACCGACCTCTGTCGCATTCTCCAAGAAGGATGCCAGCGGTCCGATGGTGACAGCGATCGGAATCAGCGCTCCGAGGTAGATGAGGATCGGAACACGACCCTGTTTCCAGGCTTGACCTTTCGAGAGCACATCGATGCCATTACCGGCCTTGATGTTGTCCCGCCACACGAAGTAGGTGATCAGCAGAAGACGGTAGAAGACCTGGTAGAGACCGCTGACCAGCAGGGCGAGATAGACCGAGCCTGTCGATGCCAGTCCCCCGGCGAAGCCGAGCATGATGACCATGGACGTGCTCGGAGGAAGGGCGGCACCCATCGCCGAGTTGCCTGCGACAACTGTCGCAGCCCGGGACGGTTTCCACCCCTCCTTGACCATCCACGGCCCGGTGATCGCGCCGGTTGAGGCGGCATTGCCCGAATTCGATCCGGACAGAGCTCCCATGACGCTGGAAGCGAGGGTATCGACAAAGGCGGGTCCACCACGAACCTTGCCGAACACCGAGTTCAGTAGGTCGAGGATCTTCTGCATGATTCCGAGTTGGTCGATCAGATACGTCATGAAGACGAATCCGAGTGCCGCGTAGACGACTTCGTTCTCCGTAGTCGAGGCGATGCCGTCCCACGCGACGGTGAGCGCTTGTGGGCCGGCGAACAGGCAGGTGGCGATAAAGCCGATGATCATGGCTTCACTCATAGAGCGCTTGAAGGCAACGTTCCACACGATCAAAACCGCGATGAACACCAGCAGCGCAATCAACGCAATGGGCATATGTCTCCTTCGTCAAGCCCGATGGTTTGCATCTGGTGCAATTGACATTCGCAGTATGCGATTGCAATGCACTCGATGTACAGTACGTGGCAACGGTCACAAGCGCAAGAGCGAGTGCCGCACAGTAAGTTCCCAACAGCTTTCGCATCACTTCAATGGAGGAATAATGCGCGTATCCATTCTGGGTCTCGGAGAAGCAGGCCGAGTCTTCTCATCAGCGTTCGCGACAGCCGGGTGGGGTGTCTCTGCCTTTGATCCGGCGGACACCCCGACCCCGAAAAATGTCGCCCGATTCGACTCCGTCGGCCCGGCAGTCGCTGATGCCGACCTCATCCTCAGCCTCACAACTGCACGCTTCGCGGTAGGCGCCGCAGCGGATGCGGGTTCGCACCTGAAGGACGATGCGGTCTTCATTGACCTCAACGCCGCATCGCCTGGGTGTAAGCGCGAGGTCGCCACGGCCCTGGGCAACGAGACTCAGCTAGTCGACGGTGCCGTCCTCGGCTCTGTGATGAAGTTCGGCCCGAACGTCACAGTGCTCCTCGCCGGCCCGCGGGCACAGTCGGGCGCATCCCTCCTGTCTCAGATCGGCGCTAAGACAGTTGTGATCAGTGAGGAGATCGGCTCAGCATCGCAGCGGAAGCTGGTCCGCAGCGTCTTCGTCAAGAGCCTCGCCGCATTGATCGCAGAGTCAATGGATGCTGCACGGGCCTTCGACGGCGAGCAGTGGATGAAGGAACAGATCGCGGAATGGCTCAACGACGGTGATTCCACCATCAATCGCCTCGACCACACGACACGGTTGCACGCTGGCAGGCGCAGCCATGAACTCGAGGACAGTCTCGGCGTACTCGCAGAGCTCGGCGTCTCCTCCACCGTTACAGAAGGTGCCTTGGCTACTCACCTGCGGTACGCGCGGTCGAAGGCAGACGATCTTGCGGCCGCCCTGGCCGAGGTTCCGACTCCAGCATTGGGCGATGCTAATGAACGTCGCGGACTCATGCACTCCGCGATCAAACCAGTCTGGGCATCTCCGCGGATCGCCGGACGCGCGTTCACAATTGAAACGAGAGCTGGCGACAACAAGGCGATCCATGACGCGATTGCCGACATCCGTCCGGGCGCTGTCGTCGTCATCGACGGTCGTGCAGAGACGGAACGTGCTCTGATCGGTGACCTGATCGCCGAGCGCCTTCGTGACGCCGGCGCCGTCGGAGTCGTACTCGACGCCGCAGTTCGCGATGTCAGCGGAATTGCCGAACTCGACTTTCCGACATTCGCTCGGGCAGTGACACCGGCGGGGCCATATCGTCATGGCCCCGGACGCCATCAGGTCCCGATCTCCATTGGAGAAGTGGTGTGCCACCCGGGTGATTACATCGTCGCCGATGAGGACGGGGTCATGGTTCTACCAGGATTGCAGGCCGAGTCGATCCTCAAAGGAGGTCTGGCCAAACTCGAGGCAGAGGCCAAGCAGAGCGCTGCCCACCGACGCGCTGTTCGCGCTAAGGCCGCCGACTGAAAAACCCGGTGCACGCGATCTTCTTGGCAGCAACCTCGTTGATTCTCATCTAGCATTTTCAGGCGAGACGTGGAGTGAAGCTGACCATGGCCCCGCCTCATTCCCCAGGGTCCGCAGGTCGAATCACCTCAAACTGACCACCTGCGGAAGATCGGACTGACTACTTGTAGAAGCCTTCGCGCAGGTCGATGCCGTATTCGACCCAGGCTTTCAAAGCGGCGAGCATGCCGGTCCAGCCCATGCAGTTGCCGAAGGCACCCTCTGCGCCCCCGATGGTCGTCTGCCACGACTTCTCGGTCACCGTGACAAGAGTCCGCGCTCCGTCATCGACAGGAGAGAACTCGAAGGTCGTCGTCGTGGACTTCGCCGTGGCATGCTCCGTACCTTCCCACGCGATGACGATCTTCTCGTCCTGAACGGATTCGAGGACCTCAACCGGGAACCGACCGGGGAAATCGGCGAAGTCCCAGGTCACCTCGGCGCCGGACTCCAAACGTCCGCGCGCACCGCCTGTGGTGAAGTACTTCGAGAGCTGCGCTGGATCAGCCACTGCCTCGAAGGTCTCGTGCGGGGTCTTCGAGATGTAGCCCATGACGGTGAAAGACAGTTCTTCCAGCTGTGCATCTTTGGTGCTCTGCTCATCATTCATGTGATATTTTTATCACATGTCGCCTGCAAATGGAATGGCTTCCCCTGTTGATGAGGACGAACGCGATGATGCGGTGTTCAAAGCGCTGGCCAATTCCACCCGTCGCAGGATCCTCGACATGCTGCGCGACGAGCCCCGCACCACAGGAGAGGTCTGCGCCGCCTTCTCCGATCTCGATCGCACGACGGTCCTCCAACACATCCGTGTCCTGGAGCGAGCGGAGCTGATCGGAGGGCGTCGCGTCGGCAGGACCCGCCAGCTGGCGCTGGCTCCCTTACCGATCAAGCGCATCCACGATCGCTGGATCGGCGAATACACGCGGGCCGCTGTGGGGCTGCTGGCTGATCTGGATACCCAAGCTGGCTCCACAATGGAGTCACAGTGAGCGGCTCCGGCAGCTAGCCTGAGCGGCGCAGCGTTCGCAGAATCCAGGACACCACACCGCTGAGAAGCAGCAGCAATGCGCAGAGTAGGAATGTCGCTGTATCGCCGAGGTAGGTGAAGCCGAGACCTCCGAGAACTCCGGCAATGGCCAATCCGATATCGAAATTCATGTTCCAGGCGACGCTGGCCTTCGCCGGGGTGCTGACGTTGGAAAACGCCATCACCAGGCTCGCCGATTGCAGTGTGCCCAAACCCAGGCCGATGATCATCATCGCCAGGAAGAGCATCCCGCCGAACACCATGACGGCGACGACCAGTCCGATGACAGCCATGGCAAGGCCCAGCAGATTGAGCGCAAACGGGGAGAATCGGTCTGCGATGGCACCGGCGGCGAACCGTCCGACCACGGCCGACACCTGCATTGCGCCGATGTACAGAGCAGCTCCAGCGACGTCCTCGCCCGGTCCGAATCCGATGATCAGACCGAAGACGACCATACCGATGAGGAACGGGCAGAGCATGATGACCAGGTACAGGATTTCACCGAGGCTTCGACCTGCCCTGCGCCGTGACCTGCGCTCTCTCGTTCCGCTGCGAACTGTCGCCCCGGAATCGTTCGTCGAAGTCTTCGCCGGTCTGGGTTCTCGGCCCGGCAGGAATCTCACGACGGTCGGCACCGCCAGGAGCAGCGAAAAGCACACAATCATTCTGAAGGTCCAGACGGGGATCGTGCCGACCAGCCACAGTCCGAATGGGGCTCCGACGGCAGAGGCCAATGAAGTGATTCCGCCGAAGAAGCCAAGGGCCTTGCCGATGCGGCCAGGAGACGTCGTGGACGGCACCGCGGCATTGGCCAGAACCACGAAGAGTCCGAAGCCCACTCCCCCGCACAGTCCGGCCAACACCAGGCCGAGCAGCGGTGCGGGTACGGTCAGACCGAGGACCTGTCCCAGCAGCTGCAGACCCAGCGCAAAGAACAATGCGCCCTTGAGACCAAGTTCTCTGCCTACCCACGGCGCGAAGGGCTGAGCGACGATGACGCCGACCATCATCGTCGTCAGAACCGAACCGCCGGTGACCGTCGAAAGTCCGTTGACGGCCGCGATCGATACCATCGTCGAATAGCTGAAGAAGAACGCCGAAAATCCGAACATCGCAGTCCACACAAGGCCCAGCAGCGCTGGGGTGAACGTCGAACCGTCAGACTTCTCGGAGCTCATGATTTGACCATACGGCACCGGGTGGCCGGGGCCGAAGTCCGGGCGCCTCCGGCCCAAGCCCCGGTGCCGCGTTCCGGAATCAGGTGCCAGGTATCCAATCAGGTGTCAGGTATAAGGTGTCTCAATCCGAGGTGTGCGGCCTTTCGATCTCAGCATCGAGTTCCGCGCCGAAGATCAGAGCCAGATTCACCATCCACAGCCACGCGAACCCGACGATCACACCACCGATGGCACCGTAGGCGGCGTTGTAGTTGTCGAAATTGTTGATGTAGAGGACGAATCCCAGTGAGACCACGATCAGGGTGATCAGCGCGATGAATGCCCCGATGCTCGACCAGCGGAACTTCGACTTCTTCACGTTCGGAGTCGCATAGTAGAGAAGAGCAATTGCGAGCATGACGAAGAAGATCACCACCGGCCACCTGGCGATGTTCCAGATCATCACCGCCACCGGGCCCAAACCGACAAGCCTGCCGATGGATTCCGCGATGGGTCCCGAGACTACAAGCAGCAGGCCGAGCCCGGCCATGAGCAGCAACAGAACCAATGTGATGAGCAGCATCATCGGTTTGAGCTTCCAGAGCGGCCGCGTCTCCTCAACCGCATAGGCTCTGTTCGCCGCGCGGCCGAAGGCACCGACGTATTTCGATGATGACCAGATCGCGACGCCGACGCTGACGATAAGGGTGAGACCGGCAGCCGGTGTCGACGCCAGCTCGGTGACGATCGGACGGATCGCCTCGGCTGCCTCGGTCGACAGATCAGAGGCCAGGCCCAGAACCGCCTCGGTGGTGGACTTCGCCTCACCGAAGACGCCGAGCATCGACACGAGCGCCAGCGTGGCTGGGGCCATCGACAGCAGTGCGTAGAACGCCAAGCCCGCCGCCAGATCAAGTCCCTGATCACTGAACATGTGCCGGATCGTATTGGTGAAGATCCCGTTCCTGCCTCGCGCCAGCGTGTGCGCTCGACCTCTCACTCGATCTCTCAATGCTCGTTCCTCGCCGGCTGAGACATCCGTTTCAGTCAACGGCGGCCTCACCGCGGGTGTCTCGACGCGAGTTACGGGTGGCTCGGCAAGAGAGGGAATCTTTTCGGCCATGACTTTCTCCTGCCGCGGGGACGGACTGCTGGATGCTCTGCAATACGTTGACATCGTAGTCGTTCTCAGCGTCTGCTCAGCCCCGCCATGCCGTCCCAAATGTCCCCCTCACCACCGACTCCCCCGCCAGGTCGATGACTTCAGAACCGTGGACGAGGACGCGGCGAGGTCCGCGAGCTCGGGTGAAGATACATCGTCAGAAGTTCATCTTCCGTCTAGTGCCCCTCTGTACAATCACGGAATGAACTCCTCTACCGAAACCCATTCCAGCGGCGTCATTGACACGGCCTTCGTACTGCGGTTCGAGCCTCAGTACATGGTCACGGATGCCGAGGCGGAGATCTTCGATTCCATTGGGCCCAAGGTCGTCAAGCGCGAGTCGTACAAGCGCAAGCATTTCCTCAAGGTCGCCGAGTGGAAGGCCGTCGCCGCTCAGGCGACATTTGAGGGTCTCGACTCCGATGACATCGAGTATGTGACCGCAGTGGCCCTCGACGAGGACACACCCAACCACCTGCGGCTGCCGTTCCTCAAGGTTCTGCCGGGTGTCGGCGGACCGCTCGCGAGCACTCTGCTCACCGTGTATGACCCGAAGAAATTCACCATCATGGACTCGCGCGCCACGGGTGTCCTCCACGAATACGGTCTGCTTGAATCGCCCAACCCCAATCACACTGACTACCAGACCTATCGGAAACTGGTGAAGTCACTGGCCAAGGGCGCCAACTGCGCACCGCTCGATCTGTACCGGGCGCTCATCGCTTACTCGCGACAGCCCAACGACTGAGTCCAGGCAACGGCTGGCACAAGGTGCGCTGCTGTCAGTCACGCTGCAGTCAGTCACGCCGCTGTCAGCGCCCCGGACAATCAGAGTCACCGCCGTCAGCGCGCCTGACCCCAATCGGCCATGTGCCACATGCGCGATACCGCGCGGAAAATCAGGTACCCCACCAACAGCGGCCAGACAGGGACGAAGAACCCCATCCGCGCCGCATCTCGGCGATCGCGCCATGATCGTCCATAGTCAGCTTTGGACAACAGCAGGATGATGATGAACACGGCCACTCCCGCATAGGCGATCATGGCGATGGCGAGGGCTTGGATCATGAGTTCTCCCGTATGCTGCGCCGCGCCAGGCTCCCGCTCGCCCTCACCAGTCGTCCTCTTCCATCAGTGCACGCAACTCCATAGCCATCTCCCAAGACGCTCTCCTGACAACCGGCTCGCCCGGTGCTTGAGGATGGCCGGGCTGCACACCGACATCCTCAGCGAAGGTGGTCCGTCTCCACCCTCGGTCAGTCCCTTCTGAAAGACCGCATCCCAGTCGATCGGGTGCGATTCAGACTCGGGTCGGCACGTAACATTGTGCCGAGTTTCGAAGGTTGGTCAGATCACAATCGATCTTTACTGTACCCGGAAGTTACGCGATTGTAATCCCCCAAAATCGACTTGCCCCAAAGTCGCTTTCGGGGTGGCTTCCTGGCAGGGTTGCCTGCTAAGATTGAAGTTTTGATTACCGGAGCGCCCGCCACGAGCGACAGCCCACTCACCCCGCCAGATCGGCGATCTCACTGAGTTCGTGCTGCCACTGGCTGATATCTGCAGCGAGCTTCGCGGGGTTGAGGCTGTTGCGGTAGGTGATCAGCTCGGCCTCCTGAACAGGTGACATGATGCCCGCGACGCTCAAACGGTGCAGCGGCGTCGCAGGGTCGTCGTAGATCCGCTTGCGGTGACCGGCCGAGTCCCTGACCCAGGCGACGGGTTTCCGGATCGGCGTGAAGAAATTCAACCGATCATTGACTGCCCTCCACAGTTGATTGAGCGCCCACCTGGCCTCCTCGGTGTCATAGCGATTGACGAACCCGTACTCGTGGACCAGGTGCTGATGCTTCGAAGCCTCCGGCAGTCGGTCTCGCCGATGATCCTTCGACACGGGGCTGTAGTGGATATCAAGTGCCTGCGCCCACGAGGCGACCGCTTCATGGACCCTCTCACATGCGTTGCTCAATTCGACGGCGTTGACCCAGAAGGGAATGCCCGTGATTTCGTCGAGCGACCACTGCAGAGTGTCGGCGACGAGGTCAGGAGCGTTGTCTGCAAGGCTTCGAGTGAACACCCACCCAGTGTGCAGGCACGTAGCGTTGAGGGTGAATACGGAACCCTTGCTGAGGGCTGGACCCGTGTGGGCAACGGTATCGGCCATGAAGAAGCCAGGTTCATTCTCATTCTCCCCGCCGGCGAAGTCGAGGAATTCGGCACTGGGCGCGTGAGAGCGCCTCGTTGACACATTGCGAGTCGCAAAGTCACAGGTTCGGGCACACTGCAGGTAACGGTCGATCGAGGCCGGGCTGACGGACAGCAGCTCTTCTCGCACTCCCCGGCTGTATCCATCCACACCGTCTGTCAGCGAACCGTGACGCTCCAAAGCATCGAGCAGCACAGGCATGGCGGCGGCCAGATACTTTCCACTCTGCCGACCGGACCAATCCCAGACTTGCTCCAATGCAGCCCTGGCCTCGTCGGAATATTTGCCCTCTCTGCGACGCGGCCTGTCAGCTTCGTCCAGCAACGGCTTCTGCCCTCGTGCCAACTGCGCCAGGAGCCTGCGGACATGGTCCCGTGACCACCCAGTCATGACGACGATCTCGTCGAGAATCCAGCCTTTGTCCTGTTTCCGAGCTGATCTGTAGCGATCCAGATAATCGTTGACAATCATTCCGCGCTGTCTCCTCGAACCAGAATGAGGAGCGAATTGCGTATGCATGAATTCCTCTGTTCCTCCATTTTCGTCACGGCTTCGCTGCCGCGTTCAGCTCATTACGTATTCAGACCTCCGATGCTATTGTTTGATTAGGCAGGAGGTCTTCCTAAATCCAGGGAGACAACAGAAAATGTCACAAACAGCAGCGCGGCTACTCGGATTACTGTCATTGCTGATGGTTCCTCGCACTTGGTCCGGCACAGAGTTGGCGGAGCGCCTCAACGTCAGCTCACGCACGGTCCGCAACGACATCGGCACATTGCGCGACCTCGGCTATCCTGTCGAGGGCACCCGCGGCGGGGAGGGCGGATACCGTCTGGGATCCGGCGGATCGGCTGTGCCGCCGCTGTTGCTCAACCCTGACGAGGCCGTCGCCGTTGCTGTGGGCCTGCACTCCGGCCTGAGCTGCATCATCGGCGGAATGGAAGAGACTTCGGCGCAGGCTCTGGCGAAGCTCGAGCAGATACTGCCCGCCAGCGTGCGCAACCGTGTGAAGAACCTAGCCCATTTCACAGTCCCGCTGGCCGGCAACCATCCGATGCCGATCGTCGACCCGAATCTGCTGACCCTGATCATCGAGCACTGCCACAGTCACGAGAGGTTCAGATTCACCTACACCTCCGAGACCGGCGCCTCTTCGGATCCAGGAGGCACACCATCGAATAGGGAGCGCGGCGGGGAGTTCGAGGTGGAGCCCTACCGGCTAGTGAACCATCAGCATCGCTGGTTTCTCCTGACGTTCGACCCGGGGGAAGAAGCATGGACGATCTTCCGGGTCGAACACATCGTGCCCAAACTGCCCGGAGGTCGACGCTTCGAGCCCCGGGCCCTCCCGGCCGAAGACATCGGCGCCTACGTCGAGCGCAACGTCTCGGCCAGCAGGTGGAAACACGCGGCCACAGTCACCGTCGACGCTGCGGCATCCGAGGTCATGACAATGCTGATGCCGGCCGAAGGCACAGTCAAAGCCCTCGACGAACAACGCTCGTCGGTGAAGATCGGGGCGGAGACTGTCAGCACCATGGCGCTGACTCTGGCCAGGCTCGACGTCGAGTTCGTCGTCGAGGACTCACCGGAGCTCATTGCGGAGCTCCGTGCACTCTCGAATCGACTGCTGCGTGCGACGACGCAGGCAGGACCAGGTGCTGAGCACCGTCCCACCTCGATATAACCTGCCGCTGGCGGCTGAGTCCAACACAGAACGGTCCTCACCCGACATGGCCGTGAAATCCATATTGTCACGCGGCCTTTCGCGGGCATGACTGGTGAGTCTTGTCCTTTCCTTGTCTCCTGCAATCGTCGAACTGTAGCTTTCTTAGCAATCGCCGAAGCAGCACCGCGACTATTCCGAGAAATCATTGTGGTCACATTCCACCACGGTTCTCTTTTCCCGAGGCATAGATCCATTTAAATGTCTGCGGACGAATTCAATCAGAACCCAATCACATCTGAACAATCGCATTCGACATTCGTTTGGAGAATACACATGCGCTCACCGAATTGGCGGACCCCCTCGGCCGTCATGGCCGCCGCCTGCATTCTGGGAACCACCCTGCACCCTGGCTCTGCCGCTGCTGCCGACTACGCAGACGGAGTACCGACGATCGTCGACGTCAGTCCGCGGGCACTCGCCACCACCGACTTCATCACCGACAACGAAGCGGTGACCATCACTGCCACCGGCTTCCTTCCAGGTGAGGAAGTGCGGCTCAACATCGCATCCACGCCGAGGGGCATCGAAGCTATCCACGACAGAAGACGAGCCCGAGCCGATGGAACGGTGACGTTTCCAATCGGCGGCCCGCCCGGCCGACCGCTCAACACCTACGCGGGCGGCTACCAGGCTGAGATCACGTCGGAGCAGAGCATGGACGAAGAGCAGTTGAGCGAGTCGTTCTCGGTCCTGCCGGTCATTCCCGCCGGCGATACAGACGCCGGTACCGGCACCGGCGGGGCCACGACCCCGGCGGGAAGCATCGGATCTCAGGCGAGGAACGGTCTTCAGGTCCCACCGAGCCCGGGATTCTCGGTCTTCGGCATCGGCCTGAGCATGCTCACCCTCGTCTTCGCTTCAGCGGCGACCGTCGTCGTGGCACGAAGGTCACCGAATTCGACGAGCGATGACTGACAGTGAGGACAGACAGCACATGACTCTGCCCGAGCAGATGATCCGAGCCGAACTCTTCAATTCACGGATCACGCGAACCAACGCCATCTACGCCCGCTACTACGGCCCGCTGTGCCTGCTGGTCATCGCGCTGACGTTCTTCCCCTACTACGAGTCGGAACCAGACAGCTCGATCATCTACGGAAACCTGTGGCAGGAGGTGGTGCGACTCGGACCTGGCTACGACCTGATGGCGCTGCTGGTCCTCCTCCTGACAGCGCTGCTGCTGGTCTTCGCGGCAATGGGAAAACTGTCGACGAGCGGTCTGATCGCAATCCTGGTGGGCTCAACCGTCATCGGTTCCACCTTGCTGCAGTCCCCTGGCTATGTTGACCCTCCGACTTACACGGCTTTCGGTGTCGTCGACATCGTCGTCAGCTTCCTCACCGCCGGCCTGGTGCTGGGGCACGCCGTCCACCTGTTCGTCCTCGAACTGGCGTTCCAACGCGGGGGCGTCTGAGCCTCACCGCGTGGGCGTCATCGCATCAGCCTCACTGCGTGAGCAGGCCCCGTGCTTCCAACGCGGGAATGACCTGCAGACGGGTCAGTGGAGCGAACTGACGCTCAGCAGTGTCGACTGGCATCGGGGCGTAGGAAAACCACGCGGCCTCAGCGATTTCGGCCTGATGGTTGATGCGATCGACATCGAGTTCTGCAGGCAGTCCCTGATAGCAGAACACGTCCCCGATCACTCGGTGGTCGGCTTCATTGGCCGCGTCCGCGGCGAAGGTGCCCAGCGGGGAGAGGCGGCCGGCCTCCAGCGCCAGGCCCAGTTCTTCGCTGATCTCCCTGATAATCGTCGCCTCGGCGCTCTCACCGGCTTCGGGTTTGCCGCCGGGGAGCATGAACGACGTCGTGCCTTCTTTGCGAACCATGAGCAGAAGAGGTTCGAGCGGGTGCAGCAGGACGAGCGCGCTGACTCGGATATCGTTCATTCCAGCCTTTCGCCAATCATTCGTCAGCCTTACAGCCAGTCATTCCAAACTCCGGAGACCCCTCGGCGATGGGATCCGAGGACGTGCGTGTCAACCATACCGACCGCCTCCATGAGCGCAAACATGGTGGTCGGTCCCACGAACCGGAACCCCTTCTTCTTCAGCGCCTTCGACAGCGCCAGAGACTCGGGGCTCGTGGTGGGGACCTCGCTCAGCGCGCGGGGACGCGGGGTGGTCTCCGGCTGGAAGCTCCAGATGAAGTCGCCGAGGCCACCTTCCTCGCGCAGCGCCAATGTTGCTTTGGCGTTTCCGATGCAGGCTTCGATCTTGCCGCGATGGCGGATGATTCCTGCATCGGCGAGCAGGGATTCGATCTCGGGCTCACCGAACTTCGCGACCACCTCGGCGTCGAAGTCTTTGAATACCTGTCGGAAGCGTTCACGCTTCTTCAGAATCGTCAGCCACGACAATCCGGCTTGGAATCCTTCGAGGCTCATTCGTTCGAACATCCCGGATTCCTCCCGAACGGGCATACCCCATTCGGTGTCGTAGTACCTGCGCAGCAGCGGGTCACCATAGGCCCACGGCGTTCGGGCGAGCCCGTCCTCGCCTACCACCGCACCATCGGCGGCTGTTCCATCGCCGGCATTCGTCTGCGTCATCGGTTCCTCTCCACTGCCTCGCCCATCCACACCGTTACGGTACCCCGGCGCACTGACATTGCGTGTCAGTGCCGATGTGTACCCTGATCTCATGAGTCCAGAGCGGGAAGCGGCAATGGTGACGATGATCGGGTTCGGGGCTATCGGGCGACATGTCGCCCGGCTGCTGCATCCGGAGATTTCGAGTGGGCGGCTGAGGCTGACAGCCCTGGTTCGCGACCTCGACAAGCACGTCGAGCATCGTGGCCTGGGAGCCGATCTCATTGAGGTCGAGCATCCTGCGGAACCGCGCTGGGCCGAGCTCACATCCGATGCCGTGGTCGAATGCGCGGGGGTTCCAGCTGCCAAAGCCTATGGTCCGGCCGTGGTGGCCGCTGGCACTCCGATCGTTCTCACCAGCGTCGGAGCCCTCGCGCATCGGCCGACCAGGCAGGCACTTCTGGCCGGTCCGGGCGAGCTGCATGTGACGAATGGGGCGATCGGCGGGCTCGACGTCCTCGAGGCCGCTGCTCAGGCACAGGCCCTCGACGACGTGTCGATCAGGACGGCCAAGGCCCCGGCCGGCCTCATCCAACCGTGGATGGACGCTGAGGAGGTTCGCCGGCTCAATGAGCTGACCCCGGCAGATGGAGCGCAGACCATCTTCACCGGCTCCCCTGCCGAGGCGATCGTGAGGTTCCCGGCCAATGTCAACATCACCGTCGCGCTTGCCTGGGCGACGCGTGGGCTCGGATTCGACGCAGCCGACGATGACGAGCTGATGGAGGAGGCCCTGCACCGGACACAGGTGGAGATCCGGGCTGATCCCAGTCAGGTGGACTCACACCACGAGATCACCGCGAGCGGATCGGCAGGTGACTTCGCTTTCTCGATCTCGTCGACACCGAGCCCGGAGAATCCGGCAACCAGCGGTCTCACCGCGCTCTCGGTCGCTCGGACCCTGCGGACATGTATGGAGGGCCTCGGCCGTCGCTGACCGTGTTTGCCAGGTCACAAGACAACTGCCCCGAGACAGACAGCTGTCCCCGGCACGGCCGTCAACCTCGAGGGCAGACGGCTGGACCGGGGACAGCGTGCAGACGATGTCAGTCGTCGGGGTGAGCGATGTTCTCCTGCATCTGCAGGAACTCCACGTGACGACCGTACTTATCGAGGATGTCGTCGATGAGCTGTTCCTTCGAGTAGCCCATGACGTCGTATCCCTGACCGGTCCCACCGTCGAGGTAGACCTCCATCCGGAAGTAGTCTTCGGTTCCGCGCGGGATGTGTCCGCCGAACGAAGGAACACTGACCTTGTGCGGCCAGATCTGGTAGCGGAACGGGTATTCGCCCTTGCCGTCGACTTCGAGTTGGATGAGCTCACCGTCTTCGACGAACACCCCTTCTGTGTCGACTCGACCGCAGTGGGCGTCGACTCCGCGCTCGACCATCTCTGCCACGACTTCTTCGAAGGTGGGCAGCAGGACGTCGCGTTCGAAATCGCGTGCCTTGCTCCCGCTGGGGAAGGACAGGACTCGACCGAGCTGACGTTGCCAAGGCTCATGACCGTCGACTGTGCGCGAGCGTCTTGCCAGGGAACCGGGCAGACTCTGAGAGACGCTGTCGACCCGGTGTGCCTCGACCCGCAGCGCCTTGTACAGACCGACCATCACGAGGATGACGACGAAGGCGAACGGCAGACCCATCACGACGGTTGCGTTCTGCAATGCCCCGACACCGCCGACGATGAGCATAGCAATCGTCAGCGCACCGGTGGCCAGAGCCCAGAAGATGCGCAATCCCGGCCGGCCGTCGTCCTGCGGGGTCGGCAGGCGCGATGAGAGGTTGGCCATGACGAGTGCAGCGGAGTCGGCCGTGGTGACGTAGAACAGCAGCGCGGTGATCGTCGCAAGTGCGGCGACGACGAAGAATCCCGGGTAGTTCGAGAGCAGCTCGTAGAACCCGCCCTCGGGGTTGACCATCGTCTTCTCACCGAACTCCTTGTCGCCGTTGCGGATGAGGTCGAGGGCGGAATTTCCGTAGATCGAGATCCACATGAAGATGTAGATGAACGGGATCGTCAGGGTGCCGAGGACGAACTGACGGATCGTGCGGCCGCGCGAGATACGGGCAAGGAACAGACCGACGAATGACGCGAAGGCGATCCACCAAGCCCAGAAGAACAGCGTCCAGTCGGTCATCCACGTTCCGGTGTCTTCGAAGGCGAACGTCTGTCCCGCCATGTTCGGGAACATCCGCACGAAGTCGAAGACGTTGAGGACGAAGGCGTTGAGCAGGAATTTTGTGTTGCCTGCGACCAGGACCCAGAGGCTGAGTGCCACCGCCAGGAAGACATTGAGGATCGAGAGGAACTTGATGCCTTTGTCGACGCCGGAGACGGCCGAGAGCGTTGCAACAGCGACACCGACGACGACGATGCCGATCTGAGAGCCCACACCGATGGGGAGGCCGAAGACCGTGTTGAGACCGACGTTGACCATGACCACGCCGATACCCAAGGAGGTGGCCACACCGAAGACGGTGCCCAGAAGCGCTGCGAAGTCAACGGTGTCGCCCAGTCCGCCGTGGACGCGTTTGCCGAAGAGCGGGGCGAGCGCGGAGCGGATCGCCAAAGGCATATTCATCCGGTAGGCGAAGTAGGCCAGCGCGATGCCCATGAGGGCATAGAGCCCCCAGCCGCTGATGCCGTAGTGGAACAGGGTCCAGACGGTGGCCTCACGGGCAGCCTCGACTGTTTCGGGTTCCGTGCTCGGTGGTGCCAGATATTGGGTGACTGGTTCAGCCACGGCGAAGAACATGAGGTCGGTGCTGATGCCTGCGGCGAAGAGCATCGAGGCCCAGGCCAGCAGCCCGTATTCGGGTTTCGAGTGCTCGGGGCCCAGCTTCGTGTTTCCGTATTTGGACGCGGCGAGGTAGATGACGAAGACGAGGACGGCGGCCACGAGAAGGACGTAGAACCAACCGAACCAGTCCGAAGTCCAGCCGACGACGGCACCGAGAACAGCCTCGGCGTTGGCCGGAGCGAAGAAGGCCCAGAGTGTGATGGCCAGAGTGCCGAGGGCCGCAGCGATGAAGACCGGCTTGTTCACCGGTGGCAGAGCCTTCTTCACACCGCCCTTCGGCGATTTGGCGGGTTTGTCCACTGTGGCTGTCATCGGCTCACTCCTTCAGCGGACGACTTCGCGTCCACATCGATTTCCCTGTTTCTGCACACCGGACTCCCGGTGAAGACCAACCATGCAGGCTACCATATCGTAACCGTCGGTAACCGGATAGAGGGCAAACTGTGACCTCACCAGGCACCTTGTGGCCATCACAGCGTCGGGTCGCCTCTTCGCTCATTCCCCTTCGAATCCGCCTCGGCTCACAGGGAGACGAGGAACAGAGCCAGAGCCATAACGACCCCGGATCCGAGGAAGGTCACCGAGGTATAGCCGAGGATGTCACGCATCTTCAGCCCCGCGATGGCCAGCACCGGCAGAGCCCAGAATGGCTGCAGCATGTTCGTCCACTGATCACCGTAGGACACCGCCATGATCGCGATCGACGGGTCGACTCCCAACTGGTTGGCGGCGTCGAGCATGATCGGCCCCTGGACTGCGAACTGTCCGCCGCCCGAGGGGACGAAGAAGTTGACCAGTCCTGCCGAGAGCAGTGCGAGGACGCCGAATGTCGAAGGGTTCGCGATCGAGACCAGAGCGTCGGAGAACACGGCGATGAGGCCAGTGCCGGACATGATGCCCAGGATTCCCGCGTAGAGGGGGAACTGGAGCAGGATCTCGCCGACGTTCGAGGCTGCTTCCTTTGTCAGATGGATGAGTTCGAAGGGGTTCTTCACGAGCAGGAAGATGAGCGCGAGGAAGGACCAGTTGACGATGTCGAGGGTCAGTCCCCCGCCCTGGGCGAAGTGGATGATCAGGTAGATCACGAGCGCCAGGCCGACGATGAGAGTGAGGATCCGCGAGGCATCGATGCGGTCGGCTGGTGTGACGACCTTTTCGTCGAAGACCGCCCGCGATTCGGAAGTGATCGACTCGGGCAGTTCGTAGACCGGGGCATCCTTCTTCGGTGCGATGAGGTAGAAGAGGACGGCGCAGACGATGATGACGCCGAGGATGGCGAGCAGATTCCAGGTGGAGAAGATGGTCTCGCTGACGGGCACGACTTCACCGCCCAGCGACTTCGCCAGGAAGGAATCGGGTGTCGCTGCGGTCAGCGGGCCCGATCCCGAGTAGCCCATGTGCCAGACCACGAAGCCCGAGTACCCAGCAGCGACGAGCAGCGGGAAGTGGACCTTGAGGCCGCGGCTGCGCGCCTGAACGGCGATTTCACGCGCCAGCAGGGCACCGACGACGAGGCCGAGGCCCCACGTGATGAGGCTGGCGATCGCGGCGACGAGGAAGACGAAGACATAGGCGAAGGCCGGGCTGCCGGGAACTCGTGCCAGCCATGTCAGCAGCTTCTGCACCGGTCCGGTATTCGCGAGAATGTGGCCCAGCAGCAGGATGAGGCACATCTGGGTCATGAACTCGAGGAGTCCTGCCAGTCCCTCACCCCAGCCGGTGACGACATCGACTGGACTGGCCCCGGTGAGGATGAACGCCAGGACGGCGACGATGAGGGTGAGAACGATGGCGAACGTCAGCGCTGACGGAATCCACTGCTCGAGGAAGCGGTTGATCGGACGCATGAACCCTCGTGAGGCCGCGGCGTTGACCTGGGGCGACGGCTTCGATGCCGACATGAGATCCTCCTGCTGAGAAAAGTATGTGTGTGTCCTCAGCTTACAATCAGAGCGCTGATCGACGATGCGATCAGCGCTCTGAGAGTGGCAGGCGGGTCAGACGACGTGGTGCGTCAGGAATTCAGCCTCAGCTCTTCTTGAACACCAGCTGCTTGTTGACGAACTCGTCCATGGCCAGCGGGCCCAGCTCGCGTCCGACGCCGGAGCGCTTCACACCACCGAAGGGCAGGTATTCACGGCTGCCCTCTGGTGTGTTGAGGAAGATCATGCCGGAGTCGATCTGGGAACCGACTCGCTCTGCCCGCTCCAGGTCGTTGGAGAACACAGCGGCGCCAAGTCCGAACGGGGTGTCATTGGCCATCTCGACAGCCTCTTCCTCGCTGCTGACTCGGTAGACGATGACGGCGGGACCGAAGAGCTCTTCGTAATAGCCGCGCATGCCTTTCTCCACATCGGTAAGGACGACGGGCTCGACGAAGGCGCCGCCACCCTCGTAGCGCTTGCCCCCGGCGAGCAGAGTTGCGCCGTCCTTGACCGTGTCCTGAACCTGCTCGATGAAGCGATCGGCAGCCGCAGTCGACGACAGCGGGGACAGGCGGGAACCTTCAGCACCGGGGGTTTCGGGGGTGAACTTCTTGGCGGCCTCGGTGATCGATGACAGGAACTCGTCGTAGACGTCATCCATGACGATCATGCGCTTGGGCGAATTGCAGGCCTGCCCGGTGTTGCCCATGCGGGTCTTGAAGAAGGTGTTCGCGCTCTTCTCCACATCGGCGGTGTCGAGGAGGATGTAGGGGTCGGATCCGCCGAGCTCGAGGACGACCTTCTTGAGGTTCTTACCGGCTTCGGCGGCCACGGCCGAACCTGCGCGCTCGGAACCGGTCAGGGACACTCCGTGGTTGCGTGGGTCGGGCAGGATGATGTCTGCGACCTGTTCGTTGCTCGCGTAGATGTTGATATAGGCGCCCTCTGGCAGCCCGGCTTCGATGAAGATCTCTTCCATGATCTGAGCCGAACGGGGGCACTGCGGGGCGTGCTTGAGCAGGATCGTGTTGCCCAGGGCGAGGTTGGGCGCTGCGAAGCGTGCGACCTGGTAGTAGGGGAAGTTCCAGGGCATAATGCCCAAGAGGGATCCGACCGGCTTGCGGCGGATCATCGCGGTTCCGTCATCGGGCCCGCGCAGGGGCTCGTCGGCCATGAAGGCTTCGGCGTTATCGGCGAAGTAGCGGTAGATGGCGGAGCTCAGTCCAACCTCGCCCTTGCCTTCGGGGACCGCTTTGCCCATCTCCAACTGGATGACCTTCGCCAGCTCTTCGGCTCGCTCCGCGTAGATTTCGGAGACGCGGACGAGGATCGCGGCGCGGTCGGCCACGGACGTCTGACTCCATTCGGTGAAGGTGGTCGCGGATCGATCGAGTGCGGCCAGGATCTCCGAGTCGGTCGCTGTGGCGAATTCTTCGGCCACTTCACCGGTTGCCGGGTTGGTCACGCGATACATGGTGGACATGTCGAGCCTCATTTCTGCGGGGGTTGTTGACCTCGATCCAGCGGCGTGGAACCGAGTCTCCGGCACCGATCGACGAATGGATCCATCTCCCACGCTATGGCCCAATCACCTCGGCGGCAATTCCCCGTCCCACCCTGTGAGCGCAGGCTCGAGTGTGATCGCTGTTACTGTGTTGCCATGGACAGTGTGACTGAACTCGTAAAGCGCTATTACTCCACCGTCGATGCCGGGGACGCGGGTGCCACCTCGGCGCTCTTCGCGGCCGAAGGTCACTACGATCGGCCCGGATATCCGACCATGATCGGAACACAGATCACCGAGTTCTACCACGGTGAGCGCGTCATCGAATCGGGTGCGCATTCGCTGACTGAGATCCTCATCGACGGCGACCGTGCGTCCAGCCGCGGGGTCTTCACCGGCCGACTCAAGGACGGCACGGAAACCTCCGTGGGCTTCGCTGACTTCTTCCTCTTCGACACCGAAGGCCTCATCGCCGAACGCACCACCTACTTCTACCAAGCCGCGGTCTGAGTTCTTCCAAGCCGCGGTCTGAGTTCTTCCAAGCCGCGGTCAGAGCGTCCCGGCGCAAGCGGACGGACTGTCCGGCCCCAGCCTCGTCCAAACCGGCTAAACCTGAGGCCTGTTCGGCGCCCGGACTTCCTACCGACGGCCCATTACCCTTGGAAAAGCTGCGGCGCAGTCAAATATTCAGGGCAGCCGTGAACCCACCAGGAAAAGAATCGGGTCGCGACATCTCATTGATGGCGAGATGACTTTTACCTGCTGGTCTCGACTCCAGCGTTGGGGTCGTCCGGTGGAATCTCCTCGACTGCCTCGGCTCAAAGACTCGAAGAAGTGTCCTGACTTCCCGCCTATGGCGTCATCTGCCTGATTGGTCAATATGCCTAGCCGCGCACTACGGCCGTGACGACGGCATGCAACTCTTCGAAGGCGGCATTGACTCTCTCCTCGTCTCCCGTGGCGAGAAGATCGACGAGCAGCCCGCGCAGGGAGCCCAGCACCAGGGTCGCCAGAGAAATCGCCCTGGACGTCGGGCATCCGGCGCGGATCAACCCCGTTGCCAAGAGGTCGATCCGGTCGTCCACTGATTGGCGAACAGCCCGACTCACGGCTGTGCCTTCCCTGTACCCGAAGAACGTGATCTCAAGGAACGTGGCCGCGTGCCGCAGGCCGCCGGTTGAACGCGCCCGCTCCCATAGGGAGCGCAGAGGGTCGGGATCGTCACTTGGGATATCCGGGTCGGCAAGTGCGACTCCGAGGATCGTCTCGAGGACTTCGGTGACGAGCTTCTCCTTCGTCCCGAAGTGGTGCAGGAGCGTGGCATGGCTGATACCGGCGACTTCCGCAGCCCGCCTTAGGGAAAGGTCTGCGATTCCGTGGTCGAGGACGTACTTCGTGACTGCCTGCAGCACCTCGCTGCGTCGGTGCTCGAATCGTCGCTTCCGTCCATCTGTTTCTGCCATACCTCAAAGACTAGACACTGACGGAGCCAACAGCTAGATTGATCTACCGTGTGGTAGAGAAACATGACTTGTCGTTTGCCGAAGGAGAACTCGTGAAATCACTACCCAGTCGGACCACATCCACACTGCCGCTGCTAGTGGCGCTGACCCTCAGCATCATACTCACGGGTGCACCCGCTGGCGCAGCAGAGACGTCCTACGAGAATGGGCCGGACCCCACTTCCAGCAGCATCGAAGCAGTGAAAGGTCCATTCGATGTGTCAACGCAGACTGTTTCCTCCTATTCGGTGAGGGATTTCGGCGGGGGCACGATCTACCATCCGGCCAGCAGTGTCGAGGGCGGCTACGGCGCAGTGGCGATCTCGCCCGGGTACACGGCGCGGAAGTCCAGTATCGCCTGGCTCGGATCGCGGCTAGCGTCCCAGGGCTTCGTGGTCTTCACGATCGACACCAAAACCACCAGCGACAGGCCCGCTTCCCGCGGAGATCAGCTGCTCGCATCCCTCGATTACCTCACCGAGAACAGCAGAATCAAGGACCAGGTGGATCCGAACCGTCTCGCAGTCATGGGGCACTCCATGGGTGGCGGCGGCGTCTTCGAAGCAGCAAAAGACCGACCCGAGCTCCAGGGAGCCATCGCCATGACCCCGTGGAACACGAATAAGACTTTCTCAGAGGTCAGCACCCCGACGCTCATCTTCGGGGCACAGGACGACACCGTCGCTCCAGTTTCCAGGCATTCGATTCCTCTTTACAGCGGACTGCCCAGCACCACTCCGCGTACCTACCTCGAGCTGCGCGGCGCCAACCATTTCGCCCCGAACAGATCCAACACCACCATCGCTGCGCAGTCGATCGCCTGGCTCAAGGCATTCCTCGACGAGGATCGGCGCTATGACCAGTTCCTCTGCCCGGGTCCGACGACCGGCATCGACCTGAGTGATGTCCGTACCAGCTGCCCGTTCTGATCGCGCAAAGGCCAGGTGACGATGCACCGATGGCGGCGAATTTCCCCACCGCCATCGCCGGCGCACCGACGGATCCAGTATGCAGTCGACGGACAGGGTGTCTCATTCCTCTTCGTGCGTTCCGCCCTTGTCGCGAGCATCGAGCACCGCACGCTGAGCACGATCACGCGCCTCGGCGCCGGCCGGACTCGGAGTCTGCCCGTAGGCCTGCTCCACTTGGGTATAGACCTCGGTCATCCCCTCATCGCTGAGGTCGAGCGGAAGCTGCCCGATCTCAGCGAACGAGGTCCCGATGTGGTCCATGAACCCGCGGATGCCCTTCTCTCCCCCGCCAAGGTGCATCGCCTCGAACTGCCCCACCGCGGACCAGCGCAGGCCCAATGAATTCTTCATCACCGCGTCGAGGTCGGGCGCCGAGATGACCCCGTTGGACACCAGTGCGATCGCTTCCTTCATCAGCGCGTTCTGCAGGCGGTTGCCGACGAAGCCGCGAACTTCCCGGTTCAGTGCCACGGGTTCACGCCCGCAGCTGCGGTAGAACTCGAGGGCTCGCTCGACAGTCTCGGAGCTGGTCGCCGGGGCCGGTACCACCTCGACGAGCGGCATCAGGTGAGGTGGGTTAAACGGATGACCGACAATGACGCGGGCCGCGACTTCCGGCGGCAGGTGTCGAGCGATCAAAGATGCCGGGATGGTTGATGAAGAGGTCGCAAGGATCGCATCGGTCGGCGCCGCGGCCGCGATCTGGGCGAACAGCTTCGGCTTGGCCCAGGGATCCTCTGGCCCCGATTCCTGCACGAACGAGGCCTGGGCCACCGCAGCCTCGACGGATTCAGCGAGGCTGATCGACCCAAGTTCGGGGGCGAGCATTTCGTGGGCGGCAGCATCGGCACTGACGTCGGCCTGCAACTTCGCGACCACCTCCGCGAGGTCGGGCCTGGGGTCGAAGACCTGGACCTGATAACCCGATCGGGCGAACAGCCAAGCGAATGAACGGCCGATCGTCCCGGCCCCGATGACAGCTGCGCAGAAGCTCATATTGTCAAGGCTATACCTGCCGATTGCTCTTCGACACCACCCGCCGGCACCAGCGCAGACGCGTCAGATATCGATGTTCGGGCGCGTCAAGACGGGTGGTTCGGTGGCACAATGTCACCATGACACCGCGCGAAGGATTGACCACAGTTGACTCGGAGATCATCGCCCTGGCCGAGGATGAGTATGCGGCCGCAGCTGACGCCGCCCGGATCGAGGTTCGCGAGATCCATACCGCTGCCGAGGCCGCCGAAGCCGCCCTCCTGCTCGACGAGGTGTGGAGCGTCGACGAGACGGGCACAAATGTGCTTGAGCCCGGACTCATCGTCGCCTTCGCCCATGCAGGAAACTATGTCTCGGCCGCCTACAGCCTCGACGAACCCGACGAGATGATCGGGGTGACGATCGGCTTCTTCGGCCAGCCGCTGGGAACTCTCATGCACTCACACATCGCTGGGGTGCGGCATCAGATCATCGGCCGCGGCGCCGGTTCGGCGATGAAGCTGCATCAGCGCCTGTGGTGCCTCAACCTCGGCATCACGGAGATGACCTGGACCTTCGATCCGCTGGTGGCACGCAACGCCTACTTCAACTTCCAGCGCCTTGGAGTGGGAATGGTCGAATACCTCGAGGACTTCTACGGGCAGATGCGCGACGGCGTCAATGCCGGTCAGGCCAGCGACCGCATGGTCGTATCGTGGCCGCTCGACAAGCCAGCCAGGGCTACCCTCGCCGAGGCGGACGACGCCTTCGAATGTCTGCGCAGTGATGACAACGGTGAACCGCTGGTTGCCGAAGTGCCTAAGGAAGCCAGTCTGGTCTCCCTCGACATTCCCTCTGACATCGAGACGCTGCGCGGCCAGGATGCCGAGCTCGCCTCACGGTGGCGGAAGGCCCTGCGCGATTCGCTGACCGCGCTCGTCGCCGACGGTTGGGTCCTCGACACCTGCCTCAAGGGCGGAACCTACCTGCTCCACCACCCGTAGAACCGCTCGTACTTCGACAGCCTTACTTCTCTTCCCAATTCTTGCGCAGCAGCTTCTTGTCGAGTTTGCCGACCGAGGTGCGAGGCATCTCCGCAACGACGTTGACCTCGTCTGGCATCTGCCACTTGGCGAAGCGCTCGCTCAGCGTTTCGATGATGGACTCACGGGTCACCTCGGCGCCGTCAGCGGCCACGACATAGGCCACAGGACGCTCATCCCACTTCTCATCGGGGACGCCGATGACGGCGGCTTCCTTGACGTCGGGGCTGTCGAGGATCGCGTTCTCCATATCGATCGAGGAGATCCACTCGCCGCCGGACTTGATGACGTCTTTGAGCCGGTCGGTGATCTTGAGGTAGCCGTGGGCATCGATGACGCCGACGTCACCCGAGCGCCACCAGCCGTCGATGAAGCGGTCGGCATTGTCGGGCAGCTGGAAGTAGGACTCAGTGATCCATGGGCCGCGCATGACGATCTCGCCCACGGATTTCCCGTCGCGGGGCATCTCCTGGCCGGTCGGGTCGACGATCTTGAGATCGACGCCGATGATCGGCAGACCCTGGTAGCGCTTGAGGTCCCACTTCTCCTCTTCGCTTAGGTTCATACCGGACTTGATGCGCCAGTTCGTCGTGGCCAGCGGAGTGGTTTCGGTGGCACCGTACCCGTGGATCACCTCGGCGCCGGTGATCTCCTTGAACCCGCGCATCATCGACAGCGGCGGTTCGGAGGATCCGGAGACGAGGCGGACTCCGCTCAGGTCAGGCGGCTGAGGCATGTTCTTCATCATCGCCAGCATCGGGGTGAAGATCGCAGGCGCACCATTGGCCAGCGTCACCTTCTCTTCGATGAAGGCCTGGCCGATGGCGCCGAACTCTTCGGCCGCGAACTTGCCAGGCAGGACGAGCTTGGCGCCTGCCGCCACCGCATTCTGCGGGAAGCCCCAGGAGAGGACGTGGAACATGGGGGTGATCGGCATGACGCAGTCGTCGAAGGTTGCCTGCAGTGCAGCCAGTCCGCCCATCGTGTGCAGGTAGATCGAGCGGTGGGAGTAGTAGACGCCCTTGGGTCGACCTGTGGTTCCGGTCGTGTAGCCGGCATAGGCGGCGGTCTTCTCGTCGACGACGGGCCAGTCGTAGGTCTCAGGTTTGTCGGCGATGAGGTCTTCGTAGAAGACGACGTTGTCCAGGGATGTCTCGATCTCTGATGCCGGCTTGTCGGTCATGACGACCCAGCCCTTGACGTCGAGCTTCGGGGCGAGTGCCTCGGCGACGTGGAGAAGTGATTCGTCAACGAAGATCCAGTCGGACTTCGAATGGCTGACCACGTAGGCGAGGTCTTCGGGGGCCAGACGCAGGTTGAGCTGGAGCATGGTTGCGGCCACGCCGGGGACCGAGAAGTACAGCTCGAGGTGACGGCGGGAGTTCCAGTCGATGACGCCGACCATGGAGCCTGCGCCCACGCCGAGTTCATCCAGACCGTGTGCCAGCTGGGCCATCCGCTTGTACTCATCGGCGTAGTCGGAGCGGCCCCAGGATCCGTCCGATCGGCGGTAGACGACCTCTGATTCGCCGAAGAAGGTCGCTGCATGGCGGATCAGGGTGGTGGTGTTGAGCTGGTAGCTGTCACCGAGAGTGGATGGAATGCCTGTAAGCATGAGACTCCTTTGGTCATGGTGGTCGTGCTGAGGTGGAGGTGCCGTGCAGATATCCGGACCATTTTCATCGTCAGACTATCCCGGCAAGTGATTCCGCTCACAACTTTCGCCGCAACGTTACCAATTAGAAACGTGTGGGCGTCGAGTTCCGGGCCGTCGGCTATTCGCCGCTGAAGTTCGCTCCGCGCTTCTCAATGAATGCGGCGACTCCTTCGGCGAAGTCCTGACTCGCCCGCAGGTCCGTCTGTCCTTTGAGTTCCCGATCGAATGAATCGTCGAGTTCGGTCAGTGTCGCCGCGTTGATGGCTTCTTTCGAGGCCGCGAAGGCCAGAGGTGCGCCCTGAGCCCACTGTGCCGCAATCTCCTGTGCCTGGCTCAGGTGCTCACCTGCCGGAGTGACCAGACTGGCCAGGCCCCAATCCGCGGCTTCCTTCGCCCACACCTTCTGTGCTGTCAGTGCCATCTTCATGGCCCGATGCCGGCCCGCCGAGGCTGCCACGAGTGCTGTCGCCCCGCCGTCGGGCATGAGCCCGATTTTGGTGAAGGCGAGCATCAGATAGGACTCTTCGCTCATCACGGTGTAATCGCAGGCCAGGGCCAGGGAGCAGCCGATACCCGCAGCCGGGCCGGAGACCGCGGCGATGGTCGGAATCGGCAGATCGATGAGCGATCGGATGATGGCATTGGCCCGATCAAGCCCGAGCCCTCCCCCTTGCACGGACCCCTGCAGGTCGGCGCCTGAGCTGAAGGACCGGTCATTTCCGGTGATGATGAGCGCACGGGCCGTGGTGGCCGCCTCGGCGACGGATTCCCCGACTCCTTCAAGAGTCTCCCTGGTCAGCGCGTTGAGGCTTTCGGGGCGATTGATCGTGACAGTCACGACCCCATCTCGCAGGTCGGTGAGAACACTCGAGGTCAAAGCGACTCCTCTTAGTTGGCGCTGGGTGACTGATCTTTCACCCCAACTTTAACGCACGATAAGTTGATCTGGGTCACACGTCTCTGCCGCCGACCTCGAGGTGATCAGCCCCCTCGAGCCACGGCCCTCTCAGATCAGCGCAGCCGCCAGCTGGGTCCCGGTCAGGGGCCGGTCGGCGTAGACCAGGCGCATCGCATGCGGATCGGGATTGCCGACATCGGGAGCTCGATGCTGCAGGCTCAGACCGACCTTCTCGACCACTTTCTGTGAGGCCGCATTGTGCTCGAGGAGGTAGGCGATGACAGGCAGTTCAGGTTTGAGTTCCTGGGCCCGAGCCACGGCCAAACGGGAGATCTCACTGGCATAGCCGCGGCCCTGGGCCTCGGGGCGGAAGCGGTAGCCAAGGTTCCAATAGGCCTCGATCCGATCCGGGTTCCATTCATCAGCCAAGGGCATGCGCCTGACACCGCAGCCGCACATCCCCAACACCGGGCCGTCCTCCGACTCACGGACGATCCATGATCCGAGCCCGTCGATCTCCCAATCAGCGATGCGGGTCAGCAGGTACGCCTCGGCCTCCTCCCGCTTGATCATCCGGCCGCTGGGAAAATGTGCCCACACGCGGGGGTCGCTGTATATCTCGAACACATCGTCCAGGTCCTGGAGCCCCGGGCGGTCAAGCACGAATGGCTCTGCCATCAGGCGCCGTGGGCAGCCCGGATGGCCGCGTCGAGGTCGTTCCACAAATCGTCGGCGTGCTCAATGCCCACGCTCAGACGCAGCAGCCCCTCGGGGACCGACTCCGGTTCCGAGGCATTGCGCCGACGCCGTTCGATGAGGGACTCCACTCCTCCCAGGGAAGTGGCCGGCGTCCACACCCGGACCGCCTCGGCGACGGCGGTGGCCTGCTGCGCGGTCTCCGTGCAGAAGGCGACCACCGCACCGAATCCCGACATCTGCGCTGCCGCGCGCTCATGCCCGGGGTCGCCGGGCAGACCTGGGTAACGGGTCTCGACGACATTGGGATGCGAACTCAGCCGTTCGGCGATCAGCGCGGCATTGGCCTGAGCTCGTTCCATTCGCACTGACAGTGTCCGCAGGCCCCGCAGCGCCAACCAGACCTCGAATGGTCCGGCGATGGCTCCGCGCAGTGAGCGTTCACTATGAAGCCGATTGTGAAGGTCTTCGTTGCTGGTCAGCGCCGCACCGAGGACGACATCCGAGTGCCCGGCGAGGTATTTTGTGACGGAGTGGACGACGACGTCCGCGCCCAGATCGAGTGGCGTCTGCAGGAGCGGAGTCGCGAATGTGTTGTCGACGACGGTCAGGATGCCGCGATCACGCGCGGCGGAGATGAGTGCGGGTGTGTCAGCGACTTCGAGCATCGGGTTGGTCGGAGATTCGATCCACAGCACCGCCGAGGCGGCACCAACGTCATCGAGTGCTCTGACGACGGCCGCAGTGTCGGCGATGTCGACGGTGACGAAGCCGAATCCGCTGCGCTCGGCGACCTCGCCCGCGGACTCAAGTGACCCCTGGTAGCAGTGCTGGGGCATGATCAGAGTGCCGCCGCGTGGAACCAGGCTGAGCGCGGCGGCGATCGCTGCCAGACCCGATCCGAAGACCAGTCCGGGCAGTTCGGCATGTTCGAGTTCGGCCAGTGCCTCTTCGAACGGGGTCCAGGCCGGAGTCGAGAATCGCCCGTAGACATGGTCGGAATGGTCGATCTCTCCGCTGCCGACGAAGGTCGAGGACAGTTCGATGGGAGGGTTCACCGACGAACCGTTCGAGCGTTTCGGACGACCCGCTTCGACGAGGACGGTTTCAGGTGCGTGGGAGAAATCTCGTGAGGTCATCATCCCAATATATGCCGAGTGCCGACCGCTCCGCACCGATGTCTCAGCCGAGGCAGTGACGTCTCAGTCGTGCACGCGCATCATGTGCTCGAGCAGCGCCCTGGCTCCGGCTGAGAGTCGTCGCCTGGGTGACCATACCGCGTGCAGCTCGCGTTCGAGGGCGACCTCGGCCTGCACCGGCAGCGGCACTAATCGTTGGGCCCGGAAGTCATCACGCAGCGCCAGCTCAGAGAGCACGACCGGTGCGATGCCGGTGGCCGCTGCGATCTTCAGCGCCGAATTCGACCCGTACTCCCCCGCCACATGTGCCCCACCGAAATGCGCCAACGCGGCGTCGAGAACTTCTCTCGTTCCCGAACCGACCTCCCTGACCAGCAGCGGAACTTCGGCCAGCGCCTCGGCGCTGATCGGGGCAGACCAGGCATCGGCGAAGGCGGGTGCGGCGGCGATCATGAGCCGGTCATGGCCGACCACCTCGGCGGGGAAATCCTGGGGCAAGGATACGGACTCGATGAGGCCGAGGTCGCAGCGCTGCTCACGCACTGCGGCGATGACTGTGGAGGAGTTTTCGACCGCCAGGCCCACATCGATGTCGGGGTGCGTCGCGGTGAACGTCGTCAAGTACCGGGGCAGCAGGTATTCGGCCACGGTCAGCGAGGCGGACACCCGTACAGTGCCGGCCCGCGCGTCTTGGATGGCTCGAGTGCCAGTGTTGAGATCGGCATAGGCGTCGATGACCTTCGTGGCCCACTGGGCAACGGCGTGACCTTCGGCGGTGAGCTGGGTGCCCTGCGGCGAGCGCCTCAGCAGCGGCACCTTGAGGTTCCGTTCGAGGTTGCGCAGACTGCGCGAGGCATTCGGCTGGGCAAGGCCCATCGCCTCGGCGGCCTGACCGATGGACTGGGCGCTCGCGCTCAGCGTCACCAGCAGCCCCAGAGCCGGGAGTTCGGGCCAGTCCTGCATTCTGCTGAGGTCTCGCATGCCCCGATTCTGCCATATCAGCGCCATATGGGTCGGTCGAACAATGCCGTCTACCGAAAACCCAGACCGATTGACAGACTGAACCCATGAACCGCATCGTCCGCCTCCTCCCAGGCTTGGGAGTCGCCGCAGCAGCCACAGCCATCGCGTGGCCCGTCTCGATGGTGGCTCCCATCCTCTCCCCGCTGCTCATCGCCATCGTCCTGGGAATCATCGTCGGAAATGTGCTCCCCGAATTGCCGCAGATCTTCCGTCCCGGTCTCGACTTCGCAGCCAAACCCCTCCTTCGTCTGGGCATTGTGGCCCTCGGCGCGCAGGTCGTGCTCGGCGATATCCTCGACCTCGGCTGGCTGGTCCTCGTTCTCGCCGCGGTCGTCGTCGCAGTCGGCATCGTCTCCGGTCTGCTGTTGGCGCGTCCATTCCGCGTCGATTCGAATCTCGCGCTGCTCATCGGCTGCGGGTTCGGCATCTGCGGAGCCGCCGCGGTCGCCGGGATCGAGTCGACGCTGAAGGCGAAGAAGGAGGATGTGGCCGCGGCGATCGGTCTCGTGGTCCTCTTCGGCACGCTGATGATCGCCGTGATCCCCTCGCTGAGCGTCGCCTTCGGGCTGGCCCAGGACACAGCCGGCATGTGGGGTGGAGCGTCCACGCACGAGGTCGCGCAGGTCGTCGCGATCGGCGGCATCATCGGTCCCGCAGCCCTGCAGGTTGCCGTCCTCGTCAAGCTCTCCCGTGTCATCATGCTCGCCCCGACCGTCGCCGTGCTCAGCATGGTGATGCGCCGCAAGGAGAGCCGCGAGCGGGCAGCGATGGCGTCCTCCGCCGCGATGTCACGGGACGAGGCATCGTCTCATTCCCCCGCCGAGGCGGCCCCTCAGTCGTCGTCGACATCTTCGCCGACAGCCGGGTCGTCGTCGACTCGGGTGCAGTCGACTGCAGGGTCCTCGGCACCTGCGACGAAGCGTCCACCCATCGTGCCGCTGTTCGTCCTCGGCTTCCTCCTCATGGCGGGACTGCGCACCTTCGGCCTGTTGCCGGACTTCGCGGTCTCCGGTCTGGGCTGGATCCAGACCGTGTGCCTGGCCATGGCGATGTTCGCCCTCGGCCGCGGGGTCCAATGGCGGTCCCTGCGCAACCTCGGCGCCGGTCCCATCGGCCTGGCAGCGACGACGACTCTCATCGTCGCCGTGATCGGGCTCGGCGGTGCCCTGCTGCTGACCTGAGCTCAGGGCTGTTCACTGAGCTGATCCGAGCTCTCGATGCTGATCTGAACACCGAACGCCGTCGTGAACGCCGGCTCGGTGCACACATGCTGGAAGCTCCCTCTGCAGACAATCCGTTCTGGTTACGATGATTGCGAAATTGAACCATGATTCAGGCAAAGGGTGCTGCAATGAGAGTGAACGCGATAGTCGTCGGCAGCGGCGTGATGGGGGCGTCGATCGCGTTCTCCTTGGCCAAACGCGGATACGCGGTCACCGTCGTCGACAAGAAATCCGGCCCAGCGCAGGGCTCGACCGGTGCCACCAGCGCGATCGTTCGCTTCACCTATTCTCTGCGGGACTCCATTGCCATGGCCTGGGAGTCGAAGCACCTTTGGGAGAACCTGCGCGACCAAGTTCAGGCACCGGAATCAGAGCCAGTCGCGGACTTCATCCGCACCGGCATGGCCGTCATCGACATACCAGGGCTGCTCCCGAGCACCATCCGCACAGACTTCGTGGATCTCTCGATCCCCTACGCCGACTGGGACGCGGCCGACCTCGCCCGGGAGCTGCCCGGCGTCGATACCTCGAACCACTATCCACCCGTGCGCCCCGATGATCCTGCGTTTCTCGACGACAGCGACGAGCCCGCGACGGCACTGTACACACCAGACGGCGGGTACATCTCCGATCCCGTCCTGGCCACGGAGAACTTCGCTCGCGCCGCGAAGCGACACGGTGCCCAGTTCCTCTACAACGCCGAAGTCATCGGCGTACACCGCAGTGACTCCGACATCCGCCCCGAAGAAGGCATCACCGCACAGCCAAGCGCGGCGTGGACGCTCAACCTCTCCGACGGTCGGGGTCTCGATGCCGACGTCGTGGTCAATGCAGCCGGACCCTGGTCATCGCGATTCAACGAGCTCGCCGGTGTCGGATCCGACCACGGAGTCTCCCTGACTCCCCTGCGCCAAGAAGTCCATACTCTGCCGGCGGAATCGACCGTCATCCGCAGCGACGACACTCCGATTCCTGCGCTCCTCGATGCCGGCATCGGCACCTATATGCGCGCCGAGGTGGGCGGTCAGCTGCTCATCGGAGGCTCGGAACCCGAATGCGATGAGCTGGAGTGGGTCGAGGACCCCGACACCGTATCGATGAGTGTTCGTCCCGAGCAGTTCGAGACGCAGGCTCTGAGAGCTGCGAAACGCTTCAACGACATCACGATTCCGAACCGAGCCCGCGGAGTCGTCGGCGTCTACGATGCCTCCACCGATTGGACTCCTATCTACGATCGCTCCGAGGCGGATGGCTTCTATCAGGCGATCGGGACCAGCGGCAACCAGTTCAAGAATGCTCCGATGGTCGGCGAGGCCATGGCAGAACTCATCGACGCCGTCGAGCGCGGTCATGACCATGACCGCGAACCGGTCCGGATTGCGCTTCAGCACACAGGAGGGGAGCTGAACCTGGGAACCTTCTCTCGCCTGAGGTCTCCGGCTGGAACAAGCGGAAACGTCATGGGCTGATCTCAGCGCTCCACATTCACGTGCCGATATTTGGGAAATTGCGGCCTTCCCCCTGGTGGTAACCGCGCCCGTCGCGACTGAGCTGGTAGTGTCGCTCAGCGAGTCATTCAGTTTCATTCAGCGAAATTTCAGCCTAAATGGGGAAATCATGCTCCTTCAAATCATTGCGTTGTCGATCTTCATCGCTCTGTTCGCAATCGGCGCGATCCGCGGTGTGCAGATCGGCGTGCTCATGCTCGTCGGCGCCGCCGGAACCGGCCTGTTCCTAGCAGACATGGCCGTCGACGACATCATCGCCGAGTTCCCGCTCTCCATCATGATCCTGCTGGCCGGGGTCACCTACTTCTTCGCCATTGCGCAGGAGAACGGGACTGTCGACAAGATCATCGACTGGGCACTGGAGAAGGTCGGGTCCTCTGCCGTCCTCCTCCCGATCGTCTTCTTCGTCATCACAGCCGGCATCGCTTCCATGGGTGCACCCCTGGCCGGTCTCGTGATGATGCCGGTGGGTATGCAGGTGGCCCGCAAGTACGGGGTCGACTATGCACTGATGGGCTTGGCGATCTGCTTCGCCATCGGCGCCGGCGGATTCGCCCCGACCAGCCTCTATGGCATCGTCACCTACAGCACCGCCCATGATGCGGGAATCGATCTGTCGCCGTTCCTGCTCTTCGGCATCGCCGTCGTCGTCTACCTCGTGATGCTCGCCGTCGCCTACTTCATGTTCGGTCGCACGCTCTTCGGGCGTCAGTCCGCCATGACCGCAGCCGGTTCGGCGCACTCCGGTTCGACGATCTCCCGCGGATCCGCCTCCGCGACGAAGGTGGCTTTCGGTGAGGACGAGGACGACGAAGCGCTCTTCGACTCATCCAGCACCTCGGCGAGTTCCGAATCGGGTCCCTTCTCCGCCGTGCAGATCCTCACCGTCGTCCTCATGGTCGGACTCATCGGTTCGGTCGTCGCTCTGGCCGCCTTCGGCAAGGAACCCGATATCGGCCTGCTGTGCTTCTTCTTCGGTGCGATCCTCTCGCTCGCGGATCCCAAGACCGGAAGGGCCGCGCTGCCCAAGATCGACTGGTCGACCGTTCTCCTCGTCGGCGGCATCATCACCTTCGTCGGCGTGCTGCAGACGATGGGTGCCGTGGACCTGCTCGGCGAGGGCGCCGAGGCCATCGGTTCGCCGCTCATCGCGGCCTTCGTGCTCTGCATCGTCGGCGGTCTGGTCTCTGCGTTCGCATCGACGACCGGCATCCTCGCAGCACTCGTGCCGCTGGCGCTGCCCCTCATCGCCGCCGGCGGAGTCCCCGGCTGGGCGCTCATCGCAGCCCTGGGCGTATGCTCGGCCGTCGTCGACGTCTCACCGTTCTCGACGCTGGGTGCCACGGTCGTGGCCACGGCTCCGCAGGATCACAAGGCTCGACTCACGCGCATCCTCGTGAAGTTCGGCATGTCGATGGTCATCATCGGACCCATCGTCCTCGTCGGCGGTCTCGTCGTCCCGGCAATGTTCTTCTGAGACTGTGGTCCGGGCCACTGAGTCACCCGGACCACAGTGACTGTTCTCAGCACGGTTCCCACGATGCAGATGGTGCCCAGCGAAATTCGCTGGGCACCATCTGCATCTGTCGCTGCGTCGATGTCTCTCAGCTCAGCGGCTTGACCAGAACGACGAATTCGAGGTCATCGACGAGCGGCACACCGAAGCGGTCGTCACCGTAGGGGAAGGGTTCGACCTCTCCGGTTCTTTCGTAGCCTCGGCGCTCGTAGTAGGCGATGAGCTCGGCGCGCTTGTTGATGACGCTCATTCGCAGCGAGTGAGCGTTCCAGCGTTCGATCACCCAAGCCTCGGCGAGGTTCATCAGTGCCGATCCCACGCCTTGCCCCTGCCCCAGCGGGGAGACCGCGAGCACGCCGAGGTAGGCGATTCCGTCGACGGGTTCGCGCAGGTAGACGCTGCCGACGGCCTGCCCTTCGGCAGACCGGACGAGGATCATCGACGCATCAGGCTCGGCGAGCATCTCGCGGGCCATATCGGCGTCGAGTCGCTGACCGCTGATCAGATCCGCTTCGGTCGTCCACCCCTGCTTCGAGGGTTCTCCACGGTAGGCGGAGGCGACGAGTTCAACGTAGTCGTCGATGTCGTCGAGGCTGAGTTCGCTGACTTCGAAACCTGTTTCGTGCAGGATCAGCTTGTGAGCATCGACCATGGTAGCGGGTGCGTAAGAGGACATAGGTCGGCTCCTTGAGGATGTCTGACCGTCGCCGTGTACGGCCGAAAGAACGGGTTGCTCAATAGGTTAGTCGCTCGAGGGGGAACCCAACTATAGTTTCATTTATCAGGACTGACTCATCCACGTATTGGCATAGGGATGACCGACACCTTCACCTTCAGGAGCGTTCATGGACCTCGAGATCTCGGACGAGACGTACACCTTTGCCCAGGACATCGCGGCGTCTCGCTTCACGGTGAGCCACGATGACAAGGTCATCGGACACGTCGACTACATCGACCGCGCAGCCAGCCCCGATGACACGTCCGAATCCGCAGTGCGCACATTCACCCACACCGAGGTGTCCCCCGCTTATGGTGGTCGCGGCATCGCCGCACATCTGGTGCGCTTCGCCCTCGAGACCAGCGCCGAGGCGGACCTGAAATTCCGTACAACATGCTCCTATGTCATGGAGTTCTTCCGCAAGAACCCCGAATTCGACGAGCTGCGTGCCTGAGCCGGCACAAATGTGAGAACGTAGCCGACCCAGACCGTAGCTGCGATGACGATTGCTGAAGCGGCGCCCCACAGCAGAACGGGATCGGCCACCGCCAGCTGCGGAATCTCCCTGCCTGGAACGATCGCGGCGAAGGCGCCCGCCGTCAGCGCGCCGAGCCATGATCCGACCATCATCCCGATGTGCCTGTGGATGTTTCCTCTCCGGATCGCGACGACTCCGACGGTGGTGGTGCCGAAGGTGAAGATCGCGAGCGCGTGGAAGATCGTGAAGCTTCCGCTGAGGGTGTAGATGAACATTCCGCTCACGCAGACGAGGTACATGAGGATGACCCATGATCGCCCGATCCATCTGTGCCGACGGTCCTTGGTCCGCCGGATGATCTGGACAGGGGCCAAGAGCACAACGCCAGAGGCGGCAAGAGCGTGGATTGCTATGAACATCGTCGTCATAGACCTAAGATAGTTTCACTAACCAAGGGTGGCAACGTAGATAGCAGAACCCGAATTGCTCACCAAGCCAGTTGCCTCCAGGCTCCTGCCTCCACCGATTGGGGATCCGCATGAAGCTCAGCGCCCTGGCCCGAGAATCCGGAGTCTCGACCGCCAGCATCAAGTACTACATCCACGTCGGCATCCTTCCTCCCGGCCCCAAGCGCAACGCGACCACGGCCGACTACTCCCAAGCTCACGTCGACCGCCTCAGCCTCATCACCTGCCTGCGCCGGGAGATCGGCTCCCCCATCGAGTCCATCACCGCACTCATTCGGGCCATCGATGACGAGTCATTGGAGAACATCGAACTGATGGGCATCTGCCAGAGGCTTGCGCTGGAGGCGAGCACTGTCCTGAAGTCCACAGTCGGCTCATCCTCGCATTCCGAGCCTGAATCTGAACCTCAACCTGCAACGACAGCGGAACTGGCACCGGCACCGGCACCGAAGACTATCGAGAGCGATATCCGTGACGTTCTGCAAGAGCTGGGCTGGCCGGACATCTCACCTACCGCCGTGGCATCGATGGCAGGCGCGCTCGAGGAGTTGAGGGCCTCAGGTTATCCCGTCGGGCGCGGCACGATCCTCCGCCACATTCAGGCATTGGCCGAGATCGCGGCCAGGAACACCACTCCGATCACCGACAGTCTGAGTAGAGATCGGATCTGCGTCGAGGTTGTTCGCGGGATCACGATGCACAACAGACTCCTGGTGGCGACCAGTGCTCTCGTCCATGCTTCACTGTCGGCCATGCCTCGAAACTCGAATTCAACCCCGCCCGGCGACTGAGGCGACCTGGCGGCTGACAACCTGTAGGTGCGGGGTGTTTCCAGCGATGCCGACGCACCTCAAAGTGCCTTTTGTAAGCCCTCCTTACCTCACTGATAATGATGTTACGAACTAATAGTGAGGTGATGAATGTGATTGATCAACCAACCCCGTCAGAGGGGACGCAGATTGTGATCGAAGTGTGGTCCGACCCGGGATGCCCAAGGTGGTATGTCGGAATGCACCGTCGCCAGGCCGAGCGCCAGATGCAGGCGATCGCACGCAAGGAAGGACCCGAGTTCTCCCTCAACCCACACGACCCGACAGCCCGCTCGGATATCGGACAGCCAGTGGGGCTGGACGCACTGCGAATCCGTGAGGTCCTCGCCAACGACGAATTCACCGAACGCGTGCGTGCGGACCGCAGCGAAGGACTCAAGCTGGGCGCGACCGGTGTCCCGTTCGTCGTCTTCGACCGCAAGGTGGCCGCCCCAGGTGCACAGAAGATCGGCGTCAATGCTCAGCTGTTGGACCAGATCGCCGGGTCGGTGTCGAATGAGCGCGCATCATGAACGGAACGACAGATGAGCTCCAGCTGGTGGCGACGCCCGCCCGCGGATGGTGCGACCCAGATACCGGCCTGTGCCACTTCAACGACACCGACGAGGCAGAAGCGGCAGCATCCAGGAGTGAAACAGCCACAGGTGACGCTTCTGAAGCGGCAGAACGATGAGCGACCCTGAGAAGTCAGGTCGTCGCGGCGTCGCCGGCAGCTCTGAGTCGGCCAACTCCAGTCAGTTCGCTGGAGGCCCGATTGCTGGCAATCTCACCGTGATGTTCTGCCGCCCAGCTCGCCATCGCCATCACAGCATCCTGCAAAGACCGGCCCAGGTCGGTCAGCTCATACTCCACACGGGGCGGGACTTCGGCGTAAGCGGTCCGTGTGATCAGCCCGTCGGCTTCCAAGTGCTTGAGTGTCTGGGTCAGCATCCGCTGGGAGATGCCGGGAATACTCGCCTGCAGATCTGAATACCGCAGCGAACCCGGGCTCAAGGTGCTGATGGTCAGCATCGTCCACTTGTCGCCGATCCGGTCGAGGACGTCACGAATGAAGGCGTTGTCCTCTGGCCATAACCGGCACGGACCGCTGATCTGCCGTACTGCCGCCATTTCGCTCTCCTCTCGTTAGGCCTGTAACCGCACTATCAGTATGCAACATCGAAACTACCGCCACCAACCACATCACGGTTCTGGCTCACACTTCGCTCATTCGAGCACACGTCAGAAACACTCCGAAAGGAAAGCCAACCATGTCCTACCTACTCCACATCGACTCATCTTCGCTTGGTGAGGCCTCAGTTTCCCGTCAGGTCGCCGAATCATTCCTTCACGGCTGGACCGGCAAGGTCGTACACCGTGACCTCGCTGCTGATCCTGTACCTCACCTCAGTGCAGCCGGGATCACCGCACGCGACACCGATCCTGCCCAGCACACCGAGCAGCAGGCTGCTGCCAGCGAACTGCAGGACGAACTCATCGACGAATACCTGGGTGCCAGCGCCTACCTGTTCACGGTGCCGATGTACAACCTGACCATGCCGTCCGTGTTCAAGGCCTGGCTGGATCAGATCATCGTCGTCGGTCGAACCGCAAAGTCCTCCCCCGCCGCCGGCCGCTCAGCTGTCTTGATCTCTGCCAGGGGCGGTGGCTATGGACCGGGAGCCCCCAACCATGGCTTTGACTTCGTGGTGCCCACCCTTGAAGCGGTGCTCGGTCGAGAAGAACTCCTGGGCCTCGATGTCTCCACCGTGATCCCCGAGCTGACTATGGCAGATCACGTATCTGCCATGGCGGAACTGAAACCTCTGTACGAGACGTCCTTGGCAAACGCCCACCACCGCGCCCGCGATCTCTCCGTGATCATCGCATCCGACGCAATGGCGGCCTGAAGGCCAACGGCTCAGTCGTCCACGGTGTTCAGGCGCTTCAGAACCTCAACACCGTGGACGACTGCATGTCCAGTCGATTCGGGCTCCCGCGCGTCCGGAGGCCGTGGATGACTGCGGTCCCGACCGACGAGTCCGAGTACACGTCCGCGCTCTCAGGTGAGCTCACGCATCCCGCAACTGGGTTCCCCAGCAGTGAAACGGCCAGTAGGGCACACGTATCCGTACCTCAGGCAACGAAATTCGTATAGTGACAGCGGCGTGATCCCCCTACACTGAACGTGATGCTGATCCAGACGCGCTCAGCCATGTCGTTCATACAACCAAAGGAGGATCTGTCGTGGACATCAACCCAATCATCGACAAGCTCAACACCGGACTGTTCATCAATGGCCAGTGGCGCGAGGCAGAGGGCGGAAAGACCATCGAGGTCGCGAACCCCGCGACCGGTGACCTCATCACCACGGTCGCAGACGGCTCGGCGGCCGATGCCGAGGAAGCCATCAAGGTCGCCGGTGACACCCAGGAATCATGGGCCGCCACCCCGCCGCGCGAACGCGCTGAGATCCTCCGCCGTGCCTTCGAGCTCCTCATCGACCGTGCCGACGACATCGCGGCAGTCATGACCGCCGAGATGGGCAAGCCCTTCGCCGAGTCCAAGGGCGAGGTCACCTATGGAGCAGAATTCTTCCGCTGGTTCTCCGAGGAAGCCGTGCGCGTCGGCGGCCAATACACTCAGTCCACCGATGGCAAGACCCGCGTCATGGTCTCCCGTGAGCCCGTCGGGCCCTGCATCCTCATCACCCCGTGGAACTTCCCTCTGGCCATGGGCACCCGCAAGATCGGCCCGGCCATCGCCGCTGGCTGCACCATGGTGTTCAAACCTGCGAAGCTGACCCCGCTGACCTCCCTCATGCTCGTCGACGTGCTTATCGAGGCCGGCCTGCCCGCCGGTGTCCTCAACGTCGTCACCTCCGAATCCGCTCGGCGCGTGGTCACCCCGTGGATGGAGTCCGGAATCGCCCGCAAGGTGACTTTCACCGGCTCCACCGAGGTGGGCGTGGGCCTGCTCAAGCAGGCTGCCGACAATGTCATGAAGACTTCGATGGAGCTCGGCGGCAACGCTCCGTTCGTCGTCTGCGAGGATGCCGACATCGACAAGGCCGTCACAGGTGCGGTCCAGGCGAAGATGCGCAACGGCGGCGAGGCCTGCACCTCGGCGAACCGACTGTTCGTCCACTCCTCCGTCGCTGAGGAGTTCTCGACGAAGCTGACCGAGCGCATCGGTTCGATGAAGGTCGGCAACGGCCTCGACGAGGGCACCGAGGTGGGCCCGCTTGTCGATCAGGATTCCCTGGACAAGGTCGCCGGCCTCGTCGATGATGCTGTGTCCAAGGGCGCGAAGGTCCTCACCGGCGGGTCGAAGATCGAAGGCAAGGGCTTCTTCTACAGCCCGACCGTCATGACCGAAGTGCCGATGGACTCCGAGATCCGCACCACCGAGATCTTCGGACCCGTCGCACCCATCGTCACCTTCGACACCGATGAGGAGGGCATCGCTTTGGCCAACGAGACCGAGTTCGGTCTGGCTGGCTACCTGTTCAGTGAGAACGTCGAGCGCGCCCTGAACCTGGCCGACAAGATGCAGGTCGGCATGGTCGGTCTCAACACCGGCTTGGTCTCCAACCCGGCCGCGCCCTTCGGCGGCGTGAAGAAGTCGGGCCTCGGCCGTGAGGGCGGAAGCGTGGGCATCGAGGAGTTCCTCGAGGTCAAGTACGTGGCCCTGCCTCGCGCCTGATCCCGCGCAATACCCGCGCACAGACAATGCGCATGTCGTGCATCAGTGCATGGCATGCGCATTGTGTGTGCGCAAGCGCATGTCCACCCACTGCTTGACCTCGGGTCTCGAGGTGACCTCGAGCAGTGGGGTGATCTCGAGCTGCGAGGTGACCTCGGACTGCGGGGAGGCACCCGGCTGGGAGTTCTCGCCCCGGTGCGACCCCTTCCCGGCGAACACCGCAGGCACATCGTCGAGAGCCAGCGCCGGACCCATGATCTTCTCTGTGGGCATCTCGTCGAGCAGCTCCACGGCCTCTGCCATGTCCCGAGGATGTTCGTAGATGAAAGACCCTTTGATGCGCAGCTGCTTCTGCACGATGCTGAAGCTGGAGGCGCCGAGGTGGTGGTGGTCTTCTCCGACCAGTGTGATCGCTGCGAACGGTGCAAGGTGGTCTACGACGGCTCCGAGTGCCTCAGGCACTCCGGCGGCGTCAATGACGACGTCTGGAGCGGGGCACTGTCGCGGTGTGAATACCCGGGCTCCGAGTTCGACCGCCAGCGCGCGACGTCCGCCGTCGGGCTCACTGACATATGGGCGATACCCCTGCGCGACGAGGGAGAAGATCGAGAGCAGCCCCTGGGCACCGGCACCGAGCACGAGGACGGTCTCCGTCCCGTCGAGTCCCGTTCGCCGGATCGCCGAGGCAGCGACGGCGAGAGGCTCGACGCACACTGCTCGTTCGAGCGCCATCCCCGGGGGCAGTCGATGACAGAACTCGCTGGGATGGTCGACCACCTCGGCGAGGAAGCCCGGCTGGGTGAGGACTCCCGCGCTCAGCCGCGAGGTGCAGGCGGAGGTCATACCGAGGCTGCAGTATTCGCACCGGCCGCAGGTGATGTTCGGCTCGAGAGCAACCCGATCCCCGACGGCGAATCCGTGAGTATCAGAACCAACCTCGGCGACTTCACCGATGCCTTCGTGGCCCAGCCGCCACGGAAGCTCGGGTGGTGTGCGCAGGCCGGTGGCCAGGCTCAGGTCGGTTCCGCAGATTCCGACGGCGAGCATCCGGACTCGGAGATCACTGCTGCCCACAGGCCCCTTGGGCAGCGGGCGGTCGAGGACCTCGACGCGGTCCGGTGCTGTGATCTCCGCTGTGAGCATCAGAGCTGGATTGCCTTCGCGTCAGACGTCGAGGTGCGCTCGTCGTTGCGTTCAACGCGCCACTGGTGAACGAGGTACATCGCGATGGCGATCGAGATGAGGCATCCGCCTGCCAGGTACGCGGCGACGAGATACCACGAGCCGTTGCCGACGCCGACGAGGAAGGTCGCGATGAACGGGGTGAAGCCACCGGCGATCGCGCTGGCCAGCTGGTAGCCGACGCCGGCTCCGCTGTAGCGGAATTCCGGGCTGAACATTTCGGCGAACAGGGGCTGCTGGACGCTGACGACGGCGTCGTGGGCAAAGTTGATCAGCAGCACGGCGAAGATGACGATCGCAACGATGTTGCCGCTCTCGAGGGCGAAGAAGAATGGGATCGCGCAGACGAGGCCGACGATGCCGCCGGTGAGGTAGACACGGAGTCGGCCGTACTTGTCGGAGAGATAGGCGAATGCGGGGATCGTGATGATACCGAGTCCGCCGACCAGCAGGGTGATGTTGAGCATCACAGACCTGTCGAGTCCGAGTTCATCCGTCGAATACGACAGGGCGAATGTGGTCACGATGTACATGGTCAGCAACTCGATGAAGCGCAGGCCGATGATCTGGAAGATCTGGGCCGGGTAGCGTTTGAAGGCCTCGAAGATCGGCAGCTTCGCGACCTTGTCCTCTTTGGCGTTCTTCACACGCTCGATATATTCTTCGGACTCCTGGACGCCGGAGCGGATCCAGAGGCCGATGAGGACGAGCACGGCACTGAAGTAGAAGGGAATGCGCCAGCCCCAGGCGAGGAAGGCTTCCTGCGAGAAGCTGGCACTCAAGAGCGCGACAAGACCAGTGGCCATCAGGAGCCCGAAGGAGTATCCGATCTGGACGCCGCTGGAGAAGAAGGCGCGCAGCTTCGAAGGAGCGCTTTCGACGGCCATGAGTGCCGCGCCGCCCCACTCTCCGCCGACCGCGACGCCCTGGACGCAGCGCAGCAGAACGAGCAGCGCCGGTGCCAACCAGCCGACGGTGTCGTAGGTGGGGAGAAATCCGATGAGAGCCGTGGCGATGCCCATGATCGTCATCGTCCAGATGAGCATGGATTTGCGGCCGAGCTTGTCACCGAAGTGGCCGAAGATGATGCCGCCGAGAGGACGGAAGATGAAGCCGACGCCGAAGGTCGCGAATGCTGCCAAGGTTCCCGCATGGGCACTGTAGCCGGGGAAGAAGAGTTCACCGAAGACCAGTGCTGCAACGATGCCGTAGAGGAGGAAGTCGTACCACTCGACCACTGCGCCGATGAAGGAGCCGGCAGCTGCGCGTCTGGCGCGCTTGAGCTCCTCGGTGTTCGCAGCAGTCTGATTCTGTGCTGTGGACATGGCATTCTCCTTCGAATGGTGGAGCCGGAGGTCGATGGCAGTACTGTCGGTTCACGTTAACGCAGATCACATTATCACGATGTACGCTTTACGTACAAATGTGCACTATGCGCACACTCATGAGTCCGTGTGACCACAGCCCGGGTCGTTGCTCCCGTCATCTGCGGACGACGCGTCGCTGCGACCGATACCCTGGAGAGGTGAAGTCAGAGTTGAGTCCCACCGAAGAGCCCTCGCAGAGCCCCCACTACGTCAAGTCCGCCGAGAAGACCTTGGCCGTACTCCTCGCCTTCAACGCCGATACCCCCTATCGCACCGTTACCGAGGTGGCCGCCGCCACCCATCTGACGCGGGCCGCAGCCCGGCGCTTCCTCCTCACGCTCGTCGACCTCGGCTATCTGTCGACGGAGGGCTCGCACTTCGCACTCACTCCTCGAGTCCTCGACGTCGGAGCCGGCTTCCTCGCCGGCTTGGATCTGCCGAAGATCGCCCAGCCGCATCTCAATGAGCTGGCCCTCGACCTCGACGAGTCCGCGACGTTGAGCATCCTCGACGCCGATGACGTCGTCTACATCGCCCGGGCTGCAGCCCCGCGACTCCATGCAGTCACCGTCAACCTGGGCAACAGGCTTCCTGCCTGGGCCACATCCATGGGCCGGATGCTCATCGCCGAACTGCCAGAATCGTTCCAGGAGGAGTTGCTCGAACGCGTTGAGATCTCACCGTTCACCGATCGCACCGTGTCATCGTCCGCCGAGCTCGGTGACGAACTCAGCCGGATTCGCAGACAGGGCTGGTGCTTGGTGTCGCAGGAGCTCGATGACGGTCTCCGCGGTCTGGCTGTTCCGATTCGCCGAGGCGACAACACGCTCGCTGCGCTCAACGTGTCCCTGCATACGTCTCATCTGCGTGGGCTCTCCGTCGAAGACGACCTCGTACCCCGCCTGCAGCAGGTGGCGACATCGATTGCAGCGGACTTCGGTGGACGCTCAGCCTGAGGTGGCCCCGGTGACGGGGACCACCTCGTTCAGGGCAGCCACCCGGACGACGAAGCAGCCATGATTCTGCCCGAGGTCCGCGACCCGACGATGGTGACGATTCGACGAGGCGGCACATTGACCGATGCTGATCATCGACTTCTGGCGCTGTGGGCAGCCGACTGCGCCGAACATGTCCTGCACCTCTTCGAGCACGAAGCACCAGAGGACACACGAGTCCGTGATGCTGTGGCTGCGGCCCGCGCTTGGGCTGCCGGCACCGTGAAGATGATGCGGGCGCGCGCCTCAGGAGGGCACGCCATGGGAGCTGCCCGTCCCTTGCGCGGCGCAGCCCGGTTCGCAGCCTATTCCGCAGGGCAGGCTGCCTGCGTCGGGCACGTCGCCGAACACGATCTTGGCGCTGCCGCCTATGCCATCAAAGCCGTAAGCAGTGCGAATCCCAAGGACCCAGGCGCGGGACAGGCTGAACGCGACTGGCAGAGGGACCAACTGCCCAGTCAGATCCGTCAACCCGTCCTTGCGGATCAGAAGCGACGCAACTCCATCTGCTGGTTCCTCTTCGAGACCGACTGAATCAGCGAAGTACGCCTATCTGCGCAGGCGCAGTTGCCGGCGAAGTCAGGCGCAGATACGTGCGAGGTCAGGCGCGACGTCGGGCGAGCACGTCGTCGACGGCGCCCATCTCGGGGGCCTTGTTCGTCCTGATGGCCTTGCGACCGTGCTCCAGCGGACTGTCATCACGAGCCGAGTCGCTGAACTCGGGACGGTAGCCGAGTTCGGCGGCGAACTGAGCCGCGATGTCTTCACGGCTGCGGGCCTTGGTCTCATACGACGAGTAGGACGAGGCATCGGCTGCCTTCGCCTCGGGGACCGGATGCTCAACCTGTGGGGCATCGACGTAGCTGGGGACCGGCAGCGGTGTCGGTGACCAGGCAGCACGTGCCTGCAGTCGCTGCATGAACGGATCGCGGACCTCGACAGTGTCGACACTCGACGCGGTCGCCACGACCTCGGATTCCTCGGCGGAGTCGCTCTCAGCAACAGACTCATCATGCGGCGCGGATTCAGCTTCTGCAGCCGATTCCGCTTCGTGGGTCGAAGCCGCAGTCGGTGCGAAGTCGTCTGATCTGGTCACGGATTCCGACTCGGGAGCGGTCGGCTTCGGCTTGGAGTCGGAATCTGCGGACGTCGGCTCTTCACCCTGCGCTTCTGCGGCCTCGGGAGCTGCTTCTTCGACGATGGGGATCGGTCCGGTGAGCAGCACCTGACGGGTGGTGTGGCCTTCTGCGGCTTCGTTGCGAATGCGCACGAGCGGAATCTCGCCGGTGTCGGCCTCTTCTTTGCTCTTTTTTGCGCTCACGTTGCGCTGCATCACGGCACGCGCCTGAGCAGCCTTCGTCGATCCTGCTGACCGAGCCTCACTTGGCTTGGTGTCCGGAGCCTTTGATGCGGCTGAGTCCGGGGCCTTCGATGCGGCTGAGTTCGGGGCAGCAGGTGCCGAGGTGGCGGCTGGTTTCGCAGCCGCGCTCGTCGACTGCGTGGTGCTCTTCTTCGGCGCGGTGCGCTTGGCCTTGGGATTCCGGCTTTCGAGCTCCCGGAGACGAGCTCTGATCTCCCGTTTGCGTAGGTTGAGTGTGCGTACGATGGCCAGGGAGACGATCGCGAGCCCGAGGAACACTCCGGTGAGTGCGACATGGACGACCGAGAACATCGCAAGCACGCCCGTCACCAGAATCCCCAGGGTGGATGCGAGGAAGAGCAGTGCGAATCCTCGCGTCGTGGTGCCCAGCGATTTCATCGACTCGCGCAGTGTCGTTGCTTTCTCAGTCATCGAATGGTCCTCATCGGCTCCGACAGTCGGATTGGGAATCTGTGTACCTCGTCTGCTTGTCTCTGTTGTGTCTGTGATGACAGCTTCATCGGATCGGCTCTGCGGCGATCGCGGCTGGGTCCGTCCCGGCCGGATCGGAACTGTCCCGGAACGCTCGCCGAGGCGGCTGGCGCTTCCGGAACCTCTGCTCGCCGTCAAAGCCTGTCCGGTCGCGCTGGGGCCGTTCCCGCTGGTGCCGTTCGAACCCTGTTGCGACTGATTGAACACGGCGTGCACTGCCGGGTGCAGCGTCCGAACGTTGTCGGCCGTCGCCGAGGCGGATGCCTCGTGGCCGCGGTGGCTGTCGAGGTAGGTGGAGCGGGTTTCGCCGACGGCCACAGGAAGGAAGCTGCGCTGGTGCTGCTCGTCCACCTCGACGATGGTGGATTCTGTGTCTGTGGTCGAACTCGAGTCTGCGTGTCCGTCAATGACGGCGAACTCCGGTGCCTGTGCGGAGAGGCTGAGCTTCGGTGTGCCCGCCATCGGGGCGAGGTCGGGTCGCGGGACGGTTGGTTCGATGGTCGCCGAGGAGTGGAAGACTCTTGCGCGTTCGGTGTGGTCGTGGCCAGGGATCTGGGGATCGGCGTCGATGACCTGTGCCTGATCCGGGACGGTGTCGATCTCGACGCGGGAGAGCTCCGTCGCTGATTTGCGGATCATTGTGGGCACGACAACGACGAATACCACGATGATTGCGATAACGACGATGATGCTGGTGTCCACACTGCAACCCTAGAGTGCCCGGTTCGGCAACGACGTGAAGGGATGTGGTGTGTCGGTCAAACAGGTGCTAAGTTCACAGCTTTCTCAGGCTGTGACGGTAGGCGGCGAGAATTCCCTGCGGAACCTCCTCGGCCACCAGGGCGAACGTCCGGTGGTCACACCATCGGCCGTCGATGTGCATGTACTTCTCGCGCAGCCCCTCATCCCGGAAGCCGAGTTTCTCGACCACTCGCAGGCTGGCCGTATTCTCGGGTCGGATGTTGATCTCGATCCGGTGCAGCCCCAGCGCGAAGAGGCAGTGGTCGACAGCCATGGCAACGGCGATGGGAGTGATGCCGCGGCCGGCGACTCTCGAATCGATCCAGTAGCCGATCTGGCCGCTGAGGATGGATCCCCAGCTGATGCTCGACACGGTGAGCTGGCCGCGGAATTCACCGCCGACCTCGATCGCCAGCGGCACCGACTGTCCCCGCTTGGCCTGCTTGTCATACATTCGGACCATGCTTCGAAACCCCGGAAGCTGCTGGCCCGGAACCGGCAGCGTCGCATCCCAGGGACGCAGCCAATTCCGGTTGTGCCGACGGACCTCTCGCCACTGGCTTTCGTCGCGCCTATTCAACGGGCGCAGCACGATGTCGGACTGCTGATCAGTCAGGATGACTGGCCACAAACGGCTGCCTCCGCTCTCGGGTGCTCAATCAGTGATGTCCGCTGGTCAATCGGTGCAGCGGTGCTGGGGTGCTGGCGTGCGGTGAAGCTGGCGCGCGGTGATGCTGGGGTGCAGTGATGCTGACGACGGTCAGGGAAGTGTTGCCACGTACTCCTTGAGCCAACTGTTGAGGTCAGCACCCAGGTCCTCACGGGCGCTGGCGATCTGCACCACGGCCTTGAGGTAGTCGAGCTTGTCACCGGTGTCATAGCGAGCACCCTTGAAGATGACTCCGTAGACCCCGTTGCCGCCCTCCTGTCCAGCGAGGACTTGGAGTGCGTCGGTGAGCTGGATTTCGTTCCCACGGCCCGGTTCAGTGGTTTCGAGGACGTCGAAGATCTCCGGCGCGAGGACGTAGCGGCCGATGATCGCAAGATTCGATGGGGCTTCACTCCGCTCTGGCTTCTCGACCAGGCCGGTGACCTTGACGACTTCGTCATCGGAGGTGGGTTCGACTGCGGCGCAGCCGTAGAGGTGGATCGCCTCAGGAGGAACCTCCATGAGCGCGACGACACTGCCACCGGTCTTCTCAGCAACGTCGATCATCTTCGGCAGAATCGGGCTGCGTTCGTCGATGAGGTCATCGCCGAGCAGAACTGCGAACGGTTCCTGACCCACATGCTGGCGGCCCTTGAGCACAGCGTGGCCCAGGCCCTTCGGGTCACCCTGGCGGACGTAGTGGATGTCGGCGAGTTCGGACGCGTGACGAACAGCGGCGAGTTTCTTTGTGTCGCCCTTCTTCGCCAGTGCGGCTTCGAGTCCGTCGACGCGGTCGAAGTGGTCCTCCAGAGGTCGCTTGTTGCGACCAGTGATCATGAGGAGGTCCTGCAGGCCGGCATCGGCTGCCTCTTCGACGACGTATTGGATGGCCGGCTTGTCGACGACGGGCAACATCTCCTTGGGAGTCGCCTTTGTAGCGGGGAGGAAGCGGGTACCCAGACCGGCCACTGGGATCACGGCCTTGCGCACTGTGCGCTGCGTTTCATCACTCATGTCGCTCATCTTAACCAAAGGATGTGGCTGCGATTAGGCTTATGAGCGTGGATGCAGAAACTTCAAAGGCGCAATTGCGTGCACACATACGCTCCGAACGCGCGGCTCAAGTTGCGGCGGGTGTTGAATCGTCGACGACAGAAGCGAAATCGTCGATCGTTGAAAGCGAGTCGGCGGTCGCCGAGTCTGCCTGGCAGATCATCGAAAGCCAGTGGCCGAGCCTGGACCTGACAGGCCGTTCGGTGCTCGCCTATGCCGCCTTGACCGGCGAGCCCGACCTGGATCCGGTCATCGATCGGTTCCTCGCCCGAGGTGGAACCGTCTACCTTCCTGTCGTCACCACCGTCGGTCATGCCCTCAGGTTCGGTACCGTCACCGAGTCCATGGCCACGCTCCACGCTCGCGGAAGGTGGGGAATTCGTGAACCCTCACCTGTGTTGACGGCCGCAGATCTCATGTCCGCCGAGGTGGCCCCTGACCTCATGTTCGTGCCTGCCCTCGGGTTCGGGCCCGGCGGCGCACGCTTGGGCAACGGCGGCGGTTTCTATGACCGCACGTTCGGCCCGCACGGCGAAGTGCCTCTGACAGGCAGAGAACACGCAAGCGTGGTCTACGGAGTCTGCTTCTCGACCGAACTCGGTCTCCCAGAGCTCACCGCGGAACCCTGGGACCTGCAGATCGCTCGGGCCGTGACCGATCACGGCGTTCATTCCTTCGACTGATTCGCTCCTTCGACGAATCCGAGACTCGGGCAGATGCGAGCACCGATTGCGAGGCGACCAGGCCCGCTCTCAAGCTTCGTGCCGTTCTCAGATCAGGGCCACAGCAGCCGACTCGCGCGTGCGGTCCTGTGGACGACGCGGCCTGCTCGAGCCTCTCACCCCATGCGTTACTCGCGGGCGAGTCCGGTGGACTATAATCTTCTCGTCGAAGAAAGGTCTCGAATGCCCGTTTACTCCTACGCCTGCAAGAGCTGTGGTCACGCTTTTGATATTCATCAAGACTTCAGCGATGACTCGCTCACAGTCTGCCCCGAGTGCCAGGGACGCCTGAAGAAGGTCTTCGGCACCGTGGGGATCAGCTTCAAGGGGTCGGGCTTCTACGCCACTGACTCCCGCGCGAGCAATTCGAGCACAGTCCCCTCTTCCTCGAACTCCGACTCTTCTAGTTCGTCCAACTCATCGGGCTCGTCGAAGGAATCGCCGAGCTCCTCGGACTCGTCCTCGTCGACATCCAGCTCGCCAGCCAAGAAAGCTCCGGCGGCGAGCAGCACTTCCGCCAGCTGACTCCGCCGGCTTTTCCTACCGCAGCCGCGCTCTGTCGACTCGTGCGTGTGATCGCTGTGGATTGACCGATGACTCATGTGCGATTCGCCTGTGGACACTCAACCGCTGTCCACAGGCATTATCTGTCCTCTTGATCTGAGCGTCTGCGCACAACCAGGCTCGGGGTATGGGAATCTTGCGGCGCCTCAGAGCCAGAGCATCGACCTGGTCGAAGTCCTCACGGATCAAACCACAGCGGATAGCCGCCGCTGTCTGCTTCGCCTGTGCGTGTGCTCTCGTGGTCTGGATCCTCACTCCGAATCAGGGCGGAACGTCCATCGTCGTTGCCACCAGAAATCTGCCGCCTGGGTCTGAACTGCGACCTCACGATCTGAGAGTTGTCGAGTTTCCCTCGCAACTCGTCCCGGACAAGGCTTTCACCACTGTCTCGGATGTCGACCACAAGCGCACCTCGGCGGGCTTGTCCAAGGGTTCGCCGTTGACGCAGTCGGCGGTCCTCGATCAGCAGGCACTACCGGAGGGCAGCACTGACCTCCTCATGCCTGTGCGCTTGGCCGATGATTCTTCGGCAGCACTTCTACAGCCAGGACAGCGCATCCGCCTATTCAGCTCACTCCCCGACGGGGGCTCTGATGTCGTCGTGAAGGAAGTGACAATTGCCCGATTGGTCGACAAGGGCGACGGCATTTCCGCTGAATCAGGGCAGCTTGTCTCGGTGATACTGTCCTCCGATGATGCCGAACGCATCGCCGAATTTGCCGGGATGCCGATCAGCTTCGCGATCCTTCCCCGCTGACCCACCGTTGACGTCCCTATGACCTCCGGCCTATTCCACCACGTCGCTCCAGGCCCGGCTGACCGAGACCTCCCCAGCCGGGCTAACTGGGTTGTTCCCAGCTGGGCTCATCGAATTTCTCAGTCGGGCTAATTGGGATTTGCTGCGACAGATGGCACGCATGTCCTCGGGGCAGAGTCGAGTTACCTGTGTGTATCATGTACTCGTAGTAGAAGTAATTCACTCCCCATGATTGTTGACATATACGCCGAAAGGGTTCCTCTAATGCTTAAAGGCTTCAGAGACTTCATTCTTCAAGGGAATGTCGTCGAACTCGCAACCGCGGTGATCATCGGCGGCGCCTTCACTGGAATCGTGACGGCTTTCTCCGATAAGATCATCAACCCGCTGATCGCTGCCGTCGGTGGCGCTGAAGGTCCTGCGCTGGCCTTCCGCATCAAAGAAGGCGTTCCGGAGACGACCATTGACCTGGGCGCTGTGATCACTGCAGCGATCAACTTCCTGATCGTCGCGGCCGTCGTCTACTTCATCATCATCGTCCCGATGAACAAACTCAACGAGCTGCGCAAGCGCGGAGCTCCTGAGGAAGAGGTTCCTCCGACCACCGAGGATCTGCTCGGCGACATTCGCGAAATCCTCCGGACCCAGGCGGCCACAACCGTCGGTGGTCCTGCGGAAGGTCCCGCCAGCACGGGCGGTCCGTTCGACGATACCGAGTCGACAGAACCCCCGCGCCACTGATTGACGCGAACGCAACGAAGGCCCGTTTCCCCATTGGGGAGGCGGGCCTTCGTCTTGGTGGATCTCAGCTATTCACTGCTTCGCTGTTCGCTGCTTCACAGATTCGGCACCACTCAAGAAGGCATCTGACTGCCACCCATCACCAGTGTGGAGGTTTCTGGGACCGGTAATAGTCGGCGCTGAAGCCTCCATTGTCGGCCTCCGCCTCATTGCGCAGCGTGGCACGATACTTCCGCACTGCTGCCTCGAGTCGCGCCCTCTTCTGAGGCTCCGTTTCATGTTCCTCATCGGAAGCATGTTCAGCGGAGTGATCAGCACGATCTGAGTCTTGTGCAGGCTCACCCTCGGGAGGTTGTGCCCCGAGGTCTTCGTCAGTCATCTCAGCGCAAGTCATCCGTGCGGGGCTCGATATCGGCTGCTCTCGGGCGCGCCTTCTCAGCACCCGGCTCACTTGAACCAACCCGCTCCTGCACTCCATCGGTGGACTCGGAGAACTCAGGCGGATTCTCCTGCGTGCCCTCCGGCGCACTCTGCCCGTCAGAGCTGGGCATCTGGTCAGAACTCTGAGCCTGGTCAGAACTCGGTACCGGGTCAGAACTGGGCACCTGATCATTGCTCGCGGTCTCGATCAGTCCCGCCTGACGCAGTTCATCGGCTCTGATCTTGCCTGTGTCGAAGGTGGGAACGACCTCGTCCTCCATCGGACTGTGCTGTGCTGATTCGGGAACCACCACCTCGGCGCCGGTGACTCGTTTGGCCTGTGCATGCCGTTGCCGGTAACGGTCCACGGCCGCCTGCAGCTGGGAGTCTCCACGACCGGAATTGCCCTTCTGAGCCAACGCCGTTCGGAGCAGATCCTTGATCTCACCGTCACCACGGACGACGGCATCGGACTGGACCCAGTCGATCATTGCATCGAGGCCGGAGTCCGAGTACTTGTGCATGGGCAGGCCCGGCACCAGTTTGGGCCGGCTGCCGGTGCGGCCGACGACAACCGAGGCGGCACGAGCCGCATTGAGGACAGCCTGCGGACTCATCTTTTCGACCGTGGACTTCCAGGCCTCGAAGATCTTCTCTGTCTCGGACTGCGGATCGACGAAGGCGTCTGTGGACCACATGCGCACGAACTTCCATCCGCGACGGGCCAACTGCTCGGGAACGACGCGTTCACGCTGGCGCAGGCTGCGGACCGATGCGTATTCGGGTCCGTCTCCGGCGACGGCGATGATCATTCCGTGCTCGTCCTCAGTCGAGTTCGCCACGGCCAGATCGATACCGTTGTAATGTTCGTGAGCGACCACGCCAAGCTGCAGCAGACGATCGGCGATGTCGTTGAAGAGCGGGTCATAGATCTCACCGTGCGGGCCCGGCTGCTTGACGCCGCCGCCTGCCAGCTCGTCGAGCAGTCGCGGCAGCAGCGCCGCTCCCCCGCTGAGCCTGTTCGTGTCGAAGTCATCGGATTCGATGCTGGAGACTACAGTGAGACGCTTGCGTGCCCGGGTCATCGTCGCCGCGAGGATCCGCTCGCCGTCGGGACCGGATAGCACACCGAAGTCGTGGATGACACGACCGTGAACTGTCCGACCTAGGCCGAGGGTGAAGATCACCGCATCGCGGGACATGCCCTGGACGCGTTCGGCATCGGTGACCACAAAGGGTTCCTTGCTCGAATCGTTGAAGAACGCTGCAACATAGGGCAGGTCCTTCATCGCCCGAGAGATCGCGGTGGCAACGCGCTGAGCGTGATGAGCGGTGAGCGCGACGACGGCCAGGGACTCACGCGAACGGTTCCGAGCGTGCCTGAGCACGAGCTCGACGACCCGCTTGACCTCGGCGTCAGGACTCTCGACACGACCGGTGCCGATGTCCGTCGGCCCCCTTCCGTCGGCGACGTAGGAGAACTCGAGTCCGGTGCCCTCCCCCGTGTGCGCGGTCGGCATCGTCGTGATCGTCGAATCGTAGAAGTGCCGGTTCGCCAGATCGATGAGTCCGACCGGTGACTGTCGATAGGAATTCGACAGTTCCATTCGGGGCAGGAACTCGCCGAGGCGCTCCTGCACTGAGCTCGGATGGTTCCCATCGTCCATTCCCCAGCGATCAACCGCGATCGTGAAGGGACGAGGACCAAGCAGTCTGGAGTCGCCCAGTGAGATGACCTGTCGGGCCCGGGTGATGGCGGGGACCACGTCAGGAACCGAAAGGCGTCCCGCATCGGCGATGACCACAGCGTCGAAGAGCGGCAGTGCTGAGAAGAGTTCGGGCACCGTGTACGGGCTGGCCATCCAGACCGGGGCAAGAGTCGTCAGGAGCTCGGGAGCCCTCGTCGACATTGTCTGCACGGAGGTGTGCGGGGAGAGCAGCTCCTGCTTGATGACTCCAGCGGAGATCGGGTCGTTGTCGATGCCCCGCTTCCACGCCTGAGCATGGTTGTAGCGCAATCGGCTCGCACCTGCTGCGACGAAGGCACGGTCATTTTCGCGGAAGCCTTCGGCCACCTGGTGCAGTGCGGCACCGTCGTGACGACCCACCTGGGGATCTTCGCTGGCCATCCTCTGCAGAACCGACGCCCAGTAGGCCAGGTCGAACTCCGGACCGACAAGCGCGGTGTCAACCTTGCGGCGACGCAGGTCAGTGAGCAGATCAGACAGGCCCTCATCAGTCAGTTCGCGCTGGATGCGGGACCGTTCCGGAAGTTCACCGAGATGCTCAGAATCACGGCCCATGGCTTCGGTCCGCGCCTGCAGCTCTTCGATGAGCATCGATCCCAGATCGCCGCCGTCTGGAGTGGTCTCCAGAATAGGTGCGATCTTGGCAACGTCGGCCTCAACGCTCTGGAGGATCTCATCAGCCTCGAGGACACCACGAGGAATCTGTGGACGACCGTCATGCCCGGCGAGGTCCTGGAGCACGATGCGCTGGGACCGGACGTCGATCAGCGCAGAGTGCAGGTCTGTCACCTCGGCGCCGGGACGGAGGAATTCGTTCGCGGACTTCTTCTGGCGCTTGCGCTGAAGCATGCCCATCTCTACGCCGACTTCGGAACGGTATTCTGCAGTTCCGGTCGCGGCGATGAGATCGTCGAGTCGATGATCGTAGATGTCAGGGGCGAAGCTGTCGAGGGTCGCCCGTACTCGCAGCAGTACCTTGATCGCGCGTGACCAGTCATTGAGGTTGCGGCGGGGATTCAGTTTGGCTTTGGACAGGACCGGCTCGACGGCCTTGACCAGATCAGGGATGGTTCGACCCAGTCGCTCGGCGACGGTCCGTGCCGCTTCGGCTTCGTCGACCGATTTCAGGTCCGCGCCGAACCAGACGGTGTCCTCGACGTCGAGAGTGAAGGCGCCCAATGATGCCAGCTCGCTGAGCTTTTCGCGCAGAGCGTTGCGACGGTCATCGCTGGCCTCGAGAAGATCTTCACCGAACCGGACAGGGGTCTGGGGAGAATCGTCGCCGGATGTCAGCTCCGCCAGGTGCTGCATGGTCTCGTAGACGGATACGTCCCAGGGCTCACGCCGAAGATGCAGTGACGAGACATGCTCGTTCAGTGTCTCGCGCTGCTCGTTGAGTTCATTGAGCAGCCCGCTCAGATCGGGGCGCTCGGCATTCTCGGCCGATCCGATGAGGCCGACGAGCTGGTTCCTGATCGCGCCGGTGCCCTGGCGGGTGTCCACGGCGAATTCTGAGAGTCCGACTTCGCCGAGGCGGGAGGAGAAGTCGTCGAGTGCGTCGGCAGTCTGCGCCAGGAAAAGAACGCTCTTTCCTGTGTGGGCAAGTGTTGTAGCCACCGCGACTGCGACCTGTGTGGCCCCGGTCCCTGGCGGGGTGTCGACGACGACCGACTGCCCGGAGACTGCAGCATCGACGACGGCCTGCTGGTCGCCATCGACGTCGATGACGAGGAACTCTTCCTGTGGTTTGCGATCAGGGAGAGGGGTGACAGGTTCCTTGAGTGCGGCCGGAATCACATCATCATCGGACTCGACAGCGTCCGAGTCTGCGAAACTGTCGGCGTTCGTCTCAGCTTCTGCGCTCTGGGGTTCGGCAGTCTGCGGTTCGGCGGTGACTGCCGCTGAGTCATCTGCCTTCGAGCCCACCGACTTTGAGACGGTCGGCTCCGAGTCCGCCGACTTCGAGCCCGTCGACGCTGAGGCGGTCGCGGTGGTCTCGCCGATGCCCTGGTCCGGCTGTACGGGCTCATCACGCTCAGTGCCATCTGCTTCGGCGTCCCTGGCAGAGACTCCCTTAGCTGAGGTGTCCTTGGCTGCCGTGGTCCCACTTACGGTGTCGGCCGAAGTTGAATCGCTTGAGCCTTTGACTGGAGCCTTCGCACCCCCAGGCAGAGACCCGTCTATGATCGGCACCGTCGGCTGAGAGAACTCATCCTCGTCGCCAACGACTGCGTCCGGGGAAGAGGCGCGCTCTTCGTCGGCGCTCGGCGTGGCTTCCTGCCGCGGCTCCGGCTGCACTGCCTGCCGAGGAGTCGGAACGTAGGACGGGCCGCCGAGTGCCCCTCGCACGTCCTCGTCGCCGGCGAGGGCACGGAGGATCGGGTGCTGTGTGGGCAGGTAGTCCGTGGTGAACGGGCTCGCAATGTTCGCGAAAGTCGACACCACGAAACGGTGGTTGATGCGCAGCCCTGGCACTGACTGTGCGAGGTCGCGGAGGCGATCCAGGGCAGGCCCTGGGTCGAAGCCGTGCGGACCTCCGGTGGCGTCGACCCATTCGTCGACAGGCACGTTCAGGTCGTAGGCCTCGGCCAGGTGCTGAACCAAGGCAGGGTTGATCATGATTCCGTTGCCCAGCACGATCTCGAAGTCCTCGACGCGGGAGCCGCGGGGAACGAGAGTGACATGGCGCATCACTACGGGGGCATTGAACTTGTACTTGGAATCCTTTTCGGTCCACGAGGCAAAGCCGATCGCCAGGTGTGCCGTCTGAATTCCTCGTTCGTTATCGAGCTGCTCGGCCTTCGACCGGATCGACTTCGCTCGACGGCGTGCGTCAGCGAGGACCTCGTGGTCGCGGACCAGGCTGGAGAGTCGGGTGGCCCGACCGGCCAGAAGCTGGGCTAGGCCAGACGGGTGCGCTCCGGAGAGATCGATGCTGCCATCACGCGAATCCCGGAAATGGAGCATGGTGTCGCGACCGCCCAGATGGGCAGCCTGCTGTTTCCACTCGGCGTAGACATCGTCGAGTTCCGGGAACTGATCGTCAACTACGGAATCTGGCACAATTCGACCCTAACGAGAAATTTCACATAATAGGCGCTGGCACACCGTGAAACATCCAGGTTTCTTCTACGCTACACTGGGTGGTCGTGGTCGAAGACGGCCACATCGCCCCCGTAGCTCAGGGGATAGAGCACCGCTCTCCTAAAGCGGGTGCCGGCAGTTCGAATCTGCCCGGGGGCGCACTTTCGCCTGTGAAGTCAATTGGCGCATAATCGCACCTGCTGCGACAAACTCCAACGAGGCCGCGGATCGTTGCACGCAGCTGATGCGAGCAGGCGATGAAACGTTGCGACGGTACGGTTAGAGGTGTGACGCTCAGATGGCAACAAACCTGCGAACCATACTGCGCGATCAATGCGATGTCGCCTGGTCACTCTTCGAATATCACGCAGAGGCGCTGACTGATGAGGTTTTGCTCTGGTCACCGTCCGCGCACCAGTGGACGATGCGCCAGGTGGACGACCGCTGGCGTGCGGATCTGGCGAAGGTTGAACCCGATCCAGTACCTGTCACGACGATCGCCTGGCTGACTTGGCACATGGGCTGGTGGTGGAGCACCGCGACTGCTCACCTCGCCCAGACTCCGGCACCCTCACCCGACGAGATCCAGTGGCCGGACAGCGCATCGGAGATCATTCGGTGGCTCGATCGCATCCACGCTGAGTGGCAGCAGGTACTCGCCGACACCGAGCGTCTGGACGACGAAGCCTCTTACCCCTGGCCAGAAGGGTCCGGCAAGACGCTGGCCGACATGGCCGCATGGGTGAATGTCGAACTGACGAAGAATATCGCCGAAATAGGTCAACTGCTCGTGATCCGCCGCGCCAGAGAGTACGCCGGAGACAACTGAGCGTCGCGCCGGTTTCTGTTGAGATCGCGGGTGACGCGCACGACCATTGTCGAGCACTTCGAGTGCGGCAGCACTGGCTGCGAGGTCGAGCCAAGAGCACTCCGGCGAGGCCTCCACGAACGCGCGAACCGATGACAAGCATCTCGGTGGGCTGACCGTCGAACAGGGTCCAGGTGACGTCGAGGTTCGGGCACTCGGTCTCCAGGCGCTGATTGTCCACGACGAGCTTGTCAGCGCGCTCATTGACGAGTCGATCAAATTCCAGAGCCTCGGCGACAAACGGCACCAACACCCGAACGGCGAGACCAATCGGAACTCAACAAGACAATCGTCCTTGCTGCCTCTATACTATCCAGGTGGGAGCGAACGCCGGCAATCTGCCTTGTGCCCAACCACGTGGAGTCGAAGGCCGACACCTCGTGGCGCACCCCAGGAAGGACCAGAACATGCGGCACCTCCGCAGACGACTGCCCGTAGTCGGCACAACGATTGCACTGATCGCCGGGAGCACCCTCCTATCGTCTCCGGCAATGGCCGCGCCCGAAGTCGGCCCCCAACTCAGCGCGTACGAGGGCGAACCAGATTTCACCGGCGTCACCACAAACCCTGAGACGGACAACCAGGGCGGCGTCGACAACGCCACCATGTATGGTGCCTACATTCCCTCCTCAGGTGTCCTCTCCGGCAGTCGTGTCTGGTGCATCGACCGGGGCCTGACCCAACCTATGGGCAACGGTTACGACGAAGGCGGAAAATCATCCGTCGAAGCCCCCGAGCTGGCTTATATCCTCGCGAAATGGGACGAGCCCCGCGACGATCAGGCCGAGCAGATGGCTCATGACATGGCCATCGGCGAGCATGTGCACAGCTCTGATGAAATCGACCACCGTGACATTCTCGATGACCGCAGCCTGCAAGAGGTCACCGATGGAATCGGGTGGAACGAGGACTCTCAGAACCTCAAGGACATCGGTGCAGACGCGTTCTACGATGACGTACTCCCCGACGCCTACGACCTCTCGGCACTCATGGGCGACGAAGCCGCGAAGTATGCCGGAGACGGCACCTATCAGGCCGAGGTCACCATTGACGAAGAATCATCGTCTGCGGTTGTCTCGCTGGTCAACTCCGAGGGCGTCAGCGTTCCCGGATTCGACGGTGAGCTCACTGTCGACGGCGCCACACCTGAGACGACAGAGATCACGTCCGGTGAATCGTCAGTCGAGGTGCCCCTCGAGTTCACCGACGAAGTTCCCGATGTCTCTGTGTCAGTGACCTTCTCGGGATTGCCGACTGGTTCGGTGACTCAATGGAATCCCAAGGACTTCGACGCCGATGATTATGATCGCGCGAGCCTGCAAGCTGTCGTTGAGGGGCAGGAGACAACGGCTCAAGCATCGGATTCCTACCAGGGCCTCTACACCCCGAAGGTGTCTTCGCAGGTCTCGATCACCGAGATCACTGAGCTCCCGGCCAAGGTCACCGACAAGGTTCGCCTTGACCACTGCGCACCGGGTGAAACCATCGAAGATGTCACAGTCGAGGTATACGTCGAAGACGGAACTATCACTCAGTCCGAGACCGTACCCGAGGACGCGGAGCTGCTTGAAACCTTCACTCCCGATGTCACCTGTGATGAAGACGGCACCGTCGACTTCGAGACGGACGAGCTCGCACTCGATGCCGACTTCGCCAAGCCCGGCGAGCAGAAGTCGGTGACATTTGTGGCCTCGGCTCCTGCCTCCGGATCAAACGAAGCCTTCTCGCATGAATACGGTGTGCCCTCGGAGACCGTGGACATCGCCATTCCCGAGGCTGAAAAGCCAGACGACAACCCGGTCGTGAAGACCGGAGCGTACGTTGCCTTCGCCGACGGCGGACCCAATTGGAACCTCATCGGCGGCATCGGACTGCTGACCGTGGCCGGAGGGCTCATCGTCGGAGCACTTCGTCGTCACAGGACGGGCAACTGACGATTCAGTCATGACACGGTGGCGGCCACAGCCTCGGTGGCCGCCACCGACATATGAAAGGAAGCCATGTCGGCACGAATCTTTCGTGACTGGTGGTCAATCCCCGTCGCAATCGTCATCATTGCGCTCATCTGCGCAGGTGCATGGATGCTCACTCAGGGCCTCACCGATGAGCAGAACACCACCGAGGGTCAGACCGATGTTCAGCTGGAAGAGCCGCCAAGCGAAGCCGACGTCGCGGATATGCAGATCGAAGCCCTCGAAGGAGAGTTCCAGATCCCATCGGTAGGGCTTGATACCGGTCTGGAGACCATGTCCGAAGTCAACGGCGCGATCAATCCCCCCGGGCTGCGCAATGGCTACGTTGTGCGTAACCACGGCACCCCTGACCATCCCGAACGCGGCACGACCTACGTCGCCATCCACTCCGTGCAAGGAGCCGAGCTGCCCGGGAACACGCTCATCGATGTCGATGCGGGAGAGCCGACTGTTGACAAGGGCGAGTCGATCACCCTCCAAGACCGGGACTACACGGTGACCGACTCCTACACTGTGCCCAAAAAGGACATCTCCGGTGATGATCGTGTGTGGGCCGACGAACCCGGCCGCCTGGTCATCCTCACTTGTCTGCAGCGCAGCTCGGGCCGATCAGCCGACAACGTCGTCATCGAGGCAATCGCCGACGAGCAATGACCGGCAGAGGATCCAGAGCCAGTGCAGTGGGGCCAAGCATCACAGCCCAGGCTCAGGGATCTCTCCATCGTGTCGCCGCTTGTTGAGATCACGGGTGACGCGCACGACCATGGTCGGGCATTGCGAGTACGGCAGCACTGACTGTGAGGTCGAACCAAGGAGCAGTCCGGCGAAGCCTCCACGGCCGCGAGAACCGATGACAAGCACCTCGGCGGTGTCAGAAGCTCGAACGAGCACCTCGGCGGGCTGACCGTCGAACAGGGTCCATGTGACGTCGAGGTTCGGGAATTCGGCCTGCAGGCGCTGTTTGGCCACGACGAGCTTGTCAGCGCCTTCATTGACCAGTCGCTCGAGATCCGCGGTGCTCGGCAGCCATTCCGGGCCGATGACCGTCGTGGTGATGACGGCGACGATGTGCAGCGGCGATCCCCGGCGCACGGCCAGTCGAGCGGCCTTCCACAGCGCCGGAGACTCGGCACCGAGGGAATCGACGCCGACGACGACCTTGCCGTCGAAACGCAGTCCCTCGATCGCTTCGACATTGGGGTCGGGCTCTTCGACGACGATGCCGTCCTGTCGGATGGGCCGTGAGGAAGTGGGATGTGCGGTCTTCTCCGCATCGGACTGCCACGCAGAGGGAACAACGACGGTCGGGCAGGCTGAATGGGCCGGGAGTGCGCTGGAGACGGTGCCGAGCAGTCGCCCAGCGAATCCACCGCGACCGCGGGAGCCGACGACAGCCAGGCTTCCCGACTTCGATTCGTCGATGAGGACACCGGCTGCGTCACCGATCTCAATGACTGCTTCGACGGGCACACCGGCAGACTTCACCTCAGCAGCGGCTTCCTTGAGTGTGTTCGTCACCGCAGCCCGGATCGAAGTGTCGTCGATAGGAACATAGGAGACATCGATTGCGGCCGCAGCTACGCTCGGGATCGTGTAGGCGCCGACCAGGCGGATCGGCTTGTCCAGGGACTTCGCTTCCTGGATTGCCCACGCCAGAGCATTGCGGCTGGGCGGTGAACCGTCGATGCCGACGACAACTGCTTCGGGCTCCCCAGCGGGTGATGCATCGTCATTCTGGGGTCGGTCTTGCTCATTCATCGCAAGCTCCTCATCTTGAAGCGAACTTCTCTCGCCTCCACCCTAAATCAGAATCGATCGGAGACCGCCGTCTATGTCACATCGTTATCCGAATTGGGCCACAGTTCGGACATTGCGGCGACGAGCAGGGACGATGTCCGCATCAGGCGGCTCTGGAGAGCTCCAGGAACGGACGCCACTGTTCGACCGGCTTGTCGATCCCCCGCATCCAGAATTGACCGGTTCGCGGCTCCTGAGGGTGGAAACTGAGCTTCCACCCGATCTCGGCCAGCGACCTGTCGCCCTTGCGGTTGTTGCACTCACGGCAACAGGCCACGAGGTTCTCCCAACTGTTGACCCCGCCACGTGAGCGTGGAACGACATGATCGACCGTCGTCGCAGGTTTTGCACAGTAGGCACAGCGGTGATTGTCGCGGCGCAGCACACCTCGCCGGGAAAGGGAGACCCGGCGGTCATGAGGAGGCCTCACATACCGTGTCAGCAGAATGACCGATGGCTGGTCCAGATTCAGATGTTCCGATCTCACCGGAACATCCTCGGCGGCCAGGACTGTCGCTTTGCCCGTGAGCACCAGGACCACTGCCCTGGTGAACGGAACGATCGACAGTGGTTCATATCCGGCATTCAGCACGAGAGTCTTCATATCCCGCCCCTCATCTTCGTGTGAGCGTGGGCCCTGCCGAACGACACGGGCCCGGGAAACGCAAAAGGCGCCGTGCCGCAGCACAACGCCTTGAAAGAAGGGACAGACACAGATATGTATTCCGCGCCAGAAACTGGAGCGGCTATTCGCACTATCCGACTGTGGCCCATCTGATTTCCCATCACTTACGCCAACTCAATCGTACTAAGACTAACTCCGACCATCTCCTGTGACCGAATTCATATCGCTCGCGTCACGGATTCTTTCATTGCCGTTCACCTTCCGGCGTGGCCGGCAGCTCAAGCCCATGACCGGCATCGTGTGGATTTCTGACAATCAGGTATGCAAAAACTCCCCGTCTGACTCGAGGACCGTCGAGTCAGGCGGGGAGTTTCTGTGTGAGCTGGATCAGAGAACGCGAATGAAGGTGACGTCACCCATCCAGCTGTAGCTGCGCTTCGAGGTGCCTGACCCTGGTGAGCCGGCATCGTACATCTGTCCGCCACCGGCGTAGATGCCGACGTGACCTGGGTGCCAGATGAGGTCACCGGGCTTGGCCTCCGACTGGGAGACGACCTGACCAGCGGCCTTCTGTGCACCGGAGCTGCGAGGCAGGTTGACACCGACCTTGCTGTAGACCCAGGAGGTGTAACCGGAGCAGTCCCAACCGCTCTGCGAGGTTCCACCGTAAACATATGGAGTGCCGACGCCCTTGGCTGCCCAGCCCATGACCTGCTCGGCTTTGGAGCCGTCGATCGAACCGGCATCGGAGCCGGAGTCTTTGCTCTCGCCCTTGTCGCCGGAATCCGAGGTGCCTGCGTTTGCGGAATCGGAGTCGCCTGAAGTGTCTTCGGCGGTCTCCACGGGTTCTGGCTTCGGCTCAGGCTTCGGAGCAGCCTTGGCGGTGACGGTCTGGACGTCGGCGCTGAAGGAGGAGTCCTGCTTCTTGTCCTTGGAATCGTCGTCAGCATTGACGGTCGCGGTCTGGTTCTTGAATTCGACCTGTGCCTGAGCTTCTGACTCGGCGGAGACTGCGACGTTGTCGTCGGCTCCCTGTCCTGCCGCCGGAAGGACTGCTGCGGTGAGCAGACCACCGCTGGCAGCGACAACGGCTGCACGGCGTCCGAAGACGGCGGAGTTGGCGTTCAGGATTTCTGTCAGTTCGGTCAATGGAGTCTTGACCTTGGCTTCAGCGGCGCGGCGGCCATGCTGCTTAATTGCCACGTTTCCCTCTCGTCACCTATTGGAAAGAATCCCAACCGCCACTCTCGGTCCTTAGAAATTTCGCGTCGAGCGTGGCGCGCGGCTCTCGAGGCGAAGTCGTCACTTTCGTGAACAACCTCCACAACTGTAACCAATCAGTGACCGATTGTCACGTTTCTGTCACGAACCTCGCCCCCCGCCATGGAGGTTTTCCATAAACACCCAGGTCAGAGCCCTAAAATGAGGTAAATATTCGTAACATTGGCGCGTTATACGACACGGCCCAGGGGGTGTTCTGACACTCCCTGGGCCGTGCTCAACGTCATTTTGTAACAAATCGATCCTGATCGAGACCATCGACCGTGACCGGGCCGTCTCTGCTCCGGTTCTGCCAACGAGGCTTGTTTCTCGACGTCGCTTCGTTCTCTCCACGGCCGACCACTCGACCGAGTTCACTTCTTGCCGAGGACTGCCGCTGGAGGGAATCTACTTCTTGTAGGCGAATACGTGTGAAGCAGTGTCCAGCGGCAGGTCGAGCACATCCTGTGCACCCGGAACCTGGACCGTGATGTACTCGCCGTTGCGTGAGATCTCCACATCGCTGTCCGGCAGGACACCTGCGACCTGGAACTGCTGCAGCAGGTGGATGTCGACCTGCAGAGGTTCTGCCAACCAGGCGATCCGAAGCTCCTTCGCCCCGTCGCGAGCAACAGCCGTCGCCAGATCGACGACCTCGGTGCCTGGCGTCTGCTTTCCACCGATCACGTCAAGGCCAGGGATCGGATTTCCGTACGGGCCCGAAGCGATCTCGGGGAGCAGGCTGACGAGTTTGCGTTCGACCTGCTCGCTCATCACATGCTCCCACCGGCATGCTTCGTCGTGGACGAGTTCCCACTCGAGTCCGACGACGTCGGCGAGGAGCCGTTCTGCCAATCGGTGCTTGCGCATCACCTCGGTGGCGATCCGACGCCCCTCGGCCGTCAGCTCCAGATGACGGTCGTTGCTCACATGCAGCAGTCCGTCACGCTCCATCCGCGCCACGGTCTGTGAAACGGTGGGACCGGAGTGATCCAAACGTTCAGCAATCCGAGCGCGCAGCGGCACGATCGACTGCTCCTCAAGCTCGATGATCGACTTGAGGTACATCTCAGTTGTATCAATGAGGTCGTTCACTTCAGACCAGCCACTCCACTCTTCGTCTTCAGGTCCATTCGACCATTTCAGGCGTTCTCTGCATCAATCCTATCCCGCGTGCGTCCAATCACGTATGTTCAACCGACGTTGACGTCTACCGCTGAATGCGCAATAGAGGAATCCTCCGGTCGATCCTTCGACCTCGGCGCCTGGACCACGATCCCGCCTGCCGCCTCAACGCTTGAAGCGAGGCGATTATTTCGCTGCGTCTTCGACTCAGCCGTGGCCGACTTCAAGGGTAGAGACGCACGGCGTCCCACGCGGCCGCCAGTGACAGATCCGCAGGCTCGTGAGTGCCATCTGCACGGCGGAATACCCAGCGATCGTGGAACCGATTCCTCTGTCCCTGCCAGAACTCGATCTCGAAGACGCGGACTCGGAATCCTCCCCAGTGATCGGGTCGGGGCACCTCTTTGTCCGCGTACTCCGCGAAGGCGGCTTCGTATTCTGTCTGCATCTGCTCCCGGCCGCTGACGGCCTGGGACTGCTTCGACACACTGGCCGCAATCTGGGATCCATGGGGGCGCACGGCGAAGTACGCGTCCGAGTCTTCGGGTGCGACCTCCTCGGCGAGCCCCCTGATCCTGACCTGCCGTTCCATGTCCTGCCAGGGAAAGTTCACGGCCACTCGTGGATCGGCGCGCAACTGACGCCCCTTGGCAGAATCGTAGTCGGTGAAGAACATGAACCCCGTCTCATCGATGCCCTTGAGCAGAACGATCCGTGAGGACGGACCCCAATCATCGAGGGTTGAGACCGTCATCGCGTTCGGCTCGCGGACGTGTTCCGCGGCCTCGTCGTACCACTGTCGAAACAGCGCGAGCGGCGAGACCGCGGGATGGTCGAAGGACGGTGACTCGTAGGACTTCCGGGTCTGCGGCAATCGGTCGACTGGCTCACTCATACCTTCACTCTACGGCGAGCCGGTGACACGAGTCATCGGCTGCCTGCACATGTCCTCGCATGAGCGCACAACTCATCACCGAAGCCGCCGCCGGACAGGACGCGATCCAGACCTCACATGTCTCCCCATGACGATGCCGGTCATCGGCCACACGTTGGCGCGTCGTAGAATGTCGATCGTGACTGCCACGAATATAACGATCCCAGACGAACTCCTGCCCGCCGACGGACGATTCGGAGCCGGTCCGGCTCGCATCCGCAAAGCCCAGATCGAGGCGCTGAACTCCGCCGCCGCAGATGTGCTGGGCACCAGCCACCGCCAAGCACCCGTGAAGAAGCTGGTCGGTCGTATCCGCACCGGCCTGGCCGAACTCTTCAACCTGCCCTCAGGCTACGAGGTTGTCCTCGGCAACGGCGGATCCACGGCCTTCTGGGACGTCGCCGCCTTCGGACTCGTGCGCGAGCGGGCCGCACACGCGACCTTCGGCGAGTTCGGTCAGAAGTTCGCCAAGGCCACCGATGAGGCCCCGCACCTGCAGGACTCGCTGATCCTCAAGGCCGATCCCGGCACCTCAGCCATCCCCTCCCCTGCTTCCTTCGCCACGATAGCCGGGACCTCCGATGCCGCGGCCGACGTCTATGCGTGGCCGCACAACGAAACCTCGACCGGTGTCGCCACCACGATCACCCGCCCCGAGGACATCGACGACGACGCGCTCGTCGTCATCGACGCCACCTCCGGTGCCGGTGGTCTGCCTGTCGACATCACCGCGACCGATGTCTACTACTTCGCACCGCAGAAGAACATGGGATCCGACGGCGGCCTGTGGGTCGCGATCATGTCTCCGAAGGCCATCGCCCGTGCCCAGGAGATCAAGGATTCCGGACGCTGGATCCCCGCGTCCCTGGATCTCGTGACCGCGATCGAGAACTCCCGCAAGGATCAGACCTACAACACCCCTGCCGTGACGACGCTGGTGCTCTTGGCCGAGCAGATCGAGTGGATCAACGGCAACGGCGGCCTCGAGTGGGCCACCGCTCGCACCCGTGAAACCTCCGGTTTCGTCTACGACTGGGCCGATGCCGCCGAGGTGGCTCATCCCTTTGTCGAGAACCCTGAGGATCGCTCATCGGTCGTGACCACCATCGACTTCGACGATTCGGTCGATGCGGCCCTCGTCGCCTCGGTGCTGCGCAACAACGGCATCGTCGACGTCGAGCCCTATCGCAAGCTGGGCCGCAACCAGCTGCGCATCGCAACGTTCGTCTCCGTCGATCCCGAGGACGTCAAGGCCCTGCTGGCAAGCATCGACTTCGTCATCGACGCCCTGGCCTGAAACTTCGTTCAGGCCCGGCACTCTGCACCCGCAGCTCCTTAACACCCCTTTGCAAGGAGATGTTTCGGAGCTGCGGGTGTGGGGTGCTGAACTGTCTCTAGGCGAAGTGGCCGGCGACCCCCGACGGTACGGGTGGCCCCGGGCCCTGGCCCTCAGTCCCCGGCCTCAGCCGAGGAAGTGGATGAGGGTTCCGATGCCGAAGGTGATGGCTGCCAGCAGGGCGAGAAGGAACTCGAGAGCGGTGCCGATGCCGATCGCCTTGAGTGATTCCCAGCTGGAGTCCCAGGCTTCCTTAGCGTCGTGAAGGCGCATGTGTTCGGCGAGGTAGAGACCGGCGATGAAGCCGATCGGCAGGCCGACGACGGGAATCACGAAGAACCCGATGATACCCAGGAGACCGGCCACAAGCACGGATCTGTTGGGAACCTTCATCGCCTTGAGTTTTCTGCCCGTGAGCACCAGGGAGGCGCTCATCCCGCCGGCGACGAAGACGGCGACGATGGCGAAGATGATCCAGGCCATCGGCCCGCCGATGACGATCGCCCACACCAGCACGGCAATCGCGATGAGGATGGATCCCGGCAGAACGGGCAGGATGATGCCGAGGCAGCCGACGAGGATCGCCAGTCCGACCAGCACCGAGGTGAGAATGTCCGCGTTCACTGTCTGTCCGATCTGTTGCTCATGGGGCTCCCGATAATCTCATTGGGCTCCCCATAATAAGGGACCAGGCTCTGCGCCGCGCTCAGGATGGCAGAGGACTGCCGACCCAGTTCCCAGTCCCAAACCCAGCCCCAAACCCAGCTGCCAACTGCCAGCCTCAAGCTGGGTACTCAGGGCCTGCCCAGATAGCTCACATGGAGACGGATGCGGGATTTGGGGTCGTAGCTCAGGCGCAGGTTCTTCGACACGATCATCCACACCAGGCCGACACTGAAGGCGATGATGCCCGAGGCGGCTCCGACGCCCATCGCCATCCGCGGTCCGAACGTATCGGCGACCCAGCCGGCCAGCGGGGCACCGATGGGAGTCCCGCCCATGACGACGGCTGCGTAGATCGCCATGACCCGACCGCGATAGTGAGCGGGAGTCGTCGTCTGAACATAGGCATTGGCGGACGTCATCATCGTCAGCGACGCGAATCCGACGAGCATCAGCGAAGCCGCGAAGACGTAGTAGTTGGGTATCAGAGATGCTGTTCCCACTGCGAGGCCGAATCCGCCTGCGGCACCGAAGATGAAACGCAGCCTCGGCTTCTCCCGCTTCGCCGAGGCGAGTGCTCCGGTCACGGATCCGATCGCCATGACGGAGTTGAGCAGGCCGAAGCCGCTGGCGTCCTTGCCGAACTCGATCTTGGCCATCGTGGCGGTGTAGATGTTGAAGTTGAATCCGAAGGTCGCGACGATGAAGAGCACGACCAGCACGATCGTCACATCGGGACGTCTTCGCAGGTATGTGAAGCCGCCCAGAATCCCGCCCTTGCCCCTGCGCCCCGAGGGGTGCAGCCGGTTCTGATCCAGACGGATGAGCACCGTCAGGGTCGCAGCGAACCCGAGCCCGCTGATGAGGAACACCGGGCCGGCGCCGATGAGTGCCGTCAGCACGCCGGCGACGGCGGGGCCGATCATGCGGGCCCCGTTGAACGATGCGGAGTTGAGGCTGACTGCGTTGGGAAGCAGCTTCTCGCCGACGAGCTCAGAGACGAAGGCTTGTCGGGAAGGGTTGTCGAGGGTGGCCAGAATGCCCAGGGCCAGAGCCGTCAGATAGACGTGCCAGAGGACGATGACGTCGGTGATGACGAGCACGAACAGGAGCAGTCCTACGGCTCCCAGCAGCGTCTGAGTGACCATGAGCAGCTTGCGCTTGGAGAACCTGTCGGCGATCGCTCCTGCGAAGGGGAACATGATGAGCTGAGGGCCCATCTGCAGTGCCATGGTGATGCCCAGTGCCGAAGCATCGTTGTTCGTCAGGTAGGTGAGGACGAGCCAGTCCTGGGCCGTCCTCTGCATCCACGTTCCGGTGTTCGAGATCAGTGCACCGGCGAACCAATGTCGGTAGTTCGGTTCAGCCAGCGACCGGAACGTGTGCGCCATCTCTGTGTGTCAGCCCTCCTGGAACTCGAGTTCGCCGGCGGAGTAGTCGTCGACGACGGCTTCGGCAGGATCTGTGCTCTGCCGGCTGACGTCGGTCTCCGAATGGGCTCCGCAGCCGAAGTCGAGTGCGACGACCTTGCCGTCGGCCGGGGACCAGCCGTTCGCGCAGACTCCGAACTTCTGACGCAGCGATCCGGCCAGCGGCATGAGATATCCGCAGCTGGAGCAGTGGGCCGAGGCCTTCGCCGCGAAATCCGATTCAGCGCCGGTCTCCGATTCGGCCCACCTGGTAGCGGCCGATGAGATGCCTTCGGGCGAGAGGACTCGGCGGCGGCCGAGCCCGAACTCAAAATTCGGTATCTCGTCCAGATTGCCATCCGAGGTCTCCTCGACCTGCTCGAAGCCCTGCTGCAGGTTCGGATCGTCCTCGACCTTCGGCAGAGTGTCGCGGGGAGTCAGATCGCCGGGTTCCACACGCTGATCCCAGGGGATCCATTTCGGTGCGACGAGGGAGTCGGGGCCGGGCAGCAGTGCTGTCTCGCAGACCGTGACCTTCTTCGACCGAGGGGCACGGGCGAGAACTGCGACCCAGCGCCAACCGCGGTAGGTCGGATCGGTGCATGCGAAGTAGTGGGTGACCAGGCGGGTGCCCTCGGCCAGCGTGCCCAAGTGATCACCGATCACGGAACTGCCGGCAACCTCGGCGATAGCAGAACGCGCAGTGTCGATGGCTGCGGCCAGCTGTGCATCGAGGACGACCTTCTCGGAGCTCGCCCGCGGCGCCTTGGTCGGCTTCACCGGCGCTGCAGCCTCAGCCTTGACAGGTGCTTCAGCAGCCGACGCCGCCTCGGCAGGCGCAGGGTCGTTCGTCGGCTCGGCACTCTGGCCGGCCAACCAATCACTGAAGAGTGATGACATCAGGACTCCAAATCGTCGGCAATTGCCCGCAGCAGTGAGGCTACCTTGTTCCCGTGGGAAGAATCGGGGTAGCGGCCGTGCTGCAGTCCGTTGTTGAGGTCATCGAGTACTTTGATGACATCTTCAACCATAACTGCCATGTCTTCGGCCGGGCGTCGGCGGACCTTCGCCACCTTCGCCGGGCCGGAGAGCAGCCTGGCTTTGAGGACCTGGGCCCCGCGTCGGGAATCGACGACATCATAGTCGAGGCGGGTGCCCTTGGTGACCTCAGCGTCCTCGGGCAGGACGGAGGAGTGGAGGAAGGCCTGTGAGCCGTCCTCGGCGATGACGAAGCCGAAGCCCTTGTCGACGTCGAACCATTTCACGCGTCCGGTTGGCATGATGTCCTTTCCTGGTGCTGCTCGCAGTTGGTATTGCTCGTCTTTGGTGTTGATGGTCGTTGGTGTTGCTGGTGGTTCGTCAAGCTCGTCCGTGGTGATGCGCAGTGGTGCGTGGCATCAGGATCTGTTCCCATCGCTTCGCCCGGCTGCTGTTCTCGCTGACCGCAGTTGCGCCTGACTGCGGTGTCTTCGCCTGGCTGCAACGACGCGGCCCAGGATCCTCTTCAGAATCTGATCCGGAACCGATCTCGCTGTGTGCTCGTCCGGTGTGCTCACATTCCGTCTCATCGCCCGAACGTCAGTCGAAACGGTGTGCTGGCCGAACAATGACCGGCCGATCAGCCCTAGGTGCCGACGGTGCCGGTGGCCAGCCTCAGCGCGATGCCGTCATGGTGAGGTTGGCGCCCGGCGCTGACTTCGCGACCACCTTGCACGCTGCGAGGCGATCGCTTCAGCGGAAGTGCGTGTGCCGGCGACAGCGCCCGCGGGGGAGTTTCAGCTCTGGCCCACCTCGGTCTGTCTGCGCCTCAGTGCTGCTCTGACCAGGGCCAGGGCGACCAAGGCGAATGCGATCGGGAGGAGGATCATCGGCAGATATGTCAACAGGTGCGACGGGGCGTAGCCCATCCAGGCCTGGCCCAGTACGCCCATGAGCGCGACTGCGCCGATCAGGGCGGCGGCAACGGCTACGACGACGATGGTGGTGTCGACACGCTTGGCTGACAATGCTCGTCCTTTCCGAGATCTACGAAGGTCCTCTACCCATCTATTGTAACCCTCGCGGTAAACTGAGCAGCGATGTCAATGACCTTCAGCCAGTGGCTGTCCCACAGTTCCGATACCGACTTCGAGTCCTTCGTCCGGACCCGTCGCGATCTCCTCCAACCAGAGTCTCCGACGATCCCCTCGCTGGCCGCGGCAGCTTCCTCGCGCATCGGCGTATCCCGGGGCATCGAAGCACTGACGTCAACCCAGCTCGACGTCTTCATCGACATGGCGAAGGCAGCACGCACCTTCGCCGACATCACCGTGGGTGAGAATCGTCATATCGACGACGCCCTCGCCGAGGTGGTCCTCCCCCGACTGCGCGACCTGGGCCTGGCCTGGCCTTCGTCAGAAACCACCTGGCGGATCCAATCGGAGGCCATCACGCTGCTGCCCACCTCGGCGGCCGAATCCGCCCGGGCACGTCCGTGGCAGATTGCGACGTCCGAGCTCGACTCGAGCGCCGAGACGATCCCGACGGCGCTCATCCACAACAGCGAACGTGCTGGCGTCGCAGAGGTCATCTCCTCATTGCGCGGGCTCGTCGATGAATTGGCCAGCTCCCCGATCTCCCGCCTGACCAGCGGCGGCATCTCCAAGCGGGACGTCACTCGGATCGGGAAGACCATCGACCTGGGGCTCGAGCAGACGATCACCCTGCTGCTCGCAGCGAAGTCGCTGAACCTCATCGGCGTGCTCGACGACCCGCTGGATCCTCAGTGGACGGCCAGCGACGATGCGGCCGATGTCCTCGAAGGCGACAGGGCACAGCTGTGGGCTGCACTGATGACGTCCTGGCTGCGCGAACCCCTCGACGTCACCCAGCTGGCGGCCGGGGCGAGCGCCAACGAACGCCTCACCGTTCTCGCCTCTCCGAAGAAGTCCCTGTTCAAGGGATTCAGCCAGTCACAGCCGACGATGCCGTTGCTGCGCTTCACGATCGCAGAGATTCTGCGCGACATCGGGCAGGGATCCTCACGCTCCGCCGAATGGATCCACGCGCAGGTCCTGGCCACCCATCCGCTCATCCCCGCGCACGATTTCGCGATGACCCAAGCGATCCTGCACACCGCCGGCGCCTTCGGTCTGGCGACGACCCCGCTGCAGAATTCCGAGCACTTCGGGCCCAGCCGGTTCGGAGTCCTCCTCGCCGAAGGTCTGCGCGAAGCGATGAGCGACCAGGCCGCCCACGACCCGTCGATCGCGCCGGTGAACTTCAGCCTCGAGGGCCTCGATGTGCCCACCGACGTCGTCGAAGCAGTGCGACTCGGGCTCGTCGATGAGGTCGAGACCGTGCTCATCCAATCCGATCTCACCGCTGTGGCGACAGGGCCCATCGAACCCAGGGTCCATCACATTCTGCGCCGGTTCGCCGTCGTCGAAGCTCGCGGGCAGGGCACCGTGTATCGCATCGACGCGGACACGATCGAAGCGAGCATGCAGGCCGGCGTCAACGCCGAGGATGCCTTGGCCCAACTCGCCGAGATCAGCGCCGAGGCTCTGCCGTCGACGTTGAACTTCCTCGTCGAGAACACGGCCTCGAAGCTGCGCCGCGTCCGGGTTGCCGGTGCCCGCGCCGTCCTCGTCGTCGATGACCCCGTCGACCTCGACGTCATCCTTTCCGACCAGGCCATGATGCCGGCCGGCCTGGAGCGTCTGACGCCGACCGTGGCGATCGGGCAGCTGGGGCCCGAACGCACCATGCACCTGCTCGAATCCGCCGAGCACCATGCCATGCTCCACTCCCCCTCGGGACCGGTGCGCAAGCGCAAGGTGATCACACAGGCCGACCCGGAGGTGCATCTGCGCAAACGCGCACGGGTCGATGATGCCCACCTCGACGATTACATCCGCATCCTGCGCTCCCCCGGGGCCCGCTCGGCCCCGGCCACGAGCACGGACGAGCCGCTGGGACACATGGATCGTCTCCGCGAAGCCGCCGAGGCGGGCCAGCAGGTCACGATCACGCTCGCCGATTCGCATGGGAAGGAGCGCGTCATCGACATGTTCCCGGCCACTGTCAACGGTGGGCGCGTGCGGGGCAAGGTGAAGACCACCGGCGCCGAGGCGTCGCTGTCAATCGCGCGCATCGTCAGCGTCGATGTGGCCGGCGGTCACTCCGACGGGGTGGAGGAACAATCCTGAGGGTGCAGGTGTTGTGCCCTCGGAAGTCACCTCGGCGTGGAAAGAAGCAGGAACTTACATGAACGGTCCGTTGATCGTGCAGTCCGACCGGACTGTGCTCTTGGAGTCAGGGCACCCCCTGGCCGTCGAGGCGGCCGTGGCGATCGCGCCGTTCGCGCAGCTTTCGCGGACGCCGGAGTACATCCACACCTACACGATCACTCCTCTGGGGCTGTGGAACGCCCGGGCCAGCGGACATGACGCGGAGTCCGTCGTCGACGTCCTCCTCGAATTCGCGAAGTACCCGGTACCCCATGAGCTTCTCGTCGACATCGTCGACATCATGGATCGCTTCGGCGTCCTCACTCTCGTCGACAATCCGATCCACGGGCTGACCCTGACCTCGAGCGACACCGATCTGCTCGCCTCGCTCATCAGTCAGCCGGATCTTGTGGGCAAGTTCGGCAAATCTCTCGACGCCGAATCCGTCCTCGTCCATCCTTCGGAGCGCGGTGAGCTCAAACATGCGCTGCTGCAGCTGGGTCATCCCGTCTCCGACCATGCCGGCTATGTCGACGGTGAGGCCCACGAGATCGCCCTGTCCGATGATGCCCATGGCGGGCAGTGGCATCTGCGCGACTATCAGAAGGAAGCGATCGACCACTCCCTGAGCGGGGAATCCGGTGTTGTCGTCCTGCCCTGCGGTGCCGGCAAGACCATCGTCGGGGTGGCCACGATGTCGCGGGTGCAGACGACGACGCTGATCCTCGTGACGAACTCTGTCGCAGCCCGACAGTGGAAGGACGAGATCCTTGCACGCACTTCGCTGACCGAGGACGAGGTCGGAGAGTACTCGGGCTCGACGAAGGAGATCCGGCCGATCACCATCGCCACCTATCAGGTGCTGACCACCCGCCGTAAGGGCTCCTACCTGCACCTGGAACTCCTCGATGCCAAAGACTGGGGGCTCGTCATCTACGATGAGGTCCACCTTCTGCCGGCACCGATCTTCCGTCTGACCGCGAGCCTGCAGGCCAGGCGGCGGCTCGGACTCACGGCGACTTTGGTCCGTGAGGATGGGCGTGAGGACGAGGTGTTCTCCCTCATCGGGCCCAAGCAGTACGAGGTGCCGTGGAAGGAACTCGAACGACTCGGCTTCATCGCCACCGCGTCCTGTCACGAAATCCGCGTGCGCCTCGACGGAGGAACACGCACGGCCTATGCGCGCGCCGATGGTGAGGACCGGTACCGACTCGCGGCCACATCGGATGCGAAGCTCCCGATCGTGCGCGAGCTCGTCGCCGACCATCCCGATGCGCAGATCCTCGTCATCGGGCAGTACCTCGATCAGCTCGAGGAGATCGGGGCCGGCCTCGACGCACCCGTGCTGACAGGGCAGACCCCGGAATCTCAGCGCCAGGAACTGTTCCGCGAGTTCCGCACGGGCCAGATCCCAGTGCTTGTGGTGTCGAAGGTCGCGAACTTCTCCGTGGACCTGCCCGCCGCCTCGGTGGCGATCCAGGTCTCCGGCGCCTTCGGGTCCCGGCAGGAGGAGGCCCAGCGTCTGGGGCGGATTCTGCGACCTAAGGAAGACTCCGGCTCAGCGACGTTCTACACCGTCGTCGCCGCAGACACCGTCGATGAGCACTTCGCGGCCCAGCGCCGCCGCTTCCTCACCGAACAGGGCTACAGCTACGACATCGAGGTCCGCTGAGTGAGCCTGCGCGACATGGCTCAGCCTCGCGAGCGCACCACGCGGCCCTCGTCCCAGACCGGGGTCGTCGACTCGTAGACGTCTCCGTCGGAGCCGAAGACTAAGAACCTGTCGAAGTCCCGGGCGAACCAGCGATCGTGGGTGACCGCCATGACCGTGCCGTCGAAGGCTGACAGCGCGTCCTGGAGCGCTTCGGCCGAGACCAGGTCGAGGTTGTCCGTGGGTTCGTCGAGCAGCAGCAATGTGGCCCCGGCAAGTTCGAGCAGGAGGATCTGGAATCTCGCCTGCTGGCCGCCGGAGAGTGAGTCGAAGGTCTGTTCCGCCGCTCCTGCCAGCTCATAGCGGGCGAGTGCGCGCGAAGCCGGCTCTCGTGGGAGGCCGTTACGGTGCTCATCGCCCCTGTGCAGAACGTCGAGAAGGCTTCTGCCCATCAGGTCAGGCCGTCCATGAGTCTGGGCGAACCATCCCGGTCGGACCCTGGCTCCCAGCCTCGCCAGTCCCTCATGGTCGACGGGTGGGATCTCGACGTCGGAGACCGGCCGATGCTCAGATTCCGGATCGCTGCCGCCGGCGGCCAACAGCCGCAGGAAGTGGGACTTGCCCGAACCGTTCGATCCCAGGACGGCAACCCGATCGCCGTAGCGGACCTCGAGGTCGAAGGGCAGCATGAGATTGCTCAGCTCCAGCCCGGAGGCGACGATCGCGATCTTGCCGGTTCGTCCGCCCTTGAGCCGCATACCCAGGTTCTGCTCGCGTGGAATGGCCTGTGGCGGCCCGACCGCCTCGAAGCGCTCCAGCCGGGTCTGCGCGGCACGATAGCGCGAGGTCATGTCTGAGTTGTAGGCAGCCTTCTGCTTGTACATCTGCACGAGGGTCCTGAGTTTGGAGTGCTCTTCGTCCCACCGTTTGCCCATCTCCTCCAGCCGTTCGAAACGTGATTTCCTCGCCTCGTGGTAGCTGTCGAAGCCGCCGGGATGAACCCAGGCCGTGTTGCCCGCAGCAGAGAGCTCCAAGGTGATGATCTCCGATGCCGCCTGGGCCAGGAGTTCGCGGTCGTGGGATACGAAGAGGACGCTCTTGTCGGTCTCGGCCAGCGCCTCTTCGAGCCAGCGCTTGCCCGGGACGTCGAGGAAGTTGTCAGGTTCGTCGAGGATGAGGATGTCGTTGTGCCCGCGCAGGAGCGCTTCGAGGACGAGTTTCTTCTGCTCCCCTCCCGACAGAGTCGAGATCGACCGATCCCGGCATTGCTCGAAGCCCATCCCCAGCGCCGAGGTGGTGCAGGTGTCCCACAGCACTTCCGCTTCGTAACCTCCCGCTTCACCCCACTCGCCCAGCGCATTGGCATAGGACATCTGCACGGCGGTCGACTCACCCTCGGGCCCGAGCAGCTTCTCCTCGGCCCGTCTCACGACGGATGCTGCGGATCGGATACGTTTCGGCGCCAACTCCTCGAGCGCCTCGGCGACGGTGTCTGCGGTGATGAACTGACGCATCAGTCCGACGCTGCCGGTGTGGGACACGAAGCCTTCGTCGGGTGTGAGTTCGCCGGTGAGGAGTCGCAGGAGGGTGGTCTTCCCGGCCCCGTTGGCACCGATGAGTGCGGCCTTCGTGCCGTCACCGACGCGGAAGGACACCGAATTCAGCAGCGGTCTGCCATCGGCCAGAGTGTAGGAGACGTCATTGATTTCGATGTGGCCCATGCGTTCAAGCTATCAGCTGCCGCCGCACCTCAGACCGAGGTGAACTCCTCCGAGCTGACGACGACCTCGCGGGAGGCAACCCGACGAGCCAGGCGCGACTCGCCCCATTTGATGAATCCGACGCCGCCGACGATGAACACGCCGCCGAAGAGCTGAATGGGTGCTGGCAGCTCGAACAGGACGAACCACGCCACGATCACGGAGAACGGAACCTCGACGAGGTTGAGGAACGAACCGATGGTCGCCCCGATGTACCGAAGCCCCAGAATGCCCGTGATGTAGGCGCCCACGGTGAAGACGACGATCATCGCCATGGGAAGGATCCAGGAGACCGTGAATCCGCCGAAGTCGACATCGGCGGCGACGGCGCCGGCCGGCATCACCCCTGCGAGCACGATGACGGCCATCACGAGCGCCCCGATTCCCATACCCAGACCGGTCAGGGCCACCGGCGGAACGTTGATGGAGTCCTTCGCAGAGACCAGGAAGTAGCTGGCCAGGCAGACTGCGGCAGCGAGTGCCATGATGACACCGAAGACGCTGATGTCAGAGTTGCGGAGGTCGAGCACGAGCAGGAGTCCGACCATCGAGACCACCACGCCGATGAAGGTCACCGTCGCCGGCCGGGTCCGAGTCCGCGCCCAGATCCAGAACACGAGGAGCATCGGCGCCGTCATCTCGAGCAGCAGTGCCACGGCCACAGTGAGGTGTTCGACGGCGACGAAGTAGAAGCCCTGGACGCCGGCCATCGACACGAGCCCATAGATGAGCACTGTCTTCCAGTTGGCCCGCACTTCATCCCATCGCCCACGCAGAGCGATGAGGGTGGGAATGAGCAGCAGAACAGCCGAGCCCGCGAGACGGATGAGCACGACAGACCCCGGCGTCCATCCGGTCAGATACATCGTCTTCGCGATCGGCCCGGACACCGCGAAGAAGAACGCGGAGGCAAGAGTCAGCAGGAACCCCATGACGACGGTGCGATTCATTCTTGACCCCCTGGGACGTATGCGGATTCGACGCGAACAGGTGCCCTCGCCGAGGTGGTGTATGTGGGTGAGTTGTGGTGCGGTTCAGATGTGGTGTGGAACAGGTGTGATGTGTGAGTGAGAGCTGCGGAGATGCGGGTGGCCCGGAGGGACCGAGTTGTGCGGGTCGGCCGCTGACGCGACGCGCGCTGTGCGGGCATGAGCCCTTCTTTATGAAGTATTCACCACTGCCGCGAAATGAGTCAAATGCACTTTGGTCCTTACATCCTGTGGAAGAATGTGACCCACAATGACTTTCGCCAATGACATTCGATCGAACCTCACCATGCTCGTCGACCTGCTGAACACCTCCGGCGCCATCGCCGAGGAGGGAGACGAGCTGACGACTGCCGCCGGACTCCACGGATTCGCGGCCCGGCACGACTTCTCAGGCCCACTGACGGCCACGAAGTCCGATGTCAAAGAGACTCGGGAACTCCGCGAACGCTTCGCCATCGCCCTCGATGCCAGCATCGACGCAGAAACGGAACCCGAGGCTTCGAAGGCCACAGAGCGCATCGTCAGTGAGGTCAATATCACACTCCAATGGGCCGGTGCGCTGCCACAGCTGGTCAGACATGGGGATTGGGATTGGCACCTGCACGCCGTGGGCCAGTCGGCGAGCCTCGCCGATCGGGTCGCCGCAGATGTGGCGCTGGTCCTCATCGACCTGATCCGCAGCGGTGACCTCGACAGGCTCGGGCTCTGCGCCGCCGAGGACTGCAACGCCTACCTTGCCGACTTCACCCGCAATCGTTCGAAGCGCTTCTGCGATTCCGGCACCTGTGCGAACCGGACGCATGTAGCCGCATTCCGCGCCCGCCAAGCTGACTCCTGACCCACCAGCCTGAATCCTGACCCACCAGCCTGAATCCTGACGTACCAGAGAGAACCCTGAGGTGAAGACCCAACCCTCAAGTGAAGACCGACCGGAGAATCACCTCGGCAACCGCTGCCTCCAGGTCCGCCAACTTTCCTGTACTTCACCTGTACGCGAGCGCATATATCCCTCAATTTGTCTGGCGATTCCTGAGAGCGCATGCGGCATTCAGGCGCCTAAAGGACTTTTCTGAGAGTTTTTCAGTGACTTAGATCACAATCGCATTCAGGGAACTACCACTCCACTCTCAGAGTTGAGCTTCAGACTGGATACATGACTACAGCAAACGATACCGACATCGAAGCCACACTCCTCGTTGTCGACGATGAGCCCAATATCCGCGAACTCCTCTCGACCAGCCTGCGCTTCGCGGGCTTCGACGTCGTCTCGGCGGCAAACGGCGCCGAAGCACTTCGCCTGGCCGAGCAGACCAACCCCGACCTCCTCGTCCTCGACGTCATGCTGCCGGACATGGACGGCTTCACGGTCACGCGTCGCCTCCGCCAGATCGGCATGAATGCTCCAGTCGTGTTCCTCACCGCCCGTGACGACACCTCGGATAAGATCACCGGCCTCACCGTCGGCGGCGATGACTACGTGACGAAGCCCTTCAGCCTCGAAGAGGTCGTCGCCCGCATCCGTGCCGTGCTGCGTCGGACCCGCAGCCTCGAAGACGAAGAGAACGCTGTCATCATGGCCGGCGACCTCGAACTCGATGACGACACTCACGAGGTGCGTCGCTCCGGCATCCTCATCGACCTCTCCCCCACCGAGTTCAAGCTGCTGCGCTATCTCATGCTCAATACGAACCGGGTGCTCTCGAAGTCCCAGATCCTCGACCATGTCTGGGAATACGACTTCGGCGGGGACACCGGAATCGTCGAATCCTACATCTCATACCTGCGCCGCAAGATCGACGTGACGCCGGAAACGGACGCCGCCGGACACCCCGTCGAGATGGAGTGGACACCGATGATTCAGACCAAGCGCGGCGTGGGCTACATGCTGCGCACACCGGAATCCAAGTAGTCGGTCAAGCTCAGGCGCTAGATTACTCACGTGGTAAAAGAATCCCGTCCCACCAGACCCGGCTTCTGGGAAGAATGGTCGCTGACTACCAAGCTGCTGGCCATCATGATGCTGCTCATGCTGCTCGTTCTCTCGGGGACGAGCGCCTGGGTGCTCGAGAACCTTCGCGACAGCCTCGTCGAACGCACCGATGAGAGACTCATCAATGCCTCGGAGACGCTTGCGAAGCAGGCCTATCAGGATGTGTTCCAGCCTGCCCAGCTGCAGTCGTCTTCATCGTCGAGCAAGGACCAGTCAGCGGACTCGGACAGCAGTGACGGGACGGAATCCTCAGCAGGCACTCCCACCACCATCGATTCGAGCTCGTGGGACGAGCTCAAGAGCCTCATGCCCGGAGGCTTCTACGTCCAGTTCTATGACACGAGCGGCAAACCGATCAGCGATCCCGTGGCTCCCGAGCCGGGCAACAGCCCGGTTCTGCCGAAGATCAACGAGTCGAAGGTCTACGCGCAGGGCGGTGAGCCTTTCACTGTGCCCGGGAGTACCTCACAATGGCGGGCGCGAGCGATGAAGGTCCAGAACACGGATGTGCTCGTCTCGATCGCAGTGCCCTTCGACCGCGAGATCGACAACATCAACGAGCGGGCCCGCAACACGATGATCGGCATCGGACTGCTCGCATTGGCCATGGTGGCAGGTGTCGGATACTGGGCGATCAACAACACCTTCCGCCCATTGCGCGACATCGAGAAGACTGCTTCACGGATTGCCGCGGGCGACCTGAGTCAGAGGGTGCCGACCTTCCCCCGCAACACGGAACTCGGTCGCCTGTCGGGTGCACTGAACACGATGCTGGGGCGAATCGAGGACTCCTTCGACGGGCAGACGCGATCGGAGAAGCGCATTCGCCAGTTCGTCTCCGATGCCTCGCACGAACTGCGCACACCGCTGGTGACCATTCGCGGCTATGCCGAGCTCTACCGGCAGGGCGCGATCACGAAATCCGATGACATCGGAAACGCCATGGAACGCATGGAGTCCGAAGCCAAACGCATGGGCGTCCTCGTCGACGACCTCGTCGTCCTCGCCCGTCTCGATGAGCAGCGACCCGCCGAGATCGGTCCCATCGACCTCCACCGGATCGCTCGCGACGCCGCCGCCGACGCAGCTGCTCAAGCACCTGACCGGGACATCAGCTTCATCGGCCTCGACGGGGAAGATGCCCAGCCCGTGCCGATGATCAGGGGCTCGGAATCGAAGATCCGCCAGGTCATCGTCAACCTTGCCGGCAACGCTGTCCGCCACACTCCCGAGCACACCGCCATCGAGTTCGCCGTCGGTGTCGTCGGTGGCCGCACCGGGGTGACTGCGGAGTCCACGGATCCGTCGAATGGTCAGGACACCGGCTCCAAGACCGGAGCGAACAAGACGGTGGCGAATAGGGCTGCGGCGAAGGACAAATCCCGCGAACGCGGATTCGTCACCGGCGGTGTCCGCATCTTCCGCCGAGGCGACTCGAACGGCAACGATCAGAACGACGCCCAGGCCCCCACCGGCATTGTGCCCGATATGACTGCGGCCGGGTCCATCACCGTCGACGATTCGCTGCGCGGATTCCCCAACGGACGAGTCAGGCTCGAAGTTCGCGACCACGGCGACGGGATCGATCCCGAGGTCGTTCCTCGGATCTTCGAGCGTTTCTACCGCCTCGACGTCTCCCGGACTCGCGACACCGGCGGGTCGGGCCTCGGACTCTCCATCGTCAAGGCGATCGTGGAGAACCATCACGGCTCGATCACAGTGCACCAGACACCGGGCGGCGGTGCGACGTTCCGCATCGATCTGCCCATCTCAGAAACTGAAGACAGCGCTCCGGACGCACGAAAGGACGAGCGATGAGCAGCAACGACCCTAACAATCAGGGCAACAACTCCGACAACAGGGGACGGCACGGGGATCAGGACCACCGGACGTTCCCCACCGATGGCTCACGCGAATCCTCAGACAACCCCCGCAACTCACCTGCAGGACCCCAGGGCTCTATGGAGGGCTCCCGCCGCTCGGCAGAGGTCCCACGGACCTTCCCGAACGGTGCGAACGGTCCGAACGGCTCGAATGGTCCTGCTCGGGTCAGTCCACCAGTTGCGCCTTCGACCCGCCCGAGCGGCCCTGAACAGAGTCCGAGCCAAAGCGGCAATACGGGTCAGGACCAGGCACCGACACAGAATCAGGCTCCGTGGCAGGGACAGGACCCGAGGCAGGGACAGAATCTTCCTCAGATGCAGCCGACTCGTGCTCAACCCCCTGTGGACCCACAGGCACGGTACCCAGGCGCAACGGGTCAGACCAGGCCATCAGAACAGCCCGGCGCAGCGGGTCAGACTGGCACAGCGAGTCAGGCTGGGCAGCCAGCGTATGGTCCCGGCCAGAACGACAACGGACCCCAGCGCCATGACCACGGGCCCGACAACGGCAGCAACGGTCAGTACAGCCACCCCTATGCCGGAGCCGGCTCACCCGACCGTGCAGCGCAGGCCGGACAGAACTCCCCCTCTGACACGAACCCGTATGGCACTGCGTACTCTCAGGGAACCGGGCAGCCAGCAGCAGGCACAGGCGTTGGTGCGGCGGCAGGAGCGGGTGCTGGTGCGGCGGCAGGCACAGGAGCGACCGCATACGGCCAATTCGGCAATCAGCCGAACCAGAGCGGTTACCCCACGTCCGATTATCCAGGATTCCAGCCCGGACCTGGCAGCCCCGGCGGGCCCGGCGCCCCAGGTTCGCCCGCTGGACCTGGCACACCCGCTGGACCTGGCACACCCGGTGGACCTGGCGCACCCGGATGGCCAGGACCCTACGGAGGCGAAGCACCACCTCGGCGGGAGAAGCGCGGACCGGGTTGGGGTGCGACAATCGCCATCGCGCTGATCGCTGCTCTGCTGGGCGGAGGCGCAGCCTTCGGCGGAAGCTACGCGCTCAGCGCCTTCGGGGGAGAGGATTCGCGCAAGGTCGCCGATCAGACCATCGAAACCCCGGACTGGACCGAGGTCGCCAAGCAGACTTCCCAGAGCGTCGTCTCGATCCAGGTCGGCACCAATGGACAGGTGCAGGGACTGGGATCAGGTTCGATCTACGACGACCAGGGACACGTCATCACGAACAACCACGTGGTCGCCCCGGCCGACACCCCCTCCGGCGAAATCGCTGTGACGATGAAGAACGGGGGAACGATGAAGGCAGAGATCGTCGGCCGCGATCCTTCGACCGACATCGCAGTCATCAAGCTCGACCAAGTCCCGAAGGACGCTGGTCCGCTCCCTGTCGGCGATTCGAAGAAGATGAAGGTGGGAGACCCGGTGATGGCATTGGGCAACCCCCTCGGTCTCGCGGACTCGGTCACCACCGGCATCGTCTCGGCCCTCGACCGCCCCGTCTCCACAGAGAACATCGGCGAGGACGCGACCTCACAGGAGAAGGAGATGACGATCACGAACGCCATCCAGACGGATGCCGCGATCAACCCCGGCAACTCCGGCGGTCCGCTCGTGGACGGTGACGGCAACTTCATCGGCGTGAACTCCGCTGCGGCCTCACTGAGCCAGGCCGGTGAAGGCGGGCAGTCCGGATCGATCGGCATCGGGTTCGCCATCCCCGCCTCACAAGCCGTGATGATCGCCGATCAGCTCATCTCAAGCGGCAAGGCGCTGCATCCCTTCCTGGGCATCACGCTCACAGACGGACAGATCAACAACGGCGGCACCACGCAGGGCAGTGCGAAGGTGCAGTCGGTGCAGTCCGGATCGCCGGCCGACAAGGCAGGCTTCAAGGACGGCGACGACATCGTCTCCGTGGCTGGAACCAAGGTGAACAACGCGATCGCTCTGCGGGCACTCGTCCGAGCACAGCCGACAAACTCCCCTGTCGACTTCACCGTCATCCGCGGCGGCCAGGAGCAGACGTTGAAGACGACGCTCGAGCTGAAGTAGCACCACTTGAGTGCAGATCGTTGTGGATGACGATCTCACTTAAGTGAATTGAGGGTGTGGACAGCCAAGCACTGTCCACACCCTCTTCCAATGGGCTTCTTCGAACACGAGTGAACCGCGATGCTGGGATGAGACCTGGTGCCTCGTTCCGAGCTCCGGTGCCCCACCGTTAGGAGAAGTCATGAGTTTCGAAGTCGATGCCGAACGCGTCTCATCCGCAGCCGCCGCCACAGCAGGGACCTCCCGCACCCTCGTTGCAGAATCCAATACCATGCTGAGGAATCTTCTGGCCCTGCAGGAGTGTTGGAAGGGGAGTGCGGCACAGAACTTCCAGACGGTCATCAACGAGTGGGAAGGCGCTCAGAAGCAGCTGTTCGAATCGCTGACCTCGATCCACGGGGCCCTCAACACGGCGGCCGCGCAGTACTCGGAGGTCGAGGCTGCCAACTCCCGACTCTTCGCTCCGTGAACACCGAACATGCACCCCGTCGTTCCCCGCGAATTCCCGCTGAGGGCATCTGTTCGAGTTCTGTGTCAGCGTCTGGCAAATTGTCAGCCTTTATTAGTAGGCTGATAGCGATAGTTCGCGGCGGTGTCGGCTACGTTTCTCCAGCTTCGGAGACGAGCGGTCAGCACCGTCGGGTCAAGACCAATGCAGGAGTCGACTACGGATGAGCATCTTCCAAAGGATCGCGGCGATCTTTGGCGCCAAGGCCAACAAGGCGCTGGACAAAGCCGAGAACCCCAATGAAACTCTCGATTATTCATATCAGAAGCAGCTTGAGCTGCTGCAGAAGGTACGCCGCGGTGTTGCCGATGTCGCCACCAGCCGCAAGCGCCTCGAACTGCAGATCACTCAGCTCGAACAGCAGCAGAACAAGCTCAGCGGCCAGGCCCAGAAGGCCATGGAGATGGGCCGCGAGGACCTTGCCCGTGAAGCACTGACCCGGAAATCGGGTCTGGACCAGCAGATCACCGATCTGCAGGGCCAGCACGAGGGACTGCAGGGCGAGGAGCAGAAGCTCACGATGGCCTCGCAGCGTCTGCAGGCCAAGGTCGATGCCTTCCGCACCAAAAAGGAGACCCTCAAGGCCACGTACAACGCAGCAGAGGCGCAGTCGAAGATCGGCGAAGCCTTCTCCGGCATCTCCGAGGAGCTCGGCGACGTCGGACTCGCAGTCCAGCGCGCCGAAGACAAGACCGCTTCGCTCCAGGCTCGCGCCGGTGCCGTCGACGAGCTCATCGCTTCGGGCGCACTGGAAGATGTCACTGGTTCTTCGAAGGACGACATCAGTGCACAGCTCGACGCACTCTCAAGCGACAACGACGTGGAGATGGAGCTCAACCGGATGCGTGACTCGCTGCCGGCATCGTCCAACAAGCAGCAGCAGTCGCTTGAAGGCGAGGACAAGCAATGATCATCCGCATCATGGGCGAGGGCCAGTTCGACATCGCCGACGTCGACCAGAACCTGTTGCAGACGTATGACAACCAGGTTGAAGACGCCGTCAACGCCGCCGATGAAGAGGCCGCCCGAAAAGCTCTGCATGCCCTTCACGACTACGTCGTCGGACACGGCAAGCCCGTCTCGGACGACTATCTGGGAACGAGTGAGGCCGTCGTGCCGTTCGTCGATGCGACTCTGCAGGAGATCACAGAGCTCCTCACCGGTGAAGGCTTCATCCCAGATCCAGCCTGATCCACACAGTTTGATATCGGTGACTCCGGCCCACTGCCTTCATCCAAGGCCGTGGGCCGGAACTGCCACACCCAGAGAGGAACCACGATGAAGAATCGTTTCGTCAAGGACAACGGACTCACCATGCGTATGGGGTGGACGATCTTCCTGAACGGACTGATCTACGTGATCCTCATCCTCGCCATCTGGTGGATGCTCGGCGGCAGCACCGGCGGCGTGATCATCGCGGTCCTCGTCAGCGGCGGCGCGTTCTTCTTCCAGTGGTATTTCTCCGACAAGATCGCGATGAAGGCGATGGGTGCACGAGAAGTCTCCCCCGAGGAAGCCCCGGAGCTGCACACGATGATCGACCGACTCTGCCAGCTCGCCGATTCGACCAAACCGCGCGTCGCGGTCTCGAACACGGCCATTCCCAACGCCTTCGCCACCGGCCGTTCGCCGGAGCGCTCGGTCGTGTGCGTGACACGCGGCCTGCTCGAGAAGCTCGACCGCGATGAGGTCGAGGTCGTGCTGGCACATGAGCTCTCCCACGTGGCTCATCGCGACGTCACCATCATGACAGTCGCCGGAGTCACTGGTGTCGTGGCCGCCCTTATGATGCGAGCCGGCTACTACATGAGCTTCGGACGATCGAACAACAACGGCGGCGTCCCCATCCAGCTGCTCTTCATCCTCGTCGGTGCCGTCGTCTACGGACTCTCGTTCCTCCTCATCCGCAGCCTCTCGCGCTACCGCGAGCTTGCCGCCGACAGGGCTGCCGCCATCCTCACCGGTGCACCTTCGACACTGGCCTCTGCGCTGACGAAACTCAGCGGCGACATGAGCAAGATCCCGGAGAAGGACCTGCGTGCCTCCTCCTCGGCGAATCATCTGGCGCTCATTCCCGCCGTCAGCGGCAAAGCGGCCCTCGGACAGCTCTTCTCCACACATCCCTCGCTCGACAAGCGTCTGGAGCAGCTGGCGCGGATCTCCGGGCAGCTCTCACAGCCCCAGTGACCTTCGTCCCGCAGACATCAACCGCACTGATCGACATCCACTAGGAGTTTCATGGGTTTCTTCGACGCTCTGTTGGGCCGTTCCAAACCGAAGCGGGCCAACCTCGACGACCTCTTCGCACTGCCGCCCGCCGCACTGACGCTCGAAGCCGCAACAGGCTTCAAGCCCACCGGAGTCGGGGCCGTGGCGTTCCGCCAGGTCGAAGGTGCGGCGTTCCAGTCCGCTGAAACCGAGAGCGTCGCCCTCATCGGCTCGGACCCCGCCGCGAACGTGACCCAGCAGAACGACGGGTTCGGCTACACCTGGCAGGTGGTCTCCGACACCGACGCCGAGGTGGTCAACCTCGTCACCAATCTGCACGCCGTGAACTCGGCTCTGGTCAGCCAGGGCTTCGACACGATGCTGCTGTGCTCGACCGTCTACTTCGCGAACCCGGATGGGCGCCGCCTGGCACTTGTCTACCAATACAAGCGCGGCACGTTCTATCCCTTTGCGCAGTCGGGTCCCAAGCAGCGCGACAATCCCCTTGAGATCCAGGTGCGCGGCGTGCTGTCCAACGAGCTTCCCTTCGAAGAGGACACGTCCAATTGGTCAGCCCTCTGGGATGCTCCCGGGCTCAATGCCACTCCAGAGGCCAATCAGCAGCCCTGACGTCTTCGCGTCGGCTGCCCTGCGAGTCTCGTTGCAGCGGCCATGAGGGTCTCGCCGGAGATGCAGAGCGTCGCTATGACCCATCAGCATGGCCCATAGGCACTGAGATCAACAACGCAGAAGGGACGTCCCCGCGGGGACGTCCCTTCTGCGTCAGATGCTGTGTTCGTGATTGTCGGGACTATTCGACTGAGACCTCGATGACCTCGCCCAGGGCTTCGACGGTGTCTCCGGGACGGATCGTGGCACCTCGGCGAGTTTCGACCTCACCGTTGACCACGACTTCGCCGTCGGCAATCATGTCTTTGGCCATCGCGCCGTGTTCGGCGACACCATGGAGTTTGAGCAGCTGACCGAGCTTGATCGAATCGCCGCGGATCTCAATCGTCTCCATCAGAACAGGTCTCCAAGATCGAACCCATCGCCGCCGAAGAGACCGCCTCCGTCGCCACTGTCGCCGCCACCGAAGAATCCGCCGCCGTCTCCGCCATCTCCACCGCCGGCATCGCCACCACCGGCGTCACCGCCGCCAGCGTCGCCATAGGCGCCGTCCCAGCCGCCGCCCATACCGCCGAACATCATCGAGCCCATGAGTACACCGGGCAGAAGCCCCGAACCTGCATAGGAGTTGAAGTATCCGCGGTTGTATTCGGCGTAGGCGGGTCCTGCTTCCCAGTAGGCCCGGCGAGTATGCCCGTCACCGGTCACAACCTTGCGGACGGCAGGGTCAGCGCCCACTGCCACGCGCTCGGCGTCGGCGGCACAGACGGGAACAGGTCGCAGCTGGCCGCCAGCAGGCGCCCAGTCGATGTCTTCGACCGAGGGACCGTGCTGCGGGTTGAAGAAGCACGGGGGACGGCGCACGGGCAGTGGCTTTCCGTCAACGCGCGCACGCACGCATTTGGCGGCGTAGCGACCGTCTTCGAGGGCCTCGGTGACACTGCGGATGTCGGAGGGCTCGTCGACGTTGTCGAGCGTCTCCTTGGCAATGTCGTAGGAGTCCAAGGCCTGCTTGTAGTCCTGCGAGCCGCCGGTGTCGAGTTCGACTCCGGCGGTGAGGATATCGAGTTCGGCGACTTCCTCGCCGAAGGACGTGACATCCTCTTCGGCGGTCTTTGTCACCTGCTGGAGCTCGGCGGCGGCGAGCTCCTTCTTACGGTGTTTCTCCTTGCGGTAGCCAACGAAGAAAATGGTGCCGAGCACCACGAGTATTATCAGGAATACTGCTGCCACGATCTATGCCTCCCCAGCAAAACGAGTCACCAATCAGTATGCCGGACGAGTCTGACAAGCGACTGAACCGAAGCCTTGTGTCAGCTCAGTCCGCAGACTCGCAATTCGCTCTCAGATGGTCGCTCAACACACTCACAACAGGCTCCCTTGCCTACAACACAAGAAGTCGGGAAGCCGTTCAGCCCAGGTGGATCAGCCCCTTGACGAGGGTCGCGATTCCCCCGCCGAGGGCAAGGACGATCATGACGACGCGGGCCGTCGAGGAATCGATCTTCTTCGACATCCAGTCCCCGCCGACGAGACCTGCGACGAGTACCGTCGCGATCCCGATCCAGGTAGGTGCTGCCAACTGCGGCCAGGAGCCGTGGTCGAACACGGCTTTGAAGATGATCGCCGAGGTGGTCCCGACGACGAGGAACGGCTGCAGGGTTGCGGCAAATGTCCGCTGATCCCACTTCGTCAGCACAGCATAGGCGCTGACGGCAGGCCCGCCCGCTCCCGCGGCAGCCGACATCGTTCCCGAGAGGAAGCCGGTGGTGAACTTCGTTCCGAAATTCGCGGGCATCGTCTTGCCGATGCGGCCGATGACCATGGAGCTGCTGAGGGAGACGATGATCAGCAGACCGATCAGGATCTGCAGCGGTGGCGCTGGGAGCACTGCGGCCAGGAGGGCTCCGGGAATCGTGCCGATGAGTGCCCCCAGTGACAGCTTCCAGAAACTGCCCCACTCGACTTCTCGCCAGGTGCGGACGAACACCGTGCCGCTGGCGACGATGCCGCAGATGTTGACGAGCACAACTCCGGAGAACGGGTCGAGCAGAAGCACGAGGAACGGGCCGCTGACCAGGCCGAATCCCATGCCGGTGACCCGCTGCGAAACTGCCCCCAGGAACACCGCGAACACGATGAGCACGACGACGGGTTCCATTCGCACCATCATAGTTCAGACCCGCTACCTGGGCGGGGTTACAGTAAGTGTCATGAACAGTTCGCCACTGTGGTCACGATTCAGCGCGGATCCCCGCGCTCATGGACAGGTGCGGGCTTCGGATGCCGATCGCGCAGTCGTGGGCGATGTGCTGTCCGAGGCGTTTGCGCTGGGTCAGATCGACGCCGAGGAATTCGACGAACGCAGCGAGACCGCCAACCGTCTGAAGACTCTGGGAGAGGTCCCCGATCTCGTGCAGGATCTCATCATCGTCGAGGCAGGCGAGGTCGCACCGGGAGAACTCGACGATTCCGCCCGTGCCCAAGCTCTGACCCGCCTGAATGCTGATCGCATCCCGATCACGCCCGAGCAGATCGATGCGGCCGCGCAGAAGTACTACAAGGACCGCGTGCGAAATGCACTCCTGGGGATGTTCGCCGGTCCTGCCGGAATCACACTCGCCATCTGGGCCGCCACCTCATTCGCCGCGGGCGGGCTCATATTCTTCTGGCCGATATTCGTCATTCTTCCGATGCTCTTCGGTGCGATCTCACAGATCTCCAACAAGCAGAGCCTCATCCGCAACCGGAAGCGCGAGCTGACGAAGCGGGCGCGAGCGCAATTGGGCGATGCTGAGGCCAAGCGTGAGCTTGAGGAACGCAGGAACGACGAAGAGGACGAGGATTACGAAGACACATTCGGCAACGGACTGCAGCCTCCACACCCCTTGGCCCCTCCCTTCGCTCCGGGAGAGGTGTCTCCCGATGATGGCACGCGCAGGCGCCGCCGAGAGCGTCGTCATCGACGCAGGAACCCCTGGGACTGACCGACTCGTGACTGGCAGCGACGCGCTGAGGCGGCGTCGCTCAACCTGTCCGTGCCCGGCTGGGGACGCTCAGGCGTGGAAGACCCGGATCTGAGCGAACTCTGTGGCCTTGTTGTTTCGGAACCAGAGCGTATGTGAGAAGTATCGGATATCCTCGCCGTCGCTCGAATAGTCCCATTGGCCCCAGGCCGCAGCTGCTTTGCCGTGAGTGATGGCCGCTTCGAGATGACCGGCCACAGGCTTCGAGTCAGCTACGCGCAGCAGTGCGTCGATGACGTCGTCGCGCCCTGTGCTGGTCTCAACTCCCCCGCCGCCCACGATCTGGAGGATGCAGCCCTCATCGACCACCTCGGCGAGGGCTTGTCTGTCACCGTTGATCAGATTCTCCTCGAACCTGGCGACGAACATGTTCCTCGGGCTGTTTCCGCAGGAGTCTGTGCCTGTGAAGTTCATGCCGTCCAGGGTACGGCACGACCTTCGAACCGAGAAGAGCCGTGCCGGCACCCTTGCGGGCACCGGCACGGCTCTTCGAGCGAGAGAGGCTGATCAGAAGCCCATGCCACCCATTCCGTCCATACCGGCAGCAGCTGCGTCAGCACCTGGTGCAGCCTTTTCAGGCTTGTCGGCGACAACCGACTCGGTGGTCAGGAACAGACCGGCGATCGAGGCGGCGTTCTGCAGAGCAGAGCGGGTCACCTTGACCGGGTCGTTGATGCCGGCGGCCAGCAGGTCCTCGTACTCACCGGTTGCGGCGTTGAGGCCGAATCCGGGTTCGAGGTTGGCGACCTTATCGGCAACCACACCGGCTTCGAGGCCGGCGTTGGTGGCGATCTGCTTGAGCGGAGCTTCGATGGCAACCTTGACGATGTTGGCACCGGTTGCCTCGTCACCCTCGAGAGTGAGGTTGGCGAAGGCAGTCTTGCCCGCCTGGATGAGTGAGACGCCGCCACCGGCGACGATTCCCTCTTCCACAGCAGCCTTGGCGTTGCGCACTGCATCTTCGATGCGGTGCTTGGTTTCTTTGAGCTCGACCTCGGTCGCGGCTCCGGCCTTGATGACTGCAACGCCGCCGGCCAGCTTGGCCAGACGTTCCTGCAGCTTCTCACGGTCGTAGTCGGAATCCGAGTTCTCGATCTCGGCACGGATCTGAGCGACCCGACCTGCGATCTCCTCGGCGTCTCCGGCACCCTCGACGATGGTGGTCTCGTCCTTGGTGATGACAACCTTGCGGGCGGTGCCCAGCAGTTCGGTGGTCACATTGTCGAGCTTGAGCCCGACTTCCTCGGACACGACCTGACCACCGGTGAGGATGGCGATGTCGGCCAGCTGAGCCTTGCGGCGATCTCCGAAGCCAGGAGCCTTGACGGCCACGGACTTGAAAGTGCCACGGATCTTGTTCAGCACGAGAACCGCGAGAGCTTCGCCCTCGACGTCTTCAGCGATGATGAACAGCGGCTTGTTGGACTGCTGAACCTTCTCGAGGACGGGCAGCAGATCCTTCACGTTCGAGATCTTGGAGTTGACGATGAGGATGTAAGGATCCTCAAGGACAGCTTCCTGGCGATCGGTGTCGGTGACGAAGTAACCGGAGATGTAGCCCTTGTCGAAGCGCATACCCTCGGTCAGTTCGAGCTCGAGTCCGAATGTATTGGACTCCTCGACCGTGACGACGCCTTCCTTGCCGACCTTGTCGATGGCCTCGGCGATCAGTTCACCGATAGCAGGATCTCCAGCGGAGATACCGGCAGTAGCGGCGATCTGTTCCTTGGTCTCGATGTCGATGGCGTTCTCGAGCAGGACAGCGGTCACGGCTTCAACAGCCTTCTCGATGCCACGCTTGAGGCTGAGCGGATCAGCACCGGCTGCCACGTTGCGCAGTCCCTCGCGAACGAGAGCCTGAGCCAGAACGGTAGCGGTGGTGGTGCCGTCGCCAGCAACGTCGTCAGTCTTCTTGGCGACCTCCTTGACGAGCTCAGCGCCGATCTTCTCGTAGGGATCCTCGAGTTCGATCTCCTTGGCAATGGAGACACCATCGTTTGTGATGGTGGGTGCGCCCCACTGCTTTTCGAGCACGACATTGCGGCCACGGGGTCCAAGGGTTACCTTGACCGCGTCCGCAAGCTGGTTGAGACCTGCTTCGAGTCCCCGACGAGCTTCTTCGTCGAATGCAATCATCTTTGCCATAGTGGCTTAGATCCTCCCTGATGGAGTGGATTGGGAATCCAGAGCAATCGTCAGCGCCCGCGACGGCAGAGAGTGTGTCCGCATGTTCCATTCCACACATGGACCACGCTCTCGAAACGATTGATGAGAAACCCTAGGTTTTCACCAGTACTAGATTTAGCACTCTCCCCATGCGAGTGCAAATATTGACGCCCTCCCGCACCAGTCGAAATGGCTGCCTCCCGCGTGATCCCGCGGTTCGGCCCAGCGCGAAACTCCTGCGTGTTCCACAGAGCGGACATGTGAGGCGAGTGCGCCAGGTGGATGCGAGGTGCGAACCGCGAGGTGGAAGCACCGGAAAGCAGCTGTAAGGAGGCTGCCCCCGCAGAATAGAGCCGCCCCCGTAGAAGGGAGGCCGCCCCCGTAGAACTAAAAAGCGCCAAGCAGTTGCCTGCTTGGCGCTTTCCCCGCTCAGTAGGATTCCGGCCTGAGCCGCCATCCCGCCGGGGCGGATCAAAAGACTTTATGTAGGTGAGCCTCAGAGGAGGGTGACGGATTCCGCCTGAGGACCCTTTTGTCCTTCTCCAACTTCGAACTCAACCTGCTGGCCCTCTTCGAGAGCGCGGTAGCCATCCATCTGGATTGCGCTCCAGTGAACGAACACATCCTGGTTGTTGCCTTCCAGGGTGATGAATCCATAGCCCTTTTCGGCGTTGAACCACTTGACGGTACCTTGTGCCATTACTTCTCCATACAGTGCAGTGTCATTGACATTCCATCACCCGTTTGCAACCTGTCTGGCCGCGCAGCGAACAACGGAAGCTAGTAAAACTCAACCGACCCCGCGATTTCTCTCATTGACCTCTGGAGAATGATCTCGGTGAAGCACGAATAGAACACAAGGACAGTGCTTGCCTAGCTGATGCAACTCTACCCCAGCGTCGGACAGGTCCCCCGACCACTCGACACTGTTACCAATTTGTTATATGAGGTCATTCGGAGAGTCCATTTCTCCTGGCAGACGAGTGAATTTCCGCTGGGACTCGTGCGAATCCTCACCCTTCAGCTTCGCCCGAACCACCTTCGCCCGAACCGCCTCCGCTGGGTTCGGGTCCGCGTTCGGCGATATCCGAACAGATGACGACGGTGATGTCGGTGTCGAAGTCCGTCGACGACTCGACGGCCTCGATGCCGAGCGCATCGGCGACCATCTTCGCCTGCGAGGCATTCGCCTCATCAGCGTAGTAGACCGTGGAGTCGGTCAGCCCTGTCGAATAGTTGCCGACTTCGCCAAGGCCCCAGCCCTCCTTCTCCACCGCTTCGGAGAACTTCTTCGCGGTTCCGGAGACTCCGGAACCGTTGAGGACGTCAACCGTGAGCGAGGAGTCTGCGACGCTGACTTCGCTCTCGCTCGGCGATGGACTCGCCGAGGAGGTCTTGTCGGACCCGGAATCGGCGACGTCGGACTCGGGGTCCTTCATCGACGAGGTGATGATGTTGATGGCCGCGACCACCAGCAGAACGGCGACAAGGGCGAGGATGATGACCAGTGCGATGGCACCGACATTCGACTGCGCCGCGGACTCCTGTCGATGGGCTCCGCTGCGTCGTCCAGTTTCGATCTCGTCGAATTCGTCAGTCATGTCTACCTCGAGACGCGGGCTTGTGCTCGTTCGCTCTGCCGCGTGGTGCGGATGCGACGCAGGCGTTTGACCAGCATTGGGTCACTGGCAAGAGCGGCTGGGTTGTCGAGCAGAGCATTGAGGATCTGGAAGTAGCTTGTGGCAGACATGTCGAACCGTTCACGGATCGCATGATCTTTGGCTCCACCGTACTTCCACCAGCGCCGCTCGAACTCCAAAACGGACACCTCGAGCTCACTCAGTTCGGGTGCGCCTTGGTTCTGCGGCATAGACGTTGTGCTCCTTCGAGATGAATCGTTGCCTCTATATTATCGCCCGGACGACAGGACTGAAATTCCCGGCGCGCCGTCGCGCGTCCGTCAGCGCGCCTTTCCATCCCCGCCAGCGTGCCTTCGCATCCCTGCCGCCACCTTTCAATGGCAGACAAGCAGACAACCCACCCTGCTGCAGGAGACTGACCGCAGTGGGTGAGTCGCCCACAGCAGAGTGGGTCGAGATTGCCGACCGGTGATCCGAATCGGAGGACCTGTCGAGCGAGAACTGATCAGCGGATGCGGATGTTGACCTGCTTGATCTGGGTGAAGCCTTCGAGCATGCCCTCCAGCGATGCCTCACGACCGAAGCCGGAGGTCTTCATTCCGCCGTAGGACTGGCCGGCCAGCTGGCCACCGCCCTGGTTGACCTGGACCCAGCCGGATTCGATCCGATTGGCCATCGTCAGCGCGGCATCGACGTTCTTCGTGAACACGAACGCTGCGAGACCGAATTCGCTGTCATTGGCCATGTCGATGACCTCGTCGACGTCCTTCCAGGGAATGACGGAGAGGACGGGGCCGAAGATCTCTTCCTGGCTGGTCTGCCATTCGTTCTTGGCCTTGGAGAAGATGACGGGCGCGTGGTAGAAACCGGGTTCGCCGACCTCGAGTGAGTCCGAACCGTCGTAGGCGATCTCAACGCCGTCCATCGACTTGCCCATCTCGATGTAGTCAGACACCTGGTCGTACTGCTTTTCGTTGATGATGCAGCCGATGTCCGAGTCCTCGTTTCGAGGGTCACCGACCTTCATCTTCGACACTGCGTCGACGAGCTTGCCCAGGAAGTCGTCGTAGATGTCCTCGTGCAGGAACAGGCGCGAACCCATCGTGCAGGACTGCCCCTGGCGTGCGAAGCGCGTCGAAAGCAGCACCTGCTGGAGAGTGTCGTCGTCGTTCGAGTCGGGGAAGACGATGTTGGGGCTCTTGCCGCCGAGTTCCATCGAGGAGTGAGCAAGGCGTCCACCTGCCAGTTCGGCGACGTGGCGGCCGACGTTCGTCGAACCGGTGAACGAGACCTTGTCGACGTCGGGGTGGACATTGAGCGCTTCACCGATGACCGAGCCCTTGCCGGTGACGACGTTGAGAACGCCGGCCGGCAGGATGTCGGCGAGCAGTTCAGCCATCTTCAGAATCGTCAGCGGTGCATCCTCGGCGCATTTGAGGACGATCGTGTTGCCCGCGGCAAGTGCGGCCGGGGTCTTGAATGCTGCGATCATCAGCGGTGAGTTCCACGGCAGGATTCCTGCGACGACGCCGAGAGGCACCCGCTTCGTGTACTGCAGCTGACCGTCACCGGCCGGCAGAGTGTTGCCCTTGACCTCGCCGGCGACTCCGCCCATGTAGCGGAACAGATCGGCCAGGATGATCGTCTCCGGACGTGCCTGGGTCCGGATGGCGTTGCCGGTGTCGATCGCGGTCAGCTGAGCCAGTTCCTCGGAAGCGGCTTCGAGTGCGTCGGCGCAGCGGATGAGCATCTTCTGACGTTCCTTGAACGGAAGCGCAGCCCATTCGGGGAATGCCTTCCGAGCAGCTTTGACGGCGCGATCGGCGTCTGCTTCCTTGCCATTGGCCACAGTGGCGATCACAACGTTGCGATCGATGGGGGTGATGACGTCTTTCCTGTCACCGTCGGCAGCTTCGACCCATTCTCCGCCGATGAACATCTTCCAGTTCGTGGCCTCGGGAAATTGCGACATAGTGATCCTTTCACCTACTCAGTTCTGCGATGAACTCTTGTCATCGAGCATATCGCCTGCCCGGGTCCGAACAGAATGGTGGCAGGGTAGGCGATGATGCACACCTGATCTGCGTTGTGTGCACATCGGCACCGAGCCTCACCCGATCGGTAGAATCGCGGCCATGACGTCCACAGCCGAACTGACGAAGATCATGTCTCCCGATTGGGCCACGGCGCTGTCCGGCCAGGCCGATCGCATCCATGCCATGGGCGATTTCCTGCGGGAGGAGATCGCCGCAGAGAGGAGCTATCTGCCCAGCGGAGACAAGGTGTTCCGTGCCTTTGCCGAGCCCCTCGCCGAGGTGAAGGTGCTCATCGTCGGTCAGGATCCCTATCCGACCCCCGGACATGCGATCGGCCTGTCCTTCGCCGTCGATCCCGAGGTGCGTCCGCTCCCCCGGTCGCTGACGAACATCTACAAGGAACTCAACTCCGACCTGGGCATCGAACCTGCCGCCCATGGTGATCTGCAGGCTTGGTCACGGCAGGGAGTCATGCTGCTCAACAGGGTGCTCACTGTTTCACCGGGCGAGCCCGCATCCCACCGCAAACGCGGCTGGGAGGCCATCACCGAAACCGCGATCGCCGCACTCGTCGACCGGGATCAGCCGCTCGTGGCGATTCTCTGGGGTCGTGACGCGAGGAACCTTGCCCCGTTGCTGCGGTCGGGTCGCTCCGAGGTCGCGATCATCGAGTCCGCGCATCCGTCGCCCCTGTCTGCCAGCAGAGGCTTTTTCGGATCCCGACCGTTCTCACGGACGAACGAACTGCTGGGACAGAAGGGCATACCGCCCATCGACTGGGCCCTCCCGCCCCAGGACTGAGCGAGCCGGGACTGAGCGAGCCAGGACCGAGCGGGCGAACACCGAGCGGGCCGCTGCTGAGCATTGTGATGCTGAGCCTGGAAACACTGACCGCGTAGCCAGTGAGAGTGCCGGTCATCAGTCGCGGGGTTCGATCGTGTCCACAGTGATCGTCGATTCATTCGAGCGTGCAGATTCGGCGGTCTTCTCCACGGCGTCTGCCTTGAGGTTCTTCAGCGGCCGGGCCAGGTAGCTGCCGAGCACCGCGCCGACGGCCAGTGCCGCATTGGCAAGAATCGCGGTGAACAGCGAGGACAGTCCCACTGCGAAGGACGTCGTCTCGGTTTCGGCGACGATCTGGTAGACGGCGGTGAAGATCGACAGCCCCTGCAGCAGGGTGTAGATCGCGGGAATCATGAGAACGATGGCAGGCGCGCCCAGCCGCAGGGACAGCGGTCGTGCAAGGAAACCGCTCACGGTTGCCGCCAGCAGACTGGCGAGGACATTGTCGATCTCGAGGACCGTCAGCACCGTGATCGTGATGTAGGAGGCAAGACCGACGAACGCAGCCGGCAGGATGAACCGCCGCGTCGACTGCATGGCGACGACGGCCGCCATCGAGACGACCGCCGCTGCGATCATCGAGGCGATTGCGGTGAGGACGTGTACGCCGGTCTTGGGCACGAGAACTTCGATCGGGTCGAGGCCGATCGCCTCGCCGGTCACCACTCCCAGTGCCAAGCCCGAAACGATGCCGGCCAGGGTCAGGACCACTCCCACCATTCGCCCGGCCGCGGTGAGCGGAAAGTTCGTCAGGGCGTCTTGGACAGACGAATACAAAGACTGAGTCGGCAGAAGCAGCACGATTCCGGCAGCAACAAGGTACTGCGGCGATTCGATGATGCCGAAGTTCCCAGCCACCATCGCCACCAGGGTCGCGATCGCAGCCTGCAGCGTGGTGATGAAGAAATTGGGCAGACTGGTGCGGCCGATGAACTTGCCGCTCTCCCGGATGAAGATCGCCATGACGATTCCGAGGACTGCTGTCACGGCTCCGCCGCCGAGCAGCACGACGAGACTGCCGACCATCAGCCCCCAGGCTCCTGTGACGAACCAGTCCTGATAGGGACGTCGCTGCGACCTGATGGCGTCGAGGCGGTTGCGTGCGTCGTTGAATCCGATGGTGCCCGCAACCAGATCGGTGACGAGCTTGTGCACGGAGCCCAGCTTCGCGAAGTGGATGGATTCGCCCCTGTTGACTCGCATGACGGTCATGAGACGGCCGTCAGAGGTCGAATAGTGCACGGTGAGGGTGTTCGATGTCAGATCCACCTGCGCAGTCGTCAGCCCGAAGGCCGCGCACGCCGCGATGACGGAGACTTCGATGTCGGAGGTGCCCGCACCGGCACGCATCATGATCGCGGCGATGTCGGCCGCGAGGTCGAGGACCATCCTGGCCTCGTCCTCGGCGGGCTCGTTGGCCTGCACCGGAGCCTTGTACGGGCTGCCTTTGAGGGCCGTGACGATCGGCACCGGCTGGGTGTTGACCGAGGCACCGGAGACGAGTCTGCCCACGGTGCGTCTGGCCACGCGCTGTGCGACCCGTTGGGAGGCGCCTCTTTGGTCGGCTTTCGGCTTCGACTTGGCTGTCGTCGCTTTCGGTGACTTCGGGCCCCCGGGATCGACGTCCTCGGACTTCAGCGCTCCTGTCGGTGCTTCGCGCAGCTCCTGCAGTCGCTGCTGACGAGAGAGTTCGAGCAGTTCCTGCAGCGCCGAGGATCCGGCTTCGGCCTGATTCGCACCGTGCTCAGGTCCGGACGACGGCTGGGCGTCGACCGGTACCTCGGCGGTGGGGGCCTCTTCTGTGCTGTCGTCCGTCACGGCTCACTGATGAGAGTCGGGCCGAATGGGTCCGCCACATCGGCAGAACCTGCTGCGGCGTCGAACTCGAAGACCTTGCGGCCGGAGACGAACACCTGATCGGCGCGGGAGTTCAGGTCGAGTGGGTTACCGGACCAGATGACGAGGTCAGCGTCGCGACCCGGTGCCAGTGAGCCGAGACGGTCATCGAGTCCGAAGATCGCGGCCGGGTTGATGGTCAGCGCTTCGAGCGCGATGACCGGGTCGAGGCCTTCCTTGACGGCCAGGGAGGCTTCATGGATGAGGAAGTTGATGGGGATGACGGGGTGGTCGGTGGTCAGGGCGATGCGCACCCCGGCCTTGGCCAGGGCACCTGCAGTGGCCAAGGTGCGATCGCGCAGCTCGACCTTCGACCGGCTGGTCATGAGGGGGCCGAGAATGACGTCGATGCCCTTGTCGGCGATGTAGTCAGCGATCTTGTGGCCCTCTGTGCCGTGGTTGATGACCAGTCGGTAGCCGAATTCTTCGGACAGTCGGATGGCCGTGGCGATGTCATCGGCGCGGTGGCAGTGCTGGTCGAAGACGAGTTTTCGCTCAAGGACATCTGCCAGGGTCTCTTTCGCAAGGTCACGTTCGAAGGGTGTGCCTTCGGCTTCGGCGTGGGCCCGCTTCGCCAAGTAGTTCTGCGCATCGACGAAGGCATCGCGGAAGATCTTCGCAGTTCCCATACGCGTGGACGGGGTGACGTTCCTCTCACCGTAGACGCGCTTCGGGTTCTCTCCCAATGCGGACTTCACGGACAGATCCTGCGTCACGAGCATCTCGTCGACGATCCGACCCCAGGTCTTGACGAAGGCGGTGCGCCCGCCGATCGGATTGCCCGATCCTGGCTTGATGAGCGCCGAGGTGACTCCCCCGCGCAGTGCGTCCTTGAATCCGACTTCGCTCGGGTCGATGCCGTCGAGAGCACGCACACCGGCACCATTGGGATCCGTCATCTCGTTCGTATCGTCACCTGACCAGCCTTCACCATCCTCATGGACGCCGAGGTGGCCGTGGGCTTCGATGAATCCCGGCAGGACCCAGCGTCGACCGGCGTCGATGACCTCTGTGCCGGCAGGCAGATTCTGTGCGGAGTCGGCGCCGGATTCCACCGAGGCGATGGTTCCGTTCGAGACCAGGATCGTGCCGGATTCGATCGGTTCGGCACGTCTGCCGTCGGCGTCTGCGATGGGCACAATCCGAGCATTCGTGATGGCGAAATCAGTGATCTCGGGAACCGGAACCGAACGATACATTGTGCTCCTTCTGCAGTGACCTTCAACGATGAGATCCGTCTCGATTCGAGTCTACGCCAGGCGATCGGCACTGGTCACGACGCGGTGCCGCCGGGGTCTGTTGCAGCCCGATCCGTGTGAGGCAAGGCGGTCCGACCTACTTCAGGCAAGGCCGATTCAGTATAGTTCTGAGTCAGAGAACCAATGAGAGAAGGGCCCTGCGATGCTCCAGACCATCACGTCATATGTCGCGATCGGCGACTCCTTCAGTGAAGGACTGATGGACCATGACCCCAACCAAGAGGACCGATACTTGGGATGGGCCGATCGTCTGGCCGGCAAGCTCGTCGACTCTCCAGTGGGCAGTTCCGAGCTCACCTACGCCAACCTGGCCATCCGCGGGCGTCTCCTCGATCGGATCATCGATGAGCAGGTGCCCAAGGCACTCGCGCTCAAACCCGACCTGGTCAGCTTCTGCGGCGGCGGCAATGACTGCCTGCGCCCGACGGCCGACATCGATGACTTGGCCGATCAGTTCGAACGCGCCGTCGTCGCCTTCCGCGAAGCCGGCATCGAGGTGCTCATGTGCAACGGCTTCGACACGGAGATCAGCTCACCTCTGATCCGCGCGGTCCGTCCGCGCGTGGGCATCTACAACACCCACCTGTGGTCGATCGCGCAGCGTCACGGTTGCCACATGATCGATGTCTGGGGTCTGCGCCCGCTCTACGCCGGCAAGAATTGGGCCGATGATCGGATCCACCTCTCCCCCGAAGGCCACGACCTCGTCGCCGATCAGGCATTGGCCACCTTGGAGAGCGGACACTCGCTGCCCGTAACAGGGTTCGCGATGCCAGCGCGCCCGACGCGGCCGATCCGCGCCGCAGTCAGCGAGGAGTCGAAGTGGGCCCGAGAGCACTTCGCTCCCTGGGTCGGTCGGCGCCTGCGCAGACAGTCCTCGGGCGACAAACTCGATGCGAAGCTGCCTGAACTGACACGCGTGCGCAAACCCGAATGAAACAGGACGAGCGCTTTGCCGCCTTGGGTGACGCCGGTGCCGATCTCGGCTCGAAACGGGCGGCATTCAGGTGTGAGTACGGAACCGAGTCCGATCAGTTCATTGAGGTCTACGGCGACCCGGGCACCGCCTCGGCAACGGTGATCCTCGTCCATGGCGGCTACTTCCGTCAGCGCACGGATCTTGCCCATGCCCGGCCCATGGCCGTTGCCCTCGCCGAGACGGGGGTGCTGTGCGTGCTCATCGAGTACCGACGCGCAGGTGGACAGCCCGACTGCCTCGATGACGTCACCGCCGCCATTGCCTTCGCGAGCGGCTCGCTGTCGGACTGGAATGTGAACGCACGGGCACAAAACCATCTTGTCGTGACGGGCCACTCCGCCGGCGGATGCCTGGTGCTGGCCTGGGCGAGCCACCTCGGCGAGGACGGTCCCAAGGTCCGGCTCAGACCCTTGGCGCCGATCACCGACCTGTTCCGGGAGGTCGAGGACGGGCTGGGCGACGGTGCGGTGCTCGACTACATGGGTGGGCGGCCGGAGAAGGATCCGGTGCCGTATCTGCGCGAGGATCCGCGTTCTCGAGTGCTGCTCATCCCCTCTCGAGTGGACCTGCGCATTCTCCACGGCGACCGGGACCAGACGGTCGACATCGGTTTCTCACGGACGTTCCCGGCCCGTCTGACCATTGCCGAAGGTGCCGATCACGCCGACCTCGTCGATCCCGAATCGCCCTACTTCCCACTCACGGTCGACACGCTTCTGCGCTGAATCGACCCGTGCGGGTCACCTGCCGACGGCAACCTTCCGGACGTGATCGCGTGCAGACTCTGCGTACGTGGCGCGCAGGTCGGCGAAGAGTGTGACGCTCCTCTGACCGGGCCAGCCAGCGGGCAGGGCGCTGGGTGGAAGGCCCGGATCGACGTAGGGGATCATCTTCCAGTCGTCGACGCAACGCAGCCACAGCACGAATGCTTCACGGGGTTCGGGACGTGGCTGCGGGTCTGAGCTCTCTGCCCGCGGCGCGGCGAGTTCGTACCGGTGAAGGAACTCGGTGTGCCGGGCAGCGAGAGTGTCCAGATCCCACCATTTCGCCGCGGTCTGAGCGAAGGGCTCGGCCGTCAGCGGTGTCGCCGTGATGAAGATCGTCGCCCGCTCTCGGACGTCGAGGTGCTCCAGAGCATCCTCGACCTCGGCTCGCAGATGCCCCGGAGCAATCCACAGTCCGTCAGTGACCGCGCCGAAGCCCAACCCTGTCAGCGCTCGGCGCAGCTGAACTCGTTTGGACCGGTCCACCTCGGGCACGGAGTAGGACACGAGGCACCAGGGTTCGTCGTCCTTCTGTCCACGGTAGGAGAAGATCCGGCGATCGCCGCGTTCCAGGTCGGTCACGGCTGCGGGATCCAATCGATACCCGGCCACGGCCTCCCGCTCCTCGGGGAGGAGCAGACCCTTGCCCTTGAGCCTTGAGACCGCGCTGCGGGCCGAGGAGTTCGACACCCCGGCGGTGGCGAGGAGCTCAAGCAGAGCGGCGACCCGAATCCACCCGCCCAGCTCGCGCAGGTAGAGCCCGACGAACGTCCGCAGCAAGGAGGTCGGGTTGCCGGGCGTGTGATCGAGATCGACGATCGGACTCAGAGCCCCGGACCATTCGCGGTGCCGGGGCCGTTTTCGATGCCGGTTCGGATGTCGAAGAGCTCGGGGAAGAATGTCAGGTCGAGTGCCTTCTGCAGGAAGCCGACGCCGCTCGACCCGCCAGTGCCTCGCTTCATTCCGATGATCCGCAGCACCGTGCGCATGTGCCGGTAGCGCCAGAACTGGAAGTTCTCCTCCAGGTCCACGAGCTCTTCGCAGCTCTCGTACTCCAGCCAATAGTCCTGCGGGTTCTCATAGATGATCCGGAAGGTGTCGAGAAGCTCCTCATCGAAGGTGTGCGCTACGCTCACATCCCTGTCCAGAAGTCGCTGCGGAACCGGAAGGCCTCGGCGGGCGAGGGCACGCAGGAACTCGTCGTAGACGCTTGGCTCGTTGAGGTACTTTTCGAGCTGCGCACGGGCTTCGGGCTCACCGTCGAAGACCTGCAGCATGCCGGCGTTCTTATTTCCGAGCAGGAACTCCACGGCCCGGTACTGCCAGGACTGGAAGCCCGATGACTGGCCCAACTCATCGCGGAAGCCGACGTATTCGCTCGGTGTCAGCGTTGCAAGCACCGACCACTGCTCCGTCAGGGTCTTCTGGATGTGCTTGACTCGGGCGATGCGCTTGAGAGCCAGCTGGAGCTGGTCGCTCGCGATGAGGCTGCGCGCGTCGAGAAGTTCGTGGATGACGAGCTTGAACCACAGCTCAGTGGTCTGGTGCTGAATGATGAACAGCAGCTCGTCGTGGTGGACCGGTTCGCTGACGGGGTGCTGAGACGTCAGCAGGCGGTCGAGGCTGAGGTAGGAGCTGTAGGTCATCGTCGACCGCAGGTCCGTGTGGATGCCGTCTTCGAGATCCCGTTCGTTCCTGGCCGCTGTGGAGTCGTCATGAGTCATGACAAGCAGTCTATTGCAATCTACGTCCGCACGGACTGATCCTGCAACATCACTTCGCCCCGGGCCTGCGTCGCTCGGGCGCGGCGATCTCGCGCACCTGCTCGACGAGGCTCTTCCACTCCCCCGGCATCTCGGCCTCGCCGAAGCGCACCAGGCCGAAGCGACTCTCGATCACATAGACATACCTGTCGGCCCCAGCACCAAAACCGCTGGCAGCCTGCGAGGTCGCTTCGCCCTGCCACGGGAGTTCTGCCACTTTCGGGCCGATCTCCTCCCGGTGCTCACTCGAGTCGATATCGAGGTCCCAGACGAGCAGCAGCCCGCCGATCCCACCGCTGCGCTCGACGATGAGATGGCCGAAGCCGTCGCCGCGACCGCTGCTCCCGTCCCTCGCACCGGCGAAGTCGCTCGGGCGGGGCGTCTCCTCACTCACCAGCTGCTCCCCACGTTTCCGCGGCCGGCCCCACGCGTGACGCCCACTGCGTCCCAGCTTTGGACGAGCGCGTCGTGAACGTCGGATCCCTCTCCGAACTGGGCGACAGCCTCGGCGATGGTCAGGGCCGCGAAGCCAGCGAAATCGGTGCGGGTGGTGATATCGGATCCGGTCAGCACGGCGAACCACACCTGCCCCACGGTCTCCCATGCCGGGCCGCCGAGGCGGGTGGCAGCGAGCGCGAAGGCGCGGTTGGGGATGCCGGAGTTGAGATGGACCCCGCCGTTGTCGGACTCCGTGGTGACGAAGCGGTCCATATGGTCAGGCTGCGGGTCTGCGCCGAGGACATCATCGTCGTAGGCGGTCCCGGGCGCGAGCATCGAACGCAGCGCTGCGCCGGTGACCTCGGGGGTGAAGATGCCGGCGCCGATGAGCCAAGTGGCATCCTCGGCGTTCTGCCCGGAATCGTACTGTTCGGTCAGAACTCCGAAGACGTCGGCGCAGTGTTCGTTGAGCGCACCGGGCTGCCCGAGGTACTCGAGGTCGGCGGTATGGCTGATGACGCCGTGACTGAGTTCGTGGCCGATGATCGACAGCGACCCGGTGAAGCCGGTGAAGACCTCGTCGTCGCCGTCACCGAAGACCATGAGCCGTCCATCGAAGAAGGCGTTGTCGTAGTCCTGGCCGTAGTGGACGCTCGCGATGAGCGGCATCCCCTTGCCGTCGAGCGAGTTGCGGTCAAAGGCCTCGGCGAAGAGTGAGTAGGAGGCGCCGAGGCCGTCGTAGGCCTCGTTGACCGCCTCGTCTGAGACCGACTCCTCACCCTCGCTGCGGACGAGGACTCCCGGCAGGGTCTCGGTGCCCTGCGCGTCATGGACGAGTCGGTTCACCCCGGCACTGGCACCGATGACCTGAGAGTGCATCGCACCCTGGGAGTCCCTCGCTCCTTCATCCGGCTTAGTCACCGGCGTGTAGCGCAGGCCCTCGGCGCGCAGGTTGCGACAGAACTCGTCGGAGACCTGACAGCTGCGCGCGGCTCGGGCAGCTCGGGGAAACTTCTCGCCTCCGCGTTCGGCGATCGCATCGAGCAGGTAAGGCGGGATGACATGGCGAAGGCTCATATGACCAGGGTGCCACTTCTGTCCGTGCATCGAATGGGAATTCAATGCAAACTTTTCCTTGCAAAGCTTTCTTTGCAAGCGTATCTTTGCACTATGGCTGAAGAACCAGACTCTCCGACACCGATCCGCACCCTTGGCCCCGATGCACTCAAGGGACTCGCCCATCCGCTGCGTGTCGAAATCTACGACGCACTGTCCAAGTTCGGTCCGCAGACGGCGACGAGTCTGGCCAGCAGGCTCGGCGAGTCGACAGGTTCGACCAGCTACCACCTGCGTCAGCTCGCCCGCCACAACTTCATCCATCAGGTTGAGGGCACCTCCGGCGGGCGAGCGAAGTGGTGGGACCGCTCCCCGGGTGCGATCGACGTCAGCCGAAACGCCGCCAAGGATGACCCCTCCGCCAGCGCTTCGACCGGCTTCATCCTGCGTGAGTGGACCAGAAACCGCACTCGTGCGCTTGAGGACTTCGTCGACGCTCTCAACTCGGACGATCTGTTGCCCGATGCATGGGCCGATGCGGCGGCGATCGATACGAGCAATGTGCATGTCACGCCTGCCCAGCTCCGGGAGATCAACGACCGGGTGCACGAAGTGATCGACGCCGTCGTCACGGAATTCCGCGGCCGCAACGACCCCGGATCCCGTCCCGTGCAGATCCAGTTCAATGCCTTCCCCCTGACCGATGGAGAGGAAACCCCATCATGAGCACCCTCATCACCCCGACCCGCTCCCCGTCACTCAAGCTCGCTCCCGGGCGGATCGTCGAACGTACCACCACCATCACCCGCGAGATCTTCCTCGACGATCCCGCTGCGCGTCAGTCTCAATCGGGCACAGAGACAGTCGACGAACTGCAGCGGACCTCGAGTGTCGCTGCCGACGATATCCACGGAGTCGACCGTGCACTCGTCCGCCTCGGCGTGTGGCTGATTGAAGCAGGCCGCAGGCATGCCCTTCGCCCCTCAGCCAATCCGGACGAGATCGCCCGCAGGGTGGATGCAGCGAAGACTCACGATATGAGGAACTTCATCGGTCTCCCGAACTGAGCTCGATCTCCCGAACTGAGTTCAGGCCTCCGGACTCACGCGCTCACTTCGGCGCCGGTGGACGATTCGTCCCACTTCGGTGTCGCCACGACGAGGGTGATGACGATGACGATCATGAAGAAGGTCGTGAGGAATGTGGGTACCGGGATGATCGGATCGAGAAGCACGAGCACGGCGCAGAGCGGCACGACCGTGTTGACGACCCCTCCCGCATTGGCCCTGATCGCCAGCAGCCATACGCCGAGGACGAAGACCGCGATCGGCACTGACACCGTGAAGGTCGCGAGCAGCGGCTCAAGCGCGCTGTTGCCCAGTTGCGAATCGACTTCGATGCCGACCCCGGCCGAGAATGCTCCGGCGGCAGCGAAAATGAAGTAGTGACCATACCCGTACGTGAGGGTGCCGCTGATTCCACCGATCGCCCGGTGGTGGGGCGGCCAGAAGTATATCCACCACATGGCGGCAGTGACGAGGAGACTGAGGATACCCAGCGAGACCAGCGAGACGATGTCCTCACTGTCTTCGAATGCCCCGAACACCGCGTTCGCCGAGGCCAGCATGGACTCGCCGAGGACGATGATCGTGAAGCAGCCATAGCGTTCGGTGATGTGCTCCGGATGCCAGGGCGTCGTCCCCCGCGCTTCCGCAATGACGGGGATGGCCACCTCGGCGAGGACGAGAATGAGGAACCCGGCCAGTGAGATCGCCGGCGCATCGATGCTCATCCACACCACCCACAGCACCTGCACTATGCCGATTCCGCAGGCGTAGGTCAGCGTCGCCCTTCGCGCCTTGCCCGCATGCCGTGCCGCGCGCAGCCACTGGGCGATCATGACCACGCGCATGAGGATGTAGCCGAGGATGAGGACGAGGAAGTTCTCGTCTTCGAAGACCGGTCCAATGCCCGCGGCCAGGATGAGCACCCCGCCCATCTGCACGATCGTCATCACACGGTAGAGCCAGTCGTCGGTGTCGAATGAGGTCGCGAACCACGTGAAGTTCATCCACGCCCACCAGATCGCGAAGAAGATCATGAGGTACTTACCCAGACCGGCGCCGAGGTGGCCGGCCGTGACGGTGTCATGCAGATTGGACGCGGCGATGGACACCGCGATGACGAACACGAGGTCGAAGAACAGCTCGAGCGAACTGGCCGCACGAGAGTCCTCGCCTGGGTCTCGGGGTCGCATCGGGGTCAGTCGGAATCGGCTGGGGCTCATGCTATTCACGTTGAGGGCCTTCGTGCTTGGGAACCGGGCACCGGCAGGTCAATCACCGGATGGCTGGGAACAGCTTAGGGTCAACGCCTCGAACCCACCAGACGGGTGTCACCAAGCACTCTGCGCAATATGGGCCAGACCCAGTCCGAAGACGAGATTGAGACCGAGCAGCCACGACCTGGCCCGGACAGGAACAGCGGCAAGCGAGATGAGCAGCCACGGCACCATGAACAGCCAGATGCGCTCGACCTCCGCCCGGCTCATATTCGACAGATCGGCGACCACAACCATGACCACAGCTGACGAAGCAAGAAGAACCACCACACGCAGATGGCGGTGAGCGTCGTTCGAGTGCTCGGCGTCGTTCGAGTGCCGTGAGAACATCGCCCGACGGGAGCCCCTCATCATTTCGACGAGTCCCGCCCCGATGCCTGGACCTGTCGCGCAGATGAGAGCCGCGAGATTCGCCCACATCCAATATGTGGGAGGCCGAGAGGACGCGAACCCGTCCCAGTACCGCTGATTGAGGACCGGGTAGGCCTCCCACCAGAAGAATCCAGCGACGGTGAAGATGACGACGACGAGCAGCGCCCCACCGATGACCCACGGCAGCAGGCGAATGGACCGTGCCACGGCGAACACGGCGAGGACCACTGCCCCGAGGAGCGGGAAGCCGTAATTCATGGAGGTCCCCACTCCGAGCATGAGACCCGACACCGCTGACCAACTGACAGCTGGCCACCCGGCACGAATGCGCGACGTCACCGCCCTGCGTCCCCCGTCCAACCGGGAACGCACCGCCACGGCAGCGCTGAGCGCAGCGATCGCCCACGTGCCCACGGCCGCGAACACAGCGTCGGCAGACACGGCCAACCAGATCGCGGCGGGCGCCGTGGCAAGGAAGGGTGCGAGGGTTCGAGCGTGGGCCTCGATGCCGAGGTTCCTGCACGTGCACATGATCGCGAGAGGAATGGTGGCCGCAATGAGGGTGACAACGAGTCCGATGGCGTAGGTCGAGCTCAGCCCCAGAGAGACGAGGAGAGCGAAGAAGAGCACAGCACCCGGCGGGTGACCTGCGAGGTGGACGGGAAGGTTATGGGCACTGGCCAGGGGGATCCTGTCGACGTACCCGGTGAGCAGTGACGATGCACCGGAGAAGAAACCCTCGTCCGCGATCTGACGTGCGGTCGGCAGATACTCCTCGGCGCTCTCAAGCTCTCCACCAAGACGAGAGAGCCCATCGATCGCATCCAGGGCGAGCATCCAAGCCACGGAGACGAGAGCGGTGAGCATCAGAAGCATTTGCCACGGCAACCGTTGGGCGGCCCGGAATCCCCAGACGACGACGGATGCCGCGATGGCCACCGCGGCAATGCTTCCGATTCCCACTCGAGGCCGGAATTCGGCGAACAGAGGCGGGAAGCTCAACACCTTGACGTCCACCCCAGTCACGAGTGGGAACGCGATCGCGGCGGCCACGAGGACCAGTGCCGCCAGCACACCGCCGAGCCCTGGCCTCACACCCCCGCGCTTCACTCTCGGGGCGCTTCCCCTGTCGCAGGCTCCTGCGACACGTGGGCATCGCGCATCGGGGCCCGCGCGAATTCGGCCATGCCTTCGGCGAAGCCGATGCGCGGCACCCAATCCATCTCGGTCCGGATTCGTGCCGCAGAGGCCGTGACATGGCGGACATCGCCGAGGCGGTACTCGCCGGTGACGATGGGTGCGTCACCGCCCAGGGTCTCGGCAAGGGCGAGCGCCATCTCTCCCACGGTGTGGACGTCTCCGGTCGCGACGTTGAAGGCTCGCACCGTCCCCGCTGCCTGTCCCCGACACCAGTCGAGACCGGCGAGATTTGCGCGGGCGACGTCGCTGACGTGGATGAAGTCGCGGCGCTGCTTCCCGTCCTCGAACACTCGGGGCCTGTTGCCTGCTTTGAGGACGGAGCGGAAGATCGACGCCACTCCGGCATAGGGGGTCCCCTGCGGCATATTGGGACCGTACACATTGTGATAGCGCAGGAGAACGGCCCGGCCTCCAGTGGCGCGGGCCCACGAGGCGGCGAGGAATTCCTGGCCGAGCTTGGTCACCGCGTAGACATTGCGGGGATCACAGGCCCCGTCCTCGGTGATGAGATCCGGGAGCAACGGTGTGCCGGTGCGCGGTGACACGGGATCGAAGCGTCCGGCGGCGAGATCGGCGGGAGTGCGCAGGCCGGCGCCGATCGGCCCCTTCTCGTCCCGGTACGCCCCCTCCCCGTAGATGACCATGGACGAGGCGAGGACGAGGTTCTTCACGCCATGTCGTGCCATCGCTGCGAGCAGAACGGAGGTGGCCAGTTCGTTGCTCGCGACATAGTCGGGACTGTCGGAGAAGTCGACACCCAGACCGACCTTCGCAGCCTGATGACTGACAGCATCGACGCTCGGGAGGACACGGTCGAGGACATTGGGATCCGCGACATCGCCGCGGACGATGCGGACGTGGCAGTCCGCGAACTCCGTTCCGAATCGGGCGAGCAGCCGTGCCGAGGTCAGCGCAGATGCATGAACGTCGGAGCGGAAGCTGTCGAGGATGGAGACCTGCCAACCGGCGCGCAGTGCCGCGGCGACAACCTCGGCGCCGATGAATCCGGCTCCTCCGGTCACGAGCAGGTGCGGGGCGTTCTCATGCATCGGAGACCACCGTTTGGGTCAGGATCGCTCGGATGGTCTCAGCGGGCACAAGCTGCGGCGGCCTGTAGTCCACGCCGATGGCCGCGACGATCGTGGACAGGGCGGCGATGATTCGAGGTTTGGCCGCACGCAGGCGGTCGAGGACCACGCTCGCGTCGACCGCCTCGGCGAGATTCTGCCCGGCGTCGAAGTCGGTGACGAACGAGAGGTTGACGATCCCCATGCCGAGCTCCCCCGCGAGGGCGGCCTCCGGGTATTGGGTCATGTTGACGATATCGCCACCGGATTCGCGCAGGAGCCGCGACTCTGCCCGAGTGGAGAACCGAGGGCCCTCGATGACGGCGGTGGTCCCGGAGTCGGCGACCACCTCGCCGAGCGCGCGGACAGCCGTTCTGGCTTCGGCAACGAGCTCGGGGGTGAAGGGATCGGAGAACGGCAGGTGGACGACGAGGCCACCACCCGAGTAGGTCGAGGCCCGGCGAACAGTGCGGTCGAGCATCTGATCAGGGATGACGAAACTACCGATGGGCATGTCGGGGTTGAGTGAACCCACGGCACTCGACGATACGACGGTTCTGATTCCGAGTGAGGCCAGCGCCCACATGTTCGCGCGGTAGTTGATCTCGTGCGGGGCGAGCGAATGCCCGGCTCCGTGGCGGGAGAGGAAGGCGATGGGTGTGCCGTCGAAATCACCGAGAGTGATCGTGCCGGAGGGCGGGCCGTAAGGGGTATCTATGCGACGATCGATGCGCTTTGATGGGGCGAGGAGCTCATAGAGACCCGATCCGCCGATGACGGCGATGCGCGGTCGTGTCTCCGCAGTCTCAGCCTCGCCGAGGCGGTCCTCGGTGGGATTCATATGTGCTCCTTCTACTCGCTCGTGTCCGCTCATTGTGTCGCGGCCGCGAGTGGGCCCGAGGTGGGAAATGCTTACGAGACGATGACAGTCTGGTCACCGCTGTCCTCGGACCGTAAGAAAATCCGCACACGGCGCCGACGGTGCGTCCCTAGTCTCAAACCATGTCCGCTCACGATCCTCGAATTCCCGAAGATGAACAGCCGCCGGTGACCACCGACTCGAGCAGAGGCTCGCGCTTCGACCGTGCTCGGATCGCAGTGTCGTCGACGCTTGCACCCTCCGACCCGGTCCGCGGTCCCCGCACCGCAGTCGTCGTCGGGCGTCTGCTCGGACTCGCCTTCGCGGTCTGCTTCGTCACCGGCCTCTTCAGCCACTTCCTTCAGGATCCACTCTCCTGGATGCGCTTCCCCACCCGTCCTGTCACGATCTATCAGATCACCCAGGGCGTGCATGTGGCGGCGGGCCTGGCATCGGTCCCCCTGCTGCTGGCGAAGCTGTGGACCGTCTTCCCACGTCTCTTCACCTGGCCGCCGATCACCTCGTGGGTCCATCTCCTCGAACGAGCTCTCATCGGGGTGCTCGTCTCTGCGAGTCTCCTCGAACTCACGATCGGCGTCATGAACATCTACCACTGGTACGGCTGGCCGTTCTCATTCCGCTCCACCCACTATGCGCTGGCCTGGGTGATCGTCGGCTCTCTGCTTGCCCACATTGCTTTCCAACTGCCGCGGATCATCGAGCACTGGCGGGTGCGGCCCAGCACCGTCGAGCTCGATCGTCGTATCTTCCTCGCCTCCATCTTCACCGCGGCGGGGGCCATCCTGGCCACCACCGCAGGGCAGTCGACGAAGCTCTTCGCAGGCATCAACCTCTTCGGTCCACGCCGATACGGAGAAGGGCCACAGGGACTGCCGGTCAATCGCACCGCCGCCGCGGCTGAAGTGCTCACCACCGCTGTCGACCCCGAATGGAGGCTCGACGTCAGCGGACCGGGGGTGTCGCGGCGCTTCACCCGCGACGAGCTGCTGGCGTTGCCGCAGACACAGGCGGTCATTCCGATCGCCTGTGTCGAAGGCTGGTCGACCGCCGCTTGGTGGAGGGGCGTGGCACTGCGTGAGGTCCTCAGCCGTACGGGAATCGACCCGAATTCGCGGATCAGAGTCTCGAGCCTGCAGACCAGGGGCGGTTATGCCACCAGCGTGATGGGCCCGGAATTCGCCTCCGACGATCTCACGCTCATCGCCTTAGAGCTCAACGGTGAGGTCCTCGACCTCGACCACGGGTACCCCGCTCGCATCATCGCGCCCGGTCGACCCGGTGTCCTGCAGACGAAATGGATTTCGACCATCGAGGTGATCGCATGAATGTGGCTCTGAGAACCTCTCTTGTTCTCATCGGTATCGGCATCGCATCCTATGGCGCCTTCCTTGTGCTCACCCGCTTCGGACTCGACCAGATCATCGGGCTCGCGATATGGCTGGCGGCGGCCGTCGTCCTCCACGATTTCGTCCTCGTGCCCGTCGTGACGCTCATCGCTCGGTTCGCCTTCGGCCAGAAGACGAGGTCTCTCGCTGAGCCAGGCTCTGCTGGGTCAGGCTCTGGCTTCCGGCTGATTCCTGGTTCTCGCCGGCTCGCGATCACCCGCACACTGCTCGTCGCGGCGTGCCTCATCTCGGTCGTCGTCGTGCCGGAGATCGTAGCGTTGGGCCGCGGTGTTGCGAATCCGACGATCCTGCCCGGCGACTACGCCCACAATCTCCTGTGGCTGTGGGCGTTCGTCGTCGCGGCTGTCTTCACCGTCCTCGGCGTCGGCCTCATCGCCGCACGTCTCAGGCGCTGAGAGCCAGGAACGTGCGCACGCCACCCCCTTCGCCGTCGGCTCCACGTTCATCTTCGCCCCCTTCGGCCTCGGACTCTACGTCTTTGCGGGCTTCAGCCTCGTCTCCCACGCTCCAACACGCCTCCACCTGCAGCCCCAGCTCGGCGGCGATCCGGATGAGCGGACCCGCACCGATCTGAGCCCAAGGGAAGGGTCCGCTCGATCGACCGCAGCGGTCGCGCACTTCGGCGAGGAAGCAGCGTTCTTCCCCGTCCGCAGCCGAGGTCTCGACGATGACGAGCCCCTTTGGGTTGACGAGGAGGCGGGCTCGGTTGAGCAGGGCATGTGGGTCGCCGCCGATGCCGATGTTTCCGTCGAGGAGCAGCGCGGTCCCCCATTTCCCTTCCAGAGGCAGGGTGTCGTTGATGTCGTGGCGCAGGACCGGCAGCCCCGAATCGTGGGCCATCGCCACTGCGGTCGCTGACACATCGATCCCCAGGGCGAAGCGCCCGGACACAATCGCGGCGCGGACCATCCGGCCGGGACCGCAGCCTAAGTCGATGACGGCTCCGACACTGTGTTCGATGACGCTGAGGTCGGCTGCATCAGCGTCCGCGGCATACCGATCGACGTCCATGATCGTCGTCGCGACAGAGGTGTCACCGACTGCGCGGAGGGTCAGTGCCCCGCCGCCCAGCAGCGAGCGCTCGTACGGGTGGGTTCCTCCGTGACCGAAATACGTGGACTGCGCCGTGAGCGTCATGATGCCCTCATTCCGAGTACCGTTCCGGGCAGCAGTCGGGCCGCGGCATCGAGGTCATCGATCGTGTCGATGTCACGCAGGCTCGGCAGAAGCGTCGTCGCCAGGCCAGCGTCGATGAGCCGTGCATGCTGGATCGCCCCAGTGTCGTCGCGCGACATCGGCACTCCGCGCACAAGGTCACCGTCGGGTTTGCGCAGTCCCAGAGCCCAGAATCCACCGTCGACGGCAGGACCGAACCAGGCATCACACCCCTCTGGCCATGCGCGACTCACGGTTTCGAGCACCAGGGGATCCAGATGTGGGGAATCCATTCCGATGAGGACGGTCGGTCCGCTGCAGACGTCGAACACCGCCCCGATCCGCTCATCGAGTCCGCCACCAGCCTGCTCGATGACATCCCAGCCGTCGAAGTCGCGGGGCAGAGAGTCTCCGTCGAAGCAGAGGATCTTCCGCGTCCATTCGAGGGACTCGACGGCGGTGGCGGTGATGTCGATGCAGGCGGCGGCGATATCTGCGGCGGCCTCGAGGCTGAGCGGCGGGTGCAGGCGGGTCTTCACCTTTCCCGGACTGCATTCCTTCGCGAGCATGATGATTGTGGTCATGCGGGGATCTCCTTGAGCATTCGGGTCATATCGGCGATCGCGGTGAGCGTGCCCTTCAGCGTGCCGGTCACCTTCGAACGCCCGATTCTCGGGCGGTAGCTCACGGGCACCTCGTCGACTCGCAGACCGGTCAGGTGGGCGCGCAGCACCATTTCAAGCGGGTAGCCGCTGCGAGGATCGTGCAGGTCGAGATCGAGCAGTGCCGCTCTGCGTATGGCGCGCATGGGCCCGAGGTCGTGGAGTTCCAGACCGGTGCGTACGCGGATGAGACCGGACAGCACGTGGTTGGCGATTCTCGCGTGGACCGGCCAGGCCCGCAGATTTGAGGCGCGGCGTCGACCGAGCATGAGATCGGTCTCTCCTGCCACTACAGGTCCACTCACCCGACCGAGCTCGGCGAGGTCGAAGGACCCGTCCGCGTCACAGATCGCAATCACCTCGGCCGTTGCCGCCATCACCCCGGCCTGCACGGCCGCTCCGAATCCCCGCCGGTATTCGACGATCACCTGGGCACCCGAGGACCGGGCGACCTCGGCGGAGGAATCGGTCGATCCATTGTCGACGACAATGGCACGCACACCGGGCGGAAGGCTCCCGAGAACTTCCGGCAGGGCACGCGCTTCGTTGAGACACGGCAGAATGAGGTCAATGGGCGCCGCTGAGGTCGGCTGCGAAGATTTCGGCATAAGTCGAGACTAGGTATCTGGCCCCTCCGCAGACGGTCGAGAAATCTTACGAACCAGGGACAAACTGCCCTCTCGCACCGGTTTCGGTGCTCGGCCGGGGGTTCGGGTTCTTAGACTGAGGCCATGACTCATGCACCCGCGAGTTCTCCCCTGCGCGACCGCAGGCTCCTCCTCGTCGAGGACGACCCGACCGTCGCCGAGGTTGCCCGCAACTATCTGCGCGCCGCCGGATTCCTCGTCGACGAGGTCACCGATGGGTTCCAAGCCCTCGACGCCGTCGCCGAGGGGGTCCCCGACCTCGTCGTGCTCGACCGGAAGCTGCCGGGCATCGATGGGACAGAGGTGTGCCGTCGTCTGCGGACCTTCTCAGACGTTCCAATACTCATGCTCACTGCGCTCTCGGCCACGGAGGACCGGATCGACGGTTTCGAATCCGGGGCCGACGACTACCTGACGAAGCCGTTCTCCCCGCGAGAACTCGTGCTGCGCGTGGGGTCGATCCTCAAACGCACCGTCGACGAGGCGGCACCAGAGGTCCCCTTCAGGCTGGGCCCGTTCCGGCTCGACGTCTCCGCCCGGAAGGTGAGCCGCAACGGGGTTCCCCTCGAGCTTTCGGCACGCGAATTCGATCTCCTCGCCTTCTTCCTCAAGCACCCGCACCAGGTCTTCGATCGTGAGGCCCTTCTCAAGTCCGTCTGGGGATGGGAGATCGGCGACCTGTCGACCATCACCGTGACCGTGCGACGGTTGCGAGCGAAGATCGAAGACGACCCTTCCCAGGCGAAGCACCTGGCCACGGTGTGGGGAGCCGGCTACCGCTTCGACGTTGAGAAGGAGAGCTGATGCTCCTGCCGTTTCCGGAGATGTCCATCATCTTTCTTGTCGCGATCGGCTGTTCTGTGGTCATCGGTGGACTCGGCGTCTTTGCACTGTGGCTGTTCCGGCGTCGATCGCTGAGAGTTCGACTCGTCATCATTGTGGCGACGACGCTGTCGTCCGTGCTCGCCGGCATGATCGCTATCTCCGCGGCCATGTATCTGTCTGAACACGACCTCTACGTGTTCTTCACCGTCGCCTTCGCCTCCTTCCTGTCGACGATGGTCGTGACGTGGGTGCTCGGCCGGCTCATCGCCCGGGAGTACCGCGACCTCAAGACCCTGACGGCCGAAGTCGGTGAGGGACGTCGCCTCGGTGCCAGCCCTGACCCCAAGGACGTCTCCGAGACCGCTCAGGTGAAGGCCGAACTCATCTCCACGAGCCAGAAGCTCGCCGATGCCAGAGACGAGGTGGCAGCCCTCGACCGTTCGCGCAGAGAACTCATCGCATGGATCGCACATGACCTGCGGACTCCGATGGCGGGGCTCAAGGCCATGGCCGAGGCGCTCGAAGACGGAATGGTCGACGATCCCACCAGATACCACGAGAAGATCAAGCTGCAGGTGGATCGGCTCTCACATATGGTCGACGATCTGTTCGCTCTGTCTCGGATACAGTCGGGCAACCTCGAACTCGACAGCGTTGAGATCAGCCTCTATGACCTGGTGTCGGACACTGTGGCCGATCTGCGTCCGATCGCCGAGTCGAAGGGAATCTCGGTGGAGGCGCTGGGCCTCCAGGACGTCGTGGTGACCGGTGATCCCAGGGAGCTGACCCGCGTGGTCGAAAACCTGTTGATGAATGCCCTGCAGCACTCTCCCAAGAATGCCGAGGTCGTGCTCGAGACGAGTCGGAACGGTCAGCAGCAGGCTGTGCTCACGGTCAGCGACGCCGGCGGAGGGGTCCCAAACGCGGCACTGACCGAAATCTTCGTCACCGGTTGGCGCGGCACCCCTTCACGAACTCCGGAAGACGAGGTGCTCACCGCGGGTGCCGGCCTGGGACTGGCCATCGTGCGCGGAATCGTCGAGGCCCATGCCGGCACCGTCGGAGTCAGCAACACACCGGCAGGAGCGCGCTTCGAGGTTCGACTCCCCGCAGCAGCACCCCTGCTCTAGGCGCCTGCACGAATTCCTGCGATCGGTCGTCAACTAGACTGATCAGGTGCTCAAACCCATCCTGTGGCCGGTCCTCGCACCGTCCCTTCTCTTCGCCGTCGGTGTGGGCGCAATGCTTCCGGTTCTGGTCCTCGGTGCGCTCGACCTGGGCTCGAGTTCATCCTTCGCCGCCGCCATCGTCGGCATCATGGGCGCAGTGTCCCTTGTCGCGACTGTGCCGGCCGGGATCCTCATCGACCGCCTCGGCGACTTCCGGGCGATGCTCGTCGCCACGATGACCGCGGTCGTCGTTCTCGGCGGGATCGTCGCGTCCTTCCTCTGGGACTCGCCTGCCTCGCTTGTTCTCTACACGGTGGCGCTCATGCTCTTCGCCCCGGTCGCCGATGTGTGGAGCCTGGCCCGGCAGGCTGTGGTCGCCGAGGTGATGCCGGCGAAGGACCTGGCCAAGGCGATGACGGCGCTGGGTGGAACTCAGCGGGTGGGCAACCTGATCGGCCCCATCGCCGGCGCCGGACTCATGTTCGCCTTCCCGCTGTGGTCGGTGTTCGTCTTCGCTGGAGTCGCGGCCGTCGCCGCCATCGTCGTCATGGCCCTGCCCATCGCCCACATCCCCGGCTACTCGGGCCGCGGGAACTCTGGTGCTGGTGCGTCCGATTCACGTCAGGCGCTGACAGTACCAGAGCAGCCCCGCCCTCGCCTCGATGTGAGGTGGAAGGCTGTGGTCCTCGTGGGGATCTCGGTCGCTGCACTGACTGTGGCTCGGTCGGCTCAGCCCGTGGTGATCCAGCTGTGGGGCGTCGAGATCGGGATGCACGAATCGTCGATCTCGCTGCTCATCGCCTTCGGCGCCGCCCTCGAACTCGGCTTCATGTTCCTCGGCGCCTATATCAAGGACCACCTCGGGCGGACGACGACGTTGGTGGTGTGTCTGACGATCTTCGGGTCCGGCTTCATCGTCATGGTGCTGCGTCCGGATCTGACCGGCATGATCGCGGCCGCAGCAGTCATGGCCTTCGGCAACGGTCTGGGTGCGGGTGTGAACATGACCATCGGTGCCGATCTGTCGCCGGCGATCGGACGCGCCCGTTTCTTGGGCATCTGGGCGATCTTCTCCAACGGCGGCAAACTGGCCGGACCGACCCTCATCTCACTGGTCATCACGGTCGCCTCACTGCGCTTCGGGATTCTGTTCCCGGGGCTCTTCGCCATCTTAGGCGCTGTGTGGGCTCTCATCTGGTCCCAGCAGATCCGCCTGCCCAGTCGACGCCGCCGCTGAAGACCGGTCGAACTCCCCTGAACCGTCTAGGCTGGTGACAACCCACCTTCAACGCCCGGACTGCCCCACCCAGACACCCCCGTGGAAGGAGAGGCGGACATGGTCGCCCTCGATTTCGGAGCCTTTGCGCTGCTGAGCATCGCTGCCCTGCTGTTCCTCCTGCTTCAATCATGGCTGGCTGCCACGGTTGTGCGACGCGTCGTCGGTGTCCCGACGGGCTGGCCGCGAACCATCGGCGTAGGCCTGGTGATGAGCGCGGTCATGGCCGTGACAGTGCAGTACCTCTATCGCGCCGGGACAGGACAGAATCCTGGCGGTCTCGACGTGGCCCCGGGTGTCGCACTCATGCTCCTGCTGCTGGCGACCGGCTGGATCTTCGCCCTCGGCGTCGGTGCTCTCGTCGTCATCGAAGCTGCCTTCCCGACAGGATCGGTGCCCGGTCCGCAGACGCTGTTCTTCGGCTGGAAGGCGCGCAGGCGACGCGGTCGACGCTACGCCGAGGTCGTCTCGATCGCCGTGCGTCACGGCCTGGGTGCACAGATCCGCGGCTTCGGTCGGGGCACGGCCCCTGGGCGCGAGGCGAAGACGGCCCGAGCCCTGAAGAACTCACTGTCCGAAGCCGGAGTCACCTTCGTCAAGCTCGGCCAGATGCTCTCGACTCGTCGTGATGTGCTGCCGCCCGAGTACATCCGCGAACTGGAGATGCTGCAGACTCAGGTCTCTCCCGAACCCTGGTCCGTCATCGAACCGGCGATCGTCGAGCGCATGGGCAGGCCGCTGAACGACGTGTTCTCCCGCATCGACGCAACACCCCTGGCCGCGGCCTCGGTGGCGCAGGTCCATGAGGCCACACTGCTCGACGGCACCGACGTCATCGTCAAGGTCCAGCGCCCGAAGGCTCTCAACCAGGTCAATCAGGACCTCGACATCATTCTGCGTTTGGCCAGATGGCTGAACAAGACAACCGTGTGGGGCCAGGATCTGGGAATCGAGGCCCTTGCCACGGGCTTCGCCAACTCCCTCGAAGAGGAACTCGACTATCGGATCGAACTCGGCAACATGCGCACCATCGAGGACAGTCTGAAGCGGTCGGGCAAGTTCTCCGTGACGGTGCCCCACGGCTATCCGCAACTCTCGAGCGAACGACTCCTCATCATGGACAAGCTGCCGGGACAACCGGTGTCTTCGGCCGGGGCCCTCCTCGCGGAGCTCTCGGAGAAGGAACGGAAGGCTTTGGCCACCACTCTTCTCGGCGCCACACTCGAACAGATCATCACCGATGGCGTCTTCCACGCCGACTTGCACTCGGGCAACATCTTCATCATGCCCGACGGCGGATTGGGCCTGCTGGACTTCGGCGCGGTCGGCAGACTCGACCCGGGAACGCAGACGGCCCTGGGACTCATGCTCTACTCGATTGATCAGAACGACAGTGCAGGAGCCACCGACTCCCTCATCGAACTCCTCGGACGCCCCGAGAACCTCGACGATCGGGCCGTCGAACGTGCGGTCGGCGAGCTGCTCACCCGCTACGGCGGCGGAAGCCACTCGTACAACGGGCAGAAGCTCTTCGACGATCTGTTCAACCTTGTCCTGGCCCACCGGTTCTCAGTCCCGGCCCCGATCAGTGCAGCATTCCGTGCCCTGGCATCGGTCGAAGGGGCCCTCCTCGTCATCGACCCCACCTTCGATGTGGTCGCCGTCGCCCGCAGCGAGGGCAACCGACTCATGCGCAGCAAGCTGAAGTCCACGAAGATCACCGACGAACTACAGCGCCGTGCGATGCAGATCCTGCCGATGATCGACCGCCTGCCTCGGCGGCTCAACAAGATCACCGAGGACCTCGAGCAGGGCCGCTTCTCGATGAATATGAGCGTACTGGAGAACACCTCCGATCGACGATTCCTCACGAGCCTGTTCCAGCAGCTCATCGTCGCTGTCCTCGCCGGCGCTGCGGTATTGGGCTCGATCGTCCTCATCACCAGCGAGGAAGGGCCGCTGCTGACCGAGGGCATCCACCTCTACGCGTTCTTCGGCTTCGTCCTGCTCTTCGGCGGCTTCGTCCTCAGCATGCGATCGCTCATGCTCGTCTTCAAACGCGACGTCGACCGTTAGCGCGTGCGTCCCAGGCGCCCACCTGTCAGGCTCAAGAAGCCGGGATCTCGAATTCAGAGGTGAATTCGGGGATCTTCTTGTCCTCGCCGAGCACCTTCGCCTCGGGACGGAGGTAGGTTCCCTTGAGCTCGTCGGCCGTTTCACTCACGTAGATCGGAATGTAGCCCGTGTGCTCTCCATCGCGACGTGGCGCCAGGTCGAAATACTCATAACCGGCATCCTCGATTTCGGCACTGGCGCTCGATGCGTAGTTGGCCTCTTCGCCGGCGCTGTCGAGGTAGAAGTCCGCTGAGCTGATGGTCCCGCCGTAGCTCTCGCCTGGTTCCACCTTCACTTCGATGTAGACCATCTCTCCATCAGGGTTGTCGGCGGCTTCGTAGTACTCGGTGGGGTTGTTACGCACCGCAGATACGACGGTGATGACATCCCCGGTCTCCTTATCGGTGAACTCTGCACCGACCTTCACCTCGGTGCCCTCGGCCTTGTCGCTCGCGCCTTCGGCATCGTCCGTCTCTGTGGTCTTGTCTGCTGTCTCTTCTGCTTCGAGGGCTTCGCCCTGCGCTTGGGTGGGCTCTGCGCCCTCGGGGGCTGTCTCCGCCGCCGAGTCATCGGTGCCGCAGGCTGACAGCGCCAGCACGGCGGCAAAGGCCAAGGCTGAGGTCTGCGTGAGGATTCGGGCTGAGTGGCGTCCGGTGCGGTTCATCGGGTTCCCTTTCGACATGATGGGCACTGCATGAGCTGTGTGATTGACAGCTGTTTGGCCCTGACAAGGAAATACTCTATGGTCAGCGACCCCGGATGCGGGTGATGATAAAAGCACACCTCGTAGCAGATCTGCCACAACTCCCGAGGACGTTCGCGCGAGTCTGCACATCGCCGCACCCAAGCCAGTGCCCGAGCCGGTGCCCAAACCGGTGTCCGAGCATGAAGAAACCAGGCCAGACAATTCACTGTCTGACCTGGCTGAGTGGAGCCCCCCATCGGACTCGAACCGATGACCTTCGCTTTACAAGAGCGGTGCTCTACCAACTGAGCTAGGGAGGCGTGGCGGCGAAACGATGTCGTCGGCGCCTACACGATAGTAGTCCATTTACCGTCGCGGCGACAAAACGGGCGCGAGGCAGACTTCGCTCACGAACATCGGTCGACCACCACCTTCGCGTCGGTCGACCACCTCGGCGGCGGTCGACCGATGCTCGTGAAGCCGATCAGCCCTTGATCTCTCCGGTGGCCTTGAGGATCTCCAAGGTCAGCGCCTGCGGGTCGCTGGTCTTGTCGGTCTGCTTGCCGTTGATGAGCACCCACGGAGTAGCTTCGACTCCGTTGTCCAGAGCCTCCGTCGAGGTCTTCTCGACGAAGTCCTTGAACGACTGATCCGTGACGCAGCTCTCGACGGTCTGCTCGGGATCGGACTGGAGCTTCTTCGAGGTGTCGACTCCGGCATCCTCAGCGACCTTGAGCAGTTCCTCATCGGTGCGGCCGTTGCCCTGCTCTTCGGGCTGCTGGGCATACATTGCGGGGAAGAAGTCCCTGACGGTTTCGGGCTGCGAGTCGACGACGCAGGCTGCCGAGTTGGCCGCGCGAGTCGAGTATTCGTTGCCGCTGGACATCCGGTCGAGGATCGACACCGGTTTGTACTCGAGCACGATCGAGCCTTCGTCGGCGAGCTTCTCCAGAGTCGGGGTGTTCGCGTCCTCGAATGCCTTGCACCCTGGGCATTGGAAGTCCAGGTAGACCGTCACGGTTGCAGCATTCTCCTTGGCACCGGCATCGGCCGGAGTCGGCAGATCCGACTCCTCACCGTCGGGCATCTGCTTCGGCTGCACCACTTCGCCGTCCTTGGCCATGCTGACACCGCCGGCGACGAAGTTGGCCGGAGTCATCCCCGGCTTGCTCTGCTGGAAGATGAGAACAGCGACGACCGCGGCCACGACGACGACGACAACACCGATCCCCACGTAGAGGATGGTCTTGGCGGTCTTCTCCTTCTTCTCCTGAGCCGCTGCGATCTGGCGCGCGTTCTCACGTGCCTGGTTCCGCCGATTGTCACCGGAATTGTTCTTCGCCATTGTTCCTCACGTTGCGATCGTCTGACGTCGGCCCAACCTCGGACCGTGGGGAATCGGGTCGACATACGAGTCCCGACCGTCCCACCTTACCCAAACAGGTGGTGCCCCGACTCCCAGTGAAATTCAAGGATCAACTACGCCGGGGCTGAAAGGTGCCTATACAGGTTCGGGCAGATAGGTGAATGGGTTCGTCGGCAGGGGCCACCAGGACATGCCGGAACCCGTCTGGATGACCATGATCGCGATGATGATGAGGAGCGCGATCGCTGACAGGGCGATGAGCCGGCCCAGCTGGTTGCGCGTCACCCCGGAGACCATGAGCCGTGATCCGAATCGCAGGCTGCCCGCACCTGGCCCCAGCCACAGAACCAAGCCACCGGCGGCACCGGCTGCCCACACCGAACACTGCTCCGAGTATCCGCTGGGCACGATTCCCGCAATGTCGAGACGGGTCAGCACGAGCATCGCGACACCCGCGATCGCCGGCAGGACGAATGATGTGATCGAGGTCAGCACCGATGCCAGAAGCGCACCCGGCGCCGAGGCGAGCGAACGCAGGAATCCCCTGCCATTCGTTCCGCGTTCGAACCGGTGCTTCTGGGCCTTGCGGTCCAACCGTGTGCCGGTCCGCGCCAGGATCGACCACAGGAACACGATGAGTGTGACGAGCAGCGGGGCCAGCGGCATGATCGCGATCGCCAGCAGGATGAGGGCGAACACCACCCATCCGCCGGTTCGGATCGTCCGGTAGGTCATCGGCCCCCAGCCGTAACCCTGCTGGTCCGGCTGGCCCGGTCGGCTCTGCTGTCCTGACTGGATTCCTGTGCCGGTGGGCTCGGGTCGGGCAGTGCCCTGACCTGCTGCCGGACCGCCGCGAACGGTCGGAGGTCCACCGAGTCCGTACCCTGTCCCGCCGAGGTTGGTCCCGGCCATCGCTGATCCCGGAGCGGCCTGGATGCCGCCGTTGGGATTGCGCACGGGCGGTGCGGTTCCCCGGTTCATCTGGCCCGGGTTCATTGTGGGCGGGTTCCCCTGCACGCCGGGCATCATCCCGGATCGGGCCTGCGGCTGCTGGCCCTGCACCTGTGGGCCCTGTGGGCGCTGACTCTGCGGACGCTGGCCCTGTGGAGAATAGCCCTGTTGTGGGTATCCCTGCGGGTCAGTTCCGCCGGTCCCCGCGCCTCCGGGTCCCATTCCACCGGGCGCGTTCGGGGTCGGCGCTGAACCCGGGTAGCCTCCGCGCGGCGATCCGTGCCCGGTGGCACCGTAGCCGGAAGCGTCGTATCCGGCGGCTCCGATGCCTCCGCCAGAGGCTGCGGCACCACCGACAGCAGCACCAGCCGCGGCTCCGCCGGCACCAGCGGCGGCTCCGCCGGCAGCAGCGCCGAAGGCTGTGCCCAAGGCGTTGCCGTAGCCTGACCGGCTGCCCGCACCGCCGTCGACCGCGGGCATCCGGGCAGTCCCGGTCGGCGATGCCTGGTTCGAACTCCCGGCAGCCGGACCGGATCCCAGCTGCGGTTCGCGTCCGGACTCGATGTCGACGAGTGCGTCGAGGATCATCTGACCGCTGGGTCTGCGTTCGGGCTTCGGGTCGAGGCAGGCCGCGATCAGGGGAACGAAGTTGCGGGGAGCGTTGTCGAGATCGAACTTGCCCATGGCCACTCGCCCCAGCACCGCTTCGAGAGGACCAGAGCCGTACGGGTTGCGGCCGGTGGCGGCATAGGCCATCGTCGCGGCCCACCCCCACCAGTCGGTCTTCTCACTCGAAGTCTTGCCATCGGCGATCTCAGGGGACAGGTATCCGGGCGTTCCCATCACCAGGCCCGTCGCGGTCACCCGCACCTCGTCGGCGACCTGGGCGATGCCGAAGTCGATGACCATCGGCTCGCCGTCCATGATCATGACGTTCGCGGGTTTGAGGTCGCGGTGGATGACACCGGACTCGTGCACAGCATTGAGGGCATCGAGGAGGGCATGGCCGAAATGGACGAGTTCATCCTCGGCGAAGGGACCGTTGTCTCTGACATCATCGGACAGCGTCTGCCCGTCGACGAATTCGGTGATGATGAAGGGCTGCGCGGATTCGAGCTCGGCGTCGAGCACCTCGGCGATTCTGGGATGCTTGATCCGTCGCAGGGTCCTGACCTCGCGTCCGAGGCGTTTGCGAGCGGTCTCATCATTGGCGATATGCGGGTGAAGAACCTTCACTGCGACAGGGTTGTTTCCGCCGTCGACACCGAGATAGACGACACCCATGCCGCCCGAGCCGAGCTCCTCGATGAGGCGGTAGCCTCCCAGATCCTGAACCATCACCCTCCCAAGCGTAGTCGAGCGAGTACAGTTCGTTCTAAGGACCGACACAGGAGGAGGCGCAGATGAACACCGTCAACTCTGCCGAAACCACTACCGCATCCGCGTATGGTGACAGCGATTTCGTCGTCGTCGCGAACCGTCTGCCCGTGGACAGGGACCCTGCTGAGAAGAGCCAAGGATGGCGCACCTCACCTGGGGGTTTGGTCACTGCAGTGGCGCCGGTGATGAAGTCTCAGGAGGGTGCGTGGATCGGCTGGACCGGGGTGCCCGACGTCGATTTCGACCCGTTCACGATCGACGGGATGAATCTGGTTCCCGTCACCCTGTCGAGTGAGGATGTCCTCAAATATTATGAAGGATTCTCCAATGCGACATTGTGGCCGCTCTATCACGATGTGATCGTCCCGCCCGAGTTCCACCGCACGTGGTGGGACTCGTATGTGCGTGTCAATGAGCGCTTCGCGGCCAAGGTCGCCGAGGTGGCTGCCGAGGGCGCCACTGTCTGGGTCCATGACTATCAGCTCCAGCTGGTTCCGCAGCTGGTGCGCCGGATGCGTCCCGACCTGGCGATCGGGTTCTTCAACCACATCCCCTTCCCACCCTACGAACTCTTCGCACAGCTGCCCTGGCGCGATGAGATCCTCCGCGGCCTCCTCGGCGCGGATCTCATCGGATTCCAACGTCCTGCCGATGCCGCGAACTTCCGACGTGCGGTGCGCGGACGTCTCAATTTCACGACGAAGGGTTCAACGGTCAACGTCCCGGCCGGGGATTTCCTGCCGGAGCACATCGTGCGCGCCGAAGCCTTCCCAATCTCCATCGACACCCCTTACCTCGAGGAGCTGGCGCGTGATCCGAAGATCATCGAACGTGCCCGGCAGATCCGCGAAGAGATCGGCAACCCGAAGGTCGTCATGCTCGGCGTCGACCGGATGGACTACACGAAGGGCATCCGACATCGGCTCAAGGCCTTCGGTGAGCTGCTCGCCGAGGGCAAGCTCGATGTCGAGGACGTCGTCCTGATCCAGATCGCCACGCCCTCCCGAGAACGACTCGAGCAGTACAAGATCATCCGTCACGATGTGGAGCTGGCCGTCGGTCGGATCAACGGCGAGCAGGCCGAAGTCGGGTCCATCGCCGTCCACTACCTCCACCATTCCTACCCGCGCGATGAGATGACCGCCTTCTTCCTCGCCGCGGACGTCATGCTCGTGACGGCACTGCGGGATGGGATGAACCTCGTGGCCAAGGAGTACGTGGCTTGCCGCAGACGTGATGACGGCGCCCTTGTCCTGTCCGAGTTCACCGGGGCCGCCGATCAGCTCAAGGGTGCCGTGATGGTCAACCCCCACGACATCGGCGACGTCAAGGCTGGCATCCTCGACGCCGTGCAGATGGATGAGAAGACACGCTCACGGCGGATGAAGCAGATGCGCAAGAAGATCGCCACGGATACGGTGAGCATCTGGTCGAAGAAGTTTTTGGCCGAACTCGAGGCCATCCACACGAACCCGGAGGCGATCATCCCCGACCGTCCAGCCGCCCTGCCCGAACGGCCGACGACGGCATCCGATCGCATCACCTCCACCGTCGCCGCACAGGACTCCAGCCCGGCATCTGCACCCGGCGAGGGCCGTCGGTGACATCGGATCCGGCCTCCATGCCGCCTTCCCAGCCCCGCCCCGGTCAGTCCCGCTCAGAGCGGCCTCGACCTGAGGCTGTGCCACCCGAGCCGCTGTCACCTGAGCAGGCACCCTCACCACGATCGACTCCCGATTACACGCCGTCGGCCGACCTCGATCTCAGACAGATCACCGGCACCGGTTCAGTCCTCATCGCCCTCGACTTCGACGGTGTCCTCGCGCCGCTGCAGGACAATCCCGACCTGTCCCGGCCGCTCCCGGAATCGGCACAGGCGATCGTTGATCTCAGCACCCTGCCCGCGACCCGGGTGGCACTGGTCTCCGGTCGAGACGTCACCACCCTGCGGCGCCTTGCCGACCCGCCCCCGGCGGTGTGGCTGGTCGGTTCGCACGGCGCCGAGGTGGACCTGGGCTCGTCATCGCCGGCCTCGACTCCCTCACCTGAGGTGACGATGGATCAGCCCCAGGTCAGCGTCGCCGAGCAGCGGATGCTCACCGCGATCGATGCCCATATCGAGTCTTTCGAACACGACCTGTCCTCGGGATCAGGCACGAGTTCGGAGCCTGGCTCGGGCTCGGAGCCTGACTTGGACTCAGAATCTGGCTCGGCCTCAGAGCCTGGCTCTGGCCCGGTCACTGAGGTCAGGGTCGAGCGGAAGCCGTTCTCCCGCACGGTGCACACGCGTGGCCTCGACTCGGAGTTCGCGTCCGCGCTGCACGCCCATGTCATCGCCGTCCAGGCCGAACATCCAGGAATCCGCGTCATCGAGGGCCATGACATCACCGAGCTTGCAGTGAAGACGGCGACGAAGGGCGATGGTCTGCGGGCGCTCATCGCCGCCGGTTCACCCGCCGCGGTCCTCTACCTCGGCGACGATGTCACCGACGAGGATGCCTTCGCCGAACTCGAAGATCTGCCGACGGGCCTGAGCATCAAGGTCGGACCGGCCCCGACCCGCGCGCCGTGGCGGATCACAGATCCCAGCGCGGTCGCAGAACTCCTCACACGACTCGCAACCGAACGCCGCGCACAGCTGCCACAGCCCTGAAGCGCCTCGCCGGCTGCATTCTCAGCGTCGCTGCGGCGGCACTATCAGCGTCGCTGCGGCGGCACTGCGCTGGCCCGCAGGACGAGGTCCGGGGTCATCGAATAGTCGATGGCCGCCGCCTCGCCGGGATTGGCCATCATCGCCCTGACCTCGTTGAGCGCGGAGACGGCGATCGCCTCCCAGTCGTAGCTGACCTGCGACAGGGGTGGTGCGATGACATCGGCATCGGGCATGTCCCCGACGGTGAGCAGCGAGAGGTCCCGCGGAACGTCGAGGCGAGCGCGCGCGGCAGCTTCGAGAATGCCAAACGACAGCGATGGTGCGCAGGCGATGACGGCTGAGCACTGCAGGTGGAGCAGCTCCTCGGCCGCGGCGACTCCGGCCATGGTGCCTCCTGCAGCTTCGACCACGGGCGCCTGGTCACGGGTGGCGGGAATGTGGAGGACCTGGGCCATGGACTTGCGGAATCCGGCGATGCGCACTGCCGCGGCTGAGTCGCGGAGCACGGCGAGCCCGATGCGACGATGCCCCAGGTGTACGAGGTGCTGCACCGCGGTCGCGATGCCGTCCGTGGCGTCAAGGACGATGCGAGAGATCCCGTCCTCGTGCCGGGCATTGGAGACCCTGATCTGCGGCAGGTTCCGCTCGGCCAGTTTCGCGGCGAGTTCACCGGCCGCTCCCCCGCCGAGGACGATCGCTGCCTGGACATGAGGGTCGCTTCCAGCCGGGCCGAGCAGAGATTCGGCCAGGGCATCGGCCCGGTAGGCTGCGGCCTCAACATGCACAGCAGCAATCCCCTGGGCGAAGACTTTGCTGGTCAGAAGGTCGAACAGGCGTCCATAGGGGTCGACGTTGCCTGCAGGAGCGGCAGGCCTGACCAGGGCGACCATCTGCCTCGACGGTGTGTCGTGACTGCCCGAGTCCACGCCGAGGATGGCCAACGCCCGGCGGACCTTGGCCAATGACCCCGGGGACACTGTGTCCGGGTGGCGCAGTGCCCGCGAAGCAGTCGCCTTCGACACTCCTGCCGCACCGGCGATGGCACCGAGTCCGACATGTCTGTGCTCACCGGGTTCGGGCACGGTGGATGCATGGAGTGCCTCGGCTGCTGTGGAGGCACCGGCACCGGGGTGTGAGTCGGCGCTCGGGGTCACTGTCGCGCCGCCGTCGTCGAGGCCCTGGCCAAGAGCCGGGGCCGAAACACCGGCGGGACCGATTTCAGGTCCTCACCGGAGATCTTCAGCGTCGACAGGGTGGCTGCGACGAGCGCCTGCGAGAGCCCCTCGACGTCGATGCCGAGAACGGTAGCCGGTGGCCCGGTGAACTTCATCGTCGGCGAATCGCCGAAGCCAACGATCGACATGTCCCGCGGGACCTGCAGGTGCCGGTTGCGCAGACCCTGCAGAGCCCCGTGCAGCTGCAGGGCCGACTGCACGATCACCGCGGTGCAGGTCGCATCCTTGAGGTCGAGGACGGCGCGCGAACCGCCGGAGAAGGACTTCGGAACCTGCGAGATCCAATCATCGAGCTTGACCCCGAAGTTGCGCGCGGGATGCTCGGCGCGGAAGCGTCTGATCAGCTGCACCGCAAGCTCACCGCTGTCATTGCAGATCAGACCGATGCGTCGGTGGCCGATGGCCTGGAGATGTTCGAAGGCCGTCGTCATTCCCCCGCCGAGGTCGAGGCGTGCGGCGATGATGTCGCCGCTGACATCACCGGAGTCCACCGCCGACTGCTCGTCGACGCGAATGCAGGGGATGTCGGTGTGCAGACTCGTCAGCGTCGGCGTCACGAGGGCAACGGCACCGGCGTCGACGGCGACCTTCAGCGGCGTGGTCTCGGTCTCGACCGGCGGACGGGTGATGAGCAGACCATGTTCCTGCAGAGATGCGGCGACGCGAGTACAGACCTGAACCTGCCAGTACTCGGGATTTCCGGGCGCGCTGACGGCCACCAACCGCTTCGGTGCCTCATGGAGGAGGGTGGAGCGAGAGTAGCCCAAGGTGTCCATGGCTTCGAGCACTCTTGCCCGGGTCTCTTCGGCCACAGCACCGCGCCTGCCGAGGACGCGGGACACTGTCGCCAGGGACACGCCCGCCCGGGCGGCGACATCGTCGAGCTTGACCTTCATACTGGGAAGTCTATCGGGGCCGACCCCACCGGCGACCACCTCAGCGGCGGTGTCCCTCGATTGCAGATTCGGCTGACAGCCTCGGCTGTGTCCGACACGCCGCCTGCGCACACAATTGCACAAACAAACTTGTCTGTCAGTTCGGCGCGTGAGAACCGTTGAACAATCGCTGAACCCGCGGTTTCTCACCCAGCATCCGCCCAGGTGTGCGCCTGCGCGCTGGCACAGTGCTGAGAATCACTCTACGCTTCGTCGAATAGGCTGTCACAGAGCGCATTCAACGGCTTAGGATGTGAATGACTGAGCATCCCCGCCAGGTCACCGACGACCAGCTGCTCACGAATACTTTAGGAGGAAACATGTCAACAGTGTCGTTGAATGGCCTCAGTCATGCCTACGAGAACACCGTGTCCCCCTCGGTGCACCCGTTCAATCTCTTCATCGACGACGGCGAGTTCGTCGTCCTCTACGGACCATCCGGATCCGGCAAATCGACCATCCTGCGGATGCTCCATGGCCTCGAGGCCCCCAAGACCGGCACGATCCTCATCGACGGAGTCGACGTCACCCACGCCGCGGTCAACGATCGCGACGTCACCCTTGCCCTTGAGAGCTACGCCCTCTACCCGCACATGAGTGTGCGCGACAACCTCGGCTTCGCGCTCCGTGTCGATGGTCTCCCGGCCGAGGAGATCCGTGAACGCGTCGAGTCCGTGACCTCGAAGATCGGGCTCAGCGACATCCTCGATGCCGTGCCCGGTGATCTCTCCGCCCTGCAGCGCCAGACGATCGCCCTGGCCCGCGCCGTGGTCCGTCAGCCCAAGGTCCTGATCATGGACGAACCGGTCGTCAACCTCGTTCCCGAGTACCAGGCCGACACCCTGCGCCTGGTCAAGGATCTGCAGCAGGAATTCGGGCTGACCACCCTCTATGCCACGGCCGATCTCGATGACGCGAAGGTCCTCGGCGACCGCATCGCCTTCCTCGACCATGGGCGTCTGATCGGGGTGGAGAAACCTGAAGTCGCCGAGGCGCTCGTCGCCTCGATCGCGGACGTGGACTCCTGATCGGTGCCTGAAACCTCAGCACCGCAGATCCACGCGGTCCACAGTGCCGATCACGACGCGATCGCAGGACTTCCGTGGCATCTTCCCCTCGGTGAGTGGCCCCAGGATTTCCTCGGTGGTCTGCCCCGCGGCATCTCCCGCCATGTGGTGCGCTTCGTCGAGATCGGTGATGAGGTCCTCGCCATCAAGGAGACCGACGACCGTCGGGCCCTGCGCGAATTCGACATCCTCGGCGTGCTCGGAAACCTCGCCGTACCCACGGTCGAACCGCGCGCCTATGTCACCAACCGATCCACCGCCTCGGCGACGGAGCTGCCTGGGGCACTGCTGACCGCCTACCTCAACTTCTCACTGCCCTACCGTGCTCTGTTCTCCCGGTCGCTGGCCGCGGACGCAGCCGACCGCCTCGTCGACGCACTCGCGGTCCTGCTCGCCCGGCTTCACCTGGTCGGCTTCTACTGGGGCGACGTCTCCCTGTCGAACACCCTGTTCCGGCGCGATGCCGACGCCTACGCGGCCTATGTCGTCGATGCGGAGACCGGTGAGCTCCACGATCAGCTCTCCGACGGTCAGCGGCAGATGGATCTGCGCATCGCGCGCACGAACATCGCCGGTGACTTCCTCGATCTGCAGGCCGCAGGCCTCATCGAATCGACGGTCGACCCGATGGCCGCCGGCGAGCGTCTCTTCGAGGCCTACAACGGGCTGTGGCGGGAGCTGACTCGGGTCGAAGAGTTCTCCGTCAACGAGCGCTGGCGCATCGACGAGCGCATCCGCCGCCTCAACGACTTGGGCTTCGACCTGGGCGAGTTGACCGTGACCACCGACCTCGACGGCGTCAGCCTGCTGGTCGAACCGAAGGTCGTCGAGCCCAACCACCATTCCCGCAGACTCCTGCGACTGACATGCATCGGTGCCAACGAGAACCAGGCGCGGACCATGCTCAACGACCTCGACTCCCACCGCAGCGCACCCGGCTTCACCGGCGGAGCACACGGCTCGGGCGAGCAGCCCGTCGAACTCGACGAGGACCAGGCCGCGCGGCTGTGGCTCGACGAGGTCTACAAGCCCCTCATCTCCGCCATCCCTGAGAACCTCACCCATAAACTCGAACCTGGCCAGATCTTCTATGAGTTCATCGAGCACCGGCGCGTCATGTCCCGGGCCAGGCAGCGCGACATCCCCACGATGGAGGCCATCGCCTATTTCATCGTCGACTACCTCTCGAACCTCCCCGACGAAGCGCTCTACGTCGACAGCCAGAAGTTCTGAGAACGTTAGCGCTGGGATTCCACCAAGTGGAACGTGGACCCGAGCACCACCTCGGCGGGCATATGTTTGAGGACTATGAGGCGATCCCCGCCTGAACTGCCAGTGCTACGCAAAGGACCTTCGATGTCGCAAGTCCCGCAGAACTCATCACCCTCGACGCAGAATTGTGTGCCGACGAATGAGAACAACCCTTCGATCCCCTCCCTCTTCGACCTCAGCGGCCGCACCGCCGTCGTCGTCGGAGCCGGTTCCGGACTGGGCCAGGCCAGCGCGATCGGCCTCGCCGATGCCGGTGCCCACGTCGTCGTCGCCGACCTCAACCTCGATGGTGCCGAGGAGACCGTGCGGATCATCACCGAACGCCAAGGCGATCCGGGCGGCACAGGAAGCACGGGCGGCACAGGCAAGGGCGGACACAGCGCGGCCTCGTCGCCGGGGGCCGAGGCCGCACGCGTGGACATCACCGATACCGAATCGGTCAATGCCCTAGTCGCGGCCCACCCGGAGGCCCAGGTTCTCGTCATCACCCCTGGTGCGAACGTGCGCAAGCGGCTGTTGTCGACGACCGACGAGGAATTCGACCGGGTCATCGACATCAATCTCAAAGGCACCTATCGCCTGATGCGCGGATTCGGCGTCGAAATGGCTGAGCGCGGCCGCGGTTCGATCGTCACCTACTCATCATTCCGGGCTCTGGCGATCGAACCTGGCCAGGGCATCTACGCCGCGGCCAAGGCCGGTGTCGTCCAGTTGACGAAGACCCTGGCCAGTGAGCTGGGGCCACAGGGCGTGCGCGTCAACGCGATCCTGCCCGGTCCCTTCGACACTCCGCTGACGCAGCAGATCAAGGCCGATGATGAGTGGTGGACCGCCTATGCGGAGAAGACCGCGCTGGGCCGCTGGGGGCACCTCCACGAGATCGCCGGACCCGTGCTGTTCCTCGCCTCCGACGCCTCGACGTATGTCACCGGACACTCGCAGCTCGTCGACGGTGGCTGGATGGCCCAGGACGGTCGCTTCTCCCCTCGCCTGTAAGGCTCCGATGTAGGTCTCCGCTGCTGCTCTCGGGCAGGTGCTGTCGCGTGCGGCGGTCGGGCGCTGTCGCGTGCGGTCGCAGCACGGAGGCACGTGCGACCGTGGTGGGTGCACGTGCAAGAATATTCGCATGACCGTTCGAGACAACCCCACCTCCCCGACAGCGACCGATCGACCCCGGCTGGCCAATCAACTGGTCCGTCGCAAGTCGATCAGCAGCATGGTCGAGGACTCCCAGGATGCGTCCACCGGCGGTCTGCGCAGAACCTTCGGCGTCTTCCAACTGACGATGATCAGCGTCGGCGCCACCTTGGGCACGGGCATTCTCGTCATCCTCGGCGAGGCCGTGCCTATCGCCGGGCCTGCCGTCTGGTTGGCCTTCATCCTGGCCGGAATCACCGCCCTGCTCTCCGCCGTCAGCTATGCGGAGATGGCGGGCATGGTCCCTGTGTCGGGATCGAGCTATTCGTATTCCTATGCGACCCTCGGCGAGGGCGTGGCGTGGATCTGCGGTTGGTGTCTCGTCCTCGAGTACGCGGTGTCCGTGGCTGCGGTGGCTGTAGGGGCCGCCGACTACGTCAATGAGACGCTGCGGATCTTCGGAATGTCGCTGCCGCCGTCACTGTCGGCCGGCCCCGATGGTGAAGGCGGAGTCATCAACCTCTCGGCCCTCATCGTCGTCCTCCTCGCCACGGTGCTGCTCATGCGCGGGGCCAAGGAATCAGGCATCGTCAACACGATCATCGTGTTCGTCAAGCTCGGCATCCTCGTCTTCTTCGCCATCGTCGCGTTCACCGCGTTCAAGGCCGGCAACTTCGCACCGATGCTGCCCATGGGCGCCGCCGGAGTCACCGCCGCGGCCTCGAGTGTGTTCTTCTCCTACATCGGCTTCGACGCAGCCTCGACCGCCGGCGAGGAGGCGAAGAACCCCAAGCGGGACCTGCCCCGGGCGATCATCCTCTCCATGGTGATTGTCACCACCATGTACGTGCTCGTCGCCGTGGCCGCGATCGGTGCCCGGGAATGGCAGTGGTTCGGTCTCGATTCGACCACGGCTCCCCTGGTCCAGATCGTCCACGAGCTCACGCAGTCCAATCTCGCGGTCTTCATCTTCGCCATCTCCGCGGTGCTCGCGATCCTCTCGGTCGTCATCACCGTCCTCTACGGACAATCACGCATCCTGCTCACGATGTCGCGCGACGGTATGGTTCCGAAGGTCTTCGGCATCGTCTCACCCCGGACCGGCACTCCCCTGGTGGGAACCCTGGTCACCGGCGTGCTCGTGGCGATCACCGCGGCACTGATCCCACTCGGCGAACTCGCGAATGCCACGAGCATCGGCACCCTGTTCGCCTTCTGCCTCGTCAACATCGCGGTCATCTATCTGCGCGTCAGACGCCCGGACCTGCCACGCTCATTCACGGTGCCCTTCGGCCCGACGATTCCCATCCTCGGGTCCCTGGCGTGCGCCTTCCTCATGATCAACCTCGGCGGGACCACCTGGCTCGTCTTCGGCCTGTGGATGCTCGTCGGCTTCGTCGTCTACCTCACCTACAGCCGCCGCCACTCCCGCGTCGGTGCCCTCAGCAACAGCGACTACCGCGCCAGCATGGACGCCTGAGCGCCGATACGGTTCGCTCAACCTCCCCGACGTCACAAAACCTCCCCGGCGCCGGGCGTTATTAGTGACGTCGGGGAGGTTGAGCGCGGACTGATCGGCCTCAGCCGCGGCGGGTGCGGGCGACCTCGTAGAGGGAGACGGCTGCGGCGATTCCCGCGTTGAGGGACTCCGTGGTCGCAGCAATGGGGATCGAGACGATCTGATCGCACTTGTCGGCGATGAGGCGAGAGATGCCCTTGCCCTCAGAGCCGACGACGATGCACACCGGGTCACGGCTGAAGGTCAGCTCCGGCAGCTCGACGTCTCCGTCCATGTCGAGCCCGACGACGAAGACGTTCTGCTTCTTGAGCTCGTCGATGGCACGCGCGAGGTTGACGACCTGGGCGACTTTGATGCGGGCCGCAGCACCGGCGGAGGTCTTCCATGCGGCTGCCGTCATTGAGGCGGCACGACGCTCGGGGATGATGACGCCGTGGCCGCCGAAGGCAGCCGCGGATCGCACGATGGCACCGAGGTTCCTGGGGTCGGTGATGCCGTCGAGAGCGACGAGGAGCGGAGCCTCCCCCTGGTCGGCTGCGACCTCGAGCAGGTCACGGGGCTCGGCGTAATCGTAGGGCGGGATCTGCAGGGCGATGCCCTGGTGGATCGCGTCGTCGGTGAGCCGGTCGAGGTCGGGCTTGCTCGCCTCGAGCATCGAGATGCCGCGCTTGGTGGCCAGGGTGATGGCCTCCCGGACACGGTCATCGGAGTCGATCCGGCCGGCGACGTACATCGCGGTTGCGGGTACGTCCTCGCGCAGGGCCTCAAGCACCGAGTTGCGCCCGGCGACCATGTTCGGACCGTTCTCCTTCTTGCGGCGTCTGGCCTGATTGGCGCTTGAGGCCTTCTTCGCCGCTGCCGTCTTGTGTGCCTTGTGATAGACACGATCCTCGGCCTTGGGCGTGGGGCCGCGGCCCTGCAGGCTGCGCTTGTTCTTGCCGCCGGAGCCCTTGGTCGGGCCCTTCTTCGAGCCGGCGGCGCGTGGGTTGGAAGCCATGTGAATCCTTAAGAGTCGTAAGTGGTCACGAACCGGAGTCCGTCACCGGGAGAGATTTTCCGAGCAGAGAGTCGTGGGTCAGCTGTCCTTGACGTGGTAGCGGTAACCGTCGGCTGTGTCCTCGATGACGATTCCGGCGGATGCCAGATTGTCGCGGATCGCATCGGCGGTGGCGAAGTCCTTCTCCGCCTTTGCCGCGGCCCTTTGTGCGGCGAGGCCATCGACGAGGGAATCCAGCGCCGATTCCACCGTCGCATTCGTTCCTGAGCCGGCCCACGCCTCGGCGCTGGGATTGACTCCCAGGATATCGAGCATCAGCTCCACCTCGGCGACGATCTGCGTGAGAGTGTTCCGGTCCTGGCCGGAATCGAGGAGCTTCGCACCCTCGGTGACCTTCGCGAAGACCACGGACAGTGCACGGGGCACGCCGAGGTCGTCGTCGAGTGCCGCTGCGAACTCCGTGGGTACGTCGACGCTGCGACCGCGGTAGGAGTCGCTGACATCGGGCAGTGCGGGTGCGCCGTCTCCGAGCGTCTGCCGGGCCCGCTGGAGGAAATTCGCCAGGCGGTCCAGCGAGGCCGTCTGCCGGTCCATGGCCTCGGGTGAGAACTCGAGGATCGACCGGTAGCTGGCACCGGTGAGGAAGAAGCGCACGGCCAGCGGGCTGTAGCGGTGGAAGAGTTCGGAGGCGAAGACCGAGTTGCCGAGCGACTTCGACATCTTGTCCCCGCCCACATTGAGCAGGCCCGAATGCATCCAGATATTGGCGAACCGGTCACCGGCCGCGCGTGACTGGGCCAGCTCGTTCTCATGATGAGGGAAGCGCAGGTCAAGCCCGCCCCCGTGGATGTCGAAATTCTCGCCGAGGTACTTCGTCGACATGGCCGAGCACTCGATGTGCCAGCCCGGTCGGCCCCGACCCCAGGGAGCCGGCCACGAGGCGGTGCCGGGCTCACCGGGCTTGTGCGCCTTCCACAGCGCGAAGTCCCGGGCATCCTTCTTGCCCCGCAAGTCCGCATCGTTCGCAGGCTCCATGTCCTCGAGGCGCTGGTTGGTCAGTTCCCCATAGTCCGCCCACGAGGCGGCCGCGAAGTAGACATCGCCGCTGTCATCGAGTGCCGGGTAGGCATACCCCGCTGTGATGAGTCGATCGATGAGCTCGATCATCTCGGTGATATGTCCGGTGGCGCGGGGTTCGTAGCTGGGCGGCAGCACATCGAGGGCGGCATAGGCCTGAGTGAAGGCCCGCTCGTACTTGAAGGCGTGGGCGAACCAGGGTCGACCCTCCTCGACGGACTTCGACAGGATCTTGTCGTCGATGTCCGTGACATTGCGGACTAAGGTGACGCTGTAGCCGCGATACATCAGCCAACGACGAAGCTGGTCGAAGACCGAGGCCGAGCGCAGGTGGCCGATATGGGGCTCGCCCTGCACCGTGGCACCACAGACGTAGATGCCCACATGCCCGGCATTGACGGGGCGCAGTTCGTCGGTGGTGCGGCTGGCGGTGTTGTACAGAGCGATAGTCACGCACACAAGTCTACCGGGGACAAGCGTGATGCTGTTGGCTGCGCGGGCATCATGACTCAGGGACGACTATGAGGTGTCCGACATTTGATACGAGAGTGTTACACAGCTCACGTGACTTGGGGCACGTTTCACAGTGGCCTCCCATTATGCTGGGGAGCAAGTCAACGCGACCGTGTCTGCTTCATCATGAGGAGACCCTCGTGGGCGGTACGCTCGCTTGCCGGCGACTACGTCACAGCAGACCGTCATACCGGCATCAGCCTCACAACAATGTGGTTGGACAGAAAGGAACACCGTGTCTTCCACCAAATCACCCCAGAGGGAGGTCTTCGCCACCCGCGGCGCGTTCATCTTCGCAGCCATCGGATCGGCAGTCGGCCTCGGCAATATCTGGCGCTTCCCGTACATCACGTACGACAACGGCGGCGGCGCCTTCATCATCCCCTACCTCGTCGCTCTTCTGACAGCCGGCATTCCGCTGCTGTTCTTCGACTACGCAATGGGCCACCGGTCCCGCGGCTCAGCGCCGCTGGCGTTCCGGATGGCGTCGAAGGTCGCCGAGCCCATCGGCTGGTTCCAGACCGGTGTGGCCTTCTTCATCGGCATCTACTACGCAGCCATCATCGGCTGGGCCGGCTGCTACATGTTCTTCTCCCTCAACCAGGCCTGGGGCGATGACGCGACCGGCTTCTTCACCGAGACGTTCCTTCACGCCAGCGACCCGGGCATCTCGTTCGAGTTCGTCCCCGGCATCCTGATTCCGATCATCCTCGTGTGGGTCGTCACGCTGGGAATCCTCCTGGCCGGCGTGCAGAACGGCATCGCGCGATTCTCGAAGATCTTCATCCCGCTGCTCGTCGTCCTGTTCCTCGCGCTCGTCGTCCGGGCCCTGTTCCTGCCGGGCGCCTTCGACGGCATCAACGCACTGTTCACCCCGGACTTCGCTGCGCTGACAGATCCGGCAGTATGGATCGCGGCCTATGGACAGATCTTCTTCTCGCTGTCGATCGCCTTCGGCATCATGATCACCTACGCCTCTTACCTGAAGCGGAAGACGAACCTGACCGGTGCCGGCCTCGTCGTCGGCTTCTCGAACTCCGCGTTCGAGATCCTCGCGGGCATCGGCGTCTTCGCAGCCCTCGGCTTCATGGCCGCGGCACAGAGCACGCAGGTCTCCGAGGTCGCCGACAGCGGCATCGGACTCGCGTTCATGGCGTTCCCGACACTGATTTCGGAGATGCCGGGAGGCGCGCTGTTCGGCTTCGCCTTCTTCGCCTGCCTCGTGTTCGCCGGACTGACTTCGATCATCTCGATCGTGCAGGTCCCGATCCAGGCAGTGCGTGAGAAGTTCGGCCTCGGCGACAAGGCCTCGACCTTGCTCGTCGGCGGAATCATGGCGGTCATCTCGATCCTGCTCATGCCCACCGTCACCGGCCTCTACGTCCTCGACACGATCGATGCCTGGGCCAACAACATCGGCATCGTCGGCGGTGCCGTCGTGGCGCTCATCTCCATCGGCTGGATCGCCCGCAGGCTTCCTGTCCTGCGAGATCACCTCAACGCGATCTCGAGCTTCAAGGTGGGCTGGCTCTGGATGATCATCCTCGGCGGTCTCACGACCATCGTGCTCATCTACATGCTCATCACCCAGATCATCACCTACTCGACCGAGGGCTACGAAGATTATCCAGTCGTCCTCACGGGCACCTTCGGCTGGGGCATGATCGGACTGCTCATCATCGCCTCGATCGTCCTGACCCTGATCAAATGGCCCCAGAAGACACTCGACGCGGCTGAAGCGGCCGTCGCCGATTCTGTGGCCGAAGAGAATCGTACAAACACCACTCACGGAGGAGCACACTGATGGGTACTTCAGCAATCGTCATGATGGTCATCGCCATGGTCACCGTCTGGGGCGGCCTCATCGCCGCAATCATGCACCTGCGCAAGCATCCGGACGGGGAGTGATCACCACCGACAGATGGTGACCTCACACCCGAGATCTGTTCCGACGAAGGCGGTTCGACACCTGGCAACAGGCGGCGAACCGCCTTCGTCGGTTCGTCGCTCGTCTCGTCGCTCGTCTCGCTGCTCGAACCGACCGACTGCAGGCCTCTCGTATGGCCCGACTTCGGACCTGAATTCTCATTCGGCGGGCGCACTGGTCGTGAGCGCCATGCCTGGTTAGGGTGGGGGCTGTACGAACTTTTCGATGGGCGCATATGGCCTTTGCCAATGCACAGAGCACAACGCCCAGAGCACTAGGAGACGCAATGCCACAGACGGTCAAAGGTGTCATCTCCCGCAGCAAGGGGGCGCCGGTCGAACTCACAGACATCGTCATCCCCGACCCGGGTCCCGGCGAGGTCATCGTCGATGTGAAGTCGTGCGGCGTCTGCCACACGGACTTCCACTACCGCGAGGGCGGGATCAGCGACGACTATCCGTTCCTGCTCGGCCACGAATCGGCCGGCACGGTCTCGGAGATCGGCGAGGGCGTCACCGACGTCGAGGTGGGCGACTTCGTCATCCTCAACTGGCGCGCCATCTGCGGTGAGTGCAGGGCCTGCAAGCGCGGTGAACCCTGGTACTGCTTCGACACCCATAACGCTTCGCAGAAGATGACCCTGCCTGACGGCACCGAGCTCGAAGCCGCACTGGGGATCGGGTCATTTGCCGAGAAGACCCTGGTCGCGGCCGGACAGTGCACCAAGGTCCCCGAGGCTGATCCCGCTGTCGTGGGTCTGCTGGGCTGCGGTGTCATGGCCGGTATCGGTGCCGCCATCAACACCGGCGAGGTCACCCGCGGCAAGACCGTGGCCGTCATCGGCTGCGGCGGCGTCGGCTGCTCGGCCATCGCCGGTTCTGCGCTGGCCGGTGCCGGCACGATCATCGCCCTCGACCTCGATGACACGAAGCTCGACTGGGCGAAGGATCTCGGAGCCACCCACACGGTCAATACCCGCGGCAAGAGCGAGGACGAGGTCGTCGAGGCCATCCAGGAACTCACCGGAGGCTTCGGCGCCGACGTCGTCATCGACGCGGTCGGCCGTCCGGAGACCTGGCGACAGGCCTTCTACGGCCGTGATCTCGCGGGCACCGTGGTGCTCGTGGGCGTGCCGACCCCCGAGATGGAGCTGAGCGTTCCGCTGCTCGACGTCTTCGGCCGCGGCGGTCGCCTGAAGTCCTCCTGGTACGGTGACTGCCTCCCCGAACGAGACTTCCCGATGCTCGTCGACCTGTACCAGCAGGGACGCGTGCCGTTGGAGAAGTTCGTATCTGAGCGCATCGGGCTCGGCGACGTCGAGGAGGCATTCGAGAAGATGAGTCAAGGCAAGGTACTGCGATCGGTGGTGGAGCTCTGATGACGGCAATCGAACATCTGGTCACGTCTGGAACGTTCTCGCTCGACGGCGGAACCTGGGACGTCGACAACAACGTATGGATCATCGGCGACGACTCCGAAGTCATCGTCATCGATCCCGCGCACGACGTCAACGCCATCGCGGAGAAGGTCGGTGCGCGTGAGGTCAAAGCGATTCTGCTGACTCACGGTCACGATGATCATGTGGGAGTCGTCCGCGATTTCGCGCACCGCGTGGGCAACCCACCCGTTCATCTGAACCCCGAGGATCACGTCCTCTGGGACATGACCTATGACAGCTACCGCCCGGACACGGAGATCTCCGACGGAGATACCTGGAACGTCGGGGGCGTGCGGATCAAGGCCCTGCACACTCCTGGCCACTCCCCCGGCTCCACCTGCTTCTTCGTCGAGACCGGCTTGCCGATCCCGGCATCTGCAGGTGCCGGCAGTGCTGTCGGACCTGTCCTCTTCTCCGGAGACACGCTCTTCAACGGAGGCCCCGGTGCAACCGGTCGGTCGCATTCGAGCTTCGAAACGATCATCGAATCGATCAGGGACGCCCTGTTCAAGCTGCCCGACGCCACGATCGTCCTGACCGGACACGGCGAGCCGACCTCCATCGGTGCCGAAGCTCCGTCGCTGGAGGACTGGGTCAAACGCGGAGCGTGAGGTCCGCACACCGCTGATTCGCCGAGGTGGCGCTCGGGTCGGTGATCACACTGATCACCGCTCGGGTCAGGGTGACAGCTCGACTGAGGGCCCGCACAGCGGATTCCGGTCGGAGATGCCGTGGTCGCAGATTCGCGACCACGGCATCTCTTCGTCTCGGGCGTTAGAATCGTCTGGTGCCTGAATCTCAATCATCGCAGTCCCCTGTACCCGCAGACTCATCATCAGAGCCTCTGACACCAGAGACGTCGCGGGGCGGTACGGGCCTCAAGATCGGAATGAAGCCCCGCCATCTGGTCATGATGAGCCTCGGGTCGGCGATCGGAGCCGGCCTGTTCGTCGGCTCGGGTGCCGGTGTCCAGGCTGCCGGGCCAGCCGTCCTCATCTCCTATGTGGTTGCCGGGCTCATCGTCATCTTCGTCATGCGAGCTCTGGGAGAGCTCGTGGCTGCCGACCCGAATCCCGGCGCCTTCTCCCACTACGCCGGTCGGGCGATGGGTCCTGCCGCCGCATTCGCCGTCGGCGCCCTGTGGTGGGTCCAACTCTGCCTCGTCGTCGCAGCCGAGGCTACTGCCGCCGCACAGATCGCGGCCAGCTATGTGCCGTCGATCCCGCAATGGGTCATCGCTCTGACCATCATGGTCATCTTCACCGCGATCAACCTCACCACCTCGGGCAGCTTCGGTGAGTTCGAGTTCTGGTTCTCCCTCATCAAGGTCGCCTTCGTGACCCTGTTCCTCGTCCTCGGCGCCGCATTCCTGTTCGGCTGGACCCCGGCACAACCGCCAGAGACCATCTTCGCCGATGGATTCATGCCCACAGGTCTCCCCGGCGTTGCGGCAGGCCTCCTCGTTGTGGCGTTCGCCTTCGGCGGGATCGAGATCGTGGCGGTCGCCGCTGCCGAGACCGCGAACCCGAGTCGCAGCGTGACACAGGCGATCAAGACCATTGTGTGGCGAATCCTGTTCCTCTACATCGGCTCCGTGGCGATCATCGTCCTCGTCCTCGACTGGAAGGACGAACGGCTCACCGAGTCACCCTTCGTCGCGGTCCTCGACACCGCAGGTCTCCCCGTCATCGCCTCTCTCCTGGCCGCAGTCATCGTCATCGCACTGCTGTCATCGATGAATGCGAACATCTATGGTGCTTCCCGAATGGCGTTCTCCATGTCCGAGCGGACGATGCTCCCGGCAGGACTGAGCCGTACGACGAGACGCGGCGTCCCGATGGTCGCGGTGCTGGCCACCTCGGCGTTCGGATTCGTGGCAGTGGCCCTGAACTACTTCTGGGCCGCCGAGGTGCTCGGTGTGCTGCTCAACATCGTCGGGTCCACGCTCATCGTCACCTGGGTCGCGACACTGGTCTCCCAGATCATCATCCGCCGCCGCTCCGAGGCCGCCGGCGTAGAGCTGCCGTTGAAGATGTGGCTCTTCCCTTGGCTGTCCTATGCGACTCTGGCCGGCATCGCCGTGATCATCATCCTCGGTCTGACCGTGGAGTCCGTGCGCATCCAGATACTCGGCACCCTGGTCTTCACCGCAGCACTCTACGGAATCGGCTACCTGGTCACGCGTAAGCGCAAGGCCTGAGCCAGTTCGCGAAGTGCCGACGACTGCGCCGGGACCGGCGACCGTCCGGTCACCGGGGTGGGAGTCGGTGATCGTCGCATTGCCGGGGTGGGAGTCGGTGATCGTCGCATTGCCGGCGTAGGCCGTTGGGCCCTCGCGGCGGTTCGCTCGGCTGCTCGGCTGAGCCATCCGTCAAGCATGTCGAGTGTCTGGCCTTCGTGGCGGCCGAAGTGTCGGCCCGCATACTCGCTGACGTCGATGGGCACGAATCGTTCCAAGGCGTCGAGGACGAGCCCGGCTGCTCGGTCCGACATCGGCATCCGGACACCGGTCACGGCATGCACCGCCTCCGCGGCAGCCCGCGAGGGTCGTCGCAGATGCGACCTCAGGCTGGCCCAGTTGCCCTCGCGAGCACTCAGTTCAGCAACGTAGGGAATGAACACCGCCGGCGGAGCGGAGATCACAAAGGCCGGTACACCGACGATGAGGCCACCGAGCCTGCGCCGCAGGCCCCGCACAGTCCCCCTGCGGCCGCTGGCCATGAACACAGGCATCCCGGGTGGATGCCAGTAACTGACCGTGCGTCCCGTTGTTCGCTCTGACAGGAGCACTGGTGAGAAGACGAGGATCTCGGAATCAGGGAACATGGACGCAGCGATGGACCGGTCCCCATCGACCTGGCTGGTGATCGCGATGATGCCCGGGCGAAGAGCGACTATCGACGCGGCAACCCCATCGTCGAGGTCACCCGGCCGTGTCGTCAGCACCACGAGGTCCCAGGATTCCGAACTCACTGCAGCCCAATCGACCACGCTCACCCGGCGTGCAGGGCCTGTCCCCTGCACAGTACCCCGACGCGCTGGACTCTGACCGAGCACGGCTTCCCGGCACATCGGCCGGTTTCCGAGGGAACGCACCCGTCTCGGATATGCGACGCTTCGGGCCCGCACTGCGTCTGAGGTCGAACTCTCCGACCGTGAGACGACGACCGCTTCGTGTCGTCTGCCGAACAGCGCCGCAGCTGCGAGGCCAATCGCCCCGGCCCCTTGGAACACGACCTTCATGCACTGCTCACTGCGGTCTCGGCGCTGCCACCGGCGCGTCATCGCCCGCAACGGGATAGACCAGAGCATTCGCGATGGCGGCTACTCCTTCGCCGCGCCCAGTCAGACCGAGTGCATCGGTCGTCGTCCCGGACACCGATACATCGGCCCCAGCAGCCGCCGACAGCGCCTGCTGAGCATCGAGCCGCCTCGTGCCGATCTTCGGGCAGTTGCCGATGACCTGGACGGAGACATTGCCGATCTCGAAACCTGCCGCACGGACCTGTCGTGCCGCCTCGGCGAGGAGAACGGCTCCGGAGGCACCGGCGAACTCGGGCCGGTCGACGCCGAAATGCTGACCCAGATCGCCGATTCCTGCGGCAGAGAACAGCGCATCACAGCACGCATGGGCGGCAACGTCGGAATCGGAATGGCCTTCGAGCCCCCGTTCACCGGGCCAGTTCAGACCTGCGACCCAGAGTTCCCGCTCGGGATCGTCGGAATAGGCGTGTACGTCGACTCCGATGCCGGTACGCGGAATGACCATGGTCATCGTCGCTGCTCTCCTTCGCTCGCGGGGTTTTGTTTCTCGCCCTCGTCAAGAGTCGCTTGCGCGTCGAGAGTCGCCGACTCCTGCTGCGTCGCGTCCCGAGTCGTTTCCGCGTTCCGCTGCGTCGCGTCCCGAGTCGTCTCCGTGTTCCGTTTCGTCGCGTCCCGAGTCGTCTCCGCGTCCCGTTTCGTCGCGATGTGCTCACCGAGTACGAGGTCGAGGGGGTAGGTGATCTTCAGTGCTTCCTCGTCACCGTCAACGGCGACGACTTCGATGCCGAGGCGCTCGACGAGTCCCGCATCATCCGTGGCCGCAAGGGATCCAGGTTCCGAAGCAGCCAGATCGTCTTCGTATCTCTCGTGTGCTCGACGCAGGGTGCTGGCAGTGAATCCCTGTGGAGTTTGGACCCGGCGCAATCGCGAACGGTCAAGATCGCCGTGAAGGACCTCAACGGTTGGTAACTTCTGGTCGTTCTCAGCTCCAGATTCGACCACAACTTGCCAACCGTCTGCGTCTGGCTGCGATCGAGGCGCCCGTGGCCCGTCGTTCATGGTGGGATGATGATCGTTCGTGGCGGGATGGTGATCCGAGTTCACTGCGGGGCGACTCTCCACACGGCGCACGGTGTCGGTCATGGGCAGGACGGGAACGACCGCCTCGGCGCCGGCACTGACAGCATCGGCTACTCGCCGGAAGACCTCGGACGGCGTCAGTGCCCGGGCGGCATCGTGGACCAGCACGATGTCTGCGTCACCTGCATATTTCAAGGCTAATTGCACGGATTCGATTCGATCTTGTCCGCCTGCTACAGCTGTGATTCGCATTCCCGAAATACTGGACTCCGAATCTTTCGCACCCGATTCTGCAATGGAATCGATTTCATTGCGGGCACGCGTTAAAAACTCCTCGGGAGCGGCAACCACAATTGTGGAAGCAACTCCCGAGGAGATGATCGTCTCAAGGCTGCGAGCCAGAAGGCTCTTCCCGTTCAGCCGCACTAGGGCCTTCGGGTCCGCACTGCCCAAGCGTGTTCCGGACCCTGCGGCCGGAACGATGACGCAGATATTCAGGACGCGAGCACTTCGTCCAGAATGGCCTCGGCCTCGGATTCCTCTTTCTTCTCAGCCAATGCGAGTTCGGAAACGAGGATCTGACGGGCCTTGGACAACATGCGCTTCTCACCGGTCGACAGGCCGCGGTCCTGCTCGCGACGCCAGAGGTCACGAACGACTTCGGCAACCTTGATCACGTCGCCGGACTGCAGCTTCTCAAGATTCGCCTTGTAGCGACGAGACCAGTTCGTGGGCTCTTCGACGAATTCCGCGCGGAGGACGTTGAATACCTTCTCAACACCCTCTTCACCGACGACATCTCGCACACCGACGAGGTCGCAGTTCTCCGCAGGAACCTCGATCACTAGATCACCATGGGCGACCTGGAGCTTGAGATACAGTTTCTCCTCACCTTTAATGGTTCGTTTCTTGATATCTTGGATTGTCGCTGCACCGTGATGTGGATAGACAACTGTGTCGCCGACCTCGAAACTCATATTCTCTTCAAACCCCTTTCGCGGACTTCCAGTTTACCATGAGGCGCGCCACAGAAATCATTCAGGCTGCGGATTCTTCGTGCTAGGCTCCGCTGCGCGGTTTGTCGAACATGGGCTGATCTGAGGCGATGCCGAGGTTCTCCCGGCCAAAACCCATCCCACCGGCTGGGGCTCGATTGGAGTTCTCACCACGTGAACCCGTCTGGCCCCGTTCCGGGTTCTACGGCCGGTCAAAAACCGGGTAGTATACAGATTGATCTTGTATTGCCACTTCAAGGAGCACAATGAAACGGCACAACCGCGCGGCACTCGCAGTTGCCGCACTCGCTCTCGTCATTCCCGTCAGCGGATGTGCAAGCCTGCTGTCACCTCACCAGACCGCCGAGTACCACTACAACGCCGGTGACGGTGCCTGGGGATCGGTCGGAGACGTCGAGGTCCGCGGTCTGATGCTCATCATGGACGAGTCCGGTAAGGGCCCGGCCCAGTTGTTCTTCACACTCATCAACAAGGGCGATTCCTCTGCCAAGGTGTCCCTGGACGTCGGCGGGAAGACGACCACCGAGTCGGTCAAGGCCGGCGAAACCTTCGTGCAGGACCCGGAGAGCTCGGCCTCGACATCATCGAAGCCGGTCATCGTGGACAGCCTCAAGGCGAAGCCCGGCGACCTGGCCGACGTCACCGTCAAGGTCGGCAGCGACGAGAAGACGATCCGGACTCAGGTCCTGTCGAATTCCCTGCCGTACTACGAACAGTACGTACCGACCGAAAAGCCCTCGGAGTCACCCAGCGAGGATGCTTCTCAGCCCGGCGAAGACGCATCGCAGTCCGGCGAGCAGGGCGAGGCAGCCACTGGCATCAACGGCTGAGTCCGGCCGCGCAAGTCCCGAATACAGCAAGGAGCCGCCCACACGATGTGGGCGGCTCCTTCTGCGTTACCTGTGTGTCGCTCGTTCTGCGTGACCTGTGAGTCTCTTCAGCGCAGGTGCCGTGAGTGCTCCCGCTGCCGGCGATCAGGCTCTGCGCGCAGTCACGCTCTGCGGGTGGTCGTGGTCAGGCTTCGAACTTGTAGCCGAGTCCGCGCACCGTGGTGAGCAGGCGCGGCTCCGAAGGATTCTGCTCGACCTTGGCGCGCAGACGCTTGACGTGGACGTCGAGGGTCTTCGTGTCGCCGACGTAGTCTTCTCCCCAGATCCGATCGATGAGCTGACCGCGTGTCATCACTCGACCGGAGTTGCGGATGAGGATCTCGAGCAGCTCGAACTCCTTCAGCGGCATCGACAGCTCTTCGCCGCGGACGCTGACGACGTGACGTTCGACATCGATGCGGACTCCCCCGGCCTCGAGTACCGACTCATCATCGAAGGCTTCGGATTCGACGTTGCGTCGCAGCACCGCTCGCACCCTGGCCAGCAGTTCTCGCGAGGAGTAGGGCTTGGTCACGTAGTCGTCTGCGCCGAGTTCGAGTCCCACCACCTTGTCGATCTCAGAGTCCTTGGCCGTGAGCATGATGATCGGCACACTGGACTTCGCACGCAGCTCTCGGCAAACCTCGGTGCCGGAGACTCCCGGCAGCATGAGATCGAGCAGAACGAGATCGGCGCCGTTGCGGTCGAACTCCGCGAGAGCCTTCAAACCGTCATCGGCAACCGTCACCTCATATCCTTCTTTACCGAGCAGGTACGACAGTGGGTCCGAGAACGAATCCTCGTCCTCGACAAGCAGAATTCGAGTCACGTTGTGAGCTTCCTTTGTTCGCTTCCGGTTTTCAGAACCTGGGTTGTCTCATTCTCATTCTCCCCTGTGCTGACGCCCTTGTCATCGTCAGGGTGATGTTCGGTGCTGTCATCGGCAACCGCGCCATCAGCAGCTGCGCCCTCTGCCTCTGCCTCTCCCGCGGCGTCTGCCTCAACCTCAGCTTCGTCGGCATCAGCCTGTGCCGAGTGCTCGAGCAGGACCCCATCCGGCGCCGAGGAGGATGCTTCGTCATCGGAGACGTTGCCTGCCAGCGGAAGCACGATGGTGAAGGTCGAACCCTTGCCGAGGCGGCTCCAGACCTTCACCTGTCCGCCGTGTGTGGCGATGATGTGTTTGACGATGCTCAGCCCCAGCCCGGTTCCGCCCGTGATCCGCGAACGCGCCGGGTCCACGCGGTAGAACCGTTCGAAGACACGCTCGGTGTCCTGAGTGGAGAGACCGATGCCCTGGTCGGCGACGGAGATCTCGACACGCTCGTCGACCAAGTCGACACCGACGCCGATGCGAGTGCCGTCGGGTGAGTAGTTGATGGCGTTGTCGATGAGGTTGCGCACCGCATTGACGAGGAGTTCGTAGTTGCCCTCGATGAGCATTGTGCCCGGCGGCGAGACCTCGATGTGGATGTTCTTGCTCTCGGCACGCGTGCGGGCACGGTCAGCGGCATCGTCGACCACCTCGGCGGCGGAGATCTTCTCCGTCGCAGACGGAGCGGTGTGGTCCTGGACGCGGGACAGGTCGATGATCTCCTGCACCAGCTGGGTCAGCCGCTTCGACTCCCGCTGCATGCGGCCGCCGAAGCGTTCGACGGCCTGCGGGTCATCGGAGAAGTCGGTGACTGCCTCGGCGAGGAGGGACATCGCGCCGATGGGGGTCTTGAGTTCGTGGGAGACGTTGGCGACGAAATCTCGCCGAATGGAGTCAACGCGCTTGGACTCGGTCTGGTCGTCGCAGAGGACGAGGACGAAGGCCGTACCCAAGGGCGCCACACGAGCGTGGAGGAACCGCAGGATCGAATCCGTCTGCTCGCGCTTCTGTTCGAGTTCGATCTCCTCGATGAGGCCTCTGGAACGGACTCGGCCGACCATGCGCAGCATCTCGGGAGAGGCAAGGGAGTGCCCTCTGACCAACCCGAATGTGTACGCGGCCGGGGATGCCTTGACGACATCATCGCCGGCGTCGAGAACGATCGCAGCCGAGGGCAGCACAGCCAGTACCTCGGCGATGCCTTCGGGCAGGTCGTCCTCAGAATGCAGATCGGCAGCATCACGGGAGCGTTCGCTGAAACGAAACGCCAGAATTCCCGCTATACCCAGTCCCAGACCGACGATTCCGGTCAGGACCGCTACGATCAAGAGGTCCACGTCATCAAGCTTATGCGCAGTCTGCTTCAGAGACGCGCAGAATCGACCCCAGGACGCTGCTTTTGCCGAGGAATTCACCTGCATGCCAGACAACGTTCACCGAATGGTGTCAAGCTGACACAGTGTGCCTATCCTGACCGGAGGGTTGTCCGCACCCAGGACGATCTCAGGCACCTCCCCTTGCACAAGATCCACGAGATTAAGGAACCGCTGTCAATGCGCGAAGTCTTCAGAAATGAGCTGGACGAGCTGGCCACGCAGCTGGTCGACATGTCTGTCAAAGTTCACGAGGCGATGCGCCTGGCGAACCAGTCCCTGCGCAGCAACGACCTCGAGCTGGCCGAAAAGGTCATCGAAGCCGACGCCGTGATCGACCACATGCAGTACGCCCTCGACCAGCAGGCCGCTGAGATGCTGGCCCTGCAGGCCCCCGTCGCCGCCGACCTGCGCGCGGTCATCGGCTCACTGCGGATGTCCGCATCGCTCGAGCGCATGGGCGACCTAGCTCGCCACATCGCCCAGCAGGTCCGCATCCGCTACCCGGAGTCAGCGATCCCCGACCACTTCACCGAAACCTTCACCCGCATGGGCGAATCCGGAGAGAAGATCGCCGAGGCGACGGAGAACCTGCTGTCGAACCCGGGCCTGACCGCCGTGCCGACGATCAATGCGATCGACGAAGAGCTCGACGAACTGCACCTGAGCATCTTCTCCAAGCTCGCCGAGGCGCCTGCCGGTTCGCTGGCACCTCGCCACATCGCCGACGTCACCCTGCTCTCGCGCTACTACGAGCGCTTCGGCGACCACGCGGTGTCCGTGTCCCAGAAGGTCGAATACCTGCTCACCGGCAACTGGGAACCGTACCTGTCGAAGAAGTAATATTCGCCTGAAACACCGAATCAGCCCGAGGCCGACGAATGTTCGACCTCGGGCTTTTCGCTGGCGATGACCTTTCGCCGCCTCCGGTTCGTTCCTCTGATGCTGCGTGCGATGGTCTTCAGCACTCCCGTCGTGACAGCGACCCCCAGAAGCAGGAGGGCTCCGCCGACGAGCTCGGGAACGGTGGGACGGTCTCCGAGGACGAGCCAGGCCGAGAGCACCCCGACCAGGGGAACCAACAGTGAGAACGGCGCCACCTGCGATGCCGGGAACCTTGCAAGCAGCGAATTCCAGATGACGTAGCCGACGAGTGAGGCGCAGCCAGCGGTGTAGACGACCGAAGCAAGGACTCCCCAGGTCGGGTTCGCAAGGGCGTGAGAAACCTCGGCGGGGCCGTCGACGAGTATCGAGAGCGCGAACAGCGGCACGGGGACCACGATGGCCGACCACACGGTCATCTGCACGCCATTGGTGCCCACCTTGACTCCGCGGGCGATGACATTGCCGATCGCCCAGGACAGAGACGCGGCGAGCGCGACGAGGAAGGCGACGATCGGCACCGATGCCTGGAGGCTCAGGCCGATGACGCACAGTCCGGACAGACCGATGAGGATGCCGATGATCTGGCGTCGACTCGGGAATTCTTTGAGCACAAGGGCCGCAACGAGCACCGTGAAGGCGGCCTGAATCTGGATGACGATCGACGTCAGGCCCGCAGGCAGTCCGAGGAACATGGCTGTGTAGAGGAGGCCGAACTGACCGGCGGACATGAACACGCCGATGAGGAGGATGCGGCGGAAGTTCCCTCTGGGGTACTTGACGAAGAAGATCGCCGGGATCACGACCAGCGTGAAGCGGGCGGCGACGAGGAGCAGCGGTGGCCAGTCCCGCAGTCCGAAGTCGATGAAGATGAAGTTGACGCCCCAGAGAACGACGACGAGCAGGGCGAGCATGTAATGGACGGGACGCATACTTCCAGGATCCCAGCCATTGCATCAAAATTCCATTGAATATAAATGCGTGGTTTCGTTAGAATTATTTGATGATTGACACTCTCGCCCTGCGCACGCTCGTTGCCCTCGACTCGGCCGGCTCCGTCACAGCGACTGCCGATGCACTCGGCTACACCTCGGCGGCCATCAGCCACCAGCTGCAGAAGCTCTCGCGCTACCTCGGCTCACCGGTCACCGAGCGCACCGGACGGGGGATCGCATTGACTCCGATGGGCCGTGAGCTCAGCCGACGCGGCGCCGAACTGCTCCAGGACCTCGAAAGCCTCGAGACCGACGCGCGGGCAAGGTCGGGCGAACCTCGAGGTCGGATCACGGTGGGCGGGTTCTCGACCGGCATCCGCGGAGTGCTGGTGCCATCCCTGCCGCTGCTCAAGGACACCGCGCCGGAGCTGACGATCACCAACATCGAAGAGGAACCCGATGAGCTCATCGACATGGTCACGGCCGGCCGGATCGACGCCTCGCTGATCTTCGACTGGCGGGAGGGTCCTCCTCAGCTGCCCTCGACGCTGAATTCCGAGCTCATCACCGTCGACCGGGCCGATATCGTCATGCATCGTGACCACCATCTGGCATCACGCAAGCTGGTGACCCGGCAGGATCTCCTCCGCGAGGTCTTCGTCTCGGCACCGCGCAACGGCGTATGCCATCGCTGGCTCACCGCGCTCTTCGATCCCCTCAACGCCGAACCGCGGATCGAGTACTGGGCGATGGAGTATGACACCCAGATCGAGTTCGTCCGGGCTGTCGGGGCTCTCGCGCTGGTGCCGCGGCTGGGACGGCCGCACCTGCCCGCCGACGTCACCGTCGTCGAACTCGACGATCCGAGCATCGCCCGTTGGATCTACCTCGTGTGGCGGGCCTCGATGAGCGCATCCCCGGCGATCTCCCTTCTCCTTGAGCAGATGAAGGCGGTCGCCGAGGTGGCGGCAGGTGAGTGCGAGCCTGAGCGAGTGCGAGCCTGAGCGAGTGCGAGCCTGAGCGAGTGCGAGCCTGAGTCAGAAAGAGCCTGTGCCTCAGCGCCCCTGGTTGGCGACCTGACCGATCGCGGCCTCTGCGGCAGCAGCGTCGAGGTAGGTGCCACCGGGCCTGACCGGAGTGAAGTCCTCGGTCAGCTCGTAGTGCAACGGGATGCCTGTGGGAATGTTGAGGCCGGTGATATCGGCATCGGAGATTCCGTCGAGGTGCTTGACCAGGGCACGCAGCGAGTTGCCGTGGGCGACAACGAGCACGGTGCGTCCGACGGTGAGCTCGGGGACGAGCCGGTCGTACCAGTAGGGCAGGAGCCGGTCGATGACGTCGGCCAGGCATTCCGTGCGAGGCAGGGAACCGCCGAGGTTGGCATAGCGAGGATCTCCAGCCTGCGAGAATTCGGAGGCGTCGCCGAGAGCTGGCGGCGGGGTGTCGAAGGAGCGGCGCCAGGTCATGAACTGCTCCTCGCCGAACTCCTCGCGGATCTCCTTCTTGTTCTTGCCCTGCAGCGCACCGTAGTGGCGTTCGTTGAGTCGCCAGCTGCGATGGACGTCGAGCCAGGAGAGATCGGCGGCCTCGAGCGCCAGATTCGAGGTGAGGATGGCCCGCTTGAGGCGGGAGGTGTAGACGACGTCGGGGATGAGGTCGGCCTCGCGCAGGAGCTCGCCGGCCCGCTGGCCCTCAGCCCGCCCTTTGTCCGTCAGGGTCACGTCGACCCAACCGGTGAACAGATTCTTCTGGTTCCATTCGCTCTCGCCGTGGCGCAGCAGGATGAGGTTATGCGTCATGCCACCATTTTTGCACGACCGTGCCGGCGCCCACAGAGCCGCCCACCCTCTGGTCGACGAACTACCGAGATCTTTCTCACCATTCGGCACTCGATCTTGCATCCCGATATGCCCCGATAGCCTGAACTCATGTCTGACACCCCTACGCCGCCGCCGTCGAGCTCGCAGCCTCAGTCGTCGTCCCCAGAGCCTTCATCGTCGAGCTCACAGTCGCCGACCCTGCCACCGCATGCGGGAGGCTCATCGGCTCCGCAGCCCCAGCAGCCGAACTCCGACCGCAGTTCGATCATCGCCGTGACGGCACTGCCGGTCCTCGTCGTCATCGCCGGAGTCCTCGGGTTCCTCAGTCCCGACACGTTCACTCCTCTCGCACCCTCGATCACCTGGGCGCTCGGAATCGTCATGTTCTTCATGGGTCTGACGCTGACGCTGCCGGACTTCGCTCGGATCGCGAAGAAGCCATGGATCGCCGCCCTCGGTGTCGCAACGCAGTTCGTCGCAATGCCCCTGCTCGGTCTCCTGGTCGTCACCCTCTACAGCCTTCCGACTGAGATCGCTGTCGGCGTCATCCTCGTCGGATGTGCCCCTGGAGGGACTGCTTCGAACGTCGTCACCTACCTGGCCAAGGGCGATACCGCTCTGTCGGTGTCGATCACGACCCTGTCGACCCTCCTCGCCCCGGTGCTCACGCCCCTGTTGACCCTGTGGCTGGCCGGCTCATACATGGACGTGCCGTTCTGGTCGATGTTCGTCTCGATCTGTCAGACGGTGCTCGTGCCCGTCATCGTCGGGGTGATCGTCAGGCTCGTGGCCTCGAAGCTCGTCGACAAGATCTCACCGATTCTGCCCTGGTTCGCGTCCATTGCCATCGCCTACATCGTGGCGGTCGTCGTCGCGGGTTCCGCCGGCTCCATCGCGACCGCCGGAATCCTCGTGCTCCTGGCAGTCATCACGCACAACGTCCTGGGACTTGGAGTCGGCTACGGAGTGGCCGCGGCCTGCCGGTTGGACACTCCGACCAGACGAGCGATGACCTTCGAGGTCGGGCTGCAGAATTCGGGGCTCGCATCCACTCTCGCGACCACGTACTTCTCACCGCTCGCAGCTCTTCCCGGCGCTGTGTTCAGTGTCTGGCACAACGTCTCCGGTGCACTCCTGGCCTCGGTGTTCGCACGCCGCCCCTACGGCAAACCGCCGCGTGGGCAGGTCACCGGAGACAGTCGCACACAGGAGTCGGGACTGTGATCGGGCCCTCGTCCCCGTCGGGCTTCTCCACCTTCGAGACAGAGACGATCGCTCTCGCGAACAGGAGATTTCTGATTCGGCGGGCACGAGACACCGATGTGCCCGACCTCGTGTCCCTGCTTCGCGATGACGCCCTCGGTGCTGCTCGTGAGAGTGCCGGCGCCGACGAGGTGGCCGACTATCAGCGTGCCTTCGGTCTCATCGATTCCGATCCCAATCAGCTTCTGGTCACGATCGACGACGTCACCAACTATGCTGCGAGACAGCACGAAGATACCGAGAGCCAGCACGAAGGTACCGCGAGCCGTCATGACGGTTCTGCGAACTACGATGAGGGTGAGCGGGCATGCCCTTCCGACACCGGATCGGCTGCCGTCGTCGGCACCCTGCAGCTGACGCTGATCCCGAGCCTGTCACGGCGAGGGTCGACGCGGCTGCAGATCGAAGCGGTGAGGATCGGGCCTGATGCGCAGGGTCTCGGACTGGGCACGGCGGTCTTCGAATGGGCCCATGACTGCGGGCGTCGATTCGGGGCATCGCTGGCTCAACTGACGACCGATAAGTCGCGCACGGATGCGCAGCGGTTCTATGCACGGCTCGGCTACGAAGCCAGTCACGAAGGGCTCAAACTGGACCTGAGCTGAGACTCACATCCACTTCACGCCGTCGACCTCGAACTCACGGATGCGGTAGGCGATCATGTCCGCCAGCAGGCCGGTGGGGATCTCGCGATCGTAGTAGAGCTTGATCGACCCCTTTCCGGTGTCGAATCCGCTCAGCCGATCGGCAAAGGCTTCTTTGGTGCTGGGGGTGAATACGAAGTTCGCGTGCTTGGCATAGCCGGCGAAGGCAAAGAGGATCGTGCCCACGAAGTAGGCAGGGTTCCCCCACTTGAGGCCCTCCTCAGCAGTGGGCGCAGCGGCGCGGCTGAGGTCCCGAAGGCGGCTCAGGAATTCCCGCTTGTGCACATCGTCGAAGCCGGCGATGTAATCGTCGACGTTCAAGCCTGCTCCAGAAATTCGTTGTCCGGTCCGCTGAGGACGTCTTCGAAGGCGGCGAGGTTCCGCGTCGACTCCCCGCGCCTGATCCTCCAGGCCCATTCCTTCTTCATTCCGGTGAGGAAGCCGATGAGCAGAAGTTCGTTGAACGAGGAGTCGGCGGTCGCCAGAATCGCCCCGAGCAGCGAGTCGAGTTCCTCGAGAAGTCGGTCCCGGGGAACGCTGGCTCCCAGATACACATCGCCGAGGGTGTCGATGCCGAACGACACCGGGCCTGGTTTCATGTTCTTGATGAGCAGCCAGCGGTTGAACTCCTCGGCATTCTCATCCGGATGGCGAATGACGAACGCCTGCAGCTGCACCGTTCGCGCGCAGACGGTGATCGACACGGTCGTCTTCAGCTTCTTCTCTCCCGGCAGGACTACGGCGATCTGCGTATCCTCAACGGCGTCGACTTCGACCTCGTTCTCATTCGCCCACCGCCTCACACCGGCCAGAATCGTCTCGGTGTCGGTCGTCATCATGTGTCCTTCCGTCGGCAATCCATGGAGTTCTTCAGCAGCCGCGCCCGACCAGTCGCGACTTCGGATTCAGTTCTTCCGTGTTCGGCATCTCTTCCGGGGGCACAGTCTCTCCCGCAGTCATTGCTTCTTCTGCGGTCGCCATCTCTTCTGTGCCCGTCATCTGCTCGGTGCCCGTCATCTGCTCGGTGCCCGTCATCGTCGTGGTCAGGGCCAGGTCCGGCACGTCGAGGGTGCCGAGCACACTCGCCGCCGTGGCCGACCAGTCGAACCGAGTTGAGCGCTCGACGGCATGAAGTGCGAGTTCGCGTCGCAGTTCGTCGTCGAGGAGCATCCGTTCGAGAGCCATGGCCCAATGCCGCGGGTTGTGATCGGCGATGAGCACGCCCGAACACCCGTGTTCGACGATGTCGGGCAGGCCGCCCACCGCCGAGGCGATGGCGGGCAGGCCCGATGCCGAAGCTTCGGCCGCGACCAGTCCGAATGACTCGCTGCGTGAGGGGACGAGAAGGATGTCCGCCGCGCGGTAGTAGGTGACGAGTTCATGAGCGGGGACGGGACGTCGCACCTCGACGCTGGGTTCGGCGGCGATCGCTGAGTTCAATTCGCGCAGGTACGGCGAGGATCCAGTCGGAGCCTCTTGGCCCGAGACTGCGCCGAGGAGGATTCCACGCGTCCGAGACGCCAGGTGCGGGTTGTTCTCTCGCAGGCCGGAGATCGCATCGACGACGACATCGGTGCCCTTGATGAACTGCATCCGCCCCACATAGAGGACGACGAATTCGTCGGGAGCAAGACCCAGAACTGTTCTGGCCACGGCTCGATCTCCTGGGGAGAACAGGTCGTGGTCGACGCCGGGCCTGGCCACCACTACGGCGTCGGCATCGGCGCCGAGTTCGTGGATGAGATCGCGACGCTCTGCCGGAGTGTTGGCCACGATCAGGTCCACCGCCGAGGCGATTCTCTCCTCTGCTTCCAAGCGCTGAGGTCGTTCGTGGCTGGTCTCTGAGTCGCGGTTCTTCACCGCGCCGATCGTGTGCATGCTCACGACGATTCGAGGACGGTCACCCGCCCTGGTCGCGTCCTCGCCGACCGCCGACGATGACTCCTGGGAGCGAAGTTCCTGAGCCAGCAGTGCCGCCTCGGCCGAGATCCAGTAGTGAGCCCAGATCAGGTCGGCTGAGATGAAGCTCGGCTCGGCCAGGAGGAGCCGCGCGAGCTCGTCGATGGCATCGGCAAGCTCGTCCTTGTCGGCCGCATCGATCGGCAGCTGATGGAGTCGGACGCCCTCAGCGATCTGCAGGGTGCCGGCGCGCCCGCCGAGGCCGTCAATGCCGCTCGGGTCGGCGGTGAAGACGTCGACCACATGGCCAGCTGCTGCCAATGCGCGCACCGACTGGTCGACGTAGACATTCATACCACCGGCATCGCCCTGGCCCGGCTGAGCCGCGGGCGAGGTGTGGAGTGAGAGAACGGATATGCGCACTGTGACAGTTTAGCCAAAGAACTCGCCGAGGATCCGGCGGACTTCGTGGCGCCCGCGCCACAGGATCGATCCTGCTGGCAGGACTTCCAAGTGGGCCTCGGGAATCGCGGCCGCAATCGCCTCGGCGACCTCGACCGGATGGGCAGGGTCATCCTCGTGGGTGAGCACGAGCACCTCCCCCGGGAACCGAGCCAGAGCACTCAGCGGGTCATTGCCTGGGCTCACATTGCTCGTGCTCACATCGCCTGCGCTCTCCTCGACGGCGATCTCAAGAGCCAAGCCGAGCCCGTCGGACATGTCCGTGTTGACGAGATTCTCGGCCTTCGTCTTCGTCCAGGCTCTGGCCGGCAGGAGCTCGGCGACCTCGGCAGGTTCGCGAGAAAGCATCAGGTCCGTGATGGACTCGACGTCACCGGCGGCCACCAGATCACGCAGTCGCTTCAGGTAGCCGCGGTTCGCATCGGCCACCTCGGCGGAGAATCCGGTGAATGATGCCGGGAGAACAAGCGCGACCTTCTCGAGGTTCCGGGTCGCGGGATGAGTGGTGCCGAGCAGTCTCAGGAGTCCGCCGGCGGACATGGAGACTCCGAGGGCCCGCGTCGCCGAGGTGGACGTCAGCGCCCGTGCCAGCACCTCGGCGATGTGGCCGTAGTTCCATCCCGGTCCAGGTGAGGGGCGTCCGCCGTGGCCGGGCAGGTGGAGGAAATGCTTGGTGCCGGTGATGCCTGTGCCGAAGGGACGGGTGTCGCGGATTGCGCCGGCGAATCCGTGGCCGAAGAGCGTGTGGGGCTCACTGCTGCCGAAGGTGGCGATGTAGTCGGAATCTGGGCCCGGGAGATTGAGGTCGTCTGTCATCTGCGCGTGTTCGTCGCTGCCTCAGCGCCAGTGGTTCCGATTCTGTTTGCGATTGCGCGGGTCGATGGCCTTAATCTTCGGACGGACGTCGGTGAGGTAGACGATGCCGGCGACGAGTGCGATCAGGTTGAGGAAGATGATGCGCATGCCCATGGGCGGAAGCGCGATGAGTGCGAGCGCGAGCCCGACGCCGAGGAGGATGACCCAGAACTTCTTGCTCTGCTTGTCAACGGCGCGGTAGTTCTCGTCCTTGTAGCGGAGGCAGTCGATGAACGCCCACAGCTGGAGGCCGAAGGCGGCGACGGCCAAGGCGAGAAAGACCATCTGCTGAACGCCGGCAATTATTTCCATAGCATCTACCCTAGCAATCGCAGCTCTTCGGGGCACGGGGACGGCTCCGATCCTGGGCGAATCCTCATCGTCGGATCACCCTCCGCACATGAACTGCCTCAGCGCTTGCGACGACGCGGTATTGAGGAGGTCCGGCGCTCTGAGCGTCACACGTTCTCATACGCTGGCTGCCACCAGTCTGACCCTGACTGGGTCTGACTCTGGCCGCCACACTTTCGCACCTTGGCCGGCGTTCACAGGATGCCTGTCATTCGGATGCCTGCGCAGACACACATGCCCAGCAGCACACAGATGAGCATCGGCACTCGCAGAATCGCGGCCAGAACTCCCGCACCGACGCCGATGAGCCGTGCGGGGTCCGCGATGTCCTGGCCATCGAAGATCGCAGTCGTCGCGAAGACTGCACCGATGAGGACGACCGTCGCCCGATCCATCCACTTCGTCACCGTCGCCGTCGAGTCGCCATCCGACTCCCCCACGAGTTCTGCGGTGTCGCTCGGTCCCGAGGGACTCGTCGGTCCTGCGGGGCTGTTCGTTCCCGCAGCAGTGCTGCTCGGTCCCGCAATGCGGTTCGGTCCCACGATTCCGTCTGCCCCAGCCGAGGCGGTCGCGAGCTGTCGGCGTCTGCCCTTCGTTGCAATCGCCGCCCCGAGCTTCACACCGGCGAAGCGCATGGCATAGGTTCCGATGCTCAGCGCGGCGAGTGCGATGAGAAAACTGATCGGACTCATCGGCTTCCCTCCTGTCGATCGAGATCGTCAACATCGCTGCGATCGCCAGCGTCACTTCGATCCGCACGGTCAGTGCCACCTCGGCGCTTCCTGATGACTGCCCTGATCGACCAGCCGGCTGCCACGAACAGGAACACCGACAGAGAGGTCACGGCTCCGAGTCCAAGCGGCAGGAGCGGGGTGAGCAGGACCGAGATGAGGATTCCCACGACTGTGAGCGACAGTGTGGTCCTGCTCTTCAGATCGCCGCGGATGAGGCAGAAGAGGATGATCGGGAAGGCCGCATCGAGACCGAGGAGATCGGCGTCGATGACACTGCCGAGCCACTGGCCGAGCATCGCCCCGCTCGGCCACATGAGTGCGATTGCCGCACCCATGAGCAGGAATGCATGCCACCGTGCTCGGTCGGTGCTGACCGTTCGCGATACGGCGACAGATTCGTCGTTGATCCAGTGCGCCGCGATGAGTGCGCGCCAGTCCTGCGGGAAGAACGGCCCAACGGCCATGCCGAAGGCGAAGTTCCGTGAGTTGACCAGCAGGCCCGCCAACACTGCAAGGACCGGTGCTCCGCCTGCTGCGATCACGCCGACGAAGGTGAATTCCGCTGCACCGCCGAGGGCGAACATCGCCAGCAGCAGCGTCTGCCACCACGGGAATCCGGACACCGCGGAGATGGCCCCATAGGACAGGGCGACCGCGATGATCGTGATCGTGACGATGACGACGTCACGATAGGTCGAGCCCGGAAGGACCCGATCCATCGTGCGAAACACAGAACTCATGTTCTATATAGTGCACATTGGAGAATCGTTCGTCAACCAGAACGCTATGTCGCTATAGTGAACTCATGAGTTCTCAACCACGAGATGAGGCACCCACCGGATCCAGTGAGCCTCCGACCGGACCGACGCCGCGTGAGCAGATCGCAATCGCAATCAGACGAGAGCGGATGCGCGCGGACCTCTCGCTGTCCGAAGTTGCCCGCCGGGCGGGGATCGGAAAATCGACCATGTCCGGGCTCGAGGCAGGCACCGGCAATCCCAGTGTCGAGACGATGTGGGCTCTGGCCTCCGCGCTCGACATCCCTCTGGCCAGACTGCTCGATCCCCCGCAGCACGAAGTCGCGCTCCTGCATGCCAAGGATCTGCCCAGTCTGCCGTCGAACACCGCGAACTATGCGGCGACCCTGCTCTCAGCATCGCCGGCGAATGCGCGACGCGACGTCTATTTCATTCAGGCCGAACCGGGTCAGCCGCGAAACTCGCAACCGCACCCTGTCGGCACGATCGAGCATGTGATCCTGGGGCAGGGGGCGGCACGCATCGAGGTGCTCGGACAGTCCTACGAACTACACGTCGGCGACTACCTGACCTACCCGGGCGACCAGCCACACGAGTTCACGGCGCTCAGACCGGAGACGACAGTCGTGTTCATCGTCGAGAGCCGCTGAGGTCCGCGACTTCATCACTCCGCGGGCGGCTCATCTGTCTCTCGCGTGTCTTCGCTGAGCGAGGGAAGTCGGTTCTGGGCGGCTTCGTTCGTCAGCCCGCAGGCTTCGAGGAGGTCGACCGCCACGGGACGCAGCAGCAGCACGAGGGACTCGTCGTGGATATCCCAGCTCTCCTCCGCACGGGGATCAAGACTGGAAGCGGCCTCGGCCAGCGCGGCTTCTGCCAGTGCCCGATCGGTCCCTCTGCGCAGCGCGACTTCAAGCTTCTTCGACCCCTCAGACAGCGAATCCACGTAGCCGGCGATGATCGGCTTCTCCACACCGAATTCGGTGATGCCCACGACCCTGCGAGCGATGACGCGAATGGTGCGCATGGCACGATCGGCATGGGTGTGTGCACGAGACAACCTGGTCACCTCGGCGGAATGACGCCTGCCTCTGGCATTGATCTTCGCCGCTTCCCTCGAGATCTTGAGCGAGGAACCCCACGAATCGATGATGTCCTGGGTCTCTCGAGCTCGCGTCAGTGCCCGCTGAGCGAGTGCGACATCGGAGTCCTGCAGCGCCCGCGCCATCATCTGCAGGACTGCACTGATCTCGTCGAGCATGCTCGCGGCAAGGCCGCGCGGGACCTTGCGGGCATCGCGCGGAAGGATGAGGGCGAGAAGGATTGCACACACGGACCCGGTGAGGGCGTCGAGGGTGCGGGGGAACGGCAAGGTGGTGGCGGTGGCAGGAACTACGACGACGTAGACGGATTGGACGGCGATCTGGGTGATGAAGATGCCACCGGAATTCAGCATCGTGCCGATGAAGAGGCCGATGGCAAGCGTCAGTGTGAGCTGCCAGATCCCTGTGCCGTAGACGTTGACGAGGAGCTCACCCACGAGCACACCGAAGGTCGCACCGAAGCCGATCTCCATGGCTCGGCGCAGACGACGGTCGGCGACCGGCCCGATTCCGACGGCAGAGGCGACGGCTGCGAGGAACGGATATGGGTGGCCGAGGACGTAGACGCAGAAGGCATAGGCCGCGGTGGCGGCGATCGGGATCTGGATCAGCTGTCCGGCGTTGGCCTGGACACGCTTGAGACCCATCCGAGATCGATGCACCAGAGTGTTGAAGGCGCGCTGGGGCAGTTCTCTGACCTCGGGCTTCGCCATCAGACTCCCTTCGTGCTCGCCTTCGCTGTACCCAGCGTACCGGAATTGTGACATGCTAATGTCTGTGCGCCGAGGAGGCTATGAATGACAACTAACCTGACCCGAGATGAAGCGCAGAGCCGCAGTCAAGTGCTCGATGTTTCGACTTACACCGTCGATATCGACGTCAGCAATGCTGAGACCGGAACTCCGACGTACCTCTCCCGTACCGTCGTCGAGTTCACCGCCCGAACCGAGTGCCGCACATTCATCGACCTGATCGCAGACTCGGTCACATTCGCTGAGATCAATGATGAGATCCTCGACCCCGCCGAGGTGTTCGACGGAGCAAGGGTGGGACTGCCCATCCGCACGGGGAAGAACACCCTGACGATCGAGGCACAGGCCTACTACTCCACCTCGGGAGAAGGACTGCACCGCTTCACCGACCCTGCCGACGGCAAGGTCTATCTCTACACTCAGTACGAACCGACCGATGCCCGCCGCGTGTTCGCGAACTTCGACCAGCCGGATCTTAAGGCAGAGTTCATCTTCAACGTCACGGCCCCCGAGCACTTCCAGGTTCTGTCGAACCGCCCCGAGACGAGTCGCGGACCGAGTCAGGAGACGAACCAGGGGCCTGTCGATATGGACTCCCCCGCGATCACTCATCATTTCGCCCCGACGCTGCGACAGTCGAGCTACATCACGTGCATCACTGCAGGCCCCTACGAGGGCGCAACCGACCACTGGACGGATCCCTCGACCGGTGAGGTCGTGCAGTTGGGCGCATGGACGCGCGCCAGCCTCGTCGACCACCTCGACGCCTCCGACATCTTCTCGATCACGAAGGCCGGGCTGGACTTCTTCACTGGCGAATTCGACTATCCCTACCCGTGGGGCAAATACGATCAGATCTTCGTTCCGGAGTACAACCTCGGCGCCATGGAAAATCCGGGTCTGGTCACGTTCACCGACAGTCTGATCTTCCGGGACAAGGTCACCGACGCGAACTACGAGTCGCGGGCGAACGTGATCCTGCACGAAATGGCGCACATGTGGTTCGGTGACCTGGTGACCATGAAATGGTGGGACGACCTGTGGCTCAAGGAGTCGTTCGCCGACTACATGGGCGGGCTGGCGCTGGCCGAGGCGACCCGCTTCACCGACGGCTGGGTGACCTTCGCACTGCGTCGCAAGGCGTGGGCGTACACGCAGGACCTGTATCCGACCACGCACCCGATCGTCGCCGACATCCCCGACGTCGAGGCCGCGAAGCTCAACTTCGACGGCATCACCTACGCCAAGGGTGCGTCCGTGCTCAAGCAGCTCGTGGCCTTCGTCGGCCGGGAGGCGTTCTTCGCCGGCTCGCGCCTGTACTTCAAGCGCTTCGACTACCGCAATACCGAGCTCGCCGACTTCCTCGAATGCCTCGCCGAGGCGGCTCCTGACCGTGACATCGCCAGTTGGGCCGGTGCGTGGCTGGGCACCTCCGGTGTCTCCGAACTGTCGTTGGAACTGACGACGTCCGACGATGCCTCATCGTCTGTGCGCGGCTCAGCACGAGCAAGCATCACCAGCGCGAAGATCACACAGGCCGATTCGGCACGCGGTGCCGAGCTGCTGCGTCCGCACACGCTCGAGATCGCCACGTTGGGACGAAAGGGACGCAAGCTGGTCCCGATCGATTCCTTCTCCTTCGACTTCTCCACCCAGTCGGCTGAGGTGGAGCAGCTCGCTGGACGCACCCTCGGCGACATCACGCTGGTGAACTACTCCGATCACGATTATGCGCGCGTGCGCTTGGATCCGTCATCGACGGAGGCCGCAATCCGGTCGGTGTCCCGGATCGCGGATCCGCTTTCACGGGCGTTGGTGTGGTCAGCCTTGGAAAATGCTGTTCGCGATGGCCTCCTCCCCGTGCAGCGATATCTCACGGCCTATGCCCGGAGCCTGGGCAAGGAGAGCCACGCCGGCATCATGGCCGGGCTGAGCCAGACGGCGCTGACCTGCCTGGACCAGTGGGTCTCGGCGAGGAATTTCGAGACCGCAATCGCCGGGCTGCTGGGCGCTGCCCTTGACGCATTGGCTACGGCCAGGTCAGGCTCGGACGCTCAGCTTCATCTGGCGAACCTGGTTCTTGCTCTTACCTCGCGCACTGCGCGTTGCTTTGGGGCAAGTGCCGCGATCGCGATGGGCCGCAGCTTCGCGTCGCAGATCCTCGCAGTTCCCGTCGGCGAGGAAATCGACCATCTGACCTCGAGTGCACCGTCTGAGCCTGCTGGGGCTGGGGCTTCTGGAGCTGGGACTTCTGGAGCTGGGACTTCTGGAGCTGGGACTTCCGGAACTGGGGCGTCCGGGGCTGCATCTGATGCTCCGGACCACGCTGCGGCGTCTCTGCCCTTCAAGGGACTGCTCAATGATCATGCTCTGCGGTGGAATGCTCTGACCGCGCTCGTGTGCCTGGGCTGGGCCGACCAGACCGACATCGCGCGAGAGAATCAATCGGATCCCAGTTCATCGGGCCGTCTCCATGCCGAGACTGCGAGTGCGGCCATGCCGCTGCCGATCGTGAAGATCCGCGCATGGGAGGTCATCAACGAGGCGGCGGCGTTGAGCAACGATGTGCTCAGTGCCATCATCTCCGGTTTCGTGGCCCCCACGTCGGTGCCGCTCATCGAAAACTATGTCGATGAGTACTTCTCTCGGCTTGCCGGCTTCTGGGCCGACAATTCGATCGAGATTGCCAAGCGCCTGGTCCTCGGGCTTTACCCTCGTTGGTCGGTTGACGAAGGGTCTGTGGTCGAGAAGACCGATTCTTGGTTGGCCGCGCACAGCGATGCTCCGGCGGCGCTGCGTCGGCTGCTCATCGAACGCCGCGACGATCTGGCCCGGGCGATCTATCTCAAATCGACCCAGAGCTCACGCCACTGAGCTGTCCCCTCAAGCGGGCCCGTCTGTCTCTTCGGCGGGCCACCGGTCGAATCAGTGGCTCTGACCTGGCGGCTCAGCAGGCCGGACCGGGCTGTTCAGCGGACCGGACCAGGCGACTTACTCAACAGACCTGACCGGGCGACTCAACGGACCTGACCTGGCAGCTCAGCTAGCCGGACCGGGCGGCTGTTGCCGCTCAACCAGTGCCACGACTGCTGACTCTGCCGCAGCGGTCGGGCAGGCATATGACGAAACAGAGCGAAGGCCGATTCCCCGTTTCATGTGGGGCTTCGGCCTTCGCTCTGTCCTGCGACGTCAGTGCTTGCGACGTCAGTGCTTGCGACATCAGTGTCGGCCGGAATCAGCCAACCGCTCAATGTCGCTCAGATGATTCGGCGAGCTCCGGAGAACTCATTTCCGGTGTCCCACGACTTCCAGTCGGTGACATAGACGTCTTTGGACGCATTGGGCGAATGGATCATCTTGCCGTCGCCGACGTACATTCCGACGTGATGGACGGTTCCCGAGGTGGTCGAGAAGAACAGCAGGTCGCCTGCCTTGAGGTCACCCTCGGAGACCTTCTTGCCGGCGGTGGCCTGTTCTCCCGAGTCACGGGGAATGTCGATGCCGTGGGCCCGGTAGATGCTGTAGGTGAAGCCCGAGCAGTCGAAGCCGTAGGGCGAGACTCCGGCCCACAGGTAACGCAATCCGTCAAACTGCTTCGCAGTCTTGACGAGGTCAGATCCACTGGGCTTCGCTGGCTTGCCACCGGTGTCATAGACGGCGACGTCGTCGAAGTCGATCCACGCTGCACCTCCACCGGGGAGCGCCACGCGTACGTCATCGACGTCTTGGGCGATGAGCGGAAGATCGACGTTGAAACTGACATCCGCACCGGTGTCCTTGGTGAACTCGATACCTTCGAGTTCACTCTTCTTCTTCGTCACGACCGCGCGGGGCTGGTCGTCCTTGAGCTGCCCGAATCGGTCGTTCTCGACAAGCTGCCTCTTCGGCACCCAGCCCGGGTAGCCCTTCTTGTTCTTAGACGTTGATTGGTCTTTGACCGCAACCTTGGCCCAGTCGCCTTTGGTTTTGAGGACAGTGACTTCGGAACCGTATGCGGCTTGGGTCTCGACCTTTCCGGTCAGATCGCGTCGCACATCGGTCTTCTTGAGATTCTTGTTCCATTTGTCGAGGTCGACGGGATGGCCAAGGGCAGGTTTGTCGACCTTCCTGGGGGCTTTCGAATCGGTCCACAGGGTAGCGACAGTGACATCGACGTAGGCCGTTTCGCCCTTTTCGATCTTCCCGTCGGTGATCCGCTCAAGCTCCTGGCCCGGGACGACTGCAGCTTTCAAATCGCTTGCAGATTCTTCATCGGTCGACATCAGGTTGCTCGACAGCGCAGGAGCTCCTGCGCCGAATACAAGTCCGAGCCCAAGTGCCGCCGAAACAGCAATTTTGGTACGCATCATTTCTCTTTCGGTCTGCGGGTGTCACTCCCGCGTGGGGGAAGTCTCCGAAGGTCATTCGGTATGCGTGCTCCGCCACCCATGGCATCGACCGGTATCGAAATCTGTGGTCGACATCGATCGAACCCATGCGCATCGAAGCGCCGCACGGTGCCAATATTACCGCCAGCTCAGCAGCAGACGACAATGTCGACACTGTGGCAGGATATCGCGATGCCACGGTGAAAAGAAGTGCCCTTGCCCCAATCGATACAGAGCTGAGACTTCGGACGAACATTGCAACTGAAGGCGGCGTCCCAATTTCAAAGCGCCGCCTTCAGGTCACGATCGAGTGTTCAGGCCGGGCCGTTGATGTCAGCTCAGACCTGGTGCTTTCAGTTGAGGAACTCGGCGGCCAACAGCTCGAGAGATTGGATCCTCGCATCATCCTGGCGGAGGCCCTCGCCCTCCATCGCTCCTGCGACGGGCTGGATCATGATCTCGTCGACCTCGAAACGACTGGCGAGCTCCTCGAGCTGGGCTTTGGCGGATTTGGCATCGCCGATAATCCAGTTCTCAGACATCTCTTCACCGACCATACGTTCCTGGTCGGTCCTGACTGATCGCACGTCATCGCCGGCCAAGCGCAGAGGTTCCAACCGCCCACCGGTCCGCAGGCGAGACATCTGCAGCAGGAAAGGCTCGGAGCGCAGCTGCGCTTCTTCCTCGGTCGGCGAGACCACAGCGTTGACTGTGACGAAGGTCTGCGGCTTGTCACCGTAAGCACCCGGGGTGAAGTTGTCACGATAGATCTTCATGCCAGTCGTGGCGCCCGCCGCGAAGTGGTTGGCGAACACGTAGGGCATGCCGAGCTGGGCAGCCAGTCGGGCGGAGTAGCCGGACGAGCCGAGCAGCCACGGCAATGGCTGTGTTCCCGGCACGGCGGCAGGAGTCGCATGCAGGACGTGCTCAGAACCACCATGGAGCGGAACACGCAGTCCTTCCGGCTTCATCAGGGTCAACGTGTCTATGACGTGCTGCGGGAATTGTTCGACGGGATCGACGGTTCGTCCCTCCCGGTCGACCATTCGACCTTCGCCCAGGTGTCCCCTCATAGCAGCCGAGGTGATCGGATCGGTGCCGGGTGCCCGTCCGATCCCCAGGTCGATGCGGTCACCGTAGACCGCCGAGAGGAGGGAGAAGAGTTCCGCTACTGCCAGCGGAGCGTGGTTGGGCAACATCACGCCGCCGGATCCGAGGCGAATGCGCTCGGTTCCCTGGCCGAGGTACATGAGCTCGGCACCGGGCATCGTTGACGCGATCGATGGCATGTTGTGGTGTTCGGCAACCCAATAGCGGGTGTATCCCAGTTTGTCCGCAGACTGAATCAGTTCGTGGGAGGCAGCGAATGAATCTGAGGTGCTCTGTCCGACACGGACCGGCACAAGGTCAAGAATAGAAAGCTCCATAACCATGGCAACAGCTCTCTCGACAGCTTCATTCCTCATTCCCCACGTCGACTGGGGACGGCACCGCTTCACCTTGCTCACGGCCTGCTGACCGTACCCCTGGAGTGTCTGGCAGAGACAGAGGCAGACTTCAGGCGACGCACACCTCTCCCCTGCCCCGCTAAGCCAGCTCTAGTCGAAGAGGGTATCGGTGATCTCTTGTGCAATGAATCGTGCGTGCAAGATCGGGCGTCTGGCAGGATCGATCGTCGCAGGAGGAACCCAGGCCGGGCGCCCATCCTTGAGCATCACGGTGTGCCAATCCGAATCGTCGATCAGGTGGTGATGGGATCCACACGCCAATGTCAGATTATTGACATCGGTTCTGCCTTCGTTCGCCCACGGAACTATATGGTGTGCATCGCACCATCCGGGTGGGGTGTCACAGCCGGGGAAGGTGCAGCCTTGATCTCTGCTGGACAGTATCGCCAATTGCTTCGAGGTGGCGAACCGCCTCTCGGTGGCAAGCTCCATGCTCTTCGTCTTCTCTCCCATGAGGTGGAAGAACACCGAACCGTTCAGGCCTTCGTAGGAGGCTGTCTGCATCGGAAATGATGCCTCGGCGTCGGTGACAGCACGACCAGACTGCTGTGCAAGGTCCTCAGCTTTCGCTGTGACCACGAGCGCGAAGGGCGCACCCGCCATCACTCGATTCATTTCGATCCGGCCGATCATTGTGGCGAACCGTTCATAGATCTTGTTCTTCACGCTCGGCTGGCGACCGGCCATCGCCACCGTGGAGCCGTCTTCCCTCACCCCATATCCGGACGGAACATCACGGCCACCCGTGGTGGGTTCATCGTTCGCCTCGCGCTGCCAGCCACCGATTTGATGGTCGAAGCCGAACTCAAGCGAGGGGTCAACTGCGTCTGAGCGATCGCCTCGCAGAACCTGGCTGAATACATCGACCACCTCCTGGTCCGCCGCCGAGATACTTCCCGCGGGTATCGCGCCTGAGTCTATGGCCGAATCTTGCTGCTGGTCAGAGCTTGACGTCTCTCTGTCGTCTGCTTTGATCCTCGAGGTGAGGTGTCCGCTCATGATGCCGCCCGTTACGGGATCGAGGACTCCCTTGAGCGCCCAGGTTCCGTCTTTGCGCTGACGCAGACTGACTGAGAGCTCGTCACGCTTCAGGGCCTCACTTGGAAGCTCGCCATCCGGGTCGAGCCAGGCGAGGATCTCATTGAATAGCTGCTGGATGTCCTTCACACGCACTTCCGGAGCCTTTTCAACCAGAATTCTTTCCGCCTCGAACTGATCCTCCAGACTCACTCGAAGTGGCAGGTCTTTCAGGCAGCCGATGATTGTGCTCGCCTGTGTTGACGAAAGCGATCCGCGCCGCAGGGCCTGGGACACCACAGGGAACTTCGGCCCGATCGACTGGCCACTGAAATTGACCTGATTGCCCAGCTTCTCAGCCAGTTCAGCTCGACGGTAAGCCTCTCTTTCGGAGAGGTTGAGGCGGTTCTGGACCAGCGCCTTCGTCGACTTCGCCCCATAGTCGCGAGGGGTTCCCACCCGTTCGAAGACGGACAGAGTCACGACTGAGAGTGATTCGACCAGCCGGTTGACTGTCTCCAGACCATCCAACACCGTCATCGCATCGTCGGGGCCCATCGGACGATTGAACGACTCGAGGTCACCGACGAGGGACCGAAGTCCGTGGATGCTATCCGCGACCTCTGGAGCGATACGCTCCAAACTCAGCCAGGCGTGCTCGTCAAGAAGAGGATGCCCCGAAGCGGGGACACCATCTGAATCGGAGCGACCAACCGGAGCAGAGCCGGAAGCCCCACCTCGATCCACCTCAGAGTCGGTCTCTCTCGTGAGTCTTGAACGGTTCGGTGATCCTCCGCCATTCGATTCATCCGTAGACTGCTGACCCAGGGAGGCTGCCCAGTCGCTGTCTTCGCTATTTTCCGAGGCGTCCTCACTGGCACTGCACTCGGCCTCAGCTTCCTCGGACTTCTTCTGCATCCACTCTTCTTTTTCAGCGTCGATCTCTGCTGCACGACGCTTGAGTTCGGCCTGCGCATCCGGATCATCAATGCTGGCCTCCCACAGGTTGCGGCCACTCCAACGGGCTCGTCGCGCAGCGTCTGTGAACTCATCCGACTGTGTAGGATCGATTGACTCACGAAGCTCGTAAGGCTCTGGCCGTTCGGAGGATTCCGCAGATTCTGTCGATTCGGCGCGTACCGCAGGCTCGGCAGGATGATCCGCGTCGGCGAATTCGAAATTGTTCGGCGGCGGCGTGGCTACTTCATCGAAGCGATCCGCCAATGGGTGACCATCGAGGTCGAAGCCAGCATCGCGCAGAAGCTCTCGATAGGTGGGAGAGTCCTCGCCCACCTCGTCTTCCCCGCCAGGCACAGCAGAAGAGGCTGGGTCGTCATGCCCGTTCTTCTTGTGGCGCTTGCGGTCGGGGGTGAGAGTCATGATCTCGGAATCCGTTCGTCAACTGCTGTGTTGTCCGCTTGTCTCCAATTTTACTCTCACCACAGACAATCTGTCTATAGTTTTGTTCTATTCTTTTAGGATCGTCATCTAAATATACGATAGTATTCTCTACCTTGACCCTTTATGTCCGAGATCAGAGCAGATGAGTCCGTTGATCGACCGGCCCTCCTGGGCGCAGCCCGGCCCTTCAGACGCCTCTGCGAAGCCATTTCCTGAGGTGGACGCGCTGTCCCTCCGGTCCGAAAAGGCTCAGATACTCGCCGCCAGACCCCTCCGCGCTTCCGAGCCAGTGCGGGATTCGGGTGTCGAATTCAGCGGCTTCCCCTGCGTCCAGGGTCATCGATTCGTCACCCAGGGTCAGACTGAGCCTGCCCCTGATCACGTAGCCCCATTCGAATCCGGGGTGTGTTTTCAATGCGCCGAGCTTCGGCGTCTGCTTGCCGTCGACGATGCGCTTGAACGCTTGGTCGCCGCTAGCACCTCGGCACAGCGGCAGGGCGGCCTGACCATTGATCTTCTGTGGCGTGATGTGTATTCGCGGGTCTCCTATCGGCGGCGTTCCGACGAGCTCATCGAGTGGCAACCCGGAGACGTCCGCCAAGGGCAGGAGAAGCTCCAGGCTGGGCGCCCACACCGGCGAGTGACTACTGAATAGCCTCCTGCGGGCTGACCCCCTCAGGTTTCACACAGAGCCGCCGAATGCCCAGCGGCCCCGAACCGTCGCTCGCCCATCTGCCCGTGCTCGATTCCTGCGGCGCAGCCTCAATCTTGGGTCACATCCTGCCATAATTTGCCAATTCGGCAAACATGCTTGCGCTTCGGTAGCTTGAAGGGTCAGACTGCAGAGGTACCCGCTTACTCACCCGACGAGCCAAGGACTGCTATGTCAGAATCAGACCACACACCGCAGAATCAGTCACACGCATCCCAGCGGAGTCAGTCACACGCCTCCGAGCAGCGTCAGCCAAACCAGCCCAGCCAGCAGAGGCTCATCGCCGAGGTAGCCGTCATCGGCGGAGGCGCCGGTGGTCTGGCCGCATCGATCGCCTTGGCTCGTTCGCTTCGCAGTGTCATCGTCATCGACGCCGGTTCCCCGCGCAACGCGGCGAGCGCTCACGCTCACAACGTCCTCGGCCATGAGGGCGTCAATCCGCTCGACCTCCTCGCCAAGGGGCGTCAGGAGGCCGAAGCATATGGAGTCCAGTTCATCGACGCCACAGTCCTCAGCGCCAACAACAGGACGCAGGCACCAGAGACTCCTGGCTTCGATCTCGAGACATCGGTGGGAATCGCCATCGAGGCGAAGCGAATCATCATCGCAACCGGGCTCACCGACGTGCTCCCAGATATCCCGGGGCTGGCCGACGGGTGGGGCGAGACCGTCCTTCACTGCCCCTACTGCCATGGTTACGAGGTTCGCGGGCAGAACATCGGCATCATCGGCACAACCGCCATGTCTTACCACCAGGCGATGATGTTCTCCCAGCTCAGCGACCGCGTCACCTTCCTGCGACACAATGCTCCTGCACCGGATGAGGCACAGAGGAGAATGCTCAGCTCACTTGGCATCGCCTACGTCGACTCGGCAGTCGAAGCGGTGGAACGCACCGAGACCGGAACCGTCGTCACGTTGCGCGACAACGACAACGACGGCGAGACCACCCTCCACAGCAACCAGACGGACGCCGATGCCGGGCCCTCGCACATAACTTTCGACGCTCTGGCCGTAGGGCCCTACTTCCGGGCGAACGGCGAGATCTTCGAGCAGCTCGGCGGCACTGTCGTCGACCATCCGACCGGCATGGGATCGTCCTTAGCCGCCGAGGCGAACGGCGCCACAGCTGTACCCGGAGTTTGGGCGGTGGGAAACAGCGCGGACATCTCGGCCATGGTGGTGGCGAGCGCGGCCAGCGGTGTCCTGGTCGGTGCGCAGGTCAACGCCGAACTCATCATGAGCTCAGTGTCGTAGCAATCGCCCCTGTCCGATTTCAGCTGCCGAACACGGTCACCGCCGATGTGCTCAGGCCGTCGAGTCACCCGGGCAGCCGAGTTCCCAACTCGCCGAGGCGGCCCGACCACCGAGTCACCAACCACCGAGTTCCCAACTCGCCGAGGCACCCTCTGTCGTGGGATGTCCCAGGACAGCGGGCTCAACTCAGTGGCTGGCCTTCACACAGAGGACAGGGCAGACGGCTTCGAGGATGACGCGTTGGATCGTCGACCCCAGGAGGAACTTTCCAACCGGGGTCCGCTTCCGAGTGCCGAGCACGATCAGCTGAGCCCCCACCTCGGCGGCGGCATCGAGAATCTGCTCGGCGGGGTCATACTCGCTGCCACGCGTCAGCACCTGCGCCTGCACACCGGAGCGCGACAGATAGTCCTGGACCGACTTGATCTCACCTTCGCCGAGGCGGTAGGAATCTCTGCGATCAGATGATCGGGAAGCGTTGACGACGACCAGGCCCCGGTTGTCCTTCTTCGCCTCTTCGATCCCCTTGTCGAGGGCCGCGTGGCCCGCTGGATTGTTGACATAGCCCACGACGATGGTCATGTTTCACCTTCATTTGTTGAGACTGATTGAAACCCTGTGCGTCCCGCGGTCATGTGAGTTCCTCGGGGTTGCGGAACTTGGTGCTCGCACCTTTGACCGAGCGATTCCACAGCCAGGTGATCGCCCAGAGGACAACGCCGATCCCGATCAGCGCCACCGCAATCTGGTATTGGATGAGTTCGTCGAGGCGAGCCCACGGTCCGACGAGGAAGGAGCAGGAGAACAGTCCGATCCAGGGCAGATAGGTCGGTGCTTTGAAGTGCTCGTGCTCAACCGGCTTCTTCCGCAGGATCAGCACAGCGACGTTGACGACGGCGAACACTGCGAGCAGCAGCAGTGATGTCGTACCGCCCAGGGACGCGGTCACCGTCTCCGGCAGCAGCGTGGTCACAGCGATGATGAGAGCGAAGGCGATGAGAGTCGTGAAGAGGATCGACACCCAGGGCGAACGACGGCCGCGCAGCACCTTCGCGAATACGGGCGGAAGCACGTTCTGCTTCGACATTCCATACAGCAGACGGCTGGCCATGAGCATGTTGATGAGTGCGGAGTTCGCGACTGCGAACATCGTCATGAACGGGAAGATCAGATCAATAGGAAGCCCTGGAGCACCGGCTCTGACGACCTCCAGCAGCGGCGTCTCGCTCTCGGAGAGTTTGCCGATCGGCACCGCGGCCACTGCCACCAGCGAGACGAGCACGTAGATCACGCCGGTGATCGACAGCCCGGTGAGCATGATCTTCGGAAAGACTCTCGGGTCCTTGGTCTCCTCGACCATGTTCACCGAATCCTCGAAGCCGACCATGGAGAAGAAGGCCAACGAGGTCGCACCGGTGATCGCGAGGAACACGCCCTTGTCGTCCGCGGTTTCGAAGATCAGCACACGCGAGAAATCGGCACTGCCGGATCCCAGTGCGAAGAAGCCGACCAGGATGACGAGCAGCAGGCCGCTGAGTTCGATCATCGTCAGCACGACGTTGAACCAGACGCTCTCGCCCACACCGCGCAGATTGATCGCGGCGATGACGGCCAGGAAGCCGAGCGCGATCCACATGACTCCAGTGCCGGAGACGTCCCAACCGAAACCGGCCACCATATTGGCCGCGAAGACATTCGAAGCTGTCGACGCCGAGGTGATACCTGAGCTGAGGACGGCAAAGGCGACGAGGAACGTCACGAAGTGGATCCCGAACGCCTTGTGCGTGTACAGCGCGGCACCGGCTGCGGTCGGGTACTTGGTGACGAGCTCCATATAGGAGAATGCCGTGATCAGCGCAACGGCGAACGCCAGGATGACCGGAGCCCAACCGGCACCGCCGACCTGCCCTGCCACCTTGCCCGTCAGAGCGTAGACACCTGTTCCCAGGATGTCTCCGACGATGAAGAGAAGCAGGAGCTTGGGCCCCATGACCCGCTTCAAGGTCTCCGGTTGATGCTCGGCCCCCGGGCCCGCCGCAGTGGTGTTCTGGCTGTGACTCACGATGTTTCCTCCGTGTTCGCCCGTGATCGCAGCCGTGCGATCACTGGTGTTTGCTGCGGACCACGTCGAGGAAGGCCGTCAGGAGCGCCTTAGCCTCCCGCTGACTGTCCTCACCGCGTTCCTCTGCTTGTTCCAACAGGGTCTCTTTATTAAAGCCCAATTCTTGCAGTTTGTCCGCGTCCCAGTTGCGTATGTTCTGCCCTGACGACTCGGGATGGAACTGCGTGCCCCATGCGTTGCCGATTCTAAATGCTTGGAACCGGCAGGCGGTGCTGGTTGCCAACAGTGTCGCCTCGGGCGGAAGGTCGACAATCCGGTCGACATGACTTTCAACGAAGGCCGCGCGATTGCTGATCGCGGAGAACACCGGATCCTGCGCCGCGTCTGCGGTCATATCGATCCAGGTGTACCCCTTCTCCGGCGCGCCTGTCTGCGCCCGCACATCCCCGCCGATGACATGGGCGATGAGCTGTCCGCCCAGGCAGATGCCGAACTGCGGCAGATCCGTCTCCAGCGCGTGTCGTGACAGCCGCGCCTCGGCCTCCAGCCAAGGCGCCCTATCAGTTTCATCGGGCATGTATCCGCCGCCGAGCATGATCAGACCGTCGTAGTCGCTGAGCTCACTCGGTTCCGGCAGGTGCGAGACACCGCCGATGCGCAGATCGAACTCGATGTTCTCGCTGATCATCCACTGTGTGAGCAGTCCCGGCTGGGATTCGATGTGGTTGACGATGACGAGGAGCCGAGTCATGACGCCTGCCCCGCCGAGGTCCCCAGGAAGCGGGTATAGGCGTCCTCGTGTGCTTCGAGGACCCGCATCGCATTGTCGAAGCCGAGCTTGTGCAGATCGGAGGCCGACCAACCACGAGAGCTCAGTTCCGAGAACAGTGCCGGGTACTGCCCGGCGTCGCCGAGTCCGGTCGGCAGCTCATCGACACCGCAGATGTCGCCGCCGAGGCCGATATGGTCGACTCCGATCCGTTCGCGTACGTAGTCGCAGTGATCAGCGACATCGGCCACGGTCACTTCGGGGGCGGTGCCGTTCTCCCCGGCATCCGCCCATTCGCGGCGCGCGTTCGAGACGAAGGAGGGCACGAAGGTCATCATCGCCACTCCCCCGTTGCCGGGCACCCGGTCGAGGACGTCGTCGGGAATGTTGCGCGGATGCGGGTTGAGCCCGAACGCGCACGAATGGCTGAAGATCACCGGCAGGGTCGTAATGTCCAGGGACTGGTGCATCACGCTGGGCGCGACGTGGGAAAGGTCGACGATCATGCCGATCCGATTCATCTCTGCCACGACCTCACGGCCAAAGGCACTTAAGCCCCCGTGCTGCGGTTCGTCCGTGGCCGAATCCGCCCAGGAGTGAGTCGTCGACCAGGTCAGGGTCATGTACCGGGATCCAGCGCGCGCATAGGAACGAAGCACGGCCAGGGATTCATCGATCTGCTGTCCGCCTTCGACGCCCATCAGGGAGGCCACCTTTCCGGCCTCGCGGGCGGCGACCACCTCGGCGGCGGTGCGGGTGAACTGGAGTCGTTCCGGGTAGCTCGTGACGACGCGCTGCACTGCGTCGATCTGTTCCCACGTCGCCTTGATCGCGTCCGCGCCGGTGATCGAGGAATGGACGTAGACCGACCAGTACTGTGCGGCAACGCTGCCCGCGCGCAGCTGGTCCATCGTGGTGAAGGGCGAGACACTGGGGTCGTTGAGTCCCTCAACGCTGTAGTCGCGCTCCTCCCGCAGATACCAGGCGAGGTCGTTGTGCCCGTCGAAGACGTCGATTGTCATGAGTGTGCTCCTTCAGTTCGGATGATCGTCCTGTTCGGATGATCGTCGGTGGGTTGGGTGGAAATCTGTGCGGTCTCAGGCACCGAATCACGCTCATCATCCGATACCCGACATCAGCTGCGCCGACCACAGTCCGAGGAAGGTTCCGGAAAACGTTCCGATGAGTGCGAAGAGCACGCCCACCGGCACCAGCTGACGGTTGAAAGCACCCGCGACCACCGGCGCCGAGGCGATTCCTCCGATGTTCGCGGTGCTGGCCACGGCAATGCTGAACAGCTCGGTCTTCGTCAGCTTCGCATAGACGAGCATGATGATGATGTGGACGAGGAGCACGATCACGCCGGCGACCAGATAGATCGGGGCTTCGGCCAGCGAGGTGAAGTCGGATCCGGAGGCGATGATGCCGATGATGAGGTAGAGCATTATGGTCGCAAGCTGATTCGAACCCGCGGCCCGCCCCCACCGAGTCGACCCGATGAAGAGGCCAAGGATACTCACGATGAGGATCGTCCAGGCCGAGGCATTGATCACCGTGCCCACTTCCGGAAGCATAACGCCGGCCTTGGCCGCCAAGGCGGAGACCAGCAGGGAGAAACCCAGCAGACCGAAGATCGAGGACAGGGTCATCGGCTTCTCCTCCTCGTCGGTCACCCGATCGGCGAAGTCGAACTTCGAGGTGTCTGCCTTCGTCCATCTGTTGAACTTATCGGAGACGGCGACCGAAGAGAAGATGAGGAGCAGCCAGAAGGAGTAGAGGACGGTGTCGACGATGAGCACATAGCCGAAGATGGCCTCCGGAGCCTCAAGAATATTCTGAACGGCGACCATATTCGCCGAACCGCCGGTCCATGACGCATTGAGCGCACCGAGTGCCTTCCATGATTCGGGAGCCACAGCCGAATGCACGATCAGGTAGGCGACGATGAAGCCGATCATGATGCTCGCAGCCGTCACCACGAAGGTCAGCAGCAGTTTCGGTCCGAGCCGGATGATCTGGCGCACATCGCATTTGAAGAGCAGAAGCAGGATCATCGCCGGCAGCAGTGCGTCCTGCAACCCGTCGCCGACGCTGTCGATCGCGTCGTGGTCGAACATGCCGACGGTGTTGAGCAGGGCCGCCACGATATAGAGGAAGACGAACCCGGGGACATACTTGAATACTTTGAACTTCCCGCTGCGATCGGCAACGACGAGAACCGCCGAAATCGCCAGCAGCAGGCTGATGAATAGAAAACCGTCCGTAATCACAAACGACACTCCTTCAGGTGGATTGGACCGCGTCGGACTGCCCTCGGTCCATTCCACGAGGTGCAGGCGCAGTGCGCGGTGAAGCCATGTGCGGTTGTCGATTGGATCCGGTCCGGTGGGGACCCAGGCAATCTTGGTGGTCGAGGAGTCGTCTCAGCTAGAGGTTGGGAGCTCGTGGTACTTCTTCGCGGCGTTGTTCACCGCGACGATGAGTGCCTTCTGGGAGGACCCGTGATACCTGGCTGTGATCGAATCCGTGAGTCGACCGGTGTCCCTGATGTCTGCGTCGATGAACAGGCTCCTGATGAACTTCCTTGTCAGGGCCAACGTCGCCGAGCAGTCGACATCGAGGACTCGATGTGTCTCCGCCTCGATCTCGAAGGCGATGTAGAACAATCCGTACTGTGCCATGATCGGGTTGTTCGACGGTGCTTTCGCTTCGCCTGTGAGGTAGATCGAGGAGGTCATAGGACATCAACGATACTCGAGGAACGGCGTGTGAGCGTGCGTATTCTCGAGCCGACTGAATGCTCATCGATGTCCGGTTTCTCAGAGGAATCGGTGAATCGCCTCCCCCGCTTCGCGCATGATGGGCATGACGTCGACGACCCGGTCCGTGCCCTTCTCCCAGTTCGCGAACACGGCGTAGGCGACCCGCCGGGTCGGTGTCATGGCGATCCCGGAGTCGGCGCGGATCGTCCCGTTCGTGCCGGTCTTGTTCCAGACCCACACGTCGCGCTGATAGTTGTAGTGGGCCAGAGGATCGAGATCGAACGCCGAGGCGACCATCGAGGTGTCCGCGCCGGCTCCCAGCCAGCGACGGTAGATCTCGTTCGTCGACTCGTCCCAGAATTCGTCCTCTGCATGACGGGCCATGAAGTCGCTGAGCTCGGCCGCAGTGCCCGTCGACAGTGTTCGCGGCGCCTTGGCCGGTCGGGGCCAGCGGAGGAAATCATGGAGGCCTGAGTTCCGGTATCCCAGATCCTCGACCTGGCGGGCGACGTTGTCGAGGCCGATGCGACGGATGAGGACGTTGGTCGCGAAGTTGTCGCTGAAGGCTCCGACGAGCACAGCCACGTCATAGACGCTCAGATCGTCCTGTTCCATGAGGTACCAGATGCCGGACTCGTCGACTCGCTCCGAGGGACGCCTGGACAACCGCTCCTGCAGATTGAGATGGCCGTTGACGTGCATCTGCAAGGCCGTGTGCAGGAGGAACACCTTGCCCATGCTGGCGGTGTCGAGTTCATCGTTCTCATTGTGGGCGAATACGCGTTCGCCGCTGTCGGTGTCGAAGGCCAGGGCGCTGAAGCGCACCCCCGGCAGCCGGTCGAAGCCCACGCTGCCCATGTTCGACGGTGTCCCTTGGTGCCACGGTGTCCCTTGGTTCATGCTCTCACTCTTCACGTTCATGTCATCTGTCACCTCATCTGTCATCGTGCGATTTCCTCATCTCCATCGACAGCTGCAAGCACCACGGGCCGCCCATGCCTCGTCGACCCACATTTGTGGTCTGCCCCGGGCCGGAGCCTCGAGCGTGACGGATACTCCCAGTGGAGTGCTCGGAGCATCGGGGTCATGCCCGAAGCCCATCTCGCTCACGATCGGTATGCCCGCCTCGCCCAGATAGTCCATGATCAGGGCCTCGACCTCGTCGACCTCCGCACAGTCCTGCCAGGAGCCCAACACCACTGCGTCGGCCGAGTCGAACCAGCCGCCGCGAACGAGCTGCACCAGCAGATTGTCGAGTCGGTAGAGCTCCTCCTCAACATCCTCGAGCATGAGGATCGAAGGCCCACTGCGTTCACGCAGCGCACGCACCCCTGCCAACTCCGGACTTCCCATCCCGGCCGCGACCAGACTGAGGTTTCCCCCGCCGAGGCGGCCCCTCGCCGTCCCCGGAACCAAGGTTCGCGCCCGGCTCAGCGGGCGAGGGGACGCCGAGCTCGCGTCGATCGGCGCCGTCCTCTCGCCTGCCTGCGGTTGCCCCGCAGGGAACCCGAGTTCGCGGCCACCCCAGGGTTCAAACAGCCAGGCAGCCACCTCGGCGGGGACGACCGTGGAGTTCTTGAACGGATCGTTTCCGACCATCGGACAGAACAGCGTCGCCACCGACATGTGATGGTCCCAGGCCTGATGCAGCGCTGTGATGTCCGAAGAGCCGGTCAGCAGCTTGGGGCGGCCGTCGGGTCGCAGGGCATGCTTGCGCATGAGGGCAAAGTCGATGCCGTCGAGCAGACGCATCGCTCCGAATCCGCCACGCAGTGCAATGACCGCTGCGGCGTCCGGATCGCACCATGCCTCGACGAGGTCAGTTCGGCGCTGTTCGTCTGTTCCCGCCAGGTACTTCACGCGTGGGTGACGAGCGCGGACGTTGTCACCGACGACCACACGCAGCCCCCAGGATTCGAGCTGGGCGATCGCCCGCAGCAGCGACTCTTCGTCTGTGGGTCCCGACGGTGCGATGAGACGGACGGTGTCGCCGTCCTGCAGCGGAGCGGTGTCGAGGTACGGGCTGACGCTCGCCTGCGCCAGCCCACTGCTACCTTGCGCCGGGCCGCTGGCTGCCGACGCGGGCGGACGCGAGACAGAACTTGAGGTTGAGCTAGGGCTAGGGCTATTCATGCGTGACCAGACTCTGACTTCCCAATCGGGGAACTGCGGCGAGGAGTTCCTGCGTGTATGCGTGCTGCGGGTTCGCCAGCACGGTGTCAACAGCGCCGTACTCGACGATCTCGCCCTTCTTCATCACGGCCACGGTATCGGCGATGTTCCACGCCAGACCGAGGTCGTGGGTGATGATCAGGGCGCTCATCCCCAGGTTCTTCTTCAGCGCCAGGAACAGGGAGAGGATCTCCCCGCGCACGGAGGCATCGAGGGAGGCGACGGGTTCATCGGCGATGAGCACCTGCGGGTCGAGGGCGAGCGCTCCGGCGATGACGACCCTCTGCCGCTGTCCACCGGAGAGCTCCTGCGGAATCGACTCCAGGTAGTCGGCCGCGGGAGTCAGCTCGGCGGCTTCCAGCGCCCCGATGACGCGCGCGTATTCGTCGTCGGTGAGCTTCTGCACGCGCAGGCCTTCGACGACGGCCTCATAGACGCTGCGCTTCGGGTTGAGCGAGCCCGAGGGGTCCTGGAGGATCATCTGCACCTGTCGACGGAAGGTCCGCAGCGCCTTCGCCTTCTTCGGCAGGGCTTTGCCAGCGAACTCCATCTGCGAGCCCGAATCCACCTCCTGCAGACCGAGCAGAGACCTGGCCAGGGTCGTCTTGCCTGACCCGGACTGGCCGACGACGGCGAGGATCTCGGCCTTGTGCAACGCCAGATCGACGTCGCGCACGGCCCGTTCCCTGCCCTGGCGGGTGTCGAAGGAGACGTTGAGGTTCTTGGCCTCGAGGACCACCTCGTCGGTCATCGTGAACGGTTCGGCCCGGCGCACCTCGGCGGGCTTGAGGGTTCGGGGATTCATCCGCGACTCCACGTCGCCGATCTGCGGGAACGCACCGGCCAGCTGCTTCGTATACTCCTCCTGCGGCGACAGGCACACCTGGTCGCTGGGACCGTACTCGACAAGCCTGCCATAGCGCATGATCGCGAGATTCTCACACACTGCGGAGAGCACGGCGAGGTCGTGGCTGATCATGAGCAGCGAGATCCCGCGTTCGGCCACCAGCTTCGCCAGGCCCACGAGAATCTGCTTCTGCACGATGACGTCGAGGGCGGTGGTCGGTTCGTCGGCGATGATGATGTCCGGTTCACAGGCCAGGGCCATGGCGATCATGATCCGCTGCTTCTGCCCACCGGAGAGCTCATGCGGATACGCCACGGCCTTGCTCGGATCGAGGTCGACCTCCTCGAGGAGTTCGAACATCCGGTCTCGCCGTCTTGCCGGCGTCGTCCAGGTGCCCTTCGCATGGTGTTCGAGGGCCTCGATGATCTGTCCGCCCACCTCGCGCACGGGGTTGAGCGAGTGCAAGGCGCCTTGGAAGACGATCGAGGCCTGCGCCCAGCGCACCGCCCGGATCTCACCGAAGCTGAGATCCTTGATGTCCTTTCCGCCGAGGCTGACCTGCCCGTCGATCTGCGCGGACTTGGGCAGCAGGCGCAGGACCGACATGATCAACGTGGACTTGCCCGAGCCGGACTCCCCGGCGATGCCGAGAGTGGCCCCGGTGGGCAAGTCGAGGCTGATGTCGCTGACGGCGGTGACGTCGCCGCGGGCCGAAGCCGAACGATAGGTGATCGAGACCTTGTCAAAGCTGAGGTCGGTCATCAGCGGCTCCTCAGGGCTGGGTTGATGATGGCTTCGAACGCGCGCCCGACCATCGTGAAGGCGAGCACCACGAGCAGGATCGCGATGCCAGGTGTGAGCACGTACCACCAGTAGCCCGAGGTCGCGGCGGAGATGTCCATCGAGTTCTTCAGAATCGTTCCCCACGACTCCTTGCTCGTGTCCCCCAGGCCCAGGAAGGACAGGGTCGATTCGGCGATGATCGCGCTGCCGACCGTCAGTGTCGTGTTCGCCAGCACCAGCGGCATCACCGCGGGCAGCATGTGCTTGAACAGGATGTGGCTATGCCCGGCGCCGAGGATGCGCGCCCTTTCGATGTAGAGCCGAGACTCAACGCTCAAGGTCTGGGAGCGCACGATGCGTGCCGTCGATGCCCAGGAGGTCAGCCCGATCGCGATGACGATTGTGAAGACGCCCCGTTCGAGGACCGAAGACAAGACGATCGCCAGCAGCAGCGAAGGCAGGACGATGAAGAAGTCGATGATGCGCATGACGATTGCGCCGAAGAGTCCGGAGAAGTGTCCGGCCGCCAGACCCATCACGGTGCCGATGACCATCGACATCACCGTGGCGGCGACGCCGACGAGGATGGACACTCGGGCGCCCCAGAGGATGCGGACCCAGAGTTCGCGGCCCAGATCGTCGGTTCCCAGCGGGTGGGCAAGGCTCGGCGGGGCGTAGCGGGGCACGTCGAGCTGCTTCGTCACATCGAGCATCGAGGCGGGGGCGATGAACGGGGCGAAGATCGCGATGAGGATGAAGAAGACGAGCACGATCGAACCGACCATCGCGGGGATGTCGGAGCGGAACAGGGACCAGTTCTTCTTGGCGTTGTTGAGTCGGCGTTCACGGACGAGCTTCGCGCCGTCGATGACGGGAGGCTGCGTCGCCGAGGAGGTGCGTGGGTTCGGTTCGGGGGCGTTCGCCTCGGCGGTGGTGTCGTTCTCAGGCATCAGGCCCTCCTGACTCGTGGATCCAGGAACCGGTAGACGATGTCGGCCGCCAGATTCATGACGATGATGATGGCCGAGAACACCACGAAGGTGCCCTGCAGCAGAGGCAGGTCCGGCCCGCTGATGGCTTCGAACGTCAGCTTGCCCAGGCCCGGCCAGGAGAATACGGCCTCGACGGTGACCGCACCGGCGATGAGTCCGCCGATGTGCATGAACACGACGGTGACCGTGGGCAGAAGAGCGTTGGGTACGGCGTGTTTCCTACGCACTTCGTCCTCGGTCAGGCCCTTGGCCCGAGCTGTGGTCAGGTAGTCCTCGCTCATCTCTTCGATGAGGGAGGCGCGCATGACCATGAGGAACTGTGCGTAGACGACGGCCACCATGGTGATGACCGGCAGGATCAGGTGCTTGATGATGTCGACGATGCCGGCCAATGACCAGGGGTCCAGTCCGGGCGTGATCATGCCGCCGGTGGGCAGCCATTGCAGGGTGCCGCCGAAGATCATGAGGAGGATGAGACCCAGCCAGAAGGTGGGCACCGACCAGAACACGAGCGAGGTTGAGGAGGCGATCTTGTCGAAGAGCGAATTGCGGCGCCAGGCCGAGAGCTGGCCCAGCCACAGGCCCAGTCCGATGGCGATGACGGCGGCCGTGGCCGTGAGCAGGAGCGTGGGTCCCAGGTACTCGCCGATGAGCGCGGCGACGGGTTTGCGGTAGACGTAGCTTTCGCCGAAGTCACCGGTGAAGATGCCGACCAGGTAGTCCCAGAATTGGACGATGACCGGCTTGTCGAGACCGTACTGGCTACGCAGCTCGGCGATCTGTGCCGGGCTCATCGGGCGTTCCTTGGCGATCTTGAGGACCGGGTCGCCGGGCAGCATACGGAAGGCGAAGAAGCCGAGGACGATGACAAGGATCATCGAGGTCAGTGCGCCGCCGAGCTTGCGCAGGAGATAGCTGACGAACGAAGCGCCCTTCGGCGGTTCGTCCATGTCGCGGCCGGGACCTCCGGAGATGCCGGAGCCTCCTGGGTCGGGGCCGCCCGCAGGGGTGGGGAGATCGTGCGTCGGTGTTGTCACTGGGAAACTCCTGGTCTCACTGAGGAAGCAGGTGGTGCAGGGAACATCGTCGGGTGGGTTGGGATGACGGGGACCATCGTCGGCGAGCGCCATGGGTACGACACTCGCCGACGATGGTTGTCGGTGCTGGGACTATTCGCGATCGTCGGACTTCTTGCGACGGCTGATCAGGAAGCCGCCTCCGCCGATGACCACGATGGCTGCGACGGCGATGCCGATCCAGCCGCCTGCTCCCATGCCGCCGCCCTCACCGGAAGCATCCTCCGCACTGGCAGGTTCGACCGAGGAGTATCCCCAATAGCCGACCTGGTTGGCGATGATGCCGCCTTCGGACGGCTGCTTGGTGAAACCGGTGAACCGGTCGGAGCGGAAGGCCTCGAGCTGGTTCGGGTACCACAGCGTGATCGAAGCAGCGTCCTCGTAGTGCTGAGCCAGCGCCTGGTGGACCAGGTCGGCGCGTTTGCCCTCATCGAGTTCGACGTGCTGCTGCTGGTAGAGCTTGTCGAAGTCCTTATTGCAGTACCCGTCCTGGCTGGTGCCGCCGTTGCCGTCGGCGTCGGGGCGCGAATCACAGGTGTTGATGAACAACTGGTAGTCGGGGTCCGGGCCGAGCGACCATCCCGAGTAGTACATGTCGTAGTCACCCTTGGTGGTGCGTTCGGACACGGTGTCGACGTCGCTGGCCTCATTCTTGAGACTGATGCCGATGTCCTTCATCCACGGCTTGAGGAACTTCGCCGTGTTCTGTTCGACCGTGGCGTCGGAGTCGGTGAGGAAGCGCAGCTGAAGCTTCTCGCCGTCCTTCTCGCGGATGCCGTCGGAGCCTTCCTTCCAACCTGCGTCGTCGAGGAGCTTTTTCGCCTTCTCGACGTCGAAGCCGGAGATCGCCGGATCGTCTTTGGGCAGCGCCCACGTCTCGTACACGGATGGCACGAAGCTTGTGGCAGGCTGTCCGTAGTCCTGCAGCACCTGATCACGCAGTGTGTCGATGTCGATGCCTGCACGGATGGCTTGGCGGACCTTCTTGTCCTTCAGCGCCTCATTGCCGGTGCCGAATTCCTTGTCCTCGGCGTCGGCCAGTCCTGAGTTGATGGAGATTCCCTGGAACCTGCGCCCGTTGCCCACGTTGGTCTCGACGTTGTCGGCGCCTTCGATGGCCTTGAACTGCTCGGGAGTCAGTCCGGTGATGAAGTCGACCTCACCAGAGCGGATCGCCTGCACCTGGGCGTCGGAATTCGTGTAGTAGCGGTATTGGATCTCGTCGAGCTTGGGCTCACCGCGCCAGAAGTTGGGGTTGGCCTTGAGCGTGACGGACTTGTTCGCCTCGTAGCTCTCGAGTTGGAAGGGCCCCGAGCCCACGGTCTTCTCATCGTTCTTGAACTCGCCGGGCTTATCGACCTTCGACCAGATGTGTTCGGGAACGACCGGAATCTCCTGGCCCGGGTTGTTCGCCTGCGGGTCCTTCAGAGTGATGACCACGGTCTGGTCGTCCGGGGTTTCAACCTTGTCGAAGTTCTCGACGAGGGCGCCATTGGCAACCGACAGTTCCTCCTTCTCCATCATCTGGTTGTATGTCCACGAGACGTCCTTTGCTGTCAGCGGTTCTCCATCGGACCACTTCATATCGGGACGTATCTTGTACGTCCAGACCTTGCCCTCGGAATCGGTGTCCCATTCGGTGGCGAGACCTTCCGAGACCTGCGTGTCTTCGGCACTGTTGCCGACGAGGTTCTCGTACATGTATTTGAACGTATTCGTCGGCATCAGATAGAACGAGGTGAACGGATTGAACGAGTCGATGAAGCCGTCGGTGGCGATCCTCAGCACCTTGGCATCGTCGGCGGCTTCTGTGGTCTCTGCTTGAGCAGGGGCGGCGGCCATCGAGCCGACGAGTGCCATTGCCGCAAGACCGGCAAGGCACGTTCCCAGCCGCCTGCGCAGCTTATGTTGAGCGAACATCGTTGTCCTTTTTCTCGATTTGGTGATTCAATTATCAGTCGTTGCAGGTGAGAGCCTGCTCACACTTCATCTTAAGTTCTCGGATCGTCAATTCGGGGCAAGCGCGCCCTGTCGTTTCGCGCCATTCTCACCTCCAAGCATCCACGTTGAAAAATGTTTCGGTCTTCCTCTGTCCTCGTCCCCGGGGAATCATCCCTTCCGCAGAACTCGACCACATCTGCGACGAGCTATCGAGCCGTCCTCCACTGCTGCATTTCCATGGATGAGAACTGTCGATACCCCTGTCGCAAGTTGCCAAGGATCGTCATATGTTGCGTTCTGGCGAATCGTGTCGGGATCGAAGATGACGATATCGGCGATTCGTCCGACTTCGACAACGCCTCTGTCAGTGAAGTCCAATCGCTCGGCGGGTTGACTGGTCATTTTCCGAACTGCTTCCTCCAGCGAGATGAGTGCGTCTTCACGTACGTATTTGCCCAATACATGAGCAAAGGTTCCGAAAGATCGAGGATGCGGTTTGCCTGTTCCTGTCGCACTCATCGTCCACCCGTCGCTTGCAACCGATACCAGTGGATGGGCCAGCACCGAGGCGACGTCGTCAGGAGACATCGCGTGGTTGACGATTCCGACGGATGCGTCGTGCGCGACCAGTACTCGTATCGCGGCTTCCTCCGCACTGCAGCCTTCCTGGCGGCCGATCTCAGCTAAGGATCTTCCGATCGTCCAGTAGTATTCAACACCGGTCGAGCCAGGTTCGCCTAGCGAAGCGATCACCACTCCTTCGGGGTCGATATCTCGGCCGAAACGCGAGGCCATGTCTCGTCCGATGCTGAGACGCTGCTGCGGGTCAACGAGCCGTTCGAGGAGCGCCTTCTTGCCACCGTCCAACGCATAGCCAGGCAGTCTGGAGGTCAATCGAGTGCTCGAGGCAGTGTACGGATAGACGTCGGCTTTGATGTCCAGCCCACGTTGCCGGGCTTTTTCGATCCGACTCAGAGCCTCGGCGGTCAGACCGTAATTCTCGGGGCCCATCGACTTAAGATGTGAGATCTCGAGCTTGGCTCCAGCGCGGTCCGCCGTCTCAATCGCTTCTTCCACAGCGTCCAACAGCATGTTCGACTCGTTCCGCATGTGGGTTGAATAGAGCAGACTGTGCTTCGCTGCCTCGGTGACGAGCGCCTCGACTTCCGCAGGACGTGCGTACGAACCAGGGGCGTAGATCAAGCCGCTTGAGAAACCGAAGACTCCCGCGTCCGCCGCGACAGCAACTTGATCGGTCATCTCTTTCAGCTGTGCATCGTCGGGAGCCTCGTCAACTGGTCCCATGACGTAGTTGCGGATGCTCGACAATCCCACCTGCAGGGCGAGATTGATTCCAGGCACAAGTGAGGACACTTCATCCGCGTATCCTTGGGCGTCGCTCCACTCACCGGAGAGGACTGCATCCAGATGGGCGTTATCCCGCTGAACTGCATCTACTGAGCGGGCTGGGAATGGCGAAGACCCGCAATTGCCGACGAGCGCAGTCGTCACTCCTTGCGCAAGCTGGGTCTCAGCTGCAGGAGACGACATGATCGAAAAGTCTGCATGAGAATGAAGATCGATGAATCCGGGAGAGAGCACCTGGCCTCTGGCGTCGAGCACGCGTTGTGCCCGTTTCGACTCGGCATCCGACTTCGCGACAGATCGGTGGCGGTCGTCACCCATCTCGGGGTCGAGTGCCCGCTCAACGAGGGTAATCCGGCCAGCCTCTATGCCCACTTGGCCGGGGAAGCCGGGCCGCCCCGTTCCGTCGACTATTCGTGCGTTGGTGATCAGAAGGTCGAGCATTTCCTACCTGGTTTCGACGAAGAGAATGATGAAATACAGGACACAGGCGGGGACCAGCAGCATCCAGCCGGTGATGAGCATGTTGCGCAGATTGGTCGACCGAGCCAACCCCATCACACCGATCATGTTCCCGTTCGGGAAGGGGCCGTAGGTATCAGCCTTCGATGCGAACAAGAGGACAACGACCCACGAACCCGCGGTGACACCCAGGGTGGCCCCCAGATCACCGAACACCTTATCGAGCAAGACGACCTGTGCGGCGGTTGCCCCCGGAACCCCGACCCATCCCAACAGAGCGATGATGACTGTGAATACGAACGGAGAGGCTGACTGAAGTTGGGAGCCGAACAGGTCCATCACAACATCGAACGGGGCCAGAAGATCGATCACGATGAACAACGCAGCCAGAAGCCAGAAGAGGAGGAAGATGCTGATGACTTGCGAACACCCTCGATAGATCGTCGAGACGATGTCCTGAGGACGCATTCGACTCGCGACAGCGGTGGCGATGCCCAAGACTGGGAGAGCCAAGAGAGGGAAGGTGGTTCCAGCGGAAGTGACGGCGGCGAAGACGACCGATATGGCAAGCAGCACCAGGAAGACTGCGGTGGGAAGCCTCGAATTCGATGACACCGTTTCGGCCCCACCGACTTCTTCGGCAGAGTAGAAATCTCCCTTCTTCGCAGTCCATCGTTGCATCAGCGAAACGATCGGGATCCCGAGGGCCAAAGACAGCAGTGCGATTGGTCCGGCGCCATAGAGAATATATTGACCGTAGTTGACCTCGGCAGCTTCCATAATGGCCACGTTCGAGCCTGCGAATGGAGCGATAGCGAGACCAGCACACCCTCCGATGAAGAGCATCGACGCAGTGGCCGATTTCGTGAAGCCCAATCGCGCGGTGATCGGCAGCAGTATCGGAGCCGCAATGGCGATCGCACCAGCGAGGGTGCCAAGAGATGCCACCAGAATGAGACATGAGATCATCACTCCGAAGACAACGGCATTCTTGCCGCTGCGGCCGAAGACGTGCATGACGGATGACACGATGCTCTGAGCAACCCCGGTTACTTTGAGCACTTCCCCGACTCCGGCGCCGAGCATGATGATGAGGCCAATGATCGTGATCTGATCGGCCAGTGAGTCGCCCAGCAGTGTGCCGATTTCAAGGACACTCATCTTGCCGATGATGAGCCCCGCAGTCACTGAGACGACGGTGGCGACGACAATGTCCATGCCGAGTATCGCCAGGACCGCATATAGGACGATGGGCAGCAGTCCCCACAGGGTGGGACCGTCCGAGACGAAGGCCGCCACGATGGCCAATACGATGCCGAGTCCGGCAAGGGACCATATCAGGTGAGAACGGCGGGGCGACAAGGAAATCTCATAGGCGTTGGAAGATTCGTTCTTGTCGGAACGGAGTGAAGCGGCTTCGTTGCTCGCTTCGTTGCTGTCGGCCATCAAACCCCCAAGCTCTGTGTCTGCCAATCGCTGACCTCGCCCGCTTCGGCGAGAACATCTGCGATGGTCTGTCCGCGCCGGATGAGCGAGAACTCGACCTCTCCCTCGCCGAGGTGGCGGTGGGCATCGGCGCTCACGTCGGGCCGTACCCGGTACCCGAAGACCGGGACCCGCGGGAGCAGGTTGTAGGAGAACGGATTCGAGAAATAGTAGGCGCCGGTATCGGGCACGGCCACGATGTCACCGGCGTCGAGGCGCGGCAGCATTCGGTCGCGGGCCAGGAGGTCACCGGCGAAGCAGGCGGGGCCGGCGACATCGGTAGGTACCGCCTCGGCGGATTTGGGACTGCCGTCTGGGTTGAAGGGCAGGATCCGCAGCGGCCAGTCCGCGGGGGCATAGGCCGTGCGGGTCGCGACCTGGACGCCCGCGTGGGTCATGGCGATGCGCCGACCGCCGGTGACCTTCGCATACTCGACATAGGTGAGAATGGTGCCGGCCTTGGCCAGGAGGGCCCGACCGAATTCGGTGATGATATCAAAGTCGAACAGGCCCGGGACCTGTGCTTCGAGCACGGCCCGGTATTCGGCGAAGGTCGGGGTGATGTCCTCGCCTGCGAAATTCACGGGCAGTCCTCCGCCGATATCGATGCGGGTGACCTGACGGTCGCGTCCGTGGGTATGCGCGGCGCGCGCATTGATCTCCAGTGCCAGTTCGACGACCGCTTCGATGCCTGCAGCGGCCTGGTCGAGGCTGATCCCCTGGGAACCCGAATGGACGTGGATCTGGCTGAGCCAGGGACGTGCCAGATAAGCCTCGATGAGTGCCTCGCGAGCCCCGGGGTCGGCCAGTCCGATGCCGAATTTCGAGGTCTGCGTGGCAGTGGACAGCGCACCGATCGTGCCCGTCCCTGACTGCGGATTGATCCGAACGCCCACCCTCGCCGAGGTGATCCCGGTGGAGCCGCCCACCGGCGCCGAGGTGGTTTGTCCGTCAAGAAGCCCGTCGAGTCGCTCGAGCTCGGCGAAGTTGTCGATGTTCATCGAAACCCCGAGTTCGACGGCGCGCTTGAGCTCACTCATGGTCTTCGCCGGGGAGTCGAAGACGATGTTCTCCGGCGCGAAACCTGCGCTCAGAGCCAGCTCGAGTTCTCCCGGACTGGCAACCTCGCAGCCAGCGCCGGCCTCAGCGTAATAGCGCAGCAGGGGCTGCAGGGGCACGGCCTTGCAGGCAACCGCGTGGAGGACGTCATGATCTCCGGCGAAGGCAGATGTCAGATGCTCATAGGCTGTTTCGATCTGGTCGAAGTCGATGAGCCCGATCACCGGGGTCGAATCATCGAGCTGCGGGATCTGGTCCACTGTGCTGTTCGCGACTGCCTTGATAGCTTGGTCCCGGCTGGCCTGGACCGATGGTCCCGACTGGTTGCTGTGCATACTGTCCTTCGTTCGTGGTGTGCTGCCACTGTAGAACGCGAGCACCAGGATGAACGGACAACAATCTGCCAAACTTTACGGTGGAACCTTGTGAGAATCTCACAGTCCCCAGCCTCGGCGATCAAGAGACGACTGCTGAACGCGAGTAAGCGACGTCAGTCTCGACTCAGGGTCGTTCTCGGTCGAAGACGAGCACCGCGAGCTCAAGCCACAGACGTCCGGACCGATCGGCAGTCGACAGTCCGGTGATCTCTTCGATCCGGCTGAGACGATGCCGCAGCGAATTCGTGTGGACGTGCAGACGACGGGATGCCTCGGCGGAATTGCCGACCGTGGCAAAGTACACCCGCAGGGTCTCCAGCAGCTGCCCCTGGTGCTTCGCATCATGCTCGGCAAGCAGTCGGGCAGGCTCGGTGATGCGAGGCCCTACGGAGCGCAGGGCATCAGCAGCCTCGAGTCCGACGAGCTCGGCTGCGACATCCTCGGCTGTCGCACCGCGGACCATGCTGTGGTCGTCGGCACATGTGGCGCCCGCAGGCTGGTTGCCTGCAGACTGGTTGCCCGCAGTCGTACTGCCTGCAGCTGTGGTCGCGCCACTCTTCGACCGTGTCAGCAGCGCATCGATGACGTACACCGCCTCAGTCCACGATCGATGCACAAGGTCGAGACGTTCGACCGCGACGCCCACCCCGAAGTGCAGCGGCTCGCTCGGAGACAGGGACCGCTGCAGAGCCGAGGCGACATGAGACCTGATGTCGGCGGCTTTCATTTCTTCGCTCATGTGCACGAGCACGGCCAGATGACCGTCCGATCCGACGTGGGCGAGCACGGCGTCGGCGAAGGCGGCCCGCAGATGAAACCTCAGCACGGGCTCTCGGTCGGGGACCACCTCGGCGAAGGCCAGGGTTGCATAGTGCCCGGAGAATGGCAGCGCGAGCAGGGTCGCGGCCGGCCCGAGGTCCGGGGAACCACCGAGGATCGAACCGAGGGCCTCGCGACGGATCCGCTTCTCGAACGGGGAACGTCGCAGGGTCCGCAGCATGACCGGCAGTGCGGCTCGGGCCGCATCGCGGAGGACATCGCGCAGTGACGCGGGATCCACCGAATCCGGGTAGGCAGCCCAGATTGTGCCGAGCAGCTCGCCCTCGCTGCGCAGTGCGATCACCGAACGGGCAGGAGTGGAGCCCGCGGCTTGTCTCTCGACGACATCGGTCGAGTGGCGGACGACGTCGAGGAATCCGGACTCCTCAAGCTCAGCAATCCGCCATTGAGGAATCGCGCCCGAGAGGATCGTCTCTCGTCGAATGTCATCGATCTCATCGCCGAGGTTGGAGTGCGCGAGCACACGCGACGCCGGGTCCTCGATCGTGATCGACGCACCCGTCATCTCCGCGATGACCGCGGCCAGCGCGCTGAGATCATCGACGTCGGGCCAAGCCAGGGCGCTCGCGGCACCCTCGTTGAGCTGTCGCAGATGGACGAGGACCTCGGACCAGGTCACGCCCGTGGACCGCTCGAGCAGAATGGGCAGCCCTGAGGCAGATGTCCCCTCACCGAGGTGGGTATGCGTTCCCGGCGGCACAATGAGTGCCGCGGCACCGGCCAATCGTGAGCGGATCGCGTTGAGTCCGGCCACACCGTCTACGGCTTCGGTGACGAGGACGACGGCCCCCGCGAGTCCAGCAGGAGACCCGAGAGCAGCAGCCGAGCTTCGCAGGTCGAGGTCGAGTTCGATGCGAGTCACCTCGACGTCGATTTCGGTCTGAGTCAGGGGAAGCAGAAACCCCGCGGTCTCCCGCAACAGGCGGGAGACACGTAGGGCATTCGTTTCACTCATACACCCACTGTAGTCAACAGTGCACCCGCACACCCCGCGGGCCGGTCATCTGCCGACCTCGTGACCCGGTCGTCTGCCGAACCCGCTTGCGCTTCAGATATTCCGCAGTTGGACGGGGATCGATCGCCGAAGAATTCGAATCGGCGAATTCCGGGAAGTTCGTGACCGAGTCCTCGCGCCTCACTCCTTCGGACGAGCCTCATCATTCGTGGGCGTAGGACTGGTGTTGGATGGCACGGACGAGCCTCGTCATTCGGGAACGTAGAACTTGTACTGGATGGCACGGATGACGACCTGCGCCAGATTCTTCGCATCCAGTTTGATGCGCAGGTTTCTGGCATGGGACTTCACTGTATAGACGCTGACGACCTGTTGTTCGGCGATCTCCGAGTAGTCCATCCCCTCACAGATCTGCCGGAGCAGGAGCTTCTCGCTCGGAGTCAGAGCCGGCACCGCGCTCGAACCATCAGCGGCGATATCGCCGCTGATCATGATGTCCTCTGCCAAGGACCGCAGCAGGGCCGGAGACTCACCTGCGACTGCCGCTCGCGCGACGCGAACGAGTTCGGCGTCGGTAGCGGATTTGTTCACCGCCGCTATCGCACCGGCCTCGAGAGCACGTGTGATTCCCGGCCCGGGCGAGACAGTGGTCAGCACAACGATCGTCGCCTCTGGGTCGAGACACATGATCTCCCGGGCCGCATCCACTCCGCTCATCCCCGGATGCATGTTGACATCCATCAGGACGAGGTCCGGGCGATGACGATCGAACGCTTCGACGGCGTCTTCACCGGAGTGCTGAGGTTCGAGAACTGAGAACCCTCCGTCATCGAATAGAGCTGCCGCCACGGCCCTCGTCGTCCACGAATCGTCGTCGACGACGAGCACGACGATTCGATCGTCTGCTGGTGAGCTGTCGATCTCCGACCCGGCCGAGCCGCTCATACTCTCTGGCTCTTCGTCGCTGATACGTCGCGCTCGGCTTTCGCTTCAAGACCCGCGGAAGGATCCGCAGCGGTGAAATCGTCGCGGACACAGACAGCGTCGGCCTCGCCCCCATCGGCCGAGTCGTTGAATCGCAGCGGCTGGGAGACTTCGACGACGACGCGGCCCTGGGGATTCGATCCCGTGGTGCATGCCCCGCCCAGGGCCTGAGCCCGCCGACTGAGAGATCGAGGCGGACGCGTCAACGACGCCGCCGCCTCGTTCTCCGTGCGGAATCGCAGGACGGCCGCGTCAGATCCCTCACGATCCACGTTGACGGTCAGACTCGACTCGGTCCCCGGCAGCGAGTGTCGGATGACGTTCGTCGCCAGTTCTCGCATGATTGCGGTAAAATGTGCGCCAAGCACCGGGGATGCGTATCGGGGCAGAGTACCGACGCTGAGCGTCAACGCCACACCGCCGGCGGCACAGCCGTTCTCAATGGACGTGGCCAGTGCTTTCGCCTCGGCCTGCAGCCGAATCCTGGGCTGCCGCTCGTCTCCTTCACTGAGTTGTGTGACGAGTTGCCGCAGGCGCTTCGACGCCTCGGTGTTGACCAGCGACAGCTCGGCGAGCTGACGGTTGGTGCCGAGATCCCGCGACCCTCTGGCCAGTGCTTTGATGATTGCGCCCTCTGTTGCAAGTGAGTTCGAGATGGTGTCGTGCATATCGCTGGTGAAGCGTGCACGCAACGACTCCACCGCCTGCTGATGTTCCACGGCGGCGCGCTCCCGGCGATGGATTTCGCGTTGGATCCTCAGCTCGACGATTCCAGCAGCCAAGCCGATCAGTGAGTACGTGACCCAGCCGTACCCCAAGTCGATGAACCCTGCAATGCCACCGTCGTAGGCTGCCAGCTCGGTGCAGGTGATGAGATAGGCAACCAGTCCCACGGTGGCGATGGCTGAGCCGACCCACCGCCGCTGGCTGAACAGCACCGCCGTGGCGAAGATGAGCGACTCGGGGAACATGTTCTCCAGGTCGGGGTAGGGCACGACGAAGACGAGGCTCAGCCCGGTCGAGACGAAGACCGTCGCCAAAGGGAAGAACGGGGAGAGGACGAGCAGAGCATAGGCACAGACGAGGAGGACCATGTAGCGAGGCTCTGCGATCTCGAACGATCCGGGAATCAGCACGGTCAGCCCCATGATGAGGGCGAGGAGCCGCATGGGCAGATCCACGAAGCGCGGTCCACGGAATACGAGCCACAATCTGTTGAGCGCACTCATGGTGCCGTCGTCTGCCGCTGATGCCATGGAATCTATTGTGCTATACCCGCGTCCCTGCCGAAGCAGTCGGATCTCATACTTACGTGCGATGCCCGATTGCGGCAAGCAGGATAGCGTTGCAACAGCACTCCCCGCAGCAGCACACCCCTCGTGAAGACCCGGACCATCCCCATGGAAGCGGTGACATCGTCGCGTCCCTATGGAAGCGGTGGCATCACCCCTCCTCTTGGACCTGGCGATATCACCGCCCTTTGAGCACCACTCTCACCCTGCTCCACAACGACTGACGGCGGCGTATCGACCGTGCATGAGGTCGATACGCCGCCGTCAGAATCCGCGAACGCTGCCCCGCGAGCGGGGCCGGGTTCGAACTGTCAGGCCACGGAAGCGGCAACTGCCTCTTCGATGACGTCGAAGGCATCACCCAGGAGTTCATCGGAGATCGTCAGCGGGGGCAGGAAGCGCAGGATATTGCCGAAGGTTCCCGTAGTGAGCACGAGGACCCCGTTCTTCGCGCAGTAGTCGGCGATCTTCTTGACCAGGTCAGGGTTCGGATCGATCGAGTCGTGCTGGACGAATTCGGCAGCGATCATGGCGCCGCGGCCGCGGATGTCACCAACCTCCGGGTGCTTGCTCTGCAGCTGGGTGAGGCGGTCGGTGACGACTTCGCCGATGTGAGCGGCGTTCTCAACGAGTCCGTCTTCCTCGTAGGAGGCGATGGCGCCGAGCGCTGCCGCACAGGCAACAGGGTTGCCGCCGTAGGTCCCGCCGAGGCGACCCGGTCCGACCGAGTCCATGATCTCCGCGCGACCGGTCACGGCCGAGAGCGGCAGACCGCCGGCGATGCCCTTCGCAGTGGTGATGATATCGGGGACGATGTCTTCCCACTCGGAGGCGAACATCTTGCCAGTGCGGGCGAAGCCGGCCTGAACCTCGTCGGCGACGAAGACGATGCCCTTCTCCTTCGCGAACTCAACCAGCGCAGGCAGGAAGCCCTCGGCGGGGACGATGAAGCCGCCCTCACCCTGGATGGGCTCGATGACGATCGCAGCGACACTGTCAGCGCCGATCTGCTTCTCGATCATGGTGATGACGCGCTTGGCCGCTTCCTCGCCGCTGACCTTGGTGCCTGCAGCATCGTTGTCGCGGTAGGGGTAGGACATGGGTGCGCGGTAGACCTCACCGGCGAACGGGCCGAAGCCGGCCTTGTAGGGAGTGGCCTTCGCCGTCATCGACATGGTCAGGTTGGTACGGCCGTGGTAGGCGTGGTCGAAGACGACGACGGCGTCGCGACCGGTGTGGGCACGGGCGATCTTGACGGCGTTCTCGACAGCCTCGGCGCCGGAGTTGAGCAGGATGGAGCGCTTCTCGTGATCACCCGGAGTCAGACGGTTGAGCGCCTCGGCGACCTCGACGTAACCCTCATAGGGGTTGACCATGAAGCAGGTGTGGGTGAAGGACTGGAGCTGCTCGGTGGCGGCCTTGACCACGCGGGGGTTCGAGTTGCCCGCCGTCGTCACGGCGATGCCGGCTCCCAGGTCGATGATCTGGTTGCCATCGACGTCTTTGAGGATTCCGCCACCGGCGGCCACAACATAGGCGGGCAGGCTCGAGCCGACTCCCGGTGCCACTGCCGACTTGCGTCGTTCCTCGATCTCACGGGACTTGGGCCCGGGGATCTCGGTGACGAGTTTACGTTCCTGCGGCAGAGCTTCGCCGCCAATTTCCAAAGCTGTCATAACGAGAAGATTAGAGCCTTTCGACGGTTCTTGTCACTTACCGTCCGCAGGCTGGTCAGATCACGCCTATCGCAGATCCAGACGGTGCGAAATCCGTTGCCGTCGGTACAACTCGAAAACCGTGCAGAATACGCTCACAGGGCGCTTCAGCACGAGCTTGAGAGTCAGGCCGGAGAGCCGTCGATGCGGATTCGCTCGCCGATTCGACTGCTTCCGCTGCTTCCGCTGCTTCCGCTGAGGGAGGAAATCAGCGTTGCTGATTCCGCATGTCGGTGTCCTTGTTGCGTCCCGGAAGTTCGATGTCATGGTCGCGCACGGGCGCGACGATCGTCTCCTGGGCTCCGGCCACACGGGGTGCGTCATCGCCCAGATCGAAGCTGAGTTCAGCCTCGGCGGAGAGATTGCGCTTGATCACGGCCAGGCCGATCGGACCGAGTTCCCAGTGCAGCGCGACCGAGGTCAGCTGGCCCACGGACCGTTCGGACCCGCGGACCTCAGCGAGCACCTCGGCGCCGGACTCGGGCTGGATGTGCCCGGATCCGTCGAGGTGGACGAAGACGAGCCGGCGAGGCGGCTGGCCCAGGTTGTGCACGCGGGCCACGGCCTCCTGACCGCGGTAGCAGCCCTTGGCCAGGTGCACCGAGGTGCGCAGCAGGTCGAGTTCGCCGACGAGCGACTTGTGGTCGATCTCGTTCGTGCCCGGACGCCAGGCGGCGATCCGCACGGCTTCCCAGGCGTCGAACCCGGCCATGGTGAATTCGCTCGCCGAGGTGGCCTGCAGGTCCGTGCGCGCGATGATACCGATGACGAACTGGGTCTCGAGCCCGGGGTGGTCCTCCCCCGCCACCTCGAGTCCGAGATCGACCTGCGCGTACGAGGCCGAGCCGGTCCCGATGTGCGGCCAAGGATCGGACCACAGTTGGGTCACGGGCAGGGTGTCGGGGAGCTTCACGACGGCGCCGATGCATTGGAACTCATCGCTGACGTCATCGATCGTCACTCGCATCATGAAGACCATCTTGCGGAGGAATTCGAGAGTCTCGTCGGTGCGCAGCTCACTGATCGCCCACAGCGATTCGCCATCGTCGACAAGCTTCAGCCAGCCTTCGATGCGGCCGTTCGGGTCAAGGACGAGAGTCTCTGTGGACACTCCCGGGGCCAGGGTATCGAGTTTCTGCGTGGTGATGGAGTTCAGCCAGGTAAGGCGATCGGCTCCGCTCAGACGCAGGATTCGCAGGTGGGGCAGATCGACGATCGCGCCCTTTTCGAGCAGTGCCCGCTGCTCGCGCAGCGGCGAACCGTAGTGGGCCGGGGTGTGCTCGAGTCCTTCGCCGCCGAATACCGCGGTGGAGCTCAGTGGGCGATTCAGCGATGAGGCAGTCATATCAGGCAATCTTCTTCAGTCGGGCTGAGGAGTGGGTGGCGAGTTCGTGGCCCAGTGCGGCCATGTCCCAGGCCCACATGAGCTCCCCGCCGACAAGGCCGTACATGCGGGTCGAGGCCGTGTACTCCTTCGCAGTCTTGGTCCGGGCGACGACATCGGTGGAGAGGTCGATGCGCGGTCCCTTGACGTGGCCTGCGTAGAGCTCCATCACGCCGTGCGGGTGGACGATCTCAGCTTCGATCTCGAATCCGTCATCATTCGTGCGCAGAGTGTCGACGGCGGCCGCCGAGGTGAAGCTGGGCTCTTCGGTGGGCACGAGCATTCCCGGGCCCACGTCACCGGCATCGCGCGGACGCACCAGCTGCCAGATGCCTGTCTCCAGAGTCAGCGTCGAGTCCAGTTCGCCGTCCTCGGTCAGCAGCCACGCATGCGCGGTGTACTGCAGGAACGGCGTTCCCGGGTGGGCGATGAATTCGACGCGCTGCCCGAACTGCTTCTCGGGGGTGTCCGCGTAGCCGACGACTCCGACGCCTTCCCACGAACCGATCAGCCAGGACAGGGGAACGAGCTCGGGGTGAACCGAGGAATCAAGTTCGATCATTGAGTTCAGCGATTGTCTTTGAACAGCGCCGTGACGACCTTGACTCCGACGCCCAGGGCGCCGAGTGCGGCAATGCCGACGAGACTGGAGAAGACGATTTCGAGAGCGACAAGGTTATCCATGCTCCCAGTCTACATTTCCCGTCTGCGGTATGCGCACTCAGTCCGAGCTCTGAGCACCGATACAGCACGACTCTGGCCACGGCATCAACGCCGAGTCGCACTCACAGTGTCGGACCTCATAGCCGAACTCAGAAGGCGATGCGCTCCAGCGAATAGACGACGACACCGCCGAGGGCGATGGGAGCGGCCCCGAGCGCGAGCTGAACGGCAAAGCTGCGGGCCTTCTCCACGTTCTTCTTCAACTCGATGTTCTGGGAGAGTTCAAGGCTCACGGCTTGGTACTTGCTGTGGGCGATGAGTCCGAGCATACGGTCGACGCCGGCGACCAACAGCCCCATGATGCCGCCGAGGACGAGAGATACAGGCACGCTGATGGCGTCCTTGAAGATGAGGACCGAAAGGATCCCGGCGACCGCCACCGGCATCGCAATCGCCAGCGGAGACGTATATATCGCGGGCCAGGGCAGGGCTGTCATGCACCCGGCGACGATGAGCGAAACGAGGCCGACGACGATGGCCTCCTTGTCGCCGGGCACGGTGATCGCCGCGACCCAGGTGCTTGCGGACAGGACGATGACCACGCCGGCAACTTGGGCTGAGACGTTGGCAACGGCATCAGAGGCACCCATTCCGCGGGTGAGATTCTGCACGAAGGTCCAGAGCAGGCCGAGACCCGCCAGGACAGGAAGCCAGTCAAGATAGGGTGCTGCGTCGTCGCGGAACGCTGCGAGCAGCCCCGCCACGCCGAAGAGGCCGAGCATGATCGACGTCGCGCGAGGCTGCGGTGAGTCCGTCAGTCGCGGCCAGCCGTAGGCGACACCGAAGACGATGAGCCCGGTCGCCAGCAGGAACAAGGTGTAGCCCCAGTACACGGAGGCACTGAGGGCCAGCGCCAAGGCCAGCGCGACAACTACTCGAATCCATCTGATCACAGCACTATCGTGCCCTATTCGCCCGAGGCGACGCGATTTGGGCCAGTGTCGGCGATCCCCGCCGACGTCACCGGCACCGCTCACCGTCTGTCCTTGCGGGCATCTGCTGAGTCACAGCCGACCCTGTTCACTCCTGACGCAGCGACCTACGCTGATGCGAACCTGCTCACTTCTGATGGAGAGTCTCATGACCAATGTGCTGACAACAGGCAAGTGCACCGCCGACGAATACGAGCTCAGCTGCGGAACTGGAACCGATCTGGGCACACAGCAGCACACCCTCCTATCGGCACTCCTCGACCCGACGACGCGTTCGGTGCTGAGGTCGCTTCAGCCGAAGGAGAACGCAAGGTATCTGGAGGTCGGAGCCGGAAACGGCTCCGTCGCCGACATGATGGCAGCAGACTTCGGCGGCAGCGTCGTGGCCGTCGACAAGGACGTGACGCACCTGGTTGCGTCGCCGGGTGTCGACGTCGTCCGTCACAATGTCCACAACGGCGTCCCCATCGGGCCGTTCGACCTCATCCATGCGCGCCTGGTCCTCGCCCACCTGCCTGCCCGGAGACGGGTCTTCGCCCAGCTCGTCGAGCAGTTGACTCCAGGAGGATGGCTCGTCATCGCAGATGTCGGTGTCGCCGCGGAACTGCTCGTGGCACCGGAGGAATCCGACCACGCGGTATGGCGGAGATACACCCACGCGGCGTATCAACGGTTCGGCCCGGAAGTCGACTGCGACTACGGCTGGGCCGACCGGACCGAGGTCGAGATGTTCGGAGCCGGGCTCGCGGATGTCGCCGCGCAGCACCTCGTTCCCCTGGCCCGCGGCGGTGGCCCCTGGGCGAGCTACCATCTGAACCTCAGCCTGCAGAATGAGCAAGGTCTCCTCGCCACAGGCCTCCGTCGCGACGACCTGGACCGCTACCGCACCATGCTGACCGACCCCGAGTTCCGTGCGCGCTTCTTCTCACTGACGTACACGACAGGGCGCAAACCGACCGCATGACCGGCGTCCTCCGCCTTCCCCTGAGGTCTGTTCTCTCCTGTCACCCGTTGACCCTTCCCCTGTGACCTGCTGCCCTCCACTAGGTGTCGGTAAAGCAGCTGGGCACCCTCGGTATACTTTTCTCAGGCTGCTACTTCAGCGGCCGAGCCGAGTCCGAGGAGGTGGATGGAGCATATGCGAATCCTGCACATCTGTCCTGCACCCCGCCTCGACTCCCCCGTTGCCCCAGAGTCTCTGCAGTATCTCGGCCACCAGATCGAACGCCTCAGCCTCGATCAGCTGGGCCGGGCAGACTCCAACTCGCTCACTGCCGATATCGTCGTCGCCGACGCCTGCCTGGACCTGTCCTTGGCACCTGCCATCGCCGAGGCGGTGGCGCAGACGCGCATCGCAGCTCCGATCATCGTCGTGCTCAGCGAAGGCGGACTGGCCACCACCTCGGCGAAATGGAATGTGGCCGACATCGTCCTCACCACTGCCGGCCCAGCCGAGGTGGAGGCCCGCTTGCGGCTGGCACGTGATCACCACCTGGCGCAGGCCCCACACGGTGCCACCTCGTGGGGAGGCGGGGCCGGCGTGAGCGCAACCGGCTCGACAGCCACCACCGGAGGATCGCGGCCCGACCGTCCATCCTGGAACACCAGCGGCCCCTGGACGAGCGAGGGCGAGCCCATGATCGTCGTCAGCGGCGCCCTGCGCATCGACGAGACAGCGTTCACCGCGCACCTGGGCGAGCGCAGCCTCGACCTGACCTACCGCGAATTCGCCCTGCTGAAGTTCTTCGCGATGCACCCCGAACGTGTCTTCACCCGCGATGAGATCCTGCTCGCGGTGTGGGGCGATGACTACTTCGGAGGCACCCGCACCGTCGATGTGCATGTCCGACGAGTGCGTGCGAAACTCGGCAAAGACTTCGAGAACGCCATCCACACCGTCCGCTACGTCGGCTACCGTTTCAGCCCCGACTCTGCGGCCGCACACGGCGACGGTGATGAGGCAGAGTCGGACGCCGAAGAGACGCCAGACACCGATGCAGCGATGGAAACCGACGAAGCGGCGGTCGCTGACGAGGTCGCGAAGCATGAACAGCCAGAGCACGAAGAGTCAGAAGCAGAGTCGAACGAGGAGGACGTGAAGGTATGAGAATCGAAGCCAGCGGAGCTGTGACCGGGACCCCGATCACCACCCTCTCCGAGGCGGAACTGGCCTTCCTCGACCGCGTGACAGCAGCCGATGGGTCCGCTGAGATCTCCGGCGGACTCCTGGCCATCGCCACCGGCGAGGACGAATCTCATTCCGCGCAGACGGCGTCCAGCGTATGGCGAATCTGTGCCGACGACTCAGCAGACTCGAACGACGACGACCGCGCTCTCGTCGGCTTCGGCATCCGCGCACTGCAGGGTGATCGTCATGCGGCTGAATTCCTCATCGCCCCCGATCACCGCGGTCAGGGCCTGGGCGAAGAACTCCTGTCAACGATCCTTCAGGAAGAGCCCGACTCCTGGTGCTGGTCACACGGCGACCACCCGGGAGCCCAGGCACTGGCGAAGAAGCACGACCTCGGTCGTGATCGCGTTCTCTATCAGATGCGCACCGATTCGGGTCTCTCACTCGATGATCTGCCGCAGACCTCGGCGCCGGAAGGTGTCACGATCCGCTCCTTTGCCCTCGGTGACGAGGACGGTTGGCGGCGAGTCAACAATGCGGCCTTCGACTGGCACCCAGAGCAGGGATCGCAGACGGCTGAGGACTTCGCCGAGATCATCCAGGCACCCGACTTCGACCCGGATTCGGTGATCCTCGCCATCCGGGATGATCAGGTCATCGGATTCCACCAGACCAAGCTCACGGACACGGCCGCTGAAGGCAGCCTCGGCGAGGTCTATGTCGTCGGGGTCGACCCGAGCATCCATGCCAAGGGCGTGGGCAAGGCGCTGACGATCGAGGGCATGCGCCGGATGGTCGCCGCCGGTGCGAGTGTGATCGAACTCTACGTCGAATCCGACAATGCGCCGGCGCTAGGCTTGTACGAGCGGCTGGGATTCCATGTCGCGGTGGCGCACGTGTCCTACGCGCCGGCTTCCTCGACCGAACGCAATCAGGAGTAGAGCGATGTACGACATCACTGCAGTCGGAGCGGAACTCGGTCTGCCCGATCCAGAGGATCGATTCCTCGACCGGGAGCTCAGCTGGCTGGCGTTCAACGAGCGAGTCCTCGATCTCGCCTCCGACCCTGAAATGCCGCTGCTGGAAAGAGTCCGATTCCTCTCCATCTTCGCAACCAACCTCGACGAGTTCTTCATGGTCCGCGTCGCCGGCCTCAAACGCCGCATCAACACCGGTCTGGCCGTGCCCAGCGTCACCGGTCGGATGCCGCTGCAGGTCATGCACGCGATCAGCGTCCGGGCACATGACCTCATGACCCGCCACGCCGCCCTACTCAAGGACGACATCGGTCCTCGCCTCGATGCGGAGTCGATCACGAAGGTCCAGGTGGACGAGCTCACCGAGGACGAACGCGCCAGAGTCGACGAATTCTTCGCCGGCCACGTCTTCCCCGTTCTCACCCCACTTGCGGTGGACCCGGCCCACCCGTTCCCCTACATCTCCGGACTCTCACTCAACCTCGGCGTCCTGCTGCGCTACCAGGATTCCGGCAAGGAGCTCTTCGCCCGGGTCAAGGTGCCGCCGCGCCTGCCCCGGTTCTTCAATGTCGCCACGGCCACGGATCGCCCCGCTGGCCGCGACGTCCCCGCCCGCTTCGTCGCGCTCGAAGACATCATCGCCGAACACCTCGACACGCTCTTCGAGGGCATGGAGATCATCCACCACTCGACCTTCCGCGTCACCCGCAATGAGGACCTCGAGGTCGAAGAGGACGATGCGGAGAACCTCCTCAAAGCTCTGGAGAAGGAACTCCTGCGCCGCCGCTTCGGCCCTGCAGTGAGGTTGGAGATCACCGAGAACATCCATCCACGGGTCCGCGAGATGCTCAAGGACGAACTCGGCATCGACGAGAACGAGATCTACCAGCTGCCCACCCCCCTCGACCTCTCCGGCATGTCAGACATCGCCGACGTTGCCCGCGATGACCTGCACTTTCGGAAAATGGTCCCGCAGATGAATAAGGACCTGTCGCTGCGTGAATCCAGCGACCAGGTCGACGTCTTCGCGGCAGTTTCGAACCGCGACATCCTGCTCCACCATCCTTACGATTCGTTCTCCACGAGCGTGCAGGCGTTCCTTGAGCAGGCGGCAGCGGACAAGAACGTACTCGCCATCAAGCAGACCCTCTACCGCACTTCCGGCGACTCCCCGATCATCGATGCCCTCGTCGACGCCGCACAGGCAGGCATCCAGGTGCTCGCGGTCGTAGAGATCAAGGCCCGCTTCGACGAGGAGGCCAACATCACGTGGGCACGCAAACTCGAACGCGCCGGCGTCCACGTCGTCTACGGAATCGTCGGGCTCAAGACCCACGCGAAGCTCTCCCTCGTCGTCCGCCAGGAGGCTGAAGGTCTGACCCGCTACTGCCACGTCGGCACCGGCAACTATCACCCGAAGACAGCGCGAGGCTACGAGGACTTCGGGCTGCTGACCAAGGACAAGAGCGTCGCCGATGACCTGACGAAGCTGTTCAACCAGCTCTCGGGCTATGCGCCGCTGGCCGAGTACTCGCGCCTGCTCGTCGCCCCCACCCGGGTCCGTTCGGGATTGACCGAACTCATCGACAAGGAGATCGCCATCGCCGAGGCGGGTGGTGCCGGCATGATCCGGATCAAGGTCAACTCCATCGTCGACGAGGCGATCATCGATGCCCTCTACATGGCATCCCGGGCCGGAGTCCAGGTCGAAGTCTTCGTCCGCGGCATCTGCGCCCTGCGACCGGGTATCCCCGGCGTGAGTGAGAACATCACGGTACGATCCGTGCTCGGCCGTTTCCTCGAGCATTCGCGGACCTTCGTCTTCGGCAACGGCGGAGATCCTCTCGTCTACATCGGATCAGCTGACATGATGCACCGCAACCTCGACCGCCGCGTCGAAACCCTCGTCGAGCTCGTCGCGGCGAATCACAAAGCGGAGATCATCGAACTCTTCGACCTCGCCTTCGCCGACACCACCTCGGCGTTCGTGCTCGCCGCCGACGGCAAATGGACGCGCAGCACCCACGACGATGAGGGCAACCGGCTCACCGAATACCAGACGGAGCTCATCCGCCGACATCGCAAGCGCCGACGGATCGGGGAAGAGGCTTGAGTGCGAAATCGGTCGGTTCCGCGCAGGCGTCCTCACGCGTCACCGCCGATATCCTCGCCGCCGGCGCCCTGTGCTGGCGCAACGGCAGCGAAGGACTCGAAGTCGCTCTCATCCACCGTCCCCGCTACAACGACTGGTCCTGGCCCAAGGGCAAGGTGGAATCCGGCGAGACCCTTCCGGAGACGGCGATTCGGGAGGTCAAGGAGGAGACGGGACTCGACATCACCCTCGGCGTCCCCCTGCCTGCGGCGGAATACATGGTCGGCGGAAAGTACCTCAAGAAGGTCTTCTACTGGTCAGCGCAGGTCAAGGGCGAGCACGCCTTCACACCGATGAATCAACGCGAAGTCGACGACGTGAGGTGGTTTCCCGTCGGTGAGGCGCGAACGAAGCTGAGCTCCTACGCGGATCGCGACCAGCTCGATGCGCTGGAGAAGTTCGATTCGACCAACGCACTGCGCGCCTGGCCGCTGATCCTCGTCCGCCACGGGAAGGCATTTCCCCGAGCGAAGTGGCATGAGACGGAGCATGTGCGCCCGCTGCTGGCGCTGGGGACCCGCCAAGCCATGGCACTGACCGGACTGCTCTCAGCGTGGGGGACGAAGAGGCTGATCTCGAGCCCCTGGAAGCGGTGCATGGCCACGCTCGCTCCCCTGTCCGCGGCGACCGGCAAGCCCATCCGCAGGGCTTCATGCCTGAGCGAGAAGGCGAGCTCTGCGAACCCGGACAAGACCACCAGATTCATCGAGAAGCTGCTGGAGAAGGGCAGGCCGGTCATCTACTGCACCCACCGGCCCGTCCTGCCGCTGATCCTCGCCGTCTATGCGAAGTACGCCCCCCAGCGCATCGCGGAGAAGCTGCCGCGCGAAGACCCCTACCTCAAACCCGGTGAGATCCTCGTCGCCTATGTGCGTCCGGGCGCAGTGCCGCGCATCGTCGAATTCGAACGGATCCGCCCGATCGACGCCTGAGCCTGACCCGCAGAAGAGTCCCCACCATCAATGGTGCACGTCGCACCGTAGAGAATCGGTCCGAGAACAATGCCGTCGGCGGCGTCGATCTCCGCGCAGAGCCTTTCGGTGAGCGTAGCGATGTCGATCTCATCGGCAGTCGCGATGCCGAGCTTCCCGATGATCGGCACCAGAGCCTCGACAACATTGGCCCAGCCGAAGGTCGGAAGTTCGTCTCCGCCGCCGACGGGCGCGTCCACCGTCAGATGGGGGTCGGGCAGCCCAGCCCGGCGAAACGCTGCGAAGAGATCCGGACCCATCCGCATGTGGACGCCGGAGGTGCCGAAGACTTCGAAGATCCACGATCGCACCTCCGCCCACAGTGGGGTGCTCACACTCGTCCACTGGTGTGTCACATCCAGTTCGTGCATGCAGAGCAGTCCGCCGGGACGAACGTGGTCAGCTGCGCGGCGCAGGACCGCGACCGGATCGGGCAGGTGCATGAGAACAGCTCGGCCGATGACTGCGTCGAATTCCTCGTCGAGGTCGAGATCGCGAAGATCCATTTCGGCGAATTCGACCTGGGGGCGCTTCGACAACGCTCGTTGCGCGGCCTCGAGGGCGTTCGCGTCGCGGTCGACTGCCAGCACTCTGCCTTCCTCGCCGACAAGATCAGCAGCGATCGCGGCCACCGATCCGGCGCCCGTGCCGAGATCGAGCACGCGCATTCCCGGACAGATCTCTGAATCCGCGAGGAATAGCCTCGTGAGCGGATCGAGAACGACCGCCTGATCGCGCAACCGCTGATGCTCGCCTTCGGATTCGCCGAGCAGGTATCGGCTGTTGTGGTCACTGGGGCTGGTGGGGTGAGCTGGGGTGTGCATGATCTCTCCTCGTCGCTGAGTCCATGATCGGTTCTGCTCTGCGGATGCCCCTGCCGCTGAGGGTGACCACGGTACGGGCTGTGAAGACCACAGTATTGAGCGGCCATCTGGGCGACAAGAAGTCGACGAACCTCAGCGCGCGGCCCCGCGAAAGCAGGCCGATTCAGCCCTGCGAAATCGGGACAAAGTCGTCCCGACAAGCATCCTTTCATGAATTCGCAGGTTCCTGTGATGGAGCACTCACCCGGACCTGAAGCCTTCAGGATCCATTCACCCTCCATTCACTTAGCGACTCCCAGGGCTTTACACACGATACTTAGCGTGTAACACGAAAGATCGAGCAATCTCGAACAGTGTTCTCATATTCGAAAGGCATCTTCGTGAAGCTGAAGCACCTGGCACCATCCGCTGCAATCCTCGCAGCCGGCGCACTCACCCTGTCGGCCTGCGGCGGAACCTCAGCCACTGGAGAAGAAGCAAGCGGCGGCGACAGTGACCTGCAGGGCACACTGACCGGAATCGGCGCCTCATCGCAGAAGGCCGCGATGGACGCATGGACCGCTGACTTCGCCTCAGAGAACTCCGGCGTGACCGTCAACTACTCCCCCGACGGTTCAGGTGCGGGCCGTGAGCAGTTCCTGGCCGGAAACGCTCAGTTCGCCGGTTCAGACGCTCACCTCGATGACGACGAAGCCAAGCAGGGCAAAGAGGCCTGCGGCGCCGATGGAGCCTACGAGTTCCCTGTCTACATCTCCCCCATCGCAGTGACCTTCAACGTCAAGGGCGTCGATGAACTCAACCTCTCACCCTCGACGATCGCGAAGATCTTCAAGGGCGAGATCAGCAAGTGGAACGACAAGGCCATCAAGGCAGACAATCCTGATGCCAAGCTTCCTGACACGAAGATCACCGCCGTCCACCGTGCCGATGACTCCGGCACCACGGAGAACTTTGCCGAGTACCTCAAGGCCACGGCCGAGAAGGACTGGGTCGCTGAGGTCAGCGGGGACTTCCCCAAGGACTTCGGTGGTGAAGCCGCACAGGGCACCGACGGTGTCGTGCAGACCGTCTCCGACACCGATGGAGCCATCGGCTACGCAGACGCCTCAGCCGTCGGATCACTGAGCAAGGCCAAGGTGAAGGTCGGCGACGAATACGTCGAGCTCTCCGCCGATGCGGCCTCCAAGGTCGTTGACGCCTCCGAAAAGGTCAAGGGCCGCGGCGAAGGCGACCTCGCCTTCGACCTGGCTCGCGACACCACTGAATCGGGCGCCTACCCGATCGTCCTCGTCTCTTACCACGTCGTCTGCTCGTCCTACAAGGACCAGGAGACCGTTGATATGGTCAAGGCCTGGGAGAAGTTCGTCGTGTCCGAAGAAGGACAGAAGTCGGCAGCGGATTCCGCCGGCTCTGCACCACTGTCCGACGATCTGCGTTCGCAGATCGAAACCGTCATCGATTCGATCAAGGTTGAAGGCTGATTCTTGGCCACTGACCTGCAGAATTGATAAGTCCAAGAGCGGCGCAGCGACCCTGCGCCGCTCTTCGGTGCCTAGGGATCCGTCCACCGGATCCACCGCAAGTTTCATGAGGAGCACTTGTGCCGACCAGCACACAGACCACAGTGTCCGGCCCTGCCGGAGCACCTGAGCCGGACTCACATCCCAAGTCCGGCACGGGCCAGAGACCCAAAGCCGTCGTTCGTCCCGGTGACCGAATCTTCTCGGCAGCGACGCTCATCGCCGGAATCCTGATCCTGCTCATCCTGGCAGGAGTCGCCCTGTTCCTTCTGGCACAGTCCAAGGACACCATCGAAGCTCAGGTCAATGATCCGAGCTCGATCACCGGCGGCAACGGATTCTTCTCCTACGTCTGGCCGCTTGTCATCGGCACACTGATCTCCTCCGCCATCGCCCTGCTCGTGGCCACACCGTTCGCACTGGGCATCGCACTGTTCACCACGCACATGGCGCCACGGAAGCTGGCGCCAACACTCGGCTACGTCATCGACCTGCTCGCTGCGATCCCCTCGGTCGTCTACGGCCTCTGGGGAATTGCCCTTGCCGGCAGCCTCACAGATTTCTACCTGTGGCTGTCGAAGTGGTTCGGGTGGATCCCGATCTTCGCCCCCGATGCGAACGGCGATGTGTCGAACACCGGCCGCACTCTGCTGACGGCCTCTCTCGTGCTCTCCATCATGATCCTGCCGATCATCACCTCCCTGACTCGGGAGATCTTCCTGCAGACTCCCCGTCTGCAGGAAGAAGCTGCGCTGGCACTCGGCGCCACACGCTGGGAGATGATCCGCATGTCGGTGCTGCCGTTCGGAAAGTCCGGCATCGCCTCGGCGACCATGCTCGGCCTCGGTCGTGCACTCGGCGAAACCATGGCCGTGGCCATGATCCTCTCCCCCGGTCTGCTCACCGCGTCCTTGGTGGTCAGCGGCAACCAGACCATCGCGTCTGAAATCGCGCAGAACTTCCCCGAAGCCGCCGGACTGCGACTGTCCGAGTTGATCACAGTCGGCCTCGTCCTCTTCGTCATCACCCTGCTGGTGAATATGGGCGCACGTGCAATTGTTGCCAAGACCTCGGTGAAGGGCAGTTGAGAATGTTGACTACTACGAACAATTCGACGACCACGTCCCGCACCCTGACCTCGAAGCAGCTGCCCAAGGCCACACCATGGGTGGTTGCAGTCGCCTCGATCATCGTCGCGATCATCATCAGCTTCATCGCCTTCGGCGGGTTCAACATCCCAGTCGTCGCGGTTCTCGCCGGGCTCATCAACGTGGTGGCCGTGTTCGCGATCTCTGCGTCCTACGAGGGCCGCCGCAAGGCCACCGACCGGGTGGCCACCACCGTCGTCACATCCTCATTTATCCTCGCCTGTGTTCCCCTCATATCACTGCTCTGGATGACCATCTCCAAGGGCGGAGCCGCTATCAGCTTCGACCTCCTCTCCCGCACGATGCTCGGCATGAAGGGCGTCCTCGACCAGCAGTACGTCGCGGGTGAGGCAACGATTGCCGGTGGCTTCTACCACGCGATCGTCGGCACCGTGCTGATCACGGCCATGGCCTGCATCATCTCGATCCCCATCGGTGTGCTGACCGCGATCTACCTCGTCGAGTACGCCGAGAAGAACAGGCTGGGCAAGGCCATCACGTTCCTCGTCGACGTGATGACCGGCATCCCCTCGATCGTCGCCGGACTCTTCGCCTTCGCACTATTCTCCACCATCGCCGGGTTCATCATGCCGGACGCGGCAGGCATCGCGAAGACAGGCTTCACCGCCGCCGTAGCACTGTCGGTGCTCATGATTCCGATCGTCGTGCGCAACACGGAGGAGATCCTGCGCCTGGTCCCGATGGATCTGCGAGAGGCGTCCTACGCACTGGGCGTGCCGAAATGGAAGACGATCGTCAAAATCGTTCTGCCCACCTCGGTGTCGGGCATCCTTTCCGGCATCACCATCGCGATCGCCCGCGTCATCGGCGAAACCGCACCGATCATGGTCACCGCCGGATTCGCCAAGGCTCTCAACTGGAACCTGTTCTCCGGTTGGATGTCGACTCTGCCGACCTTCATCTACGATTCGCAGCTGCGACCGGTGTCTCCCGGCGATGCCGCACTGGCCAGCTCCGAGCGAGCGTGGGCAGCAGCCCTCGTCCTCGTCGCCCTGGTCATGCTCCTCAACCTCTTGGCCCGCGTCATCGCGAAGGTGCTGGCTCCGAAGGCAGGACGCTGATGAAGCGCTGAGGCCCCGCCGCACGTCATACTTGTTCCAGACATTCCACAGATAGGGAAACACATTGTCCAAGCAGATCGACATCAAGGATCTCGACATCTTCTACGGCGATTTCCGCGCCGTCGATGGCGTCCAGATGCAGATCAAGCCCCGCTCGGTCACGGCCCTCATCGGCCCCTCGGGCTGCGGTAAGTCCACAGTGCTGCGCACACTCAACCGGATGCACGAAGTGATTCCGGGTGCCAGCGTCTCCGGTCAGGTCCTCATGGACGGCAACGACATCTACGGAGCAGGAGTCGACCCGGTCAACGTGCGCCGTGAGGTCGGCATGGTCTTCCAGCGTGCGAATCCGTTCCCCACGATGAGCATCAAGGAGAACGTGCTGGCCGGTGTGCGTCTCAACAGCCGCCGCATGACCAAGTCAGAGGCCGATGACCTCACCGAGCGTGCGCTGCGCGGCGCCAACCTCTGGAACGAGGTCAAGGACCGCCTCAGCCTGCCCGGCTCTGGACTCTCCGGCGGTCAGCAGCAGCGCCTGTGCATCGCTCGCGCGATCGCCGTTGAGCCCGAGGTCCTGCTCATGGACGAACCGTGCTCCGCGCTGGATCCGATCTCCACACTGGCCATCGAGGATCTCATCAACGACCTCAAGGACCAGTACACGGTCGTCATCGTCACTCACAACATGCAGCAGGCCGCTCGTGTGTCCGACAAGACCGCGTTCTTCAACATCGCAGGCACCGGCAAACCGGGCAAGCTCATCGAGTTCAACGAGACCTCGACGATCTTCTCCAACCCAGAGAAGGAAGAAACCGAGAACTACATCTCCGGTCGCTTCGGATGATCTGAAGCCTGGCCTGCGGCTGCGTGGGCGGCAACCGCAGTCCTCAGCGAGAATGTCCAACGGTTGGTAACTTCGTCGCGACCCAAGAGCTCGGATCGCGGCGAAGTTACCAACCGTTACCTGTTTTCACGGCTCATAGTGGTTAAGGGGCGAGGTCTCCACCCCAAGAGACCTCGCCATCACGCCCCGGCCTGAACATGGTCTGCGAGTTGCCTCCGCAATCGACAGAACGACCTTCCCAGCAACCCATCGCCGATATATCGTTATATATCGTCAAGGCGATTCGATCAGACCTGGAGGTCATCATGAACGAGCCATTCAATCACGGAGGTTTCTCTCGTCGGAACGGCGATTGGGGCGGGGCGAATATCTGGGAAGCAGTGGAGCAGCTGCGCTCATCCTTCAACCCCAAACAGCCGTTCCGCATGAACCGCGGGGATGTCCGCGCCGGAATCCTCACGCTGCTGGCCGAAGCCCCGATGCACGGCTACCAGATCATTCAAGAGATCGAAGAACGCAGCGGCGGCAGCTGGAAGCCCAGCCCGGGATCGGTCTATCCGACGCTGCAGCTGCTCACGGATGAGGGCCTCATCAGCTCCGAGTCCTCCAGCGGACGCAAGACCTATTCACTCACCGAGGCCGGACGCGAGCAAGTCGCATCCGAGCCGGAGTCCAATGCTCCATGGGAATCGGCGAAGAAGCCCGAAGCGCCCAGGGCCGCAAATCTGGCCAAGGCCGGCGTCGAGCTGGCGCAGGCAGCAGCTCAGGTCGGCCGGTCCGGCAGCAAGGAGCAGGTCGCCGAGGCGGTCACCGCGCTCGAGGACACCAAGCGCAGACTGTATTCGATCCTCGCCGAGGACTGAACAGTGACGGCGCGAACCCTTCGGGCTCGTTACGGTCGGATCCTCCGCTTCGCCGCGGCCCAGATGGTCATGGCCTGGTGGTTCGAGATGACGCTGCCGCGAATCGGCCTGGGTCGTCTCGCGGCAAGAGGTCGGGTGGCGCGCTGGCGTTCCACGGCCAGGCGATTTCGCACTCTGGCCGTGGAACTCGGCGGTCTGATGATCAAGGTCGGTCAGTTCCTCTCCTCGCGCATGGATGTTCTCCCGCCCGAGATCACCAAAGAACTCGAGGGCCTGCAGGACGAAGTCGCCCCGGTCCCCTTCGACCAGATCCGCGACCTTGCCGAAGCACAGCTGGGGACGGCACTCACCGATGCCTTCTCCTCCTTCGAACCCCGCCCATTGGCCGCGGCATCCCTGGGTCAGGCGCACTCAGCGATCCTGACCCCGGAGATCGCCGCAGAGATCGGTTTCGCCGAGGTGGTCGTCAAGGTCCAGCGTCCGAGCATCGCCGATATCGTCGAGGTCGATCTGCGTGCACTGCGCCGGATCGCCGGATGGCTCTCCCGCGTCCAGTTCGTCTCCCGTCGCGTCGACATGCCGGCGCTGGTCGAAGAGTTCGCCCATGTCAGCCTCGAAGAGATCGACTATCTCCATGAAGCGGCGAATGCGGAGGCCTTCGCCGTGGATGCGGCTGAGTCGGCCAGGGTGAATGCTCCGCAGATCGTCTGGGAACAGACCACACCACAGGTGCTGACCTTGGAAGACGTCACAGCGATCAAGGCCAACGACGTCGCTGCGCTGCGTCGAGTCGGGATCGACCCCCACGAGGTTGCAACGACCTTCGCGCACACAATGTTCGATCAGCTCTTCCGGACCGGCTTCTTCCACGCCGACCCCCACCCGGGCAACATCTTCGTGACACCTGCAAACCCGGGGACAGCCTCGGCGGTCAGTCCGGCGGCGATGGGGTCGGGCTCCGCGCCCACCTCGGCGGGGGTCGACTGGCATCTGACCTTCATCGACTTCGGGATGATGGGGCACGTGCCGGAGAATCTGCGCGCGGGTCTGCGGGAGCTCATCATCGCCGTGGCGATGCGGGACTCCCGCCGCCTCGTCGCCAGCGTCGGACTCATCGGAGTTCTGCTCGAGGGCGCGGACACGGAAGAGCTCGAACGCTCTCTCACGGGACTCTTCGCACGGTTCGGAGGCATGGGGTTCGCCCAGCTGCGCGACGTCGATGAGAAGGAGCTGCGAGCCTTCTCCACGGATTTCGAATCGGTGGTGCGGGATCTGCCCGTGCAGCTGCCGGAGAACCTCTTCCTCATCATTCGCTCGCTGTCCATGGTCTCGGGTCTGTGCAGTTCGCTCAATCCCTCGTTCAACATCTGGGAGGTCGTCGAACCCTATGCGAGCGAGCTGATCGAAGAGGAGAAGGGCGGCGCCGCCGGCACTGTGGCGAAGGAGGCAATCAACCTTGTGCGCCTGACGCTCGGCCTGCCGGGACGCCTCGACGGCCTGGTCCAGAGGCTCGAGAACGGTGAGCTCTCGGTGGCTACGCCCAAACTGGACCGCCGGGTCGCGGGCCTCGAACTTCTGGCCCGCGGGGTGATCTCGGCCGTGCTGTTCACCGGTTTCGTCATCGGCGGTGCAGTGCTGCTGTCCATGACCACACTGGGTGGCATCCTGCTGCTCATCGCCTCAGCGCCGGCGCTCATCCACAGCCTGGTCACTCTGCTTCGACACAGGACGCTCAGCCGCCGACACCGCCGCATGTGAGAGCACACGGTCATCCGATCCCACCAGCAGCGCATGCTGAAACGACCTGTCACTGCCGCCTGGAAGCGCGGGCATCAAGTCGTCTGGCACGGTAAGCATAGGTGGCCCAGCCGAGTGCCAGAGCCCACAGCGGGAACAGGAGAGTCGGGCCGATCGTCACCCAGTTGCCATTGATGCTGACACCGTTGAGCAGGACCGAATGGATCATGCCCATGCCTCCGGTGAACATCGCCAATGTGACGATGCCGGCGGGAATCGTGGCGAGGAGGATGGGCACACGTCGTCCTGCCAGCGGCCCTGTCCAGCGCGGAAACCTCTCTCCCCATTTCTGCACCAGCCCCAGGGTCAGCAGTGCTCCGGCCAGTCCGGCGATCGCCAAGGCGAGACCTGAATGCCACATCCCGACCTGGAGGCCTGCGGAATAGAACTCGGAGCTGAGCCCGAACGGGATACCCAGTGCCCACAGAATACGAGTGGATGCATAAATGACGGGAACCGCCACGGCCACGCCGACGGCGATCTTGGCACTGACCTGGACGGGCCGGTGATCTTCGGCAGCCTTCGCAGAGGTCGCCCCCGCGGCGGAGGCATCGCCGACACAGGCATCGCCGACAGAAGCGTCCATGGCCGCACCATCGGCGTCTGCCCGGCTGCGTCGCCGGCGGCCCTCCAGCGATGCCCACACCGCCGCCCACAGCCCCGGGCCGAGCAGCATGAATCCCTGCCAGAGCACGGCGATGGGAATCGGCGGGAACTGCAGGCTCAATGTGTAGCCGAGGTATGCCAACACCAAGGTGTCGGTGAAGACCAGGGTGGTGACGAGGGCGAGGAAGACCGCGAAGCCTCCAACTGCTGCGACGGCTCTGCCGCGCAGTCGTGGCAGGGTCAGGAGGGCCGATGCGAGGGTCAGGCTCAGCAGCGCACAGGACCCGACCAGTGCTGCTCCAGCAGGGATGGAGAGATAGTCCAGCAGTGTGCTGTACTCACCCGGTTCCGCATGACCGAACGGAGAGACGAGCAGTCCGCTCCCCCACAGCACGGAGACGACCAGCATGGTCAGTGACCAGACCGCGCTCAGGCCGAGCATAGTGACACCCAGATCGAGTGCGTGCGTCGATTGAGATGGATGTTCTGACTGTGTACAGCTCTGTGTTGTCTTCATGCTTCAACACTCGCGCCGAAGCCGTCTCGGCAGGCTCCCCCGAACGGGTGAACGGCATCCCTCAGAGGGTGAAGCATGCCCCTCAGAGGGTGAAGCATGCCCCTCAGAGGGTGATGAATCCCGATTCGAAGGCTCTGATGACGGCTTGGGTCCTGTCCCTGGCGCCGAGCTTGCCGAGCAGCGAGCTGACATAGGTCTTGACCGTCTCACTGCCGAGGAACAATTCACCGGCGATCTCGACATTGCTCAGGCCGCGCGCCATGAGTGAGAGCACCTCCTGCTCGCGACTGCTCAGCTGGGCAACACCGGCCAGGTCTTCGCGCCTCCCCGCCTGAGCCGCCATCTCACGCACCTTCTGCGGATACAGGAGCACTTCCCCACCGGCCACGACGTACACGGCGCGGAGGAGTTCCTCCGGCTGGGCCCGCTTGAGGACGAAGCCATCGGCACCGGCACGCAGCGCTTCGAAGACGTAGTCGTCGCTGTCGAAGGTGGTCAGGATGAGCACACGTGGAGGGTCCTGCCGCGCGACGAGCAACCGAGTCGCTTCGAGTCCGTTGAGCTGCGGCATACGCACGTCCATGATGACGATATCGGGCTGCGTTCGCTGGACGAGGTCGATGGCGTCGACACCATCGCCGGCTTCGCCGACCACTTCGAGTCCGATGTCCGAGTCGATGATCGCCGCGAGCCCGGCACGGACCAACGGCTCGTCATCGATGAGGACCACCCTGATGCTCATGTCTGTCTCTCCTCGTTCGCAACTCGTACAGTGCCGCTGTCTGTCGGCAGCACGGCCTCAAGCGTCCACGAGCCACCATCTGCAGTCCACCGAACTTCCCCGCCGAAGAGCTCAACACGCTCCCTGATCCCCTGCAGTCCACGGCCTGCACCCGCATTGCTCCTCGCACCGCTGGTGCTCACCACGCAGGCGTTGCTCACCGTCAACGTCACGAATCTCGCATCGACGCTGATCGACACCGAGGCCCCCGGGTCTGAGGCATGGCGAAGCGAGTTCGTCAGAGCCTCCCGCATGATCCGATGCAGCTCGTGCGCCACGGCTGACGGCATTGACCCCAGGTCGCCGCGGGTTCTCAATTGAGTCGGGTGCCCCACTGATCTCGCCTCCTCGGCCAGGACCTCGAAATCCTCGATCGCTCGCCGAGGTGGTTGTGCCGTTTCCGCACTGATGACGGAGTCATCATCTGCCTCCAGATCGGCCTCCGTGCGGAGCAGCGCGAGAACGTGGTCCAACTCGGCCACCGCCTCACGTCCGGTGCGGGCGATTTCGTCGACTGCCGCCTCGGCGACGGTGGGGTCGGTCTGCAGTGCGCGCTTGGCGACTGCTGCCTGCATCGTCGTCACGGTCAGTGCGTGGCCGATCGAGTCGTGGACCTCGCGGGCAAGCACCGTGCGGCGGAACCGGCGGGCCCGCTCGCGGCCAGCGAGCTCCGCGCGGTCGGCCGCCGACGGGCCGAGGAGAATGAGCGCATAGTTCGGCAGGAAGTATCCCTCCACGACGATGCTGATGATGCACATCAGCAGGATTCCCACGGCGAGGGCTTGGATCAGCCCTGCGGGCAGCACGGTGGCTGCAGGGCTCGTCGCGGTTCCGATCAGACCGCTGGAGAGTTCGTGAGCCTGCCCGGGGTCACCGACGAGAACGATGGCGGCGGGGATGAGGACGACGATCGTGAATAGAAGCAGTGCGCCGGCGAAGGTGTGACCGAAGTAGAACAGGGCACCGCGCAGTCGATCGGCCGGTCGGGGCCGCCTCGGCGGGATGGGGATGCTCAGTTCGAGCAGCTGCTCGGCCAGTGTGCGTTCGAGGGCGCGGATGACGGCGAGGAATGCTGGAATGCACAGCAGCGCGAAAGCGATGATTCCGACGACGATGATGGTCAGCGACTCGGCGCGGTTGCCGACCTGGTTCGAGGCAGTCACGATCCAGATCACGACCGCCGCGTAGGGCACGGCGATGACGCCGCCGATCAGCAGGACCAGCAGCCTGCGCCACAACTTTGCTACGCGAACCTTCACCGTCACCAGACTACCGTCGCGGCACCCGATCAGCCCGGAATACCGGGTGCATTCGAAAGCCACGGCAGAAAAGACTCGACCGAACCCATCCACGCCACAATCCGCTCCGAATCAGATGATGTACGACGAAAGTCTTCGAAAGGATCGTCATGAGCACTCACACAGTTTCATCATCAGCTCACACTGGCCGCACCAGCGTCCAGATCGTCTCAGGCATCTTCGGGGCCGTGTTCCTCCTGGTGGGCATCCTGGGCTTCGTCCCGGGCATCACCAAGGACTTGGACACGATGATGTTCGCCGGGCATCATTCGCAAGCCGCGCTGTTGGGGATCTTCCAGGTCTCGGTGCTGCACAACATCGTCCATCTGCTTTTCGGCGTCGTCGGCCTGCTCGGGCTCAAGTCACGCCGACTGGCCAAGACCTACCTCATCGTCGGAGGCATCATCTACGCCGTGCTGTGGATCTACGGCCTCATTGTTCCGATGGAGTCCATGGGAAACTTCGTTCCGCTCAACACCGCTGACAACTGGCTGCACTTCGTCCTCGCAGCAGCCATGATCACGACAGGGATCGTCTTCGGTCGGAAGGCTCACACTGCCGCACAGCGGTGACGTCTCAGCCGGTGAAGATCCTGACCACCAGGCCGATGCAGATCGCCAACGCCGCGGCCGCGGGAATGGTCAGCACCCAGACTCCGGCGATGGGAACGATGAAGCGGGCCCGGGCGCGACCCTGACGTCCGGCGAACTGGGTTCCGAGAATGGCAGATCCGAGGATGAAGGTCAGCGACACCGGCACCCGCATGATGAGCGCCGCCGTGTACATGAGCACCGTGGCGGTGGCATCTGCTGTCGCGGACTTCAGCGGGTCGAGACCGGCCATGCGGACCGACAGTGTGCGGACGACTCTCCACCCGCTCAGGCCGGTGCCGAGCGCCAGCGCTCCGGCGATGATCAGCCGCACCGGCCAGGAGATCTCGACGACGGAGAGCTCGGTGTACGGGTTGGCGTCCACGGCGAGGAGCCCGACCATGACCAGGGCCGCGATCTTCTGTGCGTCCTGAATGCCGTGGACCAGTGACAGCGAGGCGGTGAGCACCGAGTCGACCATGCGCGCACCGCGGAAGAGCGGTTTGGGCGGTGAAGCGGCAAAGGTCTTCGACAGCAGAGCTGTCAGGCCCCAAGAGAGCACGAATCCGAGGATCGGTGAGATCACGAGGGGCAGGATCACCGAGTTGACCGCCTCGGCGGAGTTGACTGAGAACCCCAGCACGATCCCAGCACCCAGGAGACCGCCGATGAGGCAGTGCGTGGAGGACACAGGCAGCGCGAGGTAGTAGGTGAACAGACTCCACGCCGTTGCGGCGACGAAGGCGATGATCAGGGAGGTGAGGATGACCTCGGGGTCGCCGTCGAAGTGGACGATCTGGTTGGCCACGACTGAGGCGATTCCCTCACCCAAGAGTGCGCCGATGAAGTTGAAGACGACGGCTAGGCCCAGGGCCCACCGTGCGTTGATGGAGCGTCCGACGACGGCGTTGCCGATCGTCAGCGCAGCATCATGGAAACCGTTCGAACCGGCGAAGATCACCGCGGTGACGATGACTCCCGCCAAGAGCAGCTCCACGGACTACGATTCCTTGATCGCGATGGCGGCGACGACCTTGCCCAGCTCGGTGAAGCCGTATGCGGCACGCACGAAAGCCTGCCCCAACTGGGAGACCGCGGCCATGTACGTCAGGCCGCGCTTCGAGTTCGGCACGGCGTCAGACATCCGCCATTGCAGGGCCTCGACTTGGTAGGTGAGGCGGTTGATGGAGTCGACGTAGTCCCACTGATCGAGCTTGCCCGGCAGCCGAGTGACCATCCGCGAGGTGTGGTCGGTCTGGTTGGACAGGACCGCGAGGGTCTCGAGGACACCGGAAGGCAGTTCGTCGAAGGCCTCCGAGGCGAGGACGAATCCGGCACCGTGGAGAAGGTGGCAGATGTCGCGCATGTGATGACCGAGCAGGTAGAGGTCATTGCGGTCGAACGGGGTGATGTAGTTCTCGCGCAGCGCGCGGAGCACGGCTCCCATGTCCTCATCGGCTTGATCGCCGATCTCGCGGAGGCGGTCTGCGACCTGCCGTCGTTCGCTGACTTCGATGCCGGAGAGTTCGGCAAGCACCAGGTTGCACTGCCGCATCTGCCCGACCAGATCGGACAGGCGTTCGTAGAAGACAGTGTCCTGCGGTACTCGTTTGAGCCGCATGCGTTCCTCCTGCCCGGGGCCCGGTCGAGCCGGACGAATGTGCATGTTGCTTCAATTGTATGTGCCGGACGCTGAACCGAGAGCGCCTCTCGGCGGTAGGCCGCTCGAAGCGGCTGAATTTGGAGCCCGGGGCTTCAGATCCAGCGTCCGGTGGCCACGAAGGCCACCCACAACGATACTCGCTCACGCTCATGAGTCCACCGCCGAGGCGGGTGAACGAGAGTTGAAAATCTCACAGTCTGCGTACGTGGCCCAGTTCCATCTCGGAGGACGAGCCCTCGTATCAGCGAGGCGGCCGGAACGTCAGTCAGGAGGTGAGACTGTCAGTCCAGTCCGCCGTGACGGTGGGAGATGGCGGCGTCTTTGAGGTCCTTCGCGAACTGGCGCAGCCGCGTGGCGGTCTCGGAGCTGTCGGTGCCTTCGGCACACATGCCGACGAACGCTGCGGCCCGGAGGAGGGCGATGACGACGTCCCCGCGGAAGGCTCCAGCGAGGATCTCATCAATGGCACGGGCAACCTCGTCGGGGCCCGCGGGAAGCTCGACGCCGGCAAGGATCTCATCGAGTCCGAGGCCGTCGGTCATCCTGCGCTGCCCGGCGGAGAACATGTCGGCAAGCTCACGCGGAGCGGTGAGGATCCATTCACGCAGTGCATACAGACGCCAAAGCGCTCCCGGCGCTGAGACGGCAGGTGCAGCAGACCACATCTCGGCGATGACTTCGAGACCGATGTCGTCGGCCAACTCCACGAACCGCTTCGTCGCGGCCTCATCGCGCCGTCCGAGCGAGTCTCCGAGCAGAAGTGCGGCGGTCGCGTGAGAGGTCTCTGATCTGGTCACTGGGTCATTCGAGGCACTGACCGAATCGGGATCGGCCAGGGGTATCGGGCGGTGAAAGCGTGGCTGTGTCATCGTCAGAGCATTCTAGTCCCCTGATCTGACCGGCGCTCCACCATGTACGGGCTTTCGCCTCCCGCCGGTCAGACCAGGCTTTCGTCTCCCGGTCAGGATTCATTCGTCAGGTTCACAGTGGCAACTACTAAACTGGTGACAAATTCGGGCCTGCGACCAGCAGGTCGCGAGTGCAGACAACGAGGAGGAACTCCCGTGGCAAAATCATCAGTGGCGAAGAAGGGCCTGGACAAGGCGGCGAAATTCGCTGTCAACGAGGACGGGTCCCTCAACCCCCGCGCCCAGTCGATGCTGTCGAAGCTTCTGTCGGTCCAGCGCCCAGTGGCCCTTGCCTATGTGCGCAGCCTGCGTCGCCGGAATCCGGATGCGACTCCGGAAGAGCTCATCAAGATCATTCGCCGGCATTACCTCGCGCTGACCACTTCGGGTGGCGCTGCGGTCGGTGCCACCGCTGCAGTCCCGGGACTCGGCACGACAGCTGCACTCGGTGTGGCCACCGCTGAGACCGCCGGATTCCTCGAAGGCACGGCACTGTTCGCACAGGCGATCTCGGAGATCCACGGCCTTCCGGTTCAGGACTCCAAACGCGCGAATGCGCTGGTGCTGGGGCTCATGCTCGGCAAGGACGGAAAGAACCTCGTCCAGAAGTTCAGCAAGCAGTCCGGCGGCTCGGAGTCGATGTTCGGCAACTGGGGCTCTACCGTGACGAAGCAGCTCCCTGCCCCGGTCGTCGACCTGCTGGTGCGGAAGCTGCGCAAGACCTTCATCCGCAAGTTCGCCGCTCGTGCCGGTGGCTCGCTGGTCGGTCGCCTGCTGCCCTTCGGCATCGGCGCGATCATCGGCGGCGTGGTCAACGCTCAGATGGCCCGCAAGGTCGCCAATGAGTCGACCGAGGCCTTCGGCGCCGCGCCTACGATCTTCCCGCTGGAGACCGATCCTGAGTATGTCGCTCCGAAGAAGGATCGCAAGCTGCTGGCAGGCCTGAAGAACATCGCGGCTCTGCGCGGCACGATCAAGAAGAACAAGGCCATTGAGTCCGATGTCATCGACGAGGCGGCCGATGAGGATCCCACCGCACCGGATGCTCTCCCGCGCACCGACACCGGTGACGAGCGCCCTGAACTCGGAAAGTGATCAGCGGGTGAAGCCGACCGGTTGCCACCGCTAACCGGTTTGAGTATTCGGGCTCCTTACCTCTAATATTATTGAGTCTCCAACAACTCCGGTGTGACGCTTGTCCACGCGGCTGAGTTGGGGCGGGGCCTCTAGCTCAGTTGGTAGAGCAACGGACTTTTAATCCGTGGGTCGTGGGTTCGATCCCCACGGGGCCCACCCACATGCGAAAGCCCCGCAATCCCAGTAGACATCAGGGATTGCGGGGCTTTCGCTTCTCTCAGTCGGATGAGATCTTCTGCGGTCCAGCAGATCTCTGGCGTGAAATCCTCTGCGCGAACTCCGGCTCCCGGCGCGCGGCGCCCAGGCAGATGAGCTCGAGTCCAGGACTGGTCGGTCGCACGAGGTCAGACACCGCTGCATGGATCAGCCCGGAATTTTACCATCGAGTCAGCGAATCGGACGTGAAGCTGCCGACACCAAATGTTCACTTACCGTTCAAGGCGGCCGCCGAACGCCTGCTCAACTGGAATACTTCCGTCCTGCCATGGGGTGAGGACCCAGGCGACGAGATAGGCGCCGATCCCCAGGACCGGAAGCAGGAACGAGATGAGGACCAGCAGGCGCATCAGCCACACGTTCATCCCTGTGGCCTCGGCGAGACCGGCGGCAATACCGCCGAGAATCCGGTCAGGACCGCGACGGAAACCAACTTTGCGAATGGAATCAAATAGTTTTCTCATACCCTCAACAGTACGCAGATTTCGCTGCCTGCACAGGGGTGCTGACCGTCTAACCGGACTGAGGGAAACCGGAATGGCATCCGAGGGGGCGCTGGCAGGGGAACGGTCACCTCGGCGGCGATGTGATTGCAATTCTCGGTATATGAGATGACGATCACAGGTTTTGGGCGCGCCTACTCCGAGGCACCCAGCAAGGGCGGTTACGATTAACGGGTTGTGCAACCAATTGTCCGCATCCGCCTTCCCAGCGACGCGGCAAAGAGGAGTCCATTGTGAAGTGGGTAAAAAAGGCCGTCCTCACGCTCGTCGTCATATTTGTGGCGTTCTATCTGTTCAGTCGGCCAGAAGATTCAGCCGATGCAGTGCGGAACGCGTTCGAGGCAGTGGGAACCGGTGTCGGCTCATTGGTCACTTTCTTCACTACTCTGTCCTCGTAATCGCGCCGGAAGCAGCCTGACGTGTTCAGGGGACTGATCGATCCGAGGGTCGAAAATCACCTCATCGCCGAAGAAGGTGAGCTCATTGTCGACGAAGTACGTCGCCATTTCCTCGCCTTCGTCGCCCCCTCGCTCATCATTGCGCTTGGATTGGCCGTCGCAGCCATCAGCTTCGCGGTCCCAGTTGACTTCGCCCCGATCCCGCTTGGCATCGGCGCCGCCATTGCCCTGTTCGGCGTCTACCGTGCACTGTTCGTGCATATGGACCGGTTCGTCATCACGAACATGCGGGTGTTCAGAATCCACGGGCTCTTCACCCAGCACAAGGCGACGATGCCGATGTCGCGTATTCTCGACATCTCGGTGCACAAACCGCTCATGGGTCGGATCTTCAGATACGGGCATTTCGTCTTCGAGTCAGCCGCTCAGGACCAGGGCCTGCGCGATATCCGTTTTGTCGGACGACCGGACGAAAGGGACCTCACCATCCAGACGGTGATTCAGCGCTCCGGACTGCGTTCAGCCATCAAATCCTTCAATGACAAGAACAAGGAGGATGACGCTGAGGAACCGGATACTGACCTGGAGACAGACGCGGACCTCCACGCCGATGTCGAGGGTGGCTCCGATTCCGACGATGCCTACGGCTACGAATACGACTACGACCGCGGCGACGGCCTCGAACCACACCCTGAGCCAGCTGTTGTCGACAGTGAGCCTCGTTTCAATGCGGGAGCGAGAACCGATGGTCACTCGACCGTGCGCACTGGGGCAGGTCCTGACGTGGACACCGGAGAGTGGTCGACCATGGAGCTCGATACCGGCCACGGCTTCAGCAAGTCCGAGGAATTCAGAATCGGCAGCGCACTGCCTGCGTTGAACGACCCTGTTGCCAGGGCTGCAAGCTCATGGGAGCTGCGGTGGCCCGAACGCGACCGCATGCAGACGGCGACGGAGCTGATGCGTGCTCACCGACGTCTCATCTCCGACCTCGACGAGAAGCTTCGTCCCTTGGGTCTGACCTATGCCCGCTACGAGGTGCTGCTCCTCCTGTTCTTCGACCAGCAGGGCGCACTCCCTCTGGTCGAGCTCACGGACCAGCTGCAAGTTGAAGCCAGCTCGTCCTTCTCATCGGTCAGGTGGCTCGAAGACAATGGGCTGATCGAAAGAGTCATGGAGCCCGGTGACGACGGTGAAGTCTTCGCCGAGATCACACCGCGAGGTCGGGCACTGACCGATCGAGCCAGTCAGATCGTCGCCGATGCCCGCTTCGGTCTGGATTCGATGACCGAAGCAGAGTGTCACCAACTGACCACACTGCTGGCGCGGCAGCGTCGGTACCGGGACTAGGCTTCCTGCGCGGTCCGGCTCCGGCCCTCCGCCCTCCGACCCTCTGCCTTCCGGTCGATGCCATCGACTGTACGTCGAGCGAACTCCGGAGCATGTTCGGGGGTGACGCCCAAGCCGAGGATGTGCGCCGGAATCACAGTCAGCGCGGGGAACGTCTTCAGCAGCCACAGGATCGGTACTGGCGGGCGGATGACTCCGCCGTTGTGGACGACCGGCTCGATCATCCGGTGAATGCCGCCCTGCAGCAGCTCGACGGCCTTCGTCGTCAGCAATCGTCGGCGCTGGACCCGTTTGAGATCGCGGGTGGACACACTCCCTGAACGCAGGGCCTCGGCCAGAAGACGAGCCGTGGCCACACCGTCCTGAACCGCCAGGTTGACGCCGACTCCGCCCAACGGACTCATGGCATGGACGGAGTCGCCGATGCACAGCAGCCCGTCGATGAACCAGCGTTTGGCTTCGTTGCGGCGCACATCGAGGAGTTTCACGTCATCAAGCTGGAGTGCTCCGACATCGTCTGCCAGCGCAGGGAATGTCTCTGCGACCGCACGACGAAGAGACTCGATCCCCCGCTCACGGAAGCGTGCGTCCTCACCCTTCGGGATGAGACGAGCCATCTGGACGTGCCCGTCGCGCGGAATCGCGACGAACACATTGCCGCCCTTGGCTCGGGGAGCAATAGATTCGGTCAGCTGCGCCTGGGTGTCGATCCGGAACCACCATACGTCGATCGTGGACCGCAGCTCCCGCATCGACAGCTGCGCCTCGTCCCGGGCCTTCGACCAGCGTCCGTCGGCAGCGACGACGAGTGGTGCGCGCAACTCGGTCTCACCTTCGGAAGTCTGTGCGCGGACGCCGACGACCCTGTCGTCGTCCCAGACCAATGAGGTCATCTCGACTCCCGTCCGCAGATCGAAACCAGGTTCAGCCTCCCCCGCCTTTGCCAGCAGATTGAGGAAGTCCCACTGTGGTGCGAGCGTCATGAACGGATGCGCTGTGTTCAGTCTGGACAGGTCGCCGAGGATGTAATCCCGACCGTCATCGCCGACAAGACTGATATTGGTCACCCTGCGGTGAGCGATCTGCGCGAACTCGTTGTAGAGTCCGAGCTCGTCGAGGAGCCGCAGCGTTGACGGGTGGATGGTGTCACCGCGGAAATCTCTGAAGAAGTCAGTGTGCTTCTCCAGCACCACAACGCTGACGCCTCCGCGTGCCAGGAGCAGCCCGGCGACGATTCCGGCGGGCCCACCTCCGGAGATGATGCAGTCGTATTCGACATCGAACTGGTCGTGCGCGGCGTCTGTCATGACACGCTCCTCAGCATTGTGTTCCTCAGCATTGCGGGCACAGAGTCGATGCTAGTCCACGGGCGAGTCGAAAGACATGATGCGGCCAGACTCAGCACCGGTGGCTGCGAAGTGTGTTCGGATCACCGGTGGCTGCGAAGTTAAGAACTGACCGCGGGCGAGAGTCGACCGCGGGCGAGAGTCGACCGCGGGCGAGAGTCGTCTCTCACACCGTTCTGCGGGAAGTGCCGGAGACCTTTTCAGTGACATCGAAGCGTTCACGGTAGCGACCGGTGAGCAGACGCCATTGTGAGTGCAGCGCCGTCGATGAGTTGAAGATGAGCAGAGTCAGCGGATAGAGCAGCCACTGCAGCCAGATGGTCAGACGCCGTACCTGCGGAACATGAACCGGACGAGGCGGCAACAGCGACTTGAAGACGAGGATGGATGCGATGAGGGCGATCATGCTGACCTGCTGCACCAGACCAACCGTCATCGGCATCCGCTCGATGAGACTGGTGACCTGGCCGGTCTGTGACGCAACGACAAAGGGGATCCACCCGCCGACGGCGATGATGACGGAGATCGAGGCCAGACTGACATGACCCTCGAGGAGGGAGAAGAAGCGCAGGACTCCTGGCCAGAACGGTGTCCGAGCATCACCGGCGAACACTCTCACCCCCACATAGGGCACATCGCTGGCGCCATAGGACCATCGGCTGAGCTGCTTGAACTGTGCGACCATCGTGTCCCTGAATCCGCCGGCGAGCACTGCGTCCTGATAGATCGGGACATGGATGGGAACGACGCGATAGTCTCCATCGAAATGGAACCAGCTGCGCCAATACTGATGGCCGTCCTCGACGATGGTCCGTGTCGACCAGAACCCCATGTCGATGAGAGCGGTCAGCGGCTGCGTGTGAGAGGCGAAATTGCGCAGCGCGAGAGGACGCACCGTTGTGGTGAGATTCCAGAAGCAGTTCGCGCTCGCGACGACACGCGACGGCGCGGGCGCCTCCCAGATGTTCGTGATGTACAGGCTGATGGGTTGGAACGAGAGGTGGGAGCGATCGGGAGCGAGCGCGTATTCGTATGCGACGGAGTCGAAATACGCCTCATGGGGTGTGTTGTCGCAATCGAGACTGGTGACGAGGACCGACTCCGGATCGATGCCGTTGGCCTTCACCCAATGAGCCAGTCTGTGCCCCGCATAGGTGATGTTCGCTCCCTTTCCTGCGATCTCTCCCGGGATCCCAGTTGGATGTTCGACGAGGACGAACGCTGCGAATCCGTCACCGTACTCGGCTGCCAGACGTCGTGCTGTCGCAGCCATCTGTGGGCCGCCGCGTTCCTCATAGGCGAAGAACACGACGATCTTCGATGGTGAGGTCGAGGTGTGCAGGAGCGATCGGATTCCGTCGGCGACCACCTCATAGGGTTCGTTGTAGGCCGCGACGACGACAGCATGGAGCAGTGTCGAAGGGCGCGCCACCGCGCCCGGGAACTCACGCACACGGACAATGGACGCGGCATGCTCCTTGGCCTGAAACCCCGTCCAGGGATACGGTCGCGGCGGGAGCCCATCCATCGCCCGTTCGATGTCGAGCAGTCTGGCCCCCCAGTCAACCCGAGAGCTGCGCCGGTATCGCACGAAGCCGCGTGAGACGTCGACCGCACCGCGCATCGCTCGTATCAGCGTCAGACCGACGACGATGAGCACATAGACCGCCCCAGCCATCGCGTTGATGAACGGCAGGATGAACACCAGTCCGATGGCGGAGAAGCTGACGATCGCCGGCAGCGCTTCGAAGAACCGATAGGCCCGCGTGCGCGGCCCGGTGGGAAGTTCGAGTTCGGCCGATACCGGATCGGTCGCCGGCAGGGAGTCGACCGACGACGGTGCTTGACCAGCCGAAGGTGAGGCGGTTGCCTGAGGCAAGTCGGTTGCCGATGGTGGTGAAGCCACAGCGGAATAGACGGCTGCCGAGGGCGATTCGCGATTCAATCTCACAGAGTCGATCCTGGTTGAGGATCCTGACCAGCGGTTGGTCCTGGGATGCCGGCCAGATGAACATTCGGTGCGCAACAGGGGCTCCCGCATGCCTGCTGTAGCCTCGTCGTATGTCCTTCGCGATTCGACCTCCCGTCATCGACGACGTCGAGGCGGTGGCACAGGTCCATGTTGAGGCCTGGCGAGAGACCTATCGCGGACTCATGCCCGATGAGCTGCTCGATTCCCCTGAAATGATGGGCAAGCGCAGGAAGATGTGGTGTTCGCTCATCACGCCTGAGAATCATCCGGACCATATCTCGGCGATCGCCGACCAGGACGGCGCCATAGTCGGAATCGCCTTGTCAGGCCCGTCCGCAGCTGAAGATCGTCCCGGTGAGCGACAGCTGTTCGTCCTCTACACATATGCTGCTGTCCACGGCTCGGGCATCGGACAACAGCTTCTTGACGCTGTCGTCGGTCCCGAAGAGCGAACTTCTCTGTGGGTGGCCGACCCGAATCCGCGTGCTCAAGCCTTCTACCGAAGAAACGGCTTCGATTTCGACGGTGCCGTAGAAACAGATGAATACGACGGAGTGCGTGAACTTCGGATGGTCAGAGACCCGGCAGAGGCTGAGTGCCTCACACGGCTGCAGAATTTCACAGCCACAGCACAGAGTTCTGGGCGCGAAGCTTCCCTTGCGCAGCCAGAATGCCAAGCCTCACAGATCCGGCCAACGGATCACCGGCGGCCTCCTCGATGATGACACCGGCATGGAGACGAGCGGCCTCTTCTCTGAACCCGGAGACGAGTGCTTCACCAGCCCGGACCAGTCCCCCGGTGAGTGCGATGCACAGTGGACTGTTGAAGCTCTTCGCTGCGGCGAGAGCACTGCGAGCAGCTTCGACACCAGCCTCACGAAGCAGTCCAGCGGCAACGGCGTCGCCGGAGTCTGAGAGTGCAGCGACCTCGACAGCGAAGTCCGCAAGCAACCCTGCTCTATTGTCGCGAGTGTAGAACTGAGACGGCCAGGTGCCTGGTGAGCCGAAGAGCCGGGTCGCGGACTCGAGCAGTGAGCGCCCACTCGGGTCAACCCCGTCATGGGTGCGCAGCGCGAGTTCAAGAGACCGTCTCCCCAGCCAGGCTCCTCCCCCTCGATCTCCGAACAAGTGCCCCCAACCATCGGTTCGAGTCCAATTCGGGGACATGATTCCGTGCTCGCCTGGCCCCGGATGTGCAATCGAGATCGCCCCGGTGCCCAAGACGGTGACCGCGCCTCCCCTTCCTGAGAGTGCCCCGAGATGAGCAGTGACCGCGTCGATCGCCGCGGCAGCGGGGGCCCCTGCCCTGCCCGCGATCTCGGCGATCGCGGACGCTGGGTCTTCGGCCAACGAGGCAATTCCAGTAGCGCCGATTCCAATGCCGGCAATCTGGTCGAGACGTTCGCCCCACGTCTCCTGCGCTGAGGCGATGAGGCCAGAGGCAATGTCGAGAACATTGCTGCCGGCGGCACTGATCTCTACCCCAGGTCCGGTCATGATCGCGACGACGGTCAGGTTCCGGGTGGCATCGACCTTCGCCAGTGCGACCCGACTGCCGGTGCCGCCGATGTCGATCCCGAGGACGAAGGCGCTCATGTGGTCTCGCGCTCCGAGGCAGTTCCGCCCTCGGTGCCTGCGGCGATCGCAGCTTTGACTGACCCGTCATTGTCCGCGAGGTGCTTGGCCGCAGCCGAAGGGGTCACCGAAGTGAAGGAGACGACCAGGGCTGTCTTGAGTTCGCCGCCGCAGCGCTCCAAGAGGTCTCGTGCCTTCGCCTCTGAGAGATCCGCAGCTTCGCAGAGGATACGCACGGTCCGCTCCCGGAGTTTGTCATTGGTGGCGACGACGGAGACCATGAGGTTGCGCCAGGTGCGGCCGAGGGCGATCATCAATGCCGTCGAGAAGCCATTGAGGGTCAGCTTCTGTGCTGTGCCGGCTTTGAGGCGGGTTGACCCCGTCACCACCTCGGGCCCGGTGTCGAGCACGATATGGTCAGCAGCCGCCTCGGCGACGGGGGCCTCGGGGTTGTTCGAGATGAGCACAGTGTGCGCGCCCTCCTCACCGGCGGCCTCCAGCGCACCGCGGACATAGGGCGTCGAACCGCTCGCCGCGATTCCGATCGCCACGTCGTTCGGGCCCAGCTCTGCCCCGACTCTGCGTCCGTCATCGACGGAGTCCTCGGCGTTCTCCACAGCGTTGACCAGTGCTGCCTGGCCGCCGGCGATGTGTCCGACCACGCGACCTGGTTCGAGATTGAACGTCGGCAGGAGTTCGCTGGCGTCGAGGACTCCCAAGCGACCGGAGGTGCCGGCTCCGAAGTAGTGAACCGCACCTCCTCGGCGCATCCGCTCGGCCGCGATGTCGACGAGTTCCGCCAACTGCGGCAGGGCGTTCGCGACCGCGGTGAGGACGGCTTGGTCCTCGCCGTTCATCACCTTCAGGACGCCGAGGGTGTCGAGCTCGTCGAGTCCCTCGCTGCGGGGATTGCGCTGCTCCGTCGGCGACAGCGGGCGCTGGGTCGACGGCTGTTGGGACTGCGTCATCAGCGGTTGCTGCCTTCCACCTCGGCGACGGTGTTCCGATTCTGCGTCTTCGGGTGGCGCAGGGACAGGAGCCCGCCGACGCCGACCATGACGATGACGCCGAGCAGCGGGTACCACTGCCAGGCGACCCAGACCTCGCCGGTGACGTACTTCTCCATGACGAAGAAGAAGGCGTTGACAGCGACCGCCAGCGCGAACGTGATGTTCGCATCGACTGCTGTGGCGCGCTTGTTGACGATGCCGAAGACGAACGCTCCCAGGAGCCCGCCGTAGGTGATGCCCGCGACGCCCAACGCGAGGATGACGATGTTGCCCTCATCGGATTGGAAGACCGTGGCCGGGAGGATGAAGGCGATTCCCCAGCCGATGGTCGCCCAGCGCCCGACCTTGAAGCCCTCGGCGTCGGTCATCGGCGTCCTCTTCAGCCGTGCGTAGACATCGTTGACCGTCGAGGAGGACAGAGCCGACAGCGACGAGGACAGGGTCGACATGGCCGCTGCGAGGATGCCGGCCAGCAGCAGCCCCGAGACGCCGGGCGGCAGACCTTCGATGATGAAGAGCGGGAAGATCTCGTCATCGCGGCTGAGCCCCAGGTCAGCAGGCAGGGCGTGGTCGTAATAGGCCCACAGTGCCAGGCCGACTGCGAGGAAGACCGCGAACTGAACGAAGACGACGATGCCCGAGACGATGAGTGCCTTCTGCGCCTCGACCTTGGACCTGCAGGACAGGAGACGCTGGACGATGAGCTGGTCTGAGCCGTGCGAGGCCATGGCGAAGACCGCACCGCCGAGCAGCGAGGGAATGAACGAGTCTGGGGCCGAGATCGGATTGCCCTCGAAGATGAACATATTGAGCTTGCCCGCCTCGGCGGCATCGGCCACCCAGCCGCCGCCGAAGGTCGCGGTGATGACGATGATGGTGAGGAGACCGCCGACGACGTAGAGGCACATCTGGGCCACGTCGACCCAGACCACGGCCTTGATCCCGCCGATGAAGGTGTAGGCGATCGTCACCAGCGAGAGGACGACGATGATGACGAAGTAGTTCGTGTGGATGCCCAGACCGTCGAGGATCACCTTGACGGGAATCGCTGCGGCGAGGACCCTGATGCCGTCGGCCAGGAGACGGGTGAACAGGAAGGTCACACCCGCAGTCGTCTGGGTCGAGGTGCCGAAGCGTTTGCCCAGGTAGGCGTACGCGGTCAGCATCTCACCGTCGTAGTATTTCGGGAGCATGAAGAAAGCGACGATGACTCGGCCGAGGATGTAGCCCAGCCCCAGCTGCAGATAGTTGATGTCGCCGAGGTAGCTCATGACCGGGATGCCGATCACCGTCAGCGCGCTGGTCTCGGTCGCGACCACGGACAGACACACCGCCCACCAGGGTATGTTCCGGCTACCCAGGAAGTAGCCCTGGAGGTCTTTCTGCTTTCCGCTGAGCTTCAGACCCAACCACGCCGTGGCGGCAAGGTAGGCGATGATCACCAGAAGGTCGATGATCTGCATGGTGTGTCTCCTTCGTACAAGGGGTGTGCGTTGCTTCGAGAGGTGTGCTTCAGTGCAGGATTCTCAGATGAGTGGGTCTTCGGTGCAGCGGTTCCGGCAGCCGCAGTGAGCCTTTGCCCGGGCTCAGTCTCCCAGCGATGCTCGGGTGCCCGGCACCGGTGAGGCTCGGTTCTGTTCCGGCCAGCCCATTCCAGGTCAGCCATCCCAGAAGTGCCATGAGGAGTGCTTCCTTGCCGCCCTCGGGGAGGCCGAATTCCTCATCGGTGCTGGTCAGAGTGACGGCATCGCCGAGCTCGGTGCGCAGGCGCTGCATCAGCGTCGGATTCCGCGTTCCGCCACCGGAGGCGATGACCCGGGTGACGCCGTGTCCTCGACAGGCCTCGGCAACCGTGCGTGCGGTCAGTTGAGTGACAGTGGCGATGGCATCATGCTCGCCGAGGTGGGTCCTCGTGGCGAGGAAACCGTCGAGGTAGTCGGTGTGGAAGAGTTCCTTGCCCGTCGACTTCGGCGCCGGAAGCCGGTAGTACGGATCGGCCAGCAGCTCGGTGAGCAGCTCCTCGTCGACGCGGCCCCGTGCCGCCAACGTGCCGTCACGGTCGAACGTGTCTTCTCCGCCGCTGATCCTGCCGGCAAGGATATCGATGAGGGCATTGGCGGGACCGGTGTCGAAGGCGAGCGGATCGTTCTCGGGCGCGAGGACTGTGATGTTGGCGATCCCGCCGAGGTTGAGCACCGCGGTCGGTGTTTCGACGTCACCGGCAAGGAGTCTGTCAAGGATCCCGACGAGCGGGGCACCCTGGCCACCGGCGGCGACGTCGCGGGCACGGACGTCGGAGAGGACGGGTGAACCGGTGGCCTCGGCGATCCAGGCGGGTTGGCCGATCTGGAGGGTCGAGGTGACGGTACCGTCGGCGATGTCGTGGCGCACCGTCTGCCCGTGGGAGACGACGAGATCGCAGTCGACTCCGGCTTCGGCGCACACCTGCTGCACCGCCCCGGCGCTGAACCGTCCGAGGTGAGCATCGACGCTGGAGACCAAGGACAGGGGAACGTCGCGGGGTTCGAGGAGGCGCAGGATGTCGGCCCGCAGCTCGCGATCGAATTCGAGCTCCCGGCTGGCCAGGATGCGGACTCTCAGGTCGGCCTCGGTGCTCTGCGGATCGTAGGCGAATTCGGCGAGGAGAACGTCGAGGGCGTCGGCGGAGGTTCCTGTCATGAGGCCGGCGATGATCATGAGCGGCCTCCTTGAGGCTGTTCGTCTGCGGACTGCTCTGACTTCGGCTGCGAAGCCGCGGCGGGCTGCTGGTCGGGCAGGGTGAGTTCGGTGCGGATCTTGTAGCGGTCGCCGCGGTAGACCGAGCGGACGAATTCGAAGGGAATGCCCTCGGCCCCGCGTGAGGTGCGCTCGAAGAGCAGCGCCGGGGACTGTTCGGGGACGCCGAGAACCTTCGCCTCATCGGCGTCGAGGAGGGTCGGTTCGATGGTCTGCACGCTGTGGTTGAGAGCGATGTCGAAGCGCGAGCGCAGCAGTTCGTAGAACGAACTGTTCTCAAGGTCTTCAGCGCACAGTCCGGGAACGAGGGCAGAGGGGATATGGAGCTCTTCGAGCGCGAGGGGCTCATCGTCGGCGAGGCGCAGACGCAGGATCGTGATGACCTCGGCGCTTTCGACGATGTGCAGCCTGCGCCCGATGTGGGCTCCGGCCTTCGTCACGTCGAAGGAGAGTACACGAGATCCGGGGCGCATGCCGCGAGCGAGCATGTCTTCGGTGAAGGAGCTCGCAGCCAGGGGCTGATCGAGCTTGGGACCGAGGGCGAATACACCGGCACCGTGGCGGCGTCGCACCACGCCCTTGGCGACCAGTTCGTCAATGGCTCGGCGCAGGGTCATCCGTGAGATGCCCAGCGCCTCGGCGAGCTGGCGTTCGGGCGGGAACTGCTCGCCGGCGGCCATTGACTCAAGGCGGTCGAGGAGCTGATCCCGAATCGAATGGAATTTAGTCACGTGACTATTGAGGCATAGGACACACGAGAAAATCAAGACCACTGGTCTGACTTTCTGTGTCGCGTGTCCCGGGAAAGAGGTTCGTGAGACGCTGATATCGGAACCGTCGACCACTTCACAGGCACCGGTCCGGGTCCTAGCATGATTGCATGACTGCATACACCGGACAGAAGCTGCTCGACACTCTCGATGCGCACGGTCTCGCCGATTGGCAGGGGCTGCCGGACTGTCTCGGCGCCCGCTTCCTCACCGGCGACTTCGCGACCGGGCTGGACCTCGTCGCACGCATCGGTGCCGCCGCCGAGGAGGCGAACCACCATCCGGATGTCACCCTGACCTTTCCTCATGTCGATATCCGTCTGACCAGTCACGACACCGGAGCCGTGACTGAACGCGACCTCAAGCTCGCGGCGCAGATCAGCGAGCTCGCCGCCTCGGTGGGGGTGACCGCGGATCCGAAGGCACCCGCGCTGCTCGAGCTCGGCATGGACACAGCGAACCCGGACGCCATTGCCCCGTTCTGGGCCGCCCTGCTCACCGGCGATGCGAGCAATGTCTCCGGCCCCGATGTCATCGACCCCGCCGGGCAGATGCCGTTGCTGTGGTTCCAGGACTGCGAAGAGCACGAGGTGCCGCATCAGCGCCTGCACGTCGACGTCTCGGTCCCCGGCGCGGTCGCACCCGAGCGCATCCGCGCGGCCGTCGCGGCCGGTGGCACGGTCGTCGATGAGTCCCATGCGCCGTCGTTCACCGTCCTTGCCGATTCCGACGGCAATCGCGCATGCGTCTGCACCCTGGAGAATCGTCCCTAGCGTCTGCCGGAGACCGCCACCGAGGTGTCGCACTGGCAGGTGCACGATGCCTGCCGGGCCAGCAGGGCCAGCCGAGCCAGCCAGTCCTGGCAGGCCAGCCCGTCCCGCCGGGCCTGCCAGCGAATCGTTCCTCGTTCTCGCATAAGCTGAGCTGAGCATCTCGAGTCTTTTCACGCCGCAGGAGGCACCGTGTATCAAGCAGCCGATGACCGCTATGAATCGATGACCTATCGCCGGGTCGGCAGATCCGGTCTGGTTCTTCCCTCTCTGTCTTTGGGGCTGTGGCACAACTTCGGCGATGACGTCGCCTTCCAGAATCAGCGCGACATCGTGCGTCGGGCCTTCGATCTGGGGATCACCCATTTCGACCTCGCGAACAACTACGGACCGCCGCCCGGCTCGGCCGAGACGAACTTCGGTCGACTGCTGCGCGAGGACCTCCATCCGTATCGCGACGAGCTCATCATCTCGACCAAGGCCGGCTGGGCGATGCATCCAGGACCATACGGTGGTCCTGGCGGCAGCCGGAAGTACCTGCTCGCCAGCCTCGACGCCTCGCTGAAGCGGTTGGGCTTGGACTATGTCGACATCTTCTACTCCCACCGCCCCGATGCCTCGACACCGCTGGAGGAGACCATCAGCGCGCTCGACACCGCGGTGCGCTCGGGACGTGCCCTCTACGCAGGCATCTCCTCGTACTCGGCAGCCGACACCGCCAGGGCCTCGACGCTGGCGAAGGACCTGGGCACACCGCTGCTCATCCACCAGCCCTCCTATTCGATGGTCAACCGCTGGATCGAATCCGATGATCTGCTCGAGACCACAGGGTCCGAGGGCTTGGGCGTCATCGCTTTCTCCCCTCTCGCGCAGGGGCTGCTCACCGACAAATACCTCGGTGGCGTCCCCGACGACTCGCGCGCAGGCAAAGCCACCCCGTCGTTCAAGGACGGGTTCCTCTCCGAGGACAACCTCGAGCGCATCCGCGGACTCAACGAGATCGCGGCGGCGCGCGGTCAGTCGCTGGCACAGATGGCCCTGAGCTGGGCACTGCGCGACGATCGTGTGTCCTCGCTGGTCATCGGGTCCAGCCGTGTCTCGCAGCTCGAGCACAATGTCGCCGCCCTCGACACAGATCCGCTGAGCGCAGAGGAACTGACCGCAATCGATGAGTTCGCCATCGATTCCGGCGTCGACATCTGGGCAGACGCCCGCCGCAGCACGCAGGACTGAGACCCCGGCAGCCTCCTGCTGAAGAGTTACTCGTGCGCGGCGTCAAGCAGAACGCCAGTCAGCGAGCTCCACCGCGGCCGGAACGCATAGACGCAGGCCAGCCGCACAAGTGCTGAGCGCTCATAGGTGCGCACCCGCCGTGGACCGAGTCCGCTCGCCGAGGTGACGCGGGAGATCTCCTGGACCACCGCCTCGGCGTCGTCTGGCGTCCAGATCCCCTGCTGAGTGCGCCACCGTGCGTGGGCGCGCAGATTGCCGAGGTCGAGTTCGCGTTCACCCAGGCAGGCGGTGTCGACGTCGAGCAATCCTGGTCCCGCAACCGGGTCCCACATGATCTGCTTGTCGTGGAGGTCCCGATGGATCGGCCCCCAATTCCTTTCGCCCGCGTTCTCTTCGCCCGCCGAGGCGGCCCTGGAATCGAGGAGGTCAGCGCGCACGTCCTCAATCAGGGAGTCGATCTCGGGAAGCTGTGATCCGAGGAACTCGTAGGCGCGATCTCGCCACTCCTCGAGCACCTGCACCTCCGATGCTGCCGAATGAACAGGCATCGAGCTCACAGCCTCTCCGGCGGCGAGCGCCCACGCGTCGAGGGCATCCGTCCAGGCACGCGACCACTCAGCACCAAGACGCTGCGGATCGTGAAGTTCAACGCCCGGCAGTGCGCTGAGCACCACTGCTGAGTCATCCGCAGACACCACATTCGGCAGTGCGAAGCCGTTCCGGAAGGATTCGGCCCGGTCCTGGCCGGCGATGATGTCTGCCGCCCGTGCCGACCGCACACATTTGGCGAAGCCTCCGTCGGCCAGTCGGATCACTGCTCTCTTGCCTGGCCGGTGCGAGATCAGCTGGTTTCCGGCAGAGGCGAGGAGCCGTTCGAGTCCCGGGAGCTTCGGATCTCTGCCCGCGTCGAGCATGTCCACATGCCCGGCACAGAGGAATCCGGCTCTGATCGCCGAGTTCTTCTTCGCCTCGATGGCGATCCGGTTGCGGCTGGCCGGCCAGGCGCGGCGCACTGCCCATGTCTCACCGTCGACCGTGACGACGTCGGAGATGATGCGTGACGTCATCACGAGACCCGGCGTTCGCTTGCGGTCAGCGCCTGCTGCGCATCGCCGATGGCCCGCAGCGTGGCCTGCTGCCAATCCGGTCGGCACTCCCGCCACGGTTCGAGGGCCGTGACGAGCATGGCCCAAACGGCCCACGCTTCCACGTCGACCTCGGCCCCTCCAGCGCTCCGATAACCGTCGAGGAAACCGGCTTCGAGGGTTTCGGCCGCCACATCGGTACGTCGCCGACAGGCGGCCACCCACCTGCCCAGATCCATTCCGACGTGCCCGACGCCGGCCCGATCGAGGTCGATGATGCGACATTCCGAATGTCCGATGAGCACCTGGTCGGGGCTGAGGTCACCGTGAATCGCGCGTGCACCCAGGCCGGCTTCGGCGCCGACCACCGTTCCGCCCTCGTTCCCGACACGATGGTGAAGTCGCCGGACGAGGTCTTCCGTCGCGCCGCCGACCTCAGGCAGCAGCTGCGACAACACGTCTGCGGCCGCAGCTGCTTGATCGATCGGCGATGTCGAGAAGCCAGGGACACCCTCGGCGGGGGTGTGCCGGTGGAGTTCTGCGATGATCACTCCTGCTTCCTCTGCCGCTGCCAGATCCGGGTGGGTCTCGAGGTCACCGGTCCCCCACCACGGGGAGCGCACAGCCGTGCCCCTGCTGCCGACGGACTCGACGGGAAGAGTCGGCAGACCCCACCTGGCCCACTGTGCGGTGGTCCTGACCAGGTGCTGCTGGGAATGGGTGCCGATGCGGATGAACTCGGGGTCGCCCGAGGTCTGCCCAGTGTGTTTGAGCAGCACGCGCCGGCCCGGGTTGTAGCGGATCACTTCGAGGGCGTCTGCGCCGGACAGGCTCTGCGTCGCTCGGGCGATCTCCTTGCCCAGCTTCGAATCGGCCAACACCGATCCGCTGAGCAGCACGCTGCCCGTGGCACCGGCGGATCTCGGCTCGCTGCATTCGTGAACGACCACCGGCTCACCTGCGCGGGCGGCCCTCCTGCGGATATTGGCGAGTTTGTCCGCGCTGGTCACAACCGCGCTCCACCCCCAGCTCTGGAGTCCGCCGAGGCTGCCCTCACCCTTGCGCCGCCAGGAGACGATGGCGCTGCGGCCGCGTTTGACCCGAATCCGGGTCGGGACGACGGCAGATCCCACACGCTGAGACAGTGCTTCGGCTGACCTGAGCTCGGTGACATACGGCAGGCCTGCGAATTCTGCGGTTGCCTCATCCATGTCCTGGAGATTCGTCATCCCGCCACCTCCTTGAAAGTGTTCCCCATCTGGGAATCCTCGGCCTGTGTGCGCATCCAGCGAGCGATTCTGGTGTTCGGGTCACTGGCCAAATCGCTCAGCGATCCGTCTTCGACGATCTGGCCGTCCTCGAGCCACAGCACTCGGTCGAGGTCGCGGATCATCGCCAGGTCGTGAGTGATGACGATGCTCGTCCGGCCTTCGGTCAGCTTCGACACCGAGCCCGCGACCTGCCCACGGGTCTGCGGGTCGAGACCGGAAGTCGCCTCGTCGAAGACCACGACAGGTGCGTCACGGACCAATGCCCTGGCGATGGCCAGACGTTGTCGCTGTCCACCGGAGAGCGTGTCACCTCGGTTGCCCAACACGGTGTCATACCCCTCGGGCAGTCCTAAGATGAACTCCTCGGCCTGGGCCGCACGAGCCGCGTCTTCCACCTCGGCGTCGGTGGCGTCCAGACGGCCGTAGCGGATGTTCTCCCGCACGGTCGCGGCGAACAGAACCGATTCCTGCAGAAGCACCGACACGTTCGAGCGCAGGGAGGACCTTGTGACGTTGTGCGTGTCGTAGCCGTCGATGAATATCGATCCCGATTCCGGCTGTGAGAGCCGCAGCAGGTAACTCATCAACGTGGACTTCCCGGCTCCGGAGGCGCCGAGGATCCCCACCTTCTGCCCCGCGGGGATCAGCAGATTGAAGTCATTGAACAGCGGGTTCCCATGGCCGTCCGCCGAGGTGATGCGGTCGAATACAACATCACCGACGACGGGCCCCATGGTCAGGGCGCCGGGAACATCAGCGATCTCGATCGGTTCGTCGAGGAGATCGGCGATCCGTTCCCCGGACGCGGTGGCTCGGGCGATGCGGCCGGTGTATTTGGCCATATCGCGCAGCGGCTTCATCGCGATCTTGAGGTACATGAGGAACAGCACCAGGTCCCCGGGGGACATGGCCCCGCGCAGCACCTGGTAGCTGCCGAAGATGAGCACCAGCGCCTGGGAGACACCGACGAGCACGTCGGTTGATCGTTCCAGCCCCGCGGCCAGACGGCGGGCACGCACACCGGCCTTGAGTGCGCGTTCGTTTCCATTGGAGAATTCGCGTGCCACGGTGCCCTCGAGACCATAGGCCTGGACGACGCGGATGGCGCCCAGCGCTTCGGCGGCGGAGCCCACGAGCCTGCCTTCTCCCTTGCGGGTCGAGCGAGAGGCTGTCGTGATCTTCGGGGTCGCGAACTTCGACAGCACCCCGTAGATCGCTGCGGTGATGAGCACGATGGCGCTGAGCACCGGGTCGAGGATGACCATGACGACGAGGAGGACCGCCAGGGTGATGACGTTGCCCACCAGCGGAAGACCGGCTGTCACTGCCACTTCCTGGAGGCGTCCGATATCGCCGACGAGGCGCTGGGAGGTGTCTCCGATCGAGGCCCGCGAGTGGTACCTCAGCGACAGAGCCTGCACATGTTCGAAGACCCGCGAGCGCAGCTGGGTCGCGACTCGGGCGCCGACGAGCGCGAAGCAGATGGTCGAGGCATAGTTCGCCACGGCTCTGCCTGCCACGATGACCGCCAGACCGATCGCAGCCGCGGCCAAGGTCATCCCGACGTTCGATCCGACGCCGATGGTCGGCCCGATCTCTGCGCCCAGGGCAGAGGTCACGGCATCGATGGCGATCTTGAGCGGCCATGGTTCGAGGATGCGGAAGATGACGTCGCAGAACAGTGCGGCCAGCCCGCCGAAGATGAGCCACTTATGCTGGCCCAGGTGCGGGGTGAGGATCCGCAGGGTTCGCTTCAGCGCCCCGGGCGAGATCGTGGACCGGGACTTCTTCGCTTTCGAGGTCTGACTCATACCGGCTCCAACACGAACGGCGCCAGTATCTCCTGGCACCGACTGGTCCACGAATGATGGGCAAGTGCTTCGGCACGGGCGGCAGCACCCATTCGCTGCCTCGCCTCGGCGTCGTCGATGAGGTTCTGCAGGGCACCTGCCAGCGCACTGGAGTCGCCGGCAGGCACAAGCGCCGCCGCACCGGTGCCGTCGAGGACCTCGGGAATCGAACCGATCGCCGAGGCGACGATGGGCAGTCCCGCTGCCAGGTACTCGTAGATCTTCAGCGGCGAGAAGTAGTTCTCCCCTGCCGGGTACGGGGCCACAGCAATATCGAAGGTGCGCAGTCGGTCAGGGATCTCTGCGGGGGCGAGCGCCCCGTGGAAGGTCACGCGGTCACCGAGGCGAAGAGCCTGCGCCTGCTTCTGCAGAGCCTCCGTCTCCGGTCCGTGCCCGAGGATATCGAGATGGAAGTTCCCGCGCAGATCGGCACAGGCCTCGATGAGCCGGTCGGTGCCGTGCCAGGGTTTGAGGGTTCCCACGAAGCCGATCCGCACAGGTTGATCGCGACTCGGAACAGGTCGTTCGTGACGTGGGTCCTCGCCGTGAGCTGTTTCCTCGCCGAGGCTGCCCCTCCCTGCAGACGACTGTGCCGGTGTGATCCGCTGCGTGTTCACACCGTTGGGGACCACCGCGACATCGCGCAGCCCCGGGTAGTCCCGCTCCACCCAGGCGGCAACAGCGGAACTGACACAGACGATCCGCTCGGCTTCGACGAAGCTGTGGGCTGTGGTCCGAGCGGCATGCGCATCGTGGACGAGACCGCGATGCTGCTTCTGCTCAGCGAGCAGCGGTGCGTTGACCTCGAGGACCAGAGGCACGCCGAGGCGGCCGCTGATCTGCGCTCCGGCGGTGGAGAACAGCGAATACCGTTCGTAGACGAGGTCGAAGGCCTGGCCGGCTCCCGCATCCGGAGCAGACGCGGTGTGGACGACCATATCAGCGAGCATGTCGGAGAGGCGCATGAGCGCCATCTCCCGTTGGCTTCGATCAAGGCCGCCGGGCACCTTGAGGCGGGTGACGTTGAGATCGGCGAGGTCGCTCGGGACGTCGTCATCGGTGCGGGTGCAGAAGACGCTGACATCATGGCCGAGGCTTCTGAAGGTGCGGATGACTTCCTGCACGTGGACGCTTGCGCCCTTGGTGCCGAATACTCCGATGCCCGGGTCGAGCAGAATGTAGGCGATTCTCATGACACATGCTCCAGTTCTCGGTCGGCGTTCGGCGTGGCTTCGCCGGAGAGCGGCGCTGGGTGACCAGTGTTCGATGCGACGTGACCGAGCACGTCTGCCGCCGGAGTCTCGGTCGCGATTGCGCCTGTCACCAGGTCGGCAAGTTCTCGGGCCTGGGCGCGCGAGTCGTGCTCTCGGCACACGAGGCGGCGAGCAGCATCGGTGATCTCTCGTACGGAAGCAGGATTCTCCCGCAGCCGATGGGCCACCTCGGCGATGGTGGATGCGATCTGATCGGGGGCATCCCCCTCGACCAGCCACCCGGTCTCATCGTCGATGATGACCTCGGGCACGGCCGTGACTGTGCCGGCGATGCACGGGATTCCGGTGGCCATGCCTTCGAGCAGGACGGTCGGCAGGCCATCGGCATTGCCGTCTGCGCCGATGACGAACGGGGCGACGAGGACGTCGTGGCTGACGAACATCTCGCGGACTTCGGACTGGGTCAGCGCTCCGTGCATGTCGACGAGCTCGGTGAGGTGGCTCGTGACGATGAGTTCGCGCAGCTCGTCCTCAAGCGGACCCGTGCCGACAAGGTCGAGGTGACAGGGCAGGCCGCTGTCGCGCAGCCGGGCGAGCGCGGCGAGCAGGTGTGCGAATCCCTTCTTCTCAACGAGGCGCCCGACGGCCAGAAGCGAGGGGATCGCCTGCGCCGCACCGCTCGGTCGCTCAGCGATGTCGGGACGATAGGGGAAGCGGTCGAGTTCGAGACCGTTGCGCACAACGACGATCCGCTCGCTGAGCTCAGGGCCGAGGGTGCGACGCAGATAGCTGTGGTTGTAGTCGCTGATGGCGATGACGTGGTCGGCGTCGGCGACCTTCCGGCTCAGATCGTCGAGTTCGACGCTCTCATGGAAGATGTCCTTCGCATGCGTGGTGAACGAATAGGCGATCCCCGTCAGCGCCGAGGCGGCCCGAGCCACCGTCGTCGCCACCGAAGCGAAGTGGGCGTGGAGGTGGGTGACCTCGTGTTCGAGCGCCAAGCGGGCCACGGCAGCGGCCTGGACGGCATCGTCGTGGCTCAGCTCTGTGATGTCGCCGAGGTGGGTCTTGAGACCAGCGGCGATCCTCGGTTCTTGCATGCTCTCCTGCCAGGTCTGCCAGAAGCTGCGGGCGCTCGAAGGCCGTTCGACGTGGATGACCGGGGCCTTGACCCTGGCCAGCTCTGGGTGGAAGCGGGTATCGGTGCTCGGCCGCAGGGAGAAGATGATGAGCTCCTCCCCGGCAGCCTCTCTGGCGAGGATCTCGGAGACGATGAAGGTCTCGGAGAAGCGCGGGTACATCTTCAGGACGTAGGCGCGTTTGGTGCTCAGGTGCGCAGATGTCGGTGCGTGTGTGGGTGCGTGTTCAGCCTGCATAGCTGGCCTCCTCGATTGAAGCGACGGCGCCGAGGGCCGAGGGACTGTGGTCAGGGATGATGGCGGTGACGTGCGGGCCGATGAGTTCGGCAGCGAGGTGCGCGACCGAGGCCAGCCCTGCCAGGTCGATGTGCGAGCGGTCGATGGAGTGATCGACCTGCCGGTTGAACCAGTCGCTGAGCGCCGTTGCGCTCATGCGATCAATGGACAGTGTGTCGATCGCGCCGACGGCGGCAAGCGCAGATGCCCGCCGAGGCTGCTCGGCACGATGCCCGTTCCGGGGGACGACGAGGGCCGGAGTCGTCGTCGCGATCACCTCGCTGATGGTGTTGTATCCACCCATGCACACGAGTGCGGATGCCCGGTCGATGAGGCCTGGAACGTCGTCGCTGTGGCGGATGACGATGGTCGACTCCGACGCGGATCGTTTGAGAGCTTCGAACTCGGCGAAGTCCATCTGGGGACCCGTCACGACCAGGTGGGTGTGGCCTGCCGGTGGACGTGCACGTACCGCGATCGATGCGAGGTCGGCCCCGTCGGAGCCTCCCCCCAGGCAGGTGAGGACGAACCGTCCGCGCATTGTCGTCGCACGATCCACGGAATGTTCCACGGGGCGTTCCATGGCCAGGTATCCGGTGCACTCCGAGATGCGCGCAAGCTCCTCAGGCACTTCACCGGTCGCCCTTGGGTCGTAGACGTCCGGGTCACCGTAGATCCAGACCTCGTCGAAGGCATCAGCGACGACGCCGGCTCCGCCGACCCGATCCCATTCGCGTTCGATCACCGCGGGTGTGTCGAGGACCTCGCGCAGGCCGAGGACCGTGCGGCACCCGCGTGCCCTGACATGGTCGAGCGCTTCGTTCAGTTCGCCGTCGATGCCGAAGGGGTGACGATCGACGATGAAGAGTTCAGGGTCCTGCTGGTCGAGGATCGCGGTGATCGCGGCGGCCCGCAGGGCGCTGAGCCCTTCCATCGATGAGGCCAATGCCCGGGGCTCGTAGCCTCCAGCAGACGGGGTCACACCGGGCAGAATCACCCAGTCCCATCCAGCGGGGAGATCGAAGCGTGTGGCCTCGGGGTTGCCTGCGATGAGCAGCCCGCTCACTCTGCGTCCGGTCAGTGTGGGAAGGTCCTTGGCCAGGGCGAAGGCCAAGGCACGGTTCCGGCGGATGTGTCCCAGACCCAGGGAGTCGTGGGAGAACAATGCGATTCTCAGAGTGGAATTCATACTCTTCATCCTGGTCTGCCTGATTAAGGTGGAGTTAAGACGCAGATGAGAAGACTCTTAGGCTCGCATTCAGTCCACGCGGTAGCCGAACCCGCGCACGGTGGTGACGAAGTCGCTGCCCAGCTTCTTGCGCAGATAGCCGACGTAGACGTCGACGACATTGGAACCGGGATCGAAGTCGAAGCCCCACACATGTGAGAGCAGCTGTTCCCGCGAGAGCACATTGCCGCGGTTCTGCAGCAGGATCTCTGCCAATGACAGCTCACGGGCAGAAAGGTCGACGATCTTCCCAGCCACCCGCACCTGTCGCCTGAGAAGGTCGATGTGCACATCTGCGCGAACGAGTTCTGTCTTCGGAGCTTCGATGATCGTCTCCTTGAGCCGCAGTCTGATGCGGGCCAGCAGCTCGCCGAAGCGGAAGGGTTTGATCATGTAGTCGGCAGCGCCGGACTCCAACGCGAAGATCGTGTCGTCTGCATTGTCACGTGCGGTGAGCACGAGGACCGGAAGGTCGGGGCGCTGTGTGCGCAGCTGGCCGAGAACGCTGAATCCGTCGAGGCCAGGCAAGCCGATGTCGAGGACGAGCAGGTCGAAGTCTCCTGTCAGCGCCAGGTCTCGACCCGAGATCCCATCTGCAGCGATCTCTGTGCTGAAGCCTGCGGCTTTGAGCCCCTTGGCGATGAAGGCGGAGATCCGCTCCTCATCTTCGACAACGAGAATTCTGTTCACTGCGGTCCTTTCGGCAGGATCATTCGGAACTGGGCGCCCCTGGACACGTGATCGAGGACGACGGTCCCTCCATGCGCCTCGGCGATGGCCATGATGATGGACAGTCCGAGGCCGAACCCGTGTCCCTCGGTCGACCCTCGGCTGAATCGTTCGAAGATGTCGGCTGCGATCTCATCCGGGACACCGCTTCCTTCGTCGCGAACCCAGAGATGGACGCTGTCACTGTCGACGCCGGCGCCGAAGGTGATCGACTGATCGGCCTCGGTGTGCTCGAAGGCGTTTGCGGCCAACTGCAGCAGAGCCTGCGTCAGCCGCTGTCGATCAGCGGTGAGGACGACGGCCGGTGGAGTCTCGACCTTCCAATCACGCTGTCCCAGCCCTTTGGCCTTCGCCAGGGTCTCATTGAGCAGCGAAGGGATGTCGACCTGGCCCGGTCGAACGAAGTCGGGGCGACGAGAACGCGCCAGAATGAGCAGCTCCTCGACGAGGCGGGCCATCCTGTCGGTTTCATCGAGCAGCATCGTCCGAGTCTCATCGACATCATCGACGTCGCTGGAGTCCATGGTCTCAAGATGGCCGCTGAGGATGGTCAGGGGTGTGCGGAGCTCATGACCGACGTCGTCGAGGAAGCGCTTCTGCGTCTCGAAAGAGGCTTCGAGGCGGTCGAGCATATCGTTGAATGTTCGTCCGAGCTCGGCGATGTCGTCATTGCCTCGTGTGGCGAGCCGGCTGCTGAGATCGCCGCCGGAGATCGACTGCGCGGTCTGTCGCAACTCGGTGACCGGAGCCAGAAGCCGCCTGGCCAGCACCGAAGAGATCCCCGAGATGAGCAGCGCAGCGGCCAGCGCGACGACGACGTAGATCTGCATGACCTGCGAGAGATCGGCGTGGCTGGCGGTGACGTTGTGCACGACGACGAACGACCCCAGGCCGTTGTCCGCATCTGACGTGGAACCGCCGGCACTGTCGCCGCCGGCCGTGTCTCCGCCGGCTGTGGCTCCACCGGGCGTGCCTCCACCTGGCGTGCCCTGTCCGGGTCCGGAGGTGATCGGCAGTACGTAGCCGTCGTATTCGTCGCCGTCGATGGTCAGGTTGATCTCGCCGCCGTCAGCGGACATTCCGGCCACGGCCTTCTCGAACTCCGCGGAACCGTTCACCGCGGAATTCGGCTCTCCTTGGTACAGGACACGACCATCGGTGAGGAAGGCGAACAGGGTCTCATCTTCGTCTGGCCGATTCTGGGCGAGGAACTGGCTGAGGATCTGGTCGACAGAGGTGAAGCGCTCCCCTGTCTCGGGGTCGACGCCGTTCTGGGCGAAGGAGCGCATCTCTGCGATCTCCTGCGCCATGGCGGCCGTATTCCGACCCTCGACGTTGTTCGCTTCGACGGTGTAGAGGACGAGTCCGACGACAGTGAGAGCGAGGACGGAGAGAATGGCGACCGTGATCGTCAGTCGATTCTGAACGGTCATCCGGATGCGACGTTCAGTCGTCATCATCGTCGCCGTCGTCGCCGTCATCGTCGTCGCCATCATCGTCGCCGTCGTCATCGTCGGAATCGGCGGGCACTTCGCGCGGCGGGTTGGGCACCGGCTCATAGGAATGTTCGAGTTCGTCGGGCACAGTTGACTCGCCGGAGGAATCGGAGGACTTGGTCGACTCGGTGGGCCTATCGGCAGATCCTTCGGCGTTCGAGGGTGCCGAGGTCTCGGGGGTGACTTCGACCGGGGTGAGATCTGGCGGCTCCGGCTGAGCGGAGCTCCTGACGATGATGACCGTGAGAACTGCGAGCACGATCACCAGAGCGGCTACCACCGAGCCCAGAATCTTCGATCTTCCTTCCACGCTCTCAACACTGCCCAAGGCCGGAGGGTTTGTCGAGCGATCAGCGATGAGAGTCTTCTTAGACAGATCAGCCGTGCACTGCCAGGGATCACCTGAGTCGCTGTGATACCGTGAGCGCCGACCGCACAGCCCCATGCAGGAGCATTTGATGAGTGAGAACCGTCTGCCCGATGACGAGGCCCGGTTCGAGGAATCCGAAAGCGCTGATTCCTCCGACGCGAGCCCCTGGGCCGCGCTCAAACCATGGCAGGGCAAGGCCTCGCGCCTGGACAAAGTGCTGCTCTTCCTCATCATCGGCGTCCCCCTCGTCTACCTGGGACTCATGCCGCTGCGCCCTTGGATGCTGGTCAATGCACCGGTCCTGCAGGAATTCATCAACGGCGCGAAGACCGCGGTCGTCGCGGCCGGAGCCTACGCCCGCATCGGCGAGATTCCACTGTGGCTCGTCGTCGTTGCGGGATTCATCGGAATGGCGAAACTCGACTGGGCATTCTGGCTGGCCGGCCGACGCTGGGGCGACGGAATCCTGCGGCTCTTCGCCCAGAACGAGCGACAGCTCAAGCGAATCGAATCCCTCAAGCGGATCCCCAACTGGGCCCTGTTCCTCATGACCATCGTCTCCCGGTGCCCGGGAGTACCGGGAACCCTCGTCTACCTCGTCGCCGGTTGGACGCGGATGCGACTGTCACTGTTCCTCATCGCCGACCTCCTGGGGTGCCTGCTCTTCACCATCATCTGGACGACCTTGGGCTATCAGCTCGGTGAGGCCGCCGTCGATGTGCTCAAGGTCGTCGACAAGTACGCGCTGTGGCTGACCTTGGCGATCATCGTCGGCATCTTCGTCATCACCTATATCCGGGAATACCGCAAGCAGAAGAACGCGCAGTGAGCCGCCGTTTCACGCCTCGGTGATCGCGGGCTCAGCGGAGGTCGAACTCAGGCGCCGAAGGACAGGAAGGTCTCGCGCATCCGCCTCGGATCGGCCTTGCATCCGCTGAAGAGTTCGAAGGCGTCGATCGCCTGGTTGACGGCCATACCTGAACCGTCGAGAGTCCGGCAGCCCTTGTCCATGGCCTCCCGGAGCAGTTGGGTCTCGAGTGGGAAGTACACGACATCGGCGACCCAGGTCTGCGGATCCAGCAGCCCGGTGTCGAAGGGCGTTCCAGGAAAGGCCGCCATGCCGACCGGGGTGGCGTTGACGATCCCGTCCGCCGAGGTGATGGACGGTTCCAGCTCTTGTGTTGAGATCGCGCGGACGTGGTCGCCGATCTCGGCGGCCAGATCCTGAGCTCGCTGTGCACTGATGTCGGCGATGACGAGGTCCTTGACCCCCAGCTCTGACAGCGCGAAGGCGACGGCGCGTCCTGCTCCGCCCGCGCCGATCTGCACGACGCGATTTCTTGCGGCACCGTCGAGTCCTGCTTCGAATCCTCGTGCGAATCCGGTGACGTCGGTGTTGTGACCGGTCGTCCGTCCAGCTTCGTCGATGACGACCGTATTGACCGAGCCGATCCGGCGAGCGCCGGGGGCAACCTCGTCGAGGTGGTCGATGACCTGCTGTTTGAAGGGGTGGGTGATGTTGAGTCCGTCGAAGCCGAGGTTCACCGCCGATGTCAGCAGCTCAGTCAGCGGCACAGAGGCCAGTCGCTCCTCGGCGATGTCGATCGTGCGGTAGATCGTGGTCAGGTCGTGCGCAGCGCCTTCGTTCTCGTGCATGCGCGGGGTGCGGGAGGCGGAGATGCCTTCGCCGATGAGTCCCAGGAGCAGTGACCGGGTCATTGTCTCACTTTCGTGTGGTGCGTGTGGTGTTCGTGTCTGACGTGCTCGCCGCTGTTCAGCGGGCCGCGGTGCCGAGCTTGTCGGCCAGGATCTCCATCGCGTGCACATACCCCTTGGCGCCGGCACCGGCGATCACCGCGGCTGCCACGGGTGAGAGGTAGGAGTGGTGACGGAATGATTCGCGGGCATGCGGATTGCTCAGGTGCACTTCGATGATCGGATGATCATAGGATTTGAGTGCATCGTGGAGTGCCAGAGACGTGTGTGTATAGGCGCCGGCGTTGATGATGGCACCCACAGTGGTCTCTCGGGCCTCGTGCACGGCATCGATGAGCTCGCCCTCGTGGTTGCTCTGGATGCAGCGGACGCCCAGGCCAACCTCGGCGGCGCTTGCGGTGCACATGTCCTCGATGTCGGCCAATGTGGTGTGGCCGTAGATCTCGGGTTCGCGCACGCCGAGGAGGTTGAGGTTGGGTCCGTTGAGGATGAGGACGGTCTGCATGGTCACCTGGGCAATCTGGCGGCGATTGCGGCCGCCGTCTCGGTCAGTTGGGGGACGAATTCGATGAGCTCGTCTAAGGTTCGGCGGAACACCGGTGCGGCCAATGCAAGGGCCGCCAGCAGGCGACCGTCGAGGTCGAAGACTGGTACGGCCAGGGCGTTCATGCCGATGTCGTTCTCCTCGGACTGCCCCGCCCAGCCGGCGACGCGGATCTGATCGAGCTTGGATCGCAGCTGTGCAGGATCGGTGATGGAGTTCGGAGTCCGCGGCTCCAGTTCGAGCTCACCGATCGTGTCATCGCTGTTCGGGTCGTGGGCGAGGAGCGCCTGCCCCAACGCCGAGGTGTGCAGCGGCGAATCGTCACCGGGATCCGTCGTGGTCCGGAACTGCGGGCCGTCGACGGTGATCACCGTGAGCGCGGCATTGCCGCGGCGAACGGAGAGGATGCTCGACTCCCCCGTGGACGCCGTCAGCGCCTGCAGCAGGTCTTTGGACGACCCGGCGAAGCCGCGACGATGCGCAACCTTCTGCCCGAGACGGAAGACCTCCAATCCCAGGGTGTAGGCCTTGGTTGAGGGCTCGTAGTCCGCGTATCCGGTCTCGACGAGCCCTCCGAGCAGCCTGTAGGCGGTGCTGAAGGGATGGCCGGTGAGCTCTGCGGCTCTGGCGGCACTGATGCCCTCTGCATGGTCACCGAGGAGTTCGAGCATGTCGAAGGCCTTGGTCACGGAGTTGGATCCCTTTGCCGGCATTCTTCGCCTCCTTGGCTCGACTGAGTGGCTCGATTGAGTGAACTGGACGTCGCTCATTGACGTGAACTGAACGTTGACAGACTATGTCATCTCGATCACACTGTAAACCATACTGTAACAACAACTTCCATATTATGGCAATAGAGAGATGCGAGGAAGCATGATCAACGCGACCGATGACGCTCGTCCCGCCAAGACCCCACTGAGGGCGGCACTGTCGAGTTGGACGGGCTCGGCTCTCGAGTACTACGATTTCGCGGTCTACGGAACCGCCGCAGCTCTGGTCCTCAACGTTCTGTTCTTCCCAGACACGACTGCTCCGGGTATGGCCATCCTTCTGGCGATGGGCACCGTCGGCGTCGCATATGTGGTTCGCCCACTGGGTGCCCTCGTCATGGGGCCCCTGGGAGACCGGTTCGGACGGAAGTTCGTCCTCATGCTCACCTTGTTCCTCATGGGGTTCTCGACCTTCGTCGTCGGCTGCCTGCCCACCTTCGACCAGATCGGATATCTCGCGCCGGCGCTGCTGGTGCTGTGCCGAGTGGTGCAGGGGCTCTCCGCTGCCGGCGAGCAGGCGAGCGCGATCAGCGTCTCCCTCGAGCACTCGGAGGAGACCAAGCGCGCCTGGACGACGAGCTGGACGCTGCACGGCACCCAGGCTGGCACCCTGCTGGCCACTGCGGTCTTCATCCCCTTCACCGCCTTCCTCCCCGAGGAGGCGCTGTTCAGCTGGGGCTGGCGCATACCCTTCTGGCTCTCGGCACTCGTGGTGCTCACCGCCTGGCTGATTCGCCGCGGCCTGGACGAGCCGCCTGCCTTCAAGGAAGCCCGCAATGAGCATCCTCCCCTGATGGCGGTCTTCCGTTGGCACAAGGCCGCAGTCCTGCGGGTGGCGGCCTGCGCCATGGTCAACACCGTGAACATGGTCTTCACTGTCTGGTCGCTGTCATTCGCCACCTCGATCGTCGGCCTCGAACGGTCGACCATGCTGCTGGTCTCGGTCATTGCCAACGGGGTGGCCCTACTCGCAATCCCAGCCGCCGCGATCCTCTCTGACCGCATCGGCCGCAAACCCGTCTTCATCATCGGAGCCCTGGGCGCCGGGCTGATGATGTTCCCCTACCTGGCTGCGGTCTCCAGCGGAAACTGGACCCTCATCTTCATCTGCGGCGCGATCATGTCCGGCTGCGCCTACTCGATGTCCAACTCGATCTGGCCCTCGTTCTACGCGGAGATGTTCCCCACCACCGTTCGCGTCACCGGACTGGCCCTGGGCACGCAGATCGGCTTCGCCGTCTCCGGCGGACTCGCACCGGTGCTGGCCTCGGCCGTCGCCGGCGCCTCCGGAGAGAATTGGATCTCCGTCGCCGGGTTCACCGCCGGTGTCTGCGTCTTCACGGCACTGGCCGCGATGACGGCAAAGGAGACCAAGAGCCTGAGCCTCGAAGAGATCGACACAGTCCACGCGGCACGCTCACACTGAGAAACGTATCGCTGATGAAGAACTGCCGGTGATGAGAAGCAAGGAAGGACGTCCATGCGAACGTCGATAGCAACAGTCTGCCTGTCAGGAACTCTGGAAGAGAAGCTTCGGGCCGCAGCACGGGCCGGCTTCGACGGAGTCGAGATCTTCGAACAGGACCTCGTCGTCTCCCCCGACTCCCCCGAGGCCATCGCGACGTTGGCTGCCGATCTTGGCATCAGCCTCGATCTGTACCAGCCCTTCCGGGATCTCGAGGGTGTCGACGAGGCGCAGTTTCAGAAGAACCTGAGGCGGGCGGAGACGAAATTCCAGCTCATGGCCCGGCTCGGGATCGACACCATCCTGCTGTGCTCGAACGTCGGGACTGCCACCATCTCCGATGACGGCGTGGTCGTGGAACAGCTGCGTCGCCTCGGCGACCTGGCCGACCGCCATCGCGTGAATATCGCCTACGAAGCTTTGGCCTGGGGACGGTTCGTCTCCGAATACGACCATGCCTGGGACCTGGTGAAGGCCGCCGACCACCCTCGGATCGGGACCTGCCTCGACAGCTTCCACATCCTCTCGCGCAACACGGACCTGAGTCGCATTGCGGAGATTCCCGGAGACAAGATCTTCTTCCTCCAACTGGCCGACGCTCCCGCACTGACCATGGACGTCCTCAGCTGGTCCCGCCACCATCGTGTCTTCCCCGGTGAGGGCGCCTGGGATCTCAGCGACTTCCTGACCAGGATCGCCGCCACAGGCTACACCGGGCCAGTATCACTTGAGGTCTTCAACGACTCATTCCGGCAGGGCGATACCAACCGGACCGCAGTCGACGGCCTACGCTCGCTGCGCTGGCTCGAAGCCAGCATTGCCGATGCATCTGCGGACTCTGCGGCTCCGGGCTCGGGGCTTGATCTTCAGCCTCTGCCAGAGGTGGAGGAACCGCGCGGCATCAACTATGTCGAGCTGAGCACCGACGACCTCGGCGCCCTGACTCGCCAGATGCACCAACTCGGGTTCCAGTTCATCGGCTATCACCGCAGCAAACCCCACGTGCAGCTGTGGCTGCGGGGGAAGGCCCGCATCATCGTCAGCGAGGTGACGGAGGAAGCGGGCACCTCCTCGGCGCCGGTGAACCCTACGTTCCTGCGCGGAATCGGATTCGAAGTCGCCGACTCGAAGTCGGCCATGGAACGCGCCGCGCTGCTGCACGCGAAGGAGGTGCCACGCGATCAGGCGCACAACGACGAGGTGCTGCGCGGAGTCTTCGCCCCCGACGGCTCCGAGGTCTTCTTCCACCAATTCAACGAGACGACACCGGCGTGGATCAGGGAGTTCGGCCATGATCACGACGAGCAGATCTCGCACATCGAACATGTGAACCTGGCCCAACCGTCGAACCACTACGACGAGGCAGTTCTGTTCTACACCTCGCTGCTGGCACTGCACGCTCAGTCCTCACAGGACGTGCCGAGCCCATCAGGGCTGGTCAGGTCGCAGGTCATGTCGAGCACCGACGGATCAGTTCGGATGCCGCTCAACGTCTCTCCGCAGCCGAATGCCGAAGCCGTCGCGGGCCGTGGAATCGGCTCAGTGGCCGAGCCCTACCCGGAGCACGTGGCCGTGGCCTGCGAGGACGTCTTCCATGCCGCCGCCACCGCGCTGTCACGCGGATTGGACTTCCTTCCTGTACCTCAGAACTACTACGAGGACCTCGATTCCCGCTTCGATCTCGACCCGGAGTTCCTGCAGCGCCTGCAGGCCCATCATGTCCTCTACGATCGCGACGAGCACGGCGAGTTCCTGCACTTCTACACCTCGACGATCGGCTCGGTCTTCTTCGAGATGATCGAGCGCCGAGGCGACTACCTCGGATTCGGCGCACCCGACGCTCCCGTTCGGCTGGCTGCACAGCATCGGAAGAACGTGCAGCTGTCCGCGTAGTTGGGGTGGCGAGCCGACCGCCCAACGGGGCCTTCTGGCAGGTTCCAGGTTCTTCTGGCAGGGTGAGACCATGAGCAATGAACAGATTTTCGACGGGCCGTTGGCTCGTGCGGCCCGTGCCCTGGTTCGAGTCTCTGCCAGTGACATGGCATCCAAAGCCGATGTGAAGAAATCCGAACTCAAGGACTTCGAGAAGGGACGCGACGACCTCACCGAACAGCAGGAGCACCGCGTGCTCGAGGCCCTCGAAGAATTCGGCGCCCGGTTCGTCCGCGATGACTCCCAGGGCGGCTATGGAGTGCGCCTGAAGTTCAACCGCGCCAAGGTTCGCGCCATCGAGCGCTGGGAAGACGAGGGCGGAACACCCGCCGACGACGATGTCTGAGACTAACTGTGCGGACAGAAGCTGCCCCGACCGTGCGTTGTGCACGATCGGGGCAGCTTCTGTCTTGCGCGGGGGTCAGCTGATGATCCAGCTGGAGGTTCACCTCGCCTTGCTGGACTCTCAGCCTTCGGCGATGAGCTCCAGATTGTCGACGACACGGTTCGAGAAGCCCCACTCGTTGTCGTACCAGGCGGTGACTTTGACCATCGTGCCTTCAACACGGGTCAGGGCGGAGTCGAAGATCGAGGATGCGGCCTGCCCGACGATGTCGCTGGAGACGATCGGTTCGGTCTCGTACTCGAGGATTCCCTTGAGTTCCCCGTCGGCAGCCGTGCGGTAAGCCTCGAGCACCTCGTCGCGGGTGACCTCACGGGACACGATGGCGTTGATCTCGACGATCGAGCCGACCGGCACGGGCACGCGCAAGGCGTCGCCGCTGAGCTTGCCGTCGAGCTGCGGGAGCACGAGGCCGATGGCCTTGGCAGCTCCGGTCGACGTCGGGATGATGTTCTCCGCGGCGGCCCGGGCACGACGGGGATCCTTGTGCGGTCCGTCCTGGACCATCTGGTCGCCGGTATAGGCGTGGACCGTGGTCATGAAGCCCTGTTCGATGCCTGCCAGGTCATCGAGAACCTTCGCCAAGGGCGCCAAGGCGTTCGTCGTGCATGAAGCGTTGGAGATGATGGTGTGTTCGGGCCTGTAGGCCTCGGTGTTCACGCCATGGGCCAGCGTGACATCCGCACCCTTGGACGGGGCGCTGACGAGGACCTTCTTCGCGCCGGCTGTGATGTGCGCCCGTGCTTTGTCTGCCTTAGTGAAGCGTCCGGTGGATTCCAGGACCACGTCGACGTTCATCTCAGACCAGGGCAGGTTCTCGGGGTTCTTCTCGGCGAGGACCTTGATCGGCTTTCCATCGATGATGATCTCATCGCCGGAGACCTCGACGGGAAATCCGAAGCGGCCCAGCGTGGTGTCGAACTTGAGCAACCTGGCCAGGTCTTCGACGGGGCCGAGATCATTGATGGCGACGACCTCCAGGCCACTGCCGCGTTCAATCAGAGCGCGCAGTGTGCTGCGTCCGATACGACCGAAACCGTTGATGGCGATGCGAGTCAATGTCACTCCTTGGGAGGGGTTCTGCTGGTGGGTACATCTCTATGGTCTCGTGTTCGCACAGACAGCAACAGTGGCCAGAGAGACATTCTACGCAAGGTTCCAGCCAGACGTATTGCCAGATACCGAAAGTATCTGGCCAGCATCGATTCGACCCACTCAGTCGTCGATCAGCAACGCCCGCCAAGGGTCGATTCACCGGAACGCCACTCGCCGTCAGCACGGATGGCGGCGGTGATTCGTCGACTGCTGTCGCGCAGCTGGCGAGCCTGAGTGCGGGTCAGCGAATCGAAGACGAGCTTGCGCACAAGAGCAACATGCCCGGGCGCCGCCGCACGCACAGCCTCCTGTCCATCGTCGGTCAGCGTCGCGATCGTGATGCGACCGTCGCTCGGATCCGGAGCCCTGCGCACCCACAGCTTCCGCTCCAGCCGCGCGACCGCGCGCGACAAGCGGGACAGGGTGCTGTTGGCGTAGCCGGCAAGCTCACTCATCCGAAGCGATTGCCCCTCAGCCCCCGAGAGGGCGAAGAGGATCCCGAATTCGAAATGACTGATCCCCGAATCACCCTGCATCTGCGCATCGAGCGCCGCAGGAAGCCACTCAAGAAGCGTCGCCACTGCCGACCATGCTTCAAGCTCATCGGGGTCGAATTTATCAGCGGACTGGTCATCGATCATGAGCGACAGTCTAGCATTTCACTTGCCTGGGAAAGTTAAACCATCTAGGATTCACTTACTCAGGAAAGTAATTGCTGCCGTCGACAGCGGCACGAAAGGACACATGCTCCATGGACACAGAGATCTCAGGCAAAAGGGCGTTCATCAGCGGCTCCACCCAGGGCATCGGATTCGCAGTCGCCGCGAGCCTGGCAGCAGAGGGCACCACCGTAGTGATCAACGGTCGCGATGAGCCCCGCGTGTCCGAAGCCCTTGAGCGTCTTCGCTCCTTGGTGCCCGGCTGCGATGTCTCGGGGATAGCCGCTGATTTGGCTGACTCAAGCCAAGTCAGTGCACTCCTCGAGGCACTCGAACCCGTGGATGTGCTGGTCAACAATGTGGGTCACTTCGAGGTGTCTGCGTTTGAGGAGATCTCGGACGCGGAGTGGTCGCGGCTGTTCGAGATCAATGTGATGAGTGGGGTCCGCCTCTCGCGTCACCTTCTCACGCCGATGCTGAAGCAGGGATGGGGCCGAATCGTCTTCGTCGGCACCGAGTCCGCCGTGGATGTGCCCGGCGACATGATCCACTACGGGGCGACCAAGGCCGCTGCACTCGCGCTGAGCAATGGTCTCGCGAAACTCACCCGGGGCACCGGTGTCACGGTCAACACCGTTCTGGGCGGTCCGACCTATTCCACCGGCGTAGCAGACACGGTCGAGCAGATCGCTTCCGCACAGTCGCTCTCTCCCGAGGTGCTGAAGTCCACACTCGTGCGTGAGTCCTCACTCATCCAACGCTTCATCGAACCCGAGGAGATAGCGAATCTGGTGACCTATCTGGCCAGCGCGAAGTCGTCGGCAACGAATGGCGCCGCGCTTCGTGCCGATGGTGGCGTCCTCCCCACCGCCGTGTGAGGCAACTACGCGTATGAGCCACCTACGCGCGTGAGACACCTACGCGCGTGAGACATCATCGGCGCACAGGCGAGACCTCCGGCCGAACGTTGCCCAGCATCACCCGGAGAACGTGTGCCGGTATTCATTGGGAGAGGTCGAGAGGATGCGCTGGAAGTGCATGCGCAGATTCGCTCCGGTGCCGAGTCCCACCTGGTCAGCAATCTGCTCGATCCCCAAGTCGCTGTTCTCGAGGAGTTCCCTGGCCAGATCGACGCGGGCTCTGAGCACCCACTGCATCGGCGTGTACCCGGTATCGTCGACGAAGCGCCGCGAGAAGGTGCGTACGGAGACTCCCGCATTTGCCGCGAGGTCAGTGAGCGTCAGTGATTCACCGAGGTGCTGCAGGGCCCATTGCCTGGTGTCGGCGAAGACCTCGCCGAGAGGGTCGGGCACGCTGCGCGGCACATATTGGGCCTGCCCGGCACTGCGGTAGGCGGCCGCAACCAACCGGCGGGCGACCTGGTTGGACAGGCCCACTCCGTGGTCGCGGCGGATGAGGTGGAGACAGAGATCGATCGCCGAGGCTGCTCCCGCCGAGGTCAGCAACGGTCCTTCATCGATGAACAGGACATTCTCGTCGACCTCGATCGAGGGATAACGTCGGGCCAGTTCCTTCGCCGTGGACCAATGAGTCGTGGCACGCCGGCCTGCGAGCAGACCGGTGCGTGCGAGGACGAAGGTCCCGGTCGAGATCGCGGCGATCCGAGCGCCGCGTTCGAACGCGGAGAGCAGAGCGCCCACGACGGCTGCCGATGGCTCATCGTCGACGACCGAGGTGGCGCCGGGTATGACGATGGTGTCTGCCGATTCCAGCGCGTCGAGGCCGACATCGACACAGTAGGAGAGACCGTCGGCACCGGTGACCAATCCGGGACCGGCTCCGCACACTTCAACCGAGTAGGGCCAGGTTCCGCCGGGGAGGATTCCGCTGGGATGGACCGTTGCGGTGGGGCTGACGGCATTGGAGCCGCGGCCGAAGACCTGGACGGGAACTCCGAGGTCAATGGCAGACACCCCGCCCAGAGCCAGCACGAGAATACGGTGCGGCTGCGGACGGGGTGTTCTGCGCAGAGCAGTTCGGGAATCTTCAGTCATGATTGCTCATCAGTCTAGGCAATCGAACGGCCCCGTTCATCAGCGACTCTGAGCAGCCGAGGATCGGGCATGACTCCCACGTTCGATTCAGCTGTGGTCGTGGACTCCTGTGAGCTTGAATCCGAGACGGCCATGGGCGAATGCGCCGCCGGCCCGAATCGCCGAGGCGGTCCATGCTGTCTCTGCCAGCTCGGTCTCCGATGCGCCGGCCTTGACCGCCGCGTTCGAGTGCGCATCGATGCAGTATGTGCACTGGGTGGTCAGTCCGACGGCATAGGCGATGAGCTCGCGGTACTTCAGCGGGATCTCACGCCCGTCCTCAGCGAAGACGGCGTTGTTGAAATCGCCGAAGGCCTTGAGGATGTCCGGGGTGGTCTCCTTGTAGGCCTTGTCGTACTTTCCGTCGCCTTCGCGATCGAAGAAATCAGTCATCGTGCGCTACCTCCTGGGATCGAAATCGTTCCAATTCATCACGCTACAGCCACGAGGCAGTGGGATGCATCCGTTTTCGTCATACACGGGCGGGCAGCGGCGTTTGAATGGGAGTCAGACGATGCCTGGCTGAGGCACGAACGGCTGTGGTGCGATGCTTGCGGCAGCGGCGGGTGCGGCCACGTTCGGAATCAGGGTGCCTGCTGCAGCAGGGCGGGAAGCCGCGGCGCTCGGAGCTGAGGCTTCGGGAGCCGCACTGCCGAGATCGCTCGAGGGTTCGACTGCGGACGCCACCGGCGATACGGCCGCGGATCGGGTCTTCGGGGGAACAGCCTCGGCGATGGCCTCGAACATGGCCAGAGTGCCGTGCTGATGGGCCAGGCTCACCGGTTGAGGGTCACTGGAGAGCTTGACGCCCACGGTCTGGGTGGCGCGGTCGATGTAGAGCATCTGGCCGTGGATGCCGATGCCGATGACCACGTCGCGGCTGGCCGAGGGCACCCAGAACTGGCTGCGGTACATTCCACCCGGGTAGGACTGACCCGACGGGGAGTCGGCGAAGACCTGGGCGGAATCGGCCGCACCGGTGAAGATGTCGTCGATCCACTGGCTTGAGAGGACGCGTTCTCCCTCGGCCGTGGTTCCACCGCGGGCGATCATCTCACCGAACCGAGTCAGGTCGCGCAGGGTGGTGCTGATGGCGCCGTCGGCGATGGAACCGCCCCACCGGTCCTGGCAGACCTGGGCTGCATGGGCCGCACCGATCTTCGACCATACGTATTCGCTGGCGATGACGGAGAAGGGCTGCCCGACGACGGCTTCGCAGATCCAGGCCAGGACGTCGGTCTCGCAGCTGCGGTAGACGTAGGCACCGCCGTGCTCGCGTTCGCTGGTCAGGCCCATGAGGAAGTCCTTGATTCCGTTCGCCGAGGTGGCTGTCCGCGGCGCGAAGTCGACTGCCTCGAACAGGTCCCGAATCTCGGATCCTTCCTTGAGGTATTCCTCGGAGAACTTGATGCCCGATCGCATGTCGAGGAGGTCGCGGATGGTTGCCCCGGCATATCCGCTCTCGGACAGTGCGGGCACGCGGGTGGTGACCAGGTCGTCTGGGGAGAGAAGGCCCGCGTCGGTGAGTGCGCCGACGACCGCGGAAACGATGGACTTGCTGATCGAGAACAGCATGTGCTGGCGCGCAGGCTTCATCGGCCAGGCGTATTCCTCTTCCAGCGCGATGCCGTCGCGGGAGACCATCCAGGCGTCGGTGAATGTGTTGGCCAGAACGTCGCCGACGGTCGACCAACTCTCGTCAGCACCGGACCACTTCTCGCGGTCGATGGGCAGGGGACGGAAATCGTTCTCTTCGGTCACAAGCTCACGGACCGGGCCGATCCCGCGCGGGATGCCCCCGGTCGGAAATATCTCCTCCATGCGCGTCAGAGCGAAGGCGAAGTACTTCGGCCACTTCCAGGAGTCGAGATCGATGCGTTCGAGGATCGCCTCCGAAGGATCGACGATGGCGTCTTCGCTCGCCGATGTGAGTTCGCCGGCGCGCGGCAGCGGCGGCTCGGCTGGGGGCTCTGACGGCGGTTCGGTTGAGGCGGCGCTGTCGCCGGCCCGCTCCGTCTGCGGACTGATGCCTTTGGTATTTCCCGAAAGTGCTCCGAAGCGGCGTACGCCAGATTCGTCGAGAGAACCGGGCAGTGTCTTGTCCCCATCTGCCATCGCTCGCCTCCACCGGTCTCGATCGGCATGGACTGCCGATCTGCATGGAAGAGCCTACCTGGAGGAGAAGAACCATCACAGTTGAGTCCGGGGTTCAGGCCACATTTCGAGCGTCAATGCGTGAAATGACAGGCCTGCTACCAGGTGCGACATCGCAAACGGTTACTTATCAGTTATTCAACTTACAGTCCGACGATTCCACCTATCTCCCACCGAATAGGCTTCCACACCCCTCCCGGTCCATCCCTGAGATTCGGTGCGTCGATACTCCACAACTCGTCACCGGAAGGGTCGATCGCGCGCAGTTTCTCCGCTGACCAGTCGGTGACAAGTGCGTGGCCAGCTTCATCGTTACACCCGCTGAGCGCCAGCAGCATCGCCGCCACTTCGATTACCAAGCGGACATCGGCACCGAGGTGGGAGTCAGAGGAACGCGAACCCGATCAGCCCGGCGGCGATGACGGCGGCCCAAGCTGGCAGCTTCCACTGCACCTGAGCGACGAAGACGGCGACCGCCAGCGCCAGCGTGGCAGGCGAGGTGATGCCCTGAGTGAACACCGGGTCGTAGAGGGCGGCCGCCAGGATGCCCACCACGGCCGCGTTGACTCCCAGCAGTGCCCGCCGCACAGAAGGGGCACGACGCAGGCGCTCCCAGAAGGGCAGGGCAGCGATGACCAGCAGCGCTGCGGGCAGGAAGATCGCCAGCAATGCGATTCCGGCACCGATCAGACCCGTCGGCCCCGTTGTCGCAGAGGCCCCGAGGAACCCTGCGAATGTGAACAGCGGACCCGGCACCGCCTGTGCGGCGCCGTATCCGGCGAGAAACGAATCGTGCCCCACGAGACCGGTCGCAACAGTTTCCGTCTCGAGCAGAGGCAGCACGACGTGACCGCCGCCGAAGACGAGAGCACCGGCGCGGTAGAAGACGTCGACCAAGCGCAGATTTGAGTCTCCGGTCACTGCAGTCAGGATCGGCAGTGCCACCAGCAGCAGCACGAAGGCAGTCAGAGCGAGGGCACCGACTCTGCGGGAGATGCGGACGCCGAAGTCGTGTCGCGCGCCGAAATCCTGTCGCATTTCGTCTCCACCGGACCGCGCTCCCGCATCCGGACTCTGACTGCCGGTGACCGCAGCGGCTTCTCGGCCCAGCCAAACGAGCCCGATGACGGCGCCCAGCACGATTGCGGCCACCTGAACGAAGGGGTTCGGGACCAGCAGGATGATGATCATAGCGGCGCCGGCGATGGTGGCGCGTTTGGCATCTGGGGTGAGGTTCTTTGCCATTCCCAGCACCGCTTGAGCCACTACGGCGACCGCGGCCGCCTTGAGCCCGTACAGCCAGCCCATGTTCGCGTCATCACCCAGTGAGGCGATGCCGAAGGCGAAGGCGACCAGCACAATTGCCGATGGCATGGTGAAGGCGAACCAAGCCGCGAGCAGACCGCCCATTCCTGCCCGCTGCAGTCCGATCGCCATGCCCACCTGACTGGAGGCCGGACCGGGAAGGAACTGGCACAGCGCCACAAGGTCTGCGTAGGTGCCGTCGGAGAGCCATTTTCGGCGCTCAACGAAGGTCTCCCGGAAGAATCCCAGGTGTGCGACTGGCCCGCCGAACGAGGTCACCCCGAGGCGCAGGAATGCCCAGAACACTTCCCCGATCGTGCCGGGATACCTGCGCCCCTGCTGCACGTCTGTCATCGATTCGCCCATTCTCACTATTCTGGCCTCGGCGGCTCATGCGAACAAACAATCCGCCGATGAGTATCGGTGAACTTCAGGACAACTTTTGCGCCCAGCCTCCTGGAGTCAGGTTCCGCGTCGACAGCTGCTACACCAGCCCCTGATCTTCGGCGACACGGATGGCGCGGGAACGAGAGTCCACTCCGAGCTTCGTGAATACGTTGACCAGGTGACTCTTCACGGTCGCCTCGGTGACGAAGAGCTCCTGTGCGATCTGTGCGTTCGAGGCACCGGTGGCCAGCAGCTTCACCACGTCGCGTTCCCTTCTGGTCAGCTTCGGCCCCGGATTTCTCAGTGCAGCGATGACCTTCGATGAGATCTCGGGCGGCAGATAGGTCTCTCCGCGTGAGGCTTTCTCGATCGCAGTCGAGATGTCCTCGGGGTTGATGTCCTTGAGCAGATACCCGGACGCTCCGGCGTTGAGGGCGGCGACGATCTCCGAATCGTTGTCGAAGGTCGTGAGGATGAGGACCGCCGGCTTCTGCTGCATGGCGTTGAGTCGTTTCGTCACCTCGATGCCGTCGATGCCCTCTCCCAGTCGCAGATCGCACATCACCACATCGGGTGCGAGCTCATCGACTAATGCCAGCGCTTCCTCGCCGCTGCTGGCCTCACCGACGACAGCAATATGGTCGGGGGCGTCGATGACGGACCGCAGGCCGGCCCGCACCACGGGATGGTCGTCGACGAGAATCACTCGAATGCTCATGCACTGTCTCCTTGTGAGAGTTGTCCATCGGCGTCATCGGCCTCGCCGAGGTGGTCCTGACGTGACGTGAGAGTCGGGTTGTTGGGCAACGTGGCTGAGATGGCGAAGCCTGAGCCGGGCGTTGTCTCGATGACGAGTTCGCCTCCCAGCTCGCGCATCCGTGAGCCGATGAAGTCGAGTCCGAAGCCGGATTCCGATTCGCGCTTTCGCGCCTCCGGATCGGCCATGCCGATACCGTCGTCGACGATGTCCATGCGGATCGATCCGTCGAGGTCCATGAGGCTGATCATGACCCTAGTGGCTTGAGAGTGCTGTCTGACATTGGCGAGCGCGGACTGCGCGGTCCTCAGCAGCGCAACCTCCACCTCGGCGGGCAGAGAGGGCACGGTCTCGTCGACATCGACGCGACCGTGGATGGATGTGTCCTCCTCCAGGCGGGTGAGCAGGCGTCGGATGGCTGCGGTCAGCGCTCCGTCCTCGAGCTCGGCGGGGGCGAGTGCGGCGATGATCCGGCGCACGTCGCGCGAACTCTGCGCGGCGAGGTCCTCGACTTGGCGCAGAACCTGCTGCGCGTGCTCATCGGTGGTCCTGTCCACCTCGGCGTGGGCGATGAGACGGATCGAGGAGATCTCCTGCGCGATGGTGTCATGGATGTCGCGGGAGACGCGGGTGCGTTCCTGGATCTCACCAGCATGGCGCTGAGTCAGGGCCAGTTCATCCTGCAGGTCCAGCAGATTCTGGTGAGCCAGCTCCAAGGACTGCAGCAGCTCTTCGCGTCTGCGCCCCTCCCGCAGAAGTTCGATGTAGCCGCGGGAGAGACCGAGCGCGAACACCGCACCGATGAGCGATCCGATGATGCTCGCGGTGCCGACCGCACCATAATGGGCCAGGGGCGCCACGACCGTCGCAATGTAGGTCAGCGCGGTGAAGACGACGGCGATGCGCAACGAGAACAGGTGACCGGCGAGCAGCCAGAGGACGAAGGCGATCCAGATGAATTCGGCGGAGACCAGCAGGGTGCACAGCCACGCACCGGCGAGGACCAGCAGCCACCATTTGGCCAGAACGATCGCACCGCTGCGAGCGGCCCGGACGGCGCCGAGGGCGTACCAGGCGAGGAACACGATGCTCACGGCGATCGCGGCCAGGGGTGCCGCTCCGGCATCGATGGCGCGGACGCACGAGATCACGGTGAGAGCCAGGGCCATCGCATGCTGGCCGATCTCCATGGTTCTCTCTGTCCACCCGCGCGTGCCCACGGTTTCGCCTTCCTGCAAATCGTTCTTCATGTTTGTCGTCAATCCTGCTGTCGTCATTCCTGCCAACTCAATCACATCTGCGGCGAGTGCGTGTGCTTTTCGGCGGTCGACGCTTTCGGCGGCGACGGGGCCCGACCATCGAGTTGTTTCGATAGCCGGGCCCCGCCCGTGTGAACCGATTGCGTCAGTTGCCTGTGTCAGCTCTCGGCACCTTTGGGTCAGTGCCTGCCGTGACCTACGGAGGCGCTGGCCTCGTGCCGGTCGGGCTCAACGAGGAGGCGAATCCCCTCCGCAGACTTGCCGTCGGACTCCATACCATCGGCCGGCGAGGACTGGGCTGAACCTGCTGACTGGAGATCCCCCGTCTCCTCGTCACCGGCCGCGGCGGCGTCAGCATCGGCGTACTTGTGCTCCGAGTGGGTGATTGCCCTGTTGGGCCACCACATCCGGTTTCCGGCCAGGCCGAAGATGGCTGGAACGATGACCGTGCGCACAAGCACGGTGTCGGCGAGGACGCCGACTCCGACGATGAGTCCCAGCTGGCCCAGAACCATCAGGGGCAGCATTCCCAGGGCTGCGAACACTCCGGCCAGGACGATGCCGGCGCTGGTGATCACGCCGCCGGTGTGGCTGACGGCCTCGATCATGCCCTGGCGGGCACCGTGGACGACCGATTCCTTCTTCGCTCGGTGGGACAGGAAGATCGAGTAGTCGATGCCCAGCGCCACGAGGAACAGGAACGCGAGGATCGAAACCTGAGCATCGAGTGCTCCCTGACCGAACATCGTCCGGCTGAGGAATGCGCCGAGGCCGATCGCCGCGGCCGAAGACGCCACGTTGACCACGAGTAGGGTTCCCGCCACGAGCGGTGCACGGAGGATGCCGAGCAGAATGATGAAGCTGATGGCCAGGATCATCGGTGCAATCGTCAGGAAGTCCTGAGCGTTGCCGTCGCGGGCATCGAGTTCGGTTGCCGCCGCGCCGCCGACGTGTGCGTTCGCACCGTCGATCGCGTCGACGTCTGACCGGATGTCCGTGATCAGGTCGATGCCCGCAGGGCTGTCGGGTTCGAATTCGCCGGTGACCATGACCTTCGAGATCGAGTCTGCCCCGGTGCTCGTTTCGTCGATGACGTTGGCGCGCACGACACCGTCGATGTCGGCCACGGAGTCCGCTACCTGATCGGCGTGGGCTGAGTCGGTGACGACCCAGATCGGCTGCGATTCACCGGGAGGGAAGTGTTCTGACAGGACGTCGAGGCCCTGCGCCGATTCGGACTGCACACGGAACTTCTCGGACTGATCCAGTCCCACTGAGGTGCCGATGAGACCCGTGGCCATGACACCGAGAATGATGATTCCTGCGCCGAGGTGGATGCCCGGCTTCTTGACCACGCGAGTCGCGATGGTCCTCCAGATGGAAGGCTTCGCTGCGGGACCGGTCCCGGAGGCGTCGTCAGCAGCCCTCCCGTCGGTGGCAGTCTCGTCGGAGGCGTCTTGCACCTTGGGGACGAACGGCCAGAAGACGCCCTTGCCGCAGATCGCGAGAACCGGGGGCAGGGCGAAGAGCACGGCGGCTGCGGCGATGATGAGTCCGACTGCGGCGGTGATGCCCAGTCCGCGGGTTCCCGGGATGACGGCGAAGACGAGGCTGAGCAGTGACAGAACCACGGTCAGGTTCGAGGCGAGGATCGTCGATGCGGTGTGGGTCCAGGCGGAGCCAAGGGCCAGACGGTGGTCGCTTTCGCGGCCCAGCTCCTCCCGGTAGCGGGAGATGAACAGGAGCGCATAGTTGGCACCGGCGCCGAAGACGAGGACGCTGATGATGCCCGTGTCGAACTGCAGATCGAGTGCGTCACCGACCGCTGCGGTCACGGTGGATGCGAGTCCGTCGGCGGTGCCGATGACGATCAGCGGCAGCAGCCACAGGATCGGCGAGCGGTAGGTGATGATGAGCAGGAGTGCGACGATGACGATGGTGACGATGAGGAGCGTGAAGTCCGCGCCGCCGAATGCCGAAGCGATGTCGGCACCGATCGCCGGTCCACCGGTGACCAGGAGGGACATGCCGGAGTCCGTGAGGTCACCTGCCTGAGAGTCGTCGGCGATGAAGTCGCGGAGTCCATCGACGGTATCGGCGGTGTCGGAGTTGGTCAGGCCGACATCGATGGGGACCATGAGGAGCGCGGCCTTGCCGTCGTCACTCATGATCGGTCTGCTCGCCTGGGATGCAGCATCACCGGACGAGGAGTCTGTGCTCGATTCGCCGTTCTGGGCGGAGTCGATGTAGTCGCCGAGCGAGGCTCTCAGCTTCCCCAGTTCGGACTGGTCGCGGTCACTGAGAACCGAACCGTCGGTGTGAGAGGCCACGACCATGACCGACTGCTTGTCGGCGTCGGGGAACTTCTGCAGGAGCTGGGCGGCCTGAGTGGATTCGGAGTCGGCCGGAGCTGATTCGTTGGCCCGGTCCTCGCCTGCGCCGGACAGGAGCCCGAAGAGCAGGGTGACGAGGATGACGACCCCGCCGAGGACGAACCACGAACCGCGCTTCGACACGAGGGTGTGCGCGCTTTTCGCAAATGTTGTGTTCATGACTCAAGCTCATCAACATTCTGAGCTGAAAACATCGCCTAGGAGTTCAGACTCAACCTGCAACTTTCGATGGAGAAAGCGCAGAATTCTCGACTATGCACCGTCTCACCTGGACAGATGATTCAGACGATCGTCGCACCCGCGGCGTCCATCTCTGCCAGAGCCACCGTGGAGGAGTCCTTGCCGACGCCTGCGATGAGGTCCTGGTGAACACGAACGGACCATCCGCCTTTGAGTGCGTCGAGGACGGTGGCGCATACGCAATGGTCGGTGGCGATGCCGACGACGTCGACCTCGGTGATGGTGAGCTTCGTCAGCAGATCACCGAGGTGCTCCCCCGCATCCGTCGTCCCCTGGAAGGCGGAGTAGTCAGGGGTGCCCTGCCCTTTGCGTACGTGGTGGGTGATGGCGTCGGCGGTCAGCAGAGGATCGTATTCGGCGCCCTCGGTGTCCGCGACGCAGTGCACGGGCCAGGAGTCGACGAAGTCGGGGCTCTGGCTGAAGTGGCCGCCGTTGTCGCTGTCGGCATCATGCCAGTCGCGGGAGGCGATGATCGCGTCATAGTCACCGGCATGGGCCCCAAGGTAGCGGGTCACCTCGATGGCCACGGTGTCGCCTCCGTCCACGCCGAGCGCCCCGCCCTCGGTGAAGTCGTTCTGGATGTCCACGATGAGAAGTGCCTTCGCCATACTTCGAGCATAGGCGCTTCAATGCGAATTTCCAGAGGTGTGGCGCGGTTGCTCAGATCCAGCCCTCTGCACGGAAGATGCTGTGATAGATCTCCCGGATGACGCATTGCTTGCGAGCGTTGTACTCCATGACCGTCTCACCGGCGGAATTCGCCTCAGCGACCGAACGCAGCTTCACCGCCTGATAGCGATTCCGGTCATCGGAGCTGCCAGTCAACCAATCGCGAAACAGGCGCATGCGAGCGACTTCCGGGCACCGTGGTCCGAACACGTGAAGGTTGCACATCGGAGCGACCAGGATTCCTGAATGCGCGTCGAGGTTCTTGAACATTCGGTGCTGGTACCAGGCCGGTTGGCGAATGACGAGTTCGAAACCGATCTGGTTGAGCAATGGTCGGAAGTCGGGCTCTACGCGAGGGTCGGCGACAACGAGAGCGACATCGATGATCGGCTTCGCCGCCAGACCAGGCACCGAGGTGGAGCCGACATGAGCGATGCCGAGGGCTTTGTCCCCGAGCCGGGTGAGGATCTGCTTCGACAGCTGCGAATAGTTCTCAGCCCAAGCGGGATCGTGGTCGACGAATTCGATGGGAGCGTGTGGGAGATCGGGCCGTAACCAGAGATCGGGATCATCGACGTCATTGAAGGTCACGATCTCCTTCACCTCAGCGCTGAGCAGATTGGAGCTACGCGGATGGGAGCCGAGCGGATCCACTGGGCCGTCATTGTTCGCTGACATATTCTCCTCGCTATCCGCTCCGAAGTGGTCACGACAGCTTCACATGGGAGAGCTCACCCGGTGGGTTTGCCCTCGAACCAGTAGAACTGTGAGAAATGATGATCCTTCTTCAGCTCCAGATCCTGTTTGATCAACGTACGGACCTGTTTGATGAGACTGCGTTCTCCGGCTGCCCAGACGTAGAGCCCGTCGGGATCGAGGTCGAACGAGCGCACATGCTCAACCAAGGCTGCCCCGAACGGACCCTCCCTGCCCACCCACACCCACCGAGCGTTCGGATGCTCGGCCCGGGGAAGGGTGTTCACTGTGGTCGGCTCGTGGTCGTCTTCGATCGCAACGGTCACTGGCACCTCGGCGGGGATGGTCTGCAGCCAGGAGTTCACTGCTGGCAGTGCGGTGAGGTCGCCCGCGAGAAGGATGTGGTTCGTGTCCGAGGGCAGATCGATGCGGGCAGGGGTCAGCGCGGCTTCGATGGTCGTTCCCGGCGCGGCGGTCATCGCCCACTGGCTGGCAGGACCGTTGTCGGCGGGATTCGCGGCGCCACCGTGGATGACGAAGTCGAGGCTGAACGTGCCGGCGGCCACGTCGATATCGACGAACGTGTACCCGCGCTGGCTGACGCTCCCTTCGCCCTTCTCCGGATGAGGGAACCACAGCCGGGTCCACAGGGTAGGAAACACCTCGCTGAGCTCGGCCAGGAGATTCGGCCCTGAGAAGTAGATGCGTCGGTAATAGTCCGTGAAGTCCTCGACCCGAGTCACCGTAACCTCGTGGTTGGAGATCCGCATCAGGCGCATCACGCCACGCTGCCAATTGACCATAGTCTTCTTCTCCTCGCTCAGCCATGCGTTCAGAAATGAGCTTAGCCTAAGCTAATAAGGAAGATTATGGCGTGGGACTCGGAGCGTCACCCCTCAGCCCTGCTTCAGGGCTTTCCTCTGAGCCTTCGCTGCGGCTTTCCGGGCCGCATTCTTAGCTGCCTGCTTGGTCGTTTGGGCACCTGCGACGAGGAGGAGACCGCCCAGGGCCGCGACATTCTTCGAGAAGTGGGTCTTGTGTGCCGCGGCGTCGGCGCCGTCCATCTCCCAGAATGCGTGACCAGCCAGTGTGGTCGGGATCAGAGATCCAGCGAGGGCAAGAGCGGACAGACGTGGCTTGATGCCCAACGCCATCGTGGTTCCAGCGAGGAGCTGGAGTCCGCCGTTGGCACGGACCAGGAACTCATCGTCGTCGGACAGGACCGGCACGTATTCGCGGATCGCATCGAGCGTCGGTCCAGCAGCCTGGACCCGGCCGCCCGGGTTGGTCAGTGCCGAGTAACCGCCGGTGATGAAGATCGGTGCAGTGAGTACGCGTCCTGCTGTCTGCAGCAACGATGATCCTAGTGCCATGGAATTCTCCTTGAGGTATGGGCTTTTGAGCCTAACGGATGCCTGACCTCGGCCTCAATGCGCTTCGCCATGAGGCGTCACTGGAGGTGCTGGCTCCGCAGGCGCCATTGGCTGAGCCGAGGACGCGGGCGGCACAGCGGGCGCGGGCGGCGCCACGGGCGCAGGTGCCTTCGGCAGTTTGACACCCAGTTCGGGCTGCTTGCTGAACTGGCCCGTGGCGAAGAGAATCGCGATGACGATCGCGGAGACGATCCATCCGGACACGCCCAGGAAGGAGACCAAGGCCATGTCCGGCGTCGAGGCTGAGCCGTCGATGAACAGCCCGAGCAGCATTCCGGCCGAGCCGTTGAGCGCAGCGTGTGCGGCGACGGCTGGCCAGACCGAACCGGTGCGCAGTCGCAGCCACCCGAACAGGATTCCCAGCATGATGCATCCGCCGACCATGAAGGCCACACCGGTGATGTCGGGGCGTGCGAAGTTGTATCCGAGCAGGATCAGCGGTGCGTGCCACAGGCCCCAGATCACTCCGACGATGAGCAGCGCCGGCCAGGTGCCGAGCGGACGCAGGCTCGTCAGCAGCCACCCTCTCCAGCCGACCTCTTCACCGAAGGCGACGATCACGTTGAGCGCCGATCCCAGCGCCATGATCAGCAGGTAGCCGATCACAGCCAGGGCCACCGGCACCTCGTCCAGGCCGGGCAGGTGCGAGAGCTGTGTCTTGAACCCCGAGAGGCCAAGCAGATCAACCTGCATCCACCCGAAGGCTGCGCCCACCAGGTAGGCCGCGGCAACGAGTACGAATATTCCGAAGAAGGCGAGTGCGGTCATCCCGAGCACCCGGCCGAAGGGACGCAGCGGCCAGATGCCGAGATACCTGACGATGCTGGCCCGAGGCTCACCGGCGCGACGGCGCTGGACGATCATTGCCACGACCACAGCGATCAGCGGGGTGAACATCATGGCCATCCCAGACACCTGCACGAGCACGGGATCGCCCAACCCTTCACCGCTCAACCACAGCGGCAGGCAGACGAGCCAGGCGAGGATCACCGCAACGGCGACGAAGACTGCGAACTCGAGCCAGGGCACTGTGGCCGGCACGATCGCCAACGGTCGCCCCTTGGCCTCCACCACGTCCCCCGCCGGTTCCCTCGCCGAGGTGTCCACGGGGTCTGTGGCCACGGGGTCTGTGGCCGCGTTGGCGTTGTCGTTGTGATCCGTTCCCGTGCTCACGGTTCCTCCTCAGTCCTGCACCGACGCCTCAGTCCTGATGCTTCGGGCCTGCTGCTTCAGCCCTGCGCCGTTCTCATGTTCCAACCTACGTTGTCGCAGAACTCGGCACCTCCGCCGCGTGGATGAAATCGGTCTCGTTCGTGTAGCCGAGCAGTCCGATCTGTCCGCGCTCTCCGACTCGCAACCTCCCCGGAGAGGGACCAGCCTTCCTCTCAACCACATAAAAATACATGTCTATGCATAACAATTCGACAGGAGTTGGCCGGGCCGCTAAGCTGGTCAGCATGTCGAAAGTATTGTCTTCGCTCCCCATCGGTGAGCACGTTGGAATCGCCTTCTCCGGCGGACTGGATACGTCCTGCGCGGTTGCATGGATGCGCCACAAGGGCGCCGTTCCCTGCACCTACACGGCTGATATCGGCCAGTATGACGAGCCCGACCTCGACTCCGTGACGGAGCGTGCGAAGGAATACGGTGCAGAGATCGCCCGTTTCGTCGATGCCAAGCGCCTGCTCGTCGAAGAGGGCTTCGTCGCTCTGCAGTGCGGTGCCTTCAACGTCCGCTCCGGCGGCAAGACCTACTTCAACACCACGCCCCTGGGTCGCGCGGTCACCGGCACCATGCTCGTGCGCGCCATGAAGGAAGACGGCGTCGACATCTGGGGCGACGGCTCGACCTACAAGGGCAACGACATCGAGCGCTTCTACCGGTACGGCCTCATGGCCAATCCGAAGCTGCGCATCTATAAGCCATGGCTCGACTCGGACTTCGTCGAGGAGCTCGGCGGCCGCCAGGAGATGAGCGAATGGCTCGTCGAGCACGGCTACCCCTACCGTGACTCCGCCGAGAAGGCGTACTCCACCGACGCCAACATCTGGGGTGCGACCCACGAGGCCAAGACGCTTGAATTCCTCGATGCCGGACTCGACATCGTCGAACCGATCATGGGTGTCGCCGCTTGGCGCGATGACGTCGAGGTCGCGACCGAAGAGGTCACCGTCGGCTTCGAGGCGGGTCGCCCCGTGTCGATCAACGGCGAGAAGTTCGACGATCCCGTTGCCCTGGTCTTCAAGGCCAACGAGGTCGGCGGCCGTCACGGACTCGGCGTTTCCGACCAGATCGAGAACCGTATCATCGAGGCGAAGTCGCGGGGCATCTACGAGGCCCCCGGCATGGCGCTGTTCCACATCACCTACGAGCGCCTGCTCAACGCCATCCACAACGAAGACACCATCGCGCTCTACCACGAAGAGGGTCGCCGCCTGGGTCGCCGCATGTACGAGGGTCGCTGGTTGGACCCGCAGTCCCTCATGTTGCGCGAATCCATGCAGCGTTGGGTCGCCTCGGCGATCACCGGCGAAGTGACGTTGCGCCTGCGCCGCGGCGACGACTACACAATCGTCAACACCACCGGCCCGAACCTCAGCTACCACCCGGAGAAGTTGTCGATGGAGCGCGTGGGCGACGCCGCCTTCGGTCCCGAGGACCGCATCGGCCAGCTGACCATGCGCAACCTCGACATCGCCGATTCGCGTGCCCGCCTCGAGCAGTACGCGGCCATGGGCATCGTCTCGGGCCCGACATCGGAGCTCGTCGGTTCCCTTGAGGCCGGTGGCGCTGACGAGATCGCAAACTCCACCGACGATGTCGACGCCGCCAGTGACCGTGCCGGACTGTCCGCCGCCTTCGACGCTGGTACGGACTGACCAAGATCCACCTGGCCGGCTGAGTGACTGGCCGGCCGACCACCTGACCGGCTGAGTGACTGGCCGGCCGAGTCCTTCTCGAAGCCCGCGCACACAGTGACATCACTGTGTGCGCGGGCTTCTGTGTTGCGGCATACTTCCGTGTCGGCGCGGACTGATGAGGTGCAACGGACTCCCCCGCGGCGCATCCCCACCTTCGGGCCCTGGCTTTTCGGCACCGACGCCGCAACAGTTGGTAAGTTCTCCTCGATCCCAGCGCCTGGATCAAACAGAACTTACCAACCGTTGCATCTCTTTCGGTGCGCAGTGGGATGATCGTGCCATGACATCAGCTACGTCCGGTGTGCGCTTCCTCGCCGAGGTGCTCGACCGTGAACTCCGGGACCGTGGCAGCTCCGTACGAGCCACGAAGGAACGGGCGTACCTCAAGAGCGAGCTCGTCCACTACGGCGTCGGCGTGCCCGCTACTCGGGGAGTGGTCCGCGAGGTGTTGCGCACGAATGAGTTGAAGCATGACGGGGTGATCGCTCTTGCCGAGGTGCTGTGGAATTTCGCAGGCAACGAAGACGGCATGAACCAAGCCGCCAGCCAGTCTCCTGTCTACGAACTCCGCAGCGCGGCAACGATGGTGCTCATCGACAAGCAGGACCACCTCGGCGCCGATGATACTGACCTCTTCGAACGGCTGCTGCGTCAGGCACACACCTGGGCACTCGTCGATCCGCTCGCCGGTGATGCCATCGGCCCGCTGGCCGAACACGATGCGGAGTTCGATCCCATCCTCGAGCGTTGGGCGGGTGACGAAGATTTCTGGATCCGGCGCTCAGCGCTGCTGGCCCACCTCAGGCCACTGCGTGAGGGTCGCGGTGACTTCGTCCGATTTTCACGGTTCGCCGATGCGATGCTGGAGGAGAAGGAGTTCTTCATCCGCAAGGCCATCGGGTGGGTGCTGCGCGATACCGCCCGCACGCGTCCCGATATGGTCTTCGATTGGATGCTGCCGCGTGCACACCGAGCTTCAGGTGTGACGATGCGCGAAGCAGTGAAGCATCTGTCGCCGGAGCAGCGGGATGCACTGCTCGCAGGTCCTTTCAGAGGGACCCGGCGAACTCGATCAGGATCTGGTTGAAAGCCTCGGGCTGCTCGATGTTGGCCGCATGCCCATCATTGGGGATGACCGTCGACGATCCGATCGGAGCCAGCCCTGCGGTCGCGGCTGCATGCGATGCCGGCCAGTGCTCGCTCTCGGCTCCGGCGACGAAGAGCACGGGCACGTCGGCGCCTTCGATCACCGGACGCCAATCGGCCTTCGCATGGTCGTTGAGAAGTGCGAGCTCGGCGCGGCTGAGGTGATGGTCCACACCCTTCATGGCCGTGAGCAGACGCAGCATGCGCCTGCCCCGCTTCCAGATGGGCGTGCCGTACCCGGTGGGAGGAATGCCTTCGGCGAAGTAGGTATCGACGTTGGATTCGTTGTAGCCGTAGTATCCGTGGGGCCAGTCGACGGTGTTGAGCATCTTCGGGGTCTGATCGACGATGACGATTCCGGCGATGCGATCAGCGCCGAACTGGGTGAGATAGGACCAGATTGTATTCCCGCCCATGGAGCCGCCCACAAGCAGAACATCTGTGAGTTCCAGAGCCTCGAGAACCTGCGCCACATCCTGTCCGCGCCGCTCCATTGTCACGCCTGACTTGGGGTGATCGGCGTTGCCGTGACCGCGAAGATCGACGGAGAACACCTCGTATCCGGCGCTTGTCAACGGTCCGACCTGGTAGCGCCAGCTGGTCGCCGGCGCCTTGAACCCGGACAGCAGCACCACTGGGCGACCGGAGGAGACTCCGGCCCGGGTGTACTCGAGACGGACACCGTCATCGGCAGTGATTGCGGCCATGTTCCAATCCTAGCGCCGAGCATCCTCAGACAGCTCGAGGCCGCAGTCCCCGGTGTTCAACGCACACAGACGGCGTCGGAGTGTGCATCACAGCGAAAAAGCCCCTCACCAACATTTCTGCTGGTGAGGGGCTCCCCTACTGTGCGCCACGAGGGATTCGAACCCCCAACCTTCTGATCCGTAGTCAGATGCTCTATCCGTTGAGCTAGTGGCGCATGTCGTCTGGACTCTCGCCCTGCAACTCGATCAACTATACACACCGAATTCACCCAAGCTCAAATTCGGCCCGAGTGCGCTTCGCCACATCTGCGGCTTTCGCAGGGAGGGGCTGGGCTCGCTCGATCGGCCAACCGCAGCCCCTCTACGCGGAAGTCGGCAGACTACTGCTGCGCGGCCTCTGGCTGTGCCGAATTCTTCCAGCGCCGGGCCGCAATGAAGGAGCGCACGCCCATGATGACGTAGATGACGAGCAGCACGAAGGTGATGATGCTCGTGATCACAGCCGCAGGTCGCTCGGCCTCACCGGCGATCAGCGCACCGACCTGCATGACGTTCATGCCGGTGCCGAAGATACCCAAGATGGCAACAACCAGAGCGATGTGGACTCCGAGTTTCTGATTCTTCAGCGCGATGAGTCCGCAGATGAGAAGGACGGCGCCGAGGATGGCCGGAATCAGAGCGGTCCAGCTGGCGAAAGAGGTTGCGACGTAGGCGATGACGCCGACAACGATGAGGACGATACCGAGTCCGATGGTGGTGCGGGGCATGATGCTCCTTAGATTCTCATTTGAGGTCACAGATGCCCTGTCCCGACAGTTCCGATTCAGAGCATGATCGAAGGCGTCAGTGATGACGACGACCGCCCCCTATTCTACTATTCGTAGAATTTAAGTCCATTTCGTCGGCAACCTGCCTGCAGGCGGCACCGGGAGACCCGGAAAATCACCGACGAAAGCCTCAATCGGAAGGTGAGAGCCACCTCGGCGAGGGCGCGGAAGGCACTGATTCCATGAACAATCACGTATTGCAACAAACAGTCACCGCAATGCAAAAACACATCACTTGATTGATGTATTCACGTCTTTCGAGATGCTGTTGTGATCCAATGCACATCTTCCAGTGACTCAAAACCAGGATCTTCCGGCCCGTGCGAGTCCTACGGTGGAGATGTACCAGCCGCCAGGCGGAACCCCGTAATCCCGATTGACCAGGAGACCACTCATGACTGTCCTCGACCATGACGTCGTCGCTGACCAGCTGAAGAACGCACCGACCGATAACGAGTCGGTGCTCTCGTTCGTCAGCCGGGTCGCCACCCTCACCACCCCCGACGACATCGTCTGGGTCGATGGTTCGGATGAGCAGAAGGCCACCATCGCCGACCAGCTCGTCGAAGCCGGCACGATCGTTCGCCTGACCGGTACCAAGGACTCATTCTATGCGGCCTCCGACCCCGAGGACGTCGCCCGCGTGGAAGGCCGCACCTACATCTGCTCCGCCGAGGAGAAGGACGCAGGCGCGCTCAACAACTGGATGGCGCCAGCCGAGATGAAAGAGACTCTCGAGCCTCTCTTCACCGGTTCGATGCGCGGACGCACCATGTACGTCATCCCCTTCGTCATGGGACATGCAGAGGCAGACCAGCCGATGTTCGGCATCGAGGTCACCGACTCCCCCTACGTCGTTCTCTCCATGCTCGTTATGGCTCGCTCGGGCAAGAATGCTCTCGACGCGATCGTGGCCAACGGCGGCACATTCGTCGAGTGCGTGCACTCGGTCGGCGCTCCGCTCGAACCCGGACAGGAAGATGTCGCCTGGCCCTGCAACCCCACCAAGTACATCACCCACTTCCCGGAAGACCGCTCCATCTGGTCCTTCGGCTCCGGCTACGGCGGCAACGCACTGCTGGGCAAGAAGTGCTATGCCCTGCGCATCGCTTCGTCGATCGCCCGCGATGAGGGCTGGCTGGCCGAGCACATGCTCATCCTCAAACTGACGAGCCCGGAGGGCGAGGTCAAGTACATCGCCGCTGCATTCCCGTCGGCCTGTGGAAAGACCAACCTCGCCATGATCGAGCCCACCATCGCCGGCTGGAAGGCTGAGACTCTGGGCGACGACATCGCCTGGATGCGCTTCGGCGACGACGGCCAGCTCTACGCCGTCAACCCCGAGTTCGGCCTCTTCGGGGTCGCGCCGGGCACCGGTTACACCACCAACCCGACCGCGATGCGCGCCATCGAAGCAGGCGGCAACATCTTCACCAACGTCGCACTGACCGACGACGGTGACGTGTGGTGGGAAGGCAAGACCGACGAGAAGCCAGCGCACCTCACCGACTGGCGCGGCAACGATTGGACCCCGGATTCGGAGACTCCAGCCGCTCACCCGAACTCGCGCTTCTGCACCCCGATCGCCAACGTCCCGACCCTGGCTCCCGAGTGGACGAACCCGAACGGCGTGCCGATCTCGGCCATCCTCTTCGGCGGTCGCCGTAAGACCACGATGCCGCTGGTGACTGAGACCAAGAGCTGGAACCACGGAGTGTTCATGGGATCGGTGCTCTCGTCGGAGACCACCGCAGCAGCCACCGGCGCCGTCGGCGTCGTTCGCCGCGACCCCATGGCCATGCGTCCCTTCATCGGCTACAACGTCGGTGACTACCTCCAGCACTGGCTCGATATCGGCAACACCGAAGGTGCCCAGCTGCCGAAGATCTTCTACGTCAACTGGTTCCGTCGTGATGACGACAACTCGTTCCTGTGGCCAGGCTTCTCTGAGAACTCGCGTGTTCTCAAGTGGGTCTTCGAACGCGTCACCGGCACCGCCGACGCAGCCGAATCCCCACTGGGCCTGACCCCACTTGAGGGCGGCCTGGACACCGAGGGCCTCGACTTCACCGACGAGCAGCTGCGCAAGGCTCTCGCGATCAAACCCGAGGAATGGGAAACCGAGCTCGGACTCATCGAGGAATGGTACGAGCAGCTCGGCGATTCGGTTCCAGCCGAGCTCCGCGCCGAGGTCGACAACCTGCGCGACCGTCTGGGTCTCGCCTGAGTCATTGAGACCCTACTGAGCGCCTGGGTCTCGCTTGAGTCACTGAGACTCTACTGAGCGACAGAGAATCCCCCAACCACCGACGAGGTGGTTGGGGGATTTTCGTCTTCCGGGACGCAGTGTCCGCGGTGTTCGGAGCCTGTGGTGTTCGGAGCCTGCGGTGTTCGGAGCCTGCGGTGTTTGGCGCGTGCAGTGCTGCGGGGTGGCTTCAGTGGCGTCAGCGGGGGTCCGAGACGGCTGCCGAATCGCATCACGTGCTGGGAGCACCAGTTCACACTGCAGGAGCTGTAGGACAAGATGTTCCGGGGAGGATGCGCTATGCCTACGGGTGTGTGCAACGGATTGTAGTGAATGCGACTACCGGTGGTCGGTGCCACAGGCGGTGAGGCAGTGGTGGTCGGTGCCGCGGGCAGTGCGGCAGTGGCGGTGAATGCCGCAGGCAGTGCGGCAGTGGCGGTCAGAGGACGCGCTCAGGCGCCGTGGAGGGCAGGGACGATGAGGTAGACGCCGACAAGTACAACGACGCTGCAGACGCCGAACACTGCCCAGTAGCCGACCCTGAGCAGGGGCTTGCTCTGGCCTTCGGCAGCCAGGTCGACGTGCACTGCCCGCATCCGCACAGCGGTGGAGAAGAGTGTGATGACGACGATCGCTGACACCCAGGTCGCGACCGCAACGATGAGGAATGAGCTCCACTCGATCAATTCGAATCTCCCTTGTCTGCGCGTGTCTCATCGGCTCGTGCATTATCCGCGTCTGTCTTCGCCGCTGAGATGTGCACGGCGTTGGGATCGGAGCCGGCATTCACCTCGGAGTCGGAACCGATTCCGGAGCTGGGGTTCGCGTCGGAGTCAGCGCCCGCGACGGAGTCTGCATCGGCAGCCGCGCCGATGTTCGCCTCCGTCGCTGCCTCGGCGGCTGGACCGACACCGGACTTCGCGTCCGCTTTGTCAGAGAGTCGCTGGTCGCGGGCAGCGATGCGATCCGCACGCTTCATTGCGGCACGCTTGCGGTTTCGGTCCTTCCGCAGCTTGCGCTTGCGACCGCGGATCCCCACCGCCTCGCCGACGGTGTCGAAGTTCGAGATCTCCGGATCCGCAGCCTTGCGCGAGCTGAGGAAGATCCAGAGGACTGCGACGACCGCGATGACGGTGTCGACGATGACTCCGATGGTGCCCAGATGTGCGATGGCGGCAGCGATACCGCCGACGATTCCGGCCGCTGGAATGGTCAGCAGCCAGCCCGATGCGATCCGACCGGCAGTCGACCATTTCACGTCCGCGCCCTTGCGGCCCAGACCGGAGCCGACTACCGAACCGGACGCCACCTGCGTCGTCGACAAGGCAAAGCCCAGGTGGGACGAGGCGAGAATTGCGGCGGCAGTCGAGGTCTCAGCCGCCAGTCCCTGAGCAGGCTTGACCGTGGTGAGCTTCGTGCCGAGTGTGTCGATTATTCGCCAACCGCCGACATACGTTCCCAGGGCAATCGCCAGTGCGCAGGCGGTGATCACCCAGAGGTGAGGACCGGTTCCGTGATCCTGCAGGTTCGCGGAAACGAGGACGAGGGTGATGACGCCCATGGTCTTCTGCGCATCGTTGGTGCCATGTGCCAGAGCCACGAGGGAGGAGCTGAAGATCTGCCCGTATTTGAACGGAGCCCGGTGAGCGGTCTTCCCTTCACCGTTGCGTCGCGTGATGGAATAGGCCAGGCGCGTGCACAGATAGGCACCGACGCCGGCGATGATCGGAGCGGCGATGGCAGGCAGGACCACTTTGGACACGAAAACGCCGAAGTCAACGGAGTTGAGTCCGGCACCGATGATCGCGGCACCGATCAGTCCGCCGAACAGCGCGTGTGACGACGACGACGGCAGGCCGAAGCGCCACGTCGCCATGTTCCAGATGATCGCACCGATGAGGCCAGCAAGAATGAAGTCCGGAGTGATCTGGACTCCCCCACCGCCTTCTTTGATGATGCCCCCGGAGATGGTCTTCGCCACCTCGGTGGACAGAAAGGCACCGACAAGGTTGAGCAACGCTGCCAGGGTGACCGCTGCCTTGGGCTTGATCGCTCCGGTGGCGATCGGAGTCGCCATGGCATTGGCCGTGTCGTGAAAGCCATTGGTGAAGTCAAAGAACAGTGCCAGCACGATGACCAACACAACGACGAAGATGATTTCCACTAAGCGACCTTGAACGTAGACACAATTCGGACCGTGGATGATTTAGCTGACGGGCAGCGTCCTCAATCGAAAAAAGTCTACCGCCTATTCCACCGAATCTTCACCTGCTGTTCGACGCAACTCCACTCGCGACACTCTGCGTTCATCTTTGAGCTGGCAGAACGCCTCACCACCAGCCCCGGAATGTATCGACGTTCACATTCGACCTGGTGGGTAGGCGCGATGGTCAGCAGACGAAGCCGTCGGCGATGGTCAGCGCTTCGTCAAGGACCTCGAGACCAAAGCGCACGTCCTCGTCGGGCGTGTTCAGCGGCGGGACCACATGGATTCGGTTGAAGTTGGCGAAGGGAAGCACTCCCCCAGCCTTCATCGCCCCGATGACTCGGTTCATCTCCGCCGAGCTGCCGCCGTACGCGGCCATCGGCTCCTTCGTCGTCCGGTCCTTGACGAGCTCAACGGCCCAGAAGCAGCCCATGCCGCGGACTTCTCCGATCGAAGGATGCCGCTGCGCCATCTCGCCCAGAGCCGGACCGATGATGTCCCGGCCGAGGCGGTCGGCATTGTCGATCATTCCCTCCTCGTCCATCGCATTCATCGTGGCGACCGCTGCCGCACATGCCAGCGGATGCCCCGAATAGGTCAGACCGCCGGGATAGACACGGTCGCGGAAAGTCTCGAAGATCGCGTCGGAGATCGCGACTCCGCCGAGTGGCACATAGCCCGAGTTCACGCCCTTGGCGAAGGTGATGAGGTCCGGGGTGACGTCCCAGTGGTCGACGGCGAACCAGCGACCGGTCCGACCGAAGCCTGCCATCACCTCGTCGGCGATGTAGACGATGCCGTAGCGGGCCGTCAGCTCTCGCACACCCTCGAGGTATCCGGCCGGAGGTCCGTAGATCCCGGCGGTGCCCGGCACGGTCTCGAGAATGAGCGCGGCGATGTTGTTCGGGCCCTCAAGCGTGATCATGTCCTCAAGGTGCTGCAGCGCTCGCTGGGTCTCCTCCGCCTCGGTGGTGGAGCCGAAGTAGGAACGGTACTGATAGGCAGGCATGAAGTGGACGATGCCCTCGGCCGAGTAGTCATTGGCGAAACGGCGCGGGTCACCCGTGACGTTGACAGCCAGCTGGGTGCCGCCATGGTAGCTGCGATAAGCGGAGAGCACCTTGGTCCTGCCTGTGTGCAGCCGTGCCATGCGGATCGCATGCTCGTTCGCGTCGGCACCACCGTTGGTGAAGAACACGTGGTCGAGATCGCCGGGGGTCCGGTCGGTGATGAGCCGAGCAGCCTCCGAGCGGGCATCGTTGACGTGCTGCGGAGCAATCGTGCAGAGCTTCGCCGCCTGCTCCTGAATCGCCGACACGACCTTCGGGTGCTGGTGTCCGATGTTCGTGTTCACCAGCTGCGAGGACATATCAAGCAGCTTCCGCCCCTCCCCGTCCCAGATATAGGGGCCCTCCGCGTCGACGATCGTCATCGGCTCGAACGGCCCCTGTGCCTGCCAGGAGTGGAAGACGTGCGCACGGTCGAGCTCGTAAGCGCGTTGACCTGCGTGCAGCTGTTCGGCAGTGAACGCTCGCTCGCTGTGGCCAAGCTCCGCATTGCTCTCCAAGCCTTCAGTCCTGGAGTCGTTGACCTCACGGTCGAGCTCTTCGTTCGCATTGATCACAGTCATCATGCGCCGTCCTTTCGCAATTCATTCCATATCGCCGAGGTGGGTCCGACCGCCGAGGTGACCCTGATCTTTCAATGGTGATCCAGCCGCACCCGAATCACCATGGACGAACTGTCAACATATGTCGATGCAGACTTACACTGTGTAAACCACGTGGCCTGGAGACGGCGAAGGGAAGTGAGCAATGGAAGCTTGGTCGCAGCGAGAACCGGATCTGACGATCGCGAACCTGCTCGACGTCGACGAGATCCGCGGCGGTGATCCCGAAGTCGTGACAGGTGGCGACCAGGTGGGGCGTGCAGTGAGATGGGTCCACATCGCCGACTCGGAGAATGTCGCACAGTTCCTCGAAGGCGGCGAACTCGTTCTCAGCACCGGCCTGTCCTACCGGTCATCACAGGAGTCGACGGCAAATTTCCTCGATCAGCTCGAATCCGCCTCTGCCGCCGGTGCTGTCATCGAACTCATTCATGACGATGGCCGACCTGATGACGCAGCCATCGAGAACGTGCGTGCTGCCGCCCGTGGTCGCGAGATCCCGATTGTGATTCTGCGTCGCCGGATCAAGTTCGTCCGCGTCACGGAGCTCGCTCACCAGGAACTGCTCGGACGGCAGCTTGCCCGCGTAGAGCGTGCCCGCACGGTCCACGAGGTCTTCACCCAGCTGAGCCTGGAGAGTGCTGGAGCCCAGGACATCGTCGACCGGACATCGGAGCTGCTGGGCACACCTGTCATGCTCGAAGACGTCGGACATCGCCTTCTCGCCCACGCCGGCGATACACCCTCGTCGCGCAGTGCCTTGCATGAAAGCAATAGCTCGGACCACCTCGGCGAGGGTCACGAACATGGGCACAGGCATGGGCACGGGCAACGGTGGCTGCAGACTCCGGTGGGACTGCGAGATCGGCGGTGGGGCCGGCTGCTTGCGCCGGGCCGCCTGGAATCCGATGAGGAGGCAGCGCAGGTCATCGAGCGCGCCGCGCAGACTCTGACCTTGGCGCGGATGGCCGAACGCGACGAACAGGACCTTCTCATCCAGGCTCAGGGCGGACTGGTCCGCGAAATCATCGAATCGGCAGACGTCAACGAGAATCAGGTCCGAATTCGGGCGGCGGACCTGGGGTTCGCACCACGAGGGCGCATGATTCCCGTGGTCGTCCGCGTTGATCGCGGTCCGAACACCGACCCGACATCACTCCAGCTGCGGGAACGGTCGCTGCACCGTGCTTTCGTCACTGCAGCAACCGCTCACCACTGCTCCACATTGTCCGCCGGACTGCAATCGGGTTCATTCGGCACCGTAGTGGCGCTGCCCACGGGCACCGATGATGATGCGGTCCTGGAGGGGCTCATCGGTGAACTTCCCACCCGCGACACCACAGTCGGAGTCGGGCGGACGAGCACGTCGATCGTCGACGCTGCCAGTCGGCTCGAATCCGCCAACCAGGTGGCCGAGATCGCGTCGACGCTCGAGTTGCGACAACGGCAGTACTACCGATTCTCCGACGTGAGACTGCGCGGACTGCTCTCATCCCTGCGCGATGATCCAAGCGTTCGGGCCTTCGCCGAGGCGGAGTTGGCTCCTCTGCTCGAGGTTGAAGGCGGTGGCGGTGGCGAGGAGATGCTCACCCTCCTCGAACAGTTCCTCTCTCACAGCGGCAATAAGTCAGCGCTTGCCCGCAGCGGCTTCCTGTCCCGTCCGGCACTGTACGCACGCCTGGACAGGCTCCAGGCCAAGCTCGGGGTCTCGCTGGAGGATGCGGAATCACGCACCGCTCTCCACGTCGCCGTTCTGTGGCTGCGCACAAACCGGTGAGGTGAACTGAGGCGATAGATTCACCTTCTCAGTATTGTCAGACAATCACTGATATCTGGCGCATCGAATCTCGGCGGAAATGCCTGAATTGATAACACTTGCAGGCCCAGTTTCCGATCAACTCTCGATATTGTGCAGAACTCGCTATATGGTCGATTGTATGACACAGCGGCAGTGGAAGGTGTCAGTCCGCCATCACGATGGGGCCCGCCGCTTCTTGCACAGTCGGTCCAGAGTGGGGCCGGCATTTTGACGAGGAGAGACAAAGATGTCCAAAACAAGTCAAATCATCATCGCTATCGTCGGCGTCATCGTTCTGGCTCTGGCAGGAGGCTACTTCGGAGCCGGACTTCGATCCGGAGGCGGTGCCGGGGGCACTGAGAACGGCGCCTGGATCCAGAAGATCAAGGATCAGGGCGAACTCCGAGTCGGAATCGCCTCTGCTCCCCCGATGACCGGCGAGCAGAAGGACGGCAAGATGGGCGGGCCGAACGTGCTGCCGCTGCAGAACCTGGCCAAGGAGATGGGTGTGAAGTTCACTCCGGTCGCCGCGGAATGGTCGAAGATGGTGTCCGGCCTGCAAGCAGATCGGTTCGATGTCGGTGCGTACCTCGACGCCACCTCGGAGCGGTCATTGGCCATCCAGTTCACCGATCCCGTCTACACCTACGAAGGCGTGTGGATCGTCAAATCCGATTCCGGTCTGAAGTCCACCGAAGACGTCATCAAGTCGAAGAAGCCCGTCGCCGTAGCCTCGGGTACGTCCTACGAACGTCGGGTCGTCGACCTGGGAGTCGACATCGTCAATGCCGAAGCGATCCCACAGTCGATCACCGCAATGGAAGCCGGTCGCGCCGTCGCAGCGTTCGGTGATCTCCCGACCCTGGCCGACGCCGCTCAGAAGAACAAGTCGCTGAAGATCGTGCGACCGAAGCCGGTCATCTTCAAGAGCGATTCGAACTACGGAGTCAGCGCTGACATCGATGAACGTTCACTGCAGGTCATCAACATCGCCATTCAGAACGCGAAGAACGACGGTTCGTTCCAAGCTGCACTGGACAAGGCTGGAGTGATCAGTCCGAATAACCTCGGCGACCTCGCGATGAAGTGACCGACCCTGCCCCTGAAAGAAGGGAAATCCCATGAACTACACGTTCGACTGGAGCGTGGTCACGAACAACTTCCCACGGTTGCTCGACGGCCTGCTCCTGACCGTGGAGATATCGGTCATCGTCATCATCCTCAGCATGATCCTGGCCATTCCGGTGGCCTTGCTGCGCATGTCCAACATCGAGGTGATTCGTTGGATCGCTCAGCTCTATATCGAGATCTTCCGCTGCACCCCACTTCTCGTGCAGCTGTTCTGGGTCTACTACGCACTGCCGACTCTGACCGGGATCACCATCCCCGGCACGATATCGGCAGTCATCGCGCTGACGCTCAATCTCACCGCATTCATGGCGGAGGCCTACCGCAGCGGTTTCCAAGCGGTTCCTCCTGAACAGGTCGAAGCAGGCAAGATGCTCCGACTGACCAGGTTCCAGCAGATCCGTCACATCATCGTCCCGCAGGCGCTCAAACAGCAGCTGCCGGTGATCATGTCGCTCGACATCTCACTGTTCAAAGACACCGCGCTGGTGTCCACGATCGCGGTGGCCGATCTGATGTTCACTGCGAACAAGATCTCCACGGAGTCCTACCGAGCACTGGAGATCCTCTCCGTCGCAGCTCTCATGTACTTCGCCATCGCATTCCCTGCTTCGCTCATCCTGAGCAAGATCGAACGCAACATGATGGAGACGGGCAATGTGCGCGGCACTCGTCGCAAGAGCCTTGCGGCACAGATGGCTCCTGGAACGAAAGTCGAGGTCAAACCATGAGTGAGAACTCAGCTGCCCACACCGGGACACACAGGGACATCGCCGCGAAGTCCGGCGATGTGCTCGTGTCCTGCCGCGGGCTGAAGAAGAGCTTCGGTGATCGCGAGGTCATGAAGAGCATCGACTTCGACATGCTCGCCGGCGACATCACCGTCATCATCGGCAGGTCCGGGTCAGGCAAGTCCACGCTGCTGCGGGCGATCGCCGGGCTCACCGACCCCGATGACGGCACGATGACCTTCGACGGTGAAGTCGTGTTCGAGGATTCGAAGCGCACACCGGCGTGGAAGCAGGTCGATTCCCACGTCGGCATGATCTTCCAGAGCTACACGCTGTGGCCGCACATGGACGTGCTCAAGAATCTCACGCTTGCTCCGCGGAAGCGCCTGGGCATGTCCGAGTCCGCAGCGCTGGAGCGAGCGGAGAAGGCCCTCGCCGAGGTGGGGATGTCCGACCACATCCACTCCCGACCCAGCGAACTCTCCGGTGGTGAGCGGCAACGCGTCGCGATCGCCCGTGCGCTGATGATGCGACCGAAGCTTCTGCTCTGCGATGAGATCACGAGCGCGCTCGATCCACCGGTGGCCGCCGAGGTCCTCGACGTTCTCCGTCGTCTCAAGGAAGAAGAAGGAATCGCCGTCGCTCTCGTCACTCACGATATGGCGTTCGCGTCGAAGGCCGCAGACCGGGTCGTGTTCTTCCACGAAGGAGAGATTGCGGTGAATGCGACCCCGGACGATGCCTTCAACAGAGCAGAGGACCCGGAGCTGAAGAAATTCATCGACGCTGTGCGGTTCTGATTCGGCGCCATGCGGGTGCTCTGATTCCGTGCGTTCACCGCACGTAGCCGGCCCCGGTGATGTCGAGGGTTGCCCCGGTCAGGTGCCGTGACCGTCCGGAGACGAGGAACGCCACGAGTTCGGCGACGTCTTCGGGCGGGGTGACTTCTCGCAGCGGGAGGTCGGCGAGAGTCCCCGCGTCGATCTCCCCGGAGGCGAGGCCGGTATCCACCCATCCTGGAGCCACGGCATACGCGAGGACGCCCATGTGGCCGAATCCCCGGGCGATCCCCTTCGTCAGGCTCAGCAGCCCTCCCTTGGCCGCACCGTAGGCAAGGTGCTCGGCATCATCGCCGCGATGGGCCGAGCGGCTCGTGATGTTGACGATCGTTCCCCCGCCGAGGTTGGGGAACTCTTCGAGGGCGCACTTGCACAGATCTGCTGCGGAGATGAGATTGAGCTGCAGGTTCGCCTCCCATCCCCGAGTCCATGCGTGCGGGTCAGCTGCAGGCGAGGCGATCCAGGCTCCGGCGTTGTTGATGAGAGTGTCGACGCCGCCCAGGGCTTCGTTCGCCGAGGCCCACAGCCCCGCGGCAGTGCCGGGACGTGCCAGGTCGGCACCCACGAGGTGTGCGCGCTGCCCGAGTTCGGCCGCGAGGCCACGAGCGCTGTGCTCGTCGGAGTTGAAGTGGATCGCCACTGCCGCCCCGTCCCGATGGACGGCCCTGACAATGGCTGCCCCGATCCCCTTCGACCCGCCCGTGACGAGGACTCGCCTTCCAGCCAGTGGGCGCGCTTCTTCGACGGTCATATCGTCCTCCTTCATCGACCGGGCCCGGCGACCTGCTTTCGCACCCGGTTCGGCTTCTCAACCGACCTGTTGTGCCCCGGTGATCTCGATCGCGGCACCGGAGATGAACGATGCTCGATCGCTGAGCAGGAACGTCGTCAACTCCGCGACTTCCTCCGGACGGCCCAGTCGACCCAGCGGGATGGACTCGGCCAGGACCGCCTCGGCGATATTCGAGGTTTCGAGCTTCTGCTCCAGCATCGGGGTGAGGATCTCGCCGGGGCAGACGGCGTTGACCCGCACTCCCTGTCCGCCGTAGTCGCGGGCAAGACTCTGGCTGAACGAGACGACCGCGGCCTTGGAGGTGTTGTATGCGATGTGGCCGCCTGCCGGGTGCAGACCCCACTGGGAGGCGATGTTGACGATCGATCCGGTCCCCGCACCGATGAGCGACGGCAGGAGTCCGCGGCTCAGACGCATGACGGCATCGACGTTGACGGCGAAGGTCGCCGCCCAGTCGCCCTCAGCGATGTCAAGGAGGGAACCTCGGCGCATCACTCCTGCGCAATTGACGAGGCCATCGACGACTCCGAAGCGGGCGAGCACGCCGGTGAGGAGATCGGCGCAGCCTGCCGCCGTTGAGATATCGGCCGGGTACGACGAGATCCGTGCACCCACCTCGGCAGGCAGGCAAGGATCGGGAGGCATGTCCACCCGGTCCACGGCGATGACGGTTCCGCCCTGGTGTGCGCAGGCTATGGCGATCGCCGAGCCGATGCCGCCGGCGGCTCCGGTGACGATGATGGTACGACCGTCGAGTTCCATAAGCTTTCCCTTCGCCATGCGCTGTCCATTCGCAGTCGGGAGTACTGACACTCAGTTCATTCCCCGGCCGTCATTCGGCCCATCCCTCGTCCCCAGATGTCGCCGACGGTATAGCCGACAGGGAACGGATCGTCGGATTCGAGGACGAGCTGGTGGAACCCGGTGATCCACCCGCGACCGCTGATCGTCGGCACGATCCCTGGAAGACCGCCCACGGATGCCGTCTCCTTCACCTCGGCGGTGAAGGTCGTGCCCATCATCGATTCGTGAACGAACTTCTCCCCGATGGGCAGCTCTCTCCTGGCATACATCGCTGCCACACGGGCGCTGGTGCCGGTTCCGCACGGCGACCGATCAAAGGTGCCTGACCAGGTGCTCGGATCATCAAGGTCGACGTCCCCGTTGGGCAGAACCACGGCATTGCGGCCGTGCGTGCCCTCGGTTCGTGCCGGTCCGTGGATCATCGGCAGAGCGATCGAGTCGATCTCGGGGATGAGCGGATGGACGACGTCGAACGCATCGTCGGCGGCCTTCCTCATCACCGAGGCGGCCCGGATGATCTCCTTCGCGTTGGCCGGCTCGAGGTCGATGCCGAGGTGCTCTGCCTCGGCTTGCACGTAGAACTGTCCCCCGAAGACGATGTCGACGGGAATCGTTCCGTAGCCGGGAACCTCCAGCGGCAGATCAAGACCATGGACGAACGCGGGCACGTTGTCGAAGGTGACCAGTGTGGCCCGGCCTTCTTCCACTCTTGCGCGCACCGTGACGATCCCGACCGCGGTGTCCACGCGCAGAGTGGTGATGGGTTCGAGGACATCGATCGCCCCGGTCTCGATGAGTGCGGTCACCGCGCAGATGAGATTCGATCCCGACATGGGTCGGAATCCGCCCTGTTCCATGACGATCATCCCGAAGTCGCAGCTGGGATCGGCCGGAGGGACGATCAGCGGCGAGCAGAGCCCGGGATACCCGCGAGGTTCCTGCAGGACCAGGGTCCGCAGGTCATCGAGATGGTCACGACAGTAGCGAAGTCGCTCGACCATGGTCGCACCCTTGACCCGCAGACCTGAGCCCATGAGGACTCGGCCCGGTTCACCAGCCGCGTGTACGTCGACCGCCTGAATGAGCTGCCTGTTGGCCATTGTGTCGATACCTCGTTCGAAGACGGTTGACGCTCAGGCGACGGTCTCGAGGCCTGCGGCACTGAGGAGGCCTCGAAGTTCCTCGCGATATTCCGTCGCCAGTGGCAGAATCGGCGCGCGCGTCGGTCCTGCCGGCATCCCGACGAGTTCGACCCCTGTCTTCACTCCGCAGGCATAGCTGTGTGATTCGAGGAAGACACAGATGGGGTGAATCTTCTCCCACAGTTCCCGCGCCCGGGTCATGTCAGTGTCGATGGCCAACGCGTTGTACAGATCGACACACAGGCGGGGAATGAAGCTGGCTGCTCCCCACACACCTGCATTGGTTCCGAGTGCGAGCGCTGCGAAGGTCAAGGTGTCACAGCCGTTGATAGCTTGGATGTCATCGGACTGGTCGAGATAGACGGAGGTGAACTTCGAGAAGTCGCCGCTGGTGTCCTTGTAGCACGCGACTCCTCCCTCCCGACCAAGTCGGCCGAACTCTTCAGCACTGACGTCAAGCCCGGTGGCATCCGGAATGTTGTAGAACATGATCGGAATGTCGACGACGCTCGAGACTGCCCGGTAGTGGGCGATGGTCTCTTCGATTGACGGAGTGTCGTAGAAGGGAGGGACGATCATCAGAGCATCGGCACCTGCCTCTTGGGCATCGCGGCTGAGCTCGATGGTCTCTGCCGTTGAGAGTGCCCCAGTTCCCGCAACCACGGGCACACGCCCACCTGCTGCTTGAATGTAGGCGCGGTTGCCGGCCTTGCGCTCCGCGACAGTGAGTGCGGTGAATTCTCCGGTCGAACCACCCGGCACCAATCCGTGGACGCCGTTCGAGATCATATGCTCGACCTGAGCCCCGATACCGGCGATATCGATCTCGCCGCCGTCAGGACTGAACGGGGTGATGCATGCGGCATAGATGCCGGTGAAGGTGAGTGACATGAGTTTGGCCTTTCAACTGGTGGCTGTCGTACAACAGTGGACGAGGAGCGGGAATCGATCAGAATCGCTGTGGTGATATCCGTGCGAGGAGATCGGGACTGAGGTTGGATCTTCGGTCGAGCATGATGTCGGTGAGCACCTTCGCCGAGGCGGGTGCCAGGGTCAGCCCCAACATCGAATGGCCGGAATTCACAAAGGCGTTCTTCGCCGTGCCCAGGTTGCCGATCACGGGAAGCCCGTCCGGTGTCATCGGCCGCGAACCCGCCCACGGAGCCTGCTCACCGGTCGGCGAATCACCCCAGTCACGGAAGGATTGTCTGGCCGCACGGCGAATGGCTTCGACGCGGACGCCATTGACTTCGTCATCTCGGCTGCCGAATTCCATCGTCCCCGCCAGCCGAAGCATGCCGTTGAGTGGGGTGACTGCGACCCTGGTGTCTTCGAGAGTCAGTGAGGTTCTCAGTCGTATCGGCGCCGGCGCGTAGTCGATGCTGTACCCCTTGCCCGAATAGATGGGCAGTCGGCGTCCGAGCTCACCCAGGAGTGCACCGGTCGGCACGCCTGCGGCGACGACGACGGCATCGGCAGTGATGACCTCTGCGTCAGTGGTGCCGATCGCAGTGACAGTATCACCGCTGCGCACGAAGCTGCGCACGGTCGCTCCCTCGCGCACTCTCACACCGATGTCGCCCAACTTCTTCAGCAGCCCGCGGGTCAGCGAGTCGGGTTCGATCTGTCGATCGGTGGGAAAGAACATCCCGTGGCGAATTCGGTCGCTCAGTGCCGGTTCCGCCTCCAACAGGTCATCACCGTGGAGTTCTTCGGCGACGTGACCAGCCGTTGCGAACGCCTTCAGGGTCTGAGCGTGTTCTTCGAATCGAGCGGTGGTCTCAAATGCCAGGAGCACTCCCCGCGCATGCATCTCGAAATCGATGCCCTGGCGCTGATAGTCATCGAAGAGCGCATTCGCGTCTTCTCCCATGCGCAGGTGCACGTCGAGACCCGCATCGAAGTCCTTGGCGTTGCAGTGTTGGGCCATCCGGAGCAGAAACTTCAGGTATCCGGGCGCCACAGTCGGTTTGATCGACAGGGGGCTGTCGGGCCTGAGCATCCATCTGATGCCCTGCAGCAGAACACCTGGCCCGGGAACCGGTGTGCTCTCAGCCAGTGCCACTTTCGCCGCGTTGCCATGGGATGCGCCGGCGCCGCACTTTCCTGATTCGAGGAGCGTGACCTCGCAGCCGGCAGACGCCAATTCATAGGCGCTGGCCAGGCCCACCACTCCACCGCCGACAACGACTACCTTCATGCAGGTCTCCCTCCGTGCCGACCGCGACCGACATTGGTCGCAGCTTCCGGATTGTATGACAATCCCTTGAGGGTCACGCTACGCATTCGTGGTGATCGCGTCAATGCTCTTCCGCGCAGAGTTTCCCGAGAGCTGGCGCGTCGGGATGGCTGATGCCCCACTGAATTCTGGGAACAGCCGGTCGGTCGGTCAGCCAGTCATTCGGCCGGCTGGTCGGTCGGTCAGCCAGTCGGTCGACTGGCCGGCCGGCCAGTCAGTCGACCAGTCAGTCGGGCAGGCAGCCAGCTGGTTGGTCAGTGGGCCCGCACGCCAACCGGTCAATCGGTCGATTCAGGAGTCAGCAAGGCGAGCTCCTGGGCGCTGTCCATGGTGTGAACGTCCAGGGCTGTGCGAATCTGGGCAGGATCACCCGTGCGGATTGCACGCATCAGCGCCGCGTGGATGGCATGCGCCCGTGCAGGATTCGTCCGGGTGAATTGGTCATAGGCCAAAACGATCGTCATCTGCGCTTCCATCACCGGCCAGATACGCATGAGCAGGTAGTTGTCCGCCGCTTCCCAGATTCCCCGGTGGAATCGCACGTGCGCCTCGTGCAGGGCCAGAGGGTCCGATTCTGCGGTGGCTTTCTCGAACGTCCGCCATGCGTCTTCCAGCGCCTCCATCCTCCGGCCGGTCTTGTCGGCGAGGATCTCGCTGATCGCCTCGGTGTCCAGGGCGACCCGGATTCGAGCGATGTCGAGCAGTGAATCGGACTGAATATCGGCGACCCGAAGGCCACGGTAGGCCTCCTGGATCAGAAAGCCGTCCCTCGCCATCTGATTGAGTGCCTCGCGAGCGGTCGGACGGCTGACGTCGAGAGAAGACGTGAGCTCGGCTTCGATGATGCGCTGACCCGGCCGGATCTCGCCGACCACGATTCGTCGCTTGATCTCATCAACGACGCGCTGCCGGCGCTCCGTATTGGAAGCAGGAGCCTGCGCCGTGCCGCCGGAGGATTTCTGCGGTGCGCCCGACCTGGAAGCGCCTGCCGATGCGCGCTCGATATCGTCTTTCGCTATTTCCGATGAGTCCACTCCGGCGCCTCCTGATCGATATCGATTGCTGAGCCCGGTCAAATTGCCGGACTGGGTCAGACAGAGATGACCCTGCCGGTGATGTTTCCTTCGACGGAGCGCACGAACGCCGCAGCGACCTGCTCGTCGGTCACCGGAACCATCCCTGCGAATGCGTCGTGGAAGTGCGGAGAATTCGCCAGCACATTTGGGCTGACTGCATTGATACGGATGCCGCGCGGAAGCTCTGGGGCAGCGGAGATGACGAATGATTCGACGGCGCCGTTGACCAATGCGGCCGCAGCTGCCGTCGGCACAGGCTCTCGGCTGAGCACACCGGTGGTCACCGTGATGGATCCGCCGTCGTTGAGATAGTCGAGGCCCTGCGTGACGAATTCAACCTGGCCCAAAGTCTTCGACACAAAGGCACTCATGTAGTCCTCACGCGTGAGCTCGGTGACCGGCTTGAATGCCGCAGAGCCCACCGCCACGACGATGGCGTCGATTCGTCCGACCGCTTCGAGCAGCGCGGCAATCGATTCAGGATCCGAGGTGTCGACTCCAGGCTGAGTCGATCGGGACGCCGAAACGACGCTGTGCCCTCGCGCCTCCAACTCGGCTCGAGCAACCCCTCCGACGTGCCCCGCGGCTCCGACCAACAAGATCTTCATGACACTGACTCCTCGTAGCTGCATTGAAATACCACTCACGATTGACTGACAATCCTGAGCCTAGGGGATGACGAGCAATCACACCAGGGATGGGGCGCCGCTGCTCCCTGACCCCGAGGTGCGAGCAGACGAAAAACCCCCGCCTGAGCAGTGTCTCACTGGTCAGACGGGGGCAATTCACAACGCGGAGTCGGAGGGATTTGAACCCTCGGTCCCCAGTTCAAGGGACTTCACCTTAGCAGGGTGACGCTTTCGGCCGCTCAGCCACGACTCCAAATACTGACTCGACACCTCTCCTTGAAGAGAGTGCCGAACCTGCAGTTTGCACTACGGGGAACAGCCTATGCGAAACCAGCGGCGAAGAGCAAAGCGTACCGACAAAGAGTGGCCTTGATCATAATCCAGTTAGAGTCGGATCACCGGAAAACGGGGGATGGCGGCCAGGTTCCTCTGCTCACATACACGCGAATTCCAGCATTCATCAATCTACGGGCGTAAAATCGATCTGAAGTGTTCAGCGGTTTGCTCTCTGACGGGTTTGGGAACGATGCTACGGAGGTGCCTCCTGCGCTGGCATCGATCATGATGCGCGCCGATAGTCGGCATCGCGAGCAACGCACACAGCACGAGACGTAAACCTACGAGGAGTTAAGAACTTGCCAGAGATTCCCCCTGACAAGCACGGGCCGAATGGGAACGACCCCAATTCTCGCCCTGCTGGTCACCGTCTCCGTGCTTCTTCTCGTCCTCGGTTCCGCGGTGATGCAACGGCCAGTGAGGATGAAGCGACCTCGCTTCGTCCGTCATCGAACTCGCAGTCGAAGCCACAGCGGTCCTCCCCTCAGACGCAGAACTCAACCAGGCAGTCGCAGAACTCAGCCTGGTCGCAGAATTCGGCCGGATCGCAGAATTCGGTCGATGCACGCCGTCAGTCCTCCGCATCACAGCAGCCGAGTTCCCTGAGCAAACAGTCGAAGGCACCGACGCCTCGTCCAGTAGCTCCACGCACTCGCCGCGAAGCACGGATGCTTCGTGCCGCGGGCGCCAGCGGGGCTTCCGCCGCAGGTGTGGCATCTGCCGCCGAGGCTCAGGAACGCAGTGCCAGCTCGCCGCAGCAGACTGCCTCCGCACCAGAACCAAGACCCGGCAACGCTGCCCGGTCCACCGATGCACGCAACCGCGGCCCCGCCTCGGCGAGGGCATCAGCAGACAGAGTCGCTGAGGATGCAAGCGCAGCACCGCGACGCAGAGACCGCCGAACGGACGAAGCTGCACACCCCGCCGAGACCTCGTGCGCACGGCGCCATTCGTCGCGGGTCGGAGAAGCCTTCCCCAGCCTCGTCGGCTGGACCTCCCTGAGTACCCTGCTGCCAGGCATCGGACTGCTGCGCACTCGATTCCGGCCACTGGGCTTCATCCTGCTCGGCGGGTTCGTCCTCACCTTCCTCGTCGCTCTCGTCTATGTCCTCATCAAAGGACCGATCCGCGCGTTCGGCACCGTCGTCTCAAGTCCGACGATGCTGACCTTCCTCGCGATCATCCTCGCCATCATCGGCGTGATCTGGGTCCTCGCGATCGTGATCTCCCACTTCGGGCTGCGCAAAGGTCACCGCTATGCCCCGTGGCAGAACAAGATGGCCGGCGTGCTCGTCGTCTCGCTCGCACTCATCGTCGGCATCCCCCTCGGCGTCGGTTCGGTCTACGCCCGAGTCCAGGGCGATACGGTCTCCAGCCTCTTCGGCGACAGCACAGGACATGCCAAGAGCGCCGAAGACCTCTGGGCCGACAAACCCTACATCAACGTCTTCCTCATGGGCCGCGACAACGGCGATGACCGTGAGGGTACACGTCCCGACACCATGCTCGTCGCCTCGATCGACACGAAGACCGGCAATACCGCACTGATCTCTGTACCTCGTAACCTCGCGTTCCCGATCTTCCCCGAAGGAAGCGAATTGGACGAGGCCTGGCCCGACGGATTCCGGCCCACGGGTCAGTCGTCGGTCGACCTCATCAACTCCGTCTGGCAGTGGGGCGAGCAGAACAAGGGCGACATCGGCAACCCCCATGGCCTGGAACCGGGAATGTTCACCACGATGCAGGCGGTGGAGGGCTCCCTGGGCCTCAACCTCGACTACTGGGCTTCGGTGGACATGGGCGGTTTCGAGGACGTCGTCGACGCCATCGGCGGCGTGAAGATCGACGTCGAACGCCCCATCCCGATGGGCGGCGGCAAGTCGATGTCCGGAGCCGCCAACGAGGTCTACGGCTGGGTCGATCCGGGTCCGCAGACGCTGAGGGGCAAGGACGCGCTCTGGTACGTGCGCTCACGTGAAGGCAGCGACAACTACGACCGCATGTGCCGTCAGCAGCGCATGATCAAGACCACCCTCGATCAGGTCGACCCTCGCGAACTCGCCACCGCGTACCCCAAACTCGCGAACTCGGCGACTAAGAACATCGCCACCTCGATTCCACAGAACGAGGTCCCGGCCTTCATCGAACTCGCGGTCTCGATGCAGAAGGGCGACGTCACGACGGTGCAGATCAACAACGACGTCACCCCCACCTACGACCCCGACTTCGATGTCCTCCACAAGTGGATCCTCGACGAGGTCAAGGGCGCGTCCACGGGTGAGGAGACGCCTAAACCGACGAATACTGCAGCTCCGGAAGAGAAGAAGGACACCGCCGAGGAGGAGCCGACGGAAGAGGCTCCCGCCGAGGGGGCAGCAGCCGAGGAAGCGCCCGCCGGAGAAGAGGGCGGTGAGCCCACCGAGACCACGAAGCCGGGCGAGCCCAATGCCGAAGGCAAGTGCTACCCGAAGGGCTTCAAGCCCGGCGACGACTTCCCCGGCTACCCAGGTCCGGGAGCCGGAGATGAAGGGTGACGACTTCCTCGCCACAGTCGGGAGCCGGAAGCCCATCTGAGGTGCACTCACCCGCTGCTGACGTTCCAGGGGCACAGGCCCATTCGGTGGCGATCATCGGCGCCGGGCCTCGCGGGATCTCGGTCCTCGAGAGACTCGTCGCCCTCGCCGCCGAACGGTTCTCGGGCGCAGGCACCCCGCCCACGGTCGTCATCCACCTCATCGATCCCTATCCTCCAGGCGCGGGAATCGTCTGGCGAACGGATCAGCCCGAGACCCTCCTGATGAACACGACGATCGCCGAACAGACGATCTTCCCCGACTCCAGCTGTTCGTTCGTCTCCCCCGATGGTGCGACCGACCGGTTCGGCCCGAACATGGCGCAGTGGTATCGAGATGAGGGCGGAACGGACCCCGTCGATGCCACGTTCCCCAGTCGGACTCTCTACGGCCGGTATCTGCGCGATGCCTATGCTCGCATCCGCGACACCGCACCTGACTTCGTCACGATCGTCGAACACCCGACCACGGTCGAATCGGTCATCGATCTCCCGCCCGTCGAGCCTTTGGGGCACACGTCCACAGACCCTGAAACCGTGCCGCCGCAGCTGGTCCGCTGCGAGGACGGAACCGCCATCATCGCCTCGGCCGTCGTCCTCGCCGTCGGCCACATCCCCAGCGCGCAGACCGAGGAGCGAGCCCGGCTCGCGGCCTTCGCACAGCGCGCCGGCGGACTCTACATCCCACAGGGCCTGCCGGCGGAAGCTCCCATCGCCGAGGTGGCACCCGGCAACCGTGTCATCGTCCGTGGCATGGGTCTGAACTACTTCGACCTGCAGACACTGTTCACGCATGAACGCGGAGGCCGTTTCGACCCGGATCCCGACATCGCTGGCGAGCTGCGCTATGTGCGCAGCGGTGAGGAGCCTCGCCTGCTGCTCGGCTCACGCCGCGGCATTCCCTACCGCAGCAAGCCCATCTGCCAGGCCCACCCTCGCTCACCTTGGCCTCTGCGCTACTTCACGCGAGAGAACATCGCACTGCTGGCCGGCCTCGACGACCTCGACGGTGACCGGAGGGCGGGAGCACGTTTCAACGACCAGCTGTGGCCGCTCATCCTGGCCGACCTCCGTCTCGCCTACTACAGCACCCTGTCCCGGATCCGTCCCGATGCGTTCGCCGGTGACCCAGGTCAGCTGCGTGAGGCCATCGCCGAGGCGGTGTCCCGACACCTGACCAGGCGCACCTGGCAGGAGACCCACCCGGAGGCACACGAGTCCACCGACTTACATGTCGGGAACACTGCCGCCGCTGCCGAGTCGCGCCAGCACGAAGCCGCCGAGGCCGCGCGCCAGGGCCGTGTCACCCGTGAGGCCTTCGCCTGGTCGGAGATCGAGGAGAGCCTCGTCCCCGACTCCGCTCACCGCATGTCACTGCACGAGCTGCTCAACCCGCTCGAAGGCCATGAGTTCGACAGCCGAGGTCCCAGGGAGGCGAACTCCCTGCACGAGTGGATGCTCGACTTCCTCCGCGCCGACCTCCACGATTCGCTGGCCGGCCCCGAGGGCAGTGCCGAGAAGTCGCTGTTCACCGTGCTCTGGCAGTCTCGGCTGCTGCTCAAAGAGCTCATCGTGGCAGGCCATATCGACCGGGTCAGCATCGACATGGAGATCTGCGGTTGGTTCGAAAGCTTCGTCTCCGGCATCTGCGACGGTCCTCCCCCGCAGCGCATCGCTGAGCTTCTCGCCCTGGCCGAAGCCGGCCTCGTCGAGTTCATCGGCCCGGACATGCGCATTGAGGCGAATCCCGATGTCTCTGCACCTGTGGACGGGATGCCCGCGGTGACGAGCATGGATCCGTTGCCGCAGATCTTCACGGTCACCTCGACGCAGGTCGCGGGTGGCATCACGGGCAGCGTCGTCATCGATGCTGCTTCACCGACGAACGCGGTGTCCCGGGCCGCCGATGTGCTGGTGCACGGGATGGTCGAACGCGGCCAACTCACGCCCGCCCGTCTGACGTTGGACGACGGTCGTGAGAAGTTCCTCAACGGACTGTCGCTCACGCCGCGCCCCTACCGCACGATCGATGTCGACGGCACCGTGCACCCCCGCCGTTTCGCATTGTCCATTCAGCTCTCCTCCGTCCAGTGGGGTCTGGCGATCGCCGCGAATCCCCATACGAACGCAGCGACACTGAACGACGCCAACGCCGCGGCCGAGGCCATTCTCGACCTCATCTGACAGTTCCGCTGGGCGCCTACGTGGGTCTCCCCTAGGCGTCGGCCATCTCGAGGGCGGCTTCGGGCTTCGTGGTTCTGGCTCGCACGATCGCGAGCAGGGACATCACGACTCCGATGATCGCCCAGGCCAGCAGGCCAGCATAGGCGGCACCCACTCCCGTGGTTCCGGCGGTGATCGCGGCGAAGCCATTCATCGCCGGCGTCAGCGGCAGGATCGGTGCAAGGAAGTCGAAGAAGCCGGGCACCGCGCCGATCGTTCGTCCGGCAACTGCGAGAACCACAGCGATCACCGACAGGAACCTGCCGACGCCGCCGAACCACGCCACCAAGGCGAAGTTGAGCACCATGAACACCAGCGCGGAGACGAACGTCAGGACCGCGATGTCGAACCCTTGGACGGCGCCGATGTCGAGCACGCTCACCGCCAGGATCGACAGCACAAGTGCCTGCAGCAGTCCCACGATCACGCCCGGCACCAATCCTCGCAGCCAGACTGCCACTGAAGACTTCGTCGAGAGCAGGGTCGAGGCCGGGATCGGCTTGAGCACCGTGTAGGTGACGAGGCCGCCGACCCACAGGGCGAGCATGATGAGCAGCGCAAGGGTCGACCCCTGCAGCACATCGCCCGCTTCGGAGGAGCTCGGCGCCTTGATGTTCTGAGAGGCGACGGTGGAAAGCTTGTCACGCTCCGGGGCCGAATAGGAGGGGACTTCGTCCGCGCCCTTCTTCACACCGTCGGCAAACTTGCCGACGCCTTGCGAATACTTGTCTGTGCCCTCGGACAGGGTATCCAGTCCGTTCGCAAGGTCAGAGGTGCCGGTTGCGGCAGCGGAGACTCCGGTCGTGTACTTGTCGAGTCCGGTGGAGAACTCACCGAGTCCATCGGAGAGCTGTCCTGCACCGTCGTCGAGTTCACTCGAGCCATCGGCGACCTTGGCGATGCCGTCACTGAGCTCCGGCATACCGTCAGCGAGCTTCTGATTGCCTTCGGCGACACCGGAGGCCCCATCACGCAGGCCCTTCGAGGCCTCGAGCAGCTTCGGAGCGTTCTTCGAGATGTCCTCCATGCCCTTGGTGAGTTCGCCGAGGCCGTCTTCGAGGCCCTTGACGAACTTGCTCATGCCGTCACTGAGTTCACCGGCACCATCGGCGAGCTTGTCCGCGCCGCCGAGCAGCGACTCCCCGTCCTGCTTCTGCTCCAGACCATCGACGGCGCTGTTCAGCCCGCCCGAGGTGCCGTTGAGGAGCCCCTGAGCGTAGGCCTTCTCGATGCCGGCGCAGACCGCATCCGGTGTGCCGGCAGGGCACATCTGAGCACGTGCCTGATCGGCCTCGTCCTGAGTCATCATGCCCGCCGACACCAGCGAATCGAGACCGGTCACGGTGCCGCTCTTGGCGAGCTGATCAGCCTGATCGGCACCTTCCTGGAGACCGTCGCGGTACTGGCCGAGACCAGATGACAGGCCTTCGGCGCCCTCTGAGACACCTTTCGCGCCCTTGTCGAGGTCCTTGCCGCCTTTGACGAGATCATCGATTCCGCCCTCGCCGGAGCCCGAATCACCGGACCCGGCGAAGCCCTTGATGATCTGGTCGATCGACTTCGTGTATTCGTCGACTCCGCCGGAGAGTTCTCCTGCGCCGTCGGCCAGCTTCTGCGTGCTGTCAGGCAGGTCCGCTGTCGACTTCTTCATGTCCTGCAGACCGCCCGAGAGCTCTGAGGTGCCCTTTGACAGTTCACCGGCGCCCTTGGACAGGTCTCCGGCTCCCTTGTTGAGTTCAGATCCTGAGGAGTCGAGCTTCTCCATACCATCGGAGAGTTCACCCGCACCGCTTGCCGATTTCTTCGTCCCCTTCGCCAGATCCTCGCCGCCGTCATCGAGTTCTCCGGCGGCGTCCCCGAGGTCCTTCATCTGATCACCCATGTCGTTGAAGCCGACATAGATGTTGTCGAGATAGGTCTCGGTCATCTTCGTGTTGAAGGTCGTCCGCGCCACCCCGGCGACGGACTGCGCGATCTGGGTGTCGGCGGCCGGAGCCACACCGGAGACTTCGACGTCAAGCTGCGTCTGAGTTGCGGACTTGGCGTCGCTGACCGAGGTCACAGCCCTGGAGAAGCCCTCGGGGATGGTCAAGGTCGCAGCGTAGGTCCCATCGGACATGCCTTTCTCGGCATCGTCTTCATCGGTGATGACCCAATGGATGTTCTTGTCCTCTTTGCCCACGAGCCCACTGGTCAGCTGCCGGCCGATCGGCACGGTCTCACCATCAACCTCGGCGCCGTCATCGTTGTTGACGATCGCTGCCTCGATCGTATCGAGGCGGTCGGTGCTGTTGTACGTGGCCAGAATGAATCCAGCGGCCACGATGATCGGGATGAGCACCAGGCCGAAGAGGGACAGCCAGGTCACGGGCCGTTTCGAGTTCGCACGTTCGAGTCTCACGACTGCACGCCTTCCATTTCGCTGCGACCGGCTGCGTGGGCTTGCACGCCGCCGTTGTCATTGTCGGTTCCACGCTCAGGCTCGGGCTTGGCCTCATCGAGGTCGAGGTGGAAGTAGTTCGTGTTCGGGGACAGGATCCCGGTGACGTCGCCGCCGGGCAGACCGAGCACGATTGCCGTGCCCTCGGCCTGCAGATCGTAGATCAGATCGCGCAGATCGCGACCGTCCTGGCCTCTCTCGTCGGCCAGTGCGCCTGCTTCGCTGATGATGAGCAGATCCGGCGCCGAGGTGCGCAGCCGCGAGAGCTCGCGTGCCCCTGGCATCGTGCCCGGCCCGTTCTCATCGAGGTCGAAGTACGGAACACGACGACGGATCCGTCCCGCATGTTCGGGCAGGACCATGTCTCCGATCTTCATCTCACCGGCGGTCAGCCCGACGCGACCGGAGAGGGCGAGCAGAAGTGCTTTGCGCGCTTGGCCGCTGGCGACGAGGATCTGGCCCGGTGAGAGGGAGATGTCGACCTGGGCGAATCCGCGCCGGCCCGAACTCACAGCGATGCCGCGGCCGTAGACCCGGTAATCGGAATCCGGCTCCGGCCAGTCCCGCAGAGCCACCTCATGGGCCAGGCCCTCGCCCTCGACATCGAGTCGGGGCAGGACGCGGTCGAGCCATTTCGGCAGCCACCAGGCCTTGTCGCCGAGCATGTGCATGATGGCAGGCACCAAGGACATGCGCACCAGGAAGGCGTCGACGAAGATGCCAGAGGCCAGAGCGAGTGCGATGGACTTGATGATCGGCTCCCCCGCGGGAACGAAGGCGGCGAAGACGGAGAACATGATGATCGCCGCGGCCGAGACCACTCTGGCCGAAGAGGCGAAGCCGACTTTGATCGCGCCCCGCGCACTCGCCCCATGGACGTAGGCCTCGCGCATGCCGGAGACGAGGAACACCTCGTAGTCCATGGCGAGTCCGAACAGGATGCCCATGACGATGATCGGCAGGAAGCTGATCACCGGTCCTGTCGAATCGATGCCCATCGCTGACGCGAAGAGTCCGTCGTGGAAGACGAGGACCACGGTGCCGAACGCGGCGAAGACGGACAGGAGGAAGCCACCGGTGGCCTTGATCGGCACCCAGATCGAGCGGAAGACCATCATGAGCAGGATGATCGAGAGGCCGACGACGAAGATGCCGAATGGCACCAGCGCCTTGCCGAGCTGATCGGAGACATCGATCTGGATCGCTGTGGCACCGGTGACCGCGGTTTCGAAGCCGTCCTCGTCCTCAATGTCCGCACTCAGGTCCCGGAGCCGGTCGACGGTGTCGAGGGTCGCGGGATCTTCGGAGCTGGTGGTGGGGATGATCTGGAACAGAGCTGTCGTCGCATCTCGGTTCGGGGTGGCGAGGATGACCTGGTCGACTCCTTCGACGTCTTCGATCTCGTTCTCGATCTTCTCGACATCGTCAAGGGGGTCATCAGAGGTTACGATCTCGCTCGTCATGACCAGCGGTCCATTGAAACCGGGGCCGAAGTGCTTGTCGATGAGGTCATAGCTCGTTCGGGCAGGCGTGCCCTCCTCCTGGCTGCCTGCGGTCGGCAGGGAGAGTTGGAGATTGGAGGCGGGGATCGCAAACAATGCGAGTCCACCGACGATGACCACGACCGTCAGCAGCGGAATCTTGGTCACAACCTGCAGCCAACCAGCGAAGAACTTGTTCATGATCGACTTCGGGTAGGGCTCACCGGCCTCAGCCTCCGCCTCGGCGGCAATCGATGACCGGGAGACGGAGTCGTCCGCCTTCTTCTGTGCGGTCGCGAACGCCCGGCGGTAGCGCTTCGTCGGCTTGGGGGTGATCTTCTCCTTGACCAGTCCCAGCAGCGCGGGAACCATCGTCAGGGAGATCAGCACGGCGACGACGACGGAGCCAGAGGCGCCGATGCCCATGACGGTGAGGAACGGGATCCCAGCCAAGGATAGACCGAGCAGCGCGATCATCACGGTCATGCCCGCGAAGACGACAGCCGATCCGGCAGTGGCGACGGCCCGTCCTGCGGCCTCGAGCGGATCGTGGCCCTCGGCCAGGAGCGCCCGGGCTCTGGAGACGATGAACAGCGCGTAGTCGATGCCGACCGCCAGGCCCAACATCAGCGCCAACATGATCGAAGAGGAGTTGATTGTGCCGAAGGCCGTTGATCCCACGACCAGGAGAACGGAGATGCCGACGCCGATGAGCGCTGTGATCAGCGGCATCCCCGCGGCCCGGAAGGAGCCGAGAGTCAGCAGCAGGACGATGAAGGCGATGACGACGCCGATGCCTTCAACCCAGGAGATCTCCACACCGGTGATCTGGAAGAGCTGGCCCCCGCCTTCGACCTGGCTGCCCTCCGGCAGGGCGTCGCGGAGCGGATCCAGTACCTCGAGCAGCTGGTCGGGGGCCGCTTCGCCGACCTCCTGCTGGGTGCCGTCGTACTGGACGGAGATCATCGCAGCGGACTCGTCCTCGCTGATCGCGCCCTTGATCATCTTGTCGAACGGCGACGTCACGGCATCGACGTGCGGGAGGTCTTCGAGCCGATCGACTTCCTTCTCGATCTCATCCTTGTACGCGGAGTCCTCGACCGAGTCACCATCGGCGGCGACGACGATGACGGATGCACCCACGCCTGAGGCTTCCGGGAAGGTCGTCTCCATCGAATCGAGCGCCACCTGGGCTTCGGAGCCGGGGAGGGTGAAGTCGTCGTCGAAGTCCTTCGCGAAGGCCGCGACACCGGCGCCGACGAGTCCGAAGATCACCAACCACCCAGCGATGAATCGGATGGGGGCGCGATAGGCACGGCGGCCCAGGGCGTACAGGAATGTTGACACGAAGACCTCGATACAAAAGTGTATTGGATACAGTACTGTATTGTTGTTGACTCAGTGCCCTCAGCGCAAATGCATCAGGAGTTTCTTGACGATTCTCATCGGATACCCAGGCCGACACCGACGCGCATGGACCACTCCAGCACCGCCCCTGCGACAGCAACACCGCCACACCCGCACCGCCACACCAGCACAGCGACCGCCACGACGATGAAATGTTCGATGAATACAGACAATCTCAGCGCCCGCAGACGGCAGACCCGATCCACCTTGGTGGAGGCGGGCATGTCCGTCTTCGCCGTCAAGGGCATCGATGGGGCTTCGATCGAGGAGATCTGCGAGGCTGCCGGGTTCACTCGAGGAGCGTTCTACTCGAACTTCTCCAGCCGCGACGATCTGGTTCTTGCCACGATCGAACAGCGCACCTCCCACGACCTCGACCTGCTCGACGCCGCCATCGAACGCTGGCGCGATCGCCTCAACTCCAGTCAGCCCGAGGACATCGAAGGGTTCCTCACGGAGTTCATCGACGACACCTTCAGTCAGAAGAGGGCCACCGCCGCCGAGGTGATCGCTGAGCAGGAGATCCAGCTGTACTGTCTGCGCACGCCCGACCTCTACCCCAGATACGCGGAGCTGAGCTCTTTCCAGATACAGCGGATCCAATCACTGATCGAGAACGCCATCGGCTTCGCACGAGCCGCATCGACGATTCCGCTCAAGGACCTCATCGAGGCGCTCACCGCGGTCCACACGCAGTCATCTCTGCGCGCGGCTGCGGGGAGGGAACTTCACGAGGTCGTCGAGATCGATTCGACTCAGATGGTGCGGATCCTCAGTCGGCTGCTCGACTTCTCGCAGAAGGCCTAGCCTCAGACCGCGAACGCCCAGGACCGGCACCAAGGCACTAAAGTGGTGGCCGTGAATGAACTACAGCGCGAATATTACGCCTTCATCAACAACATGGATGTCCGCCTCGGCGCCTTCGTCCTCGCCGACCTGCCCGAGACCTTCGACAAGGAAGACGGGGAGACGGTGCCGTTCCCCAAGGATTTCGGTCCCAAGTCTCTGCCGATGCTCGAGTTCTTCGTCCTCTCCCGCTTCTCCTCCCCCGACGAGGTGATCGACCCGGAGAACCGCAGATTCGTCGAAGGCCTCATCCGCTACCTCGGCGAGACCTATCTCCGTGCGATCGGCGGAGCCTGGGATCACGACGAGGAGACCGGAAACGGGATGCCCTTCATCCGCCCGGACACGGAAGATGGCCCGCTGAAGGGTGAGCCCATCCCCATCCTGGCGATCATCCTCGCCGCCGTCGATGCCCGGACCGCCGAAGTCTTCACGGCCGTCCTGAGTAAGGCACGCGAGAACCTCGGCGGTGACGGCGAGCCGCAGCGCAGCTGCACCGGCCTGGCGATGGGGATGCTCACCGCGGAGAACTCCAGCGAAGAAGAGGTCGAGTTCCTCTCCCGCTTCATCGGCACCGTGGAACCGGGCATCGCTGCCTGGACCCAGGAGCAGGCCGATCCGTCCTCATGGGAATTCGGACGCGAGGCGCTGGTCCGGCTGGGTAAGCAGCTCAAGGCCCGCTACGACTCCCGCGACGAGATGATGACGGAAGACGAGACTGAGTTCGTCGCCGGAGCGATGCGCTTCATCGGTGAGTCCATCCGGCGGATCGGTTTCGGACAGTGGCGCTACGGCGCGAACCTCGAGGCCGATGACCCCCGCAGCAGGCAGCCATTCATCCGTTTCCGCGTCGGCGATCAGAACCTCGACATGGTGCCGTGGCGCCTAGCTCAGACAGCGCTGGATGATTCGAACTCGATCGCCTCCGGCCTCGACACGATCATCTCGATGCGCGAAGAAGAGGCCGCAAGCGAAGCCGCTGATGCCTGACGTTCATAGCTCAGAGCTGGTAGCGACGGTTGCCCTGCATCCCGTCTGCCGGTGAACCGGGAGCCAGGTCGATCTGCTTCCGCTTCGGGTCGATCTGCACGGTGACCAGGGTCGCCGACCGGTCCCCGTAGGCGGCACCTGGAGCCGGGGTGCACGAGACCGGCGCTTCGTCTGGCCCTGTGGTCAGGAGGTCGATGAGCTCGGCCGTCGACTCGGGACCACCTGAAGTTCCAGCTCGAACGGAGTATTCCTCCAGTCGCCGCTCGAGGTGAGCGTGACGTGCCCGTGAAGTCGACGTCGCGTTGAGCTCGAGGCTTCCGGGGACGAGGTCGGGGTGGAGGAAGTGGTTCGTGTGCAGCAGAAATCCTGACGCCGAGCCCGGCGACGCGCTCGCCCCTCCTGCTCGTCGCTCGCGCTTCTGGGCGTTGGCGATCTCGACCTGAACCACCTCGTCGGCGGTGACCACCGTAATGATCGATGAGGAGGTGGTGGGCGCCGAGCGGATGATGTCGAGTGCCTCGTCGAGTGTCATCGCCGTCGACAGGACGCGTTCGAGGATCATGTGGATGGGCACGCCCCCGGCCTCGTCACCCTCGTGCTTGAGGATGTTGAGCAAGACGCCGACGCCGGCTTCGTTGAGTCCGATCTTGCCGAGCATCCCGTATTCGGCGATGCCCACATGACGCAGCTGGCCGGGCACAGCGCCCACATCGTTGATGTGCCACAGCGTCGAGAAGTCGGCGGCCCAATCCCAGTTCTGCGCCGCAAGCGAGCTTCCCGGGCGAGTGAAGCTCACGGTCGAACACTCCGTCGGTGAGGCCGGTGCCAGGGTCATGATCTCCGTGCGGGCGATGACCTCCATCAGTTCATCCACGGGAACCTGCGCGCCCTCGGCCACAGCCGCGACCTCCTCGGCGGCCTCAGGCGACCACGCCCTGAGACGTGCGTGACTCGCTGCGGCAGCGGCACGGACGTCCGCCTCGGCGATGGACAGGAATTCGAAGTAGCGCCGGTAGCCTGCGATCGCGGATTCGATGCCCGTGCGCAGCTCACGCCCGCGCTGGGCGCCGCGCTGGACGTGGTCAGCGGCTCGCGAGATGAAGGTCTCGGGCCTGACCTCGGCCGCGGGAACGTATTCGGTGCTCATCAGGGTCTCCTCTTGTCACCGGGGAATGCTCGCCTCACGCCTGTGGGACGAGCGACCCCGCTCCGACTTCGATGTCCAGGTAGTGCATGTGGGCGGCGGTCTCCGCCAGGGCGGCGAACAGGTTGAAGTTGTGCAGCGATTCGAATCCGCGCGACCAGTGCAGTCCCTGCGCGATCGAATAGACGCTGTGGTCATCGGTGGCGTCCATGCGCGCGGTGATCTCACTCAGACGCTGCTGGTGATGGTCGACGAGTTCACGCCTGCGGTCGTGGAGACCCTGGAAGCGGAACCCGTGCGCTGGCAGGACCGCCACCTCGGCGTCCAGCTGGCCGATTTTGTCCAGAGAATCCAGATAGTCGCCGAGGCTGTGAGTGATTGCACCGCTGTCGAGCCCGATGTTCGGGGTGATCGTCGGGAGCACATGGTCGCCCGAGAACAGCAGCTGGTCCTCATCGCGGATGAAGACCGAGTGGCCGTAGGTGTGGCCCGGCGTCCACAGTGCCCGCAGCGCGCCAGAGACCAGCGGCAGCTCGGAGCCGTCCTCGAGGATGGTGACGGTGTCGGGCATGCTGCTCATCAGCAGCGCGAAGTCGTCCTTGGATCCCGCGCCGCCCTTGTCCTTCTTGCTGCCGTCCCTCTTGCTGACCTGGAGGCGCTCGACCTCGGACCAGCGGTCCTCGGGAACTCCGTAGGCGCGAGCGATATTGATGCTCGGGTCGACCCCGGTGCCCAGATCCACGCTCTGGGAGAAGAACTGCTTGATCGAACGCAGATCTTCGCCGTGCATGGCGACCCACATGTCAGGGTTCTTGTGGAGCAGCGCGGGAACCAGCCCGATGTGGTCGCGGTGGTAGTGGGTGATGGCGATCCCGTGGACGTTCGCGACAGTAAATCCCAGAGATCCCAGCGCCGAGGTGAGCGCCAGGTACTGATCTTTGCCGTCCCAACCGGGATCGATGAGGATGAGACCCGAGCCGTCGGCGATTCCATAGCAGTAGGTGTAGACGAGTGGGTTGTTGGGGATCGGGACGGGGATCGCCCAGACGCCCTCGGCAACGTTCTCCACTGGGGGCAGAACTCTGTCTTTCCACGCCTTCGACTGCGCCGAGCTGAGTGTTTCGATCGCCATTGTTCGCCGTTGCCTCTCTTCGTCGAGCATCATGGCCGGGTCCGTTCGGGACCGAACCATTGCGACCCCGTGCTTCTGCGGGCCGACATTGCCAATGCTGATCAACCTACTCCCTTTCCGCTGCCACTGAAAAGTCGTTCGATAGGCGGGATGAGGGGAAGCGTGGTGGGGCGCCACCACCTCAGCGCCGCGATGAGCACGAGGCCCTGCGTGAAATGCCGGCGTCGGGCACACCGACCCGGATTCGAATCTCGATCAGCAATCAGTAACTTGGGCCACTGGATTCGTTGCAAACGACACATTGCGCGTGACGTTATCGTTTCGTTTCGTGAGAATGATTGCGTTTTCGGTTGTATTGCGGATAGTCTCTATGGCGCAGATCACTTATGCGCCCGTGCGAACGCACGGTCGGGTGGGAGCGCTGCGACATTCGGCAAGACTCATTGGGGAGGATTGATATGGCTGCGTCAGGGTCACTGAAACGCAACCTCGGGCTGTGGTCCATCGTCGGGCTCGGTCTCGGATATATGACGCCGACGGTGGTCTTCGATACGTTCGGGATCGTGTCGGACGAAACCGATGGGGCGGTGCCCGCCGCTTACCTCGTCGCGCTCATCGTCATGATCTTCACGGCCTTCAGCTACGGAAAGATGGTCAAGGTCTTCCCGACAGCGGGTTCGGCTTACACCTACACTCGAGAAACCATGAGCCCGGGACTCGGCTTCTTGGTCGGCTGGACTTCGCTCATGGACTACCTGCTGCTGCCGATGGTCAACTGCCTCATCGCCCGCCTGTATATGGAGTCACTGGTCCCCGATGCCCCCGCCTGGGTGTGGGTGGTCCTCTATACCGTGATCATGACCGGCATCGTCACCACTTCCATGCGCGGCACGGCCAACTTCAACGCCGTACTCCTGGTCTTCGCGGTCACCATGGTCGCTCTCTTCTGCATCATCGCCGTCGTCAATCTGACCAACGGGGAGGGATCCGGAATCGTCTTCAGCGCCGAGCCCTTCATGCATGAGGGCGTGCACATGTCCGCGCTCCTCACCGGCGCCACGGTGGTCTGCTTCTCCTTCATCGGCTTCGATGCCGTGACGATGTACACCAATGAGGCCAAGCATGTGAGCCTCATGCCCAAGGCGATTCTGCTGACCGTGGTCGCTGGTGGACTCATCTTCCTCGTCGCCAGCTACTTCGCTCAGCAGCTCTTCCCCGACAATTCGCAGTTCAGCGTCGTCGACGATCCGCTGCCGGAGATCGGCCTCCTCACCGGAGGGCCCGTTTTCATGGGCTTCTTCCTCGCAGCCGCCTTCGCCGCCACTGTGGCATCGGGCCTGGCCTCCCATGCCTCGGTCTCGCGCATGCTGCTGGTGATGGGACGCAATGGCGTGCTGCCGCGCAAGGCCTTCGGCTACATCCATCCGAAGACCCACACCCCGATGTTCAACATCATCCTGGTCGGCGCGGTGTGCCTGTTCGCCATGTCGTTCAGCCTCGAGTTCATCTCCGCGCTGATCAACTTCGGGGCTCTCATCGCCTTCACCTTCGTCAACCTCACGGTCATCGCGCACTTCGCGTTCCGCACCAGACAGGTCGTCGACTTCAAGTCGGCGTTCAACTACGTGGTGATGCCGGCGATCGGCGCAATACTCACCGGCATCCTGTGGGTGAGCCTGCACGAGACCGCACTGATCGGCGGCGCGATCTGGCTGGCGATCGGTGTCATCTACCTGGCCGTGCTCACCCGCGGCTTCAAGCGCACCGTCCGCAGCTTCGACGACCCCGAGGCCGATGCCGAGATGTCCGAACCGGAGCCCGCTGCGGAGTAGGCACCAGCCGCGGCAGAGCGGCGGTGCGGCGGTGCGGCGGTGCTTGAGTGGGCCGGGCGGCAGCGCTACGGTGCGGCGGTGCTGGAGCGGGCCGGGCGGAGTGCCCGCAGACTCAGATTTCCTGGTGAAAGATTGTCGAATTCATCAACGGAATTCGACAATCTTTCACCAGAGAATCACGACCATGTGCAGGGATGCGAAAAATCCCCGTCGCAGTCGTTTCACGATGCGAACGGGGACTTTCACTTTGCGGAAGCGGTGGGATTCGAACCCACGGAGCGGGGTTGCCGCTCAATGGTTTTCAAGACCATCTCCTTCGGCCGCTCGGACACGCTTCCAAGGGTTCGCAATGAACCACGGCCTGCTCCGCACGAGGCTGAGCCACAACAGTTTCTCACAAACCGATTGTCTTCTGCTAATCGGTTCCCGATGGACCAGCGTCAGTGCTTCGCTGTGCCGCTGCCCTGCTCAGATGCATCACTCTGCAACTGCTCAGACATATCGTTCTGTGACTTGTCGGAGGCGTCGGTCCGCGGCTGCGCCTGCCGTTCCTCCTGTAAGACGTGTCGACCAGTCGAATCCGAGTCCTCTGGGGCAGCGCCGCGCGCAGCGAACGTAGCGGGCACGGGCGAGACGACGAATTCGTCCTCTTCGTCCTCGAACTCCTCATCGTCGAAGGCCGACTGCTCGGCAAGGCTTGGGCGACGAATCCTGCTTGGCCTGGCAGCGCCGGTGAACTGCGCCGTCGGTTCCTGCCGAGGTGCGGGACGTGGCCGAGGTTCAGCGGAATCTGTTGTCTCGGCGTCCGTGTCCACGGCTGCGTCGGAGTCCGTGTCGACGGTGGTCTCAGCGTCGACGGTGCTCTCAGCACCAGCAGCACTGTCTGTTTCGGGCACAGGGCCGGTGTCGACTGTGGTGTCGGCGTCAGCACCACTGTCTGCGTCGACCTGAATGTCAGCGTCCGCAGCAGCGTCCATGTTGATCACAGAGGCGGTGTCAGCTGCGTCGGCCGTATTGGCCGCGGTGTCTGCGTCGGCCGGGGTGTCTGTGTCGGCCGGGGTGTCCTTGCCTGCCTCGGAAGCGGTGCCGGTCCCAGTGTCCTTACTGACCTCGGAGTCGGCGTCGGCCGGGGTACCCGCGTCAGCGAGAGCTTCGTCGGCTTCGACCACGAGATCGGGCTTCCGCGCTTCAACCGCGTCATTCGAAACGACTGCGTCGTTGGTGGCCTCCACGTTGCGTGAAACGTCCGTGTCGTTCGAAGCCTCCGTGTCGTTCGAAGTCTCCGTGGCGCCTGAAACCTCTGCGGCGGTCGCGGGAACGCTGAGTTCCGCCTCGGCTGGAGTGTCACCGGCACGAGCCGGCTTGCCCTTGAGCACCAAGGTCAAGGTCGACAGCGGAACCGAGAGCCAGTTGGGACGATTGCGCAGTTCGGTGACGACCTCCACAAGGAGCCTGTCGATGAGGGCTGCGCGCAGGACAGGATCACCGAGACCCAGACTTTCGCCACGGGCACGAGAATAGCCGCTGAGCAGCGAGTTCTGCACCTGCGAGGCCCAGAGGAATTCCGGGGCATCGTAGATGGCCCGCAACGCTGACGCGTCATTGCCGAAGCCGTTGACGACGAGGCCGCCGTCCTCCGATTCGAGCTCGCCGGTCCGCTGCAGTCGTGCGAACCCGGCCGCGTAGTCAACGCTGCGCAGCAATGCCACGAGGTCGAGTGCCACCGGCTTCGGATCCGAGTTCGTCGAGTCCGTGAACTTCACGACCGAGTAGCCCTCGGTTCCTGAGCTCACCACGTGATCAAGAGTCAGCTCGCCATGGATCTTCTGCAGCACACCGATCGTATTCAGCGACTGCAGCTTCACGCGGTGGGCACGCAGCTCGGGCACCAGGGAATCCAGGGCCAGCGGCGCACGGCCCAGTGCCCAGTCGATGCGCTCAATCCACTTCTTGGCCAGAAGCCTCGTCGGCTCGCCTCGACCTTCGACGATCCCGAATTCGGCGGCCATGTCTGAGTGGAGCTCACCGATGCGGCGGCCCATCTCTGCGGCCTGAGCGTTATAGGCACCGATCGATCCGGAATCGACGGCGCAGACGATGTCCACGGCTTCGCGCCAAGCTGCTTCGGCGTCGACGTCCACATGGGACAGCAGCGCCATCGGAGCCTCCATCTCGGTGACCTCGAACATGTCGTACCACCGACCCGAGCCCCAGCCGATGACTTCGGGAACGCTGCGGGAGCCCGCCTCGGTGAGCAGAACCGGGATCGTCAGCGATGACGGCATCCCATTCTCGAGCACACGGAAGAAGCTGAGCTCCATCGGCTCGTACTCGTCGTGGATGATGACCGTCGATTTGTGGGCCCCGGAGTCGGTGACTTCAATGGGACGAATGTCGATGGGCAGCTCTTCACGAGCGTCCGTGACCAACGTAGCCTTCGATGGCTTCGGTGGGACCACCTCGGCGGGGGAATTCCTGCGGCCCGAGGCTGACCGAGATACAGCTGATGTCGCCGGTACCGAAAGCTGTGCAGGCTGGCTCTCTCGCGATGCTGCTGCCTTCTCCTGGCTGTGGCGCAGCGATTCTGTGCTCAGCTGGCCGCCGTCGAAGACCTTGCGCTTGGTGATCGCGTCGGCCATGAGATTGACGAAGACGGGGTCTGCTGCACCGTCATAGACGAAGACCTGCCCCAGTGCGAGGTCATCGATCCGACCGATCAGCGACTTGCGCAGGTGCATGTCTTCGACTCCGCGCAGTGAGAGCGGAATGTTGAGCCGACGCAGGGTCGGACCGTCACCGACAGAGATCACGGTCACGAGACCGGCGAAACCACCGAGCTCCTCGGCCTTATACACAAAGGCACGAGCCACCGACATCGGGGTGATATCGGGGTCGGTTCCGAAGTCTGCGGCGTGCTTCGGAAACCACGACTGCCGAGGTATCCAGCTGGCTAACAGTTGCTCCAGCTCACTGCTGATGGCCATGTCGCCTCCTTGAAGGAATTACGGGCATCTCCATCCAACCATGTTAAGGCCCTCGCGCTGTTCAGGGCGCACCAGAAATCATCAACTCCGCGCCGTATTCAATGCCTTCAGCACCCCATCGCAGTGCTTTCGACGTCCCAGCGCAGTGTCGGTCAGCGGAGGCGGAGTGCTGGTAGGTCGGCTTGCCGTGTGTCCTCATTCCGGACCGAGTTGCACAAGGACAACTCAGAGGGAGCACAATGGAGTCGTGTTGAAAAAAGACGTATCACCCCAGCAGCAAACACTCGCGAACGAGGTCGAAGCGGCCGCGACGCGAATTGCCGACTCTGTGATCATGTCTCCCCTGCAGATTTCGGAACGGCTGTCCGCCGCCACCGGCTCCACTGTCTACCTCAAACGCGAGGACCTGCAGATGGTGCGTTCATACAAGGTCCGCGGCGCGTTCAACTTCATGCTTCAGCTCGACGAGACCGAGCGTGCCCGCGGAGTCGTGTGCGCCTCGGCGGGCAACCATGCCCAGGGATTCGCCCGCGCGTGCAAGGAGCTGGGCATCCAGGGCACCATCTTCGTTCCCAAGACCACGCCGAGGCAGAAGGTCGACCGGGTCCGTCATTTCGGCGGCGACTGGGTCACGATCGAGATCTCCGGCTCCACCTATGACGACGCATCGGCGCTGGCTCACCGGCATGCCGAACGCAACGATGCCCTCCTCGTCTCAGCCTTCGACGATCTTCGCACCATCGCCGGCCAGGGCACGGTCGCTGTGGAGATCGCCTCCCAGCTCGAGGCTGCACCCGACTACATCATCGTGCCTGTCGGCGGCGGCGGAGTGATCTCCGGAATCGCGGCCTATGCGGCTCAGAACCTGCCTGGTACCACCGTCATCGGCGCTGAACCGGCGGGTGCCGCCTCGATGATCGCAGCACTCAAGGCCGGACGTCCGGTGACCTTGGAGAACATCGACCCCTTTGCCGACGGCACCGCAGTCAAGCGCGCCGGGGCACTGACCTACGACATCGTCTCTGACCTCGATGTCGATGTCCGCCCCGTTGCCGAGGGCGCAGTGGCCACGGAGATGCTCGACATGTACCAGGTCGACGGCATCATCGCCGAGCCATCCGGGGCAATCGCCTCGGCAGCCATCGGGAAGCCGGGAACGGGCAAGCCGATCGCCATCGAACCGGGATCGACCGTCGTGTGCCTGGTCTCCGGCGGCAACAACGACATCTCCCGCTACCCGGAGATCTTGGAACGCTCACTCGTCCACGAAGGACTCAAACACTACTTCATCGTCGACTTCCCACAGGAGCCCGGCGCCCTGCGTCGCTTCCTCAACGAAATCCTCGGCCCCGACGACGACATCGCGATGTTCGAGTACGTCAAACGCTCTGATCGTGAAACCGGTCCTGCCTTCGTCGGCATCGAACTCGGCTATGCCGAGGACCTGCCGAACCTGCTCGAACGCATGGACGCCTCGCAGATCGAGATCGAACGCGTGCATCAGAACTCACCGATGTTCCGTCTCTTCGCCTGAGACCCTGCGGGCCTGGTCTCGGACGTGAAGTGGCCTCGGCCGAATCTCGACCGAACCACTAGAGTGGAATCATGCGAGCAATCACGATTTCCACTCCAGGCGGTCCCGAAGTCCTTCAGGTCACTGAGGAGCCGACCCCGGACATCGCCGCCGACGAAGTTCTGGTCACAGTGCACGCGGCCGGCGTCAACCGCGCCGATCTGCTGCAGCGCCAGGGCTTCTACGACCCACCGGCCGGTGCCACGCTGATCCCGGGCCTCGAGGTCTCCGGAACGATCGCCGAGCTCGGCTCCGAGGTCACCGGTTGGAAGGTCGGCGACCGAGTCGCCGCCCTCCTCTCCGGTGGAGGATACGCCGAGTCAGTCCCTGTTCCCGCAGGTCAGCTGCTTCCAGTCCCTGACAGTCTCGACCTCACCGAGGCTGCGGGCCTGCCCGAGGTTCTGTCGACCGTGCATTCCAACATCGTGGGCAACGCGAACATCCAGGCCGGCGAATGGCTCCTCGTCCACGGCGGCGGATCCGGAATCGGCACGGCCGCCATCCAGATCGCTGCGCACCTCGGCGTGAAGATCGTCGTCACCGTCGGGTCCGAACGCAAGGCGGAATTCTGCCGCAGCCTCGGCGCCGATGCCGTCATCAATTACCGTGACGAGGACTTCGTCGAACGCGTCCACGAGATCTGCGTTCGCCCAGACGGTTCCACCGGCGCCGACGTCATCCTCGACATCATCGGCGCGAAGTACCTGAAGTCCAACATCAAGGCTCTGGGCACCGACGGGCGCCTCGTCATCATCGGCATGCAGGGCGGCGCGAAGGCCGAACTCAGCATCGCCTCGCTCATGCAGCCGCGCAAGTCGGTCGCGGGCACGACGCTCCGGGCACGGCCCAAGGAGCAGAAGATCGAAATCGTCGCCGAGGTGGCCGCACAGTTGTGGCCGGCAGTGATCTCCGGTGACATCCGCCCGATCGTCCACGAGACGATGCCCTTGTCCGATGCACCCAAGGCGCATACCGCCCTGGAAGAGGGTGCGAGCATCGGAAAGGTGCTGCTCATCGTCGACGAGTCGGCACCTGCCGCGAAGTCAGAACAGCACGTCTGAGGTTCATTGAGGCTGCGGCCCAGCGTGTCTGAGCCTCAGCGCAGGAAGTAGGTGTCCGAACATGACCAGCACTCCCGATCAGACCGAGAACTCCTCCACTCAGCTGGGACATTCCCCCGATCAGTCGACGAGCGTCTCCGAACAGCCGACGGGCCCTGCCGGTGAGTCCGCCGAGGAGTCATCGTCCGAGGTCGATGTATCCTCCCCTGCGAAGGTGATGAGGATCGGGACCATGGTCAAGCAGCTCCTCGAGGAGGTTCGCAGCACCGACCTCGATGAGAAGGGACGCGAGCGTCTGGCGAAGATCCACCGCCGATCGATCGACGAGCTCGAGGACGGCCTGTCCAAGGATCTCATCGACGAACTCGAACGCCTCGACCTGCCCTTCGACACGAGCGACGGCCCTCCGACGAACTCCGAGTTGCGCATCGCCCAAGCCCAGCTGGTCGGCTGGCTGGAGGGACTCTTCCACGGCATCCAGACCGCGATCATGGCACAGCAGGCGATGGCGCAGCAGGGTCCTGCCGGGCATGGACAGCTGCCACCGGGAATGGTGGCACCCGGGGCTGCTCCGGCCGCAGCTGCGAACGGCACGAAGCAGGACGACACCGATGACCGACGCACAGGCAACTACCTGTGAAGAACATCTTCTCCGGCCTGCGAAAGCCGGGCGGATACTCCTCGCGCAAGGGCCCTGACCAGCAGTTCGGCATTGGACTTTGGCGCCATAACCGCGACCGCTTCATCCGCGCCGTCGACCGCTATTACACCACCTCGGTGGCCATCCACGCGCTGTCGGCCGAGGACCGAAGTCCGTCCGCCGACGCGAACACGATCATCGAGGGGACGCAGCGCCTCAACGACCTGGTGCCGGTCGTCGACGAGATCACCGCGTGGCTGAACACCCATCACCCGGTCTCCGGGCAGGTCGTTCCCGGCCACACCCGAAATGCTGTCGGTGACACTCCGGAGCTGCTGACCAAGGCCTCGTCGAAGGTCGCCGAGGCGGTGCTCGCGGCATCGATGGCCCGCACCGAGATCATCGCCGGGCGACAGTTCGGCCCAAGCGCGAAGGCGACAGATAGGTTCATCTCCGACGCTTCGCAGCTGCTCGAACGCGTCCAGGAGAACCTAGATGGACGGGGGCAATCATGACGCCGCCTGAGGGCTTCGATCTGGGCCTCGTCGCCAGCGATATCGACGGCACGCTCCTGCTTGATTGGAAACCCATCTCCACGGCCACGATCGATGCGATCCACCGCTGCCAGGACATGGCCGTCCCCTTCGTCCTCGTCACCGGTCGGCCGATCAGGTGGTTGGAGCCGATAGCCGCACAGATACCCGATCTCGGTCGAGTCATCTGTCTCAACGGAGCAGTCGTCTATGACATCGCCTCGGCCAGTGTGGTCTCTGCTCATACGATCGAATTCTCCGAAGTTGAGAAGATCATCGCCACGATCACCGCTTCCCACCCGGAGGCGCATTTCGCGTTCGAGACCCTCACCGGCGGGCTCGTCGACAAGAACTTCATCTCCCGCAACCCCCGACAGGCCCATGTCATGGAGGATCTGTCGGAGCTGGCCATGCGTGACGTCGTAAAGATCCTCGTCAGCGTCGGCTCCCAGGACTCAGCGGCGCTCCACGATCTGCTTGATCCCCTGGTCGCCGCGAACTGCCATGCTTCATTCTCAGACCCTGTCAACGGGCTCGTCGAACTGGCTCCGGCTGGTGTCACGAAGGCGAAGACGCTTGAGGAACTGTGCGACCACCTCGGCGTGGCTCGTGATCAGGTGATGGCGTTCGGGGACATGCCCAACGACATCGAGATGCTGACCTGGGCCGGCCACGGCGTCGCCATGGGCAACGCGCTGCAGTCGGTGAAGGACTGCGCTGCCACCGTCACCGACGCAGTCGATGAGGACGGTGTCGCACGCTACCTGGGTGCCGTGCTCGACGCTCGCGCAGGACGCCTCTAAAAATACCCGACGTCACTAATATCGGGCGGCGCCGCCCGATATTAGTGACGTCACCGATGTTTAGCGAAGTACGCGGTTGCAATGCCGCGTCGGCAGGAGCGGTCGCTGAGCCTCAGGTGTGGGTGGCGCGGGAACCGCTGAGTGAAAGCACCTCGCGGTCGAGGTCGAAGTAGTCGACGAGAGCGACGGCCAAGCCATCGTCATCAACCGACTTCGTCACGAGCGATGCATGCTGTTTGAGCACGTCCTTGGACTGACCCATGACGATTCCATGATGGACCCACTCGATCATTTCGATGTCGTTGAGTCCATCACCAGCGCCGATGCTCAGCTCGTGGTCGATTCCGAGTTCGGATTCGACAAGTTCGAGTCCGCTGGCCTTCGACACTCCGTCAGGGGCGATGTCGAGCCAGTTGCTCCAACCCACCGAATAGCTGACTTCGTGGAGACCGAGACGATCGACAGCCTCGGCGAACTCCTCCGCAGTGCCGTTGACCTCTCGCATGACGATGCGGGTGGCGCGTTTCTGCAGGAGCTGCTCGAAATCGACGATGTCGAGCGTGTCCGATTCCGCGAGCTCACCCGCGGGGAATGGCCCTGAGGCCCACCGGTGCAGGTCGGGGTCCTCAACGAGGAACAGTGCGTTCGGGAGCGCCTCGTGCATCTTCTCCAGAGCGTCCTTGGGGTCGAAGGACACGACGTGGTGCATCTCCCAGCCCAGCGGCGAAGCCGGGTCGAGTTTGACGACGACAGATCCGTTCGAGCAGACGACGAACCCTTCCTTGAGGTCGAGTGCGTGCACGACCTCAAGCGCTCCGGGCAGTGCCCGTCCGGTGGAGATGACGAGGTGATGACCGGCTTCGGCGAGCTGGGTCAGCACCTGACGGACGGGGTCGGACAGTGATCCGTCGTAGTTGACGATGGTGCCGTCGATGTCGAGCGCGATGAGGTGTTCGGGCAATTTCTCTCCAAGCTTGAGGATCGTGGCTTCAGTAACGCGGGCCCTCTGGTCCCTGGGCGGTCATGCCGCCGAGGTAGGGGCGCAGTGCCGCAGGAACCGTGACCGAACCGTCCGCCTGCTGGTGGTTCTCCAGGATCGGGACGAGCCAGCGGGTGTTGGCCATGGTTCCGTTGAGTGTCGCGACGGGTCGGGTGGCTCCGTCATAGCGTTCGCGGACCTGCAGGCGGCGTGCCTGGAAGGTCGTGCAGTTCGAGGTCGAGGTCAGTTCGCGGTAGGTGTCCTGTGTCGGGACCCAGGCTTCGCAGTCGAATTTGCGTGCCGCGGAGTCTCCGAGGTCGCCGGCAGCGGTGTCGATGACGCGGTAGGGCAGTTCGCACAGGCCCAGCATCTTCTCCTGCAGGGACAGCATGCGCTCGTGCTCGGCCGCGGCGTCCTCGACCTCGACGTAGGAGAACATCTCCACCTTCTGGAACTGGTGGACGCGGATGATTCCGCGGGTGTCCTTGCCATAGGAACCGGCCTCGCGACGGTAGCAGGACGAGATCCCGGCGTAGCGCAGCGGACCGTCGCTCAGGTCGATGATCTCGTCCATGTGGAGTCCGGCCAGAGGCACCTCGGAGGTGCCGACGAGGAACAGGTCATCGGCTTCGAGTCGGTAGACCTCGTCTCCGTGTTCGCCGAGGAATCCGGTGCCGCGCATGACTTCGGGCTTGACCAAAGTCGGAGTGATGGTCGGGATGAAGCCGGCTTCTTCGGCTACGTCGCGGGCCAGGTTGAGCAGGGCCATCTCCAGCTTGGCACCGAATCCGGTGAGGTAGTGGAAGCGCGAACCCGAGACCTTGGTGCCTCGGGCGGTGTCGATGGCCTTAAGCGTCTCACCGATCTCCAGGTGGTCGGCCGGTTCGAAGCCGTCGGCGCTGAAGTCACGAGGTTCACCGACGGTCTTCAGAGTCACGAAGTTCTCTTCACCGCCGGAGGGGATGCCTTCGACGATGAGGTTCGGAAGCTTCCCCGCGAGCTTGTCGAATGCGAAGCTCGCCTCTTCGGATTCGGCCTGCAGGGCCTTGACCTTGGCAGACTTCTCCTTGCCCTCTGCGATGAGCGCGGGCTTGTCCTCTTTGGCCGCTTTCGCGATCTGAGAGGAGAAGGACTTCTGATCGGCGCGCGCGTCCTCGAATGCCGTGATGGCAGAGCGACGTGCGGAGTCCGCGGCGAGGACTTCGTCTACGAGGTCGACGGACGAGCCGCGGGCCTCCTGCGATGCTTTGAACAGGTCCGGGTCTTCTCTGAGGAGCGCTAGATCGATCACCCTCTCAGCTTAACGGCCCAAGACTCTTTTCGACATTCGGCTCTCTCTGTGGTGGGTGGCCAGCTCGCACTCAAGTTGGGCACTGTAAATTTGAGCCATGACCATCGCATTGGACCCCATGATGACGTGGTTCGTCGTCGCCGGCATCATCGTCGTGCTGCTCGTCGCGTTCTTCCTCGGCCGCCACACCGGGACTCGTCGTGCCCTGAGCCGTATTCGGCAGTATTCCAGAGGCTCCGATCCCGATGGCCCAGAGAGCGAGAACCCTGGCCGCTACCGGGCGGCTCTCATCGTCAATCCGACCAAGACCGATGTCAGCAGCCTGGCGTCGACCGCCGAGGCGATCTGTCGTTTCGAAGGCTGGAGCGCACCGCTGGTCATCGAGACCACACCCGATGACTCCGGCGAAGGGGCCACGACTCGTGCACTTGACGAGGGGGTCGACGTCGTCATCGCCGCCGGCGGCGACGGCACGGTCCGAGCCGTCTCCTCGGCGCTGGCAGGATCATCGACACCGATGGGGATCGTTCCCTTGGGGACGGGTAATCTCCTGTCGCGAAACCTCGATATCGTGCTCGACAAAACCGAGTGGGCCCTGCGCATCGCCCTGTGGGGCCGCAACCGCAGGATCGACGTCGGGACCGCGAAGACCGCCGAGGATGGGGACACTCACGTGTTCACTGTGATGACCGGGCTGGGGTTCGATGCCGCGGTCATGGCCGATACCAATTCCGACCTCAAATCCCGCCTCGGCTGGCTGGCCTACGTCGAGGCCGGGTCTCGGAAGCTCGTCGGCCGACCCAGTCACGTGAAGGTGACTTTCGACGACGACTATCGGGTCTCAGCTCGCGTGCGATCGGTCCTCGGCGGCAACTGCGGGAAGCTGCAGGGCGGCATCCAGCTTCTGCCACAAGCCGTCATCGATGACGGGATGCTCGATGTCCTCATCGTCAGCCCGAAGAACCTGGGCCAATGGGTTGGCGTCCTTGCCTCCGTTCTGGGCCGGAAGACGTCGAAGGGCCTGCACACAGACATCAGGAAATGCCAGAAGGTCGTCATCGAATCCGGCGAGGAGCTCGATGTGCAGCTGGACGGGGATCCGATCGGCCAGTCCGGGTACCTGGCTATGGAGGTCATGCCTGCGGCACTGACCGTTCGCGTGCCCACCGTCGAGCAGCGTAAGCAGATCCGGGCCGAGGCCTGGCCTGTCTGAGCGTACGGCTGCCAGTTGGTCTGAAAACCGGCATCGGCCGGTAGATGAGTGCCACTACCGGCGGGTCACATCACGAGAGCGTCTCGATGTCGTCGATTCGTTGACCAAAGTGTTACAGCTATTCACCCTGAACTAAACGTACATAAGTAGTTCAGGGCATTCCCTGTATCTAGGATGGCTGTCAGATGTGCACCCCCTCACAATTCCTAGATTGAAGGCACTCCAATGAAGAAGCTCATTCTTGCGCCGGCCGTGGCCCTCGCGTTCACTGGTCTGGTGGCCGCCCCAGTCGCCGCCGCCGAGACCCCGTCATCGTCGACGCAGTCTGACGCCGCCGAGGCCAAAGCAGAGCAGATCAAGAAGGAAAAGGCCGAAAAGCTCGCCGCCGAGAAAGCTGAGCAGAAGAAGGCCGACGAGAAGGCCGCTGCCGACAAGGCCGCCAAAGAGAAGGCAGCCAAGGACAAGGCTGAGCAGGAGAAGAAGGACGCAGCCGACAAGAAGGCTGCTGACGAGAAGGCTGCGGCTAAGAAAGCAGCCGATGAGAAAAAGGCCGACAAGAAGGCTGACGAAAAATCTGGCGACGATGCCAAGGATTCGAAGAAGCCTGCACCCAAGGACGACGACAAGAGCAAGGATTCGAAGGATTCCGAGACTCCTAAGGACGACGTCGAAGAGATCGATGCACAACTGAAGGTCGCCACTTCGTCGATCTCCGCCGAGGATCTCGCGACCAAAGGCGTCAAGGTCACGGTCACCGGTCTGGAGAAGGGCGACAAGCTCTCGACCTCCGGCCTGAGCGCGCCCGTTACGACTGCCGCCGGTTCGACCGCGACTCTGAACGTCAAGTACAACGGCGATCGCGAACGCCTCAAGGACGGCAAGAAGTCCTTCAACGTCCAGGTTGCACGCCAAGGAGCGACCACCGAGAAACTCAATGGCGGCCTCGACATTCAGGCTGCGGGCGACAACCCCATCGAAGCCTCGCTCAAGGTCGATCCCACCCAGATCACAGCCGAAGACCTCGCTGATGGGAGCAAGGGCGTCACCGTGACCGTCTCGAACGTCCAAGAGGGTGACACCGTCAAAGACTCGTTGACGGGCAAGACCAAGACAGTTGATGCGGACGGCACATTCTCCTTCAGCATCTACTACGAAGGCGACTCCGCGAACCTCAAGCCAGGCAAGCAGGCGCTCACGGTCACCATCGATCGCGCGGATGAAGAATCGGTTGACCTCAACGGCAACATCAACGTCGTTGACGAGGTCGTCGAGGTCGATCCAAAGATCTCGCTTTCAACCAACGAGATCTCGGCTTCCGACTTCGAAGAGGACGGACTCAAGGTCACCGGCGAAGGCTTCACCCCCAACGGCACTGTCACCGTCTCAGGCAACGCCCCACAGTCACCGTTCTTCCAGGACGAAGTCACTGCCGATGCCAATGGCAAGATCAGCGCTACCGTCAAAGCACCCGAAGGCGGCGTGGAAGCCGGCGACTACTCTGTCTCCGCGGTGGACGCCGACACTGAGGAAGTCACGAACTTCGCCGACTTCACCGTCACCGTGGACGACGCTGTCGATCCGATCGATGCTTCACTGAAGGTCGATCCCAAGGAGATCACAGCGGCGGATCTCGCCAACAAGGACAAGGGCGTCACCGTCACCGTCTCGGGCGTCAAAAAGGGTGACAAGATCACCGACTCCCTGACCGGGGACACCGAAACCGCCGACGCGGATGGCGACTATAAGCTCCACCTCTACTACCAGGGCAATCCCGACAACCTCGAAGAGGGCAAGGTGCCGTTCACGGTCACCATCGACCGCGAGGGAACCGAGTCTGAGACGCTCAAGGGCACCATCAATGTCGTCGCCGAAGACAAAGAATACGGCGATGACGGAGACAATGGAGACGGAGGGGATACTCCCGAGGCTCCTGCAGAAGCGTCGTTCACGGTCTCACCGAAGATGCTTGAAGCCGCCGACTTCGCCAATGAGACGAAGGGCGTCACCTTGGCAGTCGAAGACTGCGAGCCCGGCTCGGACGTGCACTTCGCGGTCACACCCAAGGGCCTCCGGGTCACAGCGTACGAAAACACGGTCAAAGCAGATGACGAAGGCAAGGCTTCAGTCAATGTCTTCGGCACCTCCGACAATATCTCGGCATATGTCGGCGACTACACAGCCAGCGCAATCTGCGGCGATGACTCGATGAAGGAATCGTTCACGGTCACGGCCGGCGCAGACGGCGGCGGCAGCGACGGAAGCGACAACGGCGGAAACGATGGCAGCCAGCTGCCACGCACCGGTACAGACCTTGGCGGTCTGGCCACGGGAGCGCTGCTCCTCCTCATCGGCGGAGCAGCGATCGCCGTGACCGGTCGCCGCAAGAAGGTCGGACAGTCACCGACCGACTACTGAAGAAGAACCGCAGAATGATCACTCGATGAACCTGATCATGTGAGCGCTTGAATGGGTGTGGCCCCGACTTCGGTCGGGGCCACACCCATGTCCAACAAGTCCGCAGTACTCACCAGCCAACGACGCCTGTGACGGATATGAACAACAAATGTGAACACAACGACCACAACTATGCTCGTTGTATATATTTCATTATTGTTACCTGCGTAGGAGATCATCCTCAGCTGCTCAGACGAAGGACATCATGAAGAAGCTTGCACTCGCCCCCGCAGTGGCCCTGGCCATCACCGGCCTCGCCGCATCCCCCGTAATGGCTGCACCCACAGCCGACGCTTTCGGACAGACCAATATTCAGGTCAGTCAGAACGGCAACAAGTCAGACGACACCGAAGCTGCCGAGGATGCAGCCAACGAAGGCGCCGAAGCTCAGGCCATCGAGGCATCAGTTGCGGTCTCGCCGAAGGAGATCACCCAGACCGATCTCCTCGACCCGGGCTTCACCGTCACAGTCACTGGCCTCGAGGCCGGCGACGTCGTCACTGACAGCCTCACAAACGAAAAGGTCACAGCTGAAGGCGACTCCGTGGAGTTCAACATCCACAACGTATCCGGAGATCCCACCGCCATCGATCCAGGTCCCCTCAACTTCACGATCGCTGTCAACCGTGGCGAAGAGAACGAGGAGATCCCCGCGCAGGTCGAGGTTATCGCCGACGCCGAAGAGCCAGAGGCCCCTGTGGTCGACCCCAAGGTCTCTCTGAACACCGAGAAGATCTCCGTCTCCGACTTCGGGAAGGATGGCCTCGAGGTCACCGGTGAAGGCTTCACCCCCGGAAGCACAGTCAACGTGATGGGGAACGCAACTCAGTCACCCTTCTTCCAGGACGAGGTCAAGGCCGACGACAACGGCAAGATCAGCACCACGGTCGAAGCACCCGAAGACGGTCTCGAGCCCGGCGACTACTCGGTCTCCGCAGTCGATGCTGAGTCCGAAGAAGTGTCGAACTCCGCCACATTCACGGTGACCGAAGACGAGACCGAAGAGCCGAAGCCGACCACCCCGGCCGCTGAAGCCAACCTGACCGTCTCGCCGGAGACCATCGACGCTGCCGACTTCGTCGTGGAGAACAAGGGAGTCACCCTGGCAGTCGAGAACTGCGAGCCCGGCTCGGACGTTCACTACGTCGTCACCCCTGAGAGCAACTCGAACGTCACCGCCTACGACAACACCGTCAAGGCCGACGACGAGGGCAAGGCCTCCGTCAACGTCTACGGCACCTCTGCCAATGATGCGACAGCCTACCTCGGCGACTACGACGTCACCGTCACCTGCGGCGACGACGAGATGACCGGAGCCTTCACTGTCAGCGATGATGCCAGCGCCGGTGGCAGCGACGGCAATGAAGACGGAAACGACGATGGCGGCGGCGATGACGGCAACGGAAACGGCGGCGGCGACCTGCCTCGCACCGGTACCGAACTGACCGGCCTCGTCGGCGGAGCTGCCCTCCTCCTCATCGGTGGAGCAGCAGTCACCATGACCATGCGTCGCAAGAAGGTTGCTCAGGATCCTTCAGAGGTCTGATCCCAGGGCCTGAAACCGGAGTCAGAATTCGGATATGACGAAGGGGCGATTCCGGTTGGAATCGCCCCTTCGTCATGTCGTGATCAGGTTGAGAAAGACAGGCATTCAGTTCACCTTCGCCGGAACCTGTTGTAGAGAACCATCGCGCCGGGTTCGGGCCGTCCCTGCGGACGCCTGCCACGCGAAATCGAGACGACATCACCCGCGGAGCCGGCAGCGAAGACACGTGCTTCGCGTTCCTTCGCTGACATCCGAGACCTGACTTCGGTCTCGAGCTCCTCGTTCCGGGATTTGAGTGCATCAACCTGGTTCTGCAGATCAATGATCTTCTTGATGCCCACCAGGTTCACGCCCTCGTCCTGCGAGAGCTGCTGGATCAGCCGGAGTTTGGCGATGTCTCGCCCCGAGTACCGCCGCCCTCTGCCAGCGGTGCGCTCGGGGGTGACGAGACCTAGGCGGTCATACTGCCGCAGCGTCTGCGGGTGCATTCCTGCGAGGTCCGCCGCCACCGAAATGACGTACACCGCTGCACTGGTCGATATGTGCATTGTGCTTCACCACCTCAACTGGCCTTGGCTTTGTCGAGCAGACCGTCCCGCGGATCCTCGTTCTCGGTCGCGGTGCGGAATGATTCGACAGCGTCTTTGGCGTCCTTCGACAGGTTCTGCGGCACGACGATCTCCGCAGTCACCAGGAGATCGCCGGTGCCCTTCTTCGATTTCACACCCTTGCCGCGCAGACGCATGGTCCGTCCCGATGGTGTGCCTGGAGCGATCTTCATCGTCACCGGCATTCCGTCGAGCGTCGGCACCTTGACCTCGGCGCCCAGGGCAGCCTCGTCGAAGCTCACCGGCAGGTCCATCCGCAGATTGTCACCATCACGGGTGAACACGGGGTGCGGCTTGACCTTGATCGTGAGGATCACGTCGCCTGTCTCACCGCCGTTGGGGCTGGCCTTGCCCTTGCCTGCCAGTCGGATCTTCTGCCCGTCCTTGACGCCGATCGGCGTCCGCACTGTCAGAGGCTTCCCGCCCGGCATGTTCAGCTTCACCGAGGCACCGTTGATGGCCTCCGTGAAGGACAGAGTGGTGTTGGACTTGATGTCCCCGCCCTTGACGGGTGGCGAATAACCGCCGCCGAAACCACCTCCGCCGTAGCCGCCGCCACCGCCGAAGCCATTGAGAAGGTCCGCCAGGTCAGGGGGTACGTCTCCCCCGCCTCCACCGTAAGGTGAACGAGTACGTTTCCGTCCGCCTCCGCCGAAGAGGTCGGAGAATACGTCATCGAATCCGCCGCTGGCACCGCCCCCAGGCCCGCTGGAACCGGTGAACCTGGCGCCGCCGCCCATGGCGCGAACCTGATCGTACTGTTCGCGAGATTCCTTGTCAGAGAGCACCTGATGGGCCTGGCCGAGCTCTTTGAACTTGTCTTCAGCCTTGGAATCACCAGGATTGGCATCCGGGTGATACTTGCGTGCCAGCTTGCGGTAGGCCTTTTTGATCTCTGCGTCGGAAGCATCTTTGGAGACGCCGAGGGTCTTGTAGAAGTCCTTTTCGAACCAATCATTCTGAGGACCGGTATTCACCTGGCACCTCCTTCCGTGTCTTCTTCATCAGTGTATTCAATTGTCTCCTCACAATCCGCAACCCCGGGATCTCGATCCCGGATGATCCGGACCGCCGCCGAGGTGGTTCCACATTGGCGGGACCACCTCGGCGAGGGTGTGGTTCTCAGTCTTCCGGCTGCTGCACGCCGACGCGCGCCGCACGGATGATTCGCTCACCCATACGGTAGCCCGGCTGCATGACCAAGAAGACGGTGGGAGTCTCAACGTCGTCCGAAGGCTGCTGCATGAGTGCCTCATGCAGTCGCGGATCGAACTCGTCGCCGACCTCACCGTACTGCTCGACGCCGACCTTGTTCAGCGAGTCGATCAGCTTGTTCACGTGGGTCTCGAAAGCCCCGGTGACGTCGCCGTTCTCCTGCGCCAGTCGCACCTCGTCGAGCACGGGGATCAGGGCTTCGACGGCCTTGATCGTGCCACCGGTTGCCGCCCGCTCGCGTTCGCGATCGGCCCGCATCCGGTAGGCGGCGTACTCGGCGTTGATGCGCTTGAGGTCGGCAAGGTGCGCTGCGGCCTCGGTTCCCGGTGCGGGTTCGGCAGCTTCTTCGCCCTGGGCAGCCTCGGTGTCGTTCAACGTCGACGCATCGGCTGGAATGTCGATGCCGAGGTCACTGGCATCGGCCAGATCCTCATCGGCATCGTGGACGCCCTCGGCGCCTCCGGCACCGGCTGCGCCAGTCGCGGCATTCTCCTCACCGGCCTCCGCCGAGGCCGACGCTGCGTCGGCCTCGGGGCGGAGCTCGCCGGTGTCCGGATCAATCCGGCGCTTGTCGCTGAAGGTGAAGCCTGGCTCCTCGGACGACGGATCGTTGCCCTCGGCAGTCATTACTTCTTCTCCTCGTCCTCTTCATCGACAACCTCAGCGTCGACGACATCGTCGTCAGCGCTTGCATCGGAATCGCCTGCTGCCTCTTCACCAGCGGCGCCTTCGGCACCTGGCTGGCTGTAGATGGCTTCGCCGATCTTCTGCTGGTTGGCGACGAGCTTGTCGTAGGCCGTCTTCACGGCGTCGTCGTCTTCACCCTTGAGTGCTTCCTTGAGAGCTTCAACGTCCGAGTTGATCTCGGTCTTGACCTCTTCGGGCAACTTGTCCTCGTTGTCGGTGATGAGCTTCTCGGTCTGGTAGGCGAGGTTCTCCGCATTGTTGCGAGTGTCAGCGGCCTCACGGCGCTTCTTATCCTCGTCTGCGTGCTCTTCGGCTTCCTTGACCATGCGGTCGATGTCTTCCTTCGGCAGTGCAGAACCGCCGGTGATTGTCATCGACTGCTCGGTGCCGGTGCCCTTGTCGGTGGCCGACACGTGCACGATGCCGTTGGCGTCGATGTCGAAGGCGACCTCGATCTGCGGGACGCCGCGCGGAGCTGGAGCGATGCCGGTCAGCTCGAAGGTGCCCAGGTTCTTGTTGTCGCGAGTGAACTCACGCTCACCCTGGAAGACCTGGATCGACACGGAGGGCTGGTTGTCCTCAGCGGTGGTGAAGGTCTCCGAACGCTTGGTCGGGATCGGGGTGTTGCGCTCGATGAGCTTGGTCATCACGCCGCCCTTGGTCTCGAGTCCGAGCGAGAGCGGGGTGACATCGATGAGCAGAACGTCCTTGCGCTCACCCACGAGGACACCGGCCTGCACGGCTGCGCCGATCGCGACGACCTCATCGGGGTTGACTCCCTTGTTGGGCTCCTTGCCTCCGGTGAGTTCGGTGACGACGGCGGAGACGCCGGGCATACGGGTCGAACCGCCGACGAGGACGACGTGGTCGATCTCGGAGACGGACACGCCTGCGTCCTTCATGACTGCGTGGAACGGAGCCTTGGTGCGCTCGAGGAGGTCCTTGGTCAGGTCCTCGAACTTCGCGCGGGTCAGGGTCTCATCCAGGTGGATGGGTCCGTTTTCGCTCATCGACAGGTACTGCAGCGAAATGTTGGTGCTGGTGGCCGAGGAGAGTTCCTTCTTGGCCTGCTCCGAAGCTTCCTTCAGACGCTGGATTGCGGTCGCGTCCTTGCTCAGGTCGACGCCGTATCCGTTCTTGACCTCACCGACGAGCCAGTCGACGATGCGCTGGTCCCAGTCGTCGCCGCCGAGGCGGTTGTCACCTGAGGTCGCACGGACCTGAATCGTGGAGAAGTCGTCTTCGTCCTTGCCGACTTCCAGCAGGGAGACGTCGAAGGTGCCGCCACCGAGGTCGAAGACCAGAATGGTCTCGTCTTCCTTGCCGCGCTCGAGGCCATAGGCCAGAGCTGCAGCGGTGGGCTCGTTGATGATCCGCGAGACATTGAGTCCTGCGATCTCACCGGCATCCTTCGTGGCCTGACGCTCGGCGTCATTGAAGTATGCGGGAACGGTGATGACTGCGTCGGTGACGTCTTCCTGCAGGTATTCCTCAGCGTCGTGCTTGAGCTTCTGCAGGATGCGAGCCGAAACCTCAGGGGCCGACATCTTCTTGCCGCCGATTTCGGTGGACCAGTCGGTGCCCATGTGGCGCTTGACCGAGGCGACGGTGTTCTTGATGTTGGTGACAGCCTGGCGCTTGGCGATTTCACCGACCAGGGAGTCGCCGTTCTTGTTGACAGCAACGACGGAGGGGGTCGTGCGACCGCCTTCCGCGTTAGCGATGACCTTAGGGTCACCGCCTTCGAGGACTGTGACGACGGAGTTCGTGGTTCCGAGGTCGATTCCAACTGCACGTGCCATAACGTTGTCTCCTTACATATCGTGAGTGATCTCGACTCGAATGTGTACGATCGGGCGGATCCACCACCGGGCTTCCACAGCATTTCCTGCCGCGGGGACGAGCGATGGACCCACTCGACCGCACACATTGAGCCAACTGCACTCAAGTATTGTCTTCGTGATCCGAGCAGTCAAGCCCGGCTTCATGAAAGTTGCGTACACCAGACTCAACTTTGCGGAGTGAGGGTTTATTCCCCGGGAGAGAAAAAGTTCTTGGGCCGCTTTCTGCGGTGTAGGTTCCGCTCAAAGTGGCAGTAATGTCATTTATACGTCAGCGGAGTGTCAGTAGTCTCACCTTTCTGACAGTAGGTCACACTTGAAGAGTGAGCTTGAGAGAGGTCACACTTCGATATTGCACCGCTTCCGGTGAAGTGGTCACGACGCCTCTGCGCACTGCTCGTGCGGAAACGATTGCTGCAGGACTACCTATCAGGATCCCGCCGACCTACCGTGGCCAGCGCAACTACCCAGGATTATTCTGGGCAGCGACGAATAAACGAACGCTAGTGTACGAGAGTCTCCTCGAACTGGATCGACTCTGGATGGCGGACTTTGATTCAACAGCGGTAAGCATTGCAACGCAACCCTTTCAAATCGCTTGGCGAGAGGGTTCCGCGACCCGGTCACATGTTCCAGATGTCTTGCTGACGCATGCAGACATGCGAGTGACCGTGATTGATGTAAAGCCAGAATCGTTGGTGAACAAGCCCGAGGTGAAGCAGCAATTCGAATCGACGCGCGAAATGTGTCGCGATCGCGGATGGGACTACGAAGTTTTCACCGGCGACAACGAAGTCGCTCTACGTAACATCCGAGCTTTGGCTGTGGGACGTCGGCCCGAGCGATTACCCGAAGTTCTTATCTCACAGACCAGGGAAATTCTCAGCCCGGGCGCGGTCACTGTCGTCGAGGCTCTAGCCAAACGACCTCTTAGCATTGATGAAAGTCTTTGGCGGGCTGCACTATTCGCACACGTATGGTCAGGCGAGGCAAAAGTTGATCTGCGGACCCCTTTGTCCAATGGCACTGTCTTGCACTTAGATGAACGAGTCGCGGCATGAGGGACGAGAGTTTGAACGTCTCGGTTGGTGCCCGCTTGTGGTACCTGGGATCAGCGTGGACTGTGGTCGAACTCGATGGCGCTCTTGTGACACTGCGTTCAAGCGCTCACTTAAAGAAGGTGCACGGATCATCGTTGGTCGGGTCCGCGACGTCACTCGACGACAACTCAGACGCGGACGATTTGAGCGAGCTCGAGGCCGTGGCGCTGAGCGCCCTCAACCCAGGGAAGCGTTCCGAAGTTGAACGACAGGCTCAAGTGTTCGACGAGCTCGTGATGGCCCCTTCTAGCATGTCGGCAAACGAACGGTACCAAGCCGCTGCGGACGAACTTGGGATTTCCCTCCGAACTGCGTATCGGAGGGGTCAGCGATACGCCGAAAAAGGGATTGCTGGGCTTGTGGATTCGCGTCAACTGCGACCGAGCCGACCAACAGTTGACCCACTGTGGGACGCTATCTGCGTTGAGGTGCTCGAAGAATATCGGAACCAGTCGAATCCAACGATGAAAATCGTACTGAAGAAGACGAATGCACTTTTCGCTACTCGGTTCCCGAGCAAGGTCAGTCCTTCAAGGTCAGTGGGGTACCGACGCATTCGGGAACTCGATAAGGGGCGCTACACTTTTGGAGCTGCGAAGCAGCGCCGGTCTGTTGCAGAACGCCCTCAAGGGCATATGGGCAGATTACGAGCTGATCGTCCCGGGCAGTACGTTGTTCTGGACACCACTCGCCTTGATGTCTTCGCCATGGAACCACTCACCGGCCGTTGGTTGAACACCGAGCTAACAGTGGCCATGGACCTGTACTCGCGATGCATTCTGGGAATGGTTCTGCGTGCCGTATCAACGACGTCCCAGGACGTCGCAACAGTCCTGTACCAAGTGGTCACGCCACAACACTGGGGGCCTCCGCAAGACGCTGAACTGCCATCACCATACGTAGGAATACCGGACAATTTGATGGCGATGTCGACAGCGACCGTGCCAGATACAATCGTCGTCGATCATGGCAAGGTCTATCTGTCAGCGCACACGAAATCCGTCTGTCACAGGCTGGGGATCAACATCCAACCAGCAACACCGCACAAGCCCACGGACAAGCCGACGCTCGAGCGATTCTTCCGCACCCTGCGGCAGCAACTCTTGGAACATCTCCCGGCTTACAAAGGTCCCGATGTCTATTCTCGAGGTCAACGAGTCGAGGACGGAGCCTTCTATTACGTCTCCGAACTAGAGACAATCATTCGCGAGTGGATCGGTATCTACCATCACACACCCCATCGGGGCCTGTGTGATCCACGAATGGATTCTGTCGAACTGTCACCCGCCGAGATGTTTAGCCGAGGCGCTTCGGCCGCTGGTGTCCTGCGACTACCGGCGAGTGAGGATCTTCGGATGGAGTTCCTCGATGTCGCCTGGCGCACGATCCAGCACTACGGTGTCGAGATCGACGGGCGTCGCTACGACGGACCGGGGCTGAACTACTATCGAGGAGCCATTTCGCCCTTTGGCGGTGCTCATGCTGGGCGGTGGCCAATCATGGTTGACCGTGATGACGTACGTACCGTGTTCTTCCAGGACCCAGACTCAAAAATCTGGCACACCTTGGAGTGGGAGCACACTGAAGGACTTACTGCACCGTTCAGCGCTGAGGCGGCTGACTACACGCGACAGCTTGCTCTGAAGTCCGATCGACATGTCGCGCCTGATGAAGCATTGAACGATCTCTTGGAGCGACATGGCAAGGGCAAAGTGACTGCACAGCGGGAGAAGAATCTGGCCCGCCGCCTTGCCGCCCAATCCACCGATGCAGGCGCAGAGAAGGGCACCGAAGTCATTGATCTCTTTACGCATCTGGCTCGGCGCCAGAAACAGCCTCCTGTCGGTGATGATCTTGATGTCTTTGAGAAGTACTCCAACGAGGGCGATAAGTTCGAGGTGTTCGACGAATGACGAACCGGTGGGCGTCGTGGTTACGCAATCATGAGCCGCAACGTTTCAACATGGCCAGCAAGCAAGGATGGGATGCGTTCGCGCAATCTGCACCTCGCCCGCCTCTCGAGCTACTTTCGCGTGAGGATGTTCGGCAATTGTCGGAGGAGGAAGTCGAAGACTACAACGAAGCGCGGATGGTGTGGAACGCTAACCCGCCGGCAGTCAAGACGACTCAGTTGAACGCCGCGTTTTCCATCATGGACCAGGCAATGGCGTCGAATCGCCGAGATGGTGATCGGCTTCGCGGATCGATTGTCATCGATGCCGCTCCAGCGTTGGGGAAAACCACGATCGCAACTCGGTTCGCCCGCGAGTTCCACCGGAAAACACTCCGTCGGTACGGGCCACGCACGACAGATGGGCACCAGCGGCTGCCGGTCGCGTTCATCCCCCTCGATGCCGGGGTCACTCTCAAAGGATTGAACCAGAAAATACTGTCGTTCTACGGCCACCCTGGAGCCAACCGGGCCACAACTGCTCGCTTGGCCGCATTGGCTGTTGATTGCGTACGATCCTGCGACACCCAGCTCGTCGTCATCGATGATCTCCATTTCATCGATTTCAAACATCGCAACGGACGCGAAGTCAGCAACCATATCAAGGGCTTGGCGAACGAAATGCCTGCCACATTCATATACGTTGGTGTCCGGCTCAGCGAGAAACGGTTCTTTGATGAGGGGCTCCTTGGCGACGATGCGGTCTACGCTCAAACCTCACGTCGAGCCACCAAAGTTCCGGTCGCCCCCTTCACCATGAAAACAGCCGCCGGTGCCCGAGCGTGGACTCACCTTTTGGCTAGTCTCGAGGATCACCTCTTGTTGCTCGATGGTCGTCCGGGCACGCTGGTCGATCAGGCAAAAGAACTGTATCGACGTACACAGGGGCACATTGGTTCCCTCACCTACTTACTCGACCGTGCCAGCTATCTCGCCATCACCACCGGAGTTGAGACCATTACACCGGAGATTCTGTCAGCGGTCACGATTGACAATGCAGCCGAAACCAGCGCCCGCACAGCCTAGCGACAAGCGCCCTTCGACGCGTTTGCGGGGAGTCACGTCCGGCTACGACCTCGATGCGTGGCCCCTAACATTGTCTATTGAGCCCGATGAAACTCTCCCGAGTTGGTGGGCACGTATCGCCTCCCGGTTCGGTGTCTCACCGGCCGCCTTGTTTCGCGAAGTTGGATTCCGGATGGGTTCCTACACCCCGTGGCGAGTGGAGCAGCGCCTCGCGCGCCCCAGTTCCCCGTTGAGTGTTCGAACCGGAGTGTCCAATGAAACCAGGGCGCAGGCCCACACTGCTCAGGCGCGCATTTCAGATCTTCTTGCAAGCGTGATTCAGCGATATCACGCACCGACAATCTCTTCGAGGCCTTCATCTGGGAGCCGTTTTTGTCCCTCGTGTCTTGCCGAGACCGGGACTTGGTCCGGGCACTGGCGGAGCCCACTCATCACAATGTGCCTCCGTCACCTTGTGATGCTCGTCGATGTATGTCCTCAGTGCGGTGGCCGCCCATTTTCCGGGCCAGCATGGGCGATGCACGAAAGACAGAACACACGCTGTACCGAAAACCTCCCAAGAGACACTAGCCCCCGTAAGCGACGGAAACCCTGCGGCGCCGATCTCACTCAAGCCCAAACTTCGACAGCCGATCCGCGACTTGTGGCTGCCACTGAACTGTTGCTCGAAGACGAGAATTGCTCTGGTCAGGACTGGGTGCTGGCTGGTTTGCCCGCTACACGGGCCGAAGCCCGAGACGGTCTCGTCCTATTGGCTCTTGATGGTCTCTCGGTCAAGGAACGAGAGCCAAGGGCAGTGAGCGCAGAAGCGACGGCTCTCGAGCACGCCTACGAAGTCCTCACGAGCCCAGACCTGACCACCGCCGGTGCCCTGGCCGATCACTATCGCCTCCTCGATGCCGGTGGCCCCTTCGCAGCAATCGGACCAACCCAGGCACTGCGCGACCACCCATTCCACCCCGTATTGCATGCCATCCGTTTACGCAGTCTGCGAGATCATCTTCCGCCGGGAACGCAGCTGGCGTTCCGCATCGGGTCCGACTGGCCACGAACGCCGAATGCATTGCGCCACCGTCACACTCCGATTCCCACGTACTGCGAGAACTGGCGTCTCCCGCCGGCCCCGTTGAGCGCGATTCCACAGCTCTACTGGGAAGAGGGCCTACCCGGCATCGGACCGGTCACCAACGAACGGAGCCGATTCGCCCTCAGCATCGCCATCGCCTCAGTCGGCCGCAACATCACCACCGCCTCGGCGGCCGAAGGCCTCGGTGCACCAAAAGTCCAAGCTGCACGAGTTGCCCACGACTGGGCCACACTCAGCGAACATTGCGGATGGCCGGCCCTGCGTAAAGCAATTGTGACTGCTGCTACTCAGTTGGCTCAGGAGCCCGGGACAATCAACTATCAACTGCGACGAGAAGAGCTTGCCACCCCAGATGATCTGAACGCTCGGTTTCTCGAGTCTGAGTGGTCAGATACCGAGCAGTTGTGGCTGTTGGCCATGTTTACGCAGAGCAGTCCCCGACTCACTCCAGAAGCCTGGGGTAACCTCCGATTCCCAGCGATCGTCCCCGAACGCCCATCAGAGAGGGAGTACACCGATGGCGACATCAGAGAACTCCTCGCCAGCACACCAACGAGGCCCGAGAAGCCGCCATGAAATGAATGGGAACCAATGTGTGACGCACACGCGTGGACTGCCGACTGTCAGCGGGCCGAGTTATCGACCGAGAAAATCGGCCGTGAGGCACAACTTGCTCTTGCCCCCGGCAACAGGGTCGATCCACTCCTGAGTCTTCGATGCGCCAACTTCTGGAACCACAACCAACATAGTGACCGTAACGCCGACTTCCGCCTGCTCTCATATCTTTACCCATGGCAGCGTGTGTAGCGGAGAATCCGCCTCAGGAATAACGGCCGGCGTCAGTGACGACGCCAGCGTGTGCCGGTCCAGGTTCAAGTTTCGTGTACCCCTACGTCAATCTCGGATTCGAGGTCGTCTCTGCTGATACCGAAGATTTTCATTGCTTGGTCAAGATCGGTTCTTGCGCCACCATCTCCAACCAGGCGAACCATAGCCAGCATCGCATCATTGAGCGATTCTCGATCAGGCAGAACCACATCGCATTGGCCGCTGGAATCAGGCTCACCAATCGCCCCTCCACCTGACGGGTCAATGTCCTCATTCATGAGGCGTCCTCCCAGATCGTTCGAAGCAGGTCCTCTGCCTTGTCCGGGTCCCGACCGGGGCCGGAGAAGGCATCGAGCAGGGCCCTCGACCGTGGGACGAATCGGATGCCGCCTTCGCTCTCGACATCGTCGAGTTCACCGCTCATGGCCTCCAGGAGCAGGACTCCCCGCCCCGGCCGGGCCCGTTCCAATCCGAGCTGCTCAGCCACACCGCGGGGACCGCTCACATAGATCAACGGAGCACCTGCCTGAGCATCAGATCGGTCCTCCCAAGTGGCAACGATCCCGGACACGGCATAGTCCACGCCCGCTTCGGCCAGCCGGTCGACGAGGTCACGCCATCCTTTCGGGATCTCGACTGAGACCCGGGCACCGCGACGCCTGGCAACCTTCCCAGCGTTGCCGGCAGTCACAGCGATCGCCACCAGATCATCGACTCCAGCCGAGTCTTTCAGCCATCCGGTTCTTTTCCACCGATCAGCCCACTCACCGGTAGGGTTCTTCACATTCGACTGCATCGGCCGGTTAGTAGATGTCGTGGCCGATGATCGCGAAGCTTCGTTGTTCGGCCAGTAGGCCTGATTAACAATCGGCGCGAGGTAGGCATTCGCGGCCTGGATCGCCGATGTGTCCCCGCTAGAGAATACAGAGGTACCGCCCAGTTGGTATCCCGTGGCGGAGAAGATCTTCTGCATCGTGCCCCAGGTGGGGTCCATCTCGCCGCGTTCAATGCGGCTGACCGTCGATGGCGACACCTCGGCGAGCTGTGCCAGTTCTTTCCTGGTGATCCCGCTCATGGCACGGATCTTCTTGATGATCGCTGCTGCTTCCATATCAGCCACCTCCTAGCGTTTGCGTATATGCAATACTATGCCTTCTATATCGATGGCTGTGGCTGGTTCATTCTCAATCAGGCCGAATTCGCACACCTCCGGAAGCAATTAGGTTCTGAACCAGGTGATGCTTGACGAAACGAGAGGAATGATGAGCTCATGGGATCGAAGAACAGAAGGCGCGTACCCAACCGCACCGCTACAAGAAAGCCGCCCGTGCCGAAACTTCGGATGACCGTGGTAGTTCATCCAGAGTCTGCTGTCATGCAACACGGCGTTGTAACTTTGCAGAGGGAAGTGCAGGCGATCCGAGCGGCGATCCTCTACGCGGATGAGATTGAGGTAGTTAGTCCAGCGACAGAGATGCTGTTAGGGATGAAGGAGTTTGTAGCGACGAGTAACACTCCAGTTCTCGATCTACTCCGTTCTCTGGACGCCAGCACTCTCGAGCAGCTTAGCGGTCGAAATGGCGACGAGATGAAGAACGCACTGAATCTTCTACCTGCACTCCAGCACCCTGCCTTCAGTGACCTGATGGAGCAGTACGGTAGCGACGAGATGGAAGAACTCCGGCGGTCTGCCGCTGAGTTCCAGGAGAAGATGGGAGAGTCGACGGAGCAGGTCCGCGATGACATAGCGGCGATGTACGACCAGGCGGGTGGTCCCGAGCTGGCCGCCGCCATTGAGAGCGGGGTCGTTAAGATCAGGCCACTTCTGCATGAAGACGACGAGGGGAACGCCGACGTACTCATCGATCGCTATGCAACCGCGGTCAAGGAGCTACTCGTTGAAGGTTCGCGCCATATGCTCCTGGATCGGGGAACCACTCAACTTGCTGATCTCATGATTAAGGAGAAGCGAGTTGTGCCGTCTGCCTTGGCATTGCCGAATGCTCTTGAATCAATCGTGGGGACAGGAATGATTACGCGGCTACCCACCTTTGGGGAGACTCCAGCTGACGAACTGTTGGATCTCCGGAGAGATCTGATGGCGCCTCTGGGGAGATATCGCCGGTCAGTGGCAACTCTTGGGGCCAAAATGCGGGTCGGCCCGTTTGACGGTGATGCAGAAGCCGAAGTTGAACATCTTTACCTGACGGAAGTTGAACCAGCCCTGACGGAGATTCGTGAACAGCTTGCTGAACACGGTCTGGTTCGGGAGTTTGCCGATGCGATCGGCGCAAATCTTGGAGCAGTCGTTGGAGGGGCCGCCGCAGTGCCGGGACTTGTCGTTGGCATCCAAGCCGCGACGGACCTTGCTGCCGTAGCCACCGCTGGTCTAGCGGCCATACCCGCGCTTGCTGGAGGGGCGGCGGTGCTGGCTCGGGCAAGGCAGGCGCAGAGAGAAGCTTTGACAGGAGTGACTGGCAAGGATCTCTACTATCTTCATGAGCTCGACCGTCGAATGTCATAATGGACGATTAATCAGCTTCTCGATTCACGTAGCGACCAACGATGAGATCCTACAGTTACTGTAGGATCTCGGATTTCGTGTCGGAATCTCAATTTCGCGTCGGAGGCGTGTCGGTGTTCCCAGTTTCATGTCGGTGCGAGGATGCTGGAAACATGACAACGAAGACGTTGCTGGACACGGAACTGATGTACCTCACCGAGGAGGGCACATCGGTAGCCACCACTGTGGGCGCTGTGGACAGCACCCGACTTTCGAAGGGACTACCGGTCCGGTCGCCCAGATCATACGCGCGTCAACGTCACTACCCCGGTTTGTTTTGGTCCGCGACCACAAACGACCATATACCGTTCGAAAGCCGGTTAGAACTCGATCGATTGTGGTTGGCGGACTTCGAGTGGAAACCAAACCATGGGTCAGGTCAGAGTCAAACAAACCTTCAGCATTCCCTTCGTTTGACCTGAACCTCGGTTCAGGGGTGAAGCTTGAGGCATGAGTGAACGAGATGAGCTGTTTGGGATTGCCGAAGTCTCGGCACGGATCGGTCTGGAACCGGACACGATACGATACTTCGAGCGCCAGAGGGTCATACCGTCTCCACGACGCGACAGTGCGGGACACCGTCAGTACACGACGGCCGACGTCGAGTTGATCCGCATGCTGGTTCATCTCCGTGAGACGGGGATGCCTCTGGCTGATATCGCGCAGTTCACGGGCGCAGACAACAAGGTGGCTGATCTGGCCGGACTTCGAGTGGAGTTACTGACAGCCCATCGCCGTCGCGTCCAGGATAGGCGTGAGGAGCTCGACCGAGCGCTCGATGTAATTACGCGGAAGATCATGGATTTCAGCGATCGAATCACCGGTTCGGTGAATCTTCTCGAGCGAACAGATTGCACGATTGCGTTCGACGTCCAGGGGGAGGGGCCTCTGTTGTTCCTGGTCGGTGCGCCGGCGGGGCGGGCTGGTTTCGCACCGCTAGCGCATGAGCTTTCCGACCGTTATACCGTCGTCACCCATGACCCGCGTGGTGTCGGTGCCAGTCGTGCAGTCCTGGGGATGGCTGCACCCACGCCCGAGGTACTTGCCGAGGATCTTGCTGCGCTTGTTGACCGGCTCACCGGAGGGCCCGCCCTATTCGTCGGAACCAGTGGCGGCGCCGTGACGCTGTTGGAACTGGCCAAGCAGTATTCTGAAATGGTTGGCCGGGCCGTGTTGCATGAGCCGCCGCTCATGTCCCTCGTGGCTGATTCGAAGCTAGCGGACAGAGCTGCAGCGGTGTTTGAAGCCGCGGAGGCTGATCCCCAGCGGGCAGTGCAGGAGTTCTTTGATCTCAGTGGCGCTGCCCACCATACGGGACCAGATCAGACACCTCCCGCCCATATGTCGATGCCCGAGCTACCTGCCGAGGAACTCGAAAAGAATCGCTACTTTCTAGGGCAGATGGCCGGTCCATCAGTCTTTTACGTACCCGATATTGAGGCCATCCGACGTGTTGCGATTACGCTGTGTGCAGGCTCACTGAGCCATCATCAACTCGCGCGGCGGGCAACCCAAATACTCGCTGAACGTCTAGGACTGCCCCTAGTCGACATGCCAGGTAACCACCTCGGCGCAAGCTCAGAGCCGTCAGAATTCGCAAAAGACCTCAAGCGCCTGCTCGAACCCTGAGCACTACCCGCGGCCCTTCCTAGGCCGAACGGCCCAGGACCACGGCCCCGCTGGAGCTCTTGACCGTTGAGGCGGAATGCCCGCTCTCCCACACGTTGAGGGGGCGCTTAATCGTTCCGGTGGTGGTCTTCTTAGCCCTGATATGTCCAAACGAGGGCGGCGCACGGAGCCGCAGCCCAGTTTCGTACAGCTAGGCGGTGGAGGCGGGGTCGAGGCCCCGCTCGTCGCGAATGAGCGTCATCGACCAGAACAAGGCTCGTCGATTCCTAGCGATTCTCTTCCACGACCACTCGACGACCTTATGGGCGTGTACGAGACGCCCCAGCACTCGCAGATAGCGGTGAAGCGCCCTGGGGTTCGCTCCAGGTCTTAGCAAGGGGAACGGGAGTATGTCCAAGGAGTTCAGTCAAGAGTTGCGATATCGCACCATGCGCATGGTCTACGAGTGCCCGGCCCCGCTCGCAGTCGAATCGTGCGCTCACCCCGCGGTTCGGTGTCGGCGGCGAGACGCTGCGAATCTGGTGCAACCGCTACGGGCCCACCGAACCTGCGGGTTGCCACGGATCAGCCCGTAACTTCTCCGAGATCAGTCATCAGTTAGCGCGGAGTGTGTCTCGTACACCTGCCTGCTTTCCTCGGTTGCGGGCGCGAACTGCAAGCAGTGCGCAGCCGATCACGGCGATGCCGCCGGTAACGGTCTGCCAGCCGATGTGCTCGCCCAGCAGCAGGCCTGCCCAGAGGATGTTCATCACCGGTTGAGTGAGCTGCACCTGGCTGACTTCTGCCATCGGTCCGATGGCGAGGCCACGATACCAGGCGAAGAACCCGAGGAACATGCTCACCACCGCGAGGTACGCGAACGCGCCCCACTCCACGAGGGTGCCCATGGGAGGCTGCTGCACCATGGCGATGCCGGTCAGTAGAATCATCAGCGGTGAGGCGAGCACAAGCGCCCACGAGATTGTCTGCCACGACCCCAAGCTGCGCGAGAGCAATCCGCCTTCCGCGTAGCCGACCGCGCAAACGACGACGGCGGCGAACAGTAGCAGGTCGGAGAAGTGCAGCCCGCCGAAACCGCCACCTTGGATCACGGCGAATACCACCGCAGCGACAGCACCAAACGCGGCGGCGACCCAGAACGAGCGTGCGGGTCGTTCCCCCGTGCGCAGCGCCGCAATCACCGCCGTCGCTGCGGGCAGCAGCGCGATCACCACAGCCCCGTGGCTCGCGCGCGCTGTCTCGAGGGCAAACGACGTCAGCAGCGGGAACCCGACCACCGCGCCGCCCGCGACCACCGCGACCTGTATCCACTGCCTCCCTCGCGGGAGTCTTTGCCGCGTCAACCCGAGGGCGAAGGCGGCAAGCACGGCCGCGATCACCGCACGGCCCGACCCGACGAACAGTGCCGACATGTGCCCGTTCTCCACCGCGACCCTGGTGAACGGCACGGTGAACGAGAATGCGGTCACGCCGAGCAGCCCCCACCACAGGCCGGAACGGGATACTGGTAGCAGTTTGACAGAATATACAATAGCGCTATTGTTGTGATTCATGATTAATAGTAGCAGTGACCGCATCGTGTCGGCACTTGGCGAGTGGCTCGCGGTCGCTCCTGCGGGCGCACAGCTTCCGTCGACGCGGCAGCTTGTCGCGCGATTCGAGGCCAGCCCGGTCACGGTGCAGAAGGCACTGCGCACCCTCATCGGTCAGGGGGTGATTGAGTCGCGGCCGGGCGTCGGCACGTTCGTGCGCAGGGTCCGGGAGGTCCGTCCGAACGACTACGGCTGGCAGACGGCAGCGCTCGGCTCCCCGCAGCACCGCATCCCGGCCTCGTCGGTGGCGCTGCGCACAACGCCGAACGATGTGATCGCCCTGCATTCGGGCTACCCCGACAGGGAGCTGCTGCCCGAACGTCTGGTGCGGGCCGCGTTCGCTCGCGCTGCACGCAGCGAGGCGGCGGTGAGCCGCCCGCCCGCTGCAGGCCTGCCCGAGCTGCAATCCTGGTTCGCCGCTGAACTCGGCGCGATCACTCCCACGGATCTCACCGCCCCGGCCGCAAGGGATGTCGTAATCGTGCCGGGTAGCCAGAGTGGCCTCAGCACTCTCTTCCGCACCCTTGTCGGTGCGGGACGACCACTACTCATCGAGTCACCGAGCTACTGGGGGGCGATGCTCGCCGCCGCGCAGGTCGGCGTGCAACTCGTACCCATCCCGTCCGGGCCGCACGGCCCGAACCCCGACGACCTCGACCGCGCCTTCGCGCAGACCGGGGCACGCGCGTTCTACGCGCAACCGAACTTCGCCAACCCCACCGGCGGCCAGTGGTCGGCGGAACTGGGTGACGCGGTGCTCGGGATCGTGCGCGAGCGCGGCGCGTTCCTCATCGAGGACGACTGGGCGCACGACTTCGGCATCACTACCGATTCTGTCCCCATCGCCGCCCGTGACGACAGCGGTCACGTCGTCTACATCCGCTCACTCACCAAAAGTGTCTCTCCATCAGTCCGGGTCGCGGGCCTGATCGCGCGCGGCCCTGCCCGTGATCGCATCCTCGCGGACACGCAGGCCCAGGAGATGTACGTCAGCTCCGCCCTACAAGCCATCGCGGTCGATGTGGTCACGCAACCGGCTTGGCGCACGCACCTGCGCTCACTCAGGCAACAGCTCGCCACCCGCCGCGATCTCCTCGTCGACGCGCTCCACGAGCACGCTCCGGCGGCGTGCCTGGACGCCGTACCGTACGGCGGCCTGAACCTCTGGCTGCGACTGCCCGACGACACGAACCTGCTCCAGCTTGCCCGAGAATGCGAAGCTCGTGGGGTCATCATCGCAGCAGGCGACGATTGGTTCCCCGCCGAGCCAACCGGCCGCTATCTCCGTCTGAACTACTCCGGACCCAACCCCAGCGCGTTCCCCGAAGCCGCGCGAATCATCGGACAGGCCCTCGCGAACAGACAGTGAATCGTTTCGGTGAGGATAGCGCTCCCGACCTTGCCGGTCGCACCGAATACAGCGGCTCGCATGATCAGACGTGGTCTTTCGTGCTCGGTGGCGGGAGTTGACCGGCGACCATCGAGATGAGTGCGGCGGCAAAGCCGAGAAGTTGGAGTGGGGTCAAGGCTTCACCTGCGATCGCGGCGACGAGCACCGCCGCGGCGAGCGGGGAAAGCAACCCGAGCAGGGCGGTTGCCGTCACGGGCAGACGCCGGATGCCGGCGAACCAGATGGTGTAGGTCAGCAGCGCCCCGATCAGCCCCAGCCAGGCGTACCCCAGCACGGCCTTACCGTCGATACCGGGCGGAATGCCGTCGATGAGCAGAGCCGGCAGCAGCAGGACAAGACCGGCCGCGGTGAGTTGCCACCCGGCCAGACCTACTGCGGAGACCCCTTCGGGGCGCCCCCACTTCTTCGTCAGCACAACTCCGATGCCCATCGACACGGCACCGCCCAAGCCCGGGAGGACACCAAGAGGTGATGTCGCAGCGTTCGGGCCGAGGACGACGAGCGCAACGCCGATCATGCCGAGCACGCCCCACGTGACTCGCCAGAACGAGAGCTTTTCGTGCAGGATCGCCACGGCGAGGAACGCGATCACGATGGGCTGTGCCGCACCCAGCGTGGCTGCTACTCCGCCTGGCAAATGCTGGGCTGCGAGGAAGAGCAGCGGGAAGAATGCGGCCATGTTCAAGGTGCCGAGCACGAGGCTCTTCCACCACCACGAACCGTGCGGCAACTGCCTCGCGATCAGGAGCGCGAGCAGACCTGCGGGAAGCGAGCGCATCATCGCAGCGAAGAGAGGATGCCCTGCGGGCAGTAGGTGCGTGGTCACGATGTAGGTGGTGCCCCAGGCCATCGGGGTGAGCGCAGTCAGTATCGTCCACACGGCCTGGCTCGTGGATTCTGCCTGCACGCTTGGAGGCGTGCGCGGTGAGGTCGTGATGCTCATGGTTACATCGTCGGGTCCGGCATGCCCATGAGTCCAGGACATTGTTGTGATCCCAGTGATGAACAAGGATCATTGAAGTGTGGAGCTTCAGCAGATGCGGTATGTGGTCGCGGTGGCCGAGGAACGCAGCTTCACTCGCGCGGCAGAGCGGTGTCTCGTGGTGCAGTCCGCTCTGAGTCACCAGATCAAGGCGCTCGACCGCGAACTCGGGGTGAGGTTGTTCGCGCGCACCAGCCGCAGGGTTGAGACCACGGCCGCCGGCGAGGCATTCCTGGCACGAGCACGAGAGAGTCTCGATGCGGCTGAACGGGCGGTCTCCGAGGCGGCGGAGGCGGACGGGCAGATTCGAGGCAGTCTCACGATCGGTGTGATTCCGACGGTGACCGCCATCGATATACCTACTGTACTGGGGCATTTCCATCGCGCCCACCCTGCGGTGCGGATCAAGCTCCGAGGCGGCGGTAGCGATGAGTTCATCACCGCGATCAGCGAGGGCCGTATGGACGTCGCAGTGCTCGGGCTGCCCGACAGCGCACCCCCGAAAGGCGTGAACGCGCGCGTTCTTGCTAGGGAGCGGCTCATCGTCGTCGTCGCCGCTGAACACTCACTGGCTCGGCGTCGCAGACTACGGTTGGAAGACTTGACCGATGAAGTGTTCGTGGACTTTCCCGAGGGAACACCCGGCCGAGTTCCCTCCGACCTCGCATTCCAGGCCGCTGGTGTCCATCGCGAGGTCGCCTTCGAAGCGATGAGCGCCGACCTCATCGTCGACCTGGTCAGGCAGGGCCTCGTGATCGCCCTGCTCTCACCAGCTGTCATCCCCGCCGGCAGCAACGACCTTCGAACGATCCCGGTGACAGCTGGCCCCACCCGTATCGAGTACCTCGCGTGGAGCAGCTTCAACTCCACCCCCGCAGCAAGAGCATTCCTCGAAAGCCTGCCGATGCCTCAACCGGGCGACGACACGTAGGTGCATTCGCAGGGAGCCGAATGTCAGTCCACCGGACCTCGCTTCAAAAACGCTTGACAAGGTCGACTGCTCCTTCGGGATTCTCGGTTTGCTGGACGAATCCTTCGCTCGTGTACAGATGGATGTTCTTCGTGCTCCGCGATCCGGTGCTGAGCTCTATCCGGTCGCAGGAGCTGGCGAGAGCATCCGTCGCGTGCCGGAGGAGCCAGCGCCCGATTCCCCGTCCGTAGAGATCGGGAACGACGGCGAGTCTGCCGATGTACCCTGTTCGCGATGCGCGTCGAGCGCGAACCATTCCGATGAGACGACCGTGGAGCCAGAGTCCGATCGTCTCCCAGTCGGTGAGCCAGGCCTGCACGTCGTCGAGGGTCTCGGTGAACGGAGTGAGGTCTAGTGTTTCGTTGCTCAACGCCTCGTCGACCCAGCAGCATCGCTGCAGAACCAGTACATGAGGTGCGTCGTTGGGAGTCAACGGGCGTGTATAGCTACCGGGCAGCGGCCCAACTCCGTTACCGGGCCGTGCAGCCTCCCGCATGGGCTTGAGCGCGTGAGCTAGTCTGATCAGCTCTTCCAGCAAGCTGTTCGCTGACGCGGTCAGCTGTGCGCCCGGGCGCACCCCGGTCGAATCGATCGTGTCTTTCAGGCGCAGGGCGACGGTCGAGCCGAGTGGGACGAGACGAAGTGTCGTTATCACCTGTTTCGCGTGCTGCACGGATCGGGTGCCTGCCGAGGTGTTGCCGTAGCTCACGAACCCCATGGGCTTCCATGCCCATTCTTGGCTCAGGTAGTCGAGGGCGTTCTTGAGCGTCGCGGGCATGCCGTAGTTGTATTCCGGCGTGACCGCGATGAAGCCATCCGCCTCGTCGACGATCTTGCTCCACGCTTTGGTGTGCGGGTTTCGGTAGGCGCCAACAGCAGGATGTTCCTCCTCGTCGAAGAACGGGAGGTCGAGATCGCGCAACGACACATGCTGAAGCTCGACGCCGAGTGCGTCGGCGTCGGGGGTGAGGGTTCGCAGGAGCCAGTCTGCAACCGCCGGGCCCATAGCTCCTGGCCTGGTGCTGCACGTGAGGATCACGACTCTAGGAGATTTCATTGACATGTAAACGAGCATAGATCGTAGAATGATTACATGTCAACGAAAAGGATGGGGTCCGCGGCGCCGTGGTTGAACGAGGATGAGGAAGTCGCCTGGCGCGCGTTTCGTCGCATGACGATCGCAGTGCAGGCCGGTGTGGTGCACGACCTTGCAGCGTCGGGTCTCTCGGAGCCCGACTACGAGGTGCTCAGCACCCTGGTCGAAGCGCCGGAGATGACGAGCACACTGCATGCCCAGGCGCAGAAGATGGGGTGGTCGCGGAGCAGGCTCTCGCGTCACGCCGGCAGGATGGAAGCGCGAGAGCTGATTCGCCGTGATCCCGACCCGGCAGACGGTCGCGGCTGTCTGCTCGAACTCGCCCCCCTCGGTCTCGACGCCCTTCGTGGAGCGACTGCCGTGCACTTGGAATCCGTGTGCCGCCGGTTCGCCGATCGGCTCGACGCGCGCGACCTCCTCGACATCGTGCGAATCTCTGGAAAACTCTCCCATGCTCCAGAGTCGGCTCTATGACACGTAGGCCGTGAGCAGTCTGTCAAGGGCCCGATGAGACTGCCGACGAGCCAGGTCGATGTCGTTCTGTTGGGCTGTCCACAGGGCTGCTTCGTTCATCGCGCCGGAGAGCTGCGCGGTCGACGCATCGAGGATGTCTTCTGCAACTCCTGCCTCACGTAGTGCCTCTCGCAGATGCGTCGCCGAATTCTCTGCGTCGAGTCGGCGCCATTCCTGCCAGCCGGTCACTGCTGGTGAATCGATGAGCAGGATGCGCATGGCGGCTCCGTTCGTGATCGCATCGAGGAATGCGTGCGACCCGGCCTTGAGCTGTTCGTGAGGCTGCGGGTCTGCATTCTCGGCTGCCGCGACGACAGCTCGTGCGACGTCGGCTTGGAGTCGGGCGGCGACTTCGCCGAACAGCGCGACCTTGTTCCGGTAGTGGTGGTAGACCGCCCCCCGTGTGACCCCGGCGTCCCGGGCGACGTCATCGACGGAGACTTCGCTGAAGCCTCGTGCTGAGAAGAGTTCCTTCGCGGAATCGAGGATGCGTTGGGCTGTCTGGGCGGCGTCGGCTGCGGAGGCGCGGGGCATGGTCCTCTTCCTTTACGTACAGTGTGCATGTATGCTGGCTTCGTTACATGCATATCGTACGTAAAGGAGTGCAATGTCCGTCACCAGCCTCTATCCCGTGCTCATGTCTCGCGATGTCGACGCCGCGGCGTCCTTCTACCGCGACTTCATCGGTTTTGAGACGACCTTTGGATCCGACTGGTATGTCAGCTTGCGCTTAGGCGAGTTCGAGCTGGCGATCTTGGCTCACGATCACTCCACGGTGCCGGCCGGATACCGTGAACTTCCCCGAGGAGTGATCGTCAACCTCGAAGTCAGCGACGTCGATGCCGTCCACAAGCAGCTGGCCGGCAGAACAGAGGTGAACGTGGTGTTACCGCTTCGCGACGAGGACTTCGGTCAGCGGCACTTCATCATTGCTGCCCCCGATGGTGTGCTGCTCGACATCATCCAGCCCGTGGCTCCCAGTGAGGACTACGCGAGCGCGTATGTACAGCCATAGAGGCTCCCGTTCGGCGAGACCCTGGATCCGTTCACCTCAGGTCTCGCCGAAGGGGAACGAAGATGGCGAGAATCGCCGCGATGACCGCGTATGCCACGAGGATCGCAGCGCCGAGCACAGGTGAGACCATCGTCGCAGGCGTCAGCGCTGTCTGGCTCGCGATCGCGCCGGTGAGGAAGTCGAAACTCGTCAGCGATGCCGTCGCGCCGCCCGGCAGGAACGGGTAGATCGCATTGACGCCGGGAACCATCATCAGGACGTACTCGACGAACAGGAAGTAGCCGAGCACGACGCCGATCGCGACGAAGGGTGAACGCACCAACGCGCCGATCCCTACTCCAAGCAGCATGTAGGCGGCAGCGGCGAGGCTGAGCTGTATGAGTGCCGGTACCAGATTCACCACATTGACGCCCAGCGGTACACCGCGCATCCATGTTGCGACGATCAGGGCGAGGAAGGCCGACAGGGATGCGACCATTCCGTAGACAATGCCCAGCGCTGTGTACACGGCGAGCTTGGCTGTGAGTACTCGACCCCGACGAGGAACGACGAGGAACGTCGTGCCGATCGTGCGGTGTCGATACTCGTTTGTGATCGCGATGGTCCCGATCAGCGCGGGGACGAACAGAAGCACGGTTCCGATGCCGAGCACGAATCCAACGCCTTCGGGGGTGTCGATGTCCGGCATGGGAGGCTGGGCGTTCTGCGGTCCGGTGAGCGCAAGGAGAAGCGTCAATCCGCCACCACACGCGAGCGCAACCAGTGTCGACCGCAGTGCTACTCCGGTGCCGCTCAGTCGCGCGACTTCGCCATAGACGGCATTCATAGGAGGGGTTCTTTCTGCGTGAGGCGCAGGAAGGCTTCTTCGAGGGGAGCATCTTGCGCTACGAGTCGTTCGAGTGCGCCCGCCCAGACGGTGCGGCCTCGGTCGATGAGGATGACGTCGTCGATCGTGTGCTCAACCTCGTTGAGCACATGGCTGGAGAGCAGTACGGCGCCGTCAGCATCGGCGAACTCGCGCAGGAATGTGCGGAGCCAGGCGATTCCGCTTGGGTCGAGACCGTTCGACGGCTCATCGAGCACGAGGATGTCCGGGTCGCCGAGCATCGCGGTGGCCAGCGCGAGGCGCTGGCGCATCCCGGTGGAGAAGGTGCCGATCCGACGATCGGCGTACGACTGCGCCCCCACGAGGGATAACACGGTGTCGACCCGCGACCGGTCCATTCCTCCGAGTGCCGCGTACGTGTGAAGGTGAGCGCGTGCCGTCATGCGTGGATGCGCTGAGGCAATGTCCAGGACCGCGCCCACGGTCTTTGCGGGCGCAGGCAGGTGGGCATACGGAAGGCCAGCAATGTGAGCCTCACCGCTGTCGGAGCGAACTAGGCCGAGTAGTGCGCGCATGAGCGTCGATTTCCCTGCCCCATTGGGCCCGAGGAACCCGACGACGCGCCCGTACTCGACCTTCAAGGTGACATCTTCGAGCGCAACGACTGCCCCGAACCGTTTTGAGAGCGCCTCTACCTCGATCGCAGCGTTCAAGAGTGCACGTCCGATCGGAGGTCTGCCGCGATCGACTCTGCAGCATCGGTGCTCAGGAGGACCTCGTCGAACCCGACGGCGGCCCGGTCGACGGCGATCCGCAGCAGCGGGTGACCGCGCTTCATCGAGACTAGGCGCCGCACTCCCGAAGGGTGTCTGAACGTGCCCAGCTTGCGGTAGCCAGAGATGACGAGACCGGATTTCATCCCGAGGATCTCGGAAGTCCATCCCGGCTCGCTCGTTACACCACGGATCGCCGCCCTCGAAATTGACAGCTTCGGCAAGCCCGTCATCGTCGCCTCCCAGCCAGGAAACTGCACGTGCACTCCCGTTTGGTCGTACGTGATGTTCGTCATCGTTCTCTCCTGATCGCTAGAATAGAATCGTAACGAGAACATTATCATAATGATAACAGTGAGGAGTCAAGGTGCCGGACAAGACTGCTCTGGCAGAGGTCGTGCTGCACCCCGTGCGATTACGGATCATCCAGCAGCTGGGTGGTCGCAACCGCACGACGGCACAGTTGCGCGAGGCGCTCCCGGATATCCCGCAGGCCACGCTCTATCGACATGTAGCGGCCCTCCTCGATGCCGAGGTTGTCGCCGTGGTCGATGAGCGCAGATCTCGTGGCGCGATCGAGCGAACCTTGGCGCTAGGGGACCGGATGGCAGCGATTGACCACGCCGAGCTTTCTGCGATGAGCAGCGCGCAGCTAAACACAGCCTTCCTGACTTTCTTGGGAGACGTCACGGGTGACTTCGATCGTTTCCTCAGCGCGGGTTCTCCCGAAGCCCGTGAGCTGGTCGGTTTCGCGCGAACGCCCTTGTACGTGAACAGGGAGGATCTCGCCACGATCCAGTCCAACCTCGCCGAGCTACTGGCCCCTTACCTGACGGAACGGGAGGACGGTCAGCAACGCGTCAACCTCGCCACGATCCTCCTTCCGGACCCGTGAACGCGTAAAGAGAACGACGGCAACGCAAAGGAGACAAGATGCCAACGACGAAGCACATCCTTGTGTACTCGGACTCGCTGACCTGGGGCATAGTCCCGACGACTCGGCAGCGACTTCCCTTCGAAGAGCGCTGGCCCGGAGTCCTGCACGCCGCGCTCAACGCGGGAAGGGACGGTCGCATCCGGCTGACGGAGGATTGTCTCAACGGGCGTCGCACCGCCTTCGACGACCCATACAAACCTGGGCGGAACGCCCTCAGCGGCATCCAACAGGTCATAGAAGCGCAATCCCCGCTCGACCTCGTGATTCTCCTACTCGGCACGAACGACTTCCAATCCATGCACCAGCACAAACCCTGGCACTCCGCGATGGGCATCGCAGCGCTCATCAACGCGATCAGGACAGCGCCGATCGAGCCCGGGATGCCTACCCCGCCGATTCTCGTCATCGCGCCCCCGCAGCTTGACAACCCTCGAGGACCGATCGGCCCGAAGTTCGCGGGCGGGGATATCGCCGCACAGGGTCTCGCGCAGGCAATTCGACAGGTCAGCGAAGACACCGACTGCGTCTTTTTCGACTCGAACACGATCACCACCAGCAGCAAGCACGACGGCGTGCATCTCGACGCCGACCAGCACCACGCCCTGGGTGTCGCACTCGCGCCGGTCGTCGCGGACCTGATGGTAGATCGCGATGCTGGCTGAAGCTCCACAGTCAAACAATGCGGGTCTTCCGGCCCCTTCTGAGGCGATCAGAGCGTAGTTCCTTACTTTTACCTACTGGGCGCTGCCTGGTTGGTCACATGCAGGAAGACTGTCGGCTACTTTTGCTGAGATAGGACGGTGCGCTGCCCAGACCCTCTCTATATCAACTTGGCGTAGCGCATCTCGCATCGCTCGTAGCGCGTTGTCCGAGTGTCGCAACGTTTTCTGGGTACCTAGTCGAAAGAGGTGCGAAAAATGGTCGTCGTCATTGTCTAGTCCCAAGTGCCTGCGCAGAGCTGTGGCTCGGGTGCGGTTAACGTTTGATTTGTCGGCCAGGTCATATTTTCCCATGTAGAACTTTATCTCCAAGTGGACTTCACGGATGCCGGCGGCTTCGGCTTCAGGGTCATTGGTCGTGTGTAGCGCAGTGCCCTATAGGTCTTTGTGCTCGTCGAGGAAAGCGACGATCACTTCCGTAGGCGGTCGAACTCCGCCTTGCCGAAGTACGCGGTCGCTGACCGGAGGATCTCGTTCGTCTTCTTCAGCCCCCGATTCTCAGCCTCCAGTTGCCGGATCCGAGCTGTGGAGTCGATCGGCGTCGTGGGCAGATCGTCATCTTCAGCGCGCTTGACCCACGTCTGGAGAGCTTCCTTGTGGACACCGGTCTGTTCAGCGATCCGAGCGATCGCGCCGTTGCGCATCGCAGGGTCTCGGCGAGCTTCCACCGCCAACCGTGTGGTACGCGCGTGGAGCTCGGTAGGATCCTTCGGGTTCGGTAAAAGGGCCGTCCTTCCGGATATCTGTCACACCCTCAATCAAACTAAGGACGGTTCAATCTGTGGCTACTTGTTTCCCTTTGTCAAAGACATTCTTGTCTCCAGTAGCGAGCAGCGCTGCTTCGAGGAGCATTTCGAAACAATGCTTAAGATGGATCAAGACTGTGGTCACTCTTCCATTGTTTTCCAGTGCGTTGAACGCTGTGACGCCAGTGCGCAGCGAGGAGATGGCTTTCGCCCTCAGTGTGCGAACGTCGTATGACTTTCATGGCATGATTACAGGTTAAATGAGATCGGATGCACTTCCACCGCCTGTGAGCCCTGATGTTGGCAGGCAGAGGTCAGACATTGAGATCGCTGACGAGCGTGGACCTGGTCAATCCAAGCTCCCTTGACAGTAGGCGGATCCTGCTCGTCGTCGAACACTCGTAGGTGATACGACTTTACCCGAGCGACTTGACCGCAAAGCGGGCGCTCACTCCTTTACGCAATGTTGCACCGCGATAGCTCATCTTTAGGCTTTCATCCACTCTGTGGTAGGTACTGGAAGAAAATGACAACTTAGTGAGACGAAAGTGGTCTCCTCAAGTTGTCATGTCCAAGGTCACCTCGGTGAGCTTCTGACAAGAGTAACGAGATCCTACACTTTCTGCTGCTCTTCGACCGGGCCCTCGACGTTCTTCGAAGCGAGCTGATCCACCATCGGCGCAGAGTACTTGTCGCCGGCTTCATACAGGGAGTACGTCTGGGTCACATACAGGGAGTACGCCTGGGTCTCTCCGACTGCAGTCGGCATGAGGCCCATGCTGATCTCATCGCGATCTCCACCCGCGCGACAGCTATGCGGCGACAATGGGGGCATGAGCAATCACCAGATGATCGAGATCCGAGGCGCCCGCGTGCACAACCTGGCGAACATCGATGTCGACGTCCCATTGGGTCGGCTGGTCGGCATCGCCGGTGTCTCCGGTTCGGGCAAATCGTCCCTGGCCATGGGAGTCCTGTACGCGGAAGGCTCTCGACGCTACATCGAAGCGCTGTCCACGTACACACGCCGCAGGATGAGCCAAGCGCCGCGTGCCGACGTCGACCGGGTCAGTCACGTGCCTGCCGCTCTGGCTCTGCGACAGCGCCCTGGCATCCCCGGCGTCAGATCGACCTTCGGCACGTCCACCGAACTGCTCAACGTCGTCCGGCTCATGTTCTCGCGCCTGGCATCACACGTCTGCCCGAACGGCCACCGACAGGAACCGACGCTCAATGTCGCGGCAGAGGAGACCTTCGCGTGCCTGAGCTGCGGAGCGAACGTTCACGCTCCAGGAGCAGAGGAGCTGGCCTTCAATTCGGTGGGAGCCTGCCCATCATGTGAAGGGACGGGCATTGTGCGCAAGGTCGACGATGCCTCCCTGATCCGTGACGAAGACATGAGCATCGACGATGGAACGGTGATTCCGTGGCAGATGTTCGGCTTCAACGTCCAACCGCAGATCGCGCGCGAATTCGGCGTCCGCACCGACATCCCCTGGAAGGAGCTGAGCTCCGAGGAGAAGGACATCATCTTCGATGGCCCGGAAGAGAAGAAGCACATCGCCGTGACCTCGAAGAAGGGTCTGCACGAGCTCGACTTCACCTTCCGCAATGCGCGACTGACCGTGAGCGAGGAGCTCAAACGCGCGACCGATGAGAAACAACTGTCCCGGGTGAGCCGGTTCCTCACCGAACACACCTGCACCACGTGCCACGGCACCCGACTCGCACCTGAAGCGCTGCTGCCGAAGATCGGCGATCTCAATCTCGCCGATGTCACCGCCATGACCCTGAGTGAACTCGCCGATTGGGCCGAGGCGGTGGCCGACACCGTGCCGAAGACGATGCGCTCCATATCCGAGGCACTGACCAGCACGCTCGAGCACATGTCGAAGCGACTGCTCGACCTCGGCCTGAACTATCTTTCGCTCGATCGTGCCGGATCAACACTCTCCACCGGCGAGCGCCAACGTGTGCAGCTGGCTCGAGCCGTACGAAACGAGACCACCGGGGTCCTCTATGTCCTCGACGAACCCTCGATCGGCCTCCACCCATCGAACATCCGCGGACTCCAAGGGGTCATCTCCGACCTGCTCGAGGAAGGCAACTCCGTTGTCATGGTCGACCATGACCCTCTCGTGCTGCGTGAATGCGACCATCTCATCGAGATCGGTCCCGGTTCCGGCAACGACGGCGGGACGGTCGTCGCCACCGGAACGGTGGACAGCCTCGGCGACAACCCGGACTCTCTCATCGGCGGGTTCCTCACCGGAAGAGAGGACAGCCTTGTCCGCACTTCTGCGGCGCCCGATCAGGTCTTCGACAACGGGACGATCAGTCTGCGCACCTCTCCCATCCACACCGTGCATGCCCTCGACGTCACGATCCCTCGGGGACGGATCACCGCTGTCACCGGAGTGTCCGGATCCGGGAAGAGCACGCTGGTTCTCGACAGCCTCATTCCCGCACTCCGCGCACCGGATCAAGCCCGTCTGCCCTCGCACGTCACCTCGATCGAGGGTGCCGGAATCGAGAAGGCCAGCGTCGTCGACGCCACCCCGATCGGGGTCAATGTCCGCTCGACCGTCGCCACATACTCGGGCATCCTCGATGAGCTCCGGCGCGCCTACGCCAAACTCGACTCGGCGAAGGCCGTCGGCCTGAGCGCCCGGGACTTCTCCTACAACACCGGTTCTCTGCGGTGCCCACGCTGCGAGGGGACGGGAGAGATCACACTCGACGTGCAGTTCCTCCCCGACGTCGACATCGCCTGCCCCGACTGCGAGGGCCGTCGCTACGGCCCCGACGCCGAGGTTCATCGCCGTCCCGGTACTGACGGTGAGATTTCGCTGCCCGAGCTGATGGCGATGACCGTCACCGAGGCTGCCGGGCACGTTGCCGATCTGAGGAAGGTCAGCACACGGTTGCAGGCACTGCAGGAGGTGGGACTGGGATATCTCACCCTCGGCGAGGCGACTCCGGCCCTGTCCGGCGGTGAAGCGCAGCGTCTGCGTCTCGTCTCAGAACTCGATCGGACGCAGACTGGCACCCTGTTCGTGTTCGACGAGCCCACCATCGGGCTCCATCCATTGGACGTACGGCTGCTCATCGGCGTCCTGCAGCGACTCGTCGATCAGGGAGGCACCGTCGTCGTCATCGAACATGACCTCGATGTCATCGCCAACTCCGACCATGTCATCGACATGGGCCCGGGTGGCGGAGTGGACGGCGGTCGCATCGTGGTCGCCGGCGCTCCGCACCAGGTTGCCGATGACAAGGACAGCGTCACGGGACGATATCTGGCGAAGGAGTCGTCCCTTTGACCAGCATTCGACGGGTGAGCTGGCAACAGTCTCCGAGGCGAAGACCACTGCCAGCTCAGACAGCAGTCACACGGACTTCGTATCCGGGTCCGCACCCTCCAACTGACCATCCCGACTGAGCCTGCGCAGCTGGGTCACATGGCTCGGGTTGAGCTCGGCGATGTTTGATACCTGAAGGAGCTTCATCGTCCGCTCAACCTGTTCGCTGAGGATCGCGATCGTGCGATCGACGCCTTCTCTGCCACCGGCCATGAGCCCGTAGAGGTAGGCCCGGCCGATGAGTGTGAAGTTCGCACCCAAGGCCATTGCTGCGACGATGTCGGCACCATCGCGGATTCCCGTGTCGACGATGATCTCGAGGTCATTGCCGACTTCCTTCGCCACCGAGGGCAGCAGTTCGAAGGGAACCGGGGCGCGGTCGAGCTGTCGTCCGCCATGGTTCGACAGCACAATGGCGTCGACGCCGAGATCGGCAAGCTTCCTGGCATCGGCAACAGTCTGGACGCCCTTGATCGCAAGCTTGCCCGGCCACATCTCTCGGATCGTGGCCAAGTCGTCGTAATCGATCGACGGATCCATGGCCGAGTTGAGCAGCTCGCCGACAGTTCCACCAGTCTCGGACAGAGACGCGAACTGCAGCTTCTCCGTGGTCAGGAAGTCCCACCACCACCAGGGACGCGGAATCGCATTGAGAACGGTCTTCGGCGAGAGCTGCGGCGGGATGGAGAACCCGTTGCGACTGTCCCTGATCCTGGCACCGGCGATCGGAGTGTCCACGGTGAAGAACAGCGTGTCATAGCCTGCTGCAGCCGCCCGCTCGACCAGACCGTAGGAGATCTCCCGCTGGCGCATAACGTAGAGCTGGAACCAGTTGCGCCCATTCGGGTTGACCTTCTTCACGTCCTCGATCGACGTCGTACCCAAGGTGGACAGGGTGAATGGAATGCCTGCTGCACCGGCTGCAGAGGCACCGGCGGTCTCACCCTCGGTCTGCATCAGCCGAGTGAACCCCGTGGGCGCAATGCCGAAGGGCATCGCCGAACTGCCGCCAAGGATCTGTGTCGACGTATCGACATGCGAGACATCGTTGAGGATGGAGGGGTGGAACTCGATGTCCTGGAAGGCCTGCACGGAGCGCTCCATCGAGATCTCCCCCTCCGCTGCGCCGTCTGTGTAGTCGAACGCGGCTGCGGGGGTGCGCCGCTTGGCTATCTGGCGCAGATCCGCGATCGTGAACGCCGACTCAAGCCGGCGTTTCCGGGAGTCGAGCTCGAACTTCTTGAACTTCATCAGCTCGAAGATCTCGGACGGATTGGGCAGTTGTCTCTTGACCATTGGCGCAGTCTCTTTCTCTTCAGTTCGCAATCTTCAGTGTTCAGTCTTCAGTATTCAGCTTTCAGTTCGCTGGGCCTCACGCCCCGCCGGGAACCATCCAGGACAGGACGGTCGACTGCAGGCCAACGAGCAGGCACATGACGACGAGCATGCCCAGCGACCACCAGATGACGCGGCGGAAGATCGAGGCCTCCTGGCCGAGGAGGCCGACCGCCGTAGCTGCGATGGTGAGGTTCTGCGGGCTGATCATCTTGCCCACGACTCCACCGGAGCTGTTGGCAGCCACCAAGAGGACGGGATCGATTCCGGCCTTCGTCGCGGCAGTCTGCTGCAGCGTCGCGAAAAGCGCGTTGGCGCTGGTGTCAGAACCGGTCACTGCTGTGCCGAGCCAGCCGAGGATTGGTGAGAGGAAGGCGAACAGCGCCCCGGCCCCGGCGATCCAAGTGCCGATTGTGATCGTCTGTCCCGACAGATTCATGACGTAGGCCAGTGCCAGGACGAGTCCGACGGTGAGAATGGAGAATCGCATTTTGACGACATTATCGACGAAGACCTGGAACGCGTCCTTGACGGTCATCTTGTACACGATGGCGACGATCATGCCTGAGACCAGCAGCATCGTGCCCGGTGATGACAACCATTGGAAATTGTAGACCGTGCTCGTCGACAGCTCCCCCGCAGCAGTCATGATGTTCCCATCCAGCCCCGGCCAAGGAATTTTGACATCGGTGGCGGCCAGCCACTTGTCGATGACTGGGATCAGCTTGGCACCGGAGAAGATGGCGATCACGGTGAGGTAGGGGAAGAGCGCCATGAACACTCGCTGACCGGTCAGAGGTGCCGCCTTCGTGTCCAAGGAGGTCGCCACGGCTGAGGCTGCTCCACCGGCATCGGGCGCGCTGGCCTTCTCCCGACTGCGTTCGTCGGCCATCTTATCCAGGGCGTCCTGGCCGCCGACGGGCTTCCAGAACTGGAGCATGATCACGGCAGCGGCGAGGCCCAAGAGCGAGGCGATGATGTCGGTCATTTCAACCGAGAGATAGTTCGCAGAGACGAACTGCGCTGCCCCGAACACCACCCCGACGACCAGAGCAAGTGGCCAGAGCTGACGCAGACCTCGCTTGCCGTCGACGAGGAAGATGAGGAACAGCGGCACGACGGCAGCCAGCAATGGAGTCTGGTGACCGACCATGGCACCGATCTCCCTGTAGTCGATCCCGGTGAGGTTGCCGGCGGTGATGATCGGGATGGCGATCGCACCGAAGGCGACCGGAGCGGTGTTGGCCACCAACACGACGACTGCTGCTCGCATGGCGGTGAAGCCGACTGCGATGAGCATGACACCGGTGATGGCAACCGGGGCGCCGAATCCGGCAAGGGCTTCGAGCAGTCCTCCGAAGCAGAAGGCGACCAGGATCGCCTGCACGCGAGGATCATCGGAGATGACGTTGATGACCAGTCTGAGGTCTTCGAAGTGTCCTGACTTCACCGTCAGTTCGTAGAGCCAGATGGCGGTGATGACGATCCACATGATCGGAAACAGCCCGAAAGCGAATCCCTGGCTGGCCGAGAGGCCAGCCAGTCCGACCGGCATGCCGTAGACGAATATGGCAACGATCAGAGCGACGATGACTGCCGCCAGTCCTGCCCAGTGGGCCCTCCATTTCAAGAATCCGAGGGTGACGAAGATGGTCAGCAGCGGCAGCAGCGCAGCCAGCGATGACCACAGGAGGCTGTCTGCAAGTGGGGCGATTTCAGGAGTGTACATATCTTCTCCTGCACGATCGGTGCTCGACTGCAGCGTCTGCGTTTCGACGTTGAACGCGCCCGAACATGCATACTCGATGGGTTTCAGTATGTCCTTTGTGTGGTCAGACCACTAAAGTGAGTGTAGGACCGGATGTGATCCAGGTCAAGAATTCATTCCCGATGAGGCAGGGTCCTACTCGTGGGATGATGGCGAGGTGCGAAAAGCGAGTACTCATGCCCAGTGAATCAGTCACCCCAGAAGACGGCACCGCCGCAGGTCACGCCCTCAACACGCCCCAGGCGCCGGAATGGAAGCCAGTCTCCCGATCGAGCACACACGAACTCGTCATCAATGCGATCGAGGAGCAGATCACCTCCGGATCCCTCACCGTCGGCGATCCGCTGCCCTCGGAACGGGAGCTGGCTGCCAAACTTCAGGTCAGTCGCGCGGCAGTGCGTGAGGCCCTGCGCGTCATGGAGTCCCTCGGCGTCGTCGTGTCGAACGTCGGCTCCGGCAAGTCCGCGGGCACCTTCATCGCCTCCATGCCCAAGGAGGCCCTGACTCGGTTCCTGCGCCTGCATGTGGCTCTGGCGAACTTCAGCATCGAGGAAGCCATCGAGACTCGCATCCAGCTGGAGCGCTCGAGCACCGCACTGGCAACAGGCCGGGTCCACGACGACGCATTGGCTGGCATGAACGCTTCGCTGGCGATCATGGACACCCCCGGCGTGAGTCTCGAGACCTTCAACGATGCCGACACCGCATTCCACGTCGCCATCGCCCGCGCCACGGAGAATCAGCTGCTCTCCGATCTCACCGAGGCCATCCGCGGATCCCTGCGCCGCCCCATCCTCATCGCATTTCACAAGGTCGATGATCCACGTGCCCTGATGGCGCAGCTGCAGGAGGAGCATCACGCCATCATGCGGGCCATTGTCGACCGCGACACCGACCACGCAGTGCAGCTGACCGAAGATCATATCCGCTCGGCCGCCGCAGCCCTGCCGCACATGACCCAGAAGCCTGCGCCACTCAGGTGAATGCCAGAGGTGGGATCGAGCTCAACAACTCGACCCCACCATCACTGCTCCTGCGCCGAGGCGGTTCCCCGACGATCTTTCTCAGCCGGTCACACCGGTGACTTCGTTGCTGGCGTGCGGCAGTTCGGCGCTTTTCTCCACCTCACCGGTGGCCAGATCCACGATGTGGAGTTGGCTCTTGTCCGGTTCGGAGACATAGGCCTTCTCCCCCTGCACGTAGAGCGTCGGCCGGGGCTGCTGCCAGTCGACGGGTTCCTCCCATGCTTCGGTGACCGGGTGCGAGTCGGTGATCTTGCCGGACTCCGGGTCGATGACGTTGAGCTTGCCGTCGGTGCCGAGCACAAGTGCTTCACCTTCGGGTCCGCGGGCCAGAGAACGGAAGCTGTACGAGGAGTCGAGGTCGACGAGCTTCATCTTCCCGGTCTCGGTGTTCGTCAGTGTGACCTTCTCCGGGCGTTCGAGTTCGGCATCCTCGTCGACCTTGTAGTCGCCGAGCACGACCGGCGAGTCATCGGATCCTGCCTGATTGCCGATCCGACCATAGCCGTCCGGGGAGTCGACCTTCGTGAACGTCCCGTCCTTGTAGTAGAGGATTCCATCCTCACAGCCGACGGCGATCGCCTCGTCCTGGGCAGCGGCCTCCCCGTGGACGCCCGGGCAGTCCTCGTTGCGGGCGATCTCCTTGCCGTCGGCATCAACGACCTTCGCTCCCGAGCGCTCCTCTTCATTGCCGATGGTGTGCAGCACGTTGCCGTTCTCCAACTGCACCGCCACACCGTGGTGTGCTTCCTCTGCCTCTTTGACTTCGGGTTCGGGTGCACCATCGTGGAAAGCCTCGGTGTCGAAGATCTGCATACGCCCGTCGCCGTCGCCGAAGAGCACAGTCGAACCGCCGTGGCGCACGACGTGACCTGGGGTATCGGTTTCGTAGACCTTGTCGGTCAGTTGCGGTGAACCGGCAAAGCTGTGGGTATGGTCACCATGCTCTTCGGTCCAGACACCGGCGTCGAAGAGCTGGAATCCGTTCGCCACCGACACCATCGCATGTCGACCGTCGCCGACCGGATTCACTCGGTTGAAGCCCTTGAGCTTCGTATCGTCGATAACCTCGAGCGTCTTCGCGTCCAGAGTGAGGATGCCACCGTCGTAGGTGGTGATCAGCCGTGGCTGCGTCTCCTCAACCTGCTCGGCGTCCGAGGGCTCCGCAGTGTCTGTCTGCTCGCGGCTGTCGGGGTCGGCCTCCGCACCGGTGGTGGCGCACCCGCTCAGCAGGAGGGCGGTGACGGCTGCGCTGGCAGCCAGTGGTGCGATCAGGGTTCGTTGTGTTCTCATTCTTCTCTCTTCCCTATTTCCATGATGGTCTGTTCGTGACCTGTGGTGCTGCGAGGCCGTGTGCCTCGCTGAGAACCGCTCGTCAGCGGGGCACGAGTCCGTCTGCAATGGCCTGCGCGTTGGCTCGCTGCATGTCGATGTAGGTTCCGGCCTCCCCGTCGGCTTCGGTCAGCGATTCCGAGAACAGCGGTGTCACTTCGACATCGAGGTCGACTTCCTCAGACAGGGCCTCGGCGAGCTTCTGCGGCTGCGAAGAATCCGCGAAGATTGTGGGCACCCCCGCGTCCTCGACCGTGCGGGCAAGCTCCTCGAGATCGGCCGCCGAGGGTGATGCCAGTGTGGTTCCGCTCGGAAGCACCGCCCCGATGACCTCGAAGTCGAAGCGGTTCGCGAAATAGCCGAACACGTGATGGTTCGTCACGAGCTTCCGATTCTGGGCAGGGATCGTCTCGGCGATCTCTTCGATTTCGGCATCGAGGTCGTGAAGCTGCCCTCGATACGAGGCCGCGGACTGTTCGATGGCCTTGGCGAGGTCATCGCCGACCTCCTCCCCCAACGCCGTGGTGATGACATCGACGGCGGCAACCATCCGCGCGGGATCGGTCCAGAAGTGTGGGTCAGGCGCCCCCGCACTGCCGCCCGAGGTGTACTCAAGGGGATCGATGTGCTCACCGACCTCGAGCACGCGCACCCCTTCGCTGCGCGCGTTGTCGAGGTTCGCCGACAGCCCCTCTTCAAGCCCCAATCCGTTGCCGATGATGAGATCGGCGTCCTCCATTGTTCCGGCTTCCTTCGCCGAGATGCCGAAGGAATGGGGATCGGAGTTCGGCTTCATCAGCACCGTGACCGCTGCGTGGTCTCCGACGAGGCTGTGTACGACATCGCCGAGGATGTTCGTCGTCACCACGATCGACGGCTCATCGCCTCCTTCCGCGCAGGCGGTCAGAGACCCGAGCGTGGCCAGCGTGAGCGCCACCGCTGTGAGGTGGCGCCGTCGTGTGCCCATCACCGCCCCGTCACAGCCAGGCTTGCGGGTGCCCCGCCGAGGTCGAAGCTGCGCGCCTCACGCAGCCCATCGGCCGGGTCGAGTTCAAGTACTGCTCCCGACGCAGGGTCGCTGACATAGGTGCGTTCGCTGTCCACAGCCACCGAAGGACCGGCTCCGTGACCCTGGCTCTCGGCGTCGAAGGGTGCGATGAGCTTCTTCTTCGTCAGCACCTTCCCGGTCTCCGGGTTCAGCGAATAGACGGTCCCGTCTTCGTCCAGGGCCACGACCGCGGAATCGTCGGGAGCGATGCCGGCGGAGACCACCGTGGCCTCGGTGTCGGCGAACGTCCACTCATCCGTCGTCGCATCGAGGATCCCGATGCCACCATCGTCGAAGGCGGTCGCAGCGAGGTCCCGACCGACCTCGACAGACCACGCGCGCTCATCGGTGCCCTCGGGGTAGGGCAGCACCTCGGCGCCGAAGTCCTCGTTGACCCTGATCACGCCCTCGGCGCAGGCGAAGACCAGCCCATCACGAGTGACGCCGGTGCCGTGGATCTCCTCGCATCTCGCATCGATCGGAGAGGCCTTGCCCTTCTCGTCGTACACGGTCAGCTCGGAGGGCAGATCCTCGGCCTTGTCTCCTGGAAGTGTGGACACGAAGTGGTCTTCGAAGGGGATCGTCACTCCGTGGTGGGCACCCGGTTTCACGGTGCCGAGCTGGTTGAGTTCGCCGTCGCCAAGTACGCTCCGGTCATAGATCTTCGCCCGGCCTTCGCCGTCGAAGAAGAAGGCCACCTCTGTCGGCGTCGAGACGACGTGCGCGGGGTCTGCCCCGTCGATCTGACCGATGGTCTTCGGCTCGGCCTTGTAATAGTGCCGGTGGTCGCCGTGGTCGACCGTCCATGCCCCCGTGTCGACGGCTGTGACCGTTCCGGCTTCACCATCGCCGAGGTAGAGATATCGGGAATCTGCCCCCGACAAGGTTGTCGACGGTGAGCCTTCGACCTTCTCCACGACGTCCTCGGTGAGCAGGTCGAGGACCGAGACTGCACCGGTCTTCGCATCGCTGACGGCCAGACGCAGCTGCGGCTCATCGGCCTCCTCCGCGCCTTCGACATATCCGTGGGGAGCCGTCGACTGGCTGGGACTGCTGGCCCCGTTCGCCGATTGCTGTGCCTGGCACCCGGTGAGGGCGAGCAGTGCGATCAGTGCCGCGCTCGGCGCGGCGAATCCTGTTGTCCTCGTCATGAGATCTTTCTATTGATAATGGTTCTCATTGTGATGAGAGTATCGTAGCGCACTTCTCACCCTCCTCGCGACGAGCACCACGAAGAAGACGAGGACGGTGAGCAGCGCAATGGTCGCACCGGCAGATGTCTGGGCATACCAGCTCACAAGCAGCCCCAGGAAGCACGCGATCGCACCGATCGCCGAGGCGGCCGCCATGATCACTCCGACGCGGTCGAAGAGAAGGCAGGCCGTAGCCGGGGGCCCGATAAGGAGCCCGAAGACGAGGAGAGTGCCGACGACCTGGAACGATGCGACGACCGCCAGAGCCGTGAGCAGGAGCATCGCAATATGGGTCCAGCCGGGCCGCATGCCCAGAGTTGCCGCCTTGCGCTCATCGAAGGCGAGCGCAAGAAATGGTCGATGCAGGAGTGCGCAGGCCAGCACGCCCAGGCAGACCGCGACGGCGAGGATGATCAGGTCCTGACCGCGGACACCGAGCACGTCGCCGAACAGGAAGCCCGTGAGGTCGACGGCGAAGGATTGGGAATGGGACACAATGACCACGCCGACGGCCAGCATTCCGACAAAGAGCAGTCCGATGCCGACATCCTGGGACAGCTTCGACTCGCGAGACACCCAGGTGATCCCGGCCGCCATCACCAGGGCACTGGCCGCTGCGCCGATCATGAGGTGACCACCGAGGAGCGCCGCGATTGCAACCCCCGGCAGCATCCCGTGCGACATCGCGTCCCCGAAGAAGGCGAGGCCGCGCAGGACGACCCAGGTGCCGATGCATCCGCACAGCACGGCGGCGAGTACACCGGCAATGAGGGCGCGGAGGACGAAGGACACCTCGAAGGGCGCGAATAGGAATTCCATTCGATGATGATAACCATTATTGTTAGGGCGTGGACAATCCGATCACCCTCACCAACCTCAGCGCTCACTATGGTGCCCATCTCGCGCTCGACCAGATCACCCTGGCCGCACCCCAGGGCCGAATCACGGCGCTCGTCGGCGCCAACGGCTCAGGCAAGTCAACGGTGCTCATGGCACTGGCAGGACTGCTCAGGCCGACACACGGATCGATCTCCGGCCTGCCCTCTACTGTGGCTTTCGTGCCACAGCGCAGTTCTGCTCCGGACCATCTTCCGATCACCGTCAGACAGGTCGTGGCCATGGGCAGATGGAGCACACAGGGCCTCTTCGCCCGCCTCGGCAGCGATGATCAGCAGATCGTCGACGACTGTCTCGCCCAGCTGCGAATCGACGACCTCGCCTCGCGTCGCCTCGGTTCACTGTCCGGGGGTCAGCGTCAGCGTGCCCTGGTGGCGCAAGGTCTGGCACAACGCGCTGACCTGCTGCTCCTCGACGAACCTCTGGCCGGAATCGATGCTCGAGCGACCGAGGACATCACCTTGGCCATCGACTCCGAGCGCAGCCGCGGCGCCACGATCGTCATGGCTACGCATGAGCGCACCCAGGCGTCTCGGGCCGACCACGTCGTCCATCTGCGCCAGGGTGCGCTCGCGTTTGGGTGAGCCTTCACCAGAACTCGATCACCAGAACTCCCGCTCCGATGAACCGTCGCCGCACGGAATCTCACCCATCTACGGGACGGGCGGCAACCTCGGCGGTCTCTTCGTCGATTCTGTGCTGATCGGCCTCATGCTTGGCCGCAGCCTTCGCCTCTTTGTGCTCCGCCCGGCGCTCCTTGCGCCGTTCGACGAGGAGGTAGAGGGCAGGCACGAGGATCAGGGTCAGCACGGTCGAGGAGGTCAAGCCGCCGATGACGACGATCGCCAGAGGCTGGGAGATGAAGACTCCCCCGCCGGTGAGTCCCAATGACATGGGCACGAGCGCGAAGACCGTGGCAGCGGCAGTCATCAGGATCGGGCGCAGTCGCAGTCGGGTGCCGTGGATGATCGCATCCCACAGCCCCATTCCGTGCTCGCGAAGCTTGTTGACGAGGTCGATGAGCACGATCGCGTTGGTCACCACGATGCCGATGAGCATGAGGAGGCCGATGAGCGAGGGGATGCCCAGCGGTGTGCCGGTCAGCAGCAACAGCAGCACGGCACCGGTCGCGGCGAAGGGAATCGACACGAGCAGTATCAGCGGCTGGACGAAGCTGCGGAAGGTCGCGATCATGACGAGGAAGACCAGCGCGATCGCCACGAGCATGGCCCATCCGAGCTGGGCGAAGGAGTCAGCCTGCTCCTGGCTCGCCCCTCCGACGTCGAAGCTCACTCCATCGGGCAGATCCATGCTCGAGGTCAGTTCCTGTGCCTGGGTGGAGACCGGGTTGAGCTGCCCTTCGGCAGGGGTGGCGAACACTGTGACCTGACGGTTTCCGTCCTCCCGGGTGACGGTGGCTGGGGTTTCGGTCTCGTCGACGCTGGCGATCTCATCGACCGTGATCGGGTCGCCCTTGATGTCGGGGATCGCCGCCTGCTCGTCGGCGAGGTCCTGCTCCTCGGCCTGGCTCTCCTCCTGCTCGCGCTGGCTGTCGACGAGGTCGTCGATCGCGTCGTTGGCCTCGTTCAGGCCCTTCTCTGCTTGTTCGACGCCTTCTTCGGCCTGTTCCACCTGGTCGGCGGCCATGTCGCCGGGGCTCGGAGCCGGCGGTGGATTCCGGGCATCGCGCAGAGCCTTCCGGGCTTCCTCGAGCTGATCGGCGGCGTTGTCGCGGGCCTCCCGCGCCGAGTCAAGCTGATCGGCTGCTTCCTCTTCGGCCTTGGCCTTGGCTTCCTCGGCTCTGCGGTCGGTCTTCTCTTCGACTGCGTCGGTCGCGTCTTCCTGGGCGTTCTGCGTCTGCACCTCGGTGACCGGAAGCTCCAAAGCTCGGATCTCGTCTGGAGTCGCATCAGGGTGGGTTGGGGCGAGGAAGATATCTCGCTCCTTGCCCTCCAGCGTCAGAGTTCCGGCTTCACTTCCGTGCAGGGCTGCCGCAATGGCCTGTCCCACCTCGGCCTGGCTGTAGCCGTAGTCCGCGGCCTTCTCCCGGTTCACATCGACGTGGATGATCGGCTGATCGGAGGCGAGGTCATTGCGGGCGTTCGTCACACCCTCGGTCTCACTCATCTTCTTCGTCACGGAATCGGCGGCCTCGCTCAGCGCTGACAGATCAGAGCCGGAGAGTTTGATCTCCACGTCCTCGTTCGCACTGCCTGAGGCGTCTTGGAGATCGATCTCGCCGACGTCGTCGCCGAGTCCGTCGATCTGGTTCGACAGCCGGTTCGTTGCGACCTCGGCTTCGGAATCGTCCTTCAGGGTGATGTTGAAGGAGTTCTCTGAACCGGTTTCGGGTCCGTTGACGGTCGTCGAGTAGGTATCGACGTCCGGGTCGGAAGCGAGGACGTCTTCGATCTTCTTTGCCGCCTCATCACTGGCCTCGAGCGAGGCTCCGGCTGGCAGGGTCTGCGCGATGTAGAGAGAGTTCTGCCCTGCGGCCCCGAGGAGGTCGGTCTTGAGGAAGCTGGCCATCATCATCGTCACGGCGAAGATCGCCACAGAGATGACGATCGTGCGCCATGGGTGTCGAAGTGCGGCCAGGATAGCAGGCAGGCTTCGCTGCTGCAGACGGTCGACCCTGTCCGAGGCCTCGCCGTCGCCGGGCATCGGCGTCACCGGAGCATCGGCAGTCGCCGCCGGGAGCAGCGTCTTGCCCTTGGCGTCGCGTTTGGCATTCTTCCTGTCGATCTTCGACTGTCGTCTCTCCGCGCGCTTGATGCCCTTCTCACGATGCTTCCGGGCCCACGCCTCATAGCGTGCGTCGGTGGCAGCCTGGCGCTTCGGCGACAGGGGCTTCGGGCTCTTCCGCAGGACCCAGTAGCTGAAGACCGGAACGATCGTCAGCGCGACAAGGAGCGAACCGAGCAGAGCCAGTGTCACGGTCACGGAGAACGGTCGGAACAGCTGCCCGGCGATGCCGTCGACGAAGGCGATGGGCAGGAACACGGCCACAGTGGTCAGGGTCGAGGCCGTGATGGCGCCGGCCACCTGTTTGACGGAGGCGACGATGTCATCGATCGTGAGGTCGCTTGTACCCTGCCGTCTGCGGATGTTCTCGATGACGACGATGGAGTCGTCGACGACACGGCCGACGGCGATGGTCAGGGCTCCCAGGGTCAAGATGTTCAAGGTGTATTCGCCGACCATGAGACCGATCATCGCGATCAGCAGCGACATCGGGATCGAGATCGCGGCGACCACGGTGGACCGGAAGGAGCCGAGGAAGGCCAGGATCACGAGGATCGCGAAGAACAGTCCCAACCCGCCTTCGACCGACAGGTCATGGATCGACTTCTCGATCTCGGGAGCCTGGTCGAAGATCGTGGAGAAGGAAATGTCGCCGCCGAGTTCGGGCCCCATCCTCTCGAGGACCTCATTGACTCCGTGGGAGACCTCAACGACATTGTCGTCCTGGCCCTTGGTCACCGACACCGTCACGGCATCCTTGCCATCGGCACGCGAGTACGAGGTCTTATCCACGGAATCGAGCTCCACATCGGCGACCTCGCCGAGCAGGACCGTGCCGTCAGCCGTGCGCAGCGGGGTCTTCTCGATCTGGTCGACCGCGTCGAGTTCATCGCCGACCTCGACCGATAGGGACTTGTTCCCGTCTGCACTCTGCCCGGCGGGAACAACTGTCCCTGCCGCGGTGAGCTCATCGGGCACCGAGGTGGTGACGACGTTCTTCTCGTTGACGTCGTCGGGACGGAAGCTGATGTTGACTCGCTGCTCGTTCTGCCCGGCCACGTCGACGCTGGAGACGCCCGCGACGCCTTGGAGCTCGGGGACGAGTTCAGTCTCAACGAGGTCGCCGAGCTTCTGCGAGTCGTCTCCCCCGGAGACGGCGAACATGACCACCGGGACGTCGTCGATCTGCTGGGAGAGCACCTCTGCCTCGGCGCCGTCGGGAAGGTCTGCCTTCGCGGAGTCGACGGCGGAGCGCACAGAGTCCGTCATCTCCTCGGCATCCTTGCCGAAGGGCCAGGTGACGTTGGCCGACATCGATCCCGCCGAGGAGGTTGTGCTCACCGTCTCGAGATCGCCGACCCCTTCGAGCGCGGTTTCGATCGGTTTGGTCACCGATTCCTCGACGACCTCGGGTGAGGCTCCCGGAACCGTGACCTGCACCGAGGTGCCGGGCAGCTCAACCGAGGGCATCGTCTCCTGGTTGAGCGAGGTGGTCGCAATGACGCCGAATACGGCGATCACAAGGGTGAGCAGGCCGACGATGAGGCGGTTCTTCAGACTCATCCTGGTGATCAGGGACACGGGTTCCTCCGGGTTTTGGGCATGCGGGAGCTGCGGATGGTTGATCGGGTGTTTTTGTGGAGCGGTGTCGACGGGGATGGTCCGGGCGAGGGTGGAACGAGTTCAGTCTTTCAGGCGGGGCCAGTCGACGCGTCCCCCGAAAGTTGTCTTCTTCCTCCCCCAAAAGGCTGAGTGAGGCATGGGAGATCGGTCATGATTCGATCATATGAGCGCTGTCGTCTGCGGGCGCGGGTGTTTTCCTCCGTCTTGGATTCCGGAAACACCACAATCGTGAATGTGACGGGCTTCGGCTCAGAAACGCGCCTCACTGCTCTCAGCTGTGCAGGCGTACGTAGTGGCGGAGTCGCTCCACTCCGTTCGCGCCTCCGCCACTGGCCAACGCGGCCTTCAGCTTCTCCCGGACTGCTGCTTCGTCGAAGGACTCGCCGATGACGACCAGCACGCTGTCCCAGCGCTCCTCCTGCGGTGCCATCGTCGATCGCGGCGCGGCTTCTGATTGCGGTGCGGCCACCGACTGCGGCGCAACCGCCGACACATAGACGTTCGGGCCTACCGCCTGGAGCCCATAGCGCCTGCTTCCGGCTCTGTCGTCGATAAGAATCGAGCCCTTCACCCGGTAGACCCCGGCAGGCAGGTCCTCAAGGAAGTCCAGCACGGCACCAGCATCAGCAGACCCGCTGCCGGTGATCGTCACCGACTGTGAGTGGTGGTGGACGGGGGCGTTCTCACCTTCGCCGCCGAGGCCCTCCTGAGCGGCCTCGGCGTAGGCCTGTCGGATGAGTTCCCGGATCGGAAGTTCCGCTTGGACGGGGTCTGCGCTTGCGCCTGCATCCCCGGTCGAACTGTCACCCGACTGTGTTCCGTCGCCGCCTCGTTCGTCCCCTGAGCCAGGGTCGAAGATCAGCGCCGGGTCGAGACGGCCGTGGCTGGTGCCGACGACGAGGAGTCTCGGATTACGTTGATGGACCCGTTCCCGGATCGCAGCGACAGCCGTGTCCCGGTCCGCGGCGGGGAGCTGATCGAGCTTGTTGACAAGCACCAGGGTCGTCGCCGCGTAGCGCATCGGCGGTGCGGTTTCGGTGTCGACTGTGGCGGCATGCATGGTGGCGTCGACGACGTCGATGACCCCGCCGAGGTGGAAGCGGTGGTGGCCCATGCGGGTGACCATCCGTGCCAGTGTCAGGGGTTCGGCGAAACCGCTGGCTTCGACGATGATGGCGTCGAGACGCAGCCGAGGTTTCGCCAGAGCGGTGAGTGCGTCTTCGAGTGAAGTGTCATCATCAAGACAGCAGATGCATCCGCCCGAGATGGAGAAGGGCTCATCGACCTGACCGACGACAAGGCCCGCGTCGATGTTGAGGTCGCCGAAGTCATTGACGACGACCCCGATGCGCGCATCGGGATGGCGCAGCAGGTGATTGAGCAGACTGGTCTTACCTGCCCCCAGGTAGCCAGTCAGGAGGATCACCGGGACGGCTCCTGCGGACTGCTTCCTGTTCACATCTCCTCCACATCTGCCCTTGGAACGCTCATCATCCGCTAATGGTAACGTTTTTCATTAATACCGGAACATATCAACGTATGCGCATATGCTCACAGGATCACCTGCGCTGCACAGTCGGAGGCACAAGGACATGACGGCTGAAGAACCCAAGAAGACCCGCAGCACGGCCCAGAAGGCCGTGATCCGCTCAGCACTCGAGAGCGAGAAGCGCTTCGTCTCCGCCCAACAGCTCCATCGGACGCTTGAGGATCAGGGGCACACAGTGGGGCTGGCCACCGTCTACCGACAGCTCAACTCCCTGAGCGATTCCGGGCACGCCGACTCCATCACCATTGCCGAGAAGCAGCTGTTCCGCGCCTGCGCACAGGACGAGCATCACCACCACCTGGTGTGCGAGAACTGCGGCAAGGCCGTTGAGGTGGAACCACCCAGCGAGGACTGGATCACCACCACCGCCAGAGTTCATGGATTCGAAGTCACCCGACACATGTTCGAGATCTTCGGACTCTGCGCTGAGTGTGCCGCATCTGCCCAGAGCAGATAGCGACCCCGTAGAATCACATCGTCGCCGTGCTCCAGTCCGGGAATCGGTCTGGGAAGCCCGCCCAGACTATCGGCCCGGCCGCCAACTCCGCATCACTGAGGGCAGCATTGTCGAGGACCCGTCGCAGCAAGGGTTCATCGATCCCGATACCGATAAACGCCACGTCCTGACCAAATGCCAGGACCTCGCCATCGGCACCGAGCCTGCCATCGAGCGCCAGGGGTGAGAGCGTGAAGAACCCTCCCACCTGGTCCCATTGGCCGGTGATGTGCGGTCGGGTAGCCAAACGGGCGAAACCGGCCGAACGCAGAATCCGACCGCAATGCCCCTGGAAGAGGCACGAGGTCAGTGCCTGGTGAAGTCGTCCGGGATGGAACGGCCGCAGCTGCTCGTATCGGCACGCCACGACCCCACGCGAATGGAACTTCGGCCTGAATTCTCCATTGAGGATCGAGACCCAGCCCGCATCCGGCACCCGCTTCGCAAATGGCCGCCGCCCCTCGCCATGGACGTGGTCGGAATCGGCAATGAGGCACTGGTCAGCACTCGGAGCCAGATGGCTGAGCAGCGCGGCAGCCTGCTCGAGTTCCGCGGACTCCAGCACCCCTGAATTGACGATCGCGATCGTTGAAGAGAACTCGATCTGACTCACGAGCAGCTCCGCCCTCGCAGCGAGGATACCGCCCTCGCCCTCGCCGCCCATGGCCGGTAAGCCGACATAGTCCGGGGACCCTATTTCGACGAGCATGTGCCCGACATCGAGTACGCAGACAAGGTCGATGAGGCGCGTGTCCGCACCGGCTGCATTGAGTGATCCCACGATCTCCATCACTGGCGTCTCGAAGGGATACTCCAGCACGATGCCTTGTACCTGAGATGCTCTGCGGAGGAGGTCGACCGCGCGGTCCACCACTTCGACACCCTCGGCGGTCTGTTCCGCGGGAACGAGGACGAATCCGCGCACCGCAGCCAGACGCCTGGCGTAGCTGCGCCGCTCCTCCACGCACATGCCCGTCACGGCGATCACATCGACGTCGGCCTCAATCTTCGGCATTGGCTTCCTTCCCTCGAAGAACCTAGTATTAACGTTAATAATACTCGTTCTCAATAAGGAGTTCAGCAATGAAGGTCAGGAATTCTCTGCGTTCGCTTAAGAATCAGCCGGGGGCGCAGGTCGTTCGCAGGCGTGGCCGCGTCTTCGTCATCAACAAGAAGAACCCCCGCTTCAAGGCCCGTCAGGGCTGATCGGGTCGCACGCCCCCGTCGAACCGGGCGTGGATGCGCTCGAGGTCGGCGGCCGTGTCGAAGTCGGCCACGACGCTCGGTTCTACGTCGACGAGGGTCGGTTCGAGGCCGGCGAACAGGAGCCTCACCGCACCATCGACGGGGTCCGGGATGGATTCCACTCGCGCGAGCAGCAGGGCCGTGGGCCAGGCGGCGCACAGGAACTGTGTCTTTCCGCGATCGTCCGTGCCCGTGGCCGGAAGCCCAGCCCGTCGGCAGGCAGCCATCAGCTCGCCGAGGTGGCCCGCCGTGATCAGCGGCATGTCCCCTGCCAGCACCAAGGTCACATCCGCGGACTCACCAGCGCCGGTTGCGCTCTCACTCGCCCGAACTGCGGAACACGCCGCTGCGATCCCGGCCAAGGGACCGGCGAAGACCGGTTCCTCACGAATCGCATGCACGGATTCCGTCTCCGCCTGTGACAGCCCGTCGGTCGGCCCGGCCACCCACACCTCGGCGAGGGGGTCGACGGTGCGAACGGTGCCCAGGATTCGAGAGATCACCGTGACACCGCCCAACTCGACTGCGGGCTTGTGGACGCCGCCGAAGCGGTTCGAGCGGCCTCCGCTGAGTATGATCGCCCTGATCGACATGCCCCGATCCTACGCGCGAGGACATCATGATCCAACGCGCGAAGACCTCAGCGGCAACGGGATTCGCACAACATTTCCGGTCCAGGTGAGCAATACTGTGAGACACCACCAGTTCATGGCGGGCTGCATCCAGCGGGACATCGTCAACCCGGCGAAGGCGCCCGTTCGCACCGGAATTGCACGGAGGAATCGAGAATGACGAAGTTCGATGTTGTCGAAGCATCCATCGCATCACTGCGACAGGCACTCGAGGACGGAACCGCCACCTCGGTGGAGCTCGTCGAGTCCTACCAGGCACGCATCGCTGCCTTCGACGGACCCGACACCGGCACGAAGTTGAACTCGGTGATCGTGGCCAACCCGGATGCTCTCGCCGAGGCGGCCGCCGCCGACGAACGACGTGCCCAGGGCCAGACGCGAGGACCCCTCGACGGGATCCCGTACACCGCGAAGGACAGCTACATGGTGACCGGGCTGAGCGTGGCCGCCGGTTCCCCCGCTTTCGCCGAACTCATCGCGCAAAAGGATGCCTTCACCGTCGAACGCCTCCGCGACGCCGGTGCTATCTGCTTGGGGCTGACCAATATGCCCCCGATGGCCAACGGCGGCATGCAGCGTGGTCTCTACGGCCGAGCCGAAAGCCCCTATAGCGCGCAATGGCTGACCAGCGCCTTCGCCTCCGGCTCGTCGAACGGCTCCGGTACCGCGACAACCGCGAGCTTCGCCGCCTTCGGTCTCGGCGAGGAGACCTGGTCCTCGGGACGGGCCCCTGCCTCACACAACGCCCTCGTCGCCTACACCCCCTCTCGCGGAGTCATCTCCGTGCGCGGCAATTGGTCCCTGGTGCCCACGATGGACGTCGTCGTCCCCCACACCCGGTCGATGGCCGACCTGTGCGAGGTCCTCGACATCATCGTCGCCGATGACGCCGAAACTCGTGGCGACTTCTGGCGAGTCCAACCCTGGGTCGAGATTCCCGCCGCTTCTGCCATTCGACCCGATTCCTATGCCGCGCTGCTTCCAGCCGATGCCGAGGCAGCTCGTTCGACACTTGCCGGCAGACGCTTCGGCATCCCGAAGATGTACATCAATGCCGACCCAGAGGCCGGGACGAACCCCGATGGAGGCATCGGCGGGCCCACGGGACAGCGGATCGAAACCCGGGCCTCGGTGATCGCCGCCTGGCAGGCTGCCCGCCGTGATCTTGAGGCCGCCGGTGCCGAGGTCGTCGAGACCGATTTCCCAGTCGTCAGCAACTACGAGGGCGATCGCCCCGGTGCTCCGACGATCAGGACGCGCGGCGTCGTCAGCACCGACTACCTCGATCGGGAGATCAACGACCTCTCCGCGTGGGCCTGGGACGATTTCCTGGCCGCCAACGGCGATCCGAAGCTGTCCTCCCTCGCCGAGGTGGACGGGACGAGGATCTTCCCCCACCCGGGCGGTGCCCTGCCGGATCGATACACCGGATTCGACGATGACATCGCCGAATACCCGCAGCTGTCCAAGGACCGCCCCTATACCTCGGTGACGGAGATCCCCGATCTCGAAGACGGCATCCGAGGTCTCGAGGTGACTCGTCGGATCGACCTCGAAGAGTGGATGGACGTCAACGGCCTCGACGCGGTCATCTACCCGGCGATGGCCGATGTGGGACCGGCCGATATGGATGTCAACGAGGCTTCAGCGGACCTCGGCTGGCGCAACGGCACTTGGGTCGCCAACGGCAACCTGGTGCCACGGCATCTGGGCATCCCCTCGGTGACGGTGCCCATGGGCACAATGGCCGACACCGGAATTCCCATCGGGTTGACGATCTCAGGCCGTGGCTGGGATGACTCGAAGCTCATCGAACTCGCTGCGGCGTTTGAAGCCACCGGTGATCGACGTGAGGAGCCACCGCGGACGCCGAGGCTGTGAGTGCGAGCTCAGAGGTCCTCGGAGTCGAGAATCCCGCCCACTGCCGCGATGATCACCGCAGTCGCATAGTCTTCGTCAGCACCGTGGCCCGCCTCGTCGGCCGAGCCTGTCCAGCCGGCATTGTCGACGATGACGGCTGCCGACTCTTCGAGTCGTGCCGCAGCTCGGGCATGTCCGGCGACGAGTTCGAGCAGCACCGCGATGGCGGAGTATTTTCGTCCTTCCGGAGCCGGATGAGAGGCCAGCAGACCGATGGCCTCGTCCATCACCTCGCCGATACCGGGGCCCATCGTCTCCGGCAGCACCCCTGTCGACAGCCAGGGGTGCGCGCGGTGGAGAGCGAATATTCCGGCGGCGAATGTGGAGAGATCGGCCCGCCAGGAACCCTTTGCCTCAACTGCGGTCCGCTCTGCCAGCACCTCGTCGATCATGAGAGCGACGAGTCCGTCCCTATCGCCGACGTGCCGATAGAGGGCGGCCGGCGCGCTCCCGATCTCTGCAGCCAGGGCCCGCATCGTGACCTGCGGCAGACTCGTCCGGTCAGCCAAGGCGATGGCCGCTCGTGCGATGCCCACCCGGTCCAGGCGAGCGGGCCTGCCGACCTTTCCCGCAGTCACTGCCGCCCTCCTGCACACGGCGTGGAAGGCTCGGCGATCCAGCGTCGCAGTGACAGAGTGCTCTCGCCCTGTTCGTGCTCAGACCGCTCCAGCGTCTTCGCAATCGTGGTCGCGTCTCGGAGCATCTGTCCTGACCCGGTCACCGACTCCACGCTGGAGTGCAGTGCGCTGGGAGTCACTCTGCGATTGCTCAATGCCGGTGCTGCGACTCCGAGTCGTGCGGCGGTCCGCGCCCAGAAGAACTGATCCGTGTGCTGAGGGAATGGGACGCTCGGAATTCCGGCACGCAGGCAGGCCGCGGTGATTCCCGCACCAGCTTGGTGGATCGCGGTCGCTACCTGCGGCAGCAGCCAGGAGTGGGGCACCGGGCCCGCGGTGACAACCCGGCCGGGAGCCGCCTCGGCGAGGATGGGGCCGGCCGCACCCTGGACGATGACACGATGGCGGGTCGACGACACGAACTCGGACAGCGCATCCGCGGCTCGGCTGCCCTCTGGAACGCTGCCCATGGTCACGAGCACGGGAGGGGGCCCACTGGCGAGAAAGTCTGCGAGCTCGATCGGTGCGGTCCACTCTTCGTCGTCGACCGGCCACCAGAAGCCGTCGAGGCTCAGGTGCTGAGGCCAATCGCTCGGGCGCGGGAAGATGACGGGGCTGATGCCATGGTGGACGGGCACCGCGGCACGTGCTCGTTCGTTCAGAGTTGTGGTGAACTTCTTCTTAGGCAAGCCCAGCTGTTCCCGAACCCATGCCGCTGCAGGGACGTAGGGCGCGGGTACTCTCTGCGCCACGCGTCCGATCGGACGGTTGAGAAGGGGTCCGAAGTCGATCGCCGAAGCGATCATCGGCGGATAGGCCCGACTCGGCCTCGAGGGCTGGAGCAGTGCTTCGGCTGATGGGATGCCCAGAGCTTCGGCGATGTCGTGGCCGTAGGGCGAGATGGGATTGGTGAGCACTACGTCGATGGCGCCTGCGCGTACTGCCATGAGTGCGGCTTCAGCGTGGTCCATCATGTAGCCGCGCAGATGATCGAGGTACCCACGTACACCCGGGCCAGCGCCTCCATCCGCGGACGGAGGAGGCGTGAGGGCAGCCGTGTATCGTGCCGCGGCGCACCCGGATCGTTCCACAGCCGCCGCATAGTCGGCATGGACGACCATGGTGACCGTGTGCCCGTCGGCAATGAGGTCCACGGCGATTCTGATTGCCGGTGCAACGTCACCCCAGGACCCCGGGGCCAGAATGAGCACCTTCATGACCCTCCTCAACCGGCTCGCGCGCCGAAGTCTTATTTTGTGTACATCGTTCACTAAATAATATCAGAGCCTCGATCACTGTGTGAATAAGTCTGAAACCTTCGGGTGAACTCGCCAGATTACTGGATCGTAGCCAGCAATCGGTGGAACAGTGTTGGACATGACCGATTTCTCTATTCTCGCCGAACGCGCGTCCGCTCTACTCGAAGCCCATCATCAGGATCGCCCGATCGTCCTGCCGACAGTGTGGGATGCCTGGTCAGCCCAGGCCATGGTCAATGACGGATTCGAGGCCCTGAGCATCGGCTCTCATCCTCTCGCCGACTCCGTGGGCTCCGCGGACGGCGAGACCATGAGCCTCAGCCAGGCGCTGGCAGGGATCGCCCGCGTGTGCGGCTCCGTGGATGTGCCGGTCAGCGCCGATCTGGAATCCGGCTATGACACTGAAGCGCCGGATCTCATCGCCGGGCTCCTCGAGGCCGGCGCTGTGGGCGTCAACATCGAGGACACCATCCACAGCGAAGGACGACTGCGCAGCGCCGAGGAGCACGCCGAGTACATCGGCGACCTGCGTCGCGCCGCTGACGCGCAACGAGTGCACGTGGTCATCAATGCCCGCACCGACGTGTTCAAGAATCCCGATGATTTCGAGGATCCCACCGCCGAGGCGATCCGACGCCTCAACCTGTGCGCCGAGGCCGGTGCGGATTCCGTCTATCCCGTCAGGCTGCCGAACACCGAGACTCTTAAGACCGTACTGTCGCAGGTGAGACTGCCGCTGAATGTCACCGCCCACCCGATCAAGGGTGCCGTGCCCGACGAACTCGACCTCTCTCAGCTGCAGGACCTTGGGGTGAAGCGTGTGACCTTCGGGCCTCTGCTGCAAGCCACGATGTATGACTACTTCGCCAAGTTCACCAGGAACTGGCACTGACAACAGCCGCTGAATCCGCTGCCATCGACCACAATCACTGAGCAGATCGCCAACCGCAATGATGAGGAGCCGCAATGCCTGAGAATCTCCGCGAAGGGCAGCCAGTCTGGATCGATTACACCTGCCACGACTTCGAGTCCACAACGAAGTTCTACTCCGAGATCTTCGGGTGGACGTTCGAGGATCAGGGACCTGACTTCGGCCACTACAACATGATCACGAAGGACGGAGCAGCTGTCGGCGGCGCTATGCGTGCCATGAACATGGACGGCACTCCGAACCCGATGATTCCGGCGATGTGGACGACCTACCTTCACACCGATGACATCGCGAACACCTATGCGGCAGCACTCACCGCTGGTGCGGCCCCCATCGCCGAACCGATGTCCGTCGGACCGCTGGGACAGATGGCTGTCATCACCGATCCCACCGGTGCCGGTGTTGGCATGTGGCAACCCGGCGAGTTCACCGGGTTCGACACACCGCTCACTCCCGGGACTCCGGTGTGGTTTGAGCTCATGACGCGCGACTATCCCGTCGCGCAGGAGTTCTATCGCACCGTCTTCTCCTTCGATATCGTGGCGATGGAGGGGTTCCCGTATTCGACACATGGCGCCGATGAGAACGCCGTGGCCGGCATCTGCGACGCCAGCGAATGGACCCAGGTGTCCTTCTGGCGTGATTACATCAACGTCGAGGACACCGATGCCACCGCAACCAGGGTGGCCGAACTCGGCGGCAAGGTGCTCGCCGGTCCCGAAGATTCACCGTATGGCCGCATCGCCACCGTCACTGATCCGGAAGGGGCGACGTTCCAGCTCCAGCAGAATCCGTGAGTACTCACGCCTGAGGTCGATTCCGCCAGCAGGCGTCAGGCACGCAGTGCAAGTGCGAACGGCAGCACCGCAGTCGCCCCCGCCTGCCTGAGCAGACGTGCACCGATCGCCATCGTCCACCGTGAGACGACCTCGTCGTCGACGAGAAGCACCGCCTTTCCGGCCACTGCCTCTTCGACCTCGGGCGGGACGACGAACGCATCGTAGAGATCCTTCACCCGGAAGGCGCTGTTGACCTCGGGGCTGCCGTGGTCATGAACCTGCAGCAGCTCTCCCCCATCGATGAGTCGTCCTGCGGAGGCCAGATTCGCCGCCAAGGATCGCACTGTCGTGGGCCTGCGCGCGCTTGGCACCGAGACGACGACTTCAGGGCGGATCTCCCAGTCCCATTGGGCCAGAACCTCAAGGCACCATTTGCCGATCTGTGCGGGTACTTCGGCATCGGGAGCGTCCGGTGCGAGGAATGATCGCAGGGTCTGCCCCTGCCCCAGATCGCTGAGCCGTACGATGGCTCGGCCCTCGGCCGCCAGCTCTCCGGCGGGAATGCGGCCCTTGAGCGGGACGCCGATGTTGGCCATGCCGCTGGGCCAGGTGCTGCGCGCGTCGATGGGCAGGCCGACGCGATGCAGAGTTCCTGCCATTGCCTGCCTGTTCTCATCAGAGATCTCGGCCGACCACCACATTCCGGCGCAGTTGTCGCAGCGTCCGCAGGGTGTGGGCTCGGGGTCATCAAGTTGGCGAATGAGGAATTCCATTCGGCATTCGCCAGTGGACTCGTAGTCGAGCATCGCCTGCGCCTCAGCAGCGCGCACGGCCGCGACCTTCTCGTATCGTTCCTGGTCATAGGTCCAACCTCGGCCAGTCGAGATATAACCGCCCTTGATCTTGGTCACGGCGTCTTCAACTTCGAGGGTCTTCAGCAGCAGCTGCAGCCGGGTGCGTTTGGTCCCGACCAACGTCTCCAAGCGAGCCACGGACAGGGGGCCGTCCGCCTCGGCGAGGGACTGAAGCACGGCATTAGCGTCGGACTGATCGGGCATCGACGCAGTGGCGAAGTAGTTCCAGATCTCCTGGTCCTCAGCACCGGGCAGGAGCAGGACATCCGCGGAGTCCGTGGCACGACCGGCGCGGCCAACCTGCTGGTAGTAGGCGACGGCAGATGATGGTGCACCAACGTGGATGACGAAGCCGAGGTCTGGCTTGTCGAACCCCATTCCCAGCGCGGAGGTGGCCACGAGCGCCTTGATCCGGTTGTCTTTGAGCTGCTGCTCAAGCTCGGCCCGCTCCTCAGCATCGGTGCGGCCTGTGTAGGCACGGACCTCGTAACCCCGGTCGCGCAGAATTCTGGTGATGTCTTCGGCCGCGCTGACCGTGAGCGTATAGATGATTCCCGAACCGGTGAAATCACCGAGGTGGGAGCACAGCCAGGCGATGCGTGCGCTCGCGTCGAGTCCGGGTTGGACCCCGAGCCGGAGGGAGTCACGAGCGAGTTCGCCGCGCACGACGGTGGTGTCGTGGCCGAGCTGTTCGGCGACATCGGTGACCACCCGGGAGTTGGCGGTGGCTGTTGTGGCGAGGACAGGGGTGTTGCCCGGCAGTTCGGCCAGAATGTGTCCGATCCGCCGGTAATCGGGACGGAAGTCATGGCCCCAGTCGGAGATGCAGTGCGCCTCGTCGACGACGATGAGACCAAGGAAGGCCAGGAGTTGGGGCAGGACCTCGTCGCGGAACTGCGGGTTGTTCAGCCGCTCGGGCGAGACGAGCAGAACGTCGAGGCTGCCGGCCCTGAGATCGTCGAGGACGGTGTCCCACTCGGTGACGTTGGAGGAGTTGAGACTGGCTGCACGAACCCCGGCGCGCTGCGCCGCCGCGATCTGGTCGCGCATCAGGGCCAACAGCGGGGAGATGATGAGGCTGGGACCGGTGCCAGCCGCCCGGAGCATTCTGGTCGCTACGAAGTACACGGCCGACTTGCCCCACCCGGTCCGCTGGACCACGAGGACCCTCTTCTTCTCCACGACCAGATCGCGGATCGATTCGAGCTGGCCGTCCCGGAACTGCGCGTCGGGATTCGCAGTGAGCTCGGCCAAGATGCGCTGAGCCTGAACGGCGAATTGGTCGGCGTCGATGGTCGTTGCCCTCGGTGTGGATTCGGTCATGGCCACAGTCTAGATGTCGCCACTGACGCAGCCGCTCAGCCCTGATCCATCACCTCAGTGCGAGTTCGATGCCCAAGGTGGCGAGGACGCCGAACAGCACACCCCACAGGATGATCGAGATGATCTGCCAGAAGGCCACAGCGTTGCGGTCGGCACCGAATCCGACCATCGCCATCGAGGTGATCTGCGAAGGCAGCAGGGTCTGGCCGAGCAGGGAGACTCCGGGGACGCCGAACTTATCGAACATGCGCTTGAGCCGCTGTCGTTTCGGTGAGGATTCAGCGTCTTTGCCATTGTTCTTCGTCGCTTTGTCGCGGATTGCTCCGGCGCCGTAGACGAATGCGAGCATCGAGACCACGTTTCCGATGATGGCCATCATGATCGCGACGACCGGATTCAGGCCGATAGCGACACCGATGACGGCACCGAAATAGGACTCGACGAAGGGAATCGCGGAGACGAGGATGATGCCTGCCCATTGCAGCCAGTCGGGGATCGATCCGGCGAATTCCTGGATGCTTTCGATCATGATGGGGCTCCATTTTCATTGGTTCGGAGTCTCTGTCTATGCGCTGCACACGCGGGCCATAATCGATCTCAACGCAAGAACCCGGCTTTCCGGCACAGCGTGCTAGTACGTTGTACTATACAGAAAACGGCAATGATGCGCGAGACAGAGAGGAGTGGATATGTCCCGACGCGATGACATCATCTCTGCGGCGATCCGACTGGCCGAAGCGTCCCCTCCCGGGCAGGCCACCCTCAGCGTGCGCGCCGTCGCCAAGGAGGCCGGAATCGGCGCCTCGACGCTGCGCCACTACTTCCCCACTCAGACCGATCTGCACGAAGCCATCGCGCGCAGCTCTATGGACACCGCGGTCCAGGACTTCTCGATTGCCGACCCCGCCCTGGATCCGGCCGAGCGCCTCTACGAGTGCTGCGCGCAATTCCTCCCCACACACGAACACCGCGACATGCAACTCGAACTATGGTTCACGATGCACCTCAGCGCCCTCGGACCCGATCAACGCGCGGTCTCCCGCAGGCTCTTAGAGTACGGCCACGACTTCACATACGTCTGCCTGCAGCGCTGGCTCGGGATCCTGGCCGCCGAAGGTCATATCGACCCCGACGAGGTGGCTCCATTGTCGACAGCCATGTTCACCATGCTCGATGGCTTGGCACTGCATTCGATCATCACCCCCGAACGCGTCACCGTCGATGCCGCCCACAACCAGCTTAAGTGGCTCATCGCGAAGATGCTCACGCCACAGGACTGAGGCTCAGCCGAGGACCTCGCTCAGATCGTGGGCGAACTCTCGCGCACGCATGGGCTCGAGGCAGGCGAAACCGACGACCAGCCCCGAGACAATCGACTTCGGCTGGGACGGAAAGGACGACAAGGTCGAGACTTCCCATCCGAGATCACGCAGGTTCAGTGCCACCTCGGCATCATCGGCGACGCCCAGACTCACGTGCAGGCCGGCTGCCACACCGAGCACCGGCACATCCAGGCCGGAGGATTCCATCGCCTGCACGAGGGATCGGCGTCGATCACGGTAGACCCGACTCGCCCGTGACAGATGCCTGGCAAGGTCTCCACTGGTGATGAACCCGGCCAGCGCGGTGGCGATCACTGGGCTTGCGACCAAGCGTCGATCCCACATGAAGTCAGCGAGCTCGTCGAACATCCCTGCAGGCGGGACCGCCCAGGCGAGCGCCAGACTGGGGCTGAGCACCTTCGAACTCGTACCGACATAGACGACGCATTCACCCGCTCCTCTCATTGATCGCAGCGCCGGCAACGGCGGAACACCGAAGCGGAACTCGCCGTCGTAGTCGTCCTCGATGATGATCGAACCGGTACGGCCCGCCCACGCGATCAATTCGGCTCGGCGCGGGACTGACATCCGATACCCGAGCGGATACTGATGAGCCGGAGTGACGTAGACAAGACCGGCCTTCGAAGGGAGATCGCCGACTTGCAATCCGTCCTCGTCGACACCCACGGGGAAGACGTCGAGCCCGACGCGCACCATCTCTTCGTAGGCGGCCCCGTAGCACGGCGCCTCCATATAGCAGCGTCGCAGTCCTCGAGCGTGGGCGAGCTCCGCGATCGCAGCGAAGATATGTGCAGACCCCGGCGCAGTGACGATGGATTCGGTACTGATCCCCCGGTGGCGGCGCAGGTGTTCTGCCATCGCCGAGGCGAAAGTCGGGTTTCCGACTTCGCGAGGACTCTCGCGAAACGCCGTCTCTACCGCCGCACGCTTGACCGAGGCGGCCCACGCCCTCATGTCCATCAGAGCAGTATCGGGACGCCCGGGGCGCAGGTTTCGGCTTGTTGCAGACCACGTCGATCTGCCTGGCTTCCACGAGACAGCCTCCTGTGCAGTGGGCCCCTTCTCGCCCATGGCCTTGCCACTGAGATGACGGGGACCCGCTGCCGCGCTTGCGAAGCCCGCTGCGACACCCGCAGCAGCGCCGTTCGCAGCGCCCTCGGCCACCCTGGTCCCCGATCCTGGAAACGTCTCCAGATAGCCTGCAGCGATGAGTTCGGCATAGGCGGTTTCGACCAGGGTCCGCGAGCACGACAACTGGTGCGCCAGCGCCCGCGAAGATGGCAGCCAGTCCGCATCGCTCAGCTGCCCTGTGGAAATCAACTCGATGATCGCGTCGACCAGCGCGGCCGATCGCGGCTGGTCGAGGACGATCGGCAGATGGACCTCGCGGGGTGCCCTTGGCATGAGGGAATTCTATCGGAGACCATTCAAACTGGCTTTCAAATTTCGTGAATTCTGGCTGTTCTTGACAGTCCGGATAGATGGTTCGATAAGGACATGCTTCATGTCACCAGGAAACCAGAACGTCAATCCACCGACCTTGAAAAGCTCGAGGGGCTCCTCGACGAACAGTGGTGGGGTGTCCTCAGCATCAGCCGAGACGCACTTTCCGGCCCGGCGGTCATCACCATTCCGACGCTCTTCGTGCGCGTCGGCGACCGAATCCTCGTTCACGGATCAACGGGAGCCGGAACTCTGGGGACAAACGGCACGACGAGGCACGCCGACCCCGATGCGACCACCTCATCAGGCTCGTTCGAGGACGAAGGATCGACTCCGCCTCGGGCCCCGCTGCCGCTGTCATTGTGTGTGACGTCGATGGACGGTCTCGTTCTTGCCCATTCGACGTTCGACTCCTCGGTCAACTATCGCTCGGCCGTCGTCTACGGGCACCTCGAATCGGCTGCACCCGCCGACCGCGAGGCCCTTCTCCTGAGCTTCACGGACCGACTGGTCCCCGGGCGCAATGCCGAGGTCCGAGCCATGACCCGGAAGGAGATCGCAGCCACGAACGTCTCGGTTCTGCAGATCACGGACGGTCAGTGGGTCTACAAGGAAAGAACTGGCGACGTCGGAGTCCCGGACGAGAACACGGAGGCATGGGGTGGCGTCATTCCGTTCACCACGAGCTATGCCGAGCCCCAGACCGCCGAATGGGCGCGGGGACGCGAAATCCCAGATTCAGTGCGTCAGCTCCGGTGACATTCACCGCATCCCAGCCGCGGCACGGTGAAGGGCCTCGGTGAGTCGGCCGAGTTTCTCCGAGGCCAGATTCCAGTGGTGCCAGTAGAGCGCGATATCGATGTTCGGTTCAGATGAAAGCGGGACGAGGTCCGTGCTGAGATCGCCCAGCTGCATGATGGGGATCAGCCCCCATCCGACTCCCGCCTCGACTGCGGCCGCGAACTCCCACGAGCTGGGCACCACCGACATCGGCGGGATCGTCGCAACTCCGGCGCGCCTGAGATAGGCGAACTGGAGGTCATCGTCCTTGCCGAAGTTCACCATCGGCAGGGACCCGAGGTCCACCTCGGCGATTGATCCGCGACCAACGTTCGTGCCGTACTTCGCGAGCAGGTCCCTCGCTGCGACGGCGACGTAGCGCATCGTGCCGAGCTTCTGCACCTGGGTGCCGTAACTGCCGACCTCCGCCGAGGTGATGGTGCCCAGCACCTCCCCCGAGGTCAGCAGCGGCAGGGCCTTGTCCTGGTCCGCGACCTCGATGCGGATGGCGATATCGTCCCAGTTCGCCACCTCGGCGAAGATCGGACGAAACCAGGTCGACAGCGAATCGGCGTTGACACCGATGCGCAGCACCGTCGGAACTCGTCTTCTCTGGCCAGACGCTTCACCAGCGGCCATGCCGATGCCGTCGGGATCGTCGACGTCGATGCCGTGCAGGCGGTCCATGGTTTCGGACTCGAGAAGCTCGATTTCCCGCGCATATTTCAGGACCGCTTCCCCCGCCTCGGTGACGGTGATGGGATTCGTGCGGCGGATGAGCACCTGCCCGATGCGGGATTCGAGGGTGCGGATGCGCTGGCTCGTCGCCGACGGCGTGACGCCCAGGACGAATGCACCCCCTTCCACAGTCCCCTCGTCGACGACGGCAGCCAGAGCTTTGACGTGATCGATGTTCATGAAGCAATTGTGCATCAAATGAAGATTATGTTGTTTTTCTTATCCATTCGCGCGTCATAGTCTGTCTCCGTGCTCACTCATCTCATCAGCGGAACCCTGGCCGGTTGGTCGCTCATCATCGCCGTCGGCCCGCAGAACGCGCTTGTCCTGCGCCAGGGGATTCGGCGTGAACACCTCGGCGTGGTGCTCACCATCTGCATTCTCGCCGACATCGCACTCATCGCAGCGGGTACGGTGGGCATCGGTGCGATCGTACTGCTGGCGCCTTGGGCGCTGGAGATCCTGCGGTGGCTTGGTGTGGCCTATCTGCTCTGGTACGCGTGGGGAAGCCTGAAATCTGCGCGCGAGGCGTCGGGGCTCGAGGCGGATACACATCAGCGCAGTCTGAAGTCCATCATCGCAACGACCCTGGCTCTGACCTTCCTCAATCCTGGGGTCTACCTCGACACCGTCGTCATGCTCGGCAACCTCGCGAATCAGCAGGGGCCCGGCGGAGCATTGCCGTTCACGCTCGGTGCGATGTTCGGATCTCTCACCTGGTTCCTCGGCATCGGCTTCGGTGCCCGAGGTCTCTCCCGCTATCTTGCCAGGCCGCGGGTGTGGCAGGTCCTCGACATCATCATCGCTATTGTGCTGGTGATTCTGGCACTGCGGCTGGCGTTCGGGTGACGGTGCACTGATCCAGGCAGAGCGCAGGCCATCAGACTCGGTTGCAGAAGGGGGTGGCCGGCTGGATCGCGCAGAACACGCGAGCGCTCCGGACTGGGCTGCTCAACTGTCCGTGTCGCTCCAACCTCGGTCACCCTTCCGTCGATCACACTGGCGTCGGACAACCTGCCGTCTCCGTGCTATGTCAGTGTCGTTGTGTACCGTCGCCCCCATGGATCCTCGTATCGACCTGCCGCTGCGATCCGTCACCAAACATGCGCATTCTCCGCCAGAGCTCAGCCCATGGCTGTGTGACCTGCCTGCTGCCCGTGACTTTCTGGACGGCTTCGAGTTCGAGCGCACAACTGTCTTCGTCGGCGAGAACGGCTCGGGCAAGTCGACTCTCATCGAAGCACTGGCCACCGCCCTCAACCTTCCGCACGGGGGCGGCACGGGATGGGAGGTTCGAGACCACGCCGAGGAAGTCCCGGAGTTGAGCGAACACGTGCAGATCGTGCGCGGTGCCGCGTCCAATCGCGGCGCTTTCTTCCTCCGTGCCGAGACGATGCACGAGAACATGGCCTACCTGATGGAGATCGGCGCCGGCCGCGGCCACCACTACTCGCAGCAGTCACACGGAGAGATGTTCATCGAGATGTTGACGGGGAAGTTCATGGACTTGGGGCTGTGGGTCCTCGACGAACCGGAGAGCGCCCTGTCCTTCACTGCCTCGCTCACCCTGCTGCAGCTCATCCGAGCGCGAGATCGCGCGGGGCTGCAGACCATCATGGCTACCCACTCCCCCGTCCTCGCCCGCGCAGAGGGCGCAAAACTCGTCGAGGTCGGGGAATGGGGGTTGCGCGAATCCACATGGGATCGGCTCGACATGGTCGACCACTGGAGACGATTCCTCCAGGAACCACAGCGATACCTGCGGTATTTCGATGACGACTGACCAGTTCGCTGCCCCGGACGACGAGGACGACGGTGCGCGCCGACGCACCGCCGCCTCGGCGAAGATCAGGCCTTACAGCGAAAGACTCGGATGCAGCTGAGTCAGGGTGACCGTGCGCTTCCGGCCGCAGACGAGCATGGTTGCCACCAGACAGATCGCGGTCATCAGCAACAGGACGACTGCCGACTGAGCGGCGATGAACATGTCCCCGCCGGCGATCAGGGTCCGCAAGCCGTTGACGGCGTGCGTCATGGGCAGGAAAGGCGAGATGATCTGGAAGATGCCAGGCGCCGTCTGCACCGGATAAGTGCCTCCCGCCGAGGCGATCTGCACCATGAGCAGGACCAGGGCGACTAGTCTGCCGACCCCTCCCAAGGCCGCAACGCAGAGTTGGTGGACCGCGTGGAAGCTGGCCGCCACAAGGATCGAGAACAAAAGAGTCCACAACCAACTGCCCGCGGAGAAGTCGAGAGCAAAGGTGAGCACTCCGTAGAGCACCGCCACTTGGGCCACTCCGAACAGGAGACCGGGCACGTAGCCGGCCCAGGCGATTCGGGAGGACTTCGCCGAGGACATGAGTGCGCGGTAGGGGATCGCATTGATGACCATGTAGGTGATCATGCCGCCGATCCACAGTGCCAGGGAGACGAAGAACGCGGCGAGCCCCTCGCCGTAGGCATCCACAGAGTTGTCCTTGAGCTTATCGGCGTCGACTGGCATCGCGACGACGTCCGAGCGATTCTCGCGATCGGACTTGTCATAGGTCGGGATCTGCTTGAGGCCATCGGCCAGCTTGTCGGCGAGCTCTCCTGAACCATCGACGAGCTTCTTCGCACCCTTGTCGAGTTCATCGGAGCCATCAGCAAGCTGCGAGGATCCGTCCTTGAGGTCGGCAACGCCCGTCTTGGCCTTCTCGGTGCCGTCCTTGAGCTGTATGACGCCGTCATTGAGGTCGCCGGCGCCCTTCGCCAGGTCGCCTGCACCGGCATCGAGTTTGATCAGCCCGGAGTGCAGGTTGTCGGCTCCGGTGGCCACCTTCTGTGCGCCGTCGTCGAGTTTGCCGATCTTCTTGTCGGCTTCCCTGATCTTGCCCATGACGTCGTCGACGGCGTCCTTGACCGGATTCTCGAGATCCTTAGCCTCATCTGCCGCCTTCGACGCTCGCCCGTGGGCCTTGTCCAGATCCCCGCCGAGGTTGTCCATGTCATCGGCGAGCTTCGCGACATTCGGATCGGCGGGGTAGTCTTCGCGCAGCTGCGCAACCCGGTCATCCATATCGCCGTTGACCGTGTTCCGCGCCGAGTCGAAGTCGCCCTCCGCCTGGTTCAGCTTGGGTCGTGTTCCTTCCACGAGGTCGTCGGCCTTGTCTTTGAGGTCCTCGGCCTTGTCCGTGGCCTCGTCAGCTGTATCGCGCAGCTGGCCCGTTCCGTCGGCGACCTGCCCGGCACCGTCGGCGACCTTCTTCGAACCGTTCTTCGCCTCGGTCGTGCCCTTGGCCAGCTTATCTGCGCCGGTCTTCAGATCGCCGCTGCCCTTTTCCAGTTCACCGGCCCCTTCGTCGAGGTCACCGATGCCGTTCTGCAGCGTGCCGACTCCCTTGTCGAGGGTATGCGCACCGTCGGAGAGCTCGCCCGTTCCGTCGTGAAGATCGACGGCACCATCGTTGAGCTGCCTCGCCCCGTCGACGGCCTTTTTCGTCGAGGAATGGATGTCATTGAAGCCGAGGTAGACCTCGGTGACGTATTCGGCCGTGGTGGTCTCGTTCAGCCCTGATTTGATCTCGTTGAGGATGGTTCCTGCCATCTGCCCCACGATGAAGTTGTGCGCGTCGTCGGTGCGCAGGTTCAGTCCTGCCTGCTCTGGATCGTCTCCGCCGGTCGAGACGAGTTCCTCGGAGAAGTTCTCCGGGATCTCAAGGACAGCGAAGTACTTGCCTTCGGCGAGGCCGTCGTTGGCCTCTTTCAACGATGTCTCCTGCCAGTCGAATCCGCCTTCGCCTTTGGGAGTGATCTGGTCGACGAGCTCATCGCCTGCGTGGAGCTTCTCGCCGGACTTGTCGGAATTGCCTGATTTGCTGCCGGAGCCAGGCTTCACCGCACCTTCGTCCGTGTTGACCACGGCCGCCTGGAGCTTGTCGAGGTTGTCAGTCGGTGCCCAGTTCGAGGCCAGGTACAGACCGCCGTAGATCGCGGGAATGACGGCGACGACGATGATCGCCAGGCGAGTGATCGTGTGCCGTTTAAAGCGAGAGAGTTCGAGCCAAGGCAGAGAGAACATCGCAGAAACACCTTATTGTCGGGTCTGATTCGGAAAAGCTTTTGGAGGCGGGGGTGCCTCAGTGACGGGGATGGCGCGTGAGGGACAATGTGTCCACCGAGGCGGGTGAGACCTCCGGGGCGAGCGCGTCGAGGACGAGGTCGACGTCGGTGGAATCCTCGCAGGAGGCGATCACCGTGAGCGGATGCTCTGGGTCGCGTTTGCGGCGCAGCTCCTGGTAGATGAGAATTGCCGCCCAGGCGCGGGCACGGTCTTCGCGTTCACGCAGGTAGTCGATGTTGTCGAGGACGACGACCGGGGCCTGGGCGAGGCTGGCGAGCCCGAGCTCGAGGAGAAACTTCTGCAACTCGCTGAGTTCAGAGACGAAGGCCTTGCCCTCGTCATCGATGAGGAAGTCGGCATCCTTGACCTCAAATGAGGAGAAGTTCTTCTCGGGAAGACGGTCGATCACCTCGGTGGCGGACGTGAAGGTTTCGCGGATGACGTCGATGACCTCGTGTAGGGAGGACTTCGAGACCCAGGGTTTGTACCAGGGCTGAAGCATGATGAGCCGCTCGGCGAGGTGCTGGGCGAGCGTGAAGTCGTTCTCGAGGTCGGTGAGACCGGCGACGTGGCCGACGGTCACCTGTTCACGCACACGGCGAGCCTGTCTGCGAATGTCGAGTTCACCCACATGCCCTTGACCAGTGTCCACCCGCATGCGTCCGGCGATCGAGAGCAGCAGGGACGTCTTTCCCGAGCCGGCGGCGCCCTGGATGACGGAGAGTGCTCCGGGAGGGACGTCGAGGTCGATACCGGAGAATACGTCTCCCTGCTTTCCCGACATCCCCCAATCGCTGAGGCTGACCTGGCTGGTTGCCCGTTCCGTCTCGTCGACGAGCGTCTGTGACGTGCTCTGCATTTCCACTGCTCCCAAGGTGTGCGACTATGTCGACCGTTTGTGCTGGCCGCTGACGCCGGGAACGCGGTTGAGACACGTTCCGCTGCCAAACACACTACGCCGCATGGGCCCTGACAAAGCCGCTCTGTCTGACGCAGGTCAAGTTACTCACAGGTAACTATAATGGCCGAAGCTGAATATTCTGCTTATATTTCCCCGGATGTCTCCAATCCCACAAAAAGTCGCCCTCGGCCGCAGCGAGATACCGAACTCGGCCCGGGGAGCATCACGCCCGGTTAGTCTCACGACATACAGCTGCAGCGGTAGGTTTCAGCAGCCGCAAGGCGCTATGCGAAACGAACTGTATGAGTTGGACGCTGCGATGCCAAACGGCACGGAATACATGAGTTGGCGGCGCACCTACGGACGGCGCGACATTGAAAAAGCTGCCGCATGCAGGGTGTGCATGCGGCAGCTTCAAGTCCGTTCGAAGAGGGAGTTCTGCAATGAGAGCCCCGCTCAAGCGAGAACGCTCAGACGATCACACGTCGAAGCGCTGGCCTTCGGGTTTGGAAGGCAGGAGCATCAGAACGAACACGATAATCCCCCCGACGCCTGGAATGAAGGAGAGGAACCAGAATGGACCAGCAAAGTTCGCATCGTGGAGACGGCGCCATGAGAGGGCCAAAGTCGGAACGATAATGGCAAGGCCGATGAGGAGCATCAGAATTCCACCGATCGCAGTGAGTGCAAGCGCCCCACCGGAAGGTCCTGCCGACATCTGAGCACCGTAAGGGTCCGCTGCGGCCATCGAGGCAGCCCCGGCCGTCATGCCGAGACCAATCGAGTAGAGGATGCTGGGAATGAGCTGGATCAGGAAGAGGAACAGCGCCGCCCACCAATACTCGCTGCGCGATGCACGTCCGGAGAACTTGGCGTACTTCTTGAAGAATCGCTTGACTGCCTGGCCGAACGATGCGCCGTAAAGAGGAAGCGAGAGATCATCGGGGCTGGCCGCCCCACGGATCTGGCCACCAGGACCCATAGCACCTGGGCCAGCGGCACCGGAACCAGCAGGATAGGCGTTGTTCGCGTTGTAGGCGCTGTTCGCGTCGTAGGACATGGTGACCTTCGTGTAGGAAAAATATCGTCTCTGCACAGTGAGTGCACTACCAATTGTGCTACAAAGTGACCGGAATCCGCGCATTCGCGGTGTTCCAAATCTGGAACGTGAAATGAACAGCTGACTGAATTGTTCGACTGGACCAATCACAACGGCACTACTACTACGCGAGAAGCGCCCGAGAAGACACATCTTCTCGAACGCCACTGCCGGATCGCTTCAAGCGAATATTCGATGCACGCGGCTCTTCGCCGTCAACGCTCTCAGTTCAGGCGTCTCCGCCGGTCAGCGCATAGGCTTCGTCAACCGGCGCTTCGTCGATGTGACCATCGACTCGGCGCAGAGTCTTCCAGCCGACAGCGATGACGATGACTGCCAAGAACACCACTGCAGTGCCGAAGAAGTATGGTGCTCCGGTGCCGATCGACTCGGAGACGACACCGGCCACAATCGGTGCGACTGCGCCGCCGATGAAGCGCACACCCGAGTAGGTCCCTGAAGCTACAGGACGAGGCAGGTCGCTGACTTCCATCGCCGATTCGGTGAATACGGTGTTGAGTACGCCCAGGATCAATCCGGCCACGATGACGCAGACGATGATGCCAGTGAAGGATTCGACGAGGAATCCCATGACAGCCAGCAGCACCGCGAGAGCAATCAGTGCGACAACGAGACTGCGGCGACGCCCCAGACGTTTGGTCAGAAGTGGAGCCCCGAAGACCGAAGTGATAGCCACGCACATGCCCCAGCCGAAGAAGACATAGCCGAGGCCCATAGCCCCGAAGTCCTCGATGCCGGCCTTTGCCGCGGCCGCCTCGACAGGGAACGGACTGTAGGCCAGGAGAATGAAGAAGCCGAAGTTGTACAGCAATGCGGCGATGCCGAGCACGAGGACGCCGGGACGACCAAGCGCCCGGAAGGTGGCACTGAGCTTGATCGGCTCGGGCGAGGTCTTGATGCCGGTGCCGGTCTTCCCGCCGGGCAGCAAAATGACGATGGCGATGAAGCCGATGGCCATGAGGACAGCGGTGCCGAAGAACGGTCCGCGCCAGGAGATTCCGCCCAGCAGGCCACCCAACAGAGGGCCGGTCGCAATGCCGATGCCCAGGGCGGCCTCGTAGAGAATGATCGCTTTGTCGGCACCACCGGAGGCGGCACCGACGATGGTTGAGAGAGCGGTGGAGATGAAGAGCGCGTTGCCCAATCCCCAGCCCGCGCGGAAGCCGATGATCTGGTCGACGCTGCCGGAGAATCCGGCCAGGGCGGAGAACGCGACGATGAGGATGAGGCCGATGAGCAACGTGGTCTTCGCACCGATCCGGGAGGACACGAAGCTCGTGAAGAACATCATGCCGCCGGTGATGAACAGGTAGCTGGTGAACAGCAGCATCGACTGCGACGGGGATGCGTGGAGTTCGGCGGAGATCGCGGGCAGAATCGGATCAACCAGACCGATACCCATGAACGCGATGACCGCGGCGAACGCGACTGCCCATACTGCTCGTGGTTGCCGCAGAATCGATGCTTCCGCGCCCTCCCCGTCTTTCGTCTGTGCTTCATTACCTGGTGACACGCTCATTGCTGTTCCTGCGCACCCTTTCGTCGGTATTTCATGTTTCGCTGTTGTTGGCCTGACGTGTGTTCGTCAGCCGGTGTGCGTCTCGTCCTGCTGGACTTCGTCAACATCCACGGGATGCTGTTCCTGCAGAAATTTCGAGACCAATCCCAGTGCCCGATGGACACTGAGCCTGTCGTCGGGAGTCAGAGCCTCGAAGTAGGGCTCCATCCGCTCGACCAGGATGGTGCGGTTCTCGGCCAACCGCGCACGGCCCGCCTCCGTCAGTGAGAACTGTGAGGCCCGCCTGTCACTCGGGCTGGCTTCGCGAAGGACATATCCGGCCTCTTCGAGTCGGGCCAAGACCTTGGTCGCAGCAGGCTGCGAGCACAGGTACCCCTGCGCGAAATGCCCGACCCGGACAGGCTGGTACTGCTCGACCACGCTGAGCGCACGCAAGGCGACAAGGTCACTTTCATTGCCGACGACTCGCCTCAACGCCCTGGTCAGACGCGAGGAGACAACGACAAGGTCCGTGACGAGCTCCGCCGAATCAACATCATCCATAACTCTTTTATATACCTTGGTTATGCAATATCGCAAGGACCCCCTCAACAGCGAAGGCGCCGCCGCCCACGACCGCACCCGCGATGCTGGCCCGGCTGAACTGCGGCAGGGCACCTGCACTTCTCATGTGACGGACATCATGGCCACCTCGGCAAGGGGCATGCTAATCTGTGGTCACATGTTCCGGGGACGGTGAAAATCCGTACCGGCGGTGATAGTCCGCGAGCCGACTGCATTCGTGCAGGAGGTTGACTTGGTGAAATTCCGAGACCGACAGTCAGAGTCTGGATGGGAGGAGCATGGCGACCGCGGTCGCTGTGATTCGGTGCATCCCAATGCACTGCCGCACAGGTCCGCACGCTCTGATAGTTGCACCCGCAATATCCTCCCTCCCGGCATCAGTTCGGGAGGTTTTTTCATGTACGCGGGGTTCACCGATCTCGAAACGACTGCGATGACCGCTGCCCTGCAGGCCGCGCGAAACGGTCACCGGGGCGCGAATCCTCTGGTTGGAGCCGCGATTCTGACGAGGGACTCGCAGGTCGTCGTCGGCCATCATGCAGGCGCAGGCAGTCCCCACGCCGAGGTGGACGCCATCACCACGGCCATCGACCTCGGCGTCGACCTCGCCGCCTCCACCCTGTTCGTGACCCTTGAGCCGTGCAATCACACCGGCCGGACCGGACCGTGCACCCAGGCGATCATCGATGCAGGCATCCCCGACGTCGTCTTCGCTCTGCCCGATTCCAACGGCGTCGCCGCCGGTGGTGGAGCCACGCTCGCCGAGGCGGGGGTTCGGGTCCGCTCGGGCCTTGGCCGTGACGAGTCCTCGGCTCTCAACGCCAGGTGGCGTCGTGCCGTCGATGCCGAGCGTCCCTTCGTCACGGTGAAGATCGCACAGAGTCTTGATGGCATGGTCGCGGCCTCCGATGGGACCAGCCAGTGGATCACCTCGGCGCAATCGCGAGAGCATTCACATGAGTTTCGGTCCCGGGTCGACGGCATCCTCGTCGGCACCGGAACGGTACTCGCCGATGACCCCCGACTCAATGCCAGGGGACCAGGTGGTGAACCGCTGGAAACCCAACCGGTGCCCATCGTGCTCGGGCTGACCTCCCTGCCGCAGGAATCGTTCCTTGCACTCAACCCCGACACGATTCACCTTCGCACACGCGACATCACTGCAGCACTGGGCGAACTGCATGCCCGCGGTCTGCACCACATCCTTGTCGAGGGTGGGCCCAGCGTGCTCGGCGCCTTCTTCGCCGCCGGTGCAGTCGACGAAGTCTTCTGCTACCAGGCTCCACTGCTGGTGGGCACGGGGAAATCCAGCCTATCGGGCCTGGGCACGTCGACGCTGAGTGCGGCGGTCGGTCTGGTTCCCGACGAGACCGCTGAACCTGCAGTCGCGCGACTTGGACCCGACGTGCTTCTGCACTTCGTCACCGACGACGCCGGTCTCGGCACCACCGACAACTACACCATCTGACTCACCACCTACTCACTGATCGCACACTCACTCGGAGGGCACATGTTCACCGGCATCATCGAAGAGCTCGGCATCGTCGCAGCCATCGACCGCAGGGACGATTCGGCTGTCATCACCATCGACGCCAAGGGACTCGTCGACGACCTCGGCCTCGGCGGGTCACTGGCCGTCAACGGCGTGTGCCTGACCTCGGTCAGGAACGAGACATCCTCACCGCCCAACGGTTCGCCTTCCGAATCGCCGGGTGCCTTCACCGCCGAGGTGCAGGGACCCTTCACCGCCGAGGTAATGGGCGAGACCCTGCGACTGACCGGGCTGGGAGCCTTGCGCACCGGGGACCGGGTCAACCTGGAGAGGTGCACACCGGCGTCGGGACGCTTCGATGGGCATGTGGTGCAGGGACATGTCGACGGGTGCGGTGAACTGCTGAGCCGCGACGACTTCGATGAGTGGTCGACATTACGCATCGGCATCCCGAACTCTCTGGCTCCTTACACCGCTACCAAGGGTTCCATCGCCCTCAATGGCGTCTCGCTGACGCTGACAGCCGTATCAGGACCCAGCGAGACCAGCGCCTGGGTCGAGGTCGGACTCATCCCGGCCACGTTGACCCACACCACGTTCGGCGATCTGGCCCCCGGTGATCCGGTCAACGTCGAGGTGGACGTGCTCGCGAAGTACACCGCCCGCCTGCTCTCATTCCGCACAGAGATCACCGCTTCTGCGGAATCTGCCACATCTGCCGAGACAACCACTCTCTTCAACTCAACTGACAGCAGCACTCGACAAGGAGCCGACAATGCCTGATACCGACCCAACCGCTGCGCGGCTCGATCCGATCGAGGACGCGATCGCTGCGTTCGCGGCGGGCCAGCCCATCGTCGTCGTCGATGATGAGGACCGCGAGAACGAAGGCGACCTCATCATGGCCGCCGAGTTCGCCGAGGCGGCCACCATGGGCTTCTTCGTCCGTTACACTTCTGGAGTCATCTGCGCGCCCATGGATGCTGAGCGTGCCGCCGCACTCGAACTGCCGCCCATGGTCTCTGCGAACGAAGACCCGAAGGGAACCGCCTACACGATCAGCTGCGACGCGGTCGGCGTGACCACCGGAATCAGTGCCGCCGAACGTGCCCTGACCGGACGCCACCTTGCCGCAGCAGTCCCCGATCCGGCATCGATCACACGCCCCGGGCACGTGTTCCCGCTCATCGCAAAGTCCGGTGGAGTCCGTGAACGCCCAGGCCACACCGAGGCTGGAGTCGAGTTCGCACGACTGGCCGGGGCTGCTCCTGTGGCAATGATCGGCGAGGTCGTCCATGACGACGGTTCGATGATGCGCTTCGACTCCCTGCGCGAGTTCGCCGATGCCCACAAGCTGGTCATGGTCTCAATCGAAGGACTCATCGACTACCTCAACGAGACAGATACGACCCCGCGAGCGATCGAAGCCTCGGCAGAAGTTCCGCTGCCGACCAAGCACGGGAGCTTCAGAGCACGTGCGTTCACGATCGACGGTCACGACCACCTCGGCGTGTTCTCCAGGATCGAGTCTGCCGCTGTTGCCGACGAACCGACGGCTCAAGAGTCGTCACTGCGCGGGCCTGCACCTCTGGTTCGGGTGCATTCGGAGTGCCTGACCGGGGATGTCTTCGGATCTCACCGCTGCGACTGCGGGGAGCAGCTGGATCTGGCACTGCAGCGCGTCTTTGACGAGGGTGGTGCCGTGATCTATATGACCGGACACGAGGGTCGCGGAATCGGGCTGAGCAACAAACTCCGCGCCTACGCCCTGCAGGATCGGGGGTTGGACACCGTGGATGCGAACCGTGAGCTCGGCTTCCACGACGATGACCGCGACTACCGTGCAGCCGCGGAGATCCTACGCTCCATCGGCCTGACTCGCATCCGTCTGCTGACGAACAACCCGGACAAGACCCGGGCGCTCGAAGCACTGGGAATCACGATCGAGGCCGTCGTTCCGCTTGAGATCCCAGCGCGGCCGGAGAACTCGAACTACCTGACCACCAAGCGCGAGCGAATGCACCACACGCTGACCCTGCCCTCGGTGGTCGGCAGCGCCACAGCCTCGGCGACCATCGCTGAGAAGCACCACTGCTGAGAAGCACCACTGCTGAGCGGCCGTTTCAAACACTCCCACTTCTGACCACTGACTCTTCCGGCCACCACGGCCGGCACGAAAGGAATTACCCATGGCACATTCCGGAGCACCCGAGCTCGCCGTCTCCGCGGCCGATACTCGCGTCGCCATCATCGCAGCATCCTGGCACACACAGATCATGGACGGCCTGGTCGACGGCGCCCAACGTGCGGCCGACGAGGCTGGAGCCCAAGCCACCCTGGTGCGGGTCCCAGGAAGCTTCGAGCTGCCCATCGCCGCGGCCCGACTGGCACCGCACTTCGACGCGGTCGTCGCCCTCGGCGTCGTCATCCGCGGCGGCACCCCACACTTCGACTATGTGTGCCAAGCAGCCACCGACGGTCTCAACCGCGTTGCCATCGACTCCCGCAAACCGGTCGGGTTCGGGGTGCTCACCTGCGACACCGAGCAGCAGGGACTCGACCGTGCCGGACTCGAGGGATCGCAGGAGGACAAGGGCCACGAGGCCATGACTGCAGCACTGGTCACCGTGCAGGCCCTGGCGGAGTATTCGATCGCGTGAATTGTGAGGCTCACGTTCCCCGCGACGAACGTGAGCGCAGCTAGTCAGACCGCAGTGAGCGCGGCAGGGGCTTCTTGCGCCAACATGACAGGGGCCTCCTGCGCCAACGGTTGGTAAGTTCGTCGCGATCCTGAGCTCGGGATCGCGACGAACTTACCAACCGTTTCAGCAATAGTCCGCAGAAATGTCTGGATTCCGTATTGCGGGGCCTGCGAAAGTCGACTCATGCGCTTTGCAGTGTGGATGACCCCGAGCTTCGGAACATTGTGAGACCTAGACCTTCCTGCCGGGGCCGAAAGCAACAGCTGCGATCACAACAGGCGCGATCATGCGAATACCGCTCAGCGTCAACGGAAATCGCCACTCGAGCCGAGTGCGCGTCTGTCCACAGCTGGACCTGACTTGGACGTAATTCCCCTGGGGATGCAGGGTCGTTATCCCCAACGCTCCCAAGCCACGTGGAAAGCGTGCCGCTGGCCGCCCGATACTGATCAGCATGTCGTATTGGCACTCGAAACCGATGACGTTCAGGCAGATGCCGACCCCATTCACCCGCGCCGATCTAGCCGCTCGGAATATTACTTCGTATGCGCTGCAGCATGATCCGCGCTATATCCAGATGGTCCATGGCGTTTGGATCGACAGCACCGAGGACATCGTGGCTCCCACACCGGTTTGGGCAGGAGCCGAGTGGCAGAGAGTTGCGACGCAGCTACGAGGCTTTCGCCTGCGACGCCCCGACCTGGCTGGCACATTCTGGACTGCGGCTCGCCTCTACGGCTTGCCGGTGCCGAATCGAATCCGGGACCAGGATCTACACGTTGCCGGAGACACGGCCTGTACCCGAGTCAATATGCGGCAGGTCATTCTTCATCGACATCGGCAGCTCAAGCAGGTCGACTTCTTCGACCTGCAATTGGTCACGGTTCCACACCTTCTCGTCGAACTCGGCTCTCACCTCAGTCTGCTCGAACTCGTGCAATTCGGCGATGCGGTGGTGTCGAAGCGATTCGGCGGCCCGAAGACCACTGTCGAATCGCTTCAATCTGAACTCGCCACTCGCCGCCAAGTCCGCAGCCGCCGAAGGATCGAGAAGGCGTTCTCGCTCATCCGCCTGACCGTTGACTCCCCTCGTGAGACCTGGCTACGGCTGTGGCTCATCGGCAACGGCTTTCCTGAGCCTGTAGTTCATCCGCAGGTTCTCTGCCGGATCAAGAATGTGATCCTGCAACCCGATCTGGGATATCCAGAGCTCAAGCTGGCAATCGAATACGAGGGAGACCATCATCGATCGTCAGAGGGGCAATTCAACACTGACATCGAACGACAGCAACTGTTGGAAGCCGAGGGGTGGACCGTCCTCCGAGTCACGAAGAAGACAGATATGGCGACCTTTGGGAAGCTTCTCGACACTCACCTGAACAAACCTGCCTGAACCTGCAGCTGACGGCAACGCAAGAGGCGGCAGCTGAAGAGGCAAACGGTTGGTAAGTTCTTCTCGATCCAGAGCTCCGGGTCGAGAAGAACTTACCAACCGTTGACGCGCACAGGCTTGAGCGGCAGCCCGGCAGCCCGACAACGCCCAGCGACTCTCAGAACAGCTGGCGGATGTTCGTGCGCGCCAGGTCGATGAGTTCGTCGCCCTTGCCGGAGAGCACCGTGCGGACGGCGTAGAGCGCGAAGCCCTTGGCCTGTTCGGCAGTGATCGTCGGCGGCATGGACAGTTCCTGGCGTTCGGTGACGACATCGAGGATGGCTGCCCCGTCGTAGGCGAGGAACTCCTTGACCACCTTCGGCAAGTCCTTCGACTTCTCGACGCGGAAGCCCTTGATGCCGACCGCCTCGGCGATGGTGGAGAAGTCGGGGTTCGACAATTCGGTCCCGAACGTGACGAAACCGGCGGCCTTCATCTCCAACTCCACGAAGTTCAACGAGGAGTTGTTGTAGACGACGGTCTTGACCGGCAGCTTGTTCTGAGTCAGGGTGATGAGCTCGCCCAACAGCATGGCAAGGCCACCGTCGCCGGCGAGCGCGATCGTCTGACGATCCGGATGGGAGGCCTGCACGCCGACGCTTTGGGACAGGGCATTGGCCATGGACCCGTGGCTGAAGGACCCGATGAGCCGGCGTTTGCCGTTCATCGTCAGGTACCTGGCGGCCCAAACGACAGGTGAACCCACATCGGGGACGAACACAGCGTCGTCATCGGCCATCTCATCGATGAGGCGAGTCAGATACTGCGGGTGGATCGTCCGCTTCGACGGGGTGGCGAGTTCATCGAGGTCCTTGCGGGTCTTGCCGTAGTGCTTGGTCATCGACTTCAGATGCGCACTGCTGCGGCTCGGTTTGATCAGCGGCAGGAGCTCGCCGACGGTGTCGGCCACTGTGCCCACCAAACCGATGTCGACGCGTGTTCGTCGGCCGATCTGGGAGCCTCTGACATCGGCCTGGATGACTGTCGCGTCCTCGGGATAGAACTGCTGATAAGGCAGGTCGGTGCCCAACATGAGCAAGGTGTCGCAGTCTTTGAGCGCATGGTAGCCGGACGAGAAGCCGAGCAGCCCGGTCATGCCCACGTCGTAGGGGTTATCGTATTCGATGAACTCCTTGCCGCGCAGCGAGTGCACGATCGGCGCCTGGAGCTTGGCGGCGATGGCGATGAGTTCGTCATGGGCACCCTGCGTTCCGGCGCCGGCGAGGATCGTGACCTTCTTGCTCTTGTTCAGAGCCTTCGCAGCCGCTTCAAGCTGGGATTCGGCGGGGATCACACGGGGTGCATAGGACCGCACCACCTCGGCGGCGGCAGAGATATCGGTGAGCCCGACGTCACCGGGGATGACGAGAACGGCAACACCGCGCTTCTCGATGGCCTCGCGCATGGCGATGCGCAGCAGGCGAGGCATCTGCTCCGCGGTCGCCACGTGTTCGACGTAGACGCTGCATTCGCGGAACAGCTCGGTCGGGTGGGTTTCCTGGAAGTAGTTGGAGCCGATCTCATCGCTGGGGATGTGAGCGGCGATGGCGAGCACCGGCACCCGGGAGCGCTGGGCGTCGTAGAGTCCGTTGATGAGGTGAAGGTTACCCGGTCCACAGCTGCCTGCGCAGACGGCGAGTTCACCGGTCAGTGCGGCCTCGCCGCTGGCGGCGAAGGATGCCGCCTCTTCATGGCGGACGTGGACCCATTCGAGCTGAGGGTTGACTCGCAGGGCATCGGTGAAGCCGTTGAGCGAATCTCCCGGGATCCCGTAGACCCGCTTGACTCCGCTGGCCACGAGCGTATCGACAATGTTTCCGGCGACGGTGGGCATAGGATTCCTTCCGTTGGAACACGTGGAGCTCTCACAGCTCCTGGGTGGACCTCCATCAGCATCCCAGTCAGAGTGCTGACACAGGCTGGTACCGCGGTTTCAGTCTAGCCCCGAGGTCAGCGGTCTGCAGATGTGAAGTCAGAGACAACGGACATGCGCACAGGCGTCGTTGACGTCAGTGCCGCATTCACGTCCGCGCCGACAACATCGTCGCCCCGGTCAGCAACGCTGCCATGACGATCGCCATCGTCGGATAGCCCCCGACGACTCCGGCCAGCGCGGGACCGGCGACGGGGGCCAGCGCGGTGCCGACGGTGATAGGGGCGACGAAGACCCCGTTGATCGCACCGAAGTTGGTCGTCCCCCACCTATCGGCGACGGCTGTCGCCTGGAGCAAGGTGATGCATCCGCGCACGCCGCCGGTGAGCATACCGATGCCGATGAGCAGCCAGATCGGGCCAGAGACGAACGCCAACAGCCAGAGTCCGGCCGCCCCGCAGGCGAACAGCAATATGGTTCTGGCCCGTGAGGTGGTCCGGCGTTCGAGTGCAGGGTAGAAGAATCGGCCAGTGACCTGCCCGAAGCCGACGATCCCGAGTGCGATTGCTGCGAGTCCGTATGCGGCGCCGCGCTCGATGAAGAGCGGGATGATGTTGATCGTCACGGCGAAGAGCGTGAAGGTCGACAGTGCCACGGAGATCTGCAGGATGATGAAACGACTGGACCGAGTGACCGCACGGATCTCTGCCTTCGATGGCGTCCGCGACACCTGCGCCTCCTCGTCGGTCCACCTGCGGTTGAGGAAGAACAGATGCATCGGCAGCGCGGTGACCGCTAGGATTCCGGCGAGGATGACGTAGGTGGTGCGCCAGCCGCAGGAGTCGATGAGCCAGGCGATGATCGGCGCGAACACGGTCGACGCGAGTCCACCGACGAGGGTGATCGTCGTCAATGGCTTGACTCTGTCTGTCCCGTACCATCGGGTCACGACGGCGAACGCCGGAGGATAGAGGGTGGCAGCCTGGGCGAAACCCGCGAGCACCCAGGCTGCGAAGAAGACAACAAGATTCGGCGCCGCCGCCACCAACAGCAACGCGAGGATGCCGATGACCGTGCCGAGGCTCATGAGCGTGCGCGGCCCGTGCGAATCCAGCATTCTGCCGACGCGGACGCCGGCGAGCGCGGAGATGATGAGCCCCACCGTCAGTGCCCCCGTCACCGTCGTCTGACTCCACTGCATGTCCGCGGAGATACGTGTCACCGCCACCGGCAGGGAGTAGTAGAGCAGACCCCAGCTGCATAGTTCGGCGATGCACAATGCGGCCAGGCCACCGCGTGGCCGGTCGGTCGCCGCCGCTTCCTGGCCGTTCACGTCGGATCCTCGGTCATTCCGAAACCTCGGTCGGAGCCGTCGACTCCCTCGCCGAGGTGAGCGCATCCGCCCCGGTGACGGTGAGCATAGTCATCGGCTGCTCATTCGATCAGACGTCCTCGCGCTCATCTGTCGCAGCTGCCGGTGCCAGAGACGCGGCGTCGCCTTGCCCGTTCGGGTCCTCACCAAGGTCGCCGCCGGCCGTGTCCCAGACCATGGTCGCTGCAAGTGTCTTCTGTCGGCTCGGGTTCTCGATCGAGGTCGCCGCACCGACATAGGGTTCGATGGTCTGCAGCAGCTTCTGCGGGGTGGCCAGGACCATGTGGAATCCGAACTCGATGAAGATGTTCAGAGCCATGCGCGTGTACCTCGTGTCTGCCTTGTCGAAGGCCTCATCGAGGATGATCGTGCCGTACTTCGAGATCGCCTCGTCTGGATCGGCCAACTGGTAGCGCAGAGCCGCTGCGAGGCAGAAGATCACAAGCTTCTGCTGCTGCCCGCCGGACATCGCCGCCCCGGAATCGTAGGTGGCGTGGGCCCGACCGTGGTCATCGATCTCCTCGGCAAGGAAAGTCACGTGCAGACGAGTATCGAGGCAGTGGTTCTTCCACACCTTGTCAACGTGCTCGCTCGATGAGAACCGGCGCATCACCTCGGCGAGGGTGTCGTATTTGTCCTCCGCCGTGGTCATGTCCTCTTCACCCCAGGTGCCGCTGGCGACCTTGCGGAGGTCGGCGATGAAGGCGTTGACGGTTTCACTGCGCCGAGTCTTGACCTTCAGTCGCAGGTAACGACCTTCATCGAACTGGGACCGCAGGAGCGAGGAGTTGATCGGCGCGACCCGGTCCTCGATCTCGCGTGGGGCGGCATGGATCTCGTTGAGGAGTTCGCCGATGAGGTCGCGGGAGCGCTCACTCAGCAGATCCCGGAACCTGTTCTCATGATCGGGCAGTCCGTTGGCCAGGATCTCATCGAGCATCACCAGGTAGTCGTGTCGATCAGCGACATCGGCGGTGAGATCGGAGGCAACCGAGGACCACGCGGCCTTGAACTCAGCGGCCAGCCTGGTCACGACCTGACCGGCTTCGCTTGCCGCGGCCTGTGCTCTGTCCTTCTCCGACTGCAGAGCCTGAGAGACCTGCTGGCCGATTTCGGGCAGAGATTCGCGCTTGACGCGGCGCTGGATACGCGTGAATCGGGCCTCGAGCTCCTCGGCAATCGTCGGATCCACCTCGGAGATGTGCCCGGCGCTGACGTCATCCTCGAGACGGCTGAGACGTGCCCGCAGACTGGTGATCTCTTCGTTCGCCCGACGCAGGGCATAGTCGCAGTCGCGCGTGGCGACCTCGGCTGATTCCTTCGCCGCACGGGCTTCGCGTTCGGCTCCGATCGCCTGCTGCAGGTCACCGTCTGCGTCCTCGAGTTCGCGCAGCGCCTTCTCCAGCGTGGTGATCGTCTCCTTGGCCCCGGACAGGTCCACATCGCGCCAGGACTGTTCGCGGATACCGGCGAGGATGCCCTTTCGTCGGTGAGCCTGTGCGCTCTCCGCGTTCGCGGTTTCCACGACGGCCTGCGCCTCGGCCAGGTCCGCCTGGGCGTCTTTCAGTGCGGCGATGAGAGCTTCGAGTTTGTTCTCCCTGTCACCGAGCACCCACTGGCTGCGATCGTCGATGCGACGCCGGTCATCCTTCTCATAACGGGTCCGGGAGGTCTTGACCTGGCCCTTCATCGTCACAGCACGGGGATGGTCATCGAGTTCGTCGGGTCGCTCGACACAGACGAAGTCGAAGCGTTCGGACAAAGTGGAATGGACCCACTCGCCGAATCCGGTCTCGGCGACAGTGACTTTGTTGACCAGGGACTTCGTGCTGTTGACGGGTCGTGGTTTCGCGGCGTGCGCGGGGATCTCCTCAAACACCAGTCGCCCCTTGATCCGATGGGAGTCGACCCAGGACCGGACCGCACCGAGGTTCTCGCTGCGCACGAGGACCGTAAGAGCCAGCGGACGCAGCACACGTTCGATCGCCCCGGTCCAGGCCGCCTGGTCGGGGTCGACGTCGATGAGTTCGGCGGCGAACGGCAGCGCCTTCTCGCTCAAGCCGGTGTCCTCGGCCAGTTCCTGTCGGATCTGGAGCAGGTTGCCTGGCACGGTCGAACCCGAACGACGCAGGGAGTCGATCTCAGCTTCGAGTTCCCTGACACGTGCCCGGGTCTTCGAGAAGCGGTCGTGGTCGGCATGGCTGGGGCCCGCGGCCTGTGTCTCCTCATCGAGTGTCGAGGCGATCTTGGCCTGGAGTTCGGCGAATTCAGTCGCCGAGGCGGGCACCTGTCCGATGTCTGCCTGCTGCAGCTGTCGCTCCAGGCTGGCCCACCGGTCGGCGATGGCCCTGCGTTCGGTCTCGGCCGTGTCGATGCGCTGCTGCAGGTGTTCGGCCTCTGAACCGCCGAGGTCGAGGGTGGCCCGACGGGCGAGGTCGTATTCGTCGAGGGCAGCGTCATAGTCCTTCTTGGCCCGGTCTGCAGCGACTTCGATTTCGACGAGCTCCCGGCGCTGGGATGAGAGATCTGAGCGCATGAGGTCGAGTTCGCGCCGCTTCTGGAACGGCAGCAGGGCATCGTTGAGGGCGATCGACTTCGCCGCGGACTCGTGGGCGAAGTCGTATCGGTTCGAGGCTTCGCGCAGTTGCAGGAGGTGGTCGCGTTGACGGCGCAGTTCGACCACGTGGTCGTGGGCGTCCTTGAGGTCTCCGAACTGGTTGACCGCGGTCTCTGCCAGGTCGAAGGTGACTGGCGGTTCGAGCATGTGGTCGCGGAAGAGACGGTCGAGACTGTCGAGGCTCTTGGCCGATTGGGTCTTGTGCAGCAGCTGCAGCGCCGATTCGCTGGCCATACCGAAGACCTTGCGCATCCGGGCGTAGAACCTGGCGTGGGAACCATTTGAGGTGATGAGCGCTTCCGGATGCTCGGTCTTGAGCGTCCGGGTCTCGAGACCGGACCGCGCGTACTGCTGCAGGTCGGCGAGGTCGAGGCCTGCCCGTTCGAGAATGCAGACATCGGACAGGTCGGTCATCTTCGTGCCCGAGCCCTTGATGAAGAAGAGCCTGGCCAGTGACAGGGGACGGTCCGTGCCATTGTCGTAGCGGAGGATGATGCCGCTCCACGTGGCACGCGGACGCAGGTACTTGCTCACGACACGGTCCTCATCGGAATCCGCTGTGCGGGTCCACGCGCCGCGGACATAGCTGACGAGACTGCGCTGATCGACCCGACTGCCCGCAGTCTGGGCTGCGACGTTGAAGCGCAGCCACTTGTCCGGTGTGAGCACGGCGGCGATGCCGTCGAGCAGTGAGGACTTGCCCGACCCCGAGGGGCCGGTGATCAGGTGACCCTTGTGGGAGACAGGGATGCGATGGATGTCGGCGTCGAAGGTGCCCCAGTTCGCGATCTGGATCTCGGACAGCCTCCACTGGCTGCCGACGTCAGGACGATCGGTGCCGCGGGCGCGGGCCTGGTCGGCGATGAGTGCGGCATCGAGCGGGAAGAGGGCTTCGGTCACGCTTCCTCCTCCTCGGAGTCATCGGTACCGAGTCCGGAATCAGGATCGGAGCCTTCGGGATCGTCAGAACTGTCAGGACCGTCAGGATCGTCAGGATCGTCAGGATCGTCAGGATCGTCAGGACCGTCAGTCGCATGGGAACTGAGTCCCACCTCGGCGATGGAGCCCTTGGCCTCTCCCGAGGCGATTCGTTCGTAGACGTCGATGAGCTCATGCACCTGGTCCTCATCGATGAGGAACTTCACCATCGGCGAGATTTCGAAACGCTCATCGCCTGCCTTGTGAAGGACGCGCAGACGGTTGCTCATCCGGCTCCAGGCACCATTGAGATTGCGCTGGAACGTCGACTCGTCGCCTGTGCGATAGATCGCGAGACGTTCGTAGACCTCCTCACGATCGACGATCACACGCCGCTCGCCGGGTGCGGCCAGCAGCATCTGCCGCAGGACGAGAAGCATGGCGGTATCGAGAAAGGTCAGCCGTTCGCTGCGCACCGCAGCGGGCACGTCGATCTCCTCGGAGACGACCTTGCGGGTGAAGGCGAATTCGTCGAGCTTGTCGATGACGAGATCCAAGAACAGGTCGTGCAGCCGTGATCGCACAATGGACTCGTCGGCAACCAGTGCCGACCACAGCTGCGGACTCTGTGCGCCGGAGACATAGGGGCCCTTGAGCAGTTCGAGCAGAACTCTGCGGGTGCGCTCACCCAAGGTGCCCGTGTCCTCAAACCACAGCCCACTCGGATTCTGGTCGGACTCCTCAGACTCGATAGGTGCGTCTGCGGAATCGTTCATAGTGTGATGCCTTCGGTGAAGTAGTGACGGCGGATCGTGGCGCTGCGTCCAATTCCGTCGACCCCGGCCCATTCGAGTCGGTCTCGCGCTTCGGAATCGACATGTCCATAGGTGCTGGCCAGGGACAGGAGGCCGACGACGCTCGCCAAGCCCTGTGAGGCCGGGAACTGGTCGAGCACCTCGGCGACGGAGATCTGCTCGGATCCATGGATGGCCTGATTGACGTTATCGGACAGTTCGGAGAAGTCGATCTCGGATTCCCTTGCGACGGCGATGAGTTCAGCGAAGTCGACCTCGGTCTCGGTCGCCTCGCCCAGTTCGGCGCCGGCATCGAACTCGGTGGGGTCGTGGAGGACGACCTCCCCGACGCTGCCCAGTGCGACGCTCGAAAGCTCGAGATCCGCGCCGAGGTCGTCGTAGGGTTTGCGGACCTGTGAGACCGGGGCTGCCGCGGCCAAGGCATCCTGGATCAGGGTGCGCATGACGCGGTCGCGTTGGAATTCGTGGGAATGGACATAGCGGCGCAGACCGCGGGCGAATTCGGACAGGATGTCGGAGACTTCGCGTGAGCCGTCCTTCATCTGCCGCATGAGGGTGCGCAGTGAACGGCGGGTCTCGGCCGTCAGCGCAGCTGAGAAGTCACGGTCGAGGATCGCTGCGATATCTTCGTCGAAGGCCGAGGCTTGCTCGGGATCGCGGACGAGTTGAGAGAAGGCGGAGAAGGTTCTGCCCTCATCAGAGGATTCGATGAGGTCGACTCCGCGGAAGACCTCGTCAAGTACCTGGGACTGTGAGTCCTCGGCGGTGAGGATCGAGATCCGCAGCTCCTGGTTGAGCTCTTCGAAGCGAGCGCGAACACGTGCGAAGTCGGCGGGCAGCCCCTGCGCCTGTTGGAGGATGTCGCCGACGCGCTCATTCGCCCGGCGCCGGTCGAGGACGATCGAGCGGGGATCTCCGCGGCGGACGCGGGCGATCTCAGCATCGATGCGGTCACGTTCGGCTCGCAGGGATTTTAACCGACGCGAGCTGTCCGGGTCGGTGTCGATGGCCAGCTGCCGCACCGATTGGGCGAGGCTGACCAGTCGTGATTCGGTCGCGGTCTGCGGTGGGGTGCGCAGCTGTTCGAGCATTCGGATGGCGTCGAATCCCGCCGCGGAGAGTTCGTAGGTCTCGCCCCTCGCCGAGGTGGCCGGTCGGCGGACGAGGATCTCCGCCCGTCGCCAATCGTCGCAGTAGGCCTTGGCTGTCCGCTTGGACAGCTCGAAGTGGTCGCGCAGCTCCTCGAGGTCCGAGTCGATGGACTCGTGCAGGTCTTCGGTGGAGATTCGGGTGCCGGGCTTGCCCAGGTGAGTGCCCAGTGTCGCTGCCATCACCGGAAGATGGTCGGCCCGCAGCATGCGCAAGGTGGCATTCGTATCGAGCAGTCGCCGGTAGGCGAGTGCGGAGCTGAGGGCGGACATATCACCCATTCTCTGCGCCGGCGGGGCCCGTTGCCAATTTCGGGTGCGCGGGCCATGGGGATCGAGGCGTGCATGCCTCTCGCATCGCGCACGACCCGCCTTCGGGTGGCGCACAGGTCGCCTTCGGACGGCGCACAGATAGTCGATTATTGGGCCATTATTCATGCTTTGTTCAGCTCGTGACACGGGCCACTGGATTCGGCATAACGATACTGAATTGTTATACCGTGTGCCGATGACTCGGATACGACGATGGCCCTACACCTTCGCCATGCTGCTCTCTATTGTGATCGCAATGGTTGCCCTGGCTTCTTCGATCTACCTCGGTCGGCCGCTCAGAGACCCGGACGGCTTCCTCGGACCCGCCTATATCCGGATGCCGTTGCTGGCGCTGCTGTTCTTCGGCGTGGGCATCGTCGTGGATGCGGTGAGGACGAGCGGCTGGAAGAATCTGCCCAACGGGATGATTGAGATCGTGAGAAACGAGTGGAGTCTCCGTCGGATCCTGTGCATCACCGCGGGCATGATGAGTTTCTACGTCTGCTATCTCAGTTACCGAAACCTCAAGAGCGACCTTCCGACCTACCGGGAGGGAGTTCTCTACGACCAAGAGCTTTTGCATTCCGATCTGTGGTTCAGCGGGGGAATCAATCCCGCTGTGTTCCTGCACGATCTGTTCGGCACCGGGTTCATGGCCGAAGTGTTCTCCGTCGTCTATCTCGCCTATCTCCCGCTTATCCCCATCAGCCTCGGGGCGGTGCTCATCCTCAGCCGCAACCTCGCCATCGGTGCCTGGTATGCCACGACGCTGTGTCTCAACTGGGTGCTAGGCACGGTCAGCTACTACATCCTGCCTGCTCTTGGGCCTGCATTTTCCCGGCCCGAACTCTACCGCGGCCTGGCCGATACCGGGGTCACCGAGTTGCAGCAGTCACTGATCTCCACTCGACTTGATGTTCTTGCCGACCCAGTCGGCAGCGGACAGATTCAGGGCGTGGCCGCGTTCGCCTCGTTGCACGTCTCCGTGACATTCACAGCGGCTCTGTTCATGATGCGCACTCGGCAGAAGCCTGTGATACAGACGCTGATGTGGATCTTCTTCGGGGCCACGGTCATCGCCACACTCTACTTCGGCTGGCACTACATCCTCGATGACATCGCCGGCATGGTGATCGGCTGGGCCGCGGTCACTCTGGGTGCTTGGGTCACCGGGAACCGAAGAAAGCGACCTCAGCAGAGCGCAGAACCGGGCACCGTCGAGCATCGTGAGGAAACGGCACTCGTCGATGCCGCCTGACGGATGCGGGGCACTGACCGATTCATGTCGCGTTCCGCCCGCCGAAGGTATTCGGATCGACCGGACGGACCTTCTTCGGCAGCTTCGCGACAACGAGGCAGTAGGACTCGAGGACGAGATCATGGAGCAGGTCAGCGTCGAGGATGTTTCCCCTCGCATCGCCGGGACCCTCGTTTTCGGCCGCGCCAGCACCAGCCACGGTGATCCAGTGCTTCTTGCTCATGTGATATCCGGGAGTGATCTCCGCATAGGCATCACTGAGCACTTCCCCGTCCAGCGGGTCGATCTTGAGATTCATGCTGGGCACACCGCGCAGTTCGAAGGTCATCATGAACATCTTTCCGCGCACCTTGTACACGGTGTACTCCGGCCCGAACGGATGCTCGATGTCCACCGACGGATACTGGATCGCCTGGTCATGAGCGAGGGTGAGCACGGTGTCAGGATCCATGCCTGGATATTAGCAAGCGGCCATGACACCGAACCCGCTCACCAGCGTCGAACCGTCAGAGCGGTGCCGATAGACTCTTGCCCATGTCGCAGAATGCTCCCCGCCTCCTTGTCGCCGCTCTCGGCGGAACCATCGCATCGACCTCGAACCAGTCGGGAGGCGTGGCCCCGGCCCTGAGCGGGGCCGAGATCGCCGCGGCCGCGGGTCTCGACCAGATCTGGCCGGACCTGCAGGCTGACTTCACCCAGGTGTCACAGGTCTCGAGCGCCAATGTCACCCTCGATATGCTCTTCGAGGTTCGCGAACTGGCCCGCACGACCGAGGCCGACGGCATCGTCCTCACACAGGGCACCGACACTCTGGAGGAGAGCGCCTTCGCCCTCTGGCTGCTCAACGACTCCGCTACTCACATCGCAGCCACCGGAGCCATGCGCAACCCGACCCTGCCCAGTGCCGATGGACCGGCAAACGTGCGCGCCGCCGCGCTGACGGCGCTCTCTCCGCTGAGCAGTGGACTGCCCTCAAGCCTGGTCTTCAACGACGAGATCCATGATCCGCGTTTCGTCCGCAAGTCCCACGTGACCTCGACAGCAGCATTTTCCTCCGGCCCGGTCCTCGGCGCGATCGGGTGGATCAGCGAGGATACAGTCCGCCTCCCCCACGCGCCCGCCTCGAGTGTCTCCCCGTTCGCAGGCCTGCCCCGTCCGGACACGGTTGCGAAGGTCGCCCTCGCGGAGGTGGGGATGGGCGAGCCCGAGGAGACACTGGCCCAGCTCCTCGATTCCGGTTTCTCCGGTGTCGTCATCGCTGGTGTCGGTGGCGGCCACGTCCCTGAACATCTGGTGCCAGCAGTGACCCGCCTCGGCGAAGAAATGCCCGTGATCTTGGCATCGCGGCCAGGCTCGGGCGCGAGCCTGACTCGCACCTACGGCTATCCTGGCGGCGAGATCGGGCTGCTCGAGTCTGGCCTCATCCCGGCCGGGATCCTCGACGCGCGCAAGGCCCGCATCGTCCTGACCTTGGCTCTGAGCCTGGGGCTCGATCCCGCCGAGGTGTTCGCGGCATTCGCGTGAGCGCCGACCCCTGCTGGGCGCCGAGCTGAAGCGGGGTGAGCTGAGTTCGGCCACTGACCGACAGAGGCGGACTCAGACGTCTTTCGTCGACTGACGAACGACGAGTTCGGGCGTGAACTTCTCATCCCGGTGGGCCTGTTCGCCCGATTCGTTCTCCGCCAGCAGCGATTCGACAGCGGTGCGTCCCAGCAGATCCGCCGGCTGCCGAATCGAGGTCAACGGCACAATCGTCGAAAACGCGTAGTCGATGTCGTCATAGCCGATGAGCGCAAGATCCTCAGGGATGCGCAATGCGGAGAACATGATGACCGCCTGCATGAAGCCCACAGCAAGCAGGTCATTGGCACAGAAAACAGCATCGGGGCGCTCTTCTTCCGGCAGGGAGACGATGTGCTCCCCGATCGAGCGACCTGCGAGTATCGTCAGCTCATCGGTTTCGAACACTGCCAAGTCGAGATCGGACTCAGCTGCGCGCTCTCGCGCACCGCGAGCACGATCACTGACCTGCGGCAGAGTGAACGGTCCCCCGACGAACGCAGGTTTCGCACATCCACCGGCGATGAGGTGGTCGAGCGCCATTCGTCCGCCTGCGGCGTTGTCGACAGTCACCGAGGACAGCGAGTAGCCGCCGGCCTCGCGGTCGACGAGCATCACCGGGGTCCCGCGGGATGCGATTCCCTCCAATTTGCTCAGATCGGCACCAGAGGGGGTCACCAGCAGACCGTTGACCCTCTGCTCGGCGAACAGGTCGAGGTACTTTGATTCCCTGGCCACCTCCGTTCCAGAATCACCGATGAGGAGTGACAGACCTGCCGCATCACAGGCTTCTCTGGCACCGTGGGCCACCGAGGCGAAGAACGGGTTCGCAGTGTCGAGGACGACGAGACCGAGGCTGCTGCTCCTCCCGGAACGCAGCTGCCTAGCTGCGGCGTTCCGGACGAAGCCGAGTACGTCGATCGACCGACTGACTTTGGCGATCGTGTCCTCGGAGACCTTCTGGGACCGGTTGATGACATGGGAGACCGTACCCACGGAGACACCCGCATGGGCGGCGACTTCTCGCATGCTCACCTTGGCCAAGCGGCCCTCCTTCATCTGTCGTCTCCCGCACGTTCCGTCTGAGCGGGTCTGCCTGAGCTGGTCTGTCCTATTCTGCCCGACTTCCGAACAATATCTTGATGTGACTCAGGTGACATGATACTGTCTCCAACAGCCTCATTGAAACGTTTCAATTAGTTTCAAACCCCCGGGCCGTCCCGGCGGATCGACATCCACATCATCAACCGACAATTCGGAGAGACACATGACGGACACAAAGACGTCGTCCAAATGGAAAGCCACCATCGCTGTGGCCATGTCCAACTACATCGAAGCCGGATCCATCATCGCGATCGCCACGAGCATGAGCCTGTGGCAGACAGAGTTCGGGCTCGACAGCCTAGCCGTCGGCCTACTCAGCGCTCTGAGCGCAAACGCCTTCGGCGCAGCGATCGGTGCGGCGATCGGCGGTCCACTGTGCGACCGCTACGGCCGCAAGTTCATCTACACCTACGACCTGATCCTCTACATGTTCGGCACCCTGTTCGCGATCTTCGCGATGAACTTCTCGATGCTGCTCATCGGCTTCGTCCTCACCGGCATCGCCGTCGGTGCCGGAGTCACCGCCGCCTGGACCTACATCGCTGAAGAGGCACCCGACGGTCGCCGTGCCGGTCACGTCGGCGTCGCCCAGCTCGCCTGGTCGATCGGACCGATGATCGGGTTCCTGCTTGCCGCACTGCTCGAGCCCATGGGACTGCTCGGCTCTCGCATCATCTTCGCCCACCTCTTCGTCATCGCCTTCATCACCTGGTGGGTCCGGCGCGGACTGGCCGAGTCACGACGCTGGAAGGCCAAGAATGCCAATCCGAATACCGTCGGAACCTATCGCGGCTTCGTCGAGCTCTTCACGAACAAGAAGAACCTCATCGCCCTGCTCTTCCTCATCGGCGTCTACGGGCTGTGGAACACCGTCGCCGGGCAGGCAGGCATCTTCCAACCGCGCATCTATGAGGCGACCGGTCTCACCGACGCCCGTTCCCAATACCTGCTCCAGGTCCTCGTCTGGGGACTGACCAGCGCTTCCACCTTCTTCGGCTTCATGCGCTACGGCGACAAGGTCTCCCGGCGCTGGCTCTACGGCATCGGCGCCGGGCTCGGAATCATCGCCTGGGCGGTCCTCATCTACGGTCCCGCCGGTTGGTTCTCGCTCCTGGTCTTCGCCATCGGCTGGGGCATCTCCTCCGGCTTGGGGGCACAGGCCTTCTACGGGCTGTGGGCGGCAGAGCTCTTCGCCACCCGGTACCGCGCATCTGCGCAGGGCTTCATGTTCATGATCGTGCGCGTCATGGTCGGCGTCCTCTCCCTGTGGTTCCCGCTCATGCTCGACAAGACGGGCCTACACGGTGTCGGATTCCTCATCCTCGGTCTCCTCGTCGCGGCCCTGCTCATCGGTGTCATCTGGACGCCGAGGACCCAGGACAAGACGCTCGAAGAGATCGAGATCGAGCGCTATGGACGACTCCTCGATGCTGATGTCGACCACGAGGTTGCCGCCGGGAGTGTCTCGGCAAACGCGCAATCCACAGCAGGGAAGGACTGACGCCGATGGAACGCGTGTGCTTCCGCATGCAGGTCGATCCCGCCCACCTCGGGGAATACATCGAACGTCACCGCTCGGTCTGGCCGGAAATGCTCACGGCGCTCCAGAACTCGGGGTGGAACAACTACTCGCTGTTCGCCGACCCGAACGGAATGATCATCGGCTACCTCGAGACCGAGGACTATGAGACCGCGCAACGCGATATGGAGCTGAAGGACATCAACGCGAAATGGCAGGCATCGATGTCCGAGCACTTCGCCTCGGGAAGGTCCTTCGACGACGGCCCCGCCCGCCTGCAGGAGGTCTTCAACCTCGAGGACCAATTGAGCGCCCGGACACCGTGACCCACCACGTTCCCGGCACTCCCGCCCGCCCCAACACATCAGACACCTGATCTCTCGAAAGGACGATGATTCGCTCATGACCGCACCCATAAGCTTCACCGACATCACCGACGAACTCGCCGCTCAGTCGATCGAGCTGCCCTCATGGGCGTTCGGCAACTCGGGCACCCGCTTCAAGGTCTTCGGCACACCCGGCACACCACGAGACCCTTTCGAGAAGATCGCTGACGCCGCGAAGGTCCACGAACTCACCGGACTCGCACCGCAGGTGGCGCTGCACATCCCCTGGGACCGCTGCGATTTCGAAGCGTTGGCGACACATGCAGGGGAACTCGGAGTTCGTCTGGGAACTGTCAATTCGAACACGTTCCAGGACGACGACTTCAAGTTCGGTGCTCTGACACACGTCGACGAACGCATCCGCTCAAAGGCCATCGATCACCACATCGAGTGCATCGACGTCATGGACGCCACCGGCTCGCGTGACCTCAAAATCTGGCTGGCAGAGGGATCGAACTACCCAGGGCAGGCGGACATGCGGGGCCGCCAGGATCGACTCCACGACTCACTTGCGACGATCTACGACCGCCTCGGCGAGAGTCAGCGTCTCGTGCTCGAATACAAGTTCTTCGAACCGTCCTTCTATCACACGGACGTTCCCGACTGGGGCACGAGCTTCGCCCAGGTGTCTGTCCTCGGCGACAAGGCCAAGGTCTGCCTCGACACCGGGCATCACGCTCCCGGAACGAACATCGAGTTCATCGTCATGCAGCTGCTGCGACTGGGCAAGCTCGGCTCCTTCGACTTCAACTCCCGCTTCTACGCCGACGACGACCTGATGGTCGGTGCCGCGGATCCCTTCCAGCTCTTCCGCATCATCCATGAGGTCATCCGCGGCGGTGGGCTCAACAACCCGGATGTCGCGTTCATGCTCGATCAGTGCCACAACGTGGAGAACAAGATCGAAGGGCAGATGCGCTCGGTGCTCAACGTCCAGGAGATGACTGCCCGTGCGCTCCTCATCGACACTGCCGCCCTGACCGCAGCACAGAACTCCGGCGATGTCATCGCCGCCAACGACATCTTCATGGACGCCTTCTACACCGACGTCCGACCTGCCCTGGCCGAGTGGCGGATTTCGCGGGGGCTGCCCGCGAATCCGGTGCAGGCATTCCGCGAATCCGGGTACCAGGAACAGATCGAGGCCGAGCGAGTCGGCGGAACCCAGGCCGGCTGGGGCGCGTGAGGGAACCACGTTCACGGCCCGTCCCCAACAGAAATACTCCGAGGAGAGACATGACCACGACCAACCCCACGGTGACTGAGCTCGTCCGACGCTCCAACTCATTGGGCTCCGATCGACGCAATACGAACTTCGCCGGAGGAAACACCTCCGCCAAGGGCAGCGACCTCGATCCGGTGACCGGTGAGACCGTCGAGCTGCTGTGGGTCAAGGGTTCAGGCGGGGACCTGGGAACGCTGACGCCCGAGGGATTGGCCGTGCTCCGCCTCGACCGTCTGCAGGCGATGGTCGGCACCTATCCCGGGCTCGACCGTGAAGATGAGATGGTGGCGGCCTTCAACTACACACTCCATGGCAAGGGCGGTGCCGCACCTTCCATCGACACCGCCATGCACGGGCTCGTCGACGCCGCCCACGTCGATCATCTCCACCCCGACTCGGGCATCGCCATCGCTACGGCGGCCGACGGGGCAGAACTGACGAAGCAGATCTTCGGCGACAGAGTCGTCTGGGTGCCCTGGCGACGTCCCGGCTTCCAACTCGGACTCGACATCGCCGCGATCAGACGCGACAATCCACAGGCCGTCGGAACCATCCTCGGCGGTCACGGGATCACCGCATGGGGAGACTCCTCGTCGGAATCAGAGGCCAACTCGCGGTGGATCATCGACACCGCTGCACAGTACATCGACGACTATGGTCGGCCTGAACCCTTCGGAACGGCCCGTCCAGGCTTCACGGCTCTGCCCGAATCCGAACGCAGGTCCAAGGCCGCTGCCCTGGCACCGCACCTGCGGGCCATCGCCTCAGCGGACAGAACCATGGTCGGTCACTTCACGGACTCCGAGCCCGTCCTCGAGTTCCTCGCCGGGCAGAAGCTGGGCGCATTGGCCGAACTGGGCACGAGCTGCCCCGATCATTTCCTGCGGACCAAGGTCAAGCCGCTGGTCATCGACCTGCCGGCGAGCGCCTCGGCGGAGGAAGTCATTGCGACCCTGCCTGATCTCCATGCCGCCTACAGGGAGGACTACCGCTCCTATTACGAGCGTCACGCGGATGCCGATTCGCCTGCGATGCGCGGGGCCGACCCAGCAATCGTCCTGGTCCCCGGTGTCGGAATGTTCTCCTACGGGCCCGACAAACAGACGGCACGCGTGGCCGGTGAGTTCTACGTCAACGCCATCAATGTCATGCGCGGGGCGGAAGCCCTCTCCAGCTACGCGCCGATCTCCGAGGCGGAGAAGTTCCGCATCGAGTACTGGGCGCTCGAAGAGGCCAAACTCAAGCGCAGACCCGCACCTAAGCCGCTCGCCTCACGAGTCGCCTTCGTCACCGGAGCTGCGAGTGGAATCGGCAAGGCCATCGCCACCCGACTCTCGGCCGAGGGTGCCTGTGTCGTCATCGCGGACCTCGACCGGGGCAAGGCGGAAGCAGTGGCGGCCGAACTGGGAACGGCCGATGTCGCCGTCGGCGTGGCCGCAGACGTCTCCGATGAAGCCGGTGTGCAGGCGGCCCTCGCCGAGGCGGTGCTTGCCTTCGGTGGAGTCGACCTGATCGTCAACAATGCCGGACTGTCCCTGTCCAAATCCCTGTTCGAAACGACGGAGAAGGACTGGGACCTCCAGCATGATGTCATGGCGAAAGGATCGTTCCTGGTGTCGAAGAACGCCGCAAAGATCCTCGTCGACCAGGGGCTCGGAGGCGACATCGTCTACATCTCGTCGAAGAACTCTGTGTTCGCTGGCCCCAACAACATTGCCTATTCCGCGACCAAGGCCGATCAGGCACATCAGGTAAGGCTGCTCGCGGCCGAGCTCGGCGAGCACGGAATCAGGGTCAACGGGATCAACCCCGACGGGGTGGTCCGCGGTTCGGGAATCTTCGCCGGAGGATGGGGAGCCCAGCGCGCGAAGACCTACGGCGTTGAAGAGAAGGACCTGGGAAAGTTCTATGCCAAGCGCACGATCCTCGGCCGTGAAGTGGTCCCGGAGAACGTGGCGAATGCCGTCTACGCGCTGTGCACCGACGACTTCTCGCACACGACCGGACTGCACGTGCCGGTCGACGCCGGCGTGGCCGCGGCCTTCCTGCGCTGAGTGGTGGGCTGATGGACCACAATGACGACTCAACGACCTTCAAGTTGGCGGCCGTTGACCTCGGAGCGACCAGCGGCCGCGTGATCCTCGGCGGGTTCGAAGACGGCGTGCTGCGGATGAAGCACGTGGCACGGTTTCCGAATACGCCGCTCGCGCTGTTGGAGGTCAACGGCGAAGCGCGCGTTCCTGACCACGACGGGGATGTAGGCAATGGTGAGAGGCTGTACTGGAACATCCACTCCCTGTTCGCGGCGGTTCAGGACGGACTGCGGGAAGCCGCGCAAATCGCTCCCGGTCTGATCAGCATCGGAATCGACTCCTGGGCCGTTGACTACGGTCTGCTGCGCAAGGGTCGACTGCTCGGATCCCCGCATCACTACCGCGACGAGCGAACAGCGCGAGGGGTTGAGCTCGTCCATTCCCGGGTCGCTCCCACTGAGCTGTTCGAACGCAATGGTCTTCAACATCTCGACTTCAACACTATGTTCCAACTGGCAGTGGAATCAGAGACCGGATTCCTCGCCCTGGCCGATGAGGTTCTGCTCATTCCCGACCTGCTTGCCTACTGGCTGACAGGACGATCGTATGCAGAGATGACGAATGCGTCGACAACAGGACTGCTCTCGGTCACAACGCGAGCTTGGGACACCGAACTGCTCGACGAACTCGGACTCACACGGGACCTTCTGCCACCAATCGTCCGATCCGGTGAAGCCATCGGACACATCACCGACGCGACTGCACGACGGCTGGGAGCAGATCATGACGTCCAGGTCACGGCCGTGGGGTCCCACGACACCGCCTCGGCGGTGGTGGCAGTTCCCTTCTCATCGAAACGATCGGCCTACATTTCGAGTGGAACCTGGTCCTTGGTGGGCCTTGAACTGGACGAACCAGTGCTCTCGGGCGCGGCCCGGGAAGCGAACTTCACGAACGAAGGCGGAGTCGATGACACCGTCCGATTCCTCACAAACGTCTCGGGCCTGTGGTTGCTCAGTGAATCGATGCGCCATTGGCAGGCCGATTCGAACGACGCACAGCGCAGTGCCGACCTCCAGACGCTGCTCGCAGATGCCGGGGCCGTGAAGTTCCATTTCGAGGTGTTCGATCCCGCCGATGCGCGGTTCCTTCCACCTGGTGACATGCCCAGCAGGATTGCAGAATGGTACACGGACCACGACCTGCGGCCACCCGAGTCCCCCGCCGAGGTGGTGCGGTGCATTCTCGAATCCCTGGCCGAGGCCTACTCCCGCACCATCGACACCGCCGAGGCGTTGGCCAAGACTGCCGTCGACACCATCCACGTCGTCGGAGGCGGATCGCAGAACGCATTGCTGTGCCAGTTGACAGCGAACCGGACGCGCCGCCCCGTTGTAGCCGGACCAGTCGAAGCGACCGCGATCGGCAACCTCCTCGTCCAGGCCCGAACCATGGGCCTAGTCGAGGAGGACGCCTCATTGTCGGATCTGCGTGAGATCGTGCGGCGGTCGTTTCCTGTCACGGAGTACCTGCCTGAAACGACCTGACCCAGCAGCGACATTCGAACTCGAACTATGGCCTGAAACTGAAACAGTCGGTAAGTTCTGGTCGAATCTCGTGTGATTTTCGACTAGAACTTACCGACTGTTGGTGTTGCCCGCAGCGCCGTGGTGTTGCCCGCAGCGCCGTGGAGCTGCCTCAGCTCTCGGCGCCGACGGCCACGACCATCTTGCCGAAGTTGCGGCCAGCGAGCAGATCGTTGAAGTACTCGGGTGTCTTGTCCAGGCCCGGGCGAATGTCCTCGCGGTAGCGGACCTTTCCTTCCTTGACCCAGCCGCTCATGTCGTTCAGGAAGTTCTCGTGATGCTTCTCGACGAATTCGGTCTGGATGAACCCACGCACGTTGAGTGACCTCGTCAGAATGTTGCCCATGAGCGCACCCGAACGGTCGGGGCCCTCAGGCAGTTCGGTGAGGTTGTAGTTGGCGACGAGTCCGCAGACGGGTACGCGTGCGTAGGTGTTCAGACGTGGCAGCACGGCCTTGAACACGTCTCCGCCGACATTCTCGAAGTAGACGTCGATGCCCTGTGGCACCGATTCTTTGAGTTCGTCCTTGAGGTTGCCCGTCCTGTGGTCAAGCGCCACATCAAAGCCGAGCTCGCCCAGGTGGGCGACCTTGTCGGGTCCGCCAGCGATGCCGACGGCCTTCGCGCCCTTGATCTTCGCGATCTGGCCGACGACGGAGCCGACGGGGCCGGTAGCAGCAGCGACGGCCACAGTCTCGCCTTCCTGCGGGCGCCCGATCTCAAGGAGTCCTGCGTATGCGGTGAAGCCAGGCATGCCCAGCACACCCAACGCGGTGCTGACGGGGGCGACTTCGGGATCGAGGCGGCGCAGGTATGCAGCCTTCTCAACGGAGTACTCCTGCCATCCGCCGTAGCCGAGGACTGTGTCTCCGGTGGAGAAGTCTGACGAGTTCGATTCGACGACTTCTGAGACTGTGGCGCCAACCATGACATCGCCGACCTCAACCGGCTTCGCATAGGACTTCGCATCCGACATCCGACCGCGCATATAAGGGTCGAGTGAGAGGTACAGGGTCCGGAGCAGAACCTCACCGTCCTGCGGCTTCGGCAGTTCTACCTCGTCGAGCAGGTAGTTCTCAGCAGTAGGTGTTCCTACTGGTCGGGAGTTTAGGAGAATCCGGTGGTTAGTCGTCATGGACATGATTCCTTTCATCGACGCCGTGCACTGTCTGCGCACGGTCGCTGCTGGTCTGCGGGCTGAAACTGTAGTGTTCAGATCCAGTCCTTGGTGTAGCAACCACTTCGAATCCGCTGATGTTCCTGATTCTGCGAAGAATTCGTTGTCGTCCGCGACACCAGGCTGCGTGCCATCGTCTCCCACTTCGAATCGAATGCCCAGGTGAACTCGCCGAGGTGGTCAAGCAGCTTCGCACCATTGCTCCGGATGATGTCCGTCCACTCTCGCGGCCAAGCACCGTAGTTCGCTGCGGCGGCGAGCTCGTCGACGTCTTTGAACACCGCCCCGTTCGGGTTGAGGCCGTCCGTATTGTGCAACGGCATGCTCTCGACGGGGAACGTGATATCGAGGATGTGATCGCTGGTGTACAGGGCAACACTCGTGCGGCGATGGGTGGCTTCGAGGTTGACATACCAATCCGCACGAACTGTGCCATCGACAGCCGGTTTGAGCAGCACCCACACGGAGAATGGAACTCCGGGCGGGACGATCTTGAGCACCCCGAGCCCGCGCCAGCTGCCGGGCGCCTTGATCCGTCGAGGCGCCTCGGCCGGCGGGCGAAAACGATCCTTCAGCGGAACGTCGTGGGGATTCGAATCCTCCCATCCGACGATCCTCGTGTCGACGGTCTCGGTGCCTCCGGCCATCCACAGCACGGCACCGGCCTGCCCGTCCTCGATCACACGCATCGGTCGGCGCACCTCGGCGTGGTCGCGGTCGAAATCGAATCGTCGAAACAACCACGTCACGGTATCGCCGGGCGTCCAGAAGGGCCCCTCACCCACGCGACGTGTACCGGGTGGGACGTCGATCTCGTACGGATCGGTGAACTCCATAAAGGCAGTCTAAGTTCATGTCATGAGTGAGGGCTGGACACACACGAGCCCGCTTCTCAGGCACCGATACAGCCGAGCCGCTGCCCGCCGCTTCAGCCCGCTCAGCGGCCACCGCCTAAGGTGGTGGGCATGGACGACTTCACACTTCCCGATCGCAAGGACGCGACTCATCGCAGCGAGGCGACCACACCGTCGCATACCCCGCCGCGCACCGATGCCGACATTCCGGGCTACCTCGAGGCGCTGGGCATCCCCGGCCTCGCCGACATCCACATCCACTTCCTGCCGACCAACGTCCTCGACAAGGTGTGGGCATACTTCGACGCCGCCGAAGCCAGTTATGGCTATCCGTGGCCGATCCACTACCGCTATGGCACGGAGACCCGCCTCCAGATCGTCCGTGACCTGGGCGTCCGTGCGATCCCGGCTCTGACCTATCCGCACAAACCAGGCATGGCCGCCTGGCTCAATGAGTGGAATCGTGAGTTCGCCGCCGCCCACGAAGATGTCATCCACTGCGCAACCCTGTACGCGGAGCCGGAATCCGCCGACTACGTCCCCGAGGCACTGGCGGCCGGGGCCGGACTGTTCAAGGTCCATATCCAGGTGGGTGGCTTCTCCCCCGATGACCCTGTGCTCGATCGGGCGTGGGCGGCGCTTGCCGAAGCGCAGGTGCCCATCGTCATCCACGCCGGCTCCGAGCCGCTGCCCGGCACCTACACCGGTCCGCAGGCGGTGGCGAAGGTCCTTAAGCGGTTCCCGTCCCTGCGCTTCGTCATCGCCCACATGGGCATGCCCGAATACGATGCCTTCGCCAGCCTCGCCGAGGATTACAACGGAGTCCACCTGGACACGACGATGTACGTGTCAGGGTTCTTCTCCTCCCCCGCTGAGGTGGACCCGGCGTACCGTGAACGCTTGGCTGGTCTGCAGGACAAGATCATCCTCGGCTCGGACTTCCCGAATATTCCCTACCCCTATGCGGATCAGATCTCGGGGCTGGCAGAGCTCGACCTCGGCGATGATTGGATGCGCTCGGTGTTGTGGCGCAATGGTGCGCGGATCCTCGGGCTCGATGGCTGAGCGGGTCCTCGGGTTCGACGGCTGAGCGGCAGAGATCTCAGTCTCTGCGTGGCCGCAGGGTTCAGCTCTCGCGGGGAATTCGCTCCGCTCCGATGACGCCTCGCAGCATCTCGTCATCGATCGGCGCCCCTCTCCGGGTGACGCTGATCTGACCTGTAGGTTCGAGGATCACGCATGCCACCTCGGCGCGCTGTCGGATTCCTGCCATTCGCAGCTTCGAATACACTTCGGCGGGGTCGACATGGGCCCTGGCAAGGTTGTCGGTCAGCAGCTCGCTGCCAGCCATGAGTACAATCGCGGGACTGTTGACGATGCCTGCGATGCGGTGGAAGCGGCGAGCCTTTCCGGTCAGAGCCTGGAGGATCAGCAGGGTGGCCAAGGCCAGGAGACCAGCAATGAGGGTCGGAGTGTCACCGAGGATCGAACGACCGATGATCGCACCCAAGGCGATGATGGCGGCGAGGTCGAAACTCGAGAGGCTCGCGAGGGTCCGTTGGCCGAAAACGCGGACGAGAATAATGATGCCGAGGTAGAAGGCAATGCAGGATACGACGATCCTCACCACATCGATGCCGTCGAGTCCGAATTCCAGCCAGTCCATGTATTTCCTCCCGACTGGATACTACAACTTCATGCCTGCAGCTCAGCGGGAACGGATCCATTCATCGACCGTGACGGTCGAGAGCCTCGGCGAATCCGGGATGAGGCCATTGCCGGACATCGGTCCTGGGATCGGGATCGGCACGATCTTCGGAACAACCCTCGTACGGGATCCGCCACTCGGACCTGCTCCGACACTCACGGCCGAGTCTGCGTCGGCCGCCGCAATCCTGCGGGCCATCGTCGGGAAGTCGCTGACCTCGGGGCCCGCGACCTCGATGGTTCCGCGTTCTCCTGCATCGATGGCCTCGGACATCATCCGGGCGGCTTCGTCCGCGGCCAGGGCCTGGACTCGCATCTTCGGCACGAACGCCACCGGCCCCGCGGTGAACGTCACTGTGTCAACAAGCTCGAACCATTGGGTCGATCGGAACATCAGCAGCTGGTCGGCGGGGATCAGTCTGCGGTAGACCCGCTCCTGGAGCTCTTTGGCTTGGTAGTAGCCGAGCAGCTTGGACTGGGCGACCTCGGGTCGGAAGGCAATGGACAGACACACCATCGCGGCCCCTGGGTTCTCCGCCGCCGCCATGGCGATCGAGCGTGAGCTGCGGGAGAAGAAGTCGAGCGCCTTGTGGCGGTTGTTCGTCATGAAATTGACGCAGTCGACGAGGACATCGCTGCCTTCCGCCGCCTCAGTGACGCCTTCCCCCTGATAAGTATCGACGCCGATCCCGCGGTGAGCGGCGATCACTGAGTGGCCGCTCTCACGAAGGTGTGCCGTGAGTCGGCGACCGAAGGTTCCAGTGGCTCCATAGATGGTGATCTGCATGTCTCATCCCTGAGTTCGGTGGATCGGCGAGTGCGCGAGTCACACGGCCCGTCGACAGGTGGGCGGATGGCGGTGCCCGCCGGCGGTTGCACCGACGGGCACCGTAGGCACCAGTCTAGTTCTGCTGATTCCCGTCTCGCTGTCGCCAGTTTCTCCTGGCCTAGTTCTGCTCGATGGTGATCGTACCCATGTCGGCGCTCGCGGAGACAGGGATGACCGTTTTGCCCTCGGCACCCTTCGAGGCCCTCGCAGCGTCGTACTTCTTGAGGTCCCTGGCCAGATCCACGCTCCCCTCATTCGAGTTCGCGTTGATGCTGTAGAACAGGTCCTTGGCGTCAGCGGCACTGCCGTCGTCATCCTTGGAACCGGCGGCCTCGGCGGCCATCCTCTCCTGGGCCAGGTCCAAGCGCGGCAGGCGGATGTCGATCGTGCCTTCGTCGGCCTTGGCAACGATCCCGGACATCGGAACCATGTCGTTGGAGAAGTCGAGATCGATCGTTCCTGTCGAGGTCACCGCGTCGACGTGATCGCGAACGTTGAGATTCGAACCGTTGAGTGTGCCCACACCGGTCTTGGATTCGATGGTGTCGAAAGTCCCCCTCAGGTCAGTCATTCCGTAGTCGGTCGACGTCTGCAGACGCTCAGCCGAGCCGCTGACATCGACTGCGCCGCCATCTGTCTTCGCGACGATCTCCTGGTAGTCACCCACGATGTCGATGGCACCGTAGCCGCCGTTGAAGTCGAGTTTCATCTCCTTCGAGGTCTTGGCGGGAAGAGTGACCTCGATCTGGGCATTCTCGAGGTTCCGCTGATCGTCGACGGACACTGTCGACGAGTCCCCGGCTCCTCGCACCTGCAGCGTCGGTGCTTCGTCGCGGGGCCCGGTGGCGGTGAGCCGGACAGTCGGCTCATCGGTCTCGGTGGTCTTGACGGTCACTGATGCGGTGGTCTCGAGGAGGAACTTCAGATCCGTGACCGAGGTCGACAGCGGCTTCATGACGTCGAGCTTCGCGTAGTTCAGACGAGAGGCTCCGTGCGCGACGCTGAAGGCGATCGGGACGAGGAGGACGACGAGCGCGGCGATTGTGATGATCACTCGCATGCTCGCGCGGGTGGATTCGCTGACGTGGACTGTGGCAGGCATTCTATGCTCCGAGGAATGTGAGGACGGCGAGGATGCGTCGGTTGTCCGAGGTGTCGGCGGTGAGGCCGAACTTGGTGAACACCGAACTGATGTGCTTCTCTACTGCTCCGGCGCTGAGGTAGAGGGTGCGGGCGATTGCGGCATTCGATTTGCCCTCGGCCATGAGCTGGAGGACTTCGAGTTCGCGCGGACTCAGGGTTGAGAGCCCGTCTTTCTTGCGTGTGCGCACGAGGATCTGCGAGACGACCTCGGGGTCGAGGACCGTGCCGCCGGAGGCGACCTCGTCGACTGCGGCGAGGAAGTCCTCGACATCGGCGACCCGGTCCTTGAGCAGGTATCCGAAGCCACCGGTGTTCTCAGCGATGAGTTCGGATGCGTACTGCTCCTCCACGTACTGGCTGAACACGAGCACCTTGACGTCGGGGTTCTGCTTGCGGATGAGGACTGCTGCGCGGATGCCTTCGTCGGTGAACGTCGGCGGCATGCGCACGTCGATGATGGCGAGGTCCGGCGGAGTATTGTGGACCGTCGCCAGGAGCTCGTTGGCATCGGGGACGGCGGCGATCACTTCATGCCCGGCATCGACCAGAAGCCTCTCGAGTCCGGCTCGCAAGATTGCAGAGTCTTCGGCAATTACGATGCGCATGGCACCTCCACAACAACAGTAGTTGGCCCACCTGCGGGGCTGGTCAGGTTCAGTGTCCCACGAGCGGCTTCGACGCGATCGACCAATCCGGCGATCCCGGTGTGGCGGCCCGAACGATCGATGCGCGCACCGCCCTGACCGTTGTCGGTGACGACGATCTGCAGGCCGGCCTCGATCGGAGCGATGAAGACTCGAGCATGTGTGGCACCCGAGTGTTTGGCGATGTTCGTCAGGCACTCGGCGACGACGAAGTACGCCACGGCTTCGGCCTCCCGATCGATTCGCCCAGCGAGTCGAACGTCGACCTCGACGGGAATCGTCGAGCGTCCGGCCAATGCGGAGACGGCTGCGTCGAGGCCGCGGTCTGTGAGCACAGCAGGGTGGATTCCACGTGCCAGTTGGCGGAGTTCATTGACGATGCCCTTCGCCTCTGCGTGAGCTTCGGAGACGAGCTCTTTGGCGCGTTCTGGATCCTTGTCGATCTTCGACTTCGCCATGCCCAGTGTCATGCTCAGGGCGACGAGGCGCGGCTGGGCTCCGTCGTGGAGGTCGCGTTCGATGCGCAGTCGCTCCGCACCCGCGGCTTCGATTCCGGCCATGCGGGCCCGGTCGAGATCGGTGACCTCGGCCTGCAGGGCGGCGGTGCGTGCCGGTGGCAGGAGGCTGCGGTCGAGTGCCCTGTCGAGGTACGGGGCGAACCATAGGATCGCCAGTGAGCTGGCGAGGACGATGAGGGAACCGATGGCGATGCCGGTGCGACCCAGCCCACCGGTGGTGCCACGGAAGAAGAAGTCGGTGATGCCCTCAGGATTGATGGCGCTGAAGATGCCGATGATTGCCCCGCAGATGCCGGCGATGGTGCCGCCGACGATGATCGCGCCGAGCAGCATCTTCACGTAGTGGTGGGCGGTCGATCGCCAGAAGGACCCGGACTTCACGTGCAGCCAGCGGTTGTGGAAGAAGCGGCCGAAGGCGGATTCTCGGGTGCTGCGTTCGATCTTCGGGACCGGGATCCGGTCGCCGTAGATGAGTTCGGCCCTGTAACGTTCGAACACATTCGCGCCCTGTTGGACGACGACCCAGGCAACGAGTGCGAGCACACCGAGGCCGAGGGCGAAGATTCCGCCGAAGCCGGTGAACAGCAGCCCGAGCGGGATCCAGGCCCAGACCACAGCCATCACGGCGGAGAGCACGAGGTTCGCGACGCCGACGATCCCGACTCGCTTCTGCGGCCATTCGATCGGACCGTCGGCGGGAATCTCGGTGCCTTCCTCACGCGTCAGCGGCATCGCCCCGGTCGCAGGTGCGTACGTGACGTTCTCCGACTTCGGCTTCTTCCGCCGAGGTGGCGGCACCGGCTGCATCGGCATCTGGCCGTTGGCCCCGGGCACGGGCGCAGCGAACTGGTTGGGGTGCTGGCCCTGCTGCGGGCTGTACTGCTGGGTGGAGTAGGTGCGCGGCTGGTAGCCGGGCTGCTGCAGGGTGCCGGGCTGTTGGAGTGCGCCCTGTTGCTGGAGATTGCCAGGTCCGGAGGAGTGGGTGCTCTGGGACGGGTACGCCTGAGTGGGGTGCTGTGAGGGTGTTTGCTGCGAGAACCCCTGAGTGGAGTTCGCATTCATCACGCGGGTCTGGGGATGGGCCTGCGTGTACTGCTGCGTTGGTAGGTCAGTCGCCGGCGATTCCTGGTCGTGCGCCGATCCGTGCTGCACTGCCGATCCGTATTGCTGAGTGGCACCACGGCTGAAGGGAACCTCCATATCCATGGGCGCCGTCCGAAACTGTCCTGCCTCCGTCGCCAACGGTGTGTCTGCGGACTCGTCGGCTGCGCCGCTCACCGATGGCTCGGAGCGGTCTGCGGATTCGTCGGCCTCGGGGGTCTCCGCAGCCACGGGAGTCTCTGCGGTCGGGGGTGCGTTGACGATCGCCTCGGCGCCGATTGGCCTATCCGATTCCGGCGCTGCTTCTGGTGTCTGGGACCCCGGGGAATCGTCGCTCTGCGGCTCCGATTCGTGTGGGTTCGTGGGGGTGTTCTCACTCATAGCAATAACGCTACGGGAGTCGACAAGCTGCCGACAGCACGTTGACCGCCTACCCTGCGTCGGGTTTTCCCCACGACCCGTGACCACGCACACACGCGCCACGCACCGCTAGCTGCGATTCATACCGCCCCACCACGCACCGCCAGGTGTGAATCCTACCCACAACTCCACGCGCCACCTCTGGCACTGCGCGTGGCACTGCGCGCATCAATTCATACCGTTGCAACAGGGTGGTGAAGAGTTGACGGTGCGGGGTCCGCAACTGGAACCTCCGCACCCAGCACCTCCACGTCGGAGCTCACGCCGTCCGGAGCCTGCGCGGCCGCGGCGAGCGCCGATTCGAGGTCGGCGAGGATGTCGGCGATGTCTTCGATGCCCAGGGACAGTCGGATGAACGTCGGTGAGACGCTGAGTTCGCAGTCGGCGACTGCCAGATGCGTCATGGTCGCAGGATGATCGATGAGGGACTCAACTCCGCCGAGCGATTCGGCCAGGGTGATGAGCTTCGTGCTCTTCACCAGCGACAGAGCTCTTGCCTCGGTGTCGGTGCGGAACGAGACCACTCCCCCGAAGCCGCTCATCTGCTTCTTCGCGACCTCATGGCCCGGGTGAGATGACAGACCTGGGTAATACACCTCAGCGATCTCGGGGCGGCTCTCCAACCACTGCGCCACGGCCTGCGCGTTCTCACAGTGCTTGGCGATGCGCACCGGCAGGGTTTTGATGCCGCGGCGAGTCAGCCACGCATCGAAGGGGGCGATGCCCAACCCGACGGATGCGAGGTAGGACTCGAGACGTTCGACAACCTCGGCAGCACGGGGACAGGTCGAACCGTCACCGGCGAGAACGGCACCGCCGATGACGTCGGAGTGGCCGTTGATGAACTTCGTCGTCGAGTGGATGACGACGTCGGCGCCGAGCTCGATGGGGCGCTGCAGAATCGGGGTGGCGAAGGTGGAGTCGACTGCGAGGATGGCGTTCGCAGCGTGGGCGAGCTTGGCAGTCTCCTCGATATCGACGATGTCGAGTCCGGGATTGCTCGGGGTCTCGACCCAGACGATCGCGGTCTTGGCCGAGATCGCCGCGGCCAGCGCCTCGGTGTCAGTGAGGTCGACGGTGCGGATGCGCACACCCCAGCGCTCGTATTCGTTGACGAGCAGCCGGTAGGTGCCGCCGTAGATGTCGCGCGGGATGATGATCTCATCGCCGGGACCCAGCAGCGCAGTGAAGACTGCGACCTCGGCAGAAGTCCCCGAGTTCACCGCCGCTGCGAAGGAGGCGTTCTCCAATTCGCACAGCACCTGCTCGAGGTCGCTGCGATTCGGGGTGCCGGTGCGCGCGTAGTCGAAGCCGGCACGAGTCTGGCCGGGAGTGTCCATCATGAAGGTCGAGGTCTGGAAGATCGGGGCGACAACCGAACCGGTATGCGATTCGGGGTCGGCGCCTGAATGCACTGAGCGGGTTGAGATTCCGTTCTGGGTGATGCTCATGGCGGGTCCTTCCTTCACTGATGACACTTCGACTTCGCTGCCGAAGTTCCACCAGTCTCAACCGCTCGTGAGCCCGTTGTCGCTGTGCATGACCTGGGATGTCACCGACCGTCATGTTCGGGTCTTTCGATGTCACTTTTCGTCATGCGAAGCCGGAGAGCCTGTCATGCGGTGCGAGTGGGTGATGCACTTTCGCCTCATCCGGGACAACACCCGGGTGCGGTCACCCGGCCAGCAGCGACCTCTCCGAGCCCTCGGCCTCGGCCCTGGCTTCGGCCCCGAATCCGACCTCGCTGCCCGGTAATGATTCGAGGATCGCCGAGGCGATTCTTTCGTTGTCCCTGAACACCGGAGCATCCGTGCGGGGGCGGCTGAATCCTTCCGCAGTCGATCCCGACACGGCCGGGCCCAACAGGAACAGGTCCGGCTGCGAGCGCCCGGACTTGTCGAGGGCGTGGCCGTGGGAATCGGTGCGCAGCTTTGTGTGGCTGGCGGCCTCCCCACGACCGGATTCCAGCAGGATCGCACCGCGCTCGCCGAGGGACTCCAAGGCAGGATCGAATGCGCGGGCGGCGCTCTGCTTGGCCAGTCGCGCTTCGACGAAATAGGTGAACGTCGTGGCATCGGGGTGCGCACTTGAGGTCGCACGGAACCCTGCCTCGCTGGCCTCCACATTCAGTCCCGGCCCGAGGAATCTCAGCAAGCCCGCCTCGTGCAAGGCGATGATCTGCCGAATCCGCAACGGCGGTGGACCGCTGCCGATGAACGAGAACAGCGAGTGGAAACTGCCCTCCACATAAAGTGCTCGATCCTTCGCACTGACTCGTCCGGCCCGCACGAGCATTCGAATGGCGACGTACGACTTCACCAGAGCTTCGAAGACCGCGAGATCCGCGGAATGGTGGAGATCGGCACTGCGAGCCAGCTGCGCTTCGATGTGTTCGAGGACCAGCGCTTCTCCCTCGCCGAGGCTGTGCGAGGTGGCATCGTCAAGTGGCCTGTCAATCGCATCGAGGTCGAAGAGGTCGGCAGGATCATCAAGCACCGATGCCGCCGATGCCGTGATGCTCGCCCGTCCACTACCGAGCACGTCGTCACTGGAGGCAGCGTCAGGCTGCGCGGCAGTGGCAAGGTCCGAGTTCACGTCAGCGTCAAGGACCTGCTGCGCCACGTCATCGATCTCGGAGAGCAGCGCAGCATCTGAAATGCCGCGCTTCCACAGGACGTGTTCGTAGTGGGCATAGGTGAGCTCCAGCTCGGCCAGAGGGCCGATGACGGCGCGGAAGTCGATCGTCCCATCGCGATGAGGCCCACCGATTTGAGACCCCTCGGCCTGAGCTGCACCGGTTGGGGCCCCGGTGGCGACCGGCCGCTGCTCGAGACGATCCGTATTGAGGTAGCGCAGCTCGACCCCGGGCGCACCCGGGAGATCGGCGCGGCTGTAGCCGAGCTTCGGGCTGTAGGGCACGCCTCGAGACGAACCCACCCACAGTACGGGTTCCTTACCCGACGACAGGTACCGCAGTCGTCCGCCGCACTCGATGAACTCTCCTCCGCGCCCGAGGGTGAGGATCACCATGAGGTCGATGAAGGCCAGGCCGAATCCGCGCGCCAGCACATCGGCTCCTGCCGGGATGCCGCCGAAGTCGATGTCTGCGGTGTACCCCGGTCGTTGATAGTAGAGACCCTTGCTGCTCGCGCCCGTCCCCTCGGTCACTCGTTCGAACTCGAGATCGGCATCGGCTGGCGACATGTCGAGATGTCCCTGGGCCGAGACCACGGTGTCAGTCAGGATCGAGACCCCTTCGGACGTCACGACCCGAAACCCTGTGCCCTGAAGGTCGTGGTCCCGAAATCCTGTGTCCCGGAGATCGTGGTCCGGATCTCCCAAGCGACGAGACCTCGAACTCACGGGAATTCGATCGACCACCTCGGCGCGGGCGCGGTGGATGTGGACCGTGGCGGCGAGGTTCTCCATCGCGACGTCGAAGGCCCACTCGAGATAGTGGCCCTGGACGCGGCGCGAGGCGAAGGACTGCGAATCGAGGCTCTCCGCGTCTTCACCCAGACCAGCTGCCGCGAGGCACTCCAGGCCCTGGTCATGAATCCATTCGTGCAGGCTCGGGCCAGCGACTGGAGTGCGTTCGAGGGTGCAGCTCGAGTCGGGGAAGATCGTGATGTCCTCGGTGCGCGAGTTCATCCACAGATGGGGCGACTGGGCGGTCCGCCAGATCCTTCCGGCACCCGGTGGATAGGGGTCGATGAGGTGGACGGTCCGCCCGGCGCCAGCGTCCGAGGTGGCTGCAAGCGCCAGGAGAATCCCAGTGGTCTTCGGTCCGGCACCGATGAACACGAGGTCCGCGCGCAGATCGGGTGGGAGTTCACGCATGGGTGTAGAGGCTGTGAGCCGCGGGCAGTCCCAACCGGGTGCGCAGATCGGCTCCGGACATCGCTGGGGTACGCAGCCCGGCGGCAGTGAGCGCGGGAACAATCTCACTGACCAATCGGATGCTGAACTCGAGCTGTTCCTCCGGCAGGGCCGAGAACACGATTCCTGATGCCCCTCTGGACTGAAGATCGAGGGCGAAATCGGTCGTCCGAGCCACCTCGCTGCGGGACGTTGGGGCGGCGAGACGAGCGAGAACCGGAGTCCGCGGACCGACAAGTTCCCGCAGCTTCTCCACGCTCGGGCCCGCGCTATCGACGTCGGCGGTGTCACCTGCGCCGATGTCGGCTAGGACGATGTCGGCGGACTCCACGGCCGCCGCATTGTCGGCATCCGCCCTCACCACAATAGGCGGGTGCCCCTGCGGCGGTCGTGGAGTGATCGAGGGGCCGAGCACGGAGTAGTCCGTGCCGGCCGAGTCTCTCAACTGGGCGTCGACGATGTGGAGCCGATCCCGTTCGATGTACCGGTCCGTGCTCAGGTCGCGGATGATTGCGTCGTCATCCCACGAGTCCCACAGACGGCGGACGAGGTCGATGATCTGTGCTGCTTCTGCCCAGGCCGGTGCGGAGTCTGCACCCGGGCGTCGGCCGAACAGTGCGGCATCGGCGTCGCTGGTGGAGATTCCGATCGAGAGTCCGGAACGGCTGCGGGCCGTGTAGTCCAGAGTCGCCGAGGCGGTCGCCACGTGGAAGGGTTCCGTGTGGGTGACTCTGACCTCGGGAATCAGTCCGAGTTCGGAGGTGATAGGACCAAGCCAGGAGGAGAATTCGAGGGCGTCGATTCCGTCGAAGGCATCCGGGACGAGTGCGAAGTCGACGTGTCCGTCGAGAGTCTTCGCCGCAGCCAGACCGGTACGGGGATCGGCTGTGATCGTGGTGCCGATGATGAAGCTCATGAGGCACTCCTCTCAGTCGAAGTGAACTCGGGTTCGAACTCGGTCGTCGCATGCGAGCAGGCTCGTTCCTTGGCCTTGAGCTCCGAATCGAACTGGTCGATGGCGTCGACGATGTCGCGTTCGACGGATTCGTCGATGGCCGCCGGAGTCGACTCGGTGGCGGGAAGGATGTGCTTGGAGATGACGAAGCGTCCGCGGCCGATGGAGCTGGCGCCCAAGGTCGCGACCAGTGGTTTGAGGCTGAAATCCAGAGCCAGAACGTGCGCCGGTGAACCGCCGGTGAGGATCGGGAGCACTGGCTTGCCCTGGAAGGCGTCCATCGGCAGCAGGTCGATGAAGACCTTGAGCAGCCCGGCATAGCTGGCCTTGTACACGGGCGAACCGATGACCACTGCGTCTGAGGATTCGATCGCGGCACGCGCTGAGGCGATGAGATCGTCCGCGGCATCGGCCCTCAGCAGCGCCGCGGCGGGAAGATGACGCAGCTTGATGATCTCGGTGCTGTGGCCGTACTGGCGCAGGCGGCGAGCGATGAACTCAAGCAGTGCTTCTGTCTTCGAGTTCTCGGTGGGGCTGGATGAGACGAGGATGACGCGGGACATTTCAGCCCACCTCTCTGTATGCGGGGCTATTGTCGGTCGAGTTCCCCATCGGGGTGGCACGTGCTCGGGCACGTTTACTCGTCCATTCGCCGGCTGGTCTGGCTGGCGGCAGGCCGAGGTTCTCGCGCAGATTCTGACCGGGGTACTCGGTGCGGTAGACCCCGAGTTCCTGCAGTTCGGGTACGACCTTGGCCACGACGTCGTCGAGTCCGCCCGGGGTCAGGTGCGGGACGAGGATGTAGCCGTCGGCGGACCTGGTCTGGACTGCATCGGAGAGATCCTGGGCAACCTGTCTGGGAGTGCCGACGAAGGAATGCCGGGTCGAGACCTTGATGACGAGTTCGCGGGCGGTGAGGTTCTCGGCCTCTGCCAGCTCCCTCCATTGCGCGATCGTGGCTTCGGTGTCCTTGATGTGCTTGACACGCCCTTGAGAAATGGACTCACCGGCAGGCGGAACGTCGGGCAAGGGGCCGTTGGGGTCGAATGCGGAGAGGTCTCGGTCCCAGACGCGCTCGAGGAAGGCGATCGCTCCGGCCTCGCTGACCTGCTGTGATGCGACTTCCTTTGAACGTTCGGCCGCTTCTTCCTGGGTGTCGCCGAGGATGACGGAGATGCCGGGGAAGATCTTGAGGTCGTCCTCTCCCCTGCCGTAGTCAGCCAGGCGGGTCTTCACATCCGCGTAGAACTTCCGTCCCGATTCCGGATCGGAATGGCGGGTGAAGATGACATCGGCGGAACCGGCGGCGAAGTCGCGCCCTGAGTCGGAATCCCCCGCTTGGAAGATGACCGGGTGGCCGCTGGGCAGTGAGGGCAGGGAGAAGCGGCCCGAGATGTCGAAGAAGTCGCTGACATGGGAGAAAAGGTCCCCGGTCGTTCCGTCGGCATGGCCAGATCCTCGCCCAGCGGTGTCCCAGAGTTCGCGGGCGACGTCGATGAAGTCCTCGGCACGCAGGTAGCGGTCGGCGTAGTCGAGGTACCCGCCGCGGCGGAAGTTGGCTCCGGTGAAGGCGTTCGAAGTCGTCACCACGTTCCAGGCCGCACGACCGGAGGACAGCACATCGATCGAGGAGAGCTTCCGGGCGATGTCGAAGGGCTCATTGAACGTCGAGCTCAGAGTCCCGGCCAGACCGATGTGGTTCGTCACGGCTGCGAGTGCCGAGAGGACGGCGGTCGTGTTGGGTCGTCCGACGACGTCGAGGTCGAAGATCTGCCCTTGGTGTTCACGCAGTCGCAGCCCCTCGGCGAGGAAGAAGAAGTCGAAGAGTCCGGCCTCGGCAGTCCGGGCCAGGTGGGCGAAGGAGTCGAATTCGATGTGGCTGCCCGAGGCAGGGTCTGACCACACTGTGGTGTTGTTGACCCCCGGGAAGTGGGCGGCCAGATGCACTTGGCGCAATGGCTGTTCAGGCATGATCTGCTCCAGTCGAGGTGGCGAGACGTATGGCGGGTCGTGTGGCAGTACGTGTAACCGCAGTACGTGTAACGGCGGTCGAGTCGAAGCGGGGAACCGCGTCGAGCAGTGTCCGGGTGTAGGGATGACTGCTCTCGCGCAGAACCGTGGCGGTGTCGCCCGACTCGACGACGAGGCCGTCCTTCATCACGAGCACCTGATCGGCGATCTGCTCGATGACGGCCAGGTCGTGGGAGATGAAGAGGTAGGCGAGGCCGAGCCGTTGCTGCAGGTCAACGAGCAGCTGCAGGATCTGTGCCTGCACCTGCACGTCAAGGGCAGAGACCGGCTCGTCGAGGATGAGCACCTCGGGTTCGACAGCGATCGCACGGGCGATCGCCAGTCTCTGGCGCTGCCCTCCCGAGAGCTCACGCGGAGTGCGCCCCAGCAGACTCTCGTCCAGCGCCACGGAATCGAGAAGGTCCCGTACCCGGGTCGGGCGGTCCTTTTTGGTCGAGATCATGTGTCCTCGCAGCGGTTCGGTGAGGATCTTCTCGACCGTGTAGTTCGGGTCGAGGGCCGCACTCGAGTCCTGGTGGACGTACCGGATCCGGCGCCCGAGTCCCTTTGCCCCGTAGGTGCTCAGCTCCCTGTCGTGCAGTTCGATGGTGCCTGCGTCTGGTCGTTCGGCTCCGAGCAGGATCCGAGCGGTCGTCGTCTTCCCGGATCCAGATTCGCCGACGATGCCGACGGTTCGTCCGGCAGTGAGTTCGACGCCGAGGCGTTTCACCGCCGGGTGCGGACCGCCGAAGTCACGGACGATGTCGGTGGCCCGAAGAACCACCTCGGCGTCGGTGGCAGTGGCCTCATTCGGGGCCCCGTCCACGGCGGCCTCGGTGCTCGGTCGGAGGCGTCCTCCGCCCAGGTAGGGTGCTGCGGTCAGCAGCGCCCGGGTGTATTCCCTACTCGGTGAGGCGATGATCGACTGCGTTCGGCCCGCTTCGACGATGCGCCCGTTGCGCATGACGATGAGATCCTCGGCGCGCTCCTTCGCAACTCCCAGATCGTGGGTGATGAGGAGGAGCCCGGTCGATGAACCGGCAACGAGTTCCGAGAGCACGTCGAGGACCTGCTTCTGCACCGTCGCGTCCAAGGCCGAGGTCGGTTCGTCGGCGATGATGAGCGCCGGATCCGCGGCGATGGCGTTCGCGATGAGGACCCGCTGGCGTTGGCCGCCTGAGAGTTCGCAGGGGTAGCGGCGACCGTGCTCGGCCGCGTCGAGACCGACCGCGTCGAGCACCTCGGCGACTCTCGAACCGATCCTGGGTCGGGCATAGCCGTTGACCGTGAGTGTTTCGGCCAGGCCGGAGGCGATCGTGCGCACGGGGTTGAGTCCGGCTCCTGCGTCCTGCGGCACATAGGCGATGCCCGTGCCGCGGATGCGCTGCCAGGTGCGCGGCTTCGCCCCGACCAGGTCCTCGCCGAGGTAGGAATGTGTGGACGCGTGGACCACGGTTCCGGTCGGCAGGAGTCCGGTCAGCGCGGCCGCCGTGGTCGATTTCCCCGACCCGGATTCGCCGACGATCGCCACGGTTCCGCCGGGCGCAATGGAGAGGCTGACATCAGAGATCGCCGAGGTGGCCTCCCGCGGGTAGGTCACGCTGAGACCCGAGACTTCAAGGACAGGGGCTGGGATTGACGTGTGCGCAGTCGTGGCGATGGGTGAGGCGGCCTTGTCGACACCGGGCTTGTCGACACTGGGTTCGTCGACACTGGGTTCGTCGACACTGGGTTCGTCGACACTGGGTGTGTCGACACCGGGCTTGTCGAGGAGTTCGGTGCCAGCGCCCGCGGCCGGCCAGGCGAGGAAATCAGTGAGTGTCATCGGAATTCCTTCTCTGAGTTGACGACGTGGGAGATGCGGTTGGCGGCGAGCACGACGGCTGCGACGACGAGTCCGGGGAATGTCGTCATCCACCAGGCTGCGGCGAGGAAGTCACGGCCTTCGGAGACGAGGAGACCCCACTCGGGCTGCGGCGGAGGTGCGCCGAAGCCCAGGAAGCTCAGGGCGGAGACGGCGAGGACCGCTGATCCGAATTCCAGTGCCACGAGTGCCCCGATCGGGCCTCTGACCTGCGGCAGAATGTGGCGTGCGAGAACGCTCAGGGTGCTCAGCCCGTCGGCGCGTGCGGCACGGACGAATTCGGCTGATCGCCACCTGATGACTTCCGCGCGGGTGAGGCGTGCGAACGAGGGAATCGCGGCGACACCGACGGCGAGGGCCACATTGATGGTGCCGAAGCCGAGAGCTGTGATCACGGCCATGGAGAGCAGCAGACCGGGAATGGCCTGGAGGACGTCGACGATGCGCATGAAGATTGCGTCGAGAACACCGGTGAAGAAGCCTGCGATGAGGCCGATGACCACACCGCTGATGACCCCGATGGCCACGGCGGCCAGGCTCGCCGACAGGGTCTGTGCGGAGCCGTGGACGGTGCGTGAGAAGACGTCTCTGCCAAGGTGGTCGGTGCCGAAGATGTGGTCGAGGCTCGGAGGCAGCAGCCTGTTCACCGGATCACCCGTCAGAGGATCGACTCCGGTGAGCAGGGTCGGCCAGAAGGCTGCGAGGACGGCAAGCGCAAGGGCCGCCAGCGCGAGGATCTCGATGATGCCGAGGCGACCGCCGCGGATTCGCAGCAGCCCGCGGGCCCTGTTGCCGCCTTGCCGATCGTTGCCGCCCTTCTGGTCAGGCGTTGATGCACCGATGCCCTCGGTGCGAACGTCCTCGCCGAAGGTCTCGGCCTGTCCGTTCTTCTGGAGTTCCATTGCGAGGCTCATGCGCGGACTCCTTCGTGGTCGGTACGGGTGGCGTCTGCCGGCACGTTCCTCGTTGCGGCCTTGAGCCGGGGGTCGAGTACGGGATAGATGAGGTCGGTGGCGAGGTTGACGAGGACGAAAACTGCGGCGGCGAAGAGCACGATGCCCTGCACGAGCGGAATGTCCTGCCCGGTCACGGCGGTCTGTGCCAGACGCCCCAGGCCCTGTCTGGAGAACACGTTCTCGACGACGACGGACCCGGCCAGCACCTGCCCGAAGAGGACTCCGCTCATGGTCAGGGCCGGCAGCACTGCGACGGGCAGTGCCTGTCGCAGCAGCAGTCGCAGACGTGAGTAGCCCGAGGCCGTGTAGGTCGTGACATAGGGCTGGATCCACGCGTTCTGCAGGGCCCGGAACAGGATCTGCGCGATGATCGCCGACAACGGGATCGCCAGGGTCACGGCCGGCAAGATGACCGCGGTCGGCGTGCCCGTCCCGATGGCAGGGAAGATCGGGAAGCGGAATGAGAATACCTGCAGCAGCATCAGCCCGACCCAGAAGGTGGGCAGTGCCACGCCAAGACCGGGCAGTGCCGCGAGTGCGTCTCGCAGCCAGGGCCTGCGCGTGAGCGTCGCGCCGATGGCGATGGCGGCGCCCGTCACCAGGGCGATGACCAATGCCACCGCGGCGAGACCGATGGTTGAGGGGAGCGAGGAGGCGATCGCCTCGGTGACGGGAGTCCCGGTCTGGATCGAGGTGCCGAAGTCCAGGCGGAGGACGGCGACGAGGGCCAGGAGGTACTGGACGGGCAGAGGTTGGTCCAGGTTGAACTCGGATCTCAGCCGTTCCACCTCGGCGGGGTCGAAGTTCTGCAGCTCTCCCCCGGCCCCGAGCATCGTGATGACGGGGTCCCCGGGGAGCAAGTAGAGGAGGAAGAAGCTGAGCGTGAACGCGATCCAGAGGACGATGATTCCCTGGGTCAGGCGCGAGGCGAGGTAGCGAAGGCTCATCGTGCCTCACCATCCAGCCAAGCGTCGTAGAGCTGGAAGCGCGAGGAGGCTTCGTAATTGAAGTCGTGGACGTCCTTGCCCGTTCCGATGACCCCGGAGAGTTCGACGATCGGGATCGAATAGCCTTCGTCGATGAGGACCTTCACAGCTTCAGTGAAGTCCGCCGTGCGTTCGTCCTCGTCGAGTGTCGAGGTGGTGCGGGCGAGGATCTTGTCCAGTTCGCCAGGCTTCCTGGCGTTGCCATTCTGTTCGCTCGCGCCGAAGTAGTTGCGCAGCACATCGCCGTCGGCTCGGGTGAGGTTGCCGAAAGTGAGCTCTTCTTTGCCTTCGGCCTGCAGCGCGGTCACCTCGGCGGTGGACTTCTTCTCGAGCTTGAGGTCGAAGCCGATCTCACGCAGCTGCTGTTGGACGAGTTCGAGGAACGAGGCATCCTGCCAATAGGTCAGAGTTACACTCAGCGGCTTGCCGTCCTTCTCACGGATGCCGTTCTCCCCCGGCTTCCAGCCAGCGTCGTCGAGAAGTTTCTTTGCTCCTTCGGGATCGTAGGCGAGGAGGTCGGAAACGTCTTCGTATTCGGGGGTCGATTTCGCCAGCACCGAGGTGGCCGGTGCCTGATGCTCGGAGATCACCGATTTCAGCTGCTCCCTGTCGATGCCCTTGACCAGCGCCCGACGAACGGACTTATCGGCGGCGATCGCGCCGGTGAGCTTGGGCACGAGATTATAGACGACGCCCGGATTCGGCCGGGAGACTATTCCCAGGCCCTGTGCTTCGAGGGTCTTCTCATCCTGGGATTGGACGGAGAAGTCAACGTCGACCTGACCGGAGAGCAGCGAACCGTTGCGCACGGAGGCCTCGGGCACGATCGAGAATTCGATTCCGTCGAGGTGGGCTGGCCCTTCATGCTTCGCAATCGAGGACGGCCAGTTGTAGTCATCGAACCGTGAGAGCTTGATTGCCTTGTTGTGGACGAAAGAATCCAATGTGAAGGGTCCTGTGCCGACGATGTCGCCGGTGCAGCGTTCCTCGGCACTCTTTGCGAGTGTGTCCGAGGAGTAGAAGCCCAGTGACATCGTCGAGGTGGCCTGCAGGAACTGGGCATTGGACTTGTCGAATTCGAAGGTGACCGTCGACTCGTCGGGGGTCGTGATCGACTTGAGCCCGTCGAGGTAGGTCTGTCCGAGCGAGGCCTTGGCACCGAGGTCCTGAATCGCTTCGAAGTTCTCCTTCACCGAGGCGGATGTGAAGTCGGTGCCGTCCTGGAAGGTGACCCCATCCCGCAGTTGGAAGGTGAAGGTCTTCGCATTCGCGGATACGTCCCAGCTCTCGGCCAGCCACGGCTTGATCTCCTGAGTCTCGGGATCTTGATCGGTCAGCGAGTCGGTGATCTGCCGCGTCACATTGAGGGTGACGTTCGTGCCCTGCTGTTGCCCATCGAGGCACGTCGGATCAACGTCGTAGGCGATCTTGAGCGTTCCACCCGACTGCGGTTTCGCACCAGCATCCGCCTCGGCCTGAGCGTTTCCGGAGCAGCCGGCAAGCAGAAGAGATCCCGCGGCAAGCAGGGAGAGGAGCACCTGACCGCGGGGTCGGCTGAGTGCAGCGGCGGATCGTAGCGGTGAAGCCGGTTGTTCGGATGCGAGTGAGTGGCTGCTGATGGTGGGCATGGTCGTCCTGGGTGTGAGAAGTGAATGTTTGAGAAGCGAATACGAAAGTGAGGCGGCGAAGGGTGCGACTGGCTCTCGACTACTGCTCCGAGGGTGGCGAACGCATGGCAACGCCAGGGCAGAGGCGGAGGAGCGACTCTCGCGTAGACTCTCTAAGTTACATGGATTGCTCAACACATTGAAGAGAAACTTGGAACATCGATGCGAGAGCACCCCGGCCGGCGCGCACCCTGAGACCCGGATGCAGGCAGCGGACAGGTGCAATGGAAACGGCGAACCGCCCACGGGCCCTGGAGCAGGTCTAGCGGGTCAATCTCCTGCGATGGAGAGGCGCATGCCCATGGGCATCGAACAGTCAAGAGCCTCGAACCGCGTGGCTAGCGCCCAGGCCTGAGTGTTCTTGTATGCGATCATCGCGCCCTCTGCTGAGATAGTTTCGTCATGTCGTGCTGACGAAACTCACAATATCAGGATTAAAATTGCTCAACAATACCTGTGTGAGATTTCCGTCTTGCGACGTCACATTTCGCCCACAGGGAACCATTGACCTTCACGATCGAGCCATGCGATACTTAGCTTCATGGCTAAGTATTCGGAGGAGCTTGATGCGATGTTCACCGCACTTGCCGATCCCACGCGGCGCACCGTGATTCATCGCCTCGGCCACGGACCGGCGAGCATCGGAGAGTTGGCAGAGCCCTTGTCGATCTCGCTCCCGTCGTTCATGAAGCATGTGCGCACCTTGGAGTCGTGTGGGCTGATTCGGACACGGAAGTCAGGACGAGTGCGCACCTGCGCACTCAACCGCGATCGCCTGACGCTGCTCAATGATTGGCTCGCCGAGCAGAGACTCATCTGGGAGGCCAGCACAGATCGTCTCGAGCAGTTCGTCGCCGGCGACAGCGACACCGGCGACAGCGACAGCGACACCACTCACAGTAGGGAAGACTCATGACCGCACATCTCGCTCGCACCCGACACATTGACCCCGATCTCGACCTCACGATCCACCGAGTGATTCGGGCACCCAAGAAGGCCATCTGGTCCGCATGGACGGATCCCGAGAAGCTGGCGAAGTGGTGGATTCCAGAACCGCTCACCCTCCGCGTCGAAGCGCTGGAGCTGCGTCCCGGAGGGGCCTTGACCACCGTGATGAGCGAGGACGGCGAATCGTTTGTGCCGCACGTCGACGCAGTCTTCCTCGTCATCGAGGACAGCAGTCGCCTCGTGTTCACGAACGCCGTCAACAGTTCCTGGCACCCGGCTTTTCCCGACCCTGTCTCCATGACCACCGAGATCATCGTGGGCGACCACGCCGACGGCACCGACTATCAGGCGATCGTCCGCCATGGCAGCCCCGAGCAGCGCGCACGTCATGAGGAGCTCGGGTTCTTCGACGGCTGGGGCACCGTCACCGAGCAGCTGGCGCTATCGGTGGAGTGAGGCGAGCGGGGCGGCGCTTGCGGCAGCACGTGCGGCTGTCGGCCTCAGCCGAGGCTGGCCGTCGCCCTGCCACGATCCGTCACGCTCAGTACGTCACTCTCCGCTGGAATCTGCGCCTTCATGGTGGCGGCCAGCACCAGTGAAGTCAGGAGCGCCGACACGGAGACGAACGTCCAGATCAGCGGAGCGATGCCGATGAGAAGCGCAATCGCGATGCCGCCCATTGCCAGAGTGACTGCGATGAGGGCCCGAGTAACAGGACTCAATAGGCGCTGACCCACTCGAGCCTCGGAAGTCGAGATGCTCGCCCGCACACCCCTCGCCGCTGCGCGCCCGAACGTGGCCAACCTCTCCTCACCGGGGAACGGGATCTTCGACATGGCCATTGCCAAAAGCGCGGCCAGTCCCATCACCGTGATCAGCCATGGCAGCCTGGTCAGCCACCACCAGTTCGATTCGATCTCAGGGAGTACGATCCCGGTTGCCGACAGCCCATCTCCCGCCGGCACCCCGGACAGCAGCTGAGCTGCGTAGCCCAGCGCTCCGATGAGGGTGATGACGATCGGCATGTGCCACAGGTAGACCTGGATGCCGTAGGTGTTGCCCCAGGAGATGACACGCTCCCAGATGCGGGCACGGTACTCGTGTCCGACCGCAGTCCGATCCGAACCACCGGACACGATGTCGTTCAGGCTCGCATGGCTCAACCGCAGGATGCACATCTGCGCAATGCCCAGCAGCACCAAGGCACCGGTGGGCGGGTTGAGGTTGATGAGCATATTCGGGCTGTAGACCCCGAGCCCGACGAGTGCTCCGAGGCTCACCAGGGACAGCACCATCACGGTCCAAGCCGACCAGGCTCGCACGGGACGATGAATGGCGTCGGCGTAGAAGAAGCCGAACTGCTGAATCAGGGGCCATACGAACAGGAAGTTGAGATACCCCAGTCCGTTCACTCCCGTGAGTGCGACCAAGCCGTCCACCGCGACCACAGCACCGGCGAGCGCAGCGATCGTCCGCCTCGGCGCCCTTTCATGAAAGTGCACCGCCAGGGGAACCAGGGAGGTCAGCCCGACGTAGACGGCGAGGAACCACAGGGGCTGCCCGATGCGAGTGCTCGCCTCGGCGAGCAGGTCTGCGGGAACGCCCAGTTCAGAGGCGATCGACAGTCCTGCACCGGCGAGGCCGATGAGGGTGGCGACCGGAATGACGAGGCGGCGCAGACGGGCGCGAATATAGTCGGCCCAGGTGCCTCCGGTGGCTTGGGTGCGTCGCCAGCCGCTGATGGCGGCATACCCGCCGATGAAGAAGAACAGCGGCATGATCTGGAAGAACCACGAGGCAGCTGTGAAGCCAACGGTATGCAGCAGCGCCACCGTGGGCACAACCTCACCGTCTGCTCCGAGCACGGCTGCGCTCATCATCGAATGCAGGATCACCACGACGACGAGGCAGCCGAAGCGGATCAGGTCGATCGCCCGGTCCCGGTGCGGTCGATGAGTGGTGCGCCTGGGCAGGACGGGCGGGTGGTTCGCCCCGGCCTCGGGCGGCCTGCTGAGAGTGAGTGACATGTCTGCTCCTTGTCGGATTGAGCTCCGCTGTTTGCACAGGGCGCTGAGCTCGTCGTTCGATATATCCGAAGCTATGGGCGCGATCACCACCGGCACATCACCTCTGAGTTCCGACCTGAGTCCGCCCAAGCACTACTTTCGGATGAGGCGGGACTCCACCGACTGGATACCCTCACCCATCCCGCCCAGAGAGCCGCAGCCAAGCGAAAAGAGTGCCGCAAACCTTCCTGGTGCAAACACCGCGGCCCAACGTGAGTGCAAGAATGGCAACGAGAGCATCACCCGATCAGGGACTCGACTCGTCCCGAACGTCCTATTGAGGAGCACGCAACGATGACGACGATCGCCTTCGAGACCACCGACCTGCCCATCATCGGAGCCCCGATGGCGGGCGGAACGACGACGCCCGAGCTCGCAGCAGCGGTCGCCCGTGCCGGCGGATTCCCCTTCGTGGCCGGCGGCTATCTCAGCGCCGAAGCATTGGCCCCTCTGGTCGAGCGCATGCGGGAGACGACCGAGAACTTCGGCGTCAATCTCTTCGCCCCGAACACTGTGCCCATTGATCGCGCTGCCTTCGACGCCTTCGTCTCGGCACTCGAGCCTGTCGCGGCTGATCGTGGCGTCGCCATCGATCCCGAGCCCGTCGATGACGACGATCATTACAGCGACAAGGTCGACTACCTCGTCGACAACCCCGTGCCCCTGGTGTCGATGACGTTCAACATCCCCAGCGCCGAGGTGGTCGATCGTCTCCATGCCGTCGGCACTCAAGTGGTGGCTACCGTGACGACCGCCGCCGAGGCGCGCACGGCTGCCGATCGCGGCATCGACGCCCTCATCGTCCAGGGTCCTCGCGCCGGCGGGCACTCGGGCACCGCCGATCCGACACGGTCCATCGAGGATCGGGCCACCGTCGATCTCGTGAAAGATGTCCTCGCCGAGGTGGATCTGCCGTTGGCCGCCGGAGGCGGAGTCGACAGCCAGGAGTCTGTCGACGAGCTGCTGCAGGCTGGGGCGAGCGCCGTGGTCGTGGGCACTCTTCTGCTGCTGAGCGATGAGGCAGGCACTGCGCCGACGCATCGGGCGGCCCTGCAGTCCGCGGACTTCGACGAGACACAGCTGACCAGGGCATTCACCGGCCGACCAGCTCGTGCGCTGGTCAATGACTTCGTGCGGAAGTTCGATCCGATCGCAGTCGATGCCTACCCGGCTCTTCATCACCTGACGAAGTCATTCCGCGCCCAGGCGAAGAAGGATGATGACCCGCAGGGCCTGCACCTGTGGGCCGGCACTGGCTATCGCGGCGCGCAGACAGGCTCAGCGGAGACGATCGTCAAAGAACTCGGCGCCTCCTTCACTCGGAACTAGGCGCCCGCTTCTCCTCGCGGCGGCCCAGCCGTCCGAGGTCCGACGCTGCTGCGCTCAGCTGCCGGCGACGACCAACCCGGATTCGTAGGCGGCGACGACGATCTGGGTGCGATCGCGCAGTCCCAGCTTCGACAGGATCCGGGACACGTGGGTCTTCACCGTCTGCTCGGCCAGGAACAGGTGCGCAGCCACCTCGGCGTTGGCATGGCCCTTGGCCACCAGCGTCATGACGTCGATCTCACGGTCGGTCAGCTGCCCGAGGACGGCAGTGTCCTTGGTGACTTTGGGCCCGCTCACATACTCGGAGATGAGGCGACGGGTCACGGACGGCGCCAAGAGCGACTGACCGTCGGCGACCACGCGCACAGCTGTGATCATGTCTTCGGCTGTGGCGTCCTTGAGTAGGAACCCGCTCGCTCCCGCGCGCAGTGCCGAGAACACGTACTCATCGGCATCGAAGGTGGTGAGCATGATGATCTTCGGGTGGTCCCCCGGCATTGAAAACACCGCACGGGTGGCATCCAAGCCGTTGAGCTTCGGCATCCTGATGTCCATGAGGATGACGTCGGGCGAGGTTCTGCGCACGAGGTCGACGACCTGCGAACCGTCCTCGGCACTGCCGACGACACTCATGTCCGGCTGGGCATCGAGAAGGGCTCCGAAACCCTGGCGAACCATGGCCTGGTCATCAACGATGGCGACCCGCGTCGTCTCGGACGAGGGCGGCGGCACCCCGTCGCGCGCAATCGATCCCGGCGCGGGACTCGGCGTTGGGCGCGGTGTCGGACTCGGACCTGACGCTCCTGCTTCTGGCATGCTCTTACGCTACCCGACCCGCACTGCCAGAGCCCCTCGAATACCCGTGAAATCAGGCGGACGACTCCCTGCCTGCGCCGATTTCATCCTCAAGTAGCACTTCCGCGTCGGCACAATCACTCCTTCGTATGATGCGCCCCATGACACCGGGTCCTTAGCGTGCACACCATGATCATCACCGCGATAATCCTCGCCACGCTCGCAGCCTTCTGCTTGGCACTCGGCACGCATTTCCAGCAGTACGCCGTCGCCACCATGGCGCCCGGGCCCAAACGTCGGGCAACCTGGGCCGCCGGCCTGGGGCTGATGGGCATGGTGACCGTCCTCAACGTCGTCGCCCTGGGACTCGGCCCCGTCGCCATCGTCCAACCCATCGGCGCGATCTCCCTCGTCTTCGCCGCGCTCATCAGCCGCCGGTACTTCGGCCTGCAGCTCGGCGCCCCACTGCTCATCAGCATCGGGGTGACGATGTTCTCGATCTTCGCCTTCGTGACCACCTCGGCGCAGTTCTCCCACGAACTCGTCGCCACCGAGGAAGCGGTGACCTGGCTGCTGGCACTCCTCGTCGCCCTCAGCGTCTTCGGCGCGCTCTTCGCACTCAGCCGGGCCGGGCACATCCCACGAGTCATCATGACCGGCATCATCTTCGGCACCGTCGCCGCCGCGACCCACGTCCTCGCCAGGACCGTCGTGACCGAGGGCCTGCCCGATTTCGAAACATCGGGCTCGCGGTGGTGGATGATGCTGGCAGCCGTGGCCCTCGCCTCGGCGGTGGGATTCTGGTTGGTCCAGACCGCCTACGCCTCTGGCCCTCCAGAGACGGTGCTCGCGGGACTGACCGTCATCGACCCGATCGTGGCTGTGGTCATCGGCGCCGCCTTCTTCGGCGAGTACGCGGGCCTCACCCCCATGGCCATCGGCCTGCTGCTGCTCGCCGCAGGTGGTGGGGTCGCCGGGGTCTGGATGCTCTCGCAGTTCCATCCCCGCGTCCTCGAATCGAAATCGGTCCCCACAGGGCGCATCCCAGCAGACGTTCCCGCACACCCTTCACCAGAGCCGCGAACACCGGCACACAACAGCCAAGGAATCCGATCATGAACCCGACTCTCGAATCCTCGTACACTGATGCGCCTTCGTGGCCGAGCACGTATTCTGAGAACGTGCCCCGTCCCCCAGATACGCCGCCGCAGACCCGGTCATGGTGGTCGCGGATGTGGCACAACCTGGGCCGGGACGCCATCCTCGTCCTCCCCGGATTCTTCATCTCCCTCATCGGGTTCGTCGTTCTCATCACGATGTTCTCGGTTTCAATCTCCACCATCGTCATCTGGATCGGCGCCCTGCTCCTGCCTGTGACTCTCTACGTCGCGACCGGGTTCGCGAACCTCTCACGGGCCCGCGCCCGGCAGTGGGGAGCCCCCATCGCCGAGGTGGTCCGTCGTCCCCGTGGCCACGGATTCAGCGGGTGGTTCGGTGTCATGGCCGAAGGACGGCGCTGGCTCGACCTGCTGTTCGAAGCCGTCTTCGCCCTGCCCATCCGGCTCTTCACCTTCTCCGTGGTGATCCCCTGGTTCTTCGGTGCCCTGGGCGGGATGACCTACTTCATCTGGGGGCGCTTCCTTCCCAACGACAACACCGATCTCATCAGCTTCATCGCAGCATGGTGGAACGACACCTCCGTGGTGGCTCTGGGGTTCGGCGCCGAAGCGACCTTCCAGTTCATCGCGGGACTCGTCCTCCTCGTCACCTTCCCCTTCGTCCTGCATGCCATGGCCCGGTTGGAGATCGCAGCGATCACGGCAGGGCTGGCGCCCGGCCACGATGAGGTGACCTCGGCGGGAAAAGCACGAGCCGGTGACTCCACGAGCCACGCTCCCGACGGGACCGCCTCGGCGACGTCCTCGGGATCGAGGGCCCCGGGGTCGCCGGCAGCCAACTCGTTCCTGACGCGGGCCGCCGGCGAGGGCTGGTTCTGGCTGCTCAGCATCTTCGTCGGCGTGGTGCTCGTGGCCATCGGATGGCCAGTGACCGCAGTGCTGTATGAATCGTCGACCGTCATTGCGATGCTCGTCGCCCTCGGCCAGAGCGGCGCGCTGGTGCTCGCCGTGCGCAGACCGGTCACCGCGATCATCGTCGGGCTGGTCTCGGCTGCGGCCGGAATCACCCTCACCGCAGACTCTTTCGGGTTGGTGTGGCCATGGACGGCGACGTCGATTCTCGCACTGCTCTTCCTCCACCTCATCATCGGGCTGCGTCACAGCTGGCTCCACCTCGTCATCCTGTGGTCACTGTCCACTGCGCTCGGCGCGCTGAGCCTGACCTTGCCCCATGCGGGAGGGCTGTCGGGGGCGCTGGCGAATGTCATCACGACGGTCTCGCTCACTGCAGGGATCTCGATCGTCGCGGTGATCGGCAATCTGTGGATTCGCGGTCGCACTCAGCTGGCCACGGAGCGACAGCTCAGTGCCGAGGAGCTGGCGAAGCGTCAAGAGCTCGAGGAACGCAACAGGATCGCACAGGAGCTCCATGACGTCGTCGCTCACAGCATGTCCGTCATCAGCGTCCAGGCCACCACGGCCCGCTACCGACTGCCCGAACTCGATACCCGAAGCGTTGAGGAGTTCGACTCGATCGCCGGCTCCGCTCGACAGGCGCTCAATGAGATGCGCGGTCTGCTGGCGATCCTGCGCGGTGGCCGTGATGCCGATCTGGCTCCGCAGCCGATGATCGATGACATTCCCGACCTCGTCGAGGCCACGCGCGGTTCGGGCGCCGAGGTGGAGCTCGACTTCCCCGCGGGTCCGCTCCCCCTCCACCCGACCACCGGGCTGACCGCCTTCCGCCTCGTCCAGGAGGCCCTGTCGAATGCTCTGCGCCATGCTCCCGGTGCACCGGTGAGGGTGTCCGTTCACACCGATGACTCACAGCTGTGGGTGGCCGTGGTCAATGGGGCGCCGGACCGACACCGATCAGACCGGCCCGAACCCGATCGGGACAACACCGCTGCGGGCCACCTCAGCGGTGGATTCGGCCTCAAGGGCATGCGCGAGAGAGTCGAGGCCCTCGGCGGAACACTGCACGTGGGCCCGACTGTCGACAGCGGTTTCGAGGTACTCGCGACCTTGCCCGCGGACTGAAGCCTCGGGGCGGATGGGAGTCGGCGAGGGCCGTTGGCCATCCGAGCGGTTGATCTCATCCTTTCGGGCGACAGCGTCAGGCGAGCGTGAGCGGTAGCCTCGAAGAGTGAGACTTCGACCCGACCGGCGCGCCCTGACCCATGCCCTCCTCTGGACGGGCATCTCGGCGGCCATCGGCGTGTTTGCGCTCATCGTCATCGTCGGTACCGAATGGCCGGATTTCGAGGAGGCGGGTGCCCGCACCGGAGCGCTCGGTGCCGAGCTGTTCATCCATATTCTCTTCGGCCTCATCTCTTTGGCCTGCCTGCCCATCGTCCTTGCCTTCGACGGACGGACGATCCCCCGCAGATCACTGCGCCCCAAGGTGATTGCGGCTGAAAAGCTGCGCGATTTCCTCACGAACACTGGTCGCGGCGGCGTAGAATTCCTCGCCTCGGACGGCTCCGTCGAATCCCTGCAGCGTCGGCCCGGCGGCTGGGTTCCGGTGGCGGTCGGATTCCTCGGCATCGTCACCGGTACGATCGGCGTCCTCGGCGCATTCGCCGGACTGCTCATCCTCATCACCCTCACGTCTCGACGCAGCTGGTCACTCGACTTCACCTGCCTCGCTGCCGCGATCATCTCCCAGGCTCTGACGTACACGCTCACTCCGACGGCGGTCGGAGCGTTCGAACTTCCACTGTTCCTCGTCAACGGAACCGTCTACGCAATGATCGTCGTCATCGGCGTCATCCGCGGATCCCGCGAACAGGGGCTCATCGACACCGCCGCGCAGACGCTTCTGCGTGAACGCTCGCGCCAGGACCGTGCCGTCGCTGAGGTGCGGCGCGGCATCGCCCGCGACATGCACGACTCCCTCTCGCACCACCTCAGCGTCATCGCCATGTACTCCGGTGCACTGTCCGTCAGGCGAGACCTCGACCCCGAGTCCGTCCACGAAAGCGCCCGACTCATCGCCAGCAGCGCCCGCCGCTCAGGAATCGAGTTGCGAGAGGTCCTGACGATGCTGCGCGGAGACGACCAAGGCACAGTGATCGACCCCGATCTCGACCGCCTCGTCGCCGACCGCCCGGAGTCGGTGACCCTGATCTACTCCGAACCGCTCACCTCCGAATCACTGCACGCCCTGGGCAGCCTCGAACGAATGACGATCTACCGCTTCGTCCAAGAGACCATGACCAATGCCCTCAAACACGCGCTTGGTGAGATGCTCACCATCACCATCGGCGGCGAGGGCGATGACGCCGTTCGATTTATCACGATGACCGCGCACAATCACTACCCGGACAGCCTCCACGGCGCCCCGGCACACGGCGAACCCCACCGCAAGCAGTACATCGCCGGCTCCGGCCTGGGGATTCTGGGCATCAAGGAAAGAGTGGAGGCGATGGGCGGTGACCTCGAGGTCAGCCATTATCCTGACTTCGAACTGCGAGCTCGCATCCCCGTCCAGAACACGGAGGAGATCAGCGCATGAGCATCAGAACGATCATCGCCGACGACGAGTCCCTCATGCGCTCGGGTCTGCGCCTGCTCCTCGGCGCGGCCGATGACATCGACATCATCGCCGAGGCGGCAAACGGTGCCGAGGCCATCGAGCTCGTCCGAGAGCTGAGTCCAGACCTCGTTCTCATGGACATCCGCATGCCCGTCATGGACGGACTCGAGGCCACCCGTGCCCTCATGGCGCAGACTCTTCATCCGGAGGTTCTCATCCTCACAGCCTTCGGCACCGACGAATTCGTGCTTCAGGCACTGCGCTCGGGAGCCGCCGGCTACATCCTCAAGGACACTCCGCCAGAAGATCTCATCCACGCGGTTCGGGCAGCCGCGAACGGCACACGAACCTTGTCACCAAGTGCGGTCGAGTCCCTGCTGGGACGTGACACCACCTCGGCGACAGCGGTGGCTGGTGCTTCGAATTGGAACAGCGCACCGATCGGACCTGATCCCTTGGAGCCCCTGACCACACGAGAACGGGAGATCGCCGAGGCGGTCGCTCAGGGGATGACGAATGCGCAGGTGGCGCGGGCGCTGTTCGTCTCCACGGCCACGGTGAAGACCCACCTGGCGCGCATCTTCTACAAACTCGACGTCAGCACCCGCGTGCAATTGGCCCTGCTCGTCAACGAACGGCGCTGAGCGGCGAGGGACGGACTCAGATCACTTCGGGGCCATGCGGATGGCCCCGTCGAGGCGGATGGTCTCACCGTTGAGCATCGGGTTGGCGACGATCGATTCGACGAGCTGCGCGTACTCGGCGGGCTTGCCCAGCCGAGACGGATGGGGAATCGACTTCGCCAGAGACTCCTGAGCCTCTTCGGGCAGACCGGCCATCATCGGGGTCTCGAAGATACCCGGCGCGATCGTCACGACACGGATCTGTGAGGAAGCAAGTTCGCGCGCCATCGGCAGGGTCACCGAGGCGATTGCACCCTTGGACGCGGAGTAGGCGATCTGTCCGATCTGACCGTCGAAGGCCGCGACCGAAGCGGTGTTGACGATGACGCCGCGTTCCTCACCCACATTCTCCTGCGCCTGCATCGCGGCGGCGGCGAGGCGGCATACGTTGACCGTGCCCACGACGTTGATGTTCAGCACCTTCGAAAACGCGTCCAAAGCCAGTGGGCCCTTGCGCGAGACGAGCTTGCCGGGAGTCGCAACTCCCGCGCAGTTGACGACGACGCGCAGCAGCCCGAGACCGGTCGCCATGTCGACGGCGGCCTGAACCTGCTCTTCGTTCGTGACATCGGCGGAGACGAAATGGGCGCTGGAGCCCAGTTCCGATGCCACCTGCTGACCCACCTCGGCGTTGAGATCGACCATGACGACCTGAGCGCCGGCGGCCAGGAGCCGTTCCGTGGTGGCCCGGCCGAGCCCTGATGCCCCGCCGGTGACGAGTGCGACTGTGCTGTTGAGATCCATGAGTATCCTTCGCATGACTGAAGTGAACGTGTGAGTTGGTTCGACTTTAACGCAAGCACGTCGGGTCCGGACACGACGAAGCCCGCCGACCATTCGGTGCGGCGGGCTTCGGACGTGTCAGCTGCCGGGGAGGGGATTCCTCATCTGCAGGGTGCGCTGATGACGGTCAGGCTGCCTGCTCTTCGGAGGCGGAATCCTCGCGCACGGACTTCAGGGCCTCGCCCCAGGACACAAGGTCATCGGCCATCGAAGCGAACGGAGTCGCAGAGACCTCGGTCGGAGTGAAGACGCCATCGGCGAAGTCGGTGAAGAGGCTGAAGGAGGCCTGGTCACGGACGACAGCGAGCTTGTAGTTGGCGAGGATATGGCGCAAGTGCTCGGCGGCACGCACACCCTTGTCGGCGCCGTAGTTCACGATGCCGGCGACCTTGTGGTTGAACTCGCTGGCCACGAAGTCCAGGGCGTTCTTCAGCGATCCGGAGATCGAGTGGTTGTACTCAGGGGTGACGAAGATGAAGGCATCGAATTCGGCGAGCTTGGCACCCCACGCCTTGGTGTGGTCGTTCTGGTACATGTTCGCGCCGGCTGGGATGACTTCGTCGAGCAGCGGCAGATTGAAATCACCGAAGTCGACGATCTCGGCGCGCACGTCCTCGCGACCGGCCAACTGGTCCTTGGCCCAGGCGACGACCTGCGGATTGAGTGCCTGCGGGCGCGAAGTTCCGGGAATGATGGCGATGTTGAGCATGTCCGTCCTCAGTTCATTCATAGGGTGCGATGTCAGGTAGTGCTGGTTTCAGGTGATCGGCACCGGCAGTCTTCGTCCGTGCCATCCACATCTGCCCAACATGATTGAACCGTCAATCATTCCCATTCGCCACGGTGATTGGCGTCACTTCAGGTTGCCTGTATGGGGCGGCACCCGCACGTGCCGACCACAGCCAGCGCACACCTCGGCGGCGCGAGATCCGCGAATCCTGGCCGGAAACGGCCAATGTCACCCCAACGTCATGTATCCTCGGTTGGCAAGTGAAAGATTGTTCGATATCCGACCGTCAAGGAGCATCAGCACCGTGAGATCAACCAACGGCCGCAACAACATCCTCCGCTCGGCTCGGGACACCTTCGCCGCAAAGGGATTCGACGGTGCCTCCATCCGCGATATCGCACAGGCCGCAGGACTGAGTCTGTCCGCACTCTACTATTACTTCCCGTCCAAGCAGGAAGCTCTCTACGAGCTCGTGCACACGGCGTACACCTGGTACAGCGAGCACAGCCGAGCCGCCATCGCCGAGGTGGGCGATGATCCGACCGAGCAGCTGACCGTGGCCGTACGCTACCTGGCTCGGTACCGGATGGAGAATGTCTCGGTGTCCACCGTGCTGCTGCGCGACACCGAACGGCTGACCGGTGACAACGCCGCTCGCGTCAAAGAACTCCAGCGTGAGGCACGAGTCATCATGGGCGACATCGTCCAAGCCGGTATAGACGCCGGGACGTTCCACGTCGACAGTGCGCAGCTTGTCACGCGCGCGATCCACTCGATCTGCAATTCACTCTCACTCTGGTACCGACCCACCGGCGACCTGACTCCCGATGTCATCGAGCGCGATTTCACTCAGTACTCCCTGCGCATCCTCGGCATCGACCCCAGCGCAGAGGAGCTTGACCGGCTCATGGCGCTGCCGATCAGCCAGGCAGGCATGCTCGACTTCATCTCCGCCGACCAGGCCTGACCCCGCGACGGCCAGACCCGACCCCGCTATATTCGCCCGAAGGGACTAAACACGCACGGCGCCGCGCGTGTTTAGTCCCTTCGGGTATTTTTTGTCGCTAGTTTGGACCGCCGCTCAGCCGGCCGTGGTGCGCAGGCTGCGGGCGAGTCCGCGGCGCTTGGCCTGCTCGTCCGGGTCGGGCACCGGCAGAGAGGCGATGAGTCGCTTCGTGTAGTCGTTGCTCGGTGACCCGAGCACCTGTTCACCCGTGCCCTCTTCCAGCAGCTCACCGTGGAACAGCACACCGATGCGGTCGGAGAGCATGTCGACGACAGCCAGATCGTGGCTGATGAACAAGGCGGCGAAGTCGAACCTGTTCTGCAGCTCGACGAACAGCTCGAGCACCTTGGCCTGCACCGACACGTCCAGGGCAGAGGTCGGCTCATCGGCGACGAGCAGTTCCGGATCGAGTGCGAGACCACGGGCAAGGGAGGCCCTCTGGCGCTGGCCGCCCGAGAGTTCGTGCGGGTACCTGGCACCGTAGGCCTTCGGCAGCTGCACCGAGTCGAGCAGTTCGAGCACGCGCTTCTCACGATCCCTCGGCGACATGTCCCGCTGGTGGATGGCGAACGGCTCCGCCACACACTCACCGATCGTCAGGTGCGGGTTGAACGAGGCCGCCGGGTCCTGGAACACGAACCCGATGCGGCGCCTGATCGGAGAGAAGGCGCGTTCCTTGAATCCGACCATCTCATGCCCGAGCACCTGGAGGCTGCCTCCACTGGCCCTGGTCAGACCTGCGATGGCACGCCCGATCGTGGTCTTGCCCGATCCCGATTCGCCGACCAGTCCGTAGACCTCGCCGGCCTTGATGTCGAAGCTGACCGAGGACACCGCCTGGAAGTCCGACCGTCCGAATCCTCCCGGATAGACGATGTCGAGGTTGCGAGCAACGACGATGGAATCGCGTTCGTCCCGAGGCTTGCCGGGGTCCGCATCAGCGCCAGTGGATTCGCGGGCGGATTCGCGGGCGGATTCACCGGCGCGATCCGCCTTCGCCGAGGCGGCAGCGGCCTTGCGGCTGCCGACGACCGTTGATCCCAAGCGGGGAACGGCACCGAGGAGGTCGCGCGTGTACTGCTCCTTCGGGTCGCTGAAGAGCTGCTTGACCGACGAGACCTCGACGAGGTCTCCGCGATACATCACGGCCACGCGGTCGGCGAGATCGGCGACAACGCCCATGTTGTGGGTGATGAGCACGATCGCGGTTCCCGTCTCATCGCGCAGGTCACGCAGCAGGTCGAGGATCTCTGCCTGGACGGTGACGTCGAGAGCAGTCGTCGGCTCGTCGGCGACGATGAGCTCGGCACCGAGGGCGAGCGCCATGGCGATGACGATGCGCTGCTTCTGTCCACCGGAGAACTGGTGCGGGTAGTAATCGAAGCGGCTCTGCGCATCGGGGATCCCGACCTGCTCCATGGCTGTGATGACCTTGGCCTTGAGTTCGGCCTTGCTCGCACGCCGGTGGTGGGCGCGCAGGCCTTCGGCGATCTGCCATCCCACCGTGTAGACGGGGTTGAGTGCCGTCGATGGCTCCTGGAACACCATCGACACATCTGTTCCGCGCATCTTGCGCAGCTGTTCCCCGGAGACGCTGAGGACGTCCTTGCCGGAGACGATGACTGCACCCGATCGCTGGGCGGTCTCGGGCAGGAGCCCGAGGATGGAGCGTGCGGTCACGGTCTTGCCCGAGCCGGATTCGCCCACGATCGCGAGCACTTCGCCTGGAGTCACTGACAGCGACACGTCCTTGACTGCGTGCACATCTCCACCGTCGGTGGAGAAGGTGACATTGAGACTCTCGACGTCGAGGATGGATTTGGCTGTGGTCGTTTCGTTCACGTTTTCACTCATCACTTGGCATCCTTCGTCTTCGCTTTGCGGCGCACCCGCAGACGCGGATCGTTGAGGTCGTTCATCGACTCACCGACCAGCGTGATGCCCAGGACCGTGAGCACGATGGCCAGACCCGGGTAGACCGACGTCCACCACACACCGCTGGTGACGTCGGGCAGTGCCTTGTTGAGGTCATAGCCCCATTCCGACGCCGAGGTGGGTTCGATTCCGAAGCCCAGGAACCCTAGTCCGGCCAAGGTCAGAATCGCCTCGGAGGAGTTGAGGGTGAAGATCAGCGGCAGGGTGCGTGTGGCATTGCGGAAGATGTGCTTCGAGATGATCCTGGTCTTCGAAGCGCCGAGGACGATCGCAGACTCCACGAAGGGTTCTGCTTTGAGTCGCAGAGTCTCGGCGCGGACGACGCGGAAGTACTGCGGGATGAAGACCACGGTGATCGAGAACGCGGCCGCGGCGATGCCGCCCCACGCACTCGACTGGCCTCCGGAGATCGCAATCGACATGACCAGGGCCAACAGCAGGGTCGGGAAGGCGTAGACCGCATCGGCGATGACGACGAGGATTCGGTCGAGCCAACCACCGAGGTAGCCCGAGACGAGCCCGAGGATGACACCGGCGAAGAGCGACATGATCACAGCGACGATGATCACAGCCACCGCGGTCTGGGCTCCCCAGACGACGCGGGAGAACACGTCGTAGCCACCTACTGTGGTGCCCCAGATGTGGGTTCCGCCAGGTGGCAGCTTCGATCCGAAGTTGCCTTCGGCGGTGCCAAGCTGATTGAACCCGTATGGGGCGATGAGCGGGGCGAACACTGCGCAGATGAGGACGATGCCGCACAGGATGAGTCCCGTGATGAGCATTCCTCGCTGCAGACCGACCGATTGGCGCAGATGGGAGACGATCGGCAGGCGGTTGAACCAGGATTTCTTGGCCTTGTCGTCATACGCGATAGCAGGGACACCGGAACCGGGGGCCACCTCGGCGAGGTTCTCATTACTGCCTGGAGCCTGTGATGTGTTGTCTGAAGTGGACATCAGTACCTCACTCGGGGGTCGATGAAGGCGGCGATGACGTCGACGAGGAAGTTGGTCAGCGCCACGATGATGGCGAGGAAGACCACGATTCCCTGGACGGCCACGAAGTCACGGGCGGTGAGGTATTCGGCGAGCTTGAAGCCCAGTCCCTTCCATTCGAACGTCGTCTCCGTGAGCACGGCACCGGCGAGCATCAGGGCGATCTGCATGCCCATGACGGTGATGATCGGGATCAGCGCCGGACGGTAGGCGTGCTTGGTGACCAGCCGGAATTCGGAGATGCCGCGGGAGCGGCCCGAGTCGATGTACTGCTGACCCAGCGTGCCGATGAGGTTCGTGCGCACCAGCCGGAGGAAGACTCCTGCCGTGAGCACTCCGAGGGCGATGGCAGGCAGCACCGCGTGGGCGAGCACATCTCCGAGGACCTCGACGTTTCCGATGCGGATCGCGTCGATGATGTAGAACCGGGTGGGACCGACCACGCCCGACATGATGTACTCGGTCTCGGTGGTGCCGCGACCGGCGACGGGCAGGATCGGCAGAAAGACGCCGAAGACCAGCTTGAGGATCATGCCGGCGAAGAACACCGGAGTGGCGTAGCCGAGGATCGCAAGGATGCGAAGCGCGGCATCGGGCGCCTTGTCGCGGTGGTAGGCGGCGAGCATTCCGAGGGGGATGCCGATGATGAACGCGACGATGAGGGCATAGAAGACGAGCTCGACGGTCGCGGTTCCGTAGTTGAGGAGGATCGACGACACCGGCTGTCCGTCGGAGATCGCGGTGCCGAAGTCGCCCTTGAGCAGATTGCCCATGTACTCCAGGTACTGGACGAGGATCGGCCGGTCATAGCCGGCGGCGTGGATGCGCTCGGCCAGCTGGTCCGTCGTCAGGCGCCCGCCCATTGACGCGGAGATCGGGTCGCCGGTGATCCTCATCAGGAAGAAGACGAGTGTGGTGAGGATGAAGATGGTGGGAATGATGAGGAGGAATCGGATGAGGACGTAGCGTCCCAGTCCGCCTCCCGAAGGCTTCTTCACCGCGACCGAGGTCTCGGCGGCTTCTGCCCCTGGTTCGCTGATGGCTGCAGTCATGTGTTCCTTCATTGCTGGCGTCGACGCTCGAAGATCTCGCGTGCCGACGTGGTTCTCGTTCGGTGCCACAAGGTGCGGACACGGCCTGATGCCGGTGCGAACGCACCACGAGGTGCAGGTGGGCCAGACGGCTCACCTGCACCTCGTATCGACGATCAGTTCGCTGATCGTCGGAGCATCGCCGTGCGCACTCTCACGCCGATGGCGACGCGTGTGGTTCGCGCTCTCACTTGCTCAGCAGTGCCAAACGGAACTGGAATGCAGGGTCGAGGGTGTCATCGACGCCCTTGACGTCCTTGCCGGACACGGCGATCTGGTTGCCCTGAAGGAGCGGCAGAGTCGGCAGTTCGTCAGCGAGCTGACCTTGGATCTTCTTCAGCGCTTCCGCGCGCTTGCCCTTGTCGTCGATGGACGACTGAGCGTTCAGCGCCTTGTTCATCGACTTGTTCCTGTAGTTGTTGTCCAGGAAGCTCGGAGTCTCCTCTGTGTCGTAGAAGAACGGCACGAGATAGTTGTCCGCGTCCGAGTAGTCCGGGAACCAACCCAGCTGGTACATCGGGTAGGAGTCGGCAGTGCGGTCCTTGTTGTACTGCACCCATTCGGTCGACTGGAGGTTGACCTTGAACAGCCCCGTCTTGTCCAGCTGGTCCTTGACCAAGGCGTATTCGTCGCCCGATGAGGGACCGTAGTGGTCGGGGTTGTACTGGAGGTTGAGCTTGACCGGGGTCTTGACGCCGGCATCCTTGAGGGCCTTCTTGGCCTTGTCGACGTCGGCACCTCCCTTTCCATCTCCGTATTCCGACTTCAGCGGCTCGTCGGCTCCCGGCAGTCCGTCGGGGACGTGGGAGTACAGCGGGGTGAAGGTGTCCTTGTAGACCTGCGAGGCGATGGCCTGACGGTCGACGGAATCGGCCATGGCCTGGCGTACTGCCAGTGACTTCTTCTCATCGGCCTCATCGGTCTTCGCACCGAAGGGCATCGTGTCCATGTTGAACACGATGTAGCGGATCTCGCCGCCGGGGCCCTTGTGGACCTTGAGGTCTTCCTTGGTGCCGAGGTCTTCGATGTCGGTGGCCGACAGCGATCGCCAGGCCACGTCGATCTTGCCTTCTTGGACCTCGAGCTTCATGTTGTTCGCGTCCGAGAAGTACTTCATCTGCACGGTCTCGGTCTTCGCCGGCTCGATGAAGCCTTCATAGTCGGGATTGGCCTTGTAGGTCAGCAGCTCATTGAACTTGAAGCCGTCGATCGTGTAGGGACCAGCGAAGGCCTTGCCATCGACGATGGCCTGGTTCTCGGTGATCTTGTCCGGCTCGAACACGTCCTCATCGACAATGGGTCCTGCGGCGCTGGCGAGGACTCCCGGCCAGGTCTGGTCGTTCTTGCGCTTGAGGTTGAAGACGACGGTCTGCTCGTCCGGGGTTTCGACCGACTTCAGACCGCCGAGGAGGGACGAAGGCCCGTTCGGATCCTGAATCTTCAGCTGTCGCTCGAACGAGAACTTCACGTCCGAGGAGGTGAGTTCGTTTCCGTTGGCGTACTTCAGCCCCTCTTTGAGTTTGACCTCGTACTTCGTCGGTTCACTGAAATCAGCTGATTCAGCGATGGAGGGATTGAGCTCTGCCGTGCCCGGCTTGTAGGCCAAGATGAACGGGTAGACCTGCTGTTCGACGAGCGAGCTTCCGTTGTCGTAGGCACCGGCCGGGTCGAGAGCGACAACCTTGTCCGTGGTGCCCACTGTGAGGGAACCACCGCCCTCTTCGCCGTCTCCACCAGTTGTCGAGGTCGAGCATGCCGAGAGTAGCAAAGCGCCGGCAGCGGCGATGGCCACTGCCTTTGCACCAGTTCGACGTTTCATTGTGTTCCTTGTCATCCAAAGTGCTCTCCGTGTCGTCTTTGCTCGGAGAGATCCGCACCACATCTTACGGTTCGCGTCCCAAATAGTGAACTTCACAGTATGATTCCGCCCACTCTGTCACCACATTGAAATGTGCCGATGGCGTCACCGAAATCGGCGTCCGGGTTGATTTTCCGGGCCGTGACCACCGGATTTGCGTCACGGGTCACAATCCGTTTGACTTATGAAGTCGATCACAGAGAAAGCTCATGCCCCTTTCCGTGATCGCCCATATAAATGCCTGATCCAGCTCACTGCCGGATCCCGCCCAATGATCAATCCCGTCTTCTGCCTCCTGATTGGAGAAGCATGTCCGCAGTCCTCGAATGGCTCAACGGCATCATCTGGTCGTCTGCCCTCGTCTACCTGTGCCTCGGTGCAGGTGTCTACTTCACGATCCGTTCCCGCGCCGTCCAGATCCGACAGATCAAAGCGATCTTCACCCAGATGTTCCGCGGCAAGAGCTCCGATGAGGGCGTCTCCTCGTTCCAGGCTCTGGCGATGTCGCTGGCCGGTCGAGTAGGCGTCGGCAACATCGCAGGTGTCGCCACCGCCATCGGCTTCGGTGGCCCCGGTGCTGTCGTGTGGATGTGGATCTCCGCGCTGCTCGGCGCCTCGACCTCCTATGTCGAATCAACGCTTGGCCAGGTGTTCAAGGAGCAGGACCCCAAGACCAGTGAATACCGAGGCGGTCCGGCTTACTACATCGAGAAGGCCTACCGGCACACCAAGGCCAAGGGCCTGTTCAAGGTCTACGGCATGGTCTTCGCGGCAGTCACGGTCTTGGCCATGAGCTTCATGCTCCCGGGCATCCAGTCCAACGCCATCTCCGGAGCCGTTGAGAACGCGTGGGGAACTCCGACCTGGGTGACTGCGATCGTCCTCGCCGTCATCATGGGCTTCATCGTCATCGGCGGGGTCAAGCGCATCGCGCACTTCGCTTCGTTGGCTGTGCCCTTCATGGCCGTCATCTACATCATTGCCGCGATCGCCGTGACACTGATCAACGCCGACCAGATCATCCCGATCTTCCAGCTCGTCTTCACCTCGGCCTTCGGCATCGACGCCGGACCAGAGGCCGCCTTCGGCGGAATCATCGGCATGGCCGTCCAGTGGGGCGTCCAGCGCGGAATCTACTCGAACGAAGCTGGTCAGGGCACCGGACCTCACGCGGCTGCAGCCGCCGAGGTCTCGCACCCGTCGAAACAGGGCCTCGTCCAGGCTGGGTCGGTCTACATCGACACCCTGTTCGTGTGCTCCGCAACTGCGTTCATGATCCTCTCCACCGGCATGTACAAGGTCTTCGGCGAAAACGGCACGACAATCATCGGCACGGGGCGCGGCCAGATGGTCGAAGAGATCGCCGCGACGCCGGGCGAGAAGTGGCCGCAGGCCGGTCTCGACACGATGATCTCCGGCTTCGGTGCCGGCTTCATCGCGATCTCGATCTTCCTCTTCGCCCTGACGACCATCGTCGCCTACTACTACATGGCCGAGACCAACCTGGTCTACCTGCTGGGTCGGATCAAGAACCCCCTGGCGCTGACCATCGGTACGCGTGCGCTGCAGGTGCTCATCCTCATCGCGGTCGCCGTCGGTGCGATGTCGACCTCCGGCAGTGCCTGGGCACTCGGCGATATCGGTGTGGGGCTCATGGCCTGGCTCAATATCATCGCGATCCTCATCCTGCAGGGTCCTGCGTTCAAGCTCCTCCGGGACTTCGAACGCCAGACGAAACAGGGCCTGGACCCGGTCTTCGATCCCAAGGCGCTCAACATCCGGAATGCCGATTTCTGGGACAAGCGCATGGCCAAGGTGAAGTCGGGAGAAGCAGTCTCGGAGGGCTGATCACACGCCGTCGGTGCCGATCGCAGGTCGGCACCGACACTCACAGATGAATACACAGTGATAAATGCTCGCGAGGTCCGGGACAATGGTGTCCCGGACCTCGCGTCGTACTGCTATTGCTGTGTCTCTACAAGCTGCTGTGCTGCTCCGCAGCTTCGGCGTGTACCGCTTACTTCAGGCTGGTGCCGGCGGAGCCGAGGTTCTGACAGGCTTCGACGATGCGATCGGCCATGCCGGCCTCTGCTGCCTTACCGTAGGCGCGCGGGTCGTAGATCTTCTTGTTTCCGACCTCACCGTCGATCTTGAGCACTCCGTCGTAGTTGCGGAACATGTGCTCGACGACTGGGCGGGTGAAAGCGTACTGGGTGTCCGTGTCGATGTTCATCTTCACGACACCGTGACGCACTGCCTCGGCGATCTCCTCTGCGCTCGAACCCGAGCCGCCGTGGAAGACGAGGTCGAAGGGCTTGTCCTTGCCGACCTGCGCGCCGACGTCGGTCTGGATCTCACCGAGCAGCTCGGGACGCAGCTTCACATTGCCCGGCTTGTAGACGCCGTGGACGTTTCCGAAGGTCAGCGCCGTGAGGTAGCGGCCCTTCTCGCCGGATCCCAGGGCCTTGACAGTGGCCAGACCATCGGCGACCGAGGTGTAGAGCTTCTCGTTGATCTCGTTCTCAACGCCGTCCTCTTCGCCGCCGACGACGCCGACCTCGATCTCGAGGATCGAGTGAGCTGCTGCCGAGAGCTCGAGCAGCTCCTCGGCGAGGACCAGGTTCTCATCGAGGGGCACGGCCGAACCGTCCCACATGTGCGACTGGAAGTAGGGCTCGCCGCCGTTCTTCACGCGTTCGGTCGACAGAGCCAGAAGCGGCTTGACCCATTCTTCGACCTCCTTCTTCGGGGCGTGGTCGGTGTGCAGTGCGATGTTGACGTCGTAGCTCTTGGCCACCTCGGCGGCGAAGACGGAGAACGCAATGGCACCGCGGACGCGGTCTTTGATCGTCGGGCCGGAGATGTACTCGGCACCGCCGGTCGAGATCTGGACGATGCCGTCGGATCCGGCCTCAGCAAAGCCGCGGATGGCCGCGTTGATCGTCTGCGAGGAGGTGCAGTTGATCGCGGGATAGGCGAAGCCCTCGGACTTCGCCCGGTTGATCATCTCGGAATACACTTCGGGGCTTGCAATGGGCATAGGGGCTCCTTAATCGGTGGATTCGATGCGCTTTCGGTTGCCCCCAGACTACTCGGTCTCCGGCGGGCGACAGAAGCACTCCCCGCCGTGCACACCAAATTCTCACTGGCCGGATTCCTTCCGTTCTCACCAGCGAGATCTCTCCCGCTCCCACGGCTGAGCTCCTGTGCTCGCCGAGGTGGCCCTCCGTTCACCTCGGACACCTGCCGATTCAGTACAGTGGCGTCATGCAGACGAATCCGAGATCACCGGTGGGGTCCCGTTCGAAGATACTCAGCTGGGCCCTCTGGGACTGGGGATCGGCTTCCTTCAACGCCGTCATCATCACCTTCGTCTTCGCTCCCTATCTGACGAAGAGCGTGGCGGCGACCGAGGAGGCCGGGTCTTCGGCCCTGGGCTGGTCGACGGCTGCTGCTGGACTCATCATCGCTCTCGTCGCGCCGGCGGCCGGGACCCGCGCCGACTCCGGCGGGCGGCACAAGCTGTGGCTGGGAGTCCACACCGGAATCGTCATCCTCACGATGTTCGGCCTCTTCTTCGTCCGTGACTCCCCCGATTATCTATGGCTGGGTCTGCTCCTCATCGCCATGGGCAGCGTGTTCTTTGAATTCGCCGAGGTCTCCTACAACGGCATCATGGTCCGCATCACCCAGCCTGACAATGTCGGGAAGGTCTCCGGTTTCGGCTGGGGCATGGGCTACGCTGGCGGCCTCGTGCTCCTCGTCATCCTTCTCGTCCTCGTGATCCAACCCGAAGTGGGGCTCTTCGGTGCCGGCGATGAGGGCGGCATGAGATTCCGAGTCGTCGCAGCCCTCTCTGCGGTCTGGTTCGCGATCTTCGCCCTGCCGGTGCTGCTCGCCGCGCCGAGCGCCAAGGTCGCGAACCCATCGTCGGGACACCCGATCAAGGCGTTCATCGCCGACTACGGCGCGCTGGTCCGCCGCCTCGTTCGGATGTGGAAGGAAGAGCACCAGACGCTGCGGTTCTTCATCGCCTCGGCGGTGTTCCGCGACGGGCTGGCCGCGATCTTCGCGTTCGCCGGTGTCCTCGCAGCGGGCAGCTACGGCTTCTCCCCCGCGGAGATCATCGTTCTGGGCGTGGCCGCCAACGTCGCAGCCGGCACGGGTGCCATGATCGCCGGCTACTTCGATGACCGCCTCGGACCGAAGTCCGTCATCATCACCGGGCTCATCATCATCCTCATCGGCGGTTTGCCGATCCTCTTCAGCGATACCGCAGCCGTGTTCTGGGTCTGCGCGCTCGTCCTCAGCTTCTGCGTCGGACCTGTGCAGGCCTCGAGCAGATCCTTCCTGGCCAGGATCACCCCGCCCGAACGGGCCGGAGAGAACTTCGGGCTCTACGCCACGACCGGTCGCGCCGTGAGCTTCCTCGGCCCGGCCATGTTCGCGGTCTCGATCTCCATCTTCGGATTCCAGCGGGCCGGGACTCTGGGCATCCTCCTCGTACTCTTCATCGGACTGCTCCTCATCATCCCGGTCAGGCCCGATGCCCCGCGCCGCTCGATGCAGGCACAGGACGGAGGGTGAAGCGCCGGGTGTGAAGCCTCCGGGTGTGAAGCGCCGGAGCACTCCTTCGAAAGGCCAACGGTTGGTCAGTTCTCCTCGATCTGAGCACGATGATCGAAGAGAACATACCAACCGTTGACGCACCCTGCACCGGCCTGCTTCAGTCGCCTGCTTCAGCCTTTGGCCAGCAGTTCGTCGATCTGGTTGATCGCTCCGGTCGAGCCTTCGACGACGCCCATGTCGAGTACGGTCGTCAGACCCTCAAGGGTGTCGAATGCCGATTCGTAGGTGACGCGAGTTCCACCCTCGATCGCTTCGAAGGTGTAGGTGTTGGTGCTGCCCGGCATCGATTCGACGGCATTGAAGTCTTCGTCTGCGAAGTAGTCGCGAAAGACGAAGCGTGCGGGCTCATCCACCGAGGAGACCTCCCAGAGACCGCAGAACTTCTCACCCTCAGGGCTGGTCATGTAGTAGGTGACCCTACCTCCAGGGGTCAGCGAGTGGTCGACGACCGTGGCCGGATAGGTGGGTGGCCCCCAGACTCGCTCCAACTGGCGCGGGTCGGCGTAGACCTCCCAGACTCGCTCCGGCGTCGCCGCGAATTCAGCGACCATCGTCAGGGTCAGCGTTTCTTCATCATGGGTGGTGTCTAGAACTGGCATGGCCTCTCCTCGAATGTCTCTTCTCCCGCCCAGTTGACGGGACCGGGTCACTTCATCGACCGGCAGCCTCGTCGTCGGCAAGCAGGTCATCGATGCGCGCAACTCTCGCACGCCACATGTCCTCGAGCTCGTTCAGCAGCGACGCCACGGTGCGGATCGCGCTCATCTCGACTCGAGCGATCTGCGCCCTGCCGACTCGCCGCTTCGACACGAGTCCCGCGCGCTCGAGCGCAGCAACGTGCTTCTGCACCCCCGCGAAACTCATCTCATAGGAATCGGCGAGCTCGGACACTGAAAGCTCCTCATCCATGACTCGCCGCACGATGTCCCGGCGCGTCCGATCGGCCAATGCCTGGAACATCGCATCCACCTGATCGTCCAGAAGTGCCTCCATGACATCAATAATACAACCATCTGGTTGTACGTCAAGAACTATTCGCCAGCTATTGACTCGCTGGTTGAACACGTGTTTAATATTAAACATGCGTTCAAACTATGATGATTCGGACTCGAAGAATTCCGAAACGACAGCGGCAAGGCCCAATCGCGCTCCTCATGTCTCTCCGGAGACGGCAGAGCGGATCCTCGGCGCCGCCGTCAAAGAGTTCGCCGAGCACGGATTCACGAAGACGACGATCCGCGGCATCGCCTCGGCGGCAGAAGTCTCCCCGGGGCTCGTCATCCATCATTTCGGTTCGAAGGAAGGTCTGCGCACCGCCTGCGACGACCACGTCTTCGACGCCATCGCCACGGCAAAAGCTGCGAATGCCGAATATGCCAGCCGAGCCATGCAGATGATGTTCGACGACCCGAGCATGGCCATGAACATCAACTACCTCATGAAGTCACTGCTTGATCCCAGCGAACACGGCCAACGCTATTTCGAGCACTACCTCAACCTTGTCGAGGACTACATCGCCCATGGCTTCGCCGGATACGAGTTCCGGCAGAGCGAAGACCCTCGAGGGCAGGCGGCAACAATCGCGACCCTGGCGCTGGCCCCGACGATGCTCGAACACCGGCTGCAGGAATCTCTGGGCACGAACGGCCTAGCGGAGACGATGACTCGCCTCGCACCTCACCTGCTCGACCTCTACCTCAACGGCGTCCTCGAGGCCGTCCCCGACGGTGCAGACACCGGACCCGTTTCCTACGCTGCCCGACCTGATCGTGCAGACACAGATTCCGAACCCACCGACTCATTGGGAGGCGATCAATCATGACCACGAAGACGAGCACCCCGACGCCCACCTCGGCGACCGCCGGCCACGACACCGCGGCCATCTCCATACAGGACGTCGTCAAGAGATACGGTCGCGTACGCGCGCTCGACGGGCTGTCGCTCGACGTCGCCCGCGGCGAGGTCCATGGCTTCCTGGGCCCGAACGGTGCCGGAAAGTCCACGACCATCCGAATTCTGCTCGGAATCCTCAAACATGATTCGGGACGCATCAGGCTCCTCGGGGAGGATCCCTGGGCGAAAGCGGTGTCGCTGCACCGCAGGCTCGCCTATGTCCCCGGTGACGTCGAACTCTGGCCGAGCCTGACCGGCGGTGAGGCGATCGACCTGTTCGCACGGCTGCGCGGCGGGGTCGACACACGCAGACGGGATGAGCTCATCGAGCGCTTCGACCTCGACCCGCGCAAGAAGGGCCGGACGTACTCGAAGGGAAACAGGCAGAAGGTCGCACTGATCTCCGCGCTGGCCTCCCACGTCGACGTGCTGCTCCTCGATGAACCGACGGCCGGCCTCGACCCACTCATGGAGGCCGTATTCCAACAGTGCATCAGAGAGGCTAAGGAGGAGGGGCGCACGGTTCTGCTGTCGAGCCACATTCTGGCTCAGGTGGAGGCGCTGGCCGATCGGGTATCGATCATCAGGTCAGGACGGATCGTCGAATCCGGTGCCCTGGCAGATCTGCGCCACCTGTCGCGGACGACTGTCACCGTGCAGGTGGAGACGGACATTCCGCAGCTGGTCACCATGCGCGGAGTCCACGATCTGGTCCGGGAGGGTCAGCAGCTGCACTTCAGCGCCGACACCGCCGAGCTCCCTGCCATCATGCGCGCCCTCGGCGAGCACGACATCAGGTCGCTGACCGCCACTCCCCCGACCCTCGAACAGCTGCTCCTGCGCCACTACGGCGATGCCACCGAGAGCAGCGAACCCGCTGACGGAATCCTCGCAAGGGAGGAACCATGACTCTGCTCACGAGCGCCACCGGCCACACAGGCGAGTCGTCCCGCCGCACCCAGCACGGACGACACAGCGAGGATCGTGTCGGTTCTCAGGTGACAGGACTGCGGACTCTGCTGCGACTCATGATCAGACGGGACCGATGGCGAGCGCCCATCTGGATCCTCAGCCTCGCCGCCCTCACCGCCTATTTCGCGAACGCGATCGCCGTGGTCATGGATGGCGACACTCTCGCATCGATGGTGGTATTCGCGAAGAATCCCGTCATGGGCCTGATCACCGGCCCGGGCTATGGGATGGATGACATCACGGTCCCGCGCTTCATCGTGGGCATGTACGGGGTCTTCCTCATGCTCGGCGCCGCACTGATGTCGATCACGACCATGACCCGGCATACTCGTGCCGAGGAGCAGACCGGTCGGGCGGAACTGATCCGTGCGAATGTCACCGGCCGCCACACGCAGCTCCTGGCAGCACTCGGACTCACCCTCATCATGAACCTCCTGGCAGGGGCCCTCATGTCCCTGACGTTCTTCTTCTCCGAGGCGAAGCCCGAGCCGTTCTCCTCCGCGCTCCTCTTCGGTATCAGCATCGCCGCAGCAGGGTGCGTGTTCGCCGCGATCTCTGCAGTCACCGTGCAGCTGACCTCATTCGCCCGCGCAGCCTCGGGGATCGCCGGGGCGGTGCTGGCCGCGAGTTTCGTCGTCCGCGGACTCGGAGATATGTCGGCAGTCGCCGGCGGCGATCTCAAGTGGCTGTCCTGGCTCTCACCTTTGGGTTGGTCACAGCAGACGGCTCCATACACCCTCGACCGGTGGGCTCCGCTTCTGCTGTCTCTGGCAGCCGTGGTCGTCCTCGTTCCCGTGAGCCTGTTCCTGCAGTCCCGCCGTGATCTGTCGGCCGGTATCTTCGCCGATCGCCTCGGTCGTGCTCACGCGTCGTCTGGATTGTCGACGAGTATCGGACTGGCGCTGCGCCTGCAGCGGTCGAGTCTGCTCTGGTGGTCCATCGGGGTCTTCGCCATGGCTGTCGTCTTCGGCTCCTTCACCGGAGCCATGAAAGAAGGGGCAGCGGGAATGCCGCAGGAGATCCTCGATCTCATGGGCGGTTCGCGTGGGATCGTCGACGGCTACATCGGCTACATGGCCCTCTACTTCGCCATGATCGTCTCCGCCTATGCGATCATCGCCGCTTCGGGTCTGCGGTCCGAGGAATCGGGTTTCCGCACGGAACCGGTGCTCGCCACTGCTGTGGGGCGTGGCCGGTGGGTCCTGTCATGGACGCTTGTGACGCTGCTCGGCTCTCTGTGGCTCATGGTTCTGGCGGGGGCAGGCGAAGGACTGGGCGCGGCCGCATCGACCGGTGACTGGTCCCTGCTGGGACCGGCAGTCCTCGGTCACCTCGCACAGACTCCCTCGATTTGGGTCCTGCTCGGGCTGGCCCTCGCGCTCTACGGTTTCGCGCCGAGGCTGCAGGGACTGGTCTGGCTCGTCTTCGTCTACAGCGCAGGCCTGGCCCTGTTCGGGCAGATGATGCGCCTCGACGAGGCCGTCCTCAACACCTCCGTCTTCGTCCACATCGGACAGTACCCTGCCCAGGATCTGGCCGCCGAGGCGGTCGTGGTCCTGACCGCGGCAACCGCGGTTCTCGTCGGGTTGGGGGTGCTCGGGTTCCGGAGACGGGACCTCATGACGGCGTGACGACCGGACCGAAGGGCAGAGACGAGCCCAAGTGAGATGAATTCGTCACCTTCAGATGACCCCGGTGCGATCTATCCTGAGAACATCGTGTGCCGCTTCGACGAAAGCATCCCCAATGACGAGAAACCCCTCCACACATGGCCCGGACATTGCCGTCCTCGGTTCAGGAGCATCCGGCACTCACGGACTGCTCCGGATCCTCACCCGCCTGACCGACCGGGAGTCATCGGTCGATGACGTGATCCGCATCGCCGTGATCGATCGTGATCACCAGTTCCACTCCGGCATCCCCTACGGTCACCGTTCCGGGCGATCCTCCCTGCTGATCTCGGCATTGGAGAGCTTCCTTCCCGACCGTGAACGCCGCGATTTCATCAGCTGGCTGGAGGTGAGACGAGAGGCGATGCTCGACTGGGCCAGAGACGGTCAAACCCCCGACTCGCCTCTGGCGGCGGCCATGGAACGCGACTGGATCCTTCGCCATGAGAATGAGGTGCGCGACGGGCGATGGGATGAGCTCTATCTTCCACGAAGGCTCTACGGTCAGTATCTGTCGGAGCTGGTTGAGCACGCCGTCGAAGCAGCCCGGGGACTCGTCGAGGTCGACTTCGTCCATGCCGATGTCAATGAGGTCATAGGCGACGGCGGTGGCGGGGTCCACCTGCGCGAACGCGGCAGCGATGGTGGTGTGCATTTCGAGCTCCACGCGCATTCCGTGCTGTTGGCCATCGGTTCACCCCCGGTACGAGATCTCGACGTTTCCAGTGCCCCGATTCTCGCCGGACCGAACACAAGTGCTGCCAGGCAGTCGAGCATCGACGACCTTCTCGGCATGGGGCTGGTCACCGACATCCATACTCCCGAGATCGAGCACGTGATCGAGAAGATCACTGTGCGACTCGAGTCCCTGCCAGTCGAGAAGCGGACGATTCTGCTGATCGGGGGGAACGCCGATGCTCTTGAGTTCCTGCTCGCATCACACAGGCTCAGGCAGGACACCGGCACTCGACTCTTCGTCCTCTCCTCGCGGGGTCGTCCTCACTATTGGCACCATGACCGTCAAGGCGAGCAGGCCTCGACGCCGATCCTTGACCGACTGTTCGAGACCGCCGAGGCTGGAGCTCCTCTGCGCGCTCGAGACCTGCATGAGGCAGTGCACGCTGAACTCGCAGCGGCGCTGACCCACGGCAACGTCAACTCGACGATCGCGGCCCTCATCGCTGCAGTCGGCTCTTCCCTGCGATATATGGACGATTTCGAGCTGTGTTCGATGGCCACCGACCACGGAGTCGCCATCTCCGATCTGCTGCGCCGCGCAGGCGGCGACTCCCTCGATTTCCTTACCGCCGGCATAGCGGACGGCACCATCACCTGCATACCCGGACGATTCCGCGAGGCCCATGTTCGCGAAGACATGCTGTTCGCCACCGTGGATCAGCTTCCGGGTGCGACGCCGACTTCAGACACGGTCACCTCACACGACGAGGCTTCGGGCGGCCCGGACCATGGATACGCTGTGATCGTCAATGGGACCGGTTTCGAGCGGGTGACAGACACTCGCTCCCCGCTGCTGCGACAGATGCTCGGCTCGGGAACCGTCCGTGCCTCAGCATCGAGAACCGGACTTGCCCTGAACGAGACGTTCCAAGCGGCGCCGGGCATCTTCGTCCTCGGACCGCTGATCGCCGGGCACCATGGCGGTGGCTCCGCCTATTGGCATATCGAAAGCGTGGTCCGGATCATCCAGCTCGCGGACGCAGTAGCCGAGCGCCTCGTCACCGAAGCCATCAGCAAACGCTCGATCAGACAGGAACTGCTCACCCCTTGAGCCTGTGCTCTCTCCAGTGCTCAGACGCCTATGTCGCCGAGGTAGCCCAGCACCCGAGCGCGTGTGACTGCCGCTTCCCGTCCACTGACTCCGAGCTTCCGGTAGAGCGAGGAGAGGTTGTTCTTCACCGTCCCCTGCACGAGCAGCAGGTCGTGGGCGATCTCGGCGACGCTGGACCCCCGGTCGAGCTTTTCAAGCAGAGTCATCTCTCTGCGTCCGAGCATCGGGAAGTCGACCAGCCCGACCACAGCCTCACCGAGGCTGCTGAGCTTGTCCATGCAGACGGCGAGGGATTCGCTGTCGAAAGAGCGACGGCTCACTGAATGGGCCAACGGGGCGAGAACCTCAGTGATCTTCTGCCAGATCGGCTCCTCGGCGCTCATCCGCATAAGCTCCTGCCTCACGTCCAAAGGCACCTGCACGATCGGCATCACCGTGCCCACCAGTGCGGAGAGCTCCAACAGCTCCACAAACGACAGATGCGCCGCTTCCCGATCTCCGATGCGCAGGAGCGCAGCAGCTTTGATCCCCGTCAGTTCGGCTCGGTTACGGGTGTCGACGTGGTTCTCGTAGTACTGTGCCTCCGCAATGCGGATCGCAGCTTCATTGCGTCCTGCCACCAACTCGCTTCGCGCAAACAGCACCTGGCTGACCCCCAGGATGCCGGGCAGCTTCTCCAACAGGATTTCGGCCCGATGCAGCTGGCCGAGGCTGATGAGCATACCGATGCGCGAGGCCATGAGCATCTCGGATGCACCGCCTGTCGCGCAGACTCCATGAGCGTGCATGTCGATGGACTCCTCTGACCGCAGCAGAGTCGACCGTGAGCGCGCCACCAGCTGCGAGAGCATCCTTTCGATGATCGGCATGTGAAACCACAGGTCGCCCATCTCCGCGTAGTCGCGCATCCGGCGCACCGTTTCCTCCGCCGCACCCAGATCCAGCTTATCGAGGCTGCGATAGGCCTCGACGATGAGAGCGGCGGGCCGGAAGGTCTGTTCCTGCACGTACGGTGGAGCGTCGAGACGAGCGAATTCGACGATCTCCGTGTCGGCACGTTCATGGTCACCGGCGAGGTACGAGGCCAGGGCCGTCCAAGCCGTGACAGCGGGAGAGAGGAAGTCCCCGACCACGCTGTCCTCCTTCACCTCGTCCTCGATCGACCTCAGCAGAGCCAGTGCGCGCCCCGGCGCACAGGCGAGCACGCTGTGGATCGATGCATGCAGGCGAACGATTCGGCGCGGACGTCGCGCCGCTCCGCCGGCGACCCAAGCTGCGCCCGCCTCGGCCGCGGCATGATGCGCGCCTGCAGCGCCGAGGCGGGCCATCTCACCCATCACTGCGTGGAAATGCGATGGTGCCCCTGCATCTCCGAGCAGCACTCGCGCCGCGAACTGACCGACCGAATTGCCCTCTGCCTCCAGGTCACCAAGCAGCGCTCCCGGTGCTGTCAGTCGAGCAACGTGCTCGCGAACAAGCTGGCTCGAGGGAACCTCTGATCCGGCATCGAGCAGCGCTTCCTGCACCATAGTGGCCACTGCGGTGACCTCTCTCAGCTCCGGGACGGCACGCAGCGCCGTCGCTGGCAGTTGGGCGAATGCCGCCACGCTGGAGCGATGGTGGCGATAGAAGAGCGGATATCCGCAGGCGAGGAAGATGCGGTCGAGCAGTTCCCAGGCGCGTACCCTCCGCGCCAGCACGACGGCGTTGTCCACCAGCAGAGAGTCGGGAGAGCTGGCCAATTCGAGCTGCGCGGTGAACGCTTCCGCCAATGACTTCTCGACTGTCGCAGAGATACCTTCCATCGCCTCCTCGATCAGGCTCTTCCGGGCCCACGCTGCGATCAGCAGGGGCACGAACCAGTGAGTCTCCTCCGATCCGGCCGTCACTGCGCCGGACATCTGCAGGCGCAGCAGCACGGTCGGTACATCCGCCCAGGCAGGATCCGTCCAGGCCTCGGCCGACACTTCGAATGCAACCCGGGCGACGCCTTCGTCGAATCCGTCGAGCAGGGAGAGCACCTCGAGCGCATGCTGGTCAGACGTCGAGAGCGGAAGCGAGAAGTCATCTGTCTGCGAGACGACGAAGTCCGCCAGCCCGGCTGACCCCAGCAGCTCGTCCAGACTCCGCCCGGTGGTCTGAGCTGCCGACACGGCGACACCGGCAAATGACTCCCAGCCTCCGCTGGCGGTGTGGATGATCAGCGCCGCGTCTTCATCGAGATTGAATTGTGCCTGCAGCTGGACAGCTGTGAGCTTCTTCGCTGCCTGGTCGATCATCGGTGGCTGTCTTCCGCTTCGAAGCCGTAGTCGGCGACGGTGTCATCGGCGATCGCCTGTTTCAACTTCTCGAGGCCGCCGTGGTCGGCGGTCAGTCGCGCTCCATCGTCGTCAGGGACGATCGGGACTTCTGTCGGAGCGGTGACGAAGTCGAAATCGCCCTCGCTGATCCCCTCGAGCTGGGATACCAGTTTGACCAGCGTGCTGGCGTTGAGTCCGGAGTCCACGGTGAGGGACGGGCTGAGCACTCGGACCAGTTCAGCCATCTTCAGCGGGTCGAACTCATAGTCCGCAGACAACAGCTGAGTACCGACTGCACGGATGAATTCCTGTTGATTGTGGATTCGCTGCAGGTCTCCGTTCGGGAATGCTGTGCGTTCGGATATGAAGGCGAGCGCAGCTGCGCCGTTAAGCGTGTTGGAACCGACCCTGAACTCATGGTCACCGGATTCGAACGCCGTCGACGACTCGACCTCCACCCCTCCGACGAGCTCGGTCAGATCGCTGAGACCAGTGAGATCGATGACCGCAACATGGTCGACGGTGATGGCAAGGAACTCGGATACCGTCTGCACGGCCAGCGGCAGACCCCCGATCTCAGCAGAGGATTCGACCGTGCCCTGCCCGTGTCCGGGTACCGGCACCCAGGTGTCATTCGGGATGGAGACGAGCTGGACCCCGCTGCGGTCGGCGGGAATATGGACGACCATGATCATGTCCGTCGGGAATCCTGTGGCGTCAGTCGTGGCTGTGGCGGCGGTGGAGTCCGGGGCAGGTTCCGGAGCGTTGGTGCCGAGGAGGAGAATGTCGGTCGCCGCCGGCCCAGCGCTCTTGTCCTGCTGCTTCGATGCCTCCAGCTGCTTCGCCAGAGCAGGACTGTCCGACTTCGCAGTCCCCGCGTCCCATGACAAGCCCAGATACCCTGTGTACACGCCGGCACCCGCGCCGACGAGGAGGAGGGCGACGACAGTGAGGCCCGCCACAATGATGATCCTCTGCTTCTTCATACTCCGACCACCTCATCGATGAGGGCCGCGATTTCCGCGACCACTAGTCTCCGGTCCTCCACAGGAAGATCCGTACTGGACGGCAGCGCAAGCCCCGTCCGGAACAGCTCCTCTGCGCGCCCTGTGATGTAACGCCGGTCGCAGCCTTTGTGGACGGGCTGCAGGTGCATCGGCTTGAAAACGGGGCGAGTCTCGACTCCGCGGCGCAGCAGGGATTCGCTCACCGACCAGGCATCGGTGCCGGATTCGGCCCCGACGATGAGCACGCTCATCCAACAGTTGCCGTCTGCGGCGTCGAGGACTCGCATCCCTCTGACTCCATTCAATGATTCGTCATAAGCCCGGTAGTGGGAGCGTTTGATCGCCAAGATCTCCTCGAGCCTCTCGAGCTGGGCCAGACCGAGTGCCGCGAGAAGGTTGGACAATCGGTAGTTGTACCCCACCTCGGTGTGCTCATAGTGCACCACAGGCTGCCGCGCCTGGGTCGAGAGGTAGCGGACCCGTTCCGCAGTTTCAGGATCAGAGCAGAGGACTGCGCCGCCCGAGGAAGTGGTGATGATCTTATTGCCGTTGAATGACAGTGCGGCAACCTCACCGAACGATCCGGCCGGAGCCCCGCCGAGGTTGGCACCCAAAGACTCCGCGGCATCGGAGATGACGACGGCGCCATAGGCTGCCGCGATCTGCCCGATTCGCAGGTAGTCCGCAGGGCGCCCATAGAGATCGACGGGCATCACAGCACGGATCGGACTCCTTGTGGCGAGGGAATCGACACAGGCAGCCTCGAGCGCTTCGACCTCCATCAGACCTGCGTCGTCGCAGTCGATGAACACCGGTTCGGCGCCGACGTAGTGGAGGGCATTGACCGTCGCGGCAAAGGTGAGCGTCGACACCGCCACGCGGTCTCCGCGACCGATCCCCTGCGCCAGCAGCGCCAGGTGCAGAGCCGCGGTTCCAGAACTCACTGCCACTGCATGTGTGCGGCCCGTGACGGTGGCCAAACGCGATTCGAACTCATCGAGCTGAGGCCCGGCCGGAGCCACCCAGCCGGATCGCAGGGCGGCGACTACCGCTCTTTCTTCCTTCGCCCCCACTGATGGAAGGCACAGGGGAATACGCATCGCCATCATGACCAGCTCGTCCCGGCGAGGTCGAGCTTGCCCGTTGTCTGACTGACCCCGGTTACTTCGACGGCAGGCATCTCAGCGAGAACCTCGACGGCTGTCAGTGCGGCAACCGCGCCGTCCACGACCTCCAGATAGCAGTCCCGGATGTTCTCGAGAGTGGCCCCTGGGGTGGGAACGTCCGCCGGATCCAATGGTGCGACTTCTACCGTCCACGACACCCCGTTGGCCGAAGTTCGTTCGATTTCGTCGGGAGAGAACAGCTCTTCGTGCAGTTTCTCCCCCGCGCGCAGGCCGGTGTAGACGATGGGACAGGACCGCCCCGTCAGTGCCATCACTCGTGTCGCCAGATCGACGATGCGGACAGGTTTGCCCATGTCGAGTACCTGTGTCTGGCCGCTGCCGCCCAGCGCTGCGGCCCGCAGCACCAGGAGGCAGGCTTCGGGAATGGTCATGAAGAACCGTGTGACGTCCGGATGTGTCACGGTCAGCGGTCCGCCGCGACGGATCTGATCGGCAAAGGAGATGAGCACCGAGCCACGTGAGCCGAGGACATTTCCGAAGCGCACCGACACATAAGGAAGGCCCGTTGCAGCCGCATAGTAGGCGGTGAAGCGTTCTGCGACGAACTTCGACCGTCCCAACTCGCTGCTGGGATTCGCTGCCTTATCCGTGGAGATGTTGACGAATCGGCCGACACCGTGTTTCCGGGCCGCACGCAGAACATTCAACGAACCGTGCACATTGGTCTTCCACCCTTCAGCGGGATAGCTTTCGAGCATCGGAAGATGCTTGAGCGCAGCCGCATGGATGACGATGTCCGGCTTGTGCTTGGCGAAGGCGTGATCCAGGGCCTGCGGATCACGGATATCGGCGAGGACGAGATCAGGAGAATCCATCAGCGCTCGGCCTTCGAGACTCATACACAGCGCGTGCAGCTCAGACTCATCGCGATCGAGCATGATCAGTCGACTCGGGCCGTGCCTCGAGATGATCCTGCACAGCTCAGAACCGATAGAGCCGCCGGCACCGGTGACAAGGACGGTACGGCCCTCGACGAGATGAGAGATCTGATCACTCTCGGGTTCGATGGCGGGTCTGCCGATGAGGTCTGTGACGTCGAGGTCGCGGATATCGGAGAGCCCGATGTCCGATGAGAGCATGTCCAAGGGCGAGGGCACCGCCCGCACCCAGGTCGTCTCCGGTTCCAGGCGCTGGACCAGTGAAGCGAACACCTGCGCCGGTGCATCGGCGATGCCGACGATGACTCCGGCGGCATGCGAAGCGGCAACCACCTCGGCGACGGAAGATGTGGTGCCGCGGACAGGAACACCGTGGATGAGCTGCCGAGCCTTAGTCGGGTCATCGTCGATGATGGCCACGGGACGGTAGGGGCTGAGCGGATCTGCCATCATCTGCGAGACCAGCGAAGCACCGAGGTCACCGGCACCGACGATGATGACCGGCTCGCCGGCCACTGGCACGAGTCGCAGCTGTTGGAGGACTCGGACGAGCTGCCTGACGAAGACCATGAGACCTTGGGCGAAGAGCAGAGCCAGAAGCAGCCAGGGGATGTCCTCCCGGTATTCCGGCACTGCTCCCATCACGGCGGTGCCCGTGAAGAGGATGGCCGCGACTACGCCCTGATTGCGCAGTTCGCGGTCGGAGCCGAGCTGATACCGGTTCCGATATAGCGAGAGCAGGTAGCCCAAACCGAGCTGCCCGATGACGAGTGTCGGCAGCAGGAGAAGAAACTCGCCGCCCCAGACCCGACCGAAGAGGGAGACAACGAGGAACCACGAAACGATCAGTGCTGACCCGTCGAGACAAGCCAGGCCGAGAGCACTGGAGTAGGGCCGGCGACGAGGACTGTCACCGGCGGATGGCAAGGGGGCTGGGAGATCATTCATTGTTTTCACGAGGCCCAGGATTGCCCAGTCATCGCACAGCCGATAGGGGGTTACCTCCGGACAGCCGCGTGTCATTACTCTGTCATGATCAGGTCATCACTGGCTCCCGATACTCAGTCACCCGCTATGACCTGGAACTCGTGGATCAATCCCTCTCTGATCGCGCCTCAGACACTCGACCGCCCCGAGATTCCGCCTTCGACGGTTGACCGCACGGAGTCTGCGGATGACCGTAGACCGCGGTGATCTCGACGGTTTCACGTCCCGCGTGCTCCTATTCTGAGAGCGTCAGCGAGAGCACAGATCAGGGACGGTGAAGCAGCGTGAGGATCGGCATATTAGCCAGCACCGGTGGGATGTTGGATTCCTTCTTCATCGAGATCGCACAATCATGGCGATCGTATGGGCACGCCGTCAGCTTCGCCGCCGGATCACCGATGGTCTCGGACCAGGCGACTCTGATCCCCGGGCTCTCCCGTCGTCCCGACCCGAGGACGTTGCGAGCCCTGGCCGGCCTGCGGCAGTGGTCGGAGGGCGAGGCTCTCGATGTCATCGTCACGAACTCGGCAACCGCCTCGGCGCTGGTGAGACTTGCCGGGACGAGAGCACCTGTCGTCTATTTCTGTCACGGGCTGCACTGGAACGATCTCCGTTCGATCGGGGACCGCGTGTGGCCGGTCATCGAGCGCATGCTCCTGCCGCGCACCGCAGGCGTCATCTCGCTCAATTCGGACGACCAGGCATGGTTCGCTGGCCGCATTGAGAGCCGCCGTCGGCTGCATCTGTCGGCCGGGGTCGGTCTCGACCTGGCTCGATACCCCGTCCGAGACCTACCAGGCGGGCCTCTGCGACTGTGCTGGATCGGGGAGTTCTCCCCTCGCAAACGTCCGCATCTGGCTCTGGACACAGCGGCCGAACTGCAACGGCGAGGAATCGACTTCCACCTCGAGATGCTCGGCGAGGGAGTCTTTCGCGCACAGATCCAGGCCGAGATCTCTGACCGGGGACTGTCGGGATGCGTCACTGCGGATGGCCCGGGTGACGCGGCCGCTGTGCTCACGGACAGTCACGCTCTGGTGCACACCGCGCAGTGGGAGGGTCTGCCCCGAGTCATGTTGGAGAGCTTGGCGATCGGCCGAGGCAGCTATGCATTCGACGTCAAGGGTGTGCGTGACATTCCTCTGGCTCAACTGAGCGTCGACGGCGACGCAGTGCAGCTGGCCACCCTGATCGCCTCTGACTGGGAATCGGGACGACTGCGCCGCCCACTGGACTTCGACCGAGACCTCCTCGACTACTCACATGGCGCCGATGGGATCCGGCAGTTCCTGCCCAGTTTCATCCACACCGTTTCCTCGAGGTCGAATCGGCGGAGAGAACCTCATGTCGAATGATGCTCTGATATCCGTCATCATCCCCGTCCACAACGGCGAGAGGTACCTGCAGGACTGCCTGTGGTCGGTACTCACCCAGTGCCACGAACATCTTGAGCTCATCGTCGTCGACGACGGTTCTACCGACGGCACTCCGAAGATCCTTGAGGATTTCAGCTCCCGGGACCCGCGGATCATTCGTCTTCAGACCGATCATGCCGGGGCCGCGGAGGCTCGCAATGCAGCGCTGGCGAAGGCGCGGGGCGAATGGATCATGTTCGTCGACGCCGACGACCAGCTCCTCAGCCCTTGTCTGCTCGAAGCGATAGCCGACTGCTCGGATTCCGCCCTCGACGTGGTCACCTTCGAGACCAGCAGCAACTCCGCCGACATCGCTGATGCCGACGACGCTGCGCTCCTCGCGCGGCACAGGTGCATCGCCGGCGAAACTCGCCTGACGCAGCCGAGGCGGGTTCTCGATCCGTCCTATCTGGTCCCGAAGATCATCGACGAATCGTTCAATACGGTGTGGAACAAGGCTTATCGTCGTGCAGCTGTGGCCCGGTCAGGGGCGCGATTCCCTGGCGGGATCCACCTCGGCGAAGATCTGCTGTTCAATCTCTCCTTCGCCCGTGCACCTGCAATCGGGAGCCATCTTCCCCTGCTGGGCTACTACTACCGGCGAGACAATTTCGCCTCGGTGACCACACGGTTCGTCCCTGGAAAACACGATGAGCTGATGCTCGTCAACGACTCTCTGCAGCAATTCGCCTCGGACCTGAGCTCGCCCGAGCTGTTCGCCGCGGCCGGATATATCCGAGCCAAGAATGCGGTGTCCTCGATCAGGGACCTCCACCACCGGCAGTGTTCTCTCCCCCTGCGAGAGAAGCTGGCGGCGGCCAAGACCTATCGGGGCGCGGCAACACGGGTGGCCAGTCGCGGTCTGAGACCCGTTCAGCTGATGTTCGGCACCGTCTACAATGTGCTCGATCATCGAGTGCTGTTCCTCCTCACCGGGTTCCTCGCCGCGGCGAACCGGCGGGCCATTCGCTGAAGGGACACATGCCGGCGATGCCCCGCACCGACGCAGGTCTCAGGGGCTGAGCAGCCTGCCCGCCATCAGGTGTTGAGCAGCTTGTCCATCGCGCCGATGTACTGACTCCAGCCGAGGAAGGCGACCATGAGCCCGACACTTCCCAGTCCCTGTCTCCACCCCTTCAGACAGAGCACCGGGACCGTCACGATCAGCGGCACGATCGACCAGGAATAGGCCGCGACCCTGTCGCTGTAGTAGACGAACCCCAATGCCAGGTAGTACGTATTGAGGATGACGAAGGCATGGAACAGCGGTCGGTACCAGGCAGGCAGACCATCGATCGTCCTCAGCACGATATAGCCCATCACCAGGACGCAGAGGCCGAGAATCCAGAAGTCCGGCCTGTTCGTCCCGCCGGTGTACAGATCGGCGTTCTCAGGATCGGTGTAGGTTTCGAGTGCCTCCGACCCGGAAGCGAACGGCGCCAACAAGGTCGCGTTGAGTCCCGTGAGGAACAGAAGAGAGAACACCGCCCATACTCCCACGAGGAAGTTGGTGGAGGACTTCGGAAGAAAGCGGATGCCGAGGAGAAGCAGCGCCGCAGGGATCGCCGACCAGTGGAAGAGAGACGCAACGGCCAACCACACGAGCGTCTGCCACAGGCGGGCCTGCCGGCAGATCGAGACCAGAGCGAGCAGAATGAACAGCAGAGACAGTCCCTGACGCAGAAGATAGCTCGAATACCCGGTGAAGAAGCCGAAGCAGAAGGTGATGTAGTAGACGACGGTCATCTGCCATACCGACCGCAGCAGCCAGAGCAGGGCGAGGGCGAGCACGATCGAGCCGAGCAGGGCGATGACGAAGAAGTAGACCTGCGGGTCATGGGTGAAGAGACCGATGAACCAGCCCAGCAGGAGGAAGGCAGGTTCGCGCCCCTCGCTGTCGTAGGTGTAGAAGACCTCGCCGGTGGGCGCGAAGCTGAGGATCTGGAATTCCGTCGAATAGATCGCCTTGTCGGAGATGTCGTAGTTCCCCAGGGCTGCGACGATGGTGTTGATCAGGATCAGCGAAATCAGCGGAAGCAGAGCATTGCTCCAATGCCGCAGCTGTGGGACTCTCCAGCTCAGAACGAGCATGAGAACCCAGACAGTCGTCACCCCGAACCAGATGGCGATCATGATCGCTTCGTGCCGCCGTCGTTGACGATCAGCGGCAGAGAAGCACTCGGGGGCTCGGACTGAATTCCGTAGGTTCGGTTTCGATCGGCCTCCGCCGCTGACAATTCGGACCTGTTGAGCACGAGACCGATCGGAGCGCCCAGTTCATCCAGAGCCCTGACGGATTCTGCGACGGCTCGGGACTTCACCAGTCCGGCGCCCGCGACAAGGAGGGTCCTGCTGGCCAGTCGGGAGAGGACGAGTCCGTCTGCCACAGGCAGCAATGGTGGGCCGTCGAGAATGACGAGGTCGAACCTGCCTGCCAGTGCGGACACCAGTTCGGCCATTGCACGGGTCTCGAGCAGCTCCGCGGGATTGGGCGGAATCTCTCCGGCCGTGAGCACACCGAGGTCATGATCGCCCCAGGTCTGCAGCAGCTCATTCAAGTCGAGGCCTCCGACCAAGGCGGTCGTGAGGCCGGCCGCATTCTCCAATCCCAGACGTGAGGCGACACTCGGTCGTCGCAGGTCGGCATCGACGAGGACGACACGCTGCCCCGCGCGGGCGCTCGCGATGGCCAGATCGAGGCTGAGCGTGGTTTTGCCCTCCCCCGCCTGGGCCGAGGTCACGAGGAGGACGGTGCTCTCCTCGTCGACGTGGGCGAAGCGGAGATTGGTTCGCAGACGAAGAATCGACTCGCCGCGAACTCCTGAGATCGCGGGTCCGCCCTTGGCTGACTCGTGAACGATGGCGCGGTCTTCCGGGACCGCTGCCATCAATGGCGCCGAGGTGATGGCAGCCAGGTCGTCCTTCGTCCGGATTACGTTGTCGAAGGTTCCACGCACAATCGCAATGGCGATGCCTGCCGCCAGACCGAGGAGTGCACCGATGGGCGCGAAGACCCAGTTCGGCAAGCCGTCTGAAGCTTCCGGCACCACCGCCGCATTCGCCTCGATGAGGTCAATGGATGCTGTATCGGTCTTTCCCGGGTTCTCGAGCATTTCGATCCTCTCCGTCAGACTGCGAGCCACTGCAGTCGAAAGACGAGCCGCGCCGTCCGCGTCCTCGGCCTGAGCCTGTACGGTGATGAGCACCGTCTCGGGGTCACTGAATGCTTCGACCTGTCCAGACAGCGCTTCCGCAGTGGTGTCGAGTCCCAAATCTGAGACCACTGGTTCGAGGACGGATTCGCTGCTGACCATGCCCACATAGGTCTGGATGCGTTCCTTGATGAAATCCGAAGCCATGCGCATCTCATAGGGATCGCCTGAGGTGGGTACCGACACGAACAGCTCGGTGCGCGCTGTATACGTCGGCGGGAGCAGGGTCGATACCCCGAATCCGCCCACCCCGCCGACGAGGACGGTGAGGATGAGCAGCACGGTATGCCGGCGGAGGAGGTGGAGAGATTGCTGGAGTTTCATCAGAGATCAGCTTCAGTCGGGCCGGAGAGCCGGCATGAGACGACATCGCAGCTCAGCTCGATGTCCGGGACTCGTACTCGCGCTCTCAGCCTAGTGAGACTTGCTTCGGAAAGGACCCCTTCCCGCCACTGACTACGGTGCACCGCGATGGATGCACGGACTACCGCACATGTCAGTGGCGCATCCGCAATCCGGCAGCGAAGCCGGACAATGAACCGTCGGCGGGGACGATACTGGAGTCCGGCCCTCATCATCCTGAGGTCGCGCCCACAGTCGAGGAGGAACCCCGGTGCACAGCTCCCGATCCTCTTTTGCGTTGGTCACTGTGGGCAATGTCGCGGTTGCCGGCGCCCAGTGGTATCTGGTGTGGCTGTTCGCTCAGCAGAGCGGACCGATCGCCGTCGGCCACTACTCCACGCTGATCGCAATGATGACACCGGTATTCATCGCCACGCAGCTTGGTCTGCGCAACCTCTTCGTCACCCTGCAGCAGACTGTGCGCTGGCGCATCTATCTCGGGTGCCGCCTGTCCACCGCCGGCCTGTCCGTCCTCATCATCACCGGGCTGGTCATCTACGGGCCCGCTCAGATCCATTCTGCTCTCGCTTTTCCGCTGCTGATGATCAAGGTCAGCGATTCGATCGGTGATCTGTTCTATGCCCGGCTGCAGAAGACCGAGCGGCTCTTCGCCTTCGGGCTCATCCTCCTCGGCGTGGCCACGGTCAGCGCAATCACAGTCACCGCGGTGATCCTCACGACCGGTTCAGTCATCACCGCACTGTGGTCGGCAGCCGTGGTGTCTGCCGCAGGCACGGTCGTCACCATCTGGGTGGCCTCGGCAAAACCACCCGAAACGCCCGAAACGATAGATTCACGGACCTCGGTACGCGAGGAGATCCGTGCACTCATTTCGGCAGGGGTCCCGATGTCCCTGATGCAGGGTGTCTATTCGCTCCTGTCGTATGTGCCGCTTGCCGTGGTCGCCTGGTTCGGATCACCCAGCGACGTCGGACGCTACGCTTCGGCCGCCTACCTCGTCGTCTTCGCCAATCTGGTGGGTGCGTCGATCGAGACGGTCGTCCTCCCTGCCTTTCGCACCATCCACGACGCCGACGGACCTATTGTGCTGCGACGGCGAGTGAAGCGGCTGTGCGCGATCGCTCTGACCAGCCTTGTCCCCTTTGTCGTGCTCGCACTGCTCATCGGACCGTGGCTGCTGTCGACCATCTACGGTGCCGACTTCGTCCTCTCCCGCGAAGCCGTGCTCTTCCTCTCCCTGGCGGCGCTCTGCACCTTGCCGACCTATCTGGCATCGGCGAACCTGCTTGTCCTCAACCGCTATTGGGCAACCTTCTTCGTCGGCGCAGCTGCGATCGGCGCTGTCCTCGCAAGCGGTGGGATCGCCGGCGTGGCCGGAATGTCGGCCGTGGAGTCAGGTTGCCTCGCGGTGTTCGTCGGCTCGCTGACACGGCTGCTGGGCGAGTTCTACAGTTCCCGGCCCCGCCCTGAGTCATCGCCGGTTACCCTGTGATTGAGTCCAGACGGTGTGATTGAGTCCAAGACGGTCAGTGCCGAAGAGAACGGGCACCGCTTCAGGCTTCGCCGAGGCTGCTGTTCCGGTACTCCCAGTCGACCATCTCGTACACGCCCGGGAGCATCTGGTCGTTCATCACTGGGCTGAGTAGGTCCCAATCATCGTGCGGATCGACCACATCGTCGAAGTCCGGTCCACCGGGAGCCGGCATGCGGGAACGCTGTGCCAGAGCGACCAGGTTCTCCCAGCGCTGCCGAGTCGTCAGATCTTCGCTCGTCGAGAGGGACCGAATGATGCGGGCGAACTCCCGCAGTGTGAAGGTTCGTCTGAGCGCGCGCGGCTCAAGAGTCACCACTTGGCTCCGGTGCCACCGATCCATTGCGATCACCAGATCTGCGTTCGTGACATGAACAGGCTGCAGACGTTTGGCGCGAAATTCGCTGAGGTCGAATCCCCAGTCTGCCGCCAGAGACTGCACATCGTCGGTCACCTCGCCCCCCGCCGCTCCCTCGGTGCCCGCGCTGTCGAGGGCGAACCGACCGGGGGCGACTTCGTCGAGCCCCTGTTGGAGCAGTCCAGCGGCCAGCGGCGAACGGAAGAGATTTCCGGTGCAGACGACGAGGATTCTGAAACGGTCGCGACGGCCGGCCTCGGCAGACCGGACGGTCGGGCCTGTCAGTGGGTCGGGCGCTGGGTCACTCCTGATCGTCACTGCTCCGCAGTCCGCTCTCCGGCCCCGGTTGTCGTGGTGGCATCGGCTGTTCCTGCAGCCGACTGATCCAATTCGCCAGTCGGTCGATCGGAACGAGCGGTGAGGCGTCCGGATCCCCCGGTGCGCAGTGCTCTTCGCCGAGTCCGGCTTCCGGGCCAGACTCGAGGTGTGCGCGTGGACTGCTCGGCGCTGAGCTCTCCCGGCAGCCATCCGATCGGCTCCATGCCTTTGGCGAGGGCTGGCTCTTCTCCACTGCCTGTTCTGACGTGACCGGACGTGGGTGGCAGATCGGCAGACGACTGGCGCGCCGAATAGGTCTTCGCATATCCGGTCAGGTCGGCATGTCCCAGCGGGACCTTGTTGACGACGAGGCTGAGCGGAGTCTCGACCACGGACAGATCGTTCAGTGCTTCCTCCAGCTCGTTGCGTGATGTCTCATTCACCGCGATGACGTGGATGATCCGACCGGCTATCTTGGCCAACAGAAGACCGTCTGCAACAGGAAGCACAGGAGGGCAGTCGAGGATGACAGTGTCGAAATCATTGCGCAGGACCATCATCAGTTTGGACATCGACCTCGAGTCAATGAGTTCCACCGGATTGGACACCCTGTCGCCGGCGGTCAGCACGTACAGCTCGTCTTGTCCCCACGGCTGCAGCAGATCGTGAACATCTGCGGTTCCCAGCAGTGCGGTCGTCAGCCCTGCCGAGTTCTCGAGACCGAGCCTGTCGGCAACGGCGGGCTGGCGCAGGTCGACATCAACAAGAACCACTCTCTGCCCGGACTGTGCCAGCGAGATCGCCAGATTCACGCTGATTGATGTCTTCCCTTCGGAGGGCACCGATGAGGTGACCTCGATGACGTTGTTCGAGTCTTCGACTCGAGCGAATCGCAAGTTGGCTCGCAGGCGACGAATTGCCTCGGCATAGGGAGAGTCCTGATGGATGGCTGTCGGCTCCGGATGCGCTGAAGACTCGGTGCGCACTGGCACCGAGGCGAGGATCGGCGCGGCGGTCACCTCGCGAACACCTGTGATATCGCGGATCTTGGAGTCCACTGCGGAGCGGAACAGTGCAATTGCGATGCCGATTGCTGCTCCCAGGAGGATTCCGATTACTGCGCAGAGCCACTGTGCCGGTCCGCTCCCCGTCGAGGGGACGCTCGCATCGTTGGCCACAGCCAACCGGATACCCGATTGTGCTTTGCCATGACGGGATTCGAGATCGGTGATCGCCGTGGTGAGGCTGTCTGCCACCGCCTCCGACACTCGGGCGGCTCCTCCCGGTGTCGTGGCTGTCGCGCTGACTGTGAGCAGCACGGTCCCGTGGTCGGATGAGGCCGACACGTACTCAGCTAACTTCTCGGGACTGATCGTCAGATCCAGATCGCGGATCACAGGCTCAAGCACTAGCCGGGAGTCGGCGAGATCAACATAGGTTCGCAGCCGTTCTTGGACGAATGCAGACGCGATCTGCTTCTGGTCCGGGTTCGACGCCTCTACCGTGGACACAAACAGTTCGGTCCGCGAGGTGTACTCATCGGGGAGCAGAAGGTAGACACCGACACCGCCAAGACCGCCTGCTGCAATCATCACGATCAGCAGGACGATGTTCTTCCGCACAATCCGCAGAAAATCGATGATGCTCATCTCGGGTCCAATCCGGTCTGAAGGGGCACTGCTGCGGTGATATTTGGCCCCAACTGTAGCGTCGGCGACGGCAGAAGGGTCGGTCTCGTCACCGAGCTTGCGGCGTCCCGCAACGACCCTGCGGAGGCGTTCGTCTCCCACAGACTCGCCCCGGTGGACTGCGGCCAGAACCCCGCCCTCATTGCCTGCTGTCGGGGGCACATCCCCGCACTTCCCATTCGCGAATCACATCGATCGCGGAGACGATCTGGGTGTTCATCCGCTCGTATGCCCGCGCCGGGCGATTGTGCGGATCGATGACATCATCATCGTCTGCGTCCCCTGGCGGAGGAATTCGATATCGGGGCGCAAGAGCGACGAGGGACTGCCACCTCCCTGTCGGCGTTGCCAGCTGCTCGGGACGCACGGTAGGAAGGATACGTGCGAACTCGCGCAGGGTGAACGTGGTCCGCAGCGCCCGCGGACTCACCTTCACGACCTGGCGTCTGAGCGCTCTGTCCATGACCAGGATGAGATCGGCTTCGGAGATCATCGCCTCGTCAAGCTGGCTGACGACGAATCCATGCAGACGAATCCCCCGGCGCGATGCCAATCTCAAGACTTCCACCGCAGCTGGACGACCAGACGTGACCTGGGTTCCCGCGCTGCGCACAGTGAACTCACCGGGCGCCTCGATGTCGAGCTCGTGCTGCAGCATCCGTGCTGCCAGAGGGGAACGGCAGATATTGCTCAGACCCACGACGAGTATCCGAAATACTGTGGGCATCACTGCCCAGTCTCCGTTCACAGCTGCGTTCGTCATTGGCTTGCGTCCGCCTTCGGCAGCCTCTGCATTGCCGATTCGCCTCGACCCGCCTCATCCGGCCACAGCCTGCAGACGGCAAGAATCCGGTCTGCTGAAGCAAAGTGTCCGAATTTCGCCTGTTCCTCCGGGTCGGCGATCTCTGTGAACCCGGCTTCGGTCAGCACCGAACGGTCCACGCTGTCGGCGCGCACCGCGCAGACGGCGAAATCGACCTCGGTCGCCCGCGTACGGTTCGTCAGCAGTCTGACGACCTCTCGTCGAATCTCGATGTCGAGATCCTCTTCCGCGCAGTCATCGAATCGGATCAGAAGAGCTCGCTCGCTGATGGCCGAAATTTCGCAGCATCCGATCTCGTGGCCGTCAGAGCTGCTCACTGACCATGTCGTGATGGTCTCTGTCCGACTTCGCTGATCAAACACCACCAGGTCGGATTTCAATGTGCCGCCGAAGTTCTCCGCTGTCACCTCGCCGTCCTGACTGATTCCATCCGCACGCAGCACGATACTGATTGTGCGCATGAGTATGCGCAGATCGAGGCCGAAACTCACCGTATCCACGTATTCGACGTCAAGATCGAATCGGTCGTCCCAGCGCACACGATTGCGTCCGCTGATCTGCGCCATTCCACTCAGCCCTCCACGTACGTGGTGCCGACGACGCTGTTGGTCCGAGTAGTGGGGCAGATAGCGGGTAGGCAATGGCCGCGGGCCGATCAGGCTCATGTCTCCGCACAGCACGTTCCACAGACTCGGCAACTCATCCAGGCTGCTCGACCGCAGCAATCGACCGAAGCGTGTCATCCTCTGACCATCGGACACGAGGCCCCGCTCCGGATCAGGGTTGAGCATACTGCGGAACTTCCACAGCTGGAAGACCCTTTCGCCTTTTGTCACTCTCTCCTGATGGAAGAAGATCGGCGCACCGAGAAAGAGAAGTATCAGGACGCAGACGACGATGAGAACCGGCGAGAGCACGATCAGAGCGACCAGAGCGCCGAGAACATCAAGCACCCTCTTGACGATGTGATATCCGTTCATCTCACTGCTCCCCGGGCCAGTGGGACGGCCCCGACTGGAGCTGGGCCGGGACCCTGGCGGAATGGCTCAAAGCTGAAGCTCGTTTCGGTTGTCACCATGGCAACGCACTCCTCACTGTCTTCTGGTTCTCAGGCTAGGCATGCACGAGGGCTCCGCCACTCGTCTTGCTGCAGTCTTGCGGGACACCGTTGAGTTCCTGCGGTCGTCTTCGCGCTCAGGCCACCGGGAGGCCGGCACCATTCGCCAGCCGGGCGATGAGTCCGGTCCGCGACGTGACCTCCAACTTGCGGTACACAGAGGTCAGCCGAAGTTCCACAGTGCGCAGCGAGACGAATATCCGCAGGGCGATCTCCCGATTCTTCAGTCCTTCCCACACCAGCTCGACGACTGCTCGCTCATCAGCGCTCAAACGTTCCAACAGACTGTTTCGCGCCGGCTCCTCACGAGCCGCTGTACATTCGGGTCGGGCGACGGTGGCCAGGTGGTCCGAACCGACTTCGCGAAAGATCCCCACCGCCAGGCTGGCTCGCTCTGCGGCACCTGCATGAGCACCAGAATCGGCAAGCCGTTCAGCCATCACCAGGAGCGTCACTCCCTTGTCGAACTGGGAGTCCCCAGAACGCCACGAGCCGAGCAGCCTGCCCATGGCTTCGATCCCCGCGTTTTCTGGAAGCAGGAGAATACGTGACCGCTCAAGCGCCAGTTCCGCCCAGCGCGACGGTGCCCTCTCGACTCTGCCGTGGAAGACTCGAACCAGCATTCCCGCGTGCTCACGGCGCCCTGTCGCGATCAGCGCCTCGATGAGATCAGGTTCATAGCGAATGACATTGGGGTTGAGCTCGCTCAGAGCCAGCTCTTCGCAGCGATGCAGATGGCGTACCGCCTCGGCGGCAAGTCCCATGCGCAGCAGGTAGTTGCCCTGCATCGCATTGAGTTCAGCCAGCAGACTGAGGTTCTGGGAGGCCATAGCATGCGCCGTCAGCGCAGCTTCTACCGGCTCCGCATCACTGGCGCGTCCTTGCGCTAGAAGACTCCAGCACCGCAGCAGCAGCTGACGATCCCGCCGGATCATTCCACCGGTGGTGGCCTGAGAGGCACACCTGTCGATGAGCGCGATGGCCAGACCGATTTCGCCTCGGCGAATTGCGATCTCGGCACGCACACACTTCGATTGTGTGTCCCAGATAGTCTCCCGTGTTCCGCGCGCGTCCAGACAGTCCAACGTTGCGAGAGCCGAGCCGTAGTTCTCAGCCGCCATCAGACCCATGGACAGCAGAAGCAGACAGACCGGGTCCCAGACTTCGGTAGTGTCGAGGCCCTGAAAGTCCTCCACGGCACGGGCGTTGTGGCCTCGTCCACATTCGAGCAGAACGTCCAAAGAACGGTGTAAACGCAGCGATCGATCGTCGAAGTGGGCACTCAGGCTGCTTGCATTGTCCAACAGCTCCTGCGCCTCGGCCGTTTCTCTCCTCAGCGCATGGCACAAGGCGATGACCAACTGCAGGTGGGCCACCTGGGCGGGAGCCGCAGCGACTTCGCTGCGACTCCACTGGTTGCGCAGACGCAGCGGGACCGACTGGTGAACAAGGAATTCGGCCCACACACGCAGCGTGCGAGCTCGAACGAGGACACTGACGTCTGTGCTTCGAGTGGCGTAGGTGAGGTAGCGCAGTGCGAAATCGATCTGTCCTCGGTCGATCAGTCGCGCTGCGAGATCATTCAGCTGCGTCGACACCGGTCCGAGCTCCATACTGAGGGCGAGGGCTCGTTCGGCGAACTCGATTCCGGCCCAGTCCCGTCCGTCCGAAACCAGTGCGCAGGCATCGGCGAGCAGCTGACGGGGGGTCTCACCCGTGGCGTCGATGAAGGACCGATGCCAATGGTGAAGTTCGGGATAGCCCTCCTCGCACCTCTGCGCGAGCAGCGAGTGCCCTGCCACCCGCTCGTCGACGCTCAACGTCCGATGTCTGCAGGCACGAGCCAGCTCCTCAGAGAAGCGGCAGTACGCACCGTCTTTTTCGACGGTGCCCCGGAATTCGAGTTCCGAGAACCACTCCTGTGCTTCCCGCGACGCTCCGAGAACTGCGGGCCGCGGAGACAGCGGAGCCAAGGATATGAGGTCGAGCAGCGCATCGGCCTCTTCGCCGAGTCGGTTCTTCGCACCCGAGATCATCGCGTCAGCGTTCGGCTCCATGTGCAAGGGCAAGTCCAGTGCCTGCGATCCCTCCATCTGGTTCGAAGGAAGCCGTTCGAGCAGCTGACGCAGAGCAGACGGCCGACCCGAGGCGGTCCGCACTGCCACAGCGACGACTGCGGCGGCAACGCGTCCGGATGTCAGCTCTTCCGCCAGCTCGCGCATTCGGATCTCGTCCAGGTGTCGCAGCTCCACGCTGGGGACTCCGGCCAGCGGACTGGTCGGAGACAGCGCACCGGTTGTGACTGCGATTGTGAGCCTGTGCCCTGCCATGCGTCGCAGCATGTGACTGAGGACGAGCTGCGAGGGCCGATCCATCTCATCCGCTGCCGGCACGATGACCAGAACACCCTGTTCCGATTCCATGCTGCCGATCAGCCGGGTGACCTCGTCGGCAATCTCCCGAACGGATTCCGGGCTGTCGGAGTTCTCTGCCTTCAGCCGACTCGCGAGCTCCGTGGATTCGAAGCCCCCGAGATTGAGGGTGCGCAGCGAGGCGAGAAGGATCTCCAAGCCCGCATAGGACCGAGAGAATTCCGTCTGGCCGTTGGGAACTCGGATGATCGGGACGGTCGAATCAGCTTCCAACGCCATGAGCATCTCGTCGCCGCCCAGGCCAGGTGGGCTGATGATTGCGGCCGCGCTGTGACGAACGAGCAGGTTGCGCAGCTGATCAAGCTCGCGACGGCGAATCAGAGTATGCATGATGTGTTCCACCCAGTCCCTGAACCATCGTCATTCCTCATCTGCGCACGCAGCGGCATGTTGTTGTCCATGCCCTCATGATTCCCTCGCCGAGAGCTCACAGACAGGTGGTCATGCCCGGACATTTTCCGGTCAGTACTCAGTCACGATGGAGACAGCACTGGTTCCGCTACTCAGACGAATTGAACGGCGGTGATCGCAGGTTCGGCAACGCCTGAGAGCATAATTGCGTTGCCTTGGCCTATTCGGATTGAACGGCCGTGGGCGGCAGTTGCCCGTCTGTCCATATATTGCTCTGAAGGTAGTCCTCGACGTCACCTGCGCGTCGCACCAGCGTCAGGTGATTCTCGTGGAGTACATAGACTGCCGGGGGAAACTCAATGAACGAGGAGCCGTACGACATCGTGTAGGCACCAACTCGTCTGAAGACGATACGGTCTCCCTCGACGAGTTTCGGAGAGTCCTTCAACACCATCAGGCGATCGTCCTCCATGCAGGTGAATCCGGCGATCACCTGCTCGGGATGGCTCGTTCCCAGAGCTGCCTCGGTGTCGATGTCGTAGGCGGGTTTCTTGCGGAAGAGCGGATCGATGTCGGTCCTGCTGGTGTCGGTGATGACGAAGCGCTGTCGCCCGATGTCCTTGGTATCAAGGACTTGCGCATGAAACTCCACCGGGTTGGCGATCACAGATCCCCCTGGTTCGATGACCAGCCGAGTGCGGTTGAGGTCGACGACCGCTTCGAGTTCAGCACGGATGCAGGAGATGTAGTCATCGAACCCCGTGGTGTCGTTGAGACTTCCGAAGAAGCCGCCGCCGATATCGATCCAGTCCAGGTCGAGATCAAGTTTCTCAATGATCTCGGCGGCAACTCCGGCGGCCGCTCGATACACCTGCAGGCTCTTCGTTTGGGAATTCCGATGCATGTGGAGCCCGACGACGCTCGCACCGGCTGCCGACAGTTTCGCGATCGCTGCTTCGAGATCGCCATTGTCGCAGTCGAAACCGAACCGACTCGCCTCTCCGATCAGCGTGCTTTCGCCCGGGCACAGCGCTTCGAGGTCCCAATTGACTCTGAGCCCGACGCGTACGTCCAAGCGGGAGTCCTCCTCGGCCAGCTCCGCCGCCCATCTGACCTCTCGGTTGGAGTCGAGGTTGGTGAGTGAACCATTGCGCAGTGCCGTCCGGAGAACTTCGCGGCTCTTGACCGGGCCGTTGTACACGATCTGCTCCGGCTCGTAGCCGATTGCGCCCACGAGTCTGTATTCGGAGTCGGAGACGACTTCGGCCCAGACTCCGCGTCGTCTCATATAGGTCAGCAGCCAAGGCAACGGGTTCGTCTTCACGGAATACGACATGACGGAATGGGGCCAATGCTTCGCCAACGCGCTCTGAAATCGATCGACCAGAAGATTGAGCGCCGATTCATCGATGACGAAGGCCGGTGTCGGCGGCCCGGTGATCCGTGGATGTTCTGTGGAGGTCATAGCTGCCTTTCCTGTGCGAGTTCGGACGATGCCGTTGATGTCGCTGCTGCACCACCGCGCTCGCTCACCGTCTACGTGTGTTCAACCGAGGTGGATGTGTCGCTGCCCTCGCAGGACCCGTGAGCCGTTACACGAGTCTCCTGATACTTGGCAGAGATGACGCCCGGCTCGTATCGATTCCACCCCACGCCGACTGCGGTTCCGAAGATCTGGCTGACGTAGTAGAGCGGAACATCGGCACCTGCCAGATGGACGAACGGATATCCGCCGCCGAACCGAGGATTGATATCGATCACCGAAGCCCGGCCCTGATCGTCAAGGAACATGTCGACATCGATGAGTCCGGACAATTCGGCAGCACGAGCAATCTTTCCCGAAGCTTCCCGGAACGGCCCGGGGTCAACCGTGACAGCCTTGTCTGTCTCGCCGGCGCGCATCCGCAGCTTGCGACGTGCGAACACCCCGGTGAGAGGACCCGGGTCCAGCAGGCTGGAAACGATGTCAACACCGTATTCGCTGCCCGGCATCCTCGGTTGGACGACGACGTCGTCCCGAGGGTCCGTACGATCAGCACGCGGTGGAACACTCTTCGCAGAATTCACCACAGCCTCGTCGACATCATCTCCAGTCACCACTGCCAATCCTGAAGAGCGACTGCCGAATCGATGCTTCACCACGAATTCGCCGTCCTCCCCCACGTCTTCGAGAAGGCAGGCCAGGTCGCTCCCCTTCACCGTCTTCGGCGTCGGGACGTCAACGTCTTCGAGCATCTGCGCCATCCGGAGTTTGTCGGCGCAGCCGACCTGCCATGCGGCAGACACTCCGGGAACGAAAACGCCACGATCACGCAGTGCATCCGCTAGTCCCGAGTTCACGTGGAGTTGCATCAGCTCGAAGTCGTTCGCTGTCAGGAAGAGCCTCGGCTCGACCTCGTCAACCAGTCGCAGGACCTCATCCCCGTAGGCCGGGTCGGTGTATCTCGGCAGCAATCGGGTCTCGTCACCATAGGACGCGGCAGCGCTCGAGGCATCATTCTCAGCGACGATGATTCGCCCGCTGAGTCCGAGTGTGTCGAATGCGTCGCGAAACCAATCAATGAGATAGAGACGTCGACCTGCTGAGCCGATCACAATCGTCACAGGTGCATCTGTCAATTCGCCCTCCTGAAATCGCCGAGCCGATCAATCGGAATTACCGGACATCTTTCTCGCACCGAAATGCATTGCTGTCACAATGACACGAATATTCACTCAGAATGACGCATTCAGTCGGAATTCAACGATCAGTGCAGATCACCCCGATGCCACTTCATAGTAGTTTCACTACACCTACTGCATGGGTGGAATTCGATATCTTTGCGGTTTCCCGAAAACAGTCTGCGCACTACGTCAGTCGACCAAGTGTCGACCGTATCGACCTGAACCCAGGGCGGGGTGAGGCTAAGAGTTCTCGGACTCCTGCCGTGCGGCTCCCACAGTCTCGATGTTCAGTCGCGCCACAGCCTCGGCGACCTGATGACGCCGGGTGACGCCGAGCTTTCGATACAGGCGGTAGGCATGTCCTTCCACCGTCCTCACCGCGGCTCCGAGCAGATCCGCTATCTCAGCGTTCGACATTCCCTTGACGAGGAAGCCGCAGATCTCTCGTTCCCGTTCCGTCAACTCCACGGACAGGTCGTAAGACCCTCGCGATAACGGTACGCTGCCGCGGTGGCGAAGACGGTCCTTGGCCATCTGCATGCATCTTGCAGCGACGTCAGGGGCGGAGGATCGTTGGGCATCGGCGATCTTCAGCAGCGCAGCGGCGTCCTTCGTCCACAGCGCCTCCCCCACCGCCCCGAGGATACGGAATGCTGGCCCCTCACCCAGTCCGGAGACACGGCGCATCTCCTCAACATCGACTTCCCCGAGGTGGCGGAACAGCAGAAAGCGGATCTGCGCGGACAGACCGTACGCCTGGTCCCGTTCCGCATCGTCGAGCAGCTGGTGCAGCTGCCTCTCGGACTCCGGATCAGATGTCCGCAGCCACCGGGAGATCAGGGTGTACACCAACGCCCGCCTGGACTCGAGGTGCAGACCAGAGCGCGCCAACCGGGCGAACCGAGCATCGAAATCCTCTGCCAAGTCCGTCTCGCCGCTGAGTGTGGCAACGTACTGTGCCACACCCAGAGCCACAGCCAGCAATGAGAACTGCTCCCAGTGCTCCAAGGCCTCGACACCGGCCCGAGCCGATCGCAAAGCCGCGCTCAGGTTGCCTTCGAGCAGAGAAAGCTCTGCTGCCATCATGTCGCTGGTCCCGCTCTGAAACGCAATATGGGCGATATCACTCGACTGCGGCATCTGCAGTGATCGCCGAGCGGCATTCAGATCGCCGCGCTCCATCAGCACCCGAGCGCCGAGCATTCTGAGCACCACAGTTCCCATCCCCAAGCTGGGGAGTTCGCGTTTCACCAGCATGAGCATTTCGTTTGCCTGCTCAATCCGCCCCCGCTCCAGTTCGAGTGATACGCAGACGAGTGACGCCCCCAATCGGTACGCATCCGGCAGAGAGACGTCGAGCGCCTGCCGGTGCAGCAGATCCCTGTTCTGCTGACCATGAGTGCTCACAACCGAATTCACCGTCTGCAGCAAGGCTCGGGCGGTCACGTCGTCAAGACTCTCAGCGGCGAATCCCCGCGTCGTCTTCTGATCCTGCCTCTTCCCGTTCAGATGGCCGGTCTCATCCGTGGAGCCGTCATGCTCCTGCGCTGCGATCCTGTCGAGAGCCGCCGTGAAGTCGGCGGCCTCAAGTGCCACCGACCTATGGGTGACCTGGCGGTTGGCCCAGAGCACTGCCGCGGTGATGACGAGTTCCGGACAGCACGCCTTATGCAGACAATGGGCAAGCAGGTCTAAGCCCAGCGCCACCTGCCCGACGTTGCAATAGAGACTCGCCAGCTCGTAGAGTTCGTGGGCGCTCAGCCGATCAGTCGGAACATCGGACATGATACGCAGAGCTCGATGCCAGTCACCTGTCTCTATCGCGGTTGTCGCAGCATCGATGACCTGGCGTTCGTCCACGTCAACCCCACATCCCAGTGCCCATTCCGTTCTGAGCATCTGCGACCTCCGACTGGGATGGTCCTGGTAGTCGCGGACGATGCCGTACCACCTCCGGCTGCGGCCGATCGGGGCGCTGTATCGGATCGTCTCCGACGAATGGTGCTCACGTGCAACGTAGACTCGGGCGGTGTCTCCGAGGATGCGCAGCTCATCGTCGTCGACCAGTCGGTCGGCTGCTGGTCCGAGTCCGATCGAGAGCATCAGATCGATGTCGATCTCACCGGCCATGACGACAAGTTCGAGAGCTTCCTTCTCCGCCGTCGAATGCTGGTCGAGGTCGATGCGGGCGAAATCGCGTGCCCGCACATCGAAATCGATGTCGAGTCCATCAAGCACCAGCACACCATTCCGCGACAGCAGGCGATTCCTCCTCCGGCAGTATTCGAGGAGCTCCAACAGCTTGCCGGGATTGCACCCCGAGTGAAAATCGACGATGTCGAGGACGCCCTGTGCGGCGATCCCGCCGAAACTGTATTCGACTGCGTTACGCAGCTCCTCTTGAGTGAGCGGCTCCAACACCATCTGCGTGAGCACCTGTTCGTCTACCAGGTCAGCGAACGGCCAGAACCCATCGACCACGGAGTGGCGAGTCATCGCCACCAGTCTGATCGTGCCGTTGGCCGCGAGTTGTGTGAGCATGCGGAGACTGTGCTCATCGAGATAGTGAGCGTCGTCGACGAATACAGCCGGTACCTGGGCGCTGCCCGTCACCGCCGATATGACTCGCCCCTGCAGACCACCTGGGTCGTCGAGGTCGACGATCATCCCGAAGACTCCGAACGGAATTTCGCTGAGCACACGATCGGCGCGCAGCCAGTGCTCCTGCCCACCTCGGCGCCGATGCACCTCCTTCGCCAAACATGTCTTCCCCATGCCGATATCGCCTTCGATGAGGATGCCGACCATGGACGAATCAGTCAACGATTCCTCAATGATTCGAAGCTCCTCCACGCGGCCGAAGAGCGGCGGGCGACTGAACGACCATTGACGGGTCATGCCAGACTCCGTGCGATCTGCTTGAGTTCTTGACGGTCGCTGACGTGCAGACGTCGATAGAGTCGGCCGAGGTGCCATTCCACAGTACGCACCGAAAGATGCAGGCGAGCTCCGAGCTCCGAGTTGCTGGCACCCTCCGCGACACCGTTCACCAGCTGCTTCTCCATCGCGGTGAGTATCTCCGACAGATTCGCACCGCCAGCATCGAAGGTGATCGCGCGCAGACTCGAGTCCAACAGTATCCGAGCATGTTTGACAGCAGCAGAATCATGGTTTCGCACGGCTCTGTCGCGTGCCGAGCGTGCCAGATCAGCGCCCATCACGACAGCACCGAAGCTCAGCGCTTCATCTGCGGCTTTGATCTCTGCATCGTCGCCTTCTCCGAGGCAGGCCTTGGCGACTGCAGACGCCAAACGGCCAAGATCGCCGTCCACGTTCTCAGCCTCATCGATCAGATTCAGCTGCGCCGCTGGACTGCCGTGCCGGCTCGCCTCCATCCAGGCGTAGACAGCCAGTGTGTGGGCCCTACGCTCCGCAGCCTCTGCACCAAGGCGGTACATCTCGTCTGCGATCTCTGCAGGATTGGCCAGCGCCTCGGCCTCGAGTTCGAGCAGACTGGTCAGGAAATCAAGGCACCAGTCGTAATCGGCTCTGGGAACTCCGCGCGTCGGTTCCGTGGCGTCAGCGACTTTGCTGTCTTCGGTCCGTTCGTCCCTGCGCTGGTGGGTTGTCCGATCGCCCGACACCGGTGTCGTCGGACGCCGAGTCGAAGCTTCACGCATCCGCAGGAGCCCCTCGGCCAGGCGGAGGGCAGCCTGCATGAGTTCGCGGTTGTCCTCACGCTCAGGCGCAGTGGCCAAGGCCTTGTCCAGAGTCTGCTGTGCTCGTGTGATGTGTCCGGTCCACAAGTCGACCAGTGCTGTCACGGAGACCGAGTCAGCCCGCATGGGAGCCAGCCGCCGCAAGGTCGTGCGAGCACGGTCCCAGTCTCCGGCAAGATAGCGGCCCATAAAGATCTGCGGCACCGAGTCCTCCACCTCAAAGCTTGTGGTATCCGGCAGACTGAACATCATTTCGGCCTGAGCCAGGTACTCGAGCCCCCGCTCGATTCGGCCACACATAATTTCAACCTCGCCCAGAAGCGAGCATGCACGCTGTCGGTGCCGGGGCAGACAGTCGCGATCGCGGAAGACGCGCTCGGACAGTTTTCGCCCCTCCTCCACACGCCCTCCGCGCACGTCGAACTGGGCCCGGGTGACATCCAAGCGCCCGGTGTCGACAGCGCCCTTCAGTCGGTCACGAACCCATTCGGTGCGCAGAGTGTGCGGCTCACGCGGATCGGTCAATCTCAGCTCGAGGCACGCCAGTCGAGAGAGATATCTGTCCGATCCCTGACTCACCTGAGGGGAGGAGACCAGCCGATCGACGATCAGCTCTGCCTCCACAGTGTCCCCTCGACCGCGTTCCGCACGCGCCAGTTCGAGGTGGATCTCGGGGTCCTCAGAATTCGAGTCACGCAGCACGTCGATCGCGGCAGCGAAGTCTCCCCGTTCATTCGCCCACATTGCGGCACCGAGAACCTTGACCGAGTCCACCGGGACCCCCCAGTCCTGTGTCCATCTCACCTGCCCGAACAGCGAAGCTCCAACGAGAGGAGTCGTCTCCAGAACAGGTGTGATGTCCCTGAGCAGCTGCAGACCCTGCGAGGGCTGAACGCTGTCACGCAGGTGCTGAGCGACCGCGGGTTCGACCACAGTCACCTCGGCGCGCCTGCCTTTGGTGATGCTGATGATTCCGCGTTCTTCCAGACTGTCGAGGAGGTCCGGCTCACACATGCTTCGCAGTGCTTCATAAGGCAGAGCCCCAGCCATGGCGATCATCTCGAGAATCCGCCTCTGAGCCGGCAGCACATGCCACAGTGCACGATGGTCGACCCCACGCCGGGGCGCGACTTTAGCGGTTTTGCCGACGATGAGTTTTCTCAGCATCCGAGGGTTGCCCCGCGACTTCTCCCGGTAAGCGGCGATGCTCCTGTCATCGAGCTCATACCCCAGCTCCCGAGCAACGGCGGCGATGGCCGACCCATCAAGGCCCTCAAGATCCGTGCGCGCGACCTTGCCAGCAGTCCAGAGGGCCGCCAGCAGATCAACAGGGGGCCTGATCGTTTCCGCCGCTGCCACAAGTTTGATCCGACCAGCGGCAGCCAATTGAGAGACGATCGAGAGGGAATGCTCATCTACCCGATCAGCATTGTCGATGATCACAACAGGAGTACGCTCTCGCTCGAATATCCGACTGATGATCGACAATGCGGCGCCCGGCGCGATCTCGTGGGTCACCTCGCCTTCAGACGAGAGCAGAACTTCGAAGATGCCCAGATTCCTCGAAGCGATCAGGCTTGAGCCGCGGAAACGGAATACGGGCACTTCCGGGTTCACATTCGCAGCAACCGCATTGATGACGGTGGTCTTTCCCATTCCGGAGGCACCGATGACCAGCGCACCATAGATATCGGGATTCGCCAGGTTCCTGGTGATCTCTGCGATCTCCGCCTGACTGTCGCCGCTGACAGCACTCATGGATGGACGTGGGGCAGAATCCGATTTCACTTCGACACGCTCGCTGGTTCGAGCATCGCTCCTTGAGCGGCCGACTGCGTCGAGGCGTGCCGGAGGCGCTGCTGGCACACCACAGCCGCAGATTGGTGGACAACGGCACTCAGGCGGCTGCTTCGGACCAGGGGAACCGACTGACGATGACGCACACTCCCGCCGGAACGGCGGAGAGTCTCACACAATTCGACAGTGAATGTGCGAGGTTCCTGGGACACGAGATTCATCCCGTTCACTTCTCTCAAAGAGCGCATATCGAGTGTGCATTTGGGGGAATCACTCGATTATGCGACGAACCTGTTGTTCTTGTTTAGCTCATCACTCCCGATAAACGGGACGGTACTCAATTGATACTAGACCTGCTTCATAAGCGACTGGAACTCCAGCACCGCAATGTTAAGGATTTGTAACATTACAGACGATCGACTGTCACAGAAAGGCAATGCTTCAGGCATGTCCGATAACTGGCGCGAAGTTTCCCTCGGAGCCGCACCACTTCGAATCTCGCCGCGAACGAAAGGGCCATCGATGATGGATCGTCACGACACCACGGCGCGATTGTCCACGACCATCGGTCACGCTCAACCCCTACCCCACTTGTGAGCCCGAACACCGAACCGTACTATTGGAGCTAAGTTACCGAACGATCAATCAGGAGTTTTCATGGACACCTTGCTGAATGCAGAGGAGCGCGAGTTCGCTCAGAAGATGCGTCAGTTCTATCGCACGGAGATCCCCGAGGAGCTGCGCTTCAAGGTCGCCACCGGCCAGGAGCTGACCAAGGAGGACATGGTCACTTCGCAGCGGATCCTCAATCAGCACGGTTACGCCGTACCCAACTGGCCCGTCGAGTGGGGCGGCCAGGACTGGACTCCGGTACAGCGCCACATCTGGCTTGAAGAGATGCAGCTGGCCTGCGTTCCACAGCCGCTGCCCTTCAACGTCTCCATGGTCGGCCCGGTCATCGCGACCTTCGGCAGCCAGGAGATCAAGGAGCGCTTCCTTCCCGCCACCGCCAATATCGACATCTGGTGGTCACAGGGCTTCTCCGAACCCGATGCCGGCTCTGACCTCGCATCGCTGAAGACCTCCGCGGTCCGTGACGGCGACAAGTACATCGTGAACGGGCAGAAGACCTGGACGACGCTGGGCCAGTACGGCGACTGGATGTTCAACCTGGTCCGCACCGATCCGAATGTGAAGAAGCAGGCCGGCATCTCGTTCCTTCTCATCGACATGAAGACGCCCGGAGTCACGGTTCGCCCGATCCAGCTCATCGACGGCGGCCATGAGGTCAACGAAGTCTTCTTCGACAATGTCGAAGTGCCCGTCGAGAACCTCGTCGGCGAAGAGAACAAGGGATGGACCTACGCGAAGTTCCTGCTCGGCAATGAGCGAACGGGCATCGCCCGGATCGGCGCCTCGAAGGTCAACCTGGCCCGCGCCAAGGCATACGCCGCGGTGACGAAGACGGCACGCGGCACCTTGCTCGACGATCCGCTGTTCTCCGCCCGCCTGACGCGGATCGAAGCCGAGCTCACGGCACTTGAGATGACCCAGCTGCGGATCCTCTCGACTCAGGCCGCCGGATCTGACAAACCGGATCCACGCTCCTCCGTGCTCAAGCTCAAGGGCTCGCAGCTGCAGGAAGACATCAGCGAGCTGCTCGTCGACGTCCTCGGTCCGCAGGGCCTGGACTTCGTCACCGACCGCGCACAGGGCGAGGGGCTCTCGGACCTTCCACTCGGAGCAGTCGACGCCCTTCCCGCGTACTTCAACACCCGCAAGGTCACCATCTACGGCGGCTCATCCGAGGTGCAGCGCGGAATCATCTCGAAAGCACTGCTTGGTCTCTGAGGTCTCCGCGACCCCAGAACACTGAAGAAGAGGACAACAATGGATCTAGAACTCAACGACATTCAGCAGGAACTCGCCAGCACCCTGAACAAATACCTGCGCAGCGAGTACGACACCCAAGCCCGCGAGGCCATTCTGCACAGCGAAGAGGGCATCTCCCGCGAGAAGTGGGAGCAGTTCGCAGAGATGGGCCTGCTCGGTCTGGCAATCCCGGAGAACTACGGTGGGGCAGAAATGACCTTCGCCGAGGTTGCTGTGGTCTTGGAGGCATTCGGCCGTTCACTCGTGCTCGAGCCGTTCCTGGCTACCGCAGTGCTGGGTGCCAATGCGATCGTCGCCGCCGGCAGCGAAGAGCAGAAGCAGGAGATCCTGCCCTCCGTGTGCGAAGGCCAGACCTTCCTCGCATTTGCAGCCCTCGAGCCCGGCCTGCGCTACGCAGTCGATACTCCGTCCACCACCGCCTCGGCGGGCGCTGACGGTGCCTTCACGATCAGTGGCGAGAAGATCGGCGTGCTCGGCGGTGACGTCGCCGACCAGTTCATCGTCACGGCCTCGGAGAACGGTGAACTCGGATTGTTCCTGGCCGCCGCGACAGCAACCGGAGTCTCCCGCGTCGCTCACCGTCAGGCCGACGGCCAGGGAAGCGCCAGCGTGAAGTTCGACAATGCACCGGCCCAGCGCCTCGGTGCCGCCGATGCGAATGCCGTCGTCGCCGAGGTGCTCGACACGGCGAACGCTGCGATCATGGCCGAAGCAGTCGGTGTCATGGAAGCCTCGCTGACCATGACCGCCGAGTATCTCAAGACCCGTGAGCAGTTCGGTGCCCCAATCGGTGCCAATCAGGCCCTGCAGCACCGTGCGGCCGACCTCTACGCGGACCTCGAGTATGCGCGCAGCATGGCCCTGTACTCACGACTTGCTGTCACCAACGAGGAGACCGGCTCCGAGAAGGACCGCCACCGTGATGTCATCGCGGCCAAGATCATCATCGATCAGTCGGCTCGCACCATCAGCCAGGAGTCGATTCAGATGCATGGCGGCATCGGCATGACGATGGAGTACCCGATCGGTCATTATGCAAAGCGTCTGACCGTCATCTCGCGCACCTTCGACGATGCCGATTCGCTGACTGCCGAGCTGGCAGAGATCGGTGGGCTCATCGAGCCGCAGGCTGCCGACCTGAACTGAGGCCACAGCCCGACGCCGAGCATTCGCTGACGTCGGGCGTCGAAGTCTCTGCAGAGGAGAAGGGGCGCTCCGTGTTCTTCCGATAATGGAAACAACGCGGGGCGCCCCTTCTTCGTCCTTTTCTGCACCTGTGCCGCAGCAGAAGCGATGAACCACCGGACAGTTGGTCAGTTCTGCTCGAAGCCAGCGCTGGAATCGACGAGAACTGACCAACCGTTGGGGCCGAAAGCGCCGGTGAGAGCACAGTACAGCGCCCGCCCGTCCTCGATCGGCCCACGGACAGCTGAGCCGCCCATCGGCCGCCCTCATCACGTTGGCTGGATTCAGTCCACCGGCTGGTCGTAGACGTGGCGACGGACCCAGGCGTGCATGGTGATCGCGGCAGCTGCGGCCGCATTCATCGATCGGGTTGAACCGTACTGTGCGATCGACAGCACCGCTGCGCTCGCCTGGTGCGCTTCCTCGCTCAGGCCCGGCCCTTCCTGCCCGAAGAGCAGCAGGCTGCGTCGCGGCAGGTCATAGGTCTCCAACGGCACCGAGTCCGGGAAGTTGTCGATTCCGATCAGCGGGACGGAATTGTCGGTGCACCACTGCAGGAGGTCGTCGATGCTCGGATGGTGGATGATGTGCTGGTACCGGTCGGTGACCATCGCCCCGCGCCGATTCCACCGCCGCCTGCCCACGATGTGCACCGCGGCGGCGTTGAAGGCGTTGGCCGTCCTGACCACCGACCCGATGTTGAGGTCGTGCTGCCAGTTCTCCACACCGACGTGGAATTCGTGCCGCGTCGTGTCGAGATCGGCGACGATCGCATCGAGCTTCCAGTATCGGTATCTGTCCACGACATTGCGACGATCGCCCTCAGCCAGCAGCTCAGGATCAAAGTGCTCAGACACAGGCCAGGGGCCGGTCCACGGACCGACCCCTACCTGTGGCGTGCTGTCTTCAGTCACTTCTTGTCATCGGTTTCATCCGTTGACTCATCAACCTTCGTCTTCTTCGCCGAGGTGTCGGCGGCGTCCGAGTCGATCCCATCGTCCGAGTCGGAGTCAGAGTCCGCATCATCCCCCGATTCCGCGGCAGGGTCCTGAGAACTCGCCTTCTTGCCGGCGGAGCCGACGGAGACCTTCTGCGCACGCTTACTCATCTTCACGGTCTTGCCGCCGCGTCCTCCGCCGGTGAGCACCGCGCGAACGTAGGCACTGCTGGCCAAGGAGTGGATGATGAGAGCGACCAGGGCAGCAATGGCTGCGGCGACGAGTCCCTCCCACCATGCGGGTGGGCTGCCGAAGAAGCGTCCGGCAATTCCCAGCGGCGAGGTGAACGGAGTCCACGACAGCACCTTGGCGACCGTTCCCGATGCTCCCACGATGACGGGTGCGATGAAGCCGGCGACGGTGATGACGCCGATGATCGAGACGAAGGCCTTGCGCGCCTTGCTGCCGGACACCGTCGATGCCCAGACGAGGAGCGCGTAGATCGCCCATGCGGTGAACAGCAGCGTCAGTGCGAACCAGCCCAGGCCGGGCAGCATGGCGAATGCCAGTGAGGTCTTGCCTGTGATGGAGAGTCCGAGCTCGGCCACAACGATCGCGACGACAAGGTGGACAGCTGTCAGAGACAGCATGCCCGTGATCCGGCCCGACGCCGAGGCGCGAGGTGGGATCGTAGCGGCGATGATCTCAGTGATCCGATTGCGCTTCTCCAGGCGCAGGTTCTGATAGAGCGCGGTGCCGAGTGTAGCCACCACGAGCAGTGCGAACACTGCCATGGCCCACAGCAGCCCAGTGGCGACCTCGTCGCCGACCGCCGGCGAGTTCAGCAGTGTGGCTTCAGTCTTCGGTGCCAGCTTCTCCAGCAGCTCCTCGGGCTGTTCGTCCAAGGCGATGATCGTCGGCTGTGCCTGTCCGCTGGGGTCCTGGATGAAGGCCGCGTCGACCTTGCCTTCCTTGACCAGCTTCTCCGCGGTTTGAGCGTCCTTGGCGTCGGTGATCTTCACACCCAGCTGCTGCTCGTACATCGCAGCCTGCTCACCCACACCGACCATAGCCATGCTCGGTGTACCCGACTTCGAGTCTGATCCAGCGACGACGCCCGAGATGATCGCAGCGAGGATTCCGAGCACGATGACTGCACCTGTGACCAGGAAGAACGGACTGCGCAATGCGGTCGTGCTCTCCCGGTTCGATACCAGCCAGGCGGCCTGACGCCTGTTCACGTCGACGAACTCGGAGACCAGACCGGTCTCGGGAAGCTCATCGGCCGAGGGCCGGTCCTCGGCGAGTTCGAACGGAACCTCATCGAGTCCGTCGTCGGCCGCCGCTGCGTCAGCATCGCTGGCGTCAGCTGTGTCGCTCGCATCGTCGGCGGCCGCAGCAGGCTTGGTGCCCTGTGCTGAGTCTGCATCGTTGTCGGTCACCGTCACGTCGTCGCCGACGGCCGTGCCCAGATCATCGATGTTCTCTCCCGCGGTGCCCTTCGACACCTGCGGCTCCGGGGAGTCCCCGTCCTGGCCTTCGTCCTTGCCTGCCATCACAAAGCCTCCTTGTACTGCTCGGCCAATGTCGGGCGAACACTCTCGAAACTCTTCACACCATTCAGTGCTGCCACGGTCTGTGCTGCGGAGCCTGCATCGACTGCCCGGAAGCTGACGATGTTGCCTGCGGAATCGAGAACCGCAACATCGCTGATGCCAGCGCGGCCCTCCAACGACTTGGCGGCCGCCTCTGCATCGTCAAGCTCCACACGGTACTTCACGTCCGAGCGCAGCTCCTGCACGCTGCCGGACACGCTTGTCCGGCCCTGACTGAGGACGATGACATCGTCGGCATAGGTCTGCGCGGCCTCCCAATTGTCGGTGGCCAGGACGACGGGCACCCCGGAGGCGGCGTGGGCACGCAGGAGAGACATCACAAGCTCGGTTGACTGTGAGTCGAGCCCGGAGAAGGCGTCATCGATGACGACGACATCGGGGTCGGCGGCCAACGTCGCTGCGATGTCGACGCGGGCGATCTCCGTGCCGCTGAGGTTCTTCAACGGTGCATACCCGCGATCGGCGAGCTCGAGGCGTGAGAGGAGAGTCAGCGCATTGCGCTCTGCGGCCCCGAGGGTGATGCCGTGCAGACGCGCCAGGTAGACGATCTGATCGATCACACGCATGTTCGGGTAGCCGCCACGCTCGGCGGGCAGATATCCGAAGTTCTGACGATCGCCGAAGTCGAGCTCGAAGTCCTCGAGCTTGACGGTGCCCTCATCGGGCGAGATCAGCCCCATGATGACGCGAACCAGCTCGGTCCGGCCGGCTGAACGGGTTCCGACGATTGCGGTGATCCGGCCTGCCTGCGCGGTGAAACTCACCTCGTCGAGATAAGTTCGCTTTCCCTTGCGCAGGGAAACCTCTTTCAGTGTGAGCACGCGTCATCCTTACTTTTCCTGAAGCAGTACTGTGGGAGTGTCTCATCTATCGTGTTGAATCGACCACGATGTTTCAAACCAGGATCCCGATTACGACAGAATTGCCAGTCGAGTCCCAGCTGGTGATCGACGGGTGGAGATCCGCCCGTGAAGCTCCGGGGAACGTCTCAATCCAACCCAAGATCGCTTGTCGTCAATGCCGTGAGATACGGAATGCCTGTTGCCTCAACGCGTTCCTTGGCGCCCGTGTCCCGGTCCATGACCACGGCCACGGCCACCACCTCGGCGCCGGCCTCTTTGAGGGCTTCGACCGCTGTGAGCACGGAACCGCCAGTCGTCGAGGTGTCCTCGACCGCGACGACCCGCTTGCCTTTGACGTCTGGCCCCTCAACTCGACGAGACATCCCATGCTTCTTCGCCTCCTTGCGAACGACGAAGGAGTCCACCGGAGCGCCGCGGACCACTGAGCGGTGCATGACGGCGGTTCCGACCGGATCGGCGCCCATCGTCAGCCCGCCCACGGCGTCGACCTTGTCGAGCAGCCCTTCGGCGGCCAGGAGATCGAGCACCACATCACCGATCAGCGGTGCGGAGCGATGGTCGAGAGTGACCCTGCGCAGATCCAGATAGTAGTCAGCTTCCCTGCCAGATGAGAGGGTCACCTTGCCACGAACAACGGCGAGTTCGTCGATGAGGTCGAGCAATTGTCGGCGGGTGTCTGCACTATCGGTCATGCCCCCAAGTCTAAACGGCCAGTGCAGTTGCGCAGACCAGGGCTGTCACACACGCCCAGGTCCTCTGTTCTTCGAGGCTCTCGCGGGCTCCCACGCCTCCCATAGGAGAGTCATCCCACGCCGAGGTGGTCGCGTATCTCCGGCTGTCCTCGCCGAGGCGGTGGTGAAGTTCTGAGCACCCTCGCCGAGGTGGTGATGGGGATCACGGCATTCGAATCGAATTCGTCCGTGAGGTTTCCGCCAAGCGAACGTCTGTCTCATTGTCATAAAAGATCGGGCCAAGCTGTACGTTCCGTGAGAATCGGATCTACCATGGGAGACAGCTCCACCCAACATGCCCGATCATCAGCAACTTCAGAAGGGATGTGAACCTCATGGGTTTCATCGCATATTTGATTCTCGGACTCATTGCCGGCGCCATTGCCAAGGCGATTCTGCCGGGCAAGCAGGGCGGCGGCATCATCGCCACACTCATCATCGGCGTCATCGGAGCCATGCTCGGAGGTTGGATCGGAGGCGCACTCTTCGGAGTCCAGATGGATGCGTTCTTCTCGCTGTCCTCCTGGCTGTGTGCGATCGGCGGCGCGCTGATCGTCCTCATCATCTGGGGCTTCATCACCAGCAAGATGGGCAAGAAGGACAAAGCAGCCTGATTATGATCTGACCTGGGCACGATTCGACCCTTGTCGAGTCACGTCCAGCGTGTGAAGAGGCCCGGAATCCAGCACTGGATTCCGGGCCTCTTCACATTCACCAGCATTCCCAGCTGTCACCGACCGTCGCTGACGGTCGGTGACACGACTACCCCCGGCTGACGACGCGCAGGTCGATGTCGAGCCGCCCGCTGACCTCCACGGCCCCGCGAGCGATGTCGGCTTCGACGACGGAGAAGATCTCATCGACGACCTCGGTGACCGAACGAGTGTGGTCAAGGTGGGCGTCGATCCTCACCTTCACACCGTCACCGCCCCGAGTCACGTCTACACCCACAGGCTCATCGCCGGTGCGCCGCAGCACCTTGGCAGTGGCGGTGGCGACCAGGTCACGCAGTCCCGGTGCCAGGGCTCTGACCCCGGCGATCGAGTTCACGGAGTCGGCCAGCCGGGCCGATTCCACAACCTCCTTACCGTTGCCGCTGACAGAGTCATTGCCGCTGTACACGAGATTGGAGTCCTTCGACACACCACGATCAGTCAACGTACACATCCTCAGCATTGATATCGATCCGGGCCGCGGGGATCCCCAACTCGGCCTGGACCTCGGCGGATACGGATCGTCGGATCGCCTCGGCGGTGGGACCGAAGGAGATGCCGGCGCGCATGGCCACCGTCAGCGACACCGTCGCCGCACTCCCCACCGGATCCCCGGCAGGCTCGACCTCGACGCTGCGGGCTCGGATCCCATCCACTAAGTCAACGGCATTGCGCACAATTGAGCGCACCGAAGCGGTCGAGATCGAGAACGGGTGCCCCTGCTCTGTCTGCAGATTGGTCGAGGGCCCCCGGTACAGATCGTCTCTGACCAGCTGAAGGATGCGCTCACGCACTCCGGCCGTATCTTCGGGCTCGGGTTGGAACGTGCTCATGTATTCGTCGATGACACCGCGAAGTTGGGCGTCTGACTCCGCCTGGGAATCGGCACTCATCGGGTCGAGTTCAGCCCCGGAGCCGACGTGCTCGTTCACATCCATCCTTCCATCCCCTCCATGATGGCAGTGCGGGCTCGGTGAATTCGGCCGCGCACACTGCCTTCACTGATGCCCAGAGTCGTCGCCACCTCGGCGTAGCTGAGGCCTTCCATCTGGTGGAGTACCCACGTTACCCGCTGTTCTGATGAGAGCGTCTGGAGAACGTCTGAGAAATGCTGCAGAGCTGTACGCGCCTCGACGGACTTCTCAACCGACGCCCGTCCATCCGCATGGATGCTCATATCGTCTGGATCCTGCGCGTCCGAAGGCCTGGCCATCCTCCTGCGCAGCAGGTCGGTGCACTTGTTCGACGCCAGACGGTAGATCCACGTGCCGAAAGCGGCCGGTTCGGTCAGAGCGTTCATCGATTTCCACGCCTGCACCAGCGTGTCCTGCACGACGTCTTCCGCGTCCTGCCGGTCACCGAGCGTGCGCAGGCAGAACCGCAGGAGCTTCGTCTCATACCGGTCGACCAACGCCTCGAAAGCGTCGATATCGCCCTCTCTCGCGCGCACGACGAGGGTGACGATATCGAAGCGATCATCGTGCCTTGTCATACCCACATCGTATGCGAACGCAATCGCCGTGAGCAGGTTCGCCACGTCGGGAGGAACCTGTTTCACCGGAGAGATGATTTTCACCGGCGCGAAGATTCTTTCGCAATCATGCGTGAGGTTTGTCGGTCATGCGCGTCTGTACTCATAACAAGCCTGTTCTCGCAACAGGATCATCGAAGCGAAAAGGAAGACACATGCCAGAAGACAAGCAGTCCACCGTTTCCCAGCAGTCCAGGACCGACGATTCGGTTCGCAGCCCTCTCGTGACCGATATGGGCAACACCACGATCGCCGAGAACGTCGTGGCCAAGCTTTCCGGCATCGCCGCCCGTGAGGTCCCCGGCGTGTTCGGGATGGGCAATGCCGCACGCCGGACCTTCGACGCCCTTGCCGAGCGCATCCCCGGCTCGCAGACGAATGTCTCCGGAGGAGTCTCCGTCGAGAAGGGTGAGAAGCAGACTGCGATTGACCTCACCATCGTCGTGGAGTACGGAACGTCGATCGTCGACGTCGCCGAGGCGATCCGTCGCAACGTGATCCGCGCCGTCGAGCAGGGCACCGGACTCCAGGTCGTCGAGGTCAACATCGAGGTCACTGACGTCCACCTCCCCGGCGACGACGATGATCAGCAGAACACCAACGACACCGTTGAACTCAACTGAGACGAAGGACTGACATGTCGAAAACACTCATCGGGCTGTTCGTCGGACTGACGCTGGGCATCGTTGCGTTCTTCGGTGGTTTCCTCGCGTTCCTCATCGTCGCCATCTGCGGCGGGCTCGGACTGGTCATCGGCCTCGTCCTTGACGGACGCCTCGATCTCAGCGCGCTGAGTTCGCGCTCGACGACCCGGAGGTAGCATCGTGGCTTCATCACCTGGTGGCCTGACGATCGCTGACCGAGTCATCGAGAAGACGGCCTCCCAGATCCTCAAGGGTCTGCCCGGGGTCGGCGGCGCGAAGTCGGGCCTGTTCGGGTTCGGTTCGAATGCCGACCTCGACAGCCGTCCCAGCGTGGACGTGACCCTCTCGGGTCGCAGCTGCACCCTCGAGGTTGAGCTGGGGCTGGCGTACCCCTCCCCCATCACCGAGGCGACCGAATCGGTCCGTCGTCGCCTGAGTGCCGATGTCGAAGCGCTCACCGGAGTCAGCGTCCGTCAGGTCGACGTCGACGTGAAATGGCTCAAGCCCAACGCTTCAGGAACCGGAAGATCAGTGAGGAATCTGCAATGAGCACACGTCTGTTTCGGGCACGCCCAGCACGCGTGGTGCCCGCTGTCATCCTTGCGATCCTCATCCTGGCCATCGCCGGCGCCCTGGGCTGGGCGGCCATCGCCGCCATCGTCTCTGAGGGCTCCGGGAGCGCGGCGCTGTCGTCCGGATTCTCCGGATTCGCGGCTCTCGGAACAATGACGTGGGCTGCGGCGGCGATCATCACCGCCGGAGCCGTCATCACGGTCCTCGGGCTGATCTTCCTCATCATCGGGATCTCGCCCGGAGCCAAACGCAACATCGGCTACCGCGCGCAGGCGCCAGAGCACGCCGAACGCTTCGAGGTGGTTCTGCCGACCTCAGCCTTGTCGAACCTGGCAGCTGCGGCAGCGGACTCCGTCGACGGAGTCTCGAGCGTGCGTGCCGCGTCCAATGCCTCATCGACGAATGTCACCTTCTCCACCCCAGTGCGTGACACTGACGAAATCCGCCGCGATGTCGATGCCGCAGTCACCCAGCGCTTCGCCTCGATCGCATTCGACCGCACGCCCACCGTCAAGGTTCGCTCACAGAGGAGACCAGCATGAAACGACTGGCAGCAGGTGCCAATCGCACCGGTCTCATCATCGTCGGGCTGATCTTCCTCGTGGCCGGACTCGCCGTTCTCGCACTCAGCTTCGGCTTGGCAGCAGCGGTGGCCCCCGGTCTGACCCCGGATGCGAAGCTGCAGCCCGTCGCCGCGGTGTTCGCTCTGCCGTTCTCCGCTGTCATCGCGCTGGCGGCAGCTCTCATCCTGGCGATCATCGGTGTGCGTTGGCTCGCCGCCCAGGTCCCGCGAAAGGATTCCGCCAAACCCCTTCGCATGCAGGAAGACGCGCGGAGCGGCGTGACCACGGTGACGGCGAACGTCATTGCCGCTGCCGTGGAAGATGACCTCGAAGACACCCCTGAAGTCGTCGATGCGCAGGCCATTCTGCGCGGAACGGCGCGACGACCGGAGCTCGTCCTCCATGTCGATGTCGACGAACGTGCCGACGTCGATGCCGTCGTCGCCGACATCGCAGATCGCGTGACCCGCAACGCCAGTCACGCCCTTGGTGTTCCGCTGTCCGCTGTCGGTGTGGAGATCGGTATCGCCCGGTCACGACAGAGGAGGCAGCGCAGTGTTCGGCTGTGAATGACAAAGACCCCGGGGCGCGTAATCGCGACATCCCGGGGTCCTCGCAGCACTCCCCTCGAGTACCCGGACGCATCCCCATACGTCCGTTGTGTCCACCCGATCCCCACCGGGCGAACACCATTATTGGATCACACATCGATCCCACTTGTAAAGATTGTTGTGCCCTGTCTGAATCGGGCTGGGGCGTTTCACCGACCCCTGGCACCCGATGAAACCCCAGGTCACAGGGTTCACTGAAAATAATTCAAGACTCAACTTCTTGCGGCGGGTCGCAATGTCGCTGCTGCAACCTCAGTGATCGTCTCGCCTATTGAGAGAAAAACCGGTCGACCCCCAGCGCACCAGAGAGCGGGGAACGAAGCGAGCGACTCGAGCCGCCAGCCCATAGCTCACCCCAGGGATCGAGACCACCTTGCCGCGTCGTGCATCGCGTAAGGATGCGGCGACGACCTGCTCCACGCTCAGCCAGATCCACCCGGGTCCCGGTCGGTCGACGCCGAGTCGCTCGTGGAACCTGGTGCGAATGAAACCGGGCAGCACGACGGTGGCTGTCACCGGAGTTCCGCGCAGCTCACCGGCAAGAGCTTCGGTGAAAACCACGGTCGACATCTTCGACGCCGCATACTGGCCCATCGTCGTCAGCGCCGCCATGGACGAGACATTGATCAAGCCACCGCGACCTCGCTCGCGCATCTGCCTCACCGCGGCCAGAGAGAGTTCGCGTACCGCGCCGGTGAGCACCATATCCTGGTCCACGAGCTCCGCGATCTCCGACTCGAGCAGACCCTGCTTGAGTCCGTATCCGGCATTGTTGATGAGCAGATCGATCCGCGAGGTCTCGATCACGGTCCGAACCACGTCGATGCCGGCTCGGGTCGACAGATCTGCCACGACCACCTCGGCGTGGGTTCCGTTGTCGTTTTCGATGTTCGTCGCCAGCTCCTGCAGACGGACCTCATCACGGGCCACGAGGACCAGGTCGTACTGGTCGGCGGCGAGAGCAAGTGCATACCCGTGCCCCAGCCCTGAGCTGGCACCGGTGACGAGTGCACGCGGTCTCATCACTTCGCGCCTTGGCCCACGCGCACCGTCAGCGACTGCGCCGCGGTGCCGATGGGCCCGTTGACGTCGCTGAGCACGCTTGTGGTCTCACCGATCCCGGTGGGGCCGAACGCAACCTTCGTCTCGAAGCCGACCCAACCTGGTTCGGGGACTCGGGTGAGGTGGATGGTGAGGTCGACGTTGGGGAAGAACGTCGTCTTCGGGTCCTCTCTCACGGCCAGCCCATTAGCGGTGTCGACAAGTTTCACGAAGGCCGCGGTCGCAGGATCGTCCTCCCCGTCGACGAGCGGATAAGGGGACCTGATCCAGGAACGGGCGGATCCGGGATGGGCGTCGGAGAACTGACCGCCGTCCAGCGAAGCGATGAAGCCTCCGCCCCAGCGGCCGGTGAATGGGACGGCTGGGGCTTCTTCGGGCTCAGGCAGAGTCGGCCATTCGTCTCCGACGACGCTTGCGGTGTCGCTCGGCAGCAGGCGCCAGACTCTGGCGTGGACGCTGGTGCGCTCACCGTGGCGCATGCTGGCCTCGATGAGTTCGATGGTCCGCCCCGGCCGGATGACGTTGACGTCGATGGTGAATTCGCCGGAATGGATGACGCCGAGTATGTCGAAGCTGACCCGCGAGACCAGCTTGTCCGAGGGCAGCCGGCGTTCGATCTCCGCCAGCACCAGCCCTGCCGCCGGGGCCAGATGCTGTTCGCCCGGCTGCCACGCACCCTGACTGTGCAGCGTCGAGACGAACGCCTCCGGTGCCGTGCGCACGTAGTAGGAATCGGGGCAGGCGGCACCATCGTGGCCGAGATGTTCGTTGAGTGCTTCAGGCATGACCCCAGATTATCGGTATCGGACCGAAGCCGAGTCGATGGGGCCAGCGGATGCGTCGCCGGGCCTGTTCTGCCCGTTGAGCTTGGGCCTGCGGCCGAGACAGCTTAGGGTGGGAGGGTGAGAATCGCGAGCTGGAATGTGAACTCGATCCGCGCCCGACAAGACAGAATCGGTGCTTGGCTGGATCGCTCCGACGTCGACGTCCTGGCCATCCAGGAACTCAAATGCAAGGACGAACAGTTCCCGAAGGACCTGTTCACCTCCCGAGGCTATGAAGTCAGTTTCCACGGCCTCAACCAGTGGAATGGCGTGGCAATCGCCTCTCGGGTGGGCATCGAGGACCCCGAGATCGGATTCACGGACATTCCCTCGTTCGGCGAGGAGCCCGTGGTCGAGGCTCGTGCCCTGTCAGCCACCTGTGGCGGAGTCAGGGTGTATTCGCTCTATGTCCCCAACGGCCGCGAACTCGACCACCCTCACTACACCTATAAGCTCGAATGGTATCGGGCGCTGACTGCCGATATCTTTGCGCAGCTGCGCGAAACTCCTGATAAGAAGCTCGTCCTGTGCGGCGACTTCAATGTCGCGCCTCTGGATGAGGACGTCTGGGACATGGCTGAGTTCGACGGCCTCACCCACGTGTCCGCACCCGAGCGCCAGGCCTTCAACACCCTCCTTGATGCAGGACTCAGCGAGGTCACCAGGCAGTTCACACCTGGCCCAGGGGTCTACACCTTCTGGGATTACCAGAGGCTGGCCTTCCCGAAGAAGAAGGGCATGCGCATCGACTTCGAACTCGCCTCACCGTCCTTGGCCGCGCAGGCCACCAGCGCGGAGATCGACCGTGAGGAACGCAAGGGCAAGGGCGCGTCCGATCACGCACCCGTCATCGTCGATTTCGAGGTGTGAGCGGCCGCTTCACACCGCCACCGCACCCCACAGCTTCACCCAGCGCAGCACCCACCGCACCCCACTGCGCCACCCAGTGCGCCCACCCCCTCAGCTGCACGCCGCTGCCGCCACGCCCACCTCGGCTGCCACGGTGATGCTCGGCGCCGATGCAGATCCCTCTCAACGCTGATCCGTATTGACGAAACATCACTTCAAAGGTGATCCTTAAAGAAGATGTGTCGCTGTTCACTCCCCGAAACAGTACGTAGGCATTTTCAAACAAAGGATTAGCGAAAATCACATAGCAATGACATTGAGTAAGCAGAATTCGATCGCGAAGATCGGATAGATTACTTGGTGGTAGACAATCCCCGCATCCCCACTGCCAGAGGTCCCCACCCATGCATGATTCCGCTGACCAGAGCGGTCCCGTTTCCCCGACGGCGCCCTCGCCCGGTGAAGGCGTCTTTCCCGGCGAGCGCGCGACGACGGTCCGCTCCTTCGCGACTGCCCTCACCGACATCGCACCCGAACTGCCCGACGCAGTGTGGAAGAGTCTGTTCCAACAGACGTCAGGCCACCTCCTGGCAGGCCAGGCCGTCCTGCAGGGCGCTGACTCATTGGGATATGACCTCTCTGCAGTCGATGCCGATCACTACTCGGATCTTCCCTCCGCCGACGTTCTCACGCAGATCAGACGTCAGGCACCGGACAGCCCCGAACTGAGGTTTGCCCACCTGCTGTCATTCATGCGCGACATCAACGCCGACACCCTCGCAATCGCCGCCGGCGCCATGCCCCATCTGGGATCGTTTTCCATTCCCAATGCGCCAGAGGGCACACGTCCACTCGACGTCTCCGACCTCTCAGCGCATCTGAACGAAGACGGCGTACTGCTCCCAGCTCTGGACCGCACCGGCCACCACACGATTGCTCCTGTCGTGCGAATGGTTTTGCGACGCCTCTACGACGCCAGAGATCGACACAGCGAATCACGATCCCGCCGAGCACTTGGCGCAAGCGCCGCCGAATGGCTGCAGGCCCCGGCCGCATATCATTCCGAGGGCTTCGATGAAGCTCTGCTGTGCGTCGCAGAGGCCGGAGAGTGGAACTCACTGACCGAACTCTGGGCAAACCGGGGCCATGCACTCATGGTCGACCATTTCGACGCCACACTCGAGGCATTCTTGAAGGTCCCCGAGGCCCAGGCTCACAACTCTGCGGTTTTAGCCGAGGCCCTGGGCGACTGCCTGCAGGTCGACGAAGTCAGACGACACCTCGGCGTCGACGACGCCCTGACCGTCCTCAAAGAGGTCAACTTCGAACATGCGGCAGTCCCGACGCTCGACTCGCAGCTGAAACGGATCAAGGACGGCGACTTCACCGTCGATGACATCATGATCATGGCCATCGCATCGATGCGGCGCCAGAAGCTGCTCGGCCAGTCGGACCAGGGCCTCCACATCGCCGAAGCGGCCCAGGAGCTCATCAACGACACCCGGCGTTTCCAGTCGGCACCGACCCCGCTCTGCGAAGCACGATTTCACCTCGAATATGGGATCACCAGCATGTTCACAGGCGACCTCACGGGCAGCGCCCAACTGCTGCGTCGGTCGATCATCCTCACAGAGCTCGCCTCGGCATCCTCCCCCTATCTCCTGCTCCCGGCGCACGCCTACAGCGCCCTGGCACACGCAATGCTCGGAAACGGGCCATCGAGTGACGTGCACCTGAGACACTTCGACAAGCTCCAGGACCGGACCCGCTTCACGAGCCCCCACACGCTCACCGCCTACTCGCTTGCTCGCATGATTCGCGCCATGGACGCACTGGATCTCGACGAGGCAAGTCAGCACTCGACACGTCTGGCCGACCCTGCTCTGGGTCATCATTCGTGGCTTGGAGTCGTTCGGTACAGATCGCTGTTCGGCATTCTGCGCAGCGATGTCGGAATCGAAGGCAAACGGCTGCAGCAGGCAATCGACGCCAATCGCTCATCCCTGCCGGCCGACGGACTCCTTCTGCATACTCTGCAGCTCACTCTGGTCTGCCTCCACCTGGCTCAGGGGCAGACTCACCTCGCCCAGAACGTTCTGCTTGATGCCGAGACCGAATCGCCGTACATCATCCTGGCCAGAGCTCAGCTCCATCTGACCATCGGCGAACACGGGACTGCGGCGCACCTGGCGAACAGAGTCCTGTCTCAGACTTCACTCGATCTGCACGCCAAGGCCGCTGCGCGGGCGGTTCAGGCCGCCAGCCTGTTGGGCAAGGGTGAACTGGTCGAGTCAGACTCCGCGTTCGTCGATGCGCTCGAGTACTGCAGAATCGCTGCCAGCCTCATTCCCATTGCGATGGTTCCCAAGTCTCTGCGCGATCAGCTGATCGAGCGCAGCTCCAGCGCCGCCGAGTGGGATCTGATCGCACCGGTCTTTCCGACCGGACCCGGAACAGTCGACGACTCTGATTCGACTGTCGAACTCGGACCCACTGACGGCCCCGGATCGGTTGAGGACCCAAGCTCGGCGGACGGACCCGGATCGATTGAGGACCTCCGCGTGGGCCAAGCCCGTTTCGGCGACGGTTCCATCGGCGGACCCGGCGGACTCGGTGCCGGTGAGCGACTCCGTCAACGGCTGCTGAGCCTCGGGGAAACTCTTCGCATCCGCGCCGGTCACACCCTCCTCAGCCCCTCGCAGAGGCAGCTCCTGGCCCTGCTGGACACCCAGTCGTCGGTGTCCGCCATCGCGGCTGAGCTGAGCCTTGTCGAAGGTACGGTCAAGAACAAACTGTCGAATCTCTACTCGCGCCTCGGAGTCCGCAATCGTCGGGATGCGCTGGCTCGCGGCTACGAATACGGGTACCTCCCCACCGATCGCTGACGGCTGAGCCAATGCCCAAAGCACAGCACACATCTTCACGAGGAAAGCTTCGCGCGGAAAGCATAGACATCCACCGCGTCTTCTGGTGAAGTTGAAACAGGAGCGAGGAAGGTGACGAGGATGTCAGCAACAGTCCGCGAACTGGTCGACGAAGCCTACGAAAGGCGCGAGTCGACATGGAGGGCCGCCCTGGAGACGGTCAACGATTGGGTCGAGGCCGCGTGCTCGGGCTCCGCGCTGTTGTCGGGTGAGAGAGTCACTGTCGGCCGCGGACGGATCAAGGACCGACTCCGAGCCGGGGAGAAGCTGCGCCGCAAACTCGCCGATGCCAATGACGAGATCCATGAGGCCGTCGAGGTCGAGAACCAGGTCATCGATGTCGTCGGGGCCCGTGCCGTGTGCCGCACCGAGCGTGAACAGACGGCGCTGTGGGATCTGCTCACCGAGAGCAACGACGAATCGAATCTCTCCGTCGCCGAGGTGCGGGACTACTCCGCCCAGCCTAAACCCTCCGGTTATCGCGGACGCCACCTCATCATCGAAGTTCCCTTCGACGCCGAACCATCGGTGCTCGTTGAGCTGCAGCTGCGCACGATCATGCAGGATGCGTGGTGCGTACTCGCCGAGGAGCATCTGTTCAAACCCGGCCAGGCGCTGAAATCGGATGCCCAGCAGGAGCGGCTCTCCGTCGTCCTCTCCGGGCTCCTGGCACAGGCCGATGTGGTTGCCGGTTATATCGCCGACGATGTCGGCGCCTATCTGGGGATGGGGAACGCCTCACCACCTCGGACCGTGACGAATGTCGATGCCGCTGCTGAAGTCCCGTCGATAGAGGTCACCATCCGCGAGCTCAACCACTCCTATGTCCTCGCCGCCGACGAGGTCGGTCGGCACGGGATCATCCGCCTGGAGAACCTGGGACTCACTCCAGAGAACCCCGAGAGATCGGCTTTCCCGAGCCCCGGCGACAAACTGCAGGTGACGATGGACGAGTCGAACACCACCCGCTACTTCATCCCGGTGGCCGTGCAGCGCTGATTGACCCCGGTGAACGGGATGCGTTCTGAGTCGTCAGACCGACTAGACTTGTCTTCCATGGGTAAGAAGTCGAAGCGTTCCAAAGAAGATGTCATTGCCAAGCGTCTGGCACGTGCAGAGGCCACGGCCTTCGTTGCGCGTCCGTTCGAGGGCCTGCCGTTCGAGGCGGACCTCATCTGCCTGCGCGAGCTGGTGCCGGCGGCGACCGCCTCGGCGAAGCTGAACGAGGAGTTCGGTGGTCAGGAGATCACGGTCACGTCTCTGCTGCCCGCCGCGTGGCAGGCCTGGCACCGCGAGGACGGCCAGATCCTGGCCGGCATGCAGGTTCCGGTGTCTTCCACCGATGCCTCTCGCGATGTCGCGCACGGCATCCTCGCCGCAATCGAGGCGCAGCCGGGAACCACGATCGAGGCGACTACCGAACCCGGTCAGGGTCCGCGTCTCCAGGATATCCTCGACACCGACCACCCGTTCGAGATCCGCGTACTCGAGACCTTCGAATACTGGAAGCTGCCAGAAGCCGAGACGGACTCCGATGTCGCAGCGGCACTCGAACAGGCCAATGACTCCATCTCCCCCACGGAGAAGCTCGCCTCGGTGAATTCCGCGTACTGGACCGAGATGTCCGGCCGCACCTACGTGCGCTGGGCTCGACCAGAGGGCGAGGATGCACTCGTCGACGCTCTCGCCCGTCTTCAGGTCGAGGGCCTCAACGACCTCGGCGGCCCAGGAACCTTCCTGGGCTATTTCCGCGCGCACGGAATCGTCGTGCCTGTCTGGGAACTCGAATTCGGCACACAGGTCGATGACATCGAAGAGCCCATCGGCGAATTCGGCAAGCGCATCGAAGACGCGATGCATACGAGTGCACCTCTCAGCACCGAGGCACGCCGTGCACGCTCGGGCATCATTGCTCGCCAGCTGACCATCCACTGAGTTCCGTCGCCAGGGCCACCGGCGAGAGTCCATACGACTCCGCCGGTGCGTGAGCCGGATAGGAGAAGAGTTTTCATGCCCGAACAGTCGAATTCCGCACACCCGGATGCCTCCTCGGCGGCTGCTCCGCGCGCGATCGCTGCCATCATCCCTGCGATGAACGAAGCCGATCGGATTGCAGCGACCGTGCGCAGCACCAAGCAGATTCCCGGTGTGGACATCATCATGGTCGTCGATGACGGTTCCTCCGATGACACCGGTGCCCTCGCCCGCAGGGCCGGCGCCGAGGTGGTCACCCACCGCAAGAACAAGGGCAAGGCTGCAGCGATGATGACCGGCGCGTTCGCAATCCGCAATCGTGAGATCTCCGATTCGGATCCCGACCAGCACCCGGACCATCGTGCCCTCCTCTTCATCGACGGCGACCTGGAGGATTCAGCAATCAATATGGCCCCCCTCGCTGCGCCGGTTCTCGCAGGTGAGGCCGATATGACGATTGCCATCCTGCCCGCGCAGAAGCGCAAGGGCGGCGGGTTCGGTTTCGTCGTCAGGCTCGCGAAGAAGGGCATCGCCGAACTCAGCGGATTCGAAGCGACCCAGCCGCTGTCGGGAACACGCTGCCTGAGCCGTGAGGCCTTCGACGCAGCGCTGCCCTTCGCCGCCGGCTGGGGTGTCGAAGCGGCCATGACGATCGACGTCGTCAATGCCGGACTACGGGTCGAAGAGGTCGAATGCGACCTCTACCACCGAGTCACCGGCAAGGACCTCAAAGCACAGATGCACCGTGCGGCCCAGTACCGCGACGTCGCGCGTGCGATCTTCGTGCGCAGGCTGCGCGCCAGGAAGCCGAGCGACACGAAGGAAGCCTCGAAATGAGCGCCGATCACTACGCCTACCTGGGCCCCGAGGCCACATTCACCGAGGCAGCACTCCTGCAGTATCTCGACTCCCACGACCTGCGCTCGAGCGCGTTGACCCAGCCCATGCGCAATGGAACCGCAGCCTTGGACGCCGTCGTCGACGGCGACTGCCTAGCTGCTGTGGTGCCGATCGAGAACTCCATCGAGGGCGGTGTTCCTGCCACCATCGACGCTCTGACCGATCATGGTCGGCTGCAGATCATCGCCGAGGTGGTCGTGCCCGTTCGCTTCGTCCTGGCGGTGAAGCCGGGGACCGATCCCAGCACGCTGACTTCGTTCGGGTCCCATCCGCACGGTGAGGCGCAGGTACGCACGTTCATGTCCGCGAACTTCCCCGATGCCGTCTACCTCCCGACCTCCTCGACAGCCGCGGCCGCACGGGATCTGGCCAACGACGCCGCCGACCATGTGGCAGCCGTTTGCCCTGCCATCGCCGCCGAACGCTACGGCCTCGAGATCCTCGCCAACGACATCGGGGAACGCCAGGACGCCGAGACCCGGTTCGTCGTCGTCACCCGTCCCGGCACTATTCCCGCTCCGACGGGGTCGGACAAAACCACGGTGGTAGCCTCACTGCGCTCCGACCGCGCCGGTGCGCTGTTGGAGATGCTCGAACAGTTCTCCAGCCGTGGTGTGAACATGTCGCGCATCGAATCTCGGCCCACTGGTGACGGGCTCGGACTCTACCAATTCTCCATTGACTTGCTGGGCCATGTGCACGAGGCCAGAGTGGCTGATGCCCTGCAGGGAGTCCACCGAGTGACCCGCAGTCTGAGCTTCCTCGGCAGCTATCCCAGTGCTTCGAAGACCACGGTGCCCCTCGACCCGACGACCACGGATGACTCGTTCGCGGCCGCCTCCGCCTGGCTGGATTCGACGCTGAACGCCTGAAACGCCCCTTGCTTCGCGGCAACTGGTCCCCGCCCTTGCAGGCTCGGGGACAGTAATCTGAGTATGCACGGGTCGCACGACCCACACATCGACAAAGGAGTCGCCCATGGGAACCACCTCTCCGAACGCCGCCCTTGACGAGGCTGACAGCTCTGACTCGGCCGAAGCTTATGACGCCATCGTCGTCGGGGCTGGCCTCGCGGGACTTGTTGCCGCCCATGAGCTCAGTCTCGCCGGGAAGAGGGTGCTCATCCTCGACCAGGAGAATCGGGCCAACCTCGGCGGTCAGGCCTTCTGGTCCCTCGGCGGCCTCTTCCTCGTCGACTCCCCCGAACAGCGCCGACTCGGCGTCCATGATTCCCTCGACCTGGCACGCCAAGATTGGGCCACCTCGGCGGGCTTCGATCGGGACGAGGACAACTGGCCCCGGCAGTGGGCCGAGGCATACCTGCAGTTCGCCGCCGGAGACAAACGTCGCTACCTGCATGATCTGGGGCTGCGCCTGACACCGATCGTCGGGTGGGCGGAAAGAGGCGGGTCCGGTGCCTCCGAACATGGGAATTCCGTGCCGAGGTTCCACCTCACCTGGGGCACCGGCCCCGAGGTGGTCCGAGTCTTCCGCGAACCAGTGGAGCGGGCCGAATCCGCGGGCCTCGTGACGATGGGCTTCCGACATCGTGTCGATGAGCTGATCGTCGAGGACGGCGGCAACGGTGAGGACGGCGGCCATGGCGACGGAAGCAGCGTCGTCGGGGTTCGCGGGCGAACACTTGCCCCCAGCCACACCGGCAGAGGGGTCGCCTCAAACCGCGAGGAGCTCGGAGCCTTCGAACTCCGTGCTCCCGCAGTCATCGTCACCAGCGGCGGCATCGGACACAATTTCGAACTCATGCGCAAGTTCTGGCCGGTCGAGCGCCTCGGGCAGTTCCCGCAGAGGATGCTCGCCGGAGTGCCCGCTCATGTCGACGGTCGCATGCTCTCCATTGCCGAGGAGGCGGGCGCGAGCCTGATCAATCGGGACCGGATCTGGGCCTATACGGAGGGCATAGTGAACTGGAACCCGATCTGGCCGAACCACGGGATCCGCATCATCCCAGGACCCTCCTCGCTGTGGTTCGACGCCGAGGGCAATCGCTTCCCCGCACCGAACTACCCCGGGTTCGACACCAACCGGACCATGAAGACCATTCTCTCGACCGGCCACGACTACTCGTGGTTCGTGCTCAATGAGTCGATCATCCGCAAGGAGTTCGCGCTCTCAGGCTCGGAGCAGAATCCCGACATCACGAAGAAGGACTGGCGTCTGACTCTCGACCGCGCCCGGTCCTCCGATGCGCCCGGCCCGGTCGAAGCATTCAAGCGCTTCGGCCCCGACTTCGTCGTCGCCGACACCACCGAAGAGCTGGTCGCCGGGATGAATGAACGCTCACGGGGTCCCGTCATCGATCATGACCACCTCGTCGAACAGATCCTCGAGCGTGATCGCCAGATGGATCACACGTTCTCCAAGGATGCACAGGTCCAGGCCATCCACAATGCCAGGAACTACCTCGGCGACAAGATCGTGCGGGTGCAGAAACCGCACAAGATCCTCGACCCAGCCCACGGTCCGCTCATCGCGGTGCGTCTGAGTCTGCTCTCACGCAAGACGCTGGGCGGATTGGAGACGAACCTCGACGCGCAGGTGATCGGGGGAAGCGGCACACCGATTCCCGGACTCTACGCCGCCGGTGAGGTCACAGGCTTCGGCGGCGGAGGTATGCACGGCTACAACGCCCTGGAGGGAACCTTCCTGGGCGGGTGCATCTTCTCCGGAATGCGCGCCGGGCGAGCCGTCGCCGGAAGCTTCGAGGCCGGAAGGGGCGTGGAGAAGAACTCAGGTCCCGGCCGGGCTGCGACCAAGCATGGAGCGACTGATATGGACGGAGCGGAGCGCTGACAATGACGAATACGGATCTCACGGTGCTCGTCACCGGCGGCACCTCCGGCATCGGCGCCGCGCTGGTCAGAGTACTGGCAGACAGAGGCTGCACGGTCCTGACCACGAGCCGAGACCCTGAGCGGATCGAGAAGTCCGAGCGGGTCCCCGGCGTGCGCTATCTGCCATTGGACCTCGCCGATCCGAACAGCGTCGAGGCTCTCCGAAACGAGGTCGCCGACATCGACGTTCTCGTCAACAACGCCGGCGAGAGCCAGTCCGGTCCGTTCGAAGAGCTTCCGCCCGAGGCCGTCGACCGACTGTTCCGCACGAATGTCTTCGGGCCTGTGCGGCTGAGCCAACTCGCCCTGCCCGGCATGCGAAAACGGCGTCATGGCAGGATCATCATGGTCGGTTCCATGCTCGCCAGCTTCCCCCTGGCACATCGCAGCTCCTACGTGGCGGCCAAGGCGGCCCTGCGCGGATTCGCCACAGCCGCGCGCCAAGAACTCTCACCATTCGGGGTGTGGATCAGCGTCGTCGAGCCCGGTTCCATCGCCACCGGCATCGGCAACCGGCGCACGAAGTACCTCACCCCCGGCTCCGTCTACACCGACGATGTGACCACGATGCTGGAACACCTTGATGACAACGAGCGGCAGGGAATCTCGCCCGAGACCGTCGCCGCAACCATCGTCACGGCAATCGACGCAGCGAGGCCCCGCGAGTTCTATGCTGTGGGCAGCAAGTCGCCGCTGCCGTTCCTGCTCAAACGAGCACTTCCGCGAAGCGTGGTGTCGCGCATCATCGCCGGCCAGCACGGACTCAAGCGGTGAGTTCCCCACGATCACGCGGCCCTGGCTCTCAGCGCTGAGGTAACGCTGGGTCTGCTGGGTCTGCTGGGTCTGCTGGGTCTGCTGGGTCTGCTGGGTCTGCTGGGTCTGCTGGGTCTGCTGGGTCTGCTGGTGCAGCTTACCGGGAGCACCAGCGAACCGGGGCTGCTACTGGAAACGTGAGGGCAGAAGGAACTGCGTCGTGGAAATCCCGAGCACTCGCTGCTGACGAGTGAGATTGTAGGTGCGATCGTGCTGGAGATACTCGACGAGGAACAGCTCCGTTCGGTTGCCCCGCTTGAAGAACGTCTTGATCTTCAGCCCCAATTTCGCGGTGAAGAGCGCTCTGTCCTTCGCGATCCCCTCGATGACGACAGGCTCATACTCCATACGGGCGAAATGGGTGGAGACTGCGTCTTTGAGCTTGTACGGGGTCGGATCACCGATATTGAAAGGGCCGGACGCGGACGGCACGTCGACGCAGGCGATCGCCGCTCGCACCAGGTTGTCAATATGGGTCAGGGTGATCTTCTGCCGACCGCCGCCGGGAAGTCGCAGGACTCCCTTCTTCGCCACTCGGCTCAGATACGGCATGAGCATCGACTCACCAGGGCCGTAGATAGCAGCCGGTCTGAGGATCGCCGCATCGGGTCGGATCCGCATCACGAGCTGCTCAGCCAGAGCATGCGTCCTCGAGTAAGCGTCGTGGAAGTCGTTCGGGTCCTTGGGGCCGGCCTCTTCCCACAGGTCCGCATGATGCACGTTCGAGGAATAGACCGTCGTCGAGGAGATGTGTACGATCCGAGCCTTGGGGAATGCGTCGAGCACGTTCCGGGTTCCGGTGACCTTCACAGCGTAGAGCTCATCGTCATCGGCATTGACCTTCGAGATGCCCGCACAGTGGAAGACCGCTGTGGTCTTCTTCGCCAGAGACTCCACCGCACCGTCCGCGGGTTCCGTGATATCCCACGCTTGGAAATTCACACCTGGGATCTCAGGATCACGCCGCCCCAGGGCATAGACCGTCTCGTCCCTGGTCGCCAGGGCACGGGCGATGGCGCCACCGATGAAGCCACTGGCTCCGGTCACGATTACCGCCACGTCTGATCCTCCATCCTCGTCTGAAGCGTCTCATCCGGTTCATCCGAACAAGTTCACAGTCATAGGAAATCACACTGTCAGTCCCGATGCTGCCACTGAGGTTCTCTCTTGTGCAGAAATGCGTCGATTCCCTCTTGCGCATCGGCTGCGACGGCGTTGTGCGCCATCACCTCCGACATGTGCGCATAAGCGTCTGCCAGAGGCAGATCACGCTGTTCGTAGAACGCTGCTTTGCCTACTGCCACTGTAGCCGACGAGGCTGACGCGACTGTCCGCGCCAGATCGGCAGTCGCTGTCTCCAGTTCGTCATCGGCAACCACGTCGGAGACCAGTCCGAATGTCAGTGCATCGTCCGCACTGAGAAAGTCCCCGGTCAGCAGCATCCGCATCGCCGTCTTCGCCGGCACTGCCCGAGTCAGCGCCACCATGGGAGTCGAGCAGAACAGGCCGATCTTCACCCCCGGCGTGGCGAATCGCGCCGACTGCGCAGCCACCGCCAGGTCGCAGCTGGCGACAAGCTGGCACCCTGCAGCCGTCGCCACGCCTTGGACCTGCACGATGACCGGCTGTGGGATCGACTGAATCAGCTGCATGAGTTCGGAACAGACGGCGAAGGTCTCCTGCTGCGACTCCAGCTTCGCCCCGCTGATCTCCTTGAGATCATGGCCGGAGCTGAAAACGTGTCCTGCGGTGGACAGGATCACTGCACGGACGTCTCTGCGCTGCCCCACCTCGGCGAGGGTGCCGATGAGGTCATTCATCACGGAGCGCGACAGCGCGTTCCGAGTCTCCGGTTCGTTGATCGAAATCGTCGCGACTGCGTCGTTCGCCAGAGAGAATACAATTGAGTCAGACATAACAGCATTCTGCCAAAATATCGTTGGTCCGGCGCGGAAACCTCACGTGGATTTCCTTCGAGGTCCTCAGTTGGCGCCCCTCGTGCAGACGGTGCACTCTGACATCGATGCGTGAGATCCGGTGCGCAGATATGCCAACCATACCGAGGGAGACGACCATGACAACCCTGCTGATGATCATCGGATTCGGTGCCGCAACCAGCGTGGTCGTCGGACTGGGCCAGAAGCTGCGCCTCCCCTGGCCTGCACTGATGGTGGTCATCGGCATCGCCGGTGCATTCATACCTACGTTCGCCGAGATCACCATCGAGCCCGAGCTCATCCTGCCCCTGTTCCTGCCCCCGCTTCTGTTCGCGGCGGCACAGAAGACGTCATGGGCTCTCTTCGCCATCCGCTGGCGCACGATCCTGGGCATGGCGGTCGCGCTGGTCGGCGTGACGGTGGCGGCCGTGGCCGGGACCGCGGTGCTCCTCATTCCCGGGATCACCATCGCCGCTGCGGTGGCGTTGGGAGCCATGCTCGCCCCACCCGACCCCGTCGCCGTCGATGCGGTCGCGGGAACCGTGTCGATACCTCGGCGGATCATGTCGACCTTGCAGAGCGAGGGGCTGTTCAACGATGCCGCATCGCTCGTGATCTTCCAGACCGCGATGGCGGCGGCCATGACCGGCACCGAGGTGGACTTCGGGCAGCTGGCCCTGTCCTTCCTCATCTCTGCGATCATCGCCATCACGGTCGGCCTGATCGTCGTGTTCATCGTGTGGTGGGTGATGGAGAAGATCGACCATACGATCGCCCGCTCCTCGCTCATGCTCATGCTGCCCTTCGGCGTCTACCTCATCGCCGAGCACCTCCATGCCAGCGGCGTCATCGCCGTCGTCGTGGCCGCTCTCGAGGTGCGCCGACGCGACGTCGAGGCCAATTCAGCCGAACGCGTCACCCAGGCCTCGACGTGGCAGGTCCTCGAGATGCTCATCACCGGCATCGCATTCGGCCTCATCGGCCTCGACCTGCGCATGGTCGTCGAATCCGAGCATGCCGACCTGGGTCGAGCGGTGCTTGTGGGACTGGGCATCGCCCTCATCGTCATCGCCGTGCGGTTCGGCTGGCTCCTCATCGGAACCGTGCTGGAGAACAAGCGTCGGGAGGAGGACCCGGATGCCGCACCGCTGAATATCAGGGATGCCACCCTCATGACCTGGGGCGGTATGCGCGGCTTGGCGACGATCGCCTTGGCGCTGTCGATTCCGGCGACCACTGCGACCGGCGAGCCGTTCCCCGGCCGCTCCTACATCCTCGTCGCGGCTGCCGTGATCCTGCTCGTCACCTTGGTGTTGGCCGGGCTCACCTTCCCGACCATCGTCAACGTCCTCGGCATCGACGACGAGGCGGAGAAGGAGCGGGCGGACACGGCGGAGATCGCACGCCGCGCGTACAAGGCCGCACTCCTCCAGATCAAGAACGACGACAGCCTGCCCGACGAGGTGGCCGAGCCTCTGCGTGCACGCTTCAAGGTCCTCTACTCGCAGCTGCTGGGGACCTCTGACGACCAGGTCAGCTCGGAGCAGGCGACGACGCTGAAGCAGAACCGCGAGGCGATGGCGAAGGTGCAGACCAAGGCGCTGCAGTCCGCCCGCACGGAGGTGCTCAAGGCCCGACGCGAGCGGGGCACCGATCCGGAGATCGCCGACAGAGTGCTGCGCCGGTTCGACCTCCAGTCGGTGCTGCTGAGGTGAGGCACAACCACTCGCTTCTTCAAAGTTGAGTGGAATAGACTCAACTTTGTCGGTGTTGAACTCTTCCAGAGCAAAAGCTGTTCACAGGACAGTTGCAAAGAACATTTGTGAAGGAGATGCGCATGGACGCACAGCTGACAACCAAATCACGCGAGACGGTGCAATCCGCCATCAACGACGTCGTGGCTCGACGGAACAATCAGGTCGAGCCCGCCCACCTGGTCGCTGCCCTGCTGGAACAGTCGGACTCGCTGGCCTCGAACCTGGTGACGAAGGTCGGTGCCGACCCGCGAACCGTACTGGCCGCGGTCCGCTCGGCCATCGACGACTTCCCTACCGTCAGCGGTCAGACCGTGTCCCAACCGGGGCTGTCACGGGCCGGACTCGAGATGATGAATCTGGCACAGGAGGAGATGACCAGCCTCGGCGACCAGTTCGTGTCGACAGAGCACCTGCTGCTCGCGGCCGCCGCAGGCAAGGACGGGGCAGGTGACGCCCTGCGCCGCAATGGTGCCGGTCGCGATGCCCTGCTGGCCGCTCTGCCCGAGCTGCGCGGAGGCAAGAAGGTCACCTCGGAGAATCCGGAGGATACGATGCAGTCGCTGGAGAAGTACGGCGTCGACCTCACGGCCACCGCACGCGAGGCCAAACTCGACCCGGTCATCGGACGCGACAAGGAGATCCGCAGGGTCATCCAGGTCCTCTCCCGCAGGACGAAGAACAACCCTGTCCTCATCGGCGAGCCCGGCGTCGGCAAGACCGCCGTCGTCGAAGGACTGGCCCAGCGGATCGTGGCCGGAGACGTACCCGAGTCTCTGCGCAACAAGACGCTGATCAGCCTCGACCTGTCCGCAATGGTCGCCGGCGCGAAGTACCGCGGCGAATTCGAGGAGCGATTCAAGGCCGTCCTCGAGGAGATCAAGAACGCCGACGGCCAGATCATCACGTTCATCGATGAGCTCCACACCGTCGTCGGTGCCGGCGCCACCGGAGACTCCGCCATGGACGCTGGCAATATGCTCAAGCCGATGCTCGCGCGCGGTGAGCTGCGCCTCGTCGGCGCGACCACGCTCGACGAGTACCGCGAGAACATCGAAAAGGATCCGGCTCTGGAACGCAGGTTCCAGCAGGTCTACGTCGGAGAACCCAGTGTCGAGGACACGGTCGCGATCCTGCGTGGACTCAAGGAACGCTACGAAGCCCACCACAAGGTGTCGATCAACGACGGCGCACTCGTCGCTGCGGCAACGATGTCCAATCGCTACATCACCGGACGCCAGCTGCCGGACAAAGCCATCGACCTCGTCGACGAAGCCGCATCCCGGCTGCGCATGGAGATCGATTCGGCTCCGGTCGAGATCGATGAGCTCCGCCGCACCGTCGACCGCCTGAAGATGGAGGACATGGCCCTGTCCAAGGAAACGGACACGGCCTCGAAGGAGCGCCTCGGCGCCCTGCGTGCCGACCTGGCCGATCGGGAGGAGGAGCTGCACGGACTCGAGGCCACCTGGGAATCCCAGCGTGCCGGCCTCAACCGCGTCGGTGAGCTCAAGACGAAGCTCGACGAGCTGCGCTCTCAGGCGGACCGGGCACAGCGCGATACCGACCTGGAGACGGCCTCGCGCCTGCTCTACGGGGAGATCCCCGCGGTCCAGAAGGAGATCGACCTCGCCGAGGCGGAGGAGGCGAATGCCGAATCCGAGACCGACCCGATGGTCAGCGACCGCGTCTCAAGCAACGACATCGCCGAGGTCGTCGCGTCCTGGACGGGTATCCCTGCCGGTCGTCTGCTCCAAGGTGAGATCGAGAAGCTGCTGGGCGCCGAGGATGTGCTCGGCAAGCGTCTCATCGGCCAGAAGAGTGCCGTGAGCACGGTCTCCGATGCGATCCGTCGCTCACGTGCCGGCATCGCCGACCCTGACCGCCCGACGGGCTCGTTCCTGTTCCTCGGCCCCACAGGCGTCGGCAAGACTGAGCTTGCGAAGTCCCTCGCGGACTTCCTCTTCGACGATGAGAAGGCCCTGATCAGGATCGATATGAGTGAGTACGGGGAAAAGCACACCGTGTCCCGTCTCGTCGGTGCGCCTCCGGGCTACGTCGGGTATGACGAGGGCGGTCAGCTCACCGAGGCTGTGCGTCGTCGCCCCTACTCAGTCGTCCTTCTCGACGAGGTGGAGAAGGCACACCCGAGCGTCTTCGATATTCTGCTCCAGGTCCTCGACGACGGTCGCCTCACCGATGGTCAGGGACGCACGGTCGACTTCCGGAACACGATCCTCATCCTGACCTCGAACCTGGGCTCGCAGTTCCTCGTCGACAAATCGCTGAGCGCCCAGGAGCAGAAGGATGCGGTGCTGGGCGTCGTGCATTCGACGTTCAAACCCGAGTTCCTCAATCGCCTCGACGACATCGTGCTCTTCGACGCACTGAGCACAGAGGAACTGTCCTCGATCGTCGACCTGCAGATCCAGCGGCTGGCGTCTCGCCTGACCGAGCGGCGGATCACGCTCGAGGTCACCGATGCCGCCGAGGACTGGCTCGCCCTCGAAGGCTACGACCCCGCCTTCGGCGCCCGCCCCCTGCGCAGGCTGGTCCAACGCGAGATCGGAGACAAGTTGGCCCGCGGGCTTCTGTCCGGCGACGTGGCCGACGGCGACGACATCGTCATCGGCCTGCCCGAGGACCCGGAAACCACCGGCCTGGAGCTGCGCCCGAAGCGGTGATGCTCCGCGGGGCGTGAGGCGCGGGGCGGTGAGGCGCTTGCCGAAGCAGAGCGTACAGGCGCCCAGTGACAGTCGAAGTCAGACTGAGTGGGTTGCAACCCACTCAGTCTGACTTCGACTGTTGATTCACCAGCGTTTCCGCAGACCGCGAGTCAGATCCAACGCGCACGCGCTCAGCGCGAGGACTTCACCTTCGCGCGCATGCCGTCGGTCGTCGACGCCCACCAGCGTCCCACCAGCTTGTGGAGCTTTTCGAAACTGCGATCGCGGATGAAGATGGCGTCGACGGCGATCATCGTCAGCGAGAACCAGGGCAGTCCCATCAACAGAGCGATTCCCAGGTGGAAGGAGAGGATGCCCACCAGTCCTACGATTCGCGTGTACCGATTGAACAGCATGAACGGGAACGCGCACTGGAACAGGACCGAGGCCCACGAGACGGCGACGACCATCGGCCCCCAGGCCGTGAGCAGGTCTGAGAGCACCGGCCAGGTTCCGAACTGCTGGGTGTGCAGCGGGTTGTACACCGCGAATCCGTGCTGCCAAGCGGCCCCGCCTGCCTTGTAGAGTCCACCCGACATGTAGATCGCGCAGACTTGGAAGGCCAGCACGACGATCGCAAGGTTGTTGGCCATGATGAGGGCCCAGCGGTAGCTGCCGCCGTCGGTCTCGGGGAACTCCGGGTTCTGCTGTCTCTTGCGTCTGGCGTCCAGCGACCACCGCCGTGTGGTGTCGGCGAAGAGCATCGCGATCATGAACATGCGATAGGCGTTGTCGCCCTGATCGCCGGCACCGTCGTTGAGCTCGATGAAGCTCACCCACAGAACCAGGTAGAACGGCAGAATGATGCGGGTCCGCCATCCGAGGATGATGACGACGGCGAGGATCGCCAGGCCGATGATCATGGCGGTGAACAGCGGCGGGTTGGTCACCGCGTTGTGGAAGAGGGAGAACAGCCAGATGTTCGGGAAGTCGCTCTTGGGTTCTGCGATCTCCCCGTTCCAGGCGCTGCCCACGCCGAAGGCATAATGCCTGGCATTGAAGTTCGTCAGCAGCAGGCCGAGTCCGGTCACGCCGATGAGGATACGAGTCACGGCGAGGCCGTATGTCGCGTGATAGCGACCGGTCAGCATCTCCTCCAGCCAGTTCCAGCCCCGAGAGATACCCCCAAGGACGCGGGAAGAGAGCGGAATATGCTCGTTCGAATCCGCTGCCGCCGGCGCTGACGTCTCCGTCGGCGCTGCAGTCTCCGTCGGCGCTGCAGTCTCCGTCGGCGCTGCAGTCTCCGTCGGCGCTGCCTTCCCGGACTTCGATTCGTGCACGCCGATGTCGTCACCTCTGACTTCTTCACCCATGACGCGGGTGTCCTTGTCACTGCTCATCTGCGCACCTCACTTCGTCGGAGGCACAGAAGTACTTCGCGAACTCCTCATCGGACTGGTGCGGTTCGGTCACCAGTGCTCGCCAGCCGACCGGAACCGGCTGGACGTTCGGCCGTTCGGCACCGTCGTCGTTGCGCTGTGCGAACGGCACAACATTCTGTCTCGACGCCTGATACTGGACGCGCTGAACGTCCTCACCCCAGATCGCTTTGGCCACCTGAGTCGCATAGGCCGTGGCCAGGTGCTCGCTTTCCAGATATCCGTCCACGGCGCCGTCGGGATCGTCGTACTCTTCCAACTTCGTCGTCAACCGGTCAACGGAATCAGCACCTTTGAAGTAGTCGAGCTTGACGATCGCCTTCTGATCATTGGGCAGGTCCTCCCACGACCCCTTGATGTCGGAGGCGACCCCGATGCCCAGTCCGGCCGAGCGTGGCGGGAAGAGCTTGTAGGTCGAATGGTCGAGTTCGACATCGGTGGCGCGCACCCAATCGGTGACCTCTTCTCCGCCGTCGGGAGTCTTCACGACCGCGCGAACGTCGAAGTAGTAATCGCCATTGATCGGCTCGGGAGCGAAGACGCTCCACGACTGGCCCCACAACGGAATCATGTATTCGGAGAGGAGGTTCCCCGGGAAGACTTCTCGCGCCGTCGACGACGGAGCGATCCAAAGGAAGCTTGCGAGCAGGTGAAACGCTGTCAGCAGCATGGCCACGACCATCAGCACGCGTTTGACGACCGGCCGCTTGGCGGCCTTCGTCTCAGTCTTGTCTGTGTCCATCTCAGTCCTGGAATCTGGAGCGCCACTTTGCGAAATCCGCCTTGACCAGAACTGGACTGCTCAGGATCTCCCCAGTGGCTAGGGTGCATTCATACAGACTCTAGGGTACGTCAGCGAATCCGGAAGTTCAGCCCGAGCATCCCCTGTGTTTTACGAACCCGACTTGCGAGAACAGCTGTGGGAACGCATGACTGACATCAGGTCGGAGCCGACACACGGGCAGCACTGGGCATGACTCCGGGTATGACCCGGGCCATGACGGTGAAATGACTGCTCTCAGCGCTGGCTGCGCAGCCAGTCCTTGACCGCCTCCGTGCTTTCCCCCAGCTGCGGCGGCGCGAGATCGTAGCTGGGCGGGGTCTGGGACAGACGGATCGGATTGGCCACCGTCGGGATCACACGTTCCCCGCCCCCCGCCTCGGCGACGGGCTCGAGACCCAACGAGGTCGCCAGGTCGACACCCTGGGCGATCGTGTTGATCGGAGCGCACGGCAGACCGGCGGCCGACAGGATGTCGAACCATTCCTGATTCGTCTTCTCACTCAGCGCAGCGATGAGTTCGGGCTCGAGTTCGGCCCGGTTCTCATTGCGGTCAGAGAAGTTCGCGAAGCGTTCATCCTCGGCCCACTCGGGATGGCCCAGCACCGCGGCCAGGGACCGGAACTGGTTGTCGTTGCCTACGGCGATGATGATCTGCCCCTCGGCGGTGGGCATCGGCTGGTAGGGGTACAGACTCGGGTGAGCGTTGCCCATGGCCTGCGGGACGACACCGCCGGCCACGTACGCCGAGGTCTGGTTCGCCAAGCCCGACAGTGCCGAGGACAGGAGGTTCGTCTCCACCAGCTGCCCATCCCCGGTGTCCTTGCGGTGGGCGAGCGCGGCGAGGATGCCGACGGTCGTGTGCAAGCCGGTGAACACGTCGACGACGGCGACCCCTGCCTTGACCGGGCCCGACTCCTGCGAACCGGTCACGCTCATGAAACCGGACAGTCCCTGGATGAGCAGATCGTAACCGGGCTGCGGGTTGTCCCTGCCGAATCCAGTCACCGAGGCGTAGATGATGCCAGGATTCTCGGCCTTGACGGTGTCGTAGTCGAGCCCGTACTTCGCCAGCCCGCCGGCTTTGAAGTTCTCCACCAGAATGTCGGCCCGTCTGGCCAGCTCCTGCGCCAGGCCCAGCTCCTCATCGTCCTTGAAGTCAAGGACCACGGATTGCTTGTTCCGATTCGCCGTGAGGAAATACGTCGCATCATCGCCTCGCCGAGGGGGCGCCCAGTGCCGTGTATCGTCACCGGTCCTGCCCTCGACCTTGATCACGGTGGCACCGAGGTCGGCAAGCATCATCGTCGCGTAGGGTCCCGCCAGCACGCGCGAGAAGTCGGCGACGACCACTCCCGCCAACGGGCCGGTCCCGGACCGACCGAACAATTCCTGCAGATCCTGCTGTTCCACGTGCTGCCTCCCATGGCGCGTTCGAACCCTGATATCCAGGCGTCCTGTCTTCCACGCCAGACTATACGGACTCCTCCCGCCGCAGACGGGTCCCGGGAGGTACGGAATCCGTTGACCCCCAAGAGCCGAACCTCGCTACACTCGGGACAAGCCAACTGCTGCCAGCAGCACCGGAGAGAGTTCGCTGCGGTGCGAGGCTCAACCGACCACGAGGCTCACCAGTCAGCCAGACTCGAAGGGATGAACGATGACGTTTCACATGCCCGCGGAAACCGCTGCCCATGACCGCATCTGGATGGCGTTCCCATCCTCCGGCTATGCCTTGGGCGACACCGAGGACGAGGCCGAAGCCGCCCGCCGCACCTGGGCCGCGGTGGCGCGTGCGACCAGCGAGTTCACTCCGGTGACCGTCGTCGTCTCGACCTCGCAGACGGACAATGCCCGCCGCCACCTCGGCGAGGGGATCAGCCATCCGATCACTGTGGTCAATGCCGAACTCGACGATGCGTGGATGCGCGATATCGGACCGAGCTTCGTCGTCGACGACAACGGTGCGCTGCACGCGGTGGATTGGGTGTTCAACGGCTGGGGCGCCCAGAAGTGGGCAAAGTGGGACCACGATCAGCACATCGGCCGCTTCGTCGCGAACCAGGCAGGCGTCCCGATCGTGGATTCCCAGCTGCGCAACGAGGGCGGCGGCTTCCACGTCGACGGGCAGGGCACCGTGTTGGCTACGCGCAGCGTGCAGCTGGACCCGGGCCGCAATCCCGACCTGACCGAGGCCGAGGTGGAAGCCGAATTCGCCCGTACCATCGGGGCGAAGAAGGTCATCTGGCTCGACCACGGCCTCTACCGCGACAACCAGACGTTCGGCACGCGCGGACATGTCGACATCGTCGCGGCCATGCCCAGCCCGGGCGTCATCCTCATCCACGATCAGCGCAATCCCGAGCACCCGGACTTCGAATTCAGTCAGCAGCTCAAGACCCGGTTCACCGCCGAGACCACTGCCGAAGGCCAGCCCTTCGACGTCGTGCCGATTCCGGCCCCCGAGGTGCTGCGCGATGGTGACGACTGGGTCGACTACTCCTACGTCAATCACCTCGTCACCAATGACGGGGTCATCGCCTGCACCTTCGACGATCCGATGGACGCCGAAGCGGTCGCCGTGCTCGAGAAGGTGTACCCAGGGCGCAAGGTCGTCGGTGTCGATGCCCGCGAACTCTACGCCCGCGGCGGTGGGATCCACTGCATCACCCAGCAGCAGCCCACGGTGGACCGAACGCCGAAGAACTGTGTCGTCTCCACAAATCTGAGACGATATCCTTTCACGGTGGAACCATCGGCAGTATAAGGTGGTGAACCAGGGCACAGTGCCGATGCGCACGATCGTCGATCATCGTCGGTCTGCGCACTCACACGTGTTGCATGCAGTCACGGCAAGCTGAGAAGGAGAGCAGGAAAATGAAGAAGCGATTGATTCTCCTGGCAGGTCTGGGAGTCGGTTACGTGCTCGGATCACGCACCGGACGTCAGAGCTACGAAAAGCTCAAGGCCCAGGCACAGGATCTCTGGGCCGACCCGCGAGTGCAGGACACCGTCGAGAAGGCCAACCAGTCGATTCGGGAGAAGTCACCGGCCGTCGCCGACGCTGTACAGACAGCAGCCGACAAGGTCAACTCCGCAGCAGGAGCCGGTGCTGCCGGAGCCGGTGCAGGCGCCGCGGGCAGCACGTCCGCTGGGACTCCAGGTGCCACATCCACGGGCACCCCCGAGGTCAAGGACGATGTCGTCGCAGACCCCATGCGCGATCTCGATGACGAAGGCCCATCCGGACTCTCCGAAGACACCTGAGACTCTGAGTGGACAACGCTCCCGCACACTGATCAGTGTGCGGGAGCGTTGTCATATCCGACGCAGTTCAGAGCAGCGAGCTCGTGAGCCTGGCGACGTTCTCCACATACTTGTGCAGCAGCGGCCGGTCGTTCCAGCGTTCGGCGTCGAGTTCGACGGAGTTCGGCGCGTACCGCTCCGCTTCGAGGTCGTACATCCGCTGGGTGAACTCCTTGTCGACGATGAACATGGTGACCTCCATGTTCATCGCGAACGATCGCTCATCCATGTTCGAGGATCCGATGATCGAGACTTCATCGTCGATCAAGAGGAACTTCGAATGCAGAACGGTCGGGGCGTGGTACAGGAAGATTCGGACTCCGGCTCGCACCAGATCGGCGTAATAGGACTGCTGGGCCCGTTGCGTCACCCAATGGTCGCTCGTCTCCCCCACATACAGCCGCACGTCGACTCCGGACCGGGCCTCTGTCGTGAGCGCGTGCATGAGCGATTCGTCGGGCACGAAGTACGGTGAGCAGACGACGACGCTGCGGTTCGCGTTGTAGATGAGGTGGTTGAACAGACGCAGATTGTTCTCGTCTTCGAACCCTGGGCCCGACGGCACCACCTGAGCCTGGATGCCGCCGTTCTGCGGTGCCCGGAGTTCCCCCTGCGAGGCTTCGTCGAAGAGTTCCCCCGTCTCCGAATACCAGTCCGTGATGAAGACTGCATCGAGTTCGTCGACGACTGGGCCGGTGCACTTCAGCGACAGGTCCATCCATTGGAAGCCCTTCCGCAGGTTGCGTCGCTTGTTATACGACCGGTCGATGATGTTCTGCGACCCGGTGAAGGCGACCTCGCCGTCGACGACGAGGATCTTACGGTGGTTGCGTAGGTCCGGTCGCTGGTATTCACCCTTCCAGGGACGGATCGGCAGGGCTCGGCGCCACGCCACTCCCGACGAGTTGAGCCGCTTGACCAATTCCGAATAGCCGGGATATCCCAGTGAGCCCAGATGGTCGATGAGGATTCTCACCTGAACCCCGCGCTCGTGCGCGGCCAGCAGCGATTCGAAGAGCCGCCTCGTCGTGTCATCGATGGCGACGATGTAGAACTCGAAGTGAACGAACCGGGTGGCCGCATCGATCTGGTCGGCCATCGCCTCCATGCAGGCGTGGTTGTCGATCTGCAGGTCGAAGGCGTTGCCGTGCGTCATCGGCAGCGCGCCCAGTTCGAAGTTCAGCTGCGCTGCGGTGCTCAGCGGTTCGGGCATATGAGCGGAGTCGCCGATGATCGCCCGATCATCGGTCTGGTCCCGGAAGATGTCGTTGACGAGCACCTGCTTGTCCCGCCGCCTCTTCGGCAGCTTCGCTGAGCCCAGCAGCAGGAACGCGAGAATTCCGACGTAGGGGATGAGGAAGATCGCGAGCAGCCAGCCGAGCGCGACAGATGGTCTGCGGTTGTGCGGAATCCAGCCCAGCGCAACGATGCGGATGATCATGTCGATCGCCAGAAGTGTGACAATCAGCCAGTTTGGCCACGCCTGATCAATTGAGAAGAAAAGATAGTTCTCCAATCCGGTCATGTCCTTGCTCTTCCGGTCTGCGGGTCGTCAATGCCGGGTGCCGCGCTCAGGTTCTCAGACACCAGAGTTCAAGCTGCCTTGAGAAATCGGCCGTCGGTCTCGTCTGGCACCATCGTATCCTGCCGCACGATTCCCGTGGAGATCGTCCCTGCGGCCCACCCCGCCTCCGCCGAGGACAACAGTCACAGTCATAATGGAAGGTGACGACCAGACACAGAGGCGAAGGTGCTGACAGTGATTCGAGATATCTCCCCCGAGGGGTCCGACCGTTCGGACCTCGCCGATTCCTCCAGCCGCGGACCGGATGTGCCCGACCCTTCGGCCGTGCCGATCAAGCCCGCCGTCAGCGTGCTCATGATCCGCGATGGTGCCACCGGGCTCGAGGTCTTCGTCCAGCACCGGGTGTCGACGATGGACTTCGCCGCCGGCGTCGTCGTCTTCCCCGGCGGCCGCGTCGATCCCATCGATGAGCGGACCGCTGCCTCCATCACGGTCCCCGATGCGCAGATTCATCAGGCAGCGTGGAAGGACTCGACCATCGCCGAGGTGGCCGATGGTTGGCGCGTCCTGCTCGCCACCGCTGTGCGTGAGGTCGAAGAGGAGACAGGAGCCGTGCTCGACCCGGCCGGGCTGAAGCCGTGGGCGAACTGGGTGACCCCGGCGGGGCGCCCGAAGCGATTCGACACGTACTTCTACGCGCTCTCGGCCGGCGACCTTGAGTCGGCCCATCATCAGACCACCGAGGCACATTCGAGTGAATGGATGTCGGTGGCCACGATCCTGACCGCCGAGGCCGAGGAGCGCCTTAAGCTGATGCGCCCGACACTCGTGCTCTTGCGCGAGCTCGACACATTCGACACCGTCGCCGAGGTGGTCGGATCCGACCGGAGCATCGACCCGGTCCGCCCTGAGTTCCCCGGCAAGCACGGCTGAGCCGCGCCAGCCCGTCACGGCTGAGCAGTCGGCACATCACAACTGCGTCGCTGCGCCTCAGCCCTTCGACCGCTTGGCCATGCGCGCCAGCCGTTCCGTGACGACCTCGCGCTGCTCGTCGGTGCCGATGAGGGAGGCCAGCGCCTCCTGCTCTGCATCGAGGCCCGTGGCCAGGTCAGCCTCATAGGAGAGGTCGACGAGCTTCTTCGCCCACATAAGCGCCGAGCGTGATTTCCCCGCGATGTCGGCGGCAAGTTCGAGAGCTCGCTCTACCGGGTCCTCGGCCAACTCTTCGACGAGACCGATCCGCAGCGCCTCCTCGGCGCCGATGGCCTCGCCTGTGGCGATGAGCTTCTTCGCCGTTCCGGGCCCGACCAGGCGCGGCAGCAGCTGAGTCCCGCACATGTCCGGGATGATCCCCCATTTGATCTCCATCAGCGAAAGCTGGACGTCAGGTCCTGCGATGCGGATGTCCGTGCCCAACGCGATCTGCATCCCGCCGCCGAGCGCCGGCCCCCTGAGTCCGGCGATGACCGGAACCTCGATCAGGGACCACACGTGCACGGCCTTCTGCGCCAGTGCCCGAGCGGACCCGAGCCGCTCACCGACGTCGACGGCGCCTTCGGTCGATGACTCAGTCCCCGCACCCGCCTCGGCGGAGGTCGTCGCGGTGCCTTCCTCCGCGAGCCTGGACATCTCAGTGAAGTCCAGGCCAGCACTGAACGCCCGCCCGCGGCCGGAGAGCACGACGGCCCTGACCTCAGTCGATTCCCTGAGCGCGAGGCCGACCTCGACGAGGTCCTCGAACACCTCTCTCGTCAGTGAGTTGAGCTTCTCGGCGCGGTCGATCTCCACATGGGCGACGCCCCGGTCGATCGAATAGGTGACGTTCGAATGTGCTGCGTGGGGCATGAAGTCCTCCGGTTCCAAAGCTGAACGAATGATCAGCTGCGTTTCTTGAACCCTATCGAAGCCCCGGTCAACGTCAAGATCAGAACGGCGAACAATGAGGTCATGCACATGACGACTACGCCCGGCCACGCGAAATCGGTGAACAGAACCGCCGACAGCCAGGCGCCCAGGCTGGTGCCCAGATAGTAGACGGTGAGGTAGATGGCCGCCGATCGGGTGGAGTCGACACCGGGCCGTGAGGCGCTGGCTGACGCGGATGCACCTGTGTGACCGAGGAAGAAGCCTCCGGTGAGAAGGGACATGCCGATGACGATCACCGGCAGATGATCGACGAGAGTGAGTCCGGCGCCGACAAGTGCTGTGACCATCCCGATCAGTGTCAGCGAGGTGCGCGAGAGTCTCGTGGCCAACCGACCGTAATACGTGGTGACGACGGTGCCGACGAGGTAGATGAGGAAGAACAGTGCGACCGCGCCTTCGCTCAGCCGCCAGGGATCATGCTGCAGCCGAGTCCCGAGCATCGTGAAGGACCCGCCGAAGACGATCATGCACAGGAAGCCGGTGAGGTAGATCCGCCACAGCCCCGATCCCAGCGGAATGATCGCCCGCCGAGGCGGCTGTGCGGTGTCCGCTGTCGCCGAGGATCGCGTATCGGTCGCCGACTCCTGCTCGGTCGCCGACGATTCGCGGGCGGCGATCACTCGTGAGGTGGTGAAGAGATCGTGGCGGAGCAGCCAGACCACGATGAGCCCGAAGATCAGAGAGACTGCCGCGGTGAACGCCAGGCCGCCGTGCCACCCGAGGCCCTCCGCGGCGAGGCCGGTCAGGAGCCGGGAGGCGAGTCCGCCGATCGTGTTGCCGGCGATGTAGACGCCGATCGCGCCGGGCAGTGCCTTCGCCGGCAGCCGCAGCGAAAGATAGGCCATTGCGGTGGCAGGCACCGAAGCGATCGCCACGCCTTGGAGGAAGCGGACGGCGATGAGCAGTTCGGGGCTCGGCATGAACGGCAGGATGAGCGCGAGGAGCGCGGCCAGGACCACGCCGCAGGCGATCTGCCTGGCATGCCCGATGCGCGGGGCGAGCATGGAGAACGGGATGAGGAAGACGGCCATGGCAACGTTGGTGGCGGAGACCGTCAGGCTCGCTGTGGGAGCATCGATGCCGTAGGCGCCGCGGATGGCGGGGAGCAGTCCCTGCGTCTCATAGAGCACGAGGAAGACCGAGACTCCGGCCAAGAACACCGCCACGATGGTTCGCCGAGTACTCGTCGCGCTCGGCTCACCAGTACTCATAGATCCAACGCTATGCCGATACTGGGGAAAACCCCAATGCGCGAACACTCATGTGTTTCCTAGACTGTACTCAGGTCCCCCACCTGACGCCCATCCCCCGGTTCTCTGCGGCACGTCGATGACATCACCTCGATCGCTCCACGGAGAGCGGCGACGCAAGAGAAGGAGAACACCGTGTCCGTGTCGCCTTTGGTCCCCGAACTGCCCTCCATCGATCCCTTCGACTCCCTTGACTCCCTTGAACGTCCGGGTTCCGTGAAACGACCGAACTCCGACAACGAGGCCGAGCACAACCATGCCAACCGCTCCTTCTTCGTCACCTGGCTCCTCTCGCTCCTGCTGGGGTTCCTCGGTGCCGACCGCCTCTACACGGGACGCTTCCTCACCGGCGGGCTCAAGCTGGTCAGCCTCGGCGGACTGGGCCTGTGGTGGGTCATCGACCTCGTCATCGTCATGGCCGGCGGACTTCGCTACGACAACCGTCCCCTCAGCGGTTACGACTCCTGGAAGGAAGTCGCGTGGATTGCCACAGGGTTCCTGCTCATCATCGGCTACTCCCTCCAACTCGATGAACTGGTCCAGGCGCTGCTCACGCGACTGTCCTGAGTCAGACGCTCGGAAATTTAGCCCACCCTTTCCTGAATTCCCCGTGTTCTCGGTTTAGGCTCGCATCAAGCACAGACCGAAGAAGCTCAAGGAAAGGTCGGTACCCCATGGTCAGCCAGCTCGGAGGAGACTCAACAGGAAAGCGCGTGGCTCAGGCCGCTGCCGCCGTCTCAGCGCTCGGCCTCGGCGCCCTCGCCGCTTGGGACGTGACCCAGAAGAAGCATTCGATCCTCCGCAACTATCCGGTCGCCGGTCACGCACGGTATCTGCTCGAGTCGATTCGCCCAGAGATCCAGCAGTACTTCATCGAGCGGAACTGGGACGGCCGTCCGTACAATCGCAACACTCGCGCGATCATCTACGAACGCGCCAAAGGCAAGCACTCCGAAAGCGCCTTCGGCACTGAACGCGATGTCAATCGCACGGGCTACGAGGCCCTCATGCACTCCACGGTTCCGATCACGAACTCCCCGACTCCCCCGCGGATCCGTGTCGGCGGCGCGGAATGCACACAGCCCTATGACATCTCGCTCCTCAACGTCTCGGCCATGAGCTTCGGATCGCTGAGCGACAATGCGGTGCGCTCGCTCAACAAAGGCGCCGCCCTGGGTGGGTTCGCCCAGGACACCGGAGAAGGCTCGATCACTCCCTACCACCAGGAGTTCGGCGGCGACCTGATCTGGGAGATCGGCACCGGCTACTTCGGCTGCCGAACCCCCGAGGGCGAATTCGCTCCGGATGTCTTCGCACAGAAGGCACAGGACCCACAGGTCAAGATGGTCTCACTCAAGCTTTCCCAGGGTGCCAAGCCCGGCCTCGGCGGCGTCCTGCCCGGCCCGAAGGTCACCGAGGAGATCTCAGAGATCCGCGGCATCCCCGTCGGCAAGACCTGTGTCAGCCCACCGAACCACACCGTGTTCTCGACGCCGATCGAGCTCCTGGCGTTCATCGAGCAGATGCGAAAGCTCTCCGGCGGCAAGCCCGCTGGTTTCAAGCTCTGTGTGGGTTCGCGCACCGAATTCCTCGGCATCTGCAAGGCAATGGTCGAGACCGGAATCACTCCCGACTTCATCATCGTCGACGGCTCTGAAGGCGGCACGGGAGCGGCACCGCTTGAATTCGAGAACCACGTCGGCCTGCCTCTGACGCAGGGCCTGATGATCGTGCACAACGCGCTCATGGGTGCGGGACTGCGGGATCGCATCAAGATCGGCGCGGCAGGGAAGATCGCGGCCGGTTCCGACATCGTGAAGCGACTCATCCAGGGTGCCGATTTCACGATGGCAGCTCGTGCCATGATGATGGCCGTCGGCTGCATTCAGGCTCAGGTCTGCCACACAGGCAAGTGCCCCGTCGGCGTGGCCACGCAGGATCCTCGCCGCGCTCGCGCCATCGATGTTCCCGACAAGTCGACTCGCGTGAAGAACTACCACGACGGCACCGTCACCGAGGCTGTGCGCCTGATGGCTTCGATGGGCGTAGCCCATCCGGATGAGCTGGAACCGACGATGCTGCGCCGCAATGTCTCGGAGTCTGAGTCCTGGTCCTACGCGCGTCTCTACGACTGGCTCAAGCCCGGCGAACTGCTCAACGGCGCTCCCGATGACTGGGCTGCCGACTGGGAGACGGCACAGGCCGACTCCTTCGCCATCCCGCACGGCCGCAGCCGCTGAGCCCTACCTCGAGCCTCGGCAGAGCTGGATTCAACTGAGATAACAGGAGATCGCCATGCCAACCCTCGTTCTGCTCCATTCCGCTCTGGGCAAGACTCCCGGCATCGAAGCGATCGCCGATTGCTACAGAGCCGCCGGGCACACCGTGTTCGCCCCCGATGTCTACGAGGGACGCACGTTCACCACCGCCGAGGCTGGGGTCGGCCACTCGCAGGGCGTCGGGTTCTCTCAGCTCGTCGATCGGGCTGCCGCGGCCTGTGCTGACCTGACTGGTGAGATCGTCTTCGCCGGGCTCTCCCTCGGCGCCGGCATCGCCCAGCAGATGGGCAAGAACGACGCGCGGGCACGCGGCGCTCTCCTCTTCCACGGTGGCGGCTTCCCCAAGCCCACGCGATGGCAGGAGAATGTGCCCGTCCAGATCCATTTCTCAGTCGATGACGAGTGGAGAGACTCAGCTGCGCCACAGACTCTGTTGGAGTCAGCCGCCCGAGCGGGGGCGCAGGCGGAGTATTTCCTCTACCCGGGCGGGAGTCATCTCTTCAGCGATCCGCTGGTTGCTGACTACCGAGAGGACAGCGCGCAGCTGCTCTTCGACCGCAGTCTGGCGTTCCTCGACCGAGTCTGAACCCCTGTCGCTGAGTCCGAGTCTGAACCCCCGTCGCTGACTCCGAGTGTGAGCCCCCGTCGCTGACTCCCACTGCTCGTTCTCACCTCGACGAACGCCCAAGCCACCAAGACAACCGCCCACCAATCCCATCTCTCACCCAACAAACGTCGATAGCGGGCCGTGGCGCCGAGAGCCGAACGCACCGACCAAAGCCGACTCCCTGAAGTCGCCCGCCGGCGCTCCGGTCTGCTCTCGACGACTTCCGGGCTGGAAATGGAGCGGGATCCGTGGACGTCTTGACGTTTTTTCATGACGTTTCATTGCGTTAAGTGTGATTTGATGCAATTATCTTTAAATGGTTCAGGTTTACATCAAGCAGGACCTGCTCAGATTCGGCTTGACCGACGACGATGTCCGCCGAGCGCAGCAGTGTTGCCTGCGAAAGATTCGGCGCGGGCACTATGCCGTGGTCAGCCCCTGCAGTTCACCGCACCATGCCGTTCTCCACTCGCCTGGTGCGGCCGAGCCGATCTCTTATCCCACGACTTTTGGCGACATCCGAGACCGGACTGAAAGTCTCAAGCCATTGATTCGTTCGCGACTGCTCGAGCTCCGCTCCGGTGATGTCTACTCTCACATCTCTGCCGCACTGATTCACGACCTGCGCCCGCCGTTCCCGGCAACCGGCCAGGCCGAGATCATCCGCACCGGCTACCACGAGAACTTCCCTACATTGCGCATCTATGACCGCACGGTTCCCCTGACGGACCGGACCACCGTCGGCGATTTTGCGGTCACAGGTCTGTCGCGCACACTTTCCGACATCGCCCATGACTACCCGCTGGAGATTTCGGTTCCGATGATTTCCGAGGCCCTTCGAGTCGGCAACATCAGCAAACCCGAGCTACTCGAGCAGATGAAGATTCGGCGAAGAGGGTGCAGAGTTGCGCGACAAGGCCTCGCACTGTCCGATCCGCTGCACGAATCCCAGGGCGAGTCACTCTGTGCAGTGAAGTTCCACAGATTCTCGATTGCAGATATGCTCCCGCAGGTAGCGGTTCACGATCGCTCTGGGAGATTTCTCGGCAGATGCGACTTCAAGCACGCACGACTTCCGCTGATCGTGGAGTTCCACGGCCTGGGCAAGTACTACCTCAATGAGAATGGACCAGATCGAGCAAGCAAGGACAACCACGCTCGGCACATGCGGCTCGCCAATGCCGGGTTCGCGGTATTCAATTTGGTCTGGGCCGACCTCTTCCGCAGCGACATGTTTTCTGCCATCAAGAAACACATTGCCGACAGTCGACCGCACCGTTGAAGGCCGACTCCCTGAAGTCGCCCGCCGCCGGCGGAGTCGGCTCTCAACGTTAGGGTGGGCTCGCGGCTAGGGTTTGGCTGAATGTGTGGGGATTGACGTTGGCGCCTCAGCCCATCACCAGGCCATTGTCGACGACGAGGTTCTGACCCGTCACCGCTCGTGAGGCCGGTGATGCGAAGAACACCACCGCCGAGGCGAATTCCTCCGGAGTCGTCACATGTCCCAGCGGAGTCTGGGCCGCGATCTGATCGAAGACCTCTTCCGGAGTCGCCGAGGAGGCGTCGGTCGTGCGCAGCAGTCCACCGGAGACCATATTCACTCTGACTCCCGCTGGCCCGAGGTCCTTGGCGAAGGTCCTCGTCAAGGACAGCAGGGCTGCCTTCGCCGCGGTGTAGTCGTGGTAGGGCACAACGGGGTTCTGCACAAGGTTGGATCCGATGTTGATGACCCGTCCCGAGCCGATCTCGCGAAATCCTCTCATTGCCGCCTGGACAGTGTTGAGCGCCGCTCCGACGGCCCCACGGAACTGGTCGGTGAAATCGGAGAAGTCGATTTCGTCTGCCGGCTGCCGCTCCTCGCCGTTGAAGGAGAAGTCGACAAGAGCGTTGTTGACCACCGTCGACACGGGCGCACCGAACTCGGCATGTGCAGCTGCGAGCATGGCGTCGACTGCGCGTGAGTCGGTGACATCGGCCTCGATGGCCACTGCACGACCACCACGAGCACGGATGGCCTCGGCGAGCTCCTCCGCGGCCTCGGCAGAGTAGCGATAGTTGATGACGAGCGCCGATCCCTCATGAGCAAAGGCCTTCGCGATGGATGATCCGACCCCGCGGCCGGCCCCGGTGACGAGGACGATCTGCTGGTCCAAGGGCATGGCCGATGTCGTGAATGCCTGGGCGTTGCTCATCGCGATTCTCCTTCGAATGCTGGGCGCCCTCGGTGGTGCCGAGGTCATATCCGGTCGTGATCTCACCCTACCCGCGCGTTGGGGCACCGATGCCATTCTCGGGTGCGTCTTCACCGGTCGCCGGGTGTGTTGCGGCGCTCAAACGTGATTACCTGGCCGATCCTCCTTAGACTGAGCACACGACCATCGTTGTCCATCCCCAGGAAGTCCCTCATGAGCGAGCTCGGAGCCAGCATCTCAATCGGAGTCCTCGCAGCACTCGTCGTTCTCATCATCTACCTGATCGCGTCGCGAATCGGGCGATGGCAGCCAGCTCCGCAGCGTCGACCCCAGGGCGGACAGGCGCCGCAGCAGCCTGGGTACGGCCCCGGGGGCTACGGTCAGCAGGGCTACGCGCCGGGTGCACGACCGCGGGGCGGCTCCTACGACCAGTCGACGCGTGCCTACAATCAGCCGTCTCAGGCCTACGATCAAACGACCCGCGCCTATCCCCAACAGCCCGAGCGCGTCTACGGTTTGAGCGAGGGTGAGACTCGTGTGATGCCTGCGACTGGGGCCGACACCGACTCGCGGGCCACCAAGGCTGAACTCAGAGACAATATCGGCCAGTCGGGGCAGATGGTCGAGACGAACCGTCGCGCTGCCACCTCCTCCAACGGCGACACGCTGGCGGTGTTCACGTATATCTTCGGCGCCGCCCTCATCGCCGTCATCGCGTTCGTGTTCTTCAACAATCTCCTCTTGCCCGCGACGGTCGGCGCACTGGCAGGCGCGATCATCTGTGTGGCGTCGGCATCGACCTACACGCTGAAGTCCCTCGAATTCTGGCCGGACAATTCGACGATCACGATCATCAATCTCCTCGTGGCCCTGGCCGCCTCCGTCGCCATGTTCATCGGCGCCGAGCAGACCGAACGCGACGGATTCACACTGGGCCGCATCACAGATTCCTTCGCCGCACTGCCACTCAGCGAAGGATTCACCGGCTTCGCCACCGCCATTGCCGATCGCGTCGTCGAGTTCTTCCGCGAATTCGGGTTCATGGGCTTCATCTTCCTGATCCTCATGGGCGTCGGCTGCATCATCGTCTTCACGCTGGCGGCCAAGTCGCTCATCGACGTCATGGACTGGCGCATCTTCGTCCAGTTCGGACGCTTCGTCACCGACCGCCCCATGTCCCATTCGCGTGCCGTTCGCTTCCAGTCTTCGAAGGTTTCGCACACCGTGACGTCGATCATTCTGGCCGGGATCGCGGTCCTCTGCGCGACCGGAATGGCCTATGACGGATTCACCTGGTTCACTCGCTGAGAAACAATTCAGCTTGAGGGATATAAGATAGTCTCCGGACTTCCCCGTCGTGGCGCGCTTCAAGAGTGCGTCGCATCGGCCTTCAGCAGACGACGACGAACGACCCGCAAAGGGATGAGAACCTCAATTGGCGAATGGCAACGCAACATTCCGGCACTCGAACGTGGCGCTTCTCGGCCTGACTGAGATCCTCGCCCCGAACGAAGTGACCTCTCAAGAATTCGACGAGCGCCTCGCCGATACCCTGTCCATGCTCAACCTGCCGACCGGGCTGCTGCAGCGCGTCGCGGGAGTCTACGCGCGACGCAACTGGGACCAGCCGAGTCAGTTCGCCGACGGTGCGATCGCCGCTGGCAAGAAGGCTCTCGCCGACTCGGGAGTCTCCCCCGACGCGATCGGACTGATGATCAACACCTCGGTCACGCGTGAGCACCTCGAGCCTTCTGTGGCCGTCGGCGTGCACGCCGGCATCGGCCTGGGTTCTCAGGCGATGAACTTCGACATCGCCAACGCCTGCCTGGGCTTCGTCAACGGAATGACCCTGGCCGCGAACATGATCGACGCCGGCCAGATCGAATACGCCCTCGTCGTCGCCGGCGAGGATGCCTCCCGCGTCCAAGAGGCCACACTGCGCCGATTGACCCGCCCAGGCATCAGCCGTGAGGAGTACCTCAACGAGTTCGCCTCCCTGACACTGGGATCCGGTGCCTCCGCCGCCGTCCTCGGGCCAGCCGACAAGCACCCGGAAGGCCACCGCATCCTCGGCGGCATCACCCGCGCTGCGACCCAGCACCACGAACTGTGCGTGGGCGATCACAACGGAATGTTCACCGACACCAAGGGGCTGCTGGCCGGCGGCATGGAACTCGTCGTCGCCGCGTGGGAAGAAGCCCACGAGGATGGCTGGAACTGGCGCGACATGGATCGCTACGTCATGCACCAGGTCTCCGACGTACACGTCAACTCGATCACGAAGGCCGCGAACCTCGATCCCGATCGGATTCCGGTCACCTATCCCGAACTCGGCAATGTGGGACCGGCTTCCCTGCCGATCACGCTCAGCCGCGAGGCGTCACACCTCAAACCCGGCGACCGCATCCTGTGCATGGGAGTCGGGTCGGGGCTCAACACCGCAATGACCGAAATCGAGTGGTAGAGGTTCGATGATATTTCCTGCACGGCCGGCTCAGGCTCCCCCGAAGCTGCCCGAGTGGGACCCCGCCTGGTCCCGAATCGTCGAGGCCAAGACACCCGACGGGCCGCATTCCTTCCATGTCCTCGACACCCTTGCGGTGCTGCGCGCCGAAGGGTTCGAACCCAGCGGCACGATTCTTGCCCTGCACGGCAATCCGACCTGGTCGTACCTGTGGCGACACCTTGCCCAGGCAACGATGGACGCTGCCCGTTCCGGCGGACGCGTGTGGCGGCTCATCGCCCCCGACCAGCTCGACATGGGCTTCTCGGAGCGGCTGGCGCATGAGTCTCTGCCGACTCCCCACGGCGCCGAGGTGCGCCGGATGTCCCAGCGCATCGATGACTTCGACGCCGTCGTCACGTCTCTTCTCGCCGAGGTGGCCGGCAGTTCTGCACTCGACGACGCAGTCGCGTCGGCCGATCATCCGATCGTGACGATCGGACACGACTGGGGCGGCGTCCTGTCCCTGGGGTGGGCGGCACGCAACACCGATCTCGTCTCCGCCTCGATCAGCCTCAACACGGCTGTCCACCAGCCTGAGGACGCCCCGATACCGGCACCTCTGCGGGCAACCTTGGCCGGACCCATGCTGCCGACTGCCACCGTGGTCACCGACGGATTCCTGCGGGTGACGATGAGCCTCGGCGATCTCACCCCAGAGATCAAGGACGCCTTCCGTTCCCCGTATGAGAACGCCTCACAGCGCCACGGGATCGGCGGCTTCGTCGCCGACATCCCCGTCGACGAGAACCACCCGTCCTACTCGGAGCTGCAGCGTGTAGGCGCCGATATCGCAGCCTACGAGCACCCTGCCCTCCTGGTGTGGGGCCCGAAGGACCCGGTCTTCCTCGAACGCTATCTGCGTGACCTGCGTCAGCGCCTGCCCCAGGCCGACGTGCACCGCTTCGAGCTGGGTTCCCACTTAGTCAGCGAAGACTATGACGTGTCCGGCGTCGTCACCGACTGGCTGAAGACGCAGTTCCCCGTCGGCGATGCTGGAGCAGACGCAGCCTCCGGCACAACTGCTGCCGAGAACGCGACTGCGGCAGACCCTGCGCGTGGAGTCACCGCGATCCTCGACGCACGCCACGACGACGAATCCATCGCCTCGGTGGACTTCGCACAGAATCCGGCGCAGCAGATCACCTGGCGTCATCTCTGGCACGTGACGACGAGCATCGCAGGCGGCCTGCTCGAACTCGGTGTGCGCCCCGGCGACCGAGTCTCCATGCTCGTCCCACCCGGTAACAACCTCACTGCAGCTCTCTACGCGTGCCTGAAGATCGGTGCCGTCGCGGTCGTCGCCGATGCCGGACTGGGGCCGAAGGGCATGACTCGGGCGACCACCTCGGCGGATCCGCAGTGGATCATCGGGGAACTGCCTGGGCTCGGCCTCGCCCGTGCCTTCAACTGGCCCGGCCGGCGCATCTCCGTGTCCCCTCTGGGACCGGTGCAGGCCAAACTGTTCAAGGTCGAGACCAGCCTGACTGCGCTCTCGCGCACCACGCACCACGCGCAGCTGCCCACCCCGGCAGCCACCGACGATGCCGCGATCCTCTTCACCTCCGGGTCGACGGGGCCGGCCAAGGGCGTGCGCTACACCCATGGCGACATCTCCGCCCTTGCAGCAGTCCTGACCAGAGTTTTCGACGTGCACGAAGGCACCGGGCTGGTCGCCGGCTTCCCGCCCTTCGCGCTTCTGGGACCGGCCATCGGGGCTACTTCGGTGACTCCGGACATGTCCGTGACCAAACCGAAGACACTGACCGCCAGCGCCATCTCCGATGCCATCATCGCCGGTCATTCCACGATGGTCTTCGCCTCACCCGCTGCGTACAAGAATGTCGCCGCCACCGCCTCTGAGCTGGATGAGGAACAGAAGGCCGCATGCGCACGGGTCGAGCTCGTGCTCTCGGCTGGGGCTCCCGTACCGCTGGATCTGATGGATTCCATCGCCGAGGTGTTCCCGAACGCGAGCATCCACTCGCCGTATGGGATGACCGAGGGCCTCCTCCTGACTGACATCGACCGTGCCGGTGTCACCGCGGCAGCTGCCACGTCCAACCTCGGCGTGTGCGTGGGCCGCCCCATCGACGGCGTCGAGCTGGCACTGGCTGTGATCGACGACTCGGGTTCGTCTGCAGACACGCTGGAACAAGGAGTTGAGGCACAAGGGCGCTTGGGCGAGTTCGTCGTCAGCGCGGCCCACATCAAGTCCGGCTACGACAACCTCTGGGCCACCACCGCTGCCTCGGCTCGGGATGACCTCGACGGCCGAACCTGGCACCGGACGAACGACATCGGCCACATCGATGCCGAGGGGCGAGTCTGGCTCGAAGGCCGCCTGCAGCACGTGGTCACCACACCTCGCGGACCGGTGGGCCCTGGCGGTCTCGAGGCGCTCATCGATTCCGACGAGCAGGTCAGCCGCAGTTCGATCGTGGGCATCGGCCCGACCGGGACACAGTCTCTGGTGGCTGTCCTCGATGCCGAAGGGACCGATCTCTCCCCCGGCCTGGCACCGTTGGACCTGACATCGAGACTGCGGGAGCTGGTTGCCGAGGTCCTCGGACACGACCTCACCGCGGTGCTCGTCGCTCCCACGTTCCCGACCGACATCCGCCACAATTCGAAGATCGACCGATCCCGGTTGGCCGCCTGGGCCGATCATGTCCTATCGGGCGGTTCGGTGCGCACCAAGGTCTGAATCCCGACCGTCTGAGGAGTCTTCATGAAGATCACCGTCACCGGGGCCTCCGGGCTCCTGGGTTCGTCCGTCGCACGCGCACTGGTGGCAGGCGGCCACCAGGTCACGACTCTGCAGCGTCGCCCCTCCTCGGTCGCTGGCGTCCGTGATGTCATCGGGTCCGTCACCGATCCGAGCAGTGTCGGCGAAGCCCTCACCGGCGCCGAGGCGATTGTGCACTTGGCGGCGAAGGTATCGATGATGGGCGACCCCAGTGAGTTCGAGGCCGTGAACATCGGCGGCACGCGCACTCTCGTCGATGCTGCTGTGGCCGCAGGTGTGCAGCGCCTGGTCCACATCTCCTCTCCGTCGGTAGCGCACACCGGGGACTCGATCATCGGCGAAGGCGCGGGTCCGGCCTCCCCCGAGCTCGCGCACGGTGAGTACGCGCGAACGAAGGCCGCCGGTGAGCTCATCGCTCTGGACGCCGATTCCGAGGACTTCAAGGTCCTCGTCCTGCGCCCACATCTCATGTGGGGGCCAGGCGACACTCAGCTGACCGAACGCGTCATCGATCGCGCACGGGCTGGCCGGATGCCGGTGCTGGGGTCGGGTGCACCACTCGTCGATGCCCTGTTCGTCGACAATGCGGTCGAGGCGATCGTTGCCGCAGTCGACGCCGTCGCGTCCACGCACGGTGAATCGCTGGTGGTGACGAACGGTCAGCCGCGCCCGATCGGGGAGCTCATGTCACGCATCGCCATCGCCGGCGGCGCCGGGGTGCCGAAGCTGCGTGTTCCCGTGGGTCCCGCGCTGGCGGCCGGTTCGGTCGTGGAGAAGGTGTGGGATCTGGGCGAGCATGACGACGAGCCACCGCTGACCAGGTTCTTGGCCGAGCAGCTCTCAACGGCGCACTGGTTCGACCAGCGCCGCACCCAGGAAGTCCTCGGGTGGACGCCGCGGGTCAGCATCGAGGAGGGGCTGAAGCTCCTCGCCGCTCACTACGCGAACGAGGAAACACTCAGCGCTTCGAGTCGGGTCCCTCGTCCTTAGCTTGGTCGCCGGAGGGATCATCATCCGAGACACCATCGGTGTCTGCCGACTCCGCGTCTTCCAGAGAATCGACGGAGATTCCCGGCTCTCCGGTCGGAGGGCTCTCCAGAGATGACCCCGTGGCCCCTTCGTCGTACTCTTCGGGGGCCAGGGTCTCCGGCTCGTCCAGAGTCTTGGCCTCGTCAGGAGTCCCCGTTTCATCCTGTGCGACGTCGCTCGCCTTCTGCCGGTCCCGCGAATCGTCGCCGTCATCCGGCTCTGCCTCGATCGAGGACTCATCAGCGTCCGGTGATGTGCCATCCTCACCTGCCGAGCGCATCGGCGGGGCCGCTGCCACAGGAGTGCCATCGGCTGGCTTCGCAGCTGGCACAGCGGTCTGACCTTCAGTCTTCGACTCGTTCGACTCGGCGGCCTTGACGTCAGCCTTCGTCCCGGTGCCTTCGTCTTCTGTCTCCGGCTGCGCAACGGTGTCACCGGCTTCGGTGTCGCCAGCTTGGGTGTCATCGAGACTCACGCCCGCCTCGGCGGCCAATTGGGAGCGACGCTCGGCGCGTGCATTCGCCCGCTCCTCCTCACTCATCGCCGGCTTCGCCGGAGCGGCATCCTTGTTGGTGGGCTTGACGAGCTCCCAGATCAGGAGAACGACGACCATCGTGATTCCGACGGTGGCGCCCATCAGCAGCGAACCCCACGGACGCGGCATGGAGAAAAGGTCGGCGAAGGCGTTGATGCCGAACAGAGCGCCGATGCCGATGATCAGAGCAACAAGATATCTCATGTTCCCATTGTGCCTTGTCTGCGAACGCAATCAGGTGATGTCGGCACAATACCTGTCGTGATGGGTACGAATCCGCAGGATCTCTGTGCGAGATGGTCACACGCTCAGCCCGTCGGCGGTCGCTGGGGCAACCCGAATGGCCACCGACCCAAGATGGGCCGGTGACTTCGGCAGATCGGACTCAGGCCTGGTCGCGCGGCATGATGTGGATGTGGTCGATGTTGACGTGACTCGGCAGGCAGGCGGCCCAGCGGATCGACTCGGCGACATCCTCGGCGGACAGGTTGAGCTTGCCCGCGTAGACCTTGGCTGCCCTGTCCTCATCGCCGTCGAACCGGTTGAGGGAGAAGTCGGTCTCGACCCGCCCTGGGTCGATCTGAGTCACTCGGATGGGATCGCCGACGTGTTCCAAGCGCAGCACACGGGTCAGCGCACCCTCGCCGAACTTCGCAACGTTGTACCCTGCACCTCCGGCGTAGGGAGTGAAGGCGGCCATGGAGACGGTGTTGATGATGTGACCTTCGGAAGCGATCAGCTTGTCCAGCAGGGCCTTGGTGACTCGGACGGTGCCGAGGACGTTGACGTCGAACATCCACTGCCATTCCTCGAGGTCGGCCTCGGCCACTGGGTCGAGTCCCTTGGCGCCGCCGGCGTTGTTGACCAGCAGATCGACTCGATCGACCTGGGCGGCGAGATCTGCAACGGAATCATCCGAGCTGACGTCGAGTTCGACGGCGGTGCCTCCGATGTCGGCAGCCACCTTCTCGATCTTGTCTTTGCGACGAGCGGCGACGATGACCTGCCAGCCATCCTGCGCGAGCGCTGCGGCTGTGGCCGCGCCGATTCCGGACGAAGTTCCGGTCACGATTGCCACCTTCTGCGTGCTCTCATGTGATTACGTCATGGCGTCAGTGTGGCACAGGGCAGATCTTCAACAACACTGTCTCACCATGTGCGCTCAGGAGGCGCGCCCACAGCCGGAAAACGCTGTCGCTGTAGCCCTTCAACGGCTAGTGCGCAACCATCAGGGACCACCAAATCGACCCGCCCCACCCCTGTGCCGATCTGTGCCATGGGTCACAATGGAACCATGAACACGATCACACAGGACCAATCCCCCAGCTACGACGATGTCATCGCGCGCATCGATGCCGATCCTGAAGAATTCTGGCTCGACGAGGCTAAGAGACACATCGACTGGGTCACCGAACCGGCTCGCGCCGTCGACGACGCGAATGCCCCCATCTACCGCTGGTTCCCCGACGGCGAGCTCAATGTGTGCTTCAACGCCGTCGACCGCCACGTGGCGGCCGGACGCGGAGATCAGGCCGCCATCATCTATGACTCGCCTGTCATCGACACGATTCGCACGATCACGTACTCGGAACTCCTCGGTGAGGTCTCCCATTTCGCCAGGGCGCTGTCCGACAAGGGCGTGGTCAAGGGCGATCGGGTCATCATCTACATGCCGATGGTCCCCGAGGCCGCCATCGCCATGCTCGCCTGTGCCCGCATCGGAGCGATCCACTCGGTGGTCTTCGGCGGATTCGCACCCAACGAGCTGGCTGTTCGCATCGACGACACCTCTCCGAAGGCCGTCATCTCCACCTCGTGCGGGGTCGAGAAGAGCCGCATCCTCGAGTACAAGCCCATGGTTGACGAGGCGATCGACATCGCCGAGAACAAACCTGAGTTCACCGTCATCGTCCAACGCGACGAGCACCGCTGCGATATGGGCGAGAACGATCTCGACTACGCCGAACTGCTCGCGAACACTCCCGAGGGCATTGATCCGGTCACCGTCAAGGCCACCGATGAACTCTACGTCCTCTACACCTCCGGCACGACGGGCAAACCGAAGGGCATCGTGCGTGATTCCGGAGGCTACGCGGTAGCCTCTGCATTCTCGATGCCCAACGTCTTCGGGCTCAATCCCGGCGACACGATGTTCACCGCATCCGACGTCGGCTGGGTCGTCGGCCACACCTACATCGTCTACGCGCCGCTGCTTGCCGGAGTCACTTCGGTCCTGTTCGAGGGCAAGCCGATCGGCACCCCCGATGCGGGCACCTTCTTCCGCATCATCGAAGACCACGGGGTCAACGTTCATTTCACGGCGCCGACAGCCATGCGCGTCGTCCGCAAGGAAGATCCGAACGGCGAACTCATCAAGAAGTACGACCTCTCCAGCCTGCGGGCCTCATTCCTCGCCGGCGAACGCCTGGACCCGGACACCTATGAGTGGACGACGAAGATCCTCGCCGAGGCGGCCGGTCGGGACATTCCCGTCGTCGACAACTGGTGGCAGACGGAGACCGGCTGGCCGATCGCGGCAAATCCGCTCGGACTCACTCAGTTCCCCCTCAAAGCCGGGTCTCCGACGAAGCCGGTGCCGGGCTTCCGGGTCGAAGTCCTCGATCCAACCGGTAAGCCCATGCCGGCCGGTGAGGAGGGCCTCATCGTCATGAAGCTGCCCCTGCCGCCGGGAACGATGGCCACCGTCTGGGGCGATGACTCCAGATTCGTGTCCTCGTATCTGTCCGCGTTCGACGGCTACTACCTCACCGGAGACTCGGGCTACATCGACGAAGACGGATATGTCTTCGTCATGGGCCGCACCGACGATGTCATCAACGTCGCCGGCCACCGCCTGTCCACGGGCATGATCGAGGCCGTCATCGCCTCCCACCCTGCGGTCACGGAAACCGCCGTGATCGGCGTTCACGATGACACGAAGGGACAGAATCCGCGCGCACTGGTCGTTCTCGGTGATTCCGCCGAGGCGACCGACCCGGATGCGGTCATCGCCGAACTCGTGGCGCTGGTGCGCAAAGAGATCGGCCCCGTCGCCGCATTCAAACAGGTCGATATCGTCTCTGCTCTGCCGAAGACACGGTCGGGGAAGATCCTGCGCAAGACGATGCGCGAGATCGCCGACGGAGTCGACTCCCCGGCCGTGCCCTCGACGATTGAGGACCCTGCAGTGCTCGAGGCATTGGAGTCAGTGCTCCAGCGCGACTGAGCACTGACTGCCCTGAGCCCTTGAGCGCTCAGGACCGGGCACCGCGCATGTATCCCGCTGCGAACCCGTGGTCGAAGGCAGCCCCGACCATCCTGCCCATACCTCGGCGTCGGCCGCCAGCGCGGTGGTCACGTCCTCGGTGGTCATGTCCACGGTGGTCACGTCCTCGGTGGTCGGTGCCGTGAGTGCCAGATCCACACTCTCCATGGCCGCGGTGGTGGACGAAACGGCCTTCGTCTGCACTGTCTTCGCCCCACTCCTCGGACGAGCTCCAGCCACCACGCGAGGCCCACTCATGACGCTGGCCCCGGTCGCAGCGGGGACCGAAGCCGCGCCCGATCCCGGGTCCGAACTCAGGTCCGAACTCAGGTCCGAACTCAGGTCCGAACCTGGGCCCGAACTTGGGCCCGAAGCCGCGCCGACCGGCGAATTCTCGGCGATCGTTCCATTCTTCGCCTGCGCCCCCTGCATCCCCGCCGAGCGCGTCAACGATTTTGCCAAGGTTCTCTGTCAGAGATTCGAGCTCCTCATCCGACAGCGCCTCGTCGATCACGGCATCGATCTGTTCATGGATCGCCTGGCCACGGCTTCCGAACTCCCCCGCCGCAGCCGCGACAAAGACCTTTCGGCGCAGCAGGCGGCTCGCCTGCTTAAGAAGGTCCGTTAACTCTGGGGTCTCGTCACGCATGTCGAAATCGCCACCCTCGGCAGGTTTTGTCTCGTCGAATTCGTGTCCATCATTCATATTCATGCTCTCCTGACTGGGAATATCACTTCGATCGTCTGCACGGTCCTCGTGACCTTCTTGGCCGCTGCCGGTGCTGGTGTTGGTGTCATTCTGTTCGCTGTTGTTGTGCGAGTTCATGTCGTCTCCCTTGCTTGTCATTTGACATGTATATGTAGCATGACATGCATTTAGGATGCATGTCAATCAACATGTAAAATCGGAGTATGAGCAATCAGGGAGACAGCGATCAGGGCGCTGACAATGCCAGTCAGAGGATCGCCGAGGCGCTGACGCGCCTGCAGTGGAGGCGCGGCCCCGGCGGCGGCCCGCGCGGATTCGGACCGCCAGGCGGTGTGGCTGGGTTCAGTGGCCATCCCGGGTTCGGCGGTCCAGGACGGGGCGACTTCCCGTTCGGTCGCGGCCGCCATCCCCACGGCAGCGGGGATGAGAGTCCCTCACAGAGCCAGCACGATCGACATGAAGAAGACGCACACGGTGACGGACGTCGCCATGGCAGTGTTCGCGGTCGGCATGAAGACGAACACGACTGGAAGGGGAGGTTCGGCGCCCACTTCGGCGGGCGAGCGCAGCTGCGTCTGCTCATCGCCCTTGCTCAGGCTGGCCGATCACTTGGAGTCAGTGCGATCGGCGAGTCCATCGGCGTCGACCAGCCTCGCGCCTCCCGCCTCGTGTCACAGGGCGTCGACCTGGGGCTGCTCCAACGTGAGGCCGATCCCGATGATGCCCGTCGCACTCTCATTGCGCTGACGGAGAAGGGTCGAGCGATCTCGAACAGGTTCCGGGGAGCCCAACGTGAGAGTGTCGACCTGGCCCTTGACGGGTTCACCGATGACGAGCGTGCACTCCTGGCCCAGCTGCTCTCACGTTTGGCAGATGCCTGGCCTCGGTGAGGAGCTTTTCGCTTCAGCTTTCGGCGAGTGTCTTGAGCCTCTCAAGCGATGCCAAAAGGTTCTCGGATGTCGTCGACTGCGCACGAGGCAGTCGCAGTGGGTCTCTCAATTCGGTCCAGTCATAGTTTTGGCGAACCAGGCTTGAGCGTTCTCCTGTCGCTTCGATCTCCCATGTCCACTTCTGGCCGAACGGTTCACCACCGACCTCGGAGGGCTTCCAGGCGATGAGCCTGCCCTCCTCGAATGCGACGATATGGTTCTCTCGATCCACGCCTTTGGTCAAGGTGGTGATGAAGGATCCGCTGGAGCTGGTCGGCCGCTGCCCCTGGGCGGCTGTGCCCAGATTGTCGTTGCCGTCCCATTCGGGCTGGCGGGCAGGGTCCGCGATGAGCTCGAAGACCTCCGAGGCGGGTGCTGCGATCTCGATTTCCGCACTGACCACCTTGAGCGCTGGGTCGATCGTGTCGAAGATCCTGGCGTCGGTGGCAGCAGCCCCCTCAGTGGGAGCAGTTGAGTTCGTTGTCGGTTCGGTCATGGAGTTCCGTCTCTTCGCTGGTGTCCGGTTCCGACAGCAGGTTCGCCCCGCCGTCATGCAGTCGCCGTCAGGATACACAGCTTTCTGCTCGGTGCCGGTATTTCTGTGCCGAACCGGGAACTGGCACTCAGTCCTCGAGTGCCTGTTCCTGACGTTCGGCTCGCAGCTCCGCGGTGCTGAAACGAGTGAAGAGCCGCGAGGAATCGCTGGACAGCGACAGCAGCACGGCGACCTGCATGGCGATCGTCGTCAGCGCGTACATGTTGGTCGCGAGGTCGCGGTCTCCCGTGAAGTAGTTCGTCATCGACACGATCACGGACACCGTGGAAAGAGTCAGGATCCACAGTCGAGCCCGATTGCTGCCGCGGAAGACGGAGATGCTCGCGATCACCTGCAGGCAGCCGATGAGGAGGCTGAGTCCGATGAGAACTCCTGCGACGATCCGTGTTGCGGTTTCATCGGCGAGAGTTTCGATGTCTTCGCTGTAGTCAACGACCTCAGTGCGCAGTCCATCCCAGTCGAGCACTGTGCCCAACACATCCCACGCCTGAAAGATGAGCAGAACCAGGACGAGAGCGGCACCGACGACCGTCTGCAGCGGCCGCTTGTGCCACAGGGTCTTCGTCACCTCTCTGACCGACCGCGCGTCGGAATAGATCTGAGTCGCATCGAGGGCGAGTTCGAGTCGGTCAGGAGTATCCGTTTCATCGGCGGACACCTCGGTGACTTCGATGATCGGCAGATCCCCGTCCGTGATGATCGCGTCCCCACCGCCGTTGCGTGAGTGATAACCAGTCGAGAAGTCCTCAATGTGCTGGACGACGATCGCTTCATCGGCCGAAGCCACGGTGTCGACGATGTAGTCACGTTCGACATCGGTGTTCTCTTCGATCTTATGGGTGAACTGCAGTGTGAACAGTGAGATCCCGACGCTCTTGTCATAGGTGCCCGCCGCCAACCAGTCCGCCTGATGCCCACCGGGCAGCATCCAACCGGCGGGGCATTTCCAGAACCGCACATGGTGGCGCTGGCCGGGGTCACCGTCGACCTCCTGTTGATAGGCGAAATCCTGGCGCCGACCGAACAGCAGCAGGGGCGACACCGGCGCCTTGGGATAGCTTCGCCGCGTCAGAGTGGATCTGATGATCTCCCAGGTTGAGGCTGGTGTGATGCCATCGGCGAGAATCCAGCCCGCAGCCTTCATCGCGTGATGGATCTGCGTTTCATCACCGCGCCATGCGAGGTTGACCGGGTCACCGAGCAGTCCGTCCGAGGTCCGAGCCCGACCGATGAAGTAGTTCGGGACGTAGATCTGAGAGAGGATGCGATGCAGCCGTGGAAGCGCCAAATACGAGACCACTCCCCAGAACACGAGGAGGGTCAGCACCTGCCACCACCCGAGCGAGAACCCCTCAAGCAGGATCAGCATCGCCAACCACGTTGACGAGGCACCCCCGAAGAGGAAGAAGAGGTAATCGAGAACCCCGGTGACGGTGAAACGGTGGCGCCGGAATGCGAACGGCTGTCTCTGTCGTCGCTTCGACGAGGCATCCGAGCTGTCGGGCCCAGGTTCGGGCGTCGTTGTTCCGGAGGTCATGGGACAAGTTTAATGATCGCGGCGGCGATTCAGGGTCGCAGTCGCAGTCGCCGCGACCTCAAGATTGTCATCGGTGCTGAGTTCGGCAATGAGATCATCGACCTCGGCACCCGGAATCTCGATGAGGACCTGCAGTACTCGGAATCGCATAATCGCCTCTGGCGACCGCGCATGCCGATGCAGATCCGACATGATCCGCGTCGCGGCCTCAGCACGCTCCCCTTCTTCCGGGGCTTCGTTGACGAAGGCGGCGAGTGCCTCGGCGGCTTCGATGTCCTTGGGTCCCTCCATCGCGATTTCGAGGAGGTCCGCGACTGCAGCGAGATCCCCCATCTGCCCCAGAACAAGAGCGGCGCCGCTGCGCACTTGAAAATCAGTGTCGCCGAGGCCGGAGCGCAGCGCCTCGGCGATGGTCGCCTCAGCGACGGGTCCGAGCTCGTCCTTCGCCGTGTTGCGACGAATCTCGTCGAGCGCCAGAAGTGCGTTGCGACGGACGTCGACGGAGAGGTCGTCCATACCCTTCGCCAGATAGCGGACCGCTTCGGGCCCTGACTGGACCAGCGCCCAGCGCATGGCCCCTGCAGCGTTGAGAACAGGTTCGTTGAGAACGGCCACCGACAGGGATTCCACGGGCACAGATCCGTCGACGCCGCTGCCCAGTGCCGCCTTATGCCGCTGGATGACGTCACCGGATTCCAGGGAGCGCAGGAGATCGATGGTCAGCAGCAGTGCCTCCCCATCGGCATGCTGGAGACGGTCGATGCGCTCGAGATGGGAGAGCAGCTCCTGTTCGGCTGCGATGCGTCGCCTCGACGTCTCGATCAGCTCGCGAATCAGTTGACGCGGATCGAACGCAGGATCATCGAGGAGAGCCCCGATCTCTGCCAGCGACATTCCGAGCTTGCGCAGCCCTTCGACGTGGAAGATGCGTCCGATATCGGCTGCGGAATACTCCCGGTACCCGCTCGAGGTGCGCCCACTGGGATCGATGAGCCCCAAGGATTCATAGTGCCGCAGCATTCGGGCGCTCACGCCTGACCGCTTGGCCACCTCGCCGATCAGCATCAGCCCCCCTCTCCCGCCTCCACTATAGACAGGTCACACTGTCGCGGTTGCGCAATCGCGCGTCCAGTTCATGAGAAAGGAGCCCGAGGTGTCGCACGCAGCGCTGCGCGAGCTTGCCCCGCCCGGCAGTGCCGCCTCGGTCGACCCTTCCCAAAATCGACCTATGCTGATACCTCGGACCCCAGTGCGACCACGCGCTTGGCTTCACCCAAGGCGTGAGCGAAGCCGGCGTCTGGATCGGTGAACATCTCCCGAGTCGCCATGGCGTGTGTCCGCACTGTTTCTTCCTCTGCCTGCAGTCTTCCATCGAGCACTGACACGAGATCCTCACCCAGAGAGACGATGGCTCGGCTGAGGCTCTTCTGCGTCTCCATGTCACCCTTCCCAAGCTGCGCGACCAGGGACAATGCCAACCGCTCTCGATCATCACCGGGGACAAGTGTCGCTGCAGCCCTCCATGCACTGCGGGCCACCTCGGTGTCGGCATGAGCGATGAGACGGTCTCCGATGGCTCCCGGGTCCATGGCCTCCCAGCCGCGGGGATCACCGATCTTCGACAATGTGTGCAGCGCCTGACTCTGAGCCTGAGGCACATCGGAGCTCAGCTCGGCGATGAGCAGCGGCACAGTCGCCTCGGCGGGCATCCGAGTGATCGCCCAGGTGAGCATGTCACGAACGAAGAAGTCCGGTTCGACTCTGCACCGCTGGATGAGAACGCCGAGGTGGCGGGCCTCGGCAGTGGTCCCAACGGACAGCGCCGCCTGCAGTCGCCGCTGCGAGTTCGACGACGACAAGGCCGCGATGACGGGCTCACGTTCCGCCCGGGGCTGCGATTCAGACAGGGTCGTCGAATCTGCTGTGTGTGGATGAGTCATTGTGTCCACCTCCTGGGAACCAGTGAAGTCCCTGACACAGTGTCAAGGTCAAGCCCCCGGTCTGCATCAGCCGCGCCTCGTAGAATCAGATCATCAGTGCTGCCGGATCGGAATGTGACATGGACAAGATCGACGTCAAGAAATCGATGCCCAGCTATCGGGCCAGACGCGGCTCCTTCGAACTCGTGGAGGTGCCGCCGTTGCAGTACCTCATGCTCGACGGACATGGAGACCCGAATTCTTCACCCGACTTCGCCTCGGCCATCGCGACTCTCTATCCGCTGGCGTATTCGCTGAAGTTCTTCAGCAGGAACGAGCTGGGCCGCGACTACGTCGTCCCACCGCTCGAGGGCCTGTGGTGGGCGGAGGACATGTCGACCTTCACATCTGCGCGCGACAAAACTCAATGGGATTTCACACTCATGCTCCTGGTACCCGATTGGCTGAACCGGTCCCATCTCGACCACGCGATCGCTGTGGCGACAGGACGCAGGCCACTTCCCCGCCTCGACGATGTCCGCTTCGACATTCTCCGGGAGGGCACATGCATGCAGACCCTGCACGTCGGGGCCTTCGACGACGAGGCCGCGGTGCTCGACCATATGCATTCAGCTGCGATCCCGGCTGCAGGATTCGAGATGACGGGCAGACACCACGAGATCTACCTCAGCGATCTGCGCAGAAGCGCCCCGGAGAAGTTGCGCACGATTCTGCGTCAGCCGGTGCAGACCCCGCCTCTCGGCAGCTATGCCGACGAATGAACAACCCCGACACCCTCACTCGCCGCTGGACCAGTGCCCGCGGGAGGCCGGGGCACTGCTCGGTGCGCCGCCCCCATCCGAATCCGCGCCTGAATCCTCGCCCGGTCTGTCGGTGCGAGCGCCTACGAGGACCACTGCGGCGACGACTGCGATGACAACGACCACCATGATGACTACCGCGATCACACCCACCAGGCACCCGAAGAGTCGAGTTCTCGGGTTGCGTCGTCTCACGAAGATCATGAACCGATCTTAGACCGCACGCCGGTCGATTCGCCCTGAGGAAATGTCGCAGAGTTGGAACAGGAAGCATCGCCGCCGACGCACCTAAAAAAATCCACTTCCGTGACCGTTCTGTGACAAAAGGCACGGCGTGGACACATGCATCCCTCAGTTTGTTGCATTATCGTTATATTCATGGCTGGAACGACTCGACACCGCAAGGGCTCACGGTCCGTGCTTCGTGGTGCCCTGATCGGCTTCGGAGCTGCAGTGGCGGCCTTGGTCCTCGCCGCCGTCGTCATCATCAACTCACCTGTCTCGTTCGGTTCGACTACGATCAGGCAGATGCAGATGGCTTCAGTCAATCAACTGACCGAACAGCAGATCGACAACGCGCGATTGATCATCGGCATCGGCCGCGGCGGTGACTTCGATGATCGTGCAATCAGAATCGCTCTCATGACCGCGCTCCAGGAATCCTCGCTGCGAAACCTCGACTCGGGTGACCGCGACTCGATCGGCCTCTTCCAGCAGCGCCCTTCGCAGGGCTGGGGTGAACCGGAGCGCCTCAACGACCCCATCTTCGCCACGAAGTCCTTTTACGGAATCAACCCGGACATCGAGAACCCGGGACTCGTGCAGATCGACGATTGGCACACAATGGCCCCCACCGAGGCGGCACAGGCCGTCCAACGGTCCGCTTTGCCTGACGCCTATGAGCAGTGGGAGTCTCTGGCCGACGACCTCATCGGCAGTCAGGACGACGTCGAAGCCCTGAGCTGAACGGTGAGTTCGCCGCAGAATTTCCGGTAATCTCTATCCATGGCCTCCACTTCAGATTCCACCCCGGTCAATGCCGCAGTCAAGCAGCTCCTGCGCAACCCCGAGGGCAATCTCGAAGCCATCTCAGAGACCGCCGACCTATTCAAGGCACTGGCGACACCGTCGAGGCTGAAGATGTTGTTGGTTCTCGCCCACGGTGAGGCGACAGTGACTCACATCGTCGAGTCCACCGAGCTTTCACAGCCGCTGGTCTCCCAGCACTTGAAGTTCCTGCGCGGCCTCCACCTCGTCGGGGTCAACCGAATCGGCCGCGAAGCCTACTACTCACTCAAGGATGACCACGTCGCTCACATCATCCTCGACGCTCTGGCCCACACTGTCGAAGGTCACGAGCACTGAACGCATCTGTCGTCGGGTCTCGCCCCGCCATCAGCGTCGTCTGCGCATTGCCTCCAGGCCACCACCGACGACCCAGACGACCACGACGACCAGCACAGCACCGATCCACTGCGGCGACTGCAGCCGCTCGCCGGCGATGACCGAGCCCAGGACCACTGCCGACAGCGGTTGGAGCAACATGAGAGCGGCGGTCCGCGATACCGACACCAGCGGGCTCGAGATGCTCAGCAGCACCCACGACAGAGCCTGGCCGAAGACGGCCAGCGCCACCATCCACGCCCACCCGTCCCAGCCCAGGTCGAAGTCGAGCCCGCCGAGTGCGACACCGGCGATCGCCGTCATCACTCCCGCAGCAACGGTGCCCACCGCCACGGGCGCGACCACGAAGTTCGGTGCCGCCTTCCGACAGTGGTGGATGCCGAAGATGTAGACGCCGTAGAGAATTCCGGAGAGCACTCCGAAGATCGCGCCGCGCACCGGATTCGCCGCTCCCTCATCGGCGCCGAAGACGCCTCCGGTCAGCAGCATGCCGATGATCATGATGGGAATGCACGTGATGAACAACCACCCGGGCCGCGTTCCTCCGAAGACCCAGGCAAGTGCCGGAAATACGATGACCTGGACGCTGATGAGGACAGTGGAGACGCCGACTCCAGCATCGAGGACGCTCTGGGCCCACAGCACGTAGTCGATGCCCAGTGCCGCACCCGAGACGGCTGCGACGATGAGCGCCCTGGATGGCAAGAGCCCATGGCGTCGGAGCTCGAGGATCGCCAAGGGTGCCAAGACGATGACGGCGAGCCAGCAGCGCAGAAATGCCGCGGTCGGGGCACTCGCCTCGGCAAGGATGACGAACAGGCCAGCCGAGCCCAGGAGCAGTGCAGACACGATGACGCCCAGTGTCGGCAGCCCCGAGGGCGACGGTTCCGAGACGGCCCGTGAGCCCGAAGACGCAGGCGGCTGTGCGGACGGTTCCGCGCCATGGGCCGCGGCCGAGTTCGGAGTCATCGCATGAAGTCGAGGATCCGGTCGAGCGCCTCGGCGGTCTTGTCCGCACCGACAGCCAGCGACAGCCGCACCGAGCGCGGCCCGTTGAGGGAGTCGAAGTCATCACCCGGAGCCAAGGCGACTCCGGTGGTCTCGAGGAGTGCCTGACACCAATCGGTTGCGGTGACGATGGCTGCGTTCGACCGCTGCAGGATCTCGTCGATGCGGGCATACATGTAGAACGCCCCGTCGGGCGGGGCCATATCGGAGAACCCGAGGTCAGCAGTGGCGTCGAGAACGTGCTTGCGGGCACGGGCGAAGGATTCGACCGCCGCCTCGCATTCGGCATAGGACTCTTCCGTGAAGGCCGCCACGGCCGCGTACTGGGCGGGAACCGGGGCACACAGCGACAGATTTCCGGTCACGTTCTGCGCAGCGTGGGCGAGCTCTTCGGGCAGGATCGCCCAGCCGAGTCGCCACCCGGTCATCGCCCAGTACTTCGAAAACGAAGAGATGACGATGGCATCGGCATCATGGGCCAACGCGGTCTCACCACGCGTGCCGATGTAGCTGATGCCGTGATAGATCTCGTCGGAGATCACCTGCACACCGTGCTCGGCGCACCAGGAGATGAGTTCGCCGAGGTGGTCGCCTGAGATCATCGTCCCCGTCGGATTCGCCGGCGAGGCGAGCATGAGTCCCCTGAGTGGGGCCTTCGCATGTGCCTGCTCGAGGAGTTCGACGGTCGGTTGGAAGCCATGGTCTCCACCACAGTCGAGTTCGACGATCTCGCAGTTCAACGCGGCGAGGATGTTCTTGTATGCGCCGTAGCCCGGGCGGGCGAGCGCGACGCGGTCGCCCGCATCGAAGCAGGTCAGGAAGGCCGTCTGGAAAGCACCGGAGGAACCCGTGGTGATGGCGATGCGTTCCGTGGGCACCTCAACGCCGTACCAGTCGCGGTAGTGCCCGGCGATGGCTGTGCGCAGTTCGGGGATGCCGAAGATCGGGGAGTAGCCGAGGTTCGTGCCGTCGCTGACCACCTCGGCGGCTCTCCTGCGCACCGGCCCCGGTGCACCCTGGGTCGGTTCGCCCAGGCACATGGCGATGGTGTCCTGGCCCTGGCGCGACATCTCCTGGACCTTGGCCACGATATTCATGGCGGCGAAGGGCTGGACGAGTCCGGCCCGGTCAGAGACGCGGGGTGCGCTCGTTCGAGTGCTCGTTGTCATTGGTCATTTCCTCTCGCGCGGGACGCGTCCCATGAGGTAGAACTCGGGGTTCGGCATCATTCCGCCCACGTGTGCCATGCGGTTGGACAGGCCGAAGAATCCGGTGATCGCACCGATGTCCCAGGCGTCCTCGTCGTCGAATCCGTGTTCGGCCAGGGCTGCGAAGTCAGCGTCGCTGATCGCCCAGGGCTCTGTGCAGACCGTCATCGCGAAGTCGAGCATCGCCATCTGACGGTCGGTGATGTCTGCCTGCCGGTAGTTGACGGCCACTTGGTCTGCGACCAGGGGCTTCTTCTCCATGATCCGCAGCACGGCTCCATGGGCGACGACGCAGTAGAGACAGTTGTTGACCGCCGAGGTGGCCGTGACGATCATCTCCCGGTCTCCTTTGCTCAGGTTCCCGGTCTCCTTCTCCATCAGAGCGTCATAGTAGGCGAAGAATGCGCGGAACTCAGCCGGCCGCCGGGCCAGGGAGAGGAACACGTTGGGCACGAAGCCCGTTTTCTCCGACACGGCCAAGATGGTTTCGCGGATATCGTCTTCGACATCGTCGATGTCGGCGTAGGGGTATCGCATACTGCTCATGCTAACCGTCGAGGCGGCTCCTGTGTGTCGCGGGTCACGGGCAGGGCTGGGATGCTGTTGTGCTGAAGGCTAGGGTGAGGAGCAGACCGTCAGCGACGACTAGAAGGAGTGTCAATCATGAGCGACGAGAATACCGGTTCGACAGGTGAGGTCCAGCTCGACAACGGAGTCTTCCGCGTGACGAGGTGGACGATTCAGCCTGATGGGGTCATCCCGATGCACAAACATGAGTATGAGTACGTCGTCATTCCGATGGTCACCGATGCGATGCACGTGCGGAACTCGGATGGAACGTCGCTCGTCGCGGACCTCGAAGCAGGAGTCAGCTACACACGCGCCGCAGGATCCGAACATGAGGTCTCGAATCCCAATGGGACCGACGACATCGTCTTCGTCGAGGTCGAACGCCTCTGACTCAGTGAGGTCGAACGCCTCTGACTCAGACTGGCACGTCCCAGGTATGGACGGGGTCGCCGGTGGCCTGGTTCGCCACATAGGCGTCCATCATCTGCTTGAGTCCTTCGCGGCGCTCCGGTGAGTCCGGCGCACTGTTCGGGGCCAAGCGCTCGAGCATCTTCAGCTGCCAGGTCGCACCGTTGGTCCGCTTCTCGGCCCGGCCTTCGATGATCGACATATATTCTTCGATGACGTCCTTGTCGATGCCCAATCGGCTCAGTCCCCTGCGCGCCTGCGGAATGAGAACATCGAGCACGAGGTCCGCGACATCGATGTGGCCGATCTTCGGCCAGGTCACGCGCGCATGGATGCCGTCCTTGGCGCAGGCGAAGAAGTTCTCCTCCGCCTCGCTGAAGGACATCCGCGACCACACAGGGCGGTTCTCTCCGACGAGGAATTCGGCCAGACCGTAGTAGAAAGCGGCATCGGCGACCATGTCGACGGGTGTCGGGCCGGCTGGGAGCAGTCGGTTCTCCACCCGGATGTGAGCTCCGGAGTCCGAGGAGTCGTAGATGGGTCGGTTCCAGCGCCACACGGTGCCGTTGTGCAGGTTGAGTTCGTAGAGCTTCGGAGCATCGGCCGAGCTGAACTCGACGAAGTCCTTGATCTCGGGCAGCAACGGTGGGAAGTAGCGGACGTTCTCTTCGAAGAGGTCGAAGACGCTGGTGATCCAGCGCTCCCCGAACCAGACTCGGGGCCGAACTCCCTGATTGACGAGCTCCGGGGTGCGCGTATCGATGGACTGGGTGAACACCGGGATCCGGGATTCGTGCCAGAGTTTGCGACCGACGAACAGCGGGGAGTTCGCACTCATCGCGACCTGGGCTGCTGCGATCGCCTGGGAGGCGTTCCACGCCTCGGCGAACTTGTTGGGTGCGACCTGCAGGTGCAGCTGCATCGAGGTGCAGGATGCCTCCGGTGCGATATCGGAGAATTCGTGCTTGTACGTCTCCTCGCCGTCGAGTTCGATGCGGACGTACTCGCCCCGAGCGTCGACGATCGAGTTGCTCAACGCCTCGTAGCGATTCTCTTCGGTGATCCATGTCTCTTCGGTGAGGAACTGGGTGCTCAGGGTCGGCAGCGTCCCGATCGATGCGACCTTCAGCCCTTCCGCCTCGGCGGCCTTCTGGGCCTTGCCCAGCCGGTGCGCAACGCCCGCTTCCAGAGTCTTCAGTCCACGCCCGGCCACTTGCAGCACCGGGTGGTTGAGTTCGAGGTTGAACCCGCCGATCTCCGACTGGTACTCATCGTCGAGGCGCTCGAGGACCTTCGTGTTGTTCAGGCTCGGCTGATTGTCGGAGTCGATGAGATTGAGTTCGAGCTCCAGGCCGATCGTGCCCGCGGACTTGAACTCCGCATGGCGCAGATACGTGTCGAAGAGCTCGAGGTTCTCCGCAAGCTTCTCCCGATACAGCGTGCGTTCTTCCGGCGTGTACCGCTTGGAATTGACTGCCTCACCCATGGGTCAAGCAAACCACAGACTGACACGTTTGCGCGTGTGTGAAGTCCGACTTTTCACGGCCCGGAGAAGTCTGAGTCTCGTCGCATCATGCGGACGCCGCAACCGCCCTTGCAGGCCACATCGTAGAATCGGCGCATGACCACCTCACTGTCCTCAGATCTCCAGTCCGCTGACCTCGTATCGAAGGCCGCCGACCGCCTCCCCCTCATCCTCGATGACATCAGACGCGTCATCACGAAGGAGACACCGTCACACGACAAGGATGCCGTGGCCGCCGGTGCCCAAGACTTCGTCGAACTGCTGCGCGAACGCCTCGGGGCCACCGCCGAGGTCATCACCGTCGATGACACCGCCCATGTGCGCCTGCGCTTCGGTTCGGGCCCGGCCCGCGTCGTCCTTCTCAACCATCAGGACACGGTGTGGCCGCACGGAACCTTGGACCGCAAGCCCTTCTCCACCGATGAGGGGATTCTGCGCGGGCCGGGCAGCTTCGACATGCTCACCGGGGCGATCATGAGCATCCACGCGAGCGCGATTCTGCGCGAGCACCTCGGCGAGGAGGCACTTGAGGGACTGTCGATTCTGGTCACCGGCGATGAGGAGATCGGGTCGATCTCCTCATCCGATCTCATCCGCGCCGAGGCGGCTGAGGCGAAGGCCGTGTATGTGATGGAGGCGAGCGCCGGCGGTGCGCTCAAGCTCGAACGCAAGGGCACGAGCAACTACACTCTCGTGTTCACGGGCAAGGCCTCTCACGCCGGGCTCGAACCGGAGAAGGGGATCAACGCGGGCATGGCGCTGGCCCTGCACCTGCCCCTTGTCGCAGATCTTGCCGATGTTACAGCGGGCACCTCTGTGGTCCCGACCGTGATCAGTGCGGGCACCACCTCGAACACGGTTCCCGCCGAGGCGCGCGTTGATGTGGATGTCCGTGCACGCACGGCAGCCGAACTCGATCGAGTCGATGCAGCCATGCGTGAACTTGCCACCCGCCCGCAGCTGGAAGGCTCATCGATCGAGGTCATCGGCGGAATCAACCGTCCGCCGTTCGAACGTGAGCAGTCGGCTGAACTCTTCGATCGTGCCACTGCCCTGGCCGCTGAACTCGGCCTGCCCGCTCCGGAGGGCGTGTCCGTGGGCGGCGCTTCGGACGGCAACTTCACTGCCGGTGACGGCATTGCGACACTTGACGGCCTGGGTGCCGTGGGCGATGGTGCGCATGCGGAGCACGAGCACGCGGTCATTGCTGAGATCGCCCCGCGCACAGCCCTGCTCGCGGCCCTCATCGCCGATCAACTCCGATGCTGACTCAGTCGGTCACCTGACCGGATAGCCCGCGACCCGCATGTCCTCCGGGTTCTTCGTGCTGAAGAGCCAGTCGCGGAGATGCGGGTCCGGGACGATTTCGTCTTGAGCGCTGAGGTGATCGTCGCCGACGAGGTAGTAGTGGTAATCGAAGCGGTCGAGGATGCGCATCAGCTGCTCGGGCTGCGCCCGGTCGTCGAGGACCTCGCACAGGATGTCCGGCTGCAGTGTGCCCAACAGTTCCCGGCCGTTGTCGAGCACGTCGTTCTCTGCACCTTCCACATCGATCTTCACGGTCACCTGCGGACGGCCGGGCGGCAGATCCGGGAGGAGCTCGTCGAGCGAGGTGAAGCGCACCTGCGCACCGGAGTCGAAGTCCATGCCGGCCCCATAGAACGACGGCAATGCCGATCCTCCGTCCCCGGTGGGCACCTGCATCGTGGTGCCGGGCTTGCCGACGCCCGTCGGATGAACAGTCACCCGATCGCCGAGGTGGTTGCGCGCCACGTTCTTCTCCAAGCCGGCGACGACGGCGGGGATGATCTCGAACGAGTGGGCGACCGCAGTCTGATTCGCGGCCAGCACCGCCATCGTGAAGACCCCTGTGTAGGCGCCGATGTCGAGGAACACGTCAGCGTCACGGGAGAGTTCGACCATGAGGTCGAGCGCGAAGGCGTCCTCTGCCTCCGTCCGGCGGCCCTTGCCCCAGTAGAATTCCTTGGCGATCTCGCAGCGGAACGGATCGACGAGGTAGAAGCCTGCGCCTCCGGCACGCCCACGGACCTCGGTGAGTCCGATCGGTGCGGGCAGCCTGCCGACCTTGATGCCGTTGATGTGGGGCGCCACCGTCCTCAGCATCGGGTGGAGGTACGGCTGCGCAAGCGCAGCCTTGACTGGCAGTTTGAGTCCGAACCACTTCTGCTTCCGGCCTTTGAGCGACCGCAGGTAGTCGTTCACGTAGCTCTCCCTTAAGTTGAGCGCGATCTTTGACTCACAGTACCAATGTCGGGCACACACGCTCCAGCAGCAGACCGGCGCGTGAGACGGGTGGTGCGAGCCGCTGGTGACCACAAGGATTCCTGTTGGATCATTCCGAGGGAGACTCATGTCGGCTTCGCCGCCGGAACCCACCATTCTGACCCATCGAAACCGGTGGTTCAGCGCTTCGGATGTCCACCTGTGTCCCATACTCCAATGCCCGCCGAGGTGGTCCTGCGAGTGGTTATAGGCTGGGTCATAGGATCATCAGCCCCGAACACAAAGAAGGTGCATGGCGCATGAAACTCAAGTCGATCACTCTCCACCAGGTGTCCATTCCCCTCGTCACCCCCTTCGAGACCTCGTTCATGCGGGAGACGGAGAAGGACTGCTACCTCGTCGAGGCCACCTTCGACACCCCGAAGGGTGAGATCACGGGCTGGGGCGAGTCGGTGGCGATGATCTCCCCGCTCTACTCTTCTGAGTACGTGGCTTCGGGCATCGATGTGACGAAGCGGTGGCTGGCTCCGATCCTCTTCGACGTCGACGATCTGACTGCGGAGACCGTGTCCTGGCATCTGCGTCACGTGATCGGTCACCCGATGGCGAAGTCGGCGCTGGAGATGGCGGTCATCGAGGCCCAGCTCAAGCTCAATGACCAGTCCTTCAAGACCTACCTGGGCGGCGTCGTCGATTCCGTCCCCTCCGGAGTCTCCGTGGGCATCCAGGATTCTGTCGAAGAGACGGTCAGGGTCATCGGCGGGTATCTGGACGAGGGATATGCCCGCATCAAACTCAAGATCAAGCCGGGTAAGGACATTGCCCCGATCGCAGCGGTGCGCAGGGCCTTCGGCGATGACTTCGGCTTCCAGGTCGATGCCAACGCCGCCTACACCCTCGTCGATGCCTCCCACCTGCGCAGGCTCGACGAGTACGGCCTCCTCCTCATCGAACAGCCTTTGGGAGAGGCCGACATCCGCCAGCACGGCGAGCTCGCAAAGCTGATGGAGACTCCGATGTGTCTGGACGAGTCGATCGACTCCGCTGAAGCCGCCGCCGATGCGATCTCCATGGGTGCGGCAGCCGTCATCAACATCAAGCCAGGGCGAGTGGGCGGCTTCATCGAGGCGAAGAAGATCCATGATCTCTGCGCCGCACATGGTGTAGCAGTCTGGCACGGCGGAATGGTCGAGACCGGATTGGGCCGTGCGGCCAATGCCGCACTGGCATCGCTGCCCGGCTTCACTTTGCCCGGAGACATCTCCGGCTCGAATCGCTTCTTCCACGAGGACATCACCGAAGAGATCGTCATGTACGACGGCAAGGTCGACGTGCCCACAGGCGTCGGCTACGGCGTGTCGATCGACCCCGCGAGGCTCGAGAAGTTCCGCACCGATTCGCTGCAGATCCTGCCGCAGAGCTGAGCCGCGGCGGCTGACGGCCGGGCCATCACTGCCCCAGCCCGACGACTCCGATCATCACCGGAACCAGTACGACAATGAGAATCGCGCCCACGATGTCGAATGAGAATCCAGTTCTGATCATCTTCGTGATCGGAACGGCACCGGTGCCGTAGACGATCGCGTTCTGCGGAGTCGAGACCGGGAGCATGAAGCCGAAGGAGGCGGCGAAGGTGGCAGCCATGGCGGGGACGAAGGGATCAACGCCCGCCGCCTGGCACAACGGGATGACAATCGGGACGATGACTGCAGCCGCAGCGGTGTTCGACGTCGTCTCCGAGATCAGAATCGCCAAGACCACAGAGACGATGGTGATCGCCAACAGGCTGGTGACGCCCATTCCATCCGCGAAACCGGTACCGATCGTTTCGGCCAAACCGGTGTCAGCCAGAAGCGAACCGAAGATGATCCCGCAGCCGAAGAGGATGATGGTTCCCCAGTCGATTTTGGCTGCCTGGGTCCACGTCAAGGTAGGTTCGCGACGCTTCCAATCGACCGGAAGGACGAACAGAAGAGAAGCTCCGATCACGGCGACGATGCCCTCGTCGAGTCGGGAATCGAGGAAATCGTAGATGGCCGAATCCGTGCCGGTGAACAATGCGGCGAACGCAGGCAGCAGCCATAGCACAACTGTGACGCCGAAGGCGAACAATGTGTTCTTCTCTGCCCGGGAGACGGGGCCGAGTTCCGCCAGTTCTTTGCGCACGTACTCTTCGACGCCTTCGATCTTGCGGATCTCCGGCTTGTTCAACAGCAGCAGCACGATCGCGAGGATGATGAACATCGCTACGCAGATGGGAAGGGCAACAGCAATCCACTGACCGAAGGATATCTTCGTGCCGGTGGCCTCCTCGATCAGCCCACGCCCGATGAGGTTCGGCGGCGAACCGACAGGAGTGAGCAGTCCTCCGACGCTTGCGCCGTAGGCCAGCATCAGCAGCAGGGCGGCGCCGACCCGAAGTCGCAGCGGGTCGAAGTCCTGTTTGACGATTCCACGTTCCTGCATAAGCTCCGCGATGACAGCAAGGATTCCCAATGCGGTCGGCATCAGCATTGCCACCGTTGCCGTGTTCGAGACGAAGGCGGAAAGAATGCAGGTGATCAGCCCGAAGGCGATGATGACCCGGTAAACAGATCTGCCGACTCCAGGAAGCGAGAGGACCGTCAGTGCAAGTCGCTGAGCAATCCCGTGGTGCAGCATCGCCTGCGCCAAGATGAAGGCGCCGATGAAGGTGAAGATCGTCGATGACCCGAAGGGTCCGACAGCATCGGCAGCGGGAACGATTCCCAAGACGACGACTGCGCCGACGCCGAGCAGTCCGCCTATCGGGATCGGCACCGGCTCCGTGATCCAGAGAACGATGACAGCCAGCAGGATCGCTGCCAGCATGTGCTGCTGATAAGTCAGGCCCATGGGTATGAGTGCGAATACGATAGCCACCAATGGCGCTAGCACGAACCCGGAGGTCATCCGCGCCCGCTCGAACTTCTCTTCCCGAGGGGAGAGCTTCTGCTCGCTCAGACTTCGGAAGGTCTTGCCTCCCAAGAGTGCTTCGCGAACATCTGTCTTCAGAATTGACGAGCCGCCTTTGCCACGTCCATGCGAAATATTCACCGTCATTGGTCCTTTCATCGCTTTGGTCTCACCCTGGCGGACCGCGGCGAAATAGTCCAAGGCTCATTTCCAATGCAACCAATAGGATATGCCTATGGACATTCGTCAGCTTCGCCAGTTTCTCGCCGTCGTCGACACTGGGAGTTTTACCAAGGCAGCCGAGACCCTGCTTGTCGCACAGCCTTCGCTATCGCAGACAATCAAGGGCCTCGAGAGAGAACTCGGCGTGACGCTCTTTCACCGCATCGGTCGCACAGTCAGCCTGAGCGAGGCGGGTAAGGAACTGGAAGGGCCGGCCCGTCTCGTCGTTCGCGATCTCGAAACAGCCAAGGCCCATGTGCAGGGCCTGCGCGGACTCCAGTCCGGTCGGATCCAGATCGCTGCCATGCCCTCTCCGAGCATCGAACCGCTGACAACCCTGATGGCAGCCTTCGCCCGTTCCCACCCACAGATCACGTTCGACCTCAACGGCACTTTCACTGTTGACGAAACGATCGAAGCCGTTCGCTACGGTCGCGCCGAGGTCGGATTCCTCGGTGGACGGGATCCACTGCAGATCAATGATCTGCAAGTCATCCAGCTCGCCGATCAGCCGCTGATGCTCGCCCACAATTCAGAGGTCTCCCAGTACACCGACACCGAGTCGGTGAGTCCCGAATCCCTCTCGGGGACGCGGCTGGTCGTCTCGCACAAGGGGTCCCTCATGCGAGCCTATGTCGACGAGCTGATCGCCGCAGGTATCGATATCGACATCGCAGCGGAGGTCACCCATCGAACATCGATCCTGCCGCTGGTGAAAGCCGGCATCGGCCACGCTGTGCTACCCGCTTCCTGGCAGACGCTCGCGGATGCCGGACAGGTCCGCCTGCACTCCATCACAGGCGCACCTTCGCTTCACGTGTCTGCCATTGCGCGCCAGGAGGGCCTGACACCCGCAGCCGCACGCTTCCTTGAATCAGCCCGTGACCTCGGGTCATAGTCTCGACCTATACGTGAGATCGCTATTGAGTCTTGGACTTATACACGTTTTCCCTGCTCAATGGAGACGACCCACTGACCCTCAGATCAAGGACGAACAATGACCGAGACGCAGACCTTCTCCATAGCCTCCATCCCCGGTGACGGCATCGGCGGTGAGGTAGTCGCCGCCGGGCTGAGAGTCCTCGACACCGTCGCCAAGCTCTCGGAGGGAACAATCGCCTTCGAGATCACCGAGTATCCCTGGAGCTCCGAGTACTATCTCGAGCACGGACACTACGTCCCTGAAGGCGGCCTTGAGGAGCTGCAGGGACACGACGCCATCTACTTCGGCGCCGTCGGATCGAGCGAGGTCCCCGACCACACCAGCTTGTGGGGCCTTCGCCTCGCGATCACACAGCCCTTCGACCAATGGGCCAATATTCGACCAGTGACCTTCCTGCCCGGCGTCGAGTCCCCGTTGCGCAAAGCCGATGACACCGACCTGGACTGGGTCGTCGTCCGAGAGAACAGTGAAGGCGAGTACGCCGGCATGGGAGGCCGCAACCTCAGCGGTCGCGGCCCCGGCAATGAGGTTGCGCTGCAGACCAGCCTGCACACTGAGAAGGGTTGCGAACGAATCATCCGGTTCGCCTTCGACTTGGCGCGGACAAGAGCAGTCAAGAAGGTCTCGAGCGTCACCAAGTCGAATGCGCAGCAGTATGGAATGGTGCTCTGGGACGAGGTATTCACCCGAATCGCCAAGGAATACCGTGACGTGGAGACCGAAAGCGTTTTGGTTGATGCTATGAGCGCGAAGTTCGTCCTGCACCCAGAGGACCTCTCCGTCGTCGTCGCCTCCAACCTCCACGCCGATATACTCTCCGATTTGGGCTCAGCCTTGGCTGGAAGCCTTGGGCTCGCCGCAAGCGCCAACCTCAATCCTGAGAAGCGATTTCCTTCGATGTTCGAACCCGTCCATGGCTCGGCACCCGACATCGCGGGGCAGGGAGTCTCCAATCCGATCGGAGCGATCTCGTCTGCCTCCCTGATGCTCGACCAGTTCGGGCTGACCGCAGAAGCCCTGCAGATTCGGCAGGCCATCGAGAACGTGACCGGCGCGGGCATCCTCCCACGCGACCTCGGCGGAGATTCCAACACACTCGAGATGACAGAGGCAATCGTCGCTCAGCTCGAAGCTATCCACGCGCAGACTCCGGTTCCGTCCACTGTGAAGTGAACCCTGCAGGCAAAGTCACAGAACGAGTTGAGCCACCGCCTGGGCACAACCTCAGGTGTGGGTGTGCGTCTCCTGGGCCGCGTCCTTCGCCCTGTCGAACTGGAACGTCGAGTGTTCGATCGCGACCTTGAAGTGCTCAGCCAAGCACTCCTGGAGCGCGGTGAGTATTCGCGGGGCATGACCGTCGTAGAAGCATTCGTCGGCGAGGACCACGTGGGCGGTGAGCACAGGGAGGTTCGAATCGATGCGCGTCACGTGAAGGTCGTGGACCTCTTGGACGTGCTCGACTCCTTCAATGTGCATCTTGACCTTGTCGAGGTCGAGTTCCCTGGGGGCGGCTTCAAGCAGGATTGATCCGGTCTCCTTCAGGATGGAGAAGGCTCGTGGGACGATCAGCGCGGCGATGAACAGAGCTGCCACGGCATCGGCGCGGGTCCAGTCGAAGAGCCAGATGGAGATGGCGGCAAGGATGACGGCGACGGATCCCAACGCATCGGCGATGACCTCGAGAAATGCGGCCTTGAGGTTCAGCGACTGCTCTTTGGAGGAACTGAGGATGATGATCGACACGATGTTGCCGAGAAGTCCGACGACACCGAAGAACAACAGCCCCGGGCCCGGCACCTCCGGAGGGACGAAGAAGCGGCGGATGCCCTCGATGAGGCTGTAGACGCCGAGTCCCAGCAGCAGAGTCGCCTGCGCTCCGGCGGCAAGCACCTCGGCTCGGCGAAACCCCCAGGTCTTCTGACCCTTCGGCGGCTTGCGGACCAGGGTGGCGGCGAAGAGCGCGATCCCGATGCCGATGAGGTCGACGGAATTATGTCCGGTGTCGATCAGCAGCGCCAGACTGCCCGTCATGATCGAGCCGATCACCTGGAAGACGAAGATCAGCAGGACGATTCCGAAGACGATCGCCAAGCGTCGACGCGATCCTGAGCTGTGCGAGTGATCATGAGCCATGGAAACCTCCTCCACAATCACATTAACATATGCGTATGTCTTTATGAATGAGCGCGTCATCACGCGAGCTCAGGCGCACATGTGCCCGCCGCCCGTCCCGCTCCAACTTCCGACTGCCGCCAAGGCGGGCCCAGGCGGCGACCACGGTCGCAGACGCAGACGCAGACGCAGACGCAGACGCAGACGCAGACGCAGAAAGCGTACGTGCCCGGCATCTGCTGCCAAGCACGTACGCATCAATTCCGCACACTGCCCGAAGGTCACCGCCGGGCAGTGTGCCTGCCGATCACGGCACAGACTATTTCTTGTCGGGACCGCCCGTCCCGTCCGAATCGCCGTCACGGCCGTCGCGTCGGCGCAGCGCCTCGGCGATGTAGGACTGCACGTCGATTCCAGTGGCCTTCTTCACGTCATCGCCGATGTGGGTGAGGTCGAGCTCACCGTTCTCGTCGAGGTAGTCCTTCGGGTCGAAGTTCCCCCTCGACCATGCGCTGGGATCTCCCAATCCAGTGGGCTTCGGCCCTCCGCGACCTGAGCGATCCCCGCGACCCGGCTGGCCGCCGTGGCCCTCGGAGATCTCACCTTCGACGACCTGATCGTTGTCGTCGGCTCCACCGCCTGCAGAACCCGACCCTGCGAAGTCCCCGGCGTCGTCGGATGCGGTCGAGTCATCGCGGCCCCAGGTGGTCGTGGACTTCGATCCGCCCTGGTTCTGGGCTTTGCCGACCAGATCGCTGAGGTCGATGCCGGTGGTGCCGCGCACGACCTCGAGTACCTGAGCGAGGTTGTTCGATACCGAGTTCGCGAGCTTGGACTCACCATCGGTGGACACGATCGAGAGGTCCTTGATGTTCGCATAGGGCGCGACGAGCTCGCCGGCGATGGTCGGCAGAACTTCAAGGACCTTCGACAGCACGGCGGCATCGTTGAACTTCTTGTAGGCCTCGGCCTGTGCCTGGAGGGCTCCAGCTTCTGCCTCACCGCGCGCCCTGATGGCATCGGCCTGAGCCTCACCCTCGAGGCGAATGGCCTCAGCGTCCTTCGAACGACGATGCAGCTCGGCGGCTGCCTCGGCTCGGCCCTGGGCTTCGACATCGTAGGCTCGCGCATCGGCCTCTGCCTGCTGGCGGTACCGCTCCGCATCGGCCGGACGCCTGACCTCGGCATCGAGCTGTTCGGCACGCAGCTCTGCGGCTTCCTTCGCGACGATTCGGTCGCGCTCGAGCAGCTTCTGCTTCTCCGCCGCATTCGCCAGCGGACCGGCGTTGTCGGCACCAGCCTGACGCTGATCGGCTTCTTCCTTCAGCGCCGCACGCCGCAGTGCGAGCTGCTGCTGCTGTTCGGCGATTGCCTGATCTGTCAGAGCCTGCTGCTTCTGGGTTGACTCATTCTGCAGCGCCTGCTCAACGGCCGAGGCACGACTGGCGTTCGCCTCGGCGATGGCGGCATTCTTCGCGACCTCGGCCGCTTGCGGGCGACCCCAGTCCTTCAGGTAGCTGCCCTCGTCCTCGACTGCAGAGATCTGGAAGGTGTCGATGACCAGACCCTGGTTGTTCATCGAGTGCGCGGATTCCTCCTGTACCTGTGAGGCGAAGGAAGCGCGATCCTGAATGATCTGCTCAACGGTCAGCGTACCGACGACGGCACGCAGCGTACCGGAGAGGATCTCTGTGCTGTAGGGCTCGATCTGATCCTGCTGATCGAGGAAGCGCTGTGCTGCCTTGCGCACGTCCTCCTCGGTGCCGCCCACCTTGACCTGCGCAACTCCGTGCAGGCGCAGTGCGATGCCGTTCATCGAGATGCCGTCGATCGCGACGGCGATCTGGCGTGAGGACAGCGACAGGATGAATGCCTTCTGCACGATCGGATAGACGACTGAGCGCCCACCGATGATGATGCGACCTGTGCCACCCGAACTGCTGGCATTGCGGCCGGTGATGATGAGGGCCTCAGACGGGGAGGCAATCTTGATCGAGCGCATGATCACGAAGAACGCGATCAGGGCGATGATGACTATGACACCGATGACGACGGCGCCCAGGATGAAATCCACTTGAGCCTTTCCGAGATTCTGGATTGGAAGGGACCAGGCGCAGTGAGACCACAGCGCCCGTTGTGTTCATCCTATGCGAGTCTGCATGTCCTGGACAGGCCCGCCGAGGCTCTGCGTGGTTCACTTGCCCCATTCGCCGGGAGGACCGAGGAACAGCAGTCCGCTGAAGATGATTATGACGAAGATGATTCCCGCACCGATGGCCAGGAATGGTGAGCGGATCGCCCAGGAGGTGAGCTTCTCGAACCAGTTCCGCGGGGTACGACCGTTCGCGCCCAGCCCCCAGTCACCCTCGAGTGTCCCTGTCTTCTCCACGGATCTTTCGAAGGGAATCGTAGCGTAGGGAATGATGGCCGAGGCCAGGCCAGTGGCGATGCGCTTCTTGCTCCACATCTGCGAGGTGCCGACGCCGATGACGGCGACGACGAAGCAGATGAAGACGAACCCGTGTATGCCGCCGCCGATGCGCACCCCGATCTCGGTGACATGGGTGTACTTGAGGATCATGCCGATGATGAGCAGTGTCCAGGTGATGGTCTCTGCAATGGCGAAGGTCTTGAAGAAGAGTTTGGGAGTCACGAGCCAATTCTGCCTGACCAAGATGGGCGGGTGCTGAAGGCTGTGAATGGGCACGCGGGCCGGTGAACTTTCTCAGTCACCGGCCCGCGTGGCATTCGGGGGATGCTCAGGCCTTGCGGCGGCGAGCTCCCATTGTCATGATCACGCCGAGCACCATCAGTGCGCCGGCCGAGATCACCAGGGGCAAGGCATCATTGCCTGTGCGCGGCAGGTCTCCGCCGCCGTCACCGGCACCCGGACCGTCGCTGTCCTCGGCGAGGACCTCGAAGGAACCGGACAGCGGGTCACCGCCGTCGCAGTCGACCGTGACGTCGTACTTGCCGACGTAGGTTGCGGCCTTGGACTCATCGAGACCGCGCACGCCGAACTTGGCCACGGAATCGTCATCTGCCGTCGCGGTCTGCTCGAATGTCTCGATCTCACCGTTCTGCGGCTCCACGGTCATCGTGGCGGTGGTGTCTGGGGTACAGCCGGAGGCTGCCACCTGGACGCCCTTCTCACCGACGAAGTCACCCTGGTCGATCATCTTCGGATCGATGCTCAGACTCCGCTCACCCGGGGCCTGCGTCGGATCATCCGTCGGCCCCTCGGTAGGAGTCTCCGTCGGAGGATCCGTCGGCGGGGTGGTCGGCGGATCGGTCGGGTCCGGCGCATCGCTGAGATCGTATGCGAGCGTGTGCACCGAATAGCCGATGGCCGGCGCGAAGATGTCGAGAGACTCTTGGTTCACGTTCTCGATCGTGTCCGTGGGCTGATGGTAGTTCGTGTCGTGCTTGTCGCCAACGGTTCCGCCGAACCATTCGGCTTCCTGCTCCGTCTTCGTTCCATCCGCGCCGGAGAACAGGCCGCTGGCTGGAATGCCGTTGTCGATGAAGGCCTGGTAGTCCGAACGGCCTGAGAAGTCGGTTCCGACGTTGGGCTGATCATTGTCGGCGAAGTAGTCGGTGAAGATCTTCTCGAGTTCCGCCGATCCTTCGGGTACGTTCACACCGTCCGGGATCGGCACATCGGAGCCGTCCGAATCCAGGGTGCCGACGATGTAGTTGTCGGACCCGATCATGTCGAAGTTCATGTACGACTTGACCTTCGAGAGTTCGGCGTCGCCGAGGCTTTCGACGTAGTGGGTCGAACCGACGAGGCCGACCTCTTCCGCAGCCCACCAGCCGAAGCGGATGGCGTTGTCGGCTTCGGTCGGCTGCTTGGCCAGAGCCTCGGCGCTGGCCAGCAGTGCAGCCGAGCCGGACCCGTTGTCATTGGCTCCCGGACCTTCGCGGACACCGTCGAGGTGGGCGCCGAACATCTGGACGTTGTCGTGGTCACCGGCCTTGGTCTCGGCGACGACGTTCCAGGTCGTCGAGGTGGTGTATTCGGTTTCGAGGGTGAAGTCCGCCAGCAGCGGCTCCTCCTCGGAGGCACCTTCGATCTTGGTCAGCAGATCGTTGCCGACGTTGTAGCTGACGCCGACTGTGGGCGCGCCATTCTCGATACGTTCGCCGAGGGTGGCGTTGAGTGCCTCGTCGGGGACAGAGGTGTCGTTGTTGTAGAGGATGACCGCTGCGGCTCCGGCATCCGTGGCCGCCTGGGTCTTCTCTCCGAAGGAACAGGTGCCGCGGGCGACGAGGACGAGTGCGCCCTCGGCACTGTCGTCGAAGTCACTGGCCTCGCAGCCCAGCTGACCGCCGTCCAGGTCGCTGTAGTCATCGTCGACCGGCAGCGCCACCGGCAGATCGGTCAGCGGTTCTTCGGTGCCTTCGGTGTAGCTGGCCGGGTTGACCTCGACCTCCTCGCCGTCAACACTGACAGCGACCTCGCCGAACGTCTGATCGTCGACTTCGAAGGCCTGTCGTTCGACGTCGAAGGCGCCGGTCGCCTCGAGCGTCTGCTCCACGTATTCGACCGACTCCTCATAACCTGGAGTCCCCAACGCGCGGAACCCCTCATCGGCGTGGGAGGTCGAGATATCGGAGATCTTCTGCAGATGATCCATCACGGCGTCGCCGGTGACGCCCATATCGGTGTGCTCGGTCGGCCCCGCGTTCCCAGCCGCCAGTGCCGGGCTGAATCCGCCGAGAGCCAGACCGGTGGCGGCGGTGACCGCCAACCATGTTTTGGTACGCAACTTCATGGAGTTCCTTTCGCTCCTCAGGTGCCGAACGAACCATGATTACTTTTCGCACACGTTCGCGAGCGGGCATCTCTGACCGCGCCCGGTCATCGACCGAACGTCACGGGGTAATCGCAGCACACGAATAGCTGAGCGCGAATCGGGAGCACCGCCGCTGTCAGAAGTTCGCGACAGCAGCGGTGGCAACCGGTCGAGCTCAAGGGGAAGCTTGATTCTCACGTTTCGCAATGTCTTCGCCATTGGTAACGAAATACATACATCTATAACGAAACGGTGACACAACTCACATTGAGCTTTAATCTAGTCCATCCTTCGACCTTTGAGGTAACAAATTGATAACAACCGATACTTAGTCGATTGCGCAAGTATTGAATTCAAATGCCTACACCAAGTAGAATCTGACCAGTGATGAACAACGAACCAACAACCCCCGAGGCTGTCCATGAGCCCGACCGCCGGACGATCAGACGTTGGCAGCGATACCTTGCGAATGAGCGGCTCGAAGAGCGTGTCTACCGCAATCTGGCCGAGCGTCGCACCGGCGAAGATCGGGAGATACTCCTCGCTCTTGCCACCGCCGAATCCCGGCATCAGGAACATTGGATCGACCTCCTCGGCGAGCATGCACAGAAGAAGCGGGCCCCCGATCTGGTCACCCTGAGCCTCGCGTTTCTGGGTCGGATGTTCGGGTCGGTCTTCGTCCTCGCTCTGGCACAGCAGTCGGAGACGAGTTCACCCTATGACGACGACGAGGCGGCATCGGCAGAGATGGCCGCCGACGAGCGGATCCATGCCGAGGTTGTACGCGCTCTCGCCGCCCGCTCCCGGGCCCGCCTGTCGGGCAATTTCCGGGCCGCAGTCTTCGGCGCCAATGACGGGCTCGTGTCCAACCTCGCGCTCGTCCTCGGTGTCGGCGCCGCCGGGGTGGGCAACCACGTCATTCTGCTCACCGGCGTCTCCGGCCTGCTCGCCGGTGCTCTGTCCATGGCGGCTGGGGAGTACATCTCCGTCCGATCCCAGCGCGAGCTGCTCGATGCGTCGACCCCGGACCCTGAATCGCGCCACGCGCTGGCCGATCTCAACATCGACGCCAACGAGCTCGCCCTCGTCTTCCGCGCCAGGGGCATGGACTCCCCCGAAGCCGATGCTCGAGCACATCGGACGATCGCCGCAGCCAAGAACAAGAACGCGGCTCCTCAGCTGCCCAGCCTCGACTCCGGAGTCGACCGCGACGAGCTGGGCACCGGCTTGGGCGCATCGCTGTCGAGTTTCGCCTTCTTCTCCTCGGGTGCCCTCATCCCGATCCTGCCCTACATCTTCGGCATGTCCGGCCTGCCCGCCGTGTTCCTCTCTGCCGGCCTCGTCGGCATCGCGCTCCTCTTCACCGGCGGCACCGTCGGCTTACTCTCCGGAACGGCTCCGGGACCACGCGCCCTGAGGCAGCTTGCGGTGGGATTCGGCGCAGCAGCCGTGACATACGCCCTCGGCCTTCTGTTCGGCGTCAGCGCGGGCTGACCACGGATTCCGCTCCGCACAGGCTGAGCGCAGCAGCCTCTCGGCGCAGGTTTTCCGAGAACCTAGACTGTCTGCATGACCGATATTCTTGTCCTGATCGACCCTGCCGCGTCTACCGTCGAGGTCGCCGATCTCGGTGCCCCACAGCTCCCCGTCACGGACCTGTCGGCCCATCGTGGCGACGGCATCTTCGAGACCGTTCTCGTGCGCATCGACAACGGCGTGACCGTGGTGTCTCGTGAACGCCATTTCACACGATTCTGCGCATCCGCCTCGGCGCTGGGCCTGCCCGATCCGGACCCGGAGCTGTGGGACTGCGGCCTCGACACCGTGATCGCCGAGGTGCGCGCGGCCGATCCGAGCCTCACCGAGTTCGGGGTCCGCTACGCGCTTTCACGCGGAACCCAGAACTCAGACGGGAGTCAGAGCCCACGAGGGTGGGCCTTCAACGTTCCCGTCGACGAGAAGATCACGCGAGCACGCGCGCAGGGCATCTCCGCCATCAGCCTCGATCGCGGTTACGACGCCTATCTGGGAAGCAAGGCACCTTGGCTGCTTATCGGGGCGAAGACCTTGTCCTATGCGGTCAACCAGGCCGCTGGAAGATATGCGGCGGAGCAGGGCGCAGACGAGGCACTGTTCGTCTCCCACGATGGGGTCGTCCTCGAGGGACCGACGTCCAACCTCATCATTCGCCGAGGCGACCGCCTCCTCACGCCGAATCCGGAAGCAGGGCTGCTCTCGGGCACGACCCAGCGCCTGATCTTCGACCATGCGGGAGAGCTCGGGCTCAGTGCCGAGTATGCGGACTTCGGCCTGAGCGACGTCGTCGAGGCCGATGGCGCTTGGTATGTGTCGTCGATGCGCACGGCCGTGTCACTCAATCAGGTGGACGGGAACCCGATCCCGCGAGACGAGGACCTGACTGCGGAGCTTCAGAGACTGATCATGGCTGGCTGACGCCGTCGGCCGAGTCCGCTGCCGACCGCCTCGGTGCGTGCCGGTTCGCTGCGAAACGGCCTGTTTCCAGTCGGCTCGTGTCACGACGGCCGGTCTCGGAACGATTCGATGCGGTACGAGGAGATGGCACGACCACCGTCAGGACCAGCGCGAGGATGCACGCCCCGCAACCGGCGAACCACAGGATCCAGAAGATGTCGGCGAGCAGCGGGAAGAGACCCAGAACGAAACTCAGCGCGCCGAAGGCGAACAGCCCGGTGATGACCGCGACTTTCCATCTGCTGAGCATTCCAGCTCCTCTCGTGCACTGAAGCTTCAATCTATCGCTCGCAAGCGCGCGCCACATCCCTCGAAAGTATGAAGTTCTGCCTCATGCGTATGAATGGGTCTCCTGCGCTAGTGTGGTCACGTACGGATTCGCACCCCAGCGACATCTGGGCGGCGGAGCATCGCCGCAGGCACAACGTCTAACGAAAGGACACGAGCATGGGAAAGCTCGCATGGCAGGTCATCGGCGTCGGAGCGCCCATCGTGGCAGCATTCGCGGCTCGAAAGGCGTTGACCTTCACTTGGGAGAAGGCGACCAAACGACCAGCACCGAACAACCCCGTCGATGACGAGATCTCGATGTCCGAGGCTCTGGCCTGGACCATCGTCTCCGGCGTCGGCGTCGCAGTGGCACAGCTCGTCGTGCAGCGCATCGCCGCCAGCACCGTGCGCAACAGCTTCGGCGACGATGCTCTGCCCAAGAAGTTCCGCAAGCAGATCGAAGAAGGCGTCGACTGACCAGTCGGCTCCATTGAATAATCAGCATCGCTGACTATTTGAATAATCAGCATTGCTGACTATTCGCCCTGTTGCCAGGTCGGAATCGCTGGCCTTTCAGTCGTAGAGCCGGTCGATGATCCCGGCCAGATCCGCAACGGCGATCTGGCCGGGTGCCGACGCCTCACCCAGCTGCGCGAACGTCGCGCAGCTTCCGAAATCCGCGCCCATGACCCGACTGGTTCTGCCCAACCGACCCATAGAGATTCCGAGCACCGGAATCTCAAGAGTCTCCTCGGCGAGCGCAGTGGCTCGCAGGAGCCCCGCAACATCCGCACGGGTCACCGGCATCATCGCTATCTTCGCCACATCTGCCCCGGCCGCAGCCATCCTGGTGAATGTGTCTGCCAACGCCTCTGCCGAGTCCGTTCCGGCGAAGTTGTGGTGCGAGGCCACCACCGACATGCCCTGGTCATGTGCCAAGTCGATGAGTTCTGCCGCACCACGGCGAGCGATTTCGACATCGAGTGCCCACGTGACACCCGCAGTCCCACCCATTGCCTCGGAGATCCCGGCCTTGTCAGGCAATCCGGTCACGATTGCTCTGAGGATCTCTGTGTAGACATCTTCGCTGACCTCGGCATTGCCGCCCTCGAACCCCGTGCGCAGTGTGATGAGCACCGGCAGCCCAGCCGTGCTCGCGTGTACCGCCAAGCCCAGGACCGCCTCGGCGAGTTTCCGGGGATCAATCGGGACGGCCATGTGCCTGCTCTCGTCCGCGACACAGTCGATCACGGCATCGATGCGCCATTCGACGACGTCGACGACTCCCGTGTTCGCGATGGCACTGCACTGTCCTAGGATCTCCTCGGGCACGGTTGCCTGGACGGGAACGATGATGGCCGGGCGCCGCGAGTCAGCAGCTGTGGACGAATCGACAGCAGCCCGGTGACCTACGGCATCATTGAGGAACGGCAATTGCTTCATGGCCCAAGCCTAGGTGCTTGGGCCGGCGCACCAGCGAAGAGGAACACCACGTGGAGACCAGGGACCAGCTCACCATCACCGCTCGAGACGGATTTCCGCTCGCGATCCAGGTCAGCGGCCCACCGGAGGCGCCTGCCCTGCTCCTTCTCCAGGGGCAGTCGAACTCTCATGAATGGTGGGACGAACTGCGCTCGGACTTCGAACCGCAGTTTCGCACCGTCACCTTCGACTATCGCGGCACCGGCGGCAGCCGCGGTGCGCTGAGTGAACTCTCGACGGCAAGCTTCGCCGCCGATGCCGCCGTGGTTCTCGACCATGTGGGCATCACCCGCGCTGCCGTCTACGGGACGTCCATGGGTGGGCGAGTCGCCCAGATGCTGGCTGTGGACTACCCTGAACGCGTCGGCGCGCTGGTTCTGGGGTGCACGACACCCGGAGGGCCGAATTCGGTGAGACGGCCCCGGGAGGTGGGCCAGAACCTGGCGCGACTGCGCGGTCGTGAACACACCCAGTACCTGTTCTCACTGTTCTACACCCCGAACTGGACCGTGGCCCCGAGGTACAGCAAACTCCTCGGCGATGACACGATGACTGCCCAGGAGTCCGCGGCACATCTGCGCATCAGTGCCCGTCACAATGCGTGGGAGCGCCTGCCGGAGATCACTGCACCGACGCTCATCGTCCACGGCGACGACGACCTCATGAACCCCGTCGCCAACGCCCACCTGCTGCATGAGCGCATACCGAACTCCCGTATCCGCATCTGCCCTGGAGGTCGGCACGGCTTCTTCGAAGAGTTCGCCGAGGTGGTCACTCCGGAGATCATCGGATTCTTCAGCGCCGGCTCTTGAACAGCTCTTCCTGAAGAGCCCCTGACTCACGGCCCCATCTCCCCGGAGAGCTGACAACCTCGTTCACCATCAAAATTCCGCATTGTGTAACAAATCGGATAAGGCCATACCTATATGCCTCAAGAGCGGTTTGTAACAATCAAGTAACGCATGAGTTTACATCACCCCAGGTCAGAGCATCCGTCAAGTTCGCCACTCCGTGTTCTATCGACAAAACTACTACCGAAAATCCTGAACAAAACTACAATAGGGAGTGAGATATCCGTGTGCGGTGAGGCGAGTGAGCGATCGACCCAGTTCGGATCGACCACCACCGCATCGCAAAACGGGGGTGAAGCCTCTCGTTCTTGCGGAAGTTCAAGAATGTAAGGAGGAATCACGTGAGCGTAGTCAAAGCGTCAAACGTGTACAAGGTCTTCGGCAAGCGCCAGAAGGAAGTCGTCAAGCGTCTTGAAGAAGGTGCAGATCGCGACGACCTCACAAAACTCGGCACAGCAGCGGTCATCGATGCCAGCTTCGAGGTCGAAGCGGGTGAGATCTTCGTCGTCATGGGCCTTTCCGGTTCCGGCAAGTCCACTCTGATCCGCACACTCAACGGACTGTGGGCTCCGACCACCGGGTCAGTCGAAGTTCTGGGCACAGACATCGCCAAGATCGATGCGGCGGCTTTGCGCAAGGTACGCAGCGAACACATCTCAATGGTCTTCCAACACTTTGCGCTGCTCCCGCACCGGACGGTTCGCGACAACGCTTCCTATGCACTTGAGATCCGGGGGACGGAGAAGGCCAAACGCGACGAAGTCGCGGACCGCTGGCTGAAAGCCGTCGGTCTCGAAGGCTGGGGAGACAAGTACCCCGAGCAGCTCTCCGGCGGCATGCAGCAGCGTGTGGGTCTGGCACGAGCACTCGCTGCCGAGACCGACATCCTGCTCATGGACGAGGCATTTTCTGCACTGGATCCGCTCATCCGACGCGAGATGCAGGAGCAGCTCGTGGAGCTGCAGGGCGAGCTCAAGAAGACCATCATCTTCATCACCCACGATCTCAACGAGGCGATGTTCCTCGGTGACCGGATCGCAGTCATGCGCAACGGGCGCATCGTCCAAGTCGGCACACCAGAAGAGATCCTCACCGATCCCGCCAATGACTACGTCGCACAGTTCGTCCACGACGTCGATCGTGCCCGTGTCCTGACAGCGAGCAACGTGATGGAAAAGGCACGACAGGTCGTGACCAACCAGAACGGGCCTCGTGTCGCTCTGCGCAACATGCGTGAGAGCAATGCTTCGGCGATCTACGTCACCGACCGCCACCGCAAATTCCTCGGTGTCGTCAGCGATCGCGACTGCATCGACCATCTCCGCAATGGCGGAAACACTCTGGACGAGATCATCCAACCAATGACGACATCGGCATCACCCGAGGATCTGCTCATCGAGCTGTTCCTCCCATCCTCGGAGACCCCTCTTCCTGTACCAGTGACGAATGACGACGGGCATCTCGTCGGGGTCGTCCCCCGAGCGACCCTGCTCGCCGCCTTGGGCAACCAGAACGGCGACGGAGAGCAGACCACCCACGATGACGCCAATCTGGAGTGGACTGCACCAGTGGACACCGGACTCATCGATCAAATCCTCGCCGAGACGGATGATGCGTCAGAAACCGGAGCGGCAAGTGGGAGGGGTGATCTCTAATGGAGAACATCAGAATCCCAGTGGGAATCTGGGTCGACACCGCCTTCGATTGGCTCAAAGACAACGTCGCCTGGTTCTTTGACTTCATCACGTTCCTCTTCACCTTCCTCATCGATTCACTCACCAATGTGCTGGTCGATCTGCATCCTCTCGTCATCATGATTCTGCTCGCGCTCATCGGCTGGGTTCTGCGTTCCTGGCAGATGGCGCTGGGGACGCTGATCACGTTGTTCTTCATCGTGACGATGGATCAGTGGGTGCCCTCGATGCAGACACTGGCACTGGTCATCATTGCCGCGGTCATCGCAGTCATCATCGCAATCCCGGTCGGCATCCTGGCGGCCAGGAACGATACGGCCTCTGCCGTGATCCGCCCCGTGCTCGACTTCATGCAGACAATGCCCGCATTCGTCTACCTCATTCCCGCTGTCACCTTCTTCAGCATCGGTGTGGTGCCCGGCCTCGTGTCGACGGTCATCTTCGCCCTGCCTCCAGGTGTGAGATTCACCGAACTCGGGATTCGCGGAGTCGACTCGGAGACGGTCGAAGCCGGTCAGTCCTTCGGTGCGACACCGGGGCAGATCCTCAGGGGCGTCCAACTGCCGCTGGCCACGCCGACGATCATGGCCGGCATCAACCAGGTCATCATGCTTGCTCTTGCCATGGCCGTCATCGCCGGCTTCGTCGGAGCCGACGGCTTGGGCAAGAACGTCGTCGAAGCGGTCGCCAGCCAGAACCTGCCGCTCGGCGTCGAATCCGGACTCGGTGTGGTCATCATTGCGGTCTACCTCGACAGAGTGACAGCCGCCTTGGGCACGGCGAAGGACTTTCCCAACTCACTGATCGCTACGTTCCGCAACCGGAGCGCAAAGAAGAAGGCCACTGCTGCACAGGCCTGACCATCCCCAGCCGTCACAGACAAGAATTGTCGAATACAAGAGAAAAGGAACATGCAATGAAGAATAGATTCCTCACCACATTCGTCGCCGGAGTCGCGGCTCTCGGCCTGGCCTTGACCGGCTGCTCGCAGGAAGCCGCTCAGGACGACGGCGGAAGCGGAGACAAGGGCGATATCAAGCTCGGCTATGTCACCGGTTGGACCGATGGTCAGAGCGTCTCGCTGCTGCTCGAGGACCAGCTCGGAAAGCTCGGCTACAACGTCGAGACCGAAACCTTCAGCGACGCCGCAGTCCTCTACGCCGGCATCGCCAACGGCGACGTCGACATGTACCCTTCGTCGTGGCCCGAGGTCACGCACAAGCAGTACATCGACAAATACGGCGACGATCTTTCTGATGTCGGCGCATACTACGACAACGCTGTGCTCACCATCGCGGTGCCGAAGTACATGAAGGACATCAACTCGATCGAGGACCTCAAGGGCAAGGGCAAGGACTTCGACGGAAAGATCATCGGCATCGAGCCCGGCGCCGGTCTGACCGCGGCCACGAAGAAGATGATCCCCGATTACGGCTTGGACAAGGAGTACGAACTCGTCACCTCGTCGACCGCAGCCATGCTCACCGAGCTCGGCAATGCCACCGACGCCAAAGAGGACATCGTCGTCACCCTGTGGCGCCCGTTCTGGGCGAATAACGCCTACCCGGTCAAGGACCTCAAGGATCCGAAGGGCGCGATGGGCGAGGCGGAGAAGCTGCACTTCACCGGCACCAAGTCATTCGCCGAAGATTTCCCTGAGGCCGCTGACTACATCGGCAAGATCAAGCTCGATGACAAGCAGTATGGTGACCTCGAGGATCTCGTCGTCAATAAGCACAAGGACGATGGCGAAGCAGCCATTGCCGAATGGCTGAAGAGCAACCCAGACGCCTACGAGGGTGAGATCGCCGACGAAGAGAAGTGATCCAAGTTCAGGGAATCAGATCATGATGCCTTGAACCCATTCGAAAGACCCTTCGGCTCATTCACAAGAGCCGGAGGGTCTTTCGCAGAATGGTGAACGAACTCAGCGCCGTGCCCCTCAACAGCACCCTATGGCCCGGCCATAATAACGCGCTAGATTTGCACCGACAGGGAGGAGATGCGTGACGATGAGTTCGTACGAGTTCCATGCCGAGGATGATTCTTCTCAAGCTACGACGGGCACTCCCGTCGGCCCCATCACCGTCACCAGCAACGGGCGGTCCATCACCCGAGTCACTTGGCGAGAGCCGGACACAGAATCCGGCCAGGTCGACGACACCGATCTGGGCACTGCTGGCCCCGACGCTGACCACACTGACCCTCTCCTCGCCGAAGCACTGCGACAGCTTCGCGACTACTTCGACGGAACCTTGACCACCTTCGATCTGCCCCTGGACCTGGGGCAGATCTCGGCGACCGCGCGGACGGTGCTCACCACTCTCGACGAGACTGTTGGGCCCGGCACCACCGTCACCTACGGCGAGCTTGCCCGGCGCAGCGGGACGGGAATCCCCGCACGGGCAATCGGCAGCATCATGGGCATGAATCCACTCCCGCTGGTCATCGCCTGCCATCGAGTCGTGGCCAGCGATGGGCTGGGCGGCTACTCCGGCGGTCGTCGCGGCGAGGGGCTGGCCACCAAACGCTGGCTGCTCGAATTCGAGGATGCGCTTCCACCAACACTGTTCTGAACAGCTTCACCCCTCGAAGAGGCTCTGTCCGATGTACTCCCCCTCCTTGATGCCCGGCGGAATCGCCCACACCGTCGACCCGATCGGTGTGGTCCACTCATTGAGCAGATCCACCTCGGCGAGGCGGCGTTGGATCGGCAGGTACTGCCGGTCGATGTCGGCTTGGAACGATGCGAACAGCAGTCCGGCCTCCTCCCCCGCGCCCGTCTCGTAGTTGAACGTTCGCCGGTGGATCTGAATTTCCGGACCCAGCCCATCGCGGGCCCTGGCCACATGCGAAGCCGCCGAGATCTTCGTCAGGCCGCGCTTGTCGACCGCGGTGAAGTCGGGAGCATCGAACTCGTCAGTGCCCGACAGCGGTGCGCCTTGATCGAGGGTCCGTCCCGTCGCGAACTCGCGTGCCGGCCGGTCAGCCCTATCCCAGGTGTCCAGGTTCATTGCGATATCGCGCAGCACCAGCGTCGTTCCCCCGCGCATCCATTCAGGCAGATGCGCGCCGAGGTTGTCCGGCGGTTCCCCGCGCGCGGAGTACACCGCATCATCCCGGCCGGTGCCCTGTCCCCAGATGATGCGCGCGAAGTCCTCAGATCCGGATCCCGGATTGGCTGTCCCATCCAACTGTCCGAAGAGGTTCCGTTGAGTCTTCCCCTCTGCCTTGCTGCCGTAGGAACGGCGGAACCCATCCTTCTGCCAGGCCACCTCGGCGAAGGTCCGGGAATCCTTCCACAGCATCCTTCGGGCATGTGCCAAGGTCAGCGGATCGTCACCGCAGATCTGCAGCAGCAGATCCCCTGTGCACAGGTCCGGATCGAGAGCATCGATCGGAAACTTCTCCAGCGGACCCAACCAGGTCGGTACGGATTTCTGCCCCGCCAACTTCACGATGCCGCGTCCGAATCCGAATGTGACCGTCAGTCGCGCCGGGTCGTGGGCGAGTTCGGGTTCGGAGTCGGCCAGTGGGCCGCTGCCCTGCGTCAGGGCGGCGGCATCTGCCGTGAGCAGTCGAAGCCAGCGGACCACCTCGGCGACGTTGATTCCGGGTTTCAGCGTCAATGCGAGGAAGTGCGCATGAGCCTGCGGAGGAGTCTCCACCCCGGACTGGTGAGGGGCGTAGAAGGGTTCGGTGATCGGGCCGTTTGCTCCTCTGAGATCCCGGGACGGCGCGGCCTCGGCACGGCCGCCAGCACCGGAGCGTCCCACACCGAAGCCTGCGACAGCCCCGACTACTCCCGACCCTCCGGCCGCGGCCGCCGATGCGATGAGGCGTCGGCGGCTGAAGCCGTGAGAATCAGAAGAGGCATCTCTGGACGTGGGCTCAGTGGTCACCGCTGTCCCCGTGGTCCATCTCGTCGCGATCCGCATCCCCGTGATCCATGTCCTTATGGTCCATGTCATCATGGTCGGCGCCGTCACCTTCGCCATCGGCCTCACCAGGGGCGTAGTTCTCCTGCGCGCCCGAATAGTCCTTGGCGATCGCGGTCACCGGGAAGCTCTGCTGATCGGCGGTGACGAGCTCCAACGAGATCTCCTCACCCGGCTTGATCGGCTTCGCCAAACCCATGACCATGATGTGATCGCCCCCGGGCTTGAGACTCAGGGACTGACCCGCAGGGATCGCGAAGCCTCCCTTCTTCTCCTGCATCGACATTCCTCCCGAGTTGTCTTCGAGAGTCTCGTGGAGTTGGACCTGGTCGGCGTCATCGTACTTCGCGGCGACGAGGTTGATGTCCTTGTCGCTGTTGTTCTTGAGTTCTCCGAATACAGCGGTCATGCCGTCGTCGGCGGCCTTGACCCAGGCGTTGTCGAGACTCAGGGAGTCGACGCTGACCTGGGAGCTGCTCGCTTCTTCGGGCTCGCTCGCCTGGCTCTGGTTACAGGCACTGAGCCCGATCATGAAGGCGACTGACATGGTGGCCATCAGGGTGGTGTTCTTTCGCATTTCGTCTGCACTTTCAGCTTGTCGGTGCAGCCGGGCACAGATCGCGGCGTGCGTCGACGCGGACGCGGTCGGGCGCCGACCCGATCGGGCGCGATCAGTCGCATGGACACGATCGGGCACACGGCACGGGTCGTCTGCGACGGTGCATGGCTGTCACCAATGATGTGTGAGTCGGCGGGGTCTGCGCCGATGGTGAGATTCTGAGCTCAGACGAGAGCGGGCGGTCCGCGTCGGTAGTTCGGGCCGACGACGGCAGTGGTGATGGCCTGTGGCAGATGGAACTCGCCCTGGACGAGTCGGGTCGGGAATTCGGCCAGTACCCCGACCGCCTCGGCGAGTGACCGGAGTGCGGTGACGACCGGTCCCAGCGCCAGCTGCAGGATGGTGAGGATGATGTCTTCGCCGCGTTTGAGGGCCACCGCGGTGACGATGACCGCGGCGATGTGAGCGAGCACCATGGCCAGGCTCGCACTCGAGCCGTCACCGGCCATGTGCGACATCGGATGAGACATCGACCCAGCCTGGCCCAGGTCGAGGGCACCGGTCCCGTGGTTCATGTGCTCGTGGCCCATGGCTGTTCCGGCCGTCGTTGCACCGGCGGAGGCGGGTGCGGCGGTGAACCAACCCATCGACAGGTGCATGAGGATCTGGCCCAAGCCGAGCAGCGATCCCAATGCCAGATATCCGAGTCGACGACCAGCGAGGATCATCGCGGCCCATAAGGCGAAGACGAAGACGATCACGGTGCCGACGAACGAGGTCGTGCCACCGGCGCCGACGTGCATAAGCACGGCCAGCAGAGTCGTCATGAGCGCGGCGAAGAGAGCACGAACCGACTTGTTCGACCCGGTCATGCCTCTCCTCTCTTTGGGCTGCTCGCGCAGATGGCACCGTGGCTGAGCCTCAGGAGACTCAAATCTTCTACACAGTGTAGAACCAACATGGTCTATGGCGCCAGAGCGACCCTGTCACCACCGAAGAGGAACAGGTCCTCAGCTGAGCTGCGTTGCTCGGTGCCCTCGGAAATCACATCCGAAGCCAAGTGTCAGCGGTCTTCTTGATCATGGCTCCAGCCTCTTCAGCCGAGTCCAACCAGGTCACGGGGTGGCCTTCGGGGTCGATCACCGCGTCGGAGAGGACGATGACGTCGAAGTTGCAGACGAGAGCGGCCATCGCGGAGGCACGAACCGATCCCGGAAGATCGCCGGCGCCGGTGTCGTCGGGGGCGCCTGTGTCGTCGGGAGCGTCGGCGTCATCCGTGCTGCCTGCGCCGTCCGGGGCAGCTGCCTCGTCGGGAGCAGCTGCGTCGACCGGGGCCTCAGCATCTTCGGAATTCGCGACTGTGGTGACGTCTCCGCCGGCGATGACGATGCGGTCAATGCCCATGTCGTGGAGACCGGGAGCCAGGTCTCGGATGCCGTCAAAGACGTCAGGCTTCTCCGAACGCAGCACGAGGTCTTCTTCGTCGGGCACGAAGATGGACAGTTCCTCATCATCGACGTCGACGAGTTCCTCCTTCGTCGAGGCGAAGATGAGGACACCGCCGACGGTGCGAGTACGGCCGACGATGTCGACTAAGATCTCGGCATTGTCGTCGGAGATGTAGCTGGCGTCGTCGGTGTCGATGAGGAGCAGGGCATCCATATCTCCTATCGTGCCATGTTCTCTGGCCGGATGCTCATGTCCGCGTTCAGCAGCAGGTGATCGGAGGACATTCCCACGCGCAGCCGACTGAGCTCATCGTCGGCGATGACCCCCAGAGCCCGCAGCGGCACCAGGCTCGCGGCCCGGACCGCCTCAAGTGGGGTCATGCCCACCTCGGTGACTGCTCTCATCACCGCATCTTCCATGGTCAGGGTGGAGCCGGCGATGGACCCGGTCGAACCGTCCTCGCCCAGCAGTCGCGCCACGGAATCCTCCACCTGCACCGGCAGAGATCCGAGCATGTACCGCCCGTCGGCCATCCCTGTCGCGGCCATGGCATCGGTGATCAGCGCGATCCTGCCGGGCACCAGGCGCGTCAGCATCCTTGCGGGGGCGGTCGCCACGTGCACCCCGTCGTTGATGAGTTCGAGCGTGACGTGTCCTGCCTCGATCGCGGCGAGGATCGGACCGGGCGCCCGGTGGTGGATGCCGCACATCGCGTTGAACGTGTGGGTGAGGATGCTTGCGCCCGCGTCGAAGGCACGGGCCGCTTCCTCGTAGCCGGCTGCTGTGTGCCCGATGGCCACGCTCACCCCCGCCGAGGTGAACCGTGAGATCGCGTCGAGCGCTCCAGGCAGTTCGGGGGCGATCGTGATCTGGGCCAGTGTTCCGTCAGCAGCCGTAAGGATCGATTCGACCGCCTCGGGGGTGGGGCTCGTGAGCACTTCGGGTGCGTGGGCGCCCTTGAAGTCCGGTGACAGGAACGGCCCTTCGGCATGCAGTCCGAGCACACCAGGCTTCTCCCTCACGAGCCTGGCTCCGGTCCTCAGGGAGCCGCAGAGACCCTCGATCGTGTCCGAGACGAAGGAGAGGGCGAGCGCCCGGGTTCCGTGCCGGCGGTGGACGGCGAGCACCTCATCGAGTCCGTCATCCCCGTCCTCGGCGCTGGAGCCGCCAGCTCCATGGCAGTGGATGTCGACATAACCGGGGGCCAGGTACGCACCTTCTGCATCGATGGTCCTCACTCTCGCCGAGGTGCTCAGGTCCTGCCAGCCCGAACCGCGGCCGCGTGCGATGACGATTCCCCCGGCCTCGGCAAGCCAGTCATCGGCCGTATCCACGGAGAAACCAACCGGATCGCCGTCGAGGATGATGGCATTGCGGATGATCGTGTCCGCGGGTGTCGTCGCGTTCGCCTGGTCGCTGGCTGTGGTCATCGGTCCGATTTCCGCCTTCACCCCAGTGTGCGGTCGCGTTGGGCGTCGACATCGAGGACGTGCCTGTCGAGGAACGCCAGGACCGTGCGATACCAGACCTCGGCATTGCCGCGACCGGTTACCCAGTGTCCTTCGTCGGGGAAGTACAGAAAGCGATGCTGCGTGTGCCCCTCCGCGTCCAGCGGTGTCTTCGACCGGGACAGCAGGTCGTACCAGAGTTCCTGCCCCTGCCCGATGGGCACCCGGTAGTCCTTGTCACCGTGGATGACGAGCATCGGCACCTCGATCCGGTCGGCGAACAGGTGCGGCGAGTACGTCCCCGACTGCTTCCGCATGGCCACGTCCCAAGAGGCGTTGTCCGTGGTCCGTACCATCGACGTCGTGTTCCACAGGGAGGCGTGCGTGATGATGCATCTGAACCGTTCGCTGGTGTGCCCGGCCACCCAGTTCGCCATGTACCCGCCGTAGGATCCGCCGGCCAGAGCGGTGCGCTCGCCATCGATGTCGGAGCGTTCGATGGCCGCATCCGTGAGTGCGAGGATGTCAGTGAACGGTGCCCCGCCCAGTTCCTGCTGGCCGCGGTCGATCATTGACTGGCCGTAGCCGGTGGAGATCGCCGGATCCGGCAGCAGCACCGCATATCCGGCGGCCGCGAACGGTCCCGGATTCCACCGATACGTCCACGAGTTCCAGGATCCCCAGGGCCCGCCGTGGGCGAATACGACGAGTGGGAACGGACCTTCCCCGTCGGGCAGAGCCAACCAGGCTCGCACCTCGGTGCCGTCGTCACCAACGGCGGCCACCTCGGTGAGGGTGCCTGCCCCGTCGATGACGTTCGCGGGATTGGCGAGCTCGCTGATCTGGCCCGAGACCAGGTCGATGGCGATGGGCAGTGGTGCAACATCGATCGCCGAGGCGGTCGCCACGACCGTGATTCCCTGCACCTGCAGTCCTGAAAAGGCATATTTCTGCCCCGGACCGCCCACGAGCCGCCGAGGCTGTTCGTCGTTGACATCGCCGATGAAGACACTGCCGCGCCCATGGTCGTCAGCGGTTGCCACGATCGTCGAATCGTCGGCCCAGACGGGGTCGAACCAGTGATCGGCTTCGGGCCAGACTGTCGCTATCGACCCTGTGTCGAGGTTAAGGAGCATGAGCGTTGCGGACAGGTTCGTCTTCGACGTCCAGAACTGCTCGCGGGTGACCAGGGCATGGGTTCCGTCTGGGCTGATCGCCTCGACGCCGAAACCGTGGTCGACGGAAGCCTCGACCAGCAGGCGGGGTGCACTGTGTTTGTGAAGGTCGATCTGCCAGATCTCGCTGGCCTCGAGCTGACCTGGGATCGGCTTCTCGACCTGGACGAGAACGAACTGCGCTTCGTCATCGACGGCCCAGTCGACGAGCCGTCCCGAGGGCAGCGTCAGGTAGCGAAAGGTGAGTCCGGTAGAAGCGGCTGTGGTCGAATCTTCGCTGAAGCTGCTGACCCCGGCAGCCGGGTTTGTGGTCGTGGCACCGTCGGACGTGGTCGTGGCGCCGTCGGACGTGGTCATCTCGGATTCAGCAGCGCCCAGTGTGGCGTCGGGGGCGAGGTCCTCGTCGAATTCGTCGGTGACCTCGGTCAGGTCTGCGACCGCGAGGGTCTCCTGCCCTGGGCCCAGGTCATGATCCCAGTAGCGGATGGGGAAGCCGGTGTGGAGGATTCCGCTGACCTTCGATTCTCTGCGTTCCTGACTGTATTCCTGGTGTTCGTCCTCGTTCGCGGCCCAGCTGTGCACGGGGAACTGCACGATCATGGAGAGGCCTTTGACCTCGATTCGGGAGAATCCGCCGTCGTGATCGGCGAGCTTGCGTGCTTCCCCAGTCTCCGGCAGAGCCCAGAGGCTGGGGCTTTCGGCATCCTTGCCGTCTTCGCCGGTGCGCTTGGCCGCGAAGTAGACGGTGCCCGAGTCGCTGACGGCGGCTGGGCCGATGGACTGATCGCCGCGGGTGATTCGGCGCGGTCGTTCACCGCCGATATCTGCCAGGTGGGAGAGATAGCTGCTGCCCTCGGCATTGAGGAAGGAATACTGGGCGATGACTCGGCCGGTCTGATTCGTCAGGAGGCCTTGCAGCCGGCGCGCATCGAGGAGAGCAGTCACAGCGTCGTTGATCGTCATAGGACCATCCTAGGATCATCGTCGACGGTCGGGCATGCAGACTTCTATTTGAATCTCGGCGCGGGAACCTTCTCGCCGTCGATGGTGACCGTGGGCAGCATCTGCTTGAACTCCTCTGCCGCGTCCGCGTCCGTTTCGAGAGCGCGCATCTCGACGCCGATATCGACGAGGCGCCCATTTGTCTGGTATCCGATCCGGGTCCCGTACATGACTGTCGGCTCCTGGTTGATCGCGAAGATCTCCGTCGGGCCGAGCACACCTTGGTAAGACCAGTAGGAGCCGGCCGCGAGGCTGCCCGTGCGCTGAGACATCACCGAGGAATCCGGTTCCGCGAACGTGTACTTCTTCTTCGCATCGACAATCGACTGTGGAGACTCGTCGTAGCCCTTGCTGCAGGTGATGAGGATCGTGTCGGCGTCGGTGACGGAGGTGCCGCGGGAGAAGGAGTGGAAATCGTCGTTGGCCGATCCCTGGGTCCAGTCATCTGTCATCGCAACGCTGACGTCGACGGGGCATTCGGCGCCGAGGTTGACCGAGACTTCCTTCATCCCTTCGGGGATTCCGTCGTCGGGGGGTGCCGTGGTGGGGTTCTCGCCGGCCTTCTTCTGCACTGCCACACGGACGGGACCGGTATCCCGTTCTGCGGTGCGGATCTGCAGAGCCGAGCAGCCGCTGAGCGCAAGGCTGATCAGTACCGCTCCTGCCACGACTGTTCGCACCTTCGCAGCGTGTGTCATCACCGTTCTTCCCTCGACCGCAGCTCACGGCGGCTCAGTGGCTGCTGCCCCGAATCAGGCTGCTGTGCTTGAGGCGGCTGCGGCGGAGGCTGCGGCGGCTGCCAGGCCCGTTGCGGTCCCGGTTGACTCCCATAAGGTTGCTGCGGTCCCGACTGACTCCCGTAGGCCTGCTGCGGTCCCGGCTGACTCCCATGAGGCTGCTGCGAACCCGACTGCGGACCGCCGGCACCCTGCACCGGTCTCGACTGGGGTCCAGGTTGGGGCCCTGACTGCGGCGCTGCCTGTGGGTTCCCGGGTGACCGGGCCACGCCTGGGCCGGGCTTGAACTGGGAGTGCTGACCAGAGTCCGGTGGGAAACCGCCGCTCAGTGATTCTCCGGTCGACCGGTGGACGAGTGCACCGTCGACCCGCTCGAGGCGTCGCTTCGAGGTTCTGCGTGGTGTGCCCAGGATCCGTCCCTGGAGCTCCGCCTCGTTGGGCTGCCGGGGAGGCAGGAAACCGGGAGTCTGCCCCGAGTCGGGAAGCTGCACTGGCTGGACCGGATGAGATCCGGCCGCGGCATGCCCGACCTGATCGGCCATAGGCGGCACCGTCACCTGCGCGGCGTCGCCGAGGACCGGCAGCACCATACGCACCGAGGTGCCCACACCTTCTTGGCTGAACAGCTGCACCGAACCGCCGTGACGAGTCACAATCGCCCGCACCAATGACAGGCCCATACCGGAACCAGCCACTGCACGAACGCGCGAGCCGCGTGAGAGTTCGTCCCACACCTGCTCCTGCTCGGTCAGCGGAATGCCGCTGCCGGTGTCGGCCACCTCGACGACGACCCAGCGGTGGCTGTCGATGATCTGCTCATTGGCACGCAGTTCGACGACTTCGGCCTGCGAGGAGTACTTGAGCGCATTGCCCAGCAGGTTGAGGATCGCCGTGAGCAGCAGATCTTCCTCACCAGCGACGTCGGGCAGACGCCAGGGGGCACGGGCGACCGTAGCCACGATCATGCGATCTTCGGCGCCGGGTGCCGTCGATGCATCCTCGACGGCCTGGTGGATGAGCCGATCGAGATCGACTCGGGAGTATTCGATGATGCGCGTCTCGACGTCGGCGAGCTTGCGCAGGTCGGCCAGGAGGCGTGCGACCCGGCGCGAGGAGATGTCTACCTGTTTGGCTGAGGATTCGACTTCGGTGATCGAGCCGCCCTCACGAACGACGTCGCGGATGCTCGCGGCCGAGGTGCGCAGAGCGGTCAGCGGATTCTTCAACTCGTGGTCCAGTCGGATGAGCATCCGATTGCGTTTGGCCAGGGAGTCCTCACTCGCCGCTGTCTCGATCGACTCCTTCAGTGCGGCCTCGCGTCTGCGCAGATGCCTCCAGGCGAAGAAGGCACCGACGGCCAAGCCTGCCAGCACGAGGAACAGCAGGAGCAGGAACAGCCAGATCTGGATCTCGAAGACCAGAAAGTTCGTCATGGTGACCTCTGACCATCTTCGCCTCGGACCTCACCGACGAATCTGTAGCCCCGACCCTGCACGGTGGCGATCCACCGAGGTTCGGCGGCGTCCTCCCCGAGGACTCGGCGCAGTTCGGCCACACGGGAATCCACCGCACGTGTGCCCACAGCTTCTTCGAAACCCCACAGGATCTCAAGCAGACGGGACCGTTCGATGAGTTCGTCCTTGTGGACCATGAGGTATTCCAGCAGGGTGAAGCCCTTGGGGGTGATGACAAGTTCACGATTGCCCATCCATGCGCGCCTGCCCACACGATCGACCCGCAGGCCGAAGCTCGACACCAGCACCGGAGCGGTGGCCAGGGGCGGCCCATCTGTTCGGGTCCGACGCAGCACTGCGCGGATGCGCGCCACGAGCTCATGTGGGTCGAAGGGCTTGTTGAGGTAGTCGTCGGCGCCCTCTTCGAGTGCCATCGCCCGCTCGACGGCTTCTCCGACTTGGGTCAGCAGCAGAACGGGGACCCAGTTCTCCTCCTGGCGCAGTCGTCGCAGAACCTGTCTGCCATCGGCACCGGGCATGAGTACGTCGAGGACGCAGACATCGGGATTGTGCCGGTGGATCTCGTCGAGGGCCAACAGGCCATCGCTGGCGGCGAGCACCCGAAAGCCGGAGCGTTCGAGGAAGGGGACAACGGCGCCGAGGACATCGGGTTCGTCGTCGGCGACCAGCACCAAGGGCTGGGGATCATGCTGAGTGTCAACCGTCATTGTGGTCCGTTCCGCTTCCTCTTCTGCGTTCCCACGCGGCTTCCCTGGCTTCTGCTCGATCGACCGCCTCGGCGAGCTCATCTCGGTACAGCATAGAACGACGCAGGTGCTTGGTGCGATAACCGGCGCGTCCGACCATGTGCGTGGCCACGGGAATCGTGACGAGTTGGAACGAGATGACGATCGCCAAGGTCGTCACCGTCGACCACGCCGGGTACTGGATCGCAATCGCGACAGCCACCATCAGCAGCCCCAGGATCTGGGGCTTTGCACTCGCGTGCATGCGTGAGAGGAGATCGCCGAAGCGCAGCAGACCCAACGCGGCAGCCAGCGACAGCACTCCGCCGAGGAGGATGAGCACCGCAGAGATGATGTCGAGGATCATCGGCGTCCCCCTTCGTCTTCTTCCGGTTCAGGTCCGGTGCGCTCACCGTCGTCGGAGTCCTCGGGTCCCGAGTCGGGTCCCGTGCCCATCCCCTCACCCTCAGCATCCGGGTCGGCGACCGGTTCGGCGCTGAGGTCGGCGCCGGGGTCGGTTCCTTGATCGAGTCCCACGGTCACAGGCTCTTCGTCTTCCTGCACGGTGATCGCATCGGGTCCGTCGGCGACATCGGAGATTCCGCGGGCCACGTCATCGGGCCACTCCTCACCGACCGCGGATTGTGCCTGCTGGCGGGTCCCGGTGTCACTGTCCCCCTCGGCGTCATCGGCTGATTCCTTGGGCATATGCCAGTCCGAGCTGGAGAAGTCACTGAGTGAGCCCACCTCGGCGCCGGGGGTCATGGAATCGGACTTTGACACGTACCGGGAGACGCTGACGGAGCCCACGAACCCGAGCATCGCCAGCACGATGAGCACGGGCAGGAGATCCGTGCGACCGGAGAGAGCCATGAACCCGCCCAAACCGCACATGATGGAGGCCAGCACAACGTCGGTGGCGATCATGCGATCGAGGATCGAGGGCCCGCGGACGATGCGGTAGAGGGCGATGATCGCCGATGTGGCCAGCAGCACCGAGGCTGCGACGATGAGGGTGTCGAGGACGATCTGGCTCATCGGGCACCTCCGCGTTCATCGGCCATCGGATCGGGATTGACCTTCAGCGCGGCGAGGTCACGGTGGGAGCCGAGGGCTTTGATGAGCAGCTCTTCGATATGGTAGACCAGCTCTTTGGCGGCGAGGACCTTCTCCTCGGAATCGCAGTCGAGGACGTGCAGATAGAGGACGCCCAGCGCCCGGTCGCTGTCGACGATGATCGATCCGGGGATGAGGCTGGCTGTGTCGGCTACGAGTGTCATCAGAAGGTCCGAACTCGTGCGCAGGTCGCAGGCGATGACCGATCCGGCGCCCACCGCGCGCGGTCGGAATGCGTACCAAGCCACCTCGACAGAGGCGATGATGAGCGAATAGAGGAACCACAGTCCGTAGCTGAGGGCGTGGATGATGTTGAACCTGCCGGAGAGCACCACCGGCGGCAGGTAGAACACGCGGGTCACGACGAAGGCGAGGATGATGCCTGTGATGATGTGCATGAGCGACACCGCATCCCAGAGCATCACCCACAACAGGACGAGGAAGAACACCAGAACGAGCTGTTGGACGAAGCTCCTGCGTTTCGTCATCCGAGGCCGGTTGGGACTCACGAACCATCACCCCCGAGCACATCGCTCACGTAGCCGACCGGCGACTGCAGGTTCTCCGCAGCACGGTTCGCCATGCCCCACAGCGGGGCCGCGAAGACAGTGAGGACGATGGAGGCGATGACAACCACGGTGGTGGCGGCGAACATCGAACCCGGAACGCCGATCTGTGATTTCCAGGGCTTGCCCGCGAGCTTGGCCTTCTTGCGTTCGGCGAATTCTGCGACGAGCTCGTCGTTCGGCTCCTCCGCATCCGCGGGGTCTCGCCAGAACGCCAGGTTGAAGGTACGCCCGATGACATAGAGGGTCAGCAGGCTGGTCACGGTGCCGGCGACGATGAGGCTGACAGCGAGCCAGTCGTGGTCGGAGAAGCCGGCGGCGAAGAGGCCGACCTTGCCGATGAACCCGGAGAACGGCGGGATGCCGGAGAGGTTGAGGGCCGGGATGAAGAAGATGATCGACAGCGCCGGTGAGAGCACCATGAGCCCACCCAGGGACCTGGTCGAGGTCGACCCACCTCGCATTTCCACCATTCCTATGGCCAGGAACAGCGCGGTTTGGACGATGATGTGGTGGACCGTGTAGTAGATAGCGGCAGCGAGTCCGACAGTGGTCCCCAGAGCCACACCGAAGAGCATGTAGCCGATGTGGGAGACGAGAGTGAAGGACACGATCCTCTTGATCTCCGACTGGGCGATCGCGCCTAAGATTCCGACCACCATCGTCAATGCTGCCGCTATCAGGAGAGGCACTCGCAGAGAGGACTCGGAGAACAGTAGCGTCTCGGTGCGGATGATCGCATAGATGCCGACCTTCGTCAGCAGCCCCGCGAACACAGCCGTGACCGGGGCCGGAGCGGTCGGATAGGAGTCGGGCAGCCAGAAGGACAGCGGGAAGATCGCGGCCTTGATGCCGAAGCCGATGAGCAGGAGGACATGCAGGATCATCTGCACATCCGGCGGCAGTTCGCTCAGCCGCTCTGACAGCTGCGCCATGTTCACTGTTCCGGTCGCCGAGTAGATGACGCCGATCGCTGCCAGGAAGATGATCGAGGATACGAGCGAGACGACGACGTAGGTCACGCCCGCCCGGATACGCTCGGCCGTGGCCCCCAGAGTCAGCAGCACATAGGAGGCGACGAGGAACATCTCGAACCCGACATAGAGGTTGAAGAGATCACCGGCGAGGAAGGCGTTGGCGACGCCCGCGCACAGCACCAGATAGCTGGGGTTGAACACGGAGATCGGAGTCTCGTCCGAATCGTCGTTGGCGTCCTGGCTGAGCGCGTAGATGAGCACGCACAAGGTGACCAGGGAGGAGACGACGAGCATGAGAGAGGAGAGCCTGTCGGCGACGAGCACGATCCCTGCGGGCGGCTCCCATCCGCCGATCGCCACGACCTGCGGGCCGTGGGCGTCGACTCCGAAGAGCATGATGAGGGAGATGATCATGACCGCGCTGAGGATCAGAATCGACACGATGTTCTGAGCCCGCGAATGCTTCGACAGCACCAGAGCCAAGCCTGCACCGAGGAGGGGCAGGAGGACGGGCAGCGGCACAAGCACGGGAAGGAGATCGATCATTTCTTCTCCTCCGTCTCGGTTCCTTCGGAACCTCTGCCGTCCTTGTTCGCCGAGGTGGTCCCAGTCCTGGCCTTGCCCGCGCCGCTCTTCGCCCGGTCCGTGCTGACCTCGCCGTCTTCCCGCTCGTGGGGCTTGCCGTCGTCGTCGAGGTCGATGGCGCCGGTGATCGGGCTTTCGGCCTCATCGCCGAACTCGGTGTCGTCGTAGTCCGTGCTCGCCTCCGCCTCGGAGTCGATCATCTTCGTGATCGCCACCCGCAGGTCGGCGGTGTCGTCCTGCAGTGAATCGGCGCGAACCAAGCGCCAGGAGCGATAGATCATGGCCAGCAGGAACGCTGTGACCGCGAACGTGATGACGATGGCCGTGAGGATAAGCGCCTGTGGCAGCGGATCCGACATGCCCTCCGTGGACAAGTTCTTCCCGTCAGTCAGCGGCGGGACTCCCCTGCCTGCGGTGAGGATGATGAGGAGGTTGACTCCGTTGCCCAGGAGAATGAAACCCAGCAGCACGCGGGTCAGGGAGCGTTCGAGCATGAGGTAGATGCCACAGGCGAAGAGGAACCCCATCGCCAGCACCATGATGAAGGGCACAGTCATAGTCGTCCCCCTTCCGCGCCGTTGTCCACGTCGAGGTGGTTGACACGGTCGAGGATCGAGGAGACCGCGTCGTGCTCAGCCTCGGCGCTGAAGTTCTCTGAGAGGTTGTACGACTCGTTGAGTCGGTTGGTCAGCACCATCTCATCGCGTTCCTGGTGCAGGTCCACCTCGGCGCCCAAGGATCTGAGGATGTCGAGCATGAGGCCGACGACGATGAGGTAAACGCCGATGTCGAAGAACGTCGAGGTTCCGAACGACAGGTGCCCGAGCACCGGAATGTCGCCCTCGAGATAGACGGACTTGAACACGGTGTCGCCCCAGATCCAACCGCCGACGCCAGTGAGCACGGCCATGATCATTCCGGTTCCCAGCATGCCCGACGGGGTGAAGCGGGCCGCCTCGGCGAGTTCGAATTTGCCTCCGGCGAGGTAGCGCACGACCAGCGCCAGACCGGCCACGAGACCACCGGCGAAGCCGCCGCCGGGATCGTTGTGGCCGGCGAAGAGGAGGTAGAGGGAGAAGATGAGGACAGCGTGGAAGACCAGGCGTGCGGTCACCTCGAGGATGATGGATCGGTTGCGTGGGGCCAGTGTGCGTCCGGCGATGAGCCAGGAGACTCGCCGCTGTGTCACATCCTCGCGCGGAGTGTCATGGAAGTTGCCGATCTCCTCGGCGACCGGCTGGAAGCGCACCCTCCCCTGAAGCTCGGTTCCGTCACGGCGGGAGACGAAGCGATGGAGGTGTCCTTCACGGCCGCGGACGAAGATCAGTCCGGCGATGCCGGTGCCGGCGGCGACGAGGACCGAGATCTCACCGAGGGTGTCCCAGACGCGGATGTCGACGAGCGTCACGTTGACGATGTTCTTGCCGTGGCCGAGTTCGTAGGCGAGCTGACCGAAGTCCACGGAGACTGGGTCGCTGATGCGCACACCGGCGGCGATGAGCACAACCACCATCATGGCCACGCCGACTGCGGCGCCGATGATGGCGCGCCAGGCCGGGGTGAAGCGTCCGGTACTCTGACCGATCCGAGCCGGGAGTCGGCGCAGGACGAGGACGAAGACGACGATGGTGATGGTCTCGACGAGAACCTGAGTCAGGGCCAGGTCCGGGGCTCCGACGAAAGCGAAGTAGGCGACCATCGCATAGCCCGAGATTCCGGTGACGACCACGGCGGTGAAACGCTTCTTAGCGCGGGTGGCCGCGACCGCGACGATGATGAGGACCGCCGCGATGATGAAGTCGAGAGGTGTGTCGAAGAGTTTGAAATCGATGTTCCAGGTGTCGTTCGAGATCACGGCCAGACCGATGCCTGCCACGAGGACGAGGTAGATCACGCTCTGGTAGAACGGCAGCGAACCGCGCTGGGTGCGGGAGGTGACCCACAGGGCCAGCTTCTCCATCCAGTTGATCAGCTTGCTGTAGAGGTCGTGGAAGTCCAGACCCGAAGGCAGCGTCGACTGGACCTTGGCAAATGAGTCGCGAACGAAGAAGAGGCCCAGGCCGACTGCGATCGTGATCGCGGACAGGGCCAGTGCAGGTTCGAGCCCATGCCATAGTGCCAGGTGGTAGTCGCCGTCGCCGGGGTCGATGACCGGCAGCGTCGACGTCCAGGCTCCGAAGTAGCCGTCGGTGAGCCCGGCGGCCGGCCCCAACACCACGGTGAGTACGGTGAGCATGACCGGGGAGATGATGAGTGTGATCTTCTCATCACGGCGGGCGATGTCATCGACGCCCGCTTTGCTCGAGAACGCACCCCAGACGAAGCGCGCCGAGTAGGCCACGGTGAGCATCGAGCCGATCATCACGCCGATCAGCGCAATGATCGATGCCTTGTCCCCAGAGGCCAGCAGAGTCGAATAGACCGCTTCCTTTGCCACAAAGCCCAGCAGCGGCGGCAGGCCGGACATCGAGGCGGCGGCAATCGTGGCGCAGACGGCCACGACGGGGAAGGCCTTCCAGCCACCGGAGAGCTTCGTCAGGTCACGCGTGCCGGCACGATGGTCGATGATGCCCACGCACAGGAACAGACAGGCCTTGAATAGGGCGTGCGCGATGAGCATCGCCAGCGCGGCTTTGGTGATGTCGGGTGTACCGAAGGAGGCCATCGTCGTGAGGAACCCGAGTTGGGAGACCGTGCCGAAGGCGAGCAGTAGTTTGAGGTCGGTCTGCTTCAGGGCCTGCCAGCCGCCGATGAACATCGTGAGCAGTCCCAGCGTGAGCAGGGTCTCCGACCATCCGGGCAGTGCGTGGTAGCCCGGTGCCAGACGCAGGATGAGGTAGATCCCGGCCTTGACCATCGCCGCTGCGTGCAGGTAGGCGCTGACCGGGGTCGGTGCTGCCATGGCGCCGGGGAGCCAGAAGTGGAAGGGAAGCAGCGCAGACTTCGAGACCGCACCGACGAGGATGAGGATCACGGCCGTGACGATGACTGGCCCGGTGTCCAGACCGAGGCTGGCGCGCTCCATGAGCGTGGAGATCTGGCCAGTTCCGGTCACGGCCATCAGCAGGATCATGCCCACGAGCATGGCCAGTCCGCCGGCCGTAGTGACGATGAGGGCCTGCAGTGCGGCCTGGCGGGAGCGACGGCGGGATTGGCTGTGGCCGATGAGGAGGTAGGAGAAGACCGTGGTGCCTTCCCAGAACAGGTAGAGCATGAGGAGCTCATCGGCGACGACGAGTCCGTACATCATTCCGGCGAAGGCCATGAAGACTGCGGCGAACCGGGCCAGTCCGGGCTCATCGGGCGGGAAGTAGCGGGCACAGTAGACGAAGACGAGGGCACCGACGCCTGTGACCAGAAGACTCATGAGCCAGGAGAGTTCGTCGAGGCGGAAGATCCCTTCGAGGCCGAGTGCCGGCAGCCAGTTCATGCTCTCGACCAGAGGCGAACCTGCAGACCCGAAGATGTCGGGGACCGTGGCCAGGCTGAAGATCAGCGCGGCGAACGGCACCAGAGCAAGGAAGAAGAACCCGTTGCGACCGAGGCGCCTGACCAGTGGGTACGCAATGACAGCAGCCCCGAAAAAGGCTCCTGTCATGACTATCACCGGCGGACACCTCCGTCATTTATAAGATTTGCCAGAATGTAGTGCTCAACAGTATTTTCTCACGACACCCCGCGTATCTCCCAATCAATGAGGCCGTTCGCAGTAGTCATGATGAACACATTCTGTTCAGATTCCACGCCCACTCCACACAGGTTCTGCGCAAACCTGCTCGCATCAGCCCCTTCACCGCCGGCGAAGTCGACGTGGCAGAGAGCTGGGGCCTGGAAATTTCCACAACCGCCTGAGGCCTCGTCAGTTTCGCAACGGCCTGGGGGCGGCGGCCCGGGGACCGGAACCTGCGTCAGCTGCGGAGCTGGCTGCTCGTGACCAGGAAGCCGGTCTCATCCAGGCCGGTGCCGTCACAGCCGATGAGCAGTTCTGCTCCGATGCTGTCGACAAGGCCGGCCACCGTGTTGCGCATTCGCCGGAAACGACGGGTCTGGACCGGCTGGTAGCGCTTCGAGTCGGTATCCATCCAGTGCACGTGGTACTCGATCAGCGGCATCTGAAGATGCTTGCCGATGATCGGCGGCACCCAGTCGGACTCCGATACGCGAATCTCAATCATGCCTGCCTTCTCGCTGATCTCCCCGAGAGGAACGAGGAGCGAGTAGCCGTCGAGGATGACCGGTGCCGAGGGGTCGAAGAGCGGATCGTCGATCGTGGCCTGGGCCAGGACAGCCTCGTCGGGTGTCGGCAGCGCCTGCTGGAAGGCATGCGGAGCGTGCTTGCGGACTAGCGACAGCGCCACGTCGGGCTCGAGCCAATAGGACGAGTAGAGGTAGAGGTCGATCTTCGCTTCCGGGTCGGGCACGATGACCCGAGTCGGCAGGCCCGCTTCGTCCGCGAGGCGGACACCGGTGTGCAGGCGTGATGCGACACCCAGGATGAGGCTGAGCATCCGCTCCTCCTCCCGGTCGGGCAGCCCTTCTGGGAACGCCTCATGAAGTCCGTCTGCGTCACTGAACCAGTCCGGCGGCGGGACCGGTTCGCGGTCTCGGGGGCAGTCGATGACAACCGCGTGATGAGCCCAGTCGGGAACCTCGAGCGCGGCGATCGCGGCAGCATCGAGGTCGACTCCCTCGCTCAGACGCGAATGTCGGCTCAGCTTCAGCTGACCTCTTTCATCCAGGCGGGGAGCGAGGTCGGGAAGCCTGTTGTGCACGAGCGCGAGCACATCGGAGACCTCGACCCCTTCGTCGAGGAGAAGCAGATGGAAGCCACGCAGGTCCGCCGAGACATCCGTGTCACTGACACGCTCGGCGGCCTCACGCTGCATCCGCAGCTCTCGGCGAGTGGTCACATGCCCCTCCGATAGAAGTTGAGGTGAGAACGGGAGGCTGTGGGACCCTGCTGCCCCTGATAGCGATTGCCGGTGGCCTGCGAACCGTAGGGGTTGAGCGCAGCCGAGCTGAGGCGGAAGAAGCAGAGCTGACCGATCTTCATTCCCGGCCACAGGGTGATGGGCAGAGTCGCGACATTCGAAAGCTCGAGAGTCACATGACCGTTGAACCCGGGATCGATGAAGCCTGCCGTGGAGTGGGTCAGCAGCCCAAGGCGCCCCAGCGACGACTTGCCTTCCAGCCGCGCGGCCACATCATCGGGCAGGGTGACGAGCTCGTGCGTTGAGGCGAGCACGAATTCGCCCGGGTGCAGCACGAACGGCTCTCCCGGTGCCGCCTCGACGAAGCGGGTGAGCTCGGGCTGATCGAGACTCGGGTCGATGACCGGGTATTTGTGGTTGTCGAACAGACGGAAGTAGCGATCCAGGCACACGTCAACGCTGGCCGGCTGGATCAGAGAAGGGTCATAGGGGTCGAGGGCGATGCGTCCGGAGTCGAGCTCGGCGCGAATGTCGCGATCGGAAAGGAGAGTCACGTAACCGATGGTAGTCGCCCAGGCCCCAGGAGTGCAGTGAGCAGCACTCACGAGGGGGCGAAATTGCTCACAGACTCCGCGACACACCGGTATTTGGTAACGACTCTATAACGATCAGTGGTGTTTTTGCTGGTTTTCTCCCGTGTGTCTCCCCACAGTCGATCGTGAATGCCTTAGAGTTAGGAGCTGTACGAACCCGCGCACGATGGTGCCTTCCTCTTCTTAAGCCAAGGAATGCCGGGAGTCCATCGTCTTTCGTGGGTTGACAACGAACGAAAGGCATTACTGTGAAGACCTCGCGTCTTGTGCTTGCCCCCGCAGTAGCCGTTGCATTGACAGGTCTTGCTGGCGCTCCCGCGTTCGCAGCGACAGCGTCCGCTCCGGTGCCGGCAGGCCCGCTCTGTGCACATGAAGATGCACAGCAGTCAACCGACCCAGATTCCAAGGTTCCCGACAGCTCGGACCCACAGGCGACACTGTCTGATGCACAGGTCACCCGGGCCGATATCGCGGACCGCAAAAAGGGCATCGGGTTCTCCGGTACCGGATTCACCCCCGACAGCAAGGCGACCGTCACGGTCGTCGGCACCGACGGGTCCAAGTACTCGCCGGAGACCAAGCTGACCGTGGACGAGAAGGGCAAGGTGTCCGGCACCTACTTCTTCTCCGTCACGGACAACGCCAAGGTTCCCTCTGGCGAATACTCGCTCTACCTCACCGATGAGAAGACCGAGAAGGACTCCTCGAAGGTCTCCTTCGAGGTCGTGGCCAGTGACTCGGACATCGACGAGGACGCCAAGGGCTCCGATTGCTCGCCCGCAACCGGAGCGGCCCCGGCGCCGTCCGAGACCGCCACTGATGAGCCATCCGCGACATCGACTCCGACCGAGACCAAATCGGAAGAGCCGAGCGAAGAGCCCACGGAAACCAAGGAAGCCCAGCAGCCCGCTGCTCCTAAGCCGACCGAGACTGAGACGAAGACTCCGGAACCGACGGAGACCGAAACTCAGACTCCCGAGCCGACCGAGACGGAATCCGAGACTCCCGAGCCGACGAAGACCGACGATAAGTCGGAGGCCCCTGCTCCCACCGAGGCCGAGTCCGAAGCTCCAGAGTCGGACGCTCCGAAGGCAGAACCGTCGGAGACGACCGCTCCGGCCAGCCCCGGCACCGATGACGGTGAGAAGAAGGCCGCGGCAACTGCGACCCAGGCGCTCATCATCGACCCGACCGAGATCAGCTCCGAGGACTTCCTCAACGAGGGCATCAAGCTCGGCATCACCGGCGCACAGCCAGGTGAGAAGATCACGATCACAGTCGAGCACGCTCAGGGCAAGGTCGATCGCTACACGATGACCAAGGAAGCCGACTCCGAGGGCAAAGCCACCTTCGGCGTGCAGGCGAAGGTGAAGGCTGTGCTGGGAACGTACAACGTCACCGCCCAGGCCGACAGCTTCGACAAGGCACAGGGCGGCAGCTTCACGGTCGTCACCAACGGCACCTCGGTCGATGAGGGCGGACAGAACGGCAGCGACAGCGGCAGTGACCTGCCCCGCACCGGTGCGGAGATGACCGGACTGGCGCTCGGAGTCGGACTCCTCGTCGTCGGTGCCGCAGCAGTCGTCATCACTCGTCGGCGGATGACCGCCTCCGACGATCCTGCGGAGTTCTAAGATCCGTTGAACGATGAATTGTCCCTAGCGGGGCTGCACCTCGGCAGACACCAGATCGATCTCGGTCGTCTCCGAGCAGGGACAATGCTCGGTCTCATGGGCAGCACGGACAGCACCACTGAGGTGGTGCTGTCCGTTGCTGCGCGCTCCGACGTCGCTCCTCCGCCGCAGTTCCCGACCGGACTCCGGTCGGGTCTCACACGTGTGCGCAGGTGGGTCAGAACATATCTTCGCGAAGCCGATGCCGGATCTGGGGAGGCGGCATTGGCTCTGGCGTGCACGGAGTTCGGGGTCAACCCTGACGTCCTGAGGCGCCGGATCGGTGAACTTGATGCCGGTGAGCGTGCGCGACTCGGCCTGGCTGTGGCTTGGGCGAGCGGCTTGCCCTGGCTGACCTTCATCGACCCCTTCGCAACCGTCCCCGGACACGTGCGCGCTGGACTGCGCGGTCGTCTGGCCGATCTGGCCGCAGCGCACGGCCGTGGGATCGTCTTCACCTCGAACACGCTGACCGACTTCACCGTCGCCGAGGCGGGGGTGGCCGATATCGAAAAAGGCGAGCTCGTATCGTTGGGCACTGTGGAACAGGTCGTCACGGAGCCCAGGGGTTCCCTTCCGGCCGAACTCAGCAGGGTCAACGTCTACTCCGGGCTGGCACGCAAAGGCTGGCTGTCCATCGGCCACTCTGCGGTGAAGGCTCGGACCGAACTCGATGGGAAGGTCTTCGTCACTCTCGGGTGGCGCAGCGCTCTCCTGTCGTTGGACGAACACGACCCGGCGTTCACCTCGGCGACGGTGTTCGAGGCAGTCGTCATCGGACTGCGCGATCACGGCTCCTGCCTGCAGGCGAAGCTGTCGCCGGTGGACACCGAGATGGGACTCGCTCTCGACGTGGACCTGGCCGACCTGGCCGGCGTGCCCGGCAGCGAGAGCGGATTCGGCGTGCTCCACCCCGGCCTCGGCGACTCGATATCTGCCCTGCGTGCCAACGTCAAGGTCGGCACGCACGTCTTCGTCGAGGTCGACACTCAGGCACTGCACGCATACTCGGTGGAATAGACCCCACCGGCACGCATCTGGATCCCCTTCCCGCGCGTCCTCGCCGTTCATAGAGCCACGTGCCGGGCAATTGGCATTACACTGAAATTCCTTCATCCCCCACCGAATCAGGAGAAGCAATGCGAACGTCGCGCAAGCTTCTGATTTCGGCGCTCCTGGTCATCGTCCTCACCGTGGCAGCAGTTCCCCTCCTCAACCTGACCGTCTACACTCCTGCCCGCGCCGCTGAAGCCTATATCTCCGCGATCGAGGACGGCAACGCCGAGCGTGCGTTCTCCTATCTCGCCTCCCCCACCCCATCGTCGACTCTGGCGCTCAATCATGATGTGCTCTCTGCTGCCCCTGACCTGCCGCGCGATGCTGAGGCGACGACGGTATCGATGGACGGCGACCATGCGAAGGTCTCGCTGAGCTATGTTCTGTCCTCGCAGACGCAGACCGTGGATCTGTCGATGGTGAAGCTGCCGGCGACTGCCGGGCTGTTCGACCGCTGGGCGATCGAACAGGAGGAGTGGCCGACTCTCGACCTGCAAGTCGAAGGGTCGTCAACTGCCACGGTCAACGGCTACGGAGTCGCCGCCGGAGAGGTTCCCGTGCTGTTCCCGGCCACCTACCTCGTCGGCTTCGATGCGACCTACCTCAAGTCGAAGCCCGAACGCGCCGAGGTGATCGCCCCGACCGACACCGCCCAGATCGCGCTCTCGCCCGAGCCCACGGCGAAGTTGGAGGAGTCGGTCGGTGAGCAGGTCAACGAGCATCTGGCGAAATGTGTGAAGTCGACGACCCTCTACCCCTCGGACTGCGTGTTCGGCTATGAGACGGACAACGAGATCCTCGGCGATGTGAAGTGGTCGCTGGCTCGCGAGCCAGAGGTCAGCCTGACCGCCTCGGGCAACGATCTCGAGCTCACCCCGTCCACGGTCGAGGTGCGCATCCAGGGACGCTATCGCGACATCGTCACGGCGGCCGAGCACGACTTCGACGAGACGCTCTCATTCGACATGGGCGGCTCCGTCATCGTCAAGTCCTCACAGGTCCGCTTCGATCCGCGCCGCCTCGGCGACGTGACCGTGAAATAACTCCTCCGAGGCCGGTTGCAACGACAGTTTGTCGAGCGTCCAGGGCTACGACGGCCGCCGAGCTTCAGGCACTGCGAAGGCCGAGTCAGGCTCCGCGGAGGTCGAGGGTGAGTTCGGCCGGAGCGGTGGCGACGAGGTCGACCGGAATGCCCCAGTCCTGCTGGTAGAGATGGCAAGCGGCGTGCAGGGGGATCTCTCCGCCTGGTTCGCCGTCGCAGGCGGCGGCTCGTGCGGTCACGTGCAGGACCCCTGACTCGAATTCGGGGTTGATGACGATGTCGCGCTTCAGTCCTTCTGCGCCGCCGTCCCCGGAGACGATCAGCTCTGGCGGTGTCGACGAGACCTGCAGATACGTGGGGTCTCCCCACCGGTCATCGAGTTTCTGACCTGCTGGAACAGTGAAGCTCACGGACACTGCCACTGGGCCCGAGGAGATCTCGGTCGAGGGGCGCTTGCTGGTCAGCGCACCCTCGTCGATTCTCTGAGCGTCTTTGGGCAGTTTCACTCGGGTCAGGGCGTGCGAGGCCGATTCGACGATGAGGAGCTCGGCCGGCGCGGAGTCGGCAGCTTCGAGGACGTAGATGTCGGATGGTTCGCGCAGTCCGCGGGCCAGGGTCGAAACCTCGTTCGTGGTGAAGTCATAGCGGCGGATCGCCCCGTTGTAGGTATCGGCGATCGCGATCGATCCGTCCGGCAGGCTCCGCACTCCCAGAGGGTGCTGCAGTCTGGCTTCTGCGGCGGGACCGTCACGGAAGCCGAAGTCGAAGAGACCTTCACCGATGAGCGTGGACACAGCTCCGGTGTTCGGGTCGAGACGTCGGATCGCCGAGGTCTCCGAGTCCGCGATGAGCACGTCTCCATCGGAGGTGAGGTCGAGGCCCGATGTCTGCGCGAACCATGCGCTGTCCGCATCACCGTCGGCCAGACCTTCGTTCATGGTGCCCGAAAGCAAGCGGATCGATCCGGCTTCGGGGTTGAACGACCAGATGGTGTGATTGCCCGCCATCGCCACAACAACCTCGGCGGTGGAGGAGACGTAGAGGACATCCCACGGTGAGGACAGCTTCACGTCGAGGGCGGGGCCGTCGTAGCGGCCGAGTTCGCCGTGCGTGCCGACCACGTTGTCGATCGCGCCGACCATGTGCTGTGCTCCGGTGCCGGCGACCGTCGTCACGGTTTCGGTCTCGAGGTTGATGCCGCGCAGGGTGTGGTTGACGGTGTCGGCGACGACGAGATGGTAGCCGGCCTTCGCTGCCACGTCCCCGGGAAGGACGGTGATGCCGCCGGGTTCGCTGAAGGACGCCTGGGAGAAATCGCCGTCACCCGCACCGCGTTCGCCGGTGCCGATTCGCCGGATGATGGTCTGGCCCGAGGGGTCGTACTCGACGAGGCTGTGGTGTCCCGAATCGGCGACGAGGAGATTGCCCGATGGCAGTTCGGTGACCTTGCCGGGGTAGAACAGCTCAGTCTCCGGTGCTGGCGGCGGCACGTAAGGTCCGTCGCCGGAGTGCAGTGTGCCCTTCGCCGAGTGCTCCTCGATGAGTCCTTCGATGATCTCACCGAGGCCGGCACCGTGACCTTCGCCCGACAGGGTCGCGACCAGGTAGCCCTCTGGGTCGATGACGGCCAGCGTCGGCCAGGCACGGGCGGTGTATGCCTGCCAGGTGACGAGGTCGGGATCGTCGAGGACGAGGTGTTCGACCTGGTAGCGTTCGACCGCCTGGTCGACGGCCTCGACGGTGCGTTCGAACTCGAACTTCGGAGAGTGGACGCCGATGATGACAAGCTCCTGTGCGTACTTCTCCTCGAGCGGACGCAGCTCGTCGAGCACGTGGAGGCAGTTGATGCAGCAGAAGGTCCAGAAATCGAGGAGGATCACCTTGCCTCGCAGATCGGCCAGGCTCAGCTCCTTGCCGCCGGAGTTCATCCACCTGCGGCCGATGAGTTCAGGTGCACGCACCTTGACCTGGTGGGACGGCGCGGCGGCAGGCGCTGCGGACGCTTGGGAATCCTGCGGACTGGTGTTCATAGCTCCATCTTCACAGATTCACCGCCGCGGCGGGAGGCCCGGTGTCATCATGTGACCAATGCCCCAGTCCTCGAACGTGAGTGTCGCCTGCGGACGTCTCAGGTGCGGCTACGGCTTGGCTCAGGTGTGGTCGCGGCTTGAGTCAGGAGTAGTCGCGGCTTGGCTCAGGTGCGGTCGCGCGCGCCGAACACAGTGGAACCGACGCGGACCATGGTCGCGCCTTCGGCGATAGCGAGCTCGAAGTCGCTGCTCATACCCATGGACAGCTCAGTGGCGTCGGGCGACATGACTCCCGAGGCGATGAGCTTCTCGCTGAGTTCTCGCAGGTCAGCATAGCTGGGACGGATCTCTTCCGGTGTGCGTCCGGGCAGACCGATCGTCATCAGACCACGCAGCGTCATCCGTGTGTGATCGTGCAGCGCCGCGATGAGCGCCTCGGTCTCCTCGGGCGCGATCCCGGACTTCGAGTCTTCCCTGGAGGTGTTGACCTGCACGAAGAATTCCACAGTCTGGTCGAGTACTTCGAGACGGTTGTTGATCTTCGTCGCCAGTTCCAGATTGTCGACGGACTGGATGCAGTGTGCATGGCGCAGGGTGTGATTGACCTTGTTCTTCTGCAGAGGGCCGATGAGATGGGCCTCGTGATCGAGATCAGCGAGATCGTCCGCCTTGCCGACCAGCTCCTGCACCTTGTTCTCCCCGATGAGGGTGAATCCATGTTCGAGGGCCACTCGGATCTTCGCGGCCGGTTGAGTCTTGGTCGCGAGCAGAACCTTCACATCAGCACTCGTCCGACCGCTCGCCTCGGCGGCGGTTGCCGCACGAGTGGCCACCTCATCGAGATTGCTTCTGATGGAGGCGATGACCTCCGGCGAAAGCGCTTCAGGAGTGTTCTGGGGCTCGGACGTATTCTGTGGTTCAGGAGTGTCTGGGGAACTCATGCTTCCAGTCTTACACGGACCCTCTGAAGTTGCAGGTCTTCCCCTCCGAAGCTGCAGGACCCACTCGACGAAGCTGCAGGGCCTACTCGACGAAGTCGTATGTCGTGCCCCAGGGCGACCTGGGGCACGGCGACCTGGGGCAGGGCGACCTGGGGCAGGGCGACCTGGGGCACGACGACCTGGGGCACGGCTAACGGTTGGTCAGTTCTCTTCGAAATTCGTTCGTGGATCGAAGAGAACTGACCAACCGTTAGCCGTCTGTCCGGCGGGACGAGGCTGCCAGCAACCGCGCTCATCACTGCACCTGGCTGCAACGGCGCTCGTCACTGCAGTTGGCTGCAACGGCACTCATCGCAGCCAGGTTGCCTCAGACCAGCTCGCTCGTCCTTATTCGGGCAGGCCCTTGGCCTTGGCGTCGATGTTCTTGATCAGCGCCGAGGTGTCGAGCCCTTCGAGGCCCGAGTCGACGAGCTTCTGGAGCTGAGCGTGGACGAGCTGCGCTGCCGGCAGGTCGAGACCCTGCGTTTCTGCGCCTGCAAGGGCGAGGCCGACGTCTTTGTGCATGAGAGCCGTGGCGAATCCGGGCTTGAACGAGTTGTTCGAAGCCGCTGTCTCTGTCACGCCAGGAACTGGGTACCAGGTGCGCAGCGGCCAGGAATCCCCGGAGGAGACCGTCGCGATGTCATAGAAGACCTTCGGGTCGAGCCCGAAGCGATCGGCGAGTACGGCCCCTTCGACGACGCCCTGCAGGCTGATCGAGAGCATCATGTTGTTGACGATCTTGGCGGCCTGACCAGCGGCCTCGCCACCGGCGTGGAACATGTTGCCGGCCATGGGTTCGATGAACGTCTTCGCTTCGGCCACGTCCTCTTCGGTGCCGCCGAGCATGAACGTCAGTGTGCCTGCCTCGGCACCGGTGACGCCGCCGGACACGGGGCCGTCGACGAACCGGAAGCCGGCCTTGGCCGCTTCTGCATGCAGTGCACGGGCGGAATCGAAGTCGATCGTCGAAGAGTCCACCAGGAGTGTCTTGGTGTCTGCATGGGCCAACACACCGTCGGCCTCGAGGTAGACAGCCCGGGCGTGCTCACCTTTGGGCAGCATCGTGAAGACGATGTCGGCTCCGGCGACCGCCTCGGCGATGGACTTCACAGGGTTCACCCCGTGCTTGGCTGCCTCTTCGACGGCGATCTCGACGAGATCGAAGCCATTCACAGTGTGACCGGCCTTGACCAGGTTCGCTGTCATCGGACGACCCATATTTCCCAGGCCGACCCATCCAATTGTCGACATAAAATGCCTCCTCGCATCATGTTCTTCAGGTGGTGCAGTGTTCCCACTCACATTACGCCAGTCGCTCGGCCAACACCTGTCGCGCAGAATCACATATTCCGCACCAGATATGTGCGTGCACGCAGATAGTATGGAAGCACTATGGCTTCATATGCACCAGGCGGTTCCGGTTCGCAGATCTCACCCGAAGATCTGCTGACGCTGCTTGCCGTGGCTCGACTGGGCAAGTTCACCGCCGCCGCGCACAGCCTGGGCCTCAACCACACGACGGTCTCCCGACGTATCTCCGCCCTGGAGAAGGCCTATGGCGAGCGTATGCTCGTGGCCTCACCCGACGGCTGGGAACTCAGTGCTGCCGGACGTCACCTGCTTCCGGTGGCCGAGGACATCGAGTCCGCCCTGGGGCGCATCGACGCCCACGCCAGCTCCACTCTGTCGGGAACGATCCGTTTGGCCTGCCCGCAGGCCTTCGCACTTGAGTTCGCGGTCCCAGCCCTGACCCAGCTGCAGCGCAGCCATCCCGGCCTGCAGTTCGAACTCATCACTGCCACTCAGCGAGCCCGGCAGTACCGCTCGGGGGTCGATATCGAGGTCGTCGTCGGCAGGCCGGACGCACCACGCAGCGTCGCAAAGCACATCCGCGACTATCGGCTCCAGCTCTACGCCTCCCGTGAGTACCTGGGGTCCCACACGATACCGACGACGCTTGAGGATCTTGCCGAGCACCGGCTCATCTACTACATCGAGAACTCGCTGCAGGTCGATGACCTCGACGAGGCGGGCAATGCGCTGCCGCGCGGCAAGGGATTCTTCCGCTCCACCTCGGTGCATGCGCACGTGCTCGCCACGTCGAACGGAGTCGGGATCGGTATCTTGCCCGACTTCCTCGCCGCGGGCAACAGCCGCCTCGTACAGGTGCTGCCCGAGGAATTCTCGAAACCGGTCTCCTACTGGGCCTCGGTCCGCCACGAATCCCTGCGCAACGCAGGAGTCCGCAGCGTCCTCGAGGTCCTCTGAGTCAGACCCGGACGATCCCTCCATCAGGCCTCGGCCGACCTGGCACGTCTGGCCTCGGACGGCGCTGTACGCCTAGCCTCAGGCGGCGGACCAGCCGCCGTCGACACTGTGTGCGCTGCCGTTGATGACGGCGGCAGCATCGCTGGCCAGGAACAGTGCCAGAGCGGCGATGTCGCCGGGTTCAGCAAGCTTCGGCACGGCAGAATGTCCGAGGAAGACCTGTTCGAGGACCTCGTCCTCGCTGATGCCGTTCGTCTTCGCCTGATCGGCGATCTGACCCTTGACCATCGGTGTCATCACATAGCCGGGATTGATCGCGTTGCAGGTCACACCGTGAGGACCGGCTTCCAAGGCGGTCGTCTTCGTCAATCCCATGAGCCCATGCTTGGCCGCCACATAGGCTGACTTGTTCGCCGAGGCGCGCAGCCCGTGGATCGAGGAGAGGTTGATGACCCGGCCCCATCCCTTGGCGAACATCGCTGGCAGCGCTGCCTTGGTGAGCACGAACGGTGCTTCGAGCATGAGCGTGTTGATGAGTCGCCATTCCTCGAGCGGGAATTCCGTGATCGGGTGGATCCGCTGGATGCCGGCGTTGTTGACGAGGATGTCGACGTCAAGGTCGACTCCATCCAGCGCCGAGGTGTCCGCGAGGTTGACCGTCCACGCCTCTCCTCCGATGTCGCTGGCTACGGCTTCCGCCGATTCCGCGTTGACGTCGGCGACGATGACGTGTGCTCCGGCTGCGGCGAAGGCTTCGCTCATCGCCTTGCCGAGGCCGGAGGCTCCCCCCGTGACCAGGGCGCGCTTCTTGTTGAGATCGACCATTGCAGTCCCTTCGATCGTGTCATAGTTCGGCGGTGTTGTCCGCTGTCGTGATGTCCGCTGTCATGTCATCAGGCGGTGCCGACGATCATCGGCACCGCCCGATTGCCGAACTCACTGTTGTGCATTCGAGTGCTGAGGTGTGAGTATCAGCGCTTCGCCGCGTGACGGCGGTCCTTGTCCACCTGGTCCAGTGAACGCAGATCGATGCCCTTCGTCTCCTTTGTGAACAGAAGCGCGACCATCGAGATGATGGCGGCAGCCAGGAGATAGAACGCGATCGGCACCGAGGAGTCGAACTTCTGCAGCAGCGCAGTTGCGATGATCGGAGCGAACGATCCGGCCACGATCGCCGTGACCTGGTATCCGGTCGAGACACCCGAGTTGCGCATGCGGGTGGGGAACATCTCTGACATGATCGCCGGCTGTCCGGCATACATCAGTGCATGGAAGATGAGCCCCAGCAGCAAGGCGAGGAAGATCATCGCACCGCTGCCGGTGTCGTACATCGGGAAGGCGAAGAAGCCCCAAGAAGCGGTGAGCACGATTCCGATGCCGTAGGGCAGCTTGCGCCCGACCTTGTCCGCCATCGCCCCGACGAAGGGCACGAGCACAGCGTGGATCGCGTGGGCGCCGAGTAGGAGCCCGAGGATCTCTGCGGCTTCGATCTTGACCGCGATCGCCAGATAGGTGATCGAGAAGGTCACCACGAGATAGTAGTGGATGTTCTCGACGAAGCGCAGCCCCATCGCGGCGAAGACTTCACGCGGGTAGCGCTTGAAGACGGCCTTGATTCCGTAGTCCACGCCCTCTTCGATCTCCTCAGCCTGGACCTGTTCGAAGATCGGAGCGTCGGAGACACGGGTGCGGATGTAGTAGCCGATGAGCACGATGACGGCTGAGAGCCAGAAGGCCACACGCCAACCCCACGACAGGAAGTGCTCTTCGGTCAGTGTTGCGGTGAGGACGAAGAGCACGCCAGTGGCAAGCAGGTTGCCCAAGGGCACGCCCGACTGCGGGAATGACGACCAGAAGCCGCGTTCCTTGTTCGGTGCGTGTTCGGCGACGAGGAGAACCGCTCCGCCCCATTCGCCGCCGACTGCGAACCCTTGGACGACTCGCAGAAGTACCAGAAGGATCGGGGCGAAGGGCCCGATCTGGTCGAAGGTCGGCAGACATCCCATGAGGAATGTGGCCACGCCGACCAGGACGATCGACAGCTGCAGCAGCTTCTTGCGTCCGTATTTGTCACCGAAGTGGCCGAAGACGATTCCGCCGATGGGTCGGGCGATGAAGCCGACCGCGTAGGTGGCGAAGCCCGCCAGGATCGGTGTCAGTGGGTCGTCCGACGGTGGGAACAGAATGTGGTTGAACACCAGGGTGGCGGCCGAACCGTAGAGGAAGAACTCGTACCACTCGACGACGGTTCCGGCCATCGAAGCGGCGACGACCTTGCGCAGCTGTGCGCGTATCGTCTTCTTCTCCGCATTGTTCGAAGAACTCATGACTCTCCTTGATTTCCACGATCCGCATCACCGTTGAATGCGCGGATCGACTCGCTGTGGCGTCTCGGCCCGAGCGGAGGTGAGCCTGCATGCCCCTGCAATGCGGCTTCAGGTCCACGTCATCGGCGCGGGTCGCGTGACGCTGTGGATAAAAATGATCCATGCAACAGTCTGCGCCATCCGGCACACGATTGGGTGCAGAAAGGGCTCGAATCCGGGAATTACCTGTGCACATTACCGCACACGAGGTGTGCAGTCATCTGCTTCTCTGACCACTGTTCGCGTCGCGCTGGGCCATGTTGGCGAGCATGTCGTTGTAGGCGCGAAGTTCCGCGTCGTCGGTGCGCGCTTCACTGCGGTCGATGCGCTTAGCCTCTCGATCCGAGGATTTCGACCATTGGAAGGCCACCATGATTGCAATGAACAGGGTGGGGAATTCGCCGATGCCCCAGGCGATTCCTCCGCCCATCTGTTGGTCTTCGATCGCCGAATAGCCCCAGTCGGCGCCGATGTTGCCGAACCAGTCGCCCTCAATGAGGACTTCCGAACTCATAATCGAGATTCCGAAGAACGCATGGAAGGCCATCGTGATGAGAAGCATGAGCAGGCGCAGCGGATATCCCGGTCGCTCCACGCCGGGATCGATGCCGATGAGGGCCTGCGCGAACAGATAGCCCGCGCCGAGGAAGTGGATGATCATCAGCTCGTGTCCGAGGTGCCATTCAAGCGCGTACTTCATCACGCCCGAGTAGTAGAAGATGACGAGGGAACCGGCGAAATTCACGCTGGCGAAGATCGGGTTCGCGAAGAAACGCATGTACGGAGTGTGGACGAGCCAGAGCACCCACTCGCGGATCCCGCGCGAACCGTCCGTGCGAGCTTTCGTTCCACGCATGAGCATGGTGATAGGTGCGCCGAGAACCATCGGCAGGGGCACCACCATGATCAGGAGCATGTGCTGGATCATGTGCCCGGAGAACTGGATCTCACCGTAGACCCTGGCGCCGCCGGACGTGACGTAGACGAGGAAGATCATGCCGAGCAGCCAGCAGATCAGGCGATGGACCGGCCAGGAATCACCTCGACGCCGGAGATTGACGAAGCCGACGGTGTAGGCCGTGGCCAGACCGACGGCCACGACGACCCACAGCGGGTCCAAGGACCATTCAGTGAAGTATCGGGCAAAGCTCGGCGGCGGCGGAAGCGGCTCGCCGGTGAGGATCTCAGCCGGGGACGGGTCACCCACAGGCTCCTGCGAAACCGGGGGCTGGGACCGCGAGAGTGCGACCGCGAGACCCATCGTGGCACCGAAGATGACGAACTCGACGATGATGAGCCGCCAGAACTCCCTGGTCACTGAGGCTGCGGTGCCCAGACGGCGAATGACGAACTGCCGGTGCCAGAACCCGATGAGACCGAGCAGAATCGTCGCGAAAGCCTTCGCCACGATCACCTGCCCGTAGGGAGTCATGACGTCAGCGAGGCTGTGGACGCGCAACAGCGAGTTCACCACACCGGAGAAGGCAACGAGGGCAAAGGCGATGAGTGCGAACGAGGAATAACGTTCGATCGTGGTGCGCAGCTGGTTGGAGCGGGCAAGGTCCGAGCCCAGGAGGGCGATGACGAAAAGGCCGCCCAGCCAGATGGTGACGCCCAGCAGATGCAGACCGATGCTGTTGACGGCTTGGGTGTGTCCGGAGGCTTCGGCGGAGTGTCCCATCAGTGCCAGCGGGATCATCACGCCGACGCCGAGCACGCCTGCCACCGCGATGCCGAGGTAGCTGCGTGTGCCGAAGCACAGAGTCGAGGCGACGGCGATGAGGACGACGATGAGCGTCCAGAGCTGACCGAAGGCGATCTGGGTCAGAAACACGCCGAGCTGATTGGAGAAGTCGAGATAGGCCTGTGCGCCGACAGTATCGGCGAAGGTGAGGACAAGGACGGCCACTGCAGAGATCGTCCAGACCACCGATGCCACCTCGGCGATCTTCAGGGTCTTCTCCCAGAGCGCATTGAACGGGATCTCATCGGTCGTGCCCGACTTCGCGCCTGCAGGACTCGTCTTCCTGTTCCGGTCTCGCCCCTGGGTGCGGGGCAGGATGAGGAGGGCGAACATCAGTGCGCCCAGAGTCAGTGCCATCGAAATGTTGAAGACGAATTTCGCGGCCGGAAGACCGAATCGCACGTAGGGGCCGGGGTCGTTGAGGAGTGTCGCCTCCGCCGCTCCGGTGAAGAGCATCGCGGCCATACCCACACCGAGTCCGCCGATGACGACTAGGGGAACGGCCGCGCGAGACGTGAATCGGGTGACCGATTCGAAGACTTGAGTGCTCACTGGTGGCAGACCGCCGCTTCATTCATGGTTCAAGGGTATCGCCGGAGTCTGAGACCGAGCCAACTGCGAGGCCCGGACGTGGTCGAGATCTCGGCGAGCAGACAAGAAATGACCCGGACCAAAAGGCCCGGGTCATTCCATGCTGATGCGCGAGGCTCAGTTAGGGCTGCCAGCGGCAGCTTTCAGCTTCGAACCAGCGGACAGCTTCACGGAGTAGCCGGCCTTGATCTGGATCTCTTCACCGGTCTGCGGGTTGCGTCCCTTGCGAGCGGCACGTTCGGTGCGCTCGACAGACAGCCATCCGGGGATGGTGAGCTTTTCGCCCTTGCCGACGACGTCTGAGAAGACATCGAAGACACCGTCAAGAACGTCCGAGACCTGCTTCTGGGTCAGTCCGGAATTCTCTGCAACTTCTGCTACGAGCTCACTGCGGTTCTTAGCCATAAAAGTGTCCTCCTTAGGACAAGTCGGTCGGTTACCGGTCCGTTTTTCCGATAACGAACTTCCTCGAGATTACCAGCTTGACTTCGTGATGCCGGGCAACTCGCCGTTATGTGCCATTTCGCGGAAGCGAACACGGGAGAGACCGAACTTGCGGAGGTAGCCGCGTGGACGGCCATCCACCTGGTCGCGGTTGCGCACACGCACTGGTGAGGCATCGCGAGGAAGCTTCTGCAGTCCGAGGCGTGCTTCTTCACGCTGCTCGTCGGTGCTGTCTGGGTGTGTCAGCTGGCGCTTGAGCGTCGCACGACGCTCCGCGTAACGCTCAACAATGACGCGACGCTGCTTGTCGCGTGCGATCTTTGACTTCTTAGCCATATGCGCTCAGCGCTCCTCTCGGAAATCGACGTGCTTGCGGACAACTGGATCGTACTTCTTGAGCACCATGCGATCCGGGTTGTTGCGGCGGTTCTTGCGGGTCACATAGGTGAACCCGGAACCAGCGGTCGACTTGAGCTTGATGATGGGACGAATGTCCTGTGCTTTAGCCATCAGAGCTTCACTCCCTTGGCAATGAGTTCGCCGACGACGGCGTCAATTCCGCGCACGTCGATCACCTTGATGCCCTTGGCGGACAGGTTAAGGGTGATGCTGCGACGCAGAGACGGAACGTAGTAGCGCTTTTTCTGAATATTCGGGTTGAAACGACGCTTGGTGGTTCGTTTCGAGTGGGACACATTGTGTCCGAAACCAGGGACGGCCCCGGTTACTTGGCAGTTTGCTGCCATGACTCTCCTCCAGTTCACAAGTTACCGACTCTCGAAACAAGCGGGTCTGCGTGGGATCCACGCTCGCTTGCGCCGATGTCGGAAGACATCAACAAATTTTCACGAATGCTGCTCGGTCGGACTGGTGTCCGACCGCTGACCAGGCTGCTGCCCGGCATGAGGCGTTCGCAATGAAAATTGTGTACGCCAAAACAGGTTTGCCCGTTCGGGCGAGATGTCTCACCAGCGCTGAAGCCGTAGCCTGTGAGAGATTGGCCGAAGCTGGAGTGCAGCGGTGGGTGAGCACCATGTTGGCCTGAGCAGATCAATCAGTGATCGAACTGCTACGACACAACAGATAACAATCTTAGAGAGAAACAGGCCTTCAGAGCAAATTCACTGAAACAGTGTCGCAGAACCTCGTTGGACGTGCTGCCGCTGAGGGCCTCAGAACGCCCCGCGCCCGGATTCGCGGGCCCAACACCACTTCCCCACTGATACTCATCTCGCACGCATCTTCGCGCGCGCAATGCACACACCATCCAGCAGACAACGCGTCCTGCTCTGACTCGTGTTGAAGACGTGCCGATGACGTGCCAAGGTAAGAAGATGATTGCCACCACATCTGGCACTCAGGAGGACCGATGAGCGACGTTCCACCGAGGCCGCGAATCCGTCCAGCGACCAGTGATGACTGGCAGAAGGGCCAACCGGATCGCGCCGGTCCGACCCCGTCGCCGGGCCACGAGTCCACCCAGAGTGCTGCCGACTTCGACAACTCGACCTATTACGAATACCTCGAGAAGCACACTGGCGACGTACCCGTATCCAAAAGTCGCACGCGCAATGTCTTCGCCCCCGTAGGCGCCTCCCCGTTCCAAGAACAACCTCAGAACTCCACCGGAGCATCACTGACAGGACAACGGGGGCAAACCAGTACCCGCGGTCAGACAGAGTCCTCCGGCCACATGGGCGATCAGCCCGCACATTCGGCACACACCGAACACGGCTCCGATGGTCCAGCTTCGGGGCAGGTCCCGCTCCAACCGGCTCCGGCCCCGAAGAAGGGCAACGGGGCCAAGATCACCGTCGTCATCATCGCCATCGTCATGATTCTCGCGCTCCTGGCCTTCTTCGGAGTGCGCTGGCTGGCACCGTCGACGGGAACGGTGCCCGTCGACTTCGGCGGCGATGAAACCGGATCTGCCTCTCCCTCCCCTTCCGAGCCCCTGGTGCAGCCGACAGCGAGTCCGCAGGAGGCACTGTCGACCTACACGAACGAAGGCAGCGCGGAGGCCGAGGACCTCGAGGGGCAGTGGGTCACGCAGGTCAGTGCGAAAAACGTCGGCCTGGAGGCCGACGGTCAGACGTGGAGTGCTCAGGACATCGTCGATGAGTACGAGACCAACCGCGTCAAGTACCCGGGTGCGATCCTCATCCACAGCGGCGATTGGGACTCCTACAAGGACGACAACTACTGGGTAACCGTCATCGACACCCCCTACAGCGATCCCGAGCCCGCACTCGATCAGTGTCGCTCCTGGGGCTTGGACCGCAACCACTGCCTCGCCAAGCGTCTGGTCACAGACGGAAGCCCCACCGACAACAGCGCCTACCTCGACAAGTAGCTGCTCTTCGCCCTCACCGCGACAACACCAAAGCACGGCGCCAGCACCCGGGCGCAGCGCTGAGCCAACGACGGAGCTCCGAGACACTTATGTGCGCACAGGTGTCTCGGAGCTCCGTCGTCGTCTCGAAGTCAGGGCGACGCCTACGGTGACTTCTTCTGGGGAAGTCTGAGCCAGCCTCAGGCCAGCAGCAGCGTCGGATCCTCGAGTCCACGACCGACATCGGCGAGGAACTTCGAAATGATCTCGCCATCGACGACACGATGGTCAGCGCTCACCGACAGCGTCGTGATATCACGTGGAACGATCTCGTCGCCGACGACCCATGGCTTCTTCCTGATCTGCCCGAAGGCCAGGATCGCGGCCTCGCCGGGATTGATGATCGGAGTACCCGCATCGACGCCGAAGACGCCGACGTTCGTGATGGTGATCGTTCCACCCGACTGGTCGGCTGGAGGCGTCTTGCCTGAACGAGCCAGCGCAGTCAGATCCTGAATTCCCTGAGCCAGGTCGGTCAGGCCCATCGCGTGGGCACCCTTGATGTTCGGCACGATCAGACCACGCGGAGTGGCTGCGGCGATGCCGAGGTTGACGTACTTCTTGACGATGATCTCTTCGCCCTCGAGGCACGAGTTGATCCGCGGGTTGCGGGCAACAGCCCAGGCCACAGCCTTGGCCACGAGCAGCAAGGGAGACACCTTGATGTCCTCGCCCAGGAACTTCGTGGACTTGAGCTTACGCACAAAGGCCATCGTCTCGGTCACGTCTACGTCGAGGAACTCGGTGACGTGGGGCATCGTGAACGCGGATTCGACCATGGCCTTGGCCATCATCTTTGCCACGCCCTTGAACGGGATTCGCTCTTCGAGTTCGTCAGCGGTTACGGCCCCCGCCGAGGCGGTTGCGGCCCCGACGCTCGAGCCTGTCGCTGCGGTGGCTGCCGCGCCGGTGCCGCTGGCCGCGGCCTTGACGTCGTCTCGGGTGACTTCACCGCGGGAACCGGTCGGAACCACCGCAGCCAGGTCGATGCCGAGATCCTTTGCGAGCTTGCGCACGGGAGGCTTGGCCAAGGGTTTGTTCGTCGAGGCGGCTGCCGGTGCCGTGGAGTCAGCCGATGCCGAGGCTTCAGACGGTGCCGCTGCAACTGGTGCAGCAGGAGCCGTTGGCACGCCAGGGGCAGCCGGCGTCGGGGCCGCAGGCGCTGGAGCTTCTGGTGCGGTGGCCGAGGTTGTCGGCGCCGGAACGCCTGCACCCTTGCGGGGACGGCGTTTCGACGACGCCGCTTTGGCGCCGTAGCCGACCAAGGTGGCGCCGCCTTCGGCTTCGCCTGCACTTTCGGTCGAGGCCTGTGCATCTCCTGCCGCAGGCGACGATGTTCCTGCGGACTCGGAGGTGCCGGTAGGATCGCCGCCGCCGAAGCGGATGATCGGTGTTCCGACTTCGATGGTCTGGCCCTCATCGACCAGCAGAGCCTCGACCGGTCCGGCCTGTGGGCTCGGCAGTTCGACCAGAGACTTAGCCGTCTCGATCTCGACGAGGATCTGGTTGACGGTGACTGTGTCGCCGACGGCGACCTTCCATGACACGAGGTCGGCCTCTGTCAGACCCTCACCGACGTCAGGAAGAGAAAATTCAAAAGACATATCAACTCTCCTTGAGTCAGTAGGCCAGGGCCTGGTCGACACCATCGAAGATGCGATCCAGATCAGGCAGATAGTGCTCTTCCATCCGCGAGCCAGGGTACGGCGTGTGATAGCCGCCGACTCGGATGACCGGAGCCTCGAGGTTGAAGAAGCAGCGCTCAGACAGGCGTGCCGCGATCTCGGAGCCGAGTCCCAGGAACTTCGGCGCCTCGTGCGCCACGACCAGCCGACCGGTTTTCTGCACGGACTTCTCGATCGTTGCGAAGTCGATCGGGCTCAGGCTGCGCAGGTCGATGAGCTCGACGCTCTTCCCTTCGTCGGCCGCGGCGGCGGCGACGTCCTTGGCCGTGGGCACCAGCGGGCCGTAGGCCACCAGGGTGACGTCGGTGCCCTCGGAGACGACGCGGGCGTCGTGCATTCCCAAGCTGCCTCGGTTCGCGGTGTCGACGTCTCCGCGCAGCCAGTAGCGGCGCTTGGGTTCGAAGAACATCACCGGGTCGTCGCTCTTGATCGCTTCCTGCATCATCCAGTAGGCGTCGTGGGCGTTCGACGGTGAGACCAGTCGCAGTCCTGCGTGGTGAGCGAAGACCGTCTCGGGGCTCTCCGAGTGGTGTTCGGGCGAACCGATGCCGCCGCCGTAGGGCACGCGGATGACGATCGGCATTCTCTCCTTGCCCAGGGTGCGGTTGTAGAGCTTGGCCACCTGGGTCACGATCTGGTCGTAGGCAGGGAAGATGAATGCGTCGAACTGGATTTCGATGACCGGGCGGTAGCCGCGCAGCGTCATGCCGATCGAGGTTCCCACGATTCCGGATTCGGCCAGCGGCGCGTCGATGACCCGCTGCGGACCGAAGTCCTTCTGCAGACCCTCGGTGACGCGGAAGACGCCGCCGAGCTTTCCGATGTCCTCACCGATGAGGACGACCTTCGGGTCGTCCTCCATGGCTTTGCGCATTCCGGCCGTGATGGCTTTTGACAGGGGAAGTTTCTCCATCAGGCCTCACCTGCATCGGCGAATGAGGCCTGGTATGCGAGGAATTCCGCACGTTCCTCATCGACGAGGGGGTGAGGTTCGGAGGTGACATGGGCGAACATCTCGACGGGATCGGGATCTTCCATGGTCATGCAGTTGTGCCGGATGCGCGCGGCGAGAGTATCGGCCTCAGCGTCCACCTCGGCGAAGAATTCGTCTGCGGTCTCGGTATGGTTGTCGAGGTAGGCCTTGAGCCGTTTGAGCGGGTCGCGATCCTCCCAGATCTCTTCTTCTGCCCGATCACGGTACTTCGTCGGGTCATCGGCCGTGGTGTGGGCACCGCGACGGTAGGTGAAGGCTTCGATGAGCATTGGGCCGTTGCCGGCGCGAACCGAGTCCAGGCTGGCTCGGGCCACCGCGTACATCGCGATGATGTCGTTGCCGTCGACGCGCAGGCCGGGAACGCCGAATCCCTCTCCGCGCTTGCACAGTGGTGCTGCCGACTGGACGTGGGTGGGTTCGGAGATCGCCCACTGGTTGTTCTGGCAGAAGAACAGCACGGGTGCGTGGAAGGCTCCAGCGAAGGTCAGCGCCTCTGAGACGTCGCCCTGCGAGGTGGCCCCGTCGCCGAAGCAGGCGATGGCCACGGTGTCGCGTTCCAGGTCACCGGTGCCGACGTCGCCGTCCATGGACACACCCATGGCGTAGCCGGTGGCGTGCAGCGTCTGCGAACCGATGACGATCGTGTACGTGTGGAAACGGTGTTCCTGAGGGTCCCAGCCGCCGTGGTCCTGGCCGCGGAACATGCCGAGGAGGGTTTCGGGTTCGACACCGCGAGTGTAGGCGAGGCCGTGTTCGCGATAGGTGGGGAAGACGAAGTCTTGGGGGCGAGCCGCCCGTCCCATTCCGATCTGGGCTGCTTCCTGGCCGAACATCGGCGCCCAGAGGCCGAGCTGTCCTTGGCGCTGCAGGGCCGCACCCTCAGCATCGATGCGACGCACCAGGACCATATCCCGGTAGAAGCCGCGCAGATCCTCATCGGTGAGTTCTGCCGCAAAAGCGTCATATTCACCGGATTCGACGCGATTGCCGTCTTCGGTGAGCATCTGGATCATCCGAGGTTCCGATGACTGACTGTGGGCAGTCCCGGTTCCCACTGAAATGTTGGAAGTCATTCCAGTTCTCCTTTGTTCAAGGTCCAAGCGCACCGGAGGTGACCAGTGGCGGACGGTGTCCTGAGGACGGGACCTCTGGTGTGAGTTCTCGCCCTCGAGTGATGTGATTCACAGGTGATACCACGATACCGAATCCACTGACCGCATGCCACATCGGCAACGTGCGTCGAGCGCCAATTGTTATGGTCGGAATCAGCCTAGGATGCGAAGTTCGGGCGTGTGGTTCACGTCCAAAGGCGTCCACGTCGAATTGTCGATGGTCGCAGAGTTGCTCCACCGTCCGACAAACGCACGTCCGAGCACTTCAGAGCGTTACCGCGCCGAGGAAAGGCTCGGGTTTCGCCGAGGCGGCCCCGGGTTCCGTGCCCAACCTTCATCGCCGCCGGCCCCGTCCCGGTCAGCGGCATCTTCATCTGCGTTTGCCCTGGTAGTCCCTCGTCTGCTTGATATCCCCGGTGAAGAATCCCGAGTTCTTCGCAGTGAATCGGTTGAGACCGGCATGGCCGCCTGCGAGCATCAGCCCGATCGAGGCGGAGTAGGCGGCCGAAGAATGCGCCGCCCCGGCGGAGGAGAACAGGTCGTCGAGTTCGGCATCGGTCTTGTCCTTCAGGTTCGGAGCCTGGCGCAGCTGCTCGGGATCGTAGTCGACTGTGATCGTGGACCAATGGTCTTCGGCTGGATTCTCGTTGCCGTCGAGGTCGGGAACCAGGTCCTGTTCATGCTCGATCGAGAGCACGTCGATTCCCTCGTCAACCGGGAAGTCTGAAATCGGTGCGCCCACGGTCACCAGCGCGGTGACATTCACATCGGCCAAGAACGCCGGGTCGGCCGCCAGGGAGCCGGCAGTGATTCCACCCTGTGAGTACCCCACCAGCATGACCTCGGCATCAGAGCCGATATTCGCATCGGCAATGGCCCGGCGGACCATCTCGGCCATAACAGTGTCGTTGCCGGCCATCGCCTGCACGTTCGTCGTCAGATCGGTGGTGTTCTGCCCGGGTTCAGGCGACCAGTCGGTCGTTGCGGGAACGTAGACGATGTAGCGGGTAGTGCCGTCGGGCGAGGTGATCTCCTCAATCCGCACCTGCCCGGAGTCGGCTCCGCGGTGGCGGTCTGCCTCTCTGCCGTAGAGGTCCTCGATGTCGCGCGGCGGTTGGTCATCGGCCGGAGTGATTCCCTTGGCCCTCCACACCTCCACGTCCGAGGGCAGGAGCAGTCCGAACATGTTCGCACCTCCTAGGATCCACGCCGTCATCGATGACGAGTCGTGTGGCCACAGCGCGTGGTCCCCCTCTGCGGCCAGTACCATCGGCGGCAATCCCACGAAGCCGACGACGATTCCAGGCAGCACGTGTTCGATGATGGCCCCGGAGACATCGGAGTTCTCGAACACCAGGGCCACGAAGGCTTCCTTGGCCGCCGCCTTCGTCTGCGCCAAGTCGATGCCGAAATGCTTGGCCACGACATCGTCAAGGCCTGTGGCGTCGAGAAATTTCACTCCCAGGCAGATCGGTGCACCGACCGCGATTCCGATCGGGATGGATACGGGCAGAGTGATCGCGATGACGCGACCGGTGACGTATCCGAAATAGTCGAGAAGTCCGCCGAATGTGTCGCTGATGCCCTTCTCAGCCTGCCGGTAGGCAAGGGCTGCGGCTCTGACTGCGAGGACGGTAGCTTCGAGTTCGATGAGCGCGCGCGCCGACTGATGGAGGTAGGCGATCCGGGCGGCGTCGAGATTGAGCGCCGTGAGAGGAGCGGGGACCTGGGTCAGGAGCGTGGCCAGGTCGAAGTCGGCCAGTGATCCTTCCGCGGTCAGATCACCGATGGTGCCGCAGATGCGCTGCAGATCGTCTCCGCTGGAATCTGCCCGGTCATCGATCTTCAGCTGCGGGCCGCCAGCGGTTCGGGTCGCGATCACGGCCGGCTGCCAGTCGTCGTCTGGAGGCGAGTCAGAGTCGCCGCAAGCAGGACTCGCACAGCATTGGCGTCGAGGCTGCTTTCGGTCCCCACGGTGATCGTGTCACCATCGCGCTCCAGCGTCGGTCGGGTCCAGGTACCGTCAACCCTGTGCAGGAACTCCATCCCGGCGACTTCGGCCTCGCTCAGATAGGTCAGGGTGAGCACGCAGTCCTTCTCCACCAGAGAACACAGCTCCTCGGTGGCCCGCCCGAGCTCGGAAGGCTTGAGGCGCCTGAGGAGTTCGAAGCCTTCGAACTCCTCGAATCCCTCACCATGCAGCACCAGAATGGCCAGGCAGATGTCATCGCACAGGGATACCTCGAGATGGGCAGCCTCATCCCCGGAGCTGATGACGATGGCGATCCGGGAACGGGTGAGATTGAGCTCGGCCGTGAACCCGGTCAGCCAGGCCGTGAGCACATCGGGCCCACGTTTTGAGTCCCTGCCTGCGGATTCCCCCAGCATCACCGTCTCCGTGATCCCCCTTCCGATATCCGACTTCACGCCCATTGCCCTCACCCCCGCCGAGGTGGTTTCAGATTCCGTACGTGGCATCAGCTCATGGGGCCAGAGAGTTCTCAACCGCTCGGGAAGGCCCATGATCCGTGCGATGTCGACAGCAAACCACGTGCTGCCCGATCCGACGGCAGAATCGCCTGGCCTCGCGGTCGACCCGACGGCAGACTCGCCCGGACCCGCGGCAGCCCCGCCCGACTCGGCGACAGACCTGCCCGCCCGTGCCGCTGCCTTCGCCCTGCCTCTCATATCTGGATCCGACCTCCCACTGAGACGACCTGCAGATGCAGGTCATAGGCTTCGGCAAGCTTGTCGGCCCTCTCCGCGAGGATGCCGATCGAGCCCGAACATGTCAGCAGACGATCAGCGAGCATCCGCCCTGCGGGGGAGTCCCAGCCCTCTACCTGCCGACAGGTCTGCGCCAGGCTGCGCAGCTCGTCTGCTCGCCGCCTCCACCCGTCCCTGTTGAGTGCCAGCTCATCGGTGATCACTGCCATCCTCCCCTTTCGAATCGGTGTCGGCTCTCACCGTACGAATCGGCATCTGCCACCGGAAGCGCCTCAGTTCGTCCTGTGGAAACCGGTCGTCGCTCCACAGGGTTCCGACGTCGAAGTCACGACCGAATCCACAGTGGCAGTAGCACGAGTCTCGCTGCGGATCTCGGGCCATAGCACGACCGCCTGGTGGTCAGTTCCGCGTCCTTGCCCGGCTCATGAGAAAATGAGGCCATGCCGACCGTTTCGCTTGCTGACATCTCGCCCGCCATTGCTCTCGGACCACTCGATGGCCGCTACCGCAAAGACACCGCTGACCTCGTCGATCACCTCTCCGAGGCGGCCCTGAACCGCAACCGGATCACCGTCGAGGTCGAGTGGTTCATCCACCTCGCGCAGAACTCCGTGATCGAGGGCGTGCGTCGCCTCACCGAGGATGAGGTCACCGGGCTGCGTGCCTTCGCCCAGAACTTCGACGCCGAAACGATCGCCACCCTCGCCGCCCATGAAGCCGTCACGGTTCACGACGTCAAGGCCGTCGAGTACACAATCAAAGAAGCGCTAGTCGTCCTCGGCGCCGAGGACCTCAGCGAGCTCGTCCACTTCTGCTGCACATCGGAGGACATCAACAACCTGTCGTGGGCTCTCGGCATCAAGGGCGCCACCGTCGATGTGTGGCTGCCCCGCGCGAAGGCACTCATCGACTCATTGGCAGATACCGCCTCGGCGCTGGCCGAGGTCCCGATGCTCTCCCACACCCACGGTCAGCCGGCGACGCCGACGACGATGGGCAAGGAGCTCGCGGTGTTCATCCACCGCCTGCGCCGCCAGTACGAGCGGATCGAAGCAAACGAGTTCCTCGGCAAGATCAACGGCGCGACCGGCACCTACTCGGCCCACCTGGCCGCCGTGCCCGGCGCGGATTGGCCGAAGCTGGCCAAGACCTTCGTCGAAGGCAGCCTGGGACTGACGTTCAATCCGCTGACCACGCAGATCGAATCCCACGACTGGGATGCGGAGCTCTTCGCCGATATCGCACGGTTCAACCGCATCGCCCATAACCTGGCGACGGACATGTGGACCTACATCTCGATGAACTACTTCAAGCAGATCCCCGTCGCCGGTTCCACCGGATCCTCGACGATGCCGCACAAGGTCAACCCGATCCGCTTTGAGAACGCCGAAGCGAACCTCGAACTCTCCTGCGCGCTGCTCGACTCGCTCGCGTCGACCCTGGTGACCTCGCGGATGCAGCGAGACCTCACGGACTCCACCTCGCAGCGCAACATCGGCGTGGCCTACGGACACTCGGTACTGGCGCTGAACAACCTGGTCAAGGGCCTCGAACGGCTCGCGGTCAACGAAGACGCCCTGACCGCCGACCTCGACTCCAACTGGGAGGTCCTCGGCGAGGCAATCCAGTCGGTCATGCGCGCCGCCGGGCTGCAGGGTGTGCCCGGCATGGACAGCCCCTACGAGAAGCTCAAGGAACTCACCCGGGGCAAGCGCATCGATCAGGCCGACCTGCAGTCCTTCGTCGCGGGTCTCGGACTGCCCGAGGCAGAGACCGAACTGCTGACTGCGCTGACTCCTGCCACCTACGTCGGCGTCGCCGCGCAGCTGGCAGGATCGGAAGTCGCCGACTGGAAGGCGCGCACACAGGGCTGATCCCAATGCACGGAACTCACTGTTACCGAACAGTAGATAATATGGTCGATCTTCACTAACCTTGTGCTCATGACGAGCACAATGATGAGTTCCGTGCGCATCCCGGTCACGCGCGGCACGCACACCGATGCCGCCGGTGACAGAGGTCCCGACGGAAGCGAATCCGACCGGCAGAGCTACATCGTCGGCACGCTTCTGATGCCTCAGGAAACCCCGGTCGGGCTCCTCACGATCCATTCCGCCACGGCGACGCCGGCCCGCTTCTATACGAATTTCGCCGACTACGCGGTCACACGCGGCCTGGCCGTGCTCACCTATGATGTGCGAGGGGTTGCGGCCTCTGGTCCGGCACGGGAGCACACCCGACTGCGCATGCGCGATTGGATGCAGCAGGATGCGAATGCCGTCTCCGCCTGGGCCGCGAGCGAATTCCCTGAACTGCCGAAGGTTGCCCTCGGGCACAGCCTCGGCGGGCATGCCCTGCTCCTGGGAAACGCCGCCGAAGATCTGCACGGAATCGTCACCGTGGGCACTTCACGAGCAGCATTGCGCGATATCAACCCACTGGCCGAACGGCTGAGGGTCGGTCTCATCCTCCGGGTACTCGGGCCCCTGATCAGTCCCCTCGTCGGCTACGCACCAGGCAGACGTCTCGGCCTCGGCGAAGACATCCCCACCGCGGCCATGCTCGAATGGGGCCGGTGGGTGCGCATGTCCGAGTACTTCTTCGACGATCCGACGCTGGGAGCTTCCACTCGGATGGCCCGCCTGCGCACCCCGGTGCTCGCAATCGGGACCAGCGACGACAACTGGGCATCACCGGCGCAGGTCGACGCGCTCCTCGACCACGCCCGTCTCGCCGAGGTGGAACGACGCACGTTCACGCCGCAGGAACTCGAGGTCTCCCGAATCGGTCATCACGGCCTGTTGAGACGCTCAGTCGCCGAAAGAGCCTGGCCCGAGATCATCTCCTGGCTGCTTCAGCGACTCCCCCGGAACTGACCTCACGCCGGGACGAGGTCCCTGTCGCGATCGACCTCCGCCAAGGGCCTACCCGCCATATTGCGCGCCAGGAACAGCGTCGGAACGCCTGCCACCACGACGATGACGGTCGCATAGATCGCCGGAGCCAGCGTCAGACCGGTGGAGGACATCAGTGCGGTTGCAATCAGCGGGGAGAGACCACCGAAGAGGACCGTGGCCACGTTGTAGCCGATGGCCATTCCGGAGAAGCGGCTGGTGCCGGTGAACTGCTCGGGAACCATAGCAGCCGCCACAGCGCTCCAGCCGGCGGCTGGCACGGCAAGGAATGCCACGCCGAAGATCGCGACCCCGGAGTTCCCGTCGGCCAGCAGCGCGTACGCCGGGACGGTGGTGAGAATGAAGACGGTCATCAGCACGGCCAGCGTCCTCTTCCGCCCGAACCGGTCCGAGGCGATGCCGAAGAACGGGGTGATGACGATCGCGACGACGGCGGCGATCGTGCCCAGTGCCAAGGACCCGGAGTTCTCCACCTGCGAGACCTCTTCGATATAGGTCGGCACGTAGGTGATGTTGAGGAAGTAGCTGACCGAACCGATCGAGGAGATGAGGAACGCGACGAGGATTGCGCGGGGCTGCTGGATGAAGGCGATGAGCAGCGGGGAGCGACCACGCGAGACGACGGGAGCGTCACCCCTCGTCTGCAACTGCTTCGCCTGGAGCTTCTTCGCCTTCTCCGCTGCCTGCAGCCGTTTGAAGGTGTCGGTCTCCTCCATCATTCGACGCAGCGGGATCATCAGTGCAGCGAGCAGCGCACCGAGGATGAACAGGACTCGCCAACCCCAGGAGCTCATCGCCTCGGCCGAAAGGGTGCTTGCCAGCAGTGCTCCCGACCCAACCGCGAGCAGAGCCCCGACCTCGCTGTTGGCCGCCGCCCAGCTGGCTGCGAGCCCGCGGCGCTTGCTGCCGGCCGACTCCATCAGGAAGACCATGATGCCGGTGTATTCGGCACCGACGGAGAATCCGGACAGGCAGCGGAAGAACACCATGCCGATGCCTGCCCAGATGCCGATCGTGTCGTACCCGGGCATGACGGCGATCCCGAGCATCGCGACGGCCATGAGCACAGCGGAGACAACCAGTGCGGACTTACGGCCGACTCTGTCACCGAGGTGCCCGAAGACCATGGCGCCGAGCGGCCGGAACAGGAACCCGGCGGCTCCGACACCCAGGGTGAGCAGCAGCGAGTCAGGCCGATCGCCGAAGAACTCCTTGGTCAGGATGGTCGCGACGTAGAAGAAGATCGAGAAGTCGTACCACTCGACGATGGTGCCGAAGGCCGCAACCATCATCGATCGACGACGCCCTTTATCCTTCTCCGGACTGTTGGAGGCTGCGGGGTCCGACTGGGCCTGCGATTCGAAATCTGACATCGAGGATTCCATTTCTTTGGGAATGCTGCGGCACTCTCCCAATGACTCCGGATAGGGCAAGCCATCGAGACTTTCCTGCTACTTTACTGCTGGTGAGCGCCTGGAGTCAGGTGAAACGGAAATTCTCAGCTCGCGCGCGAGACCGACCCGAACAGGGAGTCGGTGAATCGGTTTCCGAACATCGCCTGCGGATCCAGCCGGCTCCGCAGCTCGCAGAAGTCCTCGAATCGTGGATAGAGCTGACGCAGATCGCCGGCGCCCAGACTGTGGATCTTGCCCCAGTGCGGTCGGCCTCCGTGGCTCCTGCAGATCCCTTCGACGACACGGAAGTACTCAGCGAAGTCTTCCTTCACGAATCGGTGCACAGCGATGTACATCGTCTCTCGCCCGTAGGCCGTCGACAGTGGAACGTCATCGGCCGCCGCCGACCGGACCTCGATCGGGAATGAGATCGTCCATCCTCTCGACTCGATGGCGGCTCGGATCTCCCGGATCACCTCGGCGCCGGAGGCGAAGGGGACGGCGTACTCCATCTCGTTGAACCGCACCCGCCGAGGTGTCACGAAGACGTCGTATCCCGGTGCCCGGTACGTCCGGTCCGAGACCGCGGATTGGGCCAGCCGATTGATGTGCGGCACCAGTTTGGGCACTGCGGCGCCGAGCTCGACGGCAAGACGCAGGGCACCGTTCTCCACGACTTCCTTGTCGAGGAGGTTGAGTATCCGGTTGCGCACCCCAGCCTCGGCGAGGTGGCCCGGGCCGATCTCACCCAGACCGACTCTGGTGTTCGTCTTGGTCAGGGCGGTATCGGTGTGTGGGAACCAGTAGAACTCGAAATGGTCGGCCGCACGCATCCGCGGCTCAAGGTCGGCCAACAGTTCGTCGACATCCGTCACGAGCTCCTCGGCGATGAGGTCGAAGGCCGGCACGCACTGCAGCTCGATCTCCGTGACGATGCCCAGTACGCCGAGCCCGATGCGGGCCAGGTCGAAGATCTCCGGCTCACTCGTCGCGGACAGGTTGCGGACGGCACCGTCGGGACCCATCAGCGAGAGACCGGTGACGGTTCCGGCGAATCCGGTGAAGCCGAGCCCCGTCCCGTGCGTGCTCGTCGAGATCGCTCCGGCGAGCGCCTGCGGGTTGACGTCGCCCTGGTTGGCCAGTGCCAGTCCGAACGGTGCGAGCAGGGCCGGGATATCGCGCAGCCGGGTGCCGGCGTGGAAGCGCACCCGGCGGCTCGCCTCGTCGACGGTGACGATTCCGCTGAGATGGTCGAGGTTGATCATGACGTCGTCACCTGCGGCGACGGGGGTGAATGAGTGCCCGGCACCGACGGGTCGGATACGGTGACCGGCGGCGGCCGCGGATGTCAGGACCTCGGCCAGCGCCCCCACCGAGGTGGGCCGGAGGAAGGTGTGCGGATGGGCGTGGACGTGGCCGGACCAGTTCCGGAACAGCCTTCGAGGACTCATCACGCGCCCGCTCACAGCGCCCACCCCTGTCCGCGGTAGGTCGACCAGGTGTCGATGACCTGCGAACCGGAGACGACGAGGGATTCGTTGAAGTGCTCGGCGAGTTCACCGGCCTTCGCATGCCGGAACCAGACCAGGTCGCCGATGCGAAGGTCCTCGGTGCCGGGACCGGTGAGCGGGGTCTGGACTTCGCCCGCGCCCTCGAGACCCGCGTAGTCAAGTCCCCGCGGCCAGGCGATCGTCGGGACGCGGTCCGCTCCAGGCACGCCGGAGGCGATGAAACCGCCCTTGAACACCGTGACCCAGCCGGGTCCTGGCCGGCGCACCACGGGGGTGGCGAAGTACGCGGCCGGCGAATGGTGGAAGTGGGTGTAGCCGTCGAAGAGTCCCGGGGAGAAGAGCCCCGAGCCGGCAGCCAGTTCCGTCAGCGTGCCTTCGGCAACACTGGATTCGACGGACCCGGTGCCGCCACCGTTGACGAATTCGAGATCGGTCAGCGCACGCACTGCGTCGATGATGCCTGAGCGCCTCACCCTCAGCTCTGCGATCGAGCGCCTCTGCATGGCGCGCACCATCACCTGTCTGGCCGTTGCTCCGGCGTCGGCGGTCCCGGCGATCTGTCCTTCATAGGACATCAGCCCGACGAGGTCGGTGCCGGGGCGAGCGATGACATGTTCGGCAAGATCGACGGCAGAGGCCGAATCTCGGATCGGCGAGCGCCTGGCCCCGATGTGGATCCGACTGCCGAGCACCCCCTCGCCGAGGCGGTAGGCCGCATCGATATCGAGGCACACGCGCACTGTCTGCGCTGCACTGTCGGCCACCACGTCGCTGCTGGCCGCGCTGCCGCCGGCCACCTCAGTGACGTCTGCCGCCGTGTCGTCACCAGCAGCCGCCTTGACGTCTGCTGCCACGTCGCCACCAGCAGCTGCAGCCGCACGGGCACTGTCGATGATGTCGAGATGGGCGGGGCAGTCGATCATCAGGGTGATGTTCTGCGTGGCCCCCGCCTCGGCGAACATCCGTGTGAGGTTGCGCCGGTCCACGGTGGGATAGCCGACGAGGATGTCACGGACTCCGCGGGCGTGCAGGACCAGAGCCTCCGGCAGAGAATAGGCCAAGACACCCGAGTAGCCCCGATGAGCGAGCGCGCGGTCGATCGCAGCGGGAGTGCGCAATGACTTCGTGGCGACGCGGATCGGCAGGCCCTGAGCCCGCTGGGCCAAGGCGGTGACATTCGCGTCGAACGCCTCCAGATCGATGACAGCGACGGGGGCCTCGACTCCGATCAGGGCGTGACGCAATTCACGTGAGACCATGAAGATACTGTAGCGTAAGTTAGTGGTTCCACAGGCCGTATTCCACCCATTCGCTGACGACACGGAGGCATGATGCACATGAACGCCACCAGCACCGCCACCCCTTCGGACCACATCACCCATGTCACCGATCGGCTCCGCGAATTCCTCGACAGCGACCCTTACGCCGAGGCGTCAGGCAGCGGCGACCCCATGGTCAGCCCCGACCCGTTCACCGGCCTCGAACTCCCCCGCTTCTCCATCAACACCCCGGCTGATATCGAACGGGCCTATGCCACCGCGCGCATCGCCGGTGAGGCCTGGGCCGCAAAATCCCCCGAGCACCGCGCCCGGGTGCTGCTGCGCCTGCATTCTGCATTGCGCCGGCACGAGGATCTCCTCCTCGACATCATCCAATACGAGACCGGCAAAGCCCGCATCCACGCCTATGACGAGATTCTCGATACTTACAATGTGTGCCGTCACTATGGTGTGACCGCTCCCGCCCGTCTGCGGCCGGAGCGTCGCCGCGGTGCCGTTCCGGTCCTCACGCGCACAGAGGTCAACCGCACTCCCCTGGGCGTCGTCGGGTTCATCACCCCTTGGAACTATCCGCTGACTTTGGGCGCGACCGACCTGCTTGCGGCTCTGGCCGCCGGCAATGCGGTGGTGCACAAACCTGACAGCCAGACGACCCTGACGGCCATCATCATGCGTCGCCTGGCCATTGCCTGCGGCCTGCCTGCGGAGGCCTGGCAGCTGGTTCCCGGACCCAGCAGAGAGGTGGGCCCTGCCCTGATGGCCGGCGCCGATGGAATCTCCTTCACCGGCTCGACCGCTGCGGGACGCTCCATTGCCGCCGAGGCTGCTCGACGCCTGCTTCCGACCGCCCTTGAACTCGGCGGAAAGAACCCGATGCTCATCCTCTCCGATGCCGATCTTCCTTCGGCCGTCGATGGAGCGGTGCGCGGGTGCTTCTCCTCGGCCGGACAGCTGTGCCTGTCCATCGAGCGCATCTATGTCCATGAGGATCTCTACCCCGAGTTCTGTGCCCATTTCGCCGAGGCGACCCGGAACCTCGAGCTCAGTGCCGACTACGCGTATGGGCCCGGAATGGGGTCTTTGGCTGGACCGAAGCAGCTTGCCCGGGTCAGCGAGCACGTCGAACAGGCACGAGCCAGCGGAGCTCGGATCATCGCAGGGGGCCACCCGGTCCCGGAGCTGGGCCCGTACTTCTACTCGCCGACCGTGCTCACCGAGGTCACCGAGGACGCTGAGCTGTATGCTGAGGAGACTTTCGGGCCTGTCGTCGCCGTGTATCCGGTCGCCAGTGATGCGGAGGCGATCAAACGGGCCAACGCTTCCGAATACGGCCTCAATGCCAGTGTCTACTCCCGGTCCCGTGGGGTCGAAACAGCTCGGCGGCTCGAATCCGGGATGGTCAATGTCAATGAGGCATACGTAGCCGCCTGGGGGTCGATCGATTCCCCTGCCGGCGGCGTCAAGGCTTCCGGAATGGGCCACCGGCATGGCGTTGAGGGTCTCTACCAGTTCACGCACACGCACAGCATCGCCGAGCAGAATCTGGTTCCCATCGCCCCATTCGGCCCGATCGATCAGTCCCGGTTCGCTCGCACGCTGACGACGGCCTTCGAGGTCATGCGTGCCCTGCGGATGAAGTGAGATTCTTCCGCCTCGCGGGCAGGGTGAGGCCCTTCCTCAGTTGAGCTCTGTGAAGAACTTCTTCGCTACCGGCACAGCCGCCTCGGCGCCGAATCCGCCGTCCTCGACGAGGACGGCCACGGCCACGTCGCCCTGATACCCGGCGAACCAGGAGTGGGTGCGCGGAGGGGTCTCGCCACCGTATTCGGCGGTGCCGGTCTTGCCGTGGACCGGTTCGCCGGGGACGTCCTGCAGCGCATCGGCGGTCCCGTCGGTCACTGCGCGGCGCATGAGCTTCTGCATCGTCGTGGCGGCATCGGCGTCGATCGCCTGTCCGCTCTCGGTCTCACTGCCCCTGCCATCCTCGCTTTCACCAGAGACGACGAGGAGCGGATCGACCGTGTCTCCTGCGGCTACGGAGGCGGCCATCACCGCCACTGCGAGAGGGCTGGAGTTGACCTTGCCCTGGCCGATCATCTGCGCCGCGTGCGTCACCGCGTCATCTTCGCTCGGAACGGTCGCCATCTTCGCCTCGATTCCGAGATCGATGTCGTCCATGCCCAGGCTCGATGCCGCATTCGCCACGTCCGAGGCCGAGACCTTCTCCGCGGCATCGACGAATGCGGTGTTGCAGGATTCGGCGAAGTCATCTTCGAAGGCCACCTCGCCCAGGACATGGTCTTCGGCGTTCTTGAAGCTCTTTCCATCAACCGTCGTGGTCTTCGGGCAATCGAGGGTCGTCTTCGCAGCTACTCCTGACTCCAGGAGGGCCAGGCCCGAGGCGACCTTGAACACCGAGCCGGGCGCGTACTGCCCGGTCAGCGCCCGGTCCCAGGCGGCACCTTCGGGATCCTGGTTGGCCACAGCGATGATGTGACCGTCGCTGGGTCGGATCGCGACGAGAGCAGTGGGCTTCTTGCCCGTCGCGGCCGCTTTGTCTGCGGCCTCCTGCACGCCGACATTGAGTGTCGTGGTGATGTCCTCGCCGTCATGGCCGGGGAACTCGTGGACCAGCACGGGCTCGGCGGCCTTGCCCTCGTCGCCATCGCTGGCGTCTTCGTCGCTGCCCTTCTCCTCGTCGGCGTCGGCGATGTAGATCGCTTCGCTGCCCGGCCCGCTCAGCTCTTCGTCGAAGGCCTTCTGCAGTCCGCTTTTTCCCACGACGGACTCTCCGGTGAGCTCTCCGTCCGAGGCCTCGACCTCCTCGGCGCTGGCGGCTCCGGCCGTTCCCAGCGTCGGACCCGCGAAGCCCTTCTTCCGGCTCAGTGGCTGAGTGTGCGAGTTGAAGACGGTGCCGGGAAGGGAGTGAATCGTGTCCTTGACCCGTCTGTAGTCGCTTTCGCGCAAGGTGATGACGGGAACGAACTGCTCGGGTTCGGCCTTGTCGATGCGCTCCTTGAGCGCCTTGAGATCGATGTCGAGTTCGTCCTGAAGCGTGGTGAGAGTGTCCTGGCCGCCTTTGCCGTTGCCGTCGGCTGCCTCGAGTTTGGCAGGGTGGATGCCGATATCGACGACGGGCCCCTCGGCCATCAGCTCTTCGTCGTCCTCACCGAGGATCGCACCGCGTGCGCCGGGCTTCTTCTGCGAGACGAGGACTCGTCCGTCGTCGAGGTCCGGGTGAAGCACCGTGGGGGTGAGCTCAGCCGACCAGAGCAGACCCTTCTTGCGCAGAGGAAGCTCGGAGGTGTATTCCCAGGGCTCCCCATCCGAGTTCGTCCAGGTCCACTTCAGCTGCGCGACCACATCATCACCGTGCTTCTCGGTGCCGGTGAGCTCGACCGAGCGCTTCTTCATGCTCTGAGCGACAGTTCCGAGGACCAGGTCGTGCAGCTTCTTCGCCGTCTTCTCATCAGACCAGACACTCGATTCGATGGTCCCGCTGTCGAGGTCGGCGGTGGCGTCTTCGGCTGCCGTCTCTGCCTTGAGCGGCAATGTGAAGAAGGCGAAGGCGCCGGCGCCGGCCAGCAGCACGAGAACGATTGCGATGGCCAGCCAGGTTGTGGACTTCTTTGTCATAGATCAATCATCGATGCAGTCACTCGGGAAGTCCACTTGCCGGGGCGCGAGCGGGGATGGGGGTCCGGGTGTCGAGGGGTGGTTCAGGCGTCCTCGGTGACGACGGTGTACTCGAGCACCGGCCGGCCAGCCGCTCCGTACCGGGGTCGGCGGGCGAGCATGCCCGCGTCGGCCATAGCCTCCAAGTACCGACGTGCGGTCACTCGGGAGACACCGAGGCCAACGGCGACCTCGGCGGCGGACTGTCCGGGTTTGGCGTCGAGGACGGACCTCACTTCGGTCTGCACGGCATCCGGGACGCCTTTGGCGGTCGCAGTCACCGTGTGGGTGCGCAGTGCTGCGATTGCAGTGTCGACGTCGGTCTGGGTGACCTCACCCTCGGTGCTGTCCCCGCCGAGGCTGTTGCGGAAGGAGGAGTATGCCTCAAGTTTGGATTTGAAGACCGGGAAGGTGAACGGTTTGATGATGTATTGGGCAACACCGTAGGACAGTGCCTCCTGCACGATCTGCATGTCCCGGGCCGCGGTGACGGCGATGATGTCGACGTCGACGCGATGACCGCGGATGGCCCGGCAGACCTGCAGTCCGTGGCCGTCGGGGAGGTTCATGTCGAGGAGCACGAGGTTGATGCAGTCCGCATTGAGACCGTAGATCTTTCCGGTCAGAGCAGCCATCGCCTGAGTGGCGTTCTTCGCCACGCCGGCGAGGTGGTAGCCGTCGATGCGCTCGATGTACTTCGCGTGGGCTCGGGCGGCGACTGCCTCGTCCTCAACCACGAGCACACCGATGCTCGACTCAGGCGCAGTTGTATCTGACATGCCGCCAGTCTAACCGTCGCCATTGCGGGTCTGCCGCTGTTCGTGTTACAGCCTGGGCACATCCGTGACACAGGACTGGAACGCTGTCAATCCTCAGGCGCGTTCGAAGATTGCGGCGATGCCCTGGCCTCCACCGATGCACATGGTCTCCAGCCCGTAGCGGGCGTCGCGGCGCTCCATCTCGCGCAGCATCGTCGCCAGGATCCGGCCGCCGGTCGCACCGACCGGGTGGCCAAGGGAGATTCCGGAGCCGTTGACGTTGAGGCGGTCGAAGTCGTCCTTGGCGAATCCCCATTCGCGGGTCACGGACAGCGCCTGAGCGGCGAAGGCCTCGTTGAGTTCGATGAGGTCGATGTCGGCCAAGCTCAGCCCGGCCCTATCGAGTGCCTTGGCGGTGGCAGGGACGGGGCCGATGCCCATAGTCTTCGGCGGCACGCCGGCCACTGCCCAGCTGACCAGGCGGCCGAGCGGCTTGAGCCCCTGCGCCTCGGCGGCGGCACGGGTGGTGACGATGCTCGCGGCAGCTCCGTCGTTCTGCCCCGATGCGTTTCCTGCGGTGACTGTCGCCTGGTCATCACCCTTGCCCAGGATGGGACGCAGCGTGGCGAGCTTGTCGAGGCTGGTGTCGGGACGGATGTGCTCATCGGCGTCGACCTGGTGTTCGGCGACTTTGCGGGTGCCGGGGATCGTCACCGGCACGATCTCCTCGGCAAAACGTCCGTCCTTGGCAGCTGCGGCTGCACGCTGGTGCGAGTTGTATGCGAGTTCGTCCTGCTCTTCGCGGCCGATCGAGTACTCGCGACGCAGGTTCTCTGCGGTCTCGAGCATGCCTCCGGGGACCGGGTAGTTCTTTCCGCCCGGAGTGATGCGGCCGCGGCCCAGGGAATCGGTGAATTCGGCGTTTCCGCCGCGGACTCCCCAGCGGATGGTGTCGTTGTAGAACGGTGCGTGGGACATGGATTCGACACCGCCGGCGATGACGAAGTCTCCGTTGCCGGAGCCGACGACCATCGAGGCGTCGATGACCGCCTGCAGACCGGAACCGCAGCGGCGGTCGATCTGCTTGCCGGGCACAGTCACGGGCAGGCCCGCGTCGAGTGCGGTGACACGGCCGATACAGGGAGCCTCGGAGGTGGAGTAGCCCTGTCCCATGATGACGTCGGCGACGAGTTCGGGATCAAGGCCGGTCCTGGCGATGAGTTCGCGGACGACGGTGGCGGACAGCTCGTGGGCAGGGATGTCGCGGAACTGTCCTCCGAATCCTCCGATCGCGGTGCGCAGCGGTTCGCAAACGACGATGTCCTGATCCATAGTTCCTCCACTCGTATTCGCTTCATCCGGTGACACGTGGTCACCGGCCCGGCATTCCTGCACAGCCTAAGCCGGATCCACGCGATGTCGCGGAAATGTTTCATTCATTGGGACGTCACCCAGCACAGACGACCGCCCGGTGAGCGGCTCAGACTGCCGGGTGCCCGCGAAATCGGCTCGAACTGCCGGGCCGCCGAGCAGCTCAGTCGCGGTCCTCGCGCACGACCCGGATCGGCCCTGTGGGCGGATTTCCCGTCGGCGGCTGGTTCGATGCCGCAGTCCGCGCGGAGGGGAGCCCAGATGTCTGGCCGAGCGCACCAGGATCGACGTACCCGTCGTCGGGCAGCCACACCGTGAGCACAGCACCCTGGAAATCGTCGCAGTCTTCACCTCGCCCCTGCACATCCACGGCCCCGCCGAGGCGGCGGATCGCCTGAACGACCAGTGACAGACCGACCCCACGAGTGCCGGTCTCCTGCCGCCCGAGTCCCTTGTCGGTCTCGACGCCGTCGTGCTTGGTCGACCAGCCCCGTTCGAAGATCGCGTCGACGTATTCTTCGTCGATGCCCGGACCATCGTCGCTGACCTCGATCGTGAAGCCGCCTGCCCCGCCTGACCCGCTCAGGTGCACATGCACCCGCTTGTGTTCAGGCAGTACGTCCTGCCTGCTCAGGGCGTCGAACGCATTGTCGATGAGGTTGCCGAGGATGGTCGCCAGGTCACGGTCGTCCCCGCCGAGGCGGCCCGAGAGTTCCGCCGTGTCCACCGTCATGTCGATGCCGACCTCGGCGGCTTGGGCGATCTTCGACAGCAGCAGTGCAGAGAGCACGGGGTGATCGAAGCTCATCTGGCCATCGCCGGTGACCCGGTTGAGGTCATCGAGGTCTTTGGCCGCGAATTCGATCGCCTCGTCGATATGTCCGGTCTCCAGCAGGGAGACGACCATATGGAGTCGGTTCGCGTATTCATGGGTCTGTGCGCGCAGCGAGTCCGAGAACGATCGGACGGAGACGAGTTCGCCGGAGAGTTCGGCGAGTTCGGTGTGGTCGCGCATCGTCACGACCCAGGTGTCGCTGGCGGCGTCGGTGGGCTGCTGGTTGACGACGAGCACCCGATCGTCGGTGTAGTGGATTTCGTCGCGGGCCCACCGTCCAGACGAGAGCAGATCGATGAGGGCATCGGGCAGATGGAGGTCACGCAGCGCGATGCCGCCGATCGGCGAGGTCGCCCCGACTGGGTCGTCGGTGCCTGGAATCTCCTCACCCGCGGAGCCCTTGCCGGCAGAGGGAAGTCCCAGGAGTTCGCGTGCATCGGCGTTGATGAGAACGATGCCCGTCGAGCGGTCGACGAGCAGCAGGCCTTCAGACACGGCCTTGAGCACCGAAGAGTAGAACTCGAGCATGTTGCGCAGCTCCGTGGCACCGTAGTCGCCGGTGACTCGGCGCAGGCCGCGAGAGGTCGCCCAGGAGGCGGCGATGCCCAGGACCAGAGTCGTGATGGCGATGCCGATGAGCCAGTTGCTCTGGGCCAAGAAGCCCTCCCGCACCGAATCGGCGGAGTTGCCGACGATGACGGCACCGACGACGGTGTCGGGACCGACGCCATCGACGCCGAGGTGCTTGGCGAAGACCGGACTGATGACGTACATCGTGCCCCCGCCTGGACCGCCGTCGTCGAGGAAGCGGACGATGGACTCACCCTCGGAGACCCGCGGACCATCGACTGCCGCGGCGAGCTGATCGATGGAGTCATCGGGCACATCTCCCGAGTTCGAGGACACAGTATGCGCTTCATTGCGCTCCTGCCGGTTCGACGAACCCAAGGACGGAGGGGTGACAAGGTAGTCGATGGGGACGACTGCGGCCACATCGAAGTCGTATTCGCTCACGACGTTGTCGAGCATCGTCTCGACGTTGTCATGCGAGTCCTGGTCGATGAAATCGGCCGGATCGGCCTCACCGGACCCGACGAGGCTCAGCGAGATCGACATATTGTCAGCCGCGGAGCCCAGCAGGTCCTGTTCGCGCTTCTGGTTCAGCTGGGAGAGCTGGATGTAGAGGAGACTCGTGGTCAGCACCATGATGCCCACGAGCATGATCGAGTTCGCGAACATGATGCGTCCGGCCACACCGAGCTTCATTCGCCGGCTCACACGTCCCACTGGTCTTGTCAGTCCTCCTGACAATTTGGCACGCTGATCCTTGGGCATGGCTCCATTCTGCCACCCACTGCACCGAGGGCCGGAGCCGATCAGTCGCCGAGGGCCGGAGCCGATCAGTCGCCGAGGGCCGGAGCCGATCAGATCCCGAGGGCCGGAGCCGATCAGATCCCGAGGCTGATGGGTCCGGCCGGGACGGCGGAGCACACGAGCACCTCGTCGGCGGTGATCCGCGCCGCGGGCTCCACTGGGTAGATGACCGACCCGGCGGCCAAGGACACGGCGCAGGTTCCGCACGACCCGCCCCGGCAGGAGCTGTCGGCACGCAGTCCGCGCGCTTCCAGTGCTTCGAGCAGGGTCCCCTGCTGCGGCTCCCAGAGGAAGCTGGTCCCCGAATTCTCCAGGGTCACCTCGGCAGGCGGACACTGGGCGATGGCCTCGCTCATGCCGGTGTGCGGGGAGGCGAAGATCTCCTGGTGCACTGCCGGGACTCCGGCCTCGGCGCTGGCGTCGAGCACTGCGCGGGTGAAATCGGCGGGTCCGCAGACCATGACGTTGTCGCAGCCTGACAGCCAGTCGACGAAGTCTGCGTGACCCGGCCTGCCCTGACTCGCGGTGTCACGATGGTGGGCCTCGACCGGGACCGCCCGAGACTCGGCGCGCTTCTGCAGACGGTCCCAGAGGCAGGCTGTCCGGTGGTCGCGGTCGACGTGGACGAGCTTGATCTTGTCCGTTCCAGACAGTTGTGCCCCGCGCATCAGTCCGAGGCTCGGCGTGATGCCGATGCCCGCTGTGACCAGCGCGGTCGTGCCGCCGAAGACCCTGTCGGCGGTCATTGTCCCGTGCGGTCCGGAGGCGAGGATGGACTGTCCGGCACCGAGTTCTGCGACCGCTCTGGAGCCCTTGCCCTGGGTGCGCACCGCGACCCGGACGATGTCATCGGACACGTCCGTGATCGTATAGGTCCGCCAGAATGGTTCGATCAGTTCGAGATGGACGCGCAGGTTGGTGCCGGGTTCGTCGAACTCGCGGATCCAGCCCTGATCATCGCGCAGTGAGACCTCGACGATGTCGTTGCAGATCTGCTGGCTGCCCAGCACCGTCATGAAGCGCGGGGTCCGCGCGGTCTTGACGAGCTCACGTGGGGCCTCGCCTTCGATCTCGATCTCATCACCGGTGGTGACCAGTCCGGATTCGAGGATGCGGCCGTAGATGCCGCAGTGCAGGTGTCCGCATGCCGAGGCCAGGACCCTGGGGACGTTGACGTCGACCTCGGTGGTGGCGGGGTTGACAGTAGTCGCCGGGCAGCGTTCGATCGCCTGGGTGATGGCCAGGCGTACCCCGCCGAGGCGGACGACCTTTCCGATGAGTGCGAACTCCTCGAAGGGAGCGAGTCCCTCGACGAGCACATTGCCGCGGAAGCGCAGCGGATCGAGTTCGGCTTCGTCCGGCGCCAGGGCCGCCTGTCCCTCGGCAGTCCGGGAGATCGCGGAGACCGTGGCCGGGTTGATGATCGAGATTCCCGAGGCCTGCGAGTCGAACATCCCCTGATCCGCGACACTCAGTGCGCGAGGGAAGTCACCCTGCGGGGGTATGCGGGCAGAGAGGAAGTCCGCCGAGGCGGCCCTTGAGTCCCGGTCATCCGTGCGGAAGGTCGTGGACTCTCCCCTCGGGGACGTCAGGGTCACTGTCGCCGAAGACACTTCAGGCACCTCGGCGGGGTCGAGTGCCACCTGCCATTTCTGCAGGTCTGTGTTGTTCTTGAGCACGGTGAACGCGGAGTATCTGTGCCAGCTGTCGTCGGGGACGTCGAGGCTGCCGTTGGTGAACGCGGCGACCCGGTCGCCGATGATGCCCCGCTCGGTGCGCACATCCGCCTCGGAGATCTCTTCGGCGGGGAACCCCTTGACGGGGAATCGATACAGTCTGGCAACACGCATGATTCGATTGTAGGAGCTTGGCGATGCCCGGTGCCCACGGTGAGACCAATTGCACAATGGCCGAGGACGACCACGCGCCTTTGACTCATACCCTAAGGGGGTATAGAGTATTGCCATGACTGAGCATCATGGATATACCCCGCAGAAGGACGCCCTTGCGAAGCGGATGAAACGGATCGAAGGTCAGGTCCGTGGGATCGGAAAGATGATCGATGACGACAAGTACTGCATCGACATCCTGACCCAGGTCTCCGCAGCAACGGCCGCGCTGCACGCGGTCTCCATCAACCTCTTAGAAGAGCACATCGCTCATTGCGTGGTCGACGCCGCAGCCTCAGGGGATGACGACGCCGCCCGCAAGAAGATCGAAGAGGCTTCAGCCGCTATTGCCCGGCTCATCAAGAGCTGAGGCGACATCATCGGCAGACCTGCCGGTTGACGCGCGAAGACAGGAGACACATCATGACGACAACCACCATCACCGTCACCGGAATGACCTGCGGCCACTGCGTGGGCGCCGTGCAGGAGGAGCTCCGGGCACTGCCCGGAGTCACCGACGTCGCCGTCGAGCTCAATGCCGGAGGGGACTCCCCCGTGACCATCACCTCCGAAAGGGACCTCGACGACGATGCGATCAGCGCCGCCGTCGATGAAGCCGGCTATGAGGTGAAGTGATGTCACGCGAGGTCGAACTCGACATCACAGGGATGACCTGCGCATCGTGCTCGGCGCGCATCGAGAAGAAGCTGACACGTTTGGACGGAGTCAGCGCGGAGGTCAATCTCCCGCTGAATTCCGCCCACGTGGTCGTCGAATCCGAGCTCACCGACGCGGACCTCACTGCCGCCGTCGAGAAGGCCGGCTACGGCGCCACGGTCAAGTCCACCTCGGCGAGCGGGCCTGAGATCGTCGACTACGATCCCAGGCATCTGCGGCCTCGGTTCTTCGGATCCCTGATTCTCGCCGTGCCGATCGTGGCCGTGTCCATGGTCATGAGCTGGCACTTCCCCGGCTGGCAGTGGATCGTCGCGATCCTCGCCCTGCCCGTGGTGACCTGGGGCGCGTGGCCGTTCCACTCGGCAGCGTTCAAGGCCGCACGGGGCAGGTCCACGACCATGGACACCCTGGTCAGCGTCGGAATCATCGTCGCCAGCCTCTACTCCTACATCACCTTGGGTCGGGCGGTGGCCGAGGGCCACGGCTGGCAGATCCCCGGCGACTATCACGTGTGGTTCGAAGCCGCGGCCGCGATCACAGTGTTCCTGCTCATCGGCAAGCTCACCGAGGACCGCGCGAAGAGCCGCGCCACCGCCGCCCTCAAGGCACTGCTGGGACTGGGTGCCAAATCTGCCAGCGTGCTGCGCGATCACAGCGACGGCTCTCGGGCGGAAGTCCAGGTCCCGATCGACGAGCTCGCCGTCGACGATGTCTTCATCGTCCGTCCGGGCGAGAAGATCGCCACCGACGGCGAGGTGGTCGCCGGCCACTCCGCAATCGACCAGGCGATGCTCACCGGCGAATCCGTTCCCGTCGAGGTCGGACTCGGCGACTCGGTCACCGGCGCCACAATCAACACCTCGGGTGTGCTCGAGGTCCGAGCCACCCGAGTCGGATCCGATACGACCCTGGCCGCCATGGCCGATCTGGTCAGCCGTGCGCAGACGGGCAAACCGGCCGTTGCTCGGCTGGCCGACCGGATCTCTGCGGTGTTCGTGCCGATCGTCTTTGCGATCAGCGCCCTCACGCTCCTGGCCTGGGGCCTGATCACGGGCGACTGGGCGATGGGCCTGCATGCCGCGCTCACCGTCCTCATCATCGCCTGCCCCTGCGCGCTGGGCCTGGCCACGCCGACTGCGCTGGCCGTCTCGTCCGGACGCGGTTCCCAACTGGGCATCCTCGTCTCCGGGCCCGAAGCACTCGAGTCGACTCGTTCGATCGACACGGTCGTCCTCGACAAGACGGGCACCCTGACTACGGGCATCATGTCCCTGCAGGCGACGCAGCTCAGTGACGAGGACTTCGCGGTTCTGGCTCGACTGGAATCACAGAGCGAGCATCCCGTGGCCCGTGCGATCGTCGAAGCTCAGCCGGTCGCGCAGGCGAGCGCATCTCAGGAACGATCGGCCGCCTCGGCGGCAGATGATTTCGAGAACATTCCCGGCGGCGGGCTGCAGGCCACGATCGATGGCGCCGAGGTGATCGCCGGGCGCCCGGATCTGCTCCGGGAACGCGGGATCGACGTCTCGTTCTCGACTGTGGATGTGCCCACCGGCGCCACGATCGTCGCCCTGGCCATCGACTCTCACTTCCGGGGTCTGACCTTCGTCTCGGACGAGATCAAGGCCGGTGCCGCCGAGGCGATCTCCGACCTGCACTCGCTCGGCATCAACACCGTCCTCCTCACCGGGGACAATGCCGACGCCGCCGAGGTGGTCGCAAGCGAGCTCTCCATCACCGAGATCCGTGCCGATGTCCGCCCCGAAGGCAAGATCGCCGTGGTCAATGACCTGCAGGCACAGGGGCAGGCGGTGGCCATGGTCGGTGACGGCATCAACGACGCCGCGGCCCTGGCCGGTGCCGACCTGGGCATCGCGATGGGATCGGGCACCGATGCCGCAATGGCGGCGTCGGACATCACCATGGTGCGTTCGGATCCGCGTCAGATCCCGCAGGCGATCCGCCTGTCCCGGAAGACTCTGGGCCTGATCAAGGGCAACCTGTTCTGGGCCTTCGCCTACAACACGGCTGCCGTTCCGATCGCGGCATTCGGACTGCTGAGCCCGATGATCGCCGGCGCCGCGATGGCGTTCTCCTCGGTCTTCGTCGTCCTCAACAGCCTGCGCCTGTTGAGGTTCAGGTAGGACTTCCCGCGCGGAGCGCCCTCGCCGCGATTCGCCCCGGCGAAGGCCCTCCCTCGTCAGCCCTGGATGCGTGAGGGCCGGTCGCCCCACTCCTGGTTGCGGAGTTCGAACTTCTGGATCTTTCCCGTCGAGGTCTTGGGCAGGGCCTCGACGACTTCGACCTCGCGCGGGGCCTTGTACTTCGCGATCTGCGCGCGCACATGGTCGATGACCTCAGCCTCGGACACCGACTGCCCCTCACGCACGATGACGAATGCCTTCGGCCGTTCGCCCCATCTGTCGTCGGGGACTCCGATGACGGCGACTTCGAGGACTGCCGGGTGCGAGGAGATCGCCTGCTCGATCTCGACGGTCGAGATGTTCTCCCCGCCGGAGACGATGATGTCCTTCGACCGATCACGCAGTTCGATGTAGCCGTCCTCATGCATCACGCCCAGGTCACCGGAGTGGAACCAGCCACCCTGGAAGGCCTTCGCGGTGGCGTCTTCATCGCGGAAGTAGCCCTTCATCACGTTGTTGCCGCGCATGACGATCTCTCCGATCGTTTGTCCGTCAGCGGGAACGTCGACGAGCTCGTCACCGGACTCGAGGGTGACGATGCGCGCCTGATCGGCCTGGACCATGCCGACGCCCTGCCGTGCGCGGAGTCTGGCTCGGGACTTGTCATCCAGTGAATCCCACGAATCCTGCCACTCGCACACCGTGTACGGGCCGTAGGTCTCCGTGAGGCCGTAGACGTGCACGATCTCGAAGTTCAGTGCCTCCATCTGCCAGATGAGGGTCGGGCTCGGTGCGGCGCCTGCCATCGTTGCCGTCACTGCCCGGTCGAGGGAATGCGCCTGCTCGGCGTTGATGACCGTGCTCATCACGGTCGGGGCACCATTGAGGTGAGTGACCCTGTGACGATCGATGACATCCCAGATCACGTCTGCGCGCACCTCGCGCAGGCACACCTGGGTGCCGCCTGCTGCGGTCAGCGCCCAGCCCGTGCACCAACCGTTGCAGTGGAACATCGGCAGTGTCCACAGGTACACGCTCTTCTCGTCGTGTTCGGAGTGGATGACCTCGCCGAGAGCGTTGAGATAGGCGCCCCGGTGCGTGTACATCACGCCTTTGGGTCGTCCTGTCGTGCCGGAGGTGTAGTTGATCGACAGCGTCGCGCGCTCGTCCTCGACGCTCCAACTGAGTGCCTCTGTGTCAGCCTCGGCGCCGGACAGGTACTCGTCCAGGCCGGTCACGACGGGTGAGGACGAATCCGGGCGGACCGCCTCGGCGGAGGAATCGATCGTCGTGTCCTCAACGTCGACGATGCGCTCGACCGTATCGAGGCCAGCGATGACGGGGGCGACGCTGGGCCACAGCTGCGTGTCCACGACCAGCAGCTTCGCCTGGCTGTGGTTGCAGATGTAGCGGACCTCCTCGGGGGCCAGCCGGGTGTTGATCGGCACCAGCACGGCACCGGCCAGCGGCACGGCGAATTCGGCGATGAGTGCCTCTGGAAGGTTGGGCATGAGGTAGGCGACTCGGTCGCCGGGTTTGATGCCCGCTGCGCGCAGAGCATGCGCCCGGGTCTCCACGGCCGCGGCGAATTCGCGGTAAGTCATCTCCTGGTCGTTGTAGACCACGGCGCGCTTGTCGGGAAAGACGTCGGCCGAGCGGCGCAGGAAGGACAGCGGTGTCAGTTCTGTGTTCCAGGTCTCCATGGAAAAAGCCTACGTCACCGAGGTGGGCCTCAGTCGACAGGGGGCATGCCCGCTGACCGAGGGTCTTGTCTCCTGGCAGGGGGCATGTCTGCTGGCAGGGGTTACGAGAGGACCGCTGTGCTCATTTGAGGATCGGGTAGGTCTGATCGTCATTCTGGGTGTCATTGCGCATGACCCAATTGAGAATGCAGGCGCAGGCGCTGACCAGGACGAATGCGGCACCGGCATAGATGAAGGCGAATCCGAATGCGGTCGGGTCCTGCCAGGCGCGGGTGACGACGATCGACAGGAGGAGAACGACGACGCCGCAGACGAGCCCTACTTTGAACGCATCCTTGTAGGACACGGTGCTGGTGGACTTCTTCTCAGACTTCGATGCTGCCATGCCCCCAGCGTACCGACCTCAGCTGAGAATCGGTGCACCGAGGTCGCTCGGCAGCCCGGAGGAGAGGTGAGCAACCGGCCGTTCCTGATTCGCCCGAAACGGGACTCAGGTGGACTACCCGAGCAGAACAAGCAAAAATGTCTACGTGTCCACCCCCATTCGGCGCCCCTCTGATGAGGTGTCGCGCGCGCTCAGCTCGAACCAGGTCACCCCTGGTCAGAAGTCGCGCCCGCGCACAATCTGCACAACAGTGATCGCAGCCGTCCTTGCAACGCTCACGCTGGCGGGCATGACCGCGTGCGGTCCGGACAGGGGATTGCGGGTCGAACCTGAAGGTGAGACATCCCCCTCATTGTTCGAACCTGCCAACAAAGATTCGGGTCCACCTGATGACCCCTTCTCGCTCAAAGAGATCCGCAAGCTCATCATGGACGCTTCGGGAGTCGCAGTGACGGGGAAGGCGACAGAGTCTGCCCAGGTCGTCGCCGACTGCAAGGAATGTCTCAAATTCTCAACGCCCTTCCTCAGTGACGATCAGAGGTTCCAACTCGTCACCGTGGCCAATCCGCAGCAGAAGAGCGAGATCGTTGCGGGCGCCGTCATCAGCGAAAAGGACGGCGAACCACGCCTCGAACTGATCGCCACCGGCAACCAGCTGAAACTCAGCCCAGGTAAGAATGGGACACTGGTAGTGCAGGAGGCGATGTACGCCGACGGTGACGATGCCTGCTGCCCTTCGGGTTGGTCGGTGCAGGTCTTCCGCCTGCATGAAGGTAGGTTTGAACCGGGTCAACGCTTCACGCGGCTTAATGGAGAAACGTAATGCATATTGTTCTGGTTGAGGATGACGAGGTCATCCGGGAGACAACCCAGATCGGCCTGGAACGGTTCGATTACACGGTGTCGGCATTCGCCGACGGTCGTGAGGGGTACGAGTTCGTCGCTGCACATGGTGCCGACGTTCTGCTCCTCGACCTCATGCTGCCCACAATGAACGGCGCATCCATCTGCCGGGCCGTGCGTGAGCGGTCCACCATTCCCATCATCATCATCTCCGCACGCTCGGATGCGATCGACATCGTCCAGGCGCTCGAAGCCGGAGCCGACGACTATCTCACCAAGCCGTTCGACATGCAGGTGCTCAACGCCCGCATCCGCGCCGTCGTCCGCCGCTTCATCACCACCGGCACCGACAAACTCGGCTACTCCCCGACCACCGAGATGGACGAGGAGCACGAAACCGTCATCGGCCCCGGCGGCATGATCACTGGGGACGGAATCCCCGAGGTGCTCGGAGCCAGCCCGGGCATGGACACCCGCGACCGCCTCAAGGCTCAGCTCGAGTCCGATGACACGTTCCTGGGCGCGGGCGGAAAGTTCACCTCGGGTGACATGAACGACAGCGGCAACGAGCAGATGATCGGCGGCGAGGTCACCGTCCCTCCCCGCCCTGACAGCTCACCGGCCATGCAGTCGGGCTCCAGCCAGGGCGGCTTGAGGGGTACGGGCTCGAACAACAACGGCAGCGCCGATTCCGACCGTGAGCTCGGCCCCTTCCGGACGCGGCTGGGTTCCCTGGTCCTCGACACCGGTCGCCTGACCGTGGAGATCGACGGCGAGGAAGTCCACCTCACTCCCACCGAGCTGCGAGTCCTCCTGCTCCTGACCGAACAGCCCGAGCACGTCTACTCCCGTGAGAAGATCGCCTTCACTGTCTGGGGCTATGAATGGGCAGGCGACTCCCGTGTCGTCGACGTCCACATCCAGCGCCTGCGGAAGAAGATCGGCGCCAACATGATCGAGACCGTCCGCGGATTCGGATACCGCTTCGCGGGCTGATCCCATGTCACTGCGCTGGAAGATCTCCCTTCTCATCGTTGCCTCGGTCATCATCGCCGTGCTCTCCTGCTCCATCGTGCTGCGCCAGTCCGCGGCCCGTGCCGAGGACGACCGCATGCGCTCAACCGTGACCGAGCAGCTCGCGAACTCCGTCGCCATCTTCTCTGAGACCGGAGTGCTCACCCTCAACGCCCGCATCGATGACCCTGCCCTGCCCAAGGATGCACGCGCCCAGGCGCTCAAGGGCCAAAGCGTGACGATGCGCTCCGAGGTTGATGGTGAGGAGATCGTGTGGGCGGCCGCCCCAATCGAGGTCGGCACCTACACCGAGGTGATCTCCGTGCGCGCTTCGACCAAGGACAGCCAGGAGCTCATCGGCCGCATCGACCAGGCACTGCTGGTGGGAATGATCGGCTCCTCGCTGGTCGTCGGCGGTGTCGGCTCCATCGTGGCTGGGCGCATCTCACGCAGGCTGACTCTGGGCGCACAGGCCGCGCGGAAGATCGCGGCCGGAGATACGAGCATCAGGATCGCCGATGTCGTCGACGACACCGACCAGGAGGTCGCGGCCTTCGCCTCGGCGGTCGACACAGCCGTGACACGGCTGACTGAGCGCATCGACTCCGAGCAGCGCTTCACCGCGGACCTGGCGCACGAGATGCGGACTCCGCTGACCGGCCTCGTCAACGCGGCCAACCTGCTCGAAGAGGATTCGCGTCCTGCCGAGCTCGTCAAGGACCGGGTGAAGCGCATGCAGGTTCTCGTCGAAGACCTGCTCGAAGTCTCGCGCCTCGATGCGGGTCGCGCGAACCCCGAGTTCACCCGCGTCAACATCGACCAGACGGTCCAGTCGCTGCTGGGCACGATGACGGCCTCCGGCGCTCTGGGCGGCCACGAGATCGACACCCAGTACGCGGCTCTGAATTCGACGCTGGTCACCGATGTCCGGCGCTTCGAACGCATCATCACCAACCTGCTCGTCAATGCGATCAAGCACGGCGGGGACCCGATCCGCCTGGAGACGAGCACCCGGAGCATCACGATCACCGACTCCGGTTCCGGCTATCCACCCGACATCGTCAACACCGGGCCGACTCGCTTCGTCTCCGCCGGCGGCGGCGGCATGGGCCTGGGACTCGTCATCGCACAGGGGCAGGCCCGTCTGCTGGGCATTCGCCTGATCTTCAGCAATGATCCGATCACCGGTGGTGCACGCACCGAGGCGATCTTCCCGGACCCCGAGGCACAGGACTCGGCACTCCAGCAGTATCTCGAATCTGCCTGAGGTTTGAGCAGGGCAGCTTCGCAGGAGCGATCAGCTGGTCACCCGAGCAGGGTACAAGTCAGCTGGTCACCCGAGTAGGGCGCTCAGCTGCGCAATGCGCGGGAGTATCGCCTGCGGTAGACGATCTGGGCGAGGCGGACGAAGGGTTCGCCGAGGCGCCAGATCCCCATTCCCGCTCGCGAGACGGAGCGCAGCACGAGGAAGACTCGATCATCGTCAGCGTGGATGAGGATGAATGACTCCTCGCCGGTGATCGGGTGCCCGGGTTTCGTCCCGTAGGTGAACCCACGTCGTGTGTCGGACTCGAAGACCTCGATGACGCGTGCCGGCTCCGGCAGGCGGAACGGTCCGAGTCGCACGAAGATCGTCGGCTCCTGTCCGGCACGAACTCGAGGGGAGCCTGTGCCAGCGCTCACGGACCCGGTGTCGTCCTCCGAAGCCTGCACAGAGATGTCGAATCCGCTGCGGATCTTCACCTCCCAATGCAGGAGCTCCTCCGCGCAGCGGTCGAACGTCTCGCGGCCATGACCGACGAAGTAGGCCGATTCGAAGTGTCGATAGCCTGCCGGCCGGTCGACCCACCGGGGTGAGAGCGGCTGAGTCAGTGGTTCCATGCCACCAACGTCACCGAACTTCGGGCACATCATCGCAGTGCCGTTACCGAATCCCGGACACACCGGTGCCAAATTCGAGGCGAACAAGTAAGGTGCCAAGTACCGACATTCCTTCAATCGAATGTCCGCTAAGAACACGCAAGACGCTCGCTGCTGACGACCATCACGCACAAACGTCACGGATCAAAGGAGAACCAAAAATGCGCACCCTCAATGGAATCGATGAGATCACCTCGCTCGTCGGCACCGAGTTGGGCTCGTCCGAGTGGACGACGATCGACCAGGCCGCGATCAACACCTTCGCCGATGTCACCGACGACCACCAGTGGATCCACATCGACGAACAGCGCGCGGCAGAGGGCCCCTACGGCTCCACGATCGTCCACGGATTCTTCACCCTGTCCCTGATCCCGAAGTTCTCGAGCGAGATCTTCACCATCGAGGGAGTGTCCATCCGCGTCAACTACGGCCTCAACAAGGTCCGCTTCGCTCAACCGGTGCCGGTGGGCTCCCGCCTGCGCGGCACCGTCAGCGTCAACGAGGTCATTCCCGGAGACAAGGGCACCCAGGTCATCCTCAAACACGTCATCGAGATCGAAGGCGAAGAGCGACCTGCGTGCATCGCCGAGGTGGTCACCCTCCTCGTCGAGTGAGCACCCTCAGCTCGGGCGGTAGGCGTCGAGCATCTGCGCGACGCGGATGTAGCCGAGGTGAGAGTAGGCCTGCGGGTGATTGCCCAGGTGCATCTCCGCGACCGGGTCGTATTCCTCGGCCAACAGTCCGGTGGGCCCCAACAGGTTGTCCAGCTGACGGAACAGGTCCCAGGCGTCGTCGATGCGTCCAACCTTGATGAAGGCCTCGATGAGCCAGGTCGTGCAGATGTGGAAGCCACCCTCAAGACCAGGCAGACCGTCGTCGTAGAGGTAACGGAAGACCGTCGGTCCTACCCGCAGCTCACGCTCGATGGCGTCGACCGTCGAGACGAAGCGCGGATCATCGGCAGGCAGCAGACCCGAGAGCCCCACGAACAGGCAGGCCGAGTCGAGGTCGGCCTCGCCGTAGGCAACGGTGAAGGCCCCGACTTCCTCGTTGTACCCGTTCTCGAGCACGTCGTGAGCGATCTCCTCACGCAGCTGCCGCCAGGCACCGGGGAGTTCGCGGCCGAAGCGCTCGGCGATCTGCAGCGCCCGATCGACCGTCACCCAGCACATCACACGCGTGTAGACGTTGTGCTTCGGCGGACGCCTGGCCTCCCAGATCCCGTGATCGGCTTCGAACCACCGTTTGCTCACGGCTTCGACCATCTGACACGTCAGTGTCCAATAGGAATCCGGAAGATCGCCGAGGTGCTCGCTGAGTTCGTTGAGGAGCTCGGTGACCGGGCCGAAGACGTCGAGTTGGACCTGGTGTTCGGCCGCGTTGCCCACCCGAACCGGACGGGATCCCGCGTATCCGGGCAGGTGAGCCAGCACCGCCTCGGTGGTCAGTGCGGAGCCGTCGACGGCGTAGAGCGGGTGGAGCTGCTCGGGGGACACTGTACGGGCCAGGATTCCCGTCAGCCAGGACAGGAATCCTTCGGCTTCGCCGGTGGACCCGAGGGAGAGCAGCGCACGCACAGTCATCGATCCGTCGCGCAGCCAGGTGTAGCGGTAGTCCCAGTTGCGCACACCGCCGATGCCCTCGGGCAGGGAGGTCGTCGGTGCCGCGAGCACCCCTCCGGTCGGTTCGTGGCACAAGGCGCGCAGGGTCACCGCCGAGCGGATGACCTCTTCGCGATTGTGGCTGGGGATGTTGAGGGTGTCGACCCAGTTGGTCCAGAAGTTCAGGGCGCGCTCGCGCACATGGTGCTCACCGCCGGTGGCCATGTAGCGGGCATCGCCGGTGCCGGTGCCGCAGGCCAGAACGAGGACCACGACGCCACCTGGCATGTCAGAGGGCACGACAACCGCCTCGGCGGTGTGTGACTGTCCGGTCTCGCTGATCTCGAAGTCGAGACCGGGCGCGATCAGGGAGATGGGCTCGGAGGTGCCGAGCAGCTTCACGCCGTCGTGGGAGCGGATCATGCGCGTCGGAACGGTGGCGTAGTCCAGTCGTGGGGCGAAGCGGATGCGGGCGGCGGTGTCGCCGGTGAGCACGCGCACGACGATGGTGTCATCGCTGTTGGCGTCGACCGGGGCGAGGTAGTCGATGCAGTTCAGGCCCGGCCAACGGGTCTCCAGGAGTGTGGAGTGGGTGAGGTAGCGCTGTGTCAGCGGGGCGGTGCCGGCTTCGGTGCCGACGGCGAAGAATCCGGCAGCCTCGGCGCCGAGGATTTCGGAGAACATCGACGAGGAATGCGGCAGCGGGTGCGGCATCCAGCAGATGCGGCCGTTGGGGTCGACCAGGGCCGTCGACTGCCCGTTGCCCAGCAGACTGTGCCGGTGGATCGGGGTCGCGCGTCTGCCGAACAGCCAGGATTTGCGCAGCTCGTAGATCGCGGCGAGGACGACGGAGACCTCCTCCGGGGAGCTGATCGGGAAGTCCGCGTGCGTCTCTGCAGGGTCGCGGCCAACCTTGAGCCCCAGGTCAGCCTCCCCCAGCGTCTCGAGGGCGAATTCGTCTGCGGTGTCATCGCCGATGAACACGACCACCTCTGCCCCGGTCTGCTCTCGAAGACGCTGCAGAGCCTCGGCCTTCGAAGAGGGGACGACCGAGAGGTCGATGACCTGCTTGCCCCGAGTCGGGAAGATCGCGTGAGTGTCGACGAGTTCATCCACTGCGGATTCGACCTTGTGGCGTTCCGCCTCGTCGAGCCCGCGCAGGTGGACAGCCGCGCCAGTGGTCTTGTGTTCGATGATCGTAGTCGGCAGCGTCTGGAACAGGTCTCGCCGGAGGCCGTCAAGAGCCGTGCGCTGCTCCGGAATGAGGCTGTCGATGGCGACGGTGTCCGTCTCTCCGCCGTGGGAGCCGAAGAGGTGAACCTCCCGGGGCAGGCGTGACATCGCCGCGAGATCGCGGAGGCTGCGACCGGAGATCACCCCCGCCGAGGTGGACGGGAGCAGAGCGAGCGCGCGCAGTGAGTCGACCGAGGAGTCCAGCGGAAAGGCTTGGCCGGGGAGGTCGACGATCGGCGCGATTGTGCCGTCGTAGTCGGTGGCGATGAGGAGTGAGGGTGAACGTGAGACTTCGAAGAGTCGGCGGAAGAGCTCCGGGGAGAGTTCGCGACTGGCTTCGGCCAGGTCGCCCAGGAGGCCCGAGGAGCTGACGGAGGCGGCGATGGGAGTCAGTGGGGAAAGATTCTCGTAGTCGTGCTCGACAGTGCTCATCTCACCTCGGTCTTCTCGAGTTCGGCTGGGGGCGTCGGGTGACGTGGTCGTCGGCAGCTGCGCGGCGAGTGTCAGTTTTTGTCGTCGGGAGCGTCTGGTGTGTCGGAAGCAGTTGGATCATCAGTCTCGGCCGGGGGAAGGCCATCGACGAATGTCTCGTTGCCGGCGGCGATCTGCTTGGCTTTGCTGATGCGCGAGTATCCGCCGATGATGAAGATGACGCCGGCGATGAGCGTGGCCACACCGGTGAAGCCGAGGATCCACAGCGCACCGAATCCGTCTCCGAAGATGAGGATCACTCCGAGCAGCACATGGCAGGCCGCAGCGATGAGGAAGTCCGAGGCCATGGGGTGGGACCTGAGCTGACGGTAGTTGTACAGCTCGATGAGTCCGTGGAGCAAGGCCCAGATACTCATTGCCGCACGCAGTTCCGCGGGTTGGTCTGCAAGGAACAGGAAGACGATCGCGGGGATCGTGATGACAGCTTGGCCGTAGACCGCGGTGCGCACGCTCAGCGGCGAGCGGAGGGCTTGGTAGACAAGAGCGATAGCGAAGAGCACGAGGTAGCTGATGGACAGGATGTCGACGATGTCGACGCCCATCGACAGGTGTTTGGGGCTTGCCGCATCACGCGGCCAGAAAACCGTCGCGAAGCCGAAGGCGACGCCGAGGATTCCGCGGACGACCATCGGAGCACCGAGCGCTTTCGACTCGGAGATGGCCTGGGGCAGTGCTTCAGGTCGCGGTTGCGTGGGCTCGGTGCGCGGTTCGTCGGTACTCATCACACCACCAGTTTAGGTCTCTCACCTGAGTCTGTCTGGCACCGGGCACCACTTTGCCGTTCACGTATTTACGTAATTACGTATTCACTGTATTCTGAGGCCATGAGTACCCCGCCGAAGGATGGTTCGAGGAGCAGTGTCGAGGCCCGTCTGGCAAAGCTCGAACGCAAGGTCGCCGACCTGGGGAACGCAGGGGTCGGACCTGCTGCTCCTGCCGAGGCCGCTGCTGACCCTGCCCCACACCAACGCCCGGCCCGAGCTGCCGAGGACGATACCTTCTGGGCTCTCAACAGCCTGCTCGACCATGCGGGAGACGAAGGCGGTGTCGTCTATACCGGTCACATCACCCCGCCAGGCACCGAGTCCCCGGTTTCCTGGCAGATGGGCCTGCCCTCCGCTGCACTCGGAGACCTCAATTTCGCGCAGGCGGCTCCTGCCCTGGCGGCACTGGGCCACCCGGTCCGGCTTGAGCTCTTGCAGGCGGTCTACGAGGGCACGACCACTGTGTCCCAGCTGGGCCAGGATGACCGGTTCGGCACAACTGGCCAGATCTACCACCATGTCCACGCCCTCGCCGGTGCAGGCTGGCTCGAGAATTCTCGGCGCGGGCATTGGAGGGTCCCTGGTCAGAAGATCATCCCCCTGCTCACGCTCATCCTCATCGGCACCCACTGACACCGCACTGACCTTGGAACAGGACAGCAAATGGATACCAGTACCAACGCCTCGCACACGAACGAACCTCCCCCGCACCCGATCACGGCCACACCTGCACGCCGGCTGACGGCAATCATCGCCGCTGTGATCACTGCGGCACTCCTCGTGGTCCTCACGCCATTCCCCCGCGGGTTCCAAGGTCAGGCCACCGGCAATGCCGAGCTGGTCACACAGGTCGAGGAGACCCTCGGCAGCGCGCACTGGCACCATGTTGCGGCCGCGAAGGTCAACGGGGATGAGGTCACCTGGGGCGGGGTCGGTGCAGACGAGAATTCCGAGTTCGAGATCGGGTCGATCACGAAGACCTTCACCGCTGCGCTCTTCGCCGACGCCATCGAACGGGGTGAGATCGACGAGGATACCCGACTTGGCGATGTGTGGCCCGATCTCGAAGGAGATGTCGCCGAGGTGACCCTGACCTCGATCGCCACGCAGCGTTCGGGTCTGCCCAAGCAGGAACCGGCACTGGGCTTCGGAGACGGCCTTGCGAGCCTACTTTCGAGATACCTCCACACCGACCCCTATCGCGGGACTGCGAGGGACCTCGTCGGCTCGCTCAAGGATGCAGAGGTGGGTGAGAGGGAGCCGGAGTACTCGAACTTCGCCTTCGGGATCCTCGGCCAGGCCCTCGCGACGGTCACCGGATCCAGCTACGGAGATCTCGTTCGGGACCGGATCACCGAGCCGTTGGGCATGGACGGCACGTACGTGCCCGAATCGGCGCAGGGACTGCCCCACGGGTACACGGCCTCCGGGCTCAAGGCAGCCCCCTGGACACTGGGCGGGACGGCCCCGTCGGGTGCCGCCAGGTCGACTGTGCACGATATGAGCCTCTGGCTGCGAGCGACGATGGACGGAACGGCTCCGGGTGCGAAGGCGATCGAACCTCGCGAAGACTATGACGAGAGCGACCGCATCGGCTGGGCTTGGTTCACAACGAAGGATCGCAGCCCGAATCTCACCTGGCACAACGGCGGCACCGGCGGATACCGGTCCTACCTCGGTTTTGACCCCGAGTCACGCGAAGGGATCGTCGTCCTCGTCGACTCGGCGAACTGGGTCGACGATGCCGCCGATCTGATCTCATCGGCAGGAGACCGATCATGAATCCCGAACTCATCTCTCAGATCGCCAGCGCAGTCGTCGTCGCGTGGGGATCGTTCGCCGCCATCCGAGCAGCTCGAGCGACAACCCGAACTCTGCTGCTGAGCAATCTCCTCGTTGCCGCCGCCATGCTGTTGCTCGTCCGACTCATCTCCGATTTCGGCGGTTGGAACTCGTGGTTCCTCTACGTGTGGCTGCTCAGCCTCGGCGGCTATGTCATCGCGGTGTATCTGGCGGCAACAGCGTGGCCGAATCTCCCGTGGCGGGCAGCCAATGACAGAACGCGCCAGTCGGAGATCACCAATCTCAGCATCTCGAGCGTCCTCACGCTCGCCGCCTCCGGCGCCTTAGTGGTACCGGGGCTGCTGCTGAGCTAGGCCCGTCGGCAGCGGACAATATCGAGTTCACCGAAGGGTTCGCTCACAAGAGATGGGGTTCGCTCGGTTCAGGAGCTGCCAGAGATCGTCAGCTTCCCACCTGCTTCAGACACCGAATATTCGGGGAGGGGCTCGGTAGCCGGACCGTCGGTCACCTCTCCTGAGGTGGTCGAGAACCTCGAGGAATGACACGGGCACACGATCTCCTTTTCGGTCACAGTTCGAACCTGGCAACCCTGGTGTGTGCAGACGGAAGAGAAGGCGTGGAACTCACCCTCCTTCGGCTGGGTGATGACATATGTTTCATCGACGACGGTTCCGGATCCGACCGGAACCTCGCTGGCCTCAACGGTGGCATCTGCCCCGGAGTCCGACTGTGAATCGTCCGGCTCCTCCGAGGTGCAGGCCGAGGTGAGGCCTGCAGAGGACCCCACGACTGCAACACCGCCCACCACGCTCGCTGACTTGATGATCGTGCGCCTGTTCGTTTCCACTGTGCTCCTCAGCTTCCTGCCCGTGGGCCGCGGCTCGGTTGTTCGGCTTCCAGGGTAGCGCGAAGAGGTGACGCAGCGATGCGAAGGAACGGACTTTCCGTGCCTACTTGGCTAAGGCAGATTCATGTGTCAGCTGCCGGCCACACCAATGAGTCCAGTCGCGTTTGACGCTGCACTCAACCACACCCGACGACACAACCCCCACCACCACCCCACGGGCATGAATACAAAAAAAGGGGGCCACCCCA
>NZ_JAFEMW010000010.1 GCF_016892625.1 Brevibacterium sp. RIT 803
CCTGACTTGCACAGTCGGGGGCGATTTTCCGGGTTCGACTGGCGTTTATGCTGGTGACCTCGCCGTCGCCTCCTGGTTCGGGACACTAAATGGGTCCGTAGAATAGGTACATGAGCCTGCGATTGAGGAAAGTCCCGACCGCATCCGGGGCAACCGCGGTCCAGATCGTGACGAAACGCCACGGCAAACTCACCGTCATCGACCACCTCGGCTCCGCCCACACCCCAGCCCAACTCGCAGCACTCGAAGAAGCCGGCCGCGAGAAAATCAACGAATCGACCGGACAACTAGCCCTCGACCTCGACACCGGCAGCAACGTCTCGACAACATCGCGTCGGCGAGTGAAGGGATCAGCATCACGGCTGCTCATCGACACCATCCGCACCGCCTACGACCGACTCGGCTTCGATGTCATCGATGACAATGCGTTCTTCCAGCTCGTCCTCGCCAGACTTGTCGAACCTACATCGAAATCCGACAGCATCCGGGTCCTTGACGAGCTCGGTGCTGAAACGAAACACCGCAACACGTTCTCTGCCTGCCTCAAACGCGTCATCGATGACGACTACCGATCCCTGATCGCCGGCAAATGTTTCGACTACTCAGTCGCCACGACAGGGATCTCATTGATTCTCTACGATGTCACCACCCTGTACTTCGAAGCAGAGAAGGAGGACAGTCTGCGTAAGGTCGGGTATTCGAAAGAACGCCGCGTCGACCCACAGATTGTTGTTGGCCTCCTCGTCGATCGGACCGGATTTCCGTTAGAGATCGGGTGCTTCGAAGGCAACAAAGCAGAGACGTTCACGATGATACCGATCGTCAAGGGTTTCCAAGACCGCCACGGGGTCAGCGATATGGTCATCGTTGCTGATGCCGGAATGCTCTCAACCGCGAACCTCACAGAACTCGATGATGCCGGGCTACGGTTCATCGTGGGTTCGCGGCAGACGAAAGCACCAAACGATCTGGCAACGTTCTTCACCTGGAACGGGACAAACACTGATGATGGGCAGCTCGTCGATACGCTGACCCCAAGGACCACAGTCGGGTTGGATAAGAACCGGACGCTGACTCGTGCTGAGCCCATGTGGTCACCGGTTAAGCATCCGAAGGCGTGGCGGGCAGTGTGGCAATACCGACGCAAACGCGCCGTGCGGGACAGAGAGACACTGAATCTGCAGCGCAATCGGGCGATGCGCATCATTGACGGGGAGTCGAAGCCGAAGGCCGCACGGTTCGTGAAGACGAAGGGATCGACGAAGGTCTTCGACGAGTCCAGTTACGACAAGGCGGTGGGTCTGGCCGGGTGGAAGGGGTACGTCACTAACATCGAGGCCAAGGTCATGACCGCCCGTGAAGTCGTGGGTTCCTATCATGATCTATGGCATGTCGAGCAGTCTTTTCGGATGTCGAAGACTGACCTTCGGGCCCGTCCGATCTTCCATCGCACACGGGATGCGATTGAGGCGCATTTGACGGTCGTGTTCACGGCGTTGGCTCTCGCGCGGTTCATGCAAGAAGCCACAGGGTTGTCGTTGAAGAAGGTCATCACCACGCTGCGGCCGCTACGAGAGTTCGTCGGCGAGATCGATGGGCACGAGCTCGTGTTCCCGCCCGATGTCCCGCCGCAAGCCGCCGAGCTCATCAGCAATGTCGAAAACTTTGGTCCCGGGCCGGGACACTAAAACTGTGCAAGTCAGG
>NZ_JAFEMW010000011.1 GCF_016892625.1 Brevibacterium sp. RIT 803
GTGGGGTGGCCCCCTTTTTTTCTTGTATTCATGCCCGTGGTGGGGGTTGTGTCTTCGGGTGTGGTTGAGTGGAGCGTCAAACGCGACTGGGAGCCCTCCTCGCCGTGTTTGACGTGACTGCGGTGTTCCTTGCTCAACCTGACCTTCGACGTGCCCGTCAAGCGGCTCTCCTGGCTCATAGGCTTGGGAGGGGGCCAGCCTTGTCGACCTCAACCTGCCAAGGCTCTTCCGCTTCCTCGTGTGCAAGCAATCTGGATCGACCAGGGCACGGCTGATATCGACGAACCGCATCTTCCCGGCGATCACGGGTCAGTGACCGTTGGTCTGCAATACGAAGACGGGAATCCGGCGAAGTTTAACTCACCGGATTCCCGTCTTCACGCAACTCTGACTCCT
>NZ_JAFEMW010000012.1 GCF_016892625.1 Brevibacterium sp. RIT 803
TGTTGTTGATGCTCGCGTCCACTATACGATTCTCAAACCACTACCAAACACCACCCACACCCACACCGCCACGCGATGTACGTATGATCTGGGTCGGTCCGTTAGATTGAAACCACCACACCACACACTCGCAGCCACAAGGACTGTGTTTGTGTGGGGCCTGTGATTCCAGGACCCAATAACGTAAATGTTCTAGCCCACCACACAACCGGCGTCGACAAGGCATGTGCCTCAACAACGCTGGATGGATGAGCGAAGATAGGGATGTTCCACCCTTGAGCTGCCCAACCAGC
>NZ_JAFEMW010000013.1 GCF_016892625.1 Brevibacterium sp. RIT 803
ACTGGTTGGGCAGCTCAAGGGTGGAACATCCCTATCTTCGCTCATCCAACCAGCGTTGTTGAGGCACATGCCTTGTCGACGCCGGTTGTGTGGTGGGCTAGAACATTTACGTTATTGGGTCCTGGAATCACAGGCCCCACACAAACACAGTCCTTGTGGCCGCGTTCGTGTGGTGTGGTGGTTTCAATCTAACGGACCGACCCAGATCATACGTACATCGCGTGGCGGTGTGGGTGTGGGTGGTGTTTGGTAGTGGTTTGAGAATCGTATAGTGGACGCGAGCATCAACAACG
>NZ_JAFEMW010000002.1 GCF_016892625.1 Brevibacterium sp. RIT 803
TCCGCCCTGGACCTGGGAGTGGTGGACGATCGGTCTGCTCTGGACGCCCTGCCGATCGGCTGCGGTTTCCCCGGCGTCGTCCGCGACGACCATGTGGACTTCGCAGCGAACCTCGATCAGACCTGGATCGGTTCGAACATCACCTCGATCCTCGCCGAGCATACCGGCCGTCGCTTCTACATCATGAACGACGCGGACGCTGCGGGCCTTGCCGAGATGACCTTCGGTGCCGGACGGAAGCACCGCAAGAAGACCGTTCTGCTCACGACGTTGGGCACCGGCATCGGCACGGCACTGTTCACTCAGGGGCGTCTGGTCCCCTATACCGAGCTGGGGCATATCGAAATGAATGGTCGTGACGCGGAGACCCAGGCCGCAGAATCGGTCAAAGTGCGCGAGAACTTGGACTACGAGGAATGGGCAATTCGGCTGCAGCAGTACTATTCGCAGATCGAGCTGCTTGTGGCACCCGATGTGATCCTCATCGGCGGCGGGATCTCGAAGTCACACGCACAATTTCTGCCGCTGATCCGCACTCGTGCCGAGATGAAGCCGGCAAAGCTGCTCAACAACGCCGGCGTCGTAGGAGCGGCCATGCTCGCGGCCAACAACGGCAAGGCCAAGGTGAAGAAGAGCTCCGCTTAGGTCTGATGCGACCGCCAGGCGTGAGGTGAGGACAGGCCACCGATACGCCGGGTTCTGTCATCGAGTCGGTTGCCCTTCTCGACGGACGGTCATCTATCTGGGACCGATGTTGCCACCGGCCTCGAGCAATCCACCCGACGACTCGGCGAGCAGCCTCGAACGTCGCCTGTCTGATCTTGCTCCGGATGGGGTTTACCCAGCGGCGCCGGTCACCCGGCACCCTGGTGGTCTCTTACACCACCGTTTCACCCTTACCCAGTCGGAACTGGGCGGTCTGCTCTCTGTTGCACTGGCCCGCGGGTTACCCCGGGTGGGTGTTACCCACCATCCCTGCTCTGTGGAGCCCGGACGTTCCTCAGCCCTCGTGAAAGAGCCGCGACCGTCTGGTGACCTGTCCTCGAGTAAGGAAGTCTACCCTCATCGCCCGGGCTCTTCATCGCGGCTTCGAGCCAGCAGTGATGAATCTAACGTGGACAGCGATTCGAGGCCCAGGGGTTGGGACCTACCATGGTGAGGTGAAGATCCTATTGCCGCCCTCAGAAGGTAAGACTCCCGCGAACTCGGGTTCCCCGCTCGACCTCCAAGGGCTTTCGGCACCGGATCTCAACCCGCAGCGCAAGAAGGTCCTGAGTGCCCTGCAGAGGGTCTCCAAACGCAAAGACGCGCTGGATCAGCTGGGCGTGGGAGCTTCGCTCTCAGCCGACGTCGAACGCAATGTCAGTCTCGAGACCATCCCCTGCGCCCCCGCCCTGCAGACGTACTCCGGAGTCCTCTACGAAGCGATGGGTGCCCCGGAGCTCGTTGCCGATGCCATGGCCGACGAGACACGTGCCCAGCGACTGCGCAACGTCCACGTGTTCTCGGCACTCTTCGGCCAGGTCAATGGTCTCGATCCGATCCCCGCCTATCGTCTGGCGATGAAGACGGACTTGGGAACCCTCGGAAAGCTGTCTTCGTGGTGGAAACCCGTCCTGGCCAAATCATTCACGATCGACCCCGCCGAGGTGATCCTCGACTGCCGCTCGAGCGACTACCGAGCCGCATGGCCGGGCCCTCATGAACAGGTCGTGACCCTGGGAGCAGTCAAGGTCAACGGCACCAAACGCAGCGTGGTCTCCCATTGGGCGAAGTACTATCGCGGCGAACTCGTCGGTCGACTGCTCGCAGACGACCGTGAGCTGCCGACAAGCTCGGCGGATCTGCTCTCACGGGCCGAAGAGTCCTATGAGGTGGAGTTCACCCCGCACGCCAAGAGCAGACCGGCGGCGCTGACGATCGTCCTGCGCGACTGAGACCCTGTGGCTCCCAGAAGTCGGTCACAGTCGGTGGGCCCGCCTCAGCCTCTGCGCAGCAGAACCGCCTCGCACTCTTCGCACTCATAGGTCTGATTCGGGTCCTCGAGCAGCATGCCCTTCCATGCCATGCCGCTGATCTCCTGGCCACAGGCCTGGCAATTCGGCCCGTTCAGGATCGCAGCCCCGGGCCCGCCCGCAGCGACATTCTGGTCAAACTGTCGAACCAACGTCTCGGGCAGGTCGGCCTTCAGCCTCTGAGCCGAGGCACTGTTGGCCTCAAGCTTCGCCGCCAATTCCGCCTTGCGGTCCTTGACGGCCGTCTGCATGGTCCGGCCGGAGGCGATCACCTCGGCGAGGGAGGACTCCACGTCTGAGAGGGCGGCCTCAGCGGATTCGAGTTCCTCCATGGAGCCGAGCTCAGCCTCCTCGAGTTCAGCGACCCGTTCCTCATGGCCGGAGATCTCGCCCTGCAGATTCACGAGGTCTCGGCTGGTCAGTCCGGTTCCGTCGTTGAGTTCGACCGTCTTCTTCCTGATCTGGCCATTCTGGGTCTCGATGGCCGCGGCATGGTCGGCAACCTCGGTACGGAACTTCTCCACCACCTCGGCGGCCTCGGTCTTCTTGGTCTCCAGCTCTTTGTGCTCAGACACGAGGTCCTTCAGCGCTGGCGCTTGGAGGGGATTGTCGTGCTCGTGCCGCAGCGCGCGTCCGTGGGAGGCGAGTTCGATGAGTGACTCGAGTTCTGTGCGTTGTTCGGCGGTGATCAGCATTCTGGGTTCCTTGTCATCGAGGCGTCAGGGGTCGTGTGCAGGGAATCAATAGCGTTCGACCCAGGGATCGGTGTTGACCGCCGAATGCTGAAGGGCGACGCTGAATCCGCGCTCGGCGAATTCGGTCTCCAGCTGTTCGGCGGCCGCGGTGAGCCAGACGGTCTCCGAAGCCCAATGGGAGACGTCGATGAGCTGTGGCCGGCCTCCCTGCCTATTGGCGGTGTCGCGGGCCTCGGTGGCGGGATGGTGGCGAAGGTCAGCGGTGATGTAGACATCTGCGCCGCTGGCCCTGACCTCGTCGAACAGGGAGTCCCCTGCTCCACCGCAGACCGCGACTCGGGTCACGGCTGCGGCCGGGTCGCCGGCGATGCGCACACCCGTCGTTGTCCGTGGCAGACGGTTCGAGAGAGTGCGGGCGATATCGCGGACAGGTGTCGGCGTGGGGAGGTCTCCGACGCGGCCGATGCCAGTGGTCGATCCCTCCGCATGAGGGACGAGCGGCACTGCGTCTTCGATACCGAGGAGGGAGATGAGCGCATCCGAGACTCCCCCACGTGCGGAGTCCGCATTCGTGTGGGCATTGAACAAGGCGATGTCATTGCTGATCAGAGTGTGAACGGCGCCGCCCTTCAGAGTTGCGGCGTTGACGGACTTCACAGGTTTGAGCAGGAGCGGATGATGGTTGAACACGAGGTCCGAGCCCAGCACCACCGCTTCGGCGATGACTGCGTCCATGGGGTCGAGTGCGAGCAGGATCGAACGCACTTCGGCATCGGGATCTCCCACGGCCAGACCCACAGAATCCCAGCTTTCGGCCAGGGCCGCAGGCCACAGTGTTTCGAAGACGTCCACACATTCACTGACCTTCGGGTATCTCATGCCACCACAGTATTACATCCGAGCAGCAGCGGTCGGGCGATGGTCACCATCGGTGCCTCGGCGGGAGCGACTTCGCAACACGGAATTGTCTGGAGCACCTGGAAATATTGTCGGGGACACCGCGAAAATATGTGAGACGCGGTTCACCAGGCGATCCTTCGGCTATAGATTTGGGCCATGACTACGAATGCATCGACCACACTATCGCCCGATCTTCACTTCTCCTCGACCGTCGCCGATATCGCGCGTCGCAGCGCGGGGCGCTTCGGCGACGACACCGCCGTCGAGTTCGGCGACCGCACCTGGACCTATTCCAGCTTGGACACGGCGGTCACGGCCGTCGCGCGCGAACTCGAAGGCCTTGGAGCGCAGAAGGGAGATCGCGTCGCCGCCTACGGGAAGAACTCAGATCTCTACCTCCTCCTGTACCTCGGATGTGCTCGCGCCGGTCTCATCCATGTGCCGGTGAACTACCAGCTCAAGAACGACGAGCTCAACTACATCCTGGACAACTCCGGAGCGAAGTTCGCCTTCGCCGATGCCGATCTCCTCGACGCAGTCAGCGCAACGCCGATCGGTGCCGCCGTGCAGGTCAGAGACTTCGCCACGCTCCTTGAACCTGCCACCGCCACGGACACCGCTCCGGCCGCTCCTGGCGAATTCGACGTCGCGGATACCGACGTCGCACAGTTGCTCTACACCTCGGGCACCACCTCGGCGCCCAAGGGAGCGATCATGACCCACCGTGCACTCGTGCACGAATACATGTCATCCCTGATGAGCCTCGATTTCGCACCCACGGACCGCGTCGTCCACGCTCTTCCGCTGTATCACTCGGCGCAGATGCACGTCTTCCTGATTCCTCTGCTGTCCATCGGTGCGCACAATATCGTCGTGCCCGCACCTGTTCCCGAGCAGCTGCTGGCGATCTTCGAAGAACGCGAGATCAACTCCTTCTTCGCAGCCCCCACGGTGTGGGTCGCCCTGGCCAACAGCCCGGACCTCGACGCCCGTAACCTGGAGAGCCTGCGCAAGGCCTACTACGGGGCCTCGATCATGCCCGGACCGGTACTTGCGAAGCTGCGGCAGCGTCTGCCCAAGCTCGGCTTCTACAACTGCTTCGGCCAATCCGAGATGGGGCCCCTGTGCACCGTGCTGCGGCCCGAGGAACACGATGACCACGCTTCCTCGGCTGGCCGGCCTGTCTTCTTCGTCGAGACCCGCGTCGTCGACAGCAACGGAAACGATGTCGGCGTCGGGGAGCAGGGCGAGATCCTCTATCGCTCACCGCAGCTGTGCGAAGGCTACTGGGATCGGCCCGAAGCAACCGCTGAAGCCTTCGACAACGGCTGGTTTCATTCCGGTGACCTCGTCACAGTGGACGAATCCGGTTTCATCGAAGTCATCGACCGAGTCAAGGACGTCATCAACACCGGCGGCGTGCTTGTGGCCAGTCGACAGGTCGAGGACGCGATCTTCGAACTGCCCCAGGTCGCCGAGGTGGCTGTCGTCGGGGTCGCAGATGAGAAGTGGATCGAAGCCGTCACAGCTTTCGTCGTCGTCAAGGCCGACCAGCACGAGTTCACCGAGGCGGATGTGCTCACTCATGTCAAGGACCGTCTGGCCGGATTCAAGGTGCCGAAGCGAGTCGAATTCGTAGCCGAGCTGCCCAAGAACTCTGCAGGCAAGATCCTCAAACGACAGCTGCGCGAGGCCTGAGTCTCAGACCAGGATCCGGCCGCGAACTGGCGCCAGGGTGGCCCTCACGCGTTGGCGCCCTGCGTTGTGCCCGCACCCCGAGCCCTGATCGTGGGAGGCCGTAAGGCATCGGAACCATTCTCCTGGCCGATGATGGTGAAGCCGCTGTCTCGGATGAGCGCGATGTCGTCTTCGGCGGCTTGTCCCTCCGCTGTGAGATAGTCGCCGAGGAAGATTGAGTTCGCCACGTGCAGCGCCTGGGCCTGCAGCGACCTCAGGTGGATCTCCCGCCCACCGGCGAGGCGGATCTCCTTGTCGGGACACACGAATCGTGCTGTGACGACGATTCGCAGGCATTGGGTGGGAGTGAGATTCCATTGCCCCTCCATGGGTGTCCCGTCGAACGGGACCAGGAAGTTGATGGGGATCGAGTCGGAGTCGAGCTCGCGGAGTGCGAACAGGGCTTCGACGACCTGTTCGTCGCTTTCGCCCAGACCGACGATGAGCCCGCTGCACGGAGAGAGTCCCGCCGACTTCGCCTTGGCGACCGTGTTCGTCCTATCGGTGTAGGTGTGGGACTTCACAATGGTGTCGTGAAACGACTCAGCGGTGTTGATGTTGTGATTGTAGGCATCGACACCGGCATCCAAGAGGGATTCTGCCTGACCGTCCTTGAGGATTCCCAGGCAGGCGCAGACCTCAACGTCGTCATGAGCGTCTTTGAGTCGTGTGACGATGTCATTGACGCGTGCGACGTCTCGATTCCCTGGTCCTCGTCCACTGGCGACCAGGCAGACCCGAGAGGCGCCACCGCGGATCCCGATATCTGCCTGCTGCACCGCCTCATCGGTTTTCAGCCACGAGTACTTCAGGATCGGTGCCGCCGATCCAAGGGCCTGCGAGCAATAGCTGCAGCTTTCGGGACACAGGCCTGATTTGAGGTTGACCAGGTAGTTGAGCTTGATGGTCATACCGAAGTGCCTGCGTCTGAGTCTGGACCCGGCGGCAACGAGTTCGATCAGGTCGGCGTCGGACGTTGCCAGCATTGCCACCGCCTGTCCCTCGGTGATCACGCCACCATCGAGAATCGAGTCGGCAAGGCTGTCGAACCAGTTGGTCATCGGTGGATTCTCCTCTTTGCGGCAGATGAGCGTTCGGTGCAGGCACAGGCTCCTGAACAGTGTTCAATAGCGTATCAAGGCTTGGCTGGGTCGGCTCATGCAGGGTGTGTAAAAACGAATAGACTGCTCACGGCAGAGAATGCATGACGAACAGACGCCGCCGCCTTCGGGTGGGCGGATGAGGAGACGAGTGGTGGCATCCCCCAACGAGGCGACACCGGCATCCAGCCCCTTTGACGGCAAGTCGGGTTGGAAGCAGCACGGGGATGGAAAGACGATCCGTCCTGGTGAGACCGTTTTGCCCGAGGAAAGGCTGAGCTGGCCGCGGACAGTGGGAATCGGAGCCCAGCACGTCGTCGCCATGTTCGGAGCGACATTCCTCGTGCCGCTGCTGACCGGCTTCCCTCCCTCGACGACCCTGTTCTTCACTGCAATCGGAACGCTCCTGTTCCTACTCATCACCAAAGGCATGATGCCCTCCTATCTGGGATCATCCTTCGGATTGCTGGCGCCCATCGGTGCCGTCACAGGGTTCGCGGCCACCTCGGGCGAGGACCTCGACGCCCATGCCATGGCACTGGCACAGGGCGGCATCATCTCCGTGGGTGTGACTCTCGCGCTGGTGGGCATCGTCGTTCACTTCGCCGGAGTGCGGTGGATAGAGGTCACCATGCCGCCGGTCGTCACCGGTTCCATCGTTGCGCTCATCGGGCTGAATCTGGCGCCCGCGGCCTGGGACTGGGTGAAGGAAGCTCCCCTGACCGCCCTGATCACGATAGCCACCATCCTGGTCACCGGTGTGCTGTTTCGCGGACTGCTCGGTCGGCTGTCCATCCTCATCGGCGTCCTCGTCGGCTACGGTGCGGCATGGGTGCAGGGACAGATCGACTTCTCGACTGTTGGTCAGGCTGATTGGGTGGGGCTGCCGGCATTCCACGCTCCCGCATTCGACTTGGGCTATCTGGGACTCTTCCTCCCTGTCGTCTTCGTCCTCATCGCCGAGAACATCGGACACGTGAAATCCGTGTCGGCCATGACCGGACGCGACCTCGATTCGATCACGGGCCGCACGCTGTTCGCCGATGGACTCTCCACGGTCCTCGCCGGGTCAGGCGGCGGGTCGGGCACGACGACCTATGCAGAGAACATCGGAGTCATGGCGGCGACTCGCATCTTCTCAACGGCCGCCTACCTGTGTGCAGGCGTCATCGCCTTGATCCTGAGCCTCTTGCCGAAGTTCGGAGAGATCATCGCAACCATCCCGCCTGGAGTCCTCGGCGGAGCGGCGACCGTCCTCTACGGGATGATCGGAATGCTGGGTGTGCGTATCTGGGTGGAGAATAAGGTCGACTTCTCCAACCCCATCAACCTCAACACTGCAGCGGTGGCTCTGATCGTCGCGATCGCCAATTTCACCTGGACTCCCGGTGACCTTCAGTTCGAGGGCATTGCACTGGGTTCCGCCTCGGCGATCATCATCTATCAGGTGATGATCGGCATCGCGAAGTGGCGCGGCACAGACCAGGACCTGGACCTCGATCACTCGGTTGGCAACGAGGCCGGTCCGGAGATAGCGGAGGGGGCACCGCCCGCGTCGCCCTGAAGTCCGTGGTCCGAGTCGGCATGTAGGCCCTCCCCCGATGATGAGAATCCGAAGAAGAGAAGACAATCATGAAACCTGCATATTCACGCTCCCGCGGAACGCGCCGCCGGCTGACATCGAGTTTCGCCGTCGCCTTAGTCGCAGGTGGCTTGTTCGCAGGAACCTCAGCTCAGGCTGGACAGGGACTCGGCGCCGGGCTGATCGACGGCACTTCCGCGGACAAGCCAGATCACCTCGGCGATACATGTTCCATCAGTTCGACAGCGACAGCGCAGAAGGTACTTGCCGTCTCGGGCACCGGTGGCTCCACAGCTGAGGTGCACGCCTGCGAGAAACGGGACGGGCAGTACTATTCGGCGATGAACGTCGACGGATATGTCGGCTCCAACGGCATCGCTGCAGCAGGAGAGAAACGCGAGGGTGACGGCAAGACCCCCTCCGGCGTGTACAACATGGGCTACGGGTTCGGAGTGAAAACAGAACCGACGCAGTTCCACGGGCCCGAATACGTCACGGTCACCAAGGACGATGTCTGGGTCGACGGAGACGCAGTGAAGAACTACAACACCATGCAGAAGAGATCCGAGGGCTACTCTGGGGAATCCATGTATCAGAGTCCGGCGTACGACTACGGCCAAGTGATTGACTTCAACTCTGCCGCAACCCCAGGTCAGGGTTCAGCGATCTTCCTCCACGTCAATACCGGCAGTCAGAGCACATCAGGCTGCGTATCGGTCAAGGAAACGGACCTGCTGAGAATATTTGAATGGGAAGGTGTCGGCCCAGTTGAGATCGCAATCAGCAGCTAGGCGCAATTGTGCGCCCGATCACCGCCGTTTTTCGCCTGTTGCCGGACCGGCTACCGCTTGATCAGTGAGAATTCGAATTCCAAGGTGATCTTGTCGCTGATGAGCAGGCCTCCAGAGTCCAGAGGCGTGTTCCATTTCACTCCCCAGTCCCTTCGGTCAATTCGGCGTTTGCCCTCGAACCCGACCCTCAGTGCGCCGTTCTGATCGGTGTCAACACCCAGGAGTTCAATGGGAACCGAAACGCTCCGAGTAATGTCCCGAATGGTGAGATCTCCGTTGACGATATAGCTGCCCTCTTCGACCTCATCGATTCCTGTAGAGACGAATGTGATCGTCGGGTACTTCTCGACGTCGAAGAAGTCAGCGCTGCGAAGGTGTGCATCACGATCGGGGGTTCGAGTATCGACACTATCGGTCTGAATCGTGATGGTCACATCAGTCTTCGACAGATCGCCTGCATCAATGTGCGCAACTCCTTCAACGACGTTGAAGGCACCACGCACCCGGCTGACCATAGAGTGACGGGCAGAGAAACCGAGACGGGCATGTTGGGGATCAAGGTCCCAAGTTCCGGTCAGCTGTTCATCTGATGACATTGTCGTGCTCCTTCGGCCAAGCTGAGATCGTGGGACCCGGGTGTCGAGAGCCCAAATCAGTACTGTGAAAGTACTGGTGTGCATATGCGTTCAGCGTAGCGGCTATTCGGCTGTACTGTCATGTCGAACATACGTGAAATTGAACAGACAAGCATCCTTGGGCCCAGGAGCCCTGCATTTTGGTGAATCCACTGGGATCACGGAGGAAGTCATTTGCACCCCGAATGGGAATGAAATGGGGAAGGGAATCTCCGGAACGCGGAAAGGATGCCCTATCTCGGCCTCCCCGAATGCGGACTCCCCTAGTATCCGCAGCCATATCGCACTCCAGCGCCATCGGCAGACGCGCTTCGGAGGCAGCCGGCAACGCCACGGACAAACCATTCCCTGTCATCGAGACCGTCGACGGGATCTGGCGAGTTGTTAGTGCGACAGACCTGTGTCAGAAAAGGAAATGTGCCGCGACAGCGTAGGAACGATGTCGCGACACAGCGCAGGGGTGGGCCCAGAGGGACTTGAACCCCCGACCCTCTCGGTGTAAGCGAGATGCTCTAGCCAACTGAGCTATAGGCCCCACAGCAACTCGGGAGCAACACTCCCGAACGCGCTTGATCAGTATGCCATATGGCAGGCAGACAGACGAATTCTTGGTTCAGTCGCTCCCAGCGTGCAGGAGGCGTGCCGCGATTGTCGCGAAGTTCTCACCGGCATCGTCATTCTCTGTGCCGAAGAGTCTGCGGTTCTGTTCGATCGCCACGGCACCCAGTGCATGTGCCATCACACCCTGGGAGACAGTCTGCCCCAATGCGTCGACGCTCAACGCGCCAGGAGTCACTTCGCCGGGGGAAATCGAGTATCCGAGCAACATGATCTCAGCACCGTCACGGTATGTGAGCAGGATGTCTCTCAGCGCCATCGCAGCCACAAGCGGGTCAGAAGTCGACGGGCATCGCGCATCCACCTCAGCGTTCATCCGTGTGGCGATGAGGACGAAGAGCTCCTGTTTATTCTTGACGTGCCAATACAGGGCGGAGGGCTGAACCTCGAGCTCACGTGCGAGCCTGCGCATCGACAGATCGCCCAATCCGTAACGTGAAAGGATGTCGAGGGCAGTTGTCGTGATGCTCCCGGCAGTCAGTGCCAATGAGACCTTCCTTCCATTCGCAGTTGGTCGACCGGACCGATTTTTCAGAACGCGTCGCCATCGCTATAGTAGTTCCTGGTCACGGGATATAGCGCAGCTTGGTAGCGCGCCTCGTTCGGGACGAGGAGGTCGTGGGTTCGAATCCCGCTATCCCGACCATGTGATGTGTCGCGACATCGTTCCTACGATGTCGCGGCACTTTTTTCTATTTCTTACGGGCCCCGCTGGGCATCCTGCCTGGTCAGAGCCGCTGGAATCCCACTGGAGCTGGCCCGGTTGATCAGCTGACATCGGTTCGAATCGTCAGCAGGAATGCCGAGTCCTCATGCGCCTGCACTGAATGTCGCTCCGGAGGAATCGTTATGAGGTCTCCGACGCGAAGGTCCCACGAGTCCATCGCTGATGATAAAGCCACACTCCCTCGCAGCACCTGCAGCGTCGCCTCCGGCGGTGAATCATGCTCAGCCATCGTCGTCCCCGCCGTCAATGTCAGCAGGGCCTGCTTGAGATAGTGCCCGCTGTAGACGCTGTGGGCTGCGCGACCGCTGGTGGCGCCCCGTGCCTTTTCCAGAAGTTCGTCGGCCAGCTCCCCGAGGTTCTGGGTTTGTGGATTGTCATTCATCATCTGTCCCGTCCTGCTCGTTCGACTTCCGCTGCTGAGACCTCTCAGCCCTGATGTTAACTTGTAGTTGATCGATGTGAGACTGACTTTGGAGGTTGACCATGGCCGGTGGCCCAGTATCCGAAACCTTTGACGTTCGGACGGTTCCCAAGCCTGAGCGGCATCCGCTCATCATGGCGGCCTATCAGAAACTCGAGGTCGGTTCCGGTCTGATCCTCATCAACGACCACGAGCCCGAAAATCTCAAGCGTGAGATGGAGGCGGAGTTCGCGGAGGCGATGGATTGGGAGCCACAGTCATCAGGTGACGAGGAGTTCCGGGCTCTCATCAGCAAACGAGCAGCGACGCCTCTCCCCCGCGTCCTTGCCGATATGGAGGAACTTAACGGACCTGCGGAGGCCTCAGGTTCCGTGTGGCAGCTCCAACCTCAGTCGCGTGATCTCGATGCGAACATCATCGCACTCTCACCCGGTGGTGAGATCAAGGAACACATGGGCCCCGGTCTCGATGTGCTCATCCACATCCTCGACGGCGGCGGAACCCTGGAGACGGAGCTGACCACGATCCGGCTCGTTCCAGGCCAGATAGTCTGGTTGCCGCGTCTCTCTCGTCGACGCTTCCTCGCCGACGAGACCCAGGGCCTGCGATATTTCTCAGTCCATCAGCGCAAACAGGGACTGACGATCACCAGTCGACACTGACTCAGCCGATACAGCCGCGCGACACTGCGGTCCAGGCTGCGGTCAGAGAGCGGGATCGGGATCGTCTGGGCGGTCGAACGCGATGCCGATGAGTCTGCGCAGCACCGCCTCGTCGATGTCATCCAACTTGCGCACATACACGCATCCGGCGCCCTCGGTGTATGTACCGAGGCTGGTCAGCAGCGCCGCACCGGTGGGAGTGTCTTTGAGCCCGGAAAGAGACAACTGAGCCTTACGCGGTGAGAATCCGGTTGAGGGCCAGTGGCCACGGTTGCGCGGATTCGATGGTGAAACGTACTGATACTGTCCGTACCCCACGATCGACGGGCCCCACATCACCGGCTGCGTGCCTGTGACCTCGGTGAAGATCGCTGCCAGCGCGAATCCGTCCTCCCGCCGTTTGGTGGGAACGGCAGCTGCGAGGAACTCGTTGACGTCAACGTCGGTGGGCTGTGTCTTCTGAGTGGTCATGGTTCGATTATGGCTCCTCGACGGTGATCGAGCATCGCAGCGAGGTTCAGGGGCCGTCGGGAATCCAGGCTGAACCATCCTGAACCTTGTAGATGAGGTTGGTTCGAGTGTGGGCGACCGCCGGGTAGCGGGTGAGGTAGTCCAGAACGAAGGACTGAACCGCCTCGGTGTCGGTGGCGACGATGTGGAGCAGATAGTCATCGGCTCCGGCCATGTGATACATCCGCACCACTCCGGGGAACTGCGGTGCCGCGGCGGTGAAGGCATCGATCTCAGCTCGGTCATGTTTGGCCAGACGGATGGAGATCAGGGCCTGCAGCGGGATGCCCACAGCTGCGGCATCGATGTCGACGCGGAAGCCTCTGATCACGCCCAACGTCTTGAGTCGTTTGAGACGAAGCGAAACCGTCGATTCGGAAATGCCGACCGCCGCGGCCAAGGCGGTGCCCGATGCTCTGGCATCATCGCTGAGAGCCTTGAGCAGCTGTCGATCAACCTGGTCGAGTTCCACTTTCTGCGACATGCCTCACAGTCTGGCATACGAGATTCAAGAAGCTTCGATAGGAACAGAGAAAATCACGGATTCTTGGCTGATGATTGCGGTTGATAGCAGGAATAGCTTGAATGCTGACATGACTTCACTCCACCCAGAAACACTCATGGTCCATGGCGGCATGGAAGGTCTCACCCAAGCAGGAGTCCACGTTCCGGCCATCGACCTCTCGACCACCAACCCAGTCAACGATGTCGCCACCGGCGGTGACTCCTACGAATGGCTGGCGAGCGGACATTCTCTCAAGGACGGCGACTCGGCCGTCTACCAGCGCCTGTGGCAGCCCGGCGTCGCACGCTTCGAGACCGCCCTGGCCGAGCTCGAACACGCCGACGAAGCGGTCGCATTCGCCACGGGCATGGCCGCAATGACCGCGGCACTGCTCGCATCAGTCAGCGCAGGAACACCCCATATCGTCGCAGTGCGTCCGCTTTACGGCGGAAGCGACCACCTCCTCGAATCCGGGCTGCTGGGCACGAGGGTCACCTGGGCCGAAGAATCCGACATCGCCCAGGCGATCCGGGACGACACCGGACTCGTCATCGTGGAGACCCCGGCCAACCCCAGTCTCGACCTCGTGGACCTCGACGGTGTCGTCGCAGCCGCCGGCAATGTGCCTGTGCTGGTCGACAACACCTTCTGCACCCCCGTGCTCCAGCAGCCCATCTCCCACGGAGCGGCCCTCGTTCTGCACAGCGCGACGAAGTATCTCGGCGGCCATGGTGATGCCATGGGCGGCATCATCGCCACCAACTCCGAATGGGCGATGCGCCTGCGACAGGTCCGAGCCATCACAGGAGCCCTTCTTCACCCCATGGGCGCCTACCTCCTCCATCGGGGACTGCGCACGCTTGCCGTGCGCATGCGCGCGGCGCAGACGACCGCCGGTGAACTCGCCGAGCGTCTGGCTGCCCATCCTGCCATCGCTGCTGTGCACTACCCAGGGATGGACGGCCAGGATCCACGCGGACTTCTCGGGCGCCAGATGTCCGGTGGTGGAGCCATGATCGCAATGGAGCTGGCCGGAGGATTCGAGGCCGCACGTAGCTTCGTCGAACACTGCAGCCTCGTCGTCCACGCGGTGTCCCTGGGCGGTGCTGACACTCTCATCCAGCATCCCGCGTCCCTGACTCACAGGCCGGTTGCGGCCACGGCCAAACCCGGCGACGGTCTCATCAGGCTCTCAGTCGGGCTCGAACACGTCGATGACCTGGCTGACGATCTCACCGCCGCCCTCGACGCGAGCCGAGCAGCCGCCTGAGCCGACCGACCGTCCTCCGCTGCCCATGCAGGGCGGGCCCGTGCCCCTTTCCTCATTGACATTGACGCGACGTCAACTTCTAAGCTGATCGGTATGGACTGGTCCATACAGGAAACAGCGCGGATGACGGGGACGACAAGCCGAACATTGCGTCACTACGACGCAATCGGCCTACTGCCACCGGCGTACACTGCCGACAACGGATATCGCTACTACGACGAGACAGGGCTGGTGCGCCTCCAACGCATTCTCCTGCTCAGAGGGCTCGGTATGCCGTTGAATCGGATCGCTGAGGCGCTCGAGGGCACCTCCGACCCGATTGAGGCATTGGATGAACACGTGCACAGCCTCGGACGCGAGCGTGCACGAATCGAGCGGCAGATCGCCGCCGTCACCGCGACCATCGCACGATTGGAAGCAGGTGAACCTCTCATGGCAGAGGAAATGTTCGATGGTTTCGACCATCGCAAGTATGAAGAGGAAGTGACGCAGCGCTGGGGCCAAGCGGCCTATGAGTCGTCTGCGCAATGGTGGGAGTCGATGAGACCCGAAGACAGGGCAACATGGAAGGCGAGCGTCGACCAACTGAGTCAGGACTGGACGAACGCCGCAGCAACAGGGGCCGATCCCGAATCGGATCGCTGCCAGGACCTGGCCCGGCGTCACGTTCAGTGGCTGAGAGACGTGCCGGGGACTCCGGCGAATGATCCCGACGGTGACATGGACGGCTATGTCCGCGGATTGGCAGACATGTACGTGAGCGATCCGCGTTTCGGTGCCAATTACGGCGGCACAGAGGGAGCCGAACTGGTCCGGGACTCACTCAATCGCTACTTGGACGCCCACGTGGATTCCTGAAATCAGTCAGGACTGCTGCTCAAGGGCTCGCCGAATCTTCTCGGCGGGCCCTGCCAGCTGCTCAGGGGTCTGCATGGGCGCACGGTCAGAGATATCGAAATCGTCCATGGAGTTCGTGGGCAGGACGTGGATGTGCAGATGCGGGACCTCATAGCCGACGACGAGCAGGCCGATGCGTTCACAATCGAGGGCCTCCTGCTGGGCACGTCCGATCTGTCGCGCCACCGCCATCAGGTGGTCGAGCAGATCCTGGTCGGCGTCGATCCAGTGTGAGATCTCTTCCTTGGGCACGACCATCGTGTGGCCTTCGGTCATCGGCGACACATCGAGGAATGCAACGCACAGGTCATCCTGGTAGACGAAAGTGCCCGGAATATCCCCGTTGATGATCTTGGTGAAGATGGTGGCCATGTTTCATTCCTCCTTGCTGATCCGATGATGACTTTGACTCAAACGCAGAGTGCTCGAGCTTGAGCGACTTCAATGGAGAAGTCACGCCTCTCGGATCGTGCGACCTGACGACTGGTCACGATCGTACCTGTTCGGGAGATGACGAAGACTCCGCGTTCGGCCACACCGTGATCAGCGTCGAAGACCCCATACGACTGGGCCACATCGCCGTGCGGCCAGAAGTCCGAGCCGAGATCAAGGCCGATCTCCCGTTCCTCCGACCACGCGGCGAGCGTGTACTTCGAATCCACGGACATGGCGATGACCTCGACCGGGAGAGACTCAGTCTCCAGCGACTGTCGCAGGAGATCAAGGGCGCTGACCTCATCACCGCACACGGGTGAGAAGGCAAACGGAAAGAAGACGAGGATGACAGCCGAGTGACGTAGTACTTCGGCGAGGTGGAGCGTGGACCCGAACTGATCGGGCACGCGGAAATCAGGGGCCCGGTCTCCGGGCCGAAGGGTCATGAATAGTTCTTCTTGCCCACCAAACGGAAGCCGGCCCAGTGTTCGGCAGCGCTGACCGTCGAGGTCACATGCATGCCAGCTGTGGGAGCTGCCTCAGAAATGTCGGCCGGGCTGATATGCCCGGGGCGACTTGCCTTGGGAGACAGGAGCCAGACGACTCCGCCTTCCTTCAATGTTGCCTGCGCGTCGACAAGACCATCAATGAGGTCGTCGTCGTCGGAGCGCCACCACATCAGAATGACGTCGAAGACATCATCGACATCACCGTCCGCGATTTTCTCACCGATGATGTTTTCGATCGCCTGGCACAGGTCCAAGTCGACGTCATCGTCGTAGCCGATTTCTTGCACATAGTCTCCCGCAGCCAAACCAAGGTTCTGGCCCAGCTCGTTGGGGAGGGTCGACGTGGAAGATGTCCTTTCAGGAGAGGAGTTACTCATGCCCTTATTGTTCCGCCAAGTGTGCCGGAGGTGCAAATGGCGGCGCGCCAACCGGATGCAATCCACGTCAAAGAGCATCCAAGACCACGAACTCGTCATCGAGATCACAAGATTTCGCCCCAGCGAAGTTCGCGCGGGAGGACTAGGCTGATGGGAGTATCTGGTGGACCCTGGGCTCAATCATGATTTGATCTTCCATTCCACTCGATCACCCGGATCTCAACACCAACGAAGATCGTGGAGCGGAAGAGAGGACCACACCGTGGACAATCGGAAACAGGGCGGACCGATACTCAATGGGCTGCCCAGCCAGGTGCCCGACATCGATCCCGAAGAGACTGAGGAATGGCTGGCATCGCTGGACGGCCTCATCGACGAGGGCGGACGGTCGCGCGCACGGTACGTCATGCTGCGGATGCTTCAGCGTTCGCGAGAGAAGCAGATCGGCGTGCCGAGCCTGACAGCCACCGACTACGTGAATACGATCGGGCCTGAGAACGAACCGTGGTTCCCCGGTGACGAAGAGGTCGAGCGCCGCTACCGGCGCTGGAACCGCTGGAATGCCGCTATGCTCGTCCACCGTGCCCAGCGGCCCGGAGTCGAGGTCGGCGGACACATCTCAACCTATGCCTCATCTGCCACGCTCTACGAAGTCGGACTCAACCACTTCTTCCGCGGCAAGGACCATCCCGGCGGCGGCGACCATATCTTCTACCAGGGCCACGCCTCGCCCGGCATGTATGCTCGCGCCTACCTCGAAGGCCGGATGAGTGAACAGGACCTTGACGGATTCCGTCAGCAGCAGTCCCACCAGATCGACGGCGAGCCCAGCGGACTGCCCTCGTACCCTCACCCGCATCAGCTCCCCGACTTCTGGGAGCACCCGACCGTGTCGATGGGTCTGGGCCCGATGAACGCGATTGCGCAGGCGCAGTTCGACAAGTACCTGCACAACCGTGGAATCAAGGACACCTCGCAGCAGCAGACCTGGGCGTTCCTCGGCGATGGAGAGCTCGATGAGCCGGAGAGCCGCGGCATGCTCCATGTCGCGGCCTTCGAAGAGCTTGACAATCTCAACTTCGTCATCAACTGCAACCTGCAGCGCCTCGACGGACCCGTCCGCGGCAACGGCAAGATCATTCAGGAGCTCGAAGCCTACTTCCGGGGCGCCGGATGGAACGTCATCAAAGTCGTCTGGGGCCGCGAATGGGACGCACTCCTGGGCAAGGACCGCGACGGCGCACTGGTCAACCTCATGAACGCCACCCCCGATGGTGACTACCAGACGTACAAGGGAGAGTCCGGCGGATTCGTCCGTGACAACTTCTTCGGACGTGACCCCCGCACGAAGGCCATGGTCGAGGACTACAGCGACGAGAGGATCTGGAATCTCAAGCGCGGCGGTCACGACTACCGCAAGGTCTTCGCCGCATACAAGGCTGCCGCCGAGCACACCGGCCAGCCGACCGTGATTCTCGTCAAGACCGTCAAAGGCTACTCGCTGGGACCTCACTTCGAGGCCCGCAATGCGACCCATCAGATGAAGAAGTTGACGATCGACGACCTCAAGCTGGCCCGCGATCACTTCCAGATCCCGATCTCGGACAAGGACCTCGAAGCCGACCCGAAGCTGCCCCCGTACTATCACCCCGGGAAGGACGCTCCGGAGATCAAGTACATGCAGGAACGTCGTCAGACCCTGGGCGGATACTCCCCCGAACGACGCAGCACGCACATCGATCTCAAGCTTCCTTCCGACAAAGCCTTCGACGCAGGCAAGCGCGGTTCGGGCAAGCAGACGATCGCCACCACCATGGGCTTCGTCCGAGTGCTCAAGGACCTGATGCGAGAGAAGGAGTTCGGCAAGCGCATCGTGCCGATCATCCCGGACGAGGCTCGCACCTTCGGCATGGACTCGTTCTTCCCGACGGCGAAGATCTACAACCCGCACGGCCAGAACTACATCTCGGTCGACCGCGATCTCTTCCTCGCCTACAAGGAAGCCACCGACGGCCAGCTGCTCCACGTGGGCATCAACGAGGCCGGTGCCACCGCGGCGCTGACCGCTGTCGGCACCTCGTATGCCACGCACGGTGAGCCGATGATCCCGTTCTACATCTTCTACTCGATGTTCGGCTTCCAGCGCAGCGGCGACTTCTTCTGGGCAGCCGGCGACCAGATGGCACGCGGATTCATCCTCGGCGCCACTGCCGGTCGCACAACGTTGGTGGCCGAGGGCTTGCAGCATGGTGACGGTCATTCGCATCTGCTGGCATCGACCTATCCGTCGATCGTGTCCTACGATCCCGCCTACACCTACGAGATCGCCCGTATCGTCCGTGACGGCATCCACCGTATGTACGATCCGGCCGATGAGCGCGACCCCAACGTCATGTACTACCTGACGATGTACAACGAGCCGATGGTCCAGCCCCCTGAGCCAGAGGGCCTCGACGTCGACGGCGTGCTCAAGGGTATGTATCTGCTGTCGAAGGGTCCGGACAACGGCGGCCCGAAGGTCCAGCTCATGGCCTCCGGTGTCGGCGTGCCTTGGGTTCTCGAAGCCCAAGAGCTGCTCGCAGAGGACTGGGGTGTTTCGGCAGATGTATGGTCGGTGACCTCGTGGACCGAGCTGCGTCGCGATGGCCTGAAATCCGAAGACGACCGACTGCTCACGCCAGACGTCGAGGCACGTGTGCCGTATGTGACTCAGAAGATGGCCGAGACCGAAGGCCCTGTTGTGGCGACCTCGGACTTCATGCGCGCGGTTCCCGATCAGATCCGTCAGTATGTGCCAGGCCACTTCACATCCCTGGGCACCGACGGCTACGCGATCTCGGACACCCGTCCGGCAGCACGCCGCTATTACCACGTCGATGGACCATCGGTCGTGACACAGGCTCTGATCTCCCTGGCCGACACCGGGACGATCTCGATCGACAAGGCCGCCGAGGCGGCACGGAAGTACCAGCTCGACGACGTCACAGCGGGCACCTCAGGTTCAACCGAAGGTGCCGGCGCCTGATTGAAGCGCGCTGGGCGGATTCGACACTGCGCTCGACACCGCTATGAGCATGGCCGGAGTCTCTAAGACTCCGGCCATACTTGTCTCAATCGACAAATACTTGTGTGTCGCATACAAGCGAATTGTGGCGAAGCCTTTAAAGTGGTGCCTATGACAACTGACGCCGAGACGCTCCGGCGCCGGGCAGAAACGGCACGCCGTCTGCGGGCTGGAGTGGGAGTCCTCTCCACTGTGACCCTGCAGAGACTTGAAGCTCGGCTCCCCTGGTACCGCAGCATGTCCCCCTCTGATCGATCCTGGGTCGGGCTGTTGGCCCAGTCGGGCATCTCGTCCTTCATCGACTGGTACCGCAAACCCGACACGGATCTGCGGGTCGTCAGCGAGATCTTCAAATCCGCCCCACGCGACCTGATTCGTGCAATCAGTCTCCAGCAGACCCTTCAGCTGCTCAAGATCGTCGTCGAAGTCGTCGAGGAAAGAGTGCCCGACATTGCACGTGCGGTCGAGCAGCCGGCGCTGCGAGAGGCTGTTCTCGTCTACTCCCGTGAGATCGCCTTCGCCGCCGCAGACGTCTATGCCCGAGCCGCCGAGGCCAGGGGCAGTTGGGACGCTCGCTTAGAGGCAATGGTCGTTGATGCTCTGGTTCGCGGCGACTCCGTCGATGAGCTGGCCAGCCGCACCGCCGCCTTCGGATGGCAGTCGGAGGGTCCCGTCAGCGTACTTGTCGGACGGGCCCCGCAGAGGTCGGCCAAGCGCGGACTCGACGTCATCCGACGCAAGGCACGCAAATGGGCCGATGATGCCCTCGTCGGCATTCACGACAACCGACTGCTCATCGTCCTCGGCGGTGCCACCGAGCTCGACGACGCCGTTGAGGAACTCTCCGAATCCTTCGGACCATCCGAAGTCATCGTCGGACCCAGCGTTCCGAGCCTGGCAGAGGCCGCCACCTCGGCGAAGGCAGCGATCATGGCGCTCAAGGCCGCCACCGCACGCCCCGACTCGCCCCGACCCGTCAGGGCAGAAGAGCTCCTGCCCGAGCGTGCTCTGTCTGGAGACACCGTCGCCCTGAGCGAACTCATCAGCCGGTACTACGAACCACTGACCTCGGGGACCGGGCAACTGCTCAAAACGGTCAGCGCCTACGTCGAATTCGGATCGTCGCTCGAAGCCACGGCCAAGGCCCTCTCCGTCCACCCGAATACGGTGAGATACCGGCTCCGGAAGATCACCTCGGCGATCTCACTCGACCCGACGGTCTCCCGCGACGCATTCGTCATCCACATCGCATTGGTCTACGGGCGACTGTCAGATGCCGGGCTATTGTCGAACACCGACAAAACACACTGATCCAAAAGATCCATCCACTAGATTGAACACCGAAGTCGAGTGAAAAGAGAACTGAGTGCTAGCAATCACGTGCCCGGGCCAAGGTGCCCAGAAGTCGGGCTTTCTGAGTTCCTTCCTGGAACTCGACGCCTTCGCCGCACAGATCGACGAACTCTCCTCCGCATCCGGGATCGACCTGCGCCTGCACGGAACCGAATCGGATGACGAGACGATCAAGGACACAGCACTGGCACAGCCGCTGCTCGTCGCCTCAGCGATCGCATGCGCCGCTGAACTCGGGGCTCGGGCAGAGTATGTCGCCGGGCACTCCGTCGGCGAGATCGCTGCCGCACAGATCGCCGGTGTCTTCTCTCCAGCAGACGCCATGAGCTTCGTCGCAGTGCGCGGCGCAGGGATGGCAGCGGCCGCGGCCCAGACGCCCACAGGCATGTCAGCCGTCGTCGGCGGCGAACCTGCCGACGTCCTGGCAGCCATCGAGGCAGCCGGTGCCAGCCCAGCCAACGTCAACGGAGGCGGACAGACGGTGGCAGCGGGATCCTTGGAGGATCTGGAGAAGCTGGCGGAGAACCCGCCGGAGAGAGCACGCGTCATCGCTCTGCCCGTAGCTGGTGCCTTCCACACCGAGTACATGGCTTCGGCGACCCAGGAACTGGCCGACGCTGCCTCGGCGCTGGAGATCACAGATCCTGCCACGTATGTCCTCAGCAACTCCGATGGAACAGTCGTCGAGAGCGGTCAGGACTATGTCGACCGCCTCGTCAAGCAGGTCACGAACCCGGTTCGCTGGGATCTGTGCCAGGAGACGCTGCTGAATGCGGGAATCACCGGAATGATCGAACTCGTCCCCGGCGGCACACTGACCGGAATCGCACGACGCGCCATGAAGGGCGTGGAGACATTCGCCATCAAATCCGCTGCAGACCTCGACGGTGCGCGTGAGTTCGCCGCGGCCCACGCCTGATCATCAAAGGAAGACCATCATGCCAACACTGAAGACAGCAGAATCCGGAACCTTCTCCAAGATCATGGGCATCGGTGCCTACCGTGCCGAGAACCTCGTCACCAACGACGACATCGCCGGACCCATCAACTCCTCCGATGAGTGGATCCGTCAGCGCACCGGCATCGTCACTCGCCGTCGCGCCAGCAAAGACGTCGGTGTCATCGACATGTGCGAAGAGGCCGCGTTGGAAGCGATCGCCTCCTCTGGACTCAAACCCGAAGACATCGGCGGCATCATCATCGCCACCGTCACCTTTGAATACTTCACTCCTTCGGCGGCGGCAGCGCTGACTGACCGCTTGGGGACCGGCCCCATCCCCGCCTGGGACATCAGTGCGGCATGTGCCGGCTACTGCTACGGCATCGGACAGGCCGACGCCTTGGTCCGTTCCGGCGCCATGGACAACATTCTGGTCATCGGTGCCGAGAAGCTCTCCGAGGTCATCGACCCCGAGGACCGTTCGATCTCCTTCATCCTCGGTGACGGAGCCGGTGCTGTCGTCGTCTCGTCGTCTGACGAGCCGGGCATCTCGAAGACCGTCTGGGGCTCGAAGGGCGAGAACTGGTCGACGATCCGCATGACCGAGTCTCTCTACGACGTCCGCGACGACCGTGAGACTCCGTTCCCCACCTTGCGCCAGGATGGGCCGACCGTATTCCGCTGGGCCGTCTGGGACGGCGCCGAGGTGGCCAAAGAGGCTCTTGCCGAGTCCGGCATCGAAGCCTCCGACCTTGCCGCCTTCATCCCGCACCAGGCGAACATGCGAATCATCGACGAACTCGCCAAACAGCTCAAGCTACCAGAGCACGTCGTCATCGCCCGCGACATCGCCGACAACGGGAACACCTCCTCGGCATCCATCCCGCTGGCGACCGAACGTCTGCTGCGCGAGCAGCCTGAACTCAGTGGCGGATACGCCCTGCAGATCGGCTTCGGAGCCGGTCTGGTCTTCGGCGCACAAGTGATCCGCCTCCCTTAAACGGGTTCATTCACGGAAAACTCTCCGTGAATGTCCTAAGATATTCGGCGGGACACTCGTCGAAAAGTTCCTCAACCGGTCGAACAACCCTCGGCTGACACTAGAAAGTAGGAAAGAAATGGCATTCACCGAAGCTGAAGTCCTCGCTGGACTGGCAGAGATCGTCAACGAAGAAACCGGTTTGGCTGTGGAAGCAGTCGAGGCCAACAAGTCCTTCACCGACGACCTCGACATCGACTCCATCTCGATGATGACCATCGTCGTCAACGCTGAGAAGAAGTTCGGCGTGAAGATTCCGGATGACGACGTCAAAGACCTCGTCACCGTCCAGGACGCTGTTGACTACATCAACAAGGCTCAAGAGGCCTGAGAAATTAGCCGAACACGGCCCGTCCACCGACGGGCCGTGTCCACACTATCGACGAGGTTTGTACCATGACACCTAAAGTTGTCGTCACCGGGATTGGTGCGGTAACCCCATTGGGCGCGACGGCCGATGCCACGTGGCAAGCCATACTGGCCGGCAAGTCCGGCGTCCACACAATGGACAATGACTGGTCCGAGAAGTACGGCCTCGCCGTCGACTTCGCAGCACAGGTCGACCCACAGGTCGTGCCCGAGAATCTCAAACGCGTCCAGGCCAAGCGCCTCGACCCCTCCTCCCAGTTCGCTCTGATCTCCGCTCGTGAAGCCATGGCTGATGCCGGCCTCGAGGAGACGGACCCAGACCGCACCGCGGTCTCCTGGGCTACTGGAATCGGCGGTGTCTGGACTCTGCTCGATGCCTGGGACACGCTTCAGGAAGAGGGTCCGCGCCGGGTCATGCCGCTGACCGTTCCGATGCTCATGCCCAATGGGCCCGCAGCAGCCATCGGCATGGAGTTCAAGGCCCGTGCTGGTGTCCAGACCATGGTCTCCGCATGTGCGTCGTCAACCGAGAGCCTGGGCCACGCCTACGACGTTGTGGCCTCCGGTCACGCCGATGTCGTCATCGCCGGCGGCTCCGAAGCTGCAATCCACCCAATCACGATCGCCTCATTCAACTCCATGCAGGCACTCTCACGCCGCACCGACTCCCCTGAGACCGCATCACGTCCCTATGACGTCGATCGCGATGGATTCGTCATGGGCGAAGGTGCGGGAACCCTCATCCTTGAAACCGAGGAGCATGCCAAGGCACGCGGAGCGAAGATCTACGCCGAGGTGTCCAGCTGGGGCATCTCCAACGACGCCTACCACATCACCGGTGGTGAGCCAGGCGGACAGTACGCGCTGCGTGCGATGCAGAGCGCGCTGGACAATGCGGAGCTCAGCCCCGCAGACGTCAAGCACGTCAATGCTCACGCGACCTCGACACCGGTCGGCGATATCCCTGAGTCCTTGGCGATCAGCCAGCTGCTGGGCTCTCACGTCGGTGACGCTCTGGTCAGTGCCACGAAGTCGATGACTGGCCACCTCCTGGGTGGTACAGGCGCTGTCGAGTCAATCCTCACGGTCAAGGCGCTGCAGACACGCACCGCTCCCCCAACGATCAACATCGACGAGGTCGACCCGGAGGTCGTGGGCATCAACATCGTCCGCGACACCCCTGCAGAACTTCCTGCCGGAGACATCGCAGCGATTTCGAACTCGTTCGGCTTCGGCGGCCACAATGCCGTCGTCGCCTTCAAGTCCGTGTGATGCGACAGCGCTTCTCGAGGCGGCGGGCCAGTCACAACTGGTCCAGCCTCTGAGTGACGATCAGATCAGGCCCCAGCAATCATGCTGGGGCCTGATCTGCGTCCGGGCCACCAAATGCCTCGGTCACTCGTGCGCTCGATCAACATCGAGTCAGATGATCGCGCCGGCTCAGACGCGATGATCTGATTCCACGTTGAACGACGCGACAACGGGACCGAACTCGAGTCGACCTATTACTGTATGCTGGCGCATCTGCATACGACTATGGGCACACCCGAGGTAGGCAGGTGTGCCCATAGTCGTTTTTCCGGAGCTTGAGCGTCGCAGTTGGACCTACGGAGCAGGAAGCCTCGTGAGAGTCTCAGCCGACCTTGGTCAGCCAGCGCACCGGAGCGCCCTCGCCTGCGTGGCGGAAGGCATCGAGCTCTTCGTCCCAGGCTTCGCCTAGGGCCAGAGCCATCGCAGTGGAGAGTTTGGTCGGATCACCGGAAGCGCGTTCCATGACGGAGCGAATGCGATCCTCGGGAACCAGAATGTTGCCGGCAGAGTCGGTGACTGCGTGATAGATCCCGAGATCTGGAGTATGGCTCCAACGCCCACCGTCGACTCCGACAGATGGCTCCTCGGTCACTTCATAGCGCAGTGAGTCCCACCCGCGGAGAGCGGATGCGATGCGAGCACCAGAACCCGCTGGCGCACGCCAGCAGACTTCGGCACGCACAAGGCCTGGCGCTGCCGGCTGGGGTGTCCAGTCGAAGCGTGCCTGTGCACCGATTGCCCCGCCCGCTGCCCATTCGATGTGCGGGCATAGCGCGCGAGGTGCTGAGTGGACGAATAGTACGCCCTGTGTCATATCCATTTGTGCCTCCTACCTCGGATACGTCTTCCCCTACGATCCGAAAGGAGGTGCTAGAGCCAATGATAGACGAGTTTTGTCTGTGCGCCAAGCACTGAATGACCTGGTGGCGTCGCGTGTAGCCAGTTTCTGGACGAGGACGGGAAGGGAGGGCGTCCACAGGTTGCCCGCACCAGAGGAACGAAGGGTCGGTAAGGACCAGTGGCCTTGTGCGCTACGATGGCGCCATGCTGCAGGAAGGCGCTGCACCGACCACCGTGCGAATGTTCCCGGACTGTGCTGACACCGTCTTATGGCTCGTCTACCCCGTTGACTATGAGGACACCGATTTGTCCCCGGGACTGATCGGCGAGCTGGAAGCGTGGGAACGGTCGTACTACGAAGCGCTGGACACCGACTTCAACTGGAAAACACCGGAGGATGCCCAGGCCTTTACCAAGACAGGCATCGATCTGGCCGGACAGGTCGCGAACGAACTCGGCGAGGAATTCGTTGTCGAATTCGCCTCTTACGAACCCGCTGCACCGACGTACACGGCTCACAGCGTCAGACGGGCAGACAACGTGGGTGCCGCCACAGCCTTTTCGGGCTCTTCCCAGATGAAGGTGTAGGTCGGCCGGGCGCGTCGGTCCGCAGATAGACGTCGAGGTCTCCCGACGATGGAGGTTCCTACGCCATCCATCCGAAAGACCTCGACGTGCCCGACGCTACCCCGCCGGCCGGCTTCGGCCGCCCTGACCTAACCGCCTTCGCGGCTCATCCCAATCGGCTCTGATCGGGTCTGCTGACCCTCTCGACGAGAACGCAGCGACATCACAGCCACCCAACCCCGACCGTCCGGGAAGCCGGGGCACGTCACATGGGCTGTGCTGCGGGCGTGTCGAGTGGGTAGTCCAGGGGCGACGCAGGAGCGTCGACGCGACGTGCTGAGAGGTGGTTCCAACCGAGCGCTAGGACACAAGCTACAGGCATGGCGATAGGTCAGGAACGGCGTCGCTCCCTGCGCAGGAGGGAGCGCAGAGTCTCGGCGTTTGCGTAGCCGACCCGTAGCGCGATCTCGGCGGAGGTGAGGTCCGTGGTTGCTGAGAGGTGTCGAGCTCGTTCGGTGCGAAGCCGTTGGACGAAGCCGAGCGGAGTGAGGTTGAGCGCCGCACGGACTCGTCGTTCGAGGGTGCGCCGGCTGGTGCCGAGCGACTGCGCGACGAAGGCGACGTTGAACGGTTCGTCCAGGCGGGCGCGCACGAAGCGTTCGAACTCGACGACGATCGGGTCCTCGTGCCGGAGATGTTCGTAGGCGACGAAAGCCGCCTGCGACGGGCGCTCGTCGATGATGAGGAGCTTGGCGACATGTTGGGCCAGGTCGGGGCTGATCGATCGCACGAGTGAGAGCGCGAGGTCGATGTGGGCGAACGCGGCGCCGGCGGTGACGAGGTTCCCGTCGACCACGACCATGGTGTCGAGATCGAGGGCGACGGTCGGATAGCGCTTCAGGAACTCCGGCCCCAGGAACCAGCTGGTCGTCGCCCGCCGATGATGCATCCGTCCGGTCTCGGCGACAGCGAACACGCCGGTGCACGCCGCGGCGATCCGGGTGGTCGCCTCGTCGAGGCGCCCGAGCGAGGCGATGACCGAACGAGCATCTCGGCTCTGGAGGGCGTCGTTGGTAGCGGCGGCCGTAAGGGTTCCAAGCGCAGGGACGACGACCACGTCGAACTCTGCGGACTCCGACAGCGGGTGGTCCACCGACAGGGTCATCGATGCCGTCGTGGTCACTCGCCGTTTCGGTCCGAGGATGGCGAGTTCGATCGGGTCGATCCGCGGGTCGACATCGCCGCGGGCTCCGTCGGCCACCCGCACGATGTCGATGATCGACGCGATAGCCGAACCGAAGCAGCCGTCGATCGCGATCAGTCCGATACGCATGACGTAAACAATAGCAATACTGCCGTATACGCCACTACCCACCGGCCCTCGCTCGTCATACGCTGAACTCGTCACACGAAGAATCACGACTTCAAGGAGAGTCCCTCATGTCAACACCCGCATCACTTCCGTATGCCTTCGTCGCCAAGATCGTCGCGGCCGATGGACAGCACGACGCGCTCGCCGATCTGCTCGCCGGCGCTGTCGCACTCGCCAACGAAGAAGTAGGAACGATTGTCTGGTTCGCGGTCAGGACCCACGCCGACACCTTCTGGATCTTCGATGCATTCCACGACGAGGCCGCTCGCGACGCCCACGCCAACGGCGCCATCGTCGCAGCCCTGATGGCCAACCAGCACCTCCTCAGCGCAGCACCCGAGATCCTGGCGGCCGACGTCCTCGCGTCCAAGCTCCCGTAGTCCGCCAACGCACGAGACGATCGGGCCCGCCGAGTCGGTCCGCAGATAGACGTCGAGGTCTCCCGACGATGGAGGTTCCTACGCCATCCATCGGAAAGACCTCGACGTGCCCGACGCTACCCCGCGGCCGGCTTCGGCCGCCCTGACCTGACCGCCTTCGCTCGACTCGACGGCCTCGGTCTGAGCGTGATCGGGCAACGACTTGAACCGGATCGTGCGGTCCTCGCGTGCCGCGTGGTGGAACCAGATCAGTGGTGCCGACGGTGCGGCAGCGAAGGCGCCGCTCGTGACACCGTGATCCGGCGGTTGGCCCACGAGCCGCTGGGCTGGCGACCGACCGTGCTGGAAGTTGTAGTGCGCCGCTACCGCTGTGCAGACTGCGGACACGTGTGGCGCCAAGACACCAGCGCCGCGGCGGAGCCACGCGCGAAGCTCTCGCGCACCGGGCTGCGGTGGGCGCTGGAAGGGAGCGTGGTCGCACACCTCACCGTCGCCCGTGTCGCCGAGGGGCTCGGGGTCGCGTGGGACACCGCCACCAACGCGGTCCTGGCCGAAGGCAAGCGGCTGCTGATCAACGACCCCACGCGGTTCGAGGGCGTGAAGGTCATTGGCGTCGATGAGCACGTCTGGCGCCACACCAGGCGTGGCGACAAGTACGTCACCGTGATCATCGACCTCACCCCGGTCCGCGATGGCGCCGGCCCAGCAAGGCTGCTGGACATGGTCGAGGGCCGGTCGAAGGCGGCGTTCAAGACCTGGCTCGCCGACCGCGACGACGCCTTCCGTGACGCGGTCGAGGTGGTCGCGATGGACGGCTTCACCGGGTTCAAGACCGCCGCTGCAGAGGAGATCCCGGTCGCGGTCACGGTGATGGATCCCTTCCACGTCGTGCGCCTGGCCGGTGACGCCCTCGACAGGTGCCGGCGCCGGGTCCAACTCGCGATCCACGGGCACCGTGGGTTCAGGGAGGACACGCTCTACAAGTCGCGGCGCACGCTGCACACCGGCGCGGACCTGCTCACCGACAAGCAGAGAGACAGGCTACGCGCGCTGTTCGTTGATGACGCTCACGTCGAGGTCGAGGCGGCCTGGGGTGTCTACCAGCGCATGATCGCCGCCTATCGCCACGAGGACCGGCAACGTGGCCGCGAGCTCATGGAGAAGCTGATCACCGACCTCAGCGCCGGCGTCCCCAAGGTGCTCACCGAGCTCACCACCCTGGACCGGACCCTGAAGAAGCGAGCCGCTGACGTGCTCGCCTACTTCGAACGACCCGGCACCAGCAACGGGCCGACCGAGGCACTCAACGGACGGCTCGAACACCTGCGCGGCTCCGCACTCGGGTTCCGCAACCTGACCAACTACATCGCCCGAAGCCTGCTCGAGACCGGCGGCTTCAGACCCCAACTCCTACACCCCCGATTGGGATGAGCCCCTTTTCGACTATCGCTGCAGAGCTCGAAGCCGAGCAGGAACGCGTAACGCAAATGTTGGCCGAGGCCGGCCCCAATACTGAGTTGACGGTATACGCACCGCTTTCCGGTGATGTCTTCACCTGGGACAGGAAAGCCCCTCAAGCAGAAGATCGTGACTGACACACAGTTGCGCAGTCCCTCACCCAATCGCGCAGTCCCTATTCGGACAGTCGGGATCGGACGACAAAAGACATGAACGAAGACTACAACAGCGGTGCCCCCGGTCGGACTTGAACCGACGACCAAGGAATTATGAGAACTGCCCTACCCACCCGCCACTGCTGGGATCACTGGGAAATAGTGCAAGAAAAGTGCAACCCTCTAACACTCAACTACCGGTCTAGCTCAGCCGTCACACTCCCCCGCGCCCTGTCCACTAGCGTGCCCAGGACTTCAGCCACGCCGTCAAGGTTCTCATCGAACAAGTGACTGTAGGTGTCGAGAGTCTGCGATGCCTTCGAATGCCCAGCGAACCGCTGAGCCAGCTTCACATTCGCACCAGCAGCCACCACCAACGACACACAAGTGTGCCGGAAACCATGAAGCGTGAAGCCGTTATCGAAGTCCGTATCCCCCGGCTCCAGCGTGTAGCCGTACTGAGCATCTGGCAGGCCGACAGCCTGCCTAGTCGCCGAGTCTGCTCGACCCGTCACCAACAGATTATGCTCACGCTGTACGCGCTCCACAGCCGCCCTAGTATCAGAGCCGTAGACATGGAAGTCACCAGAGTACTCAGACACGCCCAGCGCGGCCTGTAGCCGCTCCACAGCCGTGCTTGCCAGCTCTAGGGCAGGACTCAGACCCCGATCACTGAGATTCGTATTCGACAGATCACCACCACGCGGAGCAGTGAACAAGCGATCGTCACGGCCCAAACGCCGAGACTCAGCAATATCTAACGCCATGCGTGTCAGCGGGATAGTCCGCTTCTCGCCGCCCTTAGTCACATCGGCATAGCTGATCCTGTTATTCACCGTGCGCTGAGTACGCCGAACCGCCAACATGTTGCCCGACACGTCACGACCACGGAGAGCCGCCAACTCACCAAATCTCAAACCCGTAAGAGCAAGGAACGTGAACATGTCGGCGTAATGCGCTGGAGCGCAAGCCGACAACCTGAACACCTGACGCAGAGTCAACACCATCCGCTCCACGTCCTGCTTCTCCGACCTAGGCAGGAACCGCAGAAGAGGCTTCACCGGATTGCCATTCACATACCGACCATCCGCAAAAGCAACCAACCTATTGAACTGCCTGACACCCTGAGCCTTACGCCCCGGGGACGGGAAGTCCCCGCGCTCAATCCAATCCCGGACAGCGGCAGGAGTCACCGTAGACAACGGGGCATGATGCCAGCGCGGACTGATCGTCGTTCGATAGATGTTCTCGTAGGACTCAAGACTGTTAGGCGCGGCACCAGTGTTGCCCCGACCACCAGACTTCCCCAAGAACTGCTGATGCTCCTTGTGAAGCTGACCCACCGTCACCTTCTCCGCCCTCGACCGATCCACATTCGACGACGGGTCAAGGTTGTCGTGGGCCTTCCGGTCGAACTCCTCCGCAGCCTTTCGGGTCCGGAACTTCTTCCGCCTGTACTTCCGCTGACCACCAACCATCACCGGATACAACGCCTCCCACTGCAGATGCCCTGCAGGCAACTGCCCATCCCTCGCCAGATTCTTAACGCTCACTACTTCTCCGATCCTCGTCGCTGAGTGCAAGTATATCGACCCCAGTCCATGAGTCGGAACGCACCGATCCCTCTCATTGAATGAGACGACATGGAGTTTAGTACGTTTTGTTCACGCGCCCCAAACCGGTCGCAGATGCCCTGCTCCCCTTGTATCTACTGGTCAACAAAAGGTATGTGACCGAGGTCACGCAGTCCTCCTGTTACTTTCCCGCTGAGGGGACACTCTATTAAGAAGTGAGAAAGGGAAACAGCGGGACACAGAAGGTGTTTCGCCAAAGCATCCCCAGAATCAGACAGGACTGATATGGACAATACCTATGAACCCGAAGTCGTCAACGAGCACGTAGCCGCCGAAATCATCGGCGTCTCAGTGAAATGGCTGCGAAACAACCGACGATCACCATCAGCACCACCATTCTGCAAGATCGGCAGTCGCATTCGATACAGACCCGAATCACTGCGGACATGGGTCCGCCAGCAGGAGGTTGTCAATGGCTGAGATCACCCGCGCGGACACAATCCGCACCGGCCCCGAATGGGCCACCATCATCCGAGACGACCTCAACCGAGCAGTCGAAGGACTCATCTCAGCAGGACAACACCTCACCCAAGCCAAGGCCGACGTGAACCACGGCGAGTGGATACCGATGCTCAACGGCATCGGCATCAGCCAGTCCCACGCAAGCCACCTAATGCAGATCGGCAGAAACCTAAATCAGTCGGACCCGACTGATTTGCCCCGAACCGTCACGGCACTCTATGAGCTATCCCAACTCGACCCCGAGGACATTGAACACGGTGTGGAAGACGGCACTATCCACCCCGACATGACCACCCAAGATGCGAAGAACCTGAAGCAAGAGCCAGAGAAAACCACAGCCTTTGAGAAGGCCATGAAGAACCTGAAGGCACTCCGCAAGAACGCCGACCGCCTGTCCTTCACCGAGCGAGACGAAGTAATCGCCACCGCAGAACGCATCATCACCGAACTCGGAGGACGCAAATGAAAACCATCTCGCAAGGCGCACGGCAAGCCATCAGCTCCACCACCGCACAGCAGAACCTCTACCAAACCCACACCGCTGCAACCGAATGGGAGCGAGCCAGGCTCATCGCCTGCAGTGTAGAGAAAGCCAGCTCACAAGGTGTTGTGATCCGCCCACTCGGAGACGCAGGCAAGGTCATGACACACGAAGCCGCCGAGCACGCTGGCGCCACCGTCGGCATGATTGAGCGCTACCTGAAGACCTGGAACTACGCGGCCATGAATGGCCACTGCGACTCCAGCGGAGCACTCCGACCAGAGGACGGGCAGACGGCCCGTCTACCAGATGAAGATACCTGGAACATGTACTGGGGACAAAGCGAATAGAGCAAGAGCACACCCCTATGGAATAGGGGTGCCTGAAACGCGGGTCAGCGGAGATGCCGCCTGACCGCCTAGACACTGGGGAGGAGGGGGTCGTGAACCCTGACCACAATGATTTATCTGGTACATCACCAGCACCACGTCGGGGACGGCCCCGAAAGGACAAGTCGCCATGCTCGATCGAAGACTGTGAGAAGACCTCGACGCGCAACGTCGACGGCGCTCGCGTCTGCGAAACCCACCGAATGCAGAGCCACCGAAAGCGCCCCGGACTGTGCACGGTTCGCGGCTGTGACGGCCCCGTCAGTCTTGGCAAGAAACGAACACGGCGCTACTGCTCAACCCACTCGATCCGATACCTGACCGACAAGCCCCGCAAGCTCGACGCGGCACTAGCCGAAGTCGCTGACCGTATCGGCATCGACAACGCCACCAGCATCAACTGCTGGATGGAAATCGGAGAAGTCGGGAGAGCCAACGTCGAAGTCGACAACCTTAGGTGGCTGATCACACGGTTCCTGTGGACAGTCCATTACGGGCCAATACGCGGGAAGCTCGAGTTACATCACGTGTGTGGAAACTCCTGGTGCCTAAACCCATCACACTGCTGGCCCCTGACAGGGCCGCAGAATAAGCGCATCGAGAAACGCCTGGGCGATTACAAGGGGCAACTGCTCCTGTCCAGGTTCGCACCCATCACCGAAAGCTTTGACCAGTGGTGCCGAGCCAACAGGCTCGACCACGGAATGATCGAAGCAATCGATAGTGGCGCTCGCCACTACATCGAAGTCCAGTAGCAACCACTCTCAGCAACCACCGAAGGAGGTGAACATCCCATGTCGCCAGGGCACCAGCCCCGGCACTGAGAGAAACGAAACCAACATGAATACACGAATCACAGATGACCACCCCGACCTCACCTGGGCGAATATCGACCAGCTCGAAGTCGGGGAATGGTACGCAACCTCGGTTGAATCACCCCTGTCTTACATGCTCATCGGCACAGCCACAGGCCGCGGCGGACGGACCGAATACGACATCGTTTGCCCCATCGGGGCAGGACGCAAACCCAGCCTCAGAACGTTCTGGAAGCCCGGGAATCAACTGATCGTGATTCCCCCAGAGCATGTAGGGCAACGCCTCACAGACGCTGCCATAGCGTTCGCAGAGAAGGAACGGCAAGGCCTTAGTCGAATCACCCTGAGTCCTGAGTCATGGCCCAACTGTCTAGCCGAGGGCAACGACGATGCCGAGGTATCGGCATGATCCCATTCGATCTCAGCACAGAAGACAGGAAGCTCCTCGGGCATGTTCTTCCGCTGCGTGTCGCCTACCTCGAAACCCAGATCGAGAAGTTCGAACGCAGACAGATCCACTCGTTCGACGCAGGACGGGAAGGTCGCATCAAGGGGACCGCAACGGAACTCGGGAAACTTCTCCACCTGCTCGACCGGCTCGAAGCCGTCGAAGGTTCAGGTGATGCCGCGTGAGCGTGTCGACGCCGCCGAACTATGTGCCGCCTGAGAAAGGCGAGAGCAGGCCGGAGACAATCGACGAGGCCCGCCGCTGGCAGACCCGCCATAACAAGTACGTAGCCGCCGGAATATGCCCACGGTGCGCAGGACAAGCTGCATACGGACATCAACTCGGATGGTCGAATGTCTACCCGCCCTGCTCAACATGCTGGCCTGTCGTCACCGGATGGGATTCTCCCACCGGCTCGCCGTCTGGGTGGCATGTCCTCAGCGCTGCCAAGGTACCCGTGCAACGGGCCTTGCGTGCGCAGGTCAGCACCTGAGGGTGCGATCACCCAGCCAGCCCCTCAACTCGTCACAAATCGCTTTACCGGTAGTGCCGTCGATCACGGCACACCACCAACTAAGAATGGAATCATCTTTTGAATAGCACAATCAACACCGCTCAGTCCTCAGTCGCCAAGGCCACCGATGATCTGTCATCGGCCAGAGACCAGCTCGCAGGTGCGCTCGCCCTCATAGGTGAGCTTGACAAGGCCCTCGACAGCCCCGACCCGCTCCCGAAGGGTCACGGCTCCAAGGTAGCCGATGCCCAAGCCCAGGCCCAGCAGTTACAGCGACTCGTCAAACGACGCGAGGACAGTCTCACAGAAGCCCGGTCGACACTCCGTGCCGCCGAGCATGAAGCCTGGACAGCCAAGGTCAACACCCTCGCAGACCAGGTGGCCGCGTTCGACCGTTCGGCCTTCGAGACAGAGTTCATCGCGAAGGTCCAACCCGTCGTCGATGAACTCCTGCAGCAGGTGTACGAAGTCAAGCAGGCCGAGACCGAACTGCGTTCGCTCACCAGTGGAGAGGTTCACCCAACTGGTCGGGTATCGTTCACCCCCGACAGCTACCGAGACCTGATCATCGACGGAGACAAGGTTCACTCCTTGGCACCCCAACATCTCGTCAAGGACCTCGGATCCAAGATCGTCGATTCCCGGCATCAGACCGCAGTCAACGAAGCTCTCGCCGAACAGCGGGAAGCCCGGGCCGAGGAACAGGCCGAACGAGCCGCCGAGCTGAAAGCTCAGCGTGAAGCCGCGAACGTCTCGAAGTGGGGTTCCACCACCCCGCCTGCCGCAGTCACGAAGACAACGAGGGACGGCAAGGTCACCTTCCTCCGACGCTGAACGTCTGACTGAATAGCACGAAGAGGATGCCCTCGACCCATCACCGGGTCGGGGGCTTTCTTGCATTCACCGGAAGTCTGATCGACTTCCCCGGACTGTTTCAAATATTTCCGCAAGGCAGGTCTGGTCCGATTGGACCACCCCCGAATGTCGATACCCCCCATACCTAAGTTACCGTTCAGCACTCCCCAGTAACCACCCCCTGCCCTGCTCCCACCTGCGATCATTCGACACTGGTAGGCAACTGAAGTGGGAACAAGTTCCCCTGCTATCACCAACGGTGGCAGAGACGGCCGGCAGTGAGGGCAATACCCCCCATCCTTCCAGAATCACCAGGCCCAACACGGTCAGGGCAAGCCCTGCCCTGCACACTCGACCGGGCACGTTGGTGCCCCTTGTGCTCGACCCGAGGCCGATGCTCGACACCGCTCACTCCAAGCTCAGGCCGCAGGGCTTAGGCACTGCCGCTCCACCACACCACACCACACCACACCACACCACACCACACGCAGCCACGCTCTACGTGGCCCACACACGCCCGAGTACAGCACCGTGCCCACTGTCCCTCACCCATGCCCCACCTGCTCGCGTACGGGGCAGGCAGGAGCGCATGGTAGTACGTCCTCACACAGCCACACTCGTAGCCCTGTCCTCATCCAGCAGCTCAGCCATGCTCGCTACCTCTGCTATCGCCACGTCACCGAGTACCGCGTCCAGCATCACCAGCCCGAACCCCAGCAGTTCCGGATCACACGACAGCAATGGCCACTGCTGTCCTCGCTGTAGGTGTCCAAGGAAGTACACCAAACTGGACACGGATCCGCCGATCCGGTCCCCCTAGATCTAGAGTCCAAATGAACCCACCGTAATTCGTTTGACACGAATCCAATTAGTCCTTAGAATCAAATGGACAGCTACACAGATCGGCAATCAAGCCGATCATCCCCAGGAGTGAGGACCCCACCATGAGCGGCAAGATCGTTGCATACGTCCGAGTATCATCCGCAGACCAGAACGAGGCCAGGCAGCTCGAAGCCCTCGAGTCTGCAGGCGGATACGACAAACTCTTCATCGAGAAGATCTCAGCCAAGGATCGTCACCGCCCCCAGCTCACCGCCATGCGCGAATTCGTTCGCGAAGGCGACACGGTTCGGGTGAAGTCAATCGACCGCCTTGCCCGATCGACACGGGATCTACTCGACATTGTTCAGGAGTTCAGCGACAACGACGTGTCCGTCGAATTCCTCGACACCCCCGACATGAACATCGGATCCGCTCAAGGCAAATTCATGTTGACCGTGATGGGTGCGTTCGCAGAACTCGAGCGCGTGACCATCAATGAACGACAGCGCGAAGGTATCGCCCTCGCGAAAGCCGAAGGCCGCTTCGGCAAACCCCGCAAGCTTGACGCCATGCAGATCACCGACGTGATCGAACGTCGCCACAATGGCGAGAAAGTGGCCGACCTCGCCGCAGACCTCGGAGTCTCGCGGCAGACAATCTACACCGCCCTCAAGTCCTGACAGACCCCGGCTCCACCGCCCTCAACCCTTCGGAGTCGGGGGTGTTGTTGTATCTCAGACAGCAACAGGAGTCCCTGCCGCCCAATAGTGCAAGAAAAGTGCAAGTCCCAGCCAAGACAAGCCAAGACACGCCGGGAAAATTGACAGGCATCTAGTGTTGTGCCTGGTGAACTCTACAGCAAGACCAAAGCCCCGCTCCCCCTTGTGTTTACTGGGATAGCGGGGCTTTTCGTGTTGGTGCCCCCGGTCGGACTTGAACCGACGACCAAGGAATTATGAGTTCCCTGCTCTGACCAGCTGAGCTACGGGGGCGAGCAGAAATAAGATTAACACCAACTGACGGCCTGGACCCATTCGGCTCACGCGCAGCCCGAGGAAGTCGGAATCGTCAGATGCCGTTATTGCTCATTCCTCTCGCAGGCAGAGTCCGGTCACGAGCAGAAGACGATCAGCTCGCTGAGGAGATCGGTGATATGCGCGTCAGCGCACTTCGAGCGGCATCGACACAGGTATAACGCTCGGTCGTGATGTAGACGTCGAATACGACCTGACCGTCGCTGCCGGGATCGTTGCGTTTGGAGGCGGCGACGAGACCTGACCAATCTGGACCGACCACGACGACGCCGTGCTCATTGCGCATGGGATCTGATGCGTCGACGACCCCTGTGCGCACACCCGGGATCGGAGGCTCTGTAAACCCACCTGAGAACATCGCCGTCAGCCCGACCGTGTCGCGAATACGTTCATAGCGGTCTCGGGTGGCTTGGGAGAAGGTCTCATCTTCACCGAAGACACCGAGGGTGATTGTGGCGGCACCTGAAGCCAGGGCGCGCTCTTCGAGCGCAGCGATCTGGGCGACCAGAAGCTCACGATTCATCACGAGTGGCTCGCGTCGCAGGCCCTGGGCAACCGAATAGGGAGTTCCCAGAGCCGCGAGATTACGCGAATAATGATCGATCAATCCGTCCTCGATCGGCTCGGCGAATGGCTCGGGCTGCTTGGTTGCGGGACCGAAGAACGGACCAGACATGAAGCGTGCGCCCAACGCGCGAACACGGTCGAGATCGTCCTCGGTGGTGACACCCTCGGCGAGGATCACTGCGCCCGTGCGTTCGAGGTGAGCGTGGAGCAGACGGTTGAGCTCGGCCAAGTGAGATTCACAGTCGATGCGCAGCACATCGGGATGAAGACCGACCACTGACGGATTGACCAGAGGCACGAACGAGGTGCTGCGCAGGTCTGCGCCGACCGAGGACATGCCCACACCCCATCCCATCGAGCGCGCCTGACGAACCGCACGGAGTACTGATGCAGGTGACGATGAAACGCGGGAGGCGTCAAGCTGGAGGATGACGGAACGGTCGGGTTCTTCGGTGCGATCTTCAAGGGTGGCGAAGGATTCGTCTTCGGCGTGGAGGAAGAGTCGGTTCGACTTGGGCAGTCCGGCCGCCTCGGCGGTCCTCAGAGCTGTTGCCCGAAGCGAGGCATCGATGTCGCCGATCATTGCCGAGGCATGCATCTCGCGGCGGAGATTCTCGGATTCAGCGTGCCCGAGTGCCGGGTCATCGGTGGGGGCCTGGAGGATCTGATATCCCACCTTGTCGAAGGTGTACGCATCGACGACGGGGGCGAAATAGGTTTCGATCCCACCTGAGCGCACCAACTCTTCGAGAGCCAGGTCCAGATCGTGTACCGCCTCAACCACCATATGTCCTTCCATGGGCAAACGTGCGTTCACAGTCTTCCACATGAGGACAGACGCGATTGTCTAAATTCCGTAACATTATTGCGCTCAGAGCTGACGGCGCCGGCCTCGCCTGACCTCGGCCAAACCGACGATTCCGGCCAGAACCACGATGATCGCAATCGCTGCGAATGAGGCGATCATGCCGATGTTCCAATCGCTGACCGCTGTGACAGCGAAGGCCAAGGCGGTCATGATGGCCAAACCCATCGACGTGCCGATGCGCTGTCCGGTCTGCAGGACTCCCCCGGCCGAGCCTGCATACTTCAGTGGCACTTCCTGCAGGGTCAGGGTCTGGTTGGGGCTGATGACCATGCCCTGTGCGGCACCGATGAAGCTCAGAGTCAGCAGCATCCACCATTCGCTGCCGATGCCCTCGGTGAGCAGGAAAATCACGCCGATTGTCGAGACCAGACCCACCAGGCAGGTGATGATCCCCCAGACGACGAGTCGGCGGCCGACCTGGAACACGAAACGTCCGGACACATCTGCCGATACAGCGGAGAGCAACGCTGCCGGAAGTCCGATCATGCCTGCTGCCAGCGCAGTGTGGCCCAAGCCCTGTTGCATGTACATGGCGATGAGCACCCAGACGCTCGTCACGCCCATGAAATAGAGGGTGATGATGATCGAACCGTTGCTGAAGCTGCGAATGCTGAACAGGTTCAGATCGACCATGGGAGCGCGTCCACGGTCAGAGTACCGGCGCTCCCAACGGGTCCAGTACCAGATGGTGAATATGCCCAGTGGCAGGGCGAGCCAGATGAACCACCCGACAGAAGACTCGACGAAGGGCAGCAGCACTAGGAGGACTCCGACCCCGAGCAGAACCACTCCGAGTGGATCGAGGTCTCGATCCCTTTTCGGTGCGTATCCCCCGTTCGCCGAGACTGCCGCCGGGTTCGCATCGGTGCCGTCGGTGGCGCCAATCGGGTGCCAGGCTGATTTCGGCAGCCAGCTTCTGGCGAGGATGAGGGAGACGACCGCGAAGGGGACATTGACCAGAAAGGCCGCACGCCAACCCGGCTCCGGGCCGAAGAGAGCGATGAATACACCGCCGAGGATAGGACCGGTTGCAACGGAGAGGCCGACGGTGGTGCCCATCAGTCCGAACGCGCGCCCGCGCTGTGGCCCTTGAAAGTACTGCTGCAGCAGCCCGACGACCTGCGGATTGAGCAGTCCTGATCCGAGTCCCATGAAGACGCGAGCAATATTGAGGGTCAGCGCCCCGGGCGCGATGCCGGCGACGAGTGAGGCCAGGCCGAACAGGGCCACCCCGATCATGAACAGCTGGCCGCGTCCGAAGACGTCGCCTGCTCGGCCTGCTGCCACGAGAACAACGCCGAACGAGAGAGCATAGCCGGTCAGGACCCACTGCAGAGCCGAGGACGATGCTTGAAGATCCGCCTCGATGGCGGGCAGCACGACGTTGATGATCGATACCGACAGCAGAGACATGAAGAGCGGGACGAGACCGATGAGGACGATTCGTCTTTGAATCTGATTCATCCGCTGGCCGTCGCTCACCTGATCACCTCTGTTCAGAACGCATTCCGCACAGAGGTTGCCGTACGGAACCAAGTCGATTCGACAGTCCCCTATGTGGGAACTGTTTCATCATACGTGCCAGTGTTCAGACCTCGGGCGAAATCACACTGCGGAACCGGTCACCGGGCCAGATGTATTGGGTTGCCATCCCAGAGCAGGAGCGACGTAACTGGCGAAGGACTCCAGAATGTGGAGGTTGTAGTCCACGCCGAGTTGGCTCGGGATCGTCAGCAGGACCGTGTCCGCGGCTTCGACCGCTGGGTCGGCCTTCAGCGCCTCGATGAGTTCGTCGGGTTCGCCTGCATAGGTCTTGCCGAAGGTCGAGCGCGTACCATCGATGATCCCGATCTGATCACCTTCTCCACCTGAACGGCGACCGAAGTAGAGGTCATCGAGGTTCGTGGTGATCGGGAAGATGCTGCGGCTGACAGACACGCGCGGAGTCCAGTCATGGCCAGCATCCTTCCATGCTGCGCGATAGCGATCGATCTGATCGCGTTGCAGCGCACCGAAGGATGCACCGGTGGCTTCGGTCAGCAGGGTCGAGCTCATCATGTTCACGCCCTGGGCAGCGGCCCATTCAGCGGTCGCCGCAGTACCGGCGCCCCACCAGACACGTTGCTGGAGACCTGGAGAATGCGGTTCGACACGCAGCTTCTTGCCTGGACCGAACTGCGTCGGATCGGCTGGCACGAGTTCTTCGCCCTTGATTGCAGACAGGAACTGCGCGAACTTCGCGCGGGCCATGTTCGCGGCCTTCGCATCGTCACTGTCGCTGTAGCCGAAGGCTTCCCACCCCCGGTCTGCTGGTTCCGGTGATCCCCGGCTGATACCCAAAGCCACTCGCTGATCAGAGAGCAGGTCAAGGGCAGCGGATTCCTCTGCCAGATAGAGAGGGTTCTCGTAGCGCATGTCGATGACACCGGTCCCGACCTCGATTCGAGAGGTCTTGGCCGCGATCGCCGCCAGAAGCGGCATCGGCGAGGCTGCCTGCTCAGCGAAGTGATGAACCCGGAAATACGCGCCGTTGACGCCGATCTCGTCGGCCCCGACGCCGATCTCGACTGCCTGCTGCAGCGCCTCCTTGGCGCCGTACTCCCCCGGAGCACTTCCCGAACCGTAGTGACCGAAACTCAAGAAACCGAATGCCTTCATACCGTCGACAACCTACTTGATCGATCAACTATTCCCGTCTGCTCTGCGCGCGACCCAAGCCAGCGCACCAGACCTGCAGGCACGACAAAGGCCCCGTCCTTACGGACGGGGCCCAAGCGGCTCCCCCGGCTGGGCTCGAACCAGCGACCCTTCGATTAACAGTCGAATGCTCTGCCAACTGAGCTACGGAGGAAAGGCGCAGTTGCCTGCGCACGTTGTGTCAGCTTAGCAAAGACACTCGGCCCACGACAAAGCGGGCAACAGTGCTTTAGCTCACAGTTCCGGTTAACCCCACCACCGGACAGCGTGGAATCCATACAGTCAGGACAAACCCAGTCAACAACCACCTCGGCGAGGTGACCGCACTGTAAAATCAAGGGGATTCCTCACCCCACCCATGCAGCGGAAGAAGTGCACGTGACCTTAGTGGCAATCGCCCTCGCCGTCCTTGCGGCGGTGGCACTGGCCTATGGAGCGCTGTACCAGCATGACGCCGTCGCAGATCAGGACGACTCCCACAACGGGCTGAGCTGGGCTCACTTCAAAGAGCTGCTGAGCAACAGGAAATGGCTGATCGGACTGATCATCACCGGTCTGGGCACCGTGGGAAACATCGTCGCTCTGGCGCTGGCACCGGTCATGGTCGTCCAACCCGTCGGTGCCTTCTCCCTCATCGTGTCCGTCCTTCTGGGTGTGCGCCATCGTGGGCTCAAGGTCAACCGACGTCTGGTGCAGGCTGTCATCTGGTGCACTGTGGGGGTGACGATCTTCGTTGCGCTCTCAGCCACCACCGCCCGCACAGAGGTCCACCTGGGATCCGACGCGCTGCCCCTGGTGTGGATCACTGCGGTCATCCTCGCGCTGGGCCTGGGCATCATGCTGTTCTTCCGGAGTGCGCCCCAACTCGTGCTCATCATGGCTGCGGGTCTGCTGTTCGCATGTGTTGCCACGAATACACACCTCGTCAGCGTGCAGCTGCTCCGCGCGGGAATCGACCAGGTCACGTGGCTCAACGTCATCGGCCTAGTCGCCGCGACTGCGATCGGAGCATGGTTCGTCCAAAACGCGTATGCGGCCGGCCCCCCGGAGATGGTCATCGCAGGCCTGACTGTCGTTGATCCCATCGGCGCAGTGATCTTAGGTTCGGTCGTCCTCGGAGAAGCGGCATCTGCTCCGGTCTGGCTCGTCGCCATGATCGCAGCCACCGGATTGGTCGCGTGTCTGGGCGTCGTTGTATTGTCGCGGTATCACCCCGATGTCAAAGATCGAGAACACCAGCGTCGAGTCGCTCGTCGCACAGACCAGTTGACCGACACCGAGGAGAGTTGAATCCTGTCCGCGTATAGTCACACCCCAGCCCGCCGCATTCTCATTCCGACGGAAACCTACGCACCCGAGGTCAATGGCGCCGCGAAGTTCGCAGAACGTCTGGCCGCCGGGCTAGCTGCTCGCGGCAATGATGTTCACGTCGCCTGTCCATCCGCGACAGGAAAGGCCTCGGTGAGCACCGAGGACGGTGTCACGGTCCACAGACTGACCTCACATCGTTGGCCGCTGCATCCGACTTGGACCATCTGCATGCCCTGGGAGACGAAACCCGAACTGTCTCGTCTCCTCGACTCTCTTCAGCCCGACGTCGTGCATACTCAGGCGCATTTCGTCATCGGTCGCTACGCGTTCTCGGAGGCGAGCAAGCGGGGCATTCCCGTCGTCGCCACGAACCACTTCATGCCCGATAATGTGCGACCATATCTGCGGGCGCCGAAATCGCTTCTCGACGGTGGCACTGCCGTGGCCTGGTGGGACCTGCGCAGGAAATTCGAGTCCGCAGACTTCATCACGGTGCCCACGCAGCTCGCTGCCGACCTGCTGACGCAGAACGGGTTCACCTCCCCGATTCGCGCAGTCTCCTGCGGTATCGACCTGGAACGGTTCGCGCACCTGCGTGACGATCGGACTGCCCAGGACGATCAAGCCGTCCAGAACGATCAGACTGCCCAGCCTGAGCAGGCGTTCGGAGGGTCGCCGACGACGTCTGAGCGGTCGACTGCGGCTTCCGGCACCGAGGTCGCGGCACCACCGCGTGTCCTCTTCGTCGGCCGACTCTCTTCGGAGAAGCACGCCGCCGACATCGTCGAAGCGGTCGCGAAGACCGACCCGGCGCTCGGGCTCGAAGCCGACATCGTCGGCGGCGGGGATCAGGAGGAGCCGCTCAAGGAACTGGCCGCGGAGCTCGGAGTCGCCGATCGCATCCATGTGCTGGGCAAGGTCAGCGACAAAGAGCTCATGGACGCCTATCAGCGGTGCACGTTCTTCTGCATGCCCTCGACAGCTGAGCTCCAGTCCATCGCCACGCTGGAGGCACTGGCTTCACGCAAACCCGTCGTCCTCGCTGATGCGGTTGCGCTTCCACACCTGGTCAGGGACGGGGTCAATGGGTTCCTCTTCCCGCCGCGGGATATCGAGGAGCTGGCCTCGCGATTCGCCCAGATCTGCGAGCTCTCCGACACCGACCTCGACACTATGGCCAGGGCATCGCTCAATGTGGTCGCCAAGCATGACATCGAGTACACACTCGACACGTTCGAATCCATCTACAACAAGGTCATCACCGAAGGCCTGGAGGCAGCGGCCTGAAGCAGTCAGACCCTTGAGCCTTCAGCCATCTGCGCCCATCGGCGGAACAAACACCGTCTCCCCGGTACGAAGACGATCGAAGTCCACGCCTGCCACCATGTCATCGAGAGATGACCACGAACCTGTGGAGCCTGCAAACCCGAGGGATGAGCACATCCACGCGTAGACATCTTCGAGTGTCCAACCCTGGGCGCACAGCTGCTGGTAGGTGACCGCACCATCACGCTTGGCCAAGCGTCTGCCGGCAGAGTTCACGACCAGTGGAACATGCAGCCACGAGGGCTGTGGCAGGCCCAGCAGATGGGCCAGATGAGCTTGACGAGGCGCCGAGGTGGCCAGGTCGTCCCCGCGCACCACTTCGTCGACACCGCTGGCACCATCGTCGACGATGACGATGAGGTTGTAGGCGAAGACTCCATCGCCGCGCTTGAGGACCAGGTCATCAACCGGGGACGTGATCTCGCCCAGCAGCCTGTCCTGCACCGTGACCTCAGCGTTGTCGGTCTTCAACCGCAGTGCCGGGCTGCGCCCCTGTTCGTCAAGACGCTGTCGGTGCCGTTCTCGTTCGGACTCCGACAGATCACGACAGGTCCCGGGATACGCTCCGGGCGGAGAGTGCGGTGCCGTTGGCGCCTGTTGGATGTCCTTGCGTGAGCAGTAGCACTCGTAGACGAGTCCCTGTCCCTCGAGGCGACTCAGGGCTTCGGTGTACATGTCGAGACGCTCCGACTGGACGAGCGGCGGCTCATCAGGGCTGACGCCGAGTTCAGCGAAGACCTCGAGCTGTGATTGTGCCGCACCGGGCTGGACTCGATCGAGGTCCTCGATGCGCCAGAGGAACCGTCGCCCGGTCTGTCGCGCGCGGACATACGCCAGCAGTCCCGAACGAATGTTGCCGATGTGCAGGTCGCCGCTTGGGCTTGGTGCGAATCGCCCTGACCCAGTGATCGACGTCTCGAGTCCTGTGGTCTGTATGCTCAAGCCTGCGTCACGAGGTCGGCGTACTGCGGGAAACGTTTGAGATAGTCCTGAACATAGCTGCAGGTCGGGACGATGCGGCCGCCTTCGTCCCGGATCTGATCGAGGACCGTGGTGACCAGTGTGCGGGCGAAGCCACGGCGAGAGAAGCCCTCGGAGATGATGGTGTGCTGGAGTTCGACGGTCTCGTCGTCAATGACCCGATAGCCGAGGAAACCAGCGAACTCGACCGGATCCTCAGCGGTGAAGATCTCAAACCGTTCACGACCGGGATTCTTGACCACCGTGACGGGGGTGGAACTGAGCTCGGGTTGCATATGGGACTCCTTGTCAGCGGCATCGTCCTTGTCACGAACATTACAGGGTGGCGCCGGGATCTTCACTGACCGACGCCACCCGGTTCTGGTCGATCAGGCGGCGGTCTGCGCTGACAGACCTTCTGCCCCGACAGGCGCGGTGGACTTGCGCTGCAGTCGCTTCTCCAGCCAACGGGCGATTCCGGCGACGATCATATTGATGATGATGAACAGCACGGCACCGACCAGGAACGTCGGCAGCAGGTTGTTGTACTCGCGGCCGATGAGATTCACCTGGTAGAGCAGGTCCTGGTAGGTGACGATGAAGCCCAGGGCCGAGTCCTTGAGCAGCACGACGATCTGCGCAATGATCGTGGGCATCATGGCGCGCAGAGCCTGCGGCATCAGCACCAAGCTCATCACCTGGCCCGGGCGCAGGCCGATGGCCATGGCGGCTTCCCTCTGCCCCTTCGGGACGGCGAGGATACCGGCTCGGATGATCTCTGCGAGAACCATGCCGTTGTAGAGGGTGAGGCCGATGACAACGGACCAGAACGCTCCGATCGTGTTGCCGAAGATGAGGAACATCGCAAAGATGAGGAGCAGTACCGGGACCCCGCGGAAGAACTCGAGGACGATGGTTCCCGGTACCGAGATGACCTTCTTGCTCGAGAGCCGCAGCAGCGCGAATACGACGCCGACGACCAACGCCAGCACGGAAGCGACGACGGCCACCTTGAGGGTGGCCCCCATGCCCTTGAGGAGCACCAGCTGAATCTGGGAGAAGCTGAATGGATACCATTTCGCCGAGTCCAGCTGACCAGCATCGGCGAACTTCCAGATCACGAAGGCGATGAGGCCGGCCAACACAACGGCCGAGACGATCGAGAGGATGATGTTGTTCCGGCGAGCCTTGGGGCCGGGCTCGTCGAACAGGACCTGAGTCGGTGCGCTCATCGTAGGATCACCAGCTTCCTCTCGAGGTAGTCGAAGACGCGACCGAGGATCAGCGCCAGGATCAGGTACGCAAGGGCAGTCCCGAACAGCAGCGGGATCACCAGATCTCCGCGCACCTCAATGGCGTTGCGCATGGCCGAGATGAGTTCTCGATTGTTGAACGCCGAGGCGATTGAGGTGTTCTTCAGCAGCGCGATGATGACGCTGCCCAGGGGCGGGATGACGGTGCGGAACGCCTGGGGAAGGATCACCTGGCTCAGGGTCTGTCCGAAAGTGAGCCCGACTGCTCGTGCGGCTTCGGCTTGACCCACAGGAATCGTCGAGATGCCCGATTTCAGGGTCTCGGCGACGAAACATGCTGTGTAGGCCGTCAGCGCCAGAGTTGCATAGATGAAGGAGTTGAAGGAGCTGGTCGCGCCGAATCGGATGTCGAGGAACGGCAGCCCGAAGGCACAGAAGAACATCACCAGCGTCAGCGGCGTGTTCCTCACGACGTTGATGTACGTTGAGGCCGCGATCCGCAGGACCGGTGTCGGTGAGACTCTCATTCCAGCCAGGATCGTTCCCAGCACGAGGGCACCGATCAGGGCGACGGTGAAGAGTTTGATGGTTCCCCAGATGCCTGAGAAGAACATCTCGAGAAGTTGCAGAAAATCCATTCCAGATTCCTTAATCGATGCGAGGGCACCGTCGGGTGCCCTCGCATCATGTCAATCTGAAGGCTGGTCAGTAACGGTCGATCTTGGGCATCTCGACATCATCGGCGGAGCCGAGGGAGTATTCGAATGCCTTCTTCCAGTCACCGTCGTCCATCCCCTTCTGGAGGGCATCGTTGACGGCTTCGCGCATGGCGTCATCGCCCTTGGGCAGGCCGACACCGTAGGGTTCTTCGGTGAAGGGCTGGCCGACGACCTTGAATTCGCCTTCGTACTGTTTGGCATAGCCACGCAGGATCGCGTCATCTGTGGTCACAGCGTCGACTGAGCCTGACTGCAGGTCGGTGACACACTTCGAGTAGGTGTCATAGGCGACGAGCTCAGCCTTCTTGTACTTCTCTTCGATGTTCTGGGCAGGCGTCGAGCCGTCCACAGAGCAGACCTTCTTTCCGGCCAGATCATCAGGGCCGGCGATGTCGGAATCGGCGGCCACGAGCAGATCCTGCCCGGCGACATAGTACGGTCCAGCGAAGTCGACGACCTTCTTGCGTTCGTCATTGATCGTGTAGGTGGCCACGACCATGTCGATGTTTCCCTGCTGCAGGAAGGGCTCACGGTTGGCAGAGACCGTCTCCGTATATTTGATCTGGTCTGGGCTGAAGCCCAGCTGCGCGGCCACCATCTTCGCAATCTCGATATCGAATCCCTCGGGCTGCTCCGAGCCGGCCTTGACGTTGCCGAGACCGGGCTGGTCGTACTTGACTCCGACCTTCAGTTCGCCGGCGTCCTTGGCAGCCTTCCAGGTCTTGGAATCCTTGAAATCGGCGCTGTCGTTGACTGTGTACTCAGGTGCCTCCGCTTGGGCGCCGTCGCCCTCGGCAGGAGCATCTGGGGTTCCGCCTTGACCGCAGCCGCTGAGCGCGAGCAGTCCGATGGCAACAGATGCGATTGAGAGTCTGAGCTTCTTCATCGTTTCTCCTTGTGAGTGTGGTGAGTATGACCGACTACTTGTTTCGGTGTGATCAGCGGGTGAGGATCTTGGACAGGAAGTCCTTGGCACGCGGGGTCTGGGGGTTGGTGAAGAACTCTTCAGGCTCGGCGACCTCGACGATCTCACCATCTGCCATGAAGACGACACGGTGAGCAGCCTTCCTTGCGAAGCCCATCTCGTGGGTGACGACCACCATGGTCATGCCTTCTTCGGCGAGTCCGACCATGACGTCGAGGACTTCGTTGATCATCTCCGGATCCAGTGCCGAGGTGGGCTCGTCGAAGAGCATCACCTTCGGCTTCATTGCCAGTGCACGGGCGATAGCGACTCGCTGCTGCTGCCCGCCGGAGAGCTGTGCTGGGTATTTATCGGCTTGGTGGGCGACTCCGACGCGTTCGAGCAGGGCCATTGACTGCTCTTCGGCTTCGGCTTTGGACAGTTTGCGGACCTTGATCGGACCGAGGGTGACGTTCTCGAGAATCGTCTTGTGGGCGAAGAGGTTGAAGGCCTGGAAGACCATGCCCACGTCCGAGCGCAGCGCTGCCAGTGCCGCGCCTTCAGCAGGCAGTTCCTTGCCGTCGATCGTGATCGAACCGGAGGTGATGGTCTCCAGACGATTGATCGTACGACACAGCGTCGATTTGCCGGAGCCGGACGGACCGATGACGACGACGACTTCGCGTTCTTTGATCTTGAGGTTGATGTGCTTCAGAGCGTGAAAATCACCATAGTGTTTCTCGACATCTGTGACTGACACCAGTGGTTGTGATTCAGCTCTCATGAGAGTCGATCTTAGTGAATAAAGTTCTCACATGAAAAACGTGAAGTCTTGCCGGAAAAACTGCAACCGACTTGTGACCTGGGTCAGGAGCCGGCTGCAGTCTCTTCTGCGGCCCTCCCGCCGTCCGCGAAAGGGCGAATCGCGCTCAGCCTGCGAGCGTGCTGTGGACGATCTTCTCGCCCTCCTCGCGCAGCTCGATCTTGCGGATCTTGCCTGAGACCGTCATCGGGAAAGACTCCCGAACCTCGACGTAACGCGGGATCTTGAAGTGAGCGAGTTTGCCTGAGCAGAACTCGCGGACCGCCTCGGCGTCCAAGGTGTCGACGCCGTCCTTGAGGATCACCCAGGCCATGAGCTCCTCGCCGTACTTCTCATCGGGGATCCCGACGACCTGGACGTCTCTGATTGAGGGGTGATGGTAGAGGAACTCCTCGACCTCACGGGGATAGACGTTCTCTCCGCCGCGGATGACCATGTCCTTGATCCGGCCGGAGATGTCGACATAGCCGTCATCGTCCATGATGCCGAGGTCGCCTGTATGGATCCAACGGGACTCATCGATCGCTTCGGCCGTCTTCTCCGGGTTCTCCCAGTACCCGAGCATGACAGCGTATCCGCGGGTGCACAGTTCCCCCTTCTGTCCGCGGGGGACGGCCTGACCTGTGACCGGGTCGGCGATCTTGATCTCGAGATGGGGCATGACACGGCCGACGGTCTGAGTGCGGGCCTCGAGTGTGTCATCGACGCGGGTCATCATCGACACCGGCGAAGTCTCCGTCATGCCGTAGCAGATGGCGACCTCTTCCATGTTCATGTCGGTGATGACGCGTTTCATGATCTCGACCGGGCAGGGTGAGCCGGCCATGACGCCGGTGCGCAGCGAGCTGAGGTCGTAGCTCGAGAAGTCAGGATGTTCGAGTTCGGCGATGAACATCGTGGGCACACCGTAGAGCGAGGTCGCCTTCTCTTCGGCGACTGCGCTCAGACTCGCCACCGGGTCGAATCCGGGAGACGGCAGGATGATCGCAGCGCCGTGGCTGAGAGCCGCGAGGTTTCCGATGACCATCCCGAAGCAGTGGTAGTAGGGGACCGGCAGGACGACGGAGTCCTTCGAGGAGTAGCCAAGCATCTCCCCGATGAAGAACCCGTTGTTGAGGATGTTGTGATGACTCAGCGTCACCCCTTTCGGGAAGCCAGTCGTGCCGGAGGTGTACTGGATGTTGATCGGGTCGTCCATCGCGAGCTCGTCCATGAGCTTCTGCAGGCGAACCGAATACTTGGCGCCCTCATCGTCGAGGAGTCTGCGACCGCTTCCGATCAGTTGGGCAAAGGACTGACGTTCGCCGATGACCGCATCACCGAGGAGGTCGGACGGGAGCGTGTCGAGGAAAATGAGTTCGAGTCCCGGCACCTTCGCCGCGACCTCGGTCGCGATCGCATAGAAGTCCGAGTGGGGCGGAGCGGTGATCTGAGAGACGAGCATGCTCATGCCCGACTGTTTGACGACGTATTCGAGCTCGTGGCTGCGGTAGGAAGGGTTGACGTTGACGAGGATCGCGCCGATCTTCGCGGTGGCGTACTGGATCTGTGCCCATTCGGCGACGTTCTGTGCCCAGATGCCGACCCGATCGCCCTTCTTGATTCCGCGTTCGAGCAGTCCGATGGCCAGGGCATCCGTGTCACGGTCGAATTCGGCATAGGTCCACCGCCGGCCGGAATAGCGGTCGACGAGCGCCAGACCGTTCGCGTGGGCAGCGACAGTCGCCTTGATGTGCGCGGGGATGGTCTGTCCCAGCAGTGGTGTGTCCGACGGACCTGAGGAATAGGAAAGTTCTGCCACGTCGTTGTGCTCCTTTGTACCGGTTCGATGGCGCTAGCGTGATCTACTGCACAGTATGCCTTCTGAGTCCCCCTCGCAAAAGCTCTGGAGGAAGTCGTGTCCAGGGAAGTCCGGCGACTGGCGAGAAGTCGCCGACAGGTTGGCTCCGACCTCCCCCACGGGTGCGCTGACCGCAACGCTTCCGGAGTCGATGAGCACCAGCGTGGACGCCAGGGCGGTGACGTCGTCGACATCGTGGGTGATGATGACGGCGCTTCGACCTGACAGCACCTGGCCGAGCACGCGTCGTGTCTCGACTCTGACGTCGACGTCCAGGGCCGACAGGGGCTCGTCGAGGAGCAGCAGCTTCGGATCGGTGACCAGCGCTCGGGCCAGAGCGATTCGGGCTGCCTGTCCCCCGGATACTGCATCGGGTCTGCGGTCCGCGCAGTGACCGACGCCGAGGCTCGAGAGCATGCGTCCGGCAATTCTTCGTGCGTCCTCAGTTTGCTGTCCGTGCGCTCTGAGGCCGAAGGCCACATTGTCGATGACGTTCAGATGCGGGAACAGGAGCGGGTTCTGAGCCAAGTGGACGATGCCTCTGGTGTGAACGGGCGGCCACTTGTTCGCGTCGAGGTCGAAGATGGTCTCATCACCGACGCGCAGGGAACCGGATTCGGCACAGATCGCTCCGGTCATCAGCTGGAGCAGGCTGGACTTCCCCGCTCCGTTGCGACCGATGATCGCCGTCGTCGTACCGGTCGGCATCCTGAGATCGACGTTGATGCCGCGCTCAGGCAGCCGCGCACTGAGTCGAACCGCAGCGGTCTCCGTCCGTACTCGCTCGGTGTGCGCCTCGGGGGCGGGTCCTCCAGAGCCCATCGACGACGGGCCAGGACGGTATGTCGTAGCCTCGACCGCCTCCGCGGCCGGGGCCGAACTCGGAGCGCGCAGTCTCGGTGCGTGGGGAGAACGGTAGGCGAGGGCGATGATGACCAGGGCGACTGCGATGAGGAGCAGGGACAAGGCGATTGCCGACTGCGGGTCGGATTCGCGGACCAGATAGATCTGCAGCGGCATCGTTCGGGTGACCCCCGAGAGGGAGCCTGCAAACGTCAGAGTAGCCCCGAACTCCCCCAATGCTCGGGCGAAGCAGAGGATGGCACCGGTCATGATTCCTTGGCGCAGAAGCGGAAGCGTGATGTGGAAGAACACGCGGTTGGGTGTTGCGCCGAGCTCGGCTGCGGCGAGCTCGAAGTCCTGCCCGCGGGCGGCGATCGCCGTCTCGACGGACATGACCATGAATGGAAGTGACACGAAGATCTGCGCAAACACCACGGCTGCCGTTGTATATGCCAACCCCAGCCCCATATCGGTGAGCAGGGACCCGAGGAAGGCTGTTCTTCCCCAGGTGTACAGGAGTGCCAGACCACTGACGACCGGCGGTAGGACGAGTGGCAGCAGAATGAGCGTGCGCACGACTCGCTGCCCGCGGAAGGTGCGCGTCGCGAGCAGGTAGCCCAGGGGGAAGCCGATGCTCACGCTCACCAGAGCAGCGATGACGGAGGTGAGCAGTGAGAGCCCCATAGCCAATTGGGATTCCGGCGCCAGAATGATCTCGCCGAGGTGGCTGGGCTCGATTCGTGCGATCATCCCGATGATCGGGACGAGGAGGAAGGCGATGCCGAGTCCGGCAGGGATCCAGAGCCACGTCGGCACCGTTGAGTGGCCGCGTCTCCTGCGCGTATTCGTCATATCAGGACGCCCCAGTCGTAACGGTCATATCAGGGAGTCAAGAATCCGGCGGCGTCGAACAACTCGATCGCCTCGTCAGATTTCAGGAACGAGACGAACTCATCGGCGGCTTCCTGATTCTCACTCGATCCGACCGTCGCCGCCGGGTACTTGTTGATGACCTTGTCCGCGCCGTCGAGCGCGACCTGTTCGACGTCTCCGTTTCCACGGGCGACATCGGTGACGTAGACGATGCCGGCGTCGGCCTGGCCAGCACTGACCTTGCCCAGGACATCGGTGACCGAATTCTCCTCACTGACTGGCTCGAGTGCGACAGCGTTGTGCTGCGCCCATTTTTCGGTGGCGGCTCCGCAGGGGACCTGGGGCGCGCAGACGACGAGGTCCTTGCCCGTGAAGTCCTTCGACGATGCGATGTTGCCCGGGTTTCCCTTCGGCACGGCCAAGGTCAGGGTGTTCAAAGCGAAGATCTGCGGCGCCCCGGCCAGCAGGTCATCTCCGTTGAGCGTGTTCATCGTCGACTCATCAGCGGTGGCGATCACGTCTGCGGGAGCCCCTTCCGAGATCTGCGAGACAAGATCGGAGGAGCCGGCGAAGGAGAATTTCACCTCGAGATCGGGTTCGGTCCTGTTGAACTCCTCGGCGACATCATCGAAGACCTCGGTCAATGATGCGGCGGCGAAGACCGACAGAGTCGTCTTCTGCCCCGGATCCGACCCTGAGCCGGTCGAACACGCGGTAAGCGTGAGCAGCGCAACGATGCACGCTGCAGATAGATGCTTCATCCGTCCATTAAACCCGCATTCACGGATAAAACGCACATCTATCCCAGCATCTGCGACAAATAAGGCGAAATCGTCAGCCGGTTGCCGCAGTGTCGATGGAGACCATCGTTGCCTTCACCGAGGCGGTGGCAAGACTGCCCGGTTCGAGTTGGAGCTGTCTGCAGGCCTCTGCTGACATCAGAGACACGACGCGGAAAGGACCGCACTGGAGCCCGACCTGCGCCATGACCCCGTCGATGACCACGTCGGTGACGAGACCGGCGAACCGATTACGGGCAGAACTCATGACACCAGTCGGATCTTCAAGGGCCGCAGAACTCGACTGCGCCAGGGCCACGAGTTCGCGTCCCTCGACCACTGCCCTATTGGATCCGTCCTTGTGCTGGGTGAGCTTTCCTTCGCTGACCCACCGGCGGATGGTGTCATCACTGACCCCGAGGAACCGGGCCGCATCATTGATGCGCAGTTCCGTCATTCGAGTGCTCCCACCCATTCATCGTCACCGTCGGAGAAGAACTGATGCTTCCAGATCGCGACCCGCGCCTTGACCTCGTCGATGAGCTCCGAGCACGCGGCGAAGGAATCATGGCGATGTGGTGAGGCGACAACGGCGGCCAGTGCCACGTCTCCGATCTCGAGTGCGCCGACACGATGGACGACGGACAGACGTACGGCCGGGTGCTTCGCCGAGATCTCAGCGGCCACCTCGGCGATCTGGGCCCCTGCCAGCGGATGGGATTCATAGGACAGCCTGTGGACGCCCCGCCCGTCGTCGTGGTCGCGGATGACACCGGAGAAGCTGACCACAGCACCGCAAGTGTCGTTGAGGACATCGGGTTCGAGGGCGTCGGTGCTGATCGGGGTCTCGACGATGTCGGTGTGGATGACGCTCATGTGTCCCGGCTCCAGTCGCCGCTGCGTCCACCCGACTTCTCGATGACCTTCATATCCCCGATGATCGCCTGGTTGTCAACGGCCTTGATCATATCGAAAATGGTCAAGGCCGCGATGGACACAGCGGTCAGCGCCTCCATCTCGACACCGGTCTTCGACACGGTCTTGACGGCGCCATTGATGCGGACGGCGTCATCGAGGAGTTCGAACTCGACGTCGATGCCGGTCAGCGGCAGAGGATGGCACAGCGGGATGAGCTCGCTGGTCCGCTTGGCGCCCATGACTGCGGCGATGCGGGCCACAGGCAGGGCATCACCCTTGGGCAGACCCGCCTCGGCGATCATATCGATGACCTCGCTTCGAGTGGTGATGAGTGCGGTGGCGACGGCGCGACGTTTGGTCACGTCCTTGTCTCCGACGTCGACCATATGGGCGGCGCCGGAATCGTCGATGTGCGTCAGTGTCATGTGATCTTCCACGTCTTCAGCCTATCGTCTGCGCAGCGGTCGGTCTCACCTGGCTGCGGGTCGGAACCTGCCGGTGGGATGAAGACGAGATGCGTGCTCTGGGCATAGTTGTAGAGCAGATGGGAGCGGGATCCGCCCATGAGATCGAGGCCCGCACCTGTCATCACGGCCCGGCGCACCTGCAGCTTTCCGCTCGGCGGGGCTTCGTCGAGTCCCCCGAGCAGATGGTGGTATTCGGTTTCGCGCGGGTCGTCATCCACGCCGAGTCCCAACAGTGCGGGACGGATGAACATCTCGAAGCTGATCAGGGCGCTGACCGGGTTACCGGGCAGCGCCACCCATGCGATTCCGGCCAGTGTTCCGCATCCCTGCGGTCCCCCTGGCTGCATCGCGATGGGTTCGAAGACCATGGTCGAGGCTTCGTCGAGGTCGGCGGCGAGCTTGACGACCTCATGCGCACCCTTCGAGATCCCGCCGGTCGAGATGACGAGGTCGGCTTCGGAAGCCTGCACCGCGTCGAGAAGTGCCTGCGGATCGTCGGGCACGGTGACGATGGTCGCGTCGACTCCCAGGCGGCGGAGACTGGCACCCAGGGTGATCGAGTTCGCGTCATGTATTCCGGCGGCGGCGTCGGTCGTGATCTCATCACCGGTGCTCACGATGAGGACCCGAGGCAGGGTCTGGACCTCGAGCGCGGTGATCCCACACGCTGCTGCGACGCCGAGGTGGGCCGGCGTGAGCATCAGACCGGCACTGAGCACAATGGCTCCGGCGGCAACGTCGCTGCCTCGAGAGCGCACGAAGTCACCCGGCAGGGGGCCTGCAGCGGTGGCCGGCAGGGTGATGGTGATCTCCGGGGACTCAAAGTTCCCTGGTTGCGTATCCTCGATCTTGATCACTGTATCGGTGCCGGCCGGCAGCGGTGCCCCGGTCATGATCTCGACCGCTGATCCGGCCGCCACCTCTCTGCCGTGTGCTCCTGCCGCAACCCTGCCGCGTACCGGGATGGGGCCGTAGACTGTGTGTGCGCCATCGGCGTCTGTGTCGTGCCTCTGCGGCGCGTTGCGGAGCGTGGAGGCGGCAACGGCATATCCGTCCATGCTGGAGTTGTCGAAACCCGGAACATCGATCGGTGAGCAGACGGTGGTGCTCAGGCGCCGTGGCGAGTCGAGGAGTTCACCGATCGGCCTGGTCTCCGTGTCGAGAAGCGGGCCGATCGTGTCGAGCACACGACGACGATGCATGATGGCAGTAGTCATGGGACGATGATAACGAAGATGTTGATCAAGGAGGATGGCAGAATGCGCAAGATCAGCCTGCCCACGCCCGTGCTGAGAACTCCGACCGTGGACCCGGGCGAGACGTTTACGGCCCATCAGGAGGATTCGCTCCTGGACACCTTCGGTCGACGTGCCCGTGATATGCGCATCTCGCTGACCGACTTCTGCAATCTGCGATGCAGCTACTGCATGCCCGAGGAGGGTGTGGAGTTCATGTCTCGCGATGCGGCGATGACGGCCGAGGAGATCATCCGCTTCGTTCGCATCGGGGTCGAGAAGTTCGGCGTCGACCAGGTCAGGTTCACCGGTGGCGAACCGTTGACCCGCAAAGACGTCACCGACATCATCGCCGGTGTCGCCGCACTTGAGCCCCGCCCCAATATCGCACTGACCACGAATGCGATCGGTCTCGACAAGCGTGCCGCGAAGCTGCGAGACGCGGGCCTCGACCGCATCAATGTCTCACTCGACACGGTCGTCCCCGAAACCTTCGCGACGATCACTCGACGCCCGTTCCTGGGCAGGGTGCTCGACGGGATCAAGGGCGCTCAGGCTGCCGGAATGGATCCGGTCAAGATCAACGCCGTGCTGCTGCCCGGCGTCAACGACCATCAGGCTCCGCAGCTGCTGCGCTGGTGTCTCGATCGCGGGCTCAAGCTGCGCTTCATCGAACAGATGCCTCTCGACGCCGGACATTCCTGGGAACGCGGCACAATGATCACGGCCGCCGACATCTTCGCCCTGCTCGAACCGGATTTCGTCCTCACCCCTGATGCTGCGCCGCGGGGTGGTGCTCCAGCGGAGAAGTTCCTGGTTGCGAGCAGGGACGATCCGGAGACCGTCATCGGCGACGTCGGCATCATCGCCTCGGTGACCCGGCCCTTCTGTGCAGATTGCACCCGCACCCGTCTGACTGCAGAGGGACGAGTGCGCACCTGCCTGTTCTCGCACACGGAGGTGGATCTGCTCACCGCCATGCGGGGCGGTGCCGACGATGAAGCGATCGCGAACCTGTGGAAGGGCGCGCATTGGAAGAAACTGGCCGGACACGGCATGGATTCCGAGAGCTTCGAACAACCCCAACGTCCCATGAGTGCCATCGGAGGATAAGTGCCCCAGATCAGAGTCCGCTTCTTCGCAGCCGCGCGAGAGGCCTTCGGAACCAAAGAATGCCGCGCCGAGGCCGCCACCATCGACGGGCTGATCACGACCCTGACGAAGGATGCCGCCACCGAGGCGAGGACGGTCATCTCCCGCTCGAGCTTCCTGGTCAACGCGATCGCTGCCACGGATCCTCACGCCGCTCTGAGCGAGGGCGATACCGTCGACGTCCTCCCACCCTTCGCAGGCGGCTGAGACGAAGCTGCGTCGGTTTTCCTCACCGTCGGTCGCGGCCGAGTTCGTCAGTGCGGCAGTGACAGATACGCGAGATATCCCCCGGAGACAGAGCTGACCTCACTGCCCTGTGCGCGCAGCTGTGCGCAGGCCCGGGCAGAGCGCACTCCCGAACGGCAGTAGAGAGCTACTTTCCCGTTGCCCGAGATCAGTCCGGGATCGTCCAAGAGGATGTCCATCGGTATGTGCCGAGCGCCTGGAACCATTCCTGCCGAGACCTCCTCCTCGTCTCTGATGTCGACGAGGTGCGTGCTCGGTGTGATGGACCCCCACGTCACGCTCGGATCACTCCCCGCACCCGTCCCGGCGGTCATCTCAGCACGAAGGCTGCCGAGTGCATCACCATAGTCGCCGAGGTGGCTGCCCAACTCTGTGATCGGCTGACGTTCAGGTATTCGTCGAACCGGAACGCTCTCCCAGCTGGCGTCGAGGCTGCTGTGGATGGAGACTGCGTTGTAGAGAGGGGTGCCGATGCCGGTGAGGACCTTGATCGTCTCCATCGCCATGGCCGCACCGATGCTTCCACAGAGAGCCCCGAGGACACCGGCAGTTGCGCAGTCGGGGACTGATCCGGGAGCTGGGACGACCGGGTAAAGGTCGCGCAGCGTTGTCCCCTGCGTCGTGTCGAAGACAGCGACCTGACCGTCGAAGCCGAGGATGGTGCCCCAGACGAGGGGCTTGTTCAGGATCTCGCAGGCATCGTTGGCTAAGTACCTGGTCGCGAAGTTGTCGCTGCCATCGATGACGATATCGGCTGCGCCGATGAGTTCGAGGGCATTGTCCGGAGTCAGCAGCACGGGGTGCGTGATGATGTCGAGGGTCGAGTTCAGCTCTCCCATCCGAGCTTTGGCGGAATCGACCTTCCGGTGGCCCACGCGCGCTTCGGAATGGATGAATTGGCGGTGCAGGTTACTCAGTTCCACAGTGTCGGGGTCGATGATGCTGATGCGTCCGACCCCTGCCGCCGCCAGGTACGTCAGGACCGGTGCCCCGAGCCCACCGGCGCCGACGACGAGCACATGAGAGGCAAGGAGCGCCGATTGGGCCTGCGGGCCGAAACCATTGAGGCTGATCTGACGGGCATAGCGCTTCGTGTCCGCAGGGGTGAGTGCATGTGCTGACATGTGCCTCAGTCTAGTTGGCTTCATTGGTCGGGGGCACAGCTTCAGCAGTCGAGGACGGAGATGATGTCCCCGGTCCGAATAGTCCCGGGGGCTCGCGGTGCACGGATGATGACGTCGGCGCCGGCGAAGTCGCGCAGTCGTGACCGGTCCAGGACATCGACATCTCCCGCTGTGGTGAATCTGCCAGGCAGCAGGCTGACGGCCTTGTTGTGTCCGCTGATGTCGGGACCGGCGTAGACGCCCTTCTTCCACCGCGATCCGAGGGGACGTGCCTCGAGCAGAGAGCGCGCGAAGAGGTGGAAGGACAGGAAAGCTCCGGTCGGTGTGCCTGGGAAATGCAGGAGTGGGACATCACCGCAGCGTCCGTACCCCTGCGGCCCACCCGGCCGCAGTGCCAGACGCAGGAACGACGAGTGTTCGCCGCTGAGGGCCTGTCTGACGACCTCGAAGGCGCCGGCGCTGATGCCGCCGGTGGTGATGATCAGGTCAACGCAGGCGTCGAGCTCGTCGATGATCTGCCGGAAGGCATCCGGGTCGTCCCCGCAGGTGCGTTCGACGGGGATGGCTCCGGCGGCGGTGATCGCTGAACTGAGCATGGGCAGGTTCGAGTTGTTGATGAATGGATGCACTGACGTGGTGAGCCCGGTGCGCAGCTCATCTCCGGTGACGATGAGGCCGACGGTGAGAGGACGGAGGACGCTGACGGTCTCGCGTCCCATCATTGCCAGTGTGCCCACACCGCCGGAGCTGATCGCTTCACCTGATCGGATGACGGTGTCTCCGACCTGGGTGTCCTCCCCTACTGCTCTGATGTTCCAGCCGGCGTGCAGTCCCGTAGGCCAAGACGGGACACGGACATGATCCGGAGCTGTCCCTGTGGCCTCGGCATCGGTGAGTTCGACGGGAACGACCACCACGGCGCTTGAGGGCACTTGCGCTCCGGTCATCACCCGCACGGCGGTGCCTGGTGCGATGTCCACCGGCAGGGCACCGGCGGGGATGTCGCCGCTGAGGGCAACCTCGGCGCCGGCCCGGGAGCTGTCCAGCGCCGACTCATCGAAGGCGAAGCCGTCCATCGCCGCGGTGGCGAAGGCTGGGATGGGCGCGTCGGCGATCACGTCGGCGGCTGCGGTTCTGCCGATCGCCGTCGCTGTGGGAATCGTCTCCACGGTGCGCGGCGGGGCCGACGGAATGATGAGTCGGCAGTATTCCTCTGGTTCCACGGGTGTCCTTTCGCCTGTGTCAGATACTACGAGGAGTTGCCGGTTCTCGCGGTCGTGTTCGGACTGTGGTGATTTAGAGTGTCAAGCGTGGACACACAAACGCGATTCGAACCTGATTCCAAACGATTCGATCTCATTTCCTGGCCGGGGCTGGCCGCAGTGCTGTTGGCGCTGTCCGCCTTCGTCCTGTTCGGGCTCGGAACCACGTTTCCTGAGTTGAGAGCCTTCGGCTACGCGCCGATGGTGGCCTCGCTCATCGTCGCATGGATGGCCGACCGAGAGTTCGCACGCGACCTCAGCGTCATCGCCGGCTGTCTGGGACTGATCTCCTCAATCTCGGTGGCAGCCGATATCTCATGGTCCAATATCGCTCGGATGGGGGTCGTGTTGTCCGCCGTGGTGATCGGGCCGTGGCTGATCACCCGATATGGGTTCAAAGACCGGACCATCATCTTCCCTCTGCGTCGTGGGCAGAAGTGGTCGGGCCTGGAATGGGCGTGGCTGGCCTTCGTCATCGTCGTCGCCTGGATCGTCCTCCCCCAGTACTTCATGCGCACCGGTGTCTATCTCAACTGGCCGCCGGTGACTCAGTGGGATGAGATCGTGCGCCTCTTCTTCGGCGTCAACGCTGTCGGCATCTGGGATGAGCTGTTCTTCATCTGCACGGTCTTCGCCCTGCTGCGCAAGCACTTCGCCTTCTGGACTGCGAACGTGTTCACCACCATCATCTTCGTGTCCTTCCTGTGGGAGTTGGGCTATCGATCGATCGGCCCGGTGCTGACGATCCCCTTCGCACTCGTCCAGGCCTATATCTTCACTCGAACGAAGTCGCTGCCCTATACCGTGACGGTCCATCTCCTTTTCGACGCGCTCGTCTTCCTCACGATCGTCCACGCACATCATCCCGAGGCGCTGCCTATCTTCATCGGGGTGTGAGAGTCACCATCGGAGTGTAAGAGCCCACCGCTGGCCGCAGTTGTCATCCAACAGTGCCAGGCTTCTCCTGCGCACATGACGAAACGCCCTGGATCACGAGGTGTGAGCCAGGGCGTCTCATCGAGTCAGAGCATGCGCAAGCGGGAAGTGTCCCTGTGCGAGGTGTCAGCGGATTCCGCGCAGTGCCTTGAGCATCGGCTTCGTCAGGGTCAGAGCCAGCAGACCGAGAATGATCGATGCTGCGCCGATCGAAGTCCAGTACGGCGTCTGATTGTCGGCCGAGTAGTAGCCGCCGAGGACACCCGACAGTGCGGTTCCCACACCGGAGGCGAGGAAGAACACGGCGATCATCTGTGACTGGAACACCTTCGGTGCGACCTTCGAGGAGAAGGACAGACCGATCGGAGAGATGAGCAGTTCGGCGAAGACGAAGAGGAGCAGGATGAAGGCCACCCACAGCAGAGGAGTCTCATGCGCGCCGGCATTCGCATACGGCAGGAACAGCAGGAATGCGATGCCGATGAGGATGAGCGAGAGCCCTGCCTTGACGGGAGTCGAGATCTGGCGCGTGCCGAGCTTGAACCAGATGGCCGAGAAGACCGGGGCGAAGGCGATGACGAAGATCGGTGGGATGAGCTGGAGCCAGTTGATCGGCATCTGCCAGCCGAAGATCACGCGATTCATCTGAGTGTCCGAGTACGCGGTGAGCGTCCCGAAGATCTGCTGGTACAGGGACCAGAAGACCACGCAGGTGACGAAGAAGGGAATGAACGCCAGCACGCGTGAGCGTTCGTCGGAGTTCGTCTGCGGGCTGACGTACATGACGACGAAGTAGCATGCCGCAGCGCCCGCCGAGATTCCCGCGATCCACCAGTCCAGATTGTCCGGGTTCACGACACCTGAGAACCAGAGCACGACGATGAGGACGACTGCAAGGACAATGGCCGCTATGAAGAGGTAGAGCCTCGAAGTCGGCAGCGGGTTGACCGCGCCGCGCGATTCGTCCGGCAGGTTCTTCCGACCTGTGGCATAGATGATCAGTCCCAGAGCCATACCGACAGCTGCGGCACCGAAGCCGAAATGGAAGCCGATCTCCTTCTGCAGGAGGCCGGTGATGAGCGGTCCCAGGAAGGCACCGAGGTTGACGCCCATGTAGAACAGCGTGAACCCGGCATCCCTGCGCGGGTCCTTCTCCGAATAGAGCTCACCGACGAGGGCCGAGGCGTTGGCCTTGAGGCCACCGGATCCGAGAGCGACGAGGATGAGACCGGCGGCGACTCCGCCGAATCCAGGGATGAGCGCCAGGCAGATGTGGCCGACCATGATGATGATCGCCGAGTAGAAGAGGATCTTCTCCGCGCCGAGGATCCGGTCTGCGACCCATGCGCCGAGGATCGTCGCCAAGAACACGGCGCCGCCGTAGGCGCCGACGATTCCGATGGCTGTCGGCTGAGGCATGCCCAGGCCGCCCTCGGATACCTGGAAGTACAGATAGATGGCGAGGATGCCGTTCATGCCGTAGTAGGAGAACCGTTCCCACAGTTCGAGGCTGAAGAGCTGCATGAGCGGAAGCGGGTGCCCGAAGAATCGGGTGTCGTTCCGCGTGGCCTCAGTGGCTGAGGTGCTTGATGACATATCGTGCTTTCCGTTGTAGCGTGCAAACGCGCACTGCAATGCGCGATTCACTGTGAACAAGCGGCAATGCTACTCCCCGTTATTGCTCAGGTCACACGATCTCAATGCTGGGACGTCGCGTCCCAGCAAGCGGAAGCTACGAGTGAACCAGATCTCTTTCTCGGGCTTGTCTGCCGACGAGGAGGTTGAGGAGGCCGGCGACGAGGACGAGTGCGGAAGCCGCCATCGGAACAGCCATGGCGGCCGAGGTTCCGGCCTCCTCGGCGAGGATCCCATTGACTGCCGATGCCACTGACTGGCCGACGATGATCGCGGAACCCGCCATGGACATCACGGTCGCCGAGCGACCGAGCGGACTGCGTTCGGCAGCGAGGCTGAACAGGGTCACCAAGGTCGGCCCGACCGCACAGCCCATGAGCAGCAGGGCGATGATCACGGTGACCATCGACGTCGACGACGCCATGATCACGGCCCCGATGAGCATCAGGGGTGCGAAGGAGAGCAGTCTTGCCCATAGCGCATAGCGTGGGGAGAACACCGCGACGGTGATGGCCAGAATGGCGGAGCCGATGCCCATGATTCCGTAGACGAGACCGGCTTCCTCAGGGCGTCCGAGGTCCTTCGTCAGTGATGTCAGTGCTGTCAGCGTCGACCCGAATACGAGCCCGATGCCGAACACTCCGAGGACGACGACGAAGACACCGAAGGTGAACAGCTCCTTGGCCGGAGCCTGGACTCGTGGTTGAGCTGAGGTGCTCACAACTGCCCTGCCCGTGGGGTGGAGAGCGAACGAGGACACGAAGACCAAGGTCATGATGACCGCGCCGATGATCGGCGCGACCGGGTGGAGGGTCGTGGCGAGGAGGCCGACGATGAAGGGGCCGAAGACGAAGACGAACTCGTCGGCTGCCGACTCGTAGGCCATTGTGCCGTTGAGAGTCTTCCGCTGTCTGGGGCCGTTGAGCGTGGACATGATGATCTCAACGAGGCGTGAGCGTGACATCGGGGCGACCTGCGGTGCTGTCGCACCGATGGCGAAGGCGGCGATGAGCACTACCGAATCAGGGAGGGGGCTGAAGACGACCCAGGCCATGAAGATCAGGGCGACGCTGTTGAGCAGACCGACGATCAGCAGGACGCGGCGTTGTCCCCAACGATCAGCTGCGGCGCCGATGAAGGAGCCGAAGATCGCCGTTCCCAGGCCGACCATGGCGGAGTTGACTCCACCCAGGCTCAGCGAGTCACGCCCGGCGACGACGAGAGTGAGGACACCGATGACCACCATGGCATAGGGCAATCTGGCCACGAAGGCGATCGGGAAGTAGGTGCGTCCCACGATGCTCAGCAGCGTCGGTGCTGCGACCTGATCGGGGCGGGTGCGGATGTCGTTGCTGGGCATATCAATCCAGTTTCTCCCCCATCATTGCGATGGGGATCGGTGCCGCCGTGGTGACCTGGATCAAAATCACTCGGTAGATGCACTCTGCTGTCGGTGTCGGCGCCAGAGGGCGCTTCTTCCAGGCTACCGGGATCGGAGCCTGCAGACGAGGGTGATCGTGAACTCAAGCGTTTGAGCTTGCTCACCTTCGCCGTCTGGCACAGACCTCATTCCCATCCGCGACTCAGTAAGAATGCAGACGAGAATGGGAGGATATCTGCATGAACTTCCTCTCTCGAGTAGTCGTCAACGCATGTGCGATCTGGGTTGCGGCTTGGATTCTGCCTGGCGTTGCCATCGCAGGAAACCGAGTCGTGGAAGACCAGACCGGGCCGATCGCCGCCACGATCATCTCCTACCTCGTCGTCGGGTTGATCTTCGGTCTGGCGAACGCGTTCATCAAACCGATCCTCAGCTTCGTGTCCGCACCGATCACGTGTCTGACTCTGGGGCTGTTCTCGATCGTCATCAATGCGATCATGTTGGCGCTGACCAGCTGGCTCAGCGGCTTCACCCCGTTCCAGTTCACCATCGACACCTTCTTCCCTTCGGCCATCCTCGCCGCGATCATCATCTCGATCGTCTCAGCCCTTCTGGGCTGGTTGGTCCCGGAGAAGAGCTCCGCACGCGACTGATCAGTTCCCACCGTGACTCGGGCATCAGCCGCACCCGGAATCTTCTCTACTGCGTGTAGACTTCATTTCAGTGTGTCAGTCTGCACCCCAATGACCGTCGGAGGAGAACATGTCCAACATCGCCACCACGAAGAGAACTCGGAACTCAGCATCGTTGGCTGACGTCATCGTCTTCATCTTCTCGTTTGCCCTCTTCGTGTTCGGTCTCTACCTCTTCGGTGCCGGATTCTTCGGCGCTCCGGGGACCGAGTTCTGGCTCTTCTGGGCCGGTCTGCTCGCCTCCTGCCTCGCGTTCATCGTCCCCATGGTCTATCACTGGATCGTTGACCGTAAGGGCTGAGTCCCTCGAATGAGCGAAAGGGGGCCGATGCGATGATTCGCATCGGCCCCCTTTCGGTGTTCATTCCCTGCCGCGACAGAATCCCACAATCGCCGAGGCGGCTTCCTCGGGACGCTCATAGTGCACCAAGTGCCCCACACCGGAGAGCTCGACGAACTGTGCACACGCCAACTTCGATGTGAATTCGCGAGTTGCCGGGATCGGGGCGATGGCGTCCTTTTCTCCGGCGATGACGAGCATGGGCATCCTCAGGTCGCCGGCCACCTCGGTGACGGTGTGGGCGACCGAAACCTCGAAGGCCGCTGCCAGTGAATCCCGATCGCTGAAGGTGGAGAAATGCCGAGCATGCTGATCGTGGATATAGCGGCGCAGACCGCGGTCACCGGTGGTGGCCATGACCTCACTCATCGCCCGCACGATGACCGGATTGGCCAGCAGCTGGTGACCGATCGTCTCCGGCAGCCGGGCTCCGAGGTTGTAATAGAGACGGGTCAGAGCCGTCAGCACTTTGGCGGAGCCTTCGAGCGCCGGTGTCGTGATCGGGTTGATGAGGATGAGCTCACCGACAGTCGCCGGTCGGCGCGCAGCCATATGTGCGACCAGAATCGAGCCGAAGGAGTGGCCGAGAACGATCGGCGCGGCCTGCCAACGCGAAGTCACCTCTGCGATGAGCCCGACGAGATGGTCGCAGTAGCTGTCAAGGCTCAGACCTGCCGACAGTGGAGGCGTGAGGCCGAATCCGGGAAGATCGCCGACGATGACATCGCGATCACGGATCGCCCCTGCCATGAGGTCCATTCCGTGGTGATCGCCGCGGAATCCATGGACCATGAGCACAGGACGCGCAGTCGAACCCGAGGAGTGCACCCACACGGCGGTGGGGTGCCCGTCGACGGTGAAGTCGGTGCGCTCAGGAGCAGAGAGGCTCACTTCGACGAGACGGTGCTGATCGCGCGCCGGGGCACAACGACGACGGGTACCGGCAGAACACGCAGCAGACGCCTGGCACGCGCACCGATGAAGACGCGACCGCCACGGCCAAGTCTGCTCGAACCGATGAATGCGATCTCGCCAGGCTGGAAGTCCACGTTCGCGGCCGCGTCTTCGATGTCGGCTCCGGCCTGAGACTTGACGACGGCTCGACCCGACTCGAACATCTCAGCCGCGCGGCCGGCCAACACCGCTCCCCCGTACTCCTCGGCGAATTCCTGAATCTCCACGGTATCGTCCTCGCCGAGCCCGTCGTTCTCGATCAGGGACAGCAGCCGCAGGTCGACGTCGAGGGCCGCAGCTGACTGCACAGCGGCGCCGATCAGCGCCGCTGCTCCGGGGCGGGCGCCGAAGAGTGTGGTGATTCGGGAGACGGGACCGATGTCCGAGTTGCCTGCCGGAGCCAGAACCACCGGGACCGTTGAGGAATGGAGCAACGAGGTTGCGACCGTCCCGATGCGGAATGAGCGCATCAGCGTCGTGGCTCGAGCACCGATGACGATGCCGAGTGCGCCCTCGGTCTCCGCGACCTCCATCAGACCCTTGGACTCGTTGGACGAGGTGTGAATGACACCGCGGGCCGTGACATCATCGGGCACCAGGGCCAGTGCCTCGTCGAGCCAGTCTTCGAGCTGCTGCGAGACGATCCCAGTGCCGTCCTGCGGAATCGAATTGCCTGCGGTGAAGGTCGATGACTCCGGACGCACGATCGACACAATGAGTTCGATCCCAGCCGAACGTGCCAGTGAGATGGCCAGAGCGATGGCGTCGCGTCCACGGTCGGTGGCGATGTATCCGACGACCAGTCGTCGAGGGGTGGCAGCAGGCTGTGACATTTCTTCTCCCAGTAAGTCGCGAGTCTGAGAAGATTCTACGTCGGCAGGTCAGCATTCTTCGACCTCACATCCCGAACCCATGGAAAGGTGCTCCACGTGACAGTGCGCATCGATGATCGGCCCGAATAGACCACGATTGTCATTCACCGCAATAAAGTTCAGAAAGAATGAACAAAACCTCCCCACAGTTCTTCACCTGTGATAAATTCGACAGTGCAATTACGGATTCGCATAAACCCCAGAATTGCAATAGTCCATCTTGAGCGTTGACGCCGCTCAAACGAGATCCACGACCAAGAAGGGAGCGCAGAACTATGCCGAAACTTATCGCATCTCCGAATCCCCAGCATTGCTGGACCGGGAACACTGCCTGCTTGACTGGCGGACAAGGGCTCGTCGGCTGAATTTCAGCCGCATCTTACGTCTTTCTCCACCGGTCATCCGAACGCCGGTATTTTCTCTGCTGCAGGATCACCCAGGCCATACCGTTGTGTCGCCACCGTTGGCGCACACACGGCGCATTCACGCCTGAGGTGACCTCGCCCAGGACGCCGTTGTTCATCAGGTGCGTTCATTCATGAACACCGCCGACCTTTGGGACCTTGAACCACCATCCGATTGAGCCCGCCTGCGGGCTGCTGCCGTCAAGTCATCTGATCTCCACCAAGGCTCAGATGATTGCGGACATCGATCCGTGAATTCATTACCCAGAAGTCGCTTTCATTCGAGTCTTCGGGCCTTTCATCAGCTCATTGTCCTCGAACATTTTCACTCACCCTCATTTGGGCATTACCCCTGCCCTAAAACATTAAGGAATCGTTTTGTCCACGGCATTCACAATCACATATCCACGGCGTGTGGCACTGAACACCGGGCTCAAGTTGATCCAATGGGCCCGCCGTCCGACTGCCGCACCAAAGGATCGCAAACAGGCTACTCACCGAGACCGTCGTCAGGCGCAGCTTCACAGACTCGCTCGAGATGAGCAGGTGAAGGAGCAGCGCGAACGCGAAGTCGCGAAGTACCTCTACTATGTTCGGCCCATGATCTGATGTTCGGTGGCGGGGACCGGGAGATCGCCTGATCCCGGCTACCGTCAGACCCCCAGGTCCCGGCCACTGCCTGACCACACCACCGGCTGACTTGACGAGTGTGGCCAGCGTCACTCCTCGCCGATTTGTCGTCCCGCGTGCACCTGAGTAATATTGATCGAGCAAGCGGGGGGTATGGCGCAGTTGGTAGCGCGTCTCCATGGCATGGAGAAGGTCAGGGGTTCGAATCCCCTTACCTCCACCGCATGAAGGGCCCGGCCTCATCACAATGAGGCCGGGCCCTTCATCTTATGCGAGGCTGCCGTCAGCGACCCGCTTCCAGGTCGAGCAGTGCCCGCTTCTTCTCTTCACCCCAGGCATAGCCGGTGAGCGCCCCATTCGCTCCGATCACTCGGTGGCAGGGAACGATGATGCTGATCGGATTCCGACCATTGGCGGCACCCACTGCGCGTGCCGCTGTCGGTCTGCAGATCCACGCAGCGAGCTCCCCGTATCCGGCGGTGACGCCGTAGGGAATCGTGGTCAGCGCCTGCCAGACTTCGCGTTGGAATTCGGTGCCTTTCGGGGCCAATGGGATGTCGAATGCGACGCGGGTTCCCGCGAAGTACTCGGCGAGCTGCTCCCCTGTCGCTGCGAACACCGTGAGTCCGTCATCGAGGGCCGGTTCGGCATCGCCGGACATTGCCAGGCGCTCAAGGATCCGATCGAAATCGTCAAGGTAAAGTCCGGTCAGGTGATCGCCGTCGGAGGTGAGGAGAATCCTCCCCAATGCCGAGTTGAGGATCGAATATCGTACCGGGTTCGCCATGGGCTGGGTCAGTGTCATCGTCATTGTGTTCTCCATTCCTGATTCGCCGTGCTGTTCATGGTTGTAGCTGGGAGTGATGGGCCCACAGCAGATGGGTGACGTAGGACCTCCACGGTCGGGCGCGGTCGAACTGTTGGATCCAGGCGGTCATGTCCGTGTCCGAACCGTTGAGCTCCTCCATGGCCTTCCTGACACCGAGGTCCGAGCTGAGAAGGACATCGGGGTCCCCCAGCGCACGCATCCGAATGTAGCCAAGGCTCCACGGACCGATTCCGGGGATGGCGAGCAGGCTGACGTTGACCTCAGTCCGATCACATCCCGGACCCAGATCGATCGAGCCGTCTGCCAGGTGTTCGCTCAGCGCTCGAAGGGTGGCGATCCTGCGGCCGGGCAGCGACCAGTGCTCGTCGGGGATCTCCGAGACTGCGGCTGCGGTGGGAAACACCCGGTCGACAGTGCCGACCCTCAGCTCATCAGGCAGCACCTGACCATAAGTGGTCACCAGACGGTTCAGATGAGTCTGCGCGGCGCTGACCGAGATCTGCTGGCCCAGGACCGTTCGAATTGCGAGTTCGACGGGGTCGCCTGTTCCTGGGGAGCGGAGGCCCGGGTACCTGTCGATGAGTGCGGACAGTCCTGCCTCGGTCAGTGTCGCTCGCACCGCAATAGGGTCCGCGTCGAGGTCGAGGATTCGCCTGGCTCTGGCGACCGCGCTTCCCAGGTCCCGGATATCGGATAAACGGAGGTGGCATTCGATGTAGTCTCCGGCACCCGGTGTCAGGCTCAGGACACCAGGTCCGTGCGCCAATCGCAGCGAACGGGTGTAGCGATCACCGCTGACGTCCTCGACTCCGGGAATCGCACGCACACTCAGATACCTGAACAGGTGAGCATGGTCGAATGGAGGCCGGTAGGCGAGGCGGACAGTGATGTCCTGTCCGGTGCGCACTTCCCCAGAGCTGCTGCGCAGATCCCGCGGAGTCGACGAATAGACGGCGCGGAAGGTGTCGTTGAATTGACGAATGCTCGAGAATCCGGCTGCGAAGGCGATCTCGCTCATCGACAAGGTCGTCGATTCGACCAGCGTGCGCGCGGTCCTGACGCGTTCGGTGCGGGCGATGGCAAGAGGCCCGACGCCGATCTCGGACTGCAGCACTCGTCCCAACTGCCGTGGGCTGTATCCCAACGCCGAGGAGAGACCGGAGATTCCCGCCCGATTGACGAGACCATCTTGGATGAGTCTCATGGCTCGGGCGGTGACATCGGCCCGAATATCCCACTCAGGCGAATTCGGGCTGGCATCGGGTCGGCACCGTTTGCAGGCCCGGAATCCGGCTTCTGCCGCTGCCGCTGCGGTCTGGTAGAAGCCGACGTTCTTGCGCAGCGGAGTTCTCGCCGGACAGGACGGACGGCAGAAGATGCCCGTTGAATGGACCGCGGTGAAGAACATTCCATCAAAGCGCCTGTCGCGTCCGGCCACTGCCTGGTAGCACTGATCTGTGGTGAGCATGTGACTATTCTGCTCGCCCGAGAACGACAATACTAGCGGTTTTCGGACACGGCGGTGTCCGGCAGGATTCGCGGGACCAGACGGACGAGGAGGAGCATGAAGACAAGCTCGACCATCGTCTGCGCGACGACGGTCGAGGGACCGATGCCGTCTGCAGTGATGGCGCGCACGATCGGGAGCATGACCAGCGAATTGCGGGTGACCGCCGTGAAGATGAGGCCTCTCCCCTGGCCCACGCTCAGAGGAAGCACCCGAGCCAGTATCGCGCCGAGGCAGGTCATGATGATCGCGAACACGACGAATGTCGCTGCGGCACCACCGAGTTCCGACAGGTGCGAAGCGATCAGGGGCACCTGCGCGGCGGCGATCGCTGCCAGGGTGAGCATCATCGTCGGCACCATCGACCTCGAGACACGCTGGACGCAGCGATCCACGGACGTCGACCTCCGAGACAGGAGACGCACGACGACCGAGGAACCCAGCGGCAGGAGGATGAAGATGACGAGGGCGGCAACGAAGGGCCCCGGCGCGATCAGTCCGACTGCTGTGGTGCCGAGAATGATCCACAGGTAGACAGGCAGGAGGATGATCTGGACGAGCATGAGCACCGGCGTCACTGCCAGCAGGCTTACGTGGTCGCCGCCGGCCAATCTGGTGAAGACGAGGACGTAGTCGATGCAGGGGGTGAGGAGAACGATGAGTACAGGCAGAATGATGGGCTGAGCAGGAGGCAGGATGATCAAGAGGCCGGCGACGATCAGCGGGACGATCAGGAAGTTGACGAGGGCGACTGCACCCAGGAACTTCATGTCTGTGAAGGAATCACGAACGGCATCGAACGGGATGTCGAGGAATGTCACGAACAGGAGCGCGATGAGGCAGGGCGTGATCGCAGCGGCGGCGAACGATGATGCCACCGGCAGGCCCAGCCCGATGACAGCACCTGTGACTATTGCGATGAGGTACCAGAGAACCTGATATCTGGTCAGTGATGTCAGCACGCGGGGGCAGTCAGCCGTTCTCAGGCCAGTAGTAGCTGTCGGGCAGTGCTCTTCTGCCGAAGATAGCCTGGCCGACACGAACGCAGTTCGCTCCTTCTTCGATGGCCACTTCGTAATCCCCTGACATGCCCATTGAGAGTTTCCCGGCACCGATCAGCTCGGGGTCGGTCTCCTGCGCCTGGTCCCGCAGAGTCCGCAGACCCTGGAAGCAGGTGCGGACACGATCGAGATCGGAGGAGAACACCGCGAGAGTCATCAGGCCCTGCACGTTCAAGGTCGGGAACTGGCGCAGTTCTCGCAGGAAGTTCAGAAGTTCTTCAGGCGGCATCCCGAACTTCGACTCTTCTGCCGAGGTGTTGACCTGAACGTAGACATCCAAGCTGCGATCCGCCGCTTCGAGACGTCGGTCCAGAGCAGCTGCGACCTTCACCCGGTCCAGAGCCTGGAATTCGGAGGCGAACTTCGCGACGTCACGTGCCTTGTTCGACTGCAGATGACCGATCACTGCCCAGTCGATGTCCAGGTCAGACATCTCGGCCGACTTCCGGAAGGCCTCCTGCACCTTGTTCTCGCCGAGTTTGCGGCAGCCGGCGGCAACAGCTTCTCGAATCCTCTCCTGCGGAACCGTTTTGCTCACTGGCAGCAGTTCGATCTCAGAGGAGTCGCGGCCGGCCCGTGCGGCTGCGGCTTCGATGCGCCGATTCACCTCGGCGATGGTGATCCGGAAGTCCTCGGCCGTCGTCGCAGTCGAATACTGTCCGTTGTGGTTGAGCCCCTCGTTCGCGGCCTGGTCCTCGTCCATATCCTCATAGTACCCAGACCGCCTCAGGCGACGATCCGCGCTCGTCCGGCCGGGACACGGTCGCTGGACTTCAGAGCATCGCCCCAGGCTGCGGCGAGGCGGGGGCCGACCTCATCCAACTGCGTCTCGGAGACGGTGTATGGCAGACGGACCCACCGGTCCAGACCTCCGGCGGGGGCGAAATTGGGTCCGGAGACCAACCCGAGCCCGTGCCTTCTCGCGGCGACGGCAAGGGCACCCGAACGGTCCTCGGGCAGGCGGCACCACAGCGCCATGCCTCCGCTGGGCACAACGACCTGCCACGTAGGAAGATGAGCGCGCACCTGAGCGGCGAGGTTGTCCCTGGCCGCACGCAGCTTGTCGCGGTATGCGCCGACGATCGTGTCATGGTCACGCATGAGTTCGACGGCGACAAGCTGCTCAAGCACGGGAGCGCCGAGGTCGAGGCTCAGACGTGTGGACGCCATCGCCTCGATGCGGTGAGCCGGAATTCGCAGCCACCCGACGCGCAGTCCGCCCCAGTAGATCTTGCTGGTGCTTCCTGCCGTGATCGAATCGGGGACGAAGGCCGCCATCGGCGTGGGTGTCGGATCTCCATCGAGCCCCAGCTCGACCAAGGACTCGTCGAAGATCGGCACCATGGAGTTGCGCCGAAGCATGGAGCCAAGTTCGGGGCGCTGCTCTTCGGGCAGAAGCGCCCCTGTGGGGTTGTGGAAGTCGGGGATCAGATAAGCCGAGCGCACACGGGTCTGGCGCGCGATGTGGTCCATGGCCTCGATGTCCCAATGGTGTCCCGCCGGTCCCACTTCGAGCGGATAGGGGATCAGAGAGGCACCGGCACCTTCCAGGGTCGCGATCGCATTCGGGTAGGTCGGACTCTCAATGAGCACCCGGCCTCGACTCTCGTTGAGTGCACGCACGGCGATCGCCACGGCGCCGAAGGCTCCCGAAGTGATGAGGATCTGATCTGGATCGGTGCGGACACCGCGAGCGGTGTAGCTCTCGGCGATGAGCTCCCTGAGGACCGGAAGCCCCGAAGGATAGTAGCCGGTACCGGGCAGATAGGCGTGGATCTGCTTGACCGCGCGTTCGTAGGCTCCCAACAGCCACGGTGGCGCCACCGAGGCGGTGCAGGTGAGGTCGATCTCCGCCTCGTCAGCTCCGGCCGGGGTCAGGAGATGATCGATGCGACCGCCCGGGACTTCGGGCATCTGGACCACGCTTCCGGAACCGCGCCGGGTGAGGACGAACCCCTGTTCGCGCAGCTTCGCAAAGGCGCGGGTGGCCGTCGTCCGAGACAGCCCGGTCGCTGCCGCGACCTCACGCTCACTGGGCAGCCTGGCCCCGACCGGGATGCGACCGTCGCCGATGGCGCGCGAGATGCCTGCCGTCAGCGAATCATAGGCTGGTCCGGGCCACGGCCCGGTGCCGATGATGCCTGCCAACCTGGGACCGCTCATCACTGCCGTGCTCATGCCAACCTCGCTGCGTCGATGCCTCGTCCACCCGACCGGTGGCGATATGACCACTTTCTTCCAATTGGATATTTTTTACAAGGCCAGTTCGAGACAAGATGGTGATACCAGTCAGAACGAACCGGAAAGACCTACGATGTCATCGACACCTGTGCCGAAGCGCGAACTCGCGAATATCGGCCCGATCCAGCAGCTCAAGAGCGGCCGACTCCCCCGTCGACTGCCGCAGCTGCTCCTCGGCCTCTACCTCTACGGCGCATCGATGGCGATGATCGTGACATCCGGGCTGGGCATGATGCCCTGGGACGTACTCCATTCGGGCATCATCAAGCACCTGCCCCTGACCTTCGGCACCATCGTCACGATCACCTCCTTCCTCGTCCTCCTCACCTGGATTCCGCTCAAGCAGCAGCCAGGACTTGGGACGCTGCTCAACGCCCTCCTCATCGGACCCTTTCTCGATCTGACGCGGCTCTTCCTGCCCCGGCCTGAGGAACTGTGGTGGAATATCGCACTCCTCGTCGGCGGCATCATCCTCAACGGCATCGCCTCGGCGATGTACATCGGTTCGCAGTTCGGCCCCGGCCCCCGCGACGGCCTGATGACAGGCCTGTCGCGAGTCACCGGCAAGTCGATCCGACTGGTGCGCACCCTCATCGAGGTCAGTGTGGTCATCGTCGGCTGGCTCCTCGGCGGCGTCTTCGGGATCGGCACCGCGCTCTATGCTCTGGGAATCGGACCGATCACGCAGTTCCTCCTGCCCACATTCACCGTCGAGCTCCGGCCGCGACCCCGGCCTCACGCCTAGGGCCTCACGCCAAGGGCTGAACACGGCCTCACGCCACGGGGCGAGCAGTCTCAGAGCGTCGAATCACTCCATCGTGTCAAGAATGTCGACGAGATCGTCGAAGGTCGTAAGCGGATTGACGATCGCGAACCTGGCGTTGGGCCGCCCCTGGTGCGAGCTGGGGACGACGAAGGCCCGCTGATCGTCCAGCAGCCTGTCCGACCACTGCTGATAGTCCTCACGCGACCAGTCGGCACGCTCGAAGACGACGACTGAGAGTTCGGGCTCGCGGACAAGTTTGAGATTCGGACGCTTCTTGATCTCTGTGCCGATCTGCATCGCCAGTTCGATCGAATGGCCGATGGCTTCGCGATAGGTCTCGGCACCGTAGCTGGCCAGGGAATACCACAACGGCAGGCCCCGTGGCCTCCGGGTCAGTTGGATGGCGTAGTCCGAAGGGCTCCACTCCTCAGCGTCGGTGAGGGTATCGAGATATTCGGCACGCTGGGTGTGCGCTCGCCGTCCCAAGGTCGGATCGCGGTAGATAAGCGCGCAGGCGTCGAACGGGGCGAAGAGCCACTTGTGCGGATCGACGATGACCGAGTCGGCGGATTCGACGCCGGCGAACTTGTGCCGCGCCAGGGGTGAGAGCATCGCAGCCAGCCCATAGGCCCCGTCGACGTGGAGCCAGAAGTCGAAGTCATCCTTGAGTGCCGCAATTCCGGCGATATCGTCGATGGTGCCGAAGTTCGTCGTCCCCGAGGTCGCGACCACAGCGATGACGGCATCGCCGTGCTCATCAAGTGCGGCCCTGACACCGTCGGGACGCAGAATGCCGTCGTCCCCGGTCGGAACCGGCTCTACGTCGACGTCCATCACAGCTGCTGCCGAGGCGACCGAGGAATGTGCCTCGGCGCTGCAAACGATGACCCAGCGCCCCGGCTTCTCCTCGCCGAGTGCGGCTTTACGCGCATCACGGGCCGCGACGAGTGCTGACAGGTTGCCGATCGTGCCTCCCTGAACGAAGACGCCGCCGGCGCTCGTCGGCAGCCCGAACTCACCGGCCAGCCAGGACAGGACCTCGTTCTCCGCATGGACGACGCCCGCTCCCTCGAGCCACGAGCCTCCGTAGAGCGCGCTAGCGGAGACCACAAGGTCGAACGCCACGGCCGCCTTCGTCGGCGCGCTCGGAATGAAGGACAGGTATTTCGGGTGGTCGGTTGTAATGCAGGCGGGAGCGAAGATGTGCTCGAAGATCGCCAGGGCGCGAGATGATCCGACACCATCCTCGGTGATGGTCGGTCCGGCCAGTCGTGTGAGTTCGGACTCGGTCGTCGGATGATCAAGTGGAGTGTCGACGGCCAAGGTGCGCCGACGCGAGTAGTCGAGGACGAGGTTGACGAGGTTTCGGGTCTCGTCGGATACGACGTGCATGCGTGAATGGAGATTGTCGTTCATGGGCCCCTCCGATGTGGGAACAGTGTCATCAGGCGATCGGTTCATCCCTTCGAGAATATCCGCTCCCCTCTGATCCCTGCGGTCTCCAGCGTACGAACATGGCAACCGATGGGGACAATCCCACTCGCAAGTATTGATTTCTCACCAGTATTACTTGCGATATGCGCATAGGGAAGATAGATTAGCGGCCATGACGGATCGCAACGCAGTCGGTGACAACGGCGCCGGTGTGACGGCCCAACGGGCCAAAGAGGCACTGCGCACCAGCGATCTGTCCCAACGATATGTGGCCGCGAGCATAGGAATCGATGAGACGAAGCTGTCGAAGTCTCTGTCGGGCCGGCGCAGATTCGGCACCGAAGAGCTCCTCGCTCTGGCCACCGCTACCGGCGTGACGGTCAGGTGGCTGCTCGGCGACGAATCGCAGGTGTCCGCGACTCCCCTGCGGTACCAGCCAGGTACTGACCGGAGCCCTGGGCCACCCCCGGACTCCTCGCCGCGCAGGCTCATCGTCGAGACGGCATGGGATCTGTTCGCCCGCCATGGTTATGAGACGGTGCGGATCGCGGACATCGCGGACGCCGCTGGGATCTCGAATGCGAGCATTCACTATTACTTCGATGGGAAGTCCGATCTCTTCGACGCAACACTCGACTATTCGGTCAAGCTCGCCTTCGACCGTCAGATCGCCTGGCTCGACAAGATTCCCAACCCACACCGCCGGCTCGAACGTCTGCTCGAACTCCAGTCGCCCATCGGCCGCACCTCACGCAGCGAGTGGTCGATCTGGCTCCAGACCTGGGCTCGGCTCGGTCTTGAGGATGCCCATACCTCTGACTACCCGGCTCACTACGAACGCTGGTCACACACCGTGCGCTCCACCATCGAGGCCGGTCAGTCCGATGGGCTCTTCCGCGCCGGGGACAGTGAGGCCATGGCCGATGAGCTGACCTCGCTGCTCGACGGCCTGGGGGTCAAGGTCCTCACCGGAATCATGGACGTGGCAACCTTCCGCCGTCGACTCTCCAGTTACCTCAAACGCGCAATCGTCAACACCAACCCTGATGAGGAGTCATCATGAATCGCAAGGTCATACTCACCTGTGCCGTCACCGGCGCCGGCGATACAGCGAACAAGAGCGAGCACGTACCCGTCACACCGCAGGAGATCGCCGATGATGCGATCGCGGCTGCTCGTGCCGGTGCGTCCGTTGTCCACATCCACGTCCGCGACCTCGACACCAAGCAGGGTTCCCGGGAGGTCGCCCACTACCGCGAGGTCGTGCGCTTGATACGTGCCTCCGACGTCGATCCCGTCATCAACCTCACCGCAGGAATGGGTGGAGATCTCGTCGTCGATCCTCAGGATCCGACCACTCACATGCCGGGCACGGATCTCGTCAATGCCCTCGAACGCCTTCCCCACGTCGAGGAGCTGCTGCCCGAGATCTGCACCCTCGACTGCGGTTCCCTGAATTTCGGCGACGGATCGAACATCTATGTGTCCACTCCTGACATGCTGCGTGAGGGGTCGAAGAAGATTCAGACGCTGGGCGTTCGACCCGAGCTCGAGATCTTCGACACCGGGAACCTGTGGTTCGCCAATGTGCTCGTCGAAGAGGGCCTCATCGATCCTCCTCCGCTCTACCAGCTGTGCATGGGAGTCCCCTACGGAGCCCCTGTCGATGCCGGGCTCCTCACGGCCATGGTGAATATGCTGCCGACCGGTGCGCAGTTCACCTCCTTCGCCATCGGCCGCAATCAGCTGCCGTGGGTTGCCCAATCCGTTCTCGCCGGAGGCCATGCCCGGGTCGGGCTTGAAGACAATCTGTATTTGGCAAAGGGGGTCAAGGCCACCAACGCTTCGCTGACCGAACGCGCTGTCGACATCATCGAGGGCCTCGGCGCAGAAGTTGCCACCCCCGACGAGACCCGCGACATCCTCGATCTGCGGGTGCAGGCGCCGACCGTGACAGGACTCGATCTGTGAGCGCGGCTGTGACTGCCCAGTCCTATCCTGACGTCGCATCCATCACCACGGTCACCTGCATCGGAGCCGGCACCATAGGAGGCGGTTGGGCCGCCTACTTTCTGGCTCAGGGATACACGGTCAGAGTCTGGGACCCGGCGCCGGATGCGGCTGAGAAGCTCACTCGCCTCATCGATGCAGCCTGGCCTGCACTGGCCGAACTCGACATGGTCGCAGGCGCGGACCGACATGCCTGGACGGTGCATACGGACCTCGCCGAGGCTCTAGCAGGGACCGGTTTCGTTCAGGAGTCGGCTCCGGAGGACCTCGAGCTCAAGCGCAGCCTCCTAGCCCGCATCGATGCCGTCTGTGACGAACACGTCGTCATCGGGTCATCCACTTCCGGTTACAGCATGACCGAGATGGCGGTCGACGCCAGGCATCCCGAGCGCCTCGTCGTCGGGCATCCGTTCAACCCGCCCTATCTCATCCCACTCGTCGAGGTCGTCGGCGGAGAGTCCACTGCCGTTACTGCCGTCGACTGGGCGGCCGAGTTCTACACCCGGATCGGGAAATCCGTGATCAGAATGGACCACGAAGTTCCCGGGTTCATCGCCAATCGGCTCCAAGAGGCGCAATGGCGAGAGGCTCTGCACATGATCGACCATGGTGAGGCCACGGTGGAACAGATCGACAGGTCGATCACCGATGGTCCCGGCCTGCGCTGGCCGTTCCAAGGACCGATGCTCACCTTCCATCTGGCCGGAGGTGAGGGCGGGATGGCACACATGCTCGACCACTTCGGTCCCTCGCTGAAATCACCCTGGACCCGTCTGGATGCTCCGGAGCTCACACAGAAGCTCCGCGATGATGTCGTGGCCGGCTGTGAAGTGGCCAGTGGTGACAAGACGATTCCTGATCTCATCGCCACGCGCGACGCCGGCATCATCGCCTTGCGCAGGCTCACGGCCGATCTCGAAGCCGTAGACGGAACACAGCGGCGGACAAGCGCGGCGGTTGCTTCCGAAGCAGAAAGAGCGTCTGCGGAGACCGAACTGAGCGGTCGAATAGAATCACGGAATCAATCGCAGCCGATCGAACTCGGGACCTATCGGACCCAGGTGGTTTCAGACTGGATTGACTACAACGGCCACATGTCGGAAGCCTTCTACGTTCTGATCTTCGGTTTCGCCACGAATCAGGTGATGGACCAGATCGGACTCGGCCAGGACCATCGTGAAGCACACTCCACCTCGCTCTACACCGTAGAATCCCACATCCGCTACCTCGCCGAGGTCGACCTCGGCGCGCAGGTGGAGGTCACACCCGCCCTCGTATCCGCAGGGTCGAAGAAGGTGCATCTGGCCTACGAGATGAGAGCCGCTGGGCAGCTCGTCGCGACCGAGGAGATCATCGCTGTGCACGTGGACCAGAATTCGGGCGCGGCTGCTCCCTTCCCCAACGGCGTCTTGGAGAGCCTCATGAAGATCGGGCATGTATCTCCTGAGTGGGTGGGACGGAAACTGGGATGAGGTTGAGGCAGGCTGATTCATCAGGCTGTCAGGAATCGAGAAGTCACGAGTGTGCCCGGAGACTATCCTGGTGATCATGAGCACGAAGCGGAGCACTCCCACAACCGTCACATTCTCCACGCAATTGGAAGTCATCAACGACAGACCGATCCTGCGCCTGCCCGCCGATGCCAGTGCGGACCTGCCCTCCCGTGGTCAGGTCGCCGCGCATGGGCAGGTAGGCGGGGTCGACGTCACCACGGTGGTCGAACCCGACGGAATGCGCGGACATTGGATCAATGTCACCGACGAGGTGCATGCACAGTTGGGTGCAGACCATGCCGACACCGTGGACGTGTCATTGACTCCGACGAAGGAATGGCCGGAGACCTCGATTCCCGAGGACTTCTCCGCAGCACTTGACGACGCACCCGATCTGACCGAAGTGTGGGCTGGGCTGACACCGATGGCGCGGTGGGAGTGGGTGCGTTGGATCCAAGCGACGAAGAACGCTGACACCCGCGCACGCCGTGTGGAAGTCGCGATCTCCAAGCTGGAGTCGGGGAAACGACGCCCCTGCTGTTTCGATCTGGCTTCCTGCACCGATCCTGAGCTGGCGAAGAGCGGGAAGCTCCTCGGCATCTCCTGACACCTTCGTTTGTCTGACCTGTCAGCAACTCTGCTTCCTCGGCACTGGGGTGATAGCTGTCGGGGCCGGGATCAGCGGTGCTGGAGTCGATGTCGGTGGCGGGATCATCGACGAAGTCGTCCCATAAGGATCGTCCGCGACGGTCTGTGGGGCGAATTCCGGCAACCCCTGCCATGATCAGAATATGCCACGGATGGGGGCTTGCCGCAAGGCCCTGGTCAAGGGGAACAATGGGGTCTTCACTCTTTTAGACAAAGGATTCCGGATGCCCTCGACCGTCTTTAATCTGCCCTCCCGACTCTCTGCCAAGAACACGCCGAAACTCATCGCGGCCGATGACGCCCATTTTGCTCGGATCTCCGGTCGCATCGACAGCGAGCTCGCCACCGTCGAGTCCCGACTCGCTGATCTCCGTCGTGCCCCTGCGGGTTCTGGCGAGGCCGCACTCGACCGAGATTCTGCCATCCACCGCCTGTCCTCCGAACTGAGTCTGCTGCACCGCTTCGCCCTCGACATATGCCTGGGGCGCATGGTGTTCGCTGATAGTGGCGAGATCGTCTACATCGGTCGGATGGGGCTGCGAGATGAAAACGGCCACAGCCTGCTCATCGATTGGCGGGCACCCCTGGCCGAACCGTTCTTCGCGGCCACCCTCGCCTCTCCGATGGGACTGTCAACACGGCGCCGCTTCCGCTGGTCGAACGGTCAGATCACGGACTATTGGGACGAAGGATTCACCTCGGCGAGCATCGATGACAACGCTGCCCTCGATGATCAGGGTGCGTTCATCGCTTCTCTGGGAGCCAGCCGATCGACCAAGATGCACGATGTCCTCTCCACCATCCAGGCCGACCAGGACTCGATCATCCGCGCCCCGGCCGACTCGCCGCTGGTCGTCGACGGTGGGCCCGGAACCGGAAAGACGGTAGTCGCCCTGCACCGTGCCGCCTACCTCCTCTACTCCGAACCCGGCATCGCCAGCAGTGGCGGCCTGCTCTTCGTCGGCCCCAATCCCGCGTATCTGTCGTATGTCGATGACGTGCTGCCGCGCCTCGGCGAGGACGGTGTGCGCCTCTGCACTCTGGACGACCTGGTCCCAGAGACCGCTGCGGCCCACGATGACGAGCGCGGCGCTCGCCTCAAAGGGAAGCTGAATCCAGGCGCAGTCATCGACCGAGCCGTGAGCATCTACGAGCAGGCTCCCACGACCGCCCTGACGATCCACACGGTGTGGGGTGAAGTCACGGTCACTCCAGGCGACTGGGTCGCGGCGTTCTCCGCGCACGATACGGACGTCGATCACAACACTGCCCGTGATCTCGTCTGGAACGAACTGCTGGACATTCTCACCGAGATCGTCGTCGAAGCCGATGAGGAGGCCGAACCAGACCAGGTCCGCGCCTTCGTCCGACAGGACTCCGATCTGCGAGAGGTCCTGACAACCGCTTGGCCGCTCCTCGACCCCTTGGACATCGTGGGTGACATCTGGACCGTCCCGGACTACCTGAGTCTCGTCGCACCCGAACTCAGCGACGAAGATGTGTCGTGGCTGCAGCGATCCGGAGCCGGAGTTTGGACGAAGGCGGACATTCCATTCATCGACGCAGCCAGGCGTCGTATCGGTGATCCTGCTGACCTGAGGCAGAGACGTCGTGCCGTGGCGGAGGCGGCTGCTGAGCAAGACCGCATGTCGGATGTCGTAGCTGATCTCGTTGCCGCTGACGACAGTGAACTGATGCAGATGCAGATGCTCAGGGGCGAGGACCTGCGAGGCGCTCTGGACAATCCGTCGGCTCGGGAGGTCCTCCCCCGTGACCGTCTCGCGGGTCCCTACGGTCACATCATCGTCGACGAAGCGCAGGAGCTCACCGACGCCCAGTGGCACATGCTCCTTGACCGGTGTCCGTCCAAGAGCTTCACCATCGTCGGCGACCCGGCACAAGCACGTCAGGGCTTCCTCCAGACCTGGGACGAGCGCTTGAGCCACCTCGGGCTCAACGTCGAGGAAGTTCACCTCAGCATCAACTACCGCACCCCCGCCGAGGTGATGAGCGAAGCGGAACCTGTGATCCGTGGGGTGATCTCGCACGCCAATGTACCGCGTTCGGTTCGCCAGTCAGGTGTCCCAGTCCGTCACATCCGCGCAGACGGAGTACCTTCCTTGGTCAGTGCGTGGTTGGGCTCTCACAGCGAGGGAATCGTCTGTGTCATCACGATGGAACCGGACTCGTGGAATGGGATCAGAGCTGAACGAGTCACCGTGATGCGGCCGGCCGAGGTCAAGGGACTGGAATTCGATCTCGTCATCCTCGTGGACCCGCAGTGCTTCGGCGCCGGTGTCCAGGGTGGGGTGGATCTTTATGTGTCAATGACCAGGGCGACGGCTGAATTGGTCACCGCTGCCCACTAGCCCTCAGTCTGAGGATTCGGCCCGACCACTGGCGATGTTCCAGGACATCCACACGAGGGGAACCTGCAGCGGCAGACGAGCCAGTGCGATCGCACGTCCCCGAGGATTGTGCCAGTGCTTCTTCACGGTGTAGATGTTTGCCGGAAAGACACCGACCATGAGCGCGGCAGAGGCCGATCCGCCCAGTCGGCGTGTGGCGGGCACAGTGAGCATCGTGGCGCAGGCGAGTTCGGCAACACCGCTGGCATAGGTCCAGACACGGGGATCGCCCAGACGGGGCGGAACGATCGAATCGAAGGTCTGGGGTCTGAGGAAGTGTGCGACACCTGCGAGGCCCAGAATTCCGGTCATGGTCAATGTCTGCAGCTTCAATCCGCGACCACCTCTGCACCTCTGGACGACCAAAATGTCTCCGTGAGACCAAGTTGTCTCTGTGACAAAACCTGTGGAGCTTAGGGGAATCGAACCCCTGACCTTTTCATTGCGAACGAAACGCTCTACCAACTGAGCTAAAGCCCCTTCGGCTCTCACTTTACGCCGAAGCCCCCATGGTGCACAAAACGGTGAAGCTGAGGTCCTCACCCCAGTTGACTCTCTGTGACTGGCGGTACAGGGTGGGAGAAATTCCCCTTCGGAAGGAGCAGGCAATGGCTCAGGAATTCGGAACTGTCATCATCGGCGCCGGAATCGGCGGCGGAACAGCCGTCGAGGCACTCCGCGACGGCGGCTACACCGCGTCGATCGCTCTCATCGGTTCCGACCCGGCGGCACCCTACTACCGTCCGGATCTGTCCAAGAAGGTCATGCTCGAAGGATCAGACCCCGCGGAATCGGCACTGCGCAGTGCGGACTGGTATCCCGCCCACGATGTGACGACGTTCTTCGGCACCACTGTCACTGAACTGGACGCGCAGAATCAGAGCATCACCCTCGACAATGGCGAGAGCCTCGTCTACGGACAGGTCATCTTGGCCACAGGCTCCACTCCGCGCGCCTTGGACGTGCCCGGCGCCGATCTGGGCAATATCCACACCCTTCGCGATGCCGGTGACGCTGTGGCCATCCGTTCGCAGTTCGGTCAGGACAATAGGGTCGTCATCATCGGAGGTGGCTGGGTCGGCCTCGAAGTCGCCGCGGCAGCACAGAACGCGGGATGCGCTGTCACCGTCGTCCTGCATTCGACTCCCCCATTGAAATCGGCCCTCGGTGCGGAGATCGGTGAGTACTTCGAAGAGCTCCACCGGTCCAACGGCATCGAGTTCGTCACCGAGGCTGACACCACCGGCTTCTCGGGCACGACGGCCGTGGAATCCGTCCAGACCAGTGCCGGTGACCTTCCTGCCGACCTGGTCGTCGTGGGAATCGGTGCAGACCCGACCATCGAACTGGCCACTGCTGCGGGCCTGGAGACCGATGACGGTGTGATCGTCGATGAGCGTATGCGCTCAAGCGATGCCAATGTCCTCGCCATCGGCGACATCGCTGCAGCGCAGAACACACTGCTGAACCAGCGTCTGCGTGTCGAACACTGGGACAACGCGGTGCGCCAGGCCGAAGTCGCCGCGTCCACCATCACCGGTGGGGACAAGGTCTACGACTGGGAACCGTACTTCTACACGGACCAGTACGATCTCGGCATGGAATACGTCGGTCACGGCAGCAGCGACGACGATGTCGTCATTCGCGGCGACAAGTCGAGCGGTGAGTTCATCGTGTTCTGGGCTCGCGGCGGTACCGTCACGGCGGCCATGAACGTCAACATCTGGGACGTCGGTGACGAGCTCCGGGCACTTATCGGCAAGAGCGTTTCTGCCGCGCGACTGCAGGACGAGTCGATCGAACTCGGCGAGTTCTGAGTTCGGAGTCGTCCTGCCATGGAGTCACTCTTCGCCGACGAGGCCTTCGACCGCCGCCCCCGCGTCATCGCACCGGGGGCGGTCTGGCTCCCTGGATTCCTCGATGAGGCGGCCCAATCCTGGATCATCAGGCAGTACGCGAAGTGGCAATCCGGGCCGGTGCCCGCTCATGCGACATCGATCGCCGGGCATCCGATGAGTGTGAGAACCATTGGCTTGGGGTGGCACTGGCAGCCTGGCCGCTACGATCGCCACGCCCGCGATGTCAATGGTCAGCGGGTGCTTTCGTTCCCGGACTGGATGACTCGTCTGGGGCGCCAAGTCGTCTCCAACGCCGCCGTGGTGGTCGCTGAGAATCCCGACTTCCCTGCTGATACCACGAGCCACTGGGGTCTTGTGCCCGAAGAGTACTGCCCGGACGTGGCTCTGGTGAACTACTACGACGATCGGGCGAAGATGGGAATGCACCAGGACAAGGACGAATCCGATCCTGCTCCAGTCGTATCACTGTCCCTTGGCGACACGTGTGTCTTCCGGTTCGGCAATACCGTCAGCCGTAACAAGCCCTACGAGGACATTCGGCTGGCTTCCGGCGATGCTTTCGTCTTCGGCGGGCCCGCCCGCTTCGCCTATCACGGGGTGACCTCCATCCGGGAGGCCACCGCGCCTGAATACGGTCGTCTGGACCACCTCGGCGGCGGCAGAATCAACATCACGATGCGCACCACAGGCAGGGAATAGACTGCCGGGGTCCCGAACTCACCAGCTGGGACCCAACCCTTCAGGCCCCGGCCCTCGGCTGATCAGGAGAATCCGGATCGTCGTCGACGACTCCCGCGGGTGGGCGGGCCAACCGGTTCGGAGCGGTCTTGCGGTACACGGGCTGTCCGGACAGCACACTGGCACGCGAGAGCGTGTTGCTGGCCACCGAGGACACGATGATCAGACACAGCACGGCGACAGCGGCCATCAGCAGAGAGCCCCAGCTGAAGCCCTCAGTGTGGATGTCATAGACGTAGACCGCGACCACGATCAGAGGCATCCCCAAACCGGTAGCCGGAGAGAATACGTTGATCCGAGACAGCGCGTCGCGGACTCGGAACATCGCAAGCGCGGAGAACAGCATGAGCAGGGACCCGCTGATCCCGAAGACACCGACCAAGGTGGTTGCCACAGCATCATTCATCAGCGCAGCCCCCTGGTGAGGATCCGGGACAGGGCGACGGTGGCGAGAATGCCGACCATGGACGACAGGAAGATCGCGTCGAGGACGATCGACGAGGACACGAGGATGCCGAACATCGTGAGCATGCCGATGGCGGAGAAGTACATGAGATCGCTGACAATCGCACGCGAGCCCAGGTCCTTGGCGCTGAGAACCCGGACCAGTCCCACAATGACAGCCGCGGCGAGGATGATGATGCAGATGCTGACGACGATGGTCATGGGCGTCCTTCCTCCTGTTCAACCTCAGCGGAGCTGGTTGCTGGTCCGGACGGTGCCCGGCCACGGGTCATTGCAAGCAGTCGTGACTCCATGTCATAGAGGCCTTCCATAGCTGCCTCCTCCGAATCCTCGAACAGGGCATGGACGAAGAGCACCGGCGGCTGTGTGGATGTGCCGGCGGCGATGGCCGTGACCAAGGTCCCCGGGGTGATCGTGATCGAGGAGGCGAATAGGGTCACCTCCAGGTCGGTCACGCACCGCAGCGGGATCTCTACGATCATCGGACGCGCGTATTGGCCGGGGCGCAATACGCGGGTGACGATGGTCAACGACCCGGTCACGATTGCCCAGCCGATATAGCCCAGATAGGAGATGCCGTGAAAGAGACGCATCATGGGGCCGTCACCGCCTCGATGTAGGCGCTGTGGTCAAGCAGCCCGGTCGCGGCGCGGGTGGTGATCTCGAGCAGCGGCTCGGGGTAGGCGAAGATGGCCACGGACATCGCAATCATGATCGTTCCCGGCACCAGGAGTCGCGCGGGGATCCGGACGCTCCTCACGATGGGTTCGGCAGGCGCCCTGCCGGTCTCGGCTGAGTCGGGGCGGTAGGTCTGCATCGGCGGCCCCCAGAAGGTATTGCGCCACGTGTGCTGAAGCGCGAGCAGGCTGATGAGAGCACCGAGGACGATCGCGGCGACCAGCCACCAACCCAATGCACCCTCGCCGCCGGTCGCGGCCGTGATGAGTCCGACCTTGCCCCACAGTCCAGAGGTCGGCGGAAGGCCGATGAGGGAGAAGAGGCCGAGGATCATCAGGATCGTCGCCCATCTCTCTCGGCCGGCCAGCCCGGTCAGCTTCCTGAACGAACCGCTGCCGTACGTCTGCTCGACCGCTCCCATGATGAGGAGCAGGCCTGACATCGTAATCATGTGATGGACCATGTAGAAGGCACCGGCACCCAGCGCCGTCGACGTCAGGAGGACCACACCGAGCAGAATATGCCCGACCCCACTTGTCATCTGGAAGGCGAGGACGTTGCGGACACGGTTCTGCCCGAACCCTGAGATGGAGCCGATGAGGATGCTGGCGATTGCGATGGCGACGATGACGTTGACCCAGGCGGCGGGTTCGCCGTACACCGTGGTGTAGATCCGATAGATCGCGTAGAGGGCGACCTTCGAGTGCAGTCCCGAGAACAGCGACATCATCCCCGCCGAGGTGTTCGGGTAGCTGCGCACCAGCCAGCCGTGGAACGGTGCACCGCCGGCCTTGATGATCAGTGCGAAGAGGACGACTCCGATGGCCAGCGCTCCCTGCCCGGTCGGTGCCCCCATCTGGGCGAGGATCGCGATGTTCACGGTGCCGGTGGCGCCGTAGACGAAGCCGACCCCGATGAGCAGGATCGTCGAGGTGAGGAGGTTGACCATGACGTACATGCGGCCCACACCGAGGCGGCGCCAGGTTCCGGTCACCGCCACCAGTGCGTAGGCCGGCAGCACCATGACTTCGATGAAGACGAAGAAGTTGAAGAGGTCCCCGGTCAGCAGCGCGCCGTAGACGCCGGTGAGCATCATCAGGATCAGAGCCGGAACGAAGCGGTACTGGTCCTCACCAGTTGTGATGAGGAAGATGCAGCTGGCGATGGCGGTGAGCGATGTCAGGACCAGCATCAGCGCGGTGAACGTATCGGAGACGAAGGGGATGGCCAGGCCGGGGACGTAGCCGCCGACCGAATGGGCGAGCACAGGCTGCCGATGGTGGACGATGAGCAGCACGATGCCGGAGATGCCGACGAAGCTCGGGGCCGCCAGCAACAGAATGCGGTCGAAAGTGCGAGAGGTGATGAGCACACTCAGCGCGGAGGACAGGAGCGGAACTCCGATGAGCAGGAGCAGGAATGCTGGGTTCATGATTCTCGGGCCTCCCCTGTCTCCGGAGCCCGTTTCTGATCGTCATCGTGACCGAGAACAGCCAGAGCAAGCATGAAGATCGTCACCGCCAGGGTGATGACGATTGCAGTGAGGACGAAGGCCTGCGGCAGCGGGTCGGCGGCCAGGCTCTGATCTCCCCGATTGCTCAGAGGTTCGACTCGCCAGGCTCCGACTCCCGCAGACAGCAGGATGAAGTTCGCAGCATGGGAGATGAGAGTGAGCCCGAAGACCCCTCTGACCATCGACCGCTGCATCATGAGGTAGACCCCACCTGCGGTCAACACTCCGATTGTGATGGCTAGGACCATTTCGCATCCTCCTGCTCATCGGTCGGCGGCTGTTCGTCGGGCGGCGGCTGCTCCGCTGTCTCCCCGGTGGAGCGTTCGATGGGAGCATCACCGTGCAGGATATGAGTCGATGAGGCTCGTACCTTCGCATCGGGGTCGGCGACCTTCGATCGCCGCTCACGCGGTGGCCGCTCTCCCCTGATCGCGTCCAGCGGTCCGCTGAGCTCGCCGTAGAGGAGCTCATCGGCACGTTCGCGGGTGCGTTCGACATCGCGGCGGATGATGCCGTTGGTCAGCACATCGTCACCGGCCGGTGTGGCCGCGGAGTCGGAGACGCCGAGGAGGTTGAAGGAGGCCAAGATGAGGCCGACCACTGCGAGGTACACGCCCAGGTCGAAGAGCATCGAGGTGGTGAAGTGCTGACCCAGGAAATAGCCGTGGAGGGGTTCGAGGAAGGAACCGGCGGCGATGAGCCCGATGAATCCGGTCACCACGGCGGTCGCCACGCCGGAACCGATGAGGTACAGCGGAGCTCGAGGCGGGCCGATGGCCCGGTCCTTGGCCGTGGACATGTAGAGCAGACCGATGATCGCGGATCCGACAAGCGCGGCGATGAAGCCGCCTCCAGGTTCATTGTGACCGCGCCAGAAGATCACCAGTGAGGTGATCGCCAGCAGGGGGCCGAGCACTCTCATCGTCAGCTGCTGTGGGATCACGTTGGGCCAGGCCTCGTGGACGGCACGATAGGCCGTCGTGCCGCGGGGCCGGATCGAGACCCAGGCCTGCCGCGGTGGTTCGGGGATGTTCTCCGCAGGAGGATCGATGAACTTGTCCTTGACCGTCGACATCACTGCAACGATCGCGATTCCGGCCATACCGAGGACGGTCAGCTCGCCGAGGGTGTCCAGGGCACGGAACTCAACGAGGATCGTGTTGACGATGTTGTGCCCGCCGCTGATGTCGGGGGCGTTCTCGATGTAGTACAGACCGAGGTCTGATCGATCCCGACGCCCGTTGAGAGCCAGTGTCAGCACGGTGGCGGCAAGTCCGACGATCAGGGCGAAGATCACGCGGGTGGCCTGCAGGCGCTTCGGATATCTCCAGAAGGAACGTGGAAGCTTCTGCAGCACCAACATGATGACGATGATCGTCATCGCCTCGACCAGCAGCTGAGTCAGAGTGACGTCCGGAGCGCCGAGAGCCAGAATCTGGACAGTGGCGAGGATGCCGACTCCCGACAGCGCAACCACTGTGGTCAGACGCGAGTGGGAGCTGCAGACTACGAGCACGGCCACGGTGATGAGGACGAGGAGGACGATGTCGATGGGTCGCCACAGACCATCGTGCAGAGGTGGCAGGTCCGAATAGATGATCGGGACGGCCGAGAAGGCGAGAACGGCGAGACCGCCCAGCGACAGCGCGAGGTACGGGCCGGAGTTCATCGGCTTGACGAAGATGCTCAGGCCGTGGCCGGCTCGACGCAGAACCCACGTCAGTCCGCTCATCACATGGGCGCCGTCGAAGCCGAGGGTTGCGCGGTGGAAGAAGACGAAGACACGGGAACGGTTGACGATGATGATCACGCCGATCGCGATGATCAGCAGCGAGGCTATCAGTTCCTTGTTCACCCCGTGCCAGAGAGCAAGGTGGACTGCTTCGGTTGCGTCGGGAATGGCCGCTTGGACTGCCTGATCGAGGGGATTGTCGAAGACGAACAGAACGAAGCTCAGCGGAATCGAGGCGAGGATCGGCAGCGCAGCGGAAACGAGCATCACGGGTGATCCGTGTCCCAGTCTCGCTTTCTCCACCGGTTTGCCATCGATGAATGCTCCCCAGACGGTCTTCGCGCAGTAGGCGAAGGTGAGGACCGAGGCGGCGACGGCCACCAGCAGGGTTGCCCATCCGGTCCAAGCCGAACCGGGAGTGTCACTGAATGCTGTGAAGAGGGATTCCTTCGAGACGAAGCCGAGCAGAGGTGGGATGCCTGCCATGGAGGCGCACCCGATGATCATGACGAAGAAGGACCCCGGAGCCGCTCGCATCAGTTGTGGAATCCGAGTCAGTTCGCGAGTCCCGGCGAGATGGTCGACGACTCCGACCATCATGAAGAGTCCGGATTTGAACAGGGCGTGGGCGATCACGTGCAGGCACGCAGCGGCGATCGCCGCCTCGGAGCCGACGCCGATCACCGCTGTGATGAGACCCAGCTGCGAAACCGTGGAATAGGCCATCAGCTTCTTGACGTCGTATTGGTTGAGAGCGAACCAGCCGCCGATGCAGGCGGTGATGAGGCCGGCCACGATGAGCAGGGTGTTCCAAGCAGGGGTGGCGTGGAAGGCGGGTGTGAAGCGCAGGAGCAAGAAGATGCCGGCCTTGACCACGGCTGCCGCGTGCAGATAAGCGGAGACCGGGGTGGCTGCGGCCATCGCGTCTGGCAGCCAGGAATGGAAGGGGAACTGAGCCGACTTGGTCATCGCCGCGACCGCGATGAGGATCGCAACCAGCGTCGTCACCGGTGACTGACCCGACCAGACGGGCGAGATCAGCGCTTCGTGGACGTTCGTGGTCCCGGTGACCGCGATGATGGTTCCGGTTGCCACCAACAGCGAGAGTCCGCCGATGAAGGTGATGAACATGGTGCGCAGAGAAGGGCCTTGGCCGGGCGAGCCTGACCGAGCGATGAGGAAGAAGGAGGCCAGAGACGTCAGTTCCCAGCACACGAAGAGCACCAAGAGGTCGTTGCTGAGTACCAGCATCACCATTGAGAAGGTGAAGATGACCATCAGCCAGTAGAAGCTCGTGTTTCGTCCCTTGGACAGGTAACCGGTCGAATAGGCGAAGACGATCGCGCCGATGATCAGCGCGATGTAGGTGAAGATGACGCCGATGCCGTCGGCACGCAGCGCCAGATCGACGCTGAGGGAGGGAATCCACTGGTAGGACACTTCTGGAGTGGCCCCGGTCATCACCTCGACGGCGGTGGGGGTGAACAGGCCGGCGATGCCGAGATAGACAGCAGCCAGGAGCCATCCACTGGCTCGACCGAGCCAGCGAGTGATGATGGGGGTGAGAATGATGAGTGCGGCAAGAGCGAGAACCGTTAGGATCATGACCGTAGCCTCGGTGCTACGGACGCAGGTGATGGTTCCTTCACTCACTGACCCTTCGTCACGATGAACGTAATCTCGGATGAACGCAGACTTACAGATGATCACACTATCGACTCGGAGTTCCATGAGCAAAAGCACAAACAGCACTCAGACGAACGAAACGATCCGCGTCTACTTCGATGCCCGCTTCACACGAACGACCCACCACGATGGCATCTCCCGCTACGGATCGTGCCTGCTCGCTGCTCTGCTCACAGCCGTGCGGGGAACCGACATCGAGGTCACTGCGATCATCAACGATGAAGCTCAGCTCGATCTCCTCCCCGACTGTGCATGGGTGAGACTCAACTCCCCCACGTCTTGGCAGGAGATCTTCATTGCGAAGAAGCTCAACGACCTCGGCGCCGATGTGGTCTTCTCCACCATGCAGGTGATGGGATCAACGGGACGCAGGTACGGCCTCATCCTGACCGTCCACGATCTCATCTACTATTCGCACCCGCTGCCCCCGGCCGATCTGTCCGCGGCGCTCAGGCTGCTGTGGCGGGCCTACCACCTCAGCTACGCCCCGCAGCGTCTGCTGTTGGGGCGCGCCGATGCGATCGCTTCCGTGAGCCAGACGACGAAGAACCTGATCGCAGAGCACCATCTGTCATCGAAGCCGGTGACCGTGGTGTCGAATGCCGCTGAGACTGCTGTTTCCGGAGAACGCTCGGTCAACAGGAGTGATGCGCGTTCGCTGGTCTACATGGGCGCGTTCCTGCCCTATAAGAACGTCGAGACCCTCATTCGATCCCTGGAGCATCTGCCGGGATGGACGCTGCACATCGCCAGTCGAATCGACGGCAGACGTGAAGCCGCGTTGCGTGCACTGATCCCCAGCCGGGCGAAGGTGATCTTTCACCGGGGGGTCAGCGACAGTGAATATGCAGATCTGCTCGAGGGTGCAACCGCTCTCGTCACGGCCTCTCAGGAGGAGGGATTCGGTCTTCCTGTCATCGAGGCGATGGCCCAAGGTGTGCCGGTGGCAGTTTCGGACATACCGATCTTCCACGAGATCGCCGGCGAGGCTGCTGTCTATTTCGACCCCGATGACGCCAGTGACGTGGCCACCACGATCGAACGTCTCACCGATGCCGCGCTGTGGTCCCAACTCTCGGCAGCCGGGCAGACGCAGGCCCAGCTCTTCGATTGGGACGCGTCGGCTCAGGCGCTGGTGGGCATGATTCGTGCGGTTCACGCCTCACAGTGAGTGCACGAGTCGTCAGTGTGCAGAGCCCGCTTCAGGACTGTGCAGTGCACCGGTTCAGGACTGTGCAGAGCCCGCTTCAGGAGGGAACTGTGCCCCAGCTGCGCAGGATCCAGCTGGTGCCGGTGAATCCGAATTCGCCGTGTCCGCAGTTTCCCAGGACTCCGAGGCGACCTGGCCCGTCCATGCCGAGCAGCAGTTCTGCGGCTGCGCGCAGGACTGCGCCGTGAGCGACGATGGCAATGGTCTTGGCCTCCGATCCAGCGACGATGTCGGTAATCGCCGAGGCGACTCGACGTCCTGACTCGGTGCGGGATTCCCCACCTGGTGGGTTCGTGTCAGCTCCGCTGAGCCATTGTTCGAGCTCGTCTGGCCACGATGCACTGAGCTCGTCCCGGGTATGACCCTCCCACTGGCCGAATGCGGTCTCACGCAGACGCTCGTCGCGTGTGACACCGACGTTCACCAGCGAAGCAAGTGCGTCGGCGGTGTCAGCGGCGCGCGACAGGTCGGAGGACACGATGAGCTCAGGCAGAAGTTCGCTCAGGTAGCTCGCTGCCTGAGCGGCTTGAGTCCGCCCGAGTTCATTGAGCGGAATGTCACTTTGACCTTGGAACCGGCGTTCGACGTTGTAGTCAGTCTGGCCATGTCGCCAGAAGATGACGGTCCTGGTCATTGAGAGTCGTCGGCGGCAGCCGGCGCCGGCAGTTCCAGATCGATGACCGGGCAGTCCTTCCACAGGCGTTCGAGCGCGTAGTACTCGCGCTGCTCCTGCGAGAAGACGTGGACGACGATGTCACCGAAGTCCAGGAGGACCCAGTCCCCGCTCCCCCGACCCTCACGGCGCAGAGGAGTGTGACCATAGGCCGTCTGCAGGGCTTCTTCGACGGCGTCGACGATCGATGCGATCTGCCGATCGTTCTCCGCTGAGATGATGAGGAAGGCATCGGTGATGTAGAGGGTGGCACTCACGTCGAGGGCCACCTGATCGGTGCCGAACTTCTCGTCTGCCGCACGTGCGGCAGTCCTCAGCATTTGGGTTGATTCAACGGTCTCGCTCACAAGAGCCTTTCAGATGATTACAGCAACATGACCAGTGCAATGACGATGAGTGCGACTGCGAAGAGCGCAGCGACACCCAGCACTACATAGGGTACTTTGGATGGTTCTTCCCCAACAAGGATCCGGCCGTCGTGACCGGTGACCTCGCTGGCGCGAATACGTGTCCCCGGAGGATTCTCAGTCTCTTCGTCCTCGTAGTCAGGATTGGGAAGTGCCCATGCCTCTGGAACGGTCTCCATCGGACGGGTCTCGGGGTTAGCCGCAAGAGCGCGAGCTGCGTCGTCGGACGAGGTTCCAGTGCCTGCAGCAGACGAGTCGTCCGTTGATCTCGTCCCTGCCTGCCGGCCTTGGCCTGCGTCACTGCGGTCCGTCGAAGGCCGGTCGGTGCCGCTGCCTGGGGTCGCCGCCGGGCTGTCGACCTCCGGAATCTGGGCTGAGGCGGCCGTGACGACCCGCACTCCTGAGCTGCTCGGCGGCTGCACGATAGGCATGCGCCGCGAGCGGCTCGTCTCGCCGCCCTCATCGGTGGCATCATCGTTGAACGCATCACCGGCGGCTGCCGACTGTCCAAGCCCTGATGACTGCGCCGGGGGTGGCGCCTGAGCCGGGGCTGATGCCTGAGCCGAGGCTGGTGAGTCCTCCGTGTGCTGCTGGGGCTGGGGCGGTTCGGGCTTCGGCTGTACAGGCGGCGCTTGTTCAGCAGCGGGCCGCCTGGGAGCGGACGAAAGAGCATAGTCCTGGACTGGAGATTCTGCAGGTTCAGACTGGGAAGTGGTCGCTGCTGCACCCGGGTCCAGATCTTCGATCGGCTGGGAGAGTGCATCACGTGGGGCATCGTCGAAGGCAGTCGGTCGCGGTGCGGAGGCCGCAGTGACCGGAGACTCGAAGTCTCGTGCGGCGACTTCATCGGCCGAACCGCCGAATCCAGCAGAGTCGAAGGATTCGTTCTGGCCGGCTGCAGCCTCGTCTGATTCCTCGGGCGAGGTCGTTTCCGGTCCTGCGATGACAGGGGTCGCTCCGGTGGAGAGGTCGCCTTCACGAGACAACCCGTTATCGCGAAGGTAGCTTTTACGGGCGGTGCGCGAATCGAAATGAGGCAAGGGAGCTTGTTGCGGATCGACGGGCTCCGCCGCTTCGACAGGAGGTCGCGAGTCCTGCGCCTGGTCGCCAGATGATGCGCCGCGCTCAGGGGCGGCCTGAGACGGTGGCTCGGTGTCTGCCCGCGATTCAGGTGCCTGAGCCTGTGCTGGCGGCGGGTTCAGCAGGTCGGACCGATTGTTCGATGACGGCTCTTTTGGCTGCTCAGGTGTCTCTCGTGCTTCGAACGCCTGTTCCGCAGCCACCCGCTCGGCTTCTCGCCTGGCACGGCGTGACGTGAACTGCTCCTCAGCCATTTTCACTCCTGTACAACTCGTATTTCGCGATGTACTGAACGACCCCGTCCGGTACGAGATACCAGACGGGCGCCCCATCCATCACCCGTAGTCTGCAATCCGTGGACGATATCGACAGTGCAGGGATCTGCACCAAGCTCAACCTGTCCACCGGAAGACCCTCACTGCGAAGTTCGTGCCCCGGGCGGCTCACTCCGACGAAGTGAGCCAAGGAAAACAGCTCATCTACATTCTTCCACGTCAGAATCTGAGCCAAAGCGTCCGCGCCGGTGATGAAGAACATCTCTGTGTCGGACCCGTAGCTCCTGGCCAGGTCCCGCAGGGTATCGATGGTGTACGTGGGTCCTGGACGATCAACGTCGGCTCGGGAGACTGTGAAGCGCGGGTTCGACGCGGTTGCGATGACGGTCATCAGATACCGATGTTCGGCGCTGGTGACTTCGCCGGCATCCTTCTGATACGGACGTCCGGTGGGTACGAAGACGACCTCGTCGAGATCAAAGGTCGACTGCACCTCACTGGCTGCGACCAGGTGACCGTGGTGAATGGGGTCGAAGGTGCCACCCATGACACCGACCCTGCGTGTTTGCTTAGCCATATCAGTGGCGGTTGGAGATGCCCTTCCACGACCGGCTCACTGCTGCCATCGAGAGGAAGATCGCGAGGGTGATGAGTCCGAAGAAGATCGGATCCATCGGCAATTCGGTGTGGTGGGCTGCCTTCTCCGCGCCTTCGGCAACGGTGGTCAACAGGGCTGCGTTCACGTGCTCTCTCCTTCTCGGTGATGATGACGCGGTCGGTCTGCGTCGCAGTGCTTATGCCTTCAGTTTCTCATGAACAGTGCGACAAGTGGGCATCGACATGAGCATCGACGGCGTCTGAGTGCACCGCCGATGTGCTCTGCGCCGAGCAGCGTCAGCTGCGGATCTGACCATTGCCCATCATGACCCACTTCGTGGTCGTCAGCTGTTCGACGCCCATGGGTCCGCGGGCATGGAGCTTCTGGGTCGAGATTCCCACCTCTGCACCGAAGCCGAGCTCTCCCCCATCGGTGAACCGTGTGGACACGTTGACTCCGACTGCTGCGGCATCGATCGCCGTGACGAATGTCTCAGCATTGTCGATGTCCTTGGTCACGATCACCTCGGTGTGGCCCGAGGAATAGGCCCGAATATGCTCGATCGCCTCGTCTATTCCCGACACGACCTTCACTGCCAGCTCCAGGTCAAGATACTCTTTCGCCCAGTCGCGTCGAGAGACACGTTTGACCTTCATCGACTCCGGTGCCAGCGCCGCGACAGTGGTGTCGGCATGGAGAACGACCCCGGCCTTGTCGAGGCGATCGAGTATCTTGGGAAGTACGCGCTTGGCTGCCTTCTCATGGACCAACAAGGTCTCAAGCGAGTTGCAGACACTGGGGCGATGTGTCTTCGAGTTGACTACGAGGTCGACTGAATTCTTGACGGTGGCCGATGAATCGATGAACATATGGACATTCCCGATTCCGGTTTCGATCACCGGGACCAGCGAATCCTGCACCACTGTATTGATGAGTTCAGCGCCACCGCGCGGAATGAGGAGGTCGACGTAGTCACGCGCGTTCATGAGCACGCTGGCCCCGTCACGTCCGAATTGGTCGATACCGCTGATCGAATCTGCGGGCAGACCAGCCGATTCCACGGCTTTGCGCAGCACGGAGACGATCTCAGCGTTGGAGTTCTGAGCCGCTGAGCCTCCGCGCAGGACGGTGGCATTGCCCGCCTTGAGCGCGAGGATCGCGATGTCGACAGTGACGTTGGGGCGGGCCTCGTAGATCGCACCGATGACGCCCATGGGCACACGATTCTGAGTCAATCTGATGCCGTTGGGCAGAACTCGTCCTACGACGACGTTGCCCACGGGATCGTCAAGATCGATGACCGTCTCCACTGATGCGGCCATGGCTTCGATGCGATCGTGGTCGAGTCGCAGGCGGTCGAGGAGACCTGCGTTCATTCCGTTGTCGATGCCGGCGGCGATGTCGACTTCATTGGCTTTGACGATTCGGTCGGAATTCTCAAGCAGTGCGTCGGCGATCGCGCGCAGCCCGGCGTCCTTCTCTGCCGTCGATGACGTCGCCAGGTGAGCGGCAGCGCTCTTTGCGTTCCTGACTACTCTGGTGACACCCCGGACGGTCTTGGGATGTATCTCGGATACAGCGGTCATGGACTATCTCCCCCCGCTCACGTGCGTGAGTACGAGATCATTGCGATGGATGACCTCTTTACGGTAATCATTTCCGAGTCGGGTGCCAAGTTCGTCCGTGGACATGCCGAACATCCCGGGCAGTTCCTGCGAAGAGAAGTTGGTCATGCCACGTGCGATGACTTCACCGCCGAGGTTCCGAATCTCGATCGGGTCGCCAGCTTCGAAGTCCCCGGTCACGCCGGTGACACCGGCAGCCAGCAGGGAGGTTCCGCGGGAGAGCACAGCGGATTCGGCACCATCGTCGATGGTCACCGAACCGAAGGTGCGGGCCAGATGGCGCAGCCACAGCAGACGTGTCCCCCGACGTTTATGCGTCACCGAGAACCACGTGCCCACGCGTTGACCACCGAGCACTGCTGAGATCTTATCTGCCGAGGTCAGCACCGCGGGTATCCCCGAGTCGGCAACCATGAGCGCGGCTTCGACCTTCGTCGCCATGCCCCCTGTGCCGGTGCCGGCGGCCCCGGTCCCGCCGATGGAGATGTCGTGAAGATCGGCGATGGAGGAAACCTGCTCGATGCGCACAGAATCGGCCAGATTCGGCGGTCCCGAATAGAGAGCCTCGACATCGGAGAGCAGGACGAGGGCGTCTGCGTGCGACAGGTGTGCGACAAGGGCAGCCAGGCGATCGTTGTCACCGAAACGGATCTCTTCTGTCGCCACAGCATCGTTCTCGTTGACGATCGGCAGTGTCCCGAGGGCCAGGAGTTTGTCGATGGCACGTTGAGCGTTCCTGTACCGAGTGCGTCGGATCAGGTCATCGGCTGAGAGCAGCACTTGGCCGGGCACCAGGTCGTAGCGACCCAGTGCCCGGGTATAGGCGGCCATGAGCAGACCTTGGCCGACTCCGGCAGCGGCCTGCTGTGTGGCAAGGTCACCGGGGCGCCTGTTGAGGCCCATCGGTTCGAGCCCGGCCGCAATCGCGCCGGAGGACACGAGGATGACTTCGTGCCCGGCAGAACGATGGGCTCCGATGACATCGGTGAGCGCGATCAGCTTTGCTTCGTCCAATCCCCCGTCGAGGGTGGTCAGTGACGAAGAACCGACCTTGATCACGATGCGGCGTGCAGCTGCGATATCGGCACGCGCCGAGATGCTGCCAGAATCGGTGGACTGGCTGTCGCTCATTCCTGACCGGACTCGGAATCGGAGGTGACACCGGCAGAACCTTCGCGGTCGCGACTGGCACGCTCCGCGAGGCGCTCCTGCTCGAACTCGGCACGAACGGCGGCCTTCGCATCCATACGATCATGGAATGCGGCCTTTCGCTCCTTACGAGTCGAACGGGCATCCTCATCCAGACGCAGGTCGGTACCGCGGCTGCCCAGCAGCTCGGCGCCGCCGACGCTTGTCGGATCCCAGTCGAAGACGACGCCGTCGTCTCCGCCGATCACGATCGTGTCACCTGGCTTCGCACCGGCCTTGAACAGTGACTCTTCGACACCGAGGCGATCGAGGCGATCGGCGAGATAGCCGACAGCCTCGTCGTTGGCGAAGTCCGTCTGCCGCACCCAACGCTCGGGTTTGACGCCGCGGATGCGGAAGACAGGACCGTCCTCGTCGCTTTCGGCTTGAATCTGGAAGCCACGGTCATCAACGGCCTTAGGACGGATGACGACTCGCTTCGGCGTCGCCTCGAGCTCTGCCCGACGCTCACGTTCGGCCGAGACGAGTTCAGCCATCGCGAAGGACAGCTCCCGCAGACCGATGTGACTGACCGCGGAGATCTCAAAGACTCGATAACCTGCCGCCTCCAGGTCGGGGCGGACGATATCGGCCAAGTCATTGCCGTCGGGGATGTCGACCTTGTTCAGCGCCACGAGCTTGGGGCGTTCCGACAGAGGCAGCAGTCCGTTTCCGTCATCGAGGTCGACTGCATAGGCAGCGAGCTCCGATTCGATGATGGTCAGGTCCGAGACAGGATCACGGCCCGGCTCCCACGTCGCCATGTCGACGACATGGACCAATGCGGCGCAGCGTTCGACGTGTCGGAGGAACTCAAGACCGAGGCCCTTGCCTTCTGATGCTCCCGGGATGAGGCCTGGGACATCGGCGATGGTGTATCGCACATCGCCTGCCTGGACCACGCCGAGGTTGGGCACGAGTGTGGTGAACGGATAGTCCGCGATCTTCGGCTTAGCTTCAGACATGGCCGCGATGAGGCTGGATTTGCCGGCTGAGGGGTAGCCGACGAGCGCGATGTCAGCGATCGTCTTGAGCTCGAGCACCAAGCTGAGTGCTTCGCCGGGTTCACCCAGCAGAGCGAAACCCGGTGCCTTGCGTTTCGAGGAAGCCAGAGCCGCGTTGCCGAGGCCGCCGCGGCCACCTGCGGCAGCGACGTATTCGGTTCCGGCATCGACGAGGTCGGCGATGATCTCGCCGTTCTGGTTCTTCACGACCGTGCCGTCAGGGACGGCGATGATGAGGTCACCGCCATCCGCACCATGGCGCAGATCGCCCTTGCCGATGCCGCCGTCGTTCGCAGTCAGATGCGGACGGTGGTGCAGTGGGAGCAGCGTTGTGGTCTGAGCGTCGACGACGAACTTGACGTCACCGCCCTGACCACCGTTGGCACCGTCAGGGCCGCCAAGGGGTTTGAATTTCTCGCGCCTGATCGAGGCGCAGCCGTTGCCGCCGTCTCCGGCGGAAAGATGGACTGTGACACGGTCTATGAACTCGGTGGCCATAATGTCCTTATATCAGATGAAGGGTGAGTCTCGAGACTCACCCTTCATGGACCCCTAACAGGGGAAAAACAGAACTAGTCGATCAAGCGCCGACGATGTTGACGATCTTGCGACCGTTGCGTTTGCCGAATTCCACGGCTCCTGCCGACAGTGCGAAGAGCGTGTCGTCTCCGCCGCGTCCGACGTTGGCGCCTGGGTGGAACTTGGTTCCGCGCTGGCGAACGATGATCTCTCCGGCCTTGACAACCTGTCCGCCGAAGCGCTTCACACCGAGGTACTGCGCGTTCGAGTCGCGACCGTTGCGGGACGAGCTGACTCCCTTTTTGCTTGACATGTGAAGTCTCCTCTTACTTGATGTTCGTGATCTTCAGACGGGTGAGGTCCTGGCGGTGGCCCTGACGCTTCTTGTAACCGGTCTTGTTCTTGTACTTCTGAATGATGATCTTGGGGCCGCGGAGTTCATTGACGACCTCGGCGCTGACCGCAACCTTCGACAGGGCATCAACGTCGGTTGTGACAGACTCACCGTCGACGAGGAGGACTGCATCGAGTTCGACGCTTTCCCCGGCCTTCGCCTTCATTCGGTTGACTGTAATGATGTCTCCGACGCTGACCTTTTCCTGATGGCCACCGGCACGGACAATGGCATAGACCATGGTCGAACCCTTTCTGTTCATACACAAACGAACGGCGGTTGATCCCTTGGCTCCCGAAGAAGGTTTTCCCAGGGTGTCCCATTGAGAGGAATCACCAGCCGTGGTGCGACGTGCGCACCGACGATCAAGTCTAGTGGATTCGACCGCAGTTGGGCAAACCGCTCGAGTTGAAGAACTCAGGCTTCCCGGGTCTCAGCGATCCGTTCGTGATGACGGATCACCTCGGCGACGATGAAGGTCAGGAACTTCTCCGCGAACTCCGGGTCCAGGTGCGCATCTTCGGCCAGCCTGCGGAGGTGGGCGACCTGTCGGCCCTCTCTCTCAGGATCTGCGGGAGGCAGACCATGGTCAGCCTTCAGTTCACCGACTGTCTCTGTGAGCTTGAACCTCTCGGCGAGCAGATGGATGAGCGCTGCGTCAATGTTGTCAATGCTTCCGCGCAGTTCCAACAGTCGCTCCTGGGCATGTGTCTTGTCGTTGATCTGATCCACGTGCACCAGTCTAACGAGACTCGCGACAATCCATCGACGACGCACGGAGGCCGACCCCGCGCCATCGCGGAATCGGCCTCAGGCAAGCTGCGCTCAGACCATCTCCTCCACGGGGACGGCGTCCTTCGTGTCGGGATCCATGAGCGTACCGGCCTTGCGGTCGGCCAGATATTTCTTCATCTCCTTCTTCACCACCGGCATCAGCATGTACAAGCCGAGGATGTTGATGAACGCACAGAGGAACAGGGCGGCATCGGCGAACTCGACGACCTTGCTGAAGCTGGCAATGCACCCGATGACCACGAATACACAGACGAGGACACGAAAGACCGTGGCCGCGCCCTTCGATTTGCCGAAGAGGTAGGCCCACGCCCGTTCTCCGTAGTAGGCCCAGGTGATGAGGGTGGAGAAGGCGAAGAGAGCGACGGCGATGGCCAACAGCACCGGGTACCAGCCTGCGACAGTGGCAAAGGCGTCCGAGGCCAAGGCCACGCCGCCGATCTCACCCTCACCGAGGTCATTGGTGTAGGACGGCTGGTTGGCGACGATGATGGTCAGCGCGGTCATGGTGCAGATGATGACTGTGTCCACGAAGGGCTCCAGCAGAGCAACGAAGCCCTCTGAGACCGGTCGACGGGTCTTGACGGCTGAGTGCGCGATGGCTGCCGAACCGATGCCGGCTTCGTTGGAGAAGGCCGAACGCTGGAAACCGATGACCATGACGCCGACGATGCCGCCGGCGATCCCCTGAGGCGCGAATGCCCCTTGGAAGATCTCACCGAAGGCCTGTGGGATCTGAGCGAAGTTGATGGCCAACACCAGCAGACAGGAGACTACGTAGAAGATTCCCATGGCCGGAACGAGCTTGTCGGTGACGTGCGCGATCGACCGGATTCCGCCGAGGATGACCAGCCCGACGAGCACGGCGAAGATGATGCCGAAGATGAGTGCAGCCCATGAGCCTGCCAGGAAGCCATCGGCGCCCCCCGTGGCGGTGCGCACCTGAGCGAAGGTCTGGTTGGCCTGGAACATCCCGCCGCCGACGACACCGAAGATGAGGATGGATACCGCAAAGATGCCGGTGAGGACCGAGGCGACGGGTTTCGAGAACTTGCGGAATGCAATGGGCAGATACTTGAAGGGACCACCGTAGACGACGCCGTTTTCGTCGATCTCGCGGTACTTGACGCCCAGTGTGCACTCAACGAACTTCGTACACATGCCGAGGAGGCCGGCGATGATCATCCAGAAGGTGGCGCCGGGGCCGCCCAAGGCGATGGCGACACCGACACCGGCGATGTTTCCCAGCCCGACGGTGCCAGACAGTGCCGAGGCCAGGGCCTGGAAGTGCGTGATCTCCCCGGGATCGTTCTTGGTCGAATACTTTCCGCGGACGACCTCGAGTGAGACCTTGAAGCCGCGGAATTGGATGAAGCCGAAGTAGATGGTGAAGATGAGTGCCGCGGCGATGAGCCAGAGCACAACGAAGGGGAAGGAAAGCTCACCGATGGTCAAGGGGGCGAAGATGATCCCGCCGAAGAAGGTGGCGATCGGATCGAACCAGGAGTTGATTGCATCATCAACCGGTGATTTGGGGGCATCTGCTGCCAATAACAAAGTGTTCATGGTGCAATAACCTGCCGTACCCCCTGGAAGGGAGCAAGCTCTACAGCACAGGACGCGAATACAGTTACCCAACTGTTACGTACATCACACTGAGCAGGTATTGGTGAGATGCACGTCTCATTCTGTGACCTAGACTGAAATCATGACCCAGAACCCTCATCAGCACGTTCCGCCTCCGAATCAGCCACCAGGATCTCAACCGACACAGCAGCGGCCTCACCCCGGGCGCGGCCAGTATCCCGGTTCTGGTCCTCAGGCTAACCCGCAGCAGCCCCTTCCGGGTGGGCCGCAGAGGATCCCCGGAGTTCCCCCGGAGCAGAGCCGACCTGTGCCGTCGAGAATCGCATCGGTCGAGGGCGAACGCGTCAGGGAGACCTCGGCGGGCGGCGTCTCGGGCTACTTCGCCATCGTCGGCGGGGTCATCCTCTTGATTCTGGCGCTTCTGCTCGCAGTGGTCGGACTCATCATGACCGTAGCCCAGGCCGCGGTCGGGGTCATCCTCATCGCACTCGCCATCGTCATGTTCATTGCATCGATGTTCATGTTCAAAGGCTGCACCTCCGTGGCTCCGGGCAATGCTGTCGTGCTCCAGCTCTATGGGAAGTACGTCGGCACAGTGCGCCAATCGGGACTGCGCTTCGTCAACCCCTTCTATTCGAAGATTCAGGTATCGACACGCATCCGCAACCACGAGACATCCACATTGAAGGTCAACGACCTCGACGGCAATCCGATCGAAATCGGCGCCGTGGTCGTCTGGCAGGTCCAAGACACGGCCCAGGCGCTGTTCGAAGTCGATGACTTCGAGGAGTTCGTCGCCATCCAGGCCGAGACCGCTGTGCGCCACATCGCAAACTCCTATGCCTACGATTCCTCGGATCCGAACCGGATGTCCCTGCGCGACAACGCCGATGAGATCACGTCGAAACTCTCCAATGAGGTCGCAGCACGAGTCGCCGCCGCTGGCGTGACCATCATCGAATCGCGCATCACGCAACTGGCCTACGCCGCAGAGATTGCACGCGCCATGCTCCAACGACAGCAGGCTACAGCGGTTGTCGCCGCCCGCCAGCTCATCGTCGAAGGTGCTGTGGGCATGGTCGAGACCGCCATCGAGCAGATCGAGGGGCGCGGGATCGTCAAGCTCGGTCATCTCGAGCGCAGCGATCTCGTAGCGAATCTGATGATCGTGCTCTGCGGTGATCAGGCTGCGCAGCCGACCATCAGCACGACGAGGAATCAGGAATCCAAGAACTGAGGCGTCCCGCCGCCGATCCTCATGATCGGTGGCGGGACGCCTCGTCGTCTGTCCGCATCAGTCACACGAGTGCGGACATGATGGTCAGTCTTCGCCGATGATGACGAATGACGTCGGCAGCGACTGCTGCGCCGACTCATCGGCAGCCTGAGTCTTGGCAGCAGGCTTCCGCCGCGGTGCTGCCTTGACCGGTTCAGCCTTGGCCACCTTGGTCGCGGTGTCCGCACCGATCATCAGCGGAAGCTCGGCAGCAGGCTCCGCAGCCTTTTTCGCCGGGGCCGGCTTGTTCTGGACTGGTTTGTCCTGGAGTGGCTTGTCCTGAGCAGGCTCGTCATGCGCTGGCTCTGACGTCTCCGAGGATTTGGCATTGGACCGCTTCCGGCTGTTGCGGGTCCGGGATCGGCCCGACTTTCCGCTGCCGGTCGAATCGGAGGATTCGCTGCCCTGCGATTCTTTCGTGGTGTCACTGTTCGGCGTCGACTCGGTGTCGCTCGAAACCGGGGTGTCCTGAGAGTTCTCGGCGTCCTTGGACGCCGTCTCGTCCTTCTTCAGCGTGGCCTTGGCGATGGCGGCTACGGCCGAACGTGAGGCGTCGTTGGCCGCGGCGTCACTCTGGCCTTCGGAGTCGTTGGACTTCGACGACGACTTATTGTCACCGCGACGCTTACGATCACGTTTGCTGTTCGAGTTGTCGTTGTGTGTGGACCGATTGCCGTGATGGGCCTTGGAGCCGTCCTCTTCTGAACCCGGCAGCAGCAGTCCCCGACCGGAAAGGTCGGCCCCGGCGCTGACGAGGGACTCTGCGAGTCCGGTGCCGATGCGCTTACGCGTCATCTGCACAAGACCCAGGGAGGTCACCTCGGCGACCTGATGCTTGGTCCTGTCCCGCCCCAGGCATTCGACGAGGCGACGCACAACGAGGTCGCGGTTCGATTCGAGGACCATGTCGATGAAGTCGACGACGATGATGCCGCCGATGTCCCGCAGGCGCACCTGCCGGATGACCTCCTCGGCTGCTTCCAGGTTGTTGCGGGTCACGGTCTCTTCCAGGTTTCCACCTGACCCGGTGAACTTGCCGGTGTTGACGTCGATGACCGTCATTGCCTCGGTCCGGTCGATGACCAGCGAACCACCCGATGGCAGGTTGACAGTGCGCTGCAGCGCCTTCTGCACCTGTTCCTCGACCCGGTAGTGGTCGAAGATGTCCTCGTCCTCGCTGTAGCGGTGGACGCGCTCGAGCAGATCCGGTGCCACGGCCTCGACGTATTCGTGAATCGTGTTCCACGCGCCGTCGCCGTCGATGACGAGAGACGAGAAGTCCTCGTTGAAGACGTCGCGGATGATCCGCACGATCATGTCCGGCTCGCTGTACAGGAGCTGGGGCGCGAGCACCTTCGTCGACTTCGACTTCTTCTCGATGGTCTCCCACCGTTTCGCCAGTCGTTCGACGTCCCTGCTGAGCTCCTTGTCCGTTGCTCCTTCGGCTGCGGTGCGCACGATGACTCCATTCGAGTCACCGACGAGTTCCTTGAGCAGTTTCTTCAGTCGATTGCGCTCGACGTCGGGCAGCTTGCGCGAGATACCGGTCATGGAGTTGCCGGGAACGTAGACGAGGAAACGTCCGGGCAGGGAGATCTGACTCGTCAGACGGGCGCCCTTGTGACCGACCGGGTCCTTGGTGACCTGAACGAGCACGGCGTCGCCGGGGCTGAGCGCCACCTCGATGCGGCGAGCCTTGCCATCCATGCCGAGGGCGTCCCAGTTGACTTCACCGGCGTAGAGCACAGCATTGCGGCCCTTGCCGATGTCGATGAAGGCGGCTTCCATGCTCGGCAGCACGTTCTGGACTTTGCCAAGGTAGACGTTGCCGATGAGGGAAGACTGCTGGCGATTCTCCTTCAGGTAGTGCTCGACTGTGATCCCGTCTTCGACGACGACCAGTTGTGTCTGCTCGCCGCTTTCACGCACCAGCATGGTCCGGTCCACAGATTCACGACGGGCCAGGAATTCAGCCTCGGTGATGACTGGGCGGCGGCGCCCTGCCTCACGGCCTTCCTTACGGCGCTGCCTCTTGGCTTCGAGACGAGTCGAGCCCTTCAGCGAGGTCACCTCATCGTTGTCCGTGCTGCGTGTCCGTGAACGACGGCGACGACGGCGACGGGAACCGTTGTCGTCATCGTCATCGTTGTCATCATCACCGGAGTCAGTGGAATTCTCGAACTGCTGGCCGGAGTTCTTGTCATCAGAGGATTTGGCGCCGGCGGACTTGTTCGAATCTGTCTGCGGAGCCTTCTTCTCCGACCGGTTGCCGGAGCGTGACTCACGTCTACTCGAGTGGGAATCGGAATCCTCGTCAGCAGATTCTTCGGCTGACGATGGCGAATCGTCGTGATCCGATTCACTGCCGTTGTCATCGCGTCCACGAGAACGACGACCGCGTCCTCCTCGGCGACGCCGACGGCCGCCGGAGTCGTTGGAGTCGTTGTCGTCAGAGTCATCGCTCTTCACGCTGTTGGTATCGGCGTCCGGCGCCTCAGCGTAGTCCGCGTCGCTGTCGTATTCGTCGGAATCGTCGGAATCGTCGGTGTCATTCTCAACCTGGACGGGCTGAGCCAGTTCGGCCTTGGGCACCTGGAAGATCAGTCCACCGTCGTGTGGCACGGCTGGCGCGCTGCGCGGGATCGGAGCAGGAGCGGGGTCCACGGTGGGAGCTGCGAAAGGGTTGCGGGGATCGAACGTGGGAGCCGGCGCCGGCGAGGCGTCATCCGCGGCAGTGTCTGCAGAATCGTCGTCATCGGCATCCAAGGGATCGTTGGCCTCGCTCCCCCGACCGTTGTTCGCTGCGTTCTGCGGATCCACGGCAGGTTCACGGACAAACTGCTCGAACACGAGTCCCCTGTTGGCTACAGCGTCCCGTGCTTTCTTCCGTGTGACCGGCCTCTGCTCCGGAATGTCCTCGACGTCCTCGTCCGAGTCACCATCGCTCGGCTCGGGAATGCGCAGAGACTGCGCAGCCTCGGCGATGTTGTCGAGCTTCGCTCTGATGCTCTCGTCGACATCCCCATGAGAGGAGTCTGCGGAATTCACCGACTGCTGCAGATTGGCGAGATCGGCGAGGATGCCCTCTGTTGCCTCGTTGCCGTCATTCGACGCGTCATTCATGATTTCTCCCAGTCCGAAGACTCCGTCCACACCTCACGGATCTTCGGATCCTTGCATGGTCCAAGTCGGACCGAAACTTGTGGATGGCACTTCCAGCTCGCGCTCAGCGCGTAGGCCTTCGGTGCTGCCTCTTCTTGGTGTCGACCTGCGAGGTCGTACCCTCGACTCGGTGGAGGCACTTCTCCTGCTCGGTGTGAGAGCAAGTATCCGTCTGGCCATTATGTCACAGATCGACCGAAGTGCTCCGGTCGATCTCTGCTGTCTATGGTCTCCGTCACTTCCCGTCTATGACTATTCACGGTCGCCCCCGTTTGCCGCGCAGTGTCCGGGGAGGCATTCTTGGAGTGTGAATACCGCAGATACTCTTCCTGACGACGATATCGACGTGGTGCCGCAGACCCGATCCTGGGTCCTGCGGCCGACCAGTCTCGGCGTCTTCCTCATCGTTGCGTCCGTCGTCGGCTACTTGGCGTCCTTCGCTCTTGCCGTCGAGAAGTACGAGAAGTTGGAGGACCCGAACGCGGTGCTCTCCTGCGACCTCAACCCGTTCTTCTCCTGCGGATCGGTGATGGAGTCTCCCGAGAGCCAGCTCTTCGGCTTTCCCAATCAGCTCCTGGGAATCGGCGCTTTCATATTCCCGCTGCTCCTCGGCGTGTTGCTCCTCGCCGGGACGAGGATCCCGAGGTGGATCATGGTGGGACTCAACATCGGCCTGGCCCTCGGCACCGTCCTCGTCATGTTCCTGTTCTACGTCTCGATCTACAAGATCGGCGTCGGCTGCCCCTGGTGCATGGTGGTGTGGACGATGACGATCCCGATGTTCGTCGCAGTCACGGCCCACAATGTTCTGGCCGGCAGTTTCGGCGCCCGAATCGCGCGGAATCCGATGGCCAGAGTCCTCGCCAAGGAGAATGTGGCGATCTTCGTTCTGTGGTTGCTCGTCATCGCAGCATGCATCGTCGTTCAGTTCTGGAACTTCTTCTCGACCCTGTTCTGAGCAAATCCTGAATTGTTCAGCACTGCCATGAAGTGACGCGGGTGCGCTGCTGCCGGTCCCTCCGAGGAAGGACTGCCGCAGGGCACCCGCGTCTGTGTGCTGAGATCTATTCGGCGGGGAACCAGATTCCGATCTCGCGTTCAGCCGATTCGACGGAATCGGATCCGTGCACGAGGTTCTTCTGGACCTTCTCGCCCCAGTCGCGGCCAAGATCACCGCGAATGGTGCCCGGTGCCGCCGCTGTCGGGTCGGTTGCACCCGCCAGCGAACGGAATCCTGGGATCACTCCCTGGCCGGAGGCGATGATCGACACGACCGGTCCTTCGGACATGAAGTCGACGAGGGGCTGGTAGAAGGGTTTGCCCTCGTGCTCGGCGTAGTGGGCGGAGAGTTCTTCCGCGGTCGCGGTGCGCAGCGACAGAGCATCGATGGCGTATCCCTTGGATTCGATCCGAGCGAGGATCTGACCCACGAGTCCTCGTGAGACACCATCGGGTTTGATGAGGATGAGAGTGCGTTCCATTCCGGTCCTTTTCGTTTGTGCGATGATCGGCGGTCACAGTTTAACCGCCGTGGAGTTCATTGATATCAACCGCCGAGGCGGTTCAGGCGCGTTCCGCCACTTCCCTGTCGATCCTCGCCGACCAGTACACCGACACCACCCAGAGAGCGATGAAGATCGCTGCGACGAAGAACATCGAGGTGACGAGGAATCCCGAAGCCAGCAGGGGGATCTGCACGACCCAGCCCAGTGCCACACCCGGTCGCTTCTGGCCGATCCGACGTGGCAGCAGCAAGACCGAGACGATGGCCAGGGCGGCAATCACGGACGCGCCAAGGAGCAGTTGTCCCAAGGTCAGAGATCCTGCTGCCTTCACCGCCAGGCCGTAGGCAGTGAGCACTGCGAAGTAGACGACGAAGAGCTCACAGATGAGGATCGAGCCGCACAGGACGGGAAACTTCGATTTCATCGGCTCATTCCTCCTTGCCGAGCAGCAGACGGGCCTCTGCCACGGTGTGCAGAGAGCCTGTGACCACGATCCCCGGACTCGTCGCCCCGGAACTGTTGGCCAGGTCGATGGCCTTCATCAGGGCAGCGTTGAGGTCCGGCGTCTCGATCACGGAGTCCTCATCCACCCATTCGCGGACAGCCTCGCCGAGTTCGTGGGCATCGAGTGCACGAGAATTCAGTGCCTGGCTGACGACGAACACATCGGCGCTGCGGTGAAGTTCCTCGAGCACGCCGAGGACGTCCTTGTCGGCGAACATCGCCAGAACCATCACCGTGTAGTCGAAGTCGAATGCCTCGGTGATGGTCTCGGCCAACACATGGGCAGCGTCGGGATTGTGCGCACCGTCGACGACCACCGCCGGCCCTGTCCGGACAAGCTCGGCCCGGCCCGGTGACGTCACACGGGATAGGCCTTCGGCCACGGTGTCGAGGACCAGCGGCTTGTCCTCATCACTGAGAAACGCCTCCGCCGCGACCAGCGCAACGGCGGCATTGTGTGCCTGATGGATGCCGTGCAACGGCAGAAAGATGTCGGTGTAGACATCCCGGACTCCCTGCACGGTGATGAGCTGTCCATCGACAGCTCTTGTGCGGTCGAGAAGCCGGAAGCTGCGGTCCTCGGTCAGAACGGGAGTCTGCCGACGTTCCACCTCGGCGTCGAGAGCATCCTGCGCCTCTTCGACCTGTGCCGCGATGACAGCAACCGGATTCGGTGCTGGAGAAGGGTCGAGACTGCGATTGAGGATTCCCGCTTTGGTCGTGGCGATCTCGGTGAGCGTGTCACCGAGGAACTGCTGGTGGTCGAGGCCGATCTTCGTGAAGACACAGACCTGCGCATCGGCAACATTCGTCGAATCCCATTCGCCGCCCATTCCCACTTCGGTGACCACTACGTCGACGGGGGCGTCTGCGAACACTGCGAAGGCCAGGATCGTCAGCGCTTCGAAGAACGTCAGCTTGCCACGCCCTTCGGCGGCGAGCTCCGCGTCGACGAGGTCGAGCACCGGTGAAATCTCGTCGTGAATGCGGACGAAGGTCTCAGCAGCGACAGGGCCGCCGTCGATGGAGATCCGCTCGGTCACCGAATGCAGGTGCGGACTCGTGAAGCGGCCGACTCTCAAGTCGTGAGCGGACACGATCGAGTCGATCATGCGAGCGGTCGAGGTCTTGCCGTTCGTGCCGGTGACCGTGATGACCGGTGCTGCCTGATGAATGTCGCCGAGGAGCTCGCAGGCGCGGTGGGTCGCATCGAGACGGACCTCGATCTGAGTCTCCCCTGCTCGTGCCAGCAGTGCTGCATACACGCGGACGAGCTGGGACTGCGATTTATCGTCGCTCTCGTCCGTGCTCATGCTCGGCTCACAGCGAGGCGAGTTCCCGCAGGCAGCTCTTCAGGGGTGAAGACCTGTTCGGCACCATCGACTTCTGCGAAGTCGAGTGAGGTGGCCAGCGTCTCACCGGCGATGAGGTCCTGATGGGCGCTCAGCGCTGCCGCCAGGTCCGTCTCCGCGTCGATGACGACAGCGATCCGATCGGAGATGTGCAGGTCCAGCTGTTTGCGGATTCCCTGGATGGCGCGGACCGCGTCACGAGCGACGCCTTCGGCCTCGAGCTCAGGGGTGACGCGTGTGTCGAGCGCCAGGAAGCCGGAGTCGAGCGCAGCCAGCTCCATCCCCTCCGTGCCCGATTCGGCCACCGATTCCACGGTGTATTCGCCATCGACCAGGTCGATTCCACCGCTGGTGACAGTGCCGTCGTCGGCGACCGACCAATCGCCGGTCTTCGAGGCCTTGATCACCTGCTGCACCTGCTTGCCCAGCCTCGGCCCTGCGGCGCGGGCGTTGATCACAAGACTCTGGGATAGGGAGAATCCTGCCGCTTCTGCCTCAGCGACGTCGAGCACCTCGACCTCGCGGACGTTGAGCTCATCGGAGATGATGTCGGTGAACTCGCTGCCCAGGTCGGTGTCGTCAGCAACGGTGAGCTTGGCCAGAGGCAGGCGCACCCGCAGCTTGTTGGCCTTGCGTACAGACGAGGCCGTTGAGCAGATGTCTCGGGTCAGATCCATCGCGGACACGAGCTGATCGTCGGCGGGGAACAGACCCGCGTCCGGGTAGTCGGCCAGGTGGACCGACCGTTCGCCGGTGAGTCCACGGTAGATCTCTTCGACGGTGAATGGCAGCAGCGGTGCTGCGACTCGGCAGAAGGCTTCGAGGCAGGTGTAGAACACGTCGAATGACTCGTGGGTCGCCTCGGTGCCGTCCCAGAAACGGCGACGGGAACGACGCACGTACCAGTTGGTGAGCATGTCGAGGTAACTGCGCACGAGTTCGCAGGCCGCCCAGATGTCGAGGCCTTCCATGGCGTCCGCGAACTCTGTGATCAGGTCGTGAGTCTTCGCCAGCAGATACCGGTCAAGGACCTGGCTCGAATCATAGCGGGATTCGGCCCGGTATCCGGCCTTCTCTCCGTCTGCCCCGTCTGCGGTGTTGGAGTACGTGGCGAAGAACTGCCAGGTGTTCCAGAGTGGGAGAACAACCTGTCGCACTCCATCGCGGATACCCTGCTCGGTCACGACAAGGTTGCCGCCTCGCAGGATGGACGAGGCCATGAGGAACCAGCGCATCGCATCGGAGCCGTCGCGATCGAAGACCTCGTTGACATCGGGATAGTTACGCAGCGATTTCGACATCTTCGCTCCGTCGGAGCCCAAGACGATGCCGTGGGAGATGCAGTTGGTGAAGGCAGGGCGATCGAAGATCGCTGTCGAGAGCACGTGCAGGAGATAGAACCACCCGCGCGTCTGTCCGACATACTCCACGATGAAATCGGCAGGGAAGTGATTGTCGAACCACTCGGAGTTCTCGAACGGGTAGTGGACCTGTGCGTAGCTCATGGACCCCGAGTCGAACCAGACGTCGAAGATCTCAGGGATGCGGCGCATCATCGACTGGCCGGTCGGATCATCAGGGTTGGGACGTACCAAGTCGTCAACCCAAGGGCGGTGGAGGTCGACTTCACCTTGGTCGTTGACCGGCAGGCGACCGAAATCGGCCTCGATGTCGGCCAGGGATCCGTACACATCGGTGCGCGGATACGAGGGGTCGTCAGAGGTCCATACAGGGATCGGCGAACCCCAGAAGCGGTTGCGCGAGATCGACCAGTCGCGTGCGTTCTCCAGCCATTTGCCGAACTGTCCGTGCTTGACGTTGTCGGGCACCCAGTTGATCTGCTCGTTGAGTTCGACCATCCGGTCCTTGAACTCGGTCACCCGGACGAACCAGGAGGACACTGCGCGGTAGATCAGCGGATTGCGGCAGCGCCAGCAGTGTGGGTAGGAGTGCTCGTAGGATTCGTGCCGGATCAGCAGTGCTGAACGACCAGCCATCGGACCAGTGCCATTGCGCAGGTCCTTGATGATGCCCTTGTTGGCGTCGAAGACCTGCTGTCCCGCGTAGTCGGCGACAGTGGAGTCGAAACAGCCTGCGTCGTCGACGGGACGCACAGCGGTGATGCCATAGGAATCGGTGAGGTCTTTGTCCTCTTCACCGAAAGCCGGAGATTGGTGGACGATTCCGGTGCCTTCGTCCGTGGTGACGAACTCGGCTTCGAGGATGGTGTGCATCCGTTCACCGAACTCCTCTTGGCGGCCTTCGAAGTACGGGAAGGGAGGCTCGTACTCACGGCCGAGAAGCTCACTGCCGGAGAATGTGCGCAGCACCTCGGGGTTGTCCCCGAGCTCACGGGAGTATGAGCGAAGACGCGCCTCGGCGAGGATGAGCGTCTTCCCCTGCAGCTCTTGTGCACCGTCTTCGCCGGCGACGACGGCAACCAGCGGGATCTCGGGATTGACCGCGACAGCTTGGTTGGACGGAACAGTCCACGGCGTCGTCGTCCAGATCAGGACCCATTCGTCGGAGTCCTTGAGCTTGTATCCGATGGTCACGGCCGGGTCCTGGCGCGACTTGTAGACATCGTCGTCCATCCGCAGTTCGTGGTTCGACAGCGGAGTCTGGTCTTTCCAGCAGTAGGGCAGAACCCGGTAGCCTTCGTAGACGAGCCCCTTGTCCCAGAGCTGTTTGAACGCCCAGATCACGCTTTCCATGTATTCGACGTTGAGCGTCTTGTAGTCGTTGTCGAAATCGACCCACCGGCCCTGGCGGGTGACGTACTCTTCCCATTCCTTCGTGTACTTCAGGACGGAGGAACGGCAGGCGTCGTTGAAGGCGGCCAAGCCCATGCCGCTGATCTCCGACTTGTCGGTGATGCCCAGCTGACGTTCGGCCTCAAGCTCCGCGGGAAGACCGTGGGTATCCCAGCCGAAACGGCGATCCACCTTCTTGCCGCGCATCGTCTGGAAGCGTGGAACGACGTCCTTGACGTACCCGGTCAGGAGGTGACCGTAGTGGGGCAGTCCGTTGGCGAAGGGAGGGCCGTCGTAGAAGACGAACTCGTTCTCACCGTTTTCGCCGGGATCGCGCTGGTCGATCGAGGCCTGGAACGTATCGTCCTGTCTCCAGTAGCCGAGCACTGCGTCTTCGATGGCGGGGAAATCCGGCGAGGCACTGAGGCCGAAGGCAGAGGTCGATACCTTGGGATACAACGGTTGCGTCATGAGCGTCCTTTTTCAGTCACTGCGGTCACTGTCACGAGGACGACAAGTCTGCCGCGGTACCACCTCGCTTATCCGTCTTCAACGACTGTCGGATGAGACAGACGATCAGCGGATCGCTCATAGCCGGAGTGATGACGGGTCCAACCGTCCGGTTCTACTGGATGCCTTCTGCCGTGCCGAAGCCGTCGGTACGGGACGAACGCATCGTTCTTCCGGATGCTCCCCGGTGATGGCCGGATCGCTGCCCCCCAATCGTATACCTTGGCCCGGTGTGTCGACCACCCGGCCCGCTGTATCGACCATCTGGCTGGGTGCAGCCGCCCGGCATCCGAGCTCAGAGGCCCTGGTTGCGTGCCACTTTGTGCTGTGCGGCCTGTGCAATCGGTCTGATCACCATCAGGTCGACATTGAAATGGTGCGGTCGGGTCAGCGAGTAGACGACGGCATCGGCGACGTCCTCTGCGGTGAGGGGGTTCTCCACTCCTTCGTAGACCTTGTCGGCTGTGTCCTGACTGCCGCCGACTCGTTTCAGTGTGAATTCATCGGTGGCGACCATCCCGGGTGCGATTTCGATCACACGGACGGGTTCGCCAGCAAGCTCGAGTCGCAGCGTCGCGGCGATCGAATGTGTGCCGTGCTTGGCCGCGACGTAACCGCCCCCGCCTTCATAGGCCTGGTGTCCGGCGGTCGAAGACATGACGACGATGTCTCCACGCCCGGATTCGATCAGTGCGGGCAGGAATGACTTGACGACTCGGAGGACTCCGAGGACATTGATATCGAACATGTCACGCCAACCGTCGACCGAGGCCTCGGCGACGGTGTCGGTGCCGTACGCGGCCCCCGCGTTGGCGACCAGAGAGTGCACCGGTCCCCCGGCCAGCACCTCGGCGTTGAGCGCCGCGACGGCAGCATCATCGGTAAGATCAGCTACCACGTAGCTGGCGCCGGTCTCCTCGCACAGCGCCGCCAGCTTCTCCTCTCGCCGTGCCACGGCAACGACGTCCCAGCCCTGCTCGCGCAGCCGGCGAACCGTAGCGGCGCCGATTCCCGAACTTGCACCTGTCACGACTGCTCTGAGTGTTTCCATCGCTGTACCTCTCCGTACTTCTTCGTAGTTGTTCGTGGCTCCAGGCCCTGATCTGGGCCTAGGCTCATCGCATCTGGACCTGGGCGCACCGCGTCCGGACCTTGGCATGTCACATCGGCATCTGGGTGTGTTGCGTCCGGTGGAGGACACAATCATCGGGGACACCGATCAGTCTACGGAGTTTCATCGCCGTCGGGCAGATCCAGTCGAAGCTAAGCGCTCGCGGTGTCCGAGTCGGCCTTCCTCGCTCGACTCGGCCGCGGGTTCGGCTTCGAGTGTGGATTGCGCGGACCCCCTTCGCCGAAGACGGCGCGCACGCCGGGGATCTTGACCGCCAGCCAAGTGATGACGGCGCAGATGACCGTGTAGACGATCGGCATTGCGATGGCATGGAGGAGAACACCAGGGACCGTCGTCGGCAGGCCCATCACATTGCGCAAGGGGTAGAGCACGAGGGGATGGAGCAAAAACACCCCGAAGGAATAAGGGTAGAACCAGTGCAGCAGTCGGAACCCGCTGTTCATGTGATGGTGCAGCAGGAGGTAGGCGGCAGAAGAAGCGAGGACGACCCCCGGTGAGAGGTACTCATAGGGGAAGACCCACGGCTTCTCTCCCGGGCCGAGCCCCGCCCACACAATGGTCATCGCGATGGCACCGGCAAGCGTCAGCCATGCCAACACCACACCACGGGAGGAGAGCACCACGTCCCGCAGCACCCATCCGAGAATGTAGAAACCGGCCATCGGAAGGAAACGTGTGGCGATATTGGCCTCACCCACATCGAAGACGATGCTCGCCCACTGGTCGAGCATGCCGATGCCCAGAAAGATCAGACCTGTCCCCCATTGCAGTCGCCGCGAACCGTGAACGCTGAGCAGCCGGAAGAACGGGGTCAGAAGCGTCAGACCGGCGAGCACGTAGAGGAAATAGAGCTGCACGAACGGAGAACCCGTCAGGATCGCGATTCCCGGGTTCCATCCGTCGTCTGTCGGGAGCAGATAGAAGCGCCTGAAGACGACGTAGACGGCCGTCCAGAACACGAGAGGGATTCCGATTCTCCAGACGCGCTTGCTGAGGAATCTCCGTGGTTTGTTCCCGCGGGCTGGGTCCAGCGCCAGCGCCCCAGAGATCATGATGAACACCGGAACCGACCACCGAGCAGCGGAGTCGAAGCCGTTGGCGACCCACCAGTCGGGGCCCATAGTCGCGTAGTTCTCTTCGACGACAGTTCCCAGCGAATGGATGGCGACGACTGCCACGATCGCGATCGCCCGGGCTGGATTCATCCACGCGGTCGACGTAGGCGGCAGGTTCTCTGATCGGATTCTGTCCAAGGGCGCCATGGTCCAATATTCTCATCTTCGTTCGCAGACGCATCTCACGCTCCACTCAGCGTGTGTCTCTGGCAGCGTGTGTCACTGGCTCTAACCGCTGAAGTCCGCTCACGCCCGATCATCGGTTTGGCCCCAGGCCGCCCGGGTGAGAAAATCAACAATTATGAACACACCTGCCTTTTCGGACTCGACGCACGAGTCAGTGAACCTGCCGGATAAGCCGGCTCTTGAGGGACTTCGGGACAAATGGGACGCCGCGTGGAGCGACAGCGGAGTCTACGCCTTCGACGTCGATACGGATCGTGAGCAGGTCTATTCGATCGACACTCCCCCACCCACCGCCTCGGGGTCTCTGCACGTCGGGCACGTCTTCTCCTACACGCAGACCGATATCATCGCTCGATATCAGCGCATGCAGGGCAAGAACGTGTTCTACCCCCTCGGCTGGGATGACAATGGTCTGCCGACGGAACGACGCGTCCAGAACTACTACGGGGTCACCTGCGATCCCACTCAGAGTTACGACCCGAACTTCGAGCCGCCGACAAAGCCAGCGAAGAACTCTCGTGACTTCGTCAAGATCTCGCGTCAGAACTTCATCGAACTCTGCGAGACCCTGTCCGCCGAGGACGAACAGATCTTCGAACACCTCTTCCGTTCCACCGGCCTGTCCGTGGATTGGAAGTACACCTACCGCACCATCGACGATACGTCACGCTCGGTCAGCCAGAAGGCCTTCCTCGCCGACCTCGCAAACGGTCACGCCTACTCCCAGGACGCCCCCACCATGTGGGATGTCACCTTCGGCACTGCCGTTGCGCAGGCCGAACTCGAAGACCGGGAGAAGGAGGGCGCCTACCATAAGGTGAACTTCTACCCCGAGGGCACCGACGGCCTCGCAGACACCTCGGCGGACCCGATCGTCATCCTCACCTCCCGTCCGGAGCTCATCCCCGCGGCAGTGGCGCTCGTGGCTCATCCCGAGGACGAGCGTTACACCTCCTCGTTCGGATCCAGATACGTCTCACCTCTCTTCGGCGTCAGCGTCGAAGTTCGCGCGCATGAACTCGCGAAGTCGGACAAGGGCACCGGCATTGCCATGGTCTGCACCTTCGGCGACCTCACAGACGTCACCTGGTGGCGTGAACTCGACCTGCCCACTCGCGCGGTCATCAACCGGGGCGGACGACTCAACCTCGAAGTCCCCGAATGGATTGCCGCCTCGCCGAAGCCCGATGCTGTGGCCAACTACGAGAAGCTGGCGGGAAAGACAACCTTCACCGCACGCAAGGAGATCGCGGATATGCTCGCCGAATCCGGCGACCTGATCGGCGAGATCGAAGCGATCACACATCCTGTGCCGTTCTATGAGAAGGGCGACAAGCCCCTCGAAGTCGTCGCGTCCCGCCAGTGGTACATCCGCAACGGCGGACGTTCGGCCGAACTCCGAGATGCCCTCATCGCCCGCGGTCGTGAAATCGAGTGGCATCCGGCATTCATGCGCTCACGCTACGAGAACTGGGTGGAGAATCTCAACGGTGACTGGCTGGTCTCCCGCCAGCGTTACTTCGGCGTGCCGATCCCACTGTGGTATCGCCTGGACTCGGCCGGGGAACCTGACTACTCGGATCCGATCGTTCCCGAGTCGCTGCCTGCGGACCCCGTCGCCGAGGTGCCCGCCGGCTTCACCGCTGACCAACGTGACACCCCGGGTGGCTTCACTGCCGATCCGGACGTCCTCGACACGTGGGCGACCTCATCTCTGACCCCGCAGCTGCTGGGTGGTTGGAGCCGCGACGAAGACTTCTTCTCCAAAGTCTTCCCCTTCGATCTGCGTCCTCAGGGCCACGACATCATCCGCACTTGGCTGTTCTCCACTGTCGTCCGGGCGAACTCGCTCAATGACGCTGCACCATGGAAGCATGCGGGCCTCTCCGGCTGGATCCTCGATCCGGATCGCAAGAAGATGTCGAAGTCGAAGGGCAATGTCGTTGTCCCCTCGGACATCCTCGGCGAGGCGAAACCGGGCTTCGGACCCGACGCGGTGCGCTACTGGGCGGCCAGTGCCAAACTCGGAGCCGATACAGCTTATGACGTGACGCAGATGCAGATCGGGCGCCGATTGGCCATGAAACTGCTCAACGCTTCGAAGTTCGCGCTTGCCCAGGGAGTTCACTCCGGGCTCGTCGGCCAGCTCGGTTCCGTCACGCACGATCTCGATCGTGCTCTGCTCAGGAAACTCGCCGAGGTCATCGGGACCGCTTCAACGCATATGGCGGCCTACGACTACGCACACGCTCTGCGTGCCGCGGAGAGCTTCTTCTGGGAGTTCACCGATGACTATGTCGAACTCGTCAAGGACCGGTCCTACGGCGCCAAGGGCGAGGGTGATCAGCTTTCGGCTCACGTCACTCTGGCAACTGCTCTCGACGTACTCCTGCGTCTCTTCGCCCCGATCATGCCCTTCGTGACCGAAGAGGTGTGGTCATGGTGGAGAACGGGATCTGTGCACAGGTCATCGTGGCCCGGAGACGAGCAGCTGACACAGCCTGACTCGTCCGTGGATCCGGACCTGCTCCTCTCTGTCGCCTCGGTGCTCACTGAGATCCGGAGGTCGAAGACCGAGGCCAAGGTCTCCCAGAAGACACAGGTGCGCAGCCTCACCATCCATGCTCCGGCAGCCGTCGTCGCGGCGATCGACAGTGCCCAGGGCGACCTGACAGCCGCTGGACGCATCCAGAATCTCACCACTGAGGTCAGGGGTGAAGAGATCACGGTTGCCGAGATCGACTTCATCGAACAGGACTGATGTCCGAGCCTGTTCCAGGATCAGAACAGAATTCTCCGGCATGTGGAGAGCCTGGACGCTTACGATTGAAATCGACAACTGAAGGAGCACGAAGCTTCTTCAAGGACGAAAGGCTCTTGAACGATGAGAAGTGAACTCTTTTCGAAGCGAAACGCAGAGATCCAGAACCAGGAACGCTGGACTCTGCAATCGAATAAGATGCTGCGCACGGTGATCACGCCCAATGCGCCCATGATCGCCACAAAGGGGGCCATGGTCGCCTACCAGGGCGACGTCCGCTTCGCTCACCAGGGGTCGAAATCGGTGGGTCAGTTCATGAAGAAGGCCGCCACCGGCGAAGGGGGCAATGTGATGAAGGTTGAGGGCCACGGCGAGGTGTTCTTCGCTCGAGAGGCCTCGAACATCTTCATGATGGCCATGGAAGGTCAGCAGGATGCCCTGACGGTCAACACCGCGAACCTCTTGGCCTTCGATGATGCTCTCAATTGGGAGATCAAGCGAATCAAGGGCGGAGTCGGTGCCATGGCCAGCGGCTCCGGGCTGTTCAACCTCGAACTCAACGGGCAAGGCACTGCCGCCATCTGCTGCAAGGGCGAGCCGATGGTCCTTGACTGCTCACAGCAGCCGACGTTCGTCGACCCGCAGGCCGCGGTGTGCTGGTCCTCATCTCTGGCACCGCAGATCAAGACCGACGTCAGCGTGGGGACCTTCTTCGGTCGCGGTTCGGGTGAATCGATTCAGCTTGCCTTCCACGGCCCGGGCTTCGTCGTCGTCCAGCCTGCTGAGAACGCCGTGTACACCGCCCAAGCTTAGCCAGGTGAGGGCTGAGGCTCTCTCCTTCAGAAAGTTGTTCCAGCTGCGACGCAACGCGAGCCCGAGGCCGCCCGAATCAACACCGGGTTGCCTCGGGCTCGTTGCATGGGACGAGCGCTTCAGGCCACCGACGTCCGTGGCTGTCCCGCTCCCCCGCGCTCCACGCGATAGCGACGGAACTTCGGGAAGATCAACGCACAGGCGATGACGAGCACAATGACGATGAGGCCCCCTCCGGCGGAGGCGATGGTCGTATTCGTGAACTCCGCGACAGTACCGTGCAGAACATCGGCAATGCGTGGACCGCCTGCGACAACGACGATGAACACTCCCTGCATGCGGCCTCGCATATCATCGCTGGCAGCCTCCTGCAGCATCGTAGAACGGAAGGCGGAAGAGATGATGTCCGCGCCGCCGCCGATGGCCAGGCCGAGAAGCGCGACGATGAGTGCGGCCGTCCAGAGCCCTGAGGCGAATTCCAGGGACAGGCCGAACACAGACATGGCGGTGCCCCACACAAGAATCGCAGTGATCACCGCCAAGCCCTGACGTTCGACACGAGAGACCCAGCCGGAGAAGATCCCCGCCAAGGCGCTGCCTGCTGCCAAAGACGCGAACAGCAGCGAGAAGACGATGCCTCCGGCAGGAGGACCGCCGAAGGACTCTGTCGCGATCTGCGGGAACAGTGCCCTGGGCATTCCGAAGACCATGGCGATGACGTCGACCAGCAGTGACACCATGACAACGGTGTTCGTCGCCAGGTAGCGGAAGCCGTCGATGACTCCTTTGACACCCGAGCGCGTGTCGTGCTGTTTCTGAGGGACCAGTGGGGGCAGACGCAGCACCGCGTAGAGAGTTGTGGCCAGGAACAGCGCATCCAGGATGTAGAGCGTCTGATAGCCGACGACCGGTATCAGAGCACCGCCGATGATCGGTCCGGCGACAGCACCCAATGTCATGACCGTCATATTGAGTGAGTTGGCAGACGGGAGAAGTTCGAGCGGAACGATGGTCGGCAGGAGTGCGCCCTTGGCCGGCTGGTTCAGGCCGAAGAAGGCCTGTTGCAAGGAGAATACTGACAGCAGCAACCACACGTTTCCAAGCTGCATAACTGCGATGAGAGCCAACAGCGAGCTCGCGATGATCAGGCCGACTGTGGAGATGATGAGCAGTCTGCGGCGGTCGATGACGTCAGCCAGTGAACCGCCCCACAGTCCGAACACGATGAGCGGGACCAACCCGAATACACCGCTGAGCCCTACGTAGCCGGACGATCCGGTGATGTGAAAGATCTGTGCGGGAATAGCGACTACAGTCATCTGAGCACCGATGACGGTGACGATGTTGGCCACCCAGAGGCGACGGTAGTTGTCGTACTTCAGAGGCCTGGTATCAGCGAACAGCCTCATCTAATGAGACGAGTCAGGCTGACTTTTTGGATGCACGAGGCTGTTCGCGAGGCACCAGCGTGGGGGCGACGTTCTTGTCCACGACGTCTCTGGTCACGACCACCTCGGCGATGTCCTCCCGGGAGGGAACATCGAACATGACCGGCTGCAGGACCTCTTCGAGGATGGACCGCAGTCCACGTGCGCCGGTGCCGCGCAGGAGTGCGAGATCGGAGATGGCTTCGAGGGCGTCGGTCTCGAAACGAAGCTCCACGTTGTCGAACTCGAACATGCGCTGGTACTGCTTGACCAGGGCATTCTTCGGCTCTGTGAGAATCGATATCAGGGCCGCACGATCCAATGTGGAGACTGTGGCCAGTACGGGTAGGCGTCCGATGAACTCGGGAATGAGTCCGAACTTCAGCAGATCTTCGGGCAGGATGTCGGCGTAGAGGTCTTCTTCGTCGTTCTTCGACTGCAGGAGCGCACCGAACCCGATGCCGTGCTTGCCCTTACGGCCGGCAACGATCTCCTCCATGCCTGCGAAGGCTCCCGCGACGATGAAGAGCACATTCGTGGTGTCGATCTGGAGGAAGTCCTGGTGAGGATGTTTGCGTCCGCCCTGCGGCGGCACGGAAGCCTGAGTGCCCTCGAGTATCTTCAACAGCGCCTGCTGGACACCTTCGCCGGAGACGTCTCGAGTGATCGACGGGTTCTCAGACTTGCGTGCGATCTTATCGATCTCGTCGATGTAGATGATGCCGTGTTCGGCCTTCTGAATGTCGAAGTCCGCGGCTTGGATGAGTTTGAGCAGAATGTTCTCGACATCTTCGCCGACGTAGCCGGCCTCCGTCAGTGCTGTCGCGTCTGCAACGGCGAAGGGAACATCCAGTCTCTTCGCCAGCGACTGTGCAAGATAGGTTTTGCCCGATCCGGTGGGGCCCACGAGGAGGATGTTGGACTTCGCGATCTCAACCTCGGTGTCGTCCGAGCCCAGGGTCTTCGTGTCTTCGTCACTCTGCAGGGAGCGGATGCGCTTGTAATGGTTGTACACGGCCACGGACAGGGCCTTCTTCGCCGGTTCCTGACCGACGACGTATTCCTGGAGGAAGTCGAAGATCTCGCGCGGCTTGGGCAGTTCGATATCGGTGTGTTCGGAGGTGCCTTCGCTGAGCTCCTCTTCGATGATCTCGTTGCACAGCCCGATGCATTCATCGCAGATGTAGACGCCAGGTCCGGCGATGAGTTTCCGAACCTGCTTCTGGGATTTCCCACAGAAGTTACATTTGAGCAGGTCTGCTCCGTCCGCACTGCGAGCCACTGTCACAACCTTCCGCCGGGGCACCTGGCCCCAACTCTACCGCTCGTGTTTCCTGTACCTCAATAGCTTCCCATACGGGACTGACATGAGCGGCCAGAACCGTCATTCGGTGTGTCGGAGAAGATGGACGCACCCATGCCGTTGAGAAGGCCCAAACTACTCGGCGCCGCACCAGGTGGCAACTTCGCAGCACAGACCAGTTCGGGCCCGGACAGCCGATGACTGTCCGGGCCCGAAGATATTCTTGTGTCTCAGACCGCCTTGCGAGAGGTCAGAACCTGATCGACGAGACCGTAGTCCTTCGCCTGTTCGGCGGTGAGGAAGAGGTCACGTTCGATGTCGTTGGAGACCTGCTCCGGTGACTTGTTGGAGTGGTCCGACAGAGTCGTCTCCAGCCACTGGCGCATCCGGAAGACCTCTGCGGCCTGGATCTCAATGTCTGAAGCCTGTCCCTGACCCTGGCCCTCCATCGCAGGCTGGTGGATGAGGACTCGGGCGTTGGGCAGAGCCAGACGTTTGCCCGGAGTGCCGGCTGCGAGGAGTACGGCAGCAGCCGAGGCGGCCTGACCGAGGCAGACAGTCTGGATCTCCGGCTTGATGTACTGCATCGTGTCGTAGATGGCAGTCATCGCAGTGAACGAGCCACCCGGCGAGTTGATGTAGAGCGTGATGTCACGATCGGGGTCCTGTGATTCGAGGACCAGGAGCTGCGCCATCACGTCGTCGGCGCTCGTGTCATCGACCTGAACGCCCAGGAAGATCACGCGATCGTCGAAGAGCTTCGTGTAGGGATCCTGGCGTTTGAAGCCGTAGGGAGTCCGCTCTTCGAACTGGGGCATGACGTAGCGGGACTGCGGCATGTTGCCGGCGGTGGACCCTGGCATAAAGTTCATTGAATTCATTCTTCCTTGACTCCCACTCAGTTGTCGGTGACGTCGGACGAACGGGTCACCATCTTGTCGATGAAGCCGTATTCCAGTGCTTCTTCGGCGGTGAACCAGTGGTCGCGGTCGTTGTCCTTGAGGATCTGCTCCAGGGTCTTGCCTGTCTGTTCGGCGGTGAGCTCTGCCATCTGCTTCTTCATGTGCAGGATGAGCTCTGCCTGGATCTTGATGTCGGTGGCGGTGCCGCCGATTCCACCCAACGGCTGGTGCATGAGAATGCGGGCGTGGGGGGTGGCGAACCGCTTGCCCGGTGCACCGGATGACAGCAGGAACTGCCCCATTGATGCGGCCATTCCCATAGCCACGGTGGAGACATCCGGCTTGATGTACTGCATGGTGTCGTAGATCGCCATTCCCGCGGTGACCGAGCCACCCGGGGAGTTGATGTACAGCGAGATATCCGCATCGGGATCCTCCGCAGCCAGCAGCATCATCTGGGCACAGATCGCGTTGGCGTTGGAGTCACGCACTTCCGAACCGAGCCAGATGATGCGCTCTTTGAGCAGGCGGTTGAAAATATGGTCATCGAGACCCATTGCTCCACCGGCGTCGAGGCCGACGGGCGCTGTCAATTCATGTGCGCTCACGTTTCACTCCTGTTGGTCTTTGGTTGGCTTGATATGGACTCTAACTGCTCACCGGTCGGATTTAGTCCGTCGGAACGCCTGTGTTCGCCATCAGCGTGATCGGGCAGCGCATTCCCCCGAGTCTGCTGGAAAGATTCGTGCCGGTTGAGCCCTGCACCAGGCTGCGGCCGTCCGATGCACCTATGCGAAACGGTGGGCACGGAATAGTTCCCGTGCCCACCGTTGTCGGCTCTGTTACCGCCGAAGCGGTTCGACGTCAGTTTTCGTCGTCGCCTTCGACTGCGACGGCAGCGTCTGAGTCATCGGCGCCCTCAGGTGCCTCTTCCTCAGCTGGAGAGGTGAACTCCTCCATATCGACGACGTTGCCTGCTGTGTCCTTGACGACAGCACCGGCGAGAGCAGCGGCCAGGGCCTTGCGGCGTGTGACCTCTCCGACCAGTGCGTTGACCTGGCCTGAGCTGTCGAGCATCTGAGCGAACTCATTCGGGTTCATGCCGTACTGCTGTGACGCAGAGATGAGGTATTCGATGAGCTCGGGCTGTGTCACCTCGACCTCTTCGGCTTCGGCGATCGAGTCGAGGATGAACTGGGTGCGGAGATTGCGCTCGGTCTCCTCGGTGACCTCCTTGCGGTGCTCATCGTCATCCACGCGGCTCTCGGACTCGAGGTGACGCTCAACCTCGTCGGTGACGACCTTCTCAGGAACGGGCACGTTGAGGGTCTCGATCAGTGATTCGAGGACCTTGTCGCGTGCCTGAGCACCCTGGTCGGTCTCCTTCTGCTTCGCGGCCTGCTCGCGCAGGTCCGTACGCAGCTCATCGATTGTGTCGAATTCGCTGGCCAGCTGGGCGAAGTCATCGTCAGCCTCTGGCAGTTCGCGAACCTTGACCGCGCTGAGCGTGATGGAGACTGTTCCGGTTTCACCGGCGTGCTCTCCGCCCGCGAAGGTGGTCTCGAAAGTGGTGGTCTCGTCTGCCGACAGACCGTCGAGAGCTTCGTCCATGCCATCGAGCATGGTCCCGGCGCCAACCTGGTAGGAGATGTCGGAGGCGGTGTCGATCTCTTCGCCGTCGATGGTGGCGACGAGGTCGAGGGTCACGAAGTCGTCCTTGGCGGCAGGACGGTCAACGGAGCTCAGCGTTCCGAAGCGGGTGCGCAGCTGCTCAAGCTCGGCATCGACGTCTTCATCGGTGACCTCGATCGGGTCGACCTCGACGCTGATGGTGTCGTAGGCAGGCAGTTCGATCGTGGGGCGCACGTCGACCTCGACGGTGAAGGTCAGGTCGCCGTCTTCGGTGCCGTCGAGGCCGGGGACCTCGGAGATCTCGACCTCGGGCTGGCCCAACGGCTTGAGATCGTGCTCTTCGACGGCCTCGCGGTAGAACCCGTCAAGACCGTTGTTCACGGCCTCCTGGATCACTGCGGGTCGACCAACGCGCTGATCGATGATGCGCGCAGGGACCTTGCCCTGGCGGAAGCCCGGAATGGTGACCTGGCCACCGATGGTCTTGTATGCCTCGTCGATGCTCGGCTTGAGTTCGGCGTATGGGACATCCACGCTGATCTTGACCCGCGTGGGGTCGAGTTGCTCGACGGAGCTCTTCACAGTGCGACCTTTCAATTTCGACAGTCATGCATAATCGGTCATCTGGTGACCTGGAGGGAGCGAAAGTCCACGATGAGATCGCGCACGTCCGCAAGACGCAGTCACCCATATTACGCGAAACACGGGGCAAAACACGAAACAGGCAGGCCGCCGCGGGACCGGAGTTCGCGAGGAGCGCAATCGATGTCGGTTCCGATGGGCAGCGCAGCCGTGCACCGTGAACATATGTCCCCACGGAGGCACCGGCAGCTCGGGTCAGGGTCGGGCGCGATGGAGCTCGTCGAGGGTGATGATCACATTGGATGCCGTCCACGACAGAGGTGCCACCGACACTGCCGCGCCTTCTGCACTGACCTTCTCGGGAAGGGAGCCGGCCTGCGTACGATGGCTGCCCAACCAGTCGAGCACCCCATCGGCCTGTGTTGTGGCACCGATGCGGGCGAACCCGACTCCCATGAGTGATGTCGACGGGGTCCAGCTCGTGTGATCGAAGATCCACCCATGCCCCGGTTTGATCCCGCCAGCGGGTTGGCGCAGTCTGTCCCAGATGTGATCAAGGGTCGATTCTCCAAGGTCCAGGCCCGCCCCGGCTGCGGGCAGATAGGCCACCGCCGAATCGAGTCCTCCCGAGGTCGGGTAGCGCTGCAGTCCATTGGCGATGAATGTTCGAGAGAATGTCGCTTCGAACGCATTGCAGCTGTCCCCGAGTGCCTCGGCTCCCCCATCGATGTGATCCCACAGGCCGCTGCTGTGCTCTGCCAGCCTGACGAGAGCCTGCAGGCCCAACAGTGTGGGTCCCGCAGTGCCGAGCGTGACCTGGGATTCGCTGACCTCCCAGTAGTCGGACGACACCGGGGGCAGAACTGTGCCCCGCTCAGTGAGGTGGAGCAGGCGCTGGGAAGAGCGACGCAGCATCGGTGCCATCGTCTCGAGGGCGACCGCTCCGCCTTTTCGCCCCGTGGTCCGGGCCCCGACAGCATGGACGTCGCTGACGGCCCAGAGCAGAAGTCCAAGGGCGTCAAACTGAGATGGGCGCTCGTCCGGGGCCAGCCCGAGGTCTGGGGTGAACCGTGCCGCGAATGACCCATCCTCCGATTGCAGCGACTGCAGGTGAAGAAGGTGCTGCCACGCCAGGTCGACCAAGCCGACTCGGGCCAAGGCAACCGCAGCGAACGCCGCATCCCGCGGCCAGATATATCTCCACGGCTGGTCCCAGCTGGCCACCGTCGCCGGAAGGGAGTCGGTGAGCACCCACAGATCGAGAAGCGCCGAGGTGGCAAGATCGCGACGATGAGCGGGCAGTTGCGTGATCCATGCAGAGCACTGCTCCAGGAATTGCTGTTGCCGTGCCGCCGGCCCCAGGTCTTCTGTTCCGGGCATGACACGTGAGTTCGGCTCCAAGCGCTGCGCCGTCTCGATGCCGATGCCTTCGCGCGCGGCCCCAGAGGTGAAGGCGACGGTGGCGGAGCGGAGGGGATCAGTCCGGCCCGCATGGGCGAGAATGTCCGTGCGTGAGGAAGTCACGAAGCCTGCGCCGAGGAGACCTGCACCTGCGAGTGCACCAGTGAGGACCTGTCGGCGGTTCAGCCGGGGCCAGGGCACTCGCCGCTGCTGGGGCTCGGGACTCATATGGGACATGGCTTTCTGCCGTGGGCCACCATCAGTGATCAACGGTGCCGCCTCGGTCGTGCAGAATTGATGCGGGACCCCGGGCACACGGTGCTGGGTAGAAGGAGATTCTACCGGATCCTGCCGCACTGCGGCCGAAAGAGCGATCGGGAAATGAAGAACCGGTCGGACCACGTGGTCCGACCGGTCATTGGAGGGGATGACGGGAATCGAACCCGCACCATCAGTTTGGAAGACTGAGGCTCTACCATTGAGCTACATCCCCGCGTTGCGTTAACGACTATAGTCGACATCCGCACCGGCCGCCAAATCGACCGAAGATGAGCTGAGTCACACCGCTCGCTGCGACTTCACGTGCTGCCTGTGACCTGCATCCCATTCGTGATGAGGAGCCGAATCGATGTGCATCTTGACCCCCGCCTGTGGTTAGATTGTCTACGTCGCGGGATGTGGCGCAGCTTGGTAGCGCATCTGTTTTGGGAACAGAGGGTCGCAGGTTCAAATCCTGTCATCCCGACGATAGTGAAGCCGTTCGGACTGAATGTCCGGGCGGCTTTCTTCGTATCGATGACCCACTGACTCGTGCTGAACTCGGTCTCATGATGATCTCGCCTCCCATCTTTCGTCAGTACAGGGGACAATGGAAGTGCAGGCTCGCAGATTGCCGAGGCCGAAAGGTGCGCCGCCGATGCCGATCCGAGAACACGACAGACCACTCCTCCACAAGTCGCCACCACGCACGGGTCCGCACCACCTCGCGGCACAGTTCGGAGACCGTGCTGCTGGCACCGCTCGTACACGTGCCGCTGTCGCGATGACATTCACGCTGGCACTCAGTGGCTGCGGCTCCGATCAAGGCGATACGCCCCACACAGATTCGCCTTCAGCTAGCTCAGCGGCTCCCTCTTCGCAGGACGGCAACGGGGCCGATGAGGAGAGTGGGCCCGATGCCGAATCGGAGGTGGTGGCGAATAATCTGGAGGCCCCATGGTCGATTGCCTTCTATGAGGAGACGGCTCTGGTCAGTGAACGGGATTCCGCTCGTATCCTCGAAATCGACTCTCAGCGCCCCGCAGACGTCCGGGAGGCCTCCACGGTTGCAGGCGTCTCCGCCTCGGGTGAGGGTGGTCTCTTGGGACTGAGCGTCCGCGGCGACGATCTCTATGCCTACTTCACTGCCGAATCGGACAATCGAATCCAGCGCTTTCCGATCACGCGCGGTTCCGATGGAATCGAACTCGGCTCGCCGGAGACGATCGTCGACGGAATCGCCAAGGCCGGATTCCACAACGGCGGGCGCCTGGCCTTCGGCCCGGACGGGATGCTCTACGCAACGGTCGGCGACGCCGGCGATCAGAGTGCCGCACAGGATCGTGAGTCGCTCTCAGGTTCGATCCTGCGAATGAAGCCCGATGGCAGTGTGCCCGAGGACAACCCCTTCGACGATTCCCTCGTCTACTCCTATGGCCACCGCAATCCGCAGGGATTGGCCTGGGACGAGGAGGGCACCATGTATGCCAGCGAGTTCGGCCAGGACACCTGGGACGAGCTCAACATCATCGAGGCCGGCGGCAACTACGGCTGGCCGGAGGTCGAAGGGATCTCAGAGGGCGCCGATGACGAAGATTTCATCGATCCGGTTCAGCAGTGGAGCCCAGATCAGGCCAGCCCGAGTGGAATCGCCATCAGCCACGACACAATTCTCATCGCCAACCTTCGCGGGCAGGTCCTGCGGACCGTGCCATCAGCGGATGTCGCCAAGTCCGAAGTTTCCTACTCCGGTGAGTTCGGTCGCCTGCGCGATGTGGTGACGACACCGAGTGGCGAGGTATGGATCCTGACGAACAACACGGACGGGCGCGGCGATCCGGCCGAGGGCGACGACCGGATCCTCCGCATTCCCTCCGACCTCAGCGCTGGAAGTCGATGACCTGCCGCACAACAGTTCCGTCTGCGAGAGCGTCGAAGGCTTCATTGAGGTCATCGAGGCCGATGGTGTCCGACACCAATTCCTCGACCGGCAGTTTGCCCTGACGCCACAGATCGGCGTATACGGGAATGTCACGGCTGGGCACCGCCGAGCCCAGGTACGAACCGATGACGGTGCGTGCCTCAGCCGTGATAGTGACCGGCGTGATGTGTGACTGCGCGTCCGGGGCAGGCAATCCCACCGTGATGGTTTTTCCGCCGACCGCGGTCGCGGAGAACGCAGTTTCGAAGGCCCGCGGATGGCCGACGCATTCGATGACGATCGGTGCCCGTCGCTGGCCCAGCTGCTCGGGGGTGTAGACCTCAGCAGCGCCGAGTTCTTCTGCCCGGAGCAGTTTGTCCGGATTCGCATCGACGCCGATGACGCCGGCAGTCTCAATGGACAGGGCCGTGATCAGGGCAGCCATCCCGACCCCGCCCAGCCCGACGATCATGACCTCGTCCTCGGGTCCCGGAACTCCCGCGTTGAGAACCGCTCCCCCGCCTGTGAGGACCGCACAGCCGAGCACGGCCGCGATCGGTGCGGGAACGTCGGAGGCCACCGGGACGAGGGAGGCGCGATTGAGCACAGCGTGGGAGGCGAACACCGACGCACCGAGGTGGTGGAGCACTTCAGCACCCGAATCATCGTGAAGGCGGACCTTATGTCCAGCGAACGGCAATGTTCCCGCGCTGTTCGTGGCGCTGCCCGGAGTGCACGGGAGTTTGCCATTCGTGAGACAGTTCGCGCATTCGCCGCAGCGCGGCAGGAACACGGTGACGACCTGATCGCCGATCTCCAGGTCGTCGACACCTGCACCGAGCTGTTCGACGATTCCTGCTCCTTCGTGCCCGAGCAGCATCGGCAGCGGCCGAGGCCTGTTGCCGTCGACGACCGAGAGATCAGAATGGCAGACACCGGCTGCGCTGAGACGGATGAGAACCTCACCGGGGCCGGGCCCGTCGAGTTCGAGGTCCTCGACCGACATCGGCCGAGTCTGAGCGTAAGGGCGCCGGGCACCCATGTCCCGAAGCACGGCTCCACGGATCTTCACAGCGTTGCTCCCGTGATCACAGACCGGCCTTGCCTGTGGCCTCGTACTCGTCCATGATCCGAATCCGACGCTCGTGCCGCTCCTCGCCGGAGAAGGGCTCCGAGAGGAAGGCGTCGACGATGGCGATCGACTCAGCCTCTGTGTGCTGCCTGGCGCCCACCGACACGATCTGAGCGTTGTTGTGCTCGCGCGCGAGCTTCGCGGTGTCAGTGTTCCAGGCCAGGGCGGTCCGGGCTCCCTTGACCTTGTTCGCAGCGATCTGCTCTCCGTTGCCGGACCCGCCGATGACGACGCCGAGGGCCTCAACACCCGCTGCCTGATCATCGACGACAGCCTGTGCCGCGGCGATGCAGAACGCGGGATAGTCATCGAGTGCGTCGTATTCGAGCGCGCCGTGGTCGATGACCTCGTAACCCGACTCGCCGAGGTGGGCCTTGAGAACCTCTTTGAATTCGAATCCTGCGTGGTCGGTGCCGAGATGAACCTTCATATGGTCACTCCTTCGAAGTGTCCGGGGCGAGATGCCCGGGAAAGACTGTGGGTGTGGTGGTGGGTGCTTCGGGACGTGTGTCAGTCGAGGGCACAGCCTCAGTCGAAGATCGGACCCTGATTGCGCGTGCGCTTGAGCTCGAAGAAGCCAGGAGTCGAGGCGACAGCGAGAACTCCGTCGAAGAGTCGACCTGCATCCTCGCCCTTCGGCGCCGGAGTGACGACCGGGCCGAAGAAGGCTGTTCCTGCCACACGGCAAATGGGCGTACCCACATCGTCGCCGACGAGCGCCAGTGCCTCATCATGAGATTCCTGGAGGGCAACGTCGTAGTCGTCGCGTTCGCCGTACTTCATCAGGTCGGCGGGCAGACCGACCTCATCCAGCGCCTCGGCGACGGCCTTGTCGAAGTCCTTCTCGCCACCTGGGTGAATGCGGGCTCCGATTGCCGTGTAGAGAGGTTCGGTGATCTCTTCGCCGTGTTCGGCGATTGCAGCGGTGACGATGCGCATGGGTGCCAGAGCACGATCCATCAGCTCCCGGTAGTCGGCAGGGATGTCCTTGTCGCGGTTGAGGATGTTCAGGCTCATGACATGGAACTTCACGTCGATGTCGCGGACCTTGGCCACTTCCAGGCCCCAGCGCGACGTCATCCATGCCCACGGGCAGGCCGTGTCGAACCACAGGTCAAGTGTCTCTCTGCTCAATTTCACTCCTCATTAGGGTGGGCGCGGGATCCGGCGAATCTCCCGCGATGTCCGAGGCCAATTTATCAAGCCTTGGCACCGATGAGGAATGCGTCCATGAAAGAATGGCGAAGTACACCCGGACCCGAAGCGGAGGTCACCTCAAAGTGCCCCAATACAACCTCACCCGCGAGGAAGCTCGCAGACGTTCATCCCTCGTCGACGTCTCGAGCTACGAGAACACTCTGATTCTCACAGGAGAGGGCGATCGCTTCCGAGTTCGCTCCCGCATCCGCTTCACCGCAACGCCTGAGTCCACGACATTCATCGATGCCATCACCGCCAGCGTCGAACGCATCCGGCTCAACGGACTCGATCTCGAGACCTCCGAGGTCGTCTCTGCGTCCAGGATCACCCTGCCGGGCCTCGCCGATGAGAATGAACTCGTCATCGATGCCCACTTCGCCTACATGAACACCGGTGAAGGCCTGCACCGCTTCGTCGATCCCATCGACGATGAGGTCTACCTCTACTCACAGTTCGAGGTTCCCGACGCCAGACGCGTCTTCCCTGTGTTCGAACAGCCCGATCTCAAGGCGTCGTTCTCCTTCACTGTCGTGGCTCCTGCTCGCTGGACGGTGGTGTCGAACTCCCCCACTCCGACTCCCGGTGATCCCAGCGAAGTCTTCACCGAACTCGACGAAGCACCCGTTGAGGACACCGCAGTGTGGCAGTTCGCACCGACGACTCCGATCTCCTCCTACATCACCGCGATCGTGGCCGGCCCGTACCGCAGCGTGCATTCCGAGCTCATCTCCTCCGATGGCTCTCCTGTCCCCCTTGGCCTGTACTGCCGTGAATCGCTCTTCGACCATCTCGATGCCGAGAACCTGTTCACCATCACACGAGCCGGATTCGAGTTCTACGAACGTGCGTTCGGGGTGTCCTACCCATTCGAGAAGTACGATCAGCTCTTCGTCCCCGAGTTCAATGCCGGTGCGATGGAGAACGCCGGCGCCGTGACCATTCTGGAGAACTACGTCTTCCGGTCCCGGCCCACCGACGCCCTTGTCGAGCGCCGCACCGTGACAGTGCTCCATGAATTGGCACACATGTGGTTCGGCGATCTGGTCACGATGAAATGGTGGAACGACCTGTGGCTCAACGAGTCCTTCGCGGAGTTCATGTCAACATTGGCCACCGCCGAGGCCACCGAATATACGGAGGCGTGGACCACGTTCGCCACGATTGAGAAGTCGTGGGCCTACCGCCAGGATCAGCTCCCGAGCACACACCCGATCGTCGCCAGCATCGACGATCTTGCAGATGTCGAGGTCAACTTCGACGGCATCACCTACGCCAAGGGCGCTTCGGTGCTCAAACAGTTGGTCGCGTGGGTCGGTCGGGAAGAGTTCTTCTCCGGTCTCAAACGCTATTTCGACAAGCATGCGTGGTCGAACACCGAACTGCCCGACCTCCTCGGCGAGCTCGAGGCGACAAGCGGACGTGACCTCGCTACCTGGTCGAAGCTATGGCTTGAGGAATCCGGTATCAACCTCATCGAAGCCGAGGTCGACACCGAGTCCGACAACGGCGCCGAGGTGGTGGCGAAGCTGCGGGTGACTCAGAAGCCATGGATCATCGAAGGACAGCCGGCTCCGTCCCTGCGTCCGCATCGCCTGGCCATCGGGTTCTACTCCGACGATGGGAATGGCCGACTTGTCCGCACGCACAGCTTCCCGATCGACATCGATTCGGACTCGACCACTGTCGACGAGGCTCGCGGACTGCCCAAACCCGACGTCATCATCGTCAATGACGAGGATCTGACCTATGCGAAGGTCCGCTTCGATCGCGAGAGCATGGACGTCGCGGCCGAGCGGCTTGGGGACTTCGACGACTCGCTGACGCAGCTGCTCATCCTCGGGACCCTCTGGGACACGGTGCGCGACGGACAGCGTCCGGCCCAGGACTACATCACCACTGTCCTGGACAACTGTGCGGCCGTGACACATTCCTCGGGACTGCTCTCCCAGATGCGTCAACTCGAAACCGCTGTCGGGGCCTACCTGGCCCCGGAGTCGCGGGCAGAGGCTCATACGTCCATCGCCGGCCGGTTCGCGCAACTCCTTGACACTGTGCCCGGCGGCACCGACCAGGCGTTCCAGTTCGTCCGCGGCTTCATCAAACATGCCTCGTCTCAGGCCCAGATCTCCCAGCTGCAGTCCTGGTTGGACGCGACCGGGGACACAGTCCACGGAATCACCATCGACACCGATCTCACCTGGGAGATCATCGTCGCTCTCGCGGCACACGATGCGATCGATGACTCCGCAATCACGGCCGTGACCAAGACGGACCCTTCGGCCACCGGTGCACGTCAGGCAGCGACCGCGCGCAGCGCACGTCCCACCTCGGCGGCGAAGTCGAAGGCATTCATCCGCATCCTCGACGAGGCGGACCTCCCGAACTCGGAACTCGCGGCTCTGGCGCTGGGATTCGCCTCCGGTCTGCAGACGGAGACCGGTGAGATCCTCGTCTCAGAGGAACCACTGCGCGACTTCTCCACCGAGTACTTCCAGCGGGTCTCCGGATGGTGGGAGACGAGGACCCTGGAGATGGCGCAGACCATGACGCTGCGGCTGTTCCCCCCGGTCAACGAGCACACTGTCAAAGCCACCCGGGAATGGCTGGACGATCACCCCGCGGCTCCCAAAGGTCTGGTTCGCCTGATGCGTGAGAATCTTGCCGATGCTCAGCGAGCTCTGAGCGCTCAGGAAGTGTCCAGCAGTTCCAAGGGCGCATTGACCTTCGGCCGTTAGGCTCATGGCATCATGACTTTCGATGCACTGAAGACTGACCTCGTGACCGCACCCAAGATCGACTGGGATTTTCTCCTCGACGCTCCGCTGAGGATCGTCATCATCATCGTCGGCGCGATCGTGCTCAACATGGTGATGCGGCTGTTCATCCGACGCTTCTCCACCGCTGTAGCCAAGGGCACCGTCGGCAGCGAGAAGAAGGCGGAGAACAGCAAGTTCTCGAGCACGGTCATGGAATCCCAGCGGACCGGCATCGAGCCGACTGTGATCCGTGAACGCCGCGCGCAGCGGGCGAAGACCGTGGGCCGGATGCTCTCATCCGTGGCGACGATCATCATCAGCGTCATCGCGATCCTCATGGTCCTCGACCAGCTGAACTTCAATATCGCACCGATCCTGGCCTCGGCTGGCATTGTCGGTGTGGCATTGGCCTTCGGCGCTCAGGAACTCGTCAAGGACTACCTGTCCGGGTTCTTCATGGTCATCGAGGACCAATACGGCATCGGCGACACCGTGGACTTGGGCGAAGCCGTCGGGGAGGTCGAGGACTTCGGTCTCCGCAAGACTGCTGTCCGTGATCTCACAGGAACCCTGTGGCATGTGCGCAACGGTGAGATCATGCGAGTCGGCAACTTGTCACAGGGCTGGGCGCGTGCAGTGCTCGAGATCCCCGTCAACTACTCCACCTCCATGGACACCTACCGTGAGATCACTGAAACAGTCACCGCTGAAATGGCCAAGGACACGGAAGTTGCCTCCGCAATGCTCGAACTCCCAGAGATCGCCGGCGTCCAGTCTCTCTCTGCCGAGTACAGGGTGATCAGAACGATGATCAAGACGAAGCCCAATCTGCAGTGGCTGGTCGAACGTTCCTTCCGGGCGGAACTCACGAATGAGTTCGACAGGCGCGGAATCACCATCCCGATCATTCAGGAGACCGTCCTCAGGACGCTTCCGCGGTCGGCGGACTCGCCTGAGGCCACCACCGACGGCGACTCTGACGCCGACGACCGGGCTCGGGCCGCCCACATGACACAGCGAACCAAGGATCACGGGCCCTCGCCGCTGCCCAGTGATGACGAGATCCGGTCGACGACGGATGAAGCCGGAACCGACACCTCTGACAAAGAGAGCTGAACATGACCCAGACATCGAACGAAACCATCTTTGACGCTGTCGGCGGCCATGCCACCTTCACCCGCCTTGTCGATGTCTTCTACGATCATGTGGACCGCGACGAGGTGCTCATCGCGATGTACCCCGAGGGACACGACCTCACCGGTGCCAAGCACCGGCTGCAGATGTTCTTGGAGCAGTACTTCGGCGGTCCCACGACGTACCAGGAAGAACGGGGCCACCCACGACTGCGGATGCGCCACTTCCCCTTCGCAGTCGACTTCGACGCACGTGACCGTTGGCTGGCGTCCATGCGGGCAGCGCTCGACGATGTGGCGCTGCCGCCGCTCTACGACGAGATCTTCTGGGACTATTTCCAACGGGCGGCTACGGCCATGGTCAACACGAACAGCAATCCGGTCTGAGGGCGCGGCTCTGACTGCGCAAGCAGCGCCAAGCCCTCACCGCTGAGCTGTCACCGCGCAGGCTCATCGACCCCGGGTGAGCAGATGCCCGCCCGGAGTCGAGATACGCAGCCACCCGGAGGTCGCGAGGACTTCGTATTCCTCGGCGGTCTTCCCCGCCGAGGCGGTATCGGCCTCCGGTATGAACCGCAGCGCGCTCGCGGCGAATGCAAGCCCCCCGGGCAGTTCTGTGCCTCCTAACCCGGTCATCGGCTTCGACCACACACGCGAACGTAGTGCCTTCACCGCGTGTGAGCCGGCACCTTCGGGAGCACCGTCGCTGATCTCCGCGACTCCCGCCGCGGCTGTCGAACGAAGGACGTCACCGGCGATTCTGTCATGGGCCGCCCACTGCCCCTTCGGCGGCGCTATGCCGGTCCAGGACACCAACACAGAGTTCGGCGGGACCGGCAGACGGGTGGCGTTCTCCTCTCTGGCGAAGCGATCCTTGAGGTTGGCCAAGGGCACGACTTCATCGAGACCGTCCATTTCCGGTCCGTTCAGGCGCAGCATGCGCATAGCAAGCACCAGGGGTGTGGAGTCGCCGATCCCATGCGGGTACAAGGGCGCAATGGTCACGACGAGCACGGTCGACGATACGTGCAGACGCATGGCTCCATCGGGGTCCAGCCGGTGGGCCAGTGAAGTAAATGCGGCCAGGTCCTTCATTGCCAGCGGATCGGCGATCTCCAGCTCCATCACCGGCGACTCCGCATCGGGACGGCTGGTCGAATGACATCTGACATAGCTGCTGTCTCCTCCTGGCTCAGGCGCCGTGGTCGGGAGTTCGTTCTGTCCACAAAGACGATGACCGTCTCCGCCAGCGTATAGGCGACCGAACCATCGGGTTCGGCGATGACGTAACCGATGGTCACAGACGCCGGCTTGACCTCGCTGATGACCAGATCAATGGCAATGGGTCCGGCTCGATACGGAATCGGCCGGCGATATTCGATCGCGTGCGAGGCAACGAGCAGCTCGGTGGTGGTCGAAGCATCGGCGAAGATCGCCGGAATCGTCACCCCAGATACCGTGCCCGAGATTCCCAGATGACCAGGGGTTGTCGGCGCATCGGTACTGTGCGTCGGCGACCCCAACGCTCGGACACGTGCCTCTTCGAGCAGGCGCAGCTGGGTGACGTTGTTGACGTGGCCGTAGGCGTCCATGTCACCCCATCTCAACTCCAGCAGTACTCGTGTGAATTCATCCAGATGGGGGTTTGTGGTGCCAGTGTGCATACGACCCATCATGCCACTTTCACTGCGGCAGTGAGTGCCGCGATAGGATCGTGAGCACAAGGACCAGAATCATTGTCGCAGGCTGGAGGCCCATATGAGCGATGTAGAACCCACGACTGCGAAGGCGAACGTCGACACACTGCGCAAAGTGCTCGACCTGGACAGCCTGAGTTCCACTTCGGCGACTCGAGAGAGCGACTACTTCGTCGGACAGAACCAGTACAAGCCAGATGGGCGTGTCTTCGGCGGTCAGGTGGTGGCACAATCCGTCATCGCAGCTGCATCTACCCTGCCGGATGATCGCCTCATCCATTCACTTCACGGCTATTTCCTTCGGGCCGGGGATGTCAGCGAACCGATCGAGTTCGGCGTCGAACGACTCCGTGACGGGCGGTCGTTCTCCGCCAGGCGTGTGCACGCCTACCAGAAGGATGTGCCGATCCTGTCCCTGATCGCCTCATTCCAAGTCGAGCAGGAGGGGCTTGAACACGCTGAGACCATGCCATCGGGTCTGCCCGGTCCACTGGAGTGCCCGGAGCTGCGAGACCTTCTCGCAGGACAGGACACACCACAGGTCACCCAATGGTTGAGTAAGCGCCCCTTCGAGATCCGTCCGGTCGAGGCATCCCTGTATCTCACCTCCACCGATGACCGCCAGCGCGAACGGCAGCACGTGTGGTTCCGCGCCAGCTCGCCCTTCGGCGACGATCCGGTGCTCAATGCTGCTGCACTGGCCTATGCCAGCGACTTCAACCTGCTCGAACCGGTTCTGCGCCGTCAGGGACTGAGTTGGACGAGTCCGGGGCTCCGGGTGGCCAGCCTTGACCACGCGATGTGGTGGCATCGTCGGGTCAGGGTCGATGAGTGGATGCTCTACGTTCAGGAGTCCCCTGCCGCCCAGGGAGGCCGCGGTCTCGGCTACGGGCGAATCTTCGCCCAGACCGGAGAGCTGCTGGCCACAGTGGCGCAGGAGGGCATGGTCCGCATCAAGGCACCACAGTGAATCACGACACCGCGATGATCGAGATCCTCGGGAGGATCCTCTCACGTCTGGTCAATGTCGCGCTCTTCATCGTCATCTCGATTCTGGCCCTGGTGTTCCTCCGCGAGGCGGTGGAGATGAACCTGGCGCTGATTGCGCTCCTCTCAATCGTCATCGGAATCGTCGGCACCATCGCCGTGAGATATCTGTTCAAGCTTCTGCTGCGCCTGGGCGCTCTGTTCTCCCGATAGTCAGCTGCCAGTGCGCCGACCGATCTCGACACGCAGAATTCCTGGCAACAGATGATGCCCCGGTCATCAACCGGGGCATCATCTGCAGGCGATCAGCTCTGTGCGCTGCGCTGAGGTCCTGCAGCACACAGAACTCAATCATTCAGTCGCGGGTGAGACGACGGTGTGTCACGCGATGAGGGCGAGCCGCGTCTTCACCGAGTCGTTCGATCTTGTTCTTCTCGTAGGACTCGAAGTTTCCTTCGAACCAGTACCAGCCCGCAGGATTGTCTTCCGTGCCCTCCCAGGCAAGGATATGCGTAGCCACACGGTCGAGGAACCAACGGTCGTGCGAGACGACCACGGCACAGCCGGGGAACTCCAGGAGTGCATTCTCCAAGGAACCCAGCGTTTCCACGTCGAGGTCGTTAGTCGGCTCATCGAGCAGCAGCAGGTTTCCGCCCTGTTTGAGAGTCAGCGCCAGGTTGAGGCGGTTGCGCTCACCACCGGAGAGCACTCCCGCCTTCTTCTGCTGGTCCGGGCCCTTGAACCCGAATGCGGAGACATATGCCCGCGAAGGCATCTCCACGTTGCCCACCTGGATGAAATCGAGTCCGTCGGAAACAACTTCCCACAGGTTCTTGTTGGGGTCGATTCCGCCTCGGGACTGGTCAACGTAGGAGGTCTTGACGCTGTCGCCGATCTTGAGGTCTCCCCCGTCGAGTTCTTCGAGTCCGACGATGGTCTTGAACAGAGTCGTCTTACCGACGCCGTTGGGCCCGATGACACCGACGATTCCGTTGCGCGGCAGTGAGAAGCTGAGCCCGTCGATGAGTAGACGATCGTCGTAGCCCTTCTGCAGGCTGTCGGCTTCGATGACGATATCGCCGAGGCGAGGACCGGCAGGGATCTGAATCTCTTCGAAATCCAGCTTTTTGGTCTTCTCAGCCTCTGCTGCCATCTCTTCGTAGCGTGCCAGACGGGCCTTGGACTTCGTCTGCTTGGCCTTCGGGTTGGACCGGACCCAGTCGAGCTCGTCCTTGAGGCGCCTCGACAGCTTCGCGTCCTTTTTTCCCTGGACCTGCAGACGTTCCTGTTTCTTCTCCAGGTACGTCGAGTAATTGCCCTCGTAGGGGTAGAGATGTCCGCGGTCGATCTCGGCGATCCATTCGGCCACGTGGTCGAGGAAGTACCTATCGTGAGTAATTGCGATGACAGCGCCGGGGTAGGTCCGCAGGTGCTGTTCCAGCCACAGCACAGATTCCGCGTCCAGGTGGTTTGTGGGCTCATCGAGCAGGAGCAGATCTGGCTTCTCAAGCAGCAGTTTGCACAACGCCACACGGCGGCGTTCACCACCTGAGAGCACACTGACGTCAGCGTCCGGCGGTGGGCAGCGCAGCGCATCCATCGCCTGCTCGAGCTGAGAGTCGAGGTCCCAGGCATCCGCAGCGTCGATTGCTTCCTGCAGCTTGCCCATCTCTTCCATCAGGGCATCGAAGTCTGCATCGGGACTGGCCATCTCCTCAGAGATCGCGTTGAAGCGGTCAAGTTTCGCTTTGATCTCGCCGACGCCTTCTTCGACGTTGCCGAGAACGGTCTTGTCCTCGTTCAGTGGAGGCTCCTGCAGCAGGATGCCCACTGTGAATCCTGGGCTGAGCCGAGCCTCACCATTGGACGGCTGTTCGAGGCCGGCCATGATCTTGAGAATCGTTGACTTACCGGCACCGTTCGGACCGACCATGCCGATCTTCGCACCGGGGTAGAAGGACATCGACACGTCATCGAGAATGACTTTGTCGCCATGCGCTTTACGCGCCTTGTGAAGAGTGTAAATGAATTCGGCCATAATAACCTCAGGTTATCGGTTCAGCACGCACAAGTGCCAATTGAGTCACTCCTCGAAACCCTTGGATCAACCGCCGCCCAGTGACGGTGCTTCACCCGAAGATGAGCCCTCGGAGGAGCCGCCTTCCGAGGCTGTCCCTCCGGACGAAGAGCCTTCGGACGAGGTTCCTTCAGACGATGTGCCCTCAGAAGAACCTTCGGATGAAGAGCCGTCCGATGATGTGCCCTGCGACGAGGTGCCTTCCGACCCTTCGTCTGGCGCCGGACTCTCAGAGCCTCCGTCCTTGCCGTTGATGTCCTCACCAGGCATATGCCCGGCACCGTTGGAATCGCCGTCCTTCTCGCGCTTGTCACCTTCAGGTGCCTTCACACCCTTCGGACGTTCGACCTCGCCGAACAGACACGAACCGGTCGATTCTGTGGGAGGCATCAGCTCTGCGGTCGCCTTTCCCTTCCGAATCTCTCCGATGACGCAGCCTTTGTCGGTTTTGACGCCGAACATCTTCGAGGGAACGTCATTGCCCAACGGCGAGTCGTCGATTGTGGCTTCGAGCTGGTCCGCATCGTAGCCTGCATCGATCATGGTCGTGAAGAACTTCTTCGTCGACGGAACCTTCTCCTCATTGCCGGTCAGAGGCTTGAGTGCCTTGACGACCTTGTCGACCTCGGCAACCGGTTTCGCCGGAGTGCGGGCGGGCGTCGGATCGGAACTATCACCACCGATGCCCAGCAGCGAACAGCCCGACAGAGCTAAGGTCAGAGCTCCGAGACTCAGGAGGGGAACGAGACGCATCAACAACCTCAGCAGGTGGGAACGATTTACAGTCTCACTTTAACCGATTGCTCACACTATCGGCGTCAGTTCCGACGTGTTCGGGCCTCGATCAGTTCATGTGACCCCTGCGATGACGATGATCCGGCGATGTTCCGCCCCGCTCAGAACGGTGCTGCTGCGCTCACCGTGTCACGAGCGATGGCATCATCGAGGTCTCCGGAGTCTCCTCCTGCAGCAGCGGCAGTCACATCATCTCCTGCATCTTCCGAGCCGCCTTCTCCCCCGTTCTCAGCGCCGAGGCTCGACGCTTCGGAGGCATCAGGCCCGACCTCGTCTGCGCTTGCCCCGCCGAGGGTTCCCCAGGCTGAGTCGCTGCCTGACGATTCCTGCGCCTGACCATCGTGTTGCCGGTTCACACTGCCCGCCTTCTGATAATTGGCGGTTCCGTAGCGGAGATCGGGACCGATGTGCTCGGCGACCACAGTCGGAGAGATTCCACTCTTCTCCGCTGTCGACCATTCGCGGATCTTCAGGGTCCCCTGCACTACCACGGACATTCCCTGATGGAGGCTCATCGAAGCGTTGCTGGCCAAGGGCCCATAGCAGTCGACGCTGAACCACGAAGTTGTATCGGAGACATATTCCCCGGTCCCCTTATCGAGTCTCCAATGATTGACCGCCAGACGGAAGGAAGCGCAGGCTCTGCCTGAGGGAAGCGTCCGGCTTTGCGGATCCGCGGCCACAGTACCGCTGAGGTTGATCGGAATGATGGACATCGTGTTGCCTCATTTCTTGGGTAGTTTCGTGATCTGCCCTGCCGGATCGCCCATCGGGGACGAAACGGTCTGAATCGGCAGAACGCGTCAACCACCATTGAGCGTGCCAGGCAGCCCGGTGTCCAGATATGAAAAATGCCCTGTGGACGGCTGCCGGCCGTCCACAGGGCATTGGCACATGAGTCGATGCTCATGTGCACAGGAGTGTCAGTGCAACGTCTCGTAGGCGCGGCGGTGTTCGCCGATCACAGCGTTGACTGGCTCAAGATAGGAGCTCTGTGCCACGCTCCCAACAGCCTCACGAAGTTTGCGATCGACGTCGCTGGCCGCCTCGTTCGCGCCCTTGTTCCGTGCGGACTTGGCGATCACCGAAGTCACAACGGATCCGATGATCCCCACGACCAACAGGCCGATGCTCACAATCCAGCTCCATCCCGGAAGTACTCCGGGCATGACGATGGCGAGGATCGCTGTGGCGATGACACCCAGCAGACCGAGGATCGTGGCGATGAAGAAGATGATCTGCAGAAACTTGGCCAAGGACCACCAGCCGGGAGTCTGCGGTTTGATATCCACAGCGGTGACGGCGGAGTCCAGCGTGTCCGACAGCTCCGCGGTGCTCGCCTTCTCAGCCTCCGCGACCGCACTCTGCCATGGTCTCGGCATAGTCGACACTGATTCTGCGATGAGCTCATGGGCCATCAGGCGCACCTGAGAGCTTTGGGCTCTGCTGGTCGCGGGCACCGACGCGCGGATGAGTTCATCTCTGCCTTGACCGTGCTTGGCTCCCAACGGATCGGGGGCATTTCTCTGCATCCATGCCAGCACCGGATACCCCGTCTTGCGGTAGGCCCGGCGAAGATAGTCATCGTGGACGGTCTGAGCGACAGCCTCGACGCCGGCGGCATCAGACATCGTCTCCACCAGACGAGAAGCTCCCGGGCGTTCATCGGGTGGAACCACCGGCTCGCCGAGTTCGTTCTGCATCCGTTTCGCCATGGCCTGCATGTCAGCCAACAGGCGTTCAGAGGCGGCTTGCTTGGAATCGACGGTGTCAGCCAAAATCGACCGGACCTCTGGAACACCATCTCGTGTCACTGCCGACGTCAAGTGCACCTTGGTGTCGGTGAGTCCGTCCTCGACGAGCAGCTTCTGCAGGTGGTCAGCAGCAGCTTTCTGCTCTTCGTCACTGAGCTTATCGACCTGGTTGAGAACGACGACCATGTTCGCGCTGTTCTCTGCCAGCTTCGCCAGGTATTCGGAGTGCAGTGAGAAGTCAGCATATTTCTGTGGGTCGACGACCCAGAAGACCACGTCGACAAGGCCCACGAGTCGATCAGATTCGACACGATGCTTGACCGCCGTCGAATCGTGGTCAGGCAGGTCAAGCAGGATCAGACCATGGAGCTTACGCTGATCGTCGCCGTCGAGCGCCGATTCGCGCCAGGTACGGCTGCGTTCTGGGACATGCAGCCAGTCGAGGATGTCGTTACCGCCTTCGCCCCACACACATGCAGTTGGGCGCGACGTGGTCGGACGGCGAACACCGACCCTGGCGATGTCCAGCCCGGCGACAGCGTTGAACAGTGACGATTTCCCCGAGCCAGTGGAACCGGCGAAGGCCACAACAGTGAATTCCTCACCCAGACCAAGGCGGTCCTCGGCGCGGTCGAGCAGATTCTGCGCGTCTTCGCGAACTTCAGGGCTCAGTTTGTCGGGCCCCAGAGACAGAATGCCTCGGATGCCTTCGGCCCGACGTCTGATCTCGGACTGTGCAGAATCGTTCACAATGCCACCTCAAGTCGATCACCGGAGGCGCGCAGGACGCCCGCTTGCCGCGCCGGTACCGCGGATAGTCGTAATACGTTGTCAAAAGGCATACGGCAGTCGCCGACGATTCCTGCCGCTGTAGTCAGGAAGCGATCCCTGATCGAGCCGATGAGATTCACGGCCTCCTGTTCGCCGAAGATCGTGCCAGCGAGACTGAGAGCGACATTCGCGTCGTTGCGCGAAGCATGATCGTCCGCATATGTGTACTTAGGGTCCCAGAATGCCGCGTATTCGACGACGGCGCAGACTCCGCCGACGCCGAACGACAGGATCCTAGCCTTAGACTTTTTGCCCTGGCCGATGTCTCGCACGAGCGCATTCACCTCGTTGGACCATCCGCTCACGGCTGATTTGACCGAATCCTCAAGGTCGTTCGCGCTCTGCCGGAGTTCGGGGTGTGCATCCAGCAACGCCGATCCAGCTGGATTGCGCAGCCACTGAGCACTGATCTCGTCAACGACACCGATCGCCTGTTCCCGCAGTGAGATCGCTGCGCTGCGCAGTATCGCGATGTGCAGCGGCGAGGCAGCATCGTGCTTGCCTGTGACTGCAGCGGAGATTCTGTCGCGCATACGAGCCATCGTAGGTTCAAGACCGCGAAAGAGCTGTCCCGTCCCGACGAAGTCCTGCCATCTGGCATTGACCTCTCCATGCAGCACGCGACCGTCCGAGAATATCTCGGCAAGTCCTTCGCTCGCAGCATTGAAGGTCTGGTCAAGACTGAGCTGCAGATCGTCGAAAGTCGACTCCTGCGACTGAGCGTAGTCGGCCAGAGACTTCACCTGCGCCGGCATTGCGCCGATCGATCCGGTGAGGGTCCGATGTCGGATGCGCTCCTGAGATTGGGCCTCCGAGCTCACCTGATTGATCCACGATCGAATCGGATAGATCGCCGAGTGAGGCAGCAGGCCGTTTGCCAGCTCGAGTTCAGCCACCGCGAAGATCGGCGAATTCGCCAGACCTGATTCGGACAGCAGGCTGGAAAGATGGTGCCTGACCTCACGGTTCGCCTCCGGCGGCACCCGATCGAGCACGATGGCCACGGAGGTGTTGCGAACTGCGGCGTCCCTCAGCAGCGCCCAGGGCGCAGCGTCGGCATAGCGGTTGGCTGTGGTCACGAACATCCACAGGTCGGCGCTCATCAGAATTCGTCGGGCCAGCTCGCGGTTCGACTCGGCAATGGAGTCGATGTCCGGGCAGTCAAGCACAGCGGTGCCGGGTTCGACGTCGTCATTGGGAATGAGTACGACCGAAGGGGTCGAAGTCGCAGGGTCCGTGCTGCGGGGCAGATCGGACAGAAAGGACTGTGATTCGAAGAATTTCGTGTCGGCGGGATTGTGGACCACAATCGGATTGCCCGTCGTTGGTCGGCGCACTCCGGCAGGGCTCACTGTTCGCCCCACCAGAGAATTCACGAGCGTGGATTTGCCCGCGCCGGTCGATCCGCCCACGGCGATCATGAAGGGCGTCTGCGTCCGATTGATCCGCGGCAGCAGGTAGTCAGTCAACTCCGAGGAGAGCTGACGGTGCAGTTCGCGACCGTCAGCGAAATCTTCGGTCTGCAAGGTGAAGCGGGTTTCTGAGACTCGCTTCGCGATATCGCTCAGCGCCCCTCCCACTGGTGGCGTCACGGCACTCTTACTGTCTGTCATCACGCATCCACTCTCTACGTTTTCCCAGCCGTGCACCAATTGCCACGCCGTAACGACGGGTAATTGGTTATTGGTGGGAATACTGGGAGCGTCATTTGGCCTCTCAGTCTGAGAAAAGTACCCCCAAAGTACCCCCGGCGGGGCTCGAACCCGCGACCTACCGCTTAGAAGGCGGTTGCTCTATCCAACTGAGCTACGGAGGCTCAAATATCCTAACCGATGCTGGAACGAGAACAGAAAGCGGCCCTCATCAGTGTCTCAGAGATCGAACTCTGAGGCATCGACGAGGGCCGCTGTGTCTGGGCAGCTGCTCTCACCCCGCAGCAGGGGTGTTCGACGTGCGGATCAGTACTCGCGAGCGACGCGCTCCAGTGACTTTCGCACCGTCACGAATGAGACCGCCACCAGTCCGATGAGGGCGAGGATCACGGCTACTGCTTCGATGGCGAAGGCGAAGTCCACGATGACCGGAAAGAAGCCGGCTGCCATGAATCCGAGCAGGGCGACCATCGTCAGTGCAGTGGCTGTGGTGAAATACGTGGAACCGTTCATTGTTCATCTCCTTCTTCCTTAAGGAAAGAGTAGACCCGAATGAGACCGGCGTCACTAGGAAATGACCGAAAGTTTCACTGGTGCCCAACTTACCTGCCGGTACCAATCGACGGCGATGAGCAGACTGATCAGCCGCCGTCGCGCGCGTCGATGGCGCTTTCCAGACGCTCGAGCTTGCCATCGATCTCACCGGTGTAGCCAGGACGAATATCGGCCTTCAGCACCAGCGCCACTCGAGGGCCGAACTCACCGACGACGTCAGTGGCCTCTTTGACGACAGCGAACACCTCATCCCATTCACCTTCGATCGTGGTGAACATCGAATCAGTTCGGTGTGACAACCCGGACCGTCGAACGACTTCGACCGCCGCGGCGACCGCATCGTGGACCGATGCGTCTGTATTGTCACCGCCGCTGGGGGCGACGGAGAATGCGACGAGCATGATGCTCTCCTTTCGTATCTTTGTCAGTTCTGTGCGGGCACGGACACGATGAGCGAGTCACCTTGGCCGCCACCACCGCAGAGGGCGGCGACACCTGTGCCACCACCTCGGCGCTGGAGCTCGAGCGCAAGAGTCAATACGATGCGCGCTCCTGAGGCGCCGATCGGGTGGCCGAGTGCAACAGCACCACCATTGACGTTGACCTTCTCAGGATCAATCCCCAGGTCCTTCGAACTGGCAAGCCCGACTGCAGCGAAGGCTTCGTTGATCTCATAGAGGTCGAACGAATCAGCCGCGACCCCTTCCTTCGCAGCAGCGGCCTGAATCGCCTGCGAAGGCTGATGCTGCAGTGACGAGTCGGGACCTGCTGTCCACCCGTGCGAGCGGATCTCGGCGAGAATGGGGGCACCGAGCGCTTCAGCTTTCGCACGAGACATGACGACGACTGCGCATGCGCCATCGGAGATCTGCGAGGCGTTTCCGGCAGTGATCGTGCCGTCTTTGCGGAAGGCCGGTCGCAGCTTGGCCATCGTTTCCGGGGTCGTCTCGGCGCGCACGCCCTCATCGGTGGAGACGGTCACGTCACCCTTGCGACCGGAGATGGTGACTGCCTCGACTTCATCGGCGAAAGCGCCCGATTCCCAGGCCTGCGCTGCACGCTGATGTGAGCGGGCAGCGAAAGCGTCCTGGTCCTCACGCGAGAATTCGAAGTCACCGGCGTTGGCATCCTCGGTCAGACCACCCATAGCCTGGTCTGTGAAGGCATCCCACAGACCGTCGTAGTCCATATGGTCCTTCACCACGACATCACCGTATTTGTAGCCCGAACGTGACTTCTCCAGCAGGTGGGGAGCCAGGCTCATCGATTCCTGTCCTCCGGCGACGACGACCTCGTACTCCCCTGCCCGCACCAGCTGAGCTGCCTGTGTGATCGCGTTGATACCGGACAGACACAGCTTGTTCACGGTGACACCGGGAACATGCATCGGAATGCCGGCTTCGACCGCGGCCTGCCGCGCAGGCCCCTGTCCGAGCCCGGCCTGCAGTACCTGCCCCATGATGACGTACTCGACGTCCTCGCCTGTGATTCCTGCGCGACCGAGTGCGCCCGAGATCGCCTTGGCGCCCAACTGCACAGCAGTCAGCGACGACAGACCTCCCTGCAGACGCCCGAACGGAGTACGCGCACCCGCAACGATCACTGCTTCAGCCATATTTCCTCCTGAGATATTCGCACCCCGCTCAAGGCGAGGGAAGTCGACGAAGTGTTGTCTGCTCCAAGGGTAGTCCAGCTGTCTGTGGCCTCGGTCACGGGGGTTGTGTCTCGTGGTGCCAGGAGATGTCCACACTTGGGAATTCGCACCCAACACTCATGGTGAGTCCGTTAGAGTAGTGGTTGGACGATTTGACCACATACCTTGACACGACAGGAGTCCACTTCAGTGACGCCCACCGAAGAATTCCGCACAGCGATGCGCGGCTACGAAAAAAGTGAAGTTGATTCTCGCCTGCAGCAGCTGCGAACCGAGGTCGAGTCCGTTCGTAAGGCCCTTTCCGATGCCCGAAGTCAGGTCATCAACGCTGATCGCGCGAAACTTCAGATCGCCGGAGAACTCTCCGAAGCGAAGGCTCAGCTGAAAAAGGCAGCCAATGACAGCGCCGAGGCTTCAGGCCCTCCCGGAAGCCGCATCGACCATCTGCTCAAGATCGCTGAATCCCAGGCACGCGAGACTCTCTCACAGGCAAACTCCGACGCAGAGACGATTCGCAACAAGGCACGAGCCGAAGCCGCTTCAGCTCGTGCCCGCATGCACACAGAGAGCAACGACACTCTGTCCAATGCCCGTTCCGAGGCCGATGCCATCATCAGTTCGGCCGAGCTGCGCGCCGACGAGACTGTAAAAGCTGCCGAGAAGCGTGCTGCAGAGCTCAAGGCGACGGCAGAACGCGAATACAACCAGGCCAAAGAGGCAAATGAGGCAGCCACGAAGGAAGCCCGCGAAAGCCTCGAACATGAGCTCGCTGGCCTCAGGGCCACGTCTGAGAAGGAAGCTGCCGACCTGCGGGCCGAAGCCAAGAGCCAGGCAGATGAGTCGATCAGCACTGCTCAGGCGCAAGCTGACGAACTCCTCGCCGCTGCGAAGGCTCGGGACGCGGCATCGACCAAGGCTTCTGACGAACTGGAGGTCGAGTTGGCTGGCAAGCGCCAGGCAGCCGAGGCCGATCGTAAGAAGCGCTACGACGCAGCTCAGATAGAGAATAAGAAACTCATCGACGAGGCTCAGGCGCGTGCGGCGAAGGCAGATGCAGAGGCCAAGGAAGCCGCCGAGAGAGCGGAGACAACCCGCTCGGATGCGGTGAAGAAGGCTGACGACATCATTGCCGACGGTAAGACTCGCGCCCAGACCCTCATCGGTGAAGCCCGGGCAACGGCCGAGGCCACCATTGAGGAGTCCGCAGCCGAAGCCAAGCGCAACGTGGCATCAGCTCAGTCCCAGGTTGACCTGCTGACCAAGCAGCGCAAGACGATCACAGCGCAGCTCGATCAGCTTCGTTCCCTGTTCGCTATGCCCGGTGTGATGGGCGGCGATTCCGTCGACCCCGCCAAGGCTGAGTCCGCGTCCCATGCCACCGAGCAGATCGCCGATGAGCAGGAACTCGCCGACCTTCTGGCAGAGGATCCGGAGGAGACAGACAAGGCTGATGACGTCGCTGCTGACGACGCGGATGCCGGCGCAAAGAGCGCTGACGTCCCAACCGGCACAACTGCGTCGCCGGACTCCACGGACACTGCGGAGACACCGGGTGAGACCGTGCCTACTGACGCGACCGAGCCTGAGGCTCAGCTGGAGGCCGAAAAGCCTGCCGCGACAGCTGATTCCGATGAAGCCGAGGACTCCGACCTGCCGAATGGAGCCACCGATGCTGACACGATAGCCATCGATGCTCAGGTTTCGGGGTCGCAGAGCACGACCAACAAAGCGTCGCGTTCCGGGAATTCGCTGCGCTGAGGTCTTCACCATCACACAGCCACACCAATGAGAAGGGGTCAGTTCACAAGGAACTGGCCCCTTTTTTTCGGGTCTCGATTCCCGGCCCGCTTGCGACCGGCCGGTGACCAGCACGCTCACCTGAACTTCTGAAAGCACCTCGTGTGCCAGTGGCGACGGGAATCCACTCCCACCTCCGTGCCGTGTCGCGCGGTCTGTCGCCAGGCAACGATATGTGCCGTCGACGACGCCACGTCCTGTCCGCACCCCGGGCAGATGTAGACCTTGCCCTGAGAATTGCCGGCAACGTTCTGCACCGACCATGTCCCGTCGGGCAGATCTCGACTCGTGCGCAGTCCACTCACGGAGTCGGAGAGCTCACGCGGGGACTGCTGCCATTTGTTTTTGCGACGCGAGGAGGTAGATCGTGGCATCTGACCATTCTCTCACGTAGGGTAAAGCGCGTGCGTCTCGTCATTGCTAAGTGCTCCGTTGATTATGCCGGTCGTCTGACCGCCCATCTGCCCATGGCCACCCGTCTCATCATGCTCAAAGCCGACGGCTCGATCCTCATCCATTCGGACGGCGGATCGTACAAGCCCTTGAACTGGATGACTCCCCCGTGCTCGATCAGAATCACTGATCCGAGCCAGGAACAGGAGGAGGCCGGCCTGGCCGAAATCTGGACGGTCTCCCAGGCCAAGACGGGTGACAAGCTCGTCATCTCCATCGCCGAGGTGATCGCCGATGACCAGCATGAGTTCGGAACCGATCCTGGTCTGGTCAAGGACGGTGTAGAAGCCCACCTGCAGGAACTGCTGGCCGAACATATAGAGACTCTCGGAGACGGCTTCAGCCTGGTCAGGCGCGAATACATGACGGCTATCGGGCCAGTCGATATTCTCGCCCGCGACCACGGCCACAACTCCGTTGCCGTGGAGATCAAACGACGTGGCGATATCGACGGTGTGGAGCAGCTGACCAGGTATCTGGAACTGATGAACCGTGACCCGCTGCTCACGCCGGTCCAGGGAGTCTTCGCCGCTCAGGAGATCAAGCCCCAAGCTCGGACCTTGGCCGAGGATCGCGGCATCCGCTGCGTCGTCTTAGACTACGATGCGCTGCGCGGCATGGACGACCCTGACTCGCGTCTGTTCTGAGTCCTATTCGAAGCTGAGGATATCGGCTTTTTCAACTCGTTCGATGTTGGCATCTAGACTGCGCAGGTTCGATACGAAGTTCTCATAGCCACGTTCGATGTGATCGATGCCGGAGACCTCTGTGATTCCTGCAGCCCGCAGGCCCGCCATCACCAGGCCGGCACCGGCGCGGATATCTGACGCTTCCACCTCGGCGCCCGACAGGCTGTTGACGCCGGAGATCAGAGCGTGATTGCCATCGACTCGAACCTTAGCGCCGAGTCGCGCGATCTCCTGGACGAACCTCCAACGAGCTTCGAAAAGGTTCTCCGACAGCAGTCCGACACCGTCTGAGACTGAATTCAGTGCGATCACGAACGGCTGCAGATCTGTGGGGAAGCCGGGAAACGGCATAGTCGCGACGCGGATCGCATGCGGCCGCTCGGCACCGATGACTCGGAACCCATTCCCACGCGTGCCATCGCCGAGCTCGATTTCGCCGAGGTCATCGACGGTCGCGCCCGAGTCGCGAAGTTTGATAGCGATATTGGGCATCAGCTCGAGCCCGACGCCTTTGACGGTCACATCACCGTTGGAGAGAGCAGCGCCGAAGGCGTAAGTTCCAGCGACGATCCGGTCGCCCACCGTACGGTGGTCAACCGGATGGAGTTCGCCGACACCTGTGATCGTGAGGTCGGCCGTGCCGATCCCACTGATCTGGGCGCCCATATCGACGAGCATTGTGCAGATGTCGACGATCTCCGGCTCCTTGGCCGCATTCGAGATCGTGGTCACGCCATGGGCCAACGTTGCTGCCATGACCAGGTTCTCCGTCGCACCGACCGAGGGGAATTCGAGAACGATGTCCGTTCCATGAAGACCGCTGGGTGCCTCCGCGACGAAATAGCCGTGATCAAGATGCACCGTTGCACCGAGAGCTTCGAGACCTGCCTGATGCATGTCCAGGCCCCGGGAGCCGATCGCGTCTCCGCCGGGAAGGGCAACATGTGCTGCACGCATCCGTGCGGTCAGCGGGCCGAGGACCGAGATCGAGGCGCGCATCGCCCGCACGAGCTCATAGTCCGCCTGGATGCCGACCTCGGCGGGAACATCGATGCTGACGATGCCCCGTTCGGCATCGTAATCGACGTCGCAGCCAAGCCGAATGAGGAGCTGAACCATAATCCGCACGTCAAGGATCGCCGGCACATTGGTGATCGTCGTTCGGCCAACAGCCAACAGACTGGCCGCCATGAGTTTGAGGACGCTGTTCTTGGCTCCCCTGATATCGACCTCGCCGCGCAGTCGACTCGGACCGGTCAAGCGAAAGACATCCATCAGGTGAACCTTCCCATCGTCGGGTTGAAGCCTGGGGGCGATGATTCCAGCCAGGAGGCCATCGTAGACAGCGATTCCGTATCCATGGCCAGAGATACGGAACGGGGTCGGCCGTCGGCCTTCCCGTAGGAGCAGTCCACCACCACCGCATCGGGCAGCACCGAGTACTGTTCACCGGACGTGGGTTTGCGACGGACGAGAATATCGAGGTCGGCACGCGGGAGACGAACCGCGGCGCGTCGAGTCAGCGCGAATACGGGATACCAGTCCAGTGATGCCACTGAGAACACTGCTACACCCAAACGCCAACGTGGGCGAGAAGAGGATTCCTCGCCCACGTTGATGGAACAGTCAAAAGCACCGGAGAGCTTCGAAATCGACCTGCGTCGAATCGTCACGACGACGATCAATGCCAGGGCGAGTCCTACTAACGAGAGCAGAACGATCAGAAGGACGGAAGGGTTCACGGTTGCCAGTTTAATTGACGGATCAGAGAAGTTCGGCCTGATCAGCGGCAATGATGACACGATTATTCTCGACCGAGAGGAATCCGCCATCGGCCTTGACCCGGATGGTCTCCTCAGAGGTCGTGAGAATACGTGCTTCACCATCGGCAACCACACCAAGAACGGGCTCGTGGCCCGGCAGGATTCCGATCTCGCCGTCCAGAGTACGGGCGATGACGCGCTTGGCCTCACCAGCCCATACCTTCTGGTCGGCTGCTACGACGTTCACATCGAGTGCAGCCATGGCTTACTTCTGCATCTCTTCGTAGTTGCGCATGACATCGTCAAGCCCACCTACGTTGTAGAACGCCTGTTCGGGGATGTGGTCAACCTCGCCGGCGCAGAGCTTCGAGAACCCTTCGATGGTGTCAGCAAGCGGAACTGTCGAGCCGGGCACCTGCGTGAACTTCTCAGCGGTGTAGGTGTTCTGCGACAGGAACTGCTCGATGCGACGAGCACGGTGGACGACGAGTTTGTCCTCTTCACCGAGCTCATCGACGCCGAGGATGGCGATGATGTCCTGCAGTTCCTTGTTCTTCTGCAGAATGGCCTTGACCTCGTTGGCGACACGGTAGTGCTCGTCGCCGACGATCAGCGGATCGAGGATACGCGATGTTGAGGTCAGGGGATCGATGGCCGGGTACAGACCGCGCGAGGCGATGTCACGGTTGAGCTCGGTCGTCGCGTCCAGGTGTGCGAACGTCGTGGCCGGGGCCGGGTCAGTGTAGTCATCGGCGGGAACGTAGATCGCCTGCATCGACGTGATCGAGTGACCACGCGTCGAGGTGATGCGCTCCTGGAGAACACCCATCTCATCCGCCAGGTTGGGCTGGTAGCCCACGGCCGAAGGCATGCGACCCAGAAGGGTAGAAACCTCGGAGCCGGCCTGGGTGAAACGGAAGATGTTGTCGATGAACAGCAGCACGTCCTGGTTCTGGACATCGCGGAAGTACTCCGCCATGGTCAGTGCCGACAGTGCGACGCGCAGACGGGTGCCTGGTGGCTCGTCCATCTGGCCGAAGACCAAGGCCGTGTCCTTGAACACGCCGGCCTCGTCCATCTCCATGATGAGGTCGTTGCCCTCACGGGTGCGCTCACCCACACCGGCGAACACCGAGGTGCCGTTGTGGTTGTGAGCGATGCGGAAGATCATCTCCTGGATGAGGACGGTCTTACCGACGCCCGCACCACCGAAGAGGCCGATCTTTCCACCCTGGACATACGGGGTGAGGAGGTCGATGCTCTTGATGCCGACTTCGAGCATCTCGGTCTTCGACTCGAGTTCGTCGAAGGCAGGCGCTGTCCTGTGGATGGGCCAGCGTTCGCTGATCTCGAGTTTCTCGCCCTCTTCGAGATTGAGGCAGTCACCGGTGGTGTTCCACACGTGGTTCTTGGTCACGTCGCCGACCGGCACGGTGATGGGAGCGCCGGAGTCGACGACCTCCTGGCCGCGAACCAAGCCGTCGGTGGGCTGCAGGGAGACGGCACGCACCAGGCCGTTGCCCAGGTGCAGTGCAGTCTCGAAGGTCAGCTTGCGCGTGCCTTCGGAGAGTTCCACCGAGGTGGAAAGGGAGTTGTAGATCGCTGGCACGGAGTCGAGCGGAAACTCGATGTCGACAACCGGGCCAATGACTCGGGAAATCCGGCCGAGGGCTGTGCCCTGCGCCGGGGAGGTATCCGTAGCTGTGGCAGTCATGGTCTCTTTCTTCTCTGCTCTCGCCGGTCAGTCGCCGGCTGATGATGCCGCGAGGGCATCGGCCCCACCGACGATCTCGGTGAGTTCCTGGGTGATTTCCGCCTGGCGAGCCGTATTGGCCAACCGGGTGTAGGTCTTGATCAGATCGTCCGCGTTATCGGTCGCAGTCTTCATCGCAGCCTGTCGCGAAGCCTGCTCAGATGCAGAGGCGCTCAACAACGCCGACAGAATCCGCGAGTCGATGTAGCGAGGCAGCAACGAGTCCAAGACGGCCTCGGCACTGGGTTCGAACTCATACAGAGGGAACGCAGCTGCGTCCTTCGCCGGTTCGGACGTACCGCCGGTGGCGACCTCGTCCGCGTCGACGACCTCAAGCGGAAGCAGTCGCCGGTATTCCGGATCGTGCTTGACACTGGAGACGAACTTCGTGAACACGATGTAGATCTCATCCACACCGGTCTGCGCGGAATCGGAATTGAAGCTCTGCAACAGGGCCTCACCGATCTCCCGAGCGTTCTCAGGAGTCGGCATCTCAGAGATCCCGGTCCAGGACTGTTCGATCGCACGGTCGCGGAAGGTGTAGTAGTTCTTGGCCTTCCCTCCGACAGTGAAGAGCGATACATCCTTGCCTTCGCTGCGCAGTAGGCGATTGAGCTCTTCAGCCTCGCGCAGCAGGTTCGCCGAGTAAGCGCCAGCGAATCCACGGTCCGGACCGATCACCAGCACTGCTGCACGAGTGACCGACTCAGGTTCCGTCGTCAACACGTGGTCGACGTTGGACTCACTCGCCACCGCTGAGACCGCACGGGTCAGGGCGTTGGCGTATGGGCTGGCAGACTGCGATCGAGCAATGGCCTTCTGAATCCGTGAAGCAGCGATGAGCTCCATGGCCTTGAAGATCTTCCTCAAGGACGAGGTGGAGCGGATCTTCTGCTTGAAGACCCTCTGCTGGGCTCCCATCAGTTCTTCCTTTCGCTGTTACGGATCAGATTCAACGCTTCTGCCGAACGATCTGCTCCTGCTCGACCTCATCGGACGAGGCGGTGGCAGTGTCTTCGCTGCCTGCCTTTGATCCGCTGGAGTCGGAGCTGACGAAGTTCCGGGTGAACTCCGTCAAGACGTTGTCCAGCTCTGCCGACGTGTCATCATCGAGCTTGAGCGTCTCACGAATTGTCGTGAAGATGCCGGTCTTGCGCTCGACGTGATCATGGAGCTCTGTTTCGAACTTGAGCACGTCCGAAACAGGAATCTCGTCAAGATAGCCGTGTGTACCTGCGAAGATCGACACGGTCTGCTTCTCGAAGGGCATCGGCGAGAACTGAGACTGCTTGAGCAGCTCGGTCAGTCGTGCACCGCGAGCCAGGTCGCGCTTGGTCGTCTCGTCGAGGTCCGAGGCGAACATCGCGAACGCCTCGAGCGAGCGATACTGTGCCAAGGAGATCTTCAATGTGCCTGAGACACTCTTGAGAGCCTTGGTCTGAGCGGCGCCACCGACGCGGGACACGGAGATGCCCACGTCGACTGCAGGACGCTGGCCTGCGTTGAACAGGTCCGACTGCAGGAAGATCTGACCATCGGTGATCGAAATCACGTTGGTCGGAATGAACGCTCCGACGTCGTTGGCCTTGGTCTCAATGATCGGCAGACCGGTCATCGAGCCGCCGCCGAGCTCATCGGAGAGCTTCGCACAACGCTCGAGCAGACGAGAGTGCAGGTAGAACACGTCTCCGGGGAAAGCCTCGCGGCCTGGCGGACGGCGCAGCAGAAGTGACACTGCACGATAGGCCTCGGCCTGCTTCGAGAGGTCATCGAACACGATGAGGACGTGCTTGCCTTCGTACATCCAGTGCTGACCGATGGCCGAACCGGAGTAAGGGGCGAGGTATTTGAAGCCTGCAGGGTCGGAAGCAGGAGAGGACACGATCGTGGTGTATTCCAGGGCACCCGCTTCTTCGAGCGAACGGCGGACTCCTGCGATGGTCGAGCCCTTCTGGCCGACGGCGACGTAGATGCAGCGAACCTGCTTCTTCGGGTCACCGGTCTCCCAGTTGGCTTTCTGGTTGATGATCGTGTCGATCGCAAGGGCGGTCTTACCCGTCTTACGGTCACCGATGACCAGCTGGCGCTGTCCACGGCCGACAGGGATCATAGCGTCAATGCTCTTGTAGCCGGTCTGCAGAGGTTCGCGAACCTCCTGGCGATCCATCACGCCTGCGGCCTGGAGCTCGAGCTCTCGACGTCCGACAGTCTCGACTTCACCGAGTCCGTCGACTGGCTGACCCAGAGGATCGACCACGCGACCGAGGTATCCGTCGCCGACGGGAATCGAGAGAACCTCACCGGTGCGGTAGACGTTCTGTTCAGCCGCGACCCCGGAGAACTCTCCGAGGACGACGACGCCGATTTCGCGCTCGTCCAGGTTCTGTGCCAAGCCCAAGGTGCCGTCTTCGAACCGGAGGAGTTCGTTGGCCATGGTGCCGGGCAGGCCCGAGACGTGGGCAATTCCGTCACCTGCGGTGACGACCTTGCCGACCTCGGACTTTACCGAGCTTTCGGGGTTGTACGAGTCAACGAACTTCCCGAGAGCGTCCCGGATCTCTTCCGGGCGAATTGTCAGTTCCGCCATCTGGTTTCCCTGCTTCCTTTACTCAAAACTTGTGTCCGACGACCGGTGGGCCGCCTGTGCTGCCGGACTGGCCGGCCCCTCGATTTAACTTGCGAGCTTGCGCTGAACTTCGGCCAGGCGATCAGCCACTGTGGAACTCATCATCTCATCGCCGACCTGAACCCGGACTCCCCCGACGACTTCGGGGTCGACCTGAACGTTGAGCACGAGGTCGCGTCCGTAGCTGGCGGACAAAGCGGCCGCGAGTTTCTGGGTCTGAGCTTCGCTCAACGGTTTGGCGACGGTGACATCGGCGACTGAACGCTGCTGTCGTGCCGCAAGGATGTCGCTGTACTGATCCAGAGCCTTCGCCACGCGGAGCCCGCGTGGGTACAGAACCGCCTGCTCGATCAGTGTGATGGTGTCGGCCTGTGCCTTACCTGCCAGCAAGTCTGCGATGAGCGCGCGCTTGGTTGAAGCGGATGCATCGGACTCCAGAGCCCGCGCCAGTTCGTGTTCGCTTTCGCACAGACGGGCGAAGCGGAAGACTTCCTCTTCCACCTGGCCGAGTTGACCGGAAGCCTGAGCAGCAGCTGCGACAGCTGTCACTCCGGCAACCTCAAGGCTGGTCACCAAGTCCTGAGTCCTCGCCCAGCGCTGGCTCACGGCCAGTTCGCTCAGACGCAGGGCCGTATCAGTGGTCCGTGTCGAGAACAGAGTCCGCAGCAGGTGCTGCTTCTTCTCAGCCGACTCGGACGAGTCTGCCAAGGCCTTGCGCAGCGTCACGTTCTCAGCGAGAACGGCAACGATGGCCAGTTCACCAGCACCGATTTCACGCGCGTCACCGCGGGAGATCTCAGCGTTGGCGGTTTCAAGTACGGCCTGCAGGGACAATCTGCTCGACTGGAGCATCACGCCCCCTTGACCGGCTGTGCCGAAGACTGCGACTCGAGATCCGAGATGAAGCGATCGACCACGTTGGCAGAACGCTGGTCATCAGTGAGAGATTCACCGACGATGCGCGATGCCAGATCGGTGGCCAGAGTGCCGACTTCCGAACGCAGCTGCACCATGGCGGACTGACGCTCGGCTTCGATCTGCGTCTGGGCCTGAGCGACGATGCGCTCGGACTCGGCATGAGCCTGGGTCTTCATATTGGCGATGATCTGGGCGCCTTCTTCCTGAGCCTCGGCGCGCAGTCGTGCAGCTTCTGCACGGCCGTCGGCGAGCTGCTTCTGATACTCGGCCAGAGCCTCATCGGCTTCGGCCTGCACCTTCTCGGCCTTCTCAATTCCACCCTGAATGCGCTCTGCACGCTCATCAAGAGTCTTGTTGAAGGCCGGGAGGACGTACTTCCAGACAACCAGGAAGACGATCAGCAGACAGATGGCACTCCAGATGATGTCGTACCACGCCGGGAGAAGTGGATTCTCAGACGCAGCAAGAATGTGTACCGGAGTCATCGTTTAGTCCTCTTCGTGATCAGGGCAGGAAGAACGGGGTGGCGATGCCGATCAGGGCCAGGGCCTCAATCAGCGCAATTCCGAGGAACATGTTTCCGCGCAGTGCGCCGGCCATTTCTGGCTGACGAGCGGTTCCCTCGATGGTCTTACCGATGACAATACCGACACCGACGCCTGGGCCGATTGCGGCGAGGCCGTAACCGACGGTGTTGAGGCTGCCGGTGACTTCAGCGAGCATATCCATTGAATGCTTTCCTTTCATATGTCGACCGGGTGGTTGGCCCGGCCCTTGTAACGTCTGAGGTTACAGAATGTGGGGCGCTGCCTCAGTGATCGTCTGAGATGGCGGCGTTGATATAGACGCAGGACAGAAGGGCGAAGATGTAGGCCTGCAGGACGACGATCAGCATCTCGAGGATGAAGACGAAGAATCCGCCGGCGAAGGTGATGATCGAGAAGAACTGGAACCCGTTGGCTGCATCGAACAGGAAGAAGCTCGTTGCGGAGAAGCACAGCACCAGGAGAAGGTGACCGACCATCATGTTGGCAAAGAGTCGGATAGCCAAGGTGAACGGCTGAGTCACGAACTTGGTCAGGAACTCAATGGGGATGAGCAGGATGTGCATCGGCCAAGGGACGCCGGGCAGGATCAGAGAGTCCTTGATGTAGCGGCCGAACCCCTTCTCGGAGATGCCGGCCCAATGGTACGTGACGTAGACCGTCAGCGTGAGGACGATCGGCAGACCGATGACGCCGGTGCCTGGCATGTTGAGGAACGGAATGAGCTTCGTGACGTTCCAGAACAGGATGCCGAAGAAGATCGCCACGATCAGTGGCATGAACTTCTTGGCTTTTTCCTTGCCCAGGGTGTCTTCGGCGATGCCGACGGTGACGAATTCCATGGCCAGCTCCATAGCTGACTGGAAACGACTGGGTACCAGCTTCATGCGCTTAGCCCACACAGCGAGCAGAACAACGACTGCGACAGTGGCGAGGACGCGAATGAGCATCACGCGGTTCATCTCAAAGGGAGTGCCTTCGAAGAGGAACGCGGCGGGAAAGAACTCCGCCATGGATGGGGCGTGAAAACCACTTTCAGCGGCTTGGATCATTGTGTTCGCAGCGTTGAGTGTTCCCACGTTTCCTTTACTCTCCCATGGTCAAAAGCCTAAATGGCCTGGCCTGATCCACACATTGATTGTGTAGGTATAGGTTCAGGAGCGACTTGGAGCAACAATTGGCTCCAGCACCGCAACAACTCTACCAATTGTAGAGAGCTGCCGACAAATTCATCACCTTTGACTGTACATCTTCTGGCAGACCCCGGCGCAATCGTCGATTTCACCTATTTCGCATCGGGATCCACGTAGGGCACGCGCCCCTTGACCACAGTCAGTGCTTCAACAAGGGAGGAACCGATCACTGCGACGACGATAGTGAGGAACGCCACATTTCCGTCCAGCCAGCTCGCGTCCTTGATCCGCCAGATGACGATCATGAAGATGAACGCCTTGAAGAGGAAGCCGATGCCTAAGAATCCGGCGATCGCTGTCAGCCCCATGTTGCGCCCCGCATACATGATGACCAGAGTGACGATGATGAACACGGCGGCCAGTCCCCCACCGACGGCCCCGCCGTTGAAGCCTTCGGTCCCGGAAACCAGGTAGCCGATGCCCATTCCGAGCACAGCGACAGCAGCGACGAGGATGACACCGCGGACCAACATGGACTTCCAGACTCTGGCCCATGCTGCTTCGACGTAGGTTTCCTGACGCGGTGACTCATCGGTCATGAGATTTCCTCTCTGGCTTTCTGACGGACCCGCAGGGGGTAGAAGGTGAAGAGCAGGGTGATGGCGAACAGTCCGCCGACGATGCAGACGACATAGATCCACGGCATCAGCAGAAGCATGACGGACCCGAAGGCGATGAGCGCGGTCCAGGTATAGAGGATGAGGACGGCCCGAGCATGAGAGTGGCCAAGCCTGAGCATCCTGTGATGGAGGTGCTTGGCATCGGCGGAGAACGGTGATTGGCCGGCCACGAGGCGACGGATGACTGCCAGCCCCAGGTCGAGCAGCGGCAGGAACATCACGGCGACCGGCAGAACGATGGGCAGGAAGGTCGCGAAGACTCGCTCTTCCCCAAGCAGCGCCGGGTCGACCTGGCCGGTGACGCGGATGGTCGATGCGGCCAGCAGGAGACCGATGAGCATCGACCCGGAATCGCCCATGAAGATCCGCGCTGGATTGAAGTTGTGCGGGAGGAAGCCGACACAGGCGCCGACGAGGATTGCGGTGATCAGCGAGGCCAGGTTCGCATAGGACTCAGGCGATGCGTCCCGGGCCAGACCGTAGGAGTAGATGAAGAATGCGCTGCCGCCGATCGCGACGACTCCCGCTGCCAGACCGTCGAGCCCATCGACGAAGTTCACAGCATTGATGGTGACCAGGACGACGAGGATGGTGATGATGATCGACATCCGCGGCGAACCGATGATCACTCCCCCGAAGGGGATCGACAGCAGTGCCACGCCGTTGATGGCCATGAATCCAGCTGCAAGCGCCTGCCCTGCAAGCTTGGTGATCCAATGGAGATCCCAGATGTCATCGATGATGCCCAGCACGCACAGCACGGTGGCCGCACCGGCAATGCCGACGATGGGCCCCATATCCGAGAAGATCCTCTGCAGGAACGGTGTCTGGGAGGCGAAGATGAGGCCCACGATCACCGCCCCGAACATCGCTACCCCACCCAACCTCGGCGTCGGGACGGAATGGACATCGCGTTCGCGCAGAGGCGAGAAGATCTGGCCGCGCTCAGCTACCCGCCTGACCATCGGGGTCAGCAGGTAGGCCACGAGGGCCGAGATGATGAGGATGAAGAGGTAGGCGCGCACTCAGCCGTCCAGGCCGATGACATCGGGGACGATCTCACGCAGTTCTTCGATGGTCACGGGACCCTCGCGCACGATGCGCGGCACTTCGCTGGTGAGGTCGATGATCGTCGAGGAGGCTCCCGAGGCCCTCACTCCGCCGTCGACGTAGATGTCGACATCGTCGCCCAACATCTCCATCGCCTCATCCACCGAGGTGGCGGCGGGTTCTCCGGAGGTGTTGGCGCTGGACACGGCCAGTGGCCCCGTCCGCCCCAGCAGCGCGAGGGCGTACTCGTCGTCGGGCATTCGCACCGCAACGGTGCCATGGGTGTCGCCGAGATCCCAGTCCAACGACGGCTGTGCATTCGCGATGATCGTCAGTGGTCCGGGCCAGAACCGGGCGGTCAGCGAAAGCATCCTCTCGTCGACACCGTCGACGAGGCCGAAGACGGTCTCCGCACGCGGGACGAGGACAGGCGGCGGCATGTCACGCCCGCGGCCTTTCGCTGCCAGCAGAGCGGAAACTGCCGAAGCGCTGAATGCGTCTGCGGCGATCCCATACACGGTGTCTGTGGGAATGACGAGCAGATTGCCCGTCTCACTGACCCTGGCGCATTCGTCCAGGACAAGATCACGGATGTCGCTTTGGGTCACGTCGAATCGTCTCGACACGAATCCTCCGTTTCGGATCGTGGTGGTCAGTGGCCCGAACCGGGTGGTCCATGGTCACAGGTCGACCCCTGACACACGATGAGCCACCGTGTAGCGGTCGCGTCCAGTGTAGTCCGGGTAGGTGGCGGCTCGTCTGAGACTGGCCGTCGACATGATGAGTTCGCAGGCGCCGGGGCCCTGTTCCTCGGAATGCTCCATGATGAAGAAGCCCCCCGGACGCAGCAGCTTCTCCGCCTGCTTCACGATGAGTCCTGGGATCTCCAGGCCCGTCGATCCTCCGTAGAGAGCGGCTGCCGGATCGTGTTCGCGCACCTCGGCATCGCGCGGCACAGCCTCATCGGGTACATAGGGAGGATTGGTCACGACGACATCCGCGCTGCCCCACAGGTCAGGTCGATCGTCGGCGAACATCGTTGCGTCACCGCTGATCAGCTCGACACTGGAGTCGCCGAGGCTGACGGAGGCCAGATTCTTCAGCGACCAGTTCAGGGCCTCGGTTTCGCGCTCGACGCCGATGATGCGCAGCTGCGGATGTTCGGTTGCCAGGGACAGCGTGATCGCACCCGAACCCGAACACAGATCGATGACGAAGGGCTCGTACCCGCTCTCCTGCCTGTCCAGCTCTTCGAGGACCTCGGTGACGAGAAGCTCGGTCTCGGGCCGGGGAACGAACACTCCAGGGCCCACCTGCAGTTCGAGGTGACGAAAGGCCGCGACTCCGATGATGTGCTGAAGCGGGACGCGCTGACGTCGCCGGTCGATGAGCTGTGCGAAGACTTCCGTGACTTCGGCGGGGACACCATCGCCGAGGAGGCGCCTGCGGGCCAGGTCAGAGGCGTCGATCCCCCAGGCATGGGCAAGCAGCGCTGCGGAGTCCGGGTCTGGGTTGGCGACGTCGGCATCGGCCAGCAGCTGTGCCGCTCCGCGCAGCACCGTCGACACGTCCTCTTCGGGACTGGAAGGGCGCGGAATCAGGTCAGTCCCCCAGTGCGTCGAGTCGAGCTGCTTTGTCAGCCTCACGGCAGGAGCCGATGACCGGATCGAGGTCGCCGGAGAGAACCTGGTCAAGGTTGTAGGCCTTGTAGCCCGTCCGATGGTCGGTGATCCGGTTTTCGGGGAAGTTGTAGGTGCGGATGCGTTCGGAGCGGTCGACGGTGCGAACCTGGGACCGTCGGATGTCCGCAGCCTCGGCCGCGGCTTCCTCTGCCTGTTTGGCCAGGATGCGAGCCCGGAGCATGCGCAGCGCTGCTTCCTTGTTCTGCAGCTGTGACTTCTCGTTCTGACAGCTGGCGGTGATTCCTGTGGGCACGTGGGTGATGCGCACAGCGGAGTCCGTGGTGTTCACGGACTGACCACCGGGACCTGAGGACCGGTAGACGTCGATGCGGAGATCGTTGTCATCGAGTGCGACTTCCTCAGGCTCGTCCACCTCGGGAAATACGAGCACTCCGGCGGCCGAGGTATGGATGCGTCCTTGGGATTCGGTCACGGGCACGCGTTGGACCCGGTGGACTCCACCTTCGAACTTCACCCAACCGTAGGCACCGTCGTCCTTGGCCTTCACAGCAAGGGTGACGTCTTTGTAGCCGCCGAGATCAGAATGCGTGGCATCCAAGATCTGCGAGGACCATCCGCGTGAGTCGATCCAGCGCTGGTACATGCGCAGGAGATCCCCTGCAAACAGCGCCGATTCGTCACCACCCTCACCAGCTTTGATCTCGATGATCGCATCGCGTGCATCGTCGGGATCGCTGGGAACCAAGAGGTCTCTGAGCTCGGCCTCGATCACCGAGGCCTCCTCGTGCAGGCGTTTGGCTTCAGCACCGAATTCGGCGTCGTCGTCCGCGAGTTCCTCCGCGGCGACGGCGTCGTCTTCGAGCTGGGCGAACCGACGAGCGGTCACTGCGACCTTGTCGAGTTCTGCGTAGCGCCTGGTCAGCTTCCTGGCGCGGCCAGCGTCAGCGTGCACCGCAGGATCGGAGAGTTCCGACTGCAATCGTGCATGCTCGTCGAGCAGTGCGCTGACGCTGGCTTTGAGGGTGTCATCGTCGGCCATCTCAGTTGTTGTCGGTGGAAGACTTCTGCAGAGGCGTCGTCTTCTGCACCTGCATGAGGAATTCGACGTTCGAGCCGGTTTCCTTCAGCTTCGACATCAGGAGCTCGACAGCCTGCTGCTGTTCGAGTCCGGACAGTACGCGCCGAAGCTGCCACATGACCTTCATCTCTTCATTGGTCATCAGCATCTCTTCACGACGGGTACTCGACGCGTTGACGTCCACAGCCGGGAAGATGCGCTTGTCAGCGAGCTGGCGCGACAGACGCAGCTCCATGTTGCCGGTGCCCTTGAACTCTTCGAAGATGACCTCGTCCATCTTGGAACCGGTCTCGACGAGGGCTGTGGCCAGAATCGTCAGCGAGCCGCCGTTCTCGATGTTGCGGGCAGCGCCGAAGAATCGCTTCGGCGGGTAGAGCGCGTTCGCGTCGACACCACCGGAGAGAATGCGGCCCGAGGCTGGCTGTGCAATGTTGTAGGCACGGCCGAGACGCGTGATGTTGTCGAGGAGCACGACGACGTCGGAGCCCATTTCAACGAGACGCTTAGCGCGCTCGATGGCCAGCTCGGCGATCGTCGTGTGGTCATCGGCCGGACGGTCGAAGGTCGAAGCAATGACCTCGCCCTTCACAGCACGCTGCATATCCGTAACTTCCTCGGGACGTTCGTCGACGAGGACGACCATCAGGTGGACTTCCGGATTGTTCTCGGTGATCGCATTGGCGACCTGCTGCATGATCATCGTCTTGCCCGCCTTCGGGGGTGCCACGATGAGACCACGCTGGCCCTTGCCGATGGGAGTCACAAGGTCGATGAGCCGGGTCGAATGCTGCTTGGAGGTGGTCTCAAGACGCATCCTCTCCTGCGGGTAGAGCGGTGTCAGCTTCGAGAACTCGACACGACTCCGGGCGTCATCGACGGTCAGGCCGTTGACCGAGTCCAGTCGCACCAGAGCGTCGAACTTCTCGCGCTTGCTGTTGCGGTCGTTCTCGCGAGGCTGACGAATGGCACCGGCGACGGCATCGCCCTTGCGCAGCTGGTTCTTGCGCACCATCGAAGCCGAGACGTAGACATCGTTGGGTCCGGGCAGGTAGCCGGAGGTACGCAGGAATGCGTAGTTGTCATGCACGTCGAGGATGCCGCCGACAGGGATGAGCACGTCATCGTTGCGGATCTCGGGCTCGTCGCCGCCGCGTCCTCCGCGACGTTTGCGGTCACGGTCCCGACCACGTCCGCGACGGTTGCCGCGATCATCGTCATCATTGTTGTTGCGACCCCGACGGTCATTGTTGCGGTCGTTGCCACGATCGTTGTCGTCGTTCTGACGGTTGCGGTTGTTGCCGCGATCATTGCGGTCATTGCCGCGGTCGTTGTCGTCGTTCTGACGATTACGGTTGTTGCCGCGATCATTACGGTCATTGCCACGGTCGTTGCTGCGGTCGTTGTCGTCGTTCTGGCGGCTGCGCCCGTTCCCGCGATCGTTGCGGTCACCGTTGCGGTCGTTTCCGCGGTCGCTGCGCTCACCGTTGCGATCGTTGTCGTCGTTCTGACGATTGCGACCGTTGCCGCGGTCATTGCGCTCCGAGCGCTCACCCGAGTCATCGGAGCTGTGTCCGTTGTCCTCGCTCTGCGGCTCAGCACCACGCGAGCGTGAACGGCTGCGACGCGAACGCTGCTTGTCCGGCTCGCCGGACGATTCCGACGAAGTATCGTCTGCGACCGGCGTATCGGCGACGGTCGAGACTTCAGCGGACGTCGCTGTGGCAGCTGCTCCCTGTGCGGCGACGGCATCATCGTCAGATGCCGCAGCTGCGCTGCGACGAGCCGGACGACGCTTGGCTTCATCGGGTGCTGCGTTGGAACCGCTCTTGTCTTCCTTGGCTTCCTTCGCGGATCCTGCAGAAGCGGCCGGTGCGGTCTTCGGGGCTGCTTGAGCCTGTCCCGAACCGCCCTGTGAGCCATTGTGGTTGTTGATGGCGTCGATCAGTTCGCCTTTGCGAAGTCGACGGTACCCTTTGATCCCGAGTCCCGCCGCCATCTCCTGGAGCTGGGGCAGACGCAAAGCGGTCAGACTGCCGGTGCGTGGCGTGGAATCTTGAGTAGTGGTTTCAGACACGAAGGTCCTTCTCCCTCTTTCGGCCGTGCGGCAAGAGCCGTTTACTCACGGCGACGGAAACACCGTTGACGGTGCATTGTGAAAGATAACCTGCCTAAGAATGAGCAGGAGACGTTCCAGAATTTGTGAAATAGACAGTGGATTCGCGATGCATATCGTCGAATCCCATCACTGACGGAACACCATCAGTTTACGTGCTCAACGCCGATCACGCGAATCCGGTGCCTCATTCTTTTCCGTGACACGATATCCGCCGAGGTCAATCGAGGTGTGAATGAGGGTCACCGATGGCGGGAGAAGCGCCGCAGGGACCGTGCTCGCAAGGACGAGGACGGTGGGTCCTGCACCCGAGATCACTGCGGGCAGGCCCTCGGCGCGCAAGCCGTCGACAATGACCATCGAGTCGGGATAAGCCTCGCGTCGGAATTCCTGATGGAGCCGATCGTCGGTGGCCTCCAGCAGAACAGAGGCATCGGTGACGAATCCATGGATGAGCAGCGCGGCACGTGCGGAGTTCTCTGCGGCGACTTCATGTTCGACGGATACGGGGATCACGCTTCGTGCGATCTCCGTATCCAAACGCACCTCGGGCACCAGCACGGTCACCTCGGCGAGGGTGTTGGACGGCACCGGCCACGAGCGGGCAGGGTCCGGCAGGGCGATCGTCAGTCCCCCGAACACGGCAGGAGCCGCGTTGTCAGGGTGGCCCTCGAGTTCGGAAGCGAGCTCAAGCACGCGTTGCCGACTCAGTCTGTCACCGCCGGCGTAGACCCCGATCTCGCCCGCCAGCGCAATGGCGCCCACGATCGCGGCCGCGGAGGATCCGAGTCCGCGCGAATGCGGTATCCGGTTGACACAGTCCAGGCTGATCCTCTCCCCCAAGTCTGCGGGAGCGTTCGGATACTCCGCATGGAGCACATCGACGATCACACGCATGATGAGGTGGGACCGGTCCGTCGGCAGAGTCTCAGCGCTCTCCCCCGTCACACTCACACAGGTGCTGGGATCGACGGGTTCGTCGTGGATCGTCAGCGTCAGAGTGTCGAATATCCCGAGTGCTAGGCCGAACGCATCGTAGCCAGGGCCCAGGTTCGCCGAGGTGGCCGGAACCTCGATCTGGATCCTCACGCTCACCTGTCTTCGAGCCCGAGAGCCCGTGCCGCGCTGACGGCGTCGACGGAGACCCGCTTGGGCTCGATCTCGGAACCGTCGGCTGTGTGAAGTGCCCAGCTGGGGTCCTTGAGGCCGTGACCGGTCACGGTGACCGCGATTCGTGCGCCGGCAGGGACCTTGCCCGCTTCGGACATCTTCAGCAGACCAGCTACCGAGGCGGCCGAACCGGGCTCGACGAAGATTCCCTCTTCCCGGGAAAGAATCTTGTGTGCGCGCAGGATCTCATCGTCGGTGACCGAGTCGATGACTCCACCGGAGGAGTCACGCGCCTCGATGGCCTGCTGCCAGCTGGCAGGATTGCCGATTCGGATGGCGGTGGCGATCGTATCGGGTTCGTCGACAGGGTGGCCGAGCACGATCGGTGCCGATCCTGCTGCTTGGAAGCCCCACATCTGCGGCAGGCGGGTCGAGACGCCGATCTCCTGGTACTGGCGGTACCCCTTCCAGTAGGCGGTGATGTTGCCCGCGTTGCCCACAGGCAGCACGTGGATATCGGGGGCGTCGCCCAGGACGTCGACAACCTCGAAGGAGGCAGTCTTCTGTCCCTCGATGCGATCAGGGTTGACGGAGTTGACGAGGTGAACCGGGTAGGACTCGGAGAGCTTCCGACACAGAGTCAGGCAGTCGTCGAAGTTTCCGTCAACTTCGAGCAGCGTGGCCCCATGAGCGATGGCCTGGCTCATCTTGCCCGGGGCGATTTTGCCGGTGGGCACCAGCACGGCGCAGGTCAGTCCCGCCTTGGTGGCGTAGGCCGCCGCCGAGGCTGAGGTGTTGCCGGTCGAGGCGCAGATGACGGCCTTCGCGCCCTGAGCCGCAGCTTTGGTGATGGCCATGGTCATACCGCGGTCCTTGAAAGACGCCGTCGGGTTGAGGCCTTCGTACTTCACCCATACGTCAGCACCGGTGAGCTCGCTGAGCTTCTCCGCGTGGATGAGCGGTGTTCCGCCCTCACCCAGAGTCACGGCCGGTGTGGTCTCGGAGATGTCGAGCAGGCTGCGGTATTCCTCGACGACGCCCTGCCACTGCTTTTTGGGGAATTCGGTCATTCTCACTGTCCTTCTACACGGATCACGGATTTGACGGCGCGAACCACGGGAAGGCCGCCGAGGCGGTCGACCGTTCCCTGCAGGATCGCGTCGGTGTTCGAGTGGGTGGCGAGCACCAGCTTCGCGTGCTGAGTGCCCTGTTCGTCGACTTCTCCCACGGTCTGGCGCATGAGTTCGATCGAAGCGCCTTCATCGGAGAAGACCTCGGAGACTGCCGCGAGGACTCCAGGACGATCGACGACGTCGAGGGTGATGTGGTATCGGGTGGTGATCGCCGATATCGGCAGGATCGTCGAGTCCTTGTGGAAAGGACGTTCGTACTGTCCACGACCGCCGAGAACCTTGCGGCGGGCCACGGAGACCACATCGCCGAGGACTGCAGAAGCGGTCGGTTCGCCGCCGGCGCCCTGTCCGTAGAACATGAGCGAACCAGCGGCCTCGGCCTCGATGAAGACCGCATTGAAGGCGCCGCGCACCGTCGCAAGAGGGTGATGGCGTCCCAGCAGTGCCGGGTAGACGCGAGCGGACAGTCCCGGCCCGGCAGGCGATTCGCTGACTCGTTCGCAGACAGCGAGGAGTTTGATGACGAATCCCTGGTCCCGAGCCGTGGCAACCATCTCGGGGGTGATGTCTTCGATGCCTTCGACGTGGACATCGTCGATCGTGACTGGAGCGTGGAAGGCCAGTGACGAGAGAATCGCGGCCTTGGCCGCAGCATCGTGTCCACCGACGTCAGCGGTCGGGTCCGCCTCGGCGAATCCCAGCTCCTGCGCGGTCGTGAGCGCTTCATCGAAGCCCCAGCCCTCGGAGTCCATCTGATCGAGGATGTAGTTGGTGGTGCCGTTGACGATGCCCATGATCCGGTCGATCCGATCCCCGGCCAGCGAATCACCGACTGGACGGATGATGGGAATGGCACCGGCGACGGCGGCTTCGTGTTCGAGACGGACTCCTGCGGTGTCCGCTGCGGACATGAGCTCACCGTAGTTGGCGGCCAGCAGGGCCTTGTTTGCTGTGACGACAGAGGATCCGTGGTCGAGTGCCGATCGGATGAGCGTTTTGGCAGGCTCGATCCCGCCCATGAGCTCGATGACGATGTCGGCGTCAGCGATGGCAGTCTCCGCGTCCGTCGTCAGCAGGCTCGGATCGATCCCCGGACGCGCCTTCGCGGTGTCGCGGACGACGATTGCGCTCAGTTCAAGAGGCGCACCGATCCGTTCGGCCAGAGCCTCGCTCCGGTTCTGGATGCGGGCGGCGACCTCGGTGCCGACGACTCCACATCCGAGCATGGCAACTTTCAAAGCCTGCATTTGTTCACCTTTTCGCTGTCTTCAATGGCACTCACGCGCGCTCACCGACGTTCATTCCCGGATCGCTGCGCAACATCTGAGAGTAGTCCTCGGGCGTCACAATCCACTCAACCTTATCCGTTGTCACGGCCAGGACCCCTGGTTTCGGCAGGTGGTTGTAGTTGTTGGCCAGTGACCGGCAGTAGGCACCGGTGCTCGGGACCGCGACAAGATCCCCGGAGGACACATCGGATCCCATGTATTCGTCTCGGACGATGATGTCACCGGATTCGCAGTGCTTGCCCACGACGCGCACGATGGCGGGTTCGGAACTGGAGTTCCGATTGGCCAAGGTACACGAATAGTCGGCATCGTAGAGAGCTGTCCGAATGTTGTCACTCATCCCCCCGTCGACGGCGACGTAGGTGCGCACACCGTTGTCGGTGTCGACCTCTTTGACCGTGCCGACCCGGTAGAGGGTGAACATCGACGGGGACACGATCGCGCGTCCGGGCTCGATGGAGATCCGTGGCACGTTCGTGCCCAGTCCGCGGCATTCCTTGGCGACCACCGCGGCGAGCTCCTGGGCCATCTCGGCCACCGGGATGGGCGTGTCCTGTGAGGTGTAGCGGATTCCGAAGCCGCCGCCAAGGTCGACATCGGGCAGATCGACACCGTGCTCGTCCATGATCTCCGCTCGCAGCGCCAGGACACGGGCGGCAGCGACCTGGAAGCCGGAGATGTCGAAGATCTGTGAGCCGATGTGCGAGTGCAGACCATCGAAACGCAGGTGCGGTGAGTTCGCCACTGCCTCGGCGGCCCTTGCTGCTGTTCCGGCGGAGACCGAGAGCCCGAACTTCTGGTCCTCATGAGCTGTGGCGATGAAATCGTGCGTGTGGGCCTCGACCCCCACTGTCACCCGCAGCATCACAGGTGCAACGGTGCCCTTCGCGGCCGCGATCGATTCCAGCAGGGAAATCTCGTCGAGGCTGTCGACGAAGATGCGCCCCACACCGTAGTCGAGAGCATATTCGAGCTCGGCCACAGATTTGTTGTTGCCGTGCAGACCGACTCGTTCGCCTGGAACTCCTGCTGCGCGGGCCACCATCATCTCTCCCAGAGAACAGGTGTCGAGGCCAAGGCCCGCCGCGTGGACCCACCTGGCGACAGCGGTGCACAGGAATGCCTTGCCCGCATAGAAGACATCGACACCGGACAGTCCCTTGTCAGTGGAGAACGCCGCAGAATACGCGCTGACGTAGTTCTCGGCGCGAGCGGTGAAGTCAGCGACATCCATGACGAGGGTCGGAGTGCCGTAGCGTTCAGCGAGATCAGTGACTGCGTGCCCGGCGACTGTGAGGACACCGGAGTCGGACTTCGTCACGTTGTCCGACCACAAGCTGGGCAGGAGGGCGTTGACGTCCTCGGGGTAGGGCAGCCACACGGGTGCGGGGGTGGCGTGCATGGTGCCGGCGATATGGGCTGGCATTACATCCTCTCCGGGGCGCGAACGCCCAGTAGTCGAAGTCCTGTGGCCAGGACGATGATGGCGGCTCGGTCGAGGACCAGCCGGGAAGCGTGGAGTCGAGTGATGTCCTCGTCGATGCTCGGTGTCACTGGGCATGTCTTCGCCCAGTCCAAGAACAGCTGTGCGCTGGCTTCGAGGAGACAGGTGATGCGCCGAAGCTCGCCTGTGCAGGCGGCGGCGTTGATCGTGGTGATGAAGTCTGCCAGGGCTGCAGCCAACGCGGTCTCGGTGGCATCGGTCAGGACGCTCGGGTCGAAGTCGTCGGCGCTGATGCCGGCCGCTGCCGCGCGACGTTCGACGCGACAGGCCGAGGAGTGCGCGACCTGGACGAAGTACACAGGATTGTCCGGGTGGGCTGTGCGCAGCAGTCCCACGTCTGCTGCCTGCGATGAGGCCGTGATGCTGCGTGCGGCCAGGAAGCGAACCGTGTCGCTGCCCACTGCAGGGAGCAGAGTCCGCAGTTCGGGGTTGGAAGCGATGCGTCCATCGACCGTGGCTTCGATGCGCGCGGCCGTGTCCTGATCAGGACCGAATGCCGTGCCTGTGCCGACGATGTCGGCGGCGACCTGGGCGAGGCTGCTGGAACTCACTGTGATGTTGAGGAACCCGGGCCCGGCGACGTCGACACGGGTGATTCCGGTGTGATCGCGCAGTCGTGAAGCGATCTCCTCTGCCAGTGTTCTGGGCTCAGTGTGCAGAGATGTGGCACTGCGCAGTGCGATGGTCGAGACCCAGTCCCCGTGAGACTGTGCCTGCGCCCTGCGCAGGGTCGAGTCCGGTACAGGGTCACTGTCGATTCTTCGTGCGGCGGCGCTGCTCGCCAGTGCACGCGCCAGAGCGGTCTGCAGAAGTTCCGGGGTCACCCGTTCAGATTACTCGGGTCCGGTTCTCGACGGCGAATCAGGTGTCATAGTCCTCGCCTTCACATCGGACCGTGTTGTACTCCGGTACACGTGGTGCCCAGTCCGTGTGGTGTCTGGATCAGATCGAGCCGGGACGACAGGCGGAGAAGCTGACTGCGAACTTCACCGCTGTGGAGGCCAGCACCACGGCGTAGGCAGGCCACATCACATCAAAGCTCTGGATGAGGAAGGCGAAGATCAGGGGCCCGGTCGCGGCCATCAGGTACCCGCCTCCCTGAACGAACCCGGACAGTGCCGCCGAGGCCTCGGCGCTGCTTGAGCGCAGGGTGATCAGGGTCAGAGCCAGCGGGAAGGTCGAAATTCCGATGCCCAGCAGGACCGTCCACAACACTGGTGCCGCCTGAGGCATGAGCCACAGGCCGAGGTAGCCGACAGCCAGACAGGCGCAGAAGGCCGCGACTATCGGCGAAGCTGTGCGCATCTTCTGCGCGAGAAGCGGCAGGACGAACCCGAGGACGAGGGGGATGGCCGTCACGAGAGCGAGCATGGCTCCTGCGAACGCCGGGTCGAAGCCCGATCGTGTCAGCAGGGTAGGCAGCCAGGTGAACAGGATGAAATTGTTGAAAGAGGTCAGTCCGGTCATCGTCATCAGTGCCCAGGCTCGGCGGGTCTTGACCAGTCGCAGCAGTTCGCTGCCGCCGACGACCGTGGCCGAGACCTGTGACCGAGGTGCAGGCCTGAGCACAGCGATCACTGCCCAGACTGCGATCCCCACAGCCGCGGAGACTGCCCACACAAGCAGGGAACCGCGCCACTCGAGCTTCGATGCCAGTGGCACTGCCACGAGTGGTGGGATGAAAGTCCCCAGCTGCAGCAGACCCACATGCACTGTCGACATCAGTGCGACACGGTCCGGGAAGTAGGACTTCACGATCGGTGGCACGACGACGTTGCCGATGCCCATGCCCAGCAGTGCGAGAACGCTCAGCGCCAGGAAGAGTGCAGAAGAGTCGACGATCGCGCGCAGGCCCAGGCCAGCCGTGATCATGATCATCACTGCCAGTGAGATCGTCAGTCCGGAGAACCGGTTGTACAGCCGTGGAGTGACGAAGCCGCTGATTCCGTAGAGCAGCGGCGGCAACATCCCGATGATGGCCAGGAACGCGGCGCTCAGATGGATCTCCGAGCCCATCACGTCCAGCAACGGCGACAAGCCGGTCACGCCCGGGCGAAGGTTGAATGCTGCGACAACGATTCCGATGACGATCAGACCGGATGCCCACGCAGATTTCATGCTTGCATTTCTATCATCCTGCCCACCGCACCAGCCTCGGCGGGGTCAGTTCTCCTGCTTGAGACCCTCAACCGGTGACAGCCGCGCGGCCCGTCGGGCTGGTGCCAGAGCAGAGAGCAGCCCCGCAAGGATCGCCACCAGCAGGATGCCCAAAGTGGAGGGAAGGGACCAGTCAACGATGAGCCGATTGGAATAGTCGTGCGTGATCAGATGGGTGCCGACGATGCCCAGCGCCCCACCGAGAAGAAGCCCGATGAGCGCCGCCACTGAGGATATGAGGGTGGCCTCGAGGGCGAGAAGTGACCTCAGCTGGGAGATGCTCAACCCCAGGGCCCGGAGCAGGGAGTTCTCCCGCCGACGTTCGATCACCGACAGGCTCACCGTGTTCGAGACACCGAGCAGGGCGATGAGGACAGCAACGAACAGGAGGGCCACAGCAGCAATGAGAAGCACATCGATGAATTCGGAGTATTGCCCACGAGCCACTGCTGAACCGGCTACCTCGTCGCTGGTGACATCGAGTGCTTCGGCCACGTCCTGTTGGATCCGGAAGATATCGGAGACCGAAGCACTCGCATCGACCCTGACCAGAACGGACGTGGAAGTTGCAGACACGCCCAGGTCATTGCCGACATCCGGGGTGGTGAAGTACACCAGACTCGAGTCACCGGCTTTCTCAACCGGAACCGTCGCCTCGTTGAGGCCCTTGATGCGGATGCTGTCTGGGGCGAAGTCCTTGGGGACGAGCACTTTCCCGGCAACCGGGGGCTCGGCGCCCTCGCTGATCACGGTCTGCGCGGATTCGGGATCGATGACATAGAGCTCAGGGGGCGAGCCGCCGTGATCGCCGATCACCTGTGCCCGATGAGCGACGACGACGGCTTCCACGCCCGCAATGTCACGCACGCCATCGACTTCGTCGCGGTCGACGGTGGTTTCGAGCGGGACAGAGATGTCGATGGGATAGCGCTGGTCGAGGCCGAGACCCATCGTGGCCTTCGTTGACATTCCGCCGACCAGAATCGTCGACACAAGGGTGACGCCGATGATGAGTGCGGTTGCGGTCGCTGCGGTTCGCCGGCGATTGCGCAATGTATTCAGGGTTGCCAGTCGCCCAGGGATACCGAAGGGGCTGAAGGCCAGGTCACCGATGGCCGCGACAACCGGGGGAATGATCATCACGGAACACAGCACAAGGCCGAAGACGATAAGCGCTCCCCCGAGTGCACCGCCCAGGATCCATGCCTGCGACTGTTCGATGAGATAGATCGAGGCGAGGAGGAGCACGATTCCGAGGCCGATGCTCGACCACCCGACGATGTGGCGCGACCTGCTCTGGCGTGAAGGAGACAGCGCCTCGTCGAAGGGCTGCAGCGCCTCCAGTGGTGTCACCGCGATGGCGCTGCGGGCCGGTCGGATGGTGGCGAGCACCGTGAGAAGCACCCCGACGGCAACGCCGATCAGCAATGCCGATGGGGGCACGCTGAGGCTCAGGTATTCGAACTCCTTGGGCCAGATCTGCTTCGCGCCGGCAGCGAGGCAGAAGCTGAAGCCTGCCCCAACGACCACACCGATGATCGACCCGAGCAGCCCCACGAACGTCCCCTCGGTGACCACAGAACCGTAGAGCTGAAGACGTGAGGCTCCCAGGCAGCGCAGCAGTGCCAGTTCGCGTCTGCGCCCGGCCACGATGACGGAGAAGGTGTTGGACACCACCAGTATCGCCACGATGACGGAGATGCCGGCGAAGGCAAGAAGCAGCCAGGTGATGACCTCGTTGCTGCCGGAAAGCCGTTCGGCTTTGACGTCGATGGCGTCGGAGACAGTCAGCGCCTCCAAGCTCCCCTGCAGTGCAGAGCCGTCGATCGTCGCCTGCAGACGTGGGAGAACCGCGGCCGGATCCGCACCTGGGTCAAGCGCGATCTGGATCGCAATGACGTCGCCCTGTTGAGCGAAGTACTCCTGATAGCTCGCCGAGGTTGTCATTCCTCGGTGCATGCCTGCAGTCGCGGGACCGCTGCCCATGGAAGCCAGACCGACCACGGTGAACGTCGTGTTGCTCTGGCGAGGACCCCGGTAGACGGGCATCGAATCTTCATCAGGTCCGACGGACACCGCGTCAACGGAGAAACGGATCTCGTCGCCGATGCCCACACCCAGATCGGTCGCAGTGGCCTCGTCCAGGACCAGGTCGGTATTCGAATCAGGCCGTGTGCCTTCGGTGATGGAGAACGTGTCCAGGCTCGTATCGGCTGGTGCAGGGGTCAGAGCGAACGTGCTCTCAGAGAAGGACTGACCTCGACCTGTCGTCGTCGTGCGAGCATTGACAGCCGCACCGCTGACTCCGTCGACCCGTTCCAGAGGCTTCGCCAAAGGAGAGACTTCCTGCCCGTTGACGAAGACGTCCTGGCCCGGAACGATGACGAGATCCGATTCGGAGAATGTGTGCCCGATCGATTCCTTCAGGCTTGTCTGCAGTGATGAGCTGATGATCAGGGTCGAGGCGACGAATCCTGCTGCCAGCGCAATGCCGAGACCCACTGCGAGGAATCGCGCCCAGTGGATTCGGATCTCCGCCAGAGCGACTGCGATCACAGATCGCTCAGCTCACCCAGCGCGGAGACCACGGATTCCCTGCTCGGCTGCTGCACTTCTCCCCCGGCTCGTCCGTCCTTGAGCAGCACGACCCGATCGGCGTGGGAGGCGGCTACAGGGTCGTGGGTGACCAAGATGATCGTCTGCCCGTAGCGGGTGGTTGCACCGTGGAGCAGGGCCAGCACCTCTGCGCCTGCCTGGGAGTCGAGGTTGCCTGTGGGCTCATCGGCGAAGATCACGTCCGGGCGAGTAAGAAGAGCCCGGGCCACAGCAACGCGCTGCTGCTGGCCACCGGAGAGTTCGTGCGGTCGGTGCCTGAGCCGGTCCCCCAGTTCAAGCCGTTCAACGACTTCAGCCTTCCACTCCGGATCGATCTTCTTGCGAGCCAGGGACACCGGCAGCTCGATGTTCTGTTCAGCCGACAGTGTGGGGACAAGATTGAATGCTTGGAAGATGAATCCGACCCGGTCTCGCCGCAGTTGGGTCAGTTCTCTGTCATTGAGACCAGTAATGTCCTGGTCGCCCATCGTGATGGTTCCCGAATCCACTCTGTCGAGTCCGGCGAGGACGTGCATGAACGTCGATTTTCCTGAGCCCGAGGGTCCCATGATCGCGCTGAACTTGCCGGCCTCGAAGTTCACCGTGATGTCATCGAGGGCCGTCACAGCGGTGTCGCCGCGGCCGAAGCTCTTTCGCACCGATTGTGCGCTGAGCACGACATCGGCGTTCGATACATCCGCGGGAGTCGACATCAGGGCCTTCATCAGCTGGTTGAGGTTGCTTAGGACCCACCATAATCGGTGGTAGCAGAAACCGCCCACCTCAGCTGATGAGGAGGACGGTGTGTGGTGCCCGCGACAGGATTCGAACCTACGACCTTCTGCTCCGGAGGCAGACGCTCTATCCACTGAGCTACGCGGGCAACGGATGCAATGCTATCACCGACCTGTGGTGCTTCCCAAAACGAATCCGCGTGCAATCGAGACTCGATTGCACGCGGATATCGGCATCAGGCGCCCTTGAGGTCCTTGCGACCTGGAACATATTCCCAGTGCCAGAGTTCATAGGCATTGCGCTTGGCCCAGTCGGGGTTCTCCCAACCGTACTTCTCACCATTGGCGACGAGCCAGTCGTACTGCACGCCGGTGCCGTTCTGAGTTCCTGCACCGAGATCCAGAGCGATCCCCCAGCCGTGGTTGGATGTGCCGGGCCGAGCAGCGAACCCGGGCTTGCGCTCTGCGACGGAGATCTGAGATTCCAGCGACCGATACGAGTCGGTGACTGCCAGGTCCTTGCCCGTGTCTTTTTTGAACGCAGCGTTCATCTTGGCAAAGGACACTGCAGCGTCCGAACGCAGCTGGTGGTTGCCGACGCCGATATCGCACAGCCACTCTTCGGGGACCTCACCGTTCGATGCCTCGCCTTTCGGAGCCTCGCCTTCGCATCCCGGAAGCACAGTTTTGGTGATGGCACGCGAAGCTGCCTCGACCTTGGTCTGCTTAGCGCTCGGGGCGCCGATGGCCATGCTCGTCTTCTCGTCGTCTGCCTTGATATCGGCGGAGACGGATTCGGAATTGATGGCGCGAGTCTGGCTATCGGCAGCGGTCTCGTCGACCTTGACTTCCTGATTGCCGCTCATATTGCCTGCGACCATCACTGCGGCGATTGCGGTTCCTGTGACAGAGACAGTGGCCAAGGCCGAGAATGTCGTCACACGGCGTCGACGCACCGAACGCAGCAGTGAACCGTCAGATCCGCGGCTGCCTATGCGAGCGGCGACGAAGGCCGAACCGCCATGGTCGGGACGCACCGAAGCTTCCTTGGCCATCGCGGCCCGACGGGGAGATCCTGCGGCAGCCCTGGCTTCTGCAGCCATCGCCGCGCGACGCGGCGAAAGGGGTGCGGATGGAGTCAGGTCCGAATGCTGCGACACCGATGTCGCGGTCTGCTTCGAAAAGACAGATGGCACAGGTGAAGATGTATGCTGCTTGCGCAGATCGCGACGGCGAACCAGTGGCATCTCTGCGGTCGAGGACTCACTCGACATATTACTCCGTACTGTTGTCCGTATTTCGGCCGCCATGTATCCGGGCGAACGAAAACCTTATGTCACAACACTATAACGAGGTCGTTACAGATTGTCACTTTCCGTTCACATGTGGCGCGTGACCTGCTGTTTCACGTGTTTTAACCCCCACCAGAGCCTCGCAGAACGGGTATTTGCGGGCTCCGGCGGGGGCCTTTAGTAACATATTGTTACAAAGGAACGGGCGTTTGGATGACGCGTGTCACACATTCATCGCCCTACCTGTGTGATGTCATACTCAGTATTCGTGTCGACCCCGCTGCATGGCGTCCTGGACTTCCCCGACGAGTTCTTCCAAGACGTCTTCGAGGAAGAGCAGTCCCAGCACGTTACCCTCTGCAGACACGACCCTGGCAACGTGAATGCCGACCTTCTGCATCTGGGAGAGGGCCTCTTCGACTTCGTCACCCGCAGTCACCGTGAATAGGGGGCGGAATCTCTTCGTAGGAACCGGTGCACCGTATTCAAGTGTGCTGTCGGCATAGAGGACATCTTTGATATGGAGATAGTCCTGCGGATACCCGTCCTCGTCGGTGACGAAATACCGCGAGAACCCGGTCTTTCCGACCATGGTGACTAGCTCGTCAGGAGTCACACTGGAAGAGATGGTGATCAACTCGGACATCGGGACCATGATGTCGGCCGCTGTCTTGTCGGTGAACTCCAGTGCTCCCTTGAGGAGCCCGGTGTCATCGGTGAGCAGTCCCTCGCGTTTCGACTCGGCGACGATCGACTCGACCTGCTCGATCGTGAACGCCTCGTTGACCTCGTCGCGTGCTTCTATCTTGAACAGATGCAGGATCGAGTTGGCCAGACCGTTGAGCGGCTTGATGACGAATCCGAAGACTCGGGAGAGGAAGACGAGCGGGGGCGCCAGGAGCATCACGGCGCGAGCCGAGGCTGCCAGAGCAATGTTCTTCGGCACCATCTCACCGATCACGACATGCAGATAGGTGACGACACCCAGAGATAGAATGAAGGAGATCGTCGAGGACAACCCGGCCGGAATGCCCAGTCCTTCAAGCGGCCCTGACAGGAGATGGTGGATGGCCGGCTCTGCCACGTTGCCCAACAGCAGAGAGCACACTGTGATTCCGAGTTGGCAGATCGCCAACATCACCGAGACATGCTCCATCGCGTAGAGAGCGGTCTTCGCCGCGGACGACCCCTCCTGGGCCCGGGGCTCGAGCTGTGAACGTTTGGCCGCGACGACTGCGAATTCGGCTGCGACGAAGAAGGCGTTGCCCAAAAGCAGTACGACGAGCCAGACAAGGCCGAACCAGTCAGCGCTCATCAGAATTCACCACCTTGTTCATAGCCGGCTGCGTCAGTCGCACGAAGAAGGATGCGCAATCTCTCGATTCGGCGACCATGCATCCGCTCGACACGGATCAGCGCATCATCAGTTCGGATCTGGTCCCCTGGCTCTGGGATCCTCCCCAATTCTTTGAGGACGAAGCCCGCCAGAGTCTCATAATCGGAGTCTTCCGGTATCTCGAGTCCGATCGTCGACGAAACTTCGTCCGGACGAAGCTGTCCCGGAACGATCCATGTGCCATCCCGAGCCGGTCGTGCAGCAACACGCATCCGGTCATGCTCATCGGCGACCTCACCGACGAGCTCTTCGACGACATCCTCGAGCGTCACGACACCGGCGGTGCCTCCGAATTCGTCGACGACGACGGCCATCTGCAGGCCCTTGGCCCGAAGCTCCATGAGAAGCGGATCCAGCCGGAGAGTTTCAGGAATCTCTGTCACCTCGGTCATCAGTCCTCCGGCGTATGCATCGTCACGATTGGCCAGCGGAACCGCAAAAGCCTGTTTGACGTGGACGACGCCGACGATGTGATCCTTATCTTCGCCGGCCACCGGGAAACGAGAGAACCCTGTCTCTCGGGCCTGTTCGATGATCGCTCGCGCGGTCGTATCCTTGACCACCGATGACATGCGTGTGCGCGGAGTCATCACGTCCTCTGCTGTGCGCTCGGAGAAGCTCAGAGTCCGTTCGAGGAGATCGGCGGTCTGCTCATCGAGCATTCCCTCCTCAGCGGAGTGACGTACCAGAGATGTGAGCTCTTCGGGCGACCGGCCAACCGAGCCCTCTTCCTGAGGCTCGATGCCGAAGGACAGAAGAATCTTGTTCGCGGTGCCGTTGAGCACGCTGATCACGGGCTTGAATACGAGGGAGAAGGCGTACTGCATCGGCGCGGCAATGCGGCCGGTTGCCAACGGCACAGCGATCGCCAGATTCTTAGGCACCAGTTCGCCGAAGATCATCGATAGGAACGTCGATGCGATGAGAGCGATCGCCAGGGCGATCGGGGCTGCGAGACTCGGACTCGCTCCCAAGGATTCGAAGACCGGAGCCAAGAGTCTGCCCAAGGACGGTTCCATCAGATAACCGGTCAGCAGGGTTGTGATGGTGATGCCCACCTGGGCTGCAGACAGCTGCGTGGACAGGTGGGTCATCGAACGACGGAGCGTCTTGGCTCCGAATATGCCATCCTCCACCGCTTTGTCTGCAGTGTGACGATCGAGCGTGAGAAGAGAGAACTCGGCAGCGACGAAGACGCCGGTGCCGCAGATGAGGATGAGGGCTAACGCAAGGTAGAACCATTCCATCAGTGACGATCCCCGCCGTTCACGGTCAGGAGATCAGAGTAGGTGATGCGATCGAGCCTCAACGGGTGAGGGTCATCGTCTGGGGCGCCGGCTTCCCGCCGGCTGGGACTGTCACTGTGCATGGCTAGATCTTACCAACTCCTGGACAGAGGGCGGCCTTCGTCATACCCTGCAGCGCTCTGAACTCCGACCGTTGCCAGTTCCGCGAATTCCCCGAGGCTGCGGGCTCCTGCATAGGTGAAGGAGCTGCGTACGCCGGAGGTGATGCCGTCGAGCAGATCCTCGACGCCAGGAGATTCTGGGTCAATGTACATCGTCGACGAGGAGATGCCCTCTTCGAACAGGCCCTTGCGTGCACGGGAGAACGCAGACTCCGTCCGAGTCCTGTTCGCCACCGCCCGCGCCGACGCCATGCCGAAGCTCTCCTTGTATTTGCGGCCCTCACCGTCGACAAGGAGATCTCCCGGGGACTCATGGGTGCCGGCGAACCACGAGCCGACCATGACCTGTGACGCACCTGCGGCAAGAGCCAGCGCCACATCCCGGGGATAGCGCACTCCCCCGTCCGCCCACACATGAGCGCCCAACTGCCTGGCAGCCTCGGCGCATTCGCGGACAGCAGAGAACTGCGGACGGCCGACGGCCGTCATCATGCGCGTCGTGCACATAGCACCGGGGCCGACACCGACTTTGATGATCTGAGCACCGGCCGACACGAGGTCGCGAACACCATCAGCGGTGACGACGTTGCCGGCGACGATGGGCACTCCCAGGTCGGCGGCCGCGATCGAGCTCAAGGTGTCAAGCATCTTCACCTGATGCCCGTGGGCAGTGTCGACGACCAGCACATCGGCTCCGGCTGAGACCAGCGCAGAGGCTCGTTCGACGGCGTTGCCGTTGACTCCGACCGCCACGGCGATCTTCAGTCTGTTCTGATCATCGAGGTTGGGGGCGTAGATCGATGACCGCAGCAGCGATTTGGGCGTCAGGGACCCCAGCACTCCGTCGCTGTCATCGACCACGGCTGCGAACGGGGTCCGGGCCTCGTTCATGGACTCGAACAGCGACTCCAACTGTGCGCCATCGGACCAGTCGATGTCCGAGGCCCGGATGACATGCGGCGACGGTTCGAGCAGTGAAGACACCGCAGTGAACCGGTCGACGCCCTTGAGGCTCGTCGAATCGATGACTCCGGCGAGCTTGCCGGAGTCATCGACGACCACTCCGTAGCCGTGGGACCGTTTGGCCAGGACGTGCAGTGCGCTCAGCACCGTGTCCTCCGGGGAGAACCGCAGCGCCGAATCGAAGACGCGATCACGACTCTTCACCCACTCGATCGTGTCCTGGGCAGCGGATAGGGGGATGTCCTGCGGCAGAACCGCGAGGCCACCTCGGCGAGCCATAGTCTCCGCCATCCGACGACCGGATACTGCGGTCATATTTGCGGCGACGATCGGTGTCGTGGAGCCGGTTGGATCGGTCGTCGACAGGTCGACGTCGAACCGGGAAGTCAGTGAGGACGAATTGGGAACCAGGAACACATCTGAGTAGGTCAGATCATTATTCGGGTCATTTGAGATGAAACGCATAACACTATTGTCCCCTATGCGGACATACTCGGGTACATCGCGTTAGGCTGGTCATGTCGTTAAGCAGCAATTCTTGAATCAGGAAGTAGGCGATCAACGCCGTGTCCGTCAATACTCCGAACCGCACCGTCGACGACTTCGGGTCGAATGAGTGGTTGGTCGAGGAATTGTATGAACAGTACAAGTCCGACAAGAACTCCGTCGACCAGTCATGGTGGCCGTTCTTCGACAAGTACGAAAAGAACGGGGATGGAGCAGCAGCGAAGACTGCAGACGCCAAACCCGCAGCAAAGACCGGCACCAAGCCGGCCACGAAGTCCACTACGAAATCAGCAACGAAGGCTCCTGCGAAGCCTGCCGACAAGTCCGCCAAGGACACCTCGGGCGCAGGCTCTGTTGCGGATGACAGTCCCCGCGGAATCTCCCCGTCTTCGGCACAGACCGAGACCCTGAAGGCCGAGACCAAGTCCGTGCCCAAGGTCGTCGTGAAGGACACTGAGCCGAAGCCGGCTCCCGAAGAGACCGTGACTCCGTTGCGCGGTCCGGCGAAGCTGATCGCCAAGAACATGGACGATTCGATCGAAGTTCCCACGGCCACGTCCGTTCGGGCGCTGCCGGCAAAGGCACTCATCGACAACCGGATCGTCATCAACTCGCACCTCAAGCGGACCCGTGGTGGAAAGGTCTCCTTCACCCACCTCATCGGCTTCGCAGTCATCCGAGCTCTGCAGAACTTCCCTTCGCAGAACGTGTCCTACGATGTCCGCGACGGTAAGCCCGTCATGGTCTCCCCCGCACACGTGAACTTCGGGCTCGCGATCGATGTGCCGAAGAAGGACGGTTCGCGCACTCTCCTGGTGCCCAACGTCAAGAAGGCTGAGACGCTGACCTTCCGCCAGTTCGTCGATGCCTACGACGGTCTCGTCGAAAAGGCTCGGCAGGGAAAGCTCACAGCTGACGACTTCGCAGGCACCTCGGTCTCACTGACCAACCCCGGTGGAATCGGAACCGTGCACTCCGTGCCTCGTCTGACCAAGGGGCAGGGATGCATCATCGGCGTCGGTGCACTCGACTACCCGGCAGAGTTCCAGGGTGCCAGCCAGCACACGATCAACAAGCTGGCTGTGTCCAAGGTCCTGACTCTGACCTCCACCTACGATCACCGTGTGATCCAGGGTGCAGGATCCGGTGAGTTCCTCAAGCTCGTCCACAGCTACCTCCTCGGCGAGGACGGCTTCTACGATGATGTCTTCGAGTCGCTGCGACTGCCCTACGAGCCCGTGCGCTGGGTGCCTGACGTCTCGGCCGAAGACCAGGACGATGTCAACAAGACCGCCCGCGTCATCGAGCTCATCGACGCCTACCGCACTCGCGGACACCTCATGGCCAACATCGATCCGCTCGTGTACCGTCAGCGCTCGCACCCGGATCTCGACATCAATCAGCACGGTCTGACCCTGTGGGATCTCGAACGCGAGTTCCCGACCGGCGGTTTCGGGGCCAAGCCGATGATGCCCTTCCGCAACATCCTCGGCCTCCTGCGCGAGAGCTACTGCCGGACCATCGGCTTCGAATACATGCACATCGCCGATCCGCTGCAGCGCCGTTGGTTCCAAGCCAAGATCGAGGTTCCTCACCAGGAGCTGACTCGTTCTGAGCAGGGACATATCCTCGGTCGCCTCAACGCAGCCGAAGCCTTCGAGACCTTCCTGCAGACGAAGTACATCGGTCAGAAGCGCTTCAGCCTCGAGGGCGGCGAGTCAGCCATCGTCCTCCTCGACGAAGTCCTCAACCAGTCGGCAGACACCGGCATGGAACAGGTCGCCATCGGCATGGCCCACCGTGGACGTCTCAACGTGCTCACGAACATCGCAGGCAAGTCCTATGCGCAGATGTTCCGTGAGTTCGACGGAACGATGTCTCCAGACAGCGTTCAGGGCTCCGGCGACGTCAAGTACCACTTGGGCACCGAGGGATCCTTCACGTCACCTGCGGGCAATTCGACCGATGTCTACGTCGCGGCCAATCCCAGCCACCTCGAGACCGTCGATCCGATCCTCGAAGGCATCGTGCGCGCCAAGCAGGACTTCATCGACCAGGGAGAAGCCGGCTTCACCGTGCTTCCCGTCCTCGTCCACGGCGACGCGGCGTTCGCAGGTCAGGGTGTCGTGACCGAGACCCTCAACCTCTCGGAGCTGCGCGGCTATCGGACCGGTGGCACGATCCACATCATCATCAACAACCAGGTCGGCTTCACCACCCCACCGGCCTCGGCCCGCTCGTCCTTCTACTGCACCGACGTCGCGAAGTCGATCAACGCACCGATCTTCCACGTCAACGGGGATGACCCCGAAGCCGTCGTCAGGGCAGCACGACTCGCGTTCGAATACCGTCAGGAATTCAACCGCGACGTCATCATCGACCTCGTCTGCTACCGCCGCCGCGGACACAACGAGGGCGATGATCCATCGATGACGCAGCCGCTGATGTACTCCCTCATCGAGAAGAAGGGTTCGGTGCGCAAGCTCTACACCGAATCGCTCGTCGGCAGGAAGTGCATCACCGACGAGGAGGCCAGCGAAGCGCTCAAGGACTACCAGTCGAAGCTGGAATCGGCGTTCGCCGAGACCAAGGAAGCCGAGACCGGCTCCTACGATGGCGATGCCTTCAACGCGCCGCATGTGCCCAGCGACATCGAAGCATTCAACAATGCCGAGACAGCGATCAGCACGGAGACTCTGCACCACATCGGTGAGACCTTCGCCGCTGTTCCGGAGAACTTCACCATCCACAAGAAGCTGCGTGCCCTCCTTGAGAAGCGCAAGGAGATGTCGCTCTCCGGCGGAATCGACTGGGGCTTCGCCGAGCTGCTGGCCTTCGGCTCGCTGCTCATGGACGGAATTCCTGTTCGCCTCGCCGGCCAGGACTCGCGTCGCGGCACATTCGTGCAGCGCCATTCGGTGCTCATCGACGCCGTCAACGGCAATGAGTGGACGCCGCTGCAGAACCTCAGCGACGAACAGGCCCGGTTCTGGGTCTACGATTCGCTGCTGAGCGAGTACGCGGCAGTCGGCTTCGAATACGGCTATTCGGTCGAGCGCAAAGATGCCCTGGTTGCCTGGGAAGCTCAGTTCGGTGACTTCGCGCAGGGTGCCCAATCCGTCATCGACGAGTTCATCTCGTCCTCGGAGCAGAAGTGGCAGCAGAACTCCGGCGTCGTCATGCTCCTGCCCCACGGATACGAGGGTCAGGGCCCTGACCACTCCTCGGCTCGCATCGAGCGCTACCTGCAGCTGTGTGCTGAGTCGAACATGACGGTGGCTCTGCCATCGAGCGGTGCGTCGTACTTCCACCTGCTGCGTCGCCACGCGATGACGACGAACAAGCGTCCGCTCATCGTGTTCACCCCGAAGTCGATGCTGCGGCTCAAGGCCGCGGCCAACTCTCCCGAGGACTTCACCTCGGGCACGTTCAAGGCCGTCATCGACGATGCCGTCGTCGATCCCGAGAAGGTCGACCGTGTCGTCATGGTCTCCGGCAAGCTCTACTGGGAGCTGCTGGCTCAGCGGGAGAAGCGTGAAGACACGAAGACAGCACTCGTGCGCGTCGAACAGCTCTACCCGCTCGACGAGGACTCCATCGCGGCTCTGCTTGACCGGTACCCTGACAGCGCAGAGCTGATCTGGGCACAGGAAGAGCCTGAGAACCAGGGCGCCTGGCCATTCATGGCACTGAACATGCCACAGCTGCTGGGCGAGCGTGAGATCAACGTGATCTCTCGTCCTGCCTCCGCTGCGACTGCAACCGGACTCAAGCATGTCCACGAAGTCCAGCAGCAGGAAGTCATCGACCGGATCTTCCGCCGGTGAGTACCGTGACTCCGACGACCGTTGCGGTGATCGGTGGCCCCCTGGTCGCCGGTCACGGCGATGGTCGTGGTCTTGGGTGGGTTGGACGCGTCACTGCCAGGACGTTGCCCAGCCTGCCCGATCTCAGGGTCTTTCCTTTGGCGGTGCCGCACGAGGACTCTTCTGGCCTGCATGCCCGCACCATCGCCGAGGCGTCCCTGAGGTACACCTCGGACGGTGACAATCGGTTGGTCCTGGCTTTGGGTTCGGGCGATCTCGATTCCGGTCGTTCCGTCGCCCGAGCGCGTCTCGATGTGGCCAATGTTCTCGACGAGGCATTGGCACGGAAGGTTTCGGCGTTCGTCATCGGGCCTCCCCCTGAGTACAACTCCGAACGCAATCGTGGGATCGCTGAGCTCAACACGAGCTTCTCAGACGTCGCAAAACGACGCGGCATCGCCTATGTCGATACGTTCACGCCCCTGCTTGGCCATCCTGTGTGGCAGCGCGAGATCTCATCCTCGCGTGACCATCTGCCCGGACAGGAAGGCTACGGTCTGTTGGCCTGGCTGGTTCTGCACCGGGGTTGGTTCTCGTGGCTCGGTGTCCAGGACGCCATGGGCGATTCCTGATCTCCGTGCAGTCGTCTCAACCGCAGAAGCCTGGTCGTTGAGATATGAGTGACGCTTTGCCCAGGCACAGTCGTCATGAAAGAATGAAGCATCTAGTGAAGGAGTGTAGTCATGAGCAAGCGCAGCCGTAAGCGTCACGACCGTCGTCGTTCCAACGCGAACCATGGTAAGCGTCCGAACGGCTGATTCCTTCGAATCAGTCCAGGACATGTGAAGAGGGCGGGGAGAATATCAATTCTCCCCGCCCTCTTCATGTACGATGCAGCGACTAAGCTCCAGCTCCGGGCCAGACTGTCTGTTCAGTGGCGATGCGCTGACGAATCTTCTCACGCAGTCCCATCGGTGCCTCTTCCCGGCTGCAGGACCTGCGCACCAGCTCTTTGAGCAGTGCCTCGATCTCATACTCGTCGTGGCATGAGGGACATTGTTCGAGGTGCACGGAGATCTCACGAATCTCCGTCGTAGTCAGCTCTCCGTCAAGATAATGGTAGATGCGCGTCAGAGACTCCGCACGCACACTCTCACAGCATTCATCGCTCATTTCGCACCTCCCGCAGGTTTGGAGAAGCCGCGATCCGCAGCGTAATCGGCCAACCTGTCACGCAGCTGACGGCGCCCCCGATGCAAGCGCGACATCACGGTGCCGATCGGCGTATCCATGATTTCAGCGATCTCCTTGTACGGCAGACCTTCGACATCGGCATAGTAGACCACCATGCGGAAATCCTCCGGAAGCTCCGACAACGCGTCTTTGACGTCGGAGTCAGGCAGATGGTCGAGCGCTTCGAGTTCCGCAGAGCGGCCCCCGGAGGAGGAATGACTCGCGGCCTGGGCGATCTGCCAGTCCTCAATGTCCTCACTGCCGTGTTCCTGCGGCTGGCGCTGCTTCTTGCGGTAGTTGTTGATGAACGTGTTCGTCAGAATCCGGTACAGCCATGCCTTGAGGTTGGTTCCCGGCTTGTACTGGTGGAACGCCGCGTAGGCCTTCGCGTAGGCCTCTTGGACGAGATCCTCGGCGTCGGCAGGATTTCGGGTCATCCGCAGAGCAGCTGCGTAGAGCTGATTGAGATATTCCAGAGCGTCACGCTCGAAACGGGCCGAACGCTCGGCCTTGGTCTCGGGGACTTCTTTGACTGATTCGGTCATCGTAGTCAATGGTACGCCCGTTCTCTCTAGGACGGCAGTGGCGTTCACAGACTTCTCCTTCTGCCTTTCGACTCGGCACCAGCAGGATCACCCTCACCGGTGCGTGTTCTCTGATTCAACACCGGGGCGAGCCCCCACTATTCCCGGACAACCGTTATGCTTGCCAGTGAGATGCCCGACACGTAGGAAGGACCATAGTGTCTCCAATCAGATTCCTGGCGCGGCCCATGCTGGCCGCCGGCTACATCAGCAACGGGGTCGACCGTCTGCGCCGACCAGAAGCGGCAGCCGCATCGATCGGTCCGCTGCTGAACATGGCACGCAAACAGATCGACGTGCCCATCGACGCACCTACCTTGGCACGCGCCACAGGGGCGGCTCAGGTCGCTGCGGGGTCGTTGCTGGCTATCGGCAGATTCCCTCGCGTGAGCGCCACGATCCTCGTCGGCACCTACCTCCTCGACACTGTCGGTGAACGTATCGCAGCAGAGAAGACGACGTCGAAGGAAGACAAACGGGCGCGAACAGAGCGCACCCTGATCCGCACATCGATGCTCGGCGGCGCGCTGCTGGCAAGTGTCGACACGGCGGGCAAGCCAGGACTCTGGTGGCGCACTCAGCATGCCGCCGAAGATCTCTGGTCCTCGGTCGAAGACACCTCGAAACAGGCAATGAGTGCGCTTGGCGTTGACTGACACACCCGATCTCACTGCACCCGCCACCGGCGACTGGATTGCTCCGGTCGCCGGTGGCTGCGTCACCGCGAATGTCAGCGTTCCCGGTTCGAAGTCCCTGACCAACCGCTATCTCATCCTCGCTGCTCTGGCCGAATCCGAGTCGATTGTGCGCGGATGGCTGCGCAGCCGTGACACGCTGCTCATGGTCGAGGCCCTGAGAGCGCTCGGGGCCGACATCGACGAAGTCGACGGCAGTCTGCACATCACCCCTATTGACTTCTCCGCACACCGCGAAGGTCCTCCGATCACCATCGACTGCGGTCTCGCCGGAACCGTGATGCGCTTCGTTCCTCCGCTCGCAGCCGCCACCGGACGTGAGATCGTCCTCGATGGTGACGAGCAGGCCAGGGTCAGGCCGATGTCAGTCATCATCGACGCTCTGACCCGCCTGGGAGCCTCCATCACTGCAGAGAACAATCTGCTGCCGATGACGATCCACGCACAATCCCACCTTCGTGGTGGGCACCTTGAGATCGACGCCAGTGCCTCCAGCCAATTCGTCTCGGGGATGCTCCTGACCGCCCCTGCGCTGCCCCTGGGAATCGAGCTCGTCAACCGCGGCGATTCCGTGCCCAGCCGGGCCCACGTCGATATGACCATCGAGGTCCTCGCCGATGCGGGAGTCGACGTCACGGAGCCCGAACCCGAACGATGGATCGTTGAGCCCGGCCTGCCGCGTGGACTCGACGTCCACGTCGAACCAGATCTGTCGAACGCAGCGGCCTTCGTCGCCGCGGCGCTGGCGACCAACGGCGAGGTCACCGTTCTCGACTGGCCAGCTCATACGACACAGGCCGGTGACGGATTCCGCTCCATTGCCGAAGCCTTCGGCGGTACTGTGACCCTGGACCGCAATGGTCTGCGGGTTCAGGGGCCCGAAGTCCTGCAAGCAGTTGACCTCGATCTCTCTGCCATCGGTGAACTCACGCCCGTCGTAGCTGCCCTGGCAGCACTGGCCGAGGGCACGTCCAATCTCACGGGGATCGGGCATCTCCGTGGACATGAGACCGATCGGCTCTCTGCCCTGCGCCGCGAGCTCGGTGCCATCGGTGTCGACGTCGACGAACAGGCCACGTCTCTGACGATCACCGGTTCGGCCCCGCACCGCGGAACGTGGCACACGTACAACGATCACCGGATGGTCATGGCCGGAGCCATCCTCGGCCTCCACGTCGATGGACTGGTCATCGAGAACGCCGACACTGTGGCGAAGACACTGCCGGAATTCACCCAGCTGTGGGAAGACATGCTGAGTCGGCGCGCCTGAGATGGCACGGATCTACCGCGATGAGGATTACCGCCCTCGCCCGAGCAGACGCGGATCCCGGCCACGGACGAAGAACAGGCCGAATCACGACGAAGCGATCGAGGGACTCGTCACTGCCGTTGACCGCGGACGATATCGAGTAGTCGTCGCCGATGATACCGGTGACGTCCGTGATTCGCGCGGGGCCGGTGCCGCCACCTCAGACGTCACGGCTGTACGAGCCTCCCACCTGCGCAAAGACGCAGTGGTACCCGGCGACATCGTCAAACTCGTCGGAGATACCTCGGGCAGCAAGGGATCTTTGGCGCGTTTGGTCGAGATCACGAAGCGGCGCTCTCTGCTGCGTCGCAGCGCCGATGACACGGATCCGACGGAACGGGTGATCGTTGCCAATGTCGACGTCATGGGCATCGTCACCGCCACCGAGGACCCTGAGCCCTCATACGGGCTCATCGATCGGGCACTGACAGCGGCCTTCGACGCCGGCATCGCTCCCCTGCTCATCGTGACCAAAACTGACCTGAAACCGGCAGATGACATCATCGGACGGTTCTCGCAGACCGGAGTGTCGATCGTATCCTCCGGGCTCAGAGCCGACGGGACACTGACCGATGCGACGGTGTTCGATCGCCTGCAGGGCCAGATCAGCGTTTTGGTCGGACATTCGGGTGTCGGAAAATCGACCCTGATGAATGCGCTGGTCCCCCGGGCTGAGCGAGCCACAGGCCATGTCAATGATGTCACCGGGCGCGGTCGGCACACCTCGTCGTCGGCGATCTGCCTTCGTCTTGACGGTGGCGGCTGGCTCGTCGACACACCTGGCGTCCGCAGCTTCGGGCTCGCCCATGTCGATCGGGACACGCTGATCTCAGCGTTCCCGGAACTCGTCCAAGCCACCGCCGAGTGCCCACGCGGGTGCACCCATCAGGCCGATGCGCCGGGTTGTCAACTCGACGCCTGGGTCGATGCCGGCAATGCGGGACCCGGCGGAGTCTCACGTTTGGAGTCGCTGCGCAGGCTGCTGCCCTCGACTGGATAAGGTGGAGGAATGAACGATCTCGACCTGGCGACCGAACTCGCCGACCTCGCAGACTCCATCAGCTATCGTCATTTCACGGCCCAGGACTTCGCCGTCGAGACCAAACCCGATCTGACTCCCGTCACCGAGTGCGACAGGGCTGTAGAGTCCGCGATCATGGAACGCCTCCATCGCGAACGTCCGGATGACAGCGTCCTCGGAGAGGAATTCGGTACCCACGGAAGTTCGCCGAGGCGGTGGATCATCGATCCGATCGACGGCACGAAGAACTTCGTCCGCGGAGTTCCCATTTGGGCTACCCTGATCTCGCTCTATGACGGCGAAACGCCGATCCTCGGCATGGTCTCCGCGCCGGCTCTGGGACGCCGGTGGTGGGCTGAGACAGGTCACGGAGCATTCACCTCGGCGCTGGGAGAAGATGCCAAACCCATCCACGTCTCCGACGTCGATTCCCTCGGGGATGCCTCGCTCTCCTACGCCTCGCTGTCCGGCTGGAAGGCCCTCGGGATCCTCGACGAATTCCTTCTCCTGTGTGAGAGCCTGTGGCGGACTCGAGGCTATGGCGACTTCTACTCATACATGCTTCTGGCCGAAGGTGCGGTGGACATCGCATGCGAACCCGAACTCGAGCTCTACGACATGGGCGCGCTGGTTCCGATCGTTCTGGAAGCCGGTGGAACGTTCACCAACACGGCAGGGGTCAACGGGCCCTTCGGCGGCAATGCCCTCGCGAGCAATTCGCGCCTGCATGAACGTGCCCTTGATTCGCTGGGACGGATTGCTCCTGCCGCCCCTCCCGCGCACCCCCACGTGTGAGTTCTCACCGATACCCGATCATCTCTGAGGAAGGAGACAGATGCCTGATGTGATGCGTGCCGATCTGTGGCATTCGATGGCTGATGCGGCCGGTCTGATCAACGCCGACGGAACGATCGGTGAGACGATCTACGGTCAGATGACAGCGTTGGCGGCGAAGACCGGAGCAGTCAATCTGGGACAGGGAGCACCGGGAACCGATGCCCCTGTCGAGCTCATCGATGCCGCCGCCGATGCTATGCGAGAAGGCTGGAACCAATATGCACCCGGTCAGGGATTTCCCGCACTGCTCGAGGCCGTGGCCCAACAGCGGTCTCGGGATTTCGGGCACGAGGTGTCACCGCAGAATGTGCTCTATACGTGCGGGGCCACAGAAGGCCTCACCGCCGCCATTCTTGCCCTGCTCCCCCGCGGCGGGACGGTGGTCGCCTTCGAGCCGTTCTATGATTCCTACCCTGCGGCGATCGCCGCTGCCGGCGGATCATTGGTCACCGTGCCGATCCTGCCGACCTCGGAAGGCGGGTTCGCGCCCGACTGGAAGAGCTTCGATCAGGCTGTGAATGCTGCCGACAGCTTCCCTTCGATCATTCTCATCAATACTCCCCACAACCCGACCGGGTTCATGTTCAGCGCACAGGACCTCGCGCGCATCGGTGAAGCGGCAGTCTCCGCGGACGCCTGGGTTCTCACCGACGAGGTGTATGAGCAGTTGGTCCTCGATGGCACGCCCCATGTGGCGCCCGCGGTGGCTATGGACGACAGAGCACGGGTTGTCACCGTCTCCTCGGCGGGAAAGTCGTGGAACACGACTGGATGGAAGATCGGGTGGGTGATAGCTGAGCCTGAGGTGAGGGAAGCCATTCAGGCGATCAAACAATTTCTCACGTTCACCGCAAGCGGACCCCTGCAGGTGGGCCTCGCGCGTACCATGACCGAGGGATCGACCTTCGTGGCCGAGAATCGAACCTCACTGCAGCAACGAGCGGAGGTCCTGGTCCCGGCATGTCGTGCTGTTCCGGGAGTCATCGCGTCTACACCGGCTGCCGGATATTTCACCGTCGTCGACTTCTCAGCTCTGACCGATCTAGACGCCTTCGAGCTCAACGACCTATTGGCCAGGCGGTACTCGATCGTCGGGATTCCCGTGCCTGCCCTGTGCCGGACCGGATCGCCTGCGCATGCGGCATACCGATCTTCGATCCGCTACTCATTCTGCAAGTCTGCGGCCGATGTCGATCGTGGGGCACAGCTGTTCTACGACCTCGCCGCAGAATTGGACCAGGATCCCACTGCGCTTCGCAGGGAGAACTGACTGCACCAGCGCTCGTGCTCAAGACAGGAAGAACCGTCACAAGCACACAGAGAAGGGGGCGGACCGCATTGCTGCGGTTCGCCCCCTTCTCTGTTCGCTGCGACAGACTCGCTGCCAGTGCACCAGCGGCAGTGTCAGACGGTTCAGGCCTTGACGAGCTCGAGTTCGAGTTCGATCTTGATCTTGTTGGAGACGAGCAGCTCGCCGCCGCCGAGAACAGCGTTGAATTCCATGCCGAAGTCCTTACGATCGACCTTGGCGACAGCCGAGAGGCCGGCAACCTGGTTCTCGTTGGGATCGGTGGCAACTCCACTGAATTCGGTGGTGAAGGTGACTTCCTTGGTCACGCCGCGCATGGTCAGGTCTCCGATGAGTTCGAACTCATCGTTGGACGCTGCATTGATCCCAGTGGACTTGAAAGTCAGTTTCGGGTTGGTCTCGGCTTCGAAGAAGTCAGCACTCTTGAGGTGACCGTCACGCTGAGGATTGCGAGTGCTGATCGATTCGACGTCAGCCTCGGCGGTGACAGTGCTGTCTTCAAGGGTCTCGCCGACGTTGACGGTGCCCGCGATGTCTTCGAAGTGTCCGCGGACCTTCGAGACACCGGCGTGCCGAGCAGTGAACGTGAACTCGGAGTGCACCGGGTCGATGTTCCAGATACCTGCGGTGAGTCCCTGTGGAAGAGCAGTCATGATTTCTCCTTTTAGTTGAAATTTGAAGTACAAAATTGACTATAGTTTAGTTTTCAACCATCCGCAACCTAGGATCGGAATTCACTTCAGACTGCGCACCCCAGGTGAACGACAGGTGGACATGTGGCGGACGTCACCCGACTTCGGTTTGGCCTGCAGGAAACAGCTCATGTAAAGTGGGTATCACGACGCGGGGTGGAGCAGTTCGGTAGCTCGCCGGGCTCATAACCCGGAGGTCGCAAGTTCAAATCTTGCCCCCGCCACGTTGTGAATGTGTCGCAGCATCGTTGATTCGGTGTTGCGGCACATTTTTTGTCTCTGACTCGCCCCTGCCTCTGACCCACCTCTGCTTCTGGCTCACCTCTCCTACGGGTCAGGCCCCAAGGGGCACCAGGGAGCACTTGCACGAAGAGCACCCGATTATGCTTCTGACTTGCGAGGACGTAGTATTTAACAAGTAATCAAACGCCGCGGGGTGGAGCAGTTCGGTAGCTCGCCGGGCTCATAACCCGGAGGTCGGAGGTTCAAATCCTCCCCCCGCCACGAAAGTGGCAGAATCCCCAGTCAGTTCTTCTGGCTGGGGATTCTTCATATTCACCTACCTTCCCGACCGTCCCCCGAACGCCATGTTCAAGGTGACGCTTATCGGCACTCGATGGCCGACGAGGCACTGCTGTGCTCCGAGTATGTCGAGTTCCGGGAAAATCGCGTTGATATCGACGCCCGACGCGTCTCCAAAGAAGAGCTCCAGCCTTGGCAAGGTTATGCTTACCTTATGACTCTTTCTTCCCGCAGTACGCGCGCCGTGGCCGCAACCGCAATGTCCGTTCTCCTACTCACCAGCGCCTGCACCGCTGGCATCGACAACGGCAATGATGAGGGCGCCAGCAAGAAGGACGTCGCCACAGGCGGCAGGGCTTTCGCCACGGCAGACAAGGAGACTGCCGAGCTGGGAAGCGACGCCGATCCAGGAGTGTTTCCACGCACGGTGAGACATGCCAATGGCACCACCGAAATCGCAGAGCGCCCAGAGCGCATCGTCGTCCTCGACACCGGCGAACTCGACGATGTCCTCGCTTTAGGCATCACGCCCGTCGGCATGGTCACGACCGAGGGTGCACACGCAGTGCCCTCGTATCTTGCCGATCAGGTCAAAGACGTCGACACGGTGGGAACGATCAACGAACTTAACCTCGAGACGATTGCCGAACTCGAACCAGACCTGATTCTCGGCAGCCAGCTGCGTGCCGACACACTCTACGAAGAACTCGAATCGATCGCACCCACCGTCTTCTCGATTCGTCCGGGATTTCCTTGGAAGGAGAACTTCGCTCTCGTCGGCGAAGCATTGGGTATGGAAGATGAAGCAGCGGACGCGCTCAACGACTACACGAGAGCCACCGACGATCTCAAAGAGGCGGTCGACGGCAGACCGACGATCTCGCTCGTACGTTTCATGCCTGAGAGACTGCGGCTGTACGGCAACAAATCCCTGATCGGCGTCATCCTCGATGATGCCGGATTCGCTCGCCCCGAACCACAGGACATTGCTGAACTCGCGGTGGAGATCTCTCCGGAGAACCTCGATCAGGCCGGTGGCGACTACGTCTTCTACACCAGTTATGGCGACCCTGAGGCAACCGGTGAGACCACAGCGCTCTCCGGCAGCCAGTGGACGGGTCTGTCGGCCGTCGAGGATGGCAGAGCCTTCCGAGTCGATGACGACGTTTGGTTCCTCGGACTGGGTCCCATCGGCGCGGGGCAGATCGTCGATGACCTCGACAGCTATCTGACCGACTGACACAGCGGGAAGAACGTCTCCACTCCGTGGCGCTGACCATACACTGATCACCGGCACAAGTCGGGCCCCTGAGAACCGCTCGGATCTCAGGGGCCCGACTCATTCAGCGTCGACCGGTGCGGACGTCAGTTGCCTCCACCCTGATCGGCCGGGGCACTGGCCGGAGCCGAAGCTCCGTCCTTTGTGCCGTCCTCGGCCAGAGACGGATCGGCTGCGACCGCATCTTCAATCGCATTCTTGAGACGATCCTGAGCCTTTCCGTACTTCTCGAAATCGCCCTCCTTGAGGGCTGCGTCGGAGTCCTCCATCGCCTTCTTAGCTTCTTCCAGCGCCTCGTTGAGGTTCTGGTCAGCAGGCTTGGCACCGGATTCGCCGCCGCTGCTCGACCCACCCGATTCGCCCGAGCCGCTGTCCTCGGTACCGGCATCTCCTGCCTTGGCACCGGAGTCGCCGCCGAAGACCTGGTCGAGAGCCTCATCCAGGGTCGGTGCGAATCCGATGTCCTCGCCGAAGGCCACCAGCACGTGCTGGAGCAGCGGGTAGGACGTGTCGCCGGCGGACCGGACGTAGACGGGCTGCACGTAGAGCAGGCCGCCGCCGACGGGCAGCGTCAGCAGGTTGCCGTTCTGAACTTCAGACTCACCCTGACGCAGCAGGTTCAGACTGCGCTGCACGTCGGGGGCGGTGTTGAAGTTGTTCTGTGCCTGACCCGGACCGGGCACCGTCGTATTACGCGGCAATTGCAGAAGCCGGAGCTTGCCGTAGCCATCTGCCACCTCTCCCTTGGAACTGCCGGCGTCAGCATCTGCTGACAAGAAGCCAGTCAGGTTGTTCCGTGCCTGCCCTTCAGAAGAGCGCGCTGGAATGTAGGAGCTCGTGAGCGAGAACGACGGAGTCTTCTGGCCCGGCATCTGCAGAGTCATGTAGAACGGAGGCTGCGTCAGACCGCTGTTGGCCTGTTTCGTCGGATCCGTCGGCAGCGTCCAGAAGTCCTGGCCGGTGTAGAACTCACTGGCCGTGGTCACGTGGTACTTCGTGAGTAGATCACGCTGCACCTTGAACAGGTCTTCCGGATACCGTACGTGGCTCATCAGGTCGCCCGACATTTCCGATGACGGTTTGATGAGGTCAGGGAAGATCTTCATCCACGTCTTGAGGACGGGATCTTCCTTGTCCCACTGGAACATGTCGACCGTGCCGTCGTAGGCATCGACTGTGATCTTGACGGAGTTCCGGATGTAGTTGACCTCTTCATCCGGAAGTGTGGCCACTGCGTTGGGCGCGGTTGCCGTCACCGAATCCTCGGTCGCCTCCTGCAGCGGCTGAGGCGTCGAGTACGGGTAGTCCTTTGCCGTCGTGTAGCCGTCAAGGATCCACTTGATCTTGCCGTCGACGACAGCAGGGTACGGGTCCCCGTCGATCTTGAGGAACGGGGCAAGCTTCTGCACCCGTTCACGTGGGTGACGCTCATACAGGATCTGCGACTCATCGTTGACTGCATCGGAGAGCAGAATCTGCTCGTCCTGATACTTCAGCGCGTAGGCCAGACGGTTGAAGAGGTTACCCAATTTCGGACCGCCGTCCCCGGTGAACGTGTTGTTCACCTGGCCCGAACCGCTTTTCTCATCGGAGGGGTAATCAAGCTCCCGTGGTGTCGCGCCCTTCTCGCCGCCGACGATCGAGTAGTCCGGTGAGCTCTCACCGAAATACACGCGCGGCTCATATTCGGGGAACTCCCCCTTCGGCGGAATGTCGGACTCCATGAACAACGGCTCACCATCGGGGCTGCGCTGATTGCCGTTGGCGGCAACGACACCGAATCCGTGGGTGTAGACGATCGCGCGGTTGTACCAGCTCTGGTTATTCACCGAGTCCGGGGCCAACTCACGAACCGCGATCACAGTGTCGCGCATATCGCCGTCGATCTCGTAGCGATCGACGTCGAGCTGCTCAGGGAAGGAGTAGTAGGGCCTGACCTGCTGCAGCTGGCGGAAAGTGTCCGAGACCAGGTTCGGGTCAAGCAGACGGATCGACGCAGCGGTCTCAGCGTCTGCACGCAGTGCGCCCTTCTCGCCGCTCGTGCTCGGCTCATAGGGAGTCACATCGATGTCGTCGAAGTCGAAGCCATCACGAGTCGCATCGATGTTGTGCTGAATGTACTCGGATTCCAAACTCTGCTGAGAAGGGCTGACCTGGAACTGCTGGACCATCGCGGGATAGGCGATGATCGAGATGCCGCCGAGGACGATGAGCGTCGCGGTCGCAATCAATGAGATCCGCCAATTGCCCTTCCACGCCGTATAGACGAACAGGAACGCCACCAGCACCGCTGCTATCGCGACGATGGCCATGGCTGGCAGCGCCGCCCTGTCATCGGTGTAGGTCACACCGGGAACGATGCCGCCGGTTGCCGTCAGTCGTTCGTACCTGGCCAGCCACAGACGGCCCGCCTGAACAAGGACCAGAACGCCGACGGTGATTCCCAGCTGCCACTGGGCGGTCTTCGTCAGGATGACACCCTTCTGCTCCCCTGGACGGATGCCGCCGAAGAGATAATGCCCGACAAGTGCGGCGATGAGCGCCAGCAGAACAGCCATCCCCACTTGATCGCCGATCAGCCGCAGACCGGGCAGAACGAAGACGAAGAACGACTTGTCCATCCCGAACTGGGCGTCCTGCGAACCGAAGGAGGTCGAGTTCATCCACTGAAGAACGGTGTTCCAGTGCGAAGAGGCGGTGATTCCGCTGAGCACGCCGACGACCGCTGGGATGGCAAATGTCGCAACTTTGCGCAACGGTTCGATGGCTTCGCGGTACCGATCGAGGTTCTCCTGGCGCGGAGTAGTCGGCGCGTACACCGGGCGATTGCGGAAGGCCAGGTGAAGGCTCACCCACACTGGGACCGCCATCACCACGAATCCGGCCACGAATGTCAGTCCGCGGGTGAACCACATGGTGCGGAACACCTGAGAGGCATCGATCTGTTTGAACCACAGGATTTCGGTGTACACCTGCGTGAATGAGATGAAAGCAACGAGCAGTATCGCCACTGACACGAGAGTGAGCAATAGGGGCGAACGTCTGGGCCTGTTCGTCGGCATTCGTGCGGAGGTGGGTGAGGACGGAGAGCTCACTACTGCCCTTTCTCGTTGTTGTCGGCGCCGCCAGCTGAACACTTCTTCAGATCCGAAGTGTCTCCGGCTGCGTACTGCTCCACGGCATTCTGCGCATCATCGAGCGTGTCGATGCGCGCCACCGTGATCTTGGACTGATCGGCAGCCCCGATGACCTCTGCACAGTTGTCTGCGGGCGAGAGGAAGAGCTTCGCCCCCTTTGCAGTCGAGGCCGCTACCTTCTGTCGAGCCCCACCGATGGGGCCCACATTTCCTGCAGGATCGATCTCGCCGGTTCCTGCCACATGCTTTCCACCGGTCATAGCACCGGGTGTGAGTTCGTCGACGATCGCCAATGCGAACATGGTGCCCGCTGAGGGGCCACCGATGCCTTCGACGTTGAAGGCCACATCGACAGGGAACTCAAAGTCCTGTTTCATGCTGATACCGACGGCTTTGCGCCCGTCGATCGTCTCTGATTTCAGCGCGACGTCGGTCTTCTTCCCACCGCGTTCGACAACGAGGTCGACCGAGTCGGAGGACTGAACCGTCTCGCTCATCACCTGTGCAGCTGCCGGGTCGGAATCCAATTTCTTCCCATTCACGGAAATGATCCGATCGCCCTTGCGCAGTTCCGCTTCGGCGGGCGAATCGGGAACCACATCACCGACGAGAAGGTGGACCTTATACGGTTTGTCGAGCTGTCCCATTGCTGCGGCAACGGCCACATCCTGACTGGATGACATCTCCACCGCGTTGGAAGCGGCCACATCTTCCCGCGTCGTGTCGAGAGGGTAGTAGGCCTCGGTGGGGATGACCGTCTCCTTGCCGTGAAGCAGAGCACCCAGTGCCTGCGAAGCATAGGTATCCCGGCCCGGGCCGCCGCTCACAGCCACGGTGAGCATATCGATGCGGCCGCTGGTCGGGTAGGTTGTGGCACCGGAGACGTCGATCATGGGTTTGTCCTGATAGTCGCCGAGGGTGTTGAACACCGGCCCAGGCAGCTGCAGCATGTATGGCACCGGCAGTAAAACCGCAAGAGCGATAAGGATGTATGTCATGACCCCTGAAGTCGTGGTCAGACGTGGAGCGCGTCGTCGAGTGTCGCCACGCGTCGGTGCTGCGGGCACCGGCACGGCCCGAGGGGCATTAGCTGTCATGTGATCCTTTCGCTGCACCGCCCAACCAGTCTAGTTGAAACCTGACCGTGAGTTTCACAGACTCCTTTCGCCCGGTGCGAACATCCTCCGAAACCTCCCGGAATTGGGAAGCTTCCCACATGCGGAACCGTTAACGTATAAGACAAACCGATCCTTGGGGGCTTTGAGAAAAATGAGCGATGACAACAACAACGAGCAGAATCCGTTCGAGCAGATCTTCGGAATGCTGTTCGGAGCGAACGGTCCCGGCTCCGGTCAGGGCGATGACAAGGACGGAAATCCCGGTCCGCAGGGATTCCAGATCGACCCGGCGATGATGTCAACCATTATGAATCAGATGCAGGGTCTCTTCGGACAGGGTTCCGATCCTCAGGCCCAGGCGACGTCGATCGCGCAGAAGGCTGTTCCGAGCCCTGACCCTGCGGTGGGCCAGGAATCTGTCAAAGCGACCACCGATGCCTTCCGACTTGCCGAACTGTGGCTCGCCGAGGCGACCGAATTCTCCGTGGCCAATCGAACAGCACGTACACTGACCCGCGCGGAGTGGGTCAGCGAGACCATGCCCGGGTGGCAGAAATTCGTTCTCCCGATCAAAGAGAACATGTCCACTGCCCTGACAGAGACCCTTGAGACTCAGGTGCCGGCAGAGATGAAGGGCATCCTTGCCGGTGCCTCGTCGATGTTCGGTTCGATGAGCGATTCGATGTTCGCCATGCAGATCGGTCAGGCAGTGGGTGCGTTGTCGGAGAGCGTTCTCACCGGCACCGAGGTGGGACTGCCCCTGCTGCCTCATGACAGTGCAGTGCTCGTGGAGACCAACGTGGAGAAGTTCGCCTCCGAGATCGACGTCGACGCCTCGGAAGTCAGGATCTACCTGGCCGCCCAGGAACTCGCGCATCTCGCGCTGTTCGAACGAGCTCCCTGGCTCAGCGCACAGGTCGAAACTGCACTGACCCGCTATGCGCAGGGCCTGAAGGTCGACACTTCACAGATTGAGGACATGGCCTCGCAGGTCGATCCGTCCAACATCTCCGACCTCAGCGACAATATCCGTCAGGGCCTGTTCAATCCTCCGACCACCGAGGATCAGAAGAAGGCACTGACGAATCTGGAGAACCTCCTCGCAGTCATCGCAGGCTGGGTCGACGTGGTCGTCTATTCCGCCTGTGCGCATCTTCCCGGACGCGATCAGATCCGTGAAGCCCTTCGTCGCCGCCGAGCCACGGCAGGCCCTGCCGAGAAGACTTTCTCAACCTTGGTCGGTTTGGAGTTCAATCCACGGCGCCTGCGCGACGCTGCGGCTCTGTTCGGATATCTCGAGACGCAGGGAGGCACCGAGGCCAGAGACAAGGTGTTCTCCCACCCCGACCTGCTGCCGACGACACAGGACCTCGACGACCCGTTGGGCTACTCCGAACGTCGGCACGCCGAGTGGACCAGCGAATCCACCCTTGACGAAGCACTGAGCAGAATTCTGGACGAAGGCATTGAAGGCACCGAGCCCAGCGCAGACTCGGAGCCGCAGAACGATGCCGACTCGGATGCCGATTCGGATTCCGACGATGGATCAGACGACGGCGATGAGACCGGCGGTCGCAGCGAGAACTGAATGATTCATCTCGACACAGCTCGCGCCGAGGTCCGCACCACATCAACGCCGACTGATTTCGCGGCCGACTTCGAACGCCTGTTCTCGGCTTTCGGTGATGCAGCGCTGCGACGCGGGGCTGGCGCTGAACATGTCACTGCCAGCTGCCTCGTCTTCGACCCCGACACCGAGTCCGTGCTTCTCAACCACCACCGCAAGGCTGGCCTCTGGGGCCAGTTCGGTGGGCACCTCGAAGCCGAGGACGATAGTCTGCGCTCCGCGGCACGCAGAGAGGCTATGGAGGAGAGTGGGCTGAGCCGGCTGACCTGGTTCTCGCCCGCGCCGATCGATCTCCATGTGCATGATCTCTCGGCTTCGTTCGGCGCCTGCGAACGTCATTTCGACGTGGTGTTCGCGGCAGTCGCCTCCGCCGACCAGGTCCCGGTCGTCTCCGACGAGTCCCTTGCGGTGAAGTGGTTCCCGCTCAGCGCGCTGCCATCCTCACTCATGCCCGATCTCGTCGTGCGACTGCCGAAGCTGTACCAGGCAGGGGTGGCAGCCCAGCAGGTCAGCGACCGCCACCCCGGCTGAACTGCTCCCCCGCACTGAAGCCCTCAAGGTAGAGCTTCGCATCCGCCTGCCGGGGGTGTCTGTCTGCCAACTCGTGAAATGCCCTGGAATGTGGGCCTATCTGCAGGTGGGCAAGTTCATGGACGATGACTGTCTCCAACACCCAACGAGGCACTTTCTGCAGACGGTGGGAAACCCTGATGTCGCCTGACGACGTCGTCGTCGAAGCCCATCGACTGATGTTCTGATTCGTCACCCACCTGATCGACTGCGGTCGCAGACGACCGTCGAAATAACGCTGGCTCATCTCGTCCGCCAGCTCGACGAGATCGGCCGCCGAAGAATGGTCCCTGGCGGCAAGTCGATTGAAGAGATCAGTCAACGACCGAATGTTGTGCTCCACGCTGTATCTCACAGGTGTGCTGAGAACATACGTATCAACTTCCTTTGAGACCGAGATGGTCTTCTTCCGGCGTGCCGAGCGGCGCACTTCGATCTCTCCGCGGGCGATCGCCCGCAGCACGTCCTCTTCGGTCCATCGCTGTTGAGTTGCCACAGACCCATCATAGGAAATTCAACGGGCCACTGTTTCTTTCGTCTCTAGTTGTGAGTTTCCTGAGTATCAATATTCTGTGCCGTCTGCCGGGCTGTCCACAGGCCGAATTATCCGCCGTGGGCTCCAAGTGCGGAAGTGACCTACGCTTTCACTCTCCGCGGAGCAACTCCCCCAATCATTCAAGGCACCTTTTCTCCACAGCTCATGGCGGGATATCCACAGGTTATCCACACGCTGTTGAACGGTCTGTGCATGAACCGACATTGACGGGGCGGCAAATGCAGAATAGGTTCTATGATTGACCCCGGAAAACCCGGAGATGCGTGCGGAAGGGGAAGCTGCACGAGTTTCCGCGAGCGCCTGGGGCACAAAGCGGTTGAGGGCATGTCGGAATGCATTTTCCGGCCTGCCCTCAACTGTTTTCCACAGGGTTTTCCACAGTTCCATCTCAGCCATAGCGGATCTCGTCCACCTTCACTACTGTGGAAGTTCGAGGCGTTCGAGGCGAGGTGGAGACATGTTCCGAGTTTTTCCCAGTGTGCCGATCACATGGCGTTCACCATCGTGTGTGCAGTTCGGCGTCGATGATCCGGTGCTCATCGACGGTCTCCTGCCTGCAGATATCGCTCTCGTCGAAGAGCTGCGGATGGGTGTCGGTTCAGCCCAGTACTACTCTCGAGCTCAGGATCTCGGTGCCGACCTGGGCCGGGCGAGTTCGCTGATCACGCTGCTCGATGAAGCAGGGGTCATGGTTCCCGACGATGCCGATGCCGTGATGACGACTAAGAGTTCGCCGCTGTTGGCGACTGCGCAGATCTTCGCCCTCTCACCTGATCGTGTATCGAGAGTCCTCGGAGATTCGCCGATTCTGGTGGTGGGGCCGTTGAGAGCCATCACAGACCAGTATCTCTCAGCCTCCGGTTTCGCTATCGCAGAACAGCATCGCGTCGAAGACCTCGATCTGCTGTCCTCACCGCTGGTGATCACAACCTCGTACCTCGTCCCAGACATTCATACTGCCACTTGGCTCACGGATCGTGAGATCCCGCACTGCCAGGTTGTGATCGGGGAATACTCTCTCGAGATCATCGGCCTCATCCGGCCCGGGGCTACGCCGTGCGCCGTGTGTGAGTGCCTGCGGAGGAAAGACGCCGATGATTCCTGGCTGGACCAGTACCCCCACGTTCGAGCCCTCCCAGACCGCGAGAGTCTCAGCGATCCCTTGTCACGTGGGCTGGGCGCACTCAACGCCGTTCAGATCCTCAGACGATCGCTGCTGCGCCCAGACACACAGCCGGTGCGCAGAAGCGTCTCTCTGGCTACAGGCGTCGGCACAGACGAGGCCCTGTCGTTCCATCCTCGCTGCCAGTGCCGTGTGTCCGTCCCCCACTTCGACCTAATCGACGAGCAGGCTCAGTAACCCTGACCCATAGAGTTCGAGTTTGGTGGCACCGACTCCAGGGATCTTCGCCAACGATGTCATGTCCTGCGGTCTGATCTCTGCGATCGCGGAGATCGATGTGTCGGTGAGGACGAGATAGGGAGGCAACCCCTGTTCCAAACCGACACGGACCCGCCATCGTCGCAGTCGGTCGAGGAGTTCAAGGTCGATGTCGGCGGGGCAGTTCGCACACCTGGACAGGGCTCGGTCGACTTGGGATACGAGCACCTTGCCACACGATCTGCAGCGATTCATCGCCACCGAGGTCGCAGTCCCACGACCCTGACCCACCGTCTGATCGACTCGCCCGAGTTCGCTGAGGAATCGGGACGGCTTACGTGGTCGCTGCTTGGAGTCGTGGCGTGACTGTGACCAGCTCAAGCTGAGGTCACGGCCCGCACGGGTCAGGGCCACATAGAACAGACGCCGCTCCTCAGCCACCGTTCGCGGCGTCTGGGCATAGCTGATCGGCAACAGGCCCTCGCTGAGCCCGACGAGGTGCACACTGTCCCATTCAAGACCTTTGGCCGCGTGAAATGAGGCCAGGGTGACACCCTCGATATCAGGGGCGAATTGGTGTTCGGCTCGATCGCTGAGGTCTGCGAGAAACGTTTCCAGTGGCACCGGCAGCTCAGATCCTGACTGATGTGTCTCGGCCAGATCGACCAGGGCCTTCAGAGATTCCCATTTCTGTCTGCTTGCGCCTGCCGCGGGTGGTTTGCTCGAGTACCCCAGGGACACCAGCACCTCGGCGACGACCTCCGGTAGGGGCCTGCCGCTCGAGGTAGCGCGGGCCGCTTTCAGCATGAGGACGGCTTCTTTGACTTCCTTGCGCGCGAAGTACCTCTCCCCGCCTCGCAGAACGTACGGGATTCCGGCTGCCGCCAGAGCCTGCTCATAAGCGGGACTCTGTCCATTCGTGCGGAAGAGAATCGCGATGTTTCGTGGTCGCCGGCCGGCATTGATCTCGGCAGAGATGGCCTTGACGACCCCGGCGGCTTCAGCGTCATCGGTCGGATACTCGGTCATCGCCGGCTGCTGTCCCTCGGGATTGTCTGTGCGCAGGGTCAGCGCCTCGCGGGATGTGTGCCGAAGCAGGTTGTTCGCCGTCGACACAATCGCCTTCGTCGACCGATAGTTGCGGACCAGCTGGATCGTCGTCGACGTCGGCAGTGAGGCGTCGAGGGTCCTCAGCAGTGAAGAGTCTGCTCCGGCGAACGAATAGATCGTCTGGGCCGGGTCACCGACTACGCAGAGGTTGTCGCGTGGCCCCAGCCAACGCGAGAGCACATCATATTGGAGGGGTGAGACGTCTTGGAACTCGTCGACGACGAAGTGTCGGTACTGATCACGAATGTCTGCTGCGATGGCTGGGTATTCTGCGAGCATTCCGTCCAGAACGAGCAGAACGTCTTCGAAGTCCATCAACCGGCCGCGTGTCTTCGCTTCGCTGTATGCCTCGAAGATGCGCACCATGTCTTCGACGCCCAATTGTCCGGGAAGATCGCGTGCGGCGGCTTGGGTGGCATAGTCATCGACACCGAGGAGGGACGCGGCAGAGAATTCGAGTTCAGAGGCCACATCTCGATTCAGTTCCCGGCTGGTCTCGATCCCCATGCTCTGCAGCACCGAACCGAGGATCCCCGCCTTATTGTCAATGATTCGGGGGAAGTCTCCGGTCGCAAACCGATCCCAGAAGAAGCGCAGCTGGCGAAGAGCTGCCGAGTGAAAGGTTCGGGCCTGGACAGCGGGAACTCCGAGGTCGCGCAGCCGAGACCGCATCTCTCCCGCTGCCTTGGCTGTGAAGGTCAGAGCCAGAACGTGATTGGGAGGGAACTCATCGGTGGCAATGCCGTAGGCGATGCGATGGGTCATGGCACGGGTCTTGCCCGTCCCGGCTCCGGCCAGGACGATCACCGGTGTGGAGAACTGGGTGGCGACCTCTTTCTGCTCCTCGTCGAGAGCGTCGAGGAGCGCTGCTGCCTGAGCGTTCAAATGTTGTCCAACCAGCTGTAGAGGAGCTGTCCTGCGATCGAGACGAGTCCAGGCGCCCGGACTGTGCCGCGTTCGATGGCTGCGAGCAGTTCCTCACGCGTGAACCAGGTCAAGGTGGCGATTTCAGCCTCGTCGGCGGCGAATTCGAGACTCGGAGCTTCAGCTGAGAAGCCGAGCATGAGTGAGCACGGGAACGGCCAGGGTTGGGACCCGAGGTACTTCGGATCCACAACTTCGACGTGGGCCTCTTCGAACACCTCACGAATGACTGCGTGCTCCAAGGTCTCACCGGGTTCGACGAATCCGGCCAGCAGGGAGTAGCGGTCGACTTCCCACGCCGCATTGTTTCCCAGCAGCACTCTTTCGACACCGGCCTCGTCCGTGTTGATGATGAGGACGATCACAGCAGGGTCGGTACGAGGGAAATGTTCGCTGCCGTTGTCTGGGTCTGTTCTCACCCAGCCGCCGAGGGTGGGACGGGTCGGCTGCCCCGTCCGGGGCGAGAACTGGTGGGCTCTGTGCCAATTGCCCAGGCCCACGATCTCGCATGCCAGGGACACCTGCACGTCATCGAGGGACTCGGCCAACTGACGCAGCGGCATCCACATAGGCTCGGCGCTGTCGATGCCCTCCCCCGGCGCGGTCAGCAGATCTGTGGCGTCGCGGGCACGAGAAGTTGCCAGCCAGGTGTCGAGTCGGCTGCGACCGGAATCATCAAGGGAGACCCCGATGTACCGGTTTCCTTCGTCGTCGCGGCCGAGGTAGATCTCTGTCTGCTCCTCCGGAACCATTCCGGGATCGCTGATGAACAGGCCCCCGGCCGCCACGAGGAGTGACCCACGATGTTCGAACACGGGTGTTGCTCCGCTGGCCCACAGCTCCTGCAGGTCACCGTCCTGACCCCGAGAGAGATGGTCTCGATCGATCCCATGGCGGGCCAGACTGATCGGCTTCACGAGTGGCAGTGGCTTCATGCCCTCCACGATAACTCAGGGCCATGACGTAGGAAGTGTGGGTGCTGACACGCTCAACAGCCGAATCTCCGGTCTCCGGCCGCGCCAGACGGTAGATTGGGGAGGGTGAATACCAAGGCGCTCAAGTTGGCAGCTGTCGCGGCAACGATGCTCGAAGACTTTACCCCGACGCAGTGGGTCCCCCTGCCGTCACTGGGGTTGGGAGTCAGAGTGCTGCTTGACGACGGTCAGCAGCAGTTGGTCGCGACGGCACAGACGAGTCTCGATCGATCCGCAGACACCGGTTCAGCCGCTGAAGCTGCTCGAATCTACGACACGATGTACCCGCATGCCGGATTCACCTGGCCCCATCTGCGCGCGATCATTGAGGTCGAAGCCGACTACTTCGATACTTCTGCACCCATCACTGTCACTCTCATCGAACCCTTGCCCGGTGCCCCCGTAGGCGATCAGGCCATTGCTGACATCGCGCGGGCGAGCTCGTTGGCACAGGCCCTGGCCACCCTGCATTCGGCGGCTCCGGAATCAATCTCCGAGGCGGGGTTCCCCGTCGAAGACCCGTCCCGTTTCCAATTTCAGATCTTGGAGCGACTTGATCAGGCCGCAGCCACGGGCCGGGTGCCGGCAGATCTGCTCCAGCACTGGGAAGAGGAGTTCGAGAAGGTCTCCCTGTGGCGCTTCCTCGCCACCCCCATCCACGGAGCGATCGACGAGACGAGCGTCTACACCGATCAGGAGCGGGTGCTCGCGCTGTCGGGAATCGAACGGCTGCGGGTCTCCGATCCTGCCATCGATCTGGCCGCAGCCTCTGCGCTCATCGACCCTGCCGCTGTCCCGACCTTCTTCAGCGAATACAGAAACTCACGTCCCCGCGCCGACGAACATGTGATCACTCGTGCCGAACTGTTGGCCGAGTTCGCTGTCCTTGACTGGCTCCTCGAAGCAGTGGATTCCGGCGATGAGGAGGCAGTACAGGACGCGGGTGAACTGCTGTCCTCGTTCAATGACGTCCTCTTCGCGAAGGACGCAGCAGGCCCCAACGCTGCTTCCGGCGGTCTGGCGGCCGCACGCTCCGACCACGGCTCAGCTCCAGAAGCGGATGCACTGCCGAAAGAGCGCGAGCCGGAGCCGAAGAGCAAGCCGCAGTCCGATGCGGGAGTGGAGACCGAGAACGTCATCGATGAAGAGTCCGCACCGGACGACGTTCAAACAGGTGACGCTGAGCCCGATGACACGGAACCAGACGACGGAGTTCTCCGCCCCTGATCCGAACCTGACCCTGAGCTGAGGACCAGATCCGCTCGCCCGCTCAGACTGTGTCACCGCCTCATGTGCTGTCGTTGTCCTCCAGCCACGCAACGATCTCGGATTCCTCCGGAAGCTGAGTGAACTTCACAATGTCGTCGCTGCCGACGAAGTAGAAGGTTCCCGTCACCTCGGCGATTTCGGGATGGACCCGTTGGATGGCGAAACGGTAGAGAGCCAGCTGCCACTTCATCACCTCAAGCGTCTTCTCATCCGGCAGTTTCGAGGTCTTCCAGTCGACGACTTCAGCATGATCGCCGGTGATGAAGACCGCATCGATCTTCCCGGGGACTCTGAATCGGCCGAGGACCAGTTCGAATGACATTTCGATGTGGTCGGCATGCCTGCTCGCGAACTCGGAGTCGATGAACGTCTGCTGCAGACGCTCGATCGTGGTTCTGTCGATGGCCTGAACCTGCTGTTCGTCGTCGATGTCGATGCTCGCCTGTCCGAAATGCTGCTCGACCCAGGAGTGGAAGGTGGTCCCGATCTCTGCGGCTCGGCTCGGCGGATTCGGGATCGGGCGCAGTGTCTGGGTGATGAACTGCTGTGGATCCCTGCGCCACGAGACTAGAGCAGTTGCCGACAGTCGATCCGGGACGCTTCCGGTGGTTGCTGTACCTGGGCGGCTGCTGATCCGCAGTGCCTGTCGCGCATAGTCGCCCACGAGTCCCGGGCGCTGTGCCAGTTCGTCAAGACCGGCTGGTGCAGCGGAGGTGACCCACTCGGCCGCGCGTCGGGCCGTGAACACACGTTCTGTTCGCGGCACGGGCCACATGCTTGTCTCGATACGGTCCTCCGCGGATTCTTCGGCAGGTTCCGGCATCTCGACGTCGCGCTGCAGCACTTCGATCGCCTCGGTCAGGAACGGGGACGGCTCGTCAGGGTTGGCTCTGGCACCCATCAGTTCTGCACCCAACCACAGATAGTGCTTGGCCCGGGTGAATGCGACGTAGGCGAGGCGCCGCTCTTCTTCCTCGTGTGCATCGGCGATGGCTGGTTTGATGAATTCGTTGACCCATTCGTCGAGTGCCTTCTTCGTATCGAAGTCGGCGGTGCGGAGATCATAGTCAACCAAATGCGCGCGGTCACCTCGCAGCGGATACGGCAGAGCGGTTCTGTCCATCCACCCTTCTTTGTCACGCGGTTCCGTCGGGAAGTCCTTGACTACCAGTGACGGCACAGCGACCGCATCGAATTCGAGGCCCTTCGAGGCGTGCACTGTCATGATGTCGATCGCGTCGGAGGCGGAATTCGATTCGGCCACGCTCAGCGAGTCCTTCGCCTCCATCAAGGTCAGCCACTCCAGGAAACCCGACACCGATGGCTGGTCATCGGTTGCCGAATACTGGCTTGCTGCTGACAAGAGGGAATCGATCGCTGAGCGATGAAGATTGCGCAGCGAATCACTCAGCCCCCAGATATCGGAGTCGACTCCGGTTTCCGTCATCGCGGTGCGGATGATCGAGGCGATGGTGCCGGAACCGGAGCGGACATGACGCAGAGCTCGTGCCAGCTTCACCAGCCGTTCCAGTGCCATCGAGCTCAGCCCCGAAGTGCGGAAGTTATTCACCATGGCTCGTGCGCCCGCGATATTCGCCGAACCTGCAAGTGCCTCGGAGAGATCGACGAGTTCGTCAAGGCCTTCGACGATCGTGGGCTGATCGATGGCCTCGGGCACAATACCCGTGCCGTCAGGGCTCTCCCCCAGGAGCTCGGTCAGTCGCAGGTCGTTCTGCTTCCGGGTGAATGTCTGCAATGCGGCGATGTCTGTGGCGCCCAGACCCAGCAGACGTCCGCTGATCAGCCTCATCAGACTGTCGCCGGCCATCGGGTCGACTGCGGCAGTGAGGACTGCCCGCAGATCGGCGACGAAAGGGTCACTCAGGAGACCTGAAGAGCCATGCACGTGAACGGCGTGGCCCGCAGCCTCGAGCGCCGCGGCGACGGGCGCAAAGTGGGCGCGTTTGCGGCACAGGACCGCTGTCGACGATCCTGCGGGCAGTGTGGCCACCCATTCTGTCAGTGACCGGAGTCCGACGGTGAGGAAGTCGGCATCATGCGCCCCCGAGCTGACGTCGATGACCACGTCACCGTCTCCTGCTCCGGTGCGAGCTGTCAGCGGCTTTTCCCGGCTCCCGGCCAGTCCGTCCGCTGTCCGGTTGGCGACCTTCAGGATCGTGTGGTCGTTGCGCCAGCTGGTGCTCAATGTCAGCGGCGCCACGTTCGAGAAGTCTGCTGAGAAGCGGATCATGTTGTCAGCGCTGGCACCGCGCCAACCGTAGATGGCCTGTCTGGGATCTCCCACGGCTGTCACCGCGGTGGAATGGAACAGATCGCGCAGCAGTTTCAGCTGGGCGACTGAGGTGTCTTGGAACTCATCGAGGAGAACGATTGACCACCGCTGCTGTTCGGCACTGCGAGCGGCAGGCACTTCGTCGAGGATGCGTTGTGCGAACCGAACCTGGTCCGAGAAGTCCATGGCCAAGTTGCGACGTTTGGCGTTCATATATGCGCCGGCCAATTTCGCTGTCTTGATCTTTGCTTCGAGTTTGGCCCGGCGACCATTGGGGTCCACGGGTTTGCCCTTGCCTGAGACCAGTGCGTGCAGACACTGGTCGAGATAGTCAGTGACTTCCTCGACGTCGCGACCGTGGTCATTCATCGCCGCTGCCAGCGAGATGATGTCGGCGATCATCGTCTCTCGTGCGAAGTTGCCGGGGATCTCCTCTGTTGAGGTTGAGTCGATGATCGAGCCGGCGATTGTGTGAGCAGCGGCGTCATCAAGGAGCACGGTCTCGGGTTCGATGCCGATGCTGACTCCGTGCTCGCTGACGATCGAGGCCGCATAGGAGTTGTACGTCGAGACTGTGGGGTTATCGAGACCAGGAAGGCTCATGTCGGAACCCAGCCCGAGGCTATGGCGCAGACGGGCCAAGAGCACCCTGATCCGACCACCCAGTTCACCCACGGCCTTCCGAGTGAAGGTGAGTCCCAAGATCTCTTCGGGCGCGACGAAGCCATTGGCTACGAGCCACACCACCCGTTGGGAGATCACTGTCGTCTTGCCAGAACCGGCACCGGCAGTGACCTTCATCGACTGCTGGGGGTCGGCTTCGATGATGATTCGCTGCTCTTCGCTCGGGGGGAACGCCTGAGCAGGGTCGGCGGCGGTCAGGCGGGCCAGCTGTTCTGCGGTGAAGCGCATCAGGACTCTTCCAACGTCTGGGGCCCGATTGCCGGGCAGGAGGTGCGCACAGGACAGCTCAGGCATTTCTGAGGCTCGACCCTGGCTGGAAACTGGGCAGCCCGCATACGATCGGAGACACCGTTGATGAGATCGCGGGCCCAGCCCGGATCCTCGTCGATCTCGAGCGCGGACTGCTCTCTCGTCGTCTGCTTGGAGTTGCGCAGGAACACGAGTTCGGCACCGTACGCCTTGGCGTCGATGACCTGGTCTTCTCCAATGGTGATGGTCCCGGAGTTGATCGCCTCTTGGTAGACGCCGAGTTGGGCGTGACGGGGCATCTCCTGACCCTTGACCACGTTCTTTCCGGTTTTGAAGTCGACGATCCTGATGCCCTCTGGCGTCTGCTCGAGCCGATCAAGGCGACCGGTGACCTTCCATTCCTGACCTTTGTCATCAACTCCGGTGGCGTACACCTGGGCTTCGACGCCGATGGGCTCACCAGGTGCGGTCTTGATGTATTCGCCGAGGCGGTCGGCCATCTTCATCGCCAAGGTGTGTTCGCGATCTCGCTCCCACTCCGCGTCGAACTCGAGCGTCGTGAACTCCTTGTCCACGTAGTCGCGGATCGCTGAGGGCGGGCCCTGCGGGAAGGTCTCCGCCGCAGCGTGGATGATCGTCCCTAAGCTCTGTGCCAGGGAACCCGGCCTGTCACCTCCATTGCGGGTGAGGAACCATCGCAGCGAGCAGCCGGTGAAGGACTCGACCTGAGACGGTGAGACTCTCACCGTGTCTTCGGAGGTGAAGAGAGGCTCGGAGGAGGTGATGTCTTCGGTCTCGCGCCACTGTTCAGGTGGTTCGACCGCAGGGCTCGTGGCAGTCAGTGCCGCCAGCAGCTGTGCCCAGGCATCCACATCTTCCTCGGGTTCTTCCTGTGCCGGGTCAGCTGCGGCTCTCAGCAGTCGTGCCCGAGTGTGTGCAGCCATCTCTGCCAGGGACAGCGGCAGGAGTTCGTCCTCGTGAGTGATCGCGTAGCTGTCCGCATCTTCGGTGCCCTTCGCTGTCCGCGCCGCGATCACGTCGAAGAACGGCGAGGGGTTGCTCTCAGCATCGGAGATTGCGGTGACGATGACATGCTCTTCGGCGCGAGTCAGCGCCGTGTAGAAGAGTTCGCCCTCTTCACGAAGATTCCTCCGTTTGGCGTGGGCGTGGTATCCCGGGTCACCGGTCGCAGTCTCACCAGTTGTCAGCACAGAGCTGAGATCATCGAGCCCGAGGATTCCGCCGCGGAGCTTCGGGTTGGGCCAGACTCCTTCGTTGACCTCGGCGATGATGACGAGAGGGACTCGCAGATGTGCCAGGGATGACGGGGTGCCCACCTGCACATGATCGTCAGTGCCGGCACGCGCAGCCAGGGAATCCTGCGCAATGTCCTGTTCTGCCACGATCCCGGCGAACGAACGTGCTGTGAATCCGCCACGATCGGAGATCTTCTGCGCTAAGGTGAACAGCCGCAGCACAGAGTCCAGGTGCGAATTGGCCACGGAATCCGGGTCGCGAAGGGCCTCCGACTGCCATTTCTCTGCGACGTCTGAGGCCTCCCAGATCATCCAGAGGGCTTGGTGCGGGTCGACCGATCGCACCTCGGCTGCAGCGTGCAGCATCCGGGAGATCGTGGCTAGCCCGGTCGGGGATGCGTCGTCGACATCGTTGCGCAGCGCCTGTGCCAGCGAGGTCGAACTGTTCGCTGCAGGAAACCTCTTCCTCACCACACGCTTGAACCGTCTGATCTGCACCGGGTCGAGGCGGACATAGACGCTTCCGGCCAGGTCCAGAGCCTGTGCAGCGATCGATTCGTCGTCGGCGAAGTCCGGGGTGCGTGAGAGCAGCTCGATCAGCGGTGCGGTGGCGGGGTCGACGCTGAGAGGCTGCATGATGTTCGCGGTCGCCACACCAGAGGCACTCAGTTCGTTCGCGACGACTCGAGCTGTCGACGTGTTGCGACACAGCACAGCCACATCCGACCATGAATGCCCGTCTTCGACGAAGCTCGTCACTCGACGTGCCAGGTATCGGTAGCTCGAAGCTGCGCCCTCGAAAACATGGGTCTCCACCGTATCTGGCAGGTCACGCGAAAACGCGAGGACAGCGTCATCAACGGCATCGACAACCGATTCGGCGGCTGTACAGGCTGCGGTCTCGTCAGAAGAGTCAACGGCGACAGGAGGGTCATCTGAGGTGCCGGGCCCGCCGCTGGGGCGTGGCATATGGTGCAACCCCCACCGAGTGGTGATGCGACGGCCGAAGTCATCGCTGACGTTGACGATGTCAGGTCCTATGCCCTTCACCTCGGGCAGGATCACGGTGGTGAATCCATCGTCGGCAGCACTGCGATCGACGATCGAGGCATCAGCACCGTGGAAACGTCCGGTCACGGTCTCCGGACTGCCGAAGAGCGCCAAAGCACTTCCGCGCTCACGCAGCTGCTCAAGCAGACCCCAGCTCGCAGCGGGAAAGTCCTGAACTCCGTCGGCAAGGACCACGGTGGGCACCACATCGGGTGCGAAAGTCCAGGCTCGGCCCGCGGTCACCTCGGCGGGTTCGCGCAGTACCTCGAATGCCGCTCGTGCCAGGACAGTCGCAGAGTCTGTGCCTCCGTAGCCGGGCATGCTCATGATGTCGAGGTATTCATCGAGAATCTGGGCCACCGCTTCCCACCTCGGATCGTGATGCCTCTCAAGCGCACGATCGAGCACGCTGCGCCCGAAGTCGAACACGAACTCAGGTGTCTGAGCGGGCCCGCCGCCGGGGGTCGGGGCAGGAACCCGCACACCGAAATCGAACTCCATGACCCTGTTGAGGAAATCTCGGACCTCGGTCCGAAACGCGGAGGTCGATCGCACCTCCGCGGTGATCTCAGCAGGCCAGGCCGGTCCACGGCCGTGGCCGAGTTCATGGCCGGCGAGGAGATCGGCGAGGAACACGTCCTGATCAGCGCCCGAGATGAACTCGAGGTCATCGCCGGTCCGCGTCGTGTGAGCAGCGCGCGCAATTCCGTAGGCGAACGACGAGATGCTTCGAGCCGGGGCGGAAGCCAGCACCGCGTCTCTGGGTACGGCGAGACGGTTGCGCAGCACATCAGCATGATCGCGATTGGGCGTGAGAACCAGCACCGAGGCGGGACTGACCTCGACCATCAGCCGTGCATACACGGATTCGAGCTTCGACGTCTTGCCCGTCCCGGGGCGTCCGACGACTGTCACCGACTCCCCCGCGAGCAGTTTCGCGCTGATCCCCTCAGTCACTTCATCCATACTCGTATTCCATCATGAGCCACGGACATGAGAACGATGTGGCCAACCCCGAGCGCGTTGACCGGTCCCGGTTCTGGATTTCGCGTAGCATGAAGGAATGTCAAGCCCGCAACAGAGATTGCCCCGTGAACAGCGCCGTGACCAGTTGGTGGGGGTGGCACGTTCGGTCTTTGCGACACGCGGATACCGGACCACCTCGATGGACACGATCGCAGAGGCGGCCGGTGTCTCAAAGCCTGTCCTCTACCAGCACTTCGCATCGAAGCAAGACCTCTACCTGGCACTCATAGACGATTCTGCCGCGCACCTCGACACGACACTCGACGCTGCGATCGGATCAACCGATGATCCTCATGAGAAGGTCCGTGCCACCTATCGCTCCTACTTCGAGTTCGTCGTCTCACACCGTGAGGAGTTCATCATCCTCTTCAACTCCGATGTCTACGAGCCCGAGGCACAGGAGCGGATCCGCGGCCTGCGAGAACGCACCGCCTCACGTGTCATGACTGCGCTGAAGAGCTACACCGATCTCGACGACATCCAGGCCCGTATGCTGTGCCGGACTCTCATCGGCACTGCCGAGGTCGTCGTCAAGCAGCTCGAGACGACGCCGGAGATCGACGTCGACACCGCCGTCAGCCTGCTCACCCAGATGAGCTGGGGCGGCCTCCAGTCCTTCAGGACGAAGTGATTGCGAACTCTGATCTGGAGAGGGAAGAAAACACGACCTCGCTGACGTTATGCTGAGGACGACTTACACCACGACCCGTACAAGGAGCACAATGGAAATCAAGATCGGCGTCAAGCAGTCACCGCGCGAAATCGTCATGGAATCAGACGAGGCACCGAAGGATCTGGCCGCGCGCATCGAAGAATCCGTCAAGGCCGATTCACTGCTGTCCTTCACAGACATGAAGGGGCGCCAGGTATTCGTCCCGGCTTCCGCTCTGGCCTACGTCGAGATCGGCACGGAATCTGCCCGTCGCGTCGGCTTCGGCGCCTGAACGACTGCCTGCGCAACACATCGTGCGCGGATGAACGCCGCATCTCGGTGAATTCCCCGTGAATAGGCTGAGGGCCCGGTCAGACACCGGGCCCTCAGCCTATTCACGGACCCGAATCAAGGAGCTTCAGGCCACCAACCCCAGGGCTGACATCCGCTTCGAATGGTTGGCCGTCACTGCCGGAATCGATGCCACCACCAACTCCTCATCGATGCCCAGAAAAGAGTCGGTGAGAAGGTTGCGTGCGCGCCCCAATGTTTCGGCCACGAGCTTGCGACCCCACAGCGCCAGACGCGAAGCCAGCTGGGTGTCGGCGGCGACGTCGGCGGTCAGGCGATTGCGCACATATTCGGTCGCACGTGTATCATCGAGAATTGTAATTGCCAGGCTGTATCCGGGCTCGCTGAGCTCCTCCACGGCCGTGCGGTAGAAGTCATTCATGATTCCGTCGAAGACGAATCCCTTCATGAGACTTTCGTGCCAGTCACGAGGACGAGTCCGTTCAGCCAGCACGGTGAAGGTCGGCTCGAAATGCTGACAGAGCTCGACCGCATCCTGGCCCAATCGACTGATGTGCTGCGAGAGCTCTTCGAAGTTCGCAAAGGACAGAGAGGCCAGCCGCGCCAGAGTGACTTTATCGTCCATGTGCACCGCGGTGGTCGCGTTGGTGGCCATTCGTTCGAAAGCGGTCAACTCGCCGAACGCCAGCAGCGCGAGCGTAGCAGCATTATTACCGGCCAATGGGGCAGAATCGGGCATAACTCAAGAGTACCGGTTCACGACCATGACGAGCGCGAAGGCGCTAAAAGGAGTTTGAAACATGGCGGAGACAGAACCAGATTTCGCTGAGCTTGGAGTTGCTGGACCGATCGTGGCCGCATTGGCTGCCAAGGGCATCACACATCCGTTCCCGATCCAGGCGATGACGCTGCCCGTGGCCCTGTCGGGAGCCGACATCATCGGACAGGCAAAGACAGGAACCGGCAAGACGCTGGGCTTCGGCATACCCCTCCTGCAGCGTGTCATCGGCAAGAATGAAGACGGCGCTGTCTCGGCAGACCCGGAGAACACGCCGGACATCGTGTCTGACAGCACCGAGACACGCCTCCCCCAGGCTCTGGTCGTCGTGCCCACCCGTGAGCTGGCCAAACAGGTCGCTGCCGACCTGGTGACCGCCTCGACACAGCGTGACATCGACATCATGACGATCTACGGCGGCATGGACTTCGACCCGCAGATCAAGAAGCTCAAGTCGGGTGTCGATGTTGTCGTCGGCACACCCGGTCGCCTCCTCGACCTCTATGGTCGCAAGGTCCTTCGGCTGCATAAGGTCCGCACGGTCGTCCTCGACGAGGCCGATGAGATGCTCGATCTCGGGTTCCTGCCCGATGTCGAGAAGATCATCAACGCTGTGCCCGCGCACCGTCAGACGATGCTCTTCTCCGCCACTATGCCTGGCGCGGTCATCACCCTGGCCCGCCGCTACATGAGCCGGCCCACCCATATTCGCGCCCACGACAACGAAGATCTGTCGCTGTTGGGCAAGAACACGGCTCAGTACGTCTATCGTGCCCACTCGATGGACAAGAGCGAACTCGTCGCCCGCATGTTGCAGGCCGAGGGACGTGGACGCACCATCATCTTCACTCGCACCAAACGGACCGCGGACAAACTCGCCGCTGAGCTCGGCGACCGTGGCTTCGCGGTCAAACCGCTGCACGGCGATCTCGGTCAGGCACAGCGTGAGAAGGCCCTGAAGTCGTTCCGCGACGGTCAGGTCGACGTCCTCGTCGCCACCGATGTCGCTGCACGCGGAATCGACATCGACGATGTCACCCACGTCGTGAACTACCAGTGCCCAGACGACGAGAAGACCTACGTCCACCGCATCGGCCGCACCGGCCGCGCCGGCAACACCGGCATCGCAGTGACCCTTGTCGACTGGGACGACATGCCTCGCTGGCGACTGATCAACAAAGCCCTCGGACTCGACCATGACGAGCCGGCCGAGACCTACTCGACGTCACCGCACTTCTTCGCCGATCTCTCCATTCCGAAAGGGACAAAGGGTCGTCTGCGCCGACAGCAGACCGAAGGCGCCGAGGACCACTCCGGACCGAAGAGGCCCGAACAGCGCCGAGGCAGCTCCTCGGGCCGCACCGGATCCTCCACAGGGGATGAAGGACCGAAGAAACCACGACGCAACCGCGAACGTCGACGTACCCGTGGCGGCAAGCCTGTGGGACGCACTTCGAGCGCCCCCAGCGACAGCCAGCCCTCAGCCGAATAGGCGGCAAGCCCCAAAGGGCGCAACCGAACGAGCGGCTCCGACCACTATGGTCGGGGCCGTTCGTTCATCTTGCGTTCAATTCGTGCCCAGACAATGGCGGAGCCCATGTCGTCCAGCATGAACGAGAGTGAGTTTTGTTCGGTTCACACCGACCGGACGCGGAGTCCGTCGCAGCAGCACCACGGGATGGAATCCGTCCCCAGATACAGACTCAGGAATTCCCTCTCGCCTCCCGGGGCCACCGACATGACGTCGACGTCATGCGCGTCCTGGCTGGACTGACCGTGATGGTCGGCCACTCCGGCGGAGTCCTCATCGGACGCGGTCAGGACGCAGACAGCAATCACGCCTGGCTGTTGGGCCACCTCGCCGAGGCGGTCAATCCGTGGGCGGTCCCGATGTTCTTCATGATCGCCGGCTGGGCGACCCTCGTAGGTGCACCTCCGAAGTCAGGGGCGAAGGTGTGGGACCGCATCATCCGTCACTTCGTGCCGCTGTTCGCATGGTCGATCATCTTCATCCTCGGCTTCAATCTCTTCGACAGCGACGGTGTCGATGTTCGCCACGATCTGGTCCGAACCTTCCTCGAGGCCGGCCGGCCTGCCTTCCATCTCTGGTACCTCTACGCCTATATCCCGCTCATCCTCGTGTTCGGGACCCTCGTTCTGTTCTGGCGCGGACAGCGGCCGTGGAAGCTCGCCGGCCTTGCCGTCGTGCTGGCCTGTTCGTCTGTGTGGGCGCCGTTCGTGCTCGAGCAGCTCGGTTCCAGTCAGGACGCGTGGAAATGGGGCTTTGCAACCTACCAGGTGGTGTACTTCTGCATGGGTGCCTTCTTCATCCACTATGCGAAGGATCTGCGTCCGCCGATGTGGACGCTCATACTCGCATTCGGAGCCTGTGCGGCCGGAGTCTTCTGGTGGGAATCGGATTTCGAGTATCCGATCGCCAATGCGAATCCGCTCATCGTGGGCCTGGCCGTCAGCGTCATCCTCATCATCTCCCGCATCGAATTGGGCGAACGCACGAAACGGTTCTTCACCAAACTGGCGTCGGCCTCATTCGGCGCATTCCTCGTTCATGTGTTCTTCCTCGAACTGTTCTTCGAACGCCTCTTCGTCGTCGACGCCTCGCCTCTGCTGCTGGTCGTGCAGTATGCGGGCTACCTCGGACTGACCGCGGTCCTGTCCTACGCGCTCAGCCTGACATGGGGAAAGCTGCGCCTGCGCAGGATCCTCGGTTGAGATCGGAGAGCAGCGGTCGGCACCCAACGGCTGCGGCTCAACCCTGAATGAAGTCGACTCCCCCAGGACGGGAGTTCGCACGATCGAGGAGCTTCGCGAGCATGTGGTCCGTGGTCGTATGCTCGCCCAGGCGGTTGGGCTTTCCGGTGCCGTGGTAGTCACTCGATCCGGTGATGATGAGGTCGTGGTCGTGGGCGAGCCTGCGCATGACCTCACGCTCGTTCGGCGGGTTGTCACGATGATCGACTTCAAGTCCGTCGAGGCCGGCTGCGATGAATTCGGTCATCGCCGTATCGGGTACGACCAGACCGCGCATCGCGGCACGCGGGTGGGCGAAGACGGAGACTCCCCCAGCGTCGCGAATCAGTGAGATGGCCGTGATGGGGTCGATCGTCGGCAGACTGACATGGTATTTGCCGTGGCTGGACAGGATCGAGGCGAAGGCTTCAGTACGTGACTCGACGAGTCCTGCAGCCACCAGAGCGTCAGCGATGTGAGGTCGACCGATGGTCGCATCTTCGCCGGAGACGGAGAAGACCGCATCCATGTCGATGGGATAGTCCTCCGCGAGGCGGTCGATGATCAGGTGTGTACGGTCCATGCGTGCGCGTCGAGTCTCCTCGACGACCGCTGCCAGGTCGGTGTCATAGGGGTCGTGGAGGTAGGACAGCAGGTGCACGCTGATTCCCTCATGCCGACATGAGATCTCCATACCCCGAACAAGACCCAGACCGTAGACCCTGGCGGCCGCCTCCGCAGGCGCCCACCCGGCGGTGGTGTCATGGTCCGTGACGCCGAGTACGTCGATGCCTTCCATCGCCGCTTCGGATATGAGTTCGGACGGGGTTTGAGTCCCGTCCGAGAATGCAGTGTGCACATGGAGATCATTGACCATGCACCCAGTCTATCCGCAGTCGCGCGGGATACTGGTCCTCGTCCCGGCATGGTCTCCAGGCAGTGCCTAGAATGGAAGTATGACAGCCCAGAATGCAGACAGCACCGAGAAGACCCAGGCCCTTGACGATCGCGTCAACAACCGTTCCCACCGCCCCAATTCGCAGGCATTCCGCGATTTCGTCGCCGAGGGGTGGGACCGAACACCGCTTGACGCCCAGGCTCTCGCCGCCGCCGGATTCACTCCTGCCCGACGGGCGAAGGTCTCCGCAGCCTTTCCCGGTGAGCGACTGGTCATCCCAGCCGGTGGCCACAAGGTCCGGTCGAACGACACCGACTACCGGTTCCGCGCCCATTCGGCGTTCATCCATCTGACCGGTCTCGAAGCCGATTCCGAGCCGGATGCCGTCCTCGTCTTCGAACCCGAGGACGACACCCACAGCGTGACCCTGTACTTCCGTCCCCGCGCAGGTTCGGACACTGTCGAGTTCTTCTCCGATTCCCGGTACGGCGAGTACTGGGTCGGACCCCGCGCCGATCTCGAGGCGATGTCGACGATGACGGGCATCGCCACCGAGAGCTCAGCGACGGTCGATGATGCGATCACGAAAGACCTCGGTGCGATCTCCGTGAGACTCGTCCGCCAGGCCGATGTCCGCATCGACTCGGTCATCGACGTCGCGCGCACACAGGTGCAGGCCGATCTCGAGACCTCGGAGGCCGGCGATGCCGAATTGGCCCAGCTGCTGTCCGAGCTGCGACTCCTCAAGGACGAGCACGAGGTCGAGGCCATGCGTGAAGCTGTCGCCATCACCCGCTCGGGCTTCGACAACGTCATCGCCGCTCTGCCCACCGCTCTCGCTCATCGTCGCGGCGAACGCGTCATCGAGACGGCCTTCGAAACAGCTGCCCGATCCGATGGCAACGGCATCGGCTATGACACGATCGCGGCCGCCGGCAACCATGCCTGCACCCTGCATTGGATCCGCAATGACGGTGCGGTCCGGGACGGGGACCTTGTCCTCGTCGATGCCGGGGCAGAGGCCGATTCCCTCTACACAGCAGACATCACCCGCACGCTCCCTGTCTCAGGAACCTTCACCGAGGTCCAGGCCAAGATCTACGACGCCGTCCTCGACGCCTCGGACGCTGCCTTCGCCGTCGCCGCTGACCACGTCAACCGCGAGGTGAAGTTCCGCGAGATCCACGAAGCGGCGATGGAAGTCATCGCCGCCCGACTCGAGGAATTCGGCATCTTGCCGGTCTCCGCGGCACAGTCGCTGTCGCCGGAGGGCCAGCATCACCGCCGTTGGATGGTCCACGGGACCAGCCACCACCTCGGACTCGACGTCCACGATTGCGCTCAGGCTCGCGCCGAGATGTATCTCGATGCAGCTGTGGAACCCGGCATGGTCTTCACGATCGAACCGGGCCTGTACTTCAAAACCGATGACCTGCTCCTGCCCGAGGAATTCCGAGGCAACGGTGTGCGCATCGAGGACGACGTCCTCGTCACTGCCGACGGCGTCGAAAACCTCTCTGCAGGTTTCCCCCGCACCCGTGCAGAGGTCGAGGCCTGGGTTCAGGGACGATGACCATAGGCCCGATCCGGGGCCGGGGAATTCTGGAGATCCCGGGAATCGCTGTAGGTCACGCCGGTCGGTTCGCCCCGGATGGGCTGACCGGAGTGACTTCCGTCCTGCCTCCACCGGGAGCCCGGGTGGGTGTCGACGTCCGCGGCGGCGGCCCGGCCACCCATGAGACCGACGTCATCGCTCCCGGCACTCATTCCTACGGTGCCGATGCGATCGTGATCACCGGCGGCTCGGCCCTGGGATTGCAATCGGTGAGCGGTGTCGTTCGCACCCTCGCCGAGGCGGGTCGTGGATTCCCTGCCCCCGGCCTGAAGGATACTGTCGTTCCGCTCGTCCCTGCTGCCGCGATCTACGACCTCGGACGGGGTGATGGGCCCGTGCGTCCGCCCACCGACTCCGACGGGGCTGCAGCGGCCCGTGCGGCCCTGCGATCCACCCACGATGGGGCAGGATCCACCGCAGTCAGGGGCAGCCTCGGCGCGGGTCTCGGTGCTCGTTCGGGAATGCAGAGCTTGCGCAGCTCTTTGGGGTCCTTCTCGATCCGTCTGCCCCACGGATACCTCGTTGCCGCGCTTGTGGTGGCCAACCCGTTCGGTTCGATCGGAACGCCCGGTGGCACGCTGTGGGCGCACCCTCTCCTGCATTCCTATGGGCTCGATCTGCCGATCATCGGGCATCTGCCCGCGACTCCCACATCCACGGTGGAGACCGCCTCGGCGAAGAATACGACCATCGCCATCGTGGCCACGAACGCGGCGTTGGATCCTGCCCAGGTCACGCGTATGGCCGCTGGTGCCCAAGCCGGAATCGCCCGCGCGATCCGGCCCTCGCACACGCTCTTCGACGGCGATACGGTCTTCGGCATCGCCACCGGTGAAGTGGGACTTCCTGATGACTTCGCGGCCTCGACACTTGACCAGGTGACGATCACGGCAGCTGCCGCGGATGCCCTGAGCCTGGCGGTCATCGATGCTCATGTCGCCGCTGCGTCGGTGGATGACTCATGGGGCCAGCCGCCGACCCTCAGCGATGTCGCCCCCGAATTTGCAGGGGCCTTCGCCGCACTGCCCTGAGCAGAGCACAGCTGCGGCTCGGACAGCCGCAAGCAGGCAGAAACTGGGGCGGGCGCCGACATCAATGATGCCGGCGCCCGCCCCAACAGGTGCAGATCCGCTACAGAAGTCTCGCCCTGATTCAGCAGTCTCGCTCAGGGGAACCGATCAGTTCGAGTCCGCCTGGCGTGCCTCGTCCGAGTCGAGTCCCTGACGGTCGTCTTCGTCGACCTTCTTCTCCTGCTGAGTGCTGAAGCCGTCCTTCGCCAGCTGCTTCTTCGAGGTCTGCGCCGCAGCGGCTTCGTCCTCGACAACGGTGAAGCGGATGGTCTCCGTGTACTCACGACCGTAGCGGTCCGTGCCGGTCACTTCGGCCTTGTGGGTGCCGAGGTCGAGATCAGTCGGCAGCTCGGCTCGCCACAGGTGCGAGCTTGACTGTCCTACGCTGCCCGATGTCCGCAGGTTCTGCGAGGCCGTGTACGGATCGGTGTACTCCCAGCCTTTCGCCAGCGACTCGCCCTTACCAGGCTGAGTGTGCTCGGCGACGGTATTCGACTTGCCGTCGAAGCTGACCTCGACCCGAGCATCTGATGTGCCGGCGAGGAAGCTCGATGTCAACCAGGACTCGCCCTGCTTGAGGTCCTCGCGGGTCACGACGCGCTCGGAGATCGCCTCTGGCTCTTCACCTGACTTGTCGGCGTCCTGCCAGTCCTGCGCCTTCTGTGCCCAATCGCGCCATTCTGGTGAGTTCACGCCCAGCAGCAGCTGGTGGTCATCGGACTCGTTGCGGACGGTGTAGCGTTCGCTGCGGTCGGAGCCGTCGAATTCGAGGGTTTGGACGCCCGGTTCGGATGCATCACCGGTGAAGGAGTAGGGCAGCCCGTCTGCGTTGAGTCCGCCCGAGTACCAGTCACCGGAGACGGCACCGGCGACGATCTGGGTGTTGGGGAGGGTGTCGATGCCCTCGTCGGCCCATTCCTTGCGCTGTTCACCGGCCACGAGGTTCTCCTGAGTATGCGTGTGCCCGCCGACGGTCACCGCATTCGGGTAGTCGGAGATGACGTCATAGAATTCTTTGGCGTCCTCGGCGACAACCTGTTTGTGAGTGACGATCGGCACGTGGGTCGCGATGACGACGTGGGCGTTGCTCGGCACATTCTTGAGATCGTTTTCGAGCCATTCGAGCTGCTCTGCTCCGATCTTCTCCTTGTACTTCTTCGTCGACTGGTTGCCCGAGTATTCGATGCTGTCGAGGACGACGAAGTGCGTCTTGCCGACGTCGTAGGAGAAGTGGCCGGGTCCGAACTGGTCACGGAAGGTATCGAGTGCGTGGGCGTCGTCCGGGGAATCGTAGTCCTGGTCATGGTTGCCGGGAGCAGCACGAACCGGACCATTCATCTCAGAGTAGATGTCGCGGAGCTCGTCGTTGAGGCTGAGGTCATCGCCCACATTGTCTCCGAGCAGGAGGACTCCGCAGCCCTTGTAGTCGTCACGATCGGCAAGGTCGCCGACGGCACCGTCACGGGCGTAGCCCATTTCGGTCTTGTCATAGGCCTGGGTGTCGGAGGCGATTGCGCAGTTCTGTTTCGCCGAGGCGGTTGCCGATGACTCGATCATCGGGAAGTTCACGGCCTTCGGGGTGTCCCCTGTCGGTTTGATTCCACCGAATTTGAGCTGTGGCGACCCCTTCGGCAGGTGGTTGTAGCTGAACTGCGCGAAGTTGTCGGAGTCGACCGGGACCTGCCAGCCGGCCGGCTGGGTGATGGAGACCGTCATGTTGTCACGAACGGGCAGTTCGTAGGAACCCTTGCCGTCGGTCTGCACGACATCGATGCCGTTGGTCACGGCGACGTCGGCGATGCCCGTTTCGTCTCCGTCGAGCTTCGAATTCTCGTTGACGTCATCGAAGACCTGACCCCGCAGAGTCTCAGGGTCATCGGCCTTGCCGCGGTCCACCTGCACGTGGCCTTCGTAGAGTTCGGCGGGGGAATCGGCGGCCGCTGCAGAGCTTGCGCCCACCAGCGGCGCCATCAGGGCGAGAGCGGCGCAGGCGCTGACTCCTGTCACCACACGCGGACGAATTCGTCTTTCAGACATGGAGGTCTCCTTGTATTCGGTAGTGGGAAGTTCTGCCGAGAAAAGACCCTAGGGAGGCTGTGAGACTCCTGTGTGACCGCGGCACGGCCCGTTAATGAACAACAAGTGATGTCGGAATGGCGGAGCTCGACGATCTCGATCTGCGCCGCCTCGCTCACACCAGGTCCATGACCCCGTAGGCTTGAGATCATGAGTGGTCCACCGAAAAGAGTCTTCGTCGCGCGCCTCATCGCCGTCCCCGTCTTCGACCCTCTCGGAGACCAGGTCGGGCGCGTGAGAGACGCCGTCATCGTCTACCGCGCCACCATGCGGCAGTTCCCTCGGGTCATCGGCCTCGTCGTCGAAGTTCCCGGTCGCAGACGCGTCTTCGTGCCGATGGGCAGGGTGACCTCAATCGACTCCGGTCAGGTCATCACCACCGGACTGGTGAACATGCGTCGTTTCGAACAGCGCCGTTCGGAGACGCTGGTGATCAACGACCTCCTCGACCGTCGTCTGCGCTTGCGCGAGGACGACTCCCCCATCCAAATCGAAGACGTCGGCATCGAACAGCAGGTCAACAAGGACTGGGAGGTGACTCGTCTCTTTGTGCGACGAGTCCAGGAACGCAGCGCGTTCTCGGCCTTCCGACGGCGCGGTGAGACGATGCAGATCTCCTGGTCAGACACCGAGCATCCGGCCGACTCCGACGTCGACCAGGAGGCCACACAGCTCATTGCGGCCTACCAGGATACGAAGCCCGCCGACCTCGCCGACGTCCTGTTCGAGATGAAGCCCGAACGTCGGCTCCAGGTCGCCCGCGCCCTCGACGACGTCCGCTTGGCCGATGTCATCGAGGAGCTGCCCGATGAGACACAGGTCGAGCTCCTCTCCGCCCTCGACACCGAACGTGCGGTGACCATCCTCGAGGAGATGGAGCCCGATGACGCGGCTGACCTCCTCGGCGAACTCAGCGATGAGCAGGCCGAACGGTTCCTCGCTCTGATGGAGCCTGACGATGCCGAGGACGTGCGCACCCTGCTGTCCTACGACGACGACACCGCCGGTGGGCTGATGACCACGGAACCTGTCATCCTGACCCCGGAGACCACCGTCGCCGAGGCGCTGGCCCATGTCCGACGGGAAGATCTTCCCGCTGCACTGGCAGCAGCGGTCTTCGTCTGCCGACAGCCCATCGAGACTCCGACGGGCAAGTATCTTGGCATCGTCCACATTCAGGAGATGCTGCGACATCCTCCGCACGAGGCGGTCGGCATCATGCTCGACACGGAGGTCGAGGCACTGCCTCCGGACTCGCCTCTGGGCGAGGTCACCAAGCTGCTGGCGGCGTATAATCTGGTGTCGGTTCCGATCACCGACGAGAACGATCACCTCATCGGTGTTGTCACCGTCGATGATGTCCTCGACGAGCTGCTGCCCGACGACTGGCGGGTTACCGGTCGTGATGATCTCAGGAGGGGATAGCCGTGGCTGCTGACGATTTCGACGTTCCCCGTTCAAGCAAACGCAGACTCCCCAACATCGCGATGTCACCGGAGACCTTCGGCCGTGGTGCCGAGGGCTTCGCCCGGTTCATGGGCACTCCCGCGTTCCTCGTCGGTATGACCGTGTTCTGCGCCGTCTGGTTGATATGGAACACTCTCCTGCCCGAGTCCTGGCAGTTCGATCCGCGGTCCTTGAACTTCACGCTCCTGACGTTGATCTTGTCGCTGCAGGCCTCCTATGCCGCGCCGCTGATCCTGTTGGCAGAGAACCGCAGCACAGACCGTGACCGTGTCGAGTTCGAACATGACAGGCAGCGCGCTGAACGCAACCTCGCCGACACCGAATACCTGGCACGTGAGGTCGCGGCTCTGCGCATCGCCATGCGTGAGGTGGCCACGCGCGACTTCATCCGTTCCGAACTCAAGGACCTGCTCAAGGAACTCGAAGAGGACGCGAAAGCACCTGAGGACAATCCGATCCGAAGTGACCGCCCCAACGACGAACAGGTAGGCTGAAGGCCCCGAGTTCACTGAGCGGGAAGAGAAAGGACGTGAGCACATGAGTGGGCCATCCGAGGACAACGTTCGGGAAGCTCTGACGGGCGTCATCGACCCGGAGATCCGCCGCAGCATCGTGGAACTCGACATGGTCGAGTCCATCAGCATCGACGGCGGCAAGGTCACCGTCACCGTTCTTCTCACGATCTCCGGCTGTCCTCTCAAAGACACGATCACCAAGGACACTACGGCGGCGGTGTCCAAGGTCGAAGGCGTCACCGAGGTGTCGGTCGTCCTCGGCACCATGACTCCTGAGCAGCGCACCGCGATGCGCGAGAAGCTCCAGGGCGCCGGCACGAGCCGCGAGGTCCCATTCAACAAGCCCGACTCCCTGACGAAGGTCTATGCCATCGCATCAGGCAAGGGCGGCGTAGGCAAGTCATCGATCACTGCGAACCTCGCCGTCTCTCTGGCCCAGAGCGGACTGCGGGTGGGCGTCGTCGATGCCGACATCTACGGCTTCTCGATCCCGGCGATGCTCGGACTCTCCGGCAAGCCGACCCGGGTCGATGACATGATCATTCCTCAGGTCGCACACGATGTGAAGGTCATGAGCATCGGCATGTTCGTGCCGGCCAACCAGGCCGTCGTTTGGCGCGGACCGATGCTCCACCGCGCCCTCCAGCAGTTCCTCACCGATGTCTTCTGGGGCGACCTCGACGTGCTCCTTCTCGACTTGCCTCCGGGCACCGGCGACATAGCGATCTCTGTTGCGCAGCTGCTTCCAGGATCCGAGCTCCTCGTCGTCACCACCCCTCAGCAGGCTGCCGCACAGGTCGCCGAACGCGCAGGATCTATCGCGACTCAGACCGACCAGCGGCTCGCCGGTGTGATTGAGAACATGTCGTGGATGGAGATGCCCGATGGCACTCGACTGGATGTCTTCGGCTCCGGAGGCGGCACCCAAGTGGCCGCGAATCTGTCCGAAACGATCGGTTCACAGGTCGAGCTGCTGGCTCAGGTGCCGCTGGATACTCAGGTCCGCGAAGGTTCGGACTCCGGGACCCCAGTTGTCCTTGGGCAGCCGGACTCCCCTGCCGCGCGGGAATTCGCGTCTCTGGCTTCGTCGCTGGCTCATCGCTCACGCGGCCTGTCCGGAAGATCTCTGGGCCTCAGCCCCGTCTGATCCGTCGGCTCGTCCTGATCCAGGTTGTCCTGATTGAGGTTGTCCTGATTGAAGTTGTCCTGACTGAGGTTGTCCTGACTCAGGTCGCTTCGGTATCGAATGGCGCGTTGACTGAGCGGTCACGCAGGACAGTCTGAGCCTGGAAGCGTTCGATCGGCGACAGGGCCTTCGGGCGGGACTCGGCAGCGGAATCCGCGACGTCTGTCGAACCTTCGGAACCGATCGCCTGAACGGATTTGTCGCTGTCCGCCATCGACTGCTCCCGAAGCTTCGACTCGCGGATGGCTGAATCCTCTTCGACGAGAGCCTCGCGCACGATCCGGCGTGGATCGTACTGGCGTGGATCCAGCTTCTGCCAATCGACGTCGTTGAAGTCATCCCCGAAGTCGCGACGCACACTGTCTTTCGCACCCTCAGCCATGCGACGCATCTGGCGCACCAGGTCGCGCAGCTTCTGCGCGTATTCGGGCAGGCGTTTGGGCCCGATGACGACAAGAGCGACTACCACCAGGATCAACATCTCGGTGCCGTTGATACCCAACATGAGAACAAGTCTACCGTGCACCGCAGTAGGCTCGACTCACGGTCAGCACAGGATCGGTCACACGGAACAGGAGGGAGCTGCGCGAATGGACGAAGTGGTCGTGGAACGAGTTCTGCGCATCGTCGAACTCGTGCCGGAGGGCAGCGTCGTCAATTACGGGACCATCGGACTGGTCGCCTCCTGCTCTCCGCGCTACGTTGGGCGGGTGATGAAGGAATTCGGCTCGAATGTCACCTGGTGGAGGGTCGTCAACGCCGCTGGAGTGCTGCCGGAGGCTCTGCTTCCCGCGGCTCGTGAACACTGGGATGAGGAGGGCACGCCGCACACGCATGAGAAGGTCAGCCGATCGGCCTTCGTCGGCGTCGACGATCTCGAGGAGCTGTGGCGGACCCACGGTATCGATCCCGGGAGCGGTTAGACTTGGAACCAAATGTCAGCCGAAAGGGAGGGTCGATTGTCACGCGAGAACGCAGGTGATCTCACCTTCTCCGAACAGTACAACGGGCCCGATCCGCTCTTGGACGCCGCGCGGGCGCTCTCACACGAGAACGGCCTGGCCCCGGTGTCGCAGACGACGGCGTCGACGCTGACTCTTCTGGCCCGTCTGCTCACACCTGTCGCCGCGGTCGAAGTCGGGACCGGCGCGGGCACCTCGACGTTGGCGCTGCTGCGGGGAATGCCCAACGCAGGGATCCTGACATCTATTGACACGAACTCCACAGCTCAGAGTGCCGCCCGGGACCTCATCGACATGGCAGGCATCCGACACAGCCGTCTGCGCCTGATGAGCGGGCGTGCCGAAGACGTCCTCCAGCGCCTGGCACCGAGCGCCTATGACATGGTCTTCATCGACTCGGAACCGACCAACCTCGAACGCATGATCGAGCCCGCATTGCGTCTGCTCGACGCGCACGGGCTTCTCGTCATCCACCAGACGCTGCTCAAGGGCGGTGTGGCCGACCCAGTCGACCGTTCGCCGCGGACTCAGGCGGCGCGGGGGCTGCTCAACCGGCTGGCCGAACAGGAACGCCTCGAACGCGTCCTGCTGCCCATCGGCCAGGGGCTGCTGATGGTGCAGAAGACCCGGCGGTGAATGCGGAAACAGCAGAGACTCTGCGAAGTCTCTGCTGTTCGGTTCGCTGAGCTGTTTGCTCAGCTGGGAAAATGTGCTGTGCTGCTCACTGGCCCAAGGTCTCGGCCAGGGTGTCGTGCAGATCTGTGGCTTCGTCTCTGCTGAGTTCGATCACCAGACGGCCTCCGCCCTCGACTGGGAGCCGCATCACCATGCCTCGACCTTCTTTGGTCACTTCCAGAGGTCCGTCGCCGGTGCGGGGTTTCTGGGCTGCCATGTGGGCTCTTCCTTCCGTTGATTCTGCAAAGACGGTTCACGCTCGATGGACCGAATGTTGTAGGCACGATTATTCCATGATCCGGTCAAGGACGGGTAACCCGATCGAATTATGACATCTGAGCCTGTCGGTCAGGGTGGCAGATCCGCCGGTGGAGTGAAGTGCCACAGGTAGGCGACCCACACGATCTGAAGCAGGACGAACGCGCACAGCACCGCCGCCCGGTACCCCCGAGAGCGGACGAGTGACAGGGTCAGCGCCATCGGGAACAGCGGCAGCAGCAGTCGCAGGGTCGAGGTCTGCGGAGTGAAGAAGATGAGCAGGTAGACACCATAGGCCAGGCAGAAGTACTGCAGTGTTCGGCCCATCCTGGCACCTGCCGGGGAGAAGATCAGGGCCAACATTCCCGCGATGACGACGAAGAGGAGCACCGGGCCCAGCGGGCCGATGAGACTGTTGGCCTGAGCCAACCACTGCACAAGGTAGGTCGACTCCCCCGTGTGCCATGCCGCCTCGGTATCCGTGTACGCCGTCAACGATCCCGTCGTCAACCACGCGTGGGCGGGATGGACCAGGGCCGCGACGCATGAGAGCACACCTAAGGACCAGGATCGGACCACCTCGGCGACGGGATACGCATCCTGCTTGCGGTGGGCAAAACGGTCGATCAGGTGCAGCAGCATGAAGAAGGAGAAGGCGACACCGATGGGACGAGACAGATCCATGAGGAACACGACGGGTATCGCGCTCAGGTAGCGACGTTCGACGACGAGGAAGAGCGCGGTGACCTGCAGGAGGAGCGTCACGGACTCCGCGTACCCGGTGGAGAAGATGGCGGCCGGGGGAAAGAACATGACAAGGGCCAGACCCGTCAGGGCCTGTCCCGGGTCCGTATATCTGCGAAACAAGGCAAGGATGACGATGGCGGCGAGTCCGGCTGCGACCGTCGAGACGATCGGTGAGATCACTTCGTAGCTCAGGCCGGTCACGCTTGAGAGGTTGCCGACCACGGCCGGATGCAACGGGTAGAACGCCCATTGGTTCTCTGTCACCGCTCCCGACTCATCAGTGGGCAGGATGCTCGGGTAGCCCTCCTTCGCGACTCGGCCGTACCACCCGCCGTCCCAGAAGTTGAGGAAGTCGTTGAGGGTGGTGGTGACAGGGCTTGAGGACCAGTTCGCCGGGTCCTGGCGTTTGAGGACAGCGGCGAAGATCGAGATGCTCACGATTCGTGAGACGAAATAGACGGCGATAGCCTGGACCCACACGGGCAGGGCGAGGAACAGGTTGCCGAATCGTGACAGGCGGGAGGAGCTGAAGACTTCAGGGGCGAGGGTGATTCCGGGGAGGTCGTGGGCTCTGCTCATTGCGGCCCGCGTGCGGCTTCCAACTCGTGGATGCGGGTGCGCAGCACTCTCATCGCTTCGTCAACGTCCTCCATGCGGTAGCCCCGCAGGGCGGGTCGGAATGAGAGTCCGTCGAGTTCCTCAGGTGTGAAGTCGTGAGGCAGAGGCACCCACGCTGCTTCGGTCTCCTCAGCAGATTCGGCGGAGAAGACGTTGAATGTTGCCGCCAACACGATCACGAGCACGAAGATCGCTGCGGCCACTCCGATCACAATCCACAATGGCATACGGTCATTTTCTCACAGTGGGCTCGCCTGCTCAGCGCAGGCCGCGCACGGTGTGTTTGGGCACCGCATCTCCGGTGATCGCCAGGGTCACAGCGAGGGCGTCTGCAGTGGCGCGGACGTCGTGGGTGCGGATCATCGCGACCCCCTTGGCCACGGCCAGTGCGGTGGCCGCGATCGTTCCGTGAAGTCGCTGGGAGGGTTCCACGTCGCCGATGGCCTCACCGACGAAGTCCTTGCGGGAGATTGCCAGCAGCACTGGGAATCGGGTCTCGGTGAACCTCTGAAGGTCACGCAGCAGCCGCAGTGACTGATAGGTGTTCTTCCCGAAGTCAGGTGTCGGATCGATGATGATCTTCTCAGCCGAGACACCGGCGTCCAGGGCCGCCTCGGCCAGCCCGATCACTCCGGCCAGAGTCCGGTCGACGACGTCGCCGGCGGTCAGGCCGTATCGGTTGCGGTGGGCATCGGTGCGCGGAGACAGACCGCCCGTATGCGAGCAGACGATGCCCACGTCGCTCTTCGCTGCCACCGATGCCAGCTCGGGATCGACACCGGCCCAGGTGTCGTTGAGCAGCCCGGCACCGGCCGCACAGGCCGCCTCGGCAACCTCGTGACGCCAGGTGTCGACGCTGATGAGCATGGTGGGGTGACTGTGTGCGACGGCCTCGATGACGGGGCAGACTCGATCGATCTCCTCGGCGACGGAGATCTCGCGGCCCCGGCCGGCCCGCACTCCTCCGATGTCGACGATGTGCGCGCCTTCCTTCGCAGCTGCGGCGACCGCGTCGATGGCTTCTTCGGCGGTGGACGCGGATTCGTAGAACGAGTCCGTGGTCCTGTTGATCACGGCCATGATGGCAGGGCTGCCCGGCCGTGCCTGTGACAGGTGGAAGCCGCCGAGGTGGGGGCTGGGCTGCGCTGCGCCCCTCACTGTCCGCCTCCGTCTTCGGCGATGGCAGTGCCGATGATGTCAACGACCTCATCGATGTCATCGGTGAGGGTAAACAGGTTCATGTCCCGATCGCTGATGGTGCCTTCGGACAAAAGAGTCGCGGTCATCCAGTCGATGAGTCCCTGCCAATAGGCGGTGCCGAAGAGCACGATCGGAAAAGAGGTGACCTTTCCGGTCTGGACCATGGTGAAGGCTTCGAAGAGTTCGTCGAGGGTGCCGAAGCCGCCGGGCATGACGACGAAGCCACGCGAGTATTTGAGGAACATCGTCTTACGGACGAAGAAGTAGCGGAAATTCACGCCGAGTTCGACGTGGTCGTTGAGCCCGGATTCGAAGGGCAGCTCGATGCCGAGGCCGATCGAGACTCCCCCGGCCTCCCGGGCACCCAGGTTCCCAGCTTCCATGATGCCTGGTCCGCCGCCGGTGATGATCGCGTTGCCACGGGCGGCGATTCGCCGGGCGATGTCACGGGCATCCTGATAGGCCTGCGTGTCCGCGCTCAGTCGGGCCGAACCGAAGATCGACACGGCTGGTCCGATCTCTGCCAGGGAGCCGAAGCCCTCGACGAATTCGGATTGGATCCGCAGCACACGCCAGGGGTCCTCGTGGACCCAGTCGGAGGTGTCGCGGGATTCGAGCAGGCTCTGGTCCGCTGTGGTCGTCGGAACCTGAGAGCCGCGCAGACGCAGGGACCCTTTGCTGTAGAACGCCGCGTCGATGGGTGCAGGGTCATCGGTCGGGGATTCGACCACGGCCGGAACGGTGGTGGCTGGTTCGTCGGCGGTTGGCCCGCCGGCAACCGGATCGTGCACGCCCATCGGGTCTCAGCGCCCTTCCAGGTAGTCGCGCAGCGTCCGGGCGGCCACTTCGACCTCTGTGACGGCGACATGTTCATCGGACTTGTGGGCGTACAGGGGGTTGCCTGGCCCGAAGTTCACTGCAGGCACTCCCAATGCGCTGAATCTCGAGACGTCTGTCCATCCCAGCTTCGGTGCGGGTGAGAGCCGAAGTGTGTCGATGAAGTCCTGAGCGATCTCGCGATCGAGACCGGGCCGGGCGCCTTCTGCCGCATCCGTGACGACGACGTCGAAGCCGGTGAAGAACTCGCGCAGGAAGCCCTCTGCCTCGGCCGCGGACTTGCTTGGGGCGAAACGGTAGTTCACGGCGACTGTGCAGGCATCGGGCACGACGTTGCCCGCGACTCCCCCGGAGATCGAGACGGCGGACAGGGACTCACGGTAGTCGAGTCCGTCGACGTTCACGGTCCCGGTCTCGTGCTCGGCCAGGCGTCCCAGTACTTCTGCGGCGGCATGGATTGCGTTGACCCCCATGAAGGCACGTGCGGAATGGGCACGGACCCCTGTCGTGGACACGTTGACTCTGATGGTGCCGTTGCAGCCGCCTTCGACGGAAGCGTTCGAGGGTTCCCCGAGGATCGCGAAATCACCGCCTAGCCAGTCGGGGCGGTTGCGTGAGACTCGTCCGAGTCCGTTGAGGGAGGCGTCGACCTCTTCATGGTCGTAGAAGACCCAGCTGACATCACGGTTCGGTTCGCGCAGAGCCGCGGCAGTGACCAGCGCCATCGCGACACCTGCCTTCATATCGCAGGCACCTCTGCCCCAGATGACCTCGTCGTCGGTGTAGTCGGCACCGTCCAGGTGGGTGCGCCGAGGCGGAAGGTTGTCCTCTACCGGCACCGTGTCCAGGTGACCGGCGACGACGATGCGTTCGGAATGCCCCAGCTGGGTGCGGGCGACGATCGTGTCTCCGTCGCGGAGGATCTCCAGGTCAGGTCCGGGCCCTGCACCGATGCGGTTGAGCACCTCGGCGACGGCATCGGTGATCGTCGTCTCATTGCCGGAGACCGATTCGATGGCACACAGGCGACCCGTGAGCTCGGCGGGGTTGTTGAGTGCTTCGAACAGGTAATCGGCCAGCTCACCGGTGGGGGTGAAAACGGATTCGGTCTCAGCAGATGGATCGACATTCATATCGCTTAGCCTAGTACTGCCGCTACCGACTAGTCTTGGTGGCATGACAGAACGCATAGTTTCCGCGCGTGGCTTGGCCACCCTGCACAACGACTCAGTCCTCACCGCCTGGTACCCCACCCTGAGCACGGGAGAAACTCCGGACGCCGCCGAGGAGACCGCCGTCTCCCGTGCGAACACCGACGGGCTCGATGCTCTCGTGGGCACCGATGAAGCCCGAGGCACCCGGACCGAGGTCGTGACCACGACGATCGATCTCGACGCCGGTCCCGCCTCAGCCGCCGACGCCTACCTGCGCCTGCATGCGCTGTCTCATCGTGTGGTCGCTCCCAATGACGTCAATCTCGACGGGATCTTCGGTCACCTCGCGAACATCGTGTGGACCTCGGCCGGCGCCTGCTCTCCGGAGGACTTCGAAACCACCCGCGCTAAGCTGCTGGCCAACGGTCCCGTCGCCGTCTTCGGTCTGGACAAGTTTCCGCGTATGACCGACTTCGTCATCCCTTCCGGTGTCCGCATCGCCGATGCCGATCGCGTCCGCCTCGGCGCACATCTGGCCTCGGGCACGACCGTCATGCACGAGGGCTTCGTGAACTTCAATGCCGGCACGCTGGGCTCTGCGATGGTCGAGGGACGCATCTCCCAGGGCGTCGTCGTCGGCGACGGCTCCGACATCGGCGGCGGTGCCTCCATCATGGGCACGCTGTCGGGCGGCGGCACACACCGCATCTCGATCGGCAACGGCAGTCTGCTGGGTGCGAATTCCGGTGTGGGCATCTCCATCGGAGACGACTGCATCGTCGAAGCCGGGCTCTACATCACTGCCGGCACACGCGTCACCGTTCCAGGTGACGATGAGACGGTCGTGAAGGCCTCCGAGCTCAGCGGTCAGAACAACATCCTGTTCCGCCGCAACTCCGTCACCGGTGCCGTCGAGGCGATTTCACGCTCGTCTAAGGGCATTGAGCTCAACCCCGATCTTCACTGAGCTTTCAGGCTGCTGGCCTCTATGCTGAGGCTCGCTCGGCTGCACCGCAGTCGGTTGAGCATCAACTGGCCAAGTTGGCCCTGAGGTGACACCGACGAGGGCGCGTCCACGAAAGTGGGCGCGCCCTCGTCGTGTCTCAGCTTCGGACAGCAGGCGTGAGTGTGTGAGCCCGAGCAGACATGACAATACGCCCTACGCTCGGCTGCTGAACACCGTCTTGCAATGGGCTGCAGCAGTGCTGAGTGTAGGACGCATTCGGCCAGTGGTGCCTGGTGCCACCAGCGGTGCCGGTGAAGGAGCAAGGCCTCAGTTACGGCCCTGGCCGCCGGTCGAGAGTGACGCTGGGATCAGCGCTCGTTCATGTCTTTGTAGTCGCGCGAGTAGGCACCCGTGTAGATCTGGCGCGGACGGCCGATCTTGGTCTCCGGGTCATTGATCATCTCACGCCACTGGGCGATCCAGCCCGGAAGACGACCGACGGCGAAGAGCACCGTGAACATATTCGTCGGGAACCCGAGAGCCTTGTAGATCAGACCGGTGTAGAAGTCCACGTTCGGATAGAGCTTGCGCTCGACGAAGTAGTCATCGGCCAGTGCGATCTCTTCGAGCTTCTGTGCCACCTCGAGCAGAGGGTCGCCACCGGAACGGGCCAGGACCTCGTCGGCGGTCTTCTTGATGATCTTCGCCCGCGGGTCGTAGTTCTTGTACACGCGGTGACCGAAGCCCATGAGACGCACGCCGTCTTCCTTGTTCTTCACACGCTCCATGAACTTCTCGGGACCATCATCGGACGCCGAGATCTCCTCGAGCATCGTCAGGACGGCGGAGTTCGCGCCGCCGTGCAGCGGACCTGCAAGAGCGTTGACTCCGGCGGAGATCGACTGGAACAGGTTCGCCTGCGAAGACCCGACGAGGCGCACCGTCGAGGTCGAGCAGTTCTGCTCGTGGTCGGCGTGGAGGATGAAGAGCTGGTCCATGGCCTTGACGGCCAGTGGGTCCGGCTCGTACTCCTCTGCGGGAACGCCGAAGTTCACGCGCAGGAAGTTCTCGACGAGGCTCAGGGAGTTGTCTGGGTGGATGACCGGCAGACCCATGTTCTTGCGGTGGGCCAGCGCAGCGATTGTCGGCATCTTCGCAAGCAGTCGGAATGTGGAGGTGTCGACCTGACCCTCGTCAAAGACATCGAGGTCATCTTGGTAGAAAGTCGACAAAGCCGCGACCGCAGCTGCCACCATGGGCATCGGATGCGCATCGTAGGGGAAGGCCCGGAAGAAACGACGCAGGTCTTCGTGGACGATGGTGTGACCGCGAAGCCGACCATCGAATGCGTCGTACTGTTCCTGAGTCGGGAGCTCTCCGTGAATGAGGAGGTAGCTGACTTCGACGAAGTTGGAATGCTCGGCAAGCTGCTCGATGGGATAGCCCCGGTACTGCAGAACGCCCGCGTCACCATCGATGTAGGTGATGGCCGAGGAGCTTGAAGCCGTATTGGCGAACCCTGGGTCGTAGGTGACCGCGCCGGTGTCTTTCAGCAGAGAGCCGATGCGATATCCGTTGTTGCCCGCCGAGGATGCCACCTCGGGCAGTGTCAGTTCTGTGTCCCCGACCTGCAGACTCGCATCCGATGGCATATGTTCTCCTCAGCTTGGACCCACCTCAAGAACTTCCTGAGGTGTCTTGCACAATTCCATCAAAGACTACCGATAACTGTCAGAATCAAAAAATCACAGCCACCCACTGGTACCGACCAGTAACCTACTTGAACTGGGCGTACAGAGGGTTCTCGGGCTCAAATTCGGGTCTTGAAGTGTCCGGCTTTCTGTGCGCCGAACGGCTCAGTCAGCCGCCTTGTGCAATCGCTGAGCGGCGGCGCGAATACGCTCATCGCTTGCTGTCAGGGCGATGCGCACGTGATCGGTGGCGGCCTCACCATAGAATTCGCCAGGACCGGCGATGATGCCGATTTCTGCCAATTTCGACAGCGAGTCCCAACAATTGACACCGGCGCTCGACCACAGATAAAGACCCGCACTGGAGTGATCGATGCGGAATCCGTAGGCTTCGAGTCCGCTGCGCAGCAGTTCCCGCCGAGTCCGATAGCGTTCCTTCTGCTCGATGACGTGAGCAGTGTCTCGCAGTCCGGCGATCATCGCGGCTTGGACCGGGAAAGGCACAATCATGCCTGCGTGTTTGCGCGACTTGGTGAGGTCACCGATGAGTTGACGGTCTCCGGTCACGAAGGCCGCGCGGTACCCGGCCACGTTCGACTGCTTCGACATCGAGTACACGCTGAGGACACCGCTGTGATCGTCACCGGCGGCATTGAGAATGCTCGGAGCGGGAGAATCGGATTCCCAATTCAGGAGTCCGTAGCATTCGTCTGAGGCGAGGACGACTCCGGCACTGCGGGCACGGCGGATGACCTCGGTGAGGGTGTCGGTGTCGAGCACCTCCCCGGTGGGATTGCCCGGGGTGTTGATCCACAGCAGACCGATCCCGTCGAGGGAGGCCCCGGCGGCGACGTCTGCCGCGTCGAGGCGGCGGCAGTCGACGCCGGCGATCGTGGCACCCATCTCGTAGGTCGGGTAGGCCGCCGAAGGACAGGCCACATCCAAGCCGGCCTGGCGCAGCCCCAGCAGGGTGGGCAGCCACGCCACCATTTCCTTCGAACCGATCGTGGGCAGCACCTCGGCGGCGGGGTCGAGCGAGACCCCATGCCAGTTCTGGTACCACCAGGCGATGGCTTCGCGCAGTTCATCCGTCCCCGCTGTCGTCGGGTAGCCGTGGGCATCACCGGCGTCGGACAACGCGGACTGGATCACCTGCGGTGTGGGATCGACCGGTGTGCCGATGGACAGATCACAGGCGCCGTCGGGATGTTCTGCGGCCCGATTGCGAAATTCGGTGAGCCGGTCCCAGGGGTAATCGGGCAGATTGAGGCCGAAGCGAGAAGACATAGCTCAGTCGTGCTGCTGCAGGGGCAGGGCAGAGATGATCGGGTGGTCCAGGCCGGTGTTGCCCAGCTTCGCGGCACCACCTGGCGAACCGAGTTCGTCGAAGAACTCGACGTTGGCCTTGTAGTACTCAGACCACTCTTCGGGAGTGTCGTCTTCGTAGAAGATCGCCTCGACCGGGCAGACCGGCTCGCAGGCACCGCAATCGACGCATTCGTCAGGGTGAATGTAGAGGCTGCGCTCACCTTCGTAGATGCAGTCGACCGGACATTCGTCGACGCAGGCCTTGTCTTTCAGATCGACACAAGGCTGGGCAATGATGTACGTCACGAGTACGACTCCTATTAAGACTCAACGAGATTGCACGTATACAGCCTAAGACTACGCCTTCCGACTGCGCAGGGTTCCATCGGGTCGACGTGATCCTGCTTTCACATTCGTGTCCTCCGTCACGCCTGCAGCGACTGCGGCAGGCCCTGGATTAGGCTGGAGGCTCCAGTACTTCAAGGCATTTCGGCGGAAGGCGACAAGTGGACGATCTGCAGCCCGGCAAGAGAGTGGTCGTGCGGTATTCGCTCGAACACGGTGACACGCACTCGACCTCGGATGCCCTCGGCGTCGTCAACAGCGCAGACGAGACATCGGTGGAGATCGGGACCAAACGCGGGCCGATCCGCATACCCCGAGAGCAGATCATGCTCGTTCACGAAGTTCCGCCGGCACCGACGAAATCGGGTCGCACCCATGAGATCGTCTCTGCCGTCGACCTGCGCAGGATCTCCGCTGCGGCGTGGCTGCCTCAGGACATCTCCTGGCTGCACATGGAGAATCTGCGCAATGAGAGCGCCGAAACCGATGCCGACATCGGATTGCTGCAGAAGGGTTGGCTGCTGCGCAGCTCTGAATCGGTGACCAGGCGTGCCAACAGCTGCCTTCCCGTCACTGACACCGGAATGGACTGGGAGCAGAGCCTCGATGCTGTCGAGGCCTGGTACTCAGCACGCCAGAAGCCAAGCTGCATCCAGATCTATTCGAGCGAGGATTCCAACTCGCTTGCCCCGGCCTGCGAAGGTCTGGCACCACTTCTCTCTGCCCGGGGATACTCTCCCTCTGAGCCGGTGTTTCTGCTGGCCGGTTCCACCGCCGAGGCGGCAGCTGGGGCCGCGCATCCCGGTGACGCGGCCGCACCCGGGCTGTCGATCGACGTCAGCGAGGAACCGAGCCCCATGCACTATGCGGCGTGGGCCAGTGAACGCGACCCAGGTTCGCAGGAGGCCTTCCGTGGGCTCATCGAAGCCTCCGATCCCTGCCAGTTCATCACGGCCTATGCCGACCATCCGGATGGCAGCCGGTCCATGGTGGCCGGCGCCCGAATCGTAGAGCGCAGCAAATGGGGTGTGCTGACGAACCTCGTCACCCGTCCGGATCTGCGTCGGCGAGGGGCAGGCCGGTCCGTGGCCAGTGCCGCTGCCGCACTGTTGTCGCAGCGAGGAGTCCGCTCTTACCTCATTGACGTGGAGGCCGGCAATGAGGCCTCGTTGAACCTCTTCACATCACTCGGTGCCACAGTCCGACACCGGTCCTGGTACGCCAGCCGCGGATGACGCAGATCAGTCCTTGCACTCAACCTTGTTCACCGGCCGGTAGACGGTGACGAATGAGTCCTTCGAGGTCTTGCCCGACTCGATGTCCTTCATCGTCCGCGTGATCTTGATCGACCAGCCCTGCTTCGGAGTCTGCGGTGTGCACTCGGGACCCGAATCGGTCACGGAGCCGGGCGAACTGTAGTTGTAGCGGTCGGAGGAGTCTGAACCGACCTGGAGCTTCTTATCGCCGAATACCTTCGCGTGGACCTCACCGCCGGACAGGTACATGTCGAGAACGACCGGCTGCTTCGATGTGTTCGTGAACTTCATGTCGATGGTCGACCAGTCCAGTGTGGCTTCCCGGCCTTCCGGATAACGGGAGATGTAGCGCGAATGAGCCTGGTGTTCGTCGAGTTCGAAGCCGGCGTAGAAGGCCGCGTTGAACAGCGTCGTCGACACCTGGGATACTCCCCCGCCGAAGTCCTCCTTCATCTGGCCGTCCGAGATGACTCCAGCAGCCTTGTATCCGTTGGCAGCGGTGCGCTGCCCGATGGTTTCGTTGAGGGAGAACTGATCCCCCGGCTGAACGACGGTGCCGGAGACCTTCTTCGCCGCGACTTTGAGGTTGGTGTCGCGGTTGGGCTCCGAGGAATAGCCGGTCGAGAATTCTGACATCACATCGGAGACATCGGCCTTCTTCGCGTCCTGCGTGGTGAAGTCCGGCTTCACCGAGGCGAGCGTGACCGTAGGCGTGTCGGTCTCTCCCGTAATGGCGTCGGTGACGGCCGTGGTGAGTTCGTCTTTCTTGATGCCGATTCCCGTTTCGGACTCCACTACTTCAGGCTTGCCGTCCTTGATCGTGAAGCTGGCGTCCTTCGCTGGCTTGCCGACGTCCCTATTCGACGACAGGACACGCTTCTGCAGGTCCTCTTCGTCGAAGACCGGGGCGAGCTTCGAGTCTTTCGGTTCAAAGGTCAGGGTCTTCGCAATCGTTGTCGGACTGATCGTGAGATCGCCGGCATCGACACCTGAGTCGGCGTCCTTCGCAGGTTCCGCGCGTACAGTCAGATCCTTGCTCACTGCGCCTTCGGCGAAGCCCTCGGCGACGTCCTTCGCCTCGGCGGTAGTGATATCGGGTTCGACCTTGCTCGCTGTGACCGGCAGTGCATCGTCCGTGCGCAGCCACGAATCCTCGATGGCTGCACGCACCTGTTCTGCCTCGACGGTCTGACCGTTGGTGCCGTCTTTGATCTCCGGCTTGGCCTTGACGTAGCTGACCTCGGCGTCGACTGGTTCGACCTCGAGGGACTTCGTCACCTTGCCGGTGGCTTCTTCGAAGGATTCGTCGTCGATGCTGATGACAGGTTCGATTTCGTCATCGCCGAAGAGCCGGTCCCAGATGATGGTCGGGTCCAGTGTGAATCCCGTGGCCCGGCTGATGGTCTCTGGGATGTCGAACTTGACTCCGGCCTTCTCTGGGTCGAGTTCGGCGGTGGGCTTTCCCGCCTTCAGCTCGATCTTCGCTCCGGCCTTGTCACCCAGCTCCTCTCGCAGAGTCGCTTCGGCCGAGGTGGTGGACTGGCCTCCGATATCGATGCCTGCGACAGTCGTCCCAGGCGATAGGACTCGTCCGGTGAGGAACCCGATCACCAGGTAGATGGCCGCAAGTACCAGGATGATGAAGAGCGCGAGCAGCCACGGCTTGCGCTTGGGGGTCTCCGTCGTACCCTGCGGGCGACCGCCGGGGTTCGGTGAGGAGTGGGACAGGGTCTGAGTCGGCATAGTTCTCCCGATTCTAACGGGCTGCTTCGGGCCGCCGCACCTTGATGAACGCGAGGACAGCAGCGATGAGCATCGGACCGATCAGCCAGGCCGCTGAGCGCAGCATCCCGGTCACGATGATGTCCGCGCCAGGCAGCCACGTCGGCTGGCCGAGGACATAGGAGAGGATGACGATGACGAATGCGGCGATGAGCATCGGCGAGGAGCTCAGGTACATCGTTTTGAGGTGCCAGAGGCCGCAGGCCACCAGGAGAAGGGACAGGGCGAGCCCCCAGGGCAGGATGACCGGGGTGCCTGCCAGGTCGAACACACTCACGTTCAGGTGCTGCATGGCGCCGAGGAAGCCGATGAGTACGGCCAGCACTACCGCGTGGGCGTAGGCGAAGAAGCCCGGCTTCTTCGGCTCCCGACGTCGGCGACGCAGAGGAGCAGCGGCAGCGCCGGCACCTCCAGCCGCGGTTGCAGCTCCTGATGCCTGTGTCTCACAGGCATCGATGTCGAGGTCGGTGAGCACATGGGGTGCGGGACCCGAACGCAGCCGCAGGTCAGAGATGGGGGCTCCTGCGCCGATAGAGTAGTACTCGTGGTCGAGGATCTTCATGCCGATTCCGTTCGACAGGGCGAAGAAAGCCCCGGACACCGTCACCTGAGTGCGATGGGCAGCCAAGGCGCCACGTTTGGCGCCGATGACAGAGGAGATGTCCTGGGCGACGACGATCTCGCTCACAGGTGATTTCGTCGGGATCGTCAGAGCCGGTGCGAAACCAGTGTCGGCAAATCCCGGCTGGTTCGGGTCGAATGTCTCTCTCGCTGCTTCAGCCGGGACATCGACGAACAGGAGTCGCCCGGCCCTCCACACGGCTGTGTCGACGGCAGCGACGGTGGCCTCGTGGACGCGCACATGGTCGGGGTGACCATAGCCGCCGTTGGAAGCGTAGGTGATGACGGCATGCGGTCGGACTTCGTCGATGACGGCGGCGATGTAGCCAGCAACGGTCGTCACTTCGGCCGCGCAGAGAGCATTGGCCGGCATGGTTGAGGCGGCCACGGCATGACCATCGGCGCCCCACTCCATGCCGGAGTCTTCGAAGGTGTGGGCGCTGCCGCCCAGGAACAGGTGCTCGCGCACACCCAGGGCAGCCATCGCCTCGGCGATCTCTGATTCCCGCACGCGGGCCAGCCCTGCCCGATTTCCCTCAAGACCTTTGAGGTCGGCGGGGATCACCTCGCCGTCCTCGCCTCGTGTGGCGCTCAGGACCGTGACCTGCGCCCCCTCGCCGACCAATGCGGCGATCGTTCCTCCGGTCGTGATCGTCTCATCGTCGGGATGAGCATGCACGAAGAGGATGCGGGGTACGACGGTCATGTGGTCCTGAGCGCTCGAGGTCATACTGTGCTGTTCGAACTCACGCGTTCTGTTTACGCATCTTGGCGTAGGTCTTCGCGCGTTCCTTCGGGTCGAGTTCCAGTTTGCGGATGCGCACTGTACCCGGCGTGACCTCGACGCATTCGTCCTCACGGGCGAATTCGAGGCTTTCCTCGAGTGTCAGCTTGCGGGGCGGAACGAGGTTTTCGAAGGAGTCCGCCGAGGCTGAACGCATGTTCGTCAGCTTCTTCTCCTTCGTGATGTTGACGTCCATGTCATCGGCACGAGAGTTCTCGCCGACGATCTGGCCGGTGTAGACCTCCGAGGTGGGCTGGACGAAGAAGCTGCCGCGTTCCTGCAGGTTGATCATCGCGTACGGAGTCACGGAGCCGGGGCGGTCGGCGACGAGGGATCCGTTGGTCCGGAACTCGATGTTGCCGGCCCATGGGCCGTACCCTGCCGAGAAGGAGTTCGCGATGCCGGTTCCACGGGTCTCGGTGAGGAACCGGGTGCGGAATCCGATGAGGCCACGTGCGGGGACGGTGAACTCCATCCGGACCCAGCCGGTGCCGTGGTTGGTCATGGTCGACATGACACCCTTGCGGCTGGCCAGGAGCTGAGTGACGGCACCGAGGTAGTCCTCAGGAACGTCGATCTGGAGCTCTTCGAAGGGCTCGTGGACCTTGCCGTCAACCTTCTTGGTGACGACCTGCGGCTTGCCGACAGTGAGTTCGAAGCCCTCACGACGCATCTGCTCGACGAGGATCGCCAGCGCGAGCTCGCCGCGTCCCTGGACTTCCCAGGCGTCGGGACGCTCGGTGGGAAGGACCTTGAGGGAGACGTTGCCGACGAGTTCCTGGTCAAGGCGGTCCTTGACCATGCGCGCGGTGACCTTCGTGCCCTTTTCGCGACCCGCCAGCGGCGAGGTGTTGATGCCGATGGTCATCGAGATCGCAGGATCGTCGATGATGATCGCAGGCAGGGGCTTCGGGTTGTTCAGGTCGGTGAGCGTGTCACCGATCATGATGTCGGGAATGCCCGCCACGGCGACGATGTCGCCGGCAGATGCCTCGGTGGCCGGAACCCGGTCGAGTCCCTGAGTCTCCAGGAGTTCGGTGATCTTGACCGAGCTGATGTCATCGCCACGCGCCCAGGCGACCTGCTGGCCCTTGCGCAGGGTGCCGCCGAAGATGCGCAGCAGAGCAAGACGGCCCAGGAACGGCGAAGCGTCGAGGTTGGTCACGTGCGCCTGAAGGATGTCGTCATCGTTGATCTCCGGAGCCGGAATGGTCTCGAGGATCGTCTTGAACAGCGGCTCGAGATCCGGATTGGCTGGAGCCTCTCCATCTGCGGGCTGTTCGAGGGAGGCTGCGCCGACCTTGGCTGCTGCGAAGACTGTGGGCACATCGAGGACCGAGTCGACATCGAGGTCGGGGACTTCATCGGCGAGGTCGGAGGCGAGACCGAGGAGCAGGTCCTGGGCCTCCTCGACGACTCCGTCGATGCGAGCATCGGCACGGTCTGTCTTGTTGATCAGGAGGATGACCGGCAGCTTAGCGGCCAGTGCCTTGCGCAGCACGAAGCGTGTCTGGGGCAGAGGGCCCTCGGAGGCGTCAACGAGGAGGACGACGCCGTCGACCATGGATAGGCCGCGCTCGACCTCTCCGCCGAAGTCAGCGTGACCCGGCGTGTCGATGACGTTGATGACGATGGGATCGTCACCGGCTGAGGGTCCGTTGTAGAGAACCGAGGTGTTCTTCGCGAGAATGGTGATGCCCTTCTCGCGTTCGAGGTCGCCGGAGTCCATGACGCGTTCAGCAAAATCACCGTGTTCGCTGAACACACCTGTCTGGCGGAGCATGGCGTCGACCAGAGTGGTCTTGCCGTGGTCGACGTGGGCGACGATTGCGACGTTGCGGCGGTTTTCCCGACGCGTGATGGCTTCAGTCATCAAGAACCTTATGAGCTAGAGAGATTGGTCCGGTGCGGACCCAACAGACCATTATACGGCCACTCGCTTACCGGAAATGACAGCTGGTGTTCAAAATCGAGCGCGGAGAATACGAGCGTGAATGCTTTCGGTGGTCACAGCGTCGAGTGAGAACGCGCCCGAAGGCGAATCTGACTTCTCCGCTGCGACCACCGAATCACTGCGTCATTCGCTGACCTGCCAAGGGATCAGGCGTTGGCCGTGGCCTCCAGGACGGCGTCCCTGGCTTCACGACGTTTGCGCTGTTCGCGTGGATCCGGGACCGGAACCGCGGACAGCAGCCGCTGGGTGTAGGGATGGACCGGGTTGGCGACGACCTGTGAGCTCTTCCCGATCTCCACGAGGTAACCGTGACGCATCACGGCGATACGCGAAGCGATGCGTTCGATGACAGCCAGGTCGTGGCTGATGAACAGGCACGCGAATCCGTACTCCTGCTGCAGCCCCTCGAACAGGTCGAGGACCTTCGCCTGCACCGAGACGTCGAGTGCCGAGGTCGGCTCATCGGCGATGAGCAGCTTCGGCCGCAGCGTCAGTGCTCGGGCGATGCCGATGCGCTGTCGCTGGCCGCCCGAGAGTTCGTGCGGATAGCGGTTGCGCATCGATGTGGGCAATTCAACCGCGGTGAGCAGCTCTTCGACGCTCTTGCTCAGCGCCGGCCCCTTCATTCCCTCGTGGAGGTACAGAGGTTCGCCGATGGACTCACCGACGGGCAGGCGTGGGTTGAGCGAGGAACCGGGATCCTGGAACACGATCCCGACTTCCTTGCGCAGAGGCCGCAGCTGCTTATTGCTTAGGCCCTTGATGCTCGTGCCGTTGATGACCATATCGCCTTCGACCGTGGGCAGAAGACCCAGTGCGGCACGCCCGATCGTCGTCTTGCCCGAACCGGATTCGCCGACCAGTCCCACGACCTCTCCCGGAGCGACCATCAGGTTGATGTGATGGGCGGCGCGGAATGCCTTCTTGCGACCGATCGCCGGATACTCGATAGCGGCATCGCGCAGCTGCAGTGCGGAGGGCTGAGAGAAGTCGGCCTGAGATCCTGGGTGGTAATAGGTCTCGGTCGAGCCCATCTCGATGTCATGGTCATGCTGGGGCTGACCGGCGGCCTCTGCGGCCTCCGACAAGCCCGAGACTCCGTCTGATCCGCCCTCGGTCACCATGGGGCTGAGAGTCGCCTTCGGTGGGTGAGCCCCGCCATCGTTGCTGCCCGCCGTGACGTCATCAGCGGTGCCGTGGGAGGCCTCCGTCTCATGCACGACCGCCGAGTCCTCGACGGTGGCGAGGTCGGCCCCGAAGGCCTCTCCCTCAATGGCTGTACCAAGGTGCGGCACAGCCTCGAGGAGCTGTCTCGTATACGGGTGCTGCGGATTGTAGAAGATCTCTTCCGCATTGCCTGATTCGACGACGCGCCCCGCCTTCATCACAATCATGCGGTCGGCCATATCGGCGACCACGCCCATGTCGTGAGTGATGAGGATGATGCCGGCGTCGAGCTTCGACTTCAGCTCTCGCATGAGCTTGAGGATCTCAGCCTGGACCGTGACGTCCAGTGCGGTGGTCGGTTCATCCGCGATGAGCAGCTTGGGCTGGCATGCCAGAGCCTGAGCGATCATGATGCGCTGGCGCTGTCCGCCCGAGAGCTGGTGCGGGAACGAGTGGAAACGCTCCTCCGGGTCCGGGATCTCGACGAGACGCATCAGTTCGAGTGCGCGCTCCTTGGCCTCAGTTGGGCCGACGTCCAGGTGCACACGCAGCGTCTCCACGATCTGGAAACCTGCCGTGTAGACCGGGTTGAGCGCCGTCATGGGCTCCTGGAAGATGACGGAGATCTCGTTTCCTCGGATCTGCTGCATCTTCTCCGGCGGCATGCCGATGAGTTCGGTGCCGCCCATCTTGGCCGAGCCGGTGGCCCGACCGTTGCTGGGCAGCAGGCCGAGCAGTGACATGCTCGACTGCGATTTGCCGGAGCCGGATTCTCCGACGATCGCGAGCACCTCACCAGCGTTGACCGTGTAGTTGAGTTCCTCAGCGGCCATCCACCATTCATCATTGACCCAGAATTTCACTCCCAGGTCTGTGACGTCGAGGACCGGTGATTTGGCTGTGTCTGTCTGTTCAGTCATCACTTCGCCTCCTCTTTCTGCGTCGTGTTCGCGACCTTCTTCTGGGTCATGCGCTCGGCCTTCTTCATCTTCCTCCAGCTGGGAATGGTCTTCATTCGCGGGTCGAACGCGTCGCGCAGACCGTCGCCGATGAAGTTCACGCACAGGGCGATGACGATGATGAACAGACCGGGCCACCAGAACAGCCACGGGCGTGTGGCGAAGGAGGTCTGGTATTCGCTGATCAGCTGGCCCAGGGAGATGCCGGGTGGACTGATGCCGAATCCGAGGTAGCTGAGTGCCGCTTCGAGCACGATCGCCTGACTCATCACCAGGGTCGTGTTGACGATGATGACACCCATGGCATTGGGCAGCATGTGCTTGAACATGATGCGGAAGTCGCTGGCTCCGGCCACACGCGCCGAATCGACGAATTCGCGTTCTCGCAGGGACATGAAGTCACCGCGAACAAGTCGTGCCAGACCGGTCCAGAGGATCGCACCGAGGGCCAGGCCCAGCAACGGCCCGTTCGCACCGCCGACCAGCTTGCCGAGGATCGAACCGATGACGATGACGGGCAGGATGATGAAGCCGTCCGTGATGCGCATCAGCACAGAATCGATCCAGCCACGGTAATAGCCGGCCAGCGCGCCGACGATCGTGCCGATGACAAGACAGACCAGACCGATGATGACCATGACGATGATGGAGATCTGCGTCCCCTTCATCACGCGGGCGAAGTTGTCACGACCGATGTCGTCCTGCCCGAAGGGGTGTTGGCCCAACGTGAAGAAGTTCGAGAACGACCAGGTAGGTGCACCTCCCGAATTGAGGATCTGTCCCGAGGAGGTGTGGTTGTAGATCCACCAACCTGGTATCGGACCAAAGCCGACCGATGAGAAGGCGAAGAGGGCGACGAAGGCGAAGACGCCGATGCTGATCATCGCGCCCTTGTGGCGGAGGAACTTCCGGAAGACGATCTTGCCCTGGGACAGACCTTCGGTTTCCTTGGCTTCGATCGCGTTGTCCCCGACATCGTCGGGCGCGAGAGCATTTTCGTTGTCGTTGTTGGTACTCATGCGTTCACTCGGATTCTGGGGTCGAGGACTGCGTAGAGGAAGTCCGCGACGAGGTTGGCGATGATGGCGAGCAGGCCCGTGATGAGGATGTAGGCCATGATCGGATCGAGTTCGGACTGTCTCATCGAATCGATGAAGAGTTTGCCCATGCCGTTCCAGCCGAAGATCGTCTCAGTGATCACGGCGCCGCCGATCATCGTGATGATGTCGACGGGAATGATCGATGCCAACGGCAGCAGAGCATTGCGCAGTGCATGACGCATGACGACAGTTCGTTCGTTGAGCCCCTTGGCTCGCGCTGTGCGGATGTAGTCCTGACCCATCACCTCGAGCATCGAACCGCGCGTGTAGCGGGTGTAAGAGGCAAAGGAGATGAGGATCAGAGCGATCGACGGCAGGAGGAGGTGGGTGAACGTGTCCAGGTTCGCTATCCAGAAGTCGCCCTCGAGGTTCGGCGTCGATGCGCCGATCGTCGCAATCGGTCGGTTATTGATTGCAGGCTGGTCGGAGTAGTCGCCCCAACCCTGCAGCACACGGTCGGCAAAGATGAGCACAGCGATGATGAGGCCGGTGAAGAAGGTGGTGCGCACGGTGTCCCAGGGATCGGGTCCGCGGAACGCCAGACCCACGCCGACGGCCACACCGATCGTCACGATCAGGAGTCCGAACATCCACAGCCAGTTCATCTCCTGGTAGTAGAAGAGGTATTGCAGCGGCATGTACAGCAAAGCCCCGATGACGGCCATCGCCAACGTCGCATAGAGCACTCGCTTGTTCTTCAGACCTGTCGACAGGAAGGTCATGACCACAGCAGCACCGAGGCCGATGACGACGACTCCGACGATGCCGATGCTCGGCTGCTGCAGCCAACCGCTGGCAAGGATGTAGTAGATCGTCACGAAGGTGATGACCGTGGCTGCGAGGAAGGTGATGAGCCTGCGTTTTCGGCCACCGCCCAGCGCTCCCATCCAGAACAGTCCCAGAGCAAGGCAGACGAGGATGATAGGCACCCAGCTGCTCAGCGTCGGATCGTTGATGAAGTTGTTGATCTCGATCGCACCGTACTGCTTGAGCAGAACCGCCACCCAGAACACAGGCAGGGAATAGAGGAGGAACGAGACGAAGGTGATGAAGTAGTCGAAGCCCGAGTACTGGCGGATCGCTGAGATCATTCCGACGGCGATGCCGAGCACGATGGCCACGATCGTCGAGGCGGTGATCAGCTTGACCGTGTTGGCGATTGCGCCCTGAAGTTGAGAGGTGACCTCTTGGCCCGATTTCCAGGCGACACCGAAGTCACACTGCCCGACTACACAGCCGCCCACGCCGGCCAGCCACTTGAAGTAGCGCACGATCGCGGGGGTATCGAGGTCGAGAAGTCTGCGGCGGGACTCGTAGAGTGACGCAATGTTGGGAGAGGTGCTCGAACGCAGGTCCCAGAAGAAGTCGAGGGCGACGTTGAGCAGGAGGTAGAGGACGAAGGTCACGACCAGGAGCACGAGTGCTGTCGAGAGGAGTCGTCTGAGGATGAATCTTGTCATTGGGTGGTGTCCGTTTCAATCTTCCGAAAACGCCGATGTGGGGACCACAGAGTGATCCCCACAGCAGCTTGGGGGTGAAGGAGAACCGACCGCGTCAGTCGCGGATCAGTTGGTCTCCCACTCCCAGTAGTTCCAGAACATGGTCGGCGACACAGATGTCGACGAGACATTCTTAACCTTGTCACGGTAGATCGTCAGCTCAGGGAACTGGAAGATCGGTGCACCGAAGGCATCTTCGCTCAGCTGGCTTTCCAGATCCGTGAGCAACTTCTCCTGCTCGTCTTCCTTGGATATGAGCAGCTTGTCGAGGATCTTGTCCGTCTTCTTGCTCGAGTAGCCACCGTAGTTGTTCTGAGCACCGGTGCGGAAGTTCGCATCGTTCTCAGTCACGCCTGTGCCCTCAGACTGCCAGCCGAACAGCGAAACATCGTAGGTGCCATCGCCGAGGCGGGTGCCCCAGTTGACGTCTCCGACATCCTCGATCTTGAATCCGGCCTTCTCCGCAGATTCCTTGATGAGCTGGAACTCCTGCTGACGACGCGAGTTCGTGTTGTCGTACATGATGCGCACCTTGGGCGCATCTGCACCGGCTTCCTTGAGGAGCTTCTTCGCAGCTTCAACGTCGACATCGGTGGCCTCGGCAACACCGTTCTCCTTGGTGATCGCGTCATACATCGGCGAGCCGGGTACCTGTGAGTATGAGTCACGGGTGACGGCCTTGTCGTTGAGCGGCTTGATGATCTTCTCGACGATGTCCTCGCGGGGAACGGTCTTGAGGAATGCTTGGCGAACCTTCTTCGCCTTCTCCTCGTCACCGCCGTTGGCTTCAGGGTCAAACGGACCCTTGTTGTCGAACGTGAAGTCGACGTGCTCGTAGGTTGCGCCGTCGGCCGCGTCGACGGTGACACCGTCAAGGCCTTCAGCAGCGGAGAGAACGTCGGCTGTGGCCTGCGGCTGGGTCATGTCGACCTCACCGTTCTCGATCGCCTGGATCATGGCCATCGGGTCGCCGTTGTAGCGAACCGTGACGGTGTCGACCTTTGGCTTGATCGGTCCCGTGTACTTGTCATCGAGTTCGAGAGTGACGTACTGACCCTCTTTGAAGTCGGTCATCTTGTACGGGCCGGTGTGGACAAGGAGATCCTTGTCTTTGGGCATCGAGGTGAAGTCGAAGCCGGTGTTCCAGGTGTTCGAGATCTTGGACAGCTTTTTGGTGTCTTTGTCCTTGAGCGCATCGAGGATCGCCTGCTTGCCTTCAGCCGGATCGTCAATTCCGAGAGCCTTCTTAGCCACAATGTGGGCAGGAACGCCTACGCCGTCAGCGCCCGCTCCAAGCTCGGTTTCCCAGTCGGCGAAGGGCTTGGAGTAGCTGAAGGTGACTTCCTTGCCATCATCGGAAACCTCGGGGAAGTCCTTGATCAGGGCTGAACCCGCGGTTGCCGCATCAAAGTAGACCGTCTTCGCGTCGTTCTCCTTGACCGACCCGTCGTCAGCGTTGTTCTGTTCGACGGTGTTGAAGTTCGCGGACTGCCCGGCCCAGGTCAGAGCCAAGTCGGCCGCGTCCACCGGGGTGCCATCGGACCATTTGGCGTCATCATTGAAGGTGTATTTGACCTTCAAAGGATCTTCGGAAACCTGTTCGATACTGCCGAGAGAACCATCCTGGAGCTCAAGCTTGTCGTCATAGTGCTTGAAGTTGTCATTCATCATGTAGGTGAGAATGGCGTTCGAGACGGCATTGCCGTTGGCCGTCAATGTGTTCATCGACCGGAAGGATTCGTTCCATCCGATGTTGATGCTTGATTTCTCTGACGACTTCTCATCGTCTCCGCCGCCGGGGGGTGTGCACGCAGTGAGCACCATTGCTGCTGCGGCAACTGAGGCTCCGGCCGCGAGGAAGCGCTTTTTCACGTTCTCTCCTTGTTGTCATGAGGCTGTTTCGCCCCTGTAGCCACGCCCACAATCCGGGGCGTGATGCGCTCGATCACTCCCTGGTCGGGAGTGTGACCGCGTTCATGTTTTTCACATGGAATGCCTCAAAGTTAATTCACGCGGCACTGTGACAGAGTCCACATGCTGAGCATATTTCACAATCGTTACTGTTTCGAGATCAAGGAAACATGCACGCAACCTGCAGTCTCAGTGGATAGGATGTTCAGGTGGTGAACAGTGAGATGGATCGCGCTTCAGGGAACAGTCAACCGACGATCGTACGGACGACGAGCTCCACAGTGCTCTTCATCGTCATCGCGGGGCTCTGCGTGATCGGCTTGGGCTCAATCATCGTCGGAGACTTCACAACACGAGGCCTGGCCGTGGCGGGAATCCCGGTCGCCATCATCACCGTCGTCTACGCCCTCTACCGGTTTCCTCGCGTCGAGCTCAGGCACAAGGAGATCGCACTGATCAATCCCATGCAGTCCACGCACATCCCGTGGAACCTCGTCGACGGGTTCGACATCCATTTCGGACTCGGAGTGCGCACCCATGAGAAGGTCTATTCCTCCTGGCCCTTGGCCGGCAGGGGTAAGAAGATGGAGAAGGACGAACACGGCATCCGCAGACTGATGGACAATCCGAATCCCGCTGTCGATACCGTGCTCGACCGCTACTCCGGCCTCAGCGACGTGGAGCTGGCGAACCCTCGCGGCGAACGCACCATCACAACTTCGTGGAATTTCGGCATCATCGCCGCGCTGGTGATCGCCATTAGCTGGGCAGGAATCGGCTTCGCCGCCCTGCCCAGCTAATCACCAGCCGCGTTCGCGCCAATCGCTCAGCTTCGGGCGTTCTTCGCCCAGCGTCGTGGAATCACCATGTCCGGGCAGCACCTTCGTCTCATCGGGCAGCTGATCGAAGACCCGCTCCCCCAGATCGTCCATCAGGGAGGTGAAGTCCTCTGTGCTCCAGGTCTTTCCGGGCCCACCGGGGAACAGCGAATCACCTGAGAAGAGAATAGTCTCTCCACCGTCGCGCAGCAGCAGCGCGATCGATCCCGGTGTGTGACCGCGGAGGACGATCGCCTGAAGGACGAAGCCGCCGAAGTCTCCGACATCAAGGTGGTCGACCGCTCGCGTGATCTCCACGCCCTCAGCCGCGGTGATCGCCTCCGCATCGTCGCTGCCTGCGATCGTCATCGCGTCGGGGAATGCCGCCGAGGCGGCTGGCAGTGCCCGAATGTGATCCCAATGCTGATGTGTGGTGATGATCGCCTGCAGCTCAGGGTCCGCCGAGGTATCCTCGGCTCCCGAGGCGATGAGGTCCTTGATCGCTTCTACATCATCGGCCGCGTCGATGAGGACCTGGGATCCTGATTCCTTGGCCGTGATCAGGTAGACGTTGTTCGCCATGTCGGACACTGCGATGCTGCGGATGACGACGTGTTCGGTTTCGATAGTGTTCGTCATTGTCGGTTCACCATGCTCCTCTTGTGTACTGCGGTGGATACGGTCCCGGTTCGACTCCGAGATCGTGGGCTGCTCTCTGCGGCCACGCCGGTTCGCGCAACGCCGCCCGTGCCAGGAAGATCGCGTCGGCCTGTCCCGAAGTCAGGATCGTCTCCGCCTGCTCCGGGTCGGTGATGAGGCCGACGCTTCCTGTGTTCACGCCTTCTGCCCGGATCGCTGCCGACAGCGGCACCTGGTAACCGGGGCCGACGGGTACCTTGACGGGGAAGTTGCCTCCGGAGGAGACATCGATGAGGTCGACGCCGCGATCCTTGAGGTCACGGGAGACCACGACGGCCGCGGCGATGTCGAAGCCGCCATCACGCCATTCGCTGGCAGAGAGACGGACGAATACGGGCACCTCCTCGCCCACCGCTGCGCGTACGGCCCGGTAGGTCTCGGTGAGCATTCGCGAACGTCCGGCAAGGTCGCCGCCGTACTCATCGCTGCGTTCGTTCGACAGCGGAGACAGGAACGAATGGAGCAGGTAGCCGTGGGCGGCGTGGAGTTCGACCAGGTCGAACCCGGCATCGATGGCTCGGACAGCGGCCGCGGCGAAGGCATCGACCACCTCGGCGATGTCGTCCTTCGTCATCTCCCGCGGCGCTTCATATCCGGGATAGGCGATGGCGCTGGCACCGAGAGTGGGCCAACCGCCGTCGGGCTCGGGAACACTGCCCCGAGGATTGCCCTCGAAGGGACGGTAAGTGCTGGCCTTGCGGCCCGCGTGTGCCAGCTGCATGCCGATGCGACTTCCCTGCGAATGGACGAAGTCCGTGATCGAGGACCAGGCTTCTGCCTGATCGTCATTCCAGATACCGGCATCTTGAGGTGAGATCCGTCCTTCAGGAAGGACAGCGGAGGCCTCGGTGAGGATGAGCCCGAAACCGCCCTGGGCACGCGCGCCCAAGTGAACCAGATGCCAGGTGTTGGGCATCCCGTCTTCGGACTCGCAGGAGTACTGGCACATCGGGGCGAGCCAGATGCGGTTGGCGATCTCAGTTCCGCGCATTGTCATAGGTGAGAAGAGTTGAGTCATGCCACCAGTCTGCCAAGATTTCTCGTCGTTCAGAGCACGATGTTGAATACTGGTACGGCCAAGACATACACCGTGACCGTGATGAGGACCATTCCGATGACATTGAGCCACAGTCCGCCTTTGACCATCTGCGCCACCGTCACATATCCCGAACCGTAGGCCACTGCGTTAGGCGGTGTCGCGACGGGAAGCATGAATGCACATGTCGCGGCCAGCGCCACCGGAATCGTCAGCAGCAACGGATCGAGGTCAAGCCCCAGCGCCACACCGCCGACGACGGGAACGAAGGTGGCCGCGGTCGCGGTGTTCGAGGTCAGCTCCGTGAGGAACAGGATGATCGAGGCGAAGATCGCGACGACGAAGACTGTCGGCAGGACTCCCAATCCGCTCGTGGACTTGCCGATCCACTCGGTCAGTCCCGAGGAGGAGAACTGCGCGGACAGGGCCAAACCACCGCCGAAGAGGAGGAGCACACCCCAGGGCAGCTTCTCAGCAGTGTCCCAGTCGAGGAGGCGGACTCCGCGACTGGCTCCGCCGGGAATGAGGAAGAGGAGGAGACCGATGACCATCGCGATGCCCTCATCGCTGATCGGTGGCTCCTCGAAGATCAGCGGCAGGGAGATCCAGCTGACCGCAGCGAGGACGAACATGCCCAGCACCAGCTTTTCCCCGGTCGACATCGGGCCGAGCCTCTGCAATTCCTCGCGGATGAGTTCCCGTCCGCCGGGGATCTCGTCGATCTCAGGCTTGAACAGCACTTTAACCAGAAGGAACCAGGCGATGACCATCATCACGACCGCCAGGGGTACCCCGACGAGCATCCACTGGCCGAAGCCGATGGAGATGTCGTGGTTGTCCTTGAGGTAACCGACGAGGAAGAGGTTCGGCGGTGTGCCGATGATGGTGCCGAGGGACCCGATTGAGGCCGAATAGGCGATGCCCAGCATCAGCGCGGTGCCGAAGTTGGACTTCACCACGGCGTCGAGCCCGGTGTCGTCCTGACTGTCGTCTGAGTCCGCGGCGTCGGTGTCCGAAGCATCGGTGACGGCTCCTCCGATGACCTTGCTCACGAGCGTGAGAACGGAGATTCCGATGGGCAGCATCATCACCGCCGTCGCCGTGTTCGATACCCACATGGAGACGAAGCCGGTGGCGACCATGAAACCTGCGATCATCGGTCCCGGTTTGCTGCCCATCACGGACAACGTGATGAGGGCGATTCGTCGGTGCAGGTTCCATCGTTGCATGGCCAGGGCGATGAGGAATCCACCGAGGAACAGGAAGATGATCGGGTTGCCGTAGGACGCACCGACGGTGTCCATCTCGACCTCGGTGCCGAAGACTGGGAAGGCCACGAGCGGCAGCAGAGAGGTGGCCGCGATCGGCAGCGCCTCGGTCATCCACCACACAGCCATCAACACGGCGACAGCAGCTGTCAGCTTCGCGCCGTGCTCGACCCCGTCGGGCATGATCGCATAGACGAGGGTCGACAGGATGAGTCCGAGCAGGAATCCGGTCCAGCGGATGCGCACCACCTGTGTGGAGAACCCAGGGGCCCTCTCCCCCGGTGAGAGTTCATTGAGCTCGGCGGAGTTGTCGGTACGTGAGTGCTGTTCCTGAGTCATCTGCGCTCCTCATTGAGCAAGATCGGATGCTGTGGACTACATCTACACCCTACTCAAGAACGCCTCGATGTGGTCGAAGACGATGTCGGGATGTTCGGCCATCGGCAGATGAGCCGCATCAGGGATGACCACCATCGTTGAGTCGGCCACCTGTGCCGATAGTTCGGTCATGGCCTCGGGGGTGCATCCCGAATCCTGTGATCCGGCGATGAACAGGGTCGGCGTGGTGACAGCCTCTAGGTGCCCAGTCACGTCGTACTGAGTCAGCGCCCGTGCACAGGCGATATAGGCGGCATCATCGATCATTGCCAGGTCCGTGAGGATGGCTGGTCCCGATGCGATGTCCTCGGTGAGGAAACCGGCGGCGAACCACCGGTCTGCGGTGTCGTCGAGCTGGCCGCGGGTGCCGTCCTCGGTGACGTCCTTGATTCGCTCGGCCCAGGATTCGTCGGTGCCGAACTTCGTCGCCGTCGCACAGGCCACAAGACCAGTCAGCGAGTCAGGGTGTTCGAGTGCCAGGGTCAGTCCGATCCCGCCCGAGATCGAGACACCGCAGTAGGTGAACTTCTCCACGCCCAGTTCAGCCAGGCTGGTGACGAGGCCCGCTGCGAGATCGGAGACAGTGAAGTCCGCCCCGTCATCGGTTCGAGGAAGTGTGTGACCGGGAAGATCACTGAGGTAGATCTGGTAGTCATCGGCGAATCTGGCCGCGACTGCGGCCCAGAGGGAGACTCTGGTACCGAGGGCGTTTCCGAAGACGATGGCCGGTGAACCCGGATTGTCATTGAGGGGGTGGACTGCAATGCGCAAGAGTGCTCCTAGCGAGGTTCGAGCTCAGATGAGATGTTCGAGGTCAGGAGTGCTGCTGGAAGGTCAGGAGACCACCGCACTCAGCCTACCGCCCGAGTACTGGAGATAACAGCGTGGGCACAGCGATTCATAGGTCACCGCGTTGCCGTCGATGGCCACCTGGTCACCGTCGAAGATGAATTGACCGTCGACGAGCCGTCCGTTGAACATCGCCTTGCGTCCGCAGCGGCAGATTGTCTTGAGTTCTTCCAAAGTGTGAGCAATCTCAAGCAGTCGGGCAGAACCGGGAAAGGCCTTGGTGCGGAAATCGGTTCTGATTCCGTAGCACATCACCGGCACCGAGGCGTTGGTGGCGATGCGCATGAGCGAATCGACCTGGAGCGGTTCGAGGAACTGAGCTTCGTCGATGAGCAGGCAGGCCACGCGGGCCTTAGGCGTGTCGATGGATTCGAGCAGAGCATCATGATCGACGTAGTCAGCGTGCTCACGGTAGATGGTCTCAACGTCGGAGCCTGCGGGGATGAGAAAGTCGACTTCTCTGGTCACACCAAGGCGGGAGACGATCTCGCCGGCGCCCTTCGTATCGATGTGGGGTTTGGCCAGCAGCACTCGCTGGCCGCGTTCCTCGTAGTTGAAGGCGGCCTGCAGCAGGGCGGTCGATTTTCCGGAATTCATCGCCCCGTAACGGAAGTAGAGCTTGGCCACCGTCGTCCTCTCACTGTTGTTCGTGCTGATTTCTCAGTTGTTCGTCATCGTTGTCCTGTGGTGTGTGACGAAACAGAACCCTACCGGGAAGCTGAGCACAACCGGGGCAACGGTAGGATGGGGTGGTCAAACCCCAAGACGATGTGGAGTAGTCCATCACCATGGCCAAAATCATTTATACGCGCACCGATGAAGCGCCACTTCTGGCGACGTACTCGCTCAAGCCGATCATCGAAGCCTTCGCCACCTCTGCGGGCGTCGAGGTCGAGACCCGAGACATCTCCCTGGCCGCGCGTGTACTGGCACAGTTCACCGATCGCCTCCCTGCAGACCAGCAGGTCGCTGATTCCCTGGCAGAGCTGGGCGATCTGGCCAAGAAGCCAGAAGCCAACATCATCAAGCTGCCCAACATCTCGGCTTCCGTCCCCCAGCTCAAGGCCACCATCGCCGAGCTCCAGTCCCAGGGCTACGAACTGCCCGACTACCCGGACGAGCCGTCGACCGATGAAGAGCGCGATGCCAAGGCTCGCTATGACAAGGTCAAGGGCTCAGCAGTCAACCCTGTCCTGCGTGAGGGCAACTCCGATCGTCGCGCCCCACAGGCAGTGAAGAACTTCGCGAAGGCCCACCCTCATTCGATGGGTGACTGGTCTACAGACTCGAAGACCAATGTCGCAACGATGGCCGCCGGTGACTTCCGCGACAATGAGAAGTCCGTTGTCATTCCGGCCGATGACACCCTCCAGATTCGTCTGCGTCCCGCCTCGGGCGAGACCGTCGTACTCAAGGATTCGCTGCCAGTCCTCGCCGACGAAGTCATCGACGCCACCAAGATGGATGTGGCTGAGCTCCACAAGTTCCTCAAGGCCCAGATCGCACGGGCCAAGGACGAGGGCATCCTGTTCTCCGTCCACCTCAAGGCCACGATGATGAAGGTCTCCGACCCGATCCTCTTCGGTCACGTCATCGAGGCGTTCTTCCCCGAGGTCTACGCCGAATACGGTGCTGCCCTCGCCGAGGCGGGTCTGACCTCTGACAACGGACTGGCCGCCATCCTCGGCGGGCTCGAGGCTCTCCCAGTCGATGTAGCCGAAGGCGTCAAGGCCGGTATCGATCAGGGCATCGCCGAAGGCCCCTCCCTGGCGATGGTGAATTCCGATAAGGGAATCACCAACCTGCACGTGCCCTCCGACGTCATCGTCGATGCCTCGATGCCTGCGATGATCCGCGTCGGCGGCAAGATGTGGAACAAAGACGACGCGACCCAGGACGCCCTGGCCGTCATCCCCGATTCCTCCTACGCCGGTGTCTACCAGACCGTGATCGAGGACTGCCGTGCCAACGGTGCCTTCGATCCGACCACGATGGGCACCGTTCCCAACGTCGGACTCATGGCCCAGAAGGCCGAAGAATACGGCAGCCACGACAAGACGTTCGAGATCGCCCAGGACGGCGTCGTCGAGGTCGTCAACTCCGTCGGTGAGGTCATCCTGTCTCATGATGTCGCCGCCGGTGACATCTGGCGTGCCTGCCAGACCAAGGACATCCCGGTCCGTGACTGGGTCAAGCTTGCCGTGACCCGTGCCCGCCTCTCCGAGACCCCAGCCGTGTTCTGGCTCGACGAGACTCGCGCCCACGACCGCAACCTGCGGGCCAAGGTCGAGGCGTACCTCGGCGACCACGACACCGAGGGCCTCGACATCCGCATCATGAACCCGGTCGAGGCGACTCAGTTCTCGATTGATCGCATTCGTCAGGGCAAGGACACCATCTCGGTGACCGGCAACGTCCTGCGTGACTACAACACCGACCTGTTCCCGATCCTGGAACTGGGCACCTCGGCGAAGATGCTCTCCGTGGTTCCGCTCATCGCCGGTGGCGGCCTGTTCGAGACAGGTGCCGGCGGTTCAGCCCCGAAGCACGTCCAGCAACTGGTCGAGGAGAACCACCTCCGCTGGGATTCGCTCGGTGAGTTCCTCGCCTTGGCCGAATCCTTCCGGCACGAGTTCAACGTCCACGGCAACGCCCGTGCCGGAGTTCTCGCCGACACGCTCGATGCTGCAACCGGCAAGTTCCTCGAAGAGAACAAGTCGCCTTCACGCAAGGTCGGCGAGATCGACAACCGCGGCAGCCACTTCTACCTCACCCTCTACTGGGCGCAGAACCTGGCCCAGCAGACGACGGACGAGCCGCTGGCCGAGGCCATCAAGCCCGTCGCCGACGCTCTCGAGACCAACGCCGACACGATCTCGGCCGAACTCCTCGAAGTTCAGGGTAGCCCTGCCGACCTGGGTGGCTACTACTACCCGGAGGAGGCTAAGCTCGACTCGGTCATGCGGCCTTCGGCTACGCTCAATGAGATCATCTCCAGCCTGAGTGCGAAGGTCTGATCTGACTTCTTCAGTTCACAGGCCGTAACACCTCACTCATGCGCCCATCAGCGACTATGATGGGCGCATGAGTACTCAAGACCCACGAGGCGAATCACAGACGCCCGACGAGCTGCTGGCCGAGACGCAGTCCGTGCTCGGCGACGAGGATCCGGCGACCGGCAGCACCCGAGAGGTCGCACCGACTCAGCAGGTTGATCCGACACAGCGCATCGAACCCGAGCAGCAGACCGAGCCGGCACAGCGCCAGGAGCCGACTCCTGCAGGCAAGGATGCGGAGCTGGCACAGCTTAAGGGCGGCTCCGGCATGTCGGCGGGAATGTGGGCATCCCTCATCCTCGGCGCCGTCATTGTCGTGCTCCTGCTCATCTTCATCCTGCAGAACAACGTCCCCGCCGAGTTCCAGTACTTCGGTTGGCAGTTCCAGCTGCCCCTCGGCGTTGCCATGCTCTTCGCCGCAATCGGCGGAATCTTCATCGCCGGCATCATCGGATCTGTGCGAATCTTCGTGCTCAACCGCAAACTGAAGAAGATCTCGAAGGCACTGGGCCGCTGATACATGCAGTCGCACTCCGGTTTCACGCTCCTGCCCACTCAACTCGATTCGACCATCGTCCTCGCCGACACTGACGCCGAGGCCGAATGGGCGCGCATCGATCTCTCTTCGCTGACGAAGCAGGAGATGAACTATGCGACGGAATTCGAACCCGATGCGGCGGCCACCTGGGCTGCAGGTCGAGTCATCCTCCGTCATGTCCTCGGCACACACCTTGACCGCGACCCCGCCGACATCGAGATTCGCCTCGACTCGGCCGGCAAACCGCGAGTTGAGGAGTGCGAATTCTCCGTGACTCGAGCCAGGCGCTTGGTTCTCGTCGCCGTCGCCGACGATCCCATCGGAGTCGACCTCGAGGCTGTGCCCGAGCATGCAGTTGCCACCGAGGCGATGGCGTTGCTCCACCCGAAGGAGCGAGCCGAACTCGAGCAGGTCGCAGCCTCCGATCTGGCAACAGATTTCGTGCGCGTGTGGGCCCGCAAAGAAGCCTTCCTCAAGGCTCTGAGCACCGGCCTGGCACGTGACCCTGGCATGGACTACATCGGTGCCGCCGCGTCACCCAGTTCTCCGCACCCAGACGTCGAGATCTTCGACCTCGAGTCAGGACTGCCCGCGGGCTACCACGCAGCTATCGCATTCAACCGCTGACGGTCACTCTCGGTCAGCCGGGTTCTCAGTCCCAGAAGGTTTCGGTCAGTCGCTTCGCGTTGCGGCCCCGCCAGAAGCCTCGTCCTCCGCGAAATCGGGGCCGTTGGCCCCAGTGGTGAACACGATGGCAATGGCCAATGAGCCAAGAGCCGTGTAGCCGAGCCAGACGAAACCCGCCGCCGAGCTGCCGACGAGGGCGAGGATCACGGCGATGATCGTCGAGACCACCCAGAGCAAGTCGAATACCGCCAGGTACTTCACATAGCTCTTCTCACCCTTGCGGGCACCATAGGAGATCTCCGTGGCAGCGCTGAGAAAGAGCAGGACTATCGCCGCGATCGTCAGCCACCTCGGCGCAAGCAGCAATGACTCGACCGCTGGAAGAAACGCGCAGAGTGCGACCGCGACGATCAGTTTGAAGACGCCATCTGCGACGAACCCGAATTTCATCATTCCCCGATCCTACTCAACCGCTCCTGCACCGCCTCCAATGCCTGATGCAGCACTGCGGCTTCGACGTTCGAGTGGGCGATGACGATACCGTGCCTGACGTCGCTGTCTGCGCTCCATCCGGCTGCCAGCGAGGCCACAAGGATCCCTCGCTCTGCCAGGTCGGTGCGCAGCTGTGCTGCGGTGCCCTCTCGTGTCTCGATGACGAGGGTTCGACCTTCGTGGACGAGACCGGGAATCGCACCGACCTCACCAAGGACCGCTTCGGCGGCCCTGAGCCTGCGCCGGCCACGTGAGATTCTGCGACGCAGCCCTCCGGAGTTCAGATAGGACGCGATCGCTGTCTGCATGACCGGTGAGAACGCCGGGCCCAAAGCGGTGCGCATGATGCTCAATCGGCGGCCGAGCTCCCCATGGGCGATGATGTACCCGGTGGACACGGCAGAGGTCAGCAAGGTTGAGAACGTGCCGATGTGGACCACCTGTGCCGGAGCATCGGTGGACACCGCGAGATCGTAGAGGGTGGGCACCACTGTGCGGGCGTAGCGGGCTTCGCTGTCGTAGTCGTCTTCGATGACGATGACGCCGGTCGCCTGTGCCCATTCCAGGAGTCTGACCCGTCGGTCGATGGGCATGGTGGTCCCATGCGGGAACTGGTGGTTGGGAGTCACGACGACCGCGCCGAGGTGGTCAGCGGTGACTGCGGGCGGATGTGTCGTGTCGATCGGCTTGAGATCACGATCCGACATGGCTTGACGCAGTCCCGGAAATCCGGGGTTCTCGACGCCGATAGCACCCTCGACTCCCGTCGTGAGGAGCAGGCGGAGCCCATCACGGGATCCGCTGGTGAGGATGATGTCATCGGGGTCGACGCTCATCCCCCGCGTTAGGCGCAGGTGGTCGGCGATCGCCCATCTGGTCTGCGGCTGTCCCAACGGATCGATCGGACCCGGATCGATGTCGAGCGAATCACGCCATGCTCTGCGAAACGCGGGTTCCTGCAGCGGGTTGTCTCCGCCGAAGCCGGGCCGCAGGTCGACGAAGCTGCGCAGTCTGCGTCGTGGAACCTGCGGTGGGCGCATACGTGGGTTGCGGGTGCGTGCGGTGTTCGGCAACTCCGGGTTCACTCGTGTGGCTGAGCGTTCAGCCGTGATGAGGAACCCTTCGACGACGAGTTGGGCATACGCGGTTTCGACTGTCCCACGCGAGACGTCGAGGTAGGCGGCCAGACGCCTGCTGGCAGGCACCGGCTCTCCGGGGCGGACCGCTCCGGCGGCGATGAGTCGCCTGATCTCCGCCACCAGCTGATCAGGCAGCGGCGTCGCCGCGTCCCGGTCGATGTCGATGGGCAGTGTGATCCCGTCGGCCCGGGGCAGGACTATGCCTGGCGGAGCAGCATCGGGGTGCGGCGGCTGAGCTGGGGGCATGTATCGATCATACTGGCCTAAAACTTTTCGTGTTCTCTGGCACTCCTGGTGAGCCACTTCGGGATCTAGTGTGTTGGTGAACGGCCGTTCTCATCGATCAGCTCGCCCACTTCATCGGGCCCACCACGAACTGAAAGCACGACAATGACACAGACTCAGACCCTGCTCAACACCGGCCTGGCCCAGATGCTCAAGGGCGGCGTCATCATGGACGTCGTCAACGAAGAGCAGGCACGCATCGCAGAGGCTGCCGGAGCCTCGGCGGTCATGGCACTCGAACGCGTGCCGGCCGACATCCGCGCTCAGGGCGGAGTAGCTCGGATGAGCGACCCCGACCTCATCGACGGCATCACCGCTGCCGTGTCGATCCCGGTCATGGCCAAGGCCCGAATCGGGCATTTCGTGGAGGCGCAGATCCTCGAGACTCTCGGTGTGGACTACATCGACGAATCCGAGGTCCTCTCCCCCGCAGACTTCGTCAATCACATCGATAAGTCCGTTTTCAAGGTTCCATTCGTCTGTGGTGCGACCAACCTCGGCGAGGCTCTGCGGCGCATCACAGAGGGCGCGTCGATGATCCGTTCCAAGGGTGAGGCGGGCACCGGTGACGTCTCCGAAGCGATGCGCCACCTGCGGACCATCAACTCCGAGATCAGAGCCTTGGGTGCCAAGAGCGACGACGAGCTCTACGTCGCGGCCAAGGAGCACGCGGCCCCGTACCACCTGATCAAGCAGGTCGCCGGCCTGGGTCGACTGCCCGTCGTGACCTTCGTCGCCGGCGGCATCGCCACTCCGGCGGATGCTGCGATGATGATGCAGCTGGGCGCCGACGGCGTCTTCGTCGGATCCGGCATCTTCAAGTCCGGAAACCCCGAAGCCCGTGCCAAGGCCATCGTCGAGGCGACCACCCACTTCGACGATCCGATCGCCGTGGCCAAGGCCTCTCGTGGGCTCGGCGATGCGATGGTCGGCATCAACGTCGCAGATGTTCCAGCACCCCACCGTCTGGCGGAGCGCGGCTGGTGAGAGTCGGTGTTCTCAGCCTCCAGGGAGCCTTCCGAGAACACCTCGCTGTCCTCGACTCCTTGGGGGCCATCTCCTGCAAGGTGACCAGGCCGGAGCACCTCGAGAATATCGATTCCATCATCCTGCCCGGCGGTGAGTCATCGGCCATGGTGCGCATCGCCGCCACGACTGAGCTCTTCCCCGCACTTCGGGAGAAGATCAGTGTTGGGTTGCCGGTCTTCGGCACGTGCGCCGGGCTCATTCTTCTTGCGGATCGACTCACGGATGCTTCGTTGGACGGTTTCGACCGCCTCGGCGGGCTTGATGTGACTGTGGCTCGCAACGCCTACGGCAGGCAGCGGGAATCCTTCTGCGCACCCGTACAGGTCACCGGTCTCGACGGCGCGTTCGACGCGACATTCATCCGGGCCCCGCAGATTCTGGATCTGGGCTCTGGTGTCGAAGTGCTCAGCGAATACACCGAGGTGCCTGTGCTTGTGCGCCAGGGCAATGTTTGGGGCGGCAGTTTCCATCCTGAGCTCGGGACGGATATGAGGATCCACGAAGAATTCCTGCACAGCCTCGGTGTGACCGTGTAAAGATTGAACCATGACGAATGAGACGCTGCAGAAACTCAAGTCCGGATACACCTTCGATGCGCAGACCTTGGATCTGGGAGTGGCGCTGAACGAGGACGTACCTGACAAGGACACGCCCATCTCGATCCCTCTGTCGATGCTCAACCGGCACGGACTCGTTGCCGGCGCCACCGGCACCGGTAAGACTGTGACCCTCCAGGTCCTGGCCGAGCAGCTCTCTCGCGCTGGTGTTCCCGTCTTCGCGTCCGACATCAAGGGCGACCTGTCGGGAATCGGTGCGGCGGGCAAGGCGTCTGACAGACTGAGCACACGACTCGAGGCCTCGGGCCAGGAGTGGAAGTCATCGGCGAACCCCACCGAGTTCTACACCTTGGGAGATTCGGGACTGGGAACTCCGCTGCGGGCCACCGTCACCTCATTCGGACCGATCCTGCTCGCCAAGGTCCTCGAGCTCAACGACACCCAGGAATCGGTGCTCTCACTGGTCTTCCACTATGCCGACACTGCCGGTCTTGCGCTGCTCGATCTCTCTGACCTGCGCGCGGTGCTGAACTTCCTCACCTCAGATGAGGGCACGGCCGACTTGGAAGACATCGGTGGGGCGTCGAAGGCCACTGTCGGTGTCATCCTGCGAAAGATCTCCGAGCTCTCTGCTCAGGGCGGCGATGTGTTCTTCGGCGAACCTGAATTCGACACCGCCGATCTGCTGCGCGTTGACGACAACGGAGCCGGAATCGTCTCGGTCCTCGAGCTCCAGAAGCTCAATCAGTCCCCCGCGATCTTCTCCACGTTCCTGATGTGGCTGTTGGCCGACCTGTTCCAGGATCTGCCGGAGGTCGGCGATGCCGACAAACCCTCACTTGTGTTCTTCTTCGACGAGGCGCACCTGCTCTTCGCCGATGCCTCGAAGGCGTTTCTGCAGTCGGTGACGCAGACCGTGCGTCTCATCCGCTCGAAGGGCGTCGGCGTCTTCTTCGTCACGCAGACTCCCAAGGACGTACCCGACGATGTGCTGGCCCAGCTGGGTTCGCGCATTCAGCATCAGCTGCGGGCGCATACTCCCAACGATGCCAAAGCGCTGAAGTCGACGGTGCAGACGTTCCCGAAGTCCGACTACGATCTCGAGGAGCTGCTCACCTCGCTGGGTATCGGGGAGGCGATCGTGACGGTGATGGATCCAGAGGGTGCTCCCACGCCCGTGGCTCCGACGAGGATGCGTGCACCCGAGTCGCAGATGGGACCGATGTCCGAGGACGAGATCAAGGCCGCCGTTGCGGCTTCTCCGCAGCAGGAGAAATACGGTACTGCCATCGACAACGAGTCTGCCCGCGAGATCCTCACGAAGCGCCTTGAAGCAGGTTCTGAGGCCCATGACGAGGAGCAGGCAGCCACGGACAAGATTGCGTTCCCGGAGGACTCGGCACAGGACTCCCGGTCGGGATCAGGCTCGCGGTCGTCTTCGGGGTCGAAGCAGAAGGAGGACGACAGCATGTTCTCCAAGGTCGTGCAGTCCTCGGCGTTCAAACAGTTCACGCGCACTGCGGTCCGAGAGATCACACGCGGAATCTTCGGCACCTCTCGTCGTCGCCGCTAGTTCGGCGTTAAGACTGCCAGCGAAGTCGTTCCGGCCCGCAGGTCCAGCCGGCGGCAGTCACCGATGAGGTCACCGTCGAGCTGGACCTGAGTCGGGGTCTCAAGGATGATGCTGAGTTCGGTTCCCTGCCAATAGTGCATCGAGGAGTGGGATGCCCGTCGGCGGTTCAGACGGTTCCAGCCGATCTGCGCCCATTCGCCGAGGCGGTCACCGGCTTGCGTCGACCTCAGCTCGACAGCGAGAAATTCGAACTCATCTGCGCTCACCTTCGCGTGGTCGAATACCGGGATAGGTCCGGCAGGTCGAGAAGTCTTCGCTGCCATCACCGACCAGGCCTCGGTGACGGTCGTGCCGTCGAACTGTGGGCTGGCCGAGTGTGGGTCCATGAGTCGGGTCTTGATCAGTGGGGCGAACAGGGCCCGGCTGGCACCGTAGGCATAGCCGAGAACTCCCAATCTGAGGGCCGCCGGCAATCGTGCGTGCCCGGAAATTGCCATCGCATCTCCACCGACTCCTGCCAGTGACACGAAGTGCTCACGGCGTGAACCAGTCGCGGTGAAACAGTCTGCTTCGTTCACGGGAATGTGGCAGACCGGCATCGACTCAGACCCCACATGCACGTCGGCCAGCTTCAGCGCATTCTCAGCCGATCGGACTCCGATGTGCTTGGACAGAACATTCGCGGTTCCGGTCGGAATGATGAGCCCAGGCACCCGCGCTTCAGCCAGCACTGGAGCACTGGCTCGCAGTGTGCCATCACCTCCGAGCACGACGACGAGGTCTGCACCCCAGTCAAGCAATTGCGAGGTCTGCTCGGTCCCCGGCCACTGGGGAGTAGTTGTTGCACTGCGATACGTGATCCGTTTCCGCTTGAGGACCTCGACGAGTCGGACGTAAGCGCGCGTGGTTCGTGCGTGCTTCGGGTTGGCGAGGATTCCGACCTTCATCGCGGCTTCAGGCGAAAGCCGGATGCGAGGCGGCAACAGCCTCGGCGCGGTCATGGTCGACAGCTTGGTTGCCGAAGGGGTCGATGATCAGGCGTGGTCCGGTCTTGCGCGGTGAACGCTTCCACGTTGCCCGTGCTTTGGCACCGTCGATGAGGGTGTTCTTGAACATGCCGTTGCCGCCGGGGACGACGAGCTTCTCATGCGCCGGATCCAAGGTGGCACTGCGGTCCTTGTACCCGAGGATGATCTCGTCGAATCCGGGCAGCAGCAGGAGTTGGTTCGTCTGTGACTGCGTCTCGTGCAGGCGATCGTCCAATTCGGGCGATTGGTAGTGCTCTCGGTCCTCGATCCTGACCTCGACGATCTCGCCGCCGGCGACGGCTGCGGCGATGGCTTTGCGCACCGGCGTCTTGGGCAGTCCCGTCCACCGTGCGGCGTCGTCGATCGTCACGGGCCCATGGCTGAGTACGTAGCGTCGCATCCATTCGTGCAGAGCGGCTTCAGCGTCGAGTTCGACAGGGTTCGGGATCCAGTCGCCGGTGAGGACGTATTTCATATCGTCTTTGCCTTCGACCATGGGTCCTTGCGCGATGATGTTGCGCAGGGCCAGGGTGGTGATGAGGTAGCGTTCGTGCCCGTATTCCTTGCCTGCCTCCAGGGGTGCGAAGGCATCGAGCAGTTCCTGACGGGTCAGGGGCCCGCGGGCTCGGATCGCCTCTTCGGCCAGCTGCGCGGCGGCGTCGACCATGGCATCGTCGATGCCGAAGACCTCACGCCGCTTCGCCACGGCGTCCAAGGTCCGTTGTCCGGTCAGCCCGAGAATCCATCCGAGATCTGCAGCAGCGGCCAGGTGGATCGTTCCTCGCTGCGTCCATGTGCGGATGATGTGCCCTGAATCCATCGCCTCACGAACGGCTGCGACCGAGGATCCTGTGCGCAGCGCGATCGAGACCAATGCACCGCCCAGTGCCTGAGCTTGGACACACCCGAGATCTCGGACCACCGAATATGCAGAGACGTTGCCCGACCGTGCAGAATCGATGAGTCCCTGTGAGATCAGACGAGCGGCTGAGACCTGGTGTGAGTCCATGAGCCCACGATAGTCCACGGCACTGACGCGACCTTGAGCTTCCGCGTCGCCGGATCAGCCGAGAATGTCGATGAGTCCGGGCACAGGCACTCGCGGCAGTGCACCGGAGGTCGTGAACCGACCCCAGATTCTGCGCAGCTCCGGACCGGCGATCTGTGCCGATGCTCCGTAGTCGAGGAAACTGTCGTGCCAGACGTCGCCGGGGAACAGCAGCGGGAGGTCACCGGAGTGTGCTGCGTCGAAGAAGCTACCATCACCGCGGGAGACGATGAGGAGGCGTGTGCCTTGGCCGCCCGCCATGCGGTGTCGATCGTAGAATTCTTTGGCTGCACGAGTATAGACCGCCGAGGTGATGCCTGAGATCAGCGATTCGAGCATCGGGGACGTCAGGTGCCGGTTATGGAGTCGACGGAAAGCCGGGACGAAACCGGCGAAGAAGGCGATTTCGCGTTCGGTGCGGGTCATGAGCACGTCGTATTTTCGGGCGGCTTCTGACCATGCTGCGTCGGTGTCGGATTTCGCCGGCAGCGGGTAGTCGCCGTAATGGACGCCGAAGCACATGCCGGCGTGCAGTCCGCCGACCAATGCCGCCCTGTGCACCTCGTCCTGTGCAGCGAGGATGTCGTCGACACTGGCGTCGGGGTCGATCTTCTCAGCGACTTTCGCCATGGCCCAGTTCATCGGTTCGGTGCCACCAGCGAGTCCCAGTGGCGCCGAGGCCAGGATCACGCGGTCGAAGAGGTCATCGGTCCCCTCGGCGATCATCAGGTGCGCGCATGCGTCAGCACCGGCGCTCTGCCCTGCGATCGTGACATTGTGCGGGTCTCCCCCGAATGCCGCGATGTTGCGCTGGACCCAGCGCAGTGCCGAGATCTGGTCGAGGAGGCCGAGATTGGAATGTTCAGGTTTGCCCGTTCCCAAGAATCCGAGGACGCCGAGGCGGTAGGTGACCGAGACGACGATGATGTTCTGTTCCTCGACGAGGGTATGCGGATCGTAGATCTCCGCATCCCCGGCGCCAGCGACATAGGCACCGCCGTGGATCCATACGAGCACAGGCAGCGTTGCGTGGTCTTCGCCTCTGTCCACGGGAGTTGTCACGCTCACCCGCAGACAGTCTTCACTGGTGGGCAGGCCGCCGAGCTGGTCGAAGGTCATACCCGCATTCGGGTCGCGTCGGTACTGCGGACTTCCGGGACCGGGTTCTCTGCCATCGATGTCGTCTGCGGGCGGCTCGTCGACGGGATGGGCGAAACGCAGCGCGCGGGCATAGCGGATGCCCCGGGCACGGATCACGTTGCCATCGTCGTAGGCTCGGACCCGACCGCACGGGGCATCGACGTCCCGCCAGACGTTCATCATGGCCTGCCGCTTATTTGGAGGCGACGACCGGGGGCTCAGCCGACCATGGGAAGACGATCCACTGATCCGTGCGCTTCCAGACGAAGTCCGGGTCGATGATGGATGCTGACTTGGCGTAGATCACTGCGGACTGTGCTTCGGCGCCGTGCTTCTTCAGCAGCTCGAGGACCAGGGCGAGAGTGCGACCTGAGTCTGCGACGTCGTCGACGACGAGCAGCTTCTTTCCTTTGATGGCCTCGATGTCGAGCATCGGCGCCAGGAGAATCGGATCGGGCAGAGTCTCATGGACATCGGTGTAGAACTCTACGTTGATGGCGTCGGAGAGCTTGAGGCCGAGTGCATAGGCCAGTGCACCGGCCGGCAGCAGGCCGCCACGGGCGATTGCGATGACGATCTCGGGGTCATATTCGGAGTCGGCGATGATCTGCGCCATCTCCCGAGCCGACGTACCGAATGTGTCCCACGTGAGGATCTCTTTGTCGTTGAGATCGGTCGAATCGGCGTGGTATGCCTGGCTCATAAAGACTCCTAGTGAATGCCCGTTGTTTACCCGAGCTTCAAGGATACGTGGTCGCCGACTCAGCGCAGAAACGTCTCGAAGGCCGCCGTTTCCTGGCCCAGGTGTCCACTGCGCACAGGCAGCGGATTGTTCACCCAGTACTCGCCGGTGTGCGCATCGCGATTCAGGTACCTGTAATCGATGAGTTCCCGACGCAGTCGTGCGAAATCCGGATGGAAGGCCTTGAGCATCGTGTTGACGTCCTTCTCGCGGTAGATCCAGTCGGTGTCGAATTCTCTGAGGATCTCCAACAATAGGACGACGAGGGCCTTGCGTTTCGAGGGGATAGACACCAGGCGGCCATCGCTGATGAACGTTCTCAACGTTTTGGTCCTGAAGGCATCTGCTTTGGGATCCATCGGCGGTGATGCGTGGTGGCTCTGATGCTCGTGGACTGGGCCTTGCAGCAGTGCAGCGCGGGCGGAGGTGAAGTTCTCTCCAGTTGAGCTCATGCGCTGGCGGACGAGATGTTTGAAGTCTTTGTGCTTGGTCATGGTGTCTGATCCTCAACAACCAAGTCTTCCCCAGCACGAAACCTGGCCAGGAGATCACCGTGACAGGTTCGTCCGAGGATTCTCTCCCCTTCACCGAATGGTCAGTGAGCTGGGATCACGACCGAGGTTGGGCGATGGATGCGCCGCTGCCAACAGTATAGACACAGTCTGTCAGTGATGCCGATCAGTTGATGGCATCGAGGTAGACCCAGCGACCGGCTCTGCGAACGAATGAGGAATTCTCCTCAAGTGTGTGTTCGCCGAGGCGGTCCCTGCAGGCGGCGCGAAAGTGCACCGTTCCCGTTTCATCGGATTCCGATCCACCTGTCGTGCCTAGAATCTCCAGACCCAGCCAGGTGGTGTCGGTGTCGAGACCGATATTGGCCGGCCTGGTCTTGGCGTGCCAGGTGCGGAATAGGTGGTCCTCGTTCTCGCGGGCGAATGCGGTGTAGCGCGAGCGCATCAGTGCCTCAGCAGTCGTTGGCCATGCCTGTCCGTCCAAGGCGGGACGGCAGCAATCGTCATAGTCGGCGCCGGGCGGCATTCCGGAACAAGGGCAGATCATGACTCGATGGTATCTCTGAGGTGCTTGCGGGCTGGTTACATGCCACTATGGACGCATGAGTTCAGTTTTCCTCTCCGGCAACTCCGAGGCCGATGCCCTGCTTGCCGATGACCCTTTCGCCCTGCTGATGGGAATGCTGTTGGATCAGCAGGTGCCGATGGAAGTGGCTTTCGCAGGGCCTGCGAAGCTTGCTGAGCGTCTGGGCAAGCTCGATGTGGTCGAGATTGCTGAGATGAACCCGGATGAGTTCCTAGAGAAGTTCTCGATCAAACCGGCGGTGCATCGTTTCCCGAAGTCGATGGCGACAAGGGTGCAGAAGCTCGCAGCGGAGATCGTCGAAGAATACGATGGCGACACTTCAGCCATCTGGACATCCGGAGACCCGACTGGTCCCGAAGTTCTCAAACGCTTGAAGAAATTACCTGGCTTCGGCGATCAGAAGGCGAAGATCTTCCTGGCGCTCCTCGGCAAGCAGTTCGATTTCAACGCTGATGGATGGCGTGAGGCAGCTGGTGACTACGGTGATGAAGACAGCCGTCGTTCAATCGCCGATGTGGTCAATGAGGACACCTTGTTGGAAGTCCGCGCTTTCAAAAAGCAGCAGAAGGCCGCTGCGAAAGCAGCTAAGAAGTAGGTCCACTCACTCACGGGCAAGTTATCCACAGATTCAACTTCGCCTGTTCTCAAAGTCACAGTTCTCGCATAATGTAGAGATTCCAGGCGTGATTCGTACATCTGCGCCGGAGTTCTCGACCACAGAGGCGTGGAATGATGACTGGACATGGCGGACGTCTCCGCTATCGAACGACGACAGCACTGACGTTGGCATCGGCACTTGCCGTACCCCTCGTGTTGTCAGGATGCGAAGACCATTCCCCAGTCGCCGCGCCGACATCGACCCTGCCCGCCAAGGATTCTTCCACGGCAACCCCTGCAACTGATCCGCAACCGACGATCCCCGCCTACGAGACCGAACTCCACCTGAGCCCCGAAGAGACAGAAGCAGTTGAAGGGGCGTTGGTTGCGTTCGAAGGGTACATCGCCACCATCAACCGCGTGTTTTCTTCTGGCGGGAAAGACAACGAGGACACTGAGATTTTCGCTAGCGATAGATCACTTGAAGCACTTGAAACTAGCGCGGACGAGCTTGAAAATAGAGGCCAATACATGGCGGGTAAATACGACTACTACGACGTCAGAATCCATGACGTTGCTCTAGAACCTGAACTAAATCAAGCCGACTCTGTCATAGTCCTATATTGCTCGCATGATTCGAATCACGCTGTTGTAGATCTCGACGACCCACTTCCCTCACAAAAGCCACAAAGCCTAACGATGAAACACACCATAACCAAACAAGACGATGCTTGGAAAGTCTCGAACCAAGAGCTCTGGAGCAAGAAGTGCGAGTAAGAGCCACATTCTCTGCACTCGTCTTGGTGGCTACCTCAGGTCTGATGCTTAATTCAACATCCGCGGCCGCTTCAAATAGCCCGGGCTGTGACTCACTTCAAGAACGGAATTGTAGCGTAGTACAGCCCCCTACACCTCCGCGGCCGCCAAGTCCAAGGCCTCCTGGAGATGGCGGAGGTAGCGGTGGTGGAGGCGGTTCCGGTGGAGGCGGTGGTGGCTCCGGAGGCGGGAGCGACGGTGGTGGCGGCGGGCTGCCCGACTGCGTCCTCGAGGAAGTCGGTCATATCTGTGCGAACCTTCCGGGTCCCGGCCCTGGCCCCGGCGGCGGTGGAGGCGGCGCTCCGGTGAGACCCGAGCCACCCACCCGTATTCCTGAGTCTCAGTTCCAGACCTTCGACATTCCGGCCCCGACTATTCATGCCTGGCCGAAGGATTGGGCCGTCATCGGCAAGCCAGCTGCCTTTTGGACGGATGCCGCCACCAGCTACATCGACATGACACTGCTGACGTACGCAGTCACGGTGAAGGTCACCCCTGAAAAGTACTACTGGGACTTCGGCGACGACACCGGGGGCACCACATCGAAGACAGGGTCGAAGCCACGGCCAGGCGACGAACCGCAGATTGGTCACGATTATCAGAAGACCGGAACGAAGACTGTCGGCATGACCGCGACGTTCAGTGGCGAATTCTCTGTCGACGGTGGCCCATGGCTGCCCATCGACGGTTTCGCACATGTGGCAAGCAACGAGATCTCCATTGATGTCTATCGCTTCCACCGCTATCTCGTTGACGAGGACTGTTATATGAACCCGCGGGGACCTGACTGCAATTGACCGCCCGCTCACAGTGGAATCGAATTGTTCACGAACATCCGCGGCACTGGCCCGAAGGCAAGATCGGCAGGAACCTGAAACAATAGCCACATGGTGTGCCGTATTTCGGAGTTGCTGGTCGACTCCCATTGGCCGATCGTCATCATCGGCGCAGGTCAGGCTGGCCTTTCGGCTGCCCACTATCTCTGGCGCGACGGGCTGGTGCCCGGCAAGGACTTCATCGTCCTCGACGCCGGTGCCGGCCCTGGCGGTGCTTGGCGTGAACGGTGGGATTCCCTGACACTGGGGGCGACGAACCATGTGGCCGACCTCCCGGGATTCCCACTGGGCACACCCGATCCCTCAATACCCGCCTCCGCCGTGGTCTCCGACTATTACTCACGTTTCGAAAGCGAGCTCGAACTCTGCGTCGTCCGGCCCGCCGAGGTGGTCACCGTGAAGTCGCCCACCCCCGGTTCCGGGCCTCTGACGATCACCTCGAAGATCGACGGTGAACGTGTTCAGCTCACGAGCCAGTATCTGATCAATGCGACCGGCACGTGGACGCATCCCTATGTTCCGTTCGTCCCCGGCATCGCCGAGTTCGAAGGCCGCCAACTTCACACCGTAAACTTCCGCGACGTCGAGGACTTCCGGGGCTTGAGAACTTTGGTCGTCGGCGGTGGCATCTCGGCAACCCAGTTTCTGCTCGAACTCGCGAAAGTCACCGATACGCTGTGGGCCACGCGTCGACCCCCGAACTTCACCTCACGAGAATTCGACGGCAACTGGGGCCTCGAGGTCGAACGCGCTGTGCGTTCCCGGACCTTGGCCGGTCTCGCCCCAGCCAGTGTCGTGCGCACCACGGGCCTGCCCATACGAAAGGATTTCCAGTACGGCGTCGAATCCGGAGTCCTCGTCTCACGCGGAATGTTCGACGCGGTGCTGCCTCACGGTGTCCACTTCCCCGGGCGAGCTGCCGAGGTGCAGACGACTTCGGAAGGACTTGGGCCATCGGCAAGCGACCACTTAGCCATGCCAGATTCATGGCAGCCCTTCGAACATGAACGTGTCGAAGAGATCGATGTCATCTTCTGGAACACCGGCTTTCGGGCCGCTCTCAACCATTTGGCGCCGCTGCGGCTGCGCACACCAGATGGAGGAATCGCCATGGAAACCGAAGTCTCGGTCAAGGACGATCGACGAATCTTCCTCGTCGGATACGGTTCGGCCAGTTCAACGGTCGGTGCCACCCGGGCGGGACGGATCGCGGCCAGGGAGCTGCTCAAACGCCGCCAAGCAGCACTGCGCACACGTACTTATGAGAGTGCGGGCGATTCCAAGACCTGATCGGCGAAGCTGACGGTCGGCAACATCTGCGCGAAGAGCGCGGCAGTGGCTTGGTCACTTGACACCGTGACCATCTCGACACTGACCTTGTACAGTCGACCGTTGTCCGAGATCCCGGCAATGGCTCCATAGAGCACGGACTCGGTCTTATCGATGGCCCGGATCTCCTGGCGGGCGAGCAGCCCGTGGACTGTCCAGTACGCGCCACCGGGCACAGTCCCGGAGTTCTCTTCCAGAATGCTTGATCGCGATTCTCCGAAGGTCTGTTCCTGTGCTTTATCGATGATGCTCTGTGCAGTCTCGTCGTCTTCATAGCAGTTGACGGTGATGATGGCGCCGTTGTCGCGACTGTAGAGCTGATAGCTGTCGTAGGCAAGGTCGCCGTTCCATTCGCTGTCCATGGCCATCTGCACATGGACCGGGCATTCGGGACCCAGATCGACCGTCACCTGAGCCATTCCAGCAGGAACTGCAGGGGTATCGGACTCCGGGGGCGTCTCTCCTTCGGATCCATCGTCGATGACGACGCTGACCGGTCGCGATTCGCCTTCGTCTGTGCTCACACGTAGGGCTGAGCACCCGGAGAGGGTCAGGCCCAGCACCATCACACTTGACAGGAGAAGACTCCGATACATGGGCCCGCTTTCGAATGGTGGAGTGGCGCTCTTTCGACAGCGCCACTCATATCGTACCCATCACGGCCCCCGCCTGCTCTGGCACAAGTGCCGCGTGGGGCTTAGCCTTGGACTATGACCGACCTCCCGATCTTCGATGACGATGATGTCAATCGCCTCCTGTGCATAGTTGCCCACCCCGATGACATGGAATATGGTGCCTCCGCGGCTGTGGCCAAATGGACCGACCAGGGAAAGTCCGTGTCCTATCTGCTTCTGACTCGCGGTGAAGCCGGAATCCGTGAGATGTCCCCGGAGAAGGTTGTTCCCCTACGAGAAGGTGAGCAGCGAGAAGCGTGCACGATCGTCGGAGTGGGGGATCTTGAGATCCTCGACTTCCCAGACGGTCTTCTCGAGCCCAGCCTCGAGCTCCGGCGCGCGATCGCGAAGAAGATCCGCCAATTCAAACCTGATGCCGTGATGGTGACCAACTGGGAACTCAAGATGCCGTGGGGCCTGAACCATGTCGATCATCGGGCGGCCGGCATCGCCACGATCGATGCCATCCGTGATGCCGACAATCCGTGGGTCTTCACCGAACTCAAGGACGACGGACTTGAAGCGTGGAAGGCCGACAAGCTGTTGGTCAACGGGGCTGATCCCACCCATGCTGTGGTCCTCGACGACGAACACGTCGACCGGGCCGTGCGCTCTCTGGAGGCTCATGCGGTCTATCTCGCGGCCTTGCCCGACCATCCCATGCCCTCAGACATGATCCCCGGAATCACCTCGGAAGCCGGAACACGGGCAGGCGTGAAATACGCGCTGCCCGTGCAAGTATTCGACATGTAGCACCCGGCACACCGAATCGGTGACCGGATCCGCCGCACTCAGGCGCTGAGTGCGGCGACCGCCGAGTCGTAATCCGGTTCGGTGCCGATCTCGTCGACCAGCTGCTTGTGGATGACGGTTCCCTTTTCATCGAGGACGACGACTGAGCGGGCCAGCAATCCGGCCAGGGGTCCGTCGACCATGGTCACTCCGAATTCCTTGCCGAAGGCGCTGCGGAATCCGGATGCGGCGACGACGTTCTCAATGCCTTCGCTGCCGCAGAAGCGCGACTGTGCGAAGGGCAGGTCATTGGACACACACAGCACTGTGGTGTTCTCCAGGCTCGCGGCGAGTTCGTTGAACTTGCGCACCGAGGCCGCACAGACACCGGTGTCCACACTTGGGAAGATGTTGAGGACAACGCGCTTGCCCGTTGTGTCGGCAGAGTTGACTTCGCCGAGGTCGTTGCCCACGAGGCTGAATGCTGGTGCCTGTGTGCCTTTCTCCGGGAGCTCGCCTACAGTCTTGACCGGTGTGCCTTGGAATGCTGTTTTCGCCATGCTTTTCGTTCGCTTTCTATCGTGATCACTGCTGTCGGTTCCCACCCTACGTGAGTTCACCGACACGAGAATCGCCCTTTCAGATCCGACGTCGGCGGGCGAACCAGACCATTCCTGCTCCGAGTGCAATGATGGCTGCCGCAATCCCGATCGAGGCACCCAGTTCGGCGCCCGTGCGTGGCAGATCGCCGCCGGCATTCGCATTCCCACTGCTGTCGGAAGAATCGGATCCCTTGGCATTGTCCATGCCGCTGTCAGAATCCGATCCGTTCGCCGAGGTGGTCCCATCGTCGGCATCGACCGTGGCGCCAGCGGCGACTGTGGAATTCGCACCGTCGTCGTTGGCAGCAGCGTCTTCGTCGCCATTGGCGCTGTCCGCGCCATCTGCTCCATCGGCGTTGCCACCGTCGGAGGTCCCGTCCGCTTCTGCCTGGGCATCAGCTTCGGCTTCTGCCACGGCCTCGGAAGACGCTTCGTCATCGTCGCCTGGGCCCTGCGTGGTCGTGACGACCTGCCAGTTCTCATCGTAGAAGTCCGTGGGATCGACAATCTCGTTGTCTTTGACCCAGTCGATGAGGCTCTGACGGATCTCGACCTGTTCGTTGTAGACCTCTTTCAGGTCACCGACCGGGTAGTCGCCGCCTCCGGACTGGCGGTAGTTGTTGATCGCGAGGATGAATGTGTCATCATCGCCGACAGTATTGCCTTCTTTGTCAGTGAGGTTCTCGATGCGTTCGCCGACCGGTTTGGACACGTTGATGTCGTAGTCGATGCCCGAGAGCGCGTCGTAGTTGTAGTCAGGAATCGGCCGGTCGAGGCCTTCGTCGATGGCGTTGGTTCCATTGACCGGGTCGAAGTCGGCGCCTTCTTCTGTCTGCTTGAAGTAGCGGGCGGAGAACTCGAGGTAGTCGCGCAGCTGTGAACCATTGATTTCGACTCCGCCGAGGGTGTTGTCGAAGACGTAGAGTCCGGCGACGTCGCGGATGGTGATGTCTCCGGCAGGGAATTCGGCTGTGCGGCTGAATGGTGAGGCCTGCGAGATGACGGGCACGTCTTTGTACTCGGTGTCTGCCAACGCGGTCTCTACCGTCTCAGACTGCACCTTTGAGATGAAGTCGAGGATCGCAGTGTCCTCATAGTACGAGGTCTCTGCGCTCATGGTCTCGGTCACTGAGCCGATCTTCGTATTGACGTAGTCAACGGTCTTCTTATGCTGGGAATCGATGAGATCTTTGATCTCCGGATCCTCAGTGACATCACCCTGCGTGACAAGTGGTGTGGCTTCGGGTTCGGTACTCCCCCAGTCGATCCCCATGTCTTCGAGATTGATGGGCAGGTCCACCTCAGAGACGGACCGCGCCCAGTAGTTGGGCTGGGTGATGAGCGCCTTTGTCCCGTCCTCGCGTGACACGACCTGGCTCGGTTCATCCTGGTGGGTGTGTCCGGCGACGAGCACATCGACTCCGGGGACCTTCGCGACAGATGTGCTGACGTTCTCCTGCAGCTTCGAAGGGTCCCAGGTCTGGCCTTCGGGATCCTTGCCGGAGTGTGAGAGTACGACGACGATGTCTGCCCCGGCGTCCTTCATCTCCGGGACGTACTTCTTCGCAGTCTCGACGGGGTCGTCGAAGTGGACCTTGCCGGAGAGTTTGTTCTTGTCCCAGATCCGACTGCCGGGGGTCGTCACGCCCAGAACACCGATGGTGATCTCCTGACCGGAGACATTCTTCTTCACGAGGGTGTAGGGATCGAGGTGGGGCTGGTCGTCGTCGTCATTGATGACGTTCGCGCCCAGGACGGGGAAGTTGACCTGTTCCTTATATTTGGCGAGCAGGTCGAGTCCGTAGTTGAACTCGTGGTTGCCCGCGACCTGTGCGTCATAGCCGACATGGTTGTAGGTTTTGGCCATCGGGTGCGTCTCACCGGTTTCGGTGATGCGTTCCTGTTGCGCGTAGTAGTACGTCAACGGGGTGCCCTGTATCGTGTCACCGTTGTCGACGAGGAGCACCGAATCCTCGCCCTTGGCCTCTTTGACACCCTTGATCAGGGTGGAGGCACGCGACATGCCGAGTTCTTCCCCGTCGGGGTAGGGAGCATTGGCGAAGTAGTCCCAGTTGAGGACGTGACCGTGGACATCGGTCGTCGCCAACAGGGTGAGTTCGCCCGTGGCCGCTGCCTGTTCCTCATCCGGGGGCCCGCCGCCCAGCCCCGTCGCCGAGGCGGCTGCTGGGCCTGCAACGATGAGTGTCAATGCCAACGTGGACGAGGCGAAGCTTCGCAATCGCATGAGTCTCCAGATGTAGTTGTAGTTCAGATCTCCCACTCTAATCCGAATTCCGGCGACCCTGAGCAAATCCTGAGCGAAATCTGCACAAACTATGTTGTCTCTACTGTTCGACGAGGTTGTCCTTGGCAGTCTTCGACGTGAACATGGACTCGACGACGATGAGGACAACCACGATTGCCGCACCGATGACAGCGAGAATGATCGGGGCAGCGATCGGGTCGTAGGGCGCGAGCAGACCTCCGGCTTCGGCATCGGATTGCCACGGCCACAATGCCCTCAAAGAGCCGAGCATCAAGCCCGCCATCGCGACCAGAGTCCACCATCGGTGATTGTGCAGTAGGTAGCGCAGGATATTGACGAACAGTGCCAGGCCGAGGATCGCGCCGAGTCCGAATACAGCGATGTAGAGGAGGTCGCGGTCGTTGACTGCGCGCAGCGTGGTGGCGTAGAGGCCCACTGCGAGGAGGAAGAACGATCCCGATACGCCGGGAACGACCAGAGCGCAGATGGCGATTGAGGCGACGAAGAAGACCGCAATGAGTGGCGGATTCTCGACGTCGGATCCACCTGCCAGTCCGGTCATCCAGAAGGCGAGAGCTGCAGCGGCGATAAAGACGAGGATACCCAGCAGCAGAGATTGTCCGCTACGCGCCGGCAGCATGCGCAATGGGACGGAGATGCTGGCTGCGACGAGTCCGAAGAACAGCCCCCTGGCAAGTTCTGGGTTGGCTGTGACGAAGCCTTCCATCACTCCAGCGATGCTGAAGACTGCCACCATCATGCCCAGAAGGACCGGGATGACGAGGAACCAGTCTGTGCGGCGCAGTTCTGCGAGGGCGCCGCTCCACCGGTCTGGGCCGGTGATCACAGTCTTCGCTGCCTTGACCACATGGGCCGCCGAGTCGATGAGCTGGTCGTAGACTCCGGTCACGAGAGCAATCGTTCCGCCGGAGACCCCAGGGACAAGCTCGGCAGAGCCGATCAGGAATCCGCGGAGCAGGTCGAGGGGGATCAGAGCTTTGGAACGGGTGGTCTTCAGGGAAGCGGCCACCTCGGAGCTGGAGTTAGTCATAGTCCCTTCAGCCTACGAGACTCACACTCCCAGGTGCCAACAATAGGCTCTGTGTCGCCGTCGTGGTGTCCTAGTCTCCGGTGGCTCCATCGATGCTTTCGCGGATGAGATCGGCGTGGCCTACGTGTCGAGCGTATTCCTCGATCATATGGATGAGCACCCACCGGACGTTGAACCGCTCGCCCGACGACGGCTCACGTGCCATCAGCGTATCCAAGTCATCGATGCCGGCAAGGATCTCCCGCGACTGGTCACAGGCCTTGGCATGCAGCCTCAGCAGGTAGTCGGGCGTGTCCTCGACTGCGCTTTCGAAGTCCCAGTCAGGGTCGGCCTTCCAGTCAATGCTCGCCCACGGTTCAGAGAGTTCCTGGTCCAGGATGTCCTCGACGAACCATTGTTCTTCGACCAGGCTGAGGTGCTTGATGATGCCGCCCAGGGTCAGCGGCGATGCACCGACACGACGGTTGAGGTCAGCCGAGGCCAGTCCTTCGACCTTTCTGCGCAGCACCGCACGATAGTAGTCGAGGAACTCTTCCAGCCCCTGACGCTCTTTCGGCGCTGCAGTCGGGTCTGTTGGTGGCGGGCTCATGGTCATATTTCGCCTTCTTCATTCGGTGTCTTCCGACCGATGTCGAAGACATTTCCTTCGGGGTCTTTCAGCGTGGTCCATTCGATGCCGAACTCGGAAAAGGAGGCAACCTTCTCGGCCCCCAATGCCACCGCACGCTCGACGTCGGCGGGATAGTTCGGGTCATCGAGATCGATGTGCAAGGGGTTCTTTCCCTCGCCGCGTTCCTCGACTTTGAGGAAGAGCATGCCTGGAGTCATCGATTCGCCGCTGTGGACGCCGCCGATGCTGGCGACGAATTCGTTCGCGCCGTCATCGAGTTCGGCGTTGAGAAGTTCGGCCCAGAAGACCGACTGGGCTTCGACGTCTTTGCAGTCGAAGGTGATGCTCAGCGAGGACAGAGACGCCATGGCTGGTGATCCTTTCATAATGATGTCTATTTGACCTCACACTCTAGACGCAGGCTCTGACTCGGCGCGGGCCTCCCGACATACTTCAGCTCTCAACCTCGCGGCTGTCGTGCCAGTTGCCGGGACTGGGCGACCAATCGGCCAGCGGAGTCCCAGAGTTCACAATCCTCTTCGAACATGCCCCCGGCGATATTGCGCGTGTACAGCTTCGCTCTGATCCAGCCTGGTGCTGGAACGGCACGCAGATGAGCGGTGAGCTCCATGGTCGGGGCCCAGTTGAAGCGGCCCAGATCGAACATCACCGGCGGGAATGCGTCAAGGAAAGCCAATAGCGCCAGCGAGTCTGGTTCGGTTCCGTCAGCCAAACGGATCCACCCCTGGAGCAGACCGCGGCCACTGGGTCGACCAGTCGCGAAGCCGGCGGTCTCGGGATCGAGTCTCATATCGTAGCGTTTGACCAAGGGAGCGGACTTGACGAAGTCTCCGGGCGCCTCGGCGACGCTGATGCACTGATCCGGGTCCGGCAGCTCAGGCGGGCTGGCCGTGGTCGCGACATCATCAGGCAGATCGCCGAGGCTGCCCATCGTCGCCAGGGCGGTGATCGTCGGTGCGTCGTTCTGGGACAGATCAACGGCGAAGGTGGCACTGGATCGGCCCTCGCGGATGAGTCGCGTCGCGATGTCGGCTCGGCCGCCCCGGCTGGGGCCCAGGTAGTAGGTCGAGAGCACCAATGAGTCAGGAGCCTTCGGGCTGTTGTTGCGCAACGCCTGCGCGATGATACTGAGGAGATATCCTCCGTTGACCGCGCCGGCGACACTCCACACTCCGTCGAGCTCAGCGCTGAAGCTGGTATCCGACTCGCGTTTGACTGCAATGGCGGAGGCGAACTCTCCCAGGGGAGATTCGCCCGAATTCTTTTGACTCATGTGACACACATTACCAAGGACTGAACAATCGTCCGGTCAGTGCAGTTTGTTGACCTGTCGTTCATTGCCGCGGCGGTAGTTCCCGGTGGCACGCGCAAGCAGCTGCTGATCGGATTCGAAGCCGGCGCCGAGCTTGGGAATCAATGCAGACGCCTTCTTGCCGCCAAGCTCCATCACGGTTCGGCCGTTGCGCATAATGATGAGCATGCCCGATTTGGTGATGCGGTAGTCGAATGGGTCATCATCGAGGCTCAACGCTCTCACTCCCCTGTCATCGTGCGTCCGGTCAGCCTGGTGACCATGAGCATAACCTTGTCACGCCTCGATCCCAACGGTGCCGACCGTTCCGGACTCATCGATTGCTTCGCCAACAATGATTTTCCCTCCCACGTTCGCCCGCTGCCATGGACTGCTGCCGGGGTCGAAGAGCGCATTGATTCGAGTACTCTTCGCAGTGATGACTACGACGCCTTCTGGCTCCGACATGAACAGTTGGGCAACCTCGGCATAGTGCGGCTCGACGACAATACTCGCGATGACAATATCGCTATGCGTGCCGTGACGCCGTAGTTCTGGCCACAAGAAGAACGCCCCCGGTCCGAAGACCAGGGGCGTTCTTGTGAACTCTCAGACGATCATTTGCTGATCGAGTGAGCTATGTTCAGTTCTTCTTGTTCCGACGCATGGTCAGGACAACTGCGGCTCCACCAACAACGAGGAGTCCGGCACCGGCAGCAAGGCCGGTCAGTTCAGCACCGGTGCGAGGCAGATCAGATCCGCCATCTCCTCCGTCACCATCGTCGCTTCCGCCGCCGTTGCCATCTTCATCGGCAACTACGGTGAACGAGCCGGCAAGTGCCTTCTCTTCATCTGTGTCGTTGGCTCCGGTCACCTGCACGTCGTACTTGCCCAGGTAGGCCGAAGGATCAGATGCGTTGGTTCCGTAGATCGAGAAAGCGGCGACGCCGTTTTCGTTCGCGGTCTCGTCGAGAGTGATGCCCTCAACATTGTCCGGTCCGGCGACAACCTCGAGGGAGACGTTTTCGCCCTCTTCGAAGCCCTCGACCGTGATCTGCACGCCCTTGTCCTTCTTCACGAAGTCAGAGGCAGCAACTTCCTTGGGCTCGATGGAGATCTTGCGCTCGGCCGGAGCCTCGCCATCCTTCGATCCGTCGGAATCAGCGTTGGATTCTGCAGTCTTAGCGTCTGCAGCTGCACCAGCGCCCGAGTCGGCACCATCGGCTGCGGAATCAGCGCTAGCGTCGTCGCCTTCAGCGGCGGAGTCAGCGTCTGCGTTGTCGGCATCGGCGGCAGCAGTAGCATCTGCTTCGTCAGCGGCAGCTTCCACCGTCACAGTGAACTCACGTGGGTCCGAAGTTCCGGCGTCAGTGGTCGCGGTAGCAGTGTATGCGTACTCGCCAGCTTCTGAAGGTGCTTCTGCAGTGAAGTTTCCGTCGGCGTCAGCCGTAACAGTTACGGTGCCTTCTGCTGCAGCGTGAATCTGGATTGCCGACTCTGCGCCGTTGTCGGCGACAGGCTTCCAAACAAGCTTCACCTTGGCGTTCGCTTCGGTCTTACCGGTGATCTGGCCGCCTTCTTCAACCGTCTGGTCATCGACGACTGGCGCTTCAGGTACTTCCGGAGCATCGGCGTCGGAGTTTGCGTCGTCACCGTCGGCAGCGGCAGCAGCATCTGCATCCTTCGCGTCAGCACCTGCGTCTGCGTCGGCATCCTTGGCATCCGCACCAGCGTCTGCGTCAGCATCCTTGGCATCCGCGCCTGCATCTGCGTCAGCATCCTTGGCATCCGCACCTGCATCTGCATCTGCATCCTTGGCATCCGCACCAGCGTCTGCGTCAGCATCCTTAGCATCCGCACCTGCATCAGCATTCGCGTCGTCGTCGCCTGGAGGCTCTTCGTTCGGATCAGTTAACCGGAAGTCGACACCAGAGGTCTTAAGCGAGTAGTCGAGGTCGGCAACCCAGCTCATGTCGTAGATCACACCGCCCTGCTCAACATCTCCGCCACCGGAGATGACGCCCACGGCAGTATCACCCTGGAACACTCCACCACCGGAGTCACCGCTTGCAGAGAATGGGGCTCCTTTGGAAGCCTTGACACCAAATCCGTGAACAAAGCGCCCACCGATATTCATGAACTCGTACTGTTCATTCAGATCGGTCCACACTGGACCTTCTGTCAGGCCAGTGGTGCGACCGGCCTTTTGAACGTTCCCCTCTGTGTGGGCACCGACCTTTGCAATGTCAGTTTCGAGCCCAGCGCCAAGATCTTCGGAGGCGGCAGTCGACCAATCGGTGACGCCATTCTTGACGTTGTACTTAGACGCATCGACGTTGATCACAGCGAAGTCGATGTCGTCTGCCTTCGGCTGCTGAGTCTCATCTGTGACGAGATCGCCACCGAATTTGTGATATCCCCACTTACCGAGAACGCCCTGTCCGGAACGGACAAATCCGTCACCGCCGGTGCCTGCTGCAGGGGCCGTCGAAGGCTGTTCGGTTTCATCGACAATGGAGTCACCCGAAAACTCGCCGGACTCCTCGATGATTTTTGCACAGTGTCCAGCCGTCAGAACGATCGGGTTCCCGTCGCCGTCCCAGCCAGAGAATCCTGTCGAACATGCTCCAGCACCGGTGCCGGCCTGCGCCAGATAGCCTGCTCCGCCGACGATGTCGTTGGCAGCGTACGGCTTGAGTTCCTTGATGCCCTCGGTGACTACGACATTGTCGTATTCTTCCTCGAGCGCCTCAATCGCATCGGTCTTCTCTGCAACACCAATGTTGAGCTTGCCACCCTTGGCGCCGTAAGCATTGACGCCTTCTACATCAGCCAACGCTTTCTGCACATGCGCGTTGTTCTGCACATCCAGTTTCTGCGGGCCGTCGGCCAGCGCAGGGGACGCGACGAACGCACTGCCGAGACCGAGCGCCGCTGCGGCGGTCAGTGCCAGCGAACTCTGCACGAATTTCTTCTGCATACGTTTCCGTTTCTCTTATCAGGAGCTTGCAATATCACAGCTTGATGACCTTGGTCACGATAAGGTTACGACCTGCATACAGCGACTACCAAGAAAGTAGACCGCAAACTGTGAACTAAATGAACGAAACAACAGATGTTGCTGAAATGATGTGCTGAGCCACTGGGCGGCTCGTTCTTCCCAGAAATTTCTCGGTTTGGTCACAGACACAAGAGCGCCCCTGGTCCGCAGACCAGGGGCGCTCGAGTGAACTCTCAGACGATCATGTGCTGACCGTGTGGGTCATATTCAGTTCTTCTTGTTCCGACGCATCGTCAGAACGACTGCAGCTCCACCAACAACGAGGAGTCCGGCACCGGCAGCAAGGCCGGTCAGTTCAGCACCGGTACGAGGCAGATCGGATCCGCCGTCTCCACCGTCACCATTGCCGTCGTCATCTTTGCTGCCGTCATCGCCGCCGTCGTTTCCGCCGCCGCCGTTTCCGTCTTCATCTTCGACAACGTTAAATGAACCGGCAAGAGCCTTCTCTTCATCGGTGTCGTTGGCTCCGGTCACGTTCACGTCGTACTTGCCGAGGTAGACCGAAGGATCGGCTTCGCTCGTGCCGTAGATCGAGAAGGCAGCTGCACCGTTCTCGTTTGCGGTCTCGTCGAGGGTGATGCCTTCGACGTTCTCAGGACCGGAAGCGACCTCGAGGGTCACCTTCTCGCCCTCGTCGAAGCCCTTGACCGTAACGGTCACGCCCTTGTCTTCCTTCACGAAGTCAGAAGCGACGATTTCCTTGGGGTCAACGTTGATCTCGCGCTCGGCTGGAGCAGGAGTCTCGGTCTCTTCCTCTTCAACTGTGACCTGGAATTCGGCAGGCTTGGATTCCTGTCCGTCAACCGTGGCAACAGCGGTGTAGTCGTAGTCGCCTGCAGCCTCAGGACCCTCAACTGTGAAATTGCCGTCTTCGTCGGCCTTCACTGTTTCGGAACCTTCCTTAGCAGCCTGGGTGCCTTCGGCGGGCGCCCAGTCGAGCTTGACCTCGGCGCCGGCCGCTGCCTTGCCCTTGACGTCGCCGTTGGGCTCGATCGTCTGGTCCTTGACCTCTGGAGCTGCTGGAGCCTCAGGGGTCTCTTCGCCTGGCTTCTCGACCTGGAAGTCGACACCGGACTGCTCGAGCGAGTAGTCAAGGTCGGCAACCCAACCGAACTGGGAGCCATCAGCTGCGGGTCCGCCACCGGAGATGACACCGACAGCGGTGTCGCCCTGGAAGACCGCGCCACCGGAGTCACCCGGCTGCGAGAACGGATCGGACTCAGGTGAAGTCACACCGAAGCCGTGAACCCAACGTCCGCCCACGTTCGAGTACTCAAATGGGTACTCTTCGAACGGAATGACGTCGCCTTCGGTCAGACCGGTCGTACGGCCCGACTTCTCAACTGTGGTTTCCTTGTGTGCGCCGACCTGTGCAATGTCGGTTGCGAGGCTCGTGGACAGATCGTCGGAGTCTGCGCTCTTCCAGTCGGTGACGCCGTTCTTAACGTTGTACTTTTCCTTGTCAACGTTGATCACGGCGAAGTCAATGTCGGTGGGCTTCGGCTCGGTCCAATCATCGCTGGGCCCCTCGAGGAGATCGCCGCTGCCGTAGCTGTGGTAGCCCCACTCGCCCACGGTGCCGATTCCGGAAGGCTGGAATCCTTCGCCGCCATTGGCTTGTGCGATTGAAGGCTTCTCAGTGTCGCCGACCTTGGTGTCGCCGTTGATCTCGCCGGTGTCTTCGATGACCTTCGAGCAGTGTCCTGCAGTCAGCACGACGGGATTGCCGTCGCCGTCCCAGCCGGAGAATCCGGTGGAGCAAACGCCGTTGCCTGCAGGCGAGTTGGCCAAGTAGCCGGCGCCGCCGACGAGGTCCTTCTTTGCGTAAGGCTTCAGTTCCTTGATGCCGTCCACAACGTTGATGTTGTGGAACTTCTTCTCAAGGTCTTTGATTTCGTCGGTCTTCTTCTCAACGCCGAGGTTGAGCTTACCGTCGGTCTTACCGTAGGCGTTGACGCCAGAGAGACCGGACAGTGCCTTCTGCACCTGGGCGTCGTTCTGCACATCCAGCTTCTGCGGGGCGTTGTCGGCCATGGCAGGGGATGCGACGAACGCGCTGCCGAGACCGAGCGCCGCTGCGGCGGTCAGTGCCAGCGAACTCTGCACGAGTTTCTTCTGCATACTCTTTGGTTCCCTTGATCGGATTCACTGTTGCGTTTGCCTGTGCCCTCTTCGGCCCGCAGCTCAACAATCGCGCGGACGTTTCTGAGAACAGTCTTTCAACCACATGAAAGGTTACGGTTTGGCAACGATGAGACGCAAGCACAATGCACATTGGTGGTGAACACAACTTACAAAACCTGAATTGACACCCAACTCGCCGTCTTCTCCATGATGCGCTCAAGACTGGCCGTTATGATCGGTGCATGCTCAACCTCACTGATAACAGACCTTCAGCTGCGTTCAGACGTGTGATCGGAGTTGCTGTTCTCGGCTTTGTCCTGCCCCTTGCCGCGTGCGGGACAGGCTCCGAACCCAGCGAACCGACCAGCTCCGCACCCACAGAATCCAACACGCCCTCGGATTCGGCCGACTCCGCGGCACTGGATCCGACCGGAAAATGGACCTCTCCTGAAGCTGGAGATCCGTATCTCGAGTTCTCCGAAGACGGACAGGTAGAGGGAACTGATGGCTGCAACGCAATCAAGACAACGTGGGAAGTCGATGGGGACAACATTCTCATCTCCTCATTCACCACCACGCAGAAGGCGTGTGCAGGCGTGGACACATGGTTGTCCAAAGCATCGTCGGCAACTGTCGAAGGCAACGTCATGAAGATCGCCGACGCCAGCGGGAAGGTCGTCGGCGGGCTGGAGAAGGAAGACAAATGAGCGACTCAGTCTATGGCAAGTGGATCAGCACAAAGGACGGGTCCTCCGCGTTCCTCCAATTCGAGGAGGACGGAACGTTGACCGGCAGCGATGGCGGAAACCGGATCTCGACCACCTGGGGAGCGGAGGAGCTGGGCGCGGTCATCAAACCCTTCGCCACCACACAGCGCGCCGTCATGGGGATGGAGGCCTGGGTGGGACGGGTTCACCGGGTCGAGGCAGACGGTGACGTACTCACCGTCTTCGACCACAGCGGAAACCAACTCGGGGCGCTGACTCGAGCCGCTTCAGACGAACTCGACGAAGGACGTTAGATGGCCGGCGGTCTGTTCGCACTCCTCGATGACGTAGCGGCACTCGTCAAACTCTCGGCAGCGAGCCTCGACGATGTCGCCGCAGGTGCATCCCGGGCGGGAATGAAAGCCGCCGGCGTAGTCGTCGACGATGCTGCGGTGACTCCGAAATTCGTTGAGGGCGTCAACCCGAAACGGGAACTGCCGATCATCAAGCGCATCGCCTTCGGTTCGCTGATCAACAAGATGCTCATCATCCTGCCGATCATCCTGCTGCTCAGCGAGTTCCTCCCCTGGCTGCTGACTCCCCTCCTGATGGTAGGCGGTACCTACCTGTGCTTCGAGGGTGCGGAGAAGATCTTCGAGAAGTTCGGGTGGGTCGAGCACCATGAGGAGCCGAAGAAGGAATCCAAGCACGGTAAGAAGGGTGACGGCGACGCCGAGAAGAAGATCGTGCGTTCGGCCATCACCACTGACTTCGTGCTCAGCTGCGAAATCATGGTCATCGCCCTCAACGAGGTGGCCAGCGAGGACCTGCTCCCACGGGCCATCATCCTCGTCGTCGTGGCCCTGGCGATCACCATCGGTGTCTACGGTTCTGTGGCCCTCATCGTCAAGATGGACGACATCGGCCTGCACATGGCGCAGAAGGAGAAGGCGAGCACGCAGAAGTTCGGCCGGTTCCTCGTCAAGGCGATGCCCAAGCTCCTCGGAGGCCTGTCAGTCATCGGCACCTTCGCCATGCTGTGGGTCGGCGGACATATCATCCTCGTCGGCACAGACGAGCTCGGATTCCATGCCCTCTACGATTTCGTCCACCACCTCGAAGAGCCAGTGGCCGCGATCGCCGGAGTCGGCGGAATCCTCGGGTGGCTGGTCAACACGTTCTTCTCACTCATCCTCGGCGCCGTCTGGGGAGGAATCGTGGCTGGTATCGCCATCGGCTTCACCGCTTTGCTCAAGTCGGGAAACAAGAACGGCAAGGACACCGACACTGTCCAAAAGGACGACGAGGTGCCTGTTGAGAAGGCTCCTCCTGCAGACGACTCAGCAGACTCATCCTCGGTCGCGGACACGTCCTCAACAGCCGATCATGGAGCGGGACCTAAGCCGAACTACGCACCGAGACAGAGCAAAGGTCCGTCCGAAAGCTGAGTCCTATCTCCTCAGCACGAGGAACTTTCGGTCGGAACGGGCGCGGATCGGACTGCGGCGTTCACAAGAACTGCGGCTCAGCGGTCTGCGAAGGTCTTCTTCGGTTTGCCGGGAACAATCATGGGTGCACCGGTGACAGGGTCATCGACGACGGTGCACTCGATGCCGAAGACCTGGTGAACCAGTTCGGTCGTGATGATCTCGGCCGGTGCGCCCTGGGCCACGATCGTGCCGTTCTTCATCGCGATGATCTCATCGGCGTAGCGGCAGGCCTGGTTGAGGTCGTGAAGGACGGCGACAAAGGTGTGGCCGTGTTCGTGATTCAGCTGAGCGAACAGGTCGAGGAGGTCGATCTGGAAGGCCAGATCCAGGAACGTCGTGGGCTCATCGAGGAGCATCAGAGGGGTCTCCTGGGCGAGGACCATCGCGACCCAGACTCGTTGCCGCTGTCCCCCGGAGAGCTCGTCGACTTGGCGGGAGGAGAGCTCTTCTGTATTCGTTGCACGCAGTGCCGTCAGCACGGCGACCTCATCCTGTTCGGTCCACTGCTTGAGGAACGACTGATGCGGGTGACGTCCGCGAGCCACGAGCTCTGCCACAGTGATGCCGTCGGGTGCGATCGAGCTCTGTGGGAGGAGCCCCAAGCGCTTGGCGATCTGCTTTGTCTTCAGCTTGGCGATGTTTCCGCCGTCGAGGAGCACCGTGCCCTTCGTCGGAGCCATCAGCCTGGCCAGTGCCCGCAGCAGGGTCGACTTGCCGCAGGCGTTGGGGCCGACGATGACAGTGAACTTGCCCGGTGCGATCTCCACGTCGAGGTCGGCGATGACGTGCCGTTGGTCGTAGGCGAGATCGAGATCGCGAGCTGCCAGCGGAGCCGGGGCCGACGCTGCTGTGTCCGTTGCCGTCGTGTCCGGCGTCGTATCAGACGTATCAGTCGTATCAGTCGTATCAGTCGTATCAGTCGTATCAGTCGTATCAGTCGTATCAGTCGTATCAGTCGTATCAGTCGTATCAGTCGTATCAGTCGTATCAGGTGTGATGCTCATTGTGCCTTCCGAGCTTCTTGGATGAGGAGCCAGATCAGGTAGATGCCGCCGATACACACGGTGACGACTCCGACGGGAAGTTGGGTTTCGCCCAGGGCATGTTGGGCGATGAGGTCCGCAGCGACGAGCAGAAGCGCTCCGACTGCCGCAGCTGAGAGCAGGCTGGTGCCCTGCGATTTCGCGATTCTGCGCCCGATCTGCGGGGCGGCAAGTGCGACGAAGGCGATCGGTCCCGCGGCGGCGGTGACGACTGCGACGAGGGCCACGGCCACCAGGATGAGACCGGCGCGGACCGGTTCGTTGCGCACACCGAGCGCCTTGGCGGTGTCATCGCCGAGCTCCAGGGTTCCCAGACCTCGTGAGAAGAGCCCGCATCCCAGCCCCAACAGCACAGTCCCGAGGGCGGCCGGCAGCAGGGTCGACCAGCCCATGCCGTTGAGTGTTCCGGCACCCCAAGTGGCTGCGGCCATGGCGAGGTCGAGGTCAGCGCGCATGATCAGCCAGGTGTTGAAGGCGTTGAGCATTGCGGTCAGGGCGATGCCGACGATGATGAGTCGGAAGCCTTGGACGCCACCCTTCCACGTCAGAAGGTAGACCACGATGGCGGTGAGCAGCCCACCGATGATTGCGCCGAAGGCGGTGGAGATGAAGCTGGAGCCGAAGACGATGATGGTGACGATGCCGCCGGTGTAGGCACCGGTGGAGAAGCCGATGATGTCGGGGCTGCCCAGCGGGTTGCGGGTCAGTGATTGGAACACCGCACCCGAGATGCCCAGGCCGGCGCCGAGCACGATTCCGGCGATGATGCGCGGTGCCCGCCATTCGGCGACGACGGTGTTGACGATGCGCCTGTCGGCCTGGCCGAACAGCCCTTGGAAGACTTCGGCGGGTGTCAACGAGAACTCGCCGAGCAACAGCCCCAGGAATCCGCACCCCAGGGCCAGGAGAGTGACGCTGCCGGCTGTGATGACGACGCGCAGATCGATGCGGAAGCCGAAGGCTCGCAGCATGGGACGACCGAAGTTGATCCGCTCCCCCGGCAGAACACGGTGTCCTGGAACGAGCGCGGAGGCGTTACCGATAGGTGAGTTCGATGTCTTCACAGTCCGCTCGCCTTCTTTCTGCGAACGAGGGCGATGAGCACCGGTGCGCCGACGAAGGCGGTGACCACGCCGACTTGGAGTTCGCCCGGTTTCATCACCACGCGTCCGAGCACATCGGAGACGAGGAGCAGGATGGGCGAGAGAATGACGGAGTAGCTTAAGATCCATCGCTGGTCGGGGCCGACGATCCAACGAGCAATATGGGGAATCATGAGTCCGATGAACCCGATGGGCCCGGCGGCGGCGGTGGCGCCGCCGGCGAGGAGGGTGACGGCGAGGATGGTGATGATGCGGGTACGGTTGACCGAGGTTCCGAGGCTGGCGGCCAGATCGTCGCCGAGTGCCACCGCGTTGAGCGAGTGGGCCAAGAACAGAGCGAGTACGATGCCGATGAGGATGAATGGGGCGACCGCGGAGACCGTGTCGAACCCGCGGCCGGCGATGGCTCCGACGTCCCAGGCGCGGAAGGCGTCGAAGGCTCTCTCGTTCGTGAGCAGGATTCCTTTGGTCAGCCCGGTCAGCACAGCGGCGACCGCGACTCCGGCCAAAGTCAGTCGGATCGGATCGACGCTGTGGTTCCTGCCCGAGGAACCGATGATGTATACGCCGGTCGTGGCCACGAGGGCACCGAGGAAGGCGAACCAGATGTAGCCGTTGATCGACGTGATTCCGAAGAACCCGATACCGACGGCCACTGCGAAGGAGGCCCCGGCGTTGACGCCGAGGATGCCCGGGTCGGCAAGGGGGTTGCGGGTCAGCGCCTGGATGAGCCCGCCGGCCAATCCCAGCCCCATGCCGACGAGGATGCCGAGCACGGTCCGCGGGTAGCGCAGTTCGAGGACGACCAGCTGGTCATCGCTGCCGCTGGGGTTGAAGAACGCTCCGAGAACCTCCGAGATCGGCATGTCCCGGGTGCCGATGGCCAGCGATGCCAGCACCACGACGATCAACGCCAGAATGGCGACGACGAGCCCGACAGTCCTTTTGACCTTTAGCGTCCGACTCGCCTTCTGACCGTTCGCCTCAGACGGATTCGCCGAGGCGGTGGTGGCGAGACCGGTCATCGGAGGGTTCCTTAGCATCGACTAATTAAGGGCAGGCTAACCACAATCTAGTCGATAACTTCGGCTCGTCCAAACGATTTCCCGATCACTGACCTGTGATCTTGCCGATCCTCTCGGACGTCTGACGCTGAATCCGGGACAGCATGCCGCTCATCCCCCGCAGGCGCAACGGGCTCACGATCTCCGTCATCGACAGCCGCAGAGGCAGGTCGGACGGAATGGACAGGACCACCTCGGCGGTCTGGCCATTGAGACCTTCGTGGAGGATCCCGGCGAAGCCACGGGTCGTCGGCGCCTCAGGGGGCGCCGAGAAATGAAGCTTCACGATGGCGGCATCGCCCTGTTCGGGATTCTCGACCTCGGTGACGAGGAAGATCGGCGACTGGCACTCGGGCACCGGCTCGAGCAGTTCGGGATGATCGGTGTAGCGCTGCGGCAGTTCGGGCAGCTCCGAGGCAAACTCGAGCAGCAGCTGCAGTCGATCACCGGATTCGGTCTCGGCAAAGTCCTCGACGATCTCGACGAGGCTCTCCGGCAGATCGGAATTGTCGGTCATCGCGGCGTCTGTATCGGCAGTCATCAGCGGCTCGGCACCTCGCCGGGCTCTGACCCGGTGACGATGGGAACGCCGACGACGTTGCCCCATTCGGTCCAGGAACCGTCGTAGTTGCGGACGTTGCTGTAGCCCAGCAGGTGCTGAAGCACGAACCAGGTGTGGCTGGAACGCTCGCCGATGCGGCAGTAGGCGATGACTTCATCGGCGGTGCCGAGCCCGGCCTCGTCGGTGTAGATGGCCTTGAGTTCCTCAGCCGATTTGAAGGTGCCGTCTTCGTTTGCGGCCTTCGCCCATGGCACCGATGCTGCAGTGGGGATGTGTCCTCCGCGCAGTGCGCCCTCTTCGGGGTAAGAGGGCATATGGGTGCGCTCTCCGCTGTACTCCTCGGGGCTGCGCACATCGATGAGGGGACGCGTGCCCAGGCTGTCTCTGACCTCGGGCAGGAAGGCGCGCAGTGTTGAGTCATCACGGTCGATGACCGGGTACTCGGTTGATTCCCGGCGCGGCTTCTCAGTGGACAGTTCGCGTTCTTCGGCCTGCCACTTGGAGCGACCGCCGTCCATGAGGCGAACGTCAGCGTGCCCGAACAGCGAGAAGACCCACAGCGCGTAGGCGGCCCACCAGTTCGATTTGTCACCGTAGAAGACGATTGTGTCCTCACGTGAGATGCCCTTCGCGGACATGAGCGCGGCAAAGCCTTCACCGTCGACGTAGTCACGTGTCACGGTGTCGTTGAGTTCCGTGTGCCAGTCGACCTTCACCGCGCCGGGGATGTGCCCGGTCTCATAGAGCAGGACGTCCTCGTCGCTTTCGACGATGACCAGTCCGGGTTCACCGGCATGCTCGGCCACCCAATCGGTGCTGACCAGTCGTGATCCGTCTGCGTAGTCGGCGAATTTGGCCGTGGTATCGGCCGGGATCGCTGTGCTCACTCGTTCCTCCTCGTGAAGATTGTGATGATGTGGCTCTTTGGACCTCTGTGTGGCTCAACGCCACTGCCCACCAGCATATTCCTCACCAAGGGTGCTCCGATCCCGGGGTGTGGCAGATGAGATCGGGGCACACCAGGTGAGTTTGCGGTGTCACCTGCGTGCGAGGAATGCCTGCAGGGTCGAGACGAACGTCTGCGGCTTCTCTGAGTGGACCCAGTGGCCTGATCCCTTGACGGTGAGCAGGGTCGCGCGGGGGAAGAGGGAGCGCATGAGGGGCAGATCCTCACGGGAGACGTAGTCCGATGTCTCACCGGCGATCCAGAGCACCGGACCATCGAAGGTCGCCTCCCCCATCTCGGGGAAGTCTCCGATCGCGGGCAGGCTCTCGTTGAGCAGGGTGAGGTTGGGTTGCCAGGCGTACCCCGCCGAGGTGGTGCGCAGGTTCTGCAGCAGGAATCCCCTGATCGTGTCCTCTGGGATCTTCTCCTGCAGGGCCTCATCCGCAGCGTTCCGCGACTCGATCTCGTTGAGATCGAGTTCAGCGAGGCTCGAGAGCAGATGCTCGAAGACGCCGAGAGACCCGCCTGCCGTGGGGGCGATGTCGACGACGACGAGGTGGTCGATGAGTTCCGGGTGGCGCAGGGCCAGGATCATGGCGACCTTGCCGCCCAGGGAATGACCGACCAGGTGCACGGGCAGATCATCGGGATCGGTCACGTCGGTGATCATCGCGGCCACGGAGTCGGCCATGTCCACGTAGCTGAAGTCCTCGGTCCAGTTCGAATCACCGTGGTTGGGCAGGTCGACGAGGAGACTCGAGAAGTCGGACTCGAGGGCTTTGGCGATGGAGGTGAAGTTCTTGCCGCGGCCGAAGAGTCCGTGGAGGAACACGATGCGCTCACCTGTGCTGCCGATGAGTCTGCTGGCGATATCAGTCACGCCTCCAGCCTACCCGGCACGTCTGACCAGGTCATCTGCTCTCGGAAGCTGCCTGTTCCAAGGCCCGCAGCGACCGGTCGAGATAGTCGGGACTGACGACGGGGAAGCCGCCGAATGCGTCTCGGATCTCCTGCGTTGTGCGTGACCAGTCATAGGTCAGCTTCACCTCGGTGCCGGTGTCCTTCTCTTCGAGGTCGTAGCGCCAGCGCCAGCCACCTGGGGCCACGTGACCACTCTCATCGGCTTGTCCGGGATCCCACGCGATCGCGTGATCAGGTTCGAACGTTGTCACGGTGTTGTCGATCTGGTAGTCACCGCTGGCTTCATCGAAGTGCATATTCATGGAAAAGATCTGTCCGGTGGCCGTGATCGGGATCGGATCGATGGCGTCTCGCACCCAGTCCGTGGGTTCGGTGTCCCGGTGCCGAGCCGGATCTGCAAGCACGGTGAAGATCGTATGGGCAGGGGCGTCGATCGTGCGGGTGGCGACGATGTGCTCGTTCGGGTCTTTCGGTCCTTCAGCCATCTGATCAGCCTATTCACCGGGCTGCGGCATGGGAAGAGATACTCACAGGTAGGCTGAGTTTATGCACTTCTCCGATTACGACACACGACTGGCCGGGTACGCGGTGATCGTCAACCAGGACCGGGAAATCCTTCTCAGCTGGTTCAACGGCGGCAACGAACCGGCCCATGCGCTGTGGACTCTGCCCGGCGGTGGAATCGAGTTCCACGAGAGCATCGAGGCAGGCACGATCCGGGAGGTCAAGGAGGAGACGGGCTTCGACGCCGAGTTGGTCCGCCCGCTGACGACACACACCTTCACTGAGAATCGCAGCAATTCCGCACGCCGCAGATCGGTCTCGCGTCCGTTCAAGGGGGTCCGCGTCGTCTATGAGGCTCACATCACCGGAGGCCTGCTGGGGACTCTCGAGGTCGACGGCACCACCGACCGCGCCGAATGGTTGGCCATCGACTCTCTGGCAGACGTGCGGCACGCCCGCATCATCGACATCGGTCTTGATGCGTGGCGTGCCGCAGTGTGAGGAAGCGTGACGGCTTCGTGAGTGCGATAGCCGCTTGAATGCGTCTGCTACTTCAGAGCATCCGCGACGAGCTCGGGCATCTTCTCTGCCGCATATGACGCGGAGAGGACCGAGTTCAATGCGAATGCCTGCCGGACGTCGTTGAGATCTTCGGTCAGCACCAGGCTGTGTCCGTCCTCGACTGCCGGGATGCGCTTGAAGGTGGGGTCGTCGGTGACTTCGGAGTCAGGGATGTAGATCGGGAAGGCAACGAGCAGGTCTGCGTCGAGATCGTCGAGCTTCTCCTCCGACACCGTGGCGGTGAAGCCCGAGGGTTTGAGGGCCGCGACCTTCTCCGACTGCTTGAACCCCAGATTTTCCATGAACTGCACGCGCTCGGAACCTTCGACATAGGCGCCCCAGCCCTCGGAGGTCTTCGCGGCCACGCTCACAGACTTGCCGTCGAACTCCGGATGCGCCTCACGAGCTGCCTCGAACTCCTTGTCGAGGTCAGCGAGGAGCTTCTGTCCTTCGTCCTCTTTACCCAGGGCCTGGGACACCAAGTCGACCTGCTGGTCCATCGTGGTCAGATAGTCGTCGCTGCCTTCGGGCGCACCCACAGTCGGAGCTATCTCCGAGAGGCGGTCGTAGCGTTCCTGTTCACCGGAGCTCTTTGTGTCGAGGATGAGGTCGGGCTCGAGCGCTGCGATCTTCTCATAGTCGGGCTCCATCGTCGCGATGATCTCCGGGGCCTGGTCATAGAGGTCCTCGGCCCAGGGGCCGACTCCCTTGCCGCCGAACTCCACCCAGTCGGAGGCGCCGACCGGCTGCACATCGAGCGCCAGCGCGGTTTCCGCATCGCCCCATCCCAGCGCCACCACCTTCTGCGGGTCCTTGGGCACTTCGACTGCGCCGAATTTCGTGTCGACGCTGATGCCGGAGGCCGTGTCACCAGGGTCTCCCCCACCGCCGCAGCCGGCGAGCACAAGAACAGAGGCAATCAGTGGAGCGAGAATTCGGCGCATGAGTTCCTTCTTAGGTAGTTAGGCGAGCCTAGCTTAACCCACAGTTCCCAGTCGCGCACGAATGGTTTGGAGCCGATTGAGCACTTCGTGGTCGGCGGCGATGTCGAAATCAGCATCAACGCTCAGCAATGCACACAGGTACTCGACGATGAGATCGAGCGAATCGGCGCTGAGACTCACCTCGCAGCGTTGGCATGTCAGTTCCTTCACGACACCGAAGATGGTGCCGTGGTATTTCGACCGCAGCTGCAGGGCCGAGATCTCGAAAGTCACGGTGGCGTTGAATCGATAGTGCGCCTCGGCGAAGGACCGGGCCACAAAGGAGAAGGCGTCGAGCACTTGAGGCTCAAAACGTTCATGTCTGTACTTGACCGAACTGATGCGTTCGACTCGGAACGAACGCCAATCTCGGCGATCGGAGTCGAATGCGACCAGATACCAATACCCTGACATCGTGACGAGTTTGTGCGGTCTCACGTGCCGCAGGGTGCGGGCGCCGTCGCGCTTGACGTGAATGAATGACAACGCCTGGTGATCAGCGCACGCATCAGAGAGTTCGAGCAGCACATCGGTATCCGGAAGCATGGTTGCGCCCTCGACGTCGGGGCCAGGTCCGGCCTCAATCGATTGGACGAGTAGATGATATCGATGGCGGAGGCGCGCGGGCAGCATTCGTTCGAGCTTGATCCTCGCACTGTCAGTCGCCACCCGCACACCGTCCGAAACGGATTGACCGCGCACCTGACGACTGGCCGTCGACAGACTCACTGCAATCGCCACGGCTTCCTCGTCATCGAATTGCAGGGGTGGCAGATTCGACGACTCCCCCAGGTTGTATCCCCCATCACGGCCAGTCCGACTGCGAACCGGATAGTCGAGAGACTTCAACCTCTCGATGTCTCTGCGCAGAGTACGAGGCTGCACACCCAAGCGTTCGCTCAGTTCCCCGGCCTGCCACCACCCTCGCGACTGGAGGAGCGAGAGTAGGCGCAGCAGCCTGCCTGGCATTTCGCTGCTCGGAGTTCGACTGGTCACAGATCAATTCTATTGTGGTCACATTCGTACCACAATGAATTCTACTGTGAAGGCATGAACTCGATCACAGGATTCCAACTTGACCATCCGCACTCCCCCGACCACATCGTCAGCCCCCTGACCGCCACCGAAGTGGCTGCTGCCGTACGCTCAGAGCTGCGCTCCCGTGCACCGCGGATCGCCGTGCAGTCGACCGGACACGGCCGAACTTCGGGGATGCGTTCGGGGACACTCATCGACACCTCGAGAATGAATGATGTCGCCATCGACCCCTCGGCACGCACAGTGACCGCCGGAGCCGGAGCCAGATTCGCGGAGGTGATGGCAGCCGCCGCGCCCCATGGGTTGGCCCCGTTGGCGGGAAGCTTCCCCGGGGTCGGCATTGCCGGGTACAGCTTGAGCGGCGGCGTTGGCCTTCTGTCACGAAAGTACGGGTTCGCTGCCGACAATGTTCTCAGCGCCGAAATCGTCACCCCGGATGGCGAGATCAGGATGACATCCGCCCAGGAGAACCCGGAGTTGTTCTGGGCACTGCGCGGGGCAGGTTCGAATTTCGGCATCGTGACCTCTTTGACGATGAGGGTCTTCCCCATTGCAGAGGTGCTCGGTGGCTCGATCGAGATCGACCTGCGAGCATCTCCCCAAGCCGGCCAGGTGTGGCGGGAATGGGCGATGGGGCAAGGCCGGGACATGATGACTGCCGCTGCCATCTGCTCGGCTCCGACCACTGCCGCTGACCTGCCTGCCCTCCTGCGCGGAATCCATCAATTGCGAATTCAGATCGCATGGTCGGGCGAGACTGAACTCGGTCGAGCGCAGGTGGCACTCCTGGAGAGGGCGCTGGTGGCCGCCGGGGCAGAATTCGCCTCGAGCATTGATGTCGTGCCCTTTGCGAGGACCGGCGAGATATTTGCCGAACCTGATGAGCCCCATTCATACGCCAGTGACGCATTCTTCCTACCCGAGCTCGGCGAGCAGACGACAGCGAACCTCATTGCAGCGAGTTCCCCGGACCGCGTTCCCTGCTTCACCGTCATCGGTCTGCGTCTGCTTGGTGGCGCCATGGCCAAAGCACCCGAGATTGCAAACGCCCTCGGACATCGCGATGCCACATGGCTGTTTTCTGTCTTGTCGCCCTTGAACGAGGTCGAGGAGACTCCACTGGCCCATCACCTCACCATTGCCGGCGAGCTGGGTGCACCCGAGACCGGCGACGCGCCCCTTGGCCGCTCGCTCAATTTCACCTTTCGGTCCTTGACCGCCGAAGAGATCACGTCAGCGTTCGAGCCCGACGATCTGACACGGTTGCGTTCCCTACGGGATCATTTCGATCCGCGCAGGGTCATGCTGGCCCAGTTCGCGGTGTGATCGTCAGCCCGTCGACGTCCATCTCCTCCAGACCCACCGTGCGTGAGCGACGTCCGGTGACCAGTCGGTGGATGAGCCACAGCAGCAGGAAGGCGGGCAGACCGATGTAGGCGGAGGCGACCTCGAGGACACGTCCTTCGACGATTGCTTGGACGTTCTGGCCGATGATGACGATGACCAGCATGACCAGTGCGATGATCGGTCCGATGGGGAACAGCGGAGCCCGATACGGCAGGTCCGCGAGATCTCGGTCCTGCTGAATGTAGGCACGGCGGAACCGGAAGTGACACCAGGCGATGCCGACCCAGACGATGAACCCGGAGAGCCCGGAGACGTTGATCAGCCACGTGTAGGCCCCACCGTCGCCCATCACCTCGGAGAGGAATCCGAACAGACCGATGACCGCGGTGGCCAGCAGTGCCATGACGGGAACTCCGCGTTCGTTGAGTCGGGCGAACAGCCTCGGCGCGGTTCCCTCTTTGGCCATTGCGTAGAGCATGCGGGTCGAGGCGTAGAGTCCGGAGTTGCCGGCTGAGAGGATTGCGGTGAGGATGACGGCGTTCATCACGGATGCGGCCACGGCGATGCCGGCCCGCTCGAAGACGAGGGTGAAGGGCGAGGCCGTGACGTCCTCGTTGTTGGCGGAGGCCAGCAGTGAGGGGTCCGAATAGGGCAGGAGGAAGCCGATGATGATGATTGCGCCGATGTAGAAGAGCATGATGCGCCAGAACACGGTGCGGATGGCCCGGGGCATATCGCGGCGTGGATTGGCTGACTCGCCTGCAGTGACGCCGACGAGTTCCGTGCCCTGGAAGGAGAAGCCGGCGATCATGAACACGCTGATGATCGAGACCCAGCCACCCACAAATGGCGCTTCGCCTGCCGTCCAGTTGCTCATCCCCGGCGATTCGCCGCCGATGATGCCAACGATCATGAGCACCCCGAGGATGAGGAACGCGAGAACAGCGGTGACCTTGATGGCTGCGAACCAGAATTCACCTTCCCCGAATGCCTTAGCCGAGAGGAAGTTGAGCCCGGTGAGCAGGGCGAGAAAGATCGCGGCCCAGACCCAGGACGGCACGTCCGGCAGCCAGAAGGACATGATGACTCCGGCTGCGACGAGCTCTGCGGCGAGCGTGATCGCCCAGTTGAACCAGTAGTTCCAGCCCATCGCGAATCCGAACGAGGGGCTGACGTACTTCGAGCCGTAGGTGTGGAACGATCCCGCCACGGGCAGGTGCGTCGACATCTCGCCCAGGGACTGCATGACGAAAAGGACCATGATGCCGATCGCAGCATAGGCCAGGAGTGCACCGCCGGGTCCGGCCTGGGAAATCGTGCCGCCGGAGCCGAGGAAGAGGCCGGTGCCGATGGCGCCGCCGATGGCGATCATCTGCAGGTGACGTGACTTCAGCCCCCGTTTGAGTTCGCGGTTCTCCCTCGCCGAGGCGGCTGTTTCGTTCATCGTGTCCCTTGACTGTCGTGCGACCGGCGTCCCGTTCGGGCCCCGGCCATTCTTACCACATTCAGATGTCGCGGTTCGCAGTGGCAGAGGTTGGCAGCCCCCTGGCCAGCTGCGGCCCGAGGTCGGAGATGTTCCGGGCGCCCATCAGGCCCATGGCAGTCAGTATCTCTGCTCGAATCAGGTCGATGGCCTTCTCCACGCCGCGCTGCCCGCCGGCCATCAGTCCGTAGAGGTAGGCCCGTCCGACGAGCACGAAGTCCGCTCCGGCACACAGAGCGGCCACGACGTCGGTGCCGGACATGACTCCGGAGTCGAGGATGAGTTCCATGTCCTCGCCGACGGCCGCTCTTACCTCCGCCAGCGCGGTCAGGGAGTCAGGTGCACGATCGAGCTGGCGTCCTCCATGGTTGGACACGACGAGGCCGTCGGCGCCGATGGACCGGGCCCTGTCGGCGTCTTCGGCGGTGAGGACTCCCTTGACGAAGAGCCTGCCCTTCCACTGCGAACGGATCCACCTGAGGTCATCGAGGTCAAGTGTCGGATCGAACATGGTCCGAGTCATCTCGGCCAAGGACTGCGAGGTGTTCGACAAGGAGGCATATTTCGGCGGTTCGGTGGTGAGGAAGTTGAACCACCAGCCGGGACGGTAGGAGGCATCGAGAATCGTCTTCAGGGTCAGCTTCGGTGGGATCGAGAGCCCATTGCGGTTATCTCGCAGGCGCTGGCCTGTGATCGGAGTGTCGACTGTGACGAGCAGGGTCTCGTACCCGCTGGCTTGGGCTCGCTGCAACAGGTCGAGACTGCGCTCACGGTCCTTCCACAGATAGAGCTGGAACCAACGAGTGGATCCCGGTGCCGCCTGGGCGACCTCTTCGATTGACCGTGTGCCCATCGTTGACAGCGAGAAGGGAATGCCTGCCTTTGTCGCAGCGCGGACTCCCCCGATCTCGCCTTCGGAGTGCATCATCCGCGTGTAGCCAGTCGGGGCGATGCCGAATGGCAGTGCCGTATGCTGCCCGGCGATCGTCGTCGATGTGTTCGGGGCATCGACTCCGTGCAGGATCCGTGGAAGGAGCTCGACGTCGGCGAAGACCTGACGGTTCTTGCGCAGCGTGTGCTCATCGAGCGCGCCGCCGTCAACATAGTCGAAGGGCGCTGTGGGGGTGACCCGCTTCGCGATGCGACGCAGGTCCCAGATATCGGCAGCGGAGTCGAGCCGCGCGCCCACCCTGTCGAGCCTAGGCAGACTGAACTGCAGGAGAGGGGCGAGTTCCTTCACGTCGGGCAGCTGCCGTTTCATCGTTCTCCTCATCATCGACACTGAATCTCATCGGGCTCGAGACTGCTACGAACACCGTGATTCTCTGGCACTCCCAGTATCCTTGGCAATCCCTGAGCTGTGAGTCTAGCGAGACGGGCGTGCTCCCTGGAACTGGGATCACCATGAGAGATATTCCCATTTATTTCATCATATGGGCTTATCGTCTAGACTATTCCCATGTCCGACTCCGCCAACCATGTGCCCGATTCTGGCGTTCCCGTGCCCGCAGCGCAGACAGAGACCAGACCGTGGCGCCAGGAGTTTCGCGGCGGCACGATCGACGACAGAAAATTCGCCGAGGTGTCCGTCTCCGTTCCGGCCCGCATCGGCTCGGTCGACCTGCGCCTGCCCTCCGAGCTCGCCGCACGCTCAGAAACCGCGGTCCGCGCGATCTCCCGGCTCGATGCCGAGCACGGTCGCACCCTGATCCCACTGTCCTACCTGCTGCTGCGCAGCGAATCGATCGCCTCATCGAAGATTGAAGCCGAAGAGGCACCCATCGACGACTTCGTCCGCGCCCTCCACGGTGCGAAGTCCAATTCTTCGGCAACTGCGATGGCCGCTGCAACGGGTGCGTTGGATCTGCTGACATCGGGAGCGATCAGTGCCGATGCGGTCTCTCGCGCCCATCGGCTGCTGCTCAAGGACGATGCCGGAGAGGCTCATCTGGCGGGCCGACATCGGCCGATGCAGAACTGGATCGGCGGCTCCGATCATTCGCCCCGTGGAGCGCTCTACGTTCCCCCTCCCCCGGAGCTCGTCCCTGAGCTCATGGACGATCTGCTGACCTTCGCCCGCCGCGTTGACATTCCCACGATCGCGCAGGCGGCCGTCGCCCATTCGCAGTTCGAAGCGATCCATCCCTTCACCGACGGCAACGGTCGGATCGGACGAGCCTTGGCGGCTGGGGTCCTCCACTCACGCGGCGTCACGACCGGGATCACCGTTCCCCTGGCTGCTGCCTTGGTCGAGGTTCGAGACCGCTACTTCGCCGCGTTGAATTCCTATCACTCCGGCGACGCCGGACCGGTCATATCGCTGTGGTCGACGTCGTCGGTGATCGCGACAGAGGAAGCTCAGCTGACCGCGCATCGGCTGGCCGGACTGCCTGATGAGTGGGCCGATCTCCTCGGCCATCCACGTGAGAACAGCGCCGCAGCCAGGATCCTGAACTACCTCGCATCGGACCCGGTGTTCACGATCGACGACCTTGAGGACTCATTGAAACTGTCCAGCTCCTCGGCGAACAGGGCGGTCTCCGCACTGATGGAAGCCGGGGTCCTGCGCGGTCTGACCAGTCGCAAGCGCAACCAGATCTGGGGCGCCGGCGATGTGCTGGCCGAGCTCGAAGACCTCAATCTGCGCATCGGTGCCCGAGCCCGTTCCGAACTCTGAGAACCTGCCCCGTCACGATGCTCGCGCTCTCGAGGTCGTGGGTCACCTGGTTGCTCTCCGTCGGCTCAGGACTGATCGAGGTAGTGCAGAACCGCCGCGACCCTCCGGCTCGTGGTCTCCCCTGCGTGCAGCCTGAACTTGTCGAAGATCGAGCTGATGGCCTTCTCCACGGAGCTGATGGACACGTAGAGTCGTTCGGCGATACCGCGATTCGACAGCCCCTCAGCCATGGCCTGAAGGACCTCGTTCTCACGAGAGGTGAGCGCCGACAGGGAGTTCTGTTTCTCGGACGAGCTCAGCAGCTGCCGGACAACCTCGGGGTCGATGACGGTTCCGCCCTCCGCTATCCGATTGACGGACTCGAGGAAGCGGTCGATGTCGGTGACCCGGTTCTTCAGCAGGTAGCCGACTCCCACGGTCTCGGTGCTCAGCAGCTCGGTCGCATATTCGCGCAGAACGTATTGGCTGAGCACGAGGACTCCGATATCCGGGAAGCGGCGCTTGATCTCCAGCGCGGCCTCGAGTCCTTCTGTGGTGTGGGTCGGCGGCATCCTGACGTCGACGATCGCCAAGTTCGGGCGATGAGCCGCGACCGCGGTGAGGAGCTGCTGCCCGTCATCGACTGAGGCCACAACCGCGATGCCCTCGTCTTCGAGCAGGCTGCGCACTCCTTCGCGCAGCAGCACCGAGTCATCGGCCAAGGCGACTCTCATCGGGTCGAGGTTCGGGGTTTCGGCGCTGGATTCAGGCAAGCCAGGTTCAGACATAGGGGATCTCCGCTCTCACTGTGGTTCCGACATTCTCTGTGCTCTCAATCCTCATCGTCCCGTCCAATGCTCCGACCCGTCGCGACAGTCCTTTCAGCCCGCTGCCGGCAGGGTCGGCTCCTCCTGTGCCGTCATCGACCACCTCGGCGATGAGCTTCTGATCCTCGGCGATCACACTGATTCGAATAGTCGACGCATTCGCGTGCTTGACCACATTGGTCACCGCCTCCCGGACAACGAAGTACGCAGCAGATTCACTGGCCTGCGATACCCGCCGGGCGGGCACGGCGGTGAGGGTGACCGGGATCGGGCAGTGATCGGCGACCCGGTGGAGCACGGTGCCCAGGCCGTGTTCGTCCAGTGCTGTGGGATAGACCCGCCAGGCGACCTCGCGCATCTCATCGATGAGGTCCTGGGACTGCACGAGGGCGTCGTCGAGGAGGGCGCTGACCTTGTCCTGATCCTTCGCTCGTTGGGCACGTGCGATGAGCACGGACAGTGACACGACATTCTGCTGCACTCCATCGTGGAGGTCACGCTCGATCCGGCGCCGCTCCTCGTCGATGGCCATGACCACACCGTGACGGGTCATGAGAAGTTGAGTGATGCGGGTGTGGGGCGCGTTGGGGCGGCTGGTGTCCGTGAACCTGGAGTCGATTCTGCCGTGCAGCCAATTGGCGAACTCGGCGAGGACGATGACCCCGATGAGGTTCGCGGCTCCATAGAGCACTCCGACGAACAGAGTCGGCTGGCTGATGGCCCAGAAGTCGAAGCCGATGGTGATGCTGCCGCCGATGAATAGTCCCTGGATGAGCGAGCCGATCGTGACGAGCAGGAAACCCGTGAGCAGATTGAGCACGGGAATGGCGATGAAGCCCGCAACCACACCGTTGAGGACGAAGAAGCCGCGCTTCTTCGGGTCCGGGCCCATGATGATGCCGAAACCCCGCTCCTGCCGGGCGCGTTCCCAGGCCAGGACCTTCCGGCTCAATCGCGAGGTCGAGGTGGGGATCGCGGCGAGCAGCAGCGGAAGGCACAGCAGCACGCCCCACAGGATTCCCAGCACCGAGGAACTCCAGCGTGTGACGAACATGCGGGATTCTCGGGGAATCCGCGCGGTCAGCGACGTCGGCCAGGGCATAGCTTGATCGTAGCAACGCCGAGCGCCTGGTCCCATGGGTCCGACCGCAGACTCCGTTTCCGGTTTTCCGCATCTTCGCTCCGGACTCCTGCAGGCGAGACTGCTCTTCGCCGCGTTCCGAGCTCGCCCGTCGGTCAATAGCGTGGATGAGTATGGACCTCGCTTTCGACATCCTCGCCGCAACGCTCGAATCGCCGTGGGTGTATCTCCTCGTCTTCGTCGTCGCCGGCCTCGACTCCCTTTTCCCGATCGTGCCCTCCGAAACGATTCTCATCACCGCGGCGGCCTATGCGACCACCGGAACACCGAACCCCGGCGGACTCCTGCTGGCGGGAGCAGTCGGTGCCCTCACCGGTGACTTCGCCGCCCACCTTGTAGGGCGCGGTGGTGGCTCGTTGGCGTCTCGGTGGACTCGGCGTCCGCGTGCACGTCGGCTGCTCGAACGGACCGAGGAGATATTTGACCGCCGAGGCGGCGCCGTGCTCATCGCAGGACGTTTCGTTCCAGGCGGACGCACGGCCACCACCCTTACCTCGGGAATGCTGAAGTATCCGGTCCCTCGGTTTCTCGCCTTCGATGCGGCAGGGTGCCTGGCGTGGGCGCTGTATTCGACGGGCATCGGTCTGCTCGGCGGTGTGCTGTTCGAAGATCAGCCGCTGCTCGGGGTGGGCTTGGGCATCGGCATCGCGCTCGTCATCACCGGTGTTGCTGAACTCACGCGCAGACTTCTGGCCAGGAGGAAAGCCCGATCAGACAGGGATCGGACGGCACACCGAGACTCTGCAGATTGGACAGTCCCAGCCGTTGACGTGGCATCATGGATGGGATGTCTCAAGGTCTCGTGTGGTACGTCAGCTATGGCTCGAACATGCATCGTGACAGGCTCGCCTGTTACCTGCAGGGTGGCCGTCCCCCAGGTGCATTCGTCACCTATCCCGGCGCGCGGAGCTCCGCTCCGCCGTCGGCAGAGATGGGCATCGAGCTTCCCGGATCCATCTACTTCGCCGGCAGCTCCACAGTGTGGGGCGGCGGAGGAATGGCCTTCTATGACCATCATGTACCGGGCCCCACACCGGCCAAGGCATATCTCATCACTGCCCAGCAGTTCGCCGATGTCGCCGATCAGGAGATGAACCGGCCGCCTTCCTCGGACAACCCGCTGGAGACACTGGCCTGCGAACTTCCCGTCGGCTCCGCCCACTCGGTGGGGCCAGGCGGGTACGAGACCCTACTGGTTCTCGACCGCGCAGATTCGATCCCGATGGTGACGTTCACAGCTCCGCACGGATCGGATGCAGTCACCCACACCATCCCCGGTGAACCGTATCTGACGATGCTGCGCCTCGGCGTCGAAGAGGTCGAATCAGTCTCGACCGTCGGTTCAGTCGCGACGCTCAGCTCTGTCGCAGCGACTCCCCCGCCCGCAGCTGCACAAGTGTGAGATCGAGCAGGGGTGTCTGCACACCGAGGTCAGCCGCTGTTCGCGCGAGGTGGCCGAGGATGTGCTCAGTTTCGCTGGGCAGACCCGAGGTCACATCGCGATAGAGCGACGAGGTGAATGACGAGCCCTTAGCGGTGAGCATGGCCAGAGTCCTGTCCCTGGCCTCGGCGGAGACCGGGTGTCCCCCGGCGCTCGCAACGGCTTCGAGCTCGTCGACGATTTCCACGATGTGCGATTGTCCGCCAGCTGCCATGATCGCTCCGACCGGGGCCCGGAACAGGCAGGTGACGACTCCTGCCGCGGCGATGAAGATCCACTTCTCCCACAGGGCGTCCGTGATGTTCTCAAGGATCTGCAGTCTGTAACCGGGAACGTCAAGAGCCTCGACGATCGAACCGGGGACGGCTTCCCCGTCGAGATCGCCGATGGTCATGATAGCCAGGTCGGTCATCTGGTGGATGGCTCCGTCCTTGATCGTTCCGACGATCTTGACCAGACCGCCCAGAACCTGGCCGGGGAATTCCTCGACCAATCGCTCGATCTGAGCCATGCCGTTGAGGAACGGAATGATGAGGGTGTGCGCCCCCACAGCGGGTCTGATGTCATCGATGATCGGCTCCAAGCCGTTGGCCTTGACCGCGACGATCACGAGGTCGAACGGAGTCGAAGCCTGCCGATCGGCAGCGGCAGAGTCGGCAGCTGCCGGATCGGCTTGGGCCAGATCGGCAGCGGTGAGGACGGGGATGTGGTTCGTCCGGTCCTCACCGGGGGCGACGAATCGCAGCCCGTCGGCACGCATCGTCTGCGCTCGTGCCTCGCGGACGAGGAACGTGACATCGCGATCGGCTTCGAACAGGCGGGTGCCGAACGCCCCGCCGGTCGCGCCGGCTCCGGCGATGAGTATCTTCACTGTGTGCTCTCCCATGTCAGATTGATTCCTTTGCAGTTGCGCCGCGCGCTGTCATAGTTCTTGTCTGAGTTCCGCGGCCGCGGCCGCGGGGTCGTCTGCTGCGGTCACCGCACGGACGACGACGATGCGCTGCGCACCGGCGGCTCTCACCGCGGCGAGGCGCTCGCCTGCCGAGATCCCGCCGATCGCGAACCAGGGCTTGGATGCGCTGGAGGCGAGCGCACGCAGGGGGTCGGTGCCGATGGCCGGTCTGCCGGGTTTGGTCGGGGTCTCCCACACGGGACCCAAGCAGAAATAGTCGATCTCGGGGTCCGCCTCGGCGGCATCGGCCTGTGCGATGGAATGGGTCGAACGGCCCAGGATCACATCCGGGCCGAGGATCGCGCGGGCCTGTTCGCTGGTGAGGTCGCCCTGGCCGACGTGGAAGATATCGGCACCGACGAGCAGCGCCACATCCGCGCGGTCATTGACGGAGAAGAGCTTCCCGTGCCGGTGGGCTGCATCTCTGAGCACCTCGAGTGCTTCGATCTCGGCTCGGGCTTCAAGGCCCTTGTCGCGCAGCTGGATGATGTCGACGCCACCAGCGTAGGCGGCATCGAGGAACTCAGGGAGATCGCCCTGCGCGCTGCGGGAATCGGTGCAGACATAGAGCCTGGCCGTGCGCAGCCGGTCACGTCGTGTGTCTCTGTCTGCAGCTCTGTCCGTGTCGTGGACTGCGGCGTCCATTGTCATATCTGCGGCCATGCTCCTAGAGTAGAGGAGTTCGCGGGAGCCTCATAAAGGGGCTGAGAGGGCTTTGTGCCGACCGTTCAACCTGATGCGGATCATGCCGCCGGAGGGAGTAGCACGTGCACGTCATTGTTGTGGGAGCTGGAATCATCGGCTTGTCCACTGCCTGGAATCTGCGCCGTCGCGGCATCGGCGTCACTATCGTCGATCCTGTCCCCGCCATGGGTGCCTCCCATGCAGCTGCGGGAATGCTGGCCCCTGCCGCCGAGGTGGTGTGGGGGCAGTCTCCCCTGTATCCGCTCATGCGTGCCTCGGCGGACCTCTACCCGGACTTCGCCGCGACGCTGACTGCCGTCTCGGGTCATGACCTGGGACACACGAGCACCGAGACCCTCGTGTGTGCCGGCGACCGGGCCGACCTCGCCTCCCTGCGTGAGCTCATGAACCTGCAGTCCTCAGCCGGTTTCGACGTCTCCCTCATCGCGGGATCCCGGGCCCGTGACCTGGAACCGTCCCTGGCACCCGGGGTGTGCGGGGCCGTCACGATCCCCGGAGATCATTCGATCGATCCCCGCCGGGTCACCGGTGCACTGATATCGGTCCTCGGTGATGACGTCGTCCGGGCCCGCGTCACGGGTCTGCGCAAGGAAGCCGGGCGCACCGTGGGCGTCGAGCTCGACACGGGGACGAGGTTGAGCGCTGATCAGGTCATCGTCGCCGCTGGTGCTTCGTGCAATGACATCGTGGGGGCAGCGACGCTGCCTCTGCGCCAAGTATGGGGTGAGGTGATCAGACTCCGGGCACCGAAGGCACTGGCCCCACTGCTGACGCGCACGATCCGCGGTCTGGTCAATGCTCGGCCCGTCTACATCGTACCTCGTCCCGACGGCGAGCTCGTCCTCGGTGCCACGAGCCGTGAGGACGGCCGGTCGGGAATCAACGCCGGCGGCGTCCACCAGCTGCTTCGTGACGCAGAGCGTCTCGTCCCGGCCATCCTCAACTGCGAGATCACAGACATCACCACCCGCGCCAGACCGGGCTCGCCCGATGACGTGCCGATCATCGGACGCATCGATCCCGGCTGTGTGGTGTCCACCGGATTCTTCCGGCACGGCATCCTCCTCGCCCCGCTGGGTGCAGGCCTCACCGCCGACCTTGCCACCAGAGCCGACACAGCATGGGCACCACCGGGGTCGCTGGCAGCAGTGGGCCCGGAACGCTTCGATGTAGAGCACCCACCTGCCCAAACACAGGACGCACAGCAGCAGACCTTTTCGATTCAGCAACCAGCAGGGAGTCATCCGTGAACGACACCATCACCATCATGCTCAACGGCGAGCGCCACGCACTCGCCGGTCCCACCACTGCCAAGGACCTCATCTCCGGCATCGTCGACAAGGAGATCGGCGCCGACGGAACCCCCGTCGATGGCAGCCGCCTCGGCATCGCGCTCGCCGTCGACGGTGAGGTCATCAGACGGGGGCAGTGGTCGGGTTTCACTCTGGCCGAGGGCCACAGTGTCGACATCGTCACCGCAGTGCAGGGAGGCTGATATGACCTGGAACGTCGACGAAGTGACGATGAATTCCCGGCTCGTCATGGGCACCGGCGGCGCGAGTTCGCTGAGCATCCTCGAACAGGCGTTGGACGCTTCGGGCACAGAGCTCACGACCGTAGCCCTGCGCCGCTATGACGGCACTGCCCGGGACTCGGTGTTCGCCCTGCTGCAGCGTCTGGGTATCCGTATCCTGCCCAACACGGCTGGATGCTACACAGCCAGGGATGCTGTGCTGACTGCCCGACTGGCCAGGGAAGCTCTCGAGACGAACTGGGTGAAGCTCGAGGTCATCGCCGATGAGGAGACCTTGCTGCCCGATCCGGTGGAGCTGTTCCGTGCGGCGGAGGAGCTCGTGCTCGACGGCTTCACGGTCTTCGCCTACACGAACGATGATCCGGCCCTGGCCAAGAGGCTCGAGGATGCCGGGGTTGCTGTGGTCATGCCTGCCGGTGCTCCGATCGGCAGCGGGCTGGGCATCCTCAACCCTCACAACATCGAGACGATCGTCAGCCGCGCCCAGGTGCCTGTGATCCTCGATGCCGGAATCGGCACCGCCTCTGATGCGGCCTTGGCAATGGAGCTCGGCTGCACCGCTGTCCTGTTGGCCTCTGCGGTGACCCGCGCACATGATGCCAGCGCCATGGCTCGGGCGATGTCCCTTGCCGTGGAGTCCGGTCATCTGGCTGCCCATGCCGGGCGCATCCCGAAGCGACCGTTGGCCCTGGCCTCATCGACCTTCGACGGGATGGTGACCCCGAGATGAGCGCGGCGAACAACCCGGGTCCGCTGGTCGAACCGCTCGATTCTCTGAGCCCACGGGAACTCGAACGCTACGCCAGACATCTGAGCCTGCCGGGTATCGGGGTCGAGGGACAATGCCGGTTACGGGCCGCCTCGGTACTGGTCATCGGTGCGGGAGGCTTGGGTGCCCCGATACTGCACTACCTGGCTGCGGCCGGGATCGGATCGATCACGATCATCGACGACGATGTGGTCGAAGCCTCGAACCTGCAGCGCCAGGTCCTTCATCGCGATGCCGATATCGGTCGAGCCAAGGTCGATTCCGCCCATGACGCCCTGCTCCGCCTCGATCCGCTGCTCGAGGTTCACGCAGTTGCGAAGCGCTTGAGTCCCGACAATGTGCTCGAACTCTTCGCGTCCCATGATCTGGTGCTCGACGGCGCAGACAACTTCGCGACCCGGTATCTGTCCAATGATGCGGCCGAACTCACCGGCACCCCACTGATCTGGGGCACGATCTTTCGCTTCGCGGGTCAGGTGAGCACCTTCGTTCCCGGGCATGGGCCGATGCTGCGCGACCTGTTTCCCGATATCCCTGAGGCTGATTCCGTGCCCAACTGTGCCGAAGGCGGTGTCCTCGGGGTGCTGTGCGCCGCCATCGGTGCGGCGATGGCCACGGAGGCGGTGAAACTCATCTGCGGCATCGGCACTCCCCTGCTCGGTCGCCTGCTGCGCTATGACGCACTGGAGTCCGACTACTCCACGCTGAGGTTCTCACCGGATCCTGATCGCGAACCTGTCACCGACCTCGCCGAGGTTGCTGTGGCCTGTGCAGCTGCCCGTGCAGAGGCAGACGGTGACGGTGCAGATCGGGAGCACGAGATCAGTGTCGATGAGTATCTGGCTGATTATTCCTCCGCCCTCCTCATCGATGTGCGGGCCGATTGGGAGCGCCAGCTGGCTTCGATACCCGGATCCGTCCACCTGCCGCTGGGTGTGCTGCAGGTCGAGGGGTGGCCGGCGGTGGAGACTCTGATCACGCAGCCGCCGCGCGAGGTCGTCATCCACTGCAAGTCAGGTGCCCGTTCCGCTCAGGCCCTGCAGCTTCTGCAGGATGCGGCACCAGAGTCCGTGCGTCTGCGGTCCCTGGCCGGCGGCATCGATGCATGGTCGACCTCAGGGCATGAGACTGTTCAGTCGTCTGGCCAGACCGCGGTGCCCGGCGCTCATCACACGTGAGTGCATCCATGTTGCCACGGGACGCAGCATGCGGATCGACAAGCGCGATGTCGTCACACACCACACGGAGCTGATCGTGGTGATCGGGCCCGTCTGCTCCAGCGACCACGCGCCGATCCCTCTCAGGTCACCGGTGGCGGAGAACGAGACGAAGCGCGGCGGGTCTGTGTCCTGAAGTTCGATTCCGAAGCTCAGGGTGACGCCGAGCGGACTCTCCACCTGAATGTCGGCGCGGCTGCCGGGCACGATCCTGTCATCGACGGGGACCGCCACTGGCAGGCCCGGCCACCACTGCGGCCACGATTCGACGTCGGAGAGCACGGACCACACCTGAATCGGACTGGCATCGACCCTCCATATGTTCTCGAAGTGGAAGGGGGCTGACTCACCGGCGTGCGGTCGCACGTGCTGATGAGTCTGCTGCCCGTGTTCGTGCGTCATGGGTCTCCCGATGATTCTGAGGCGACGGGCGCTGATTCGTCCGTTCTGACTCGACGGTAGTGTGGACAGCGTGATTGAGGAAAGTTTCATCAGCTCCCGCCGACCATCGCCCTTAGGTGGACGAAAGCCGACGAAGGACGACCTCGCTGAGTTTGCCACTGACGATCCCGACGCCATCGATGACGTTCTCCCCGGGCGCGCGGGTGAACTCTCCATGCTCATCGTCGGAATCAACCCGGGTCTATGGACGGCCGCAGTCAATGCACCCTTCGCCCGACCGGGCAATCGCTTCTGGCCGTCTCTGCATCAGGCAGGTCTGACCGATCACCTCGTCGACGCCTCTCTGGGCCTGGCCGTCGAGGACGAGGCACAGCTGCTGGCACGCGGCATCGGCATCACGAACCTCGTGGGACGGGCCACGGCTCGGGCCGATGAGCTGGACAAGCAGGAACTGCGCGAGGGTGCAGACAGGCTTGTCCGCCGACTCGACGACATCCGCCCCAAGGTAGTCGCAATCGCTGGGATCACCTCGTTCCGGATCGGATATTCGCTGCCCAAGGCCCACCTCGGCGAGCAGGACACGTCTCTCATCGATGGCTGGCCCGAGGATATCGACCTTCACGTCGTACCTCAGCCCAGCGGCCTCAATGCCCACTATCAGGTTCCGGACTTGGCCCGGATCTGGCGTGATGTGTGGGAGAGCATCGAGGACTGAGCAGCTGCCCTGCTACGGTCGTGACCGGTTGCCTCTAATGCGGTGGAGCGAAATGCTCCCGGCAACGTGCGACATAGGATTCGAGGCCCCCGACGTGGCTGGCATCGATGTCTGTGGCACTCGGTTCCCAGGCTTCGACACTGAGCCCGGGGGTGCCCACCCGCTGGTGGAAGACGGCATCCCTGCCGCAGATCGTGCACACTGCCGTGAGTTTGAGAACGTCCTCGGCCTCGGCCATGAATGTCGGCATCGGTTCGAAGGGGCCGCCGTCGAACGTCACGCACAGGCCTTCGACGATGACGGTGGCACCACGTTCCACGAGGTCGAAGACGACCGGCACCAGGTCGGGGCCGAAGAATTGGGCCTCATCGATGGCCACCAGTTCATAGTCCTCGGCGCGGGTGACCTCGGCAAGGGACTCGACGTCACCGACGGGTACTGCGGGAATGTTGATGCCATCGTGAGTGGTGATCGCCGACAGATCGGAACGTGTGTCGAGAGAGTGGCTGAGGACGAGCACATTGACCCCGGCGATCTTCGCTCGCCGGACGCGGCGCATGAGTTCCTCGGATTTGCCTGAGAACATGGGGCCGGCAATGACGTTGAGACGACCTGCCTGCCGAGGCGAAGCAACTGGGTTCAAGGGCATGGCGCCAGCCTACGCCGCGATGTTCCGTCCTGACAGTGCCCATATGTCCTGATGGTGCTCAGGATGGGGCAGTGGTCAGTCGTCGACGGTGACCTTCTTCGATTCGACGTCGACGGATACCTCGATCTCGTCACCCTTGTCACCGAAATCGAACTGGTATTCGATACGGTTGTCGTCGGATTCGAGCTTCCATCCGTCGAGTCGGCCCGAGGCCTCGTCCTGGGCGAGCTTGAGTGCCTCGTCGAAGGTCATCGGGTCGTTCAGGTCGATGGCCTCCTCCTTGTCGTCAGAGGAGTCTTTCTCCGTGTTGACGACATCACCGGTCTCAGCATCGATCTCGACGTCGAAGTCAGTGGAGCCGTCGATGACCTTGACCTCGTACTGCCATGCCTTGTCGCGTTCGTCGAAGTCGAGTTCGATGCCGTGTACGGTGCCGTCGTTCGCTTCCTCCTTCGCCGTGGCAATAGCATCTTTGGGTGCCACTGATGGTGATTCCTTGCTCAGATCGGCATCAGCGGCCAGCCCCGATGAGCTGGTTGTCGTCGAGTCCTGCGACTTCGTGTCTTCGGCGTCGTCATCGCTGCTGGCATCGTCATCGCCTGTTTCAGCGTCGCCTGATTCGTCATTGCCAGAATCGTTCTGAGCCTCAGCTGACTCTGCGGTCTGGCCCTCGGCCTCCGGGGTCTGACCATCACCTGAGCCCCCACTTGAACAGCCGGTGAGGGCGAATGCGACAATCATGGTCCCTGCTGCGGCTCGCGTGGCCAGTCTCTGTGTCTTCATGTTCTCAACGGTAACAACGAGGTGCGGCCGCTGCCCCCTTGCTAAGAGGATTCTCATCCTGGTCAGAGCCCTCGTCAGTCGAGGCAGAACTCGTTTCCCTCGGGATCGGCCATGACGATGAATCCAGTCTCCATCGGCGGATTGGGATCAACCCGTTCGAGACGCTGTGCCCCCAGCTCCTGCAGACGCTGACATTCGTCTTCCAACGCCTGCATCCGTTCGCTGTTCTGCAGACCGGGGGCTGCACGCACGTCGAGATGGACTCTGTTCTTGACGATCTTGTCCTCGGGCACTATCTGGAAGAACACTCGGGGACCGCGTCCCTGCGGATCCTCGATCGCGGCGCGGAAGTCCTCCGGCTTGACGTCGATACCCAGTCCCTCGACGAATTCCTTCCATGCGGCAAAAGGATCGTCACCGGCGCTGAGGCTGACTCCGGGAGGGCCAGGGATGACGTATCCCAGCGTCTCTGCCCAGAAGGTCGCTTGACCGATCGGGTCGTGACAATCGAAGGTGATCTGTACTGCGCGGGTCATGATGTCTCCTCATTGAGATCGTTCAATCAAGGATACCTGCTTCAGCTCCGGGATCACTGACCCGTTCGGCCGTCGATGCACTGTCCACGGGTATGCGTCAAGGAGCGACAGGCAGATACCACGTGCTAGGAGGAGAGAGACCACTGCTCGGTCAGCGGGAACAGGCTCGGCACATCCTCGCGGATGGTTCGACCGAAGGCCAGTGCCCCACCGAAGAGCTTTTCGATGGCATTGACCGAGTGCAGAACCCGATCTCTGGACAGCGGGGGCAGGAGCTCACCGTGCTTGAGGTAGCCCTTCAACGTTCCGGTCGCCGCCATCTTCAGGCCGAGGCGTCCGGAGATCAGCCAGGTGATGCATTCGACTTCGAAGCGGGACTGTCGTCCGTCGATGCCGGTCTCACTGGCAGCAATCCCCAATTTCGGAACAGCTCCGAGATGCCCGGCATAGACCAGCGCGAGCTCATCGAGCACATGCTTCAACATCACAGTGGGACTCTGCGTCTTCGGCAAGCCGGCGAAGTCCAGCCCCTTTCGGTGCAGGACATCCATGACGAGACGATGCCCGTCCCACGTCGGTGCACCAGCCGCTTTGAAAGGGTTGACCGCGGCATCGGGGACCGGAGGCCCGTGGGTATCCTCGACATCGTAGACGAAGCGCACCGGAGCGAAGGGGTGCAGCACGATCAATGCGTCGGCTTCGTCTGTGAGGAGCCTGCCGAATTTCTGCTGCCACGCGTGCTCTGTTTCGACGAATATCGCTCCGGCGTTCTGCTGCGCGATGAGAGCCGCGTTGAACGCGGCGATCTGGGGAAATCGGCGGACGAAGCCGAGCAGCTCGTCCCATGGCATCACGGATCTGTGACTGCCGACTTCGGCGTACAGTGCATCAAACGAATTCACGTTCTTATCCATGACCTCACGCTACGACTCGGCACTGACATGGCCGGGGCAATCGCAATCACCTGCGGACATGGTCAAGCAGTGCTGGTGCCGCCTAGCATCGAGTCTGGGGCGAGCTGAGCATCGTCAACGATGTTCTCATCGGCATCTGGTTCCTCGTCCTCGGCAGCGTTGAGATGCTCATCCGGCCGGTCATCCGCTTGATCCGGCACGTGCATCTGCAGAAGATCCGCGGGCCACAAGCCCCGACCACGGATGCCACGTACGACTTCTGAGCGGATCACCTGAAGCGGCCTCAACTGGCTGCTCCCCCGCACTGCTCGTCCTGATTCACCCGCCCCTCATCCAGAAGCAGGATGCGATCGGCTGTCACTGCGGCCCAGTGCCGGTCATGGGTGGTGGCCAGGACGGATCCACCACCGCGGCGAAAATCCTCGATGAACACATTCAGCCTATCGATGGCCTTGCGGTCTCTGCCCAGAGTCGGTTCATCGAGGAGGAGAATCCGAGGGCTCAAGATGAATGCCGACGCCATCACCAGATCCTTGCGGAGGTCGATGCTCAGATCATAGGGATGAGTCTCGCTGAAAGAATCCAGCCCAGTCGTCGCCATCGCCGCGGTGACCGCCTTCTGCCGGCGGGTGCGGATCGCTGCCCTGTCGCGGCGTCTGTGCGAGGGCAGTGGCACGGCGCGCATGAGCTCTTCGCGCACGGTCGCAGCTGAAAGCTGACTGCCTGGGTCCTGTCCCACCCAGCCCAGGTGCTGTGCTCGTACATGGGCAGGAGCATCGCCGAGGCTCACCGGGGTGCCGTTGCCATCGACGTTGATCATGCCCGATGTTGTGACTCCGGCTCCGAGAAGACCAGCGAGACTGCGCAGGAGCGTGGACTTCCCGGCGCCGTTGGAGCCCATGATCGACACGATCTCTCCGGATGCGAGGTCAAGTTCGATGTCGGTCAGAACGGTGGCCCCACCGCGAGCAACGCTCAGCCCGCGCACCGACAGTGCGACAGAAACCGGGGCCGACGGTCCGGCAGCTTCAGAGCGGTCCGCCTCGCGAGGCTCTTTTGACTGATGTGGCTCACGTGGTTCACCGTGCCCACGTGGTCGAGTGTCCCAGATCCCGCGTCGTTCAAGTTCGTTGGCTGAGGGGCGGATGTCGGTCGTGATCAGCCGACCGGAGTCAAGGACGCTCACCTGATCACAGGCTTCGGCCACCTCGTCGAACTGATGGGCGGTGATGAGGACCGCACCTCCATCGAGGCAGAAGGCCCGAAGCACTGCGCCCAGGCGCCGCCGAGTCTCCGGGTCCAGGGACAGCGAGGGCTGGTCGAGGACGAGCAATGATGGATTCCCGGTGAGCAGTCCCGCCAGTGCGACGAGTTGGCGCTGACCACCGGAGAGGGTGTCGAGGCGTCGTGGCCACAGATCGCCGATGCCCAGTGAGTCAAGGGCCTTCCGTGCACGCCTCTCGACTGCTGAGACGTCGTCCCCCTGCAGCCGCCCGGACAGCTGAACCTCATCGCCGACGAGGCTTGTCATTCCACTGAGCTGCGCCTCGGGGTCATCGCCGAGCATCACAGCAGTCCCAGCTGCGCGGATGTGCCCGACGCTGGTTCCACGCTCGGACAACAAGCCTGTGATCAGCCGTCCCAGAGTGGACGTCCCCGAGCCCACCTGTCCGAGGATCGCATGCATCTGTCCGGGAGCCAGCCGGAGGTCGATGTCGGTCAGTGTCGCAGCCGCACCGCTGCGGTAGGTGAAGCCCACGCCGATGAGTTCGAGAAGCATGGTCTCAGCCACCCCAGATCAACTGGTCGGCAGTGGGCAGCGGCAGGACATCGGCCACGGAGCACACGACGAGGACACAGGTGAGGAGGGGAGCACCTCGGCGCAGGATCCATTGGCTCCGGCCGTCGTGGTGGTCCTGCAGCGACGTCACCTGCGTAGATTCTCCGAGACCGCGTTGTTCGAGCACGTCGTGACGCTGTTCGACCTCGATGAGGACGGAGGTGAACAGGCCGGTGACGATGCTCGGCAGCAACCGAGTGCGGACCACCCAACTGCTCACCTCCCAACCGCGACTGGCGCGGGCCTCGATCATCTGCTGAGTGCGGGCGCGGATGAGTGGAATGAGGCCGATCGCCGAGGCGCAGATATAGGCCACCGAGGAGGGCAGCCGCAGGGCCCGCAGCCCGTCATACAGGCGAGCCGAGTCGACTCCGAGTCCGAAGAATGCGCACAGGGACACGAGCGCACTGACCCGCAGCCAGATCTGAACGGCGATCGCCAGTCCTTCGACGGTGAGCCGGGCGAGACCGTACTCCCACAGCACGGTCACCTCGGTGCCGGGGTAGAAGAGGCCCTGCACGATGCTGAGGACGATCAGCGTCGGCAGGCATAGCACGCCGACGCCGATCGCCCAGGTGCGCAGACTCACTGCGGGTGAGATCACCGCGGCGATGAGCGTGGCGGCGATGATGGCGATGGGCACGACCGGGGACGGGATGCCGAAGACGAGCAGCAGAGAGCATATGAGGACGATGATCTCGGTGGCTGGATGCCAACGGTGTGTGGCCTGCTGTTCCCGGTCGAGAACAGTCGAGGTCATTCAGCCGACCCGCACAGGCGTCCGGGATCGGCGCGAAAGACTGTAGTCGGTGAACGGATACCTGTCGAGAATTCGCCGCGGCAGGGTGCGCACGACCACATAGGCCAGGGCGAAGATGAGCGCCTTGTCGATGATGTCGGAGAACAGGCTCTGTGCCAATGTCGCATTGAGCATTTCGAGGCCAGCTGCCTGCAGGATGGCGACGACGCCGCCAGTGCCCGAGCCCAGACCGCCGCCGAAGACGTAGGCAGCCACAGGAGCGCCGAGTGCTCCGGCAGGGATTCCTGCAAGAGCGCCGGTGATGACGGCGAACCAGGGAGTGCGGAAGGCCCCGAGCCGTGCCGCCCAGCCGGCAGCCGCGCCGATGAAGGCCGCCCCAGAGCTGAAGGCGATGACGCTGGGGCTCAGGGTGACTCCCCAGATGAGGTTGGAGATGATCCCGGTGAACGCTCCGGCGGCAGGACCGGCGAGGACACCGATCATCACGGTCCCGATCGAGTCGAGGTAGAGCGGGATGGGGGTGACATTGCCGACGACATGGCCGATGACGATATTGGCGGCGATGGCGACGGGGATGAGCGCGAGAATGCTGCGCGGGATGAGCGGCAGTGTGCCGGCTGCGAGGAGGACTCCCCCGAGCAGGTATCCGAGCATGACCCACAGGGTCGTATGTCCCAGGTTCGTGCCGAGGTTGGCCGGTTGCGTCAGGAGGACCGCGATATATGTGCCGAGAATGACGATGGTGCCGAGCAAGGTCAGTGTGAGAGGAAGCGTGTGGCTCTGGTGACTCTTGGTGCCGTGGGGCTCAGTGCTCTGGTTTTGTGCGGGACCGACGGTGTCTGCCGGCCCCTGCCCAGACTGTGTTGGTTTCGTAGTCATGATGGGGTCCTTTGCTCAGTGTCTCGCCGAGGTGGTCGAGGAAGGTCTGCGCATCGATCGTGCGGATGATCTCGGCATTGACGCCCTTCCCCCACCGTCCCAGCCAATCGGCGACGGTTTCGCCACGTGTGAGTTTACCGGTGAGTTCGACGTCGACGGGCGCACAGATCGTGGTGGCCCACGGCAGTGTGCCTCGAGTTCCGTTCGCAAGGGGCTCGTCGCTGCCCGCCGAGGTGGTTGTGATCTCGTCTCTGCGTGCCCATTCGAGGGCGCAGGCGAGGACGAAGGGGTCATGGATGTGGGCGATGTAGCCCAGACCGTCCCATTCGTGGAACTCAAAGTAGAAGCGCAGGGCTTCGGCCATCTGGGCCAGCCAGTTGCCCCATCTCTCACCAGCGGCCGATGGTTCTCCCGTCCCGTCGTGAGGTTTCGGAGCCGCATCGAGGACCTTTCTCAACCGTGCGGGAGTCATCTCAAGAGCCTCGGTGGCTTCGATCGGGGCGATCACCGGCAGGGCTCGATGAGTACCCTCGCGGTGAGCGTCGTCGAAAGCGGCGACGACGCTCGCCGTCGACTCGGGGTCGAAGGTGACGTTCCATTCGGTGGTCGGGTGGGTGTTGCCGCGATAGTTGAAGGCACCGCCCATAATGAAGAGTCGTCTCACCAGGTTGGGCAGCTCGGGTTCGATGGCAATGGCCAGGGCAAGGTTCGTCGACGGTCCGATGACAACGCCGATGAGCTCTCCGGGGTGAGACCGTGCAGCATCGACCCAGGCTTGAGCGGCACTGATGGAGCTTTCCGGTGCCGCCGGTTGTGGAAGTCGCGCATATCCGACGCCGGTCGGTCCGTGGGTGAGGTCAGCGTACTCGGGCCCGGATATAGGCGACATCGCAGGGTCTCCGTCGGTGCTTTCGGTCGGCCAAGCTGTGGGGAACTCGCTGCCCCGGTGGACGGGTATGTCCGCCCGTCCGGCAAGTTCAAGCCAGCCTTGAGCGTTGGTGCTGACCTGTGCGGTAGACACGTTGCCGCCTGTGGCCGCGATGCCGATGATGTCGACGTCGTCTTGGCACAGCAGATATCCGAGGGCGATGGCGTCGTCGATTCCGGGGTCACAGTCGAGGAACAGCGGCAGGTGTGGAGGCATGTGACCTATTCTGCCGGAATCCCGTCGCCGTGCTTCTCACCACCGACTCATTCGCACCCAGTTCGGGCACGGCTGCGTCGAGCCTCGACGCACGAATTGGCAGCACAGGTAGAAGATCTTCGCGGGTGGTTCGTTGATGCCGAACTCCTCACGCAGGTCCACCGGCTCTTGGGATTCGAACCCTGTGCCGATGTCTGCTCCGAATGCGGCCCCGGTGATCCACGGGCGTTCTGCGAACGTGTATGCGTTGTTGAATACCTCGCAGTCACAGCAGCAGGCACCCATACTTCCCAAACGTTCCATCAGCGCAGTGGCCCGAGGAGCTGTTCGGTCCCGAAACGTCAGGCTGAAGCGATGTGTTCCGTCGCAGCCGAATTCTCCGAGCTGGCGAAAGACGTAACAGACCAAGCATTCACCCTCCCTCGGTGTGAGGATGCGAGCTGAGGCCACATCGACGATCGTTCTGACTTCTGATTCCATGGTGTCTTCGTCCATGCGGCAACGATTCCAGACGCCACTGACATGAAATGATCCTACATTCGGTCTCAGACCTATATACGTACTATTCGGGCTGATGTGGGACCTGAACGCTCGTGTGCGCATAGAATCGGGCCCATGAGCATTCTTGTCATCGGTGAGGCCCTCATCGACATCGTCAGCTCGGCCGGATCATCAGATCGCTATGCTCCCGGCGGGGCGCCGGCGAATGTCGCCCTCGGCCTGGGACGCCTCGGCGCCGATGTCGAGCTGCTCACCGACGTCGGAGACGACTTCCACGGTGGATTCCTTCTGGCTCACCTCCGGAAGTCGCACGTCCGTGTGCACGCCCGCGCGACCGGTTCGACCTCGACGGCGCGAGCTCTGCTGTCGACGGACGGCTCTGCCGAATACGAGTTCTCACTGCGCTGGGACCCCGATGCGTCGCTGGTCGACAGCGGCGACTGGGCGGCAATTCATGTCGGCTCGATCGCAGCGTTCCTCTCCCCCGGTGCCGCTGCGGTCGATTCACTCCTCCAGCGCGGACGAGACTCCTCAGCACTGCTGAGTTTCGACCCCAATATCCGGCCCTCCATCATCGGAGTCCGAGAACTGGCGCTGGCTCGGTTCGAGTCTCTCGCTGCACGTATCGATGTCGTCAAGCTCAGTGATGTCGACGCGGACTGGCTCTATCCCGGACAGAGTGCCGATGCCCAGATCGATCGGATCCTTCGCCTCGGGGCAAAACTGGTCGCACTCACCTGCGGATCGCAGGATTCGATCCTCTCGACCGCATCGGCGAGGGTGAGAGTTCCGGCAGGAGCAGTGAAGGTGAGGGACACGATCGGTGCCGGAGATACTTTCATGGCTTCTCTTGTGCATGATCTGCAGGGCGTCCGTCCACGACTCCAGGACATGAACGAAGATGCGCTCACACACCTCGGCGAGAATGCCTCACGCCGGGCGGCCATCACCGTCAGTCGTACTGGAGCGGACCTGCCCTGGGCCGGTGAAGAAGGCGCCTAACTGCTCGATGACGATTCGGTGACCTTTCCGGCTGCCGTCGATCATGTCGGCGCCGACGAACGACACCACCTGGTTCACAATCGTCACCATCGTGCCTGCGGGGACGTCGGTGAAGGACCAGGTGACCACCCCTGTGGCGAGAAGTTCGTCCCCGCGCCACACTGTGTCGGTGTGAACGGCAAAGTTCTCCACTTCGACGTGGATATAGTCGATGGCCGCACTGAACTCGAGTACTTCGGGGCTCCCACACCGATATTCCGCTCGGCCTCCGGTCCGGAAGTCATCGCAGTCGTAGATGACCCTTTCACCGGCTGGGGCACTCCACTGCTGCCTGGCTTCGGTGTCGGCGAAGGCCGCCCAGACGTCCCCGCGGGGACGTGCGATCTCGGTGCTCAGTCGAATGGTGTCGGTCGTGGGATTCATTGGAACTCTTGCCTCACTCACCGGAGAAGACGATTCGATTGCCGTCGGGGTCCGCGATCTGCAGAATCCGCTGTCCACCGCCCGGCTGTGGTCCACCGTGGTCGATACCAGCAGCAGTCAGCCGTTCAGCAAGTGCACCGATGTCCGACTCCCCGATCACCGCGGTCGAGTATCCTGCACGCTGCGGCTCGGTCCAGACCTGGACTCCGAACTCGGTTCCGAAATGCCATTCGAGCAGTCCCGGCATCGGAGAGGCATCGGGGTCGCGTTCGAAGACCTTCGAGTACCAGTCGTGCGCCTGGTCCTGATCATTGACGGTGATGCTGGCCATCAGTCCGGTGAACATGATCGCTCCTTTGGGATCGATGAGTCGATTCAACACGCAAAGCAATTGCATTGTGCAATCACTCATTCCATGGAAGCACACAGCCCCGGCTCGGACAAGGCTTTCTACGCACTCACATTCCCGATGGCGTCAGTGCGAATCGGCCCCAGGCGAGGAATGCGATGGTCAGAAGATTGATCACGTCTTTCCGAGAGCAGCCTCATACTCGGCCTGCAGACGCTCAGAAGCCCGCGGCCGAGGTGATTCAGGTAGGGCAACGCCGAGGTGGGCCTCTCGCAGTTCGTCCATGAGATCGTCGACCAGCTCGGGCGACTCAGCGAGAATTCGGGCTCTCACCGTCAGCTCGTGAGAGGTCGGGCGATGGTTCATTCCCCAAGCCCCGAGTGCGACCATGACCGGCACCACCTGGATTCCCGCCTCGGTGAGGGAATAGGCGGCCTTTTGGCCGCGTACCGTGTCGGCCCGGGTCAGCAAACCTTCGTCGACCAGCTTCTTCAGGCGACTGGAGAGCATATTCGAGGCGATGGATTCGTCGTTGAGAGTGAGGAGCTCGCGGAAATGGCGACGATCGCCGAACACGATGTCGCGGAGCACGATGAGGCTCCAGGAGTCACCGAGGACTTCGACGGCTGCGTTGATCGCGCAGCCCGAGCGCGGTTCACTTCGCAAATCATCCTCCTAAGTGGTTGCAATCAGCAATCACTACATTCTACGCTTGACTCACTCATCGCTGACTATCACATCGGAGTGATCATGGTTCGAGTACGCGTACACAGTCAATTCGTCTCACTGGACGGCTACTCCGCCGGTGACTATGTGACGTTCGACGAGCCGATCGGCGGTGCCCAAGCACTTTTCGGCTGGTTCGACGGACAGGGAATCGAAGGGATCGGCGGCGTCGATGGGCCCGTCACACTTGATCGCGCGCTGTTCGCAATGTGGGGACAGGGCATCGGCGCCGAGATTATGGGTCGGAGGAAGTTCGGACCGCAGGAGGGGCCATGGCCCGATGATGGCTGGCGCGGCTGGTGGGGCGAGGAACCGCCCTTCAAGACTCCATGCTTCGTCCTCACCCACCACCCGAAGGAGGCGATGGAGTTTCCCAACGGGACGAGCTTCCATTTCGTCGATGACACCCCCGAGGCGGTACTGGACCAGGCGATCAACGCCGCGAACGGCCTCGACGTGCGCATCGGCGGTGGTCCGTCGACCATTCGCCAGTTCCTCGCCGCTGACCTCATCGACTTCATGGCCGTGGCGATCGTTCCGATCACGTTGGGCACAGGAGTTTCTCTGTGGGAAGGCATCAGCGGCATCGAGGACCGCTTCACGATCGAGACGATCGGCTCGTCGAGTGGTCTGACCCACCAGCTCTGGAACAGGAAAGATCGAGGGTGAAGACGTCGTGAGCACGACAATGGGGAGATCGAGCGCTGAGTTCGATCTCCCCATTGTGTGTAGCGAAATATGTGTGTCGCGAAGTCTTACTTCACAGCCTCGGCGATCGGAGTGTCACCGTCGTAGAAGTTCACGGTCTCTCGCTTCGCGGCATCGTTGTCGATGACATGGGTGATCACATCGGCGACGAGTTCACGTGAGGTCACTCGCGTGTCGCTGTCCGGGGTAGTGCCGTCGACGTCACCGGAGCCATCGGCCAGCAGCACGCTGCCCTTCGACGGTTCCAAGGTCAGACCGCCGGGCCCCAGGATCGTGTAATTCAGGGAGCTTGCACGCAGGTGCTCATCTGCTCCGTGCTTCGCTTCAACATAAGGATAGAACGAGCTCTCCGGATCGACCCGGTCGAGGTCGACGCCCGCACTGGCGTAGGACACGATGACGTAGCGATCGACTCCCGCTTGCGCACTGGCGTCGATGGAGCGTTTCGCTGCCTCAAGATCCACAGCGCGGGTCCGATCAGGATTGCCGCCACCGGCACCTGCCGAGAAGACCACGGCCCTTGCTCCGGTGAAGAGCTCCGCGAGCTTACCGGTGTCAGCCGATTCGATGTCGAGGACGACGGCGTTTGCGCCCGCAGCCTCCACCTCGGCGGTCTGATCCGGATTGCGGATGACGGAATCCACCGAGTATCCGGCTTCCTTCAGCTTCGGTGCGGCCATGAGGGCGATCTTTCCGTGGCCTCCGAGAATGACTACGCGGTCTGCATCAGACATGTACTTCTCCTTCGTCGGTGTGCTGGTGGCGCTGACACTGGGCACAGCCCCAAATGACTGCGATTTATTCCACAACGGGTATTCTCATTGCCATGCCGAGGCCCCCGAATACAGCTGCTGCTCTGCATGCGATGGATCGTGGGCGAAGTGTCGTCGTGGGAACGTCTTCCCGAAGACTCGTCATCATACTGTGCGTGGCGCTCGTTACCGGTGCAGTGCTCGTCGGTCTCGCGTTCCTCATCGTCACGAGCAGTCGTGATCAGAATGTCAGTTGGATGCTCTTCGCATTCAATCCGCGAATGTGGGCGATCGCCATCGGCCTCATCGGCTGCCTTGTCGCGGCTCCGATCGTCGTTGGCGTTCGCCTCCGCCGGGCAGATGCGCTCGTGGTCTCAGGTGCCGGTCTCATAGAGTCCCACCGCGGGGTGGTTCTGCCTGCGACGTTTGTGTCGTGGAATGAGATCGAACGGATCTCCCTCGACACGGCCACCCCGAGACCAGGACCCAAATTCGTCGTCTACTACCTGACTCGAGGCTCCGTCCAGCGACGTGGCCGAACAGGACCCTTGGCCCGACGAATCATGCTCCGCACCGGCTTTGAGCTCTCACACCGGCAGCTGTTCGAACTCCTGTCAGCGGCGCACACGCGGTATGCGAGGCAGATCCGATGATCCCTGAATCTTTCAGGCACAGTCGGTCTGCCTTCATCTCCGGCAGACAAAGTCCTCTAACGTAGAGGGCATGCTTCGACGCCTTGCCGCCCGCGCCTTCTGGACATTCAGCCGCTGGAAGCTGGTCACCCAGCCCGCCCCGAACCGACCCACTGTACTCATCGGTGCCCCTCACACATCCAATTGGGACTTCGTCCTCATGCTCTCGATCGCCTGGACTCAGCGAATCGAGGTGCATTGGCTGGGCAAGCACAGCCTGTTCAAGGGGTGGCGCAACCCGATCATGCGCGGCCTCGGCGGAATTCCCGTCGACCGTTCAGATCCCAGCCGCATAGTCGCCGAGGTGATCGAACGTGTCCATGCCGGTGAGGTCTTCGGCCTGGTCGTCACCCCTGATGGAACCCGCGGTGGCCACACCCACTGGAAGTCAGGTTTCTACCGAATCGCCCAGAAGACCGGCATGCCGGTCACACTCGGCTACGTCGATCGGACCACGATGACCACCGGGCTCGGACCCACGATCGACATCACCGGTGACATCTCTGCCGACATGGATCGAGTCCGTGCCTTCTACGCCGATAAGTCAGGCATTCGGCCCGAAAAACAGGTCGTGCCGCGGCTGCGGGAGGAAACTGAACTCGATGGATGACCTGCGTGTACCCGCCGGCCCTGGAATTCCTCAGGGCCTCGTGGTGCCATCGAGTGAACTGATGGAACAGTTCTCACGGTCGTCAGGTCCCGGTGGACAGCATGTCAACACCTCAGATTCCCGAGTGCAGCTGAGCGTGGATTTGGGGTCGACGACCGTGCTGAGCGAGTCGCAGCGCAATCGTGTGCTTCAGCAACTTGCGACGCGGCTTTCGGGCACTGTGCTCACGGTCAGTTCCGAACAGCAGCGCTCTCAGCTGCGCAACCGCAATGCCGCACGAGAACGGCTGGCCGAATTGCTGCGCGAAGCACTCGCCCCACCCGTAGAACGTCGGGCGACGAAGCCGTCGAGGAACTCCCGACGTCGACGCGTCAGAGCTGAGAGCCTGCGCTCCGAAATCAAACGCAATCGCAGACGACCAAGGCTCGACTGAGGTGCGGGCCTGAACCGAGCGCGAGCAGCAGACAGATCCTTATTGCCGCATGACATGGGCGGCAAGGAAGAGCACAATGGGCGATATGAACAGCATCGAGATTCTCACCGATTTGGCTCAGCGCCCTGTCGACGCGGCCAAGCGCCTGCCGGCCCTCACCGCCGAAAAGCTCAACTCCCATCCCGGCGACCATCCCAATTCGATTGCATGGCTGCTCTGGCACAGCGGACGCGAGGTCGATGTCCAGCTCTCTGACCTCACCGGTGACGAGCAAGTGTGGGAGCAGTTCCGTGAACGCTTCGGGTTGGGAGAATACGGTGATGCAGTCGGTCTCGGGCACACGCCGGAGCAGGCGGCCGGAATCAAGGTCGATGATCAGCAGCTGCTCGTCGACTATGTGGAAGCCACGCTCAGTGCGCTGGGTCGCTACGTCAGCGAACTCTCGGAGAACGATCTCGGCGACGTGATCGACGAGAATTGGACTCCCCCAGTCACTCGCGGAGTACGACTGGCTTCGATCATCGACGACGCCGCCGTCCACGTCGGTCAGGCCGCCTACGCTGCGGGTTCTCTGACCGGAAAGTAGCCCGGTGCAGACGGCAGAAGGGCCCAGCGTATAGTCGAAGGCGGAGCTGACTCTGGTTCCCCAACGATGGGAGGCCGGATGACCGGCACCGCTCAACCGACCACTGCTGACTCCACCGCCTCGACGAATGATAGGACACCCACCAGCGGTCTTCTGACTCTGGGCCTACTTGCCGACTCTTCGATGGAGAACGAACGGCGACTCCCGATTCACCCTCATCACCTCGATCGCATCGAGCCTGAGGTACGAGCCGAAATGATCGTCGAACGCGGCTATGCTGAGGATTTCCAGCTGGAGCCCGGCTACATCGAATCTCGGGTCGGACGAGTCGCGGAACGCTCCGAAGTCATCGAGTCCGCTGATGTCCTTCTCCTGCCGAAACCGCAGGCGGCAGACGTGGAGGCGATTCCCGAAGGCCGGACTCTGTGGGGCTGGCCACACTGCGTGCAGGATGAGGCGATGGCACAGACCGCTATTGATCGTCGGCTCACTCTCATCGCCTTCGAAGCGATGAACCATTGGACTCGGCAGGGAGATTTCAGCCTGCACGTTTTCCACAAGAACAACGAGCTCGCCGGTTACTGTTCTGTCCAGCACGCATTGAGCCTCCGTGGCTCGACCGGTGATTATGGTCCGCGAATGAGTGCTGTCGTCATCGGCTTCGGTGCCACCGCGCGCGGTGCTGTCACTGCGTTGAAGGCCCAGGGGATCTACGATATCCAGGTCCTCACGCAAAGAGGGGCCTCAGCGGTCGGTTCGCCGATTCACAGCGCGCACATCACCCAGCTCAATACCGGCGATGGTCCGACCCACCTGTCCACGGTGGTCACGGACGAGGGCGACGTACTCCTCCCGACCTTCCTCGCCTCACACGACATCGTCCTCAATTGCACGCTCCAAGATGTCTCCGCGCCGATGACCTACCTGCGCACAGAGGACCTGAAGGAGTTCGCTCCCGGCAGCCTCATCATCGACGTCTCATGCGATGAGGGAATGGGTTTCGAATGGGCCAAGCCCACAGGCTTCGAGAATCCGATGTTCACAGTCGGACAAGGCGTCAACTACTACGCCGTCGACCACACCCCGTCATACCTGTGGAACTCGGCAACGTGGGAGATCAGCGAAGCGATCTTGCCCTATCTGAGTACGGTGCTGGAGGGACCGGATGCTTGGGCACAGGTCCCCACCATCTCCCGGGCGATCGAGATCCAGAACGGTGAGATCAAGAATCCGAGCATCTTGAGTTTTCAGAACCGGGAATCTGAGTACCCGCACACTCGCAACGCCGAGGTGAGCTGAGTCCGCAACCTCGGGCTTGACTGATTCACGTGGCTGGTCTCAGGCTCTCGACAAGAGCCTTCGTCCCACTCCGCCGGATCGACAATGTCCTCGTCACCGCTCCAGGCCGAGCATAGTGGTCGCGATGGCGCCGTTCGCGCATTCCGGTATCTGTGTTCCCATATCCTCATGGATCAACAGCTGCGCTTCAGGGATCTCTGCGGCAAGCGCTTCACCGTTGCCGATGGGAAAGAAGGGGTCGGCTCGACCATGGACAACCAGACTGGGTATTCGCAGGTCACCGAGGCGTTCTCGCCAGCGTGGTGAGCAGTCGATCCGGGAGAAGGTCATGCCTAACTGATTCGCCTGGTGGACCGCGGCCCCCGACGTCGGAGTTCGGTCCCAGATCCGAGCTGCGATCTCGAGAGCCTGTGCGGGATCGTTGCCCAGAATAGCGGCGTTGCCAGCTGCAAACTCGGCTACGGCTCGACGGCTGTTCCAATCAGGCTGAGGACTCGAGAACACAGCAGACATCACCGTCTGATCGTGGTCCGGCAGGTCATCATCGACAGGACCAGGCGCAACCGGTCGGGTACTCACCAGCGTCAGTGCCGAAAATGACTCCGGGTGATCCAGCGCAGCAACTTGGGCGACCATGCCTCCGACACCGTGCCCACCGAGATGGGCGGACTCCGCGCCGAGAGCTGCGACGAGGTCAGCGGCGTCATCGGCAAGATCACGCAGGTCGTACGCCGGGGCCTCCGGGTCTTTGGTGGTTGAAGCACCCGAATCACGCAGGTCGTAGCGAACGACTCTGCGCCCGCCCTCGGCCACCCGTTCGCAGAGCGAGTCGGGCCACGACAACATCGTGGTTCCGCCGGCTAACAGCACAAGGGGATCCTCTTCGCAGCCGAAGCTCTCTACACCGAGGGTGACGCCGTTCACTCTGATGGTGGCCATAAGGCACGATAGCACTGCGTTCGCTCATGACTGCTCAACAGGATTGCGTCATCCTCTGTTGTCGAACCGAGCGCGGCGGGCTCCCCCACCTGCACATGGACCTTGTGGGAAAGATCGCGGACACCTGCAGAAGGCGAAGAATGGCCCCGCCAGAAACCCGCATGCGGCGTTCCCAGTGGCCGCCCCCGCGTGACCAACTCGAATCCAAGGACTCCGCATAGATAGAAGCTTCCGGACTCATCTACCTCGGCTTGTCCATGGCCCTGGCCATCATCATCCTCGGCCTCGGCCTATCACTGACTGTACGCCGCTCCCCTCGGAACCAGGGGTGACATCGAACCGGAACTCCGCGGAGGCAGGCAGCCTCCGCGACGCCGCACCAGGTTATCGAAGTTGTTCCGATAGGTAGTTCTCTGCGATGCTGACGTGTCCCTGTCCGCCGATGGAGTTCTTCGCTTTCTGCGAGTAGGCGTGGTTCGCGAGTGGGATCTGCACCGTCTCGACGTCGACTCCACGGTCTCGGGCCGCGTCGACCCACGCGAATTGGTCAGCAGGGATGATGACGTCATCACGCATCGCGGTCATCACGAGCGTCGGCGGAGCCGCAGCAGTGAGGTGCGCGGAGGAATTCACCGCAGCGTAGCGTTTCGGGAATTCCTTGGGGGTGCCACCCGTGTAACTGGTCGCAAATATGCGCGAGCCTGTGCCCGCGCCCGGGCCAGCAGGGGCGTTCTTGTAGAGGCCCGTCACGTCGAACGCGGGATAGTCGGCGACAACCGCAGCGGGAACGGGGACGTTCCCACCACACGACGACTCGGCGGTGCCGTCCGCTGCGGCGCCGGCGGTGTTGGCGACCAGGTTTCCGCCTGAGCTCTCACCCCAGAACGCGAGACGATCCATATCTGCACCGAGCGTGTCAGCGTGGTCCTGAATCCAGCTCGCGGCGCACGCAACCTGCGAAGGCGCACTCTGCCAAGTCGCGTTGTCCTTGGTGGCAAGCTCGTATTCGACCGCCACTACCAAGTAGCCGTGGTCAGCCAGGGTGCGAAGCTCTGAGCTCACTGCATTTGGCTCACCCGCAATCCAGCCGCCACCGTGGACGGCCATGATGGTCGGTGTCGAGCGCTTCACATTCTTCGGCTCGTAGATCGAGAGGGACAGGTGGTCCCCCGCGCTGGTCTTGGCGTACACCTCCTGGCGGTCGGGCGACGCCGCGTCCATTGCGGAGAGCCCGAACGTCGCGGTGAAGAGGTTGACCGATCCGCCGGCCGAGGTGATGGCTCCGACGAGAACTGTCACCACAGCGATGTTAGCGACCGCGCCGATCCCGCCGAGCCCTGTCGTGACTGCACCTGTGCGCCGAGGCCCCCTGCGCATAGCGACGATTCCGACGAGGAGCACGATCAGTCCTGCAATAGCCGCTATCGGCGCCAGGGTGGGCGCGAACCGAGCCGCAACCGTGCTCAGTGGCCCAAGCCCGGGCACCAGCGAGGCAAGTCCGAACAGAGCTGCAATCACGCCCAGTATGAGACCGAGGACGAGGACCGCTACCCGGACTACCTTCGCGACGACCCCTCTTTCCGAGGGCGGTAGCGAACTCGTGCTGTTGGTCATCTTCTGTCCTCAACTTTCGATCTTCCAGGTTGACAGTCCACCTGCATCAGATCTCGTCGTTGCGATCATATGCTGACGCCAGGGGTCACTCTAGCGCAGGGCATGATCCGGTGAGGTGAGCAACCGTCCTTGCACGCGAGCATCATGGACGCAGACAGCGTCATCGGAGCTAGCCGAGCAGTTCGAGACCGAAACCCGTGACGACGGCTCGCACTTCTTCGAGGTAGCGTCGCGCTTGCCCAGTGAGCGGGATCCCCGAATGGTCGATCCAGCCGATCTCGATGCGTTCGTCGACGTCGAGCGGAATCGCAACGATCTCTGGATCGAGGTCGTCGCTGATGATGCCCGTAGAGATCGTGTAGCCGTCGAGCCCGATCATGAGGTTGAAGATCGTCGCACGGTCGGAGACCCGGATCTCCTGTCTACTCGACAAAGTCGACAGGATCTCCTCGGCGAAGTAGAACGAGTTGTTCGCTCCCTGATCGAAGGTGAGCCGTGGCACGTCGGCGAGATCGTCAAGGGTGACGCGATCTCGTGCGGCAAGCGGGTTCCTCCGGGAGATGAAGATGTGTGGAACTGCAGCGAAAAGGGGGTGAAAGACAAGCCCGGAGTCCCGCAGCAGTTTGTCGATGACCTTCTGATTGAAGTCGTTCCGGTAAAGAATGCCGAGCTCACTGCGGAGCGTGCGAACATCTTCGATGATGTCCCAGGTGCGAGTCTCTCGCAGCGAAAACTCATACTCGGCCGCATCGCTGGCCTTGACCATCCGCACGAACGCATCAACGACGAACGAGTAGTGCTGCGAAGATACCCCGAGGAGACGTCGCGATGGGGGCCGACCGAGATAGTGCTGCTCGAGGAGCTCAGCCTGCTCAACGACTTGCCTTGCATAGCCGAGGAACTCCGCACCATCAACAGTGAGTGTCACTCCGCGGGCGGATCGGAAAAGCAAGGCCCGACCCACCCGGGTCTCAAGATCTTTCATAGCTGCAGACATCGTCGGCTGGGAGACATAGAGCAGATCAGCAGCGGCCGTGATCGAGCCCTCCGCAGCGACTTCGATGAAGTAGTGGAGCTGCAGCAACGTGATGCTTCTCAATCCTCGGGACATAGATAAAGCCTATATGAACCCATAGTTCAGCCAAGTTACCCGATATCCTCCCGTTGCCTGCAGGATGGTTTCGAAGACCTCCGCATGGCCGATCGAGTACGGAATTGGACGTCCATGACCACCGAATTCACATTCAGCATCACTACCACCCGATTCGACGAGCACTACTCGCCGTCGGAGAGTTCACGGGCTACGACGAACTTCGCGAACCTCGCCAGGGGCGAGCATCGTCGGCAGAACCTCCGCAACACCCTGACGACTATCAATCGCCGGTTCAACGACCTCGCCCACTGGGACAACCCCGACAGGGACCGCTACACCGTCGATCTCGATATCATCTCCGGGGAGCTGCAGTTCACCGCCACAGGCGGCGATCAGGAATTCCCATTGCTTGAGGTTCTGGATATCCAAATCCTCGATCGAATGACCGGTGACCGCCACCCCGGGATCGTGGGAAACAACTTCTCTTCATACGTCCGGGATTTCGATTTCAGCGTGCGACTTCCAGCGGTCAACGATGCCGCGAGCGAATTCACCGTCCCCGACGACTTCGGCGATCTCCACGGCAAGCTGTTCCAGCACTTCCTCGATTCCGCTGCATATCGTGAACGCTTCCAGGCGGCACCCGTGGTCTGCATCAGCGTGTCGACGAGCAAGACGTACCATCGGACCGAGAATCACCATCCGATTCTCGGGGTGGAGTACCAGCAAGACGAGTCGTCGCTGACCGACGACTATTTCGGAAAGATGGGACTACAGGTGAGATATTTTATGCCGCCTGGCAGCGTCGCGCCGCTTGCATTCTATTTCCGCGGCGATCTCCTCAACGACTATTCCAATCTGCAGCTCATCGGCACGATCAGCACGATGGAGACCTTCCAAAGGATCTATCGACCGGAGATCTACAACGCCCACGTGGCCGCCGAGGAGACCTACCGACCGACGCTGAAGCGACAGGACTTCTCGGAGACACCGATCGCCTACGATCGCGCCGAACGTAGTCAGCTCGCAATCAAGCAGGGAAAGTACACGGCGGAGGCTTTCGTCTACCCGCACCGGGACATGCTCGAACAGTGGGCCGCCAACTATCCCCTTCCAGCCGCATGACCACAGGAGAAGAATCGATGACGCCGACACTATTGCCCACTTCGATCGTCGGCAGCCTGCCCAAGCCCTCGTGGCTGGCACAGCCTGAGACTCTCTGGTCACCGTGGAATCTGCAGGGCGATGACCTGGCCGAGGGCAGGCGCGATGCCCTGCGTATCGCAGTCCACGAGCAGACTAACCGCGGCATCGATCTCATCAGCGACGGAGAACAGACCCGACAGCACTTCGTCACCACATTCATCGAGCATCTCAACGGTGTTGATTTCGAGAAGCGGAAGACGGTCCGAATCCGCGATCGCTATGACGCAAGCGTGCCCACCGTGGTCGGCGCCGTAAGCCGTGAGGAACCAGTGTTCGCCGACGACGCGAAGTTCCTCCGACAGCAGACCGACCAACCGATCAAATGGGCGCTCCCGGGCCCGATGACCATGATCGACACGCTCTACGACGGCTATTACAAGAGCCGCGAGAAATTGGCCTGGGAGTTCGCCGCTGTCCTCAATCAGGAGGCGCGGGATCTGGAAGCGGCCGGAGTTGACATCATCCAGTTCGACGAGCCTGCCTTCAATGTCTTCTTCGACGAGATGAAGGACTGGGGAATTGCCACTCTGGAGAGAGCCGCGGAAGGACTGCGCGCAGAAACTGCCGTACACATCTGCTACGGCTACGGGATCACGGCAAACAATAACTGGAAATCAACCCTCGGATCCGAATGGCGCCAGTACGAGGAATCATTCCCGCTCCTACAGCAGTCGACCGTCGACATCGTCTCACTGGAGTGCCATAACTCCCGTGTCCCGATAGACCTCCTCGAGCTCATTCGCGGCAAAAAAGTCATGCTTGGGGCCATCGACGTGGCAAATGAGACCATCGAGACTCCGGAGGAAGTCGCCGACACTCTGCGCAAGGTACTCAAATTCGTCGACCCGGACCAACTCATCCCGAGCACGAACTGCGGCATGGCGCCGTTCTCGCGGGATGTTGCCCTCGGGAAGTTGAGTGCACTGAGCGCGGGAACGAGCACCATTCGTGAGGAGCTCTCTGCTTCACGGTCCTAAACCACCTGGCGGCATTGTTTGGCCTCAGCAAGCCTGCGCAGGGATCGACGTCGGACTCCGCCAAGCACGACCACGTCCTGCCGCCAGGACTGTCTGGACAATCAAATAGTTTGATTCCAGGAACGGTCGGAACGCTCCAGAGCCTCCGTCGCGGCCCGGAGACGCCATTGGGCAGTCAGCTACGCTGTCGAATGCAGCTGTCGCCGCAACGAGTGCGACACCCAGCCGGGACGGCCGTCGTGACAACGCAATGAGACAGACGCCGACCCAGCCGAGGTTAACAGCCGCTGCAAGAGAGAGGTCACTGTCGCGAGAACGCACCGCGGCTGCAAACAACGTCACGCTTGTTGCGCCCAGTGCGGTCCCGATGATCGGGCGGGACTTCAGCGAAGGATCGATGGCTGAGGCGACGAGATCACTGCCCAGCACCGCCGATCCGGCGATCGCGCATCCCACGCCGTCAGCAACGAGCACGCCCTTGGCGCGGAAAACGCGATTCACTTCTACCTGCCCCCAGACGTCGAACCGGAACTCGATTCCACACTAGCCCGGAACCCCACCACATGCCTACGTGTCGGGCCTTCTGAGCGCAGCGGCACGCCACACACTCACTAGCAGCGGAATCTCCCATGCACCGTCCACCGGGCTCAGCAACGACGAGAAAGCAGAACATCGATGCATGGGACATCGTCCATGGGACTACGTCGCGCTCAAGCATCCGCCCGGTACAGCTACAGAGGCTTCTCGCTGAACGTGGTGAGCAAGCGGGCGAAACGAGAAATGTCGTCCTGTGCCCAATCGCCGATGTGCTCTGCAATGGCCGCGTCCAACCGTCGCCTCATCACCACTGTGGCTTCTGCCCCGAGGCTGGTCAGCGCGTAGTAGGCCGCCCTCCGATCTGGGCCGCCCACGGTGTCAATCAGTCCGGAAGCGGCCAGTGTCGCCGCGCGCCTGCTCACCACCGATCGATCTGTGCCCACCTCGAGAGCGATATCACGCGCCGACGGCGACCCATCGGCCCGAGCGACCGCGCTGAGCACCGGATAGGTCGACTCGTTCAGCCCTTCCGCGATGCCGTGTGTGAGATCAGAGTAGAGACGACCCCTGAAAGCTCGCCCGAGAATCTTCCCAAGAGCCTCGGCAATCACCCGTTCGTCACTCATGTCCAGCCTCCTCATGCCACCTGGCTACCGCCGTCGCCACCCACCCTAACCTCTGCGCCAGCGCGGGAATCGACCGCGAGATCCACAATATATCTATGCACGTTGCACAGGTAGATGCTAGGTTTATCTATGCAACCAGCATAGCTAAGAAGAGGAGACCCATGACCAACATCACCGCAGCACTGCACGATCTGCTGAATGAGCGTCAACTGCCGCTGGAAGAGGCCGTGCGCCGGCATTTCACCGACACATATCGCCAACGAACCGATGGTACGTGGGACGACCGCGCCGGGTTCGTTCAGCACATTGCGCACCTCCGTACGATTGTCGCGAATGCGACTATCACCATCCGCGATGAGCTGCGGGACGGCGACCGGTACGCCGATCGCCACATCGCTCACATCATCAAGCAGGATGGAGGCGAGGTAGTCCAAGAGGTCTACCTGTTCGGAACCCTGGCACCAGATGGGCGCTTCGACAGAGTGGAGGAAGTCACGATGATGCTCGATGGCGACGAGGGCGATCGCGCTATCGGCTCGGCCCACTGATGGCTCAGGACCGAGGATTCGCATCTCGCATGTGGGGCGTCTCAAGTCGGATACTTTGCGACGGCGCCTCCTGCACTCGCTCCAACAGTCGCGGGGAACACTGAACACGACGACTTCGCTGCACTGACCGAACGTTGGGACTTGAACAGTTGTTCTTGAGGTGCTCGCTCACCGCGGCGTACAGCGCCGAGGACGTCGCTTCGATCACTGCGATCAGCGAATTCGAGTGCACCTTGAACCTGAACTCCACCGAGGTCGGCCATGGAGAACCATCATCCCGGAACAGAAGACGGATGACGCGTTCACCCTGAGGCTCAGAGCGGACGCCATCTCCGAAGTGTCGATCTTGGCAATCCCGCCACGCGCCCATCGCGGAGATGGGCTCCCAGGCCGGTTGCGAGAACCGGCAACGCCCCGAAGCCATCGACCGGCTGTAGCAGGCCTGCGAACCAGGGAGTCCATCAAGGTCCGACAGACTACGAACCGTCAAGCAGCGGCCGAACAGCGTCGCCAGCGGCGGAACGGCGTTCGAGCTGTTCGCCGCAGCTGCTGTCGCGCTCAGCCCAGCGCAGGTGCTGTGCGGCCATCACAGCGATCTCGTTCGGGTTCGGCTCCTGCGTGATGACCATTCCCGCAACTGCCCAGGACCATCGCGTGCGTCTCCGACTCCTCCGACAGGCACGCAACTTCCATGGGTGCGTCAGAGGCTCTTGTCGATGCCGGCGTCGACGATCCAGTTAGCCCCGTGGACGCTGGACGCGAGGGGCGACACCAGGTATGCGATGGCGGTTGCGACTTCCCGTGGCTCGATGAAGCGGCCGGTGAGCATGCCCGCCTGCACGGGAAGAGTTTCGATGAGCTGCTGTTGCGTCACGTTCATCGTCGACGCCAGGTCGGCACCGAAGCTCTGCTCCCCCTCCCACAACGCCGTCCGGGTCGAGGACGGAGACACGGTGTTGAACCGCACCCCCTGCGGACCAAACTCTTCCGAGAGCCCCTTCGTGACCGCATTCAACGCCGCTTTCGCTGCGCCATACGGCAACGGCGCGGTGTGCGGTCGTCGGGCACTGTCGGAGGACACATTCACCACAGCCCCGTGGGATGAAAGCAGCGCGGGCAACGCGGCCCTCGTCGCACGGACAGCCGCAAACACGTTGAGTTCGAAAGTCGATGCCCACAGCCCATCCGTGAAGTCCAACAATCCTGCGTCGACAGGTGTCCCGTCGCCGCCCCCGACATTATTGACGAGGATATCGAGCGTGCCAGACGCTTCGAGAGCGTCCGCGACGATTCGCGCAGGAACGTCGGGGTCCGAGAGGTCGCCGGTCAGCGTCACCGCCCCCGTCGCAGCAAGCTCCGGGGTGACCGTGCGTGAGGCAGTCACCACAGTGACTCCCTCCTACTGGAGGACACGCACCACCTCCAACCCGATCCCCTTGCTCGCACCGGTGACGAGGCCAATTTTGCCCGCAAGCTGTAAGTCCATGATGTCTTCCTCCGCTCAGACCGACCCAGTGCCGATATACTAACTGCAACACACATGTCGCAGTTAAGTCAATAGGTGTACTGTAGACTGATCTTGTGTCAGACATTCCTCACCGATCCTCGCGGCCTCTGCGCGCCGACGCCGAGCAATCAATCGCCCGAATCCTCATCGCGGCGGAGCAGGTGTTCGCTGCCGACCCTTCTGCCACCCTCGAAGCCGTGGCCTCTGCTGCCGGCGTGGCACGCGCCACCGTGCACCGTCGCTTCTCCTCCCGAGACGATCTCCGAGATGCTCTCGTCAATACCATCAACACGAAGCTCCGCGACGCCATCGCCAGTGCGAACACCGACACAGCGCCCCCTCTGGTCGCCCTGTATCAGTTGACAGTCGCCACCCTCGACCTGAAAGTCGATTGGCGAGCGTCCTGGCAGCTGATCGACCTTGACGCCACCGACCAACGCGGAATCGACCCCAGCAACATCTCCCACCTCGATGCTCTCCTGCAACGCTCCCAAGACGCCGGGCTTCTCCGTCCTGGGATCGACATCCCGTGGGCACGTGGCGTGTACATGGCGTTGATCCACGAAGCATCGACCATTCGCTCCGAAGACGAATCCGCATCCCACTGGGCCAACCGCGTCATGCAAACACTCCTCAGTGGCATCGGCGACAACGAACACAATCTCGAAGCGCTCCTCGCCCAGCCGCCCACATCAGACTAAGACGAAGAAGGCGAGACGGGTCGATATCCGCCAGCTAAACGGCACGGGCTTGATTTGGCGACTCCAGACGGTCCGACCAAACGGTGAACCTGAACTCAGCCGAGTTCCGGTACGCGGCAACTTCACGCGACACCTCGGCGTCGGCGACACGATTCAACTCGCCGGGAGCCGATGAACAGAATACGCGCCCGGACGCGGCCCGAACGACGCAGTGTTGCGCGTTCAGAGCCGCACCACATCGCGTCAGATCGCCTCGGTCAAAAAGCCACTGCGCGGACGATCTCGGCGATGCGCTTCTCCGCGGACTCGTCCAGAGTTTCGAAATACCATGCTGCTGGCATCATTGTCCCGTCGGAACCGCCAGCAGGGACGAGCGCAACCTTCTCGGTGAGAGCGAGGTTGACGCGTTCGTCGTTGCGCAGCGTCATCAGCGCAGGAGTACTCGCAGAGAGCGCGTAGGCGGGCATACCGTACCAGATCCGCGGCTTCAGTCTGGGCCCGGCAGCCACGATGACCTCGTGCACTCGCTGCACGAGTGACCGCTCCGGTTCGTCCATCGTCGCGATCTTGTCGAGCACCTGTGCGAGGTTCTTCTCATCTTTCGATGCCATGTCATGTCCTTTCCTCAGCCGATGGCTCGCATCGGCAGGTGAAGTCGGCGCAATGATGCGCCGCACCTCATCCGGACATGTTCTGAGCGAGTCAGGCCTCTCCGCGATGTTTCAGGCGGTCCGCGCCTGGAAGTGCAGTCGGCAGCATGTGCTGCCACGCCAAGAATACCGCAGGCGCTTACAACGGCAAGAGTCGAAGCAAAGTAGAACCGACCAAATTATCGCCGCTACGGTCAGACATTGAACCTGAACTCCACCACGTCCCCGTCGACCATCACGTATTCCTTGCCTTCCATCCGGACCTTGCCGGCTGATTTGGCTGCGGCCATCGAACCATTGGCGTCGAGGTCATCGAAGGAGACGACCTCGGCCTTGATGAAGCCCTTTTGGAAGTCGGTGTGGATAACGCCGGCGGCTTCAGGGGCGGTTGCGCCCTTCGGGATGGTCCAAGCACGGGATTCCTTGGGGCCGGCCGTCAGGTAGGTCTGCAGGCCCAATGTGTCGAATCCGACGCGTGCCAGCTTGTCCAGACCGGCTTCGTCCTGACCGGTGGATTCCAGCATCTCGAGGGCTTCTTCGACGTCGAGCTCGGCGAGTTCCGACTCGAATTTGGCGTCAAGGAAAATCGCTTCGACAGGTGCGACCAATGCACGCATCTCTGCCTTCTTCTCTTCGTCAGCGAGCACATCGTCATCGACGTTGAAGACGTAGAGGAACGGCTTGACGGTCATGAGCTGAAGCTCGCGCAGTTCGGTGACGTCGAACTTGTCGGCCTGCATCGCCTGATAAAGAGTCTTTCCACTCTCGAGAATCTCGACAGCGGCATCGATGGCAGTCAGCTGCTCTGCCGGTGCCCGCTTACCCTTGACTTCCTTCTCGATCCGCGGCCGCGCCTTTTCCAAGGTTTGGAGGTCGGCAAGGATGAGCTCGGTGTTAATAGTGTCGATGTCATCAGCTGGGCTGATCTTTCCTTCGACGTGGATCACGTCGTCATCGACGAAGCCACGGATGACCTGGCAGATCGCTTCAGCCTCGCGAATGTTAGCCAGGAACTGATTGCCCAGACCCTCGCCTTCGGATGCGCCGCGGACGATTCCTGCGATATCGACGAAGTCGACTGTTGCGTTGAGGATTCGCTCCGAGCTGAAGATCTCTGCCAATCGAGTCAGTCGCGCGTCGGGCAACGGCACCACGCCGACGTTGGGTTCGATCGTCGCGAACGGGTAGTTCGCTGCGAGAACTTGGTTCTTGGTCAATGCATTAAACATGGTCGACTTGCCGACATTGGGCAGTCCCACGATTCCGATAGTTAGAGCCACGGTAGCTAAGTCTATCCTGGCGCCGAGGTGCGGGTCTAAATCTCGTGTCAGTGCCGTCTGTCACGCTGGGGTCATGAATTCTTTCCCCGCCACAGGAGTGATCGTCGTCCTCATCCTGGCGATCATCATCAGCGTCGTCCTCGGCTTCCTCCTCGGACGCGCACAGGCGCGTTCGCGCTATATTGAACGACTCACGAGAGCGGAGACCACGTCTCGGATTCTCACTAGCCGGACGGAAGATCTGGAAGCCGATGCGCAGATGGCTGGTGAGATCACTGCGGCGATCGGTCCGTTGGCGGCAAGCGTCAATCACCTGCAGGAGAACCTTCAGTCGCAGGACCGAACACAGCTGGAGCAGATTACGCGCCTCAATACGCAGATCGGGCATCTGAGCCAACAGAACCTCAGACTGCAGGAGTCGACCGGATCACTGGCAAGCGCACTGAATTCGACGACTCAGCGTGGCGACTGGGGCGAGGTCCAGCTCAAACGCATCGTCGAATATGCTGGCCTCCTCCCCCATGTGGATTTCGAGACTCAGGTCAGCAGTGTGCGTGATGGCAAACGCCATCGCCCCGACATGACCGTGAACCTACCCGGCGGCGGAACGATCATCATCGACGCCAAGACCCCACTGTCTGCCCGGATGGACAGTACTGATTCCAACGCCGATGATCATGCGCGCGCACTGCTGCGACACATCGATTCGCTGGCATCCAAGGAGTATTGGAAGTCCTTCGACTCGGCTCCGGACTTCGTTGTCTGCTTCGTCCCCACGGACGGGCTGCTGTCCTCGGCAGCGTCCACCTATCCGAAGATGATTGATCATGCGCTCGGCAAGAACGTCGTGCTCGCCTCCCCCGCCACGCTTCTGGTTCTGCTCAAGACCGTGGCGCTCAATTGGCGACAGGCGGACATGAGCACGTCCGCGGCGGAGGTGCTCAAACTCGGGACCGAACTCTACGAACGCATCGGCACTCTGGTCACGCACGTGACGCGGATGGGCTCGAGTCTGGATCGATCGGTTGAGGACTACAATCGTTTCGTCTCTTCACTGGAGTCGCGGTTCCTCGTCACTGCCCGAAAATTTCCGAACACGGGAATCGTTGCCACCGAACTCGATGCAGTTGCTGAGCTCGACTCGCGCAGCCGCGGAGTCAGTGCTGAAGAACTCACACGGCCATGCGCTACGGGACAGGACCCATTCGCAGCACAGGATTCCACTGATCTGAGACGTCGCCATACGGGCTCCGACTAGACCAGAGACCGATCAGATCAGATCAGATCGTGATCCCGGTCGGCGCCATCACGTTTGTTCGATGTCTTCTTCCCTGCGGCCTTGAGATCCTTGCGCAGTTCGCGCGGCAGGGAGAACATGATGTCTTCCTCCGCTGTGACGATTTCCTCGACCGAGCCGAAGCCATACTCACCCAGCAGCTGGAGAAGGTCCTGGACCAGCCCTTCCGGCACGCTCGCTCCTGAGGTCACGCCGACCGTTGCGACATCATGGAACCAGGATTCGTCGACCTCTCGAGCGAAATCGATGCGACGTGCGTCCTTGGCCCCGTGCTCCAGAGCAACTTCGACCAGACGCACGGAATTCGACGAGTTGGCTGAGCCGACGACCAGAACCAGATCGGACTGCGGGGCGATCTTCTTCACTGCCACCTGCCGGTTCGAGGTGGCATAGCAGATGTCGTCGCTTGGAGGGTCCTGCAGGTGGGGGAACCGTTCGCGCAGGATGTTGACCGTCTCCATCGTCTCGTCGACACTCAACGTCGTCTGTGAGAGCCAGACCAGGCTCTCTGCATCGCCGATCTCGACAGTCTTGGCTTCCTCAGGGTTCTGGATCAGCGTGATGTCGTCGGGAGCCTCACCCATCGTGCCTTCGACCTCTTCGTGACCTGCGTGGCCGACCAGAAGAATTCGGTAACCGTCACGGGCGAATCGAACTGCCTCGCGGTGAACCTTCGTCACCAGAGGGCATGTGGCATCGATCGTGGACAGCTCACGAGCGGCCGCCTCGGCGTGCACCGCAGGAGACACGCCGTGCGCGGAGAACACAAGTCGAGCGCCCTCGGGAACTTCATCAGTCTCGTTGACGAAGACGGCGCCGCGTTCGGAGAGGGTGTCGACCACATGACGGTTGTGCACAATCTCCTTGCGCACGTAGACGGGAGCACCATAGTGCTCGAGTGCGCGCTCGACGGCGATCACTGCGCGGTCAACACCGGCGCAGTATCCGCGCGGGGCAGCCAGAAGCACCTTCTGGTCAGCGCCTTCGGGCGTCCGGATGTCCTCCGGAGCAAGGCGCTTGCGCGGGATGGTGGGCATAGGTACAGATATCGCAGTCACAATCTCAGTTTAGGCTGGGGACCTGAACAACGGCTACAAAGGTGAAGCAATCCACATCACACGCGACCACCATCCGGAATCCTTCCCCGACCGCCTGAGTTCCTGCGCGGCCATGATTCGTCATGTCACCACCGTTCGTTAGGGTGGTGGATTGGAAGGGGAGACAACATGGCGCAACGAATTTCCGGCACTCCCGGGACCCTCGGCGAAACTGTCGCCGCTCAGGAACTGGCTGCGACGGCAGGCGAGACGACAGCGGAGAACCCGTGGCCCCTGAGTCTGCTCTCAAGCAAGATGAAGTCGTATATCGATCGCATGTCGAGTGTGTGGATCGAGGGACAGGTTGTCGAGCTCAATCACCGCGGCAAGGCCAGCTACCTGACTCTGCGTGATAACGACGTCGAAATGTCGTTGCCGGTCCAGATCTGGAAGAACGTGCTCGACCGCACTGGAGCTCCGCTGTCGGAGGGCAGCCATGTGGTCGCCAACCTCAAAGCAGACTTTTGGACGAAGACCGGCCGTCTGACCATGCGGGCCAATGACATCCGGGCTGTCGGCCTCGGTGAGCTACTGGCCCGGCTCGAGCGACTGAAGAAGCAGCTCGGCGCAGAGGGACTGTTCGATCCGAATCGGAAGAAACGCCTGCCGTTCCTGCCCAATCGGATCGGCCTCATCACCGGCCGGGATTCCGATGCGCAGAAGGACGTCGTTCGCAACGTCGCCCTGCGCTGGCCGGCCGCCGAGTTCGAGATCCGCAATTGCGCTGTCCAGGGCCCCGACGCTGTGCCGGGCGTGATGAAGAATCTCGCCGAGCTCGATGCCGACCCACAGATCGACATCATCGTCATCGCTCGCGGGGGCGGAAGTATGGAGGACCTGCTGCCGTTCTCCAACGAGGCCCTGGTTCGGGCCGTGTCCGATGCGAACACCCCCGTCGTGTCGGCGATCGGCCACGAGGCCGACCGCCCGATCCTCGATGAAGTTGCCGATATGAGAGCATCGACTCCCACCGACGCTGCCAAACGCATTGTGCCGGATGTAGCCGAGGAAGCGATGAACCTGTTGCGCGCGCGGGCGGAACTCGATGCCGCCGTCAATCGGATCATCGATCGGGAGCAGGAGATGCTCACCGCAGTCCGATCACGTCCGGTTCTGGCCGAGCCGCAGACTATGGTGGCCGCTCGTGAAGACGAACTTCGTACGATTCGCCGCCGCAGCCTGCAGGCAACGACCAGTCTGATGTTCCAAGGCCAGAACGAGATCAGCCACCTGCGTTCGCAAGCCCAATCGCTTTCGCCCCTGCGCACACTGGAACGCGGGTATGCCGTCGTCCAGAATGACAACGGCGAGGCCATCAGAGAATCCGCCGAGGTAGCCGTCGGAACATCAGTCCACGTCCGAGTGGCTCACGGACGCTTCGATGCCGATGTGACTGCCACAGACGAGACTCACGACAACAAGTGAACGCCCCAACGCACTGATCGCATTCGACACATCACACGGAGGACACCATGACCGAACCAACTCCAGCACAGGATCGCCCCGAGGTCGCCGCTCTCAGCTATGAGCAGGCGCGTGAGGAACTGGTCACGATCGTCAAACGCCTCGAAGCCGGAAACCTGCCTCTCGAAGAGTCATTGAGCCTGTGGGAGCGCGGCGAGGCTCTGGCCGACCGCTGCCAGGCGTGGCTCGACGGAGCACGCGAACGCCTCGACAAAGCGCGCGAGGAGTCCTCCGACGACGACTGATATCGGTGGCATCTGATTTTCGCAACGCTGGAGAACCTGCGGCCTGCGTTGCCCGTGAGCACAACGCAGGCACCTGCTGGCCAATAGACCATTGACGCGAGACCATTTGGTCTCTTATTCTGATGGCGTGGATTCGGACACAGTTTTCAAAGCACTTGCCGACCCGACACGTCGACGGCTGCTTGACCGATTGTTCGACCACAACGGTCAATCGATCACCCAGCTCGAAGCTGACATGCCGATGGGCAGGTTCGGAATCGCGAAGCACCTCAGGATCCTTGAGGAGGCGAACCTACTTGCCACTCGCAGACAGGGTCGCGAGAAGCTGCATTTTCTCAACCCTGTGCCGATCCGGCAGATCCATGATCGTTGGATAAGCAGATATGCAGAGGCACCGATCTCTGCGCTAATCAGCCTTGCAGAAGATTTGGAGTCACACGATCATGGCACCGACGTCACAGCCCCCACAGCAGGACCAGACACCCCCCACGAAACAGAAGCCTGAGTCGACGACAGACCAGGTCTATCAGATCTTCAACAGGGCGACACCCGAAGAGGTCTGGAATGCAATCATCCAGCCGGAGTTCTCGGCAAAGTACTTCCACGGCTCTCGAGTGGAGACCACCGCAGAGACGGGAGCGCCATTTCGATACCTCTCCCCCGACGGTGAGTCCCTGTGGGGTGATGAAACGGTCATCGAATCCGATCGACCGTTCCGACTCGTCGTCGGGTGGCGATCACTCTATGACACCGAACTCGCGGCGGAACCGACAAGCAGGGTGACCTGGGAGATCCATCGTTACGATGACTCAGTCTCTCTGCTGACCGTGATCCATGATCATTTAGGCGCTTCACCTAGAACAGCGGAGCAGGTCTCAGGTCCCGGTTGGATGATGGTCCTCAGCGGTCTCAAGACCGTCCTTGAGACCGGGCATGGGCTGACCGAGCCGACCTCCTGAAAACGGGAAGAGACGCATCAGCTCCGATGTGAGTCCGAAGTGAGCTGATCGACGATCTGATCACTTCAGCTGTTGGGCGACCTGTTTCGCGAAGGCATCGATGGTGTCGGGCCTCGCGATTGCGGTGATGACGACGAAGGTGTCACCCTTGCCTGTGACCCAATGCTCCTTGGCGTCCTCAGTCCGATAGATTTGAAAGTCAGAGCCGCCGACGGTCACCGTCTCAGCGGCAATCGCATCATCGACCTGGTTTTCGGCCCAGCTCTCGCTGGCCTTGGCCTGCTCAATGCTCACCCATTGCCGCTCAGTTCCAACGAAGGACATATACCAGGACGTGTGATCGGATTCGCCTACACGGTCCAAGTTCGCCTCGTTCGATGTCCACCCACTCGGGATTTCCGGCACGATGAGGTCGAAGTCGGCGCTGTCCTGGGACTGCTCCGCAATCGTCTGGTAATCGACCACACGCTGGGAGTCGACTTCCGGCTGAGGGGCGATCAGCAGAACCACTGCGACGACGGCCAGGCAGGCGAAGATCGCAATGATCATATTGACCCAGTTCGAGTTCTTCCGAAGGAAGCGCATCTCTTCCCTGGACCCCGGGAGCATCACTCCGGACTCGTCAGCCATTGGCACTCCCTCGGGACCGGCATCCACGCGTGTCACGGGCACCTGCGTTCCCACAGTGTTGGTATCAGATTGGGCGTTCACATCGCCATTGTCCTCGGGGAAGGCCCCAAGGGCCAATCCTGGGCGGGCTTTCATGATGGCAGCCACAGTCACGGCACGAAATCGTCCCGATGTCGGAGCCGAACGTGTGGGGTGGCACAATTGGACTTATGAGTGACTCCAATGAATCTGCTGACGTGAAATCTCATCATGACCGAGGCCGAGTGGATGCCGAGGCTCCTCCCGTCGCTGTGACGGATGCCTGGTCCCAGAAAGCACAGGTCGGCGCCGACGCTCCCGACCGCAACCTCGCCCTCGAACTCGTCAGAGTCACCGAGGCCGCCGCGATTGCGGCCGCTCCTTGGGTGGGCCGCGGCGACAAGATCGCTGCCGACGGAGCCGCTGTCGCCGCAATGCGCAATGTGATCTCGACCGTCCGCATGGCCGGACGAGTCGTCATCGGAGAAGGCGAGAAGGACGAAGCGCCGATGCTCTTCAACGGTGAGCAGGTCGGCGACGGCGGAGGCCCCCACTGCGATGTGGCCGTCGATCCGATCGACGGCACTCGCCTGACCGCGCTGGGGATGCCCAACGCCATTTCGGTCATGGCTGTCACCGAAGACGGTGCCATGTACGACCCGTCGGCTGTCTTCTACATGGAGAAGCTCGTCACCGGCCCTGCTGCCGCCGATGCCGTCGACCTGCGCCTTCCTGTGGCAGAGAACATCCGCCGCGTCGCCAAGGGCAAAGGCACGAATGATCCAGCCTCCGTGACCGTGATGATTCTCGATCGTCCGCGCCACCAGACGATGATCGACGAGATCCGAGCCGCAGGGGCACGCATCCAGCTCATCACCGATGGTGATGTCGCCGGTGCCATCGCCGCCTGCCGTCCTGGTACCGGTGTCGACATGCTGATGGGAATCGGCGGCACCCCCGAAGGCATCATCACCGCCTGCGCGATCAAGGCGCTGGGCGGAGTCATCCAGGGCCGCCTGTGGCCACAGGACGACTCCGAGCGTGAGGCTGCGGCTGCAGCCGGGCTCGACGTCGACAAGGTACTCAACACTGATGACCTCGTCACCGGTGACAACAGCTACTTCGTGGCCACGGGCATCACCAACGGCGACCTGCTCGACGGTGTGAAGTTCGACGGCGGACACGTCACCACTCACTCGCTGGTCATGCGCTCGAAGTCGGGAACCGTGCGATCGGTCTTCGCCGAGCATCAAGCAGCGAAGACCCACTCGTACGTGGAGGCCGCCGAGGAGGCAGCCCGCCGAGGACTCATCTGAGCCCACCCGCTGATATCCACCCCGGTCACTGTCGAATTCGGACACCACCGATTCGATCCCTGGCCTGACAACCGGAAGTGAGGATCTCTCTGATGCCGAACGAGGCATGGAACCGTCTGCTCGAAGGCAACCATCGCTTCGTCGATGACGTCCCGCAGCACCCCAATCAGGACACCGCTCGGCGTGAGGCACTGTCGAACAACCAGATGCCGTTCGTCACCCTCTTCGGCTGTTCGGATTCTCGAGTCGCAGCGGAGATGATCTTCGACGTCGGCCTCGGCGACATGTTCGTCGTGCGCAATGCCGGACAGGTCGTCGATCCCGTGACCCTCGGCTCCCTCGAGTATGGGGTCGAGATTCTCGGCACTCCCCTGCTTGTCGTGCTCGGTCACGACAATTGCGGCGCGGTGACGGCGGCCTACAACTCCTACGACTCCGGAGAGACTCCCCCCGGGTTCATCTCCGACGTCGTAGCCCGGATCTTGCCTACTGTGGCCAGGGCTCGCAAGAACAATCGCACAACCGTCAATGAGACGGTCGCGCAGAACACCATGGACACGGTGGAGAAGATCATGCAACTCTCCGCTATCATCTCCCGCGCAGTCGAAGAAGGTCGTCTCATCATCGTCGGCCTGACTTACCAGCTGCATGACGGCCGCACAACGGTCGTCGCGCAGCACGGCGGTGACGAAGACGCGGTCTCGACCCACTTCGCTTGACCACGGCCGCATCTGCGGACGACAAACTATGACGAACACCCCAGACACCATGTCGGAAAGGACAACTATGAGCGAAGAATTTCGCATCGAACACGACACCATGGGAGAAGTGAAAGTTCCCAAAGATGCCCTGTACAGCGCGCAGACACAGCGCGCCGTGCAGAACTTCCCGATCTCCGGCAAGACCCTGGAATCGGCGCACATCGCCGCTTTGGCCCAGGTGAAGAAGGCAGCGGCGAAGGCCAACCTGGAACTCGGAGTCCTCGATGCTGACCGGGCCGGAGCCATCCAGAAAGCCGCCGATGCGGTCATCGCCGGCGAATACGACGCCCACTTCCCCATCGACGTGTTCCAGACAGGTTCGGGAACATCGTCGAACATGAACACCAACGAGGTTCTTGCCTCCCTGGCGACGAAGGCCCTCGAATCCCAGGATATCGACGTTCATCCCAATGACCACGTCAACGCATCGCAGTCCTCGAACGACGTGTTCCCCACCTCGGTGCACGTTGCCGTGACCAAGGCCCTGGTCAACACGCTGATCCCGGCCATGGAGACCTTGGCGACCTCGCTGGAGAAGAAGGCGAAGGAATTCGCCCAGGTCGTCAAGTCGGGCCGCACCCACCTCATGGATGCCACCCCTGTGACGCTGGGACAGGAATTCGGCGGCTATGCTGCCCAGGTCCGATACGGCATCGAGCGCATCGAGGCGTCATTGCCCCGCGTCGCTGAGGTCCCGCAGGGCGGCACCGCCGTGGGCACCGGCATCAACACACCGGACGGTTTCTCCGCTCGCGTCGTCGAGATCCTCGCCGAAGAGACCGGGCTTCCCATCACGGAAGCACGCAACCACTTCGAGGCTCAGGCCAACCGCGACGGACTCATCGAAGCCTCGGGTCAGCTGCGCACGATCGCCTACGGCTACATGAAGATCTGCAATGATCTGCGGTGGATGGGTTCGGGACCGAACACCGGCCTCGGCGAGATCGCCATCCCCGACCTGCAGCCCGGTTCCTCGATCATGCCAGGCAAGGTCAACCCGGTCATCTGCGAAGCCACGATCCAGGTCGCGGCCCAGGTCATCGGCAACGACACCACCGTTGCGCTGTCGTCGACAAATGGCGCCTTCGAGCTCAACGTCGGCATTCCCGTCATGGCCTCGAATCTGCTCGAATCCATTCGACTGCTCGCGAACTCCTCGACCGTGATGGCCGAGAAGATGATCGACGGGCTCCAGGCCAATGAGGAGCGCGCCCGCTTCCTCGCCGAGGCGAGCCCCTCCATCGTGACTCCGCTGAATAAGGTCATCGGCTACGAATCGGCGGCAAAGATCGCCAAGCACGCCGTGGCCAACAAGATGACCGTCAAGGAAGCCACTATGGATCTCGGCTTCGTCTCCGACGGCTCCATCACCGAAGCTGACCTGGACAAGGCACTCGATGTCACCACGATGATCGGCAGCTACAAGTAGGTCACACAGGCTGCAAGTAGGCCACACTGCAGCTACGTCTCACAGCACAGGGGCCGGTCGCCAGGAACTCACGTTCTCCTGGCAACCGGCCCCTCGCATTCACCTCATCGAGCGCACACCGCGTCGTCGAGCGCAGACTCCCTGAACTCGCCCTTCAAAGCCACGGTCGCCTATCGACGCTGAAGTCAACTATCGACGACGCCGTCGGCTATCGAGTCGCCGGTGCGCGCTGCGCAGGCTAGGAGCGGAAGGGGTCGAACTCCTCGAGCACATCGGTGACCAGGGCTGCGATCTCGGAGCGCTCCGACCTGGTCAAGGTGACATGGGCGAAGAGGTCATGGCCCTTGAGCTTCTCAATCACCGCCGCGACGCCGTCATGTCGACCCACTCGAAGATTGTCTCGCTGCGCCACGTCGTGGGTCAGCACCACCTTCGAATTCATGCCGATGCGTGAGAGCACGGTCAGCAGCACATTGCGTTCCAGCGACTGTGCCTCGTCGACGATGACGAACGCATCATGCAAGGACCGGCCCCGGATGTGGGTGAGCGGCAGAACCTCGAGCAAGTCACGGTTCATCACCTCTTCGATGACGTTCTTGCTGACCAGAGCCCCGAGCGTGTCGAAGACCGCTTCTGCCCACGGGTTCATCTTCTCGCCCTCGCTGCCGGGTAGGAATCCGAGGCTCTGGCCGCCGACGGCATAGATCGGGCGGAAGACCATGATCTTCGAATGTCTGTTCTCCTCGAGTACCTTCTGCAGACCCGCCATGAGCGCGAGTGCGGACTTCCCCGTTCCGGCTCGACCTCCCAAGGACACGATTCCCAGCGCATCGTCGAGGAGCATGTCGATGGCTACTCGCTGCTCGGCTGAGCGACCATGGACACCGAAGATGTCACGATCACCGCGAACCAGCGACACCCGCTTGCCCGAGCGGACACGACCGAGTGCGGAGCCACGAGGTGAGGTGATGACCACGCCAGTGTTGACGACCTCATCGGAGACCGCTTGGGTGGTGGTCCACCCCTCTTCGTAGAACTGTGACATCTCGGCCTCGTCCAATGACAGTTCGCTCATCCCCGTGAACCCGGAGTCGGTGGCCAGCTCCGCCAGGTACTCCTCGGCGTGCAGCCCGAGGGCCGAGGCTTTCACCCGGATCGGCACGTCCTTCGTGACCACGACGACGTCCTGGCCTTCAGCGGCCAGATTTCGGGCCACGGCGAGGATACGAGTGTCGTTCTCCGAACGATCGAAGCCGATCGGCATTGTGGATGCATCGACATGATTGAGTTCGACCCGCAATGTGCCGCCGGCATCGCCGACAGGGATCGGCTCGTCGAGCCGGTCGAACTCGGACCGGAAGTCATCGAGGATGTGCAGTGCTTTGCGGGCGGTGAAACCGAGTTCCGGATGATTGCGTTTGGCTTCCAGCTCGGAGACGACGACCAGCGGAATGACGAGATGGTGCTCTGCGAATCTCAACAGTGCCCCCGGATCGGAGAGCAGCACCGAGGTGTCGAGAACGTAAGTGTGGATATGTGCGGTCATGAGGACCCCTGTGGCGTGAGTACCGCCGAGATCCGAGTCTTGACATCCCCCTGATCTCGGGTTGGTGTCGACCAACTACTGCCAACCTATCCCCGAATCGATGCCGACTGAGTGACGGCACGCGTGTTCGGGAGAGTCGTGGGCGTGAACTTCGTATGAACCGAGGTGAGCCAGAGACCTATTTTCCGAAGCGCCGCTGGCGCAGTCCGTAGTCGCGGACCGCACGCAGGAAGTCGGTGCGACGGAAGTCGGGCCAGTAAGCTTCGCAGAAATAGAACTCCGAGTAGGCGCTCTGCCACATGAGGAACCCCGACAGGCGCTGCTCACCGGAGGAACGGATGATGAGGTCAGGGTCCGGCTGACCCTTGGTGTAGAGATGTTCGCTGATCTGCTGCGGGGAGAGTTCGGAGATGATCGTCTCCAAGTCCGTGCCCTCATCCGTGCGCAGGCGCAGCAGGGACTTCACCGCGTTGACGATCTCCTGCCGCCCTCCGTAGCCGACGGCGACGTTGACGCGCATCTGGCAGTCCCCCGTCGATGTGGCCGCCTCCAAACGTGTCCGCAGGCCCGGTGGCAGGATCTCCAGGTCCCCGACCAGCTGCACCCCCACGCCTTTGAGGGCCGCGATCTTCTCGACCAGGTCGGAGATGATCTCGATGAGGACTTCGACCTCCTCGGCGGATCTGGCGAGGTTCTCCTTTGACAGGACGTAGAGCGTGACGATATCAACGTCGATCTCGTCGCACCAGCCGAGGAACTCGACGATCTTCTCTGCTCCGGCCCGGTGTCCGTCGGCGGTGGTGGCACCGAATTCCTTCGCCCAGCGCCTGTTGCCGTCGGTGATGACACCGACGTGCCTGGGCACAGGTACAGATTTGTCCAGCTCGCGCAGGAGCCGCCGCTCATAGAGACGGTAGAGCAGGCTCACCGGTCGCGCCACACTGTCCTCTTTCACACTCGGTTTCCGGTCGGTTCGACCACCTTACACAGTACTATCCCGAACGGCTTCGCGTCGTCGGCTCCGCTGGAAGTGCCGTTGAACGTTCCCTCAGCTGAGGTCGATATCCTTCAACTATGAATGCTCCAGTGACTGAACCGTCTTCACCCGGCTCCGAAGGTCAGAGGTCAGTCGACTCCACAACCTCAGAGGAGCCGCGGTCCGGCTACCCTGTGCATATTGCCCGCAGGCGCTCCGCTCTGCGGCGTGAGTTGGACAAGTTGGCGGGTCAGGTCAAACCCAAGCTGCGTGGCTGGTTCCACGCCGCAGCGTTTCCATTGGCGATGGTCGGCGGCCTGGCTCTGGTCATCATCTCCCCCACCGTCGAGTCACGGATCGCCGCCGCGATCTTCGCCATCACCGGGATGCTGCTCTTCGGGACATCCGCTGTCTACCACCGGGGACGGTGGCGCACTCGGGCTCGACTGATCCTGCGCCGACTCGACCATGCGAACATCTTCCTCATCACCGCCGGAACCTATACACCCCTGGCGGTGCTGACCTTGCGCACAGACCAGACGATTCTGCTCCTGTCCGTCCTCTGGGGCGCGGCCATTCTGGGGGCAGCCTTCAGGACCATCTTCACAACCGCGCCGAGGTGGCTCTTCGTTCCCATCTATGTGGGCTTCGGCGTCGCCGGAGTCGGCTACATCCCCCAGATCTGGGCGAGCAATCCCGCGGTGGGAATCCTCGTCGTGGCAGGTGGAATCTGCTATGTCGTCGGTGCCGTGATCTACGGAATCAAAAAGCCCAATCCCTCACCGAAGTGGCTCGGCTTCCACGAGATCTTCCACATCCTCACGATCGCCGGATACGGCTGCCATCTTGCCGCACTCCTTGTCGCCGCGGTGGCCGCCTACTAGGCGCCTGCTGCTGGCTGGGCTCGTACTCAGCTGAAGGGCTTGTGCTGCTCGACATCCTGCTCTGGTTCGCCCTGTCCGGCGTCGCCGTGCTCAGTCTCCGAATTCTCGACCGTCGACGACTCCTCATCCGCGACCGGTGCAGACTCGCCGGAGAGCTTCGACTGGTTGGGCACGGCATACTTGCGCATCGGGATCGGATAAGCATCATCGGCATGGGCCCGTGCACGCACGCGCCGAACTCGTTTGAGCGCGTCACGAATGAGGAAGATCACGAAGACGACGATCACCAGGGTCGCCAGGAAGCCGATCGTGCCGGGCGTGACCAGATCGGGGTCAGGACCTCCGCTGGGGGTCGCGTCCTGCGCTGCAACCAGAATCATGCACTCTCACCTGTCGCTTCGTCGTAGTCGTCTTCGTCTGGTGATGCAGGCAGCATGCCCTCTGCCGGCACCTTGCGGCCATCATCCATGGTCACCGAGGCGAAGAGGTCCGTCTCTTGGAATTCAACCCCGGGAGTCAGAGGCGTCCGTCCGGTGTTGTCGACAGCCAGTTCGAACTCCTCCGTGGGCCAATAGGTCCGCGCGGCTTTGCGTGAGGCGGAGAAGAACCCGCCCTCCGGGTCGATCTGTGTGGCGTGGGAGAGAAGAGCACGATCGCGTGAGGGGAAGAACTCTGCGCAGTCGATCGTCGTGCTCAACCAGTTGACCCGCTGGGCGTCGCGCTTCTTGAAATCCTCGATGTGGTCTGCGAAGGGCGACTCGAGACCCGCCTCGGTCATCTTCTCGTGGATGGTCACCCACTTCTTCGCGGACAGGTCCTGATTGAAGTAGACCTTCTCAACCTGCCAGGGTTCACCGAGTTCCGGATTCTTCTCCGGGTCGGCTGCGGCCGCCACAGCCGCCATCGTCACGGCGTGGTTCTTGATGTGATCGGGGTGAGGGTACCCGCCCAGCTCGTCGTAGGTCGTCACAACCTGAGGGCGGAAGCTGCGGATGATGTGCACCAGGGGCAGCATGGCCACCTCGTCGGGGACACGGTAGAAGCAGCCGGGAGGCGTCTGGTTGTCGAAGTCACCATCGGGCAGTCCTGAATCGACGTGTCCGACCCACACGTGCTCGGCGCCCAGAGCCGCTGCGGCCGTGGCCATCTCCTCGCGACGCAGACCCGCGATATCGCGGGTGGCCTTCGGGCTCTGCAGCAGTGCAGGGTTGAGGATGTCTCCGGCTTCACCACCGGTCATGCTGGCGATGAGGACTCGAGCTCCGAGTGCCGCATACTTGGCACTTGTGGCGGCACCTTTCGAGGATTCGTCGTCAGGATGAGCATGAACCGTCAGCAGACGCAGTCCATGGTACGGAAGCGAAGTCATGTTTGGTGTGTCCCTTTCGATTCAGCCTGGTGACGTTCCGTTTCCTGCGCAATGGCTGAAATGATCGCAGGAGACGGATCGACTACTCTAGATTAGTGCGCAATGTTCGTAGATGAGGAATTCAATGACTGAGGTAACAGTGGAGAAGCCACTGCATGATGATCGATACGGCCGTGTCCGCGAGCCTCAACGGAATCTCGGAAAAACAGCCAAGATCATCGCCGTCGTCATCGTCTCTGCCCTGATCATCGCGATTGCGTTTGTGGCATTTCGTCCACAGACCAGTCCCACGACCCCCAAGACACTCGATTATTCAGTTGTCGACTCTTCGTTAACACAGGTCACAGTGGCAATATTTCCTGATCAGGATCGGGATGTTCACTGCATCGTGCAGGCGACGAACGAGAATGAGGCCATCGTCGGGTTCACCGAGATCACTCTCCCGGCCGATCCTGCCGCCGATCCCAACTCGCCCAGACAGATGGATGTCGATCTGGCCACGACACAGTTCGCGTCGTCCGGGCACGCCGATGCCTGTTGGTTCGAATAGCAGCGTCTGCACGCTTCTCGTGGGGCACGATACACCGCGATTCCGTCACGAACACAGTGCCCACAACAGCTGTAAGCGCGCGTGACGGAGATCATCGTTTTCGCGTGCAGATGCGTTAGACTGGAGTTTCATTCAACATCCGGGCGTACCCAACGCCCGGTTTTTCGTTGCCTGACGCGCCTGTCAGTGCACCGAACCGAAGAAGGAGAAGTCATGACCGAGGATGTCACCCAGGAAGAAACATGGTTGACTCAGGAAGCCTTCGACCGCCTGTCGCAGGAACTTGAACACCTCTCCGGACCGGGACGTGCAGAGATTGCTGAGAAGATCGAAGCCGCCCGCGACGAGGGTGACTTGAAGGAGAACGGCGGCTACCACGCGGCACGCGAGGAGCAGGGCAAGCAGGAGGCACGCATTCGCCAGCTCGAGCTGCTCCTGCAGTCCGCGAAGGTCGGATCCAGCGACAGCGATGGCAAAACCGTCTCCCCCGGTTCCGTCGTCACCGCGAAGGTGGCCGGAAACGACATGCGGTTCCTGTTGGGCAGCCGTGAGATCGCCGGCGATTCCGATATCGACGTGTTTTCGGAGAAGTCCCCGCTGGGCGCCGCGGTGCTCGGTGTCGCCGTCGGAGCAAAGACCAGCTACGAAGCTCCCAACGGCAAGGAGATCAAGGTCGAGGTCAAGGGCATCGAGCCTTTCTCCGGCTGATCGAAGGCCCTGAACGGGGTGCAGCCACCGAGCGGAATGAAGCAGTGGGCGGGTGATGATCACCCGCCCACTGCTTCATTCATTGTGCTGCTACTTCATTGATTGTGCTGATCCACTGGCGCGGACCCGCTCAGTCGGTCCGGGTGTCGCCCTTCGTCGCGTCACCTTCAGATCTCTCGACCGCAGCCTCGTGGACAGCGGTATCGAGCTTTTCCTTTGCCCGCTCGAGGACGGCCGCTGCCTCATCCCCTTCACCATCGGAGGCACTGTTCGGGTTCTTGGCACGGACGATGTATGTCACCACCGTATTGAGGACGGCGACCAGAGGAACCGCGAACAGCGCGCCGACGATGCCGAACAGGAAGCCGCCGGCGGTCACAGCGAGGATGACGGCCAACGGGTGGACAGATACGGCTTTGCCCATGAGGAACGGCTGCAGGATCTGGCTTTCGATCTGCTGCACGGCGAGGACCACGCCCAGCATGATCAGGGCACTGACCGGGCCGCTTGAGACCAGGGCCACTAGCACTGCCACGACGCCCGAGGCGATCGCGCCGACGACGGGGACGAACGATGCCAGGAACACGAGTACCGTCATCGGAATGACCAGCGGTATCCCGAGGAACGCCGCACCGATGCCGATGCCGATGGCGTCGACGCCGGCCACGAGGACCTGGACACGAACGTACTGGACGAGGGTGGTCCAGCCACGTTCCGACGCTCCGGTGGCGATTGGCTGAGCCGGCAGCGGGAGCAGACGCATCGACCAGCGGAAGATCTTCTCTCCGTCATAGAGGAAGAAGAAGGTCGCGAACAGGCACACCGCGGCACCGGTGAGGAAGGTGCCGACAGATGACGTCGCCTGCAACGCCCCGCCGAGGAGCTGTGAGCTGTTGTTCTGGAAGAAGTTCGTGGCCGCATCGAGTGAATCGTTGATATAACGGGTGACCGTCGACGCGTCCAGGCCGAAGGGCCTGCTGGCCAACCAGTCGCTGATGCTGGCGAATCCTGTGATCACCTGATCGACGAGGTCTGGCATACCAGAGTAGATCTGCTGGCCGACCAGGGTGAAGAGTCCCGAGACGACGACGATGAACCCGAGGAAGGCGATGAGAGCGGCGGCGACGCGGGGCAGCCCCTTCTTCACCATCCAGTTGGTGAACGGTGCGAGGAGGGCTGTGAGCAGGAGGGCGATGAGCACGGGCAGAACGACGCTCGAGATCTTCGCCAGCAGCCAGAACGCGACTCCGATGGCGATGAGAACGACAAGCGAACGCCAGGACCACGCGGCAGCGAGCTTGAGACCCGGTGCCACATAGGGCACGGCTTCGGCTTCGATGCGGCTGTGCGCGATCTCCTCAGCGCTGACGTCCTGAACACGCGAAGGCTGCTCGGCAGGTGTGGAACGGCCGTCGCTGCGGCCCTTGCGGAACGCTTCCCAGGCCCCACGGAAGCGATTCGGGGATTGCTTCTTCTCATTGTCAGACATAACTCAACAATAGTTGTTGGGAAGCTCGGACAAGTGCAATGATGACGGTTAAAGGAGGGAATTTCGTGGGAAAACGCATGCTGTACACCTTGGCCACCATGACGGGGACCGTTGTCGGTGTCGGCGCGTCGGCCGTTGGTCTCCTCCGCCACCAGGCGGGCGCGCTTCGCAAAGCGTTCGATGACGACGCCCAGAGGACGTATTCCACCTTCGCCGAGGCGGTCGCTCCCCCACGCAACTATGACGACGAGGATTCCGCTGCGCTGGCGATCATCGGCGACTCATGGCTGTGTGGAATCGATGTCGACGACCCGACGCTGGCTCCTCCTCACCTCATCGCCCGGGGCCTTGGCCGCATCCTGGGCACAACCGTGCGCGTCCAATCAACCGCGCGCCCCTCAGCTCTGTCCGAAGACCTGCCGCGGCAGGTCGATGAGATTCTGCGCTCCGCCTGGCTCTCGCGCCAGCTCTCCGATTCGTGGACCGAACAGCGTCGATTCGCGATCATCTCCATCGGTACCGGCGACATCATCCACCCGATTCACGGCACCATCGGCATTCCCGTGCTCAATCAGGCGATCAATCGACTCCAGAGAGAGGGCAGGTACACGGTCTTCGTCTTGGTCTGCCCCAACCTCGGCGGCCTTCCGGGCCTGCGGGACCCGCTGAAGACCTCGTTGCGAAGAACCTCCCGGGTGCTCGCCGGCTCGCAGTGGCTGGCGGCCCTGGCTGCCCGCGCCACACCGCTGCGAGCCACCGGTTCGCTGAGTGGGACCACACGCCGATCACTGCTCAACGAGTCAGGGCGGTTCCCCAGCACCATGGGCTATGCCCAGTTGTCCTCGACCGTTCTCGCCGCAATCGCCGATCGGATCGAAGCCCCCGTTGAGGTCGACCGCAGCCTCGACATCCCGGAGAAGGGCGAGGGTGCACGCAGGCTGGTCTCTGCAGCGCGGGCGGAGACGGAACCTGAGACAGACGCCGATCCTGTCCCCGAAGCTGAGACAGCCTCGTGATCCCTGTCGTCCTGGCCTCACAGTCCCCCTCCCGCCGAGAGATCCTCACCGCTTCGGGAATCGATCCGATCATCATCGTCTCCGAGGTCGACGAGTCCGCCATCGAGTCACGTTTCGCGGGCTCTGTCGCGGACCTCACCACGGCCCTGTCCGAGGCGAAGGCGCGTGCCGTCATCGACCGCGTGCTCGCCTCCCCTCCCGCGCAGCTGGCCGCAGCGGATACTGCAGTGATCATTGCCGGAGACTCGCTGCTCGAACACGCGGGCGAAGCGATCGGCAAGCCCGGAACAGCCGAACGCACACGTGAGGTGTGGGCGGACATAGCAGGGGCGTGGACCGAGCTGCACTCGGGACACACGCTCGCCGTGCTCAGACGTGCGAGCTCGTCTCCGGCGAACTTCGAGCTCGTCGACATCCGCTCGAAGCGATCGACGACATCGGTGCTCATCGGCGAGCCCACTCCTGATGAGCTCGAGGCGTACATCGCGACCGAGGAGCCCTTCCACGTAGCCGGTGCACTGACCATCGACGGGTACGGAGGAGCGTTCGTCCAACGCCTTGCAGGCGACCATCTCACCGTCCTCGGCCTCAGCCTCCCTGTGATCCGTGATCTGGTCCGCGACTCGGGCCTGTTCTGGCCCGATCTGTGGTCACCACGCGAGTAGAATCGCTGAGGGCAGACGGACACGCCCGACGCCTTTGAAGTTTTCGGCCGAAGTTTTTATCCCTGACCTACAAACGCTTGGCGTCGATCTCTAAATTGTTCTGTGATCATACAAAGGAGCGCCATGACCACAGTTCTCCCCGAACAGTCGACTGCACCATTGCACACCCGCGTCCCCACAGCTGCTGTGCGCCGCGTCCTCATCGCCAATCGCGGTGAGATCGCACTGCGCATCATTCGTGCGGCCCACGACCTCGGTGTCAAAGCCATCGCCGTCTACACCCGCGCGGATTCGGACGCAGATTTCGTGCATCTGGCCGACGACGCCTGGCTGCTGGACGGAGCCGGCCCCGGGGAGACCTACCTCGACATCGACAAGATCCTCGCACTTGCCAAACGCTCCGGTGCCGATGCGATCCACCCCGGCTACGGATATCTCGCCGAGAACGCCCTGTTCGCTCAGGCCGTGATCGATGCCGGTCTGACCTGGATCGGCCCTCCCCCGGCGGCGATCGAGCTCCTGGGTGACAAGTCCGGTGCTCGTGAGGTCGCCGAGGCTGTCTCTGCTCCAGTCGCTCCCGGCTCTGACGGAGCCGTCGCAGATCTGACAGAAGCCGCCGAAGTGGCGCACAGGATCGGCTATCCGATCGTCATCAAGGCCGTGCACGGCGGCGGCGGACGCGGATTTCGCGCGTGCGCCGCAGCCGAGGACCTTGAGGCCGCCTACACCGCTGCCACCCGGGAAGCGCTCAGTGCCTTCGGACGCGGCGAATGCCTCATTGAGAAGCAGATCGTGCGCCCGCGCCACATCGAGACCCAGTGCCTGGCCGATGCCCACGGCAACGTGCAGGTCCTCTCCACCCGCGACTGCACTCTGCAACGCCGAAATCAGAAGATCGTCGAGGAGGCCCCAGCACCGTTCCTCACGTCCGATCAGGAGCGACTCGTCGCCGAGGCCTCCAGCCGCGTTCTCGCCCACGTCGGCTACGTCGGGGCGGCCACCTGCGAATACCTCCTAGGCACCGACGGCACGATCATCTTCATGGAGGCCAACGCGCGGATCCAGGTCGAGCACACGGTGACAGAAGAGGTCACTGGCGTCGACCTCGTCGCCTGGCAGCTGCGCATCGCCTCGGGAGAACACCTTCCGGAGGCGTTCCCGCAGGTTCGCGGTCACTCGATACAGTTCCGGATCAATGCCGAAGACCCCACGACGTATTTCCCCGCCACGGGTACGGTGAAGAACCACCGGGCTCCGGCCGGGCCGGGCGTACGCCTTGACTCGGGCATCGGCGAAGGCAGCGTCGTCGGTACGGACTTCGATCCGATGCTGGCCAAGCTCATCATCACCGGAGCCGACAGGAACCAGGCTCTTGCTCGAGCTCGACGCGCCTTGGATGAGTACCGCATCGAGGGCGTATCGACCCTGCTTCCCCTCCATCGCGTACTCGTCGCGGAGAAGGCCTTCGCACAGGACTTCGACGTCTGGACCAATTGGCTCGAAACCACTTTCGTCAATCCACTTGCCGACCCTCAACCAGGAGATCAGATGAGCACAGCAGCCGATAGTTTCAGTGTTGTGGTCGAAGTCGATGGCCGCCGGATGACCGTCTCGGTCCCCAAGGACGTCATCTCCGACCTCGGGCATGTCCCGAGCCCGAGTGTGCCGCGCCGCAAACGCAGCCTCAGCCGCAAGGGCGCTTCGTTGGCCGACGACTCGAACTCGCTCAACGCGCCCATGCAGGGCACGATCGTGTCGGTCTCCGTGGCAGCCGGTGACACTGTCGAAGCCGGTGACACGCTGGCTGTGATCGAGGCGATGAAGATGGAGCAGCCGCTCAAGGCCGGCCATTCCGGCACCGTCTCCGAGGTGCTCGTCGATTCCGGTGCCTCGGTGAGGTCAGGCGAACCGATCATCCGATTCGCCGCCTGAAGCGGCCTCAGGAGAGCAGATCCCTGATCTGATCCTCAATGTAATCGGACTCGGCATCATTCCCCGGGCAGTCCAGTGCTTTCCTGAAAGCCGCTTCCGCATGCTCCGGCATCCCCAACTCATCGAACGTCAGGGCCCGTGCGATGTGGAAGGGGCGATACCCTTCCAACCCTGGTTCCGCGGCCAGGTCCTCGAGCGCGCTGAGCCCGTCCTCAGGGCCCTTGGCCTTTCCCTTGGCCACGGCCCGATTGAGCTCCACGACGGGGCCGGGCTCGAGTCTTGCGAGAAGTCCGTAGAGGACGAGGATCTGCGCCCAGTCGGTTTCCGAATAGGTGGCTGCCTCAGCGTGCAGGGCCGCAATCGCGGCCTGGACTGTGTACGAGCCGGCCCCTGGTTCGCCCGCGGCGGTGAGCGCCAGCCCCAGCCCTTCGGCGATGAGCTTCGAATCCCACAGCCTGCGATCCTGCTCGGCCAAGGGCACTGGCGCACCGGCGGGATCAGTTCGTGCCGGGGCTCGCGCACCCGTGATCAGCAGAAGCGACAGCAGGCCTCTGGCCTCGGTCACCTGCGGCAACGCCGTCACGAGCAGCCGCGCCAATGCTATTGCTTCCCGCTGCAGATCGATCCGATTGTGGTCGACACCAGTCGTCGGTGTGAACCCCTGGCTGAAGATGAGATAGACAACCCGCAGGACTCCGGGAAGCCGCCCGTGCAGCTGCTCCGCTGTGGGTGTGCCGAAAGGAATTCCCGTCGTGGTGATCCGCTTCTTGGCTCTGACGATACGCTGCTGCATGGTCGCCGTATCCACGAGGAAGACTGCTGCGACCTCGGCGGTGCTCAGACCAGCCAGGAAGCGCAGGATGAGGGCGATCTTCTCCCGTTCCTTCAATGTCGGGTGCGAGCAGGTGAAGAACAGGCCAAGTCGCTCATCGGGAATGCTCACCGAGCTCAGCTCTTCGCCGAGGCGGACAGCGTGGTCGACATGATCACCGGTGTCGGCCTCGGATTCGATCCGCAGTCTGGCAAGTCGACGCACCTTCACCGCATCGGAGCGGATGATGTCGAGTGCTCGATTCTTCGCAGCGGTCATCAGCCATGCCTGCGGATTCTGCGGTACACCTCGTTGAGTCCAGGTCTCCAAGGCCCGCACCATGGCCTCTTGGAGGACATCCTCGGCGAGGTCGAGGTCATGGAATTTCGCTGCCAGAGCTGCCAGCAGTCGCCCACGATCCTGAACATCGATCGTGTGGAGAATCGCGGCGACTGCCGGCTGCTCGGCCTTGCCTGCAGAGACCATCAGTAATCGGCGAGAGGCCGTATCTCGATGTGGCCAAGAGTCGAACCCGGGCTCTTCTCCGCCCACGCGATCGCCTCGTCGATATTCGCGACCTCGATGATGTAGCTTCCGCCGACGAATTCACCGCTTTCTGCGAACGGTCCAGAGGTCACGACGGTTTCAGCGGCCGCAGTACTGACGCGCACACCGGTCTCCGGACCTTCGAGGGCGAATCCTCCTACGACGATGCCCGCAGCGTTGATCTCCTCATCGAAGGCCATGAACTCGCTGGGATCGGGTCCCTCGTCCGCACCGCATTCGGCATCGGCAACATTTCCCATGAGCAGAAGTGCGTACTTCATATCTCTCTCCTTAGGACAGTTGTGCGCCAGCATCTGCTGAGCACGTCAAGCGAAGGTGCCTGACCCCATACTGACGGGTGACCGGTCCCGATATCGACAGTTCGGAGAGAGAAAACTTCTACAGGTGGCGGTGCAGCTGCCGTGATGCCTCTGTCAGGGACCCGCTCACCGAGGGATAGACGACGAACGAAGCGGAGAGCTGATCGACTGTCAGGCGATTCTCCACAGCCATGGTGATCGGCAGGATGAGCTCGCTGGCACGAGGTCCGACGACGACTCCACCCAGTATCGAGCCCGAGCCTCGGCGGGCGAAGAGCTTGACGAATCCGTCCTTGATGCCAAGCATCTTGGCCCGAGGGTTCGTGTCCAGGGGCAGCATCACCGTATCGATGTCGGTCGAGTTCTCCCGGTAGTCGGATTGGGTGAAGCCGACCGTCGCAATCTCTGGGGCGGTGAACACATTGGATGCCACGTGACGAATCTTCAGCGGCTGCACGGCGTCACCGAGCGCATGGAACATCGCAATCCGCCCTTGCATGGCCGCCACGGAGGCCAGGGGAAGCACACCGGTGCAGTCACCTGCCGCGTACACGCCGGAGCGAGAGGTGCGCGAAACGCCGTCAACCTTGATATGACCGGACTCGGCGACTCTGACCTTCGCGGCACTCAGTCCAAGGCCTTCGGTGTTCGGGATGGAACCGACGGCCATCAGACAGTGTGATCCTTCGACACGACGGCCATCCGACAGAATCACCTCGACGCCGTTCTCGGTCCGCTTCACCGAGTCGGCGCGAGACCGAGAAAGGACGTTCATGCCCTTATTGCGAAACACGAACTCAAGCACATCGGCAGCATCCTCGTCCTGACCAGGCAGGACCTTCTCACGAGAGGAGACCAGCGTGACCTTCGTTCCCAGCGCACGGTAGGCGGAGGCGAATTCCGCACCGGTGACACCTGAGCCGACGACGATGAGATGTTCGGGGATCTCATCGAGGTCATAGAGCTGTGTCCAGGAAAGGATTCGCTCTCCGTCTGGCTTCGCCGAGTCGAGTTCACGAGGATGAGAGCCCACGGACAGCAGGATCGTCGATGCCTCGAGCGTGTATTCTGTACCGCCCTCTTCAACGACGTTGACATGATCGCGGTCAGCCAGGGTCGCAGTTCCTTGGATCACCTTGACACCCGCTCGAACCAGGGCTTCGTAGATGTCATTGGCCTGGGCGTCGGCCAGGGACAGGATGCGTTTGTTGACGGCCTTGAGGTCCGCGACGACCGTGTCGCCGTCATCGCCCTCGCTGTCGTAGATGCGGATGCCCAAGCTCTCAGAGCGGCCGATCTCTTCCATCATCTCGGCCGTGGCAATGAGTGATTTCGAGGGAACGACGTCGGTGAGGACAGCGGCCCCACCGCAGCGGTTGCGCTCGACCAGCATCACGTCCGCACCCAGTTGGGCGGCAACCAGTGCGGCTTCGTATCCGCCCGGGCCACCACCGATGATGACGACTCGATCTGCAGTGGATTCAAATTCAGTGTTCACAGAGCAATTCTCTCAAATAGCGGACGACAGAGCGAATGGACGCCTCGGTTCTGACAATGCCCGATGACCAGGGTCTCAAGCACCACTCGAAGAGTCTGAGACTAAAGACCTCGCATCGCCCGAGGTGGCTCAGAGGCCGTCGATGACTTCGGCAGTATCTCGGTGCAGCGCTGACAGACGCAGGTATGACTGAGCGTTCTGGCGGACCTTCTCAATGCCGTCGTCCGTCATCTCCCTACGCACCTTGGCCGGGACTCCTGCCACCAGCGACCTGGGTGGGATCTCGGTGCCTTCCAGAACGATCGCGCCTGCGGCGACAAGTGACTCGGAGCCCACGTGAGCGTCGTTGAGGACGGTGGCGTGCATGCCGATGAGGACGTCGTCATCGACCACTGCCCCATGGACAAGAGCCTGATGCCCGATGGAGACCCGTGAGCCGATGACGACCGGCTTGCCCTCATCAGTGTGCATGACCGTGTTGTCCTGCACATTCGAGTCCTCACCGATGGTGATCGGGGCGGCTTCAGCTCGGAGCACGCAGCCGTAGAAGACGCTCGCGCCCTTCTTCACCCTCACGTCCCCGACCAGGGTGGCACCTGCTGCGATGAACGCACCGGGATCGACTTGAGGGGTGTGCCCGCCGACAGAGATGATGCGTGCCTGGGAAAGATTGTCCGTTGTCATGAGTCCTCCATTGGTTCACGTCGAGTTCAGATTCTCGTGTTCGACTGAGACAGCGGCGATTGGAGCCGCCGCCGAGGTGACCAGTCGTTTCATCGCCAGTCTAGCCCTGAACTTGGCACACCTCGGAGTCAGGACGCATCATGTTGTCGGCGTTGCCTGCTGTATCGAGAAAGACGCATAGTGGACGAATTTGCGTCAAGGCCCCCATAGCAGGACAATGAACAAAATATTTGTCAGAAATTTCACACTGCATTACCCTTGTGTGCCCAAAACGGTTATGTGAACCTTGGGTAAGAGAGTTGCGCGCCTGGAATTTGGGTGTCGTAAACCGCGTTCACTTAATTCGTCGAAAGGTCACCATGGATTGGCGACATCGTGCAGCATGCCTCAATGAGGATCCGGAACTGTTCTTCCCGATCGGAAACACCGGTCCCGCCCTGCTTCAGATCGAAGAGGCTAAGACTGTATGCCGCCGCTGTGAAGTAGTCGAGACCTGCCTGCAATGGGCTCTGGAATCCGGTCAGGATGCCGGTGTCTGGGGCGGTCTCAGCGAAGATGAGCGTCGTGCGCTCAAACGTCGCGCCGCACGTGCCCGCCGCGCTGGCTGAATCCTTCAGCAACTAAAGACAGGCGGTCGCAGATATTCGCCAATTGAGTCCCTTGCTCGAAATACGAGATCTTCGCATTCTGAGCAAGGGACTCAATCGTGTCCGCACCCGACCGCACAGCCGCTGCACCTCTCACTGTTAGTGCCGAATCACCCCTTTGCCAAGGGGTGATTCGTTGATCGCAGGGTGTTTTGTCGTTAAGCCGCTGATGTCGGCCGATGTCTGCCGATTTCAGTCGTAGGAATCGGGGCGCAGAGGGACGTCGAGAATCGCCACGGTCCCGCCGCCCTCACGTTCCTGCCATTGGATCGAACCCGCCAAGTCGGCAGAGACCAGGGTCTTCACGATCTGCGTGCCCAGCCCGTTTCCTGGACTGTGATCCTCCCCCAATCCCACACCGTCGTCGGCGATCGTGACATGCAGGTGATCGCCCTCGCGTTCCGGAGTCACCCACACATGTCCGGTGAGTGTCTCGCCCGGAGCGAGGTTCTCCTGCTCAGCGACCGGGAACCCGTGCTCGATCGCATTGGTGATGAGCTCGGTGATCGCCAGGGCCAGTGAGGTGGCGTCCGCTGAGGAGATGGTGCCGAAGCTGCCGCAGCGCTTGAGGCTGATCTGGACCAGTGGACTCGTCAGCTCGGGCGTCAGGCGCAGCCCTTTGTCGACGACCTCGTCGAAGTCCACCTCCGATTCGACTCCCTGGCTGAGCACGTCATGGACGACGGCGATGATCGAGACTCGGCGCATCGCCTCCGTCAGAGCCCCCTTCGCCTCGGGGCTGTCGATCCGACGAGTCTGCAGACGCAGCAGTGCCGAAACGGTCTGCAGGTTGTTCTTGACCCGATGGTGCATCTCTTTGATCATCGCATCGCGTGAGAGCAGTTCTCGCTTGCGTCGTCTGATCTCCGAGACATCCCGAGCCAGGACGATCGCGCCGGTGCGAGTGCCGTCATCGGTCAGTGGGATCGCCCGCAGCGACACACTCGTCCGACCGACCTCGAGCTCGGTCCGCCAGGGGGCACGACCGGTGAGCACGAGCGGAAGCGTCTCATCGACCTGTCGCAGCTCTGTGCTCAGACTCGAGACCACCTCGGCGAGGTAGTCCCCTTCGATCTCACCGCGGTGGCCCAGACGGTGCATGAGTGAGACCGCATTCGGGGAGGCGTATTGGACATGGGAGTCACGATCAAGGATGAAGATGCCATCTCCGACACGTGGTTCGCCGTGTCGTGCTCCGCTGGGAGCATCACGGTCGGGAAAGGCACCCTGCGCGATCATGGTCAGCAACGACATTGCGGACTGAGTGTAGAACTTCTCCAGGCGCGACGAACCGCGACGGCGGATCTCCTCGGAGTACCGGACCATGATGGCGATCGTCACTCCCTCGCGGACGAGGGGCACTGCCTCGGCGGAGACTTTCGTGTCATCGGTGCCGGCGTTGACGCCCAGAGATTTCGCCTGGGCCATCTTCGTCACCAGCTCATGTGAGCTCGCTGCCGTCTCCAGGAGCTCCCGTTCGAGACCGGTGGCTCGGGCTCCGATGAGGTCACGATTGAACAGGGTCGCACCGGTGGTCGGACGCGAATGCGCCACCACTGTGTGGGCCCCGCTGGCCGAGGGCACCCACAGGACGAGGTCGGCAAAGGACAGGTCGGAGATGAGCTGCCAGTCCCCCACCAACAGATGGATGTATTCGACATCAGTTTCGTCGGTGATGCCTTCGGCGGCCAGGAGTTCGTTGAGCACTGTGTTCTTCTTCCGGGTGGGCAACGGCACAGGCCGATGATGACGGCACAGACGCCGACAGACCCGCAGGCTCCAAGCCCGCGAAGTCTGTCGACGTCAGCAATGATCTGACGCTACCACTGATCAGTTGGGATCACTGCTCAGACAGCCTGCTCCGATTCCCATGCGGAGGAGCGGACAACACCGCGCATCATGCGCAGCAGCACCGACAGCGGGGCTTGGGTGACGGTCTCGAGTCCGAGGATCGTCTCGGTCGTATCCAGCACCCGTGCGGCTACGGTCTCATTGCGTTCGAGCCACTCGGTCAGCCGCTGACAGGCTCGCTCATCTGGAGTCCCGGAGATCGGCGAGTCAGTCGCGACGAGGACCGTGCCGGCCACCGACAGGATCGATGAGTAGAAGTCATCGCGCAGCGAGCCACGCGCCAGGGCCGACCACCGGTCGCTGCGGTCGAGGTCGCCGATGAGAGTGAGCACCTGCGAACCGGAGAACTTGTCGTTGACAGCGTAGTAGAGTTCAGCGACGTCCTCTGCGGATTCACCCGCACGGGCAGACAGCTGGGCAATGTCGAGAAGCACGAACTCATCGAGCAGGGCTGCCGCACGCCATGCGAGTTCGCTCGGCACACCTTCATCGATGTAGCCCTGTGCCGTTGCCCTCATGCTCTCGGCGTCGAAGCCGTCGACGAGGTCAGGCACGCGGGCTCGCAGAGCTGCGACGACATTGCCATAGCGCTCGATACCGGAATCGACGTCGAGGGTATCCGGTGCCTGCTGCACCAACCAGCGCGAAGACCGATCGAGCAGACGCACATAGGCGTGCTGCAGCTGGACCTGGACCTCGGTCGGCACCTTGTTGTCGAGCGCACATACCGCTTCGAAGAAGTCATCGAGTCCGAAGATCTCGGAGACGACGACGAAGACACGGGCGATCTGCGGCACCGAGGCGGGGGTCTCTTCCAGCATCCGGTAGACGTAGGTGAGTCCGCCGCGGTCGATCATCCGATTGACGAGCTTGGCTGTCGCGATCTCCCGGTGCAGGGGGTGCTCCGGGATGAGCTCTCCGTATTTCTCTACTAGGGAGTCGGGGAAGTAGGAGGTCAGCTCCCGCTTCATCCATTCCTCATCGGGAACCACGCTGTCCAGGATCTCATCGGCGGCATGCATCTTGGCGTAGGCGAGGAGAACCGCCAGTTCCGGGGAGACGTAGGCGCTGAACTCACGCTTGGTCAGTTCCTGCGCATCAGGCAGGAACTCGACCTGACGATCGAGGTCGGCGTTCTTCTCCAGGTAGCTCAGCATCCGGCCATAGGTGCCCGACATGGACTCGGTCTGGGCCCGAGCCTCACCGAGGACCACGTTCTGTGCGTAGTTGTTGGCCAGCACCCGGTCAGCGACGTCGTCGGTGAAGGACAGCAGCACACGTTCGCGATCCTCTGCTGCGAAGGCGTCCTTATGGAGCAAGGTGCGCAGGAGGAGCTTGATGTTGACCTCATGGTCGGAGCTGTCCACGCCTGCCGAGTTGTCGACGGCGTCGGTGTTGATCGCCACGCCGTTCAGTGCCGCTTCGACACGGCCCAGCTGGGTCACACCGAGGTTGCCGCCTTCTCCGACGACCCGGCTGCGCACGTCGCGGCCATCGATGCGGATGGCGTCGTTGGCCTTGTCCCCGACATCGGCATGACCCTCGTCCGAGGACTTGATGTAGGTGCCGATGCCGCCGTTGTAGACGAGATCGACGGGGGCCTTGAGGATCTGCGACATCAGCTCGGCGGGGCTGCGTCTACCGGGCTCGAGGCCCAGTACGGCCGCGGCTTCGGGGCTGAGATCGATGGATTTCGCCGATCGGGGGAAGACTCCGCCTCCGGAGGAGATGAGCTCCCGATCGTAGTCCTGCCAGCTTGAGCGCGGCAGGTCGAAGAGACGCTTGCGTTCCACGAAGCTGCGTGCGGCATCCGGATTCGGGTCAAGGAAGATGTCCCGGTGGTCGAAGGCCGCGACGAGGCGGATGTGTTCGCTGCGCAGCATGCCGTTGCCGAAGACGTCACCGCTCATGTCTCCGATGCCCACGACAGTGAAGTCATCGGCGTCGGTGTTGACCCCGAGTTCGCGGAAGTGTCGTTCCACGGATTTCCAGGCACCACGAGAGGTGATGGCCATCTTCTTGTGGTCATATCCGACGGATCCGCCGGAGGCGAAGGCGTCGCCGAGCCAGAAATCGCGACGTTCGGCGATCGCGTTGGCCACATCCGAGAAGCGAGCGGTGCCCTTATCGGCAGCGACGACCAGATAGTAGTCATCTCCGTCGTGTCTGACGACGCGATCCGGATGGACGACCTCCTGGGTGCCGTTCGCGCGGTAGACCAGGTTGTCAGCGACTTCGAGGAGGCTTTCGATGAAGACCTCGTAGGCGGCTTGGCCGGCGGCCATCCACGCGTCCCTGTCACTCATCGGAGGCAGCTGCTTGGGGAAGAATCCGCCCTTGGCACCGGTCGGCACGATGAGTGCGTTCTTGACCATCTGTGCCTTGACCAGGCCGAGGACCTCGGTGCGGAAGTCGTCACGACGATCGGACCAGCGCAAGCCACCACGGGCCACTGTGCCGAAGCGCAGGTGCACTCCTTCGACCTGAGGTGAGTAGACCCACATCTCCAGTGCTGGTTTGGGCTTGGGCACGAAACTGAGTTCATTGGCGCGAATCTTGAGCACGAGTGCCGTCGGCAGCTCGCCGGTCTCGTCGAGGAAGTAGTTCGTCCTCACTGTGGCGCGCAGCAGTTCGAGAGAAGACCGCAGGACACGGTCCGCGTCGAGGCTGGCGACATCGCTGAGTGCCGAATCGACCGACTCGTTGAGTTCGGCCATCCTGTCTTCGCGTCCGGCTCCGTCAGCGGTGGGATCGAACTTCGCGAAGAAGTAGTCGACCAGGAGTCGTGAGATCTCCGGGTTGTCGCTGTAGACCTCGCCGACGTAGGCATCGGAGTAGGTGAAGCCGGCTTGGCGAAGGTACTTGCCCAGTGCGCGGATGATCGTCACGTGTTTCCAGTGCATTCCGCAGACGACGAGGCGGTCGAAGACTCCGGCTTCCTTCTTGCCCTCCCAACCGGCAATGAACGCATCGGAGATCCGTTCGCAGTCACCGTCGTCGAGGGTCTCAGGGAAGGTGAGTCCGAAGTCGTAGATGTAGCGGTGAGAACCATCGGCGAGGTCCAACTCATGGGGGCGTTCGTCGAGCACGGTCGCGCCGAAGGCGGTGAGGAACGGCAGCACTTCCGACAGTCCGACACGTTCGCTGCGGTAGAGGGCCAGGCGCACTGGTGCGTCGCCGGATTCCTCGGAACTGTAGAGGCGAACGGCGGGTCCGTTACCGGCCTCCATCGCTTCGAACCGGGCGACGTCGGCGATGGCGTCGGTCGGAGAGTGGTGTTCTTCGTAACTGGGCGGGAAGGCCTTCGACCACCGGTTTGCGCGTGCAACGGAGCTCTCGCTGTCACCTCGCTCTGTGGGGGCGAGGAAAGCGTGGACGTCTTCGGACCAGGAGCGCACAGCGCCGACGATCCGCTTCTCCACGGTCTCTGGTTCGATCTGCGGCAGTTCCACGTCACGGGCAACGCGGGCCACGAAGTGAATGCGGGCCAGTGCGGATTCGGTCAGCAGCACATCGAAGTCGACGCTCTCAGCGTGGTAGAACTTCTTCAGCACCTCCTGGACTCGCATGCGCGCCGCCGTATCGTAGAGGTCGCGGGGCAGGTAGAGGATGACGGAGACGAACCGCTGGTAGGGGTCACGGCGAACGAAGACCCGTGATTGGCGACGTTCCTGCATGTCGACGATCTGCATGACGACATCGAAGATAGTCGTGGTCTCGTCGTGCAGGAGGTCATCGCGCGGGTAGGTCTCGAGGACGCCCAGGAGTTCATTCGCTGAATGCGATCCTGCGGGGAATCCGCTGGCGGAGAGGATCTTGCGCACCTTGCGGTTGATGACCGGGATGTTGAGAACGCTGTCGTTGTAGAACTCAGGCTTGAAGACACCGACGAAGCGGCGCTCACCGACGATCTCACCGGCCGAGTCGAAGGTCTTGACCCCGATGTAGTCCATGAATGACCCGCGGATCACGCGTGATCGTGAGTTCGCCTTCGTCAGCACCAGCACATGCGGTTCATCGGCTTTATCTGCCACGGCCCGACTCAGCGGCGACTTCACCAGCGGCCTCAGGGTGGAGATGCCCAGGGACGTGTGCTCAATCGGCTCGAGGCTGCTCTGGCTCTCATCGTGAGAGTAGTCGTATTCGCGGTATCCGAGGAAGGTGAAGTGGCCGTCAAGCCAGTTGAGCAGCTCGGCGGCTGCCTCGGCTTCGGAGGCGAGCTCTGACCGTGGCGGCTGCGCCTGCAGTTCCTTCGCGATGTCCTTGGCCCGGATCGCCATGGCGCTGGCGTCGGTGGCTGCGGCCGAAACGTAGTCAAGCACGTTGCGCAGCTGGTCTTCGAGCCCAGCGAGATCCTCTTCGGGAAGTCGATCGATCTCGAGGCGGATCCAGGACTGCTGCTGTGGAAGGAGGGATCCGCTCGCCTCGGCGGGTTCGGATACGAGAGGGATGCCAGCGGTATCGGCAGACACCGCTGGGGCTTCAGCCCTGGAGAGCACGGACAGCTCCGAGCCCTGTCCCTCGACGGCGATGATGGGGTGGTGGACCTGACGGATGGCACGACCGCTGGTGGCCAGATCGCTGACGATCGAGGACACGAGGTGGGGCATGTCGGTCAGGACCATGGCGATGACAGTGTGGTTGTCGCGGAACTCGGGAGAGTCGACGTCGGGATTGTAGATGGAGATCACCGGTGATCTGCCGTCGTATTCAAGCCCTAGAGCGTAGTGTGAGGCGGCCGCTGCGGCCAGCGCCTCTGTTCCTGCTTCGGAAGTGCCAGGTTCGAAACGCGGATAATACGCTTCGATGAAGTTCTCCGGGGCACCTTGCCCCCTCTGCTTCCTCCACTCTTCTGCAATGTCCGAATATGAGACCTGAGACACCATGTCACCTCTATGATCAGCGCGCAAAATTGACGGCGGTTCGACGTCGAGCCGCCACCACCCACACTATGCTCAAATGCGGAGAAAGGCACGCCGACAGCCATGCCGCGCCACGACGCTGATCTCCTGGCAAACTGGAGCCATGCGAACTCTGACACTCAACCATGAATACTCGGAGGCTCTGTCGGATTTTCTCCTCCGACTTGCCGATGTCTCGACCTGGCAGTCACTGGGATCTGAGGCACATGCCGAGCGGATCGACCCCGACACCGAGGTGACGGTGAAGACGCCGATGCCCAAGAGTGAAATGCCCTCTGCCCTGGCTTCTCGCCTTCCAGCGGATGCCGAACTCGTCGAGGTCTATATGATTCCCGGCGATGTCATCGGCGACAGCGCAGAGATCCGAATGACCGCTCATGCGGCCGGAGTACCCGTTGAGATCGATGCGCTCATCGCGCTGGTTCGCAATGGTTCGGGAACCTCGCTGTCGGTGCGCGCCGAGATCAGTTCCTCGATTCCCCTCTTCGGGTCGATGATCGAACAGGCGGTCGTGCCCATTCTTGAGAAGCGACTTGCCGACCGCCTGGTCAAGCTCGAACACTTCTGAGGCGTTGACTTGATCGGCCCGGGTCGATCCGGACTCAGCCGCGCTCGCGCAGCAGCACGGGCAGCTCGGTCGCGTCGTACCAGAGAAGATCGGAGTCGCCGAGGTGGTCCTCCGCTGCTTCGCGCCCCTTGTCGGCGGCGATGTCGGCAGCTTCTTCCCAGATCTCGACCTCGTCGAGGTGGATGCTGGCGACTGACGTCATGTCGACCTCGGAAAGGGTGAGCAGGTCGAAGCCTTCGGCCAGATCTTCGCCGGCGCTCGAATCGGGTGCATCGTAGGCGATGACGGCTCGCGGTGAAGCAGCTCTGGGCCCGCCTTCGGACGCCGGATCCGATGCAGACTCTCGGACGCTTGCGGCAGCGGCTTCGAAAGACTGAGTGGCAGCAATTGAGGCCGCGATGCACAGGGCGTCGAATTCTCGTGCCTCGAGTTCATCCCCGCCCAGTTCTCGACCTTGGGAATCGGGGGCGACCGCGTGCACCGGGCCGAGCCCTTGGCGAATTGCGGTCAGCGTGGTCGGGATATAGCAGCGAATGGACATGCTCCAATCCTAAAGGGACTTCGCTGCTCGACCCGCACCCGACTTCCGTGAGCGCTTCCGGGCCGGCAGCAGCTCAGTCACCGCGGCCGCGATCTCCTGGCTGAGCACAGATTTCGGATTCTCCTCATGGAGGGTGTGCCCGGACAGCATGGCGGCGTCGGCTGTTGCCCGGTCGTCGCTGAAGATGAAGTCGGGGTCTCGGCGAACGAATCTGGCGAGCACTTCCCGAATCCGCACCTCGGGCCGATGGCCTACAGCTCCTGAACGCACCTGTGTGATGCCGATGCGCATCTTGGACCCCAGCGACTCCGCTCTTTCGGTGCCCAGCAGTTTGACGAGCCTCTGCAGGCCGATCGGATTGCCTGCGGCTAGGACGAGCACGGTGTCCGCGGCCTCCAGAGCGGCACGCGTCGCGCAGTGCCGGTCATAGAACGGATCGGCGAAGTCATCGTCGGGATCCACCCGGTCGGAAACGTCGACGACAACGAGGTCGAACATCTTGGCTAATCGGGACAGCACCGCTGTCAGGACCGATGCGCGAACTTCTGGCCACCTGTCTGGTCTGGTCAGTCCCGTGACAGCATGGAAGTCATCACGCACGGCGGCATGCGGAACGGCAGAGATGTCCACAGGCGGGGTCTTCTCCACCTCGAGTCGGCACAGGCTGGCCAGATGCGCCGATTCCTCCGTCAGCCCCAGAGTCGTGGCCACCATCGCAGCCACTGTATCGGCGTCGACGACGACGCTGCGGTGACCCTGCCTGGCACCGTGATCGCCGAGGTTGACCGCCGTGAGCGTCCGACCGGGAGACGAACCCGTACCCCAGACTGTGACGATGTGCCCCTGCCCTTTCAGCGATCCGGGCGGAGCGAGTGGTCGGGGCGGGACGACGGTGGAATCGCGGGTGTCATCGATCGCCTGCGCCACGGTCTCAGCGTCCGCGATGGAGGGAACGCTGCTGAGGATGCCGAGGGACTCCAGCGCCGCCGTGTCGTTTCCGAATCCCAGTACCGCAGTTCCTGCTGCGAGGATCGCGGAGATGACCTGGGCGTCCAACCCTGGGAAGTACTGACCGACGATGACGACGTCGGCGCTGCCCGTCCTGCACAGCGCCAGAAGTTCGACGTCATCTGCTGGTCGAGCGACGATGGTGACGTCGTCGACCTCGCTGAGGAGTTCGAACAGGATCAGATCGAACTCGAAGTCCACGGCCAGGAGCACCTGCGTCATGACTGACCGCCCTCGGCTCTGACTTCAGCGGGGGCACCGACGACCGAGAGGACGCTGTTGCCGTCGAGTGCGCCGAGGACATCGGCGAGCTCCGCACTGGCGACGAAGACTTCGATCCTGGCACCATCTCCGACGCCGAAGCTGCCGACCTCACGGGTGATGTTCGAGACCGGCGCCGAGGTCACGATCTGCTGCGGGTCGACGCCTTCATCATCGAGTCCCTTCGATTCCGGTTGGGCCCAGACGTCGACCAGGCTGCCGGTATCGACGACTGTGGGGACGGACCCGGCGACATCGATCGCCACGATCCTACCCTCGAGCTCGGCGATGGGGGCCAGTGCCGAGGCCGGCAGAAGCTCACCGGCGGCAATCACGGCCCGCACGCTCGAATGGTCCGGGAATCCGGCATCCGCAGAGAGGTACTTGTCTCCGATATCGGCCAGATTCACCTCAGCGACAGTCAGATCATCAGCGCTGACCACCTGACCTGGGACAAGAGGGACCGCACTGGCCCACACTCGAGTGGTTGCGTTCGCCGCGCTGATGAGCAGATAGGTCGCGACGATGGCCACGACAACTAGGACTGCCCCGACCAGCAGCCTGGCATCGGTCCACTTAGGCCGACGAATTCGTTTCGAGAGCTCCATTGCATCTCCACCTTTGGAAAATTTCCCATGACAGGAACTGTTTCTGAGTGATAGTATTGAACATCAAACGAGGTCAAAGCAATGGTTTTGACAAAATTAGTCACCAAGCAATCAGTCACCTGGAATGAGAAGGGGCCCTCATGGTCGTCGAAAATCGTTTCCTGCCGCTCACCGACGTGGCCGATCTGCTCAATGTGTCGATCGCTCAAGCCCGCGCCCTGGTCCGCACCGGAGATCTTCGTGCCATCAAGGTAGGCGGGCGCGGACAGTGGCGCGTGGAGAAGACCGAGATCGAGGCGTACATCCAGCGGATGTACGAACGCGCCGAGCACGAGATCAAGACCGGTTCGCTCGAAGACTGAAGCGAAGACAGGTTACTCCACTCCCCGATCAACGCTCGGCTCGTCAACCGCCTCCGATCAGCCACCCCTAAGCGAAAGGGTTGACTCGGGCCCTTACCAGAGCGATTGAACGATGCGGGATGATCCGTCCGGAGATCTCGACGTAGTCCGAGGCGACCATGTCGCTGCGCCCCCGAACGGTTCCGCCCTCGCCCGCCAACTCCAGGGAGATCTGCTCGTGGTCGGCCGCCAGTCGTCTGAGAGCCGACGCCATACCCAAGCGCTCCAGGGGACCGGATTCGTACCGGTGTCTTCTGGATCCAGTGCGCATCTCTCGTATCCAGTCGATCGCCACAATGTTCGACTCCGTGCCGGCGATCACGACGATCCCCCGACCGAGAAAGACAGCTGTCCCTGATATTTCGCGGGCGGCGACGGCGACCTGCACGTGCTGGCCGATTGCACCCCGCAGTCGCTCGCGCAGAGTATGCCGTGCGGCATGAGCGGCAATTTCATCACCGAGTTCACCTCTTCTGGCGTGAGCTTCCCGGGACGTGTGCATTGCTTCGACATCCGCGAGAAGAGCGTCGATCCGATCCTCCATGATGTGAAGCCTGCCGCAGCGAAGGCCGACAAGCAAGAGCTTCTGCGCCGATCAGCGGAACTACAGCCCCGTAGTTATAATAACCTATTGACATCAAATACCATCTAACTGCACTATTGAGATACGTTTCCAATGAAGGACGTCTCTCATGTATCTGTTGATAGCTTGCAGCGTCTCGTGGCTCTGTCTGATCGGCGGTTTCATCACCACGTGGGTTCACCTGCCGATGCCTCGCAGCACCACTGATCTCGTTGTCATCATCGTCGCCGGCACTGCCGCCGTGCTCTCTTCTCGCCTCGGAGCGGTCTCTCTTCTGACGCTGCTGATCAGGCTGCTGCCCAACGGTCGCATGAGAGCAATCGTCACCCGGTCTGTCATGCGCATCGTGCCGACGATACTGCGCTCAAGCGTTCTCGCCGCAGCTTCAGCAAGCCTGGCTGTCAACGCGACCCACGCCTCTCCCCCGCCGGCCGATACGCTCATCAACGAAGCTCACGCTGCGCCTGCTGGATCGGCGAGTGCCACACTCGATCCCGGCTGGCCGACCGCGCTGCCCGACGATCCCCTCCCTGATCCTGGTTGGCCGACCGCCCCGCCGACAGCTGAACCGACGTCTCCTGTTGCCGATCCTGCGCCTTCGCCACCGCAGAATCGACCGCCCAAGGATTCTGGCTCATCCACGGACGCCGGTTCATCCACAGCCGACGATTCGGCCGGCGGCGAAAGAGACCGGGGCCAGGGCATTGACGATCCCATCAGCGAGGCCTCTGACGATCATGATGAGGCCCCTGGCATCCATATCGTCGGCCCCGGCGAAAGCCTCTGGTCGATCGCCGCCGATCATCCATCTTCCGGCGGCACTACCCAAGACGTCGTCGACGACATCTACACAGCCAACCGCGAGGTGATCGGTGCGAACCCGAACCTCATCATGCCCGGCCAACGATTGGAGATTCAGCCATGAGTGCCCCACTGGTGCTTTCACGTCCGCGGGTGGCATCAACGCCGCTGAGCAGCGGCGTACCGAAGCCCGTTGCGACCGCCCCTGCTGCACAGCAGAACAAGGCCGCAGATGACAGTGATGAGGGCCGCATTGCCGCGACCGCGACGTCGTTGGCGGTGGCGTGCCTGGAGATCTTCGCGGGCATACGACGCAGCGATTCCATCTCTCGCTGGGTCGATCGGACACTGCTGGAGAAGATCGACCAGCGCGCCCAAATGCGTGCAGAGGTGGCACCGACCAGACCATTCGGAGAACTGGGCGCGACACGCACCCTGCAGGCCGGCAACGCCAGAGTCTGCAGGGTCACCAGTGCCATCGCTGAAGTCACCGTCGTCGTTCGCACCCAGAACCGATTCCGGGCGGTGGCAATTCGCTTGGAACTGCTCACCACCCGGTGGACGATGACGGCACTGCAGACGATGTGAGGCCGATGTCAGAGACTGGTCAGCTCTTCGCCTTCTTCATCGCCCGACGTTCTGCACGGTTGGCCGGCTGATCGGCAGCGGTCCCGGCCTCTTCGTCCTCAGACTCGGACAACGAGGTCGAACCAGCCTCAGATGGGGCGGACAGCTGCATCTTGGGTGTGGTGTGACGCAGTTCAGCCGCGTCGACCTCAACCTCGGAATCGTCATCAGAAGCATCCTCGACACGGTTCACGGTCACCTCGAGGGTATTGGTGAGGCGGACGACGTCCTCCCTGATCCCATCCTGCATGGTTTTGAACATGTCGAAGCCTTCGCGCTGATATTCCACCAGCGGATCCTTCTGCGCCATAGCACGCAGACCGATGCCGTTCTTCAGGTAGTCCATCTCGTAGAGGTGTTCGCGCCACCGCTTGTCGATGACCGAGAGCACGACACGTCGTTCGAGTTCACGAGTGGCCTCTTCGCCCAGAGCCTCTTCACGCTGTTCGTAGAACACCCCGATGTCGGACTGGATCTCCCGGTTGAGGAGGTTCTTCGTCAGGTTGCCGATTCCCCCGACCTCTTCGGCCAGGTCCTCTTCGGTGATGGACGGCTCATAGATTTTACCCAGCGCCTCGAAGAGTTCGCCCACCTTCCAATCCTCGACCGGTCCGGTGGTTGCCTCTGCCACATAGGCGTCGATGACTTCCTCACGGAACTTCGCGACGTGATCTTCCAGATCTGCCCCGTCCAGGACCCTGCGCCGCTCGTCGTAGATCACCGTGCGCTGACGGTTGAGCACGTCGTCGTATTTGAGAACGTTCTTACGCTGTTCGGCGTTGCGCTGTTCGATCTGCGACTGTGCCGAGAGAATCGCCCTCGACACCATCTTGGATTCCAGCGGAACATCGTCGGGAACATTGGCGGTGGCCATGATCCGCTCAGCGGCACCTGAGCCGAAGAGCCGCATCAGGTCATCGGTGAGAGACAGGTAGAAGCGGCTCTCACCGGGGTCGCCCTGGCGTCCCGAACGTCCACGCAGCTGGTTGTCGATGCGCCTGGATTCGTGGCGCTCGGTGCCGAGGACGTACAGGCCACCGGATTCGACGACCTCTTTGGCCTCGGTCTTGACTCGCTTCTCCGCTGCCTTGAGCACGTCCTGCCATTCGGCCTCGTACTGCTCTTCGTTCTCCTGAGGGTCAAGGCCCCGCTTCTCCATCTCGGTCACAGCCAGGAATTCGGCGTTGCCACCGAGCATGATGTCAGTACCGCGACCGGCCATGTTCGTTGCGACAGTCACGGCATTCTTCCGACCCGCCATGGCGATGATGGAGGCTTCACCTGCGTGGTTCTTCGCGTTGAGGACCTCGTGGCGGATGCCGCGCTTCTTCAGATGTGTGGAGAGGTATTCGCTCTTCTCCACGCTGGTGGTGCCGACGAGGACCGGCTGTCCGGTCTCGTGACGCTCAGCGATGTCATCGACGACAGCATCGAACTTCGCAACCTCGTTCTTGTACACGAGATCCGACTGGTCGACGCGCTGCATCGGCTTGTTCGTCGGAATCGGGACCACGCCGAGCTTGTAGGTCGACATGAATTCCGCGGCCTCGGTCTCTGCCGTACCGGTCATGCCGGAGAGCTTTTCGTAGAGACGGAAGAAGTTCTGCAGGGTGATCGTCGCCAGGGTCTGGTTCTCGGCCTGAACTTTGACGTTCTCTTTGGCCTCGATGGCCTGGTGCAGACCCTCGTTGTAACGACGGCCCTTGAGCACACGACCGGTATGTTCGTCGACGATGAGGACTTCACCGTCGAGGATCACATAGTCTTTGTCCTTCTTGAAGAGTTCCTTCGCGCGGATCGCATTGTTGAGGAAGCTGATCAGCGGGGTGTTCTCTGCGTCGTAGAGATTGCCGATGCCCAGGTAGTCTTCGACTCGTTCGATGCCGGGCTCGAGCACACCGACGGTGCGCTTCTTCTCATCGACTTCGTAGTCACGGTCGGTTTTGAGTCGTTTGACGACCTTGGCGAACTCTTCGTACCAGCGGTTGCCATCGCCTTCGGCCGGGCCGGAGATGATGAGCGGGGTGCGAGCCTCATCGATGAGGATCGAGTCGACCTCGTCGACGATCGCGAATGCGTGTCCGCGCTGCACAAGTTCATCGGCAGACCAGGCCATGTTGTCGCGCAGGTAGTCGAAGCCGAATTCGTTGTTCGTACCGTAGGTGATGTCCGCGGCATACTGTTTGCGTCGATTGTCTGAGGACATGTTGGCCTGAATGCAGCCGGTCTCCATCCCCAGGAACCGGAACACGCGGCCCATCAGCTCGGACTGATAGGTAGCCAGGTAGTCATTGACCGTGATGATGTGCACGGAACCGCCGGTGAGTGCATTGAGGTAGGCCGGCGCAGTCGCGACCAGCGTCTTGCCTTCACCGGTCTTCATCTCAGCGATGTTGCCCAGGTGCAGTGCCGCCCCGCCCATCAGCTGGACGTCGAAGTGGCGCATGCCCAGTGTGCGTCCCGCGGCCTCGCGGACGGCGGCGAAGGCTTCGGGAAGCAGCGAATCGAGGGTCTCCCCGTCCTGATAGCGCTTCTTGAAACGATCTGTTTCCTCCCGCAGCTCAGCATCCGACATCTCGCTGAACTCCTCGGACAGCGCGTTGATCGCATCCGTGTACTGGCGGAGCTTCTTCAGCGTGCGTCCCTCACCGGTGCGCAGAAGCTTCTCGAGGAAATTAGCCACTTTTCTCCTAATCGGCATGAATGCCTGACAACAACTCGAACGACTCTATATTCCCTAGCTTAATGGCAGGTGAGTACCGCTCATATCCACAGCCCCCAATCCGAGCCACTTCGCCATTTCACGCAGCTCCAGTGCCAGTTCCTCCTCGTGCTCTTCGCCCGGCTCCCACGTCACCTTCAGCGCCCGAAGTGTGTTGGCTGCCTGGTCCCGGTGCAGGTCGACTCGACCGACAAGACGTTCGCCGAGGAGGAACGGCAGCACGTAGTACCCGTGCACCCGGTCTTTGGCGGGAGTATAGATCTCGATCCGGTAGTGGAAGCCGAAGAGCCATTCGATCCGCGGTCGGTAGAAGACGAGCGGGTCGAACGGAGCCAGAAGCGCTCTGGCCGAGACGGAGCGAGGAGTCCTCGCCGTATGCCACTTCAGTGCCCGAGTCCCCTCAACGTCGACTTCGACGAGTTCACCGGAGGCCAGCAGCGTCCTGATCGCCTCATCGGTGGTCGTGCGCGCCTGCCGGAAGTAGTCTGCCAGGCAGTCCGGGCGGGCGATGCCCAGCGCCCGGGCCGCAATCCGGGTCAGCTCGAGTACGTTGTTGGCAGTGCCTGAGACTCCGCGAGGTCGTTCGGCTTCGGGATCGAGGCCGACCTCAGGGCCGCCATCGGGACCGTAGGAGAGTTCAGGCGCCGGCAACGACTGACTGACGTCGCGCGGCAGGGCGTAGACGCGTTCGAAGTGATCATTGCGGCCCGCGGCATTGATGATGCCACCGGCGAACAGCGCTTCGAGTGCCATCTTGACCTGGCTGGGGTTCCAGCCCCAATGATCGCGGTTGCGTTCGGGGATCTCATGGTCGACGAGGTCCGCGACCCCACGTGCAGTCTTCGGTCCCGACTCCAGCACGTCGAGGACCGATCGCTGCAGTGCCCGGAAATCAGGGCCGCTGTCGGGATGCCGTTGGCCGTAGTCGTTGCGCCACCACTCGGCTCTGGTGCGTTCGAAATGACGGTAGGTCTCCGGCGGGACGAAGGCCGCCGCGTGGGCCCAGTATTCGACGCCCATGCGGGGTGCTGAGTAGAAGAGCCGGTCGAGGGTCTCACGCGGATACGGTCCGAGTCGCGAATAGTAGGGCAGATAGTGCGAACGCACCACGCGGGAGACCGAGTCGATCTGGGTCAGCCCCATTCTCGCGAACGTCGACTTCAAGTGCCGAGCAGTCACCTGAGCCGGGCGCTGCCTGTCAAGGCCGGTCGCAGCGATCGCCGTCCTGCGTGCTGCCGACAGTGTCATCTTCTGCATGGACCCACAGTAGATCACCGCACTGACACAGCTCGGAGATCCGTCCATCCGGCCGAGCAGTAGCAGCCGTTCGGCCGAAGCCGGATCCGCCCCAGGCCGGAAGGATCGTCACTGTCACCGCAACCACCCACAGAAGGAACAAACACCCACCATGAAGAAAGCCCTCATCGCACTCGCCTCGGCGCTCTGCCTCATCACCGCCGCCATCGGCGCCCTCTTCGTCTGGGAACACCAGTCGAAGCTCGCCCTCGAAGCACAGGTTGAGGACTACCTCGACGCCTGTGGGACCGACCCCAGATCGATCGATGTCCATGGCAGGCCCTACATCCTCTCCGCCATGCGCGACTCCGCAGACCTCAGCTATGTCGATCTCAGGCTGCAGGCCGGAACCAACAATGACCAACTGCTCGTCCACCGACTCAGTCAGGGTCGTGCGGACCGCCTGTCACGGTTCGTCACCTTCGACCACCCGGACGGTGATGTCGATCCGATCGAACGGGCTGACGGGTCGTTCACAGAAGCCGCTATGATCAACGGTGACAAGGTCACCTTCTCCGCCGACACTGCCGACGACCGACTGCAGCTGTTCGCCGATGGTCACCGCGCCGGCCAGATCGAGTTGGATCAGGACGTCACGGTCAAGGGTGCTGCGGTCACGGACTCCGGCGTCGTCGTCGAACTCGAATACGCCTCCCCCGACTGCCGCGCTGCCGAATGAGCCGCAGGTTGAGCACCGGGCCTGACTAGACTGGGAAGCGATGAAGACTGTGATCACGTGGCTGTGGCTTCTTCCCCTGCCCCTGACGTTCCTGCTCGAACTGCTCACCGGTTCGGGCTGGCCGCTCGTCATCGCCAACCTGTTCGCGTTGGCCACGGTTCTGCCCATCCTGGTACTCACCCAGTCCCGCTCCACCGGGGGCCGGGTCCCACCCCTCGGTCTGCTGTCGCTGGCCGCCCTCTTCCTGCTCCTCGCCCTCGTCCCCGTCGCCTTCGCATCAACTCTGAGCCTGACCGTGACGTGGCTGAGTCTGGTGACGGTGGTGATGCTCGCTCGATGGTTCGCCACCCGCACACAGCTGCTGCTGCTCATCCTGCTGTCCGTTGGCAATGTCGTCGAACCCGGCCTGATGGGCTGGGGCGACGGGCTCACCCTCGCCTTCGGTGCCTCCACCGTGATCGTGGTCAGCCTGTCCCTGGGCCTGCTTCTGCGCATGATCGATCGTTCCCTCATCGAACGCCATGCCACCGCCGCCGAGGCGGAACGACGTCGGATGGCCACCGAACTCCACGATCTGGTCGCCCACGAGGTGACCGGTATCGTCGTCCTCTCCCAGGCTGCGACCCGCAGTGAGGACCCCCGAATCCTCAAGACCGCTCTGGGCAAGATCGAAGAGTCCGGGACACGAGCGCTGGATGAGATCCGGTCATTGGTCTCAAACACCGCGAGCGACTCAAGCGAGTCCGGCCCCCGAGCCCCAGTCGCCTCCAACATCCAGGCTCTCCTTGACCGGGCCAAGAGCTTTGCCGGTGCCCAGGATCTGAGCATCGACATCGACGGCACCGACACCGAGGCGGTTCCCTCCTCCGTCTGGCCCGTGCTCGACCGTGTGCTGTCCGAAGCGCTGACGAACATCCGTCGACATGCGGGAGCCGAGGTGCCGATCATTGTCCGCCTCTTCACCACAGCCTCGGCGAGGCCGGGGTACCGCTCCGGTCATGACATCGTCCTCACTGTGGGCAACGGTCCCGGCTCCGGAGGGATCGGTTCCGGCAGCGGAACCGGCCTGCGCGGTCTGGCCGCACGGGTCGACCACCTCGGCGGGGATCTGTTCGCCGGGCCCAGCCAGGACGGGGGTTGGGTGCTCGAGACTCGTATACCCTTGACCTCGAGAGTTCAGGGTTGAGTCCGACACGAGGCGACGGAGGACGAACGTGATTTCAGTGGCGCTGGTCGACGATCAGGAAATGGTGCGGATGGGATTCTCACTCATCCTCGACGCCGATGAGGTGATCACGGTGGTCGGGCAGGCCTCTGACGGGGTCGATGCCATCGAGCTGGCCAAGCGCGAACGTCCCGACGTCATCCTCCTCGACATCCGCATGCCCACACTCGACGGCCTTGCGGCACTCCCGCGCCTGACGCCGATCTCCAAGGTCATCATGGTCACGACCTTCGACGATGACGACTACGTCGACGCAGCCCTGGACGGCGGTGCCAGCGGATTCCTCCTCAAGGACGCCGGGCCCGACCTGCTGCTGGCAGCAGTCAAAGCCGCCGCGAACGGCGACGCCCTGATCTCACCGTCACTGACCTTGGACCTGCTCAGCCGCCGCTCCCAGAACAGCCCGACCGGTGAGAACCGTGTTGCCGGGCTCAGCGAGCGGGAGAACGATGTCGCTCGCCTAGTGGCGCGGGGTCGGACGAATCAGGAGATCGGTGCCGAACTCTACATCTCGTTGGGCACCGTGAAGACTCACCTGGGCAATATTCAGACACGTCTCTCCGCCCGCAACCGAGTCGAGATCGCCGCTCGGATGTGGGAGTCGGGCGAGATGAATCGGCCGAACGGCTGACCCCTGCTCTCACGTCCGGCCATTGTGCCGATGCGGGCCACCCGGGCCTCGACCAGGATGGACATCATGAGTTCAGACACCAGCGACCAACCATCGTCCACGCCCACAGCCGCCGTCACCGACACCGACAGCGGCGCCCCTGCCACCGCCACGCGCCTTCCTGCACGCAGGGCTCGAATTGCCACCCTCGACGTGCTGCGCGGACTCGCACTGTGCGGAATCATGATCGTCAATCTCCCGCCGATCTTCGGTCTCGGCGCTCTCGACGAATCCGGCACCGTCGAGAGTATCCGCGCATTCGAGCAGGACTTCGTACAGAACCGGTTCTTCCCGATCTTCTCCATCCTCTTCGGCGTCGGCTTCGGCATCATGTGGAACTCCGCCACAGCGCGCAGCCCCCGGCCCAGGCTGGCGCTGCTGCGCCGATTCCTGTTCCTCGGGCTCCTCGGTGCCGGCCACATGGTCCTGCAGCCCGGTGAAGCCCTGCTGCCGTATGCGATCGCGGCGATCGTCATCCTGCTTCCCTCGACCTGGATACCCGCCCGGGCCCTCGCCGTGTCGACCTCTGTCGGCGGAGCGCTGCTCTTGGCCGCGGGCGTATGGTCCGGTGGAGGACCCGCCATCATCCCGGGCCTGTTCCTCCTGGGATTTTCCCTCGGATACACCGACATGGTCCGCCGTGCTCTGCGACATCCGGGTCGGCTCGCCCTGGTGGGTGCGCTGAGCGCGAGCATCTCCGTCCTCGGCTTCCTCCTCACCGACTTCTACACCCGCCAACTGCACCTGTGGATCACGGCTGGACTGGGCATCACCATGGCTCTGAGCTTCGTCGTCATCGTCATGCTGCTCATGCTCACCCCCGCCGAGGCGCTTCTGCGGCCGATCTTCGCACCGCTGGGTCGCATGGCGCTGAGCAACTACATCGGAGCCACACTGCTCATCCTCGCTGTCAAGGCTGTTGAACCCGACCTGGCTCAGTTCGATGACCATGGCGGATATCTGGCAGGCGTGCTCGTCTGCGTCGGCATCATCATCATCCAGATCCTCGTCTCGGCAATGTGGCTGCGCTTCGCCGGACAGGGACCGCTGGAGAAGCTCTGGCGCCTGGTCACCTGGGGCCGCGAGGATGCTCGAGCCTGAGACCGGATTCGACCGCAGACGCAGATCGCCGAGGTGGGGGTTCCCACCTCGGCGATCCTGCTTCTCGAGTGCTCAGGTCAGCACTGCTCAGTTCAGGTCAGCACTGCCCAGCTCAGGTCAGTCGGCGACGCCCTGGAGTTCGTGATCGAGAGCGATCACACCGTAGCTCCACCCCTTGCGGCGGTAGACGACGGACGGTTTGCTCGAATCCTCGTCGATGAAGAGATAGAAGTCGTGTCCGACGAGCTCCATGCGGTTGAGGGCTTCTTCGATGCCGATGGGAGCGCCGTTGAATGTCTTCTCGCGCAGAACCACAGGTGAGTCGCCTTCGGCCTTGATGCGGCCGTTGGTCTGGTCGTCGTTCGCGGATTCGTTCGCGTCGATCGCTTGACCCTCATCGGGAACCAGAGACTCGGCGACGGGCATCTTCGCCAGGGCCTCGGCCGTAGATTCCTTTCGGTGATGACCGGCTCGAGGAACCTTGTTGCGGTCTCTGGCGCGTCGTAATCGCTCGACGAGCTTCGCCCAGGCCAGATCCAATGCTGCATATTTGTCGCTCGCCATGGCCTCCGCACGGATGGCCGGGCCCTTCGCAACGACCGTGAGCTCTACTCGCTCGCTCGTCTCCGGCTGACGGGAGTTCTTCTCATGAGCGACGTGTACCTCGACTCGTTGGGCTCGGGGTGCAAGCTGCTCGACCTTCGCGATCTTGTCCTCAATGTGGGCGCGAAAGCTGTCGGAGATGGTCAGTTGACGTCCGTTGACAACAATGTCCATGATGCGTCCTTAGCGACTCGTTCTTCGGATTCATCCGATCCCATTCCCTTGGATGGGTATCCCCCGTTATACAGTAAAGGGAGAGACAAATCGAGTGCCCCCGCGGCCGAGACCGAGAACGGCTCCTGCAACGGGTCTGATCTGCACCGATGCTAATACCCTTGCGCTTTCTGCCAGAGTCGCTCCGGTCGTCGCGAAGTCGTCGACGAGAAGATCGATACCGGATTCCAGCGCGGTTTCGCCACCCACTCCAGACACCATCGACGGCAGAATCGCCGGGTTGAGATACTGCGACTTCGCCACGTTGCGCTCCCTGGCGTGGGCTCCCAAACCGACCTGATCGTGATGACGTCTGGTGAGGAGGACGTCGACCACCTCCAACGACAGTTCGGGTACGAGTTCTCCAGCACGGCGAGCCAGGACAGCGGTGTGGGAACCGCCTCGGCGTCTCCGTGCCCGCGGGGAGCTCGGCGCGGGAAAGAGTCTGACCCGACCTCCCGGATGCTGAGCCAACTCCAAGGCTGCTGTGACGGAACGCGCAAGCGCCAGGGCAAGAGGGTCGAGAATGTCCCGGCGGCCGTTGTCTTTGAAGCTGACCACCATATGAGAGATCTGCGAGCTGTATTCTGAGACTCCCACGACGGGAATCTGTCCGTATCTCGGTTCCATGGCTCGCGGGATGCCGCCGAGCAGATTCAGGCACGCCGTGCACAGGGAGACATCCTCCCGCCCGCAGCCGGCACACCGGCGGGGCAGGAAGAGTTCGCCGAATTCGGTCAGCAGTCCCATGAGAGAAATCTACTATGCCGCGCCTGCAGGCGGCTCCGCTGTCTCCGACGCTCCGGAGCCTCAGCCCGGGTAGGAGGGGTACTTCGCCGATATGTCGATGAGCTTCTGCCAGGCGTTGGAATTATAGGAGTAGATCTCGCCCGATGAGCTCGTCACGAGAATCGAACGACCATCCTCACCGGAGGCGATCCTACTGCCGTCGGGGACCTCTCCCAGCTGCGCAGGAGGCCCGGTGACGCCGATGCGGAACGGCTGGACTCGTTCGCCCTCCGTTGCAGCCAACGCGACCAGCGAGGTCGACCCGGCCCAGGAGATGTCCTTGATCTCGTCGAAGTTCGACCCGACCTCGATCGGCGCATCAGACACGGCATTAGACGGGTTTCCCGCCTTGTCACGCGGAATGCCGACGACGTCGATGCGTGAGGGCTCGCCCTTGTGCCTGCTCAACAGTGCAATCCGAGTGCCGTCGCGCGAGACTTCCAAATCGATGAGGTCTCGACCGGACAGGATGTCGGTGGCGATCGTGTATTCCTTGCTGTCCTCCCCGATGGCTGTGAGCTTGCCCTTGTTGTCGCGTTCCCCGGTCCAGACTGTGTTGAACCGATCGATGCTGGGGCGTACGAGCCTCTTGCCCTTGAGGATCGGAGTCGCGTCGACGGTGTCGGCCTTGAGGCGCATCAGCTCCTGCCCGGAGTTCTGCAGGTAGACGTAGAGCGAATCGTCGAACGAGACCGCTGGGTCGCTGGCCTTGGCCTTTGACAGGTCCGGACTGTTCTCGACTTTCGCCACAGTTGTGCCCGAGATGCGTGAGAGCCGGTCTTTGGCCAGCACCACCGGGGGCCCGTCGACCTGGACCGAGGAGTCGGTCTTCGGCTGCAGACTCTCCGACACGACCTGTCCGCCGATGGTCAGTTCGATGCTCGAAATTGAGGGGATGACCTTCAGCGTCGATGCGATCTGCTGTCGGATCATTCCCTTCTCCTGGTCCGTCGGCGTGTCCCCCTGGTTGCTCAGGGCGATGTGTGCGACGCCGTTCTCGATGGTCACCACGTTCGTATCGCTGAGTTTCGCTCCGTCGGGTATCGACGTCACGACCGCGCCCGAGAGATAGGAGGCCGGACCGCTGAGAAGTTCATTGATGAGAGCTGTGGGCGTCGACGAGGAGCGGAGGAACCAGCGGGAGTCGGGAACCAGGTAGGAGTAGTCGGAGGTGAAGAACTGCAGAGAGTAGTTGAGGAAGATCGTCTGGAACTCTGTCTGGGAGATCAGCAGACCGTCGGGTGCCGAGGCGATGCGCCATTCACCGTTCTCCTGCCGCAGGGAGAATTCCAGATTCGACTGGGTACCCGGTTTGGTGGAGTTGAAGATTCCCGACGAGTTGACGAGTCCGACGACCGGCACAGATATCGTCAGCGTCTTCTGGTCGGAGGTGACTTCGGCGTTGATCGAATCCAGATCTGTTTCATTGGGCAGCAGCGACACCGACTCCTGCGGGTTCCACTCCTGCGCCTCGGCTTCGGTGAGGAAGGATTTGGCGACGGAGAAGTTGTTTCCGGTTCCCGCGCCGGCAGAGAGGAAGCCGCGGACGATCTCACCGACGCTGTCGCCGGGTTCGGGCCCGTCTGGGATCCGAGCGCTGCTGGCACCCGGGTCACCGGATCCTGCCTCGATGTGTCCCACGGGAGAATCGCTCGGGATCGAGGAGCAGGCCCCCAGCGCCAGGCTGGCCAAGACAGCGAGGACGAGCATCTGCAGACTCTTCTTACCTCGGGACGTCGTCATGACTGCGATCCTCCTTTAGGTGCTGTCTCCGGGGGCCAAACGGTGTCCATGTCGATCTCAATGCCAGTGTCGTCGCCGACTGGGTGCTCGGCGGCTTCGTCAGTATCGGTCGCTGCGTCAGTTTCGGTGTCGGTGTCGGTGTCGGTGTCGCTGACGTGCTCCGTGGCTTCGTCAGTATCGGTGGCTTCGTCGCTAGGGTGATCGGTGGCTTCGTCGAAATCGGTGCCCGTATCGCTGACGTGCTCGGCGGTTGCGTGGTCGAGTTCGTCGTCTGCGGGTTCGGCCTTCTTGGAGCTGTCCTCGGCGTCCGAATTCTCAGCGTCGTCATCGATGATGGCAGCGTGACCGCGGACAACCTCAGGCGCATCAACATACCCTTCGTGGGTGGGAGGAGCCTGACCGGTCTCGACCACGATGGGAATGGATCCGGTCTGGATCCGCACGGAACCGTCCGAGGACAGCGGCCCAGCCACAAGGGCTGCACCCTGGATCTGGGCATCCCGAGGCGGCAGAGGCAGAGGCGAGGAGGTGATCTCCTGATCGGGACGACGCGGAATCGTCAGGCGGAAGCAAGATCCTTCTTCAGGTTTGCCCCAGACCTGCAGCCAACCATTGTGCAGGTGGGCGTCCTCGAGCGAGATCGCCAGTCCCAGACCAGATCCGCCCAGGGTGCGTTTGCGGGCGGGATCTGCCCGCCAGAAGCGGTCGAAGACGTGCTCGACCTGTTCGTCGTTCATTCCCACTCCGTGGTCGCGGACGCTCACGGCCACCGCCTCGGCGTTGGAGGCGACATAGATGTCGATCGGGTTCGATTCCCCGTGCTCGATCGCGTTGACGACGAGGTTGCGCACGATCCGGGTGATGCGCACCCGATCGACTTCGGCCATCACCGGCGAAGACGGGGCATGGACGACGATGTTCGTGTGCATCTGATCGGCCACCATCGACACTGTCTCGATGATCGAGGTGACGATGGCTCCGATGTCGACTGGCTTGGCCACCAAGGCAGCGGCACCGGCATCATAACGGGAGATCTCAAGCAGGTCCGAGAGGAGATTGTCGAATCTCTCGGCCTGCGAATTCAGAAGCTCAGCGCTGCGGGCCGTGACGGGATCGAGGTCATCACGGGAATCGTAGATGAGGTCCGCCGCAGCCCGAATGGTGGTCAGAGGTGTGCGCAGCTCGTGGGAGACGTCGGAGACGAACTGGCGCTGCAGCACCGACAGTCGCTCCATCTGCTGAATCTGGTGCTGAAGGGTGTCAGCCATGTCATTGAAGGACTCCCCCAGCACCGCGATTTCGTCATTGCCGTGGACGGGCATGCGTTCGTCCAGGTCACCATCGGCGATCAGACGTGCCACCTCGGCGCCGGTGCGCACAGGTGTGACCACGAGTCGGGTGACGATCCACGCCACAGCACCCACGAGAACGACGAGAACGAGGGCGGCGACGAGCATCGACCTCTGGACGAAGTCGAGTGTGTCCTGCTGCTCGGACAGGTCACCCAGGTAATAGAGCTGGAACTGACCGGCACCGGGGATCTGGAGCTCCTGGGAGATCAGGAGCCCGGGTCCAGACCCGTCGGGAAGCGCCACCGACTGGTAGAGCATGTCGTCGGTCGGGGCCTTGCCGATGGCGTCCTTGAGCTCACCGGTGATGGGAACTTCGGTTGCCGCACCGTCGGAGTCTGTCGACCCTGCGCTGATCGTTGAGAACGAGGAGTTCGGGTCGCTGGGCTCCAAGGTCAGCGAATACACGGATCCGGTCGACCGGTTGTAGATCGACGACAGCTGAGAGCTCAGATTCTCCTGTGTCACGGCCTGTCCGTCGACGGGGGCGAGGCTGCGCAGCTCCGAGACGATGGTCCCGGCTTGGGATGACAGGGACTGGAGGCGAGTGTCGAAGAGGCCACGCGAAATCTGCTGTGACATGTACGTCCCCACCCCGAAGATGGCCACGGAGGTGAGGACGATGGTGAGGACGACGATCCGCAGCTGCAGAGAATGACTGAACGAACGGAGGAGGAACTTCCACAACGTCCGGATCGCCGAGGCTGCGGTGCGGATCGCTCCGCCCACAGCCGAGGAGCGACTCACGCCGCTCTGCCTGCCTTATATCCGACGCCGCGAACGGTGACGATGATGTCTGGCTTCTCCGGGTCGCGTTCGATCTTCGAGCGCAGACGCTGCACGTGCACGTTCACGAGACGTGTGTCGGCAGCGTGCCGGTATCCCCACACTTCTTCGAGCAGGGTCTCGCGTGAGAAGACCTGCCATGGCTTGCGGGCCAGGGCCACCAGCAGATCGAACTCGAGCGGAGTCAGTGAGATCGGGGAACCGCCCTTGGTCACGGTGTGACCGGCAACGTCGACGACGACATCGCCGACGGTGAGCAGCTCCGGCGCCTGCGGTTCGGAGATCCGCAGGCGGGCTCGCACCCTGGCAATGAGCTCCTTGGGTTTGAAGGGTTTGGGAACGTAGTCGTCGGCACCGGATTCCAGGCCGAGGACGACGTCCACGGTGTCCGATTTCGCCGTGAGCATGATGATCGGCACCGAGGAGATCTCGCGGATCTCTCGGCAGACCTCGAGTCCGTCCTTTCCGGGCAGCATGAGGTCGAGGAGGACGAGGTCCGGGTTCACCTTCTCGAATTCTCCGAAGGCCTGATCGCCGGTAGCGCAGAAAAAGGGCTCGAAGCCTTCACTTTTGAGCACAATTCCGATCATTTCGGCCAAAGCCGTGTCATCATCAACTACGAGGATACGAGCGTTCATCTGTCCATTGTCGCTTATGAGCACCCAATCTTTCGACCTCGACACCCCTACCTGTGAACGCAGACGTTGTGAACTCGGCTTCAAGGGGCGATTCGACTCGGCGGCTGACTGCGAAACATGGCAGGATTGCTTGGTGATGGGACGATCGAATGCGTGGACCTCAGAGGTCGATTGGCAGACCGGTCAGTGGCAACGACGAGGTCAGGGCCCGACGCATCACGAATGGCACCCGCCTTCCCCGCGTGGAGTCCTGGCCAAACGACCGCTGACCTTCTTCGAGGTGCTCGATTCCGGTTTCCGGCTTCTGCGCTTCGTCCCTGGTCTCACCATCGGTGCGGCCCTCATCGTGTTCACGCTCTGGACTCTCCTCCTCACTGCCGTCGGAACCTTCGTCGTCATTGAGTTCCTGCCCTTCCTCAACGATCTCGTCAGCAATGACGATGCGATGTCCGGGTTCTTCCTGCTGGCGCAGATGGGATCGTTCGCTATCAGTCTGCTCAGCCTCGGCGTCGCCCATTTCCTTGCCGGACTGGCCGCCGCTGGTGCCGAGAGCTCGTTCGGGGCACGCAAGACCACGCTGACGCAGTCGTGGATGTCGCTGCGCGGGCGCCGCTGGTCTCTGATTCTGGCCGCAGCGCTCCTGGGCGCGATCAATCTGGGTCTGCTCATTCTGCTCGGGCTGCCTTCTCTTCTGTTCGCACTGTTCGACAACACGGTCCTTGCGATCATCACCGCTTTCATCGCTTTGGGACTCTGGCTCTGTGCCCTGATCTGGCTCAATCTGCGATTCGCCTTCACCGGCTCCGCGATCTCCGTCGAAAGGTTGGGTGTGCGTGCCGGGCTGAGACGCTCCTGGAGCCTGACCGGCACAGGCTTCTGGCGCACCTTCGGACAGCTGGGTCTCGGCTATTTCCTGTCCAACCAACTGGTTCAGCTCGTCATTGCGCCCCTCGTCACGGTCCTCACCGTGATCGCCACGATCGCCATCGGCACCGCTGCCGCCGCCTCCATGTCGATGACGATCATCCTCGCCATCGCGGGTGGAATTCTTCTGCTCCTGACGACAGTGTCCTCAGCAATCCTCTTCGCCTACTTCTCGTGCCTCGTCTGCGTCTGCTACTTCGACCAGCGCATGCGCTGCGAAGGCTTCGACCTGGTCCTCATCCGTCGTGAGGAGGGCACAGAATGAGCCTGCTGAGCGATTCGGTCATCGACCGTGACACCGGCCGTGAGTGGGTCGAACACGAACTGTCGAAGACGGAGTATTCCGACACCGACCTCACCCCTTTGGAACAGCTCGGGCAATGGCTGAGCACCATCTGGAACTCGATCGTCTCCGGGGCGCTGCAGGGCAACTCTCCCTGGCTGATCCTCATCGTCGTCGTGGCCCTGGCGGCCATCGTCGGTCTCATCATCTGGCGGGTGCGTCGGGTCGGGCTGCGGAAGACGACTCTCCCCTTGTCGGCTTTCGACCCCGTCGTCGCCTCACCTGAGCCCGGTCCCTGGAGGGACAGCGCGCGGGCCGCCGCGCAGCGTGGCGATATGAGATCCGCAGTCATCGACTCCGCACGTGCCATCTTCGCCGTACTCTCTCAGAAGCACATCGTCACGCTCGATTCGGCGTCGACTGCCAGCGAGCTCAGCCGCACGGCCGGAGACGAACTGCCCGAGCACCGACTGGAGCTGGCCCGAGTTGCCGAGGTCTTCAATGACCTCCTCTTCGGCGAGGACTCGACTCAGACTTCAGCCGCTTCTCTGCATACGACCTATAGCGATTTCCTTGCACTCGATGAGACCCTGAGCGCTCTGAGTCCCCGGCACCGATCGGCGGTGGCCTCATGAGTGCCCTCATCGACGTCGCCACCAGAGGCACACGGTCGAGTGCGGCGGTGCCGCTGACGGCTCGGCTGAGATCGGCTGGAGTGTGGATCGTCGCGGCCGTCGCCATCCTCATCACAGTGATCGCGACGATGCTGATGACGTCCGATCGTGACTCCGAGGCACCGCTGCACTATGACTCTGCGGCTCGAGAGGGCACGAAGGCCATGGTCGAGACGCTGCGCGACCACGGGGTCGACGTCACCACCACCGAAGATTTCGACACCGCCCATGAAGCCTCAGGCCAGCCCGGGACGACACTCCTGATTCCGACGAAGGCCGATCTGCTCTCGCAGGGCGACGTCGACGGCTTCCGGTCCCAACTCGCCGCCAATGACAACCGGCTGGCGCTCATCGATCCCGGCTATTCGGTCCAGGACTTCACCGACCGCATCACAGTCGATGACAGCCTCAGCCCCCTGGCGACACCGGATGAGATCTCACAGCCTGGCTGCGAGGTCCCGGCCGCCCAGGCTGCCGGTGCGGTGGAGACCGGTGATGCGCAGTATGCCGAGGCCCGGAAGGGTATTGAGGGGCTGAGCACCTGCTATCCGTTCGCCGGCCCCGGGGTCACTCAGATCGACGGCGGTGAGGTCACCCCCGGGTCGGCGCACGGACAGCTCATCGTCGATGAAGGCGGCGGAGGCACGGGCGACTTCCCCGTCACCGTCCTCGGCAATTCTGACTGGGTGACCAATGCCGGCATCGATGAGGAGGGCCATGCCTCGCTGGTGCTCTCCCAGCTGTCACAGACTGACCATCTTGTCGTCTACTACCCCACCGATTCCGGTGAGTTCGAGTCGGCTCCGTCGACTCTGGACTATGTGCCCAGCTGGTTCATCGCCGGGGCGCTGTGGCTGGCTCCGTGTGTGCTGATCCTGCTGCTCATCCTCGGCCGCAGGTTCGGTCCCCTGGCCGTCGAACGGCTCCCGGTCATCGTCCCCGCGGTGGAGACGGTGCACGGGCGGGCCGCTCTGGCCGCTCGCAGCCATGACCGGACGGGGGCTCTGCACACTCTGCGCACGGGTGCCCTGCTGCGCATCGCGAAACGGTTGGCATTGGGTCCTGAGGCCGGCCGCCACGACATCATCGCCGCCATCGTGAACGCGACCGGCCGCGACCCGGCCCAGGTCGAATCGGTCTTCTCCTCCGCGGTGCCCCGCACCGACACAGATCTGGCGGACATCGTCCATCTGCTCACTCTCATCGAAAGCGAGATCTCATGACACAGGCTCCAGGCGAGAACGCCGCCCAGCAGCAGAACCCCGCACAGCCGGCGCAGGCCCCACACCCGCAGGCCCAGCAGCCGCAGCACACCCAGCCTGATCCCCTGCGGGATTCGTTCATCGAAGTGCGCACGCAGATCGCCAAGGCCGTCGTGGGGCAGGACCAAGCGGTCACCGGTATGCTCATCGCCCTGCTGTGCCAGGGACACGTGCTGCTCGAAGGTGTGCCCGGTGTCGCCAAGACATTGCTGGTGCGCAGCTTCGCCACCTCGGTCAGCCTCGACAACACCCGCATCCAGTTCACGCCCGACCTCATGCCCAGCGATGTCACCGGTTCCCTGGTCTACGACGCATCCGTGTCGAACTTCGAATTCCGGCCCGGCCCGGTGTTCACGAACATCCTCATCGCCGATGAGATCAACCGCACGCCGCCCAAGACACAGTCGGCTCTGCTCGAGGCCATGGAGGAACACCAGGTCTCGGTCGGCGGAGGGTCCCGTGCCCTGCCCGAACCCTTCATGGTCGCAGCAACCCAGAACCCCCTGGAGTACGAGGGCACCTATCCCCTGCCCGAGGCTCAGCTCGACCGGTTCCTTTTCAAACTCGTGCTCGGACTGCCCGAACGTGACCTGGAATTCGAGATCCTCGACCGTCACGCGCGCGGCTTCGACGCCTCCCACCTCGCCGAGGCGGGACTGACCCCCGTCGTCGATTCGGCCATGATCGCCCAGGCGCGGGAGCGAATCGCTGAGATCTACATTGCTCCGCAGGTCATCACCTATATCGTGGATCTGGCCCGAGCGACTCGACAGGCACCATCGCTGGCTCTGGGAGTCTCTCCCCGCGGTGCCACGCGGATGCTCGGTGCCGCACGCGCCTATGCCTGGCTGTCGGGCCGCGGCTATGTCACCCCCGATGACGTCAAGGCCCTGGCGCACATGACCTTGGGTCACCGTGTGATCCTGCGTCCCGAGGCACAGATGGACGGACTCAACGTCGATCAGGTCCTCAACTCGATCATCGCGACCACCGAAGTCCCGCGCTGAATGACGACGCGACTGCTCCTGCTGGCCCTGCTCGGGCTCGTCCCCGTCATGCTCGTGCCGGGGTGGACGAGTGCGTTGATCGTGTCCGGCATCATCGTCATCGTGGCACTGCTCGACTTCTTCCTCGTTCCCCCGCCGAGGTTGGTCTCCCTCCAGCGCACACCCGGGCCCATGGTCCGGCTGGGTGACCCCACCGACTGCACTCTCACCTTGGTCAACGACTCCCCGAAACATCTGCGCATCGCAGTCCGTGATGCGTGGTCACCGAGTGCCGGGGCGAAGAGCACGCGCTCAGAATTCGACTTACCCCCAGGCGAGAACACACAGGTGGTGACGCAGCTTCTGCCCGTGCGCCGCGGCGCACTGCACGCAGACAAGGTCACCATCCGCTCTCGCAGCGTCCTCGGTTTCATCGTCAGGCAGAAGAGCTTCGATGTGCCGGCGATCGTGCGGGTCCTGCCTCCGTTCATCTCTCGCCGCGAACTTCCTTCGAAGACGCAGAAGCTGCGAGAACTCGACGGGCGGTCTGCCGTGATGATCCGCGGCATGGGCACGGAGTTCGATTCGCTGCGCGACTACGTCGACGGTGATGATGTGCGCTCAATCGATTGGCGTGCCAGTGCCCGCTCCCAGGACCTGGTCGTCAAGACCTGGCGTCCCGAGCGTGACCGCAGGGTCGTCATCGTCGTCGACTCCTCGCGGCTGGCTGCGCGACGGTGCGGCGACGGCACGATCTTCGATGCCGCCCTGGAGTCTGCTCTGCTGCTGACCGCTCTGGCGTCGGGAGCAGGTGACCGCGTCGATGTCGTCGTCGCCGATGCACGCATCCGCGCAATCGCTTCGAGCCATCGGTCGAAGGACCCGGTCCATGACCTGTCGGTGGCGCTGACCACGGTCCATCCGGAACTCTACGATGCCGACTGGGAGCAGATCTCGACGACGGTTCTGGCCACCTCACGCCAGCATGCCCTCGTCGTCCTCGTCACCGCTTTGGATGAGGGCAGCGTCGCCGATGAGATCCTGCCGGTTCTGCCCACAATGTTGGCCCGTCACCGCGTGGTGCTGGCCTCGGTGGAGGATCCCGCCTTGGGCGAGCTGGCGGCCAAGCGGGCGAGTACCGATGAGATCTTCACAGCCGCCGCTGCGGAATCGGAGCTGCTGACGTCGAAGTCACTGCAGACTCGTCTGCGTGGAGCCGGTGTCCAGTCCGTCGAAACCGGTCCCGATGACCTGCCCGGTGCGCTGGCTGACCTCTACATCAATCTCAAGGCCACCGGGAGACTGTAGGCGCTTCACTCATCGGTTGGAGCCCCGACCAGCCGGTGGTGAGGATCTCTACCGGTCGGTGGCGCGGATTGAGTAGCCAGCCTGATGCTCGTCGAGGTCGGCACTGAGCTCGGCCGAGGCGGCACGTTTGCCGAAGTACCAGGCGTAGGCGATGACCAGCGCGGTGCAGGCCACGCCGATGGCGATCTTCAGCGCCGGTGGAATCGGGTTCGGAGTGATGAATCCTTCGATGAGTCCCGAGATGAACAGCATGATGATCAGTCCACCGGCGACGGTCAGCAGCGACCTGGCCTCCGAAGCCAGCTTATTCCGCCGCAGCCGCGGCCCCGGCACCACCCAGGCGAAGAACAGTCTCAGTCCTGCCGCAGCGGCGAGGATGATGCAGCTGATCTCGGGGATTCCGTGCGGAAGGATGTACAGGAAGAAGTCGGAACCGCGGTCGAACTCGAACATCATCGCACCGGAGAAGCCGACGTTGACTGCGTTGGAGAACAGCCCAGAGACGACGAAGACTCCGGTGATGCCCAAGAGCACGAACTGCACGGCGATCCACGCGTTGTTCGTCCACACCCCTACGGCGAAGAAGCCGTTCGGGTTCTCTTTGTAGTAATCGACGAAATCATGTTCGGCGAACTGTTTGCGGAAGGCGTGGTCGCCGAAGGTCTCGAGGACCTCCGGGTGCATGCCGGCCCAGATTCCGGCCAAGCTCGCCACCGCCAAAAAGCACACGGCAACGATGAGGAAGTCCCACCTCAGCCGGTAGATCGAAAGCGGCAGACTGATGACGAAGAAGCGAGAGAGACCACTCAGCCCGCCGGCGGGAACCGCCGAGAGGTGGTTGCGCGAGCGGTGGACTATCGCCGACAGCCGCGCCGCCTCCACAGAGTCAGGGGCCACCGTCATGATCCGAGACAGATCCTTCGAGGCGTCTCGATAGAGGCCGAGAAATCTGCGGGTCTGTGCCGGACTGAGTGTGTTCTTCTTCGCCAGATTGGACAGTTCTCGCCACTCGTCGCCGTGCAGTTCGGCCAGCAGATTCGGGTCCATGGTTCAACCCTATAGGAGAGTCCTCCCGACCCGAATCGGTATCCCAGGCGATCCACCATGAAGTGGCGATGCGAATTATGACAGGATGGATTCGTGAGTACTTTAGTGACGGGTGAAGCCGTCGAACTGAGCATCCAGCCCGCGGCCCTGGCGGCGCGCGCGTTGAGCTGCCTCATCGACTACATCGTCTACTCGATCGTCAACATCGGTCTCATCATCGCCATGTTCTGGTTCCTGCTTCAGGTTCTCGACGTCAATGAACTCCTGCTGACATCGATCATGACCATCATGAGCATCTCCGTGTTCGTGCTCCTTCCGATGATCATCGAAGTCCTCACCCATGGCCGCTCGATCGGCAAGCTCGCTCTCGGCCTGCGCGTCGTCCGCGATGACGGTGGAGCCGTGCGCGCCAGGCATTCGTTCATCCGCGCCATTCTCTGGCCCTTCGAGATCCTCTCGAGTGGTGGCGGTCTGGCGGCCCTCTCCGGGCTGGTCTCGCCGCAATCCAAGCGCCTCGGCGACTATATGGCAGGGACGATGGCCGTCAGCGAACGCACCGCCCCACCCCAACCGGTCCACACGCATGTCTCACCGCACCTGCAGAATTGGCTGGCTGAGACCGACATCGCCACTCTGCCTGCCGGACTGCACCGACGGGTGGTGCAGTTCCTGTCGATGGCGGAGAATCTGGGCCGAGAATCGCGCTGGGAGCGGGCGAAGGAGCTCGCCACCGAACTCAATCCCTATGTCGCACCGGCACCGCCGGAGGGGACCATGCCCGAACAGTTCCTGTCAGCGGTCATCCACCGGCAGCGGTCCGCAGAATTCACGAAACAGCAGCGCCGCAGCGAGCAGTCCCAAGCCTTCCGCTCCGGAGTCAATACCCTCCCACATGGACTGAGCCTGCAGAACCACTAGGGTTCCACAGGCTCAGGTTCGACTCAGCACCACCTCGGCTGGCACCTCATCAATGGCTCAGTACCGGTAGTGCTCGGGCTTGTACGGTCCTGCGACGTCGACTCCGATGTATTCGGCCTGTTCCTTCGACAGTTCGGACAGATTCGCTCCGAGAGCAGGCAGGTGCAGGCGAGCGACCTTCTCGTCGAGTTCCTTCGCAAGCCTGTGCACATCGTTGTCGTAGCGATCGGGGCTGACCCAGAGTTCGATCTGAGCGAGAACCTGGTTGGTGAACGAGGCGCTCATCACGAACGAAGGGTGACCTGTCGCATTGCCAAGGTTGAGCAGGCGCCCTTCGGAGAGGACGAGGAAATCAGTCTGCGCACGGTCAAGCCCCAGCTCGGTGGGCACAGGAACGCGCCATTCGTGGACCTGCGGCTTGATCTCGACCTTGGAGACACCGGAGATCTTAGCCAATCCGGCCAGATCGATCTCATCGTCGAAGTGTCCGACGTTGCCGACGATCGCTCCGGGCTTGAGGCTGTAGAGCACCTCCACGCCGACCACGCGCGTGTTGCCGGTGGTCGTGATGATGATGTCAGCGCTCGGTGCCACCGTGGCGAGATGGTCGACCTGGTAGCCGTCCATCGTCGCCTGCAGGGCGCAGATCGGGTCGATCTCCGTGACGATGACCCTGGCACCCTGACCACGCAGCGCCTCGGCGGCTCCCTTGCCGACGTCACCATATCCGACGACGACAGCGATCTTGCCGCCGATGAGCACATCGGTGGCGCGGTTGAGGCCATCGGGCAGAGAATGGCGGATCCCGTATCGGTTGTCGAACTTCGACTTCGTCACAGAGTCGTTGACGTTGATGGCAGGGAATGGAAGGTTCCCTTCCTCTGCCAGTCGGTAGAGACGATTGACTCCTGTCGTGGTCTCCTCGCTGACGCCCTTGATGCCGGCAGCCATACGACCGAAGCGGCCGGGTGAGGCCTCGAGCGACTTCCGCAACTGTGCCAGTAGCAGGGTGAACTCTTCCGGGTCGTCCTCGCCAGCGGTGGGCACTCCCCCGTCGACTTCGGCCTGGGCACCCTTGAGGACGTACATAGTGGCGTCACCGCCGTCATCGAGGATGAGGTTCGCGCCCTCGTCGAAGTCGAAGATCTTGTCCGCAGCCCACCAGTACTCTTCGAGAGTCTCACCCTTCCAAGCGAAGACCGGCACACCGGCTGGGGCGTCGACGCTGCCGGTGCCGACGACGACAGCGGCAGCTGCCTCGTCCTGAGTGGAGAAGATATTGCAGCTGGCCCAACGCACCTGCGCCCCAAGTGCGACGAGGGTTTCGATGAGCACCGCAGTCTGCACCGTCATGTGCAGGCTGCCGGCGATGCGCGCTCCCGTCAGCGGTTTGCTCTGGCCGAACTCTTCGCGCAGTGCCATGAGTCCTGGCATCTCGCGTTCGGCGAGTCGGATCTGGTGCCGGCCGGCCTCGGCCAGACTCAGATCGGCAACCTTGAAGTCGGTGGAATCGAGCACGGTACCTCCATCGGGATCGGAAACTGTTGTCGTCTTTCTCGAGTCTATTGCCTGCGGGCCTCGACGAACTCACTGGCCTGTGCGGTCAGTTCGCTCAGGCTCTGCGGATCGCTGGCTTCGACATTGAGTCGCACCAGGGGCTCCGTGTTCGACTTGCGCAGGTTGATCCACCAGTCGTCTCCCTGCAGCCCGATGCCGTCGAGATCGTCGACCGTGTTCGGCGGGAAGTGAGAGGACTCGGACGAGAAGGAGCTCAGGACCGAGTCAGGATCGGCCACGGTGAAGTTGATCTCTCCCGACTGGACGTAGAGGTCGTAGTCGGCGACGAGGCGTGACGCCGGTGCCCCGGTCTTCGCCAAGGCGGCGATCAGGTGGCAGGCTGCGAGCATGCCGGAGTCCGCACCGTAGAACTCATCGAAGTAGAAGTGAGCGGAGTGTTCGCAGGCAAAGACGGCCTGTTCGGTGCGCATGAGTGTTTTGATGCCCGAATGCCCGACCTTCGAACGCACGGCCCGCCCGCCGGCGGCTGCGATGGTAGTCGGAACGCTGCGGGAGGTGATGAGATTGTGGATCACCACCGGTTCAGCGACGCCTGCGGCCCTGGAGCGAACGACCTCGCGTTCGGCGACGAGCGCGCCCACGGCCGAGGGCGACATGGTCGCTCCGGTTTCGTCGATGAAGAAGCAGCGATCGGCATCCCCGTCGAAGGCAAGTCCCAAATCCGCCCCCTGGTCGAGCACTGCACGGGAGACGTCGAGGAGGTTCTCCGGTTTCAGAGGGTTCGCCTCATGGTTGGGGAACGTGCCATCGAGTTCGGTGAACAGCCCGATGACATCGAAGGGCACACTCGCGGACCCGGAATCGGTGCCGAAAACCTCTCCGAGGAGCTTGCCCGCCATGCCGTTGCCGCAGTCAACGACGACCTTCAGGCCTGTGACCTCGTCGACGTGGGTCAGCGTCCGGATGCGTTCGACGTAGCGTTTGCGCATGTCCGCGGCGGCAACGCCGTCGACATCGACCTCAGGTGCAGAGCTGTGGAAGGTGTCAGCGGCGACATGGGCCGGCGCCTGCGGTGCCAATTCCTTGATCCGTCCCAGCCCGGAGGCGAGGCTGACTCCTGCGGCACGTGGCCCGCAGATCTTGATCCCGTTGTAGTCGGCCGGGTTGTGACTTGCAGTGATCATCGCACCCGGCAGATCGAAGATCCCGGAGGCGAAGTACAGCTGGTCGGTCGAGCACAGACCCAGCAGCACCGCTCGATATCCGGCCGACTCGATGCCGGCGGCGAAGGCCTGGGCGAAACCGGGTGAACTGGGTCGCATATCGTGTCCCACGACCACCTCGGCGCTCGAATGGAGTTCCGACATAGCTGTGGCAGTGGCCCATCCGAGGGCATAGAGCACATCGGCATCGAGCTGATCGGGAATGCGGCCGCGGATGTCATAGGCACCGACTGCGGGTTCGAGTGCGGCGGTGCGGGCGGCGACGAGCTCAGGACCGGGTTCGGCCCCGGGCATGGACTCGGTCATGAGTCGCCGATGATGCGCAGGTGACCGTGTTTGCGACCCGGCATCGATCCGTCGCTTCGACCCTCGGAGGTCGAGGATGACCCAGACGACGATGCCGATGCGGCCTCACCTGCCCTGACGCCCTCTCCGGGACGTCCCGCAGCTTCACGGACGGCGTCGGCGATGGCCAACAGATCGTCATGGGTGCGTTCCGGCGGGGCTTGTTCACCTTCGATGCGGATGAGCTGCCAACCCACTGGCGGGGTCAGTTTCGCGGCATGGTCGGCGCACAGGTCATGGGCACCGGGCTCGGCGCGACGCGACAGCGGACCGATGACGACACAGGCATCAGCGTGCACGTACGTCATGGTGGCTGCGGCACTGCGCGAGCAGCTGACTTTTGAACACAATCTCACGGCTGACACAGTCAACCACTTTACACGCGAGCACCGCCTGTCTTGGTCAGCCAGGGCCGTATGGTCAGTACAATATTGATTCATGAGCACCAGGCGTCATCGTGATCGGCACGGCCGCGGACTGCGGTCCCCCCTGTTCCTGGCTGACGTCCCTGCGCGTCTGCGTCGGGCGGAGAGCTTTGCCCGTGTCGCGGCCGATGAGTTCGCCCGTTTCCGGGCACAGGAGCCGGCACTGCTCGCCGAGGTGGTGCTGGCCATTGATGCGGTTCCACCGGCGAGCTCCACCGAGCCCGCCTTCGGCCGAGTCTTTCCGGCCACCGCGAACAGGCACACGCACATCGTCCTCTACCGGCGAGTCATCGAATATCACAGCAGCGGCCAGAGGGACTCCCTCATCGCCGAAGTCGTCGCCGACCAGGTCGAGATCCTCAGGAATTCCTAACCGAGGCGGATGTCGCGGTAGGCCACCCCGGCAGGTGCCGGGGCCGGCTGCACCGCGGAAATCCCTGAGTCCGTGGTGACCACGTAGCTGGCGTGGACACCGTCGGACTGGGAACCTGAAGCGTTCTCACCGCTGATGACGATGGCGCGGACTGCGTCTGGGGAGACCTCGGCCGGGCTGTATTCGGTGGTGCCGGTGGGATTGAGGTCAATCGACTGGGCCTCAGTGAGCGAACCGTCGTCGAGCATGCCTCTCACCTGCACCTGCCCCTGCCCTGGTGAGAGGTACAGTCTTCCGGTGCCTGTGCGCGGCAGGGCCATGATCTGGGAGTCGGCGAGGGTGTCGGTGGCGTTGACGCTTCCGAAGTCCGCGCTGCCCTTCTTCCCGTCCTGACCGATGAATGCGCTGGCCTGAATGGCCTGGTCCGAATCGAGGACGACGCTTGTGGCGTCAAGATCGCCGAGGTCGGCCTCAGCGACTCCGTGTGCGACAACGGTCATCGATGAGCGGGGAAGGTCGATCTCCCCGTCTGGTCCATAGGCCTTGAGCGATACCTCTGCCAATTCATCGCCCGGGTTGGCCACGCGCAGGCGTGCGTCCTTTCCGTCGAGTCCGGTGACGACCTGCTGTGTATCGGCGTCTGCTCCGCTCGTGGCCAGGTCGATGCCTTTGGGGGTGAGACCGTCGAGCACGGTCTCCTGGAGGGAGCCGGCCACGACTCCCCCGTCGACGTTGACGTCGACGGCCAGCGATTGGGCTCCAGCGGCGAGACCACCCAATCGGATGGCTCGCTGCTTCCCGGCCTTGATGCTGACCTCTGTCGGCTCCCCGCGCTCTCCCGACGGTGTCATGAGTGTGACTTCAGCCTGCACGGGAACGTCGCCGGGATTGCTCAGCAACAACTGGGAGTTCGACCCCGCTGCACCGGAGCCAGCCAAGATCCGGAAGTTGCTCGCCGCCGAACCACAGGTCAGCGTCGCGAGCCCGGTGAGGTCTCCAGAGGTGCCTTCGACGGTTTCGACGCCAGTCGTCAGCGCCGGCGCCCCGGGCCGGGCGAACCCGGTGATGAGTTTGGTCTTGTCGATGGGATCGTCACCGGAGACGAAGCCGTCGGAACTGGGGTTGTCGAAGTTCGCCGACCCACCCAGATCCGCAACCTGGAGACGGGCCGCGGAGACCGAGCCGTCTGCAGCACTGATCGGTGCTGAGGCGGAGACGGCACGTGTGGATACGTTCGAGTCGTCGACGAACTCCGCGTCGGTGCCCTCTGCCTCATCATCGGTCAGGAGCGGACCGGGGCAGATCACACGGGTGTCGGCTGTCGGCATTCTGACCTGCTCGGGACTGCGGTCGAGTGTGCCCGGGGTCAGCGGAGTCAGGAATGAGGTCGTGGCGACGAGGACTCCCGGTACGGCGATCGCCGCGAAGGTCACGATACTGCGCATGTGTTTCATGACTTCGCCTCCACAGGATGCTCGGGTGCGGGTTGAGACTCCCGTTCGGATGTCGCCCGAGTCGTTCGCTCAGATTTCGCCCGAGTCGTTCGTGACCAGGCCCGTGTCTGGCGCTGAGACCCGAAGGGGATCGCGACGATGACGGTCAGAAGGGCGAGAATCCAGCCGATGATGACGCCTGGGGCGTAGAGCGACGAACCGTAGGTGAGTTCGACCTCGCCTCCGGAAGCGGGCAAGGAGTACTCGGAGGCCCAGTCGATCGTCGACTTCTCCGGCTTCGGCAGGTCGTTGCCATCGAGGCTGGCGGTGATGTTGTCGGAGCTGTCGGACACGATCAGGGTGCGTCCGTCCTCACCTGGAGCCACCTCGGCGGTGGTGCCGTGCATCGGTGCGGTGCTCATCGTACCGTCCGGTTCGCGCACGAGGAATCGGCCGCTGTAGGGGGTGTCGACCTGCCACAGGCGACCCGATTCGGTCGGACCGACCTGGACGACTCCGTCGGCGGCGGCCACCGAGTTCGTCAGATTCTTCGCATCCGAGTCGACGAGGACGAAGTCCACGCCCAACTGACCGAGGATGGTTCGGACGTCTCCGGCGTCATCGGCCGAGAGTGCCGCGGCGGCCTGAGCGATGAGCGTCTGGTCCTCGCTGATCGGCAGAGGTCTGCGCTCCCACGGCCAGCCACCGACTGCCTCGGCGGACCGGATGGTCGAGGTCCCGATAACGGTCCCATCGGCGGACGAGAGGAGGCGGGCACGGACTTCGCCGTCGACGACGTCGAGACGCAGCGTGCGGGCCTGAGCATCACCGGCAGCGCGGTCGGCGGCCAGCGCCGGGACGGTGCCGTGTTCCTGGGTGGTGACATTGTTCGCCGAGGTGGTGCTGGGTCCGGCGCTGACGATGATGAGTCCGACGGCGGCGATGGCCACGAGTCCGGACAGACCGCGCATGGGCAGTCGCCGGGAGTTCGTCGATTTCGTCGTCGTGGTCTGAGCCCCGAGCGTGAGCAGCATGATCGCGCCGAGGCTGAGCAGGGTCAGTCCCGCGGCAGGATAGGAGCCGATGAGGTGGAAGGGACCGGTTTGGGCCGGGATGAGGACCTGGACGGTGGCCAGCAGCAGACCTGCGAGATAGAGTCCCACGGCCCACATCAGGCGTGCAAGTCTGAGGTGAGCTTCGATGAGCGTGAGGAACGCGAGGAAGAGCATCGGCAGCACCAGAATCGGTGCCCACAGCTGGAGCATCCCCGGGCCGACGCCGTTGACGCCGACAGCGGACAGGAGATCGGCCAACCAGCTCATGTCGATCGTCGAGGGAAAGCCGACCGCGAGGAGGTAGCTGGGCGGTGCCGGTGGGGCCAGGGTCTGGCCGGGCATGACGAAGAGCGCACCCGGGGCGCTCACGAGGTCGACCAGCCAGGGCCACGCCAAGAACAGGGTCGGGGCCAACAGCCACAGGTGGCGCAGACCGCGCCCGGTGCTCACCAGCACCACGGTGAGGATGATGCCCAGAGGAAGCATCAGCGGCATGCCCGCGATCATCAGGAACAGCAGGAGTCCGGCAGCTGCGGCCGCGGCGATCGACCCTGTGCGCAGGCTGCGCCGCAGGATGATGACGAAGAGCGGCGCCGCAATCCAGACGAGGATCACACCGAGGCGGCCGTCGGAGAGCGCGGTGACGAAGAGCGGCGCCGCAATCCACAGCAGACCGGCGAATCCGCGGACCCATCTTCGCTTCACGATCGCGCCCGCGGCACGGTAGGCGGCGATGACGGCAAGGACCGGGGCGAGGAGGACCAGGGTCCGGGCCATGATGTCGACATGGCCCAGGAACGGAACACTGAAGGCAGCGAGGACCAACTGGTAGGGGTCGGCGGGAACGGCGGCACCGGTGGAGACGTCGAGGTGAGGACTGAGCAGTCGAGCGACGAGATCACCCATCGTCACGTCGGTGGATCCCAGTGCACCGCCGACCAGGTGGCCGGGGCCGAAGAGACGGAAGGAGACGAAGCCGCTCAGTGCCGCGGCCGCGAGGATGAGGTAGGTCAGGGGGCTGCGGAAGAGTCCCGAACCGCCGGTGACCTCGAGGCGTGAGAACGAGTCGATGGCCTCTTCCGTGTCACCGACCGGGTTGAGCTCGGTTTCGTCGATGTGGCCCGAGCGGCTGCCAGTGGCCGAATCGACCTGGGCCAGGCGGGCTTCCTCGGCGGAGTTCATGCTCCTGCGCTGGACGGCGAGTTCGTCTGGGTCCGCATAGAGCGGAGCCACATGGGAGTCGGTGGCGCGTTTGGCCAGGCGGTTGCGGCGAGCGTTGGACCGTCTCAGCCGTGAGGTGGTTCCGGCGTCGGAGACCAGCCCGAGCAGTGCGGAAAAGTACCAAGAGGCGGCTCGGACGTTGTTCGACAGGAGTCCTGCCAGGGTGTTCTTCAGCTGGGTGAGGATGAGGAGACAGAAGATGCCGAGGAATCCGGGGGTGGCGAGGCTGAGCCGGTAACGCTGTTCCGTCCGGATCTGAGATTTCGACAATGGCGGCAGTGGCGAAGAGCCCAGCTGGGCGGCCGAGTGTGCGGACACGGTGAGTCCGGCGCGTGGGGCGACGACGACTCGGCGGCCGAGATCGCGCAGTCGACGCGAGTATTCAAGGCCGCGATAGGCCACGCCGAGGACGCGTGAAGGAGCACCTATTCTTTCGAGCTCGGTGGTGGAGATGAGCATGCCGGGCAAGTCGAGGCCCAGTGTCTCCGATTGGCCGTCGCGCTGGCCCTGGTCGACCTCTCCGTCGGCAACCGGGTTGACCCTGGCTCCCGCCGAGGTAGTAGTAACTCCGGCGGAGACGATGTGGCCTCCATGCATGATCTTGGGACCGACAGCGGCGATCGATTCGGTTGCGCCGATGGCGTCGAGCAGCTCCTCGAGGCAATCGGGTTCCGGACGTGAGTCTGCGGTGAGGAACCACAGATGGGTGCTGTCGGCAATCTCGGGGAGTGCAAGTGCCTCTGTGACGGCAAGACCCCCGAGATCCACAACTGGGATCTCGGGGTAGGTCTTGCTCAGAGCTGTTTCGAGCTCAACCCTGCTGCTGTCATCGCCTGAGGCGAGGACAACGGTGACGGCAGGTTTCACACGACCTGTTTCTTCAGTCGGCGGCGTTCACGTTCAGACATACCGCCCCAGATTCCGAAGCGCTCGTCATTCGCCAGCGCGTATTCGAGGCAGTCTGACCGGACGTCGCACGAGGCACAGACACGTTTGGCCTCACGAGTCGATCCGCCCTTTTCGGGGAAGAACGCCTCGGGGTCGGTCTGAGCGCACAGCGCTTGGTCCTGCCAGGATAGCTCGCCGTCCTCGGCTGCCCCGAAGAGCAGCGAGAGCGGCGATACTGCGGAGTTGTCCGTGGGAAGCGGTGTCAGATCGTTCGGATCGATCGCCAATGGATCAGGCAGAGTATCCGGAGTACGGGCCCCTGGTTCGACGAACCAGTCTTCGGCACTTCGAGAAGTGACTCCAGGCACGACTGTGGAGAAGTCTTCCCTCTCCTGCCTTTTGCTCTGTGCGCTTTGCACGGTTTTCCCCTTTCTCACTCTCAGCTCACCTACCACTGCGAGCTCCGATTCCGGTAGCGTTCGAGGAGCTGAATGGTCTGGGTGCGACCGGCTCCCCGGATGGTTCCGGAGGTGAAGCTCGTGCTGACCGTATCAGCGTGGTGGATGCTCGAATCCGAGGATTCGTGCTAAGTGCGTTCCCCTGTTAACTATAAATTACACGCGTGTCATTACCGCCCCGTCAAGCCCTTGTGGAGTATTGCAGTGGGTACCAGCGGTTTAATCGAACACACCTTCACATACACACGCGCCGAGAACACCACATGTAGCGACCACTATCTGATATTGACACAACCTGTAGTGAGCGGCTGAGCAAATCTGGAGAATTTCGAAATCATTCGCCGTCAGTGGGAATATGGAGACATGAGAGTCGAATCACTCGCAATCGTCGCCCGATCCCCGTGTCCGCCCACTGAATCCGGGCGCCGAGGCGGCCCGACGACGATGGGGATGCGTCGATGAACGACCGACTGCTCACCGTGTATGCGCCTCCCGTCGAGGAGCCCATCGAAGCCGGTTCCGATCTGGCAGCGATCCTTGTCAACGCCCTGCGCCGGAATCGGATCGACCTCAAGGACGGCGACATCCTCGTCATCGCCTCGAAGGTGGTGTCCAAGGCCGATGGCCGAATGCGCAGTGTGAAGGACCGGTCGGAGTTCGAAGACCTCGTCAGAGATTCCTCGAATCATCTCGTTGCCGAACGGACCTATGCCTCCGGGTCGACCGTCCAGGTCGTGCGTACCAAATCAGGAACTGTGCAGGCGGCGGCCGGACTCGACCAGTCGAATTCGAGCGGCGCCGTCGTCCTCCACCCTCACGACAGCGATGCTTCGGCGCAGAAGCTGCGGCTGCGGGTCGAAGAGTCCTTTTCCGTGCGGATCGGGGTTGTCATCTCCGACACCATCTCGCGGCCCTGGAGGATCGGCGTCGGTGACTTCGCGCTCGGTCTCTCCGGGTTCTCGGGTCTCGACGATCAGCGTGGCAGACCAGATGACGATGGCCGGGTGCAATCGGTGACGGTGCGCGCGGTGGCCGATGAGATCGCTGCAGCGGCCGACCTCGTCAAGGGATCGTCGCGCGGATTGCCGATGGCACTCGTTCGCGGCGCCGGCGGATATCTCGACAACGGCCGAGCCGGGGCGAAGGCCCTGAGCCGTGACCTCGCGGAGGACTGGTTCCGCTATGGCCACGTCGAAGCCATCCACAGAGGCCTCGGGGTCACCGAACTGCCCGGCCGTGCCGCAGCCGGTGACAACAGTGATGACATCCTCGAACGCGTCTCACGCGCCATCCGCGTCGTCCGCGCTGGAGCTTCACGCACCCCCGGGCAGGCTGCGTGGCGGATGCACATCGAAGGGGCCGGCTCCCGGATCACCATGGCCCCCTCCGATTCTCCGGCGACGCCGCAGGCCGGTGGTCCTCCCCTGCTGGAGGCGATGGTCGGCCTCGGGTCTCTCGTCGAGCGCATGCACACTGCGCTCTTCGCCGAGGACCTCAGCGCGACCACGAAGTGGGAGTGGGCCGACGGAGAGCTCGGAGCGTTCCCCCGTGGGGTCCGGATCAATATCGGGCTCCTGTCCCCCTGAACATCGGGTTCCTGTCCCAGTGAACTCACCTTCACCATCGAGAAAGCAGGTCATCCCTCGTGGATCTATCCATCATCAGCCGCACCGGCGGACCCGTCCTCTTCTGGCGTGGCCCCGATTTCGACCGACTCGACCTCACCGGTCCAGTCGTGGCGAACTGGGTGAACAAGGGCGTCGGCCTCTTCGGCGACTACGACCTCGGCCCCGATTTCACGCTCTTCGTTCCGTTGCCTGCCGGACTGCACTGGCGAGAGCTCGTCGCCATTCTCAGCGTCCTCCTCGCCGACGGTCGAGTCGTGCTCGGCACGGACGGGTCACCGGCTCCGGATGGCGATTTCCACGCCTTCGTACCGCTGGGCCACGAGAACGACGAGCGACTGGCCGATGCCGAGGAGGTCTTCGTCTACAACCCACCAGCTCTGGCGCTGAGCACACCGGTCGATGAGGACTTCATCGACGTCAACTCAGCAATCCGCGCCTACCCGGACGTGACACCTCGGCGCCTCCATTCCACCGGGACTCTCATCGCCGGTGATCAGGAGGTCCAGTGGACCGACTCTCCCCGCGATTCCAGATCCGGCATCCTCGTCGCGAACTCAACCCCGGGCCCCGACGAATGGGCGACGTTCCTGGGCCATCTCCTTCGCGGAGGTGAGTCTGTGCTGGCCAACGGGATGGATGAGGCTCGCATTGCGGACCTGGCGGGCAGCCTCGGCGAGGTCCGTGGCAGACTGGGCGTATGGACAAAGTAGTTGATACTCCCGCTGAGGCGGTAGCCGATATTGCAGATGGATCATCGATCGCCGTGGGCGGTTTCGGTGTTGTGGGCGTGCCTGAGTTCCTGATTCGAGCGATCAAGGACCAGGGCGCCAAGGACCTCGAAGTGATCTCGAACAACGCCGGAGTCGACGGACGGGGCTTGGGCTTGCTGCTCGCCGACCACCGCCTCCGCCGGATCATCGCCTCCTATGTCGGTGAGAACAAGGAGTTCGCCCGCCAGTACCTCTCCGGCGAACTCGAGGTCGAGCTGACTCCGCAGGGCACCTTGGCGGAGAAGCTGCGCGCCGGCGGAGCCGGTATCCCGGCGTTCTACACCATCACCGGTGCCGGCACTCAGGTCGCCGACGGCGGCATGCCGTGGAAGTACGACGCCGAGGGCAATGTCGTCAAGGAGTCACCGGCCAAGGACACCCGAGTCTTCGACACCTTCGGTGAAGAGGAGGAATACGTCCTCGAGGAGTCACTGGCTCCCGACTACGCGCTCGTCCGTGCCGCCATCGGTGATCGTCATGGCAATCTTGTGTTCAACTCCTCGGCCAGGAACTTCAATCCCCCAGCCGCACAGTCGGCCCGGATCACCATCGCCGAGGTCGAGAAGCTCGTCGAGCCTGGAGAGATCGATCCCGATGACGTCCACGTTCCCGGCATCTTCGTCCACCGCGTCGTCGAGCTGACCGCGGAACAGGTAGCCGACAAGCCCATCGAAAAACGTACCGTTCGCGAAGCCTGAGGAGCCGAAATGTCATTGACAAGAAATCAGATGGCCGCCCGCGCAGCCCAGGAACTCGAAGACGGCAGCTACGTCAACCTGGGCATCGGAATGCCGACACTCGTGCCCAATTACCTGCCCGAGGGAGTCGACCTCGTTCTCCAGTCGGAGAACGGTCTCCTCGGCGTCGGGCCATACCCCACCGAGGACGAGGTCGATCCTGATCTCATCAACGCCGGCAAGGAGATCGTCACCATGCTCCCCGGGGCCTCTTACTTCGACTCTGCCGCCAGCTTCGGCATGATCCGCGGAGGCAAGGTCGATGCCGCGATCCTCGGCGCGATGCAGGTCGCCACGAACGGCGACATCGCAAACTGGATGATCCCCGGCAAGATGGTCAAGGGAATGGGCGGGGCCATGGACCTGGTCCACGGTGCCCAGCGCGTCATCGTCATCATGGACCATGTTGCCAAGGACGGCTCACACAAGCTGCTGTCGTCCTGTGAGCTGCCTCTCACGGGCAAGGGCGTCGTCAGCCGCGTCATCACCGACATCGCCGTGCTCGACGTCTCCGGAGACTCATTCACTCTCGTCGAACTGGCTCCCGGAGTCACCGTCGATGAGGTCAAGGAGAAGACCGGCGCCGAGGTGAACGTCCCAGACGACGTCCCCACCATCAGCGTCGACGCCGCCTGAGGCACTGAACGCTCCGGCAGCTTCGTACAGAGCCGTTGTGAGATACGGGGCCGTTCTGGGCCGATTCCTTTCGAGGAATTCGGTTCAGGGCGGCCTCTTTTATGTGCCGGGGAGCTTTCACCCGCGCGGATGAGCCGGTGCGTTGGTGCGCGCGACCGAATTCAGATGATCCCGGGGCCAGGGTGAGGCGTTCAGAGATTTCAATCCTGGGTGCACCAACAGTCGCCCAGACCAGCTCGAACGAGCCAGCCCAGGTGTTTCAGGCGAAGGGCAGCGAGGTGTCGAGTCCGGTGGTGGCCACGAACAGGTCTCCGTGGCCGTCTGCGGTCACTGTGGGCTCATTTGCCGCGATGAAAACGCTCTGGCCACGTGTGAGTGTCACAGTGGACCCGAGGGAGGTCAGAGTGATGCTTCCCGAGGTGCACAGGGCGATGCTCGCGCCTCGGCGCTCGACCTGTGTCAGTCGTGGGCACCGCAGCGACTGCAACGCAAAATCCTCGGTCGCGCCGAGGAGGATCCCGTCGCGGTCAGGTTCAACCATTCGAGGCTTGGCGGAGGCGAACTTCGCAACCTTTCCGAGTTCCGGAATGTCGATGTGCTTGTTCGTCAGTCCCCCGCGCAGAACATTGTCGCTCGAGGCCATGACCTCGATTCCGGTCCCGCCGAGGTAGGCGTGCAGCACACCTGACTCCATCGCCAAGGCTTCCCCAGGCTGCAGGTGGACGCGATTGAGCATGAGTGCCACAAGCACCCCAGGATCGGAAGGATAGTCAGCCACAAGCTCCTGGAAGGTCTCAGCAGGATCGACGGCTGTGCCCGAACGGCTGATGTGTCCCTCTGGCAGCTCTGCCAGATCCTGACCGGCGACCTCGTCCACGAACTCGGCGGACCTGGCGTCTCCGAGGACGAGCTCAACTGCCTTCGCGAAGGCCTTAGCCTCAGTCACGGACTTCAGAGCCGAGATCACCTCTCCGAGAAAGTCCAGGGAAGCCGGTGTCAGTGACAGGGACAGCAGACGTTCGAAGGTTGCACGCACGGCTCTGCGCGAACGGAATCCGGTCAGCGCGTGGAATTCGGTGAGGGCGTAGATGAGTTCCGGCTTGGCCGACGGGTCCTTGTAGTTGCGGGTCGAAGCGTCGAGATCGGGGCCTTCGGCCTCTTCCCGGGCGAACCCGATGGCCGCCTGCTCTGGATTCGGGTGAACCTGAATGGACAGTGCCTTCTGCGCGGAGAGGACTTTGAGCAGGAATGGCAGACGAGGCCCGAAGACCTGCAGCGAGTCGTGGCCCAACAGACCCTCTGGGTCACCAGCAAGGTATTCGATGAGATTGGGTCCAACGGTACTGCTGTCCGTCTTCACATCCAGCGATGACGATGCCCCCTGCTGCGCAGAGCGGTAGGCCGTGCGCTGCTGGTCAGACTGCCCTATGTCCAGACGGGAGGGGCTGAGGGGATGCGCTCCGAGCCAAAGCTCGGCGCAAGGAGTGCCGTCGGGCGCAGTTCCCAGGATCGCCGGGATCGCGTCCGTGCTGCCCCAAGCAAAATTCTTGACCGTGTTGTGCAATCGGCGCACTGTCTTGGTCCCCTTCGGCTGGACTGTTCGGATGAACACACATGCATCTGCCATGCGTGTTTCTCCACGTTAGCGCGTCCATCTTGACTCATCATGGTTTTCCCAGGCGGCTTCACTGACTGTTCAGTCAAGGACATCTGTTGTTCACCGCGTAGTTAGGGGCCCGTGGAGCGGCACATGAGGTTGACCGCACGAAACAGGCGGGCCAGCTGCAAGGAGAGTCTATGGATATCCGTGCCCAAGTCGCAGGTGAACCGGAACAGAAATGCCTCGCGGCCGGTTCTTTCCAGAACCGACCGCGAGGCATTCGAACTATCTGCCGAGAATTTCACGGCCGATGTCACCGTGGTGCCGTCAGCCGACTACGCGAATGACCTTCGCTCCACGATCGAGCATCCAGCTGTAGCTGCGCTTCGTGGTGTTCGTCCGGGTCGAGCCCGCATCGTACATCTGCCCCTTGGTCTCAGAGATGATGCCGATGTGGCCTGGGATCCAGATCATGTCGCCTGCTTTTGCCTCACTGGCAGGGATGACCGTGCCGGCGTTGCGCTGCTGGCTGGTTGTGCGCGGCAGTTTGATGCCGTGCTTGGCGTAGACGTACTGGGTGTAACCCGAGCAGTCCCAGCCCTTCGTCGGTGAGGTTCCGCCCCAGACGTACCTCACACCGAGGTGAGCTTTCGCCTCACTGACGATGGAGTCACGCTGAGCCTGGATCTTCTCAGCCTTTGACGGCTTGTCGTCCTTCTTGTCCTTTTTGTCGTCCTTGTCCTTGTTGTCGTCCTTGGACTTGTCGTCGTCCTTGGACTTATCGTCCTTCTTGTCATCCTTAGGCTTATCCGACTTGTCCTTGTCCTTCGACTTGTCGTCGTCCTTGGACTTATCGTCGTCCTTCGAATCCTTGGCGTCTTTGTCGTCTGTAGAACCTTCCCCGGAGTCTGCAGCCGAACCGCCATCGGTGGCGCTGTCCCCCGGTGGTGCCGACTCATCGGCACCACCGGAAGCATTGGCATCATCGGTGTCACCCGGACCATTGTCGTCGACTACGCCGCCTTCAATGGTTCCGGTGGGCGAGAACTCTGTGGTTCCATAGCCCTCGGCCCAGACGAGTCGGGCACCTTCGAACAGCTGCTCTCCTCGTCCGTCCTTGTACACCGGGTCCGACGCGGGGTAACCAAGGTGGCCCTTGACGGTACCTTTGTCACCCCAATAGTTCAGGAGCGTGCCGGTGGTGTAGTGAGCACCGGTGTCCTTCGACCAGTAGATCTTGCCCTTCTGGAACGACTGCGCCGATCCCCCGCCCTTCAGGCCGCCCTTCTCTTGCGAGGTGGGCAGGCCCAGCTGGGTGACAGCGTCACCCTTGTACGAGTTCTTGATCGCTCCGGTCAGGTGGTATGCACCGGTTTTCTTGGACCAGAAGACGTTGCCCTTCTCGTAGGAGCGAGCACGTGCTCCGTCAACGCCCTTGACATCGTGTTCCTTGCCAGTGGCCTTGCCGAGTTCCTTCTTGTGGTCAGCGGCGTACTTCTCGATCGCAGTCTTGGGCTTCGGCGTTGCCTTCTTGCCGTCGTCCTTCTTATCGTCCTTCTTCTTGTCGTCCTTCTTGTCGTCCTTCTTCTCATCGGACGGCAGATCGCCGGACTTCATGATGTCGGTGACAGTTGAACGGATCTCGCCCATCTTGGAATAGAAGGCGTCACCGGGGCAGCTGGTGTTCGCCAGGTCGCGGTGCGCGACGACGGTCGACTTGCTCGGCTTGACGCCATCGAGCGACAGCTTCCAGGCAATCGCCGAGGCGACAGCATCCCTGGTCTTCTTCGGCGGGGCCGACTTGTCATAGGAGCCGAGCACCGAGATGCCGAATGTACCGGAGTTGTGGCCGGCCACGTGAGCACCGATCACGGCCTTCTTGATGTCGCCGCCGCGTGCATGCCAGAGACGGCCGTACTTATCGGCGATCACGTTGTATCCGATGTCGTCCCAGCCTCGGCCCGACTGATGGTAGGACTGGATACCGCGCAGAACAGAGGGAACATCTTCAGCCGAGTAGCTGTTCGAACCAGCGGTGTGGTGAACGACAGCCTGCTTGACGCTGCTGGCGTAGTCGGGGCTGCCGTTGTATGCCTTGGCACCCCACGAATCGCGCGAGCCGATCTTCGGCTTCGGCACCTTGGCGGATTTGGCCACGTTGTTCGTGGACGAGGATCCCGGTACGTAGTTCTGATTGGTGACCGAGGCCTGACCTGATGCAGCCACAGTCTCGGTGCTCGCGGCGGCCTCAGTCGAGCCGGGTGTCGTCTCTGAAGTGTCTACTGCACTGTCGGACGGTTCGGAGCTCTGCGGCTCGATCTCTACCGGATCGTTCTCGGCTACGGCCGCAGCATCATTGGGATTCTGCTTCGGATCGACGAGAACGAGTTCGGCATCACTGGGTGCTTTGTCGCCCAGAATGCGCATCTGCACACCGGAGGCCCGGTTGACGGTGAACGGCTCGGAGCCTTCGTTCTTCGCCTGCTCCTGCTTCTCCTCGTCGAGCGACTCCCAGCTGCCCCAATCAGATCCGCTCTTGACGCGGATCTGGATGCGGATGTTGGACGTCGACTCGGAGAAGGTGAAGCCGATCAGGCTGGGGTTGTTGGACGGAACGTCGAGGACGTCGGAGATCAGCGCGATGTTGACGCCGTCTTCGGTCTTCTGACGCACCGAGCCCGAGATATCGTCGCTGTCCTTCGACTCCTCTGATGATTCAGAGTCCTCGGACTTCGCGTCCTCGGATGCGTCATCCTTCTTCTCGGAATCTTCAGTGGGTGCCGATGGGTCAGCCTTCGGGGTGGAGGCTTCCGATTCAGCGGCTTGGCTTTCACCCTCAGGTGCGGACAGTCCTGCAGAGACGGGGTTGACCGACCCTGTGGAACCGGCAGCAGCCGAGGCACCCGAACTCGCGTTGACGGCTGCTGGCACCTGCGTCGAGGCGGCAGCGGTCTGCGACTTGAAGATGTTCGGCAGGTTGCTGGTTGCGCTCTGGTTGGCGACGTTGGCAGAGGAGTCACTGGAATCACGGGCGCCGGGGACATTGAGTCCGTCTTCGCTCACGCTCAGCGCCTCTTGGGTCACTTCCGGCTCAGTCGACGCCGCGAAGGCAGTCGGTGCCGTGACCGCTAAGGTGCCGACGAGTGCGACTGAAGCGCAGCCCGCGACTGTGGGCAATAAGTATTTCATCGTTACAGCCTTTTCGAGGAAGTCAGGGAAGTTCAGGCCCTGGAATCATCTCACCGTTGGCAGGACGGTGGGTAATCCCAACATCTCAAAATTGTTACACATATACGGCGTGTCAGACTAGCCAAATAACAAAATAACCAAATTACACCGGTGTGGTTCCCAGTGTTTGCAAGGGACACACCGAGGGAAAGTTTTTCCCGAAATCCTGCGCATTTCCCTGCATCGCACGGCCGGCTCACAGGCTCGGCCGGGTGATCGACATCTCAGGGCACGTAGCAGATGGCTCTCTCTGCGCTCTCTTCGCCCTCGTCAGAGCCGCCTTCACTGCCACTCTGCGCGCTGATCCGGTTGGTGCTTCCCGCTGTGAGCCCACGGCTCGCATTCACCCCTGCAACGGCTCCGGACGTGTCGGCAGGAACACCCTGGGCGTCTTTGTCCTTCTCAGCGTCCTTGGATGATTTTTCGATCGTGTCCGCAATCAAGGACCTCGCGGCGTCGAAGTCAGGCTGTGATGGTGTCACGTTGGGCGGAGTGAGGTCAAGCGACTCGATCTTCTGCGACTTGACCTTCAGAGCCAGGTCCACGAAGTCGTCCACCTCTGAGGAGGGGATGTCCGTCGCCAGCGCACCTGGGGTGGCCTTGGCGATCTCCTGGTACCGAGTCAGAACAGTGGCGGGATCGAGTTGCTTGACCATCGCTGTCTGCACGCAGCGCTGCCGGACCATCCGCTCGTAGTCGCTGGAGAACTCACGTGAGCGGGCAAACCACAGAGCGTGGAAGCCGTCGAGTTTCTGCTTGCCCGGCTCGATCCACCCCTTGACCGGGCCATGCTCGCCTGTGTTGGGATCGACCTTCGATGAGATCGGCACCCGTTTACCCGAGACGAGGGTGATTCCGCCCAGGGAATCGATGAGGCTCTCGAATCCCTTGAGGTTGACCATGGCGAAGTACTGGACTTCGAGGCCGGTGATCGCCGAGGTGGCGTCCATCGTGGCCTGCTCACCTGCTCGTTTCGGGTTCTCGAACTCGTCCTTGTGTCGCTCACCTTGCTGGAAGACCGCGTTGAGCAGACACTCGTCGCCGCAGTTGTACCCCTGCGGGTAGTACTGGTGCAAAGGCGAGTCCTCTGGGAACGGCACGTTCTCCATATTGCGCGGAAGGCCGACGATGACCGTCTTGCCGGTCTTCGCATCGATCGAGACCAGAGACAGCGAATCCGGGCGGATGCCGGTGCGCCCCTCGCCTGCGTCTGAGCCGAGGAGAAGGATGTTGTAACGACCGTCGACGGGCTTTGATGCTTTCCCGGAGGCGAAGAGGTCAGCCATCAGTCCGCGCTGGGAGTCCAGCAGGGTCGTGCCCCAGGCCAGCGGGCCGACAACGACGAGGACCAGGGCGCAGAACGCGGCGAGGAAGCGTTTGCGTGCCCTCGCGGACAGTGTGACCAGCTTGATCCGGCGCAAGGTGTCGAAGAGGCACACAATCCAATTGACGGCGATGACCGGCAGCCAGATCGTGAGGAACGTCAGCAGGAAGGGATTCGTGCCGATAGTGAAGAGAAACTTCTTGTCGATGAGAATCACGATCAGAGCAATGATCGCGAGGATCCAGGTGATTGCGGTGATCGACAGCGAGACCTTGGCCCAGCGACGGGACCGGAACAGCAGCTGCACTCCCCCGGGAATGAGTACTGTGACGAGGAGAAGAATCCACGCCCGTACATCCCTCGTCGGCTGTGAAGCGTACGACGGGTGATGAATGGGGTCGACGTATCTCGTTTCGGCCACTGACCTACCTTTACCTCGCGCTCGTTGCTGTGATGGCCACCCGCGCGGCCCTGAGGCCTGCGGCGACACAGACTACTGTGCCAAACCTTCTGGAGAGTCCACTGTGTTCATCCATTGTGGCTCGTGCGAACCTGGGATTCCGGCACATTTGCTCTGCGCATGTCGCGTCATCGCAGGTGTACTTGATCACAGCCACGCGATCCGTGGGCCCAGTGTGGGTACGCAGGCTCGAAGACGGCCACCGCCCGTCAGCGATGGCCGTCTTCTTCGAAGCCTGGTCTCTCACCGCCGAGGCGGGCCTGGCCTCAGCCGATGAGCTTGCGACCCATCACCATGCGCTGGATCTGGTTGGTGCCTTCGTAGATCTGTGTGATCTTCGCATCACGCATCATCCGCTCGACAGGATGATCGACGACATAACCGGCACCGCCGAGAAGCTGCACGGCATCGGTCGTGATCTCCATGGCTGCGTCCGAGGCGAAGGCCTTCGCTGCGGCTCCGAAATAGGTGAGGTCGTCGTCGAAGCGCTGGCTCTTGGCCGCAGCGGTGTAGGTCAGCGAACGCGCAGCTTCGAGCTTCATCCCCATATCCGCGAGCATGAACTGGACTCCCTGGTTCGAGGCGATGCTCTTGCCGAACTGCTGGCGTTCCTTCACGTAGTTCACCGCGTAGTCCAAAGCGCCCTGTGCGATGCCGACGGCCTGTGCGGCGATCGTCACGCGAGTGTGATCCAGAGTCCGCAGAGCGATCTTCAGTCCTTCACCGGGGTCACCGATGATGCGGTCGCCGGGCAGACGCACATTGTCGAAGAGGAGTTCGCGCGTCGGCGATCCCTTGATGCCCAGCTTGCGTTCCTTCTCACCGAAGGTGAATCCCTCATCGGACTTTTCGACGACGAAGGCGGAGATGTTGCGCCCGCGCGCACCGTCCGGGTCCGTCACGGCCATGACGGTGTAGTAGTCGGAGACTCCGGCGTTCGTGATCCAGGTCTTGACACCGTTGAGGATCCAGTCGTCGCCATCGGCCACTGCGCGTGTCTTCATCGAGGCCGTATCGGATCCGGCTTCGCGCTCTGAGAGCCCGTAGGAGAATCCGGCCTCACCGCGAGCAACCTGCGGGAAGTACTTCGCTTTGATCTCCTCGCTGCCGCCGAGCTGGACAGGCATGCTGCCGAGCTTGTTCACGGCCGGGATCAGCGAAGACGAAGCACATCCACGTGCGACCTCTTCGATGATGATGGCCACTGCCAGCGCGTCAGCGCCCATTCCGCCGTGTTCCTCGGGGATGTGGGCGGCGAAGAAGTCGGTCTCGACCAGAGCGTCATGGGCTTCCTGCGGGTAGCGGGAATCGGCGTCAACCTCGGCGGCAAAGGGAGTGATCTTCTTCTCGACGACGTTGCGCACTGCGGCGCGGATCTCTTCGTGTTCTTCGCTGGGCTGGTAGAGGTCGAACATCATTCTCCTATTACTGATCGATCGTTAAGTACTCCCATTATCGCCGCAGTGCCTGCCCTTTGTCGAGAGCGACCTGCCGCAGCTGGGTCCGATGCTCGTCGAGTCGACCGCGGATCGCCGCCGCTGCTTCGGTGTCACCGGCGCCGAGGATTCGGGCGGCGAGGAGTCCTGCATTCTTGGCTCCGCCGATCGAGACGGTGGCCACCGGGACGCCTCCGGGCATCTGCACGATCGAGAGCAGGGAGTCCATGCCGTCGAGGTATTTCAGCGGGACGGGAACGCCGATGACGGGCAGCGAGGTCATCGACGCGATCATTCCGGGCAAGTGGGCCGCTCCCCCGGCACCGGCGATGATGACGCGCAGGCCGCGGCCTGCGGCGGTCTTGGCCCACTCGACCATGTCCTCGGGCATGCGGTGGGCAGAGACGACCTCAGCCGTCGAGCCGATGCCCAGCTCGTCGAGGGCCTCGGCTGCGGCCTTCATCGTCGGCCAGTCCGAGTCCGATCCCATGACGATTCCGACGACAGCGGAGTCTGATTCCGCTGTGCCCGATTCCGCAGCTCCCGGCGCCGAGGCGGTTCCCACGCTCCGATTGGCTGCGGAGTTCTCCTTGCCAGTTGAGTCGTCGTCATTCGTTGGAGGCATACCAGGCCCTTTCGTCGCTGGAGGTGGCGGCAGTGCCAGCGGAGTCATCGGCAGATGGCGTCGTGTTTGCGTCGAGATCTGCTGGGGCCGGCATCTGCGGATGCGGGTTGACGTCGATGCCGGCGATGAAGTCCGCAGCATGACGGGCGCGAGCCAGTACGAGTTCCGCGTCCTGCCCGTAGGCGTTGACATGGCCGACCTTACGGCCCGGGCGAACGCCCTTGCCGTAGAGGTGGACCTTGACCGCAGGGTCGTGGGCCATCACATGCAGATAGGGGTGGTAGAGGTCGTCGTGGTCGGCGCCGAGGATGTTGACCATCACAGAGACGTCCTCACGGGCCGCAGGGCTGCCCAGGGGCAGGTCGAGGACCGCGCGAAGATGCTGTTCGAACTGGCTGGTGACGGCCCCATCCTGGGTCCAGTGACCGGTATTGTGGGGACGCATCGCAAATTCGTTGATGAGGAAGCCATCGGCGGTCTCGAAGAGCTCCATCGCCATCACACCGGTGACGTCGAGGGCGCCGGCGACCTTGAGAATCGCCTCGGTGATCTCTCTGGATTTGCCTGCTGCCAGTCCTGGTGCGGGAGCAATGGCTTCTTTGCACACACCGTTCTGCTGCCAGGTCTCAACGACGGGCCACACCGCAGTCTGGCCCATCGGGGAGCGTCCGACCATGACGGCGAGCTCGCGGGTGAAGTCCACCTTCTCCTCGGCGAGCAGCTGCCCGACCTCGTCGAGCCAGGTTACGGCCTCATCAATGGAGTCGATGACACGCACACCCTTGCCGTCATAGCCACCGCGAGGCGTCTTGAGGATGAAGGGGAATCCGACTCGCTGTGCGAATGATTCGACATCGGTGCGCGAGGTGATCTCTGCCCAGGCCGGGTTCGGCAGGCCGAGTTCATCCATTCTCCTGCGCATGAGGATCTTGTCCTGCGCAAAGATGAGGGCCTGCGGTCCCGGGCGGACGGCATGGCCCGCCTCGGCGAGAGCCTGCAGATGTTCGGGAGGAACATGCTCATGGTCGAAGGTCACCACGTCGACCGTCTCGGCGAAGGCCTTGAGGGTCGCGAAGTCCGTATAGTCTCCGACGCTCACCTCATTGATGACCTGGGTGGCCGGGGCATCAGCGGTCTCGGCGAGGACCGAGAAGCGGATGCCGAGGGCTTCTGCGGCAGGGGCAAGCATACGTGCCAATTGGCCGCCGCCAATGACACCAACACGAGGAAAAGTCACGTTCGCCATCCTATCGTCCGCCGCGGACATGAGGCGCACAGGTTCAGCATGCGAGTCCCGCCCTCAGTCGGAGAGTCGCAGCCGCCACAGTGAGGTGACCTCGGCACCGCGAGCCCTGTGGAGTTCGTCCCCGGTATCCGAGGCACGGGGGTGGCGCGGGGTCGTATCGTGGCGATCGTGGACTCGCAGGCGGGCAGCGGTGATGCGCTCGAGCAGTTCCTCCCGGGTCCGCAGGCCAAGATGCTCGGCAAGATCGGACAGAATCAGCCATCCCTCGCCCGCAGGGCTCAGATGCGCAGCCAGCCCGTCGATGAAGCGGTGGAGCACATCGGATCCCGGGTCGTAGATGCCGGCCTCGAGGGCAGACGTCGGACGGGCAGGCAGCCACGGCGGGTTGCACACGATGAGGTCCGCGCGTCCCTGCGGGAAGAGATCGGCCTCGACCACCTCGGCGCACGAAGCGAGACCGAGGCGGTCCAGATTCTCTTGGGCACACGTCACCGCACGCGGATTGATGTCCGTGGCCACGACCCGTTCGACACCGCGTCGCAACAGCACAGCGGCGAGGACGCCGGTGCCAGTGCCGAGGTCGAAGGCCGTCTTCGGTGCGGACGACTTCGGGGCAGAAGAGTTCGCCGCGGGTGACTTCGGTGCGGAGGAGCTGCCGGTGCCGGACTCGGGAAACGGCGTCTGGGCGACGAGGTCGACGTACTCGCCGCGGATCGGAGAGAATACGCCGTATCTCGGGTGGATGTCCTCGCCGAGGGCGGGGATGGCCACGCCCTTGAGCTGCCACTGGTAGGCGCTGAGCACCCCGTTCAACTCGGTCAGCGAGACGCACATCGGACCCGTCGACGGGCCGTAGGCGGCCTCGCAGGCCACGCTCACATCGGGAGCACGGCGCAGGTTCAGCAAGTGGTCGCCGTCGAGTTCGACGATCAGCGCGCCAAGCAGACGGGCTCGTTGAGCAATGTAGCGACGCTGCGCTTCGAAGGCAGCTGCACCGCTGAGGCCTCCCGCATCGCTCGGTCCTCCAGCATCGCCGCCGCCCGGGTTGCCCAGCTTGCGGCCAGTGCGCTTGCCGGCTCCATGTTCGCCGCCGCGGCGGGCACTGTGGCGTTTGAAGCGGCGGTCCATCGCCTGCAGCAGCTGACGGCCGTTGTGATAGTCCCCGCGCCACAGCAGCCCGGTCCCCGATCGGGCCAGCCTGTAGGCGGCATCGGCAGTGATGTCGTCGCTGATGACCGTCACCTGAGCCGGGGCGGCCGACAGGTTCTCCGAATGCCAGGTCGCCGATCGTAGGGATCCGTCCTCGGTCCAGCGAAGTGCGGTCGCCGACGATCCGGGTTCTGTCACTGTGGGTTCCCCAATGCGCTGCTCGTCGAAAGGCTCCGTTCATCACACAACTCTGTTCACGGACCCGACTCACACCACGAGCAGGGGAATGCGGAGTTCGCGTTCCGTCGTCGACCCGTGGTGGCCGATGAGCGCGATCGCGGAGGCGGATTCGTTGTCCGAGTCGACGATGGCGAATTCGTCCTGGCAGATGACCATGAAGTCCCCGATGCGCTGGCGGAAGCGGGGGTCGACAGGACCGAAGTAGCCGCGCCGGATGGCCTCATCGCGGCTGAGGATGAGCGCCCTGTCCCCCACTGTCTCGGTCCACGCCGAGTAGACGTCAGCCTCGGCGCCCTGATCGGCATAGAGGTGCACGGCGCGCGGTTCGCCGCCGACATGCCTGACACCCTGCCGCAGTTCAGGAGCATCGGCAAGGTCGAGACGTCGGTTGTGGTCGATGTCGACCATGCCGTGATCAGCGGTGACGATCATCGTCGAATCAGCCGGCAGACCGTTGGCCAGCTGCGACAGTGCCAGGTCGACGTGTTCGAGCTCTTCGGTCCACTGCAGGGAGTTCGATCCGTGGACGTGGCCCGTCTTGTCGAGGTTGCCCCAGTAGAGGTAGACCAGCCGACGGCCGGGAGCCTTCGCCTCTTCGATGGCCTGAGCGCAGCGTTGTTCGAGCGTCTTCGATGCCCGGAACCGGCCCCCACGCAGGGAAGCCCGGTTCAGGCCGCGACCGGCGAACTTCGCCTCGCCGAGGCTGACCACGTCGACCTCGGCCGCGGTGAGTCGTTCGAACAGGGTCGCATCGGGCACCCAGGCAACCGGGTCGACGTCGAGGTCCCAGGTCAGTTGGTTGAACACAGCGTCTTTGGCTGGGTCGAGGACGCGGTATCCGACGACGCCGTGGCCACCGGGCAGTCGCCCTGTGGCCAACGAGGACAAGGAGTTCGCGGTCGTCGAGGGGAACCCAGTGGACAGGGTCCGTCGTGAGGCCGCCAGAGATCGGAAGAATGGAGTGTAGCCGCTGTACTGCTTGAGCTGACTCTCCCCCATACCGTCGATGAGGACGACGATCGTCGTCCTCGAGTCCCGGTCAAGGCCCAGCGACTGAGCCCGAGCGCGCGCGGAGTCATCGAAGATGTCCCCCGCGCCGAGGCTGAGGGCCGCGGCGGGAACCACGTCGGAGAGGATGGGCCCGGAGTAGTCGGGTGGCCCCGTCAGGGGTGAAGTGCTCGCATCTGCCATCAGCGGCGAGACCGCAGCCTGGCGTGGAACACCGCGGCACGCAGCTTTCCGGCGAATTCTCCGATGCGATCAACTGCTGCCTGGCCTTCGGCCTCGGCGGACACGCGCAGCATGACGTCTTCAGAGAAGATGGATCCGCCGTAGCCGTGATCGGCCGCGCAATCCGGGTCACCACAGGTCTCCGGGAAGGCTTCTATGCGTCGAGAGGCGCCCCATGACATGGTCAGAGACACCTCGACAGGCTTGTCGCCGGGAATGAACGCAGCTGGGTCGGCAAACGTCCGGCCGACCATGACGGTGCCGAGGCGCTCGAGTTCGATGTCTTCGCTGCTCGTCACGGCTCGAGGTTTGGAACCGGGTGCAGCGTTCGGGTCATCGTCGACGTGAGCAAGCAGCAGTCGTGTCTCGGTGAGCACGAAGGCGGTGACGTGACGATGGATGGATTCGATGTCGACATGTGTGTCGATGTGAACGAAATGAGCGAGCACCGGTTCGTCGAACAGAGAATCAGCCAGAATCCCCTGTGTGAGCTGTGGGTAGTATCCGGCCGACTGCAGATCGTGAACGAGAACTTCGGGTAGAGCCATGACTCCCATTGTGCCGTACTCGCCCGACTCTTCCCACTTCGCCCCATTCCTTCGGCTCCCGCTCTGCGACCTTGCAGGTCTTGTACGGCCTGGGACTCTCGCCATCCGCTTATGCTGGGAACATGGAAAACTATCCTTCCGAGTGGGAAGCCGATGTCGTCCTGCGCGATGGTGGCACCGCCCATCTGCGTCCGATTGTCCCTGGCGATGCCGATGCACTCTCGAAGATGCATGAGGCCCAGTCGCCCGAGTCCATCTACCTGCGTTTCTTCGCCCCGCTGCCCAGGTTGCCCAAACGCGATCTTGACCGGTTCGTCACCGTTGACCATCACGACCGAGTGGCCATGATCATGCTGGTCGGATCCGATATCATCGGCGTCGGCCGCTTCGACAAGATCTCAGCCACCTCCGCCGAGGTGGCCTTCAATATCGCCGATGCCCACCAGGGCCGCGGCATCGGTTCGATCCTCCTTGAGCATCTCGCCGCCGCAGCCCGGGATCTGGGGATCCGCAGATTCACCGCCGAGGTGCTGCCTCAGAACCGATCGATGCTGCAGGTCTTCCAGGCCGCCGGCTACGAGGTCTCCCGTGGTTTCGACGACGGCGTCGTGGCCGTGAACTTCGACATCGACCCGACGGCACGGTCGATCGAGGTGCAGGCTTCTCGGGAGCATCGCGCCGAGGCACTGAGCGTGCGCACGGTCCTCCACCCCACCTCGGTGGTGGTCATCGGCGCCAGCCGCAAACGCAATTCCACCGGCCATCTCCTGATCCGCAACATCACCGCGGCGAAGTTCACCGGCGACCTCTGGGTCGTCCACCCGGAAGTGGACCAGATCGCCGGAGTCCAGGCGTATCCGAGCCTGGATGATCTGCCCGGCAAGGCAGACCTCGCCGTGATCGCGGTGCCTGCGGAGTCCGCCACCGAGGTGGTCCAGGAGTGCGCGGCCCACGGGGTGAAAGCGGTCCTCGTCATCTCCTCGGGATTCGCCGAGACCGGTGAGGCCGGGGCCGAGCTGCAGCGCCAGATGGTCTCCACCGCCCGCGCCTACGGGATGCGTGTGGTCGGCCCGAACTCGTTCGGCCTCGTCAACGAGTCCGAGAACATCTCGCTGAACACATCGCTGGCCCCGTTCCTGCCGGCATCGGGCACGCTCGGCCTGTTCAGCCAGTCGGGCGCGCTGGGCACCGCACTGCTGGCGGCGGCGAAGAAGCGTGGACTCGGCATCTCCACATTCGTCTCCGCTGGCAATCGCGCTGATCTCTCCGGCAACGACGTCCTCCAATACTGGGAGGAGGATCCGGCGACGAAGACCGTCGGCCTCTACCTCGAATCGATCGGCAACCCGCGGAAGTTCGCGCGCATCGCCCGCCGAGTCTCACGCGTCAAACCAGTCATCGTCATCAAGTCCGACCTCACCGGCCGTGAGCTGCCGCCCGGGCACATCGTGCGGACCTCGTCTCTGGCTCCGAACACTCTCGACCAGGTGCTTGGTCAGGCCGGCGTGATCAGGGCCGATACCATCCACCAGCTCTTCGACCTCGCCCAGGTGTTCTCGACCCAGACCCTGCCCGCGGGCAGGCGTCTGGGAGTCGTCGGCAACTCGGCGGCGATGGCCACACTCGTCATCCAGCGGGCTCGCTCTGAGGGGCTGCACGTCGAAGCCGACCCTGTGTCTCTGCACCCGGAGGTCGAGGCAGAGACGTTCCGGGACGAGCTCGAGGCGATGTATGCCCGCGATGACATCGACTCCGTGATCGTCACCTTCACTCCTTCAGCCGGAGCAGAGGAATCCGAGATCGCGGCTCACCTCGCCGAGGCGGCGGCGCGTTCGAAGAAGACAACCGTGGCCTGCTTCCTCGGCATCCAAGGTGTCCAGGATGAGCTGACCACTCACCTCAGCGACAGCGAAGGCAAACGGAACTCGCACACCGTACCCAGCTACGTCGGCCCCGAGGATGCCGTCTGGTCCCTGGCCAGAGCCACCGACTACGCCCGCTGGCGAAGCGCTGACCACGGTCGTTTCCTTGAGGTCGAAGACCTCGACGACAAGGGCGTGCGCACGATCATCGAATCGGCACTCTCTGAGGCCCAGGCGGGCCGGCCCGTTCGGCTCGAGCGGGATCAGGCTCGGGCTCTGCTGTCCTGCTACGGGATCGAGGTGCTGCCCCACATCACCGCTGCCTCGGTGGACGAAGCCCTGTCCGCTGCCGATGACATCGGCTATCCGGTCGCGCTCAAGGCTGTATCGAACACCCTGCGCCATCGGATGGAGCTGGGCGGTGTGCGACTGAACATCGACTCACCGGAGGAGCTGCGCGAGGACTTCCACGCGATCCAGGAGACCATCAGCTCCTTACTCGTCGACGAGGACCCACTGGTCGACGTTCAGGCCATGGCTCCCCCAGGAGTGCCCTGCGTCATCCGTGCCGGCGAGGACCGGCTGCTGGGGCCGCTGCTGTCGTTCTCCCTGGCCGGGGATACGACGGAGCTGCTCGGCGATGTCGAGCATCGCGTGGCCCCGTTGACGGACAAAGATGCTGAGGACATGATCCGATCGGTCAAGTCCTCGCCGAGGCTGTTCGGCTATCGGGGTCTGCCGCCGGTGAATATCGATCCCCTCAAGGATGTGCTCGAACGCCTGTCGGTGCTCGTCGAGAGGCACCCGCAGATCCTCGAGCTCGAAATCCACCCCATGGTCGCCACCGTGACAGACGGGCATCTTCTGAGTGTGCGGATAGATCTGCTCACCGATTCCACACGGATCGATTCAACGCGGAGACTGCTGAGCTGACACGCCCGGGAAATTCAGATACGGCCCATTTAGTGAGAACCGACTGTCAGTTTGGCGAGTCTTATACCAATTCTTCTCTATTGCAGGTAGTGTCTGTATCCGTTCGGCACGAAACGTTATGAATTCGTGTTTTAGTGTGTGGCCCTACATTGGCCATAGTCTGTGGCCAGCCACTGGCCATCCACCATCCAAAAGGCACCTGTACTGCGGGTGCCTCACGAGAGTGAGGCATGAAAGAAATGATTTCACGAAGAGACGTCGTCACCGACTCCGCGATTGCTGTAGTCGCCGAACAGGGAGTTCGTGGACTCACCCACAGGGCAGTCGATGCCCTCGCCGAGCTGCCCGTCGGCTCGACATCGAATGTCTACCGCACCCGTGATGCCCTCATCACTGGAATCATGGAGCGCATCGGAGACCTCAACTCGCAGCAGCTCGACCGCCTGCCGGACATGTTCCGGGACAGCGGAAAGCCTGCGCTGGAGATCTCAGTCGATTTCTGCATGAATTGGCTGACCACGGACCGCAACCGCTTCTACACGATGATCATGCTCAGCCTCGACCCGGCACTTCCCGACGAAGCCTTGGCCGCGAAGCAGAAGAACACCGCGAAGATCGACGAGTTCGTCATGCGACTGACCAATGTCGATGCTGAGATGGCTCGCACGATGAACAGCTCCGTGATGGGAATGATGATCACCGAACTGATCGCAGGAACGGCCGATCGCTCCCATGTCGAATCGTTCATGGGGCAGTTCCTCACATGGGTAGGCAGCAACACGACGCAGGCCTGAGCTTTCCGAACCGGCCCGAACTCTCCGAACCTCAACTCTTCGCTGGCACAGTGATGACGCCGCCTCGGCGCACAGACGCTCGCACACTTCGGACACACGCGCCCCGATCATCACGCTGGGGACGCTGACGGACAACGACACGGACGCCCCGGAAATGCGGGCTTGAGCCGTAGAACTCACATCGAACGCTAGAATCGACGGGTGCTCTCCGTTGTCGAGGCCGAACCTCGGCATGTCAGAGGGCACCCGGAGCGGAAAATTCGTGCGTCAAAGGAGTTCCATGACCGAAGGCAGAGTCATCGATGTCGACGTCTCGTCAGAGATGGAGAGTTCGTTCCTCGAATATGCGGTCTCGGTCATCCACTCTCGTGCCCTACCCGATGCCAGGGATGGGCTGAAGCCCGTCCAGCGTCGCATCGTCTATCAGATGGGAGACATGGGTCTGCGCCCCGAGCGTGGGCATGTGAAGTCCTCTCGCATCGTCGGCGATGTCATGGGCAAGCTCCACCCGCACGGTGACACTGCGATCTACGATGCTCTGGTGCGCCTGAGTCAGAGCTTCATCATGCGCGTACCGCTCGTCGACGGCCACGGAAACTTCGGCTCCCTCGACGACGGTCCTGCCGCCCCGCGCTACACGGAGGCCCGGCTGACCTCGGCCTCTATGCAGATGATCGCCGGCCTCGACGAGGACGTCGTCGACTTCGTCGGGAACTATGACAACACACTCACCCAGCCCGACGTTCTGCCCAGCGCGTTCCCGAATCTGCTCATCAACGGCACGTCCGGAATCGCCGTGGGCATGGCCACCAATATGGCTCCGCACAATCCGGGTGAGGTCATCGCCGCCTGCTGCCACCTGATCCGCAATCCAGAGGCCGGCCTGGCCGAGCTCATGCGCTTCATCCCTGGTCCCGATCTGCCCACCGGCGGACGGATCATCGGCCTCGATGGGGTCCGTGAGGCCTACGAAACCGGTCGCGGTACGTTCCGCACCAGAGCCACGGTCTCGATCGAGAACATCAATGCCCGCCGGAAGGGCATCGTCGTCACCGAGCTGCCCTACCTTGTGGGACCGGAGAAAGTCGTGTCCAAGGTCAAGGACGCCGTCGGAGCGAAGAAGCTCACAGGCATCGCTTCGATCGATGACTACTCGGACCGCAAGAACGGAATGCGTCTGGTCATCGGCATCAAGAACGGATTCAATCCGGAGGCAGTCCTCGCTGAGCTCTACCGGCAGACGCCACTCGAAGAATCGTTCAGCATGAACAACGTCTGCCTCGTCGACGGCCAGCCGCGGACGCTGGGACTGCGCGAGCTGCTGACCGTCTACCTCGCCCATCGCATCGACGTCATCCGCCGCCGCACCGTGTTCCAGCTGCGCAAGGCCAAGGACCGCCTCCACCTCGTCGAGGGTCTGCTCATTGCGATCCTCGACATCGACGAGGTCATCCAACTCATCCGGTCCTCCGACGATGCGGCCACGGCGCGCACTCGCCTGATGGATGTCTTCGAGCTCTCGGAGCTCCAGGCGACCTACATACTCGATCTGCAGCTGCGCAGGCTGACCAAGTTCTCACGCATCGAGCTCGAAGCCGAGCGCGACGAGCTGCGTAAGAAGATCGACTACCTCGAGGACCTGCTCGCCGATGAGGCCAAGCTGCGTGAACTCGTCGCCACGGAGCTCGAGGCGACAGCGGAGGCCATCGGCTCGCCTCGACGCACGGTTCTCATCGAAGGATCGATGAAGGAGCTTTCAGCCAAGGGCAAGAAGGCTCAGTCTGACCTCAAGATCGCCGACGCCCCCTGCCGGGTCCTCCTCTCGACCTCCGGGCGCATCGCCCGAACCGCTGATGCCTCGGCACTGCAGAGGGTCGGGAAGCGCTCGAGCCATGACGCGCTGCGATCGGAGATCGTGTCGACGACTCAGGGCAAAGTCGGTGCGGTGACTTCGACTGGTCGTCTGCACATGGTCGATGTCGTCGACCTGCCGGCTCTGCCACCGGCCGCAACACGTCCGAACGTCGCCGGCGGCGTCAAGATCGCCGACTACATGACGTTGGAGAAGAATGAGACTGTCCTCGGTCTCATCGACCTCGACCGTGAGTTCGTCGTCGGCACCGCAGGCGGTGTCGTCAAACGCGTGTCCGTGGCTGCCAGGCCGAACAAGAGCGAGTGGGAAGCGATCACGCTCAAGGGCAAGGACTCCGTCATCGGCGTTGCTCAGCCGAAGGACATCGATGAGTCCCTGGCAGTGTTCGTGACCTCGAATGCGCAGCTGCTGGCCTTCGATGCCTCCGGACTGCGGGCACAGGGCTGGAACGCCTCAGGTGTGGCCGGGATGAAGGTCGCCGCCGAGGCGCGCGCGCTGTTCTTCGGCATGACTCCCAAGGAGGCAAAGACCGACGAGGACGGCGACGCAGATACCAGCATCGGCACGTTCGCAGTGGTCACAGTCGCAAGTGGCGAGAACTTCTATGGCGCACCATCGTCATCGATCAAGGTCAGCGACTTCTCCGAGTATCCGACCAAGGGCCGTGCGACCTCGGGTGTGCGTGCCCACAAGTTCCTCAAGGGCGAAACCGAGCTGTCCCTGGCCTGGGTCGGTGACACCCCGCAGGCGGCTGCCCAGGCAGGAGGGGCCAGGACCCTTCCAACCGAGATGTCCAAGCGCGATGCCACGGGCTCGCCCCTCGAGTCCAAGATCGACGTCATCGGAACGGTCCCCCGCCTCGGCGGCGCCGAGGATCCTGTCGGCGGCGGTGCTGCAGTCGGCGGTTCAGCTGCCGACGCTGCGGGTGGCGAGCCCGGCGGAGGATCGACATCCCCGGCTGCGACCCGCACGCAGGGACTGGCGACGAGTTTCGACGAGCTCGATCTCGACCTTGACGACGGGCGTGATCTCGATGAGGCGAAAGAAGAGATCGCCCGCTCGAAGATCGACTCCGACGACGCCGTCATCGTCTCCCATGATGATGACGACGACACAGCGCTGTTCTGAGAAATTAGCTGAGAAAAGCTGCCCTGCCGTCAGCAGAGATCGCGATCACAGACCACTTCACCAGTGGTACCCGTATTCGCATCGACAACCACTGCAGCTGTATGACTTCGCGCTAACAGTGCGAGGCGCTGCCAACTGTGCGGGGCATGCCGTGGCGTCCGGCTCAGTTGTCGTCGTCGTCGAGGTCCAGCTGCATTCGGGCAGCCGTTCCACGCTTCATCTCGCCGATGCCGGTCTCTCCCAGCCCTTGGAGCGAAAGAGATTCGCGCCGCTCGAACACGTAGGCATCCGAGGCAGAGAGCACCCGAGCGGTATCCTCATCGGTGAAGATCGTGCCCGGATCGGCCACTGCGGTCAGCCGGGCAGCCAGATTGACGCTCGACCCGAAGATGTCGCCCAGGCGAGACAGGACCCTGCCCCAGACGAACCCGACGCGGGCCTGCGGCAGGTCCTCGGCCGCAGTCACACGCTCCATCAGGGTCATCGCGATCTCTGCTCCGCCCAACGGCGTCTCGGCGGCGAAGAACACCTCATCCCCGACGGTCTTGATGACTCGACCGCCTCCGGTGGCCACGATGTTGTAGGCCATGCCCTGGAACTCCTGCACCAGATTCGCCAGCTGTCTGGGCTCCATCTTCTGTGAAAGACGCGTGTAGGAGACGAGGTCGATGAAGCCGACCGCACGTGCCAGCGGCATCGAGGAGTCGTACCAGCCCTGCCTGTTGTCGATGGCCAGACCATCGGAGACGTTGACGTTGAGTCGCCCCATCACCTCGGCGAGATTGCGTCGCCAGGAGTACGTCAGCATCTTCTGCAGGGGATCGACCATGTCCTCGACGACCTGCAGCGCGTCGCGCCTGGCTTCGGGATCGGTCAGCCCCTTCTCCTCGGTGAGGAAGTCAACGAGAGTCTCCATCTGCCACACGACGAGACGGTCCGTGGTCTGGCCGATTGCGCGGGCCAGCGACAACGCGGTGCCCTGGTCGATGAGGCCGTCAGCCACGGGCTTGGCCCACATGCGCAGCGCGTGGGCGTCGCTGACGGTGTAGGCCTTCTCTGTGCCATCAGTCTGGGACATGCCCAACGCTCGCCACATCTTGCGCGCAGAGACCGTGGAGATGCCCCCGAGTTTCGCCGCTTCGCGCCGGTCGAGCACGCGCTTGCCATCGAGCAGGATCTCTTCGAGCCGTTCAGCCGCGGTGCGGGTTTCGTCGATGGTTTCGTCTTCGTCTGCCTCGTCGAGGATCTGCAGGGCCGCGGTGCGCGGATCCTCGTGCAGTCCTCCGAAGAAGTCGCCGCCCACCTCGACACCTGAGGAGTCGTCGTCAGTTGACTCCTCCTCTTCTGCCCACGGGACCGTCGACATCGCCGAGGTGGCGGGCAGGGTGGCGGGCAGGTCCTCGTCGCCGTGCTCGATCCCCTGGACAGAGGGCGGCGCCGAGGCGGCTGGAGGCTCAGCGGCATTCGGCGACGAGTCGATCTGGTCGTCCGTGATCACCGGAATCGAGTTGGGTTCCTGGGGCGGACTGGATTCCTGGGGCGGGCTGGGTTCCTGGTTCGAGTAGCCGGGCCGGTTCGGGCTGCCTGCCTGGTGAGAATCCTCTGGTTCGGCTGCTCCTGAATGGTCCTCGCTGGATTCCCGAGCTTCAGAAGACTCTCGAGCGCCGCTTCTGTCATGCTCGTGGGTGGAGTCCTGCTCCTCAAGCCTGTCCGCCGCTGCTTCGTTCGACGGTTCACCGTTCGCCACTCCTTCGTTCGAAGCAGTGTGGTTAGGTGCAGTGTGGTTCGAAGCAGTGTCACTCGCAGGTGCGCCGCTCGAGACCAAGTCGTCCGAACCGGCGTGGGTCGAGTCGACACCGTTCGACGAGTGCATGTCGGTGCCATCGGCACTCTCATCGGGCACGATGTTGAATTCGGCGGTGAAATCCGAGACGCCCGTCATCTGCGGCCCCCCGCTTCCGTCTCGGTGATTCCCGACCCAGCATTGTCACCGGCCGGTCGCAGGTGGTGGACATCGCCCGCGCTGACGCAGATGTCATCATCGATGATGAGGTCGCCACCGGCGTCGAGACCTGTGGCACGGCCGTAGAGGTTGCTTCCGTCGGGGCGTTCGACTCTGACCTGTGTCCCGAGAGTCACCATATTCGCACGCACCTCCTCGCCGACCGTGCTCCGGCTGAAATCGTCATCGTCATACTCGACAAGCTCCCTGTAGGCAGGAATCAGTGTGCTCAGAATCGAGATTAACAAGTCTTCATGAGCAACTTCTGAGCCGTCCGTGTCCTTTTCGATCGCAAGGGAGCTGGCGCTCTCACGAGGCAGGTCATCACGTTGCAGACGGGTATTGATCCCCATCCCCAGAACGATTCGCGGCCCCGTCGGCAGCGGTTCGACCCGAGCGAGGATCCCGCACAGCTTCTTCCCGTCCTGCGTCAGCACATCATTGGGCCACTTGAGTACGGAAGGCACACCTGCCTCGGCGATGGCGGCTCGCACAGCTTCACCGGCGATCAGGGGGATCCATCCCCACGAATCGAAGACGGCACCCGGCGCCAGCAGGATCGAAAACGTCAGGGATCGTCGCGGGGGCACTGTCCAGGTCCGACCCAACCGGCCGTGGCCGGCGTTCTGATGATCGGTGCCGTAGACGGAGAACTCGGCGGGCACCTCGGCGGGGCCGGTGCTCTCGGAGCTCGCGATCCGGCGCATGCGATCGGTGGGGTCGTCGGTGAGAGGGGATTGTCCGCGCACCAGTGCAGCCAGCTCGTCGTTCGTCGACGAACACACGTCGTCCCAGATGACAGTGGGTAGAACGAAACCACGGTCCGCGGCCTTGCGGCGCAGTGACTCGACATCGACGAGGAAGGAATTGTGTTGGCTGTTCACCAGTCCACTTTAGATTCTTTTGGCGAGAGTGCACAATGATCGCACCGAGCGTCGTTATTGTGGAGGCATGACGGATACCCCACGTACAACAGTTGAGCGCATCGACGCTTTCGTCCAGCGCCGGGACGCGGCCCACACCGGCAATGTGAAGTCGGTGGAGAACCAGCACAAACGCGGCAAGCAGACCGCACGCGAACGCATCGAAGCGCTCCTCGACGAGGATTCGTTCCAGGAGATCGACGAGTTCGCGCGCCACCACAACCACCAGTTCGGTATGGAGAACAACCGCCCCGATGGTGACGGCGTCGTGTGCGGTCTGGGCACGATCGAGGGCAAAACCGTGGCCGTGTTCGCTCACGACTTCACCGTCCTCGGCGGCTCCCTTGCAGAAGCGAATGGTCGGAAGATCGTCAAGGTCCAGAAGCTTGCCATCAAGCTGGGCTGCCCCATCATCGGCATCAACGACTCCGGCGGCGCCAGAATCCAGGAGGGTGTGGGCTCGATCGCGCTGTTCGCGGAGATCTTCCGCCTCAACGTGGCCTCCTCCGGCGTGATCCCGCAGATCTCGCTCATCATGGGCCCTTCAGCCGGCGGCGCCGTCTACTCTCCCGCGCTGACCGACGTCACCATCATGGTCGATCAGACCAGCCACATGTACATCACCGGCCCCGACGTCATCAAGACCGTCACCGGCGAAGAAGTCGGCCATGAGGAGCTCGGCGGCGGCCGCACGAACAACACTGTGTCCGGCAATGCCCACTACCTGGCCAGCGACGAGGACGATGCACTGAACTATGTGCGCGACCTGCTCTCATTCCTGCCGCAGAACAACCTCGACCCCGCCGATGCTGACGAATTCGAATCGGACCTGAGCGTCGCACCGGAGGACGAGGCCCTGAATACGCTCATGCCGGATTCGCCTTCGCAGCCCTATGACATCCTCGATGTCGTCACCACTGTCCTCGATGATGCAGAATTCCTGCAGGTCTCCGAACTCTTCGCCCCGAACGTCGTCACAGGATTCGGGCGCGTCGAGGGAGTCAGCGTCGGGGTCATCGCGAACCAGCCGATGCAGCTGGCGGGAACTTTGGACATCGATGCTTCGGAGAAGGCCGCCCGTTTCGTGCGCCTCTGCGATGCCTTCAACATTCCGATCCTCACCTTCGTCGACGTGCCCGGATTCCTGCCCGGCACCGATCAGGAGTTCAGCGGCATCATCCGCCGCGGGGCCAAGCTCATCTACGCCTACGGTGAGGCGACGGTTCCTCTGATCACTCTCATCACCCGCAAAGCCTACGGCGGAGCGTACTGCGTCATGGGTTCCAAACAGCTCGGCGCAGACATCAACCTCGCCTGGCCCAGCGCGCAGATCGCGGTCATGGGCGCTCAGGGTGCGGCGAACATCGTCTATCGGCGCAAGCTCAAGGCCGCTGGTGAAGCCGGCGAAGACGTCGATGCGCTGCGGGACGAACTGATCCAAGACTACGAGGATGCCCTCCTCAACCCGTATCTGGCGGCCGAAGAGGGCTACATCGACGCGGTCATCAAGCCGAGCGAGACCCGGAACCGTATCGTGCGCGGCCTGCGGGCGCTGAAGAACAAGCACGTTGACGCTCCAGCGCGCAAGCACGGTAACATCCCACTATGACCCAGGATGCACGCGAGGCCACAGCCACCTCCGCGGTCGAGGATCGGACGCAAGTGCGAGCCCACGACGGCGAGCCCGTCAGCGATGACATGGCCAATGCCGCAGCGGTGGCGGCCGTCGTTGCGATCCGCCAGGTGGCCCTTGCCTACGCTGCCAATCAGGCGGCGGCAGTGGACCAGATGGAGACGGCGAAGCACGATCGCGCAGGGTTCAATGCCCCACGCCGCAACGTGCGCCGACGCCTCCCTCAAGCCTGGACGCAGACGCTGGGGCGCTGAGAGTGGGGCACTGACACTGGGGCGCTGAGCGCGCTGGAACCTCGGCGGGCTCAGCAGCTGGCTGCCATGACCAGCGCTGGACACACAGATGACACGTTTCGGGCGCCGACAGTTGACCTGTCGGCGCCCGAATCATGTCACCCTGCGCCTGTCTGCCGAGGGGTCTGCTCACCGTCGAGTGAGCACAGTACAGCTGGTTCTCTCGAAGGGCAGCAGTCCCCTCGAGGCCTCCGCCGAGTCGGTGACATCCGACATCAGCTCATCGCAGCCGGTATTGGTCCCTTGCCGGGTCGGCTCCCGGCCGCACCTGGTGATTGGACTCCACCTGCTGGTTGGCCTCCACCTGACGATTAGTCCCCACCTGATGGATGGTTCCTGTATCGACTCCTCGCTGAGGTGCATACCCGTCATCGATGGTGACCGTACTCAGACGCTGAGGACTGCGCCCATCGGCCGCCGACGACGAGTCACCCGACACGGCCGACGAGTCTCCCGACACGTTCGTCACGCCTCGCGTCGGACCGCCCATATCGTCACCGTAGACAGCTTCACCGCGGGCCACCATTCCGGCGACATCGGAGAGCTTGAGCTGCGGCAGGAACCAGGCGAGGACGAAGGCGACGAGGAACACCGGCACCATGTACCAGAACGACGGCGCCAAAGCATCGGCGTAGGCATTGACGACGAGGTCATGGATGGGTCCGGGCAGCGAGGCCACGGACTCCGGTGTCAGCGAGTCGGTGGTCGGAGCTCCCGCCCCAGCACCGCCCGCACCTGCGCCACCGCCGGGAGCCTGCGACATCGCTTCGCCGACCTTGTCTGCCAGCCGGGAGGTGAATATCGACCCGAACAATGCTGTGCCCACAGAGGCGCCGATCTCGCGGAAGTAGTTGTTCGTCGACGTCGCGGTGCCCACCAGCTCCGGGGCCACAGAGTTCTGAATGACGAGGACGATGATCTGCATGACCAGGCCGAGGCCGAAGCCCATGGTGAAGATCATGCATCCGATGAGCACCATCGAGGTATCGGCCGTCAACGTGGTCATCCAGGCCAAAGCAATGCCCGCGATGAGCGTGCCGAAGAGCGGGTAGATCTTGTACTTGCCGGTCTTCGACACGATGAAGCCGGAGACGATGGAGGTCAGCATGACGCCGGCCATCATCGGCAGCATGAGCAGACCGGATCCTGTCACGTCTGTCCCGGATGCCATCTGCATGAAAGTGGGCAGGAACGCCACGGCGGAGAACATGCCAAGTCCAAGCAGCAGGCCGATGACTGTCGATAGAACGAAGGTCTTGTTCTTGAACAGGAAGATCGGGATGATCGGGTTGCTGACCTTGGACTCGACGTAGACGAAGAGGGCTGCGGAGACCACGGTGCCGATGATCAGGGAGATGATGGTCGGCGAGTTCCAGTCATAATCGTGACCGCCCCAGCTGGTCACAAGGATCAGCTGCGAGGTCGCTGCCACCATGAAGATGATGCCCAGGACGTCGACCTTCTTGTCCGACTTGTGGCTCGGCAGTTTGAGGGCGAAGAGCGCGATGACGAATGCGATGATGCCGATCGGGACGTTGATCCAGAAGCACCAGCGCCAATCCATGTGCTGGGTGAAGAATCCGCCCAGGACAGGACCGAGCACGCTTGAGACCGCAAACAGGCCGCCGAGCGGGCCCATGTACTTTCCGCGTTCGCTGGCAGGAATGATATCGGCGATGATGGCCTGCGACAGGATCATCAGACCGCCGCCGCCCAATCCCTGGAAGCCGCGCCAGGCGATGAGTTCCCAGAAGGTCTGGGCCATGCCGGACCCGAATGAGCCGACGACGAAGATCGCGATCGCGACGAGGAAGATGACCTTCCTGCCCCACATGTCGCCGAACTTTCCATACAGCGGCATGACGATGGTCATCGCCAGCAGGTAGATGGTCACCAACCATGCCTGATGCTCGACACCGTCGAGTTCACCCACGATCGTCGGCATTGCCGTCGACACGATCGTCTGATCCAGGGTCGCCAGGAACATGGCGGCCATGAGCGCGGAGAAGATCAGGACGATCGTCTTCTTGGTCAAGACCATCGGGGCCTTCTCCGCAGTTTCGGTTGCTGAACTCATGCCGTTTCCTCCTCAAAGATGTCTCGTAGCTCGTCGAAGAGTTCTTGGATGACTGGGGCCGGGTCGCCCTCGACATTGCGCAGACGCATGAAGGTCGCCTTGATCGACATCATCGCCAAAGCTGCGAGGGCCTCGGCGCGGATGGATACCGACACCCCGTCGCCGTCGTCATGGCAGTGACCTGAGCCGGAATCATCGGAAGTAGCCTTGGTCGCCGAGGTGGCCGCCGAGTTCTCGTCGGTCGCAGGGGCGCCCGAGGTCGTCGTCGCCCCATCGAGGCGACGTTGGATCATCTCGCGGAACAGGCGCTCGTTGTTGCCCATACGAGACATCTTAACCTGCATGAGCGAAGGGTCCTGCTTCAGCAGCTGGTGGTATTGATGCATCTCTTCGCGCCTGTTCAGACGTGTCCGCACAACCGAGGCCAACAGATGCTGGAGGTCGGCCAGGAGTCGCCCGCTCGGGCCGCCGGCTTCGAAGGCCTCGATATCGGGCTGGTCCTCATCGTCGAAGACGGTGTCGGCACGGCCCAGCAGAGCTTCTTCTTTGCTGGAGAAGTAGTTGAAGAAGGTGCGCCGGGAGACCCCGCAGCGTTCGCAGATGTCTTCGATCGTGACGTTGGCGTACCCGTTCTCGAGCGCCAGCTCGAGGGCTGCCTGACGCAGAGCCTGACCACGCTCGCGCTTCTTGCGCTCGCGCAATCCCTCGGGCTGGTCGGCATGGCCTGTGGTGTCGGCAGGCTGGGGTGCGGCAGAGTCGGCGCCAGCGACGCGCCCAGCCTCGGACGCAGACGAGTCGGCACGCGTGGGCTCGTCAGAAGTTGTGAAATTCATAATCACATTATTGCACTGCGTGCATTTTTGCCTCAAGTGCAACTATTGTGTTTTAGGGCACACTCACGGCGAGCACCTGAAATGCGAGGCGATGATCACGCCATGCCCCTCCTCAGTCGATACGCTCGGCCAGGGCCACGACGATGCCCTCTGGTCCGCGAATGCAGCAGAGCCGGAAGATCGACTCGAACTCCGCCACCTCACCGAGCAGTTCGCCTCCGTGCTCACGCAGCCGAGAGATGGTGTCATCGATGTTGTCGACGGCGAACATGATCCGATGCAGCCCCAGCGTATTGGGCGCAGGGGGTCGCGCTTCGGCCCTCACGGCCGTAGGTGCGTGGTCAGCGGTGAGTTCGACTTTGCTGTGGCCGTCTGGAGTTCGCATCATCGCAATCTCGCTGCGAATGCCGTCAAGACCGACGGTCCTGTCCGCCTACTCCCCTTCGACCGGTGTCCTGCTTTCCAACTCCATGCCGAGAGCGGCGAAGTAGTCGACCGCTGCATTCAGGTCGCTCCAGGAAACGCAGCGAGAAGATGAACTTCAGTACCCGAGCTTGGCGTTCGACAGCACCGGAATCGCTTCAGCTGCCTTGTCAGCTACGGCGAGGTCCACTTCGACTATTTCGAGAGCCTCTTCACCCTCAAGTGAGGAGACGACGTGGCCGAAGGGATCGGCGACGAGGCTGTGGCCGACGCCGGTCGGTCCCTTCTTCGGCACCTCCACACCGCTGATTTCGGGGTCAGCTTGGCCGATGGCGGCAACGAACATATTGGAGTCCAGTGCCCGGGCACGAGCCAGAGTCTCCCATTGCTCGACCTTGCCCTGCCCTGCACCCCAGGATGCGGAGACGATGGCGAGTTTGGCACCACGACGGCTGATCTCTGCGTACAGCTTCGGGAAGCGGACGTCGTAGCACAGGGTCAGCCCGACGCTCTCACCTGCGAGGTCGATGACGACCGGGTCCTCACCGGGGACGACGGTGTCGGATTCTTTGAAGCCGAAGGCATCATAGAGGTGGATCTTCGCATAGTCGCGACGCTCACCCCGCGGCGAGTAGACGGCCAGCAGGTTGATCACCTTCTTATCTGAGGTCGCGAACTCGCCGACGATCACGGAGATTCCGGCCTCGGTCGCCAGCTCAGCCATCGCCGTCCGCCAGGACTCGGCGTTCGCCTCGGCAACATCGCGCAGGCCTGGGCCGAAGGCGGACATCGTGGCCTCGGGGAAGACGACGAACTCGGCTCCCGCCTCGGCGGCCCTGGTCGTGTAGTCCCGGACCTTGTCGAGATTGTCCGCAACTGTGGTGGTGGAGTTGATCTGCGCGAGTGCGAATTTCATGGCCAGTCCTTGCGATCCGAGAGTGTCAACGGTGCATTCAGACTATCGCGACCGCACGCGCGGAGAAACCTCCGTCCAGCCAGAAGCGACCTCTCTCCAGCCGCCAGCGCCCCTCAGTGCAGATATTCGCGACCGGGACGGCCACCTCGGCGACGGCCGTGGACGACGTAGTACACGATCATGCCGAGGGCAACGAGCCCCGCGCACAGCATGAACATGCCGTTGCCGCCGGTCAGCGGCATGATGGCGCCGAGGATGATCGGACCGATCCCCGACCCTGCGTCGAGGAGGAGGAAGAACGAGGCAGTGGCCACCGGCACCCTCGACATCGGTACGGATTTCACAGTGATCGCCTGCATGCACGGCATGAGCGACCCGAAGCCCAGGCCGACGAAGACCCCAGCGAGGATGATCCCGGTCATGGTCGGCCACATCGCCAGCAGAACGTTGCCCACGAGGTTGAAGACGAAGACAGGATAGATGACGAAGTTGTCACCGAGGGTGTCCTGCAGGCGACCGACGAACAGTCGTGCGATCAATGACGCCACGGCGAAGGCGACGAAGAACAGAGAAGCCGCACTCGCGACTCCGTTGTCCTCGGCGTAGCCGGCAAGGAACACGAGCGCCGCGGCATAGGCGGTTCCGGCAATGAGCATGATCAAACCGATGCGCAGACCATCGCGGTCAACGAGCGTACTGACCTTCAGGTGCCATTTGGATCGACGCTGCTCCTCGCTGAGCCCCTGCTGGGGCAGCTTGATGATGACACAGAGGATGAAGGCGACGAGCGACATGAATGCCGAGGCCGCGAACAGCATCGGGAAGTCGTAGGCGCGCGGGAGGATGACTCCCAGATAGGGACCCAGAGCCGTCGACAGCGTGGTGGCGGTGCCGAAGTAGCCGGTGCCCTCACCTCGGCGAGAGGCGGGGATCACGCTTTGTATCGCGGTCATGATGGCCGTGTTGCCGGCCCCGAAGGCGATGCCGTGGGTGATGCGGATGGCGAGGAGCCAGACCAAGGTGCCGGCGAAGATATAGGCCACGGAGGCGAGGATCGAGATCGCCATCGTGATGATGAGCAGTTTCCGTCGACCGATGAAGTCAAGGTACTTCCCGGTCAGCACACGCGCGACGACGGCACCCACGACGAAGGAGGAGGACGCGAAGCCGGCGGCTGCCTCACCTGCGGAGAATCTGGCGACGGCGTAGCCTGCCATGGACGTCATGAGGAGGTAGAACACCATCGACATCGCCAGGTTGAGACCGATGCCGACGACGAAGTCCTTGGTCCATAGCTGTGCCCGTGCCACTGAAGATCAGTCTCTCTTCCTGTCGAATGATGCGCTCAGTCCCCAGGATGCCCGTTGAGATCGACGCTCGGCGGTCAGTGCTGATCGGCCGTGATCGGCTGCTCGCTGAGATCGGTGAATCTCTGAGATCGGGCTGGGAACCAATCCATGCTATCCGGTGGCTCCCGTTGCCGGCGGCCCATCCCAGGGTGATCTTGCTCTAGTCGCCTGATTGCTGTGTTCTCAGTCATTATTGCTGTGTTCTCAGTCATATAGGGTGGCAATCATGACCCAGAAGAGAACCCCTTCGGCCGTTGACGCCGTTGCCGAAGAATTTGTCGACAGATCACTTGCACTCTCCCCTTCCCTCGCCCTCTACCTCGGCATCGAGGGCGCTCAGGGTTTCGATGACTTCTCCCCCGCCGGTCTGGCTGCTGCCAACGATCTCACCGTCGAGACACTGGCCAAGCTCGCCGAGGTTGAGAAGACGGCCGAACTCGACGACGTCGACCTCGTGACCATCGATGCGATGCGTGAGCGTCTGAGTGTTGATCGCGACTACTTCGAGGCCGGGCTCAAGCATTCGAGCCTCAACGTCATCGAGTCTCCCCTGCAGTCCGTCCGCGATGCCTTCGACCTCATGCCCACCGACACCACCGAAGGCTGGGAGACCATCGCCACAACCATGGAGGCCGTCCCGACCTCTGTGGCCGGCTATCAGGAGTCCTTGGCCCTGGCCAAGAGCCGGGGTCAGGTCGCGGCCCGGATCCAGATAGAGAAGGTCATCGAACAGGCCCGCGCACTGGCCGAACCGGGCAGCAACTTCGACCAGCTCATCGCCCGCGCCACCGACGTCCCGTCGTCGTTGCGCGAACAGCTGAGCACCCACGCCGAGGCCGCCCGTGGGTCCTTCGCCCACCTCGCCGATTTCCTGGCTGCCGAACTCCTCCCTGCGGCCCCGGAGAATGAGGCCTGCGGTCGCGAGGCCTACGCCCTGCACTCCCGTGACTTCCTCGGCGCCGAGGTCGACTTCGATGAGACCTATGCGTGGGGTCTTGAGGAATTGGCCCGCATCGATGCCGAGCAGCGTGAGGTCGCGGCGAGAATCCAGCCCGGTGCCGACCTGTTCGAGGTCATGGAGACGCTGAACAATGACCCCGAGCGGACCCTTCACGGAGCCGATGGGCTGCGTGAGTGGATGCAGAAGGTCGCCGACGAGGCGATCACGGAGCTCGGGAAGTCCCACTTCGACATTCCCGAACCCGTGCGCACGATCGAATGCATGATCGCCCCCTCGGCCACCGGCGGCATCTACTACACCGGACCCACCGACGACTTTTCCCGCCCGGGCCGCATGTGGTGGTCGGTGCCCGAAGGTGTCACCGAGTTCGCCACCTGGCAGGAGAAGACCACCGTCTATCACGAGGGCGTGCCCGGCCATCATCTGCAGGTCGGCCAGGCCACCTATGTCTCTGACACCCTCAACCGCTGGCGCCGACTCATGTGCTGGGTCTCCGGGCACGGTGAGGGCTGGGCTCTCTACGCAGAGAAGCTCATGGCCGACCTCGGCTTCCTCGACGACCCCGCGGACTACCTGGGCATGCTCGACTCGCAGCGTCTGCGCGCGGCCCGCGTGGTCCTCGACATCGGCTTCCACCTAGGACTCGACGCGCCCGAGAGCCTCGGCGGAGGGACCTGGGACCGAGAGAAGGCCTGGCAGTTCCTCACCGACAACGTCGCAATGGACCGGTCTTTCCTCGCCTTCGAACTCGACCGCTACCTCGGCTGGCCGGGACAGGCACCGAGCTACAAGATCGGGCAGCGACTGTGGGAGCAGTTCCGCGACGAGGCCAAGGCCGAAGCCGGAGCGGACTTCGACCTCAAGGCCTTCCACACCAAGGCGCTGAACCTGGGATCGGTCGGACTCGATGCCCTCGGGCGAGCAATGAAGCGCTGACGCTGCACAGAACACTGGTGGGAGAATGACCTGGTGAAGAACAATGACAGTCCCCGCAGCGATGGCCCTCGCTCTGAGACCGTGCGGGTCACCGAAGTGCTGCGCAACGAGATCATCGACGGCGTCAGACTGCCCGGCAGCAGACTGGTCGAACGGAACCTGGCCACCGAGCTCGGGGTCAGTCGTGTGCCGATCCGCGAGGCTCTCAAACAGCTCGCCGCCGAGGGATTGGTGGCGAATCGGCCCAACACCTGGTCGACGGTGCGCGAGTTCTCCCCCAGCGACATCGCCGACCTCAACGAAGTGCGGGCCGTCTTCGACATCCTGTCCTTCGAGCTCGCCGCGCAGCGACACAATCGGGAGGGCCTGGCCAAGCTCGAGGCCACCATGGCCAAGGGCAAGGAACTGTCGAAGGCCGGTGACGTCGTCGGCGCCCACCGTTCGGCGGCGGACTTCCATGCCATCGTCACCGAACTCTCCGGCAACCGGCTGCTGGCCGAGATCGGTGAGCTCCTCGACTCGAGGATGCGCTGGCAGCTGAGCCAGCACGACGACCTCGATTTCGTCGCCACGGAGCACGCTCAGCTCTACGATGCGATCGCTCATCGCGATCAGGCAAAGGTCAGAGAACTGGCCGCCCGGCACCTCGGAACGAGCCAAGACCAGCATGACAAGCACAAGGAACGCCTCGCCCGGGCCGTCGACGAGGGAGCAGACTCACCCGAGGAAGCAGACTCACACGGGGAGTGACCTCACGCAGCGCTGAAGGGCCACCCGCTCAACTGTTTAGGACGGGCCGGCGCGTAGGTTCGGACCTTCGAGGTCTTCAGCCCCAGCCCCACCAGTGATTCAGCCAGCTTCACTGCGGCGGTGACTCCGTCGACGACAGGGACATCGCAGCGTTCGACGATGACCCGCTTGAGATCTGCCATTCCCCCACACCCGAGGACGATGGCCTCGGCACGATCACGTTCAACCGCCTCGGCGGCTTGATCGGCAATCGCCTCCACGGCACGCTCGGGCTGATTCTCCAGCTCCAGCACGGCCATCCCCGAGGCCCGCACCGAAGTGCAGTGCGTGTTGAGTCCCGCCAATAGGAGCCGGTCCTCGATGAGGGGAACCGTGCGATCAAGCGTCGTGACGACGGCATACCTGTGGCCGAGGAACATCGCCAGGGCGGCACCGGCCTCGGTGATGTCGATGACGGGAACGTCGAGGAGCTCCTGGAGTCCTTCGCGCCCGTGTTCGCCGTATCCGGCCTGGATGACGGCGTCGAAGTCCCCCGGATATCTCATCACCGCATCCATGACCCCCAGCGCCGCGAGATAGCTCTCGACATTGCCCTCGCAGGACTCGGCTCCGAAGTTGGGGGTCAGCGCAATGATCTCGGTGTCCGCCGAGGCGACTTCCCGTGCCGCGCGGGCGATGGACTCGGTCATCGACTCGGTTGTATTCACGTTGACGACGAGGATTTTCACGATGAGCTCTCAATCAGTGTGTGGTGGGGACGGCGATCTCCTCGCCGTCGACCTCGCGGAAGGTGAAGTTCCGGCGGGCGATGATGAAGTAGATGATGGCCGCGATGCCTGCCCCGCTGAACCAAGAGAATTCGGAGAGTCCTGCGAACGCGGGAACCAGGGCGAAGACGAGGGAGATGAGGGAAGCCGGGATGAATGCGCCGATTGCGCGCCAGTTGACTCCGCGGTGATAGAAGTACTCCCCGTCGCCGGCCTCCGTGTAGAGCTGGGGAACGTTGACCTTCGTCTTCCGGATCACCCAGTAGTCGACCATGATGATGCCGAACAGGGGTCCCAGCAGCGCGCCGAGTCCGCCCAGGAAGTACACGATGACGACCGGTGAGTCGTAGAGGTTCCACGGCAGGATGACGAAGCCGATGACCGCGCTGATGATGGCGGCGCTGCGGAAGTTGAGATGACGCGGGAACATATTCGTCAACGCGTAGGTCGGGGCGACGAAGTTCGCCATGAGGTTGACCGCGACCGTGAGGATCAGCAGCGCCAGGGAGGCCAGCGCCAACAGGATCGGATTGCCGATGGTCTGCACGATGTCGGCTGGTGAGGTGATGACCGTGCCGTCGATCTTGTACTGAGCTCCGGCCAGCGAGATCACAACGAGCCCGAAGACGAGCATGTTGATCGGGATGCCCCAGAAGTTGCCGACGACGATCGATCCCTTCTTCTTCGCTGCGCGGGTGAAGTCGGAGAAGTTGAGGACGAAGGTGCCGTAGATCGCGACCCACAGGGATCCGCCGCCGAGGATGTGCATCCACATCGGCCAGCCGGACAGAGCGTCCTCTCTGGCCCAGGAGATGGAGAAGTCGACGCGGGAGAGCATCCAGATGGCCAGCGAGACGAAGGTGACGAGGATGATCGGTCCGGCGATCGCCTCGTATTTTCGGATCATCTCCATGCCGTAGCTGACGATGATGACCTGGACGATCCAGAGCAGGGTGAACGAGAACCAGCCAAGTCCGGAGAGTCCGAGGAACTCTGTGTCGGCCCACGGCTGGAGGCCCGGGACGAGGGTGATCAGCAGGACGTTGAGGACGCTGGAGGCCAGATAGGTCTGGATGCCGAACCAGGCGATGGCGACGATTCCCCGGACTGAGGCCGCCAGCTGCGCACCGTGGATGCCGAAGGCGATGCGACTCATCACCGGGTAGGGCACTCCCGTCTTATGACCCATGAAGCCTGAGAGTGTGAGCAGGAAGAAGAGCAGAGCGGCACCGACGAGCAGCGCGACGAGGATCTGCCAGGCCCCCAGGCCGAGGGCGAAGAGTCCGAGTGCGAAGCCGTAGTTGCCCAGTGAGTGAACGTCATTGGCCCAGAGGGTGAAGACACTGTAGGCGGTCCAACTGCGCCCTTCTTTGCGACTGGGCGCCAGATCCGAGTTGTAGAACCGCGGGCTGATGCGGTGGGCCGCCAACTGCTCGGGGCTCGGCCCCATCCACTTCGGTGCGGAGTCCTGCGTGGCCTCGGTCTTTGACATAGGTGTCACTCAAATCTGAAGGGCACAGAGTTGGGATACCAAACTGGAGACCACAACACTGTGACGGCGAATTCTCTCGAACTCAGCGTAACCCCAGTCACAGACAGTGCGCAACGACACAATGACAATCGAACCGCCCACACGCTCAACTACAGCGATCGTGTGGGCGGCTCAGCGGCTGGTCACAGGCTCAAGCGTATCTATACACCATCATATATTTGGCATACCATTTTCTTCTTCCACGTTCTTGGCCGTCGGGTCCCATTTGACGATGCCGACGGCGATGGCTCCGGCAAGAGGTGCGCAGGCGACGACCCAGAAGACCCCGGTGCCCATGGAGCCGGCCAGGATCGGGAACATGATGAGGGAGACGATCGAGAACGCTCGCAGCACGGACTGGTTGAAGCCGATGCCGATTCCGCGCAGCCTCGTCGGGTACGACAGGGTGGCGTAGTTCATCAGATTGGCCCCTGGCCCACCTGCCTGCGCGAAGACGAAGGCCGCGAGCATGGCTACGGAGACGAGGACGAGTGCGCCGGTCGGGATGCCGACGATGGCCAGCAGGGCCAGTGCCACCGCCTGGATCACGAAGCCGACGAGGGTGATGCGGCGGGTGCCGAACCGGTTGACGATGCTCATGCCCAACAGACCGCCGATGGCACCGAAGCCGAGGTTGATGACGAGTGAGGCGATGATGGTGACCAGCGGCGTCTGGTGGAACAGCGTCGTGATGATCAGCGGGGTGCCGTAGGCGACGGCGTTGTATCCGAAGGTGGAGAACACGGACACGCAGAGGGCGACGATCGTGCGTACGCGGTACTGCGGGGCGAAGAGTTCTGCGAACCCGCTCCACTTGCCGCCGCGCTTGAGGGCCCGGAGGGACTGAGCGCTCGGCCCGGTGCCTGGCGAATCTCCGGTCTGCCCGGCAAGGTTCGTCGTCTCCGGCTTGGCGCCATCGGCGTCATCTGCTGTCGACGTCCTCGTGCCGCCCGCAACGTCTGCGAGCCTGACGTCGAGGTTGTGGTGTGAGCGCATGACGTCGACGGCCGCGCGCAGATCGCCCTGGTTGGCCAGCCATTCGGGAGATTCGGCAAGGTATCGGCGACGGACGAGGAGGACGACGAGCGCGGGAACGGCACCGAAGCCGACGACGAGACGCCACAGGATGGCGTGCTGGTCATAGGGCAGGCTGATGAAGATGATGAGGACGACGAGGTAGCCGATCCCTGTTGCGATGTACCAGGCAGGTGACCACGCGTTGACGCGCTGGGAACGGTTGCCCTTGCCCTTGAGCTTGGAGAACTCGGCGAGGAAGGCCATCGCCACGGGCAGGTCGAGTCCGACGCCGATGCCCATGACGAAGCGGAAGATGATGAGGACCCATTCGTTGGGAGCCACGGCACAGCCGATGGCGGCGACGACGAAGAAGACCATATCGGCCATGAACAGTTTGTAGCGCCCGAAGCGGTCGACGAGGTATCCGCCGAAGAGCGCCCCGATGACCGCGCCGACCATGATCGAGGCGTTCACGAGCCCGGTCATGAAGCCGGAAAGCCCGAACTGCTCCTTGATCGCGGTGATGCCGAAGGCCAGAGACGAGAAGTCGTAGGCGTCCATGAAGATCCCGCCGAGGGCGAGGATGATGACCGCTTTGGTCTTCGTGCCCTGGGATCCGAATTCGGCGAGGACCGAGTGGATGTCGGAGGCGCTGCGGATGATCCGTGGAGACCTCGTCCCGCTGGCTGTGTCCTCCGCCGAGGTGGGGCCTGGGTCGGTGTTGTCTGGTGCGTGCGCCGAAGTGCCGGCAGGTTTTGGACTATTCACAATCGCTCAGTATGGTCTGGGCACGTCCCCGCCCGCTCCCCCAGCCGTCACAATATGTCACGGACCGCCGGAGCACCGGAGCGCCGGAACACTGAAGTATCCGACCGCCGGAGCGTCTTGACGTCTTGACGTCTTGACGTCTTGACGTCTCAGCACCGAACAAGCCTGCTCCCCTCAGATCGCGGGTCACACACGGCCGCACACACGACTCGCCTCCCACTACGACGCGATTCACAGTCGACAAACGGATTTCAGTGTGGACTTATGGTCGTCTGCCTGGGGAAAGACGACCACTTCTCAACCACAAATTCTCCATGCCTGGTCGATCAGAGCTCGGCCGCGCTTTCACATATGTACTGCGCACCTGCACACCACTTCGCGGCCTGACAGTTTCCACGTTCCTCATCCTGCAACAGGCAGCCGCGCACAGGTGCAGACGATGTTGAGGTACATCTCACTCAGACAAATGCATTGACTCGAGCGTTCTTGGCTGTGGACTGTCTTCTCACTCGCGCGCGATTCGGCAGTGGATGACAAACGTCGATACACAGTCGTTGAGCGCACGGTTCCGCTCGAATCGCATCTGCGGCAGAGTCACCGGTCATGAACAATGAACCCATACAATTCCTCACTGCTCCGGTCCCGTTCACCCGCGATCAGGTCGGCCCGCTCGGACTCAGCCTGCACGCGCTGAGGAACAGCCCTCGCTACACCCAGCTCTTCCACGGCGTCTGGATCGACAATGAACCCGAGACCGCAGTACCGGCACCGATGTGGGCCGGCTTCGAATGGGCCAATGTACAAGTCGGCCTATCCGGGATGCTGCGTCTCCACGAGGGTTTGGCTGGTACAGGCATCACCGCAGCTCGACTGTATGGGCTGCCGCTCCCGCGAAGGCTCACCGACAAACGAATTCATGTTGCTTCCGCTTGTCCTGATTTCACGCTGAAGAGGAGAGGCGCTGTACTTCACCGTTACACATCCCTCAAGGTCGCCAACTTCTGCGAGCTGCCGCTGATCTCAGTCCCTCAGCTGATCGTTGAACTCGCCACAGTCCTTACAGTCGATGAGCTGATTGCTGTGGCTGAGGCCGCAATCGGGCAATGGCACAGTGGCCCGCTGGCGACCCCCAAAGCGATCAGGGCCGAAGTCGACAGCCGCCGATATTTGCGAAATCGGCCCCTACTTGCCTCCGTGCTCACGCTGATGCGGCAGAACGTCGACTCACCCCAGGAAACCTGGCTACGTCTGTGGATCATCAGCCAAGGATTCCCGGAGCCGACGGTTCACCCTCCCGTGCAGTGCTCGAACCTCAGCTACGTTCTTCACCCCGACCTCGGATATCCCGAGCTTCGCCTGGCCATCGAGTACGAAGGCGATCACCATCGAAGCTCAGACAGACAGTTCGCCGCCGACAATGAGCGGATTCAGAATCTCGTTGCGCAGGGGTGGACCGTGTTGCGCGTGTCGAAAGCGACGAATATGGACCGCTTCCGTCAGCTTCTCAGGCACCACCTCGCTCGCAACTGACTCACACCGGGGTTCTCAACACATTCACTGTCCGCAAATGGTCGTCACAACGCTCCAGAACAACCATTCATCGACAGTAAAGACTCTGGGTATCCCCTACTGACTCAGTTCGACGACCGGGCATCTACTCCAGTTCGATGCCGCGCTTCTCCGGCAGCAGGAACATGGCGAGGAACTGGATGATGTAGATGGTCGGCAACAGCGCAAGTGCGAACGCGAATCCGAAGGAGTCGGCAAGCAGGGCGATGACCACGGGGGCGAGTCCGCCCAGGGCACGGCCGATGTTGAAGATGACGTTCTGTGCGGTGGCCCGAACCTGCGTCGGGTACATCTCTGCCAGCAGTGCGCCATGACCACCGAGCATGCCGTTGGCGAAGGCTCCCATGAAGAAGCCGCCGATGAGCAGTGCGGTCGGGTCGGTCATCTGGCTGTAGACGAGGATCGAGATGATCGCCCCAGCCTGGAAGATCCAAAACGCCGGACGCCTGCCCAACCGGTCGGCGACCTGACCGAAGATGAGGATGCCCGCGAGCATTCCGATCACCGTCACGGCCGTCCACAGCGATCCCTTCGTCACGCCGAGGTCCATCTTGTCGGACAGATAATTGGGCAGCCAGGCGATGATGCCGAAGTATCCGAAGTTCTGCACAGTCGAGAGAACGATCAAGGCGATGGAGATCTTCACGGTCGCCTTGTCCTTGACCAGCGCACGGATCTTTGCACCGAAGGTCGGAAGGTCCGGTGAGCCTGCCGACTCGCTTAGGTCTCCCGACTCCCCCGCCGCACGACCTCGCTGGGACTGCACGAATTTGTCTGGCTCCTCGACACCTCGGCGAATGACGAAGGCGAAGATGGCGGGGAAGAGACCGATGACGAACAGCGCCCGCCACCCCCACAGAGCGATGACCGGAGCGGAGACGATCGCGGCGGCGAAGACGCCGATCTGGAATCCCACTCCCACCCAAGAAGTGGCTCGGGCACGCTGTTTGGCCGGCACTGCCTCGGCGGCCAATGCCATGCCGATGCCGAACTCGCCGCCGATGCCGATGCCGGCGATGAACCGGTAGGCGGCCATGTCCCAATATCCCTGGGCAATTGAGCTCAGACCGGTGAACACGGCGAAGATGAGAACGGTCCAGGTCAGAACCCGCACACGGCCGTAGCGGTCGGCCAGCGACCCGAAGATGATACCGCCGAGGACCGCGCCGAAGAGGGTGATCGTCGACAGCGATCCTGCCTCGACGTCGCTGAGTCCGAAGGTTGCGATGATGCCGCCGAGGGCAAAGCTGAGGATAAGCAGGTCGAAGCCGTCGAGCCCGTATCCGACAGCTGCGGCGAAGAGCGCCTTGCGTTTGTAGGCGGGTGCCGAGGTGGACTCGGCAGAAGTCTGTGGCGTCGCTGCGCTCATGCGGGATCCTCAGGTGATCGGCGGATCGGAAAATGGCCGCAGACCATTATCCACCAGAAGTGGCCAGCAGATGAACTCGCAGGTCAATCACGAGACGTTCATCCACCGGCCACGAGGGCGAGCTCCCACCCGAGCTGGCCCCTATACAGGGCAAACTCCTGCAGAGGAGGGCTCCCAGGGTCACATATGCCGACTCCTACGAGCGCGCCGGCTCTCAACTCATAGGAGCGCGCCGGCTCCCAACCGGAACCCTGCACCTTTGTGGTCATCGGACAGTCGGGGGCCTTGCCCGGTGAGCTGTTCGCGGACCGTGGCACCCTCGATCGGTTCCGGCAGGAGACCACGGCGGCGCAGTTCGGGCGAAACGTACTTGGTGAATCGCTCGGCGTCGGCAGGGCGGACGGCAGCAGCGATGTTGAATCCGTCGATGTCGGCCTCGGACATCCAACGTTCGAACTCGTCGGCGATCGTCGCGGGCGAGCCGGTGATGACGGGGCCGCGTCCGCCGATGGCGACGAATTCCGCCAGATCACGAATGGTCCAGGTCTTGTCGCCGGCCATGGTGGTGAAGGAGGCGAGCGCGGACTGGTTCGCGTCCGTGGCGACGTATTCCAGCGGGTCGTCCGGCTTGGCGCCGGAGAGGTCGACGCCGGTCCAGCCGCCGAAGAGTGAGAGCGCGGATTCGGTGTCGACGTAGCGTGTGTAGTCGACGAGCCTGGCTTCAGCCTCTTCGTCAGTGTCGTCGACGATCACGGTGGCGAGCGCGAAGATCTTCACACTGTCGCGGGCGCGCCCACGTTCTTCGAGTCCGTCGCGAACCTTGTCGACCCAGGTACGTAGGATCTGCGGCGTCGGTCCGGAGAAGAAGATCGCCTCCGCGTGGTCGAGGGCGAACTCCTGTCCGCGCTTGGAGGCACCAGCCTGGAACAGCAGTGGTGTTCCCTGTGGTCCGGGCACGGCGAGCGCCTGCCCGGGCACGGTGAAGAACTTTCCCTCGTGATTGATGTCGTGGACCTGTTCGGGGTCGACGAACACGTTGGCCTCGGCGTCGGCGCGCAGTGCTTCGGGAGTGATCGAGCCTTCGAAGAGCTTGTACATGACGTCCATGTACTCGTCGGCGCGGTCGTAGCGCTCGTCGTGTGGGATCTGGCCTTCGAGTCCTAGGTTGCGTGCCGCGGAGTCGACGTAGCTGGTGACGATGTTCCAGGCCACGCGCCCGTTGGTGAAATGATCAAGGGTCGTCAGGGTTCGGGCCAGCAGATAGGGCTGTTCGTAGGTCACCGAGGCGGTGACGCCGAATCCCAGTGTCTTCGTCGCTGCGGCCATAGCGGGAACTGCGACGAGTGGGTCAAGGAGAGGGAACTGGACTCCCCCGCGGTTCGTCACGTCGGCATTGCCCCCGTAGACGTCGTAGACACCGAGGATGTCGGCGAGGAACAGGGAGGAGAATCCTCCGTTTTCGAGCGTCTTAGCCAGATCCGTCCAGAAGGACAGCTGAGTGAATTCGTCGACTCTGGAGTCAGGGTGGCGCCACAGTCCGGGTGACTGGTGGACCGGGGTCATCATGTCGAAGGCGTTGAGAATAATGGGTTTCGTCATCGTGTGTCTCTTTCCTTGTCAGTGTCAGGTGGCAGATGCCAGGTCATGAGCCTCAATGTCAGGTCATGAGCCTCAGTCGTGTGCAGGGTTGCTGATCGCCAGCTCGCGAGCAGGATCCTTTGCCGCCAGCGCCGCGATGAGCGAGAGCAGGCACAGCAGTGTGAGGTAGCCGCAGATCAGCCAGGGTGAGTGGCCGCCGACGACGTAGAGCAGCGCCGCGACCATCGGCATGATGCCACCGCCGATGACAGTGCCCAACTGGTACCCCATGTTCACACCTGAGTAGCGGACCTCGATGGGGAACTGTTCGGCGAACCAGGCGGCCTGGGGGCCGTAGATGGCGTCGTGGGCGAGGTTCATGCCGAGAATGACCACGATGGGCAGGAATGCCAGTGGACCGGCGTCGAGGAAGGCGAAGAAGATCCACCCGAAGACGGCCACCCCGATGATGCCGCCGATGGTCACGCGTCTGCGACCGACCTTGTCAGAGACCCACCCCCACAGAGGCCCAGTGAACAGACCGATGGCCGAGGCGATCATGACGGCAGTGACGCCGGCGGTCGAGTCGTTGCGGTTCTCGGCCAGGTAACTGAGCATGTAGACGGTGATGAGGTAGAAGACGCTGTTCTGCGCCAGACGAAGGCCGATTGTCACCAAGAGGACGCGCGGATGCTTGGTCAGCACGTCGCGCAGCGGCGCCTTGGCGACGTTGCCCGAGGCTTTGAGCTCTTGGAATTCCGGTGCATCGGAGACGCCGAGGCGGATCCACAGTCCCAGTGCCACGAGCAGTGCCGAAGCCAGGAAGGGGATGCGCCATCCGAAGGCTTCGAACTGTTCGGGTGTGAGCAGGCTCTGCACGGCGAAGAAGGCGCTGGTGGCCAGCAGCATGCCGGCCGCCGAGCCGATCTGGGTGAACGATCCGAACAGTCCGCGTTTGCGGGGTGGCGCGTGTTCGACCGAGAGCAGTGCGGATCCGCCCCATTCGGCACCGGCGGACAGTCCCTGCACTATTCGGAGGACGACAAGTGCGGCGGCGGCCCACCAGCCGATGGAGTCGAAGTTCGGCACCAGGCCGATGAGCGTTGAGGCGATGCCCATGGACAGCAGGGAGACGACAAGGAGTGCCTTGCGCCCGACGCGGTCTCCGAGGTGCCCGGCGATGATGCCGCCCAGTGGTCGCGCGAAGAATCCGACCGCGAGGCTGGCGAACGCGGCCAAGCTGCTGCCGAGCTCGCTGCCGCTGGGGAAGAACTGAACGTTGAAGATCAGTGCTGCCGCCGTGCCGTAGAGGTAGAAGTCGTACCACTCGATGGTGGTGCCGGCGAAGGCTGAGGCGAGGACTCTCTTCTTCCCGGCCAAGAGCCGCCGAGGTGGGGTCTGGGTGATCGTCTCCGCTACGGAGGACTGCGCCATCGGATTCTCCCTCATCTACGTGGTCAGAGTGTCTATTCAAGGCCAGAGTTTCGTTGAGCAATCTAGGCACTCCGTGGCGGTTCATGTCGCCGCTGCGTCACTGTTGGACTTTGATCGTCATATGGGGACACACAAAGACTCACTTGTGTCACATTGGGATGCACGTGGTGGCAATATCTGTGATGATCACTTGAGATCAGTAAGGCATTGTTGAGCGGAATATCTCAGCATCCTCACCCTCTCAACAACTACATTCCACCGGAGGCAAGTTCATGTCGACGATCGCACGAGCCGCAGCCGTGTCACCGGATGCACTGCGCGAGACCTTTTCGCACTTTCCGCAGGGCGTTGCGCTCATCGGCGCGGAGGTCGACGGGATTCCCCTCGGACTCGTCGCCTCGACTGTCACCGCAGGAGTCTCACTCGACCCCCCACTGATCAGCGTCGCAGTCCAGACCAGCTCGAGTACGTGGCCACTCCTGCGAACCGCACCCGCATTGGGAGTCTCCCTCCTCGGCACCCATCAGTCACACCTGGCCAGGCAGCTGGCCTCGAAGGACCGCGCTTCGCGCTTCGCTGGGATCGACCCCGAGGTCGCGGCAGATGGCGCTCTGACTATCCCGGGCAGCCCTGCCCACTTGTGGACGCGACTCTACAATGAGATCGAGGCCGGCGATCACACCGTCGCACTGCTCGAGATCCTCGACACTAGCAGCCGCGCCGATTCCGGTGCTGAGCCTGAAACCGAAGCACTTGTCTTCCACCGCAGCGAATTCAAGGGCATGAGAGTCTCATAGACTGAGGTGACTTCCGACCTTGAGGGGTGTCATTGCTTGAGGGGTATCATTGCGGCTCGAGAGCCCGAGCAGGATTGGTGACCAACATTTTTTCGATCAGGTCCTCCGAGATGTCGGCTGCACGCATCCGCGGAACGAAATCTCTGAGGATGTGACCGTAGCCGACGCCCCCGTTGACAGTAAGCATCCCCCGCAGGCAAACGTCATGGGACAGCAGCACATGATCCTCGAATCCACATTCGACCAAGTTCTTGATATACCGGATGCGCTTCTCTTGGTCGTAGTCGGAGGTGTATATGCCGAGCATGTCGAACTGAACATATGCACCGCGCCGAGCCAGAGCGAGATGATACTCCTTGTCCGGCACCGAGTCGGAGTGCCCAACGATCACACGCCTGAGATCGACGCCTTCTTCCACGAGGATGTCGAGCTGCGGCATCCCGACCGGCCACCGCGCCGAATGAGTCGTGAGCGCTGCGCCTGTGCGCATTTGAGCTCGACCAGCGGCGCGCAGAGACCTTTCTTCCCGCGCGCTGACAAACCACTTGTCGCTGCCGACCTCTCCGATAACACCCGCCCGTATGCCTGTTCCGTCGACACCGACGTCGAGGTCGTTGACGATCCGTTCACTCAGCCCTTCGACGGTCGTCGTATCCACATCCTCGTTCGGTAGATACGGATCCCTGTAGTAGCCGCATCCCATGACAACATTGAGGCCCGTGCGTCGCGATGCATCGAGCAGCGCAAGCGGGTTGCGATCCAGGCCGCTGCTTGTCACATCGACTATTGAACGCCCGCCCAGATCACTGTAGAGACGCAACTCATGCTCCACCAGGTCTGGGTCGTTGAGCAGACCGTCACCTCGATACTCACGCATGAGATTGATGAAAAGGTGCTCATGCGGAAGCGTGACGCCGAGATCCGCAGCTTCTATAGGGCCCGTGACGGTTTGGATCATCAAACTTTCCAATCAAAGAGGTTGCCACCACTCTACGCACCCTTGACTCCGACTAGAACAACTGTTCGAATATATATATGAGGTGGAATCAGCAGAGCGCTCTTGGACCAGCCGTCGGCGCAGAGACAAGCCCTAAGATGAGTTCTCCGACAGGCACACCGGGCACGGGCACCGACACGACTCCTGCCGAGCTCTTCGGCCTCAAGGGCCTGGTACGCAGTGTCCGAACACCGGATTTCGCAGGCGTCACCTTCCATGAAGTGCTCGCGAAGTCCGCCCTGAATAAGGTGCCGGCGGCCAGCTCGATGCCATTCACCTGGACGATCAATCCCTATCGCGGGTGTTCTCATGCCTGCGTCTACTGCTTTGCCCGCAACACCCACCGATATCTCGATCTTGATTCCGGTGAGGATTTCGACCGGCAGGTCATCGTCAAGGTCAACACCCCCGAAGTCCTCGCCGCCGAGGTGGCCAAGCCGAAGTGGTCAAGGGAGCTGGTGGCCCTGGGCACGAACACGGACCCCTACCAACGCGCTGAGGGTCGCTACTCACTCATGCCGGGCATCATCACCGCCCTGGCCGAGCACGGGACTCCGATGTCGGTGCTGACCAAGGGCACCCTGCTGCGACGCGATCTGCCGCTGCTCGCCCGTGCCAAAGAGGATGTCGACGTGGAGATCAGCATGTCGATCGCTGTCTACGATGACGCCCTCCAACAGACGATCGAACCAGGCACACCGACGACCACAGCACGCCTGGCCACAGTCAAAGCGGCCGCGAACCTCGGATTCGAAGTCACGGTCTTCCTCATGCCGGTGATGCCGAAGCTCACCGACTCGATGGAGCATATTGATACCGCACTCCGCGCAATCAAAGAGGCGGGCGCGAGCAGGGTGGTCTACGGTGCTCTGCATCTTCGACCGGGTGCCCGCGAATGGTTCTTCACCTGGCTGGAACGCGAACATCCGGAACTGCTCCCCCGGTACCGTCGTATGTACGCGAAGTCCTCGTACGCGTCGAAAGAGTACCGTGCCTGGCTGAGTCGGCGCATCAATCCGCTCATCGACAAATACGATCTGCGCGGTGCCGCCGATGACGACTACCCCAAGACCAAGCGCGGAGTCCGAACGAACAGTCCTGCGCTCAACCAGACTCGGGCCGCGAGTCTCACTCCCCCGCCACAGGAAGCGCTGTTCTGATCGGATCCGAGTGCCACCTAATCGCACCTCTGCGAGCACATTAGCAAGGCAATTTGCCGGATATGATTTCGACTATGGACGCAGATGAAGGTCGAGCGACGACAACAAGATTGGCCAGCACTCTTAGCTTCATCGGTGGGGCCTGGCTAAATCGCAAATACACTCGACTGGTCTCAAGTCTCATTCTTGCGGTGATTCCGCTCGTGGTCTTCTACTCAATCGTGGACTTCGAAGATTGGTCCGCCGGGTTCGATCCCGCTGCAGGCTTCAACCGCCTCGTGGACGATCTCAATCTCGTCGGCGTCCTCACTGGCATCTCACTCTTCGTCTTCTATCCACTTGCAAGAGAAATCTACTTCAGGACGACTCAGCCGATGGCCGAGGCGCTCGCGGGACTCCGAGTGATTGGTCTGCCCCTAGTCATCCTCGTGTACCTTGTAAAGATATGGCTGTATCTGATCGTGTGGCTTGTCTCCATACCCCTGGGAATTCTCGGCTTCTTCTATCTCGCCATCACTGAGGCCAGCGGCAATGGCTACAGGATGGCGTAACGGTGGGAATAACCCGAGCCGCGCTCAGGTTTGACCTGTCATGAGGATTGAGATCTGGTCGGACATCGCCTGCCCCTGGTGCTTCATCGGAAAACGTCGCTTCGAGACCGCCTTGGACGGCTTCGCGCACAAGGACGCTGTCGAGGTCGAGTGGCGCAGCTACCAGCTCGACCCGAGCCTGCCCGACCACTACACGGGCACAGAGACCGAGTACCTCAGCCAGGCCAAGGGCATGCCCGCCGATCAAGTCCGGCAGATGTTCGATCACGTCAGCGCGCAGGCCGCTGGTGAGGGACTGAGCTACGATTTCGATTCCATCGTCGTGGCCAACAGCTTCACCGCCCACCGTTTCCTCCACCTGGCCAAGACCCACGGGGCTATGAACCAGGCCAAAGAAGCCCTGCTGTCCGGCCATTTCGAGAAGGGCCGAGATATCGGTGACGTCGACTATCTCGCCGAGGTGGCCCGAACTGTCGGCATCGACGCCGACGAGACCCGTCGGGTCCTCTCCACCGACGAATTCACCGCCGAGGTCAAGTCCGACATCGCCGAGGCACGAGCGCTCGGTGCCAATGGAGTCCCGTTCTTCGTCATTGACCGCAAATACGGAATCTCCGGTGCCCAGCCACCCGAAGCATTCGCACAGGCCCTCGAAACAGCGTGGGAAGAAAGCCAGGAGCTCACGGTACTCGCCGGTGGAGACGAAGCCTTTCGTGACGGCGCGGTGTGCGGCCCCGAAGGCTGCAACTGATTCGACAGGCTGCGACCCATTCAGTCCCGCAGAGCCACCCGTCAGAGAAGCGGCATCGACGGATAGCGGATCGCACCGTTCGGTGATGTCACGGGACCTGCGAGCATGCCTGCAGCGGCATCGATGAGAAACCGCCCCACCTGCTCCCAGTCGCCTTTGTGAGTTCCCTCATTCATCTTCACTTCCTGGTCCGAACACGCGCTGGTGACCATATGGGCCAGCAGATAGGCTCTGCCACGCAGGACCGCTTCCGGAATGCCTTCCACTTCTCCGTGGATGAATCTCAGCCCCTCAGGCAGGGAGGACTCAGCCATCACGGACTTCATGATCTCGACAGCCGAGGGCACGATCACCACCTGCGCGAGAAACTGTGCACGCCAGCTGGGCCGCGGCAGGTCGGCGAGAACATCGAACAGCGGGCCCATTCTGCTGCGGACGAAATCATGAATGCTCGGGGTCTCGCCCAGGACTGCGACGTAGGCGTCCCTGCGGAGGGACATCTCGGCGACGTGACGCTCGACGAGCGCACGAAGCAGACCGTCTCGACCCCCGAAGTGGTATGAGATCGCGGAATGATTCGCCGCCCCTGCAAAGTCGACGATGCGGCGATTCGACACAGCATCGATGCCGTGGATGGCGAAGAGCTCCTCGGCGGAGTTGAGCAGCACCACCCGCGCTCTGTCACTCTGGATTCCCATAGCCCCTATTCTTCCATTCCCAAGCCGCTCAAGACGCGCACTCCCTGTCGCGACATCAGCGACCTGATCACCTCGGCGAGCATCGCGGCACTTTGGCAAATCCATGTCGATTTCACAATAATAAGTCACGTGTCTTAAAGTGGTCGAGTTCAAGGTGGTCAATGGTGATCACTCGACTTCCGATCCATCAGGAGGACGACAGTGGGCACACCACCACCGCCGCCTACCCGCCGCGAGGCCCGTGGGCATGACTCACACGACAGCAGGCAAGACGACTCCTATGACCAGGACCGGGCTCCGGAGTCGGCGGACGAGCAGCACACCGCAGAGGCAGAGGCTGCAGCCGCGAAGCGGGCCAAGGCAGAACTGATCGGCCGGACGGCAGCGATCTTCATCATGCCGCTCATCCTGGTCGGCATGATGATCACGGGCTACCTCGGCACCATGCACTCCCCCTCAGCCAATGACATGCCCGTCGTCGTAGCCGGTTCGGACTCGAAGGCCGCGGACATGAAGTTTGCGCTCGATGGTTCCGAACCGGATGCCCTCGACGTCGACACCGTCGATGACGCTCACACCGCGCGTGAGATGGTCTACGATCGCGAAGCCTCGGCGGCAGTCGTCATCAAGGGCGACAAAGCCACGCTCTACACCGCAGGTGGTGCAGGAGTCCAACAGCAGACGACGGTCACCGGCCTCGTCATGCCCGCCCTGCAGGATGAGGGACTCGACGTCGACACCGAGGACATTGCATCCCTGCCGGACGACGATCCTTCCGGGCTCGGAGCGATGTTCCTCATGACAGCCATCGTCATGGCCGGATATCTTCCCTTCAGCGTGCTGCGCTCGAACTCCCCCGAGCTGCTGAAGTTCACACGCATCGTCCCCATCCTCGGAGCATGGGCCGCGGTGATCGCCGGGCTGGTCTGGACGGTCGCCTGCCCGATCCTCGACATCGTCGATATCAAGGACACGGTCGCAGTTCTCGGCGTCGCCTGGCTGGGTGTGTTCGCGATCTCCTGCGTGCAGCTGTTCATCACCCGAATCGTCGGTGCCTTGGGAGTGGTCGTCGGCATCTTCTTCCTCATGGTCCTCGGCATGCCGTCGTCGAACCTGTCCTACCCCGTGTACACGATGCCGGCCTTCTACCGCTTCACACACGAAATTCTGCCGATGCCCGCGATCGGTGAAGCGCTGCGCTCCGTGCTGTACTTCGATGGAGCGGGCGTCACCGAGCACCTCCTCGTGCTGGCCATCGGCGCCGTCGTCGGCCTGCTGCTGACGAAGGCCTACGACTTCATCTCCCACCGGCGCAATCCCGATCCGAAACCGCTCGACGTCAACATCCCGTCGCTGCACGGCGGCCGGCGCCCGGATTCGAAGGTCTGGCGCTACATCTCACTCATCGTCTTCCCCTTGGCAATGGTCACGATGATGCTCACCTTCATGCTCGGTGCAATGGGCTCCCCCACGCCCAAGGACATGCCCGTGACCGTGGTCGGCTCCTCGACCGAGCAGGCGAAGGACACGATCGCCGATCTCGAGAAGTCAATGGGCAAGGACATGTTCGACTTCACTGCCACGACGGACAAAGAAGAGGCACGTGCCCAGGTCGAGGATCGGGAGGAAATCGCAGCACTCGTACTGCCGACTCAGAAGAATGCCGAGTTCGGTCTCATTGCGAACGAGGCCGGAAACAACAGCGCCTACCAGGTCGTCAACCGGATTTTCGATCGGGTCGCCTCCCAGCAGGACATGGAGCTCAACGTCGACAACGTCAATGCGCTGCCGGACCGGGACAAGAACGGCGTAGTCGTCATGTACGTGGCCATGGGCTGGGTTCTCGCCGGATTCATGGTGGTCATCGTCGGTGCGAACGCGAACCCGTGGAGCCGACCGCTGAAGCGGATGATCCCTCTGACGGCTGCGTACGCACCATTCATGTCACTGGTCGTCACCCTCATCGCCGGCCCGCTGACCGGAGCCGTCGACGGTCATTTCGCTGCGCTGTGGGGAGCCGGAATCATCGCGATCTTCTGCATCGCCATGTTCGCCATGGTCTTCGAGCGACTCATCGGCATGCTCGCGATCATTCCGGTCATCGGCACTCTGATGTTCGCCGGGATGCCGGCATCCAACGGGGCGATCTCCGAGTACATGATCCCGTCGTTCTTCACCACACTGCACGACTTCCTGCCGATGGCGGCAGCGGTGGAGACCATCCGTTCGATCATCTACTTCGACAGCGATGTCGTCACCGAGCATATGCAGGTCCTCGGGCTCTGGGGTCTCGTGTCCTTGGCACTGGTGTTCCTCATCGACAGCATCAAACCGCCGCGCACAGAACACGACTTCGGCAATCTCCACCTTGAGCAGGAGAGGGAGCGGAACAGGCAGTCCCGGAAACAGGCGAAGGCCCTCGAAGGCTCACGCTCTGCTGCGACCGTGCGTTCGACGATCGTCGACGACGAGCGGTTCGAGTCTGCCAGCCAAGCAGAATCGACGGACCAGAGGGCCTACACGGCCGCGCCCACTGCAGGCGACGGGCTGAAACATCGATCCGCCGAGGTGGGGGTTGAGTATCCTTATGATGACAGTCGATGCCCCACGGATCCCGAATCCGCGGATCAGCAGGGGCGGATCCCCTCCACCGTGTGATCAGCTGGCCGCAACTGATGCGGCTGCGACTGCCTGAAGTCAGGCTCTTCCTGCGGAGGAGTGCACCTGCTGGTCAGATGAGTCTCTGATGTGACGTGATCTACAGCGTGGAACGCTTTGGGTCTACAGTCGGATAACTATGGGTTCACATATCGATTTCTTCGGTCCGACTGGCCTCATCGAGGCCGAGCTGCTCCTGGCCAGCTTCGTCCTGTGCTCGCTGATCGGCTTCGAACGACAGTTCCGGCAGAAGAGCGCGGGCTATCGCACGCACGTTCTTGTGGGGATCGGCACATGTGCATTCACACTGGTCTCCGCCTACGGGTTCGCCGGTGTACTCGGGGACGATGCTCGTCTGGATCCCTCGCGGATCGCCGCACAGATCGTCTCGGGTGTGGGCTTTCTGGGCGCAGGAGTGATCTTCAAGGGCCGAAACATGGTGCGTGGACTCACGACTGCCGCCACCGTTTGGGTGACGGCGGCCGTGGGCATGGCCTGCGGAGCAGGGATGCTGTCACTGGCCATCATGCTCACCGCACTGCACCTGCTCACGCTGTTCGTCGTCGCGCCCCTCATCCGTCGGATCCCCGACAGCGACCACCGAAAGCTGCTCCGCATCGCCTATGAGGACGGCTCGGGAATCCTCCGTGACATCCTCGCCGTGGCAGGCGACATGGGTTACTCCAACACCATCCTCGATTCCAAACGCTTCGAGACCGAGAACGGCGTGCGGATGGTCCAGATCGACGTGAAGTTCGAGGGGAGACCGCCCCTGCACATGCTCATCCCTGCACTGCTGGACCTCTCCGGCGTGAACAAGGTGAGCATGCGCGAGGACCAGGTCCACTCGGTCGACGACGACGGTGACTCCGTGTGATTCACCGCTCTCCGCGCACCACACATGCCTTCAGTCCCGAAGCGAGCGCTTCCAGGCCAGGGTGGCGAGGGCTGCGGCCTGATCCGGCAGATGGGCATCATCGAAGAGCACCTGTGGCGAATGGTTCCACGCTGCAGTCTCGGGGTCGATATCCTGCGGAGACACCAGGAAGAACAGAAACGCGCCCGGAACTTCGTTGAGCACGTAGGAGAAGTCCTCGGACCCCATGAGCGGGGTCGGCGCCTCGACGTACCGGTCCTCACCGAAAACCTCGGTGATCGTGTCTGCGACGAACGCGGCCTCGCCGTCGTCGTTGACCGTGACGGGGTACTGTTCGGCCCACACCACCTCGGCGGTGCACCCGTGAGCGGCGGCGATCGACTCGGCCAGACGTGGGGCCACCTCGGCGAACTTCTTCGTTGAAGCTGCTGACAATGTCCGCACGGAAGCGCCGATCTTCGCCGAGGGTGGGATGACGTTGACGGCCTCGCCGGCCTGCAGCTGCGTGACTTCGGCGACCACCGGATCGAAGACGCTGAATGTGCTGGTGACCATCGAGTAGAGTGCCTGGCCGAATTCGAGAGTGGGTCGGACGGGGTCGACGCTGGCATGCGGCTGTGAGCTGTGGCCGCCGCGTCCGTGGAAGGTGACGTGGAGGGTGTTCGCTCCGGCCATCAGGGTGCCGGGTCTCGTGGTGAAGATTCCGTGGGCCCCGGGAGCGACATGGATGGCGTACGCAGCATCGGGGACTGCACCGATGGTGTCGAACATGCCCTCATCGATCATGTCTTCGGCACCACCCGGGCCCTCTTCACCGGGTTGGAACATGAAGGCCACGGTACCGGCGAGTTCCTCCTGGTGTGCACTGAGCAGCTTCGCGGCCCCGACCAGACCTGCCACGTGCAGATCATGGCCGCATGCGTGCATATTGCCGTTGGTCGAGGCGAAGTCCAGATCGTTCTCCTCCGCAACGGGCAGGGCATCCATATCACCGCGCAGGAGTACTGTCGGACCGGGCCTGCCGCCTCGGAGGACAGCAACGATGGAGCTCAGCCCCTTGCCGGTTGTGATCTCCAAGGGCAGTCCCTCGAGGGCATCGAGAATCATGCGCTGAGTCACCGGAAGCTCGAGACCCAGCTCGGGGTTGCGGTGCAGGTCACGGCGAAGGTCTATGAGTTCGGTCGCCAGAGACTGTGCCTCGGCAGCGAAATCGTGGGTCATAGTGGTTCCTCTCTGATCGTGGATGAAGCGGCGGGTGGATGGAGTTCGGACTGTTTCGGCGGTCGACGCATCCTCACCCGAGCAGCGAACGGACGGGGGCGCTTGGGAACCAACTCGCGGAGTCCTTCATCAGCACCCCGCCCTGCATGACGACTGTGACTTTCGCCGGGTCGGCCAACTGGGTGATATCGGCCAACGGGTCGAAGTCGACGATGACGAGGTCAGCCAGCTTGCCTTCCTCGAGCGTGCCCACGTCATCAGACAGGCGCATCAGTTCCGCCGCGTTCTTCGTCCCCGCCACGATCGCCTGCATCGGTGTCAGGCCGAGCTCGACGGCATGCATCTCCTCGCGCAGATTGAGTCCGTGTGGGCACACGCCGGCGTCGGTTCCCAGCGCAACCTTCACACCGGCGGCCATCGCCACGGCCACGCGTTCGCGCGCGATCGCGGACCATCTGACCTTCTTCTCGTAGAGGTAGTCGGGCACGTTCTTCGGGTCAGGGATCCGCAGTGCGCTGCTGAGCGTCGGGACGAGGAACGTTCCGTGTTCGAGCATGAGCTCGATGCCTTCGTCGTCGATTCCGTATCCGTGTTCGACGGAGCGGACACCGCCGCGGATGGCTGCCTTGATGCCTTCGGCTCCTTGGGCGTGGGCCGCGACGGGCTGGCCTGCTCGTTTGGCCGTCTCTGCGACGATGAGTCGCACATGCTCTTCGGGAACGCCGATGTCATCGGGAGTGTCCGATGGGCTCGAGACGCCGCCGGTGGTGCAGACCTTGATCACGTCCGCACCCGAGCGCACGAGGGTGCGAATGGTCCGGCGGACGTCGTCATCGGTGTCGATGATCGGGTCGACGGGCATGGCCGGCATGGTGGACAAACCGTTGGGCATCGTGAAATCGGTGTGTCCGCCGGTCGGTGACAGCGGTGTGATGGCCAGGTGCATCCGGGGCCCGAGGATCAGCCCCTGCTGGATGCTGTCGCGCACGCCGCGGTCGGTTCCGCCGAGGTCGCGAACAGTGGTGACTCCGGCCATGAGGGTGGCCCGGGCGTTGACAGCGCTGCGCACGATCCTCTCCGAGGCGAAGCGGGCGAGGTTCGCCGCCTGATTCTCGATCGAGAGTCCGAGGTGCACGTGGGAGTCGATGAAGCCGGGCATGATCGTCTTGCCCTGCAGGTCGATGACACGCGAGGCTCTGCCCCCAGTGTCGTACCACTCCCCCGCCGAGCTGGCGCCTTCGGTGCGCTCGGGCCCTGCGTAGACGATGCGTCCGTCCTTGATCTCGATCTCGGCACTGGCGAGAGGGTCACCGCCGTTGCCATCGATGAGGGTGGCTCCGCGAAGAACAGTGTGCTCGGAATCGTTGATCGTGGTGGGCAGGTAGGCGGTCGACATCAGTGGTGGTGATCCTTTCAACGGAAGATCGTGCGCTGCAGATGCCATTGTCGAACATTCCTCTCACAGTAGTGCACAGTGATCGCATCATGACCAGGAAGAGCGGGCAGTCTGCTGCGGCGAGGGGCAGGCACTCCAGTCCCGACAGAACCTCAGTCCGCGAACTCTGCCAGCGCCACCTCAGTCCACGAGCTGAGCGAACATCGCTTCGACGGCATCCGTGACCCGCGCATGCGAAGCATCATCGAAGATCGCGGTCTGGACGATGGCGCCCTGCATGATCGCAAGGACGGCCGGCGCGATCCGATGTGCTTTGGCTTCTGCGACGCCTTCGGCAAGCCCTGCACTCCGATGGAAGTACACATTTAGATAGGCCTCGAAGCGTCTGATGAGTTCGTGGTAGATCTCAGCGGCGATTGTGGCGAAATCCGGGGAATGCGAAGCCTCTCCCCACACCTGCAGCAGCAGCGGAGCGAATGGAGTGCCATGGAGAATCGTGTCCAGAAGCTGCGGGAAGACCTCGTGTGGAGGTGGAACCTCGTCTGCCGTTCCGAAGTCCTGCAGTTCAGCCACACGCTCTTCCATGATTCGCCTGCCGGCGTCGAGCGTGAGCTCCGCCTTGGACGAGTAGTAGACATAGACGGCTCCGGCGGACAGGTTCGCCTCCTTGATGATGTCTGCCATCGACGCGCCGGCGAAGCCCTTGCGAAAGAAGCACGCAAGCGCGGCATCCTGAATCCGCGTGCGCATAGCTTCCCTGTGCTCGTCCGTGACCTTCGGCACCAAACCTCCAAAAACGAATGACCATTCTTGATCTATCGTACTCGAAGGAGTAAAAAGAACGAGTATTCGTTTTCAATGATTGGATAAGCATGGCGACGAGAATCCTCAGCCGCTCGGGCGGCACCGACGATAGTCGCGGCAGGACGAGCACGACCGGCACGAGCACGACCGGCGCGAGGACGCACAAGCCCAGCCTCAAACAGGCATTGCTCGCCGCAATCTTCGCCGCGGCCATCGTCACAGTCATCCTGCTCGCATTCAGCTGGCCGACTGTCACGTCTGAGCCCAGAGATCTTCCGATTGCGGCCGTCGGCGATCAGGAGCAGATCGATCAGATCACGGCTGATGCTCCCGAGGGGATGCTCGATCTGAAGAAAGTCGACTCCCGTGCCGAGGCGCAGCAGCTCATCCGTGAACGTGAGGTCTACGGGGCACTTCTGCTTGGCGACGACCCTGAGATCCTCACCTCGACCGCCGCCTCCCCTCCTGTTGCCCAGCAGCTGAGAGGGATTGCTGCTCAGATGCAGCAGAAGATCGACAAGCAGGCGATCTCGGGCATGCAGGACGGCATGAAGGAGATGCAGGACACACTCGCAGCGGCCTCTCAACCAGCCGGGTCTCAGCCCGATCCTGGTGCACCACAGCAAAACCCACGCGACCAGGCACAGGCCCCAGACGCCTCGGCGATGGAAGTCCCTGAGGTCACGGTCACGGATGTCGTGCCGCTCAACGACAACGATTCCACCGGTGCCGGACTTGCGATCGCGGGTCTGCCCCTGACCATCGGCGGCATCGTCGGCGGCGTGCTCACCAGCATGCTCGTGCGCTCTCGCCGAATGCGTGCAGTCGCGGTCGTCGTCTACGGCACGATCGGCGGACTTGCCCTCACTCTCGTCCTGCAGACGTGGTTCGGCATTCTGCAGGGCAGCTTCGGGCTCAACGCACTGGCGGCCGGCATGGCAGTCGCGTCGACGGCGGCACTCATCAACGGCTTCGTCTCACTGATAGGTCCGGGGGGCATAGCGATCGGCGCGGTGCTCACGATGTTCATCGGCAACCCGATCGCCTCGCTCCAGGCGCCGAAGGAGTTCCTTGCAGGGGCATGGGGAGACATCGGCCAGTTCTTCGTTCCCGGCGCTTCGGGGACCCTGCTGCGGAACCTGTCCTACTTCCCGGATGCACCCATGGCGATGCAATGGTGGGCGCTCATCGGCTGGTTCGCCTTGGGCATCGTCCTCATCCTTGTGGGTCACCTCAAGGCTCATTCGAAGCAGCGGACTGCCGTGAACTGACCTGTTCCTCCACCTCAACGACTTCCTCCTCCTCAACGGCGTGGAGCCGGCCCCAGAAGGCACAGGGTTCGGCTCCGCGTCGGCATCCGCCGAAGGTGGTATCCACTGGATGGAACCTTCAGCCGTCTGCTCCACCCCTGCGATATCGTGCCTCAATGAGCACAGTGAGAGAGCCATCAACCGTCGATGGAATTGCCGAAGATTACTTCGAGGGACTTTCAGACCTCTATCCGTCGATTTCCCTATTCCTTGGCCTTGACAACGACAGAGGTTTCGATGACTACTCCCCAGCCGGGTTCGAAGCCGCGAAAGATCTCCGCGCCCGCGCCCTGAACAGACTCGCTGACCTTGAAACGACTGCAGCGATGGACGGTTCTCCCATTCTTGATGACACCGATGGTGTGACCATCGATGCAATGCGCGAACGATTCAGCGTCGCCGATGACCTCTTCGACAGCGGCCTCAGTCACACCGTCCTCAACGTGATCGAGTCTCCAGTCCAACAGATGAGAGATATCTTCGATCTCGTGCCGACACGGACGACGAGAGATTGGGAAACGATCACATCGACGCTTGCCGGCCTGCCAGCGTCAATATCTGGGTATCAAGAATCTCTGACCTACGCGCAGCAGCACATGGGCCGCACTCCGGCCCGAGCGCAGATCGAACGAGTTCGTGAGCAGTCACTCTCCTTGGCAAAGGAGAACAGTCGATTCGACACACTCGTCGACGGTGCTGCGAACCTCTCGACCGGTCTGCGAAACGACCTTGCCGCCGCGGCCGCTGCGGCCAAGGACTCGTTTGCAGAACTGAGCGACTACTTCGCAGAGCTCATGGCTCGGGCACACGAGAACGAAGCATGCGGTCGGGACGCCTATGCACTGCATTCCAGAAACTACCTGGGAGCTGAGGTCGACTTCGAAGAGACATACAGCTGGGCACTCGATGAACTCAACCGAATCGACTCCGAACAGAAAGCGATCGCGAGGGCCATCGCCCCAGGGGTCGAGCTCTTCGACGTCATGGCAATGCTCGACAATGATCCGCACCGTGCTCTGCACGGGACCGAGGCGCTTCAAGCCTGGATGCAGGATGTCGCCGATGAGGCCATTGAGAAACTCGGGCAGACGCACTTCGACATTCCCGCACCGCTCCGGACCATCGAATGCATGATTGCTCCCTCCGCCACAGGCGCTGTCTACTACTCACAGCCCAGCGAGGATTTCTCCCGCCCCGGACGAATGTGGTGGTCTGTGCCTCATGGCGTCACCGAATTCGCGACCTGGCAGGAGAAGACCACCGTCTATCATGAAGGAGTCCCCGGACATCATCTGCAGATGGGCCAGGCATCTTATCTTGCCGATTCACTCAATCGCTGGCGTCGCCACGTCTGCTGGGTATCCGGTCACGGCGAAGGTTGGGCTCTCTACGCCGAACAGCTGATGGAAGAACTCGGGTTCCTGAACGATCCGGCCGATCGGCTCGGCATGCTGGATGCCCAACGCTTGCGGACCACCCGAGTAGCACTCGACATCGGATTCCACCTCGGCCTCAAAGCACCGACACATCTGGGTGGTGGGACCTGGGACCGTGCCAAGGCATGGCAGTTCCTCAAGGACAATGTCGCCACGGATCGCACATTCCTGGCCTTCGAACTCGACCGTTACCTGGGCTGGCCGGGGCAGGCCCCGAGCTATAAGATCGGGCATCGCCTGTGGCAGCAGATTCGACACGATGCCGAAGCGGAAGCCGGTGAGACTTTCGATCTCAAGGGCTTCCACTCGAAGGCACTCAATCTTGGGTCACTCGGGCTGGACACCTTGTCAAGGGCCATGCGCCGCTGACGTCATCGGTTACTCCTTTTCCCATTCCCAGTAGTTCCAGAACATCGACGGATCAAGAGTGGTCGTCGAGGCGTTCTTCACTGAATCCTGGTGGATCGTCAACGAAGGGAACTGGAAGAGCGGCAGCCCGAACCCATCGTCGATGAGTTGCTTCTCTATGTCCGCGGCCAGTGTCTTCTGTTCTTCAGGATCAATGCTCACGAGCATCTGATCGAGCTTCTTCGCCGTCGTCGGGTTGTGATATCCGCTGTAGTTGTTCTGCGCGCCCTTGCGGTAGTACGAATCCGATTCCGTGACACCGGTGGTCGTCAGGGCCCAACCGAAGAGGGAGGCATCGTAGGTTCCGTCACCGAGGCGCGTACCCCAGTTGACGTCGCCGGAATCCTCGACGGCGAACCCGGCCTTCTCCGCCGATTCCTTGACCAACTGGAAGATCTGTTCACGGCGAGCGTTCGTATTGTCATAGAGGAAACGGACAGTCGGCTCCTTCACCCCCGCCTCATCGAGCAGCTTCTTCGCGCCCTCGACGTCGACGGAGTCGTAATCCGAGATACCAGAGCCCTCCGCGATCTCCTTGTACAGCGGGGAATCTGGTGCCTGGTTGAAGGAGTCACGGACCCCTGCCTCCTCGTTGAGCGGCTTGATCAGACGATCGACGATCTCCTGTCTCGGAAGGGTTTTGAGGAACGCCCGCCTGACCTGCAGAGCTTTGTCTTCGTCGCCGCCATACGAAGCAGGGTCGAAGGGTCCGTTGTTGTCGAATGTGAGGTCGACGTGCTCGAATGTGGCATCTTCACCGGGAATGATGCTGACACCGTCGATATCTTCAGCCGCTTTGAGGACGTCAGCCGTCGACTGAGGCTGAGTGATGTCGACTTCGCCGTTCTCAATGGCTTGGACCATCGCCATGGGATCGCCGTTGTAGCGAACCGTGATGGTGTCCATCTTCGGATCAACGGGACCGGTGTATGCCTCATCGCGTTCAAGGGTGAGGTACTGCCCCTCTTCGAAAGCGGTGATCTTGTACGGTCCGCTGTGGACGAGAAGGTCCTCGTTGTCCGGCATAGATGTGAAATCGAAACCTGTGTTCCAGAAATTCGAGATCTTCGATAGGGCTTCGACATCGTTGTTCTTGATGGCCTCGATGATCGCTGTCTTTCCTTCTTCGGGAGATTCGGCGCCCAAGGCGTTCTTAGCGACGATGTGAGCGGGAACGCCCGATCCATAGGCGCCGAGGCCGAATTCCGTCTCCCAGTCGGCAAAGGGCTGGGAGTAGGTGAAGGTCAGGGATTTCCGATCCTCACTGATCTCGGGAAAATCTTTGATCAGGGGTGCGCCAACACTCGTCGAGTCGAAATAGACGGTGTCGGCGTCGTTCTTCTTCACCGTTCCGTCGTCGTCATTGTTCTCATCGACGGTATTGAAATTGGTTGAGCGGGCAGCCCAGGTCAGCGCCAGGTCGACGGCATCGACAGGAGTTCCATCCGACCAGTTGGAGTCCTCGTTGAACGAATATTTCACCTTCAACGGGTCTTCGGAGACCTTCTCGATGGTGCCGAGGGCACCGTCGTGCAGTTCCAGCTGGTCGTCATAATATTTGAAGTTGTCGTTCATCATGTAGGCGATGATCGTGTTGGCGACGGCATTGCCGTCATTGGTCATGTCGTTCATCGAACGAAATGCTTCATTCCATCCGACGTTGAGAACCGATCCTGCCCCGGAGGAATCCGAACTGCCCCCCGGCGGCGTACATCCGGTCACGACGAGCGCCATCGCGGCGACTCCTGCAATAGTGGTCAAACGTTTCTTCACGTTCACTCCTGTGTGTGAAAAATGATCGAGCAGTTGATGCTCAGCTGGTTGAGTCGTTCCGTATTTCTGTCTCCTGTTGCGGACTCGGCTTCACACCGTCGTCGCCCGCAGCTGTTTCACCCCTGTCGGCGCAGCCACTCGCAGCAGCAGAGCGAAGACCTGGTCGACGAGGATCGCCAAGATCGCAACCCACACGGCTCCAGCGAGAACGCCTTCGATCCCGTATGCCACTTGGTTGAGAATAACGTCGCCCAGTCCGCCGCTGCCGGCGATCGTAGCGATCGTAGCGGAGCTCACTGTCAGCACAGCCGCAGTGCGAATGCCGCTGATGATCATCGGCAGGCCAAGGGGAAGTTCCACCTTGTTCAGCACCTGCAGAGGCGTCATTCCCATTCCTCTCGCAGCCCTCGTCAGATCGCGATCCGCAGAATTCACGGCTTGGTAGGCGTAACTGAGTATCGGCGGGAACGCGAGTAGGAACAGTGCGATCATTGCGTTGAGCATTCCGATGCCCACGAAGCCGATGAGAATCGCAATGAGGGCCAAGCTTGGAAGTGCGCGACCGATGTTGGTGATGCTCACTGCCAGAAATTCGCCCTTGTGGATGTGACCGAGCCAGATGCCGACCGGCACGCCGATGACGATGGCCGCAAGCAATGGGACGAGGCTGATGATCAGATGCTCGCTCGTCTTCTCCATGAGCATCCCGAAGTTGGCTGCGATGAAGGGAAATGCTCCGAATATTTCGTTCATCAGACCCTCGCTCTCGTCCATGGTGTCAGGACTCTGCCGACAACCACCAGCAGACCGTCGAGGACGAAGGCCAGGAGAACCGCGAGTGCTCCGGCCCCGATGAACTGCGTATTGAACGGCGACGACACGGCCTTGAGGATTGGCGAGCCCAGACCGCTGTCGACGACGAATGCCGCAATCGTCGTCACACTCACTGTCAGCACCGTAGCGATGCGCAGACCCGAGATGATCGAGGGCAGGGCCAGCGGCAATTCAACCTTGACCATGAGCTGCCTCTGGTTCAAACCCATCCCGATCGCTGATCTCTTCACATCTTCCGGGACCGCCGCCAGACCGGCGAGCACTGCTTGAAAGATGATCACCAGCGTGAAACACACCAACGCGATCTCAACGGTCAGCAGCGTCAGACCGGTGAACGGAACCAGCAGCTGAAACAGTGCCAGAGGAGGAAGTGTGTACAGGAACGTTGCGACGATCCCGATGGGCCCGGCCAGCCACTTCTTTCGGTAGGCGATCAGCGCGGCGGCGAATGCGATGACGAATCCGATCACGACGGCGATGATGACCATGGAGATGTGGTCGACCAGTGGCGGCCAGAAGACCGTCGACCACTGGTCGACGAACCAATCACCGCAGAACGGGCCGTTGTTGATCACACATTCGGAGGCCTGTCCGTAGTCCGGGATGACGGGATCGCCGGCAGGCGCGATGCCGCTCATGATCCGATACCCTCCCCGCTCTTCGCATCAACGGCGTTGGCTGGCGGATCGACCAGATCATGCAGGGTGACGTCGCCGAGGTGACTCCCCCGCTCCATCACGCGTGCACCGTGTGCCCCAGCGGCGGAAACCACGGACAGTGCTTCTCTCAATGTCACGTCGGCCTCGACCTTAGGCAGGTCGGACTCCACCGGCAGCTCGGAATCAGCCTTGGCGAGGAGTACCTCGGCGACGGTGGTCAGGGCGAGGCGCTTGAGGCCACGTTCTGCACCGAGGAATTCCGCGACGAACTTATCTGCAGGGTGAGTGAGCACCTCGGCGGGAGTGTCATACTGGGCCAGCTTGCCCCCGGGCTTGAGGATCGCGATCCGATCTGCCATTTTGATGGCCTCGTCGATGTCGTGCGTGACGAAGAGGGTCGTCTTCCCGACAGCCCGATGAATTTCAAGGAACTCGTCCTGGACCGCCATCCGGGTGATCGGATCGAGTGCTCCGAAGGGTTCGTCCATGAGCATGACCGGAGGATCGGCCGCGAGTGCGCGCGCGATTCCGACTCGTTGCTGCTGACCGCCGGAGAGCTGGGACGGATACCTGCCCAACCAGCTGTCCACCGGAGTCAGTCCGACCAGTTCGAGCAGTTCGGCAGTCCGGCGCGTGATTCGTGACTTGTCCCATTTGAGAATGGTCGGCACGATCGCGATGTTCTCTGCCACCGTGTAGTGCGGAAACAGACCGGACTGCTGGATTGCATAGCCGATCGTTCGACGCAGCTCGATGGCGGGTATGTCCATGATGCTTCGGTCGCCGATGCGGATATCTCCGCTGCTGAGGTCGACAAGACGATTGACCAGCTGGAGAGCTGTCGTCTTACCGCCACCGGATGGACCGACTAGGCAGACGAGTTCACCCGACTTCACCTCGATGTCAAGCGAATCGAGAGCGGGTGCGGCCTGTCCGGGGTAGAGCTTCGTGACCTGGTCAAAGACGATGGACGAGTTCATGGTCGACGTCGTCTTCGGGGCGGTGGATGAAAGTGTCATCGTGTTCTCACATCAGTCCGTTTGCTTGCAGAAAGACCCTGGCCACTTGGGCGGGGTCGATCCTATTGATGGCGGAAGCTTCGTTCAGCGCCTGGATGGCCTCGATCGTCAGGAGTGAATGAAGTCTGTTCAAGAACTCGGGCGCGTCCTCGTCGAGGTCTTTGAAGACATCGTCCCTGATCAGCGGTACGACGTTCTGGAATCCGAAGAGCTTCTTGTCGTCTTCGAGAACAACAAGGTCGGATCTGAGCAGCTGCGGATCGGTGGTGAACACGTCCGCCGCTTGGATCTCGCCACGTTCGATTGCCTGGTAGTTCAGTCCGATGCTCAGAGTCCTGAGTTTCATGTTCGTCAGACCATATGTGTCGACGATGCCCTCATACCCGATTGCTCCGGAGACATTGTCCGGGTACGTCGAATAGGTGAAATCTCCGATGCCTTTGAGATCGGACACCTTCTTCAGCCCATGTTCGTCGGCGAATTCCTTACGCACAGCGATCGCGTTTTTGTTCTCGAAGGGTGTGGCCTGAAGTGTGGTCACTCCATGCTCGTTCTCCCACTTCTTCGCTATGTCGTAGGTTTCCACGGCCGTGCCCAACGCGGTGTCAGTGCCAACCCAATTCACCACGATGACCCCGGTGTATTCGGGGTAGATGTCGATCTGGCCCGACTGGAGTGCGGTATTGATGATGTCACTGGATCCGACGTTCGTCTTCAGATCGACTTGGTATCCGCGAGCCCGAAGCCCTTGAGCGTAGAGCTCACCCATGATCCAACTCTCCGCGAATCCTTTGGATCCGATGGTGATCCTGCGCCTGGCAGCTCCTGATTTGGCACCACCGACGCTGGCCGTGGTGGAGGTACAACCGCTCAGGGTGGCCGCTGCTATACCAACGCTGAGTGCGCCGAGCGTTCCCAGGACTCGGCGCCGATTGAGTGTGTGTCTATTCAGTTTGTACATCGTTGCTCAGTTCAGGTCGCGTGGAACGGACTTCGTCGTCGTCCTCGAATGGAACTGCTTTCCGTCCTTGTAGGCAACGAGTTCATTGGTCACGAGGAAGTTCGCTGTGTCACCGCTCATGGTGCTGCGTGTCCGCAGCTCAACATCCCATCCCTGATCATCCTTCGTGAGCGCCTCTGCCTCGGCCTGCTGCAGCAGCGCCTGACTGCTGACAGGATCCGCAAGCGCGGGCCTCCGGTAGCGGATGACTCGTTCGCAGATTGCTATCGGTGAGAGAGGGTCGGTTTCACTGCGCTTATATGAATCACGCTCGAGCGTGTAATAGAAGAGTCCGTCGCTCGAGTTAGTCTGCCAGCCCTCGGACACAGTGGTCACAGTCGCGCTGCGATTGACCAAATCAGTCTCCAGGGTGCGGGTCATGGGCGGCCCTGACGCATCGATCGTGGACACTGGCGGAGTCGGAGGCACGCCGAGGTGGTCGGTGAGTTCCCGTGAGGTCTCAGCGTCGACCTCGGCCGAGTCGACGCTGCGCACAGGCAGTCGAAGCTCCGGATCGCCTGTGACCGTGAGGAGAGTCTCTTCGGGCGACGGCCAGAGCATGGGCCAGAAGCTCGCGGAGATGCTCAATCGCACACGGTGGCCTGGCAGGAATCGGTGGGCGGTGGATAGGAGCGGGAAGTCGATGGTGACCTCCCGGCCCGGAGCCAGAGGTTCGGGATGTTCGTGGGAGGAATGATGAGTCAGATTGAATAGGCCCATGGTCACCAGTCGTGACGTGCCGTCTGGAGCGACGTCGCATATGCGGGCGGCGATGACTCCACAGTCTGAACTCGAAGTCAGTGTCGCTTTGAGGCTCGGGGTGCCGACGATCTCCAGGCCTGCCGGAAGATCCCAGTCTGCGGTGTAGGAGCGTGCGTCATCGGCGGCCTGGTCACCGGCCATGCCTGCTGCCTCACCGAACTGCAGCCAGCTGCCGGCGTTGTAGCCGATGAGCTCGGTGCTGCGCAGCTGACGGGGACCTGCCTGAGCCGCGTCCTGCACGTCCCAGCTGACGTCTTCGATTCCTGGTGAGGGCCAGCTGCTCTCTGCAACCCAGCGTCCCGGTCGAGTCTCCCGGTCGGTGTGAACGGGGGTGCTGTCAGGGATATAGGCACGCAATTGCGGCTGGTCCTTGACTCCGTTGTCGATTCCACTCATCCACTGGTCCCACCAGCGCACAGCTTCGGCGATGAAGTCTATTCCCGGTCCCGGTGCTGCCTGGTGCGGGTAGTTGTGAGCCCAGGGGCCGAGCAGTGCGTGAACCGGCGGGTAGTCGGGATTCGTCTCACGCTGGTGGTTCGCATTCTCCATCAGCCGAAACAGGGTCGTTCGGTACTCGTCAAGAAGTCCGCCGACGGCAAGGATCGGAACCTTGATGGCTTCCGGGGTGTCGCAGACTGAAGCATGTTTCCAGTAGGCGTCTCGGCGCTGGTGACTGAGCCAGTCGTTGATATTGACCGGTGCTTCGTCGATCCGACGTTTCCAGTCCTCAGCCCAGCCCTCGCCCATGACCGCAGGATCCTGTGGGCGTGCGTTGTATCCCCACATTGTGGAGGCCCAGGAGAGCATTTGGTCGCCGACTATGGCACCGCCGTTGTAATGAACATCGTCGGCAAAACGATCGTCGGTGGAGCAGATTGTGATGATGGCGGCCAGTTCTGGTGGTTGCAGTGCGGCGAGCTGCAACCCGTTGAATCCGCCCCACGACTTTCCGATCACTCCTGCCTGACCGTTCGACCACTGCTGAGCTGCGATCCATCTGAGCACCTGAAGCCCGTCGTCAAGCTCGGTTTCGGAGTATTCGTCCGTCATGATTCCGGTCGAATCCCCGCAGCCGCGCATATCAACGCGGATGCTGGCGTAGCCAGCGCGGGCAAATTCGGGATGGATCGTCTGGTCGCGACCAGCGGTCATGTCGTTCTTGCGGTAGGGGATGTATTCCAAGACGGCTGGAACCTGTTTGTCTTTGAGATCATCCGGCAGCCAGATCCGGGCGGCGAGTTCGACCCCGTCTGACAGGGGAATGCGCGTGTGCTCGATGACCTCAACGCCGCGAGGGTTCGTGCGATATCTGTCGGCTGGTGGTGCTGTACGTGTGTGCTGGTGCGAAGAATTTGTTGCCATAGTGCCCGAGGTTAACAGCGGTAACTGCATGGCTGTTCAGTTGTTTCGCTCAGTGATATGGATGTCATCGCGCCACACCTGACAGCGGTTGCCTGGCCCCACCTGCACTCGGCGACTATCCTCGGGTGCAGGGGGTACACATCGATGACAGCACTGACGAACGTGACGATCTGCCGCACGTGCGGTGTCGAGACGAGTACGCCTCCACCGGTTGTGTGTCCGATCTGTTCGGATGAGCGCCAGTGGCTGCCGGAGTCGGGTCAGAACTGGACGACGCGTGAACAACTCGAGTTCGAACACCACAGCGTCTCCGTCGTCGAACGCGAACCTGGTCTCTACGCGCTGCGTGTGGAGCCGAAGCTGGGCATCGGGCAGACGTGCTATCTGGCGCAGACCGATCATGGCAATCTGCTCTTCGAGGTCCCGCCCTACATCGACGAGGACGTCATCGCCGCAGTCTCGGACCTCGGCGGGGTTCAGGCCATCGCTGCCAGTCATCCTCACATGTTCGGCCTGCAGCTCGAGTGGAGCGCAGCCTTCGACGATGCACCGATCTTCGTCTGCCGTGCAGATGCCGGCTGGGTCCAGCGCGAGGGATTGAACATCTGGCGCTACTATCAGTTTGCTGAACCAGTTCCCCGGGTTCGCTTGATGCGCATAGGCGGTCATTTCCCCGGCAGCGCGGTGGCCATGTGGACCGGCAAGGACGGCCGAGGCGTGATGCTCAGCGGAGACACGATCGCGCCGGTTGCCCGCTCAGGGTGGGTGACATTCATGCGCAGCTTCCCCAACTATCTGCCGCTGTCGGCAGGCGTTGTCAGACGCATCGCAGCCTCGGTGGCCGACCTCGATTTCGACCGGATGTACGGCAACTTCGGGCAGACTATCTCGAGCGGAGCCAGGGAGGCTGTGGCGACCTCGGCCGAACGCTACGCCGAATGGGTCTCAGGTGCCCACGACGAGCTCACCTGAGAAGACGGTTCGAGTTCCTGTCCGGAAGACTCCTGTCCGGAAGACTCCTGCCCGGAATGCTCGTGTCAGGGCACACCTCGAAGTGCGAAAAACCGGCTAGGTCCGAGTTGACGGACCTAGCCGGAGAATCCAGCCATGCTGTGAAGATCAGCGTGAGCGGAACTGCGCGGTGACTGGGCAGTCGAAGGGATCGGCCTGGCCGAGTCCGGCCCGGTTGAGGTACCGGACGATGATGCCGAATGATTCGAAGAGCGTCGTCTCCGTGTATTTGATGTCCTTCTGAGCGCAGTACTCGCGGACCATCGGCTGAACTTTGTGCAGGTTGACGCTGGGCATGCTGGGGAAAAGGTGGTGTTCGATCTGGTAGTTCAATCCACCCATGAGGAAGCCCATCGGACGACCGCCCGAGATGTTGCGCGACATCAGTGTCTGGCGGCGCAGGAAGTCGATCTTCACGTCCTTGGGAACGATCGGCTGCCCCTTGTGGTTGGGAGCGAATGAACCGCCCATGTGCAGTCCGAAGACCATGACCTGGACGATGAAGAAGACGCTGCCGATGAGCGGTCCTGCAGCCCAGATGGCGATGATGGGGAATCCGATCATACGGATGGCGAGGAAGATGCCTTCGATCCAGCGGCGCTTGATCGAGGACTGTCCCTTGATGATCGCCTTGATCGAGTTCACGTGCAGCTGCAGGCCCGCCAGGGTCAGCAGGGGAAAGAAGAACCAGCCTTGGTGTGAGGCGAACCATTTCCGCACTCCGGTGAGCCCTTGAGCATCTTCGGGGTCGAAGATCAGGGCGCCCGGTGCGATGTCGCCGTCGACGCCGGCTTTGTTCGGGTTGGCGTGGTGGAGAGCGTTGTGCTTCTTCAGCCACCAGCCGTAGCTGAGGCCGATGAATAGGTTGCCGATGATGGTCGATACCCACTCGCCGACCTTGCCGTTGGTGAAGATCTGACGGTGCGCCGCATCGTGGGCGACATATGCCGTCTGAGTGAAGAGGACTCCGAAGACGACTGCGGTGGCCATCTGCCACCAGCTTTCGCCGATGAGGAAGAGCATCGCGAAGGCGACGACGTAGGAGAGTCCGAGGAGGACGAAGCGCAGTGTGTTCCAGCCGGGACGTCGTGCCAGCAGACCGGCCTCTTTGACCTGAGCCATCAGCGCACTGAAGTCGCTGGTGAATTCCTGATTTTCGGTTCCGCGATTGGCTCGCCTCTGCTCGAGCACCTCAGCCCTTGACTCTTTTCCAAGAGTGGGCGTCGACAGCGTCCTATTCACGACATCTACTGGTTCCATATTACTTACCGTACGAGGTGGGTCGTCGCCTTGGCATCACCCCAGAGCACCGTATTTGACCCCCTACCCAGGTAGGGGGTCGTGTCATCAGACCTGGGCGCCGGGCACGATGAGCCCGGATTCATAGGCGGCGATGACCGCTTGAGCGCGGTCTCGGGCGTCGAGTTTGTAGAGAATTCGCGAAACATGGGTCTTGACGGTCTGCACTGCGATGAACAGTGAGGCAGCGATCTCCGTGTTGGTCTCACCACGCGCCACCAACACCAGGATCTCGCGTTCGCGGTCGGTGAGGTCGGGCAGGGCCGCAGCGTTCGATGTCTGCGGTCCTGCGGCGAAGTGCTCGATGACTCGGCGGGTGACGCTCGGGGCCAGCAGCCCCTCGCCCGATGCCACCACTCGTACAGCCTCGGCGAGTTCGTTGGGTGGAGCGTCCTTGAGGAGAAAGCCGCTGGCACCGGCACGGATCGCATCGAAGACATAGTCATCGATGTCGAAGGTCGTGAGCATGATGATGCGTGTCACGTCGTCGTCGATAGCGCTTGTGTCTTGGGTGCTCAACGCCGACTTCGACGCCTGCGGGGTCGTTGTCTGCCGGGCCGCCTGCCGCGATCTGGCCGAGAGGATCTCACGGGTGGCTTCGATGCCGTCGAGCTCCGGCATGCGCACATCCATGAGCACGATGTCCGGCTTCAGCTCTGCGACGAGGCCGACGCATTCGGCGCCGTCCTGTGCCTGGCCCACCACATCGATGTCGGGGTGCGCATCCAACAGCGCGGCGAATCCAGCTCGAACCATTGCCTGATCATCAGCAATCACGATGCGAATCACGCGTTGCTCCTCTCATCACCCTGCGATTGGTCTGATGTGTCGTCTGCGTTTGAGTCTGTATCGTCGGCGTTCGAGTCTGTATCGTCTGCGTTCGAGTCGGTGTCGTCTGCGACGGCGTCTGGGCCTGGGACAGCGAGTACTTCGCGTCCGCCGGCCTCGGGCGAGCCGACCTCGGGTGAGTCAGCCTCGCCCCGATCACGGTCGCTCGAATCACGCTCACCGGAATCGCGCTGAGGCGAATCGGCCACGGCCAGCGGCAGCACGGCCTCGACTTCGAAACCGCCGCTGTTGGTCCAGCCGGTTCGGAGTTTCCCTCCGACCGAGGCCGCACGTTCTCGCATTCCGATGAGGCCCTGATGACGATGGACCTCGTTCTTCGCCGCCTCCGACGGGCCCTTCCCAGCAGTGTTGACGACGTTGATCCACAGGGCGGTGCCGCCGCTGTCGACTTTGATGTGAATCTGGGATTCGGTAGCGTGGCGGATAGCGTTGCTCAGCGCTTCCTGGACGATACGGTATCCGGCCAGCCCGGTGCTGTCGCGCAGACTGCGATCCAACGGCCCCCCGCTGCGTTCCATCGTGACGTTGACTCCAGCCTGCTGTGCCTTCTTGACCAGGCCTTCGACCTCGGAGAACTTCGGCTGAGGTGCAAGCTGCTGGCTCGAATCGTCATTGCGCAGAACTCCCAGCAGTCCTCGCATCTCGGTGAGGGCGTTGCGGGCGGAGATGGAGATGTCTTCGAACTCCTTCTCCACGTCTGCGTCGATGTTGGGGTGGCGAAACGGTGCGCTCGAGGCCTGGATGTTGATGATCGACATGCTGTGGGCGACGATGTCATGCAGTTCACGGGCAATCCGCGTCTTCTCCTCGACTACGACGCGCTTCGAATGCTCCTCGGCGGTATTCTCCTGTTCCTGCAGCAGCTGCGATCGGATCAGGTGCCACTGTTGGACGATGACTGCAGCGACATAGAAGCCACCTGCGATGCAGGAGAAGATGACGATGTTGACGATCGAGGATTCCGACCTGCTCTCGGGGTACTGAATCTGCCCGAAGACGGCAGCCGCCGCTGAGATTGCGATGCTCGCCAACAGCGCGGCCAAGGCCACACCCCAGTGGGCACGGAGTCCCACAATGAGGATGATGAGGATCTGGGTGATCATCATCGGCACCATCCATGGCCAGGGAGCACCCGAGAGATAGGGGCCGAGCAGCGGAAGGACACCGCAGGCGACGACGGAGACGATCGCGCCGAAGAGCGGGCGCAGCATCGACAGCGGCATCGATCCCGCGTGGATCACAGTGACGATGAACGCCAGGGCCACAGGAGCTTCATGGACTCCCACCGCGATCGAGGACTCGACTGCGAGCATCACGATGGAAGTGAAGATCACCGCCACCCAAGCCAGCGCCTCAGGGTTGAATCTGCGGTCCGGTGGCAGGAATCTGTCGAACAGCTTGCTGAACAGCACGAATTCCGGTTCTCCTTCTGCGGCCCTGCGCCGATTATTCGGCCCTGTGTCGACCCGAAAGGTCGACTCACCTGGCACACTTCGTCAGTGTGACAGTAGCAAACACGGCTAGGCGTCCCGTGAGAGTTCGGATCCGTCACGGCCATGAACCAGAGAACCCATGAACCAGAGAACACTGCCGTTGACCGGAAAATGGGAAGGCAGAAGCCAGGGACCGCCGAGGTGGTCCCTGGCTTCTGCCAGCCGTTCAGTTCGGTCCGGTTCGGTCCAGCCCTGTCTGATCATGGTCGGCCCGGGTGGTTCAGCCCAGTCCGATCACGTCGCTCAGCCGAGTGAGATCTCTATCGGCTCAGCGAAGAGTCCCCCTTCGAAGGTGAGCTTGTCCGGTGAGACATCGGCGGGGACGTCGAAGACGAGAACGCCCTTGGCCGTGTTGCCCGGGTTGATCTCCTCAGCGAAGAGAATGGAATCAGCGTCGGCGTAGAGTCCGGCCTCCGAGTCCGCAGAATAGGTGTTCCCGGATTCGTCGCCGAGCTTGATGTTGTCTTCCCAGAAGAAGTCCGGCGCCGAGGCCGTGTTCTTGACGGACAGGTTGACGGTGACGAACTGGCCTTGGGCTTCCGCGCCCATGTACTCGTCGCCGACTGAGGAGACGCCGTCCTTGACCGAGTTGACGGTGACTTCCCAGTCATCGGCAGCCACCACATCGCCGATTCCGTAACTGGCAGCAGCGTCTTCTTCGGCCGGCTTGTCCGCCGCAGGTTCTTCCTTCGCCTTGTCACCGCTCGCCGCCTCATCTTCGGCGACGGCAGCAGAGGATTCGGTATTCTCTGCCGAATCGTCTCCCCCACCGGAGATGGCACTGCCGATGATGACGACGACCAGGATGAGAACAATCCAGAACCACCAGCGTTTGAGCAGCGGCTTCTTCCGCTTCGGTGGTTTCTGTCCTGAGTTGCCCGGACCGTAGGCACCGGGACCGTAACCACCGGATCCATAGGCGCCCTGCCCATACGCACCCGGATCGTACCCACCGTGGCCACCGTAGCCGCTGGGTCCTGTGGGTCCCGCGCCCGGATGTCCAGCACCCGGGTAACCGGACGCCTGCGGGTCAGCCATAGGCGAGCCGGCCATCTGCGGGCCAGGCACGCGGTAGGTGGACCCTTGCGCATTGCTACCAGGCTGAGGCTGGATATGGGGTTCAGGCTGGACATTGGGTTCAGGCTGGGCACCGGGCTGCGTGTGTGGGTCATTGTGAGTGGACATCATGCTCCTTTGATGATGAGCGCCGTGCACCGCCGGAAGGCGGTTCGAAGTGGCTGGCGCAACTGGAATAGCGAGGTTCGCGTTGATACTCCTTCAGCATTCCGCCTCGGCGAAGATCGGACATCAGCCGATCGGCTCGACCTCGATCATCGATCGGCCAGGCGATGGCAGCCTGATGGCTGACGTCCGGTGTCAGCCCGTGCGGTTACGATTCCTGTTGTGACAGTTCATCCGTTCCCGCCGCCGCACCATGGCTCTTCCGTCCCACCGAGGCCGGCCCAGCCACCGATGCCTGCTGCCGCTGCGATGCCACATCCGGGTGTTGCCTCGCACTCGGAAGGCAAACGGCGTCTCCGCCGCGGAGTCCAACTGGCGATGAGCGTTCTTGTTGGCGTTTTCGCCTATGTGACGGGTCTAGTCGTTTCGACGCTGGCGCTGCAGGCGAACCCGTGGGCCTTCGGCAGCAACGGTGAACTCACGAATACGGGAATCGTCGTGGCTTTGCTGCTGAGTCTCGTTTGGCTCAGCGTCTTCGTCCGGCGCCGTTGGCCTCTCGTGCCGTTCATCGCCGGGGCTCTCCTCGCCGCGGGCTGGGGCGATGGTCTCCTGCTCCTCATCGGCCTGTTCCATACCGTTATTCTCGGCCCTCGAGTGCGGATGATCGTCACGGCCGTCATCGGGTCGGTGCTCGTCATCGCCGGAGTGATCCGACACTGTCTCCTGCCTCCTGCACTCAACCCATTCGGTCTCATGATCGTGGGTGATCCTGCGGTGATCACCGATGTCGAAGCTTCTGCCCCACCTGCGGATTCTCTGTTGGCTATGAATCTGATGACGGTCATCGCCGGCGTGGTCGGACTCGGGGTGAGCATCGGGTTCGGGCTGCTGCTGCGTCGGACTCGCAGAATGAAGGCTGTCGAGACGATCGCCCAGCGTGAAACCGAGCGCAGCGAATCGCTGTCTACGGAACTCGCTCGCCAGTCCGAGCGCAACCTCCTGGCCCGCGAACTTCACGACACCCTCTCCCACCGGCTGTCCGTCATCTCCCTGCACTCCGGTGCGTTGGAAGTCGGAACCCAAGATGACGCCGAGGTGGCGACTGTCGCCTCTGCGCTGCGCCGAGAGGCACGTGCATCGTTGGACGATCTGCGCCACCTCGTCGGCGGTGTGCGTGAAGGAACCTTCGGTGAACAGAGCCAGTTGGGGCCGACGTCGACTCCGCCGAGCCTGCCCTCCATGGGCTCCATCCCGCAGCTGATCGCCTCGGTTCAGGCGACCGGTACGCAGATTCGTCCGTCAATCATCATGCAGGACGTTGAGAGCGCCCCCACGGTGCTTGACCGGGCGGTTTATCGCATCGTGCAGGAGTCCCTGACGAACGCATTGAAGCACTCCCCCGGCGCACCTGTGGATCTGAGCCTGAGCGTTTCGGCCAACCAGGGAGCGCGCATCGTCGTAGCGAACGCGCTGCCCACGACCAGGAGGGCCCAGGATCCGGAATCGGACTTATCGACGAGTGGTTCAGGAGCCGGGCTCGAGGGAATCCGCGAAAGAACGCACCTGCTCTCGGGCACGGTCAGCATCGGTCGGCGTGAGGGTCTGTTCGTCGTCGATGTGTCCTTCCCGCCTTTCGAACGCCGGCCCCAGGGCTGAGGCTCGTCACCGGCGTCCCGGCGCTTTACTGTGGTGCCGCTCCCCTGCCGATGCCGTGCCCGCGCGGCGTCGCCACTGTCGTGTCCTAGGCCTCCTGTAGTCTGTTTTCATGGCTCAGACTTCTCCCAGTATCCGCGTCCTCCTCGTCGACGATGACTCGATGGTGCTGACTGGCCTCAAGGCTATACTTCAGATCGCTGAGGACATTGAAACGGTCGGAACTGCTCTCAATGGCGAAGGTGCACTGGAGCAAGCTTCACTTCATTTCCCTGACATCGTGCTCATGGATGTGCGGATGCCGGGCATCGGTGGCATCGAAGCAACAGTGCGGTTGACCAACAGTGTGCGACCACCGAAGGTCATTGCTCTCACCAGCTTCGATTCCGATGATTATCTCTTCGGGGCTCTCGAAGCTGGCGCGAGTGGCTTCCTCCTCAAGGACATCGGACCTGCGGAGCTTGCCGAGGCCGTCAGGAAGGTCCATGCCGGTGAGTCGATTCTGGCACCGCAGGCGACGCTGCGGCTCATCAGAACCATCACGGCCAAACAGGATCATCAGACCAAACGCGATGCCGCCGCGCTCATCTCCACCCTGACAGCGAAGGAACGTGAGATCGCTGTCCTCGTCGCACGAGGGCTGTCGAATCGTGAGATCGCCGAGGCGACTTACACCAGCGAGGCCACCGTGAAGACTCATCTCAACCGAGTGAACGTCAAACTCGATGCCAGCAACCGAGTCCGTATCGCTGTCCTTGTCGAACGGTCCGGTTTGACTGCGGGTTCCGGCATCATCTGAACAGGCTCGTCGTTGTCACGTCTGACAACCAACACGGATATTCCCTCGGGAATTGAACCCGATCGGAATTGAACCTGGTGGGAATCGAGCCAGACGGGAATCGAACCAGGTTGACTGCCCAGGTCTTGCCTGATCCGGTGTGAACTTCTTCAGTCCAAACGAATCCGGTCCGGACGAATCCAGTCTGCTCGGAATCGCGGTCCGCTCAGAAGGGCGGCGGATCTTTCGCGAGATTGTGTTTCCATTGCACGCGTGCCTCTTGCCAAGCCTTCTTGGTACGCACGTACTCGACCTCGGAAGTACGGTGATCGGCCGTCTTCTTCGCTCTGCGGTAGGGCTGGTCCCTGCGTCGACCTCGCGGCAGACGTTTCATTGTCACAGAGTTCGTCCCCGGCGGCAGGCAGCGCTGGAATACCGCGTTCTGCCAGTCCGACATCCGATCGATCATCAATTGTCGGCGCGTGGCTTTCGCCAGGGCATAGCTCTCCTGCAGGCATCGCTGATGGTCAGCAATTGCTTGTTCACGTTGCCTCGCTTCGTCGCGCTCTCGAATCGCCGTCTCTCCGGGCATGAGCTCAAGGACGTACGGCGGTGGAGGAACCTTATCTTTCGGTAATCGCCACTTTCTGGGACTGATACCAGTCAGTGCGTAGAACTCGATGGCTTGAGCTGCGTCGACGGGCTGGTCGGGAGCAGCGACTGTGGTTGTCACGCCATGGGAGAATTCGTATTCGACCAGACCAGATTCCGGCATCCGCACTGAGTAGTTTCGGGCAGTCTTCACCGCGTGGTGCTTTTTACACAGACAATGCAGGTTGCTGAAGCGTGTGAGTCCGCCCTGGTCAGGGTGGTCATGGTCGAATGGAATGACGTGGTCGATCTCCGACTTCTCTGCCCTTCGACTGCACCCCGGCACTGTGCAGATCGCCCACTTTGCGATGAGCGTTCTCCGCACATCGCTCGGAATTCTGTAGGTGGTGGCCTTCGCGTCGATGGGTGTGCCTGTCGCCGGGTCCGTCAGTATTCTCGTCAGCGTCTTCGAACGAGCACCGATGCGCCGCGCTGTCTCTGCTAGCACCGGCGAGCCGTCAGCGAGAGTTCCCGGAAGCTCTGATTCGCCGGTCAACGTCAAGTACGGGACCGTGACTACGACGGCGGCTTGGTTTGCTATCCACCACTGGTCAGTGGGCATGCCAACCGAGACGTCATATTCCGTGATCTCTTCTTGCGGCGGCGAAGCGTGACAGAAGACCGTACCTGTCGGAGACGACCCTGCGGCATCTTTCGCACAATCAGTCAGCCCGCTGACTCCCTGGTCATCGAAATCAAACAGGGGGTTTCCCCTGTCATCAAGAAGCGAGGATTCCGCGGTGCCTTGGATTCCCGTCACCGGGTCGATTCGTTTGACCCTGATGCTCAGCTTCGGCTGCGGCCGGGTCGCAATATCAAACATGAGATTGCTGATGGTGCGCTCGTCGATCACCTCAACTCCAGGCGCCAGGTTGAACGTGTTGGCCTGTCCCGCATGAATCGCTCGCGCCATGGCTTGGATACGCTGATAGCTGGCATGCACCTCAGCCGCCGGCCCTGTCAGAGTCATGCATGCCGTTCCATCCTTGAATGTGTCGACATCGACTCTACGTCGACGGGCGGCTGATTCTGCCCGGTCTTCTGCAGGTTCGAGGAGTTGGATCTTCTTCCGCAGTGCGGTTCGGAAGTACTCGCTCGTCACGTCTGCTCTCCTGACAGAGAGATGTTCGTCCAATCGGGGCAGGAATCGCATGGCAACCGTTTGGCATAGGTCGGCAGCGGCATCAACATGAGCCTGCGTGAACTCGCCGTCTCGGACTCGGTCGGCGAATCGTGGGAGACCGTGTATCACGGTCATCGCCGCAGTCAGGCGGCGGTAGGTGCGCGGAGTCGAGGTTCCGAAGATCGCCGAAATCTCAACGAGGTCCTCGGTGAACACATTGTCATGGATCCACCGCGAGAAGTCGGTGTCGGGCTCGAAGCCAGGGAAGTCCGGAGGTTCAGGAGCTTCCGGCTCGGGTTCCACCTTGGGCGTTCGAACGTTCTGCGCAAATTCGGCATCGTAGGCCATCATTGTCGTCGGGGTGTCGACAACGAGCACGAGTTCGGTGCAGGGCTCGTCGAGCTCGAATTCTTCCGGTGGCCCCGAATTCCAAGCCAAATCGCTGACGGTCATCCGTAGGTTGGCTTCTCTGACTCGTTCCTCTTCCGAAGCTTCTGGCCATCGATCGACTGAGCCGGAAATCGTGGCGAACGTGTACGGGTCGTCCCCTTCGGGAACGTCGGCTCCGTGGTGTTGGATGACCTGCTCAAGGATGACTCCCGCACTGAGCTCGAATACCTTCATCTGCGCCCGGTCGTATTCAGCAGATGCACTGCCAAGATTGGTGACGCTCGATTCGCAGCGAACGCTGTAGCGTGGCGACACACTTTCATCCGCACTCGCGCCGGCGCCTTTGCCAGCAGAGTCAGGCTTCGTGCTTCGTTCGCTACATTGCCGGTCATGTGTTTCGGATGTGCTTTTCATCGTGTATCACCTGCCTCGTACATCTATGTCGGGAAGAGTGAGTGGAGCACTGACGAAGTTAACTGATATTCATATTCTATACTATTCGAATGCTAATTGTACAGATATCATTCATGACCACTTATGAATCTTGCACAATGCTTTGGAGTCGTCCGGATTGCCTTGTTGGTTGATGCTCTCAGACGGCACTGACACGAGACCTGTCGTGCGGCACTGTCGGCCCGACCCCCTCACTCACTGGACTTGGACAGATGACTGCTGGCAACCTCGGCGAACTGCTGTCGCGAACGCCACGAGAGCCCCAGATACAGAAGGAATGAGGCGACGAACGACGGGATCGTCGCGCCCATCGGACTCGGAAACACATAGGTGAGCAGGTAGGACACAACGGCCCCGACTATCCACACGGCGACTGCAGCCCAATTGACGCCGCGAGTGTAGGAGTAGATACCTCCGGCTTCACTCAATATGTCCCTCGTATAGGTCCGGCGCTTGATGATGTAGTAGTCGACGATGAGGATCGCGAACACGGGAACGAAGAAGGCCCCGATCATTGTGAGGAAGTCGGTGTACTGGTCGAGCAGGGCCAACCAGGTCGATCCGAGAATCGAGACGATTCCGAGCACCAATGCCACCGGCAGGAACTTCAGCTTCGTCCGCTTCTGCGCGCCGACGACCGAGTTGACCATCCCATAGACAACCATCGTGTTCGTCGCCATCACGGACAGGAAGATGACGATCGCCAACGCCCACCCGAATTCCGCGGCCAGCGCGGTCGGATCGAAGGGAGCCGCGTCTGCGCCGTCGAGGAGGATGTAGCTGAAGGCGGTGAGACCGAGGACCATGGCAAGCACCGTGGAGACAATATAGCCGAGGCCTGAGCCGATGATCCCCGACTTCTGACTCTTGGCCAGGCGGTTGAGGTCACCAGAGAGCACAGTCCACGAGATCGCAGTCGAGATGACGATGTCGAGAGCGAGAACCGGGGTGAATTCCAGACTGGGATCAGCCTGAAGCGCAGCGTATTCGCTCGGCGAGTGCCCGTTGAAAGCGATGACGAAGACATAGGCCATGACCAACAGAATGAGGAGCGCGAACCAAGGTTCGGCCCTCTCAATGCCCTCATGCCCGAGGATGGCAAGCCCGACGACCAGGGCCTGGCACAGCACGGAGAAGAAAATCGGGTTGGAGAATCCAGTCGTCTGCGCGACGACGAAGTTGACGCTGATGCCCGCGAGCATGGCTTGCACCCAGCTCCAGCCCATGAGGATGACGACGTTGGCTGCTACAGGCAGATAGCTGCCTGTGGGTCCGAATGCTCCCCTGGTGATCGCCATCGTGGCGAGGCCGGTGCGGGTGCCGATATTCCCGATCAGAGTGAGCACGATTGTGCCGATGATTGTGCCTGCGATGATGACGATGACAGCGGTGACGTAGTCGATGCCCGGGACGAAGAGTGTGCCGGTGAGCATGGTTGTCACGACGAGGTTGGCGGCCAACCAGATCATGAACATCCGTCTGGTGCCCAAGTGCCCGCGGATGACTCCGGAGTCGTCGCTTCCAGATTCCAAGCGCGATTCGAGGCTGCGGTACCAGTTCACTGGGCGATCACCTCGGCGACCTTAGGCGCTGCTTCAGCGGAGGCATCCGCGGGCGAAGCGTCGGGGACAGTCGACAGGTGCTCGTGGATCGCCAGGAGTCTTCCGTCGCCGAGGTGGCGGAAGATGATGCTCTCACGTTCCCGATACGAATCCGTGCCCTCCCTCGTCCTCACCGTCGTATCGACGGTGTGAGAGAAGACCGCTCCGCCCGGGAAGGTCTGCACGAGCCTGGCTGAGGAGACGCAGCCGGCGACCGACCATCCCTCGGCTATCCATGAGTCCCAGGTCTCCTCGTACTCCGCACGTGAATCTAAGCGGCTGTTCTCGGGGTGGAAGATGAATGTGGCGTCGGGGGCAAAAGCTGCGAAGTAGGCCTTCGCATCGGTCCTCGCAAATGCGGCGACGATGGCGTCGGCGGCGCGAAGCACCTCGGCGTGGCTGGGTTCATTCACATCGTTGGGCATGACGTTCGTCAACTTTCTGTGTCGCAGGTCCTCCCAGCCGGTTGCATGCATTTGCAGGCAGTCGCAGGCAGAGCTGATGGGCCGAGTGAAACTCTAGTGATTCGGTGACCCAGCACACTGTACGCAGTGGAGTGATTTTCGGGTTGATTGTCCACCGAGGACTGCACCGCCACCCATAGCGGCGCACTCCCCGACCACGTCACTGCCTGCATTGCGAGATAGCGCTGTCAGCAACTGAGATTTCGCTTAGGTTGAAGAGCGTGTGACGTGCGGCTGCACCCGCAGCTCCCGCCGCAACCGTGCGTCGAAGATCGTCATAGTGAAGATGAAGGAGACACTGCTTCCATGAGTGCGGAACTGATCTGCGTGATCGTCCTCGGCCTGATGTTCGTCATCGGCACATGGCGTGACATCAACATGGGCCTGCTGGGCTTCGTCGCAGCGGCAGGAGTCGGCGGACTCGTCCTCCACCAGGCCCCAGAGGAGTTCCTCGCCGGCTTCCCCGTCGACCTGTTCCTCACCCTTGTGGGACTGACCTATCTGTTCGGCTTCGCCCAGAACAACGGAGTCATCGTAGTCATCGTCAACTGGTGCGTCAAGCTCGTCGGCGGTCGGACAGCGCTCATGCCGTGGATCTTCTTCGCCCTCACCGCGATCCTCATCTCCTTGGGCGCTCTCTTCGCCGTGGCCATCATCGCGCCGCTGGCGTTGTCGTTCGCGCGCAAACATCGGATCAACCAGTTCATGGTCGGCCTCCTCGTCGTCCACGGTGCACTGGCCGGGGCCTTCTCCCCCATCAGCGTCTACGGCATCTTCATCAACGACTACCTAGCCAAGAACGGCCTGGCTCCGACACCGTTGTCGTTGTTCTTGGCACCGCTGATCTTCAACTCAGTCTTCGCTCTCGTCGTCTACTTCGTCCTTCACCGGCGGCCCGGATTACGCGCCGAGGCGGACGATGCCCTGTCCGCCGAAACCGAGCGTCCCGACACCATCAGATTGACTCGGAGCCAGGTGCCGACCCTGATCGGACTCATCGCGATGGCTCTGTCCGTGCTGATCTTCAGCTGGGACGTCGGGATCGTGACGATCACAATCGCCGTCGTTCTCACCTTCATCAACCCGGCAGCAGGTAAGGCCGCGATGACCAAGGTGTCATGGTCAGTCGTCATTCTCATCACCGGAGTCCTCACCTACATCGCCGTGCTCCAAGCCGCGGGCACCGTCGAATGGGTCTCGGCGGGGATCTCGGCCATCGGCATCCCGCTGCTGGCTGCCCTGCTGCTCTTCTACATGTCGGGCCTCATCTCTGCACTGGCGTCATCGTTGGCGATCATCGGCGTTGTCATCGCCCTGGCCGTGCCGTTCCTCCAATCAGGTGATGTGCATGTGGGCGGCTTCGTCGCTGCGCTGGCGATCGCGGCAACAATCGTCGACATCAGTCCGTTCTCGACCAATGGTGCGATGCTGTTGGCCAATGTGCACACTACGATCCGCGATCGCTACTACAAGCAGATGATCGGCTATGCCGGCCTCATGTGCCTCATCGGTCCCGGACTGGCCTGGGTAGTCGCAGCGGTGCCGACGATTCTCACGAGGTGAGTGCTGACCAGGTGAAGGCCCTGGCTCGGCGTCCGTTCGTCTCGCCCTGGTCCCTCAACTCACCAGGGTCGAATCCCCCAGTGCAACAATGCAGTATGAACGATCCGCTTTGGCACGAACTCCTCGAGCGAGTGCGACAGGACACCCCGCAGCTTCTCAACGACTTCATCGCCGAACTTGCTCAGCTTGAGGGCTACACCCACGGTCGCGTTCCCGTCTCCGATCTCACCGGAACCGCTGAGCAGGTCTTCGACCTCTTCCTCCGGCGGCTGTCCACCGCTGAACATATGACCGACGAATCGTCCCTTCCAGAAGCTCTGGGACGCCGGCGTGCCAGGCAGGGCCTGCGAGTCGATCAGTTCACTGAGGCTGTGCGCATCAACTTTCGTGTGCTATGGCGAGCACTTCATCGGGCCGCGCAGCCAGATCTCACCGGCGTGCTCATGGAGTACGGAGAACGCGTCCTCGACGTTGTTGAACGTTATGCGACAGAAGTGCAGCGGTCCTTTCTCAACGAGACGGGGGAAATGGCGCGTTCTCGCAGAACCGCACGCGAACGCGCCCTGACAAAGCTGTTCTCCGGTCACGCGGACGATGACGACGTCTGTGCCATCGCCACGGTTCTCGGCATGAGAGACGACGGTGAATTCGAACTCATTGCAATTCCCACCAATGTCATCACCGAGGATCTGGAGCAGAGCTTCGCGACTCTCGAGTCACATTCGTACGAAGACGAACAGATGACCTATGTGTTCCGTCATCGGCGCACGCTGATCAGCCTGGTCGACGAACTGCCCGAGCTCGCAGGCGGGTACATCTCGAAGATCGACGGATTGGGGCAGGTGTCACGGGCAGCGGCACTGGCCAAACACCTCGGCGAGCTTCATCCTGGTCGCTCTGCAGTCAATTTGAAGGAAGGATTCGCCGCCATCGCTCGCACGGCGATGGAGACTCTCATCAGCGGCTTCGAGCATGAACTGCTCGGTGACTTTGCCAGTTCGGTGGGCGAAAGGCCCAATGAGAGGTTGAAGCGTCTGGCCACAACCATCGCTGTCTACCTGGAAAACGGTTCGGTTCAGGAGGCGGCGGACTCGCTCTATGTCCACAGGAACACCGTGTTCAAACGTCTTCAGTCCTTCCACGACATCACCGGTTTGGACGTGACCATCCCGCGTGATGCCGCGATCGCACTGATCCTGACGCAGGACACTCAGCGGTACTGACCGACGCTGTCCGGCCCAGAGGTTCAAATGCACACCACGGTGCTCAAAGCCGAGACATTCATCCAATGACCACCTATCCGCGCTCCCCTAGTCTCGAATCAGCACCCCACACCTCAACGAGCTGCACTCGAAGGAGAGCCCATGATCACCAACGACGCACAACAACGGATCCTCGCGGCAGTCGACGCCCAATTCGACCAACAGTTGGCGGCGACCGCCGAGCTGGTGAATTCGCCGTCCAGACGTGAGCATGAGGAGCCCGCACAGGATCTCATCGAGTCCCGTCTGCAGAACCTCGGCCTCGACATCGACAGATGGGTCATCGACTCCCCCGAGTTGGAGGCCCACCCCGGCTTCGGCCCTTCCACCGTCGATTACACGGGGATGACCAATATCGTCGGTACGTACCAGCCTGCCCAGGACAGCGGGAAGTCCCTGATCCTCAACGGCCACATCGATGTCGTACCGCAGGGTCCAGACGACAGATGGTCGCGTTCACCCTGGGACGCCGAGGTGGTCGACGGGTGGATGTACGGCCGTGGTGCCGGTGACATGAAGGCAGGGCTGATCGCCAATCTGTTCGCCTTCGACGCCATCCGTCAGGCCGGCTTCGACCTCACCGGACGCGTCCACCTCCAGTCCGTCGTCGAGGAGGAGTGCACCGGAAACGGGTCCTTGGCTGCCCTGCTGCGCGGTTACACCGCGGACGCGGTCATCATCTCCGAGCCAGAGGAAGATGCCCTGGTCAGAGCCAATGTCGGGGTTCTGTGGTTCACGGTCAGAGTCAGCGGCAACCCCACCCATCCACGCGAGATGGCCAATGGCTTCAACGCCATCGATGCCGCATTCGACGTGATGCAGGCTCTGCGCGTTCTCGAACAGACATGGAACGACAGGAAGAGTGAGCACCCGTATTTCGAGGACCTCGATCACCCGATCAACTTCAACTTCGGTGAGATCCGCGGCGGTGACTGGCCCTCGAGCGTGCCGGCCTGGTGCGAACTCCAGGTCCGCGTCGCCACCTACCCCGGAACCAACGCCGATGAGGCCTGGGCCGAAGTCGAGAAATGCGTGAGGGATGCCGGAGCCGGACGACCAGCGGACGAGGCCTCATCCGCTCGCCCGACCTTTGAAACGGTCCTGACTCCGAACGGCTTCTACGCCGACGGGTACGTCCTCGAGCCCGGCAGTGATGCCGAAGAGCTGCTCGAACGCACCCACCGTGAGACCTTCGACGCCGAGCTCACCAGCTTCACCACACCCGGCTATCTCGACGGTCGAGTCTTCGTCAACTACGGACAGATGCCGACCCTGGTCTATGGTCCCGTCTCGGAGAACATCCACGGATTCGATGAGCGTGTGAGCATCGAATCGGTGCGCAAGTGCACGAAATCCATGGCGCTCTTCATCGCCGAGTGGTGCGGCATCAAAGAATAGGTGGTGCGGGATCGTCGAATAGGTGACAGGGGTCGTCGAATAGTCCGGCTCCCTGAAACCGGAAACCGCACTGGTTGATTCAGGAAACCGCGCTGGCGGGCTTCACATGCTCCCGTTGGTCTGGAAGTTTCCGTGCCAGGACAGGGCCTCACCCAGCAGGTGTGGAGTGTGGCGTCCGTTCGGGTTCTCTGCGATCGCCCGATCCAGATAGTCGCCGAGGCGGTCCCGGTAGCTCGGGTGCGCGCAGTTGGCGATGATCGTGCGTGCTCGCGCCACCGGGGAGAGTCCGCGCAGATCGGCCAGCCCCTGCTCGGTGACGAGGATCTGGGTGTCGTGTTCCGTGTGGTCGATGTGGCTGGCGAAGGGCACGATCGAGGAGATCGCTGCGTTCTTTGCCAAGGAGTTCGACACGAAGAAGTTGAGGTAGGCGTTACGAGCGAAGTCGCCGGAACCGCCGATGCCGTTGATGATGGACGAACCCATCACGTGGGTGGAGTTCACGTTGCCGTAGATGTCGGCTTCGACCATCCCGTTGATCGCAATGACGCCGAGGCGGCGGATGGCTTCCGGATGGTTCGACATCTCCTGGGTGCGCAGGAGGATGCGTCCTTTGTAGGACTCGATGTTCTCGTTGAAGTCAGCGGCGCGCTCGGCTGAGAGGGAGAAGGCTGTGGCCGAGACGGAGGCGAGCTTGCCGTTGTCGATGAGGTCGAGCATCCCGTCTTGGATGACCTCGGTGTAAGCGCTCAGGCCCTCGAATTCGCTGTCAGCCAGGTTGCCCATGACGGCGTTTGCAACGTTGCCGACACCCGACTGCAGCGGCAGCAGCTCCTCCGGCAGCCTGCCGGACTTGATCTCGTGGCGCAGGAAGTCCACGAGGTGGGAGGCAATGGCCTTCGAATCGTCGTCGGCGGGTTTGAACGGCAGGTTCCGATCGGGTGCGTTCGTCTCAACGACGGCAACGACCTTGGATGGGTCCACGCGCAGGTATGGGTCGCCGATGCGCTGCATGGGCTCGAGGAGCTGGATGGGCAGGCGCTCGGGCGGGCGGCGGGTGCCGTAGTAGACGTCGTGGAATCCTTCATAGGCGCGCGGGTGCCAGGAGTTGACCTCGAGAATGACCTTGTCGGCCAGGTCGAGCCAGGTCTTCGAATTGCCCACCGAACTGCCGGGAATCAACAGACCGTTGGGCAGGATCGCAGCAACTTCCACGACGGCGACGTCGAGGTTTCCGTAGAAGCCGAACCAGGCCTGTTGGGCTGAGTGGCTGAGGTGCGTGTCGACGTATTCCGTATCGCCGGAGTTGATCGACTTCCGCATTGCCGGGTCGGACTGGAAGGGCAGTCGTTTGCTCACGGCTCCCGCCTCGGCGAGGACTCCGTCAAGTTCGGGTGCGGTCGAGGCGCCGGTCCACAGCTCGATGCCGAAGTCACGACCAGCATCGTGCTCCGTGCGAGCCTGCGCTGCAATAGCACCGGGCACCGACTTCGGGTATCCCGAACCGGTGAATCCACTCATGGCGACGCGGTCGCCGTGACCGATGTGAACAGCCGCTGCCTCTGCGGTGACGACCTTCGAACTCAGGTCAGGGCACGTAATTCTCGACATTCACATGAGTTTATCGGACGCTGTTTCCGTCACTTCAATCCGGCCAGGTACTCCCCCGCCCCAATCGCAATCTTCGCCTCGGCCTCCACGCCGACCGCGAGCATGTCTTCGTCGACGTCGAAGCGTTCTGTGTGGTGGCCCCAGGAGGTGTCCATGCCGATCTGGACGTAGGTCGCCAGGCCGCCGCGTTCCTTGACTCTCTTCATCATCGCCGTCGCGTCCTCGGATCCGCCCAGTCCACCGGTGTCGCTGATCTCGGCGACTCCGTCGACGCCCTCGAAACAGGTCCGAATATAGGGAAGCAGTTCCGGACTCGGCGATTCCTGGTCCGCCTTGCCGACTACAGTCGACTCGGCGTCGACGTCGTACATCCTCGCGGCGCCGGCAATGACGTCCTGCGCCCGCTCGAACATGAATGCGTTGATCTCACTCGACTCGCCGCGCGTTTCGATTCTGAGCGTCGCTGCCCTGGGTACGACATTGCGGCCCTCACCAGCATGGAAGGTGCCGACGTTGATGCGACTGGCGCCCGCCGAGTGCCGGGGTATCGCATGCAGGTTCAACGTCGCCGAGGCGGCTGCGAGAAGCGCGTTCTTGCCTTTCTCGGGGTCTCCCCCGGCGTGTGATCCGACGCCGGCGAAGGTGACGTCGAGCTTCGTACTCGCCAGGTACCCATCGGACCCGGTGAGCACATTGCCCTTCTCATCATCGGACTTCAGGTGGGTGGCGACGAAGAGATCGACGTCGTCGAACCATCCCGCGGCGACGATCGAGTGAGCGCCACGCACCCCCTCCTCGGCGGGTTGGAAGATGATTTTCACCCTCCCGCTCAGCTCGTCCTTCAGTTGGGACAATCTCGTGGCCAACCCCAGTCCGATAGCGGCATGGCCGTCATGACCGCACCCGTGCATGGCACCCTCGTTGACCGAGGAGAATCCCTCGGCGAAAGGCCGATGCGTCTCATCGGCCAGTTCCACCAGATCGTTGGAGTCGATGTCGAAGCGGAAGCACACGACCGGCCCGGGACGTCCGGTCTCCAGCATGCCGAGGACACCGGTGAATCCGTCACCCATCGTCTCGACAAGTTCCGGGTCCGCGCCCTGCGCCACCGCACGAACGCGTTCACCAGCGAGCACCTCGGCGTCGGGCACCCCCAGCCGAGAATCGGCGTCGTGAAGTTCGGGACCGTACACCGTGTCCCATCCCAAGTCACGCAGCACAGCGATGATCGCCGAGGTGGTCCGGAACTCCGTCCAACCCGGTTCCGCGTACTTGTGGAAGTCTCGTCGCCAAGCTTTCAGCTGGGTCGTCAGTGCCGGTGTCAACGTCATAGTGGGGTCCTTGGATCGGTGGCTGAAACTCCTCAGTTCGAATGGTAGTCCTCTACAAATGAGAAGGGTGCTGACGGCTCCTCGGTGAGATGAGCTGCCGGTTCACCCTGCGGGGCAACCACCCCAGGGAAATGACCGGCATGCCGATCGGCCTCCAGTGCCGCAGCTGCCTCGGCGCGGGACCTGCGCACTGTCGTCAGTGCGAGGCTGGGCACCGGGATGAAGACGATGACGGCCAGGAGCAGCACCAGGGTGAAGATCAAAATCGCGTCGATGAGTGAGGTGCCGATGGCGATCGCACCGACGACGATCGCAGGCAGGCCCGCTCCCGTGTAGAACGCGAGATAGAGGGCCGCAGTGATTCCAGCGCGTTGACGCGCCGGGGTGAGCATGTCGATCTCCCGGTTTGCTCCCCAATAGCTCAATCCGTGCCCGGTACCTGTGGCGACGGCAGCGGTTGCCATGAGGACAAGTGCCGTGGTGGCCCCCAGACTCGGCAGGTTGGAACTGAGCAGCAAGGCGGCTCCGAGCCCCAAGAGTGTGAGGCCGATGGTCTGCGCGGCCCGTGGTTGGAGTTTCGGGGCCAGGAGCTGACTGCCAGCGGAGATGACGAGTACGGTGCCCACGATGAGTCCCGAAGTCAGCGTGCTCGACTCAGGTAGGGTCGCCTCGGTCAAAGAAGGCAGCAGAGCGAGGAAGAGCCCGAGCGCTGCCCAGCCGAGCAGCCCGGTGACGGCGGCTATGTAGAAGCTCGAGCGCATCGGTCCCGGCACCGACGGCCAGGTCGGCCGCCAGCGCTGCCGAGTCATGGGGCTGTGGAAACGCAGGGTGATCACGAGCAGACCGGTGACGATGAGGAGAGCGAGCATCACCCAGAAAGGTGCCACCAGCGACGTGGCTCCCGATGTCGACCCGGCAGTCATCTGGGATACGACACCGGCGATGATCGGTCCCGCTCCCGTACCGAGCACGAAGGACATGGTGGCTGCGGTCGACCCCAGCCATGCGCGGCGGGCAGGTGAAGCTTCGACCATGAGTGCGATCCCGGCGCCCGTTCCCAGTCCCAAACCGACTCCGGTGAGCACACGCCCGGCAAAGAGTCCGCTCACCCCGATCGTGTCGACGGTGAACAGTGCGGTGCCGACGCTGACACTTCCGATTGCTGCGAGCAGCACCGGTCTGCGACCGAAGGCATCGGCGGCTGAACCGAACAGGAGCAGGGCGGGCAGGCAACTGACGACGTAGGTCGCATACAGCGCGGTCATCGTCCAATCCGTCATGGCGTACGCCAGTTTGAAGTGAGGATACAGCGGGCTGGCGAGGTTAGCGGCGGCAGACAATGCGAAAAGCACGGCGGCACCGATCCATAACTGTCGCCTCGACCCACGGATGCGAGCGTATTCGGGCAAGCAGGAACCTCCTTCTGAACGTGGTGCCTATCGAGCAGCAGGGAACAGAGCTGCCCTCAGGCGTCATTGGAACGCCACCATCGAAACGGACCCTGAGCGGGTGTGCATCATTGGGATCAGTACACATTCGTTCAGGTCCTGATGGCGCCCTAAGTCCAGGGTGCGGTGCATGAAGTAGTGTTGTCTATCGTAAGAACGAACAGGATACCGTTCGAAGGAATCGAATGATTGACAATCGGCTCATGATGTTGAGCATGATCGCCAGGCACGGCACGGTCACCGCCGCCGCTGAATCATTGCGCTACTCGCCTTCGACCGTCTCCCACCAGATCAAACAGTTGGCAACGGAGCTGGGGGTCACTCTCCTCGAGCAGCGCGGTCGCAACATTCGGCTGACGCCAGCGGCACACTCATTGCTCGGGCACTTCGACGTCATGGCTGCCGAGTGGGAGCGGGCTCTGGCGGACATCGACGCCTATGTTACGACCGTCACCGGATCAATCACTCTCTGCGCGTTCTCTACCGCGGCGAGCATCCTGCTGCCACAAACCATGCGTGCCCTCAACACAGAATTCCCACACCTCGCCACACAGACCATCGAAGCCGAACCAAGCGAGTGCTACGATCTTCTGCTCTCTGGGGAAGTCGACCTGGGAATCGTAGCCGTGACGACCGAGACGCCGACGGGAGCCGACGATCGGTTCACGCAGAAGTTCCTCGCCGATGATCCTCTCGACCTCATGGTCCCTCTCGACCATCACCTGGCCGATCGTTCGTCGGTCTCGATCGCCGACGCCAAGGAAGAGACGTGGATACTCGGCCGACCAGGCACCACCTACCATCAGCTGGTCGTGGCCAACTGCGCCAGTGCCGGCTTCACTCCCCGAATCGGCCATTACGCCAACGACTGGAACACCGGCACTGCCCTCGTTCACGATGGATTCGGCGTCTGCGTCGCCTCTCGCCTCTCCCGGTCTCAGGATCTCCATCCCGTTCGACGCATCCCTCTTTCCGGTGAACACGCACCCACGCGCCATATCGCCGCGGTCACTCGCGCAGGAGCCGAGAGCCGACCGACGATTCGCTTCGCGCTCGAACTCCTGACTTCGGAGACGCAGAAGGTCATGGCCCAGCTCGGCAGAGACCTCGGCTAGGAACTCTGCGGCGTGGTCAGACGCTCACAGGAAAGGTCGCATGGGCCGCAGCGCGACTTCGAGGACCTGGGTCAGTGGGTGACGGTCGAGCCAGTCGCGGCCGAGAACCTTGGAATGCTCGGCATCTTTGAGGAATACCGTCTCCATCTCAGAGGCAAAGTTGTCGTCGATGATCTCAACGTTGGTCTCATAGTTGAAGCTCAGTGAGAGGCGGTCGATGTTCGCAGTCCCCACCGTCGACCACACCCCGTCGACTGTCGCGATCTTGGCGTGGATCATCGACGCTGTGTACAGAAGAACGGTGACCTTGGAACGCACCATCTGCTCGAAGAATCCCCGCGAAAGATAGTCGCCGAGGATGTGGTTGGATTCCTGGGGCACCATGACCCTGACATCGACTCCGCGTTCAGCGGCTTCGATCAGTGAGTTGAGCAGCTGCTGATCCGGGATGAAATACGGGGTCGTGAGCCAGATGCGATCCTGAGCACGCTCGAAGGCGTTGATGTACATCGACCGAATCGGATAGATCAGCTGGACCGGCTGGTTCGCCGAGACCCGCAGTTTGGATTCCCAGGCAGTCGGTGCGACCCAGGGAATCTGCTCGTCGGAGTCGTGGTATTCATTCCACACCTGAGAAATGGCTTGGCGCAGCCCCCACGTGCCGGGCCCTGCAGCTTTGAGATGAGTGTCTCTCCAGTGACGGGCGTAGAGCGAGCCGATGTTGAAACCTCCGACATAGGCAACTCTGTTGTCGATGACGAGGATTTTCGAATGGTTGAGACCGGAATAACGCAGCGGCCCTTTCCAGAACTTTCTGGCCACAGTGGGCAAGCGCAGAACTTTGATGCGCATGGACAGCTGCTCGTAGAAGGAACGGGGAATTGAGAGGTTGGCGAATCCATCGTAGATGAGGTGGATGGTGACACCGCGTTTGGCTGCGGCGTTGAACGCGTCGACGAATTTCTGACCCACCTCGTCGTTCTTCCAGATGAACGTCTCCATCTGAATCGAATCCGTAGCGGAATCGATCTCATCGAGCATGTCCTCGTACAGAGTCTCGCCGTCGGTGAAGATGCTCAGCTGAGAATCTTCCACGTTCGCCTCGAAGGTGCCGGGACGAGGCGCCTCCCGTTGTTCCCGATCGCGTTTCTGCAACAGGTCGATGGCCATCGATGCACCCACGGTGAGTGGGACTGCGCACGCGACACCGGCGGCAGCCCAGGGGGCGATGGTGCGCAGACGTAGAATTCCCTGACGAAGGTTGCGTGGAGTAGATCCCATAGCTGTTCAGTCTAACGGCCCCCAATTCCGGGCAACGTTCACCTCATACCCAAGAATGAGGGCTATGGTCGGCACCAGGTGCCCGGATACGGCACGTCGTTGCACTGTTCTAGGAGGAACGAATCATGGCTCAATCAGTCAAGGTACCCCAGCCAGCCGGAACGAAGACCACCAAGACCGAGAACGCGGAACACGGCTTCACCGCTTCCCCCGCTCTGGCCAAGAATATGCAGTCCGTCCTCGTCGACTTCATCGCCCTGCAATTGGTCGCCAAGCAGGCTCATTGGAATATCGTGGGCCCTAACTTCCGCGACCTGCACCTCAACCTCGATGAGGTTGTGGACATTGCCCGCACGGGTTCGGACAGCATTGCCGAGCGGATGAGAGCCTTGCATGCTACCGCCGACGGTCGCCCCAGCGTTGTTGCCGAGCAGTCGTCGCTGCCGGAATTCCCGGCCGGAGAGATCACAACTCATGACGCCATCGACCTCAGCGTGCGCGCCGTCGAAGCCACGGTCGCGACCATGCGCAAGGTCCACGACGAAGTCGATGAGGCCGACCCGACCACGGCAGACATCTTCCATGAGTTCATCTCACAGCTGGAGCAGCAGGCATGGTTCCTCAGCGCGGAGACCCGTTCCCCGTCGAACTGACATGACGGCCCGTCACCCGTGACGGCCCGCAACCTGGCAACCACCGGTGATCACGTCGCAGGCAGACATGATCACCGGTGGTTTTTCTCTGCCGTCAGCACCGCACACGGTCCGTACAAATCCCGCATCGCCGCGAAGGTGGTTCTTTGTCAGGCGAGGTCGATGCCCTGGCCGCGGTCCCCGGTTAAACGGGGACCGAATATCCGCCGATCCGCCTCGGCGATGGTGACATCATTGATGCTTGCTTCGCGACGGGACATGAGACCATCACCGGTGAATTCCCACAGTTCGTTGCCGTAGCTGCGCCACCACTGGCCGGTCGTGTCGTGCCATTCGTACTGAAAGCGCACGGCAATCCGATCGTCACCGAACGACCACAGGCTCTTGCGCAGGGCGTAGTCGAGTTCGCATTCCCACTTTTTGGTGAGGAAGTCGACGATCTCCGCGCGACCGGAGAGGAACTGATCGCGATTGCGCCACACCGAATCCGATGTGTACGCCAGCGAGACCTTCTGCGGGTCGCGGGTATTCCACGCATCCTCTGCGCCCTGTACCTTCTGTGCGGCACTATCGGCGTTGAAAGGTGGGAAAGGCGGGCGAGCCTCTGACATGACGGCTCCTCTCTGAGTCAATGACGTCCGGTGTCACCAGCCACTGTAGCCCCGCACCTAGCCCGGTGCGAGACGTTGCGGATGACTCCGCGACACATACGCCGACAACGCACTGCGGCGCCCCAACCCTGAAGTGGGTTGGGGCGCCGCAGTGGTGTCTCAGCAGGTCAGGTGAAGATGCTCACTCCACCCGGACCGACGAGGCAACCGACCACGATGAGGATGACTCCCCAGAGGATCTGCTTGCGGAAGATCGCGAAGATGCCCGAAATGACGAGCAGTGCGGCGATGATCCAGAGAATGGTAGCCATAGTCTTGTCCCGTCCCTAACCGTTGAACACTTGGTGTTGCGACCCACAGGTATATGAACCTGCTGGGAGTCGGAAGCTCTCTCAGTGCCGTGGAGTGTCCGGGTCCTCGAACGTCCTTTTCTCGGTGGGCCGAGGATCGTAGCCGCGGTCGTTGAGACGAGGATCGTTCTCAGCGGCACGCGGATCGCCCTCTGGAGCCCGAGGAGCACGACCATCCGCAGTTGGACGGTTGCTGCCGCCCATGCGGTAATCGTCCTCGACGGGCTGGTTGTTGTCCGCCACTGGACGGCCGTCGTCGACAGGTCGATCGCCGAGACGATCACCGGGTTCGCGGCCTGCACCGTTGTCAGCGAAACGCGGATCCGCTCCGGCGGGCGCCTGACGCTGGTCAGCGACCCGAGGGTCATGGGCAGCCGGAGGCTGCTGGCCCTGTGGTGGCTGCCCCTGATCGGCAAAGCGAGGATCATTGGCAGTTGGCGATTGTTCGGCAACTGGTCGTTGCTGTCCCTGTGGTGGCTGCCCCTGATCATCGAAGCGAGGATCGCCGGCAACGGGCGGCTGCTGAGCCTGGGGTGCCTGCGGAGCTTGACGCTGGTCAGCGACCCGTGGGTCGTTGGCAGCTGGCGGCTGCTGGCCTGCGGCCTGCCCCTGGTCAGCGACACGAGGATCGCCGGCAACGGGCGGCTGCTGAGCCTGTGGCGCCTGATGCTGGTCGGCGACACGAGGATCATGACCCGCGTGATGCTCATCGGCAACGGGCCGACCGTCATGGTGACGATCATCGGCAACCGGACGACCATCAGCGACTGGACGGTCATCGGCTACGCGGCGCTCATCGGCGACAGGGCGACCGTCTGCAACTGGGCGACCGTCATCGACGGGACGCTGATCAGCACCACGAGGATCGTGACCCGCATGACGCTCGTCGGCAACCGGACGACCAGCGGCAGCCGGTTGACCGTCATGATGACCCTCGTCGGCAACCGGACGACCATCATGGTGACGGTCGTGACCGTCACTGTCATGACCGGCCACTGCACCGGCACCCGCACCAGCGGCTGCACCCGGTGCGGCGTTTTTGCTGCCGTGCGTGTCGACGTCGGGGTCGAGTTCGTCGGCGCGCTTAAGTTGACGTTCCTGTTCGAGACGCTTCTCCTGGGCAAGACGTTCGCGTTCAGCGGCGTCAGCGTCCAGTTTCTCGGCTTCAGCCTGCTTGCGCTTAGCCTCTGCGGCCTGCACCTCAGCGTCGGCATCGGCCTTCTTGGCCTCGGCCTTGCGGTGTTCGGCGTCCGCTTCCCGAGCATGTACTTCATGCTCGGACTCAGCAGTCTCCTGACGGATCCGGGCGGCCTCCTTGCGCTGGTGTTCGCGCTTCTTAGCTGCGGCCTTACGGCTGACCGCGATGATGATGCCGACGACAATCAAAATAACGACGATCGCAACGACTATCCAGATAATGGTAGTTGTACTCATGCGCTCTCTCCTTGCTGCCTATTCGGTTCTCATTGATCATGTGGATCCGATCAACAGGATGATTTCATATTTGCACGGCAATTCACCCCTGACAAGCGATTGAACAGTAACGACTTCGGCGTGTCGAGTGCCCCAGAGCCCAAATGGACCCTTTTATTGCACCTTTAGGCCATCTAGTGTTAGCAGAATGCGAGAGATCCGATCTGATGCGGCTGTGATACCCGGCTCAAGCGCCACAGCAGCGATCTGCTGGATTCTCGCCGGTGTCGTCTATCTCCTCGTCGAGGCACTTGCCGCATCTGCATTCCCTAGCTATTCATATGCGATGAATTACATCAGCGATCTCGGCGTGCCCGATGTCGAGATATTGGGTAATCGGGCGATTGATTCGCCGCTGCATGTGTTCATGAACATCGCCTTTCTCGTCCACGGTTTCCTGTTCGCGACAGCGGCCATAAATACGGCGCGCGGATCGCGATTTCCCCTGCGTTTGCCGATCATCGCCCTCGCCATTGCCCATGCCCTCGGCATGGTCCTCATTGCCGTAGTCAACGGCGGAGCGCACAACAACAGTCTCGGACTGGGAGGGATCCACCTCCTCGGCGCGTTCCTCGCCTTCGTCGGTGGGCACCTGACCGCGATATGTTTCGGCCTGTCCCTGTTACTGCGCCGCGATCACCTCATGCGCGGCGGAAGACTGATCGGTGTCGTCAGCGTTGCGATCGGCCTCGTCGGTGTCCTCGGCATCGTCATGCTCCAGGTCGACGTCCGAGTCCTTCCAGGAACCATCCTGGCCGACGGCACATGGGAACGCATCGGTATGTACGCGATCGTAGTGTGGGAGATGATCGTCGGCTTCGTCCTCCTGCGTGACCAGAAAATTCACCGTGCGCAGCCGAAGGTCCCCGCCCTAGACTGACCCTAGATCCCAACGGAACGAGTCCGTTCTCGAAAGGTGACCAGATGCCAACCGACAGTTCACAGACGACGACCATCGGAGAGCTCGCCGGTGCGCATGGTCTCGACATCGATCCTGAGACCCTCAATGTCAATGAGCTGGGCCTCGACTTCCAAGTCGCCATCGCCGAGGCGGTCGACGGCCGGTCCTGGGTGCTGAGGATCCCCCGTCGCCCGGACGTGATCGAACGAGCCGCCGTCGAGGGCCGTTTCCTCCGTGCCATCGCACCCCACCTGAGTGTCGCGGTTCCCGATTGGCAGATTCACACAGATGACCTCATCGCCTATCCGCTGCTTCCCGGTGCCCCCGGACTCACGATCGATGACCAGGGCCAGCCGCAGTGGCATTTCGACGTCGAGGAGGCCGAATACATCCAGTCCCTCGCAGATTTCCTCGCCGAGCTCCACCGCGTCGATCCCGCGCTCGTGCGTTCCTCGGGCATTGATGAGTTCTCCCCCGCCGAGGTGAGACAGCGTAAACGCGATGACATCGCTCGCGTTGTGACCGAGTTCGATGTGGCGCAGAGTCTGCGTGAGCGGTGGGCTGTGTGGCTCGACGATGACGCTTATTGGCCCACTTTCACCACGATCACCCACGGAGAGGTATATCCGGCACACCAGCTCATGGACGGGGCGAAAAACCTCAGCATCCTCGACTGGACCACAGCTGCCATCGGCGACCCGGCCAGGGACTTCATGTTCCACCATGCCAGCGTCTCGGCGCAGGCATTCGATGCGACGATCAGTCGTTACGTGAAGAAGGGCGGCCAGGTGTGGCCGAAGTTCGCCGAACACTGCGGCGAACTGTTCTCCACCTCGCCGGTCGAGCTCGGACTCTACGCGCTGCAGACGGGCGATGCCGGCCATATAGAGGCAGCGAAAGCACAACTGAATCCCACCGAATGAAGGAAGCGCAGGTTCGATATGAGTACCGACGACGCCAACACTGCCAAGGCTGAAACACTGACCACAGATATCATCGTCATCGGCGGTGGCCCTGTCGGTGAGAACGTGGCCCAGTACGCAACCGAAGACTCCGGTCTTGAAGCGATCATCATTGAAGAGGAGCTGCTGGGCGGAGAGTGCTCTTACTATGCATGCATCCCCTCGAAGACGATGCTGCGTCCCATTGAACTTGCCCACGTGACCCAGCACCTGGATGGTCTCAGCGGTGCTCACATCGATGCTGATGCAGTTCTGCAGCGACGCGATGAGTGGGTTTCTCATTACGATGACAAAGGCCAGATCGACTGGGCGCAGGGTGCTGGCCTGCGGGTAGAACGCGGCCACGCACAGCTGATCGGCGAACGGCAAGTCCTGATCAGCGAACCGAATCCGGTGGTCGTTCACGCGCGACATGCGGTTGTCATTGCCACCGGTTCTCAGCCGACCGTGCCTCAGACATTCGTCGATGTCGCACCCTGGCTCTCCCGTGACGCGACCGGCGTCAGGGAGGTGCCGAATTCGCTGATCATCGTCGGTGGCGGTGTCATTGCAGTGGAAGCCGCAACGTGGATGGCAGCACTCGGCACTCGCGTACGCATGCTCGTGCGAGGTCAGGGCCTTCTATCCGGTCAGGAACCGTTCGCAGGAGAGCACGTCGCCAAGGCACTCGAGAGTGCAGGAGTCATCATCGACCGGGAAACCAAGGTCGAGGCCTGCTACCGTCCTGGGGCCGAAGACACCGGGTTGGGCCAGGTCCACGGTGGACAGGTCACAGTCCAGACGCTCGGCGCCGCCGGAGAGTCCACAGTCACAGCGGATGAGATCCTCGTGGCAACGGGCCGAGCGCCTCGGCTCAACGAACTCGGACTTGAGAGCGTGGGACTCGCTGACGAGGACATCGCAGCGGGACGCCTGCCCGATTGGCTGTATGCCGTCGGAGATGCCAGCAGTGAAGCACCGCTGACTCATTGGGGCAAATATCGTGCACGCGTCATCGGCTCACAGATCCGTGCCCGTGCCACAGGCGAAGAGTCCGAAGCCGTCCCCGAAGATGCTCCGGTCCCTCAAGTCGTCTACAGTGATCCGCAGGTTGCCTCGGTGGGAATGACAGAGGCGGACGCCCGGAAGGGTGGGCACGAGATTGAAGTCTCCCAGCTGCCGTTCACCAGCAGCGCAGGCACCTCGCTTCTGCGCGATGATGCCGAGGGAACGGCACAGATTGTCGTCGATGCACGTACCGGCTTGCTCCTCGGAGCCACGTTTGTCGGCCCGGAGGCCGCCGAACTGATTCACCCAGCAACAGTGGCGATCGTCGGGCAGGTACCTGTTCATGTTCTGCGTCATGCAGTTCCGAGCTTCCCAGCAGCCTCTGAACTGTGGTTGCCGTTGCTGGAGAAATTGCCTCGACGACTCCGTTTCAGCAGTTGAAAACGCGTACTTGGCGCCGACAAAGTCGATCAGGCGACGGTCGCCATGATCAGATGTGGCTGGTTGTCGTCGACCTGCGCCCCTCACGGATCGCGATCAGCCGCATGTCCATGGTCTGTGGTGGTCTCCCCCATAAGATCATGAGCCAGAGTCACTGAGTCGTAGATCGGAATCTGCAGGACATCTGCGATGGCAGCCCGGTAGGGCGGAAGATTTGTGCATTCGAGGACGACTGCGTCCAGCCGAGGATGCTCACGAGCGAGCTGACGTGCCACGTCGGAGACTTCTCGCGCGACGGCTGCTGGGTCGAGCCGAGCAGCCTCCTCGATGATGGCGGATCTGAAGGCTGGGCAGTTCTCCAACCCGACGATCGCGGCTGGAACCAGAGCCGTCGGGCCCAGGACATTCGGATTGAGTGCGCCGGCATCCGCCGTGATCACTGCCACCGCAGAGTGAACCCCCACAAGCCTATTCAGATAGTCGATGGACGAGGCTGTGAATGGAACGGATATCCGGGCAGAAAGCTCGCTTTGGAATCTCGCAAGGAACCCACAGCTCGTCGTCATCGCAACAGCACCGTCATCGACGAGTTCGATTGCCGCCTCGGCGAAGAGATCGATCAGACCAGCGTCCTGTCGGTGCACGACCCGCTTCGACGTCGCGCCTGTCACGGTGCGGTAGATGACGGGAAAGTCGAAGGTATCCGGATTGCCGATATCGCCGGGGATCCGATCGAATCCGTTCTCCAGCATAAGTACACCGAGCGGTCGAGTATCCTGCGTCATCATTGTTCTCACCCGAGGAGGAGGAAGAGCAACCCGAGGATGATGAAATACATCGAGTTCGGCAGAGCCAGGACCATGACCTTCACCGGATCAACCTTGGTCTTCAAAGTCGCGCCCACCAAGCCACACACGACGAATGCGGTGAGACCGACTGGCGGCAGGTTCTGAGCGGAAGCAGCGATGTGGCTCATTCCCACTGCGATGTTCGTCGGGTCGACGCCGGCATTCTCCAGTATCGGTGAGGCGAATGGCACCACGACGGTCTGCGCAGCTGTCTGCGAGCCGATGAGCATACCTAGGATCATCAAGGCAATGGTGCTGATGACCGCGACTCCGGAGCCGGCAACGTGCTCGGCCATGGCAGAGACTGTATCGACCGCACCGCTCTCGTAGAAACAACCGATGAGAAAGGCTGCGCACAGCTGAATTGCGACAGTCTGCCTGACATTCTTCAGACCTTTGCTCACCGTTGCCATGGGTTCCCGACGCACCTTCTTGAAGAAGAAGGAGACGACTGTGGCCACGATGATCGCCATGACGACAGGAAATGCCAGACCGGCAAGAATCGGTACGGTGTTCATCCACGCCGTCAACTGTTTGATCCCAGGGATCTCCGCAAAGATGTCATATCCGAGTCCGGTCTTGAGCAGAACTATGATGACCAGGACGGCCAGAGGGATCATGCTGGCCCATCGTTCCCGGCCCAACGTGCGCAGCTGACTGATTCGTGTCTCTTGAGCTTCGTGGTCTGCAGCTGCCGTTGTGAAGCTGCCGCGCGGGTCGAATTCTGCAGAGGAATCAGTTCCTGGGATCCGGGGCCGACGTACGAATCGGAAGGATTCGAGTATCGCCAGGATCACTCCGATCGTCACTGTGAGATACGACCAGAGGGTCACCGGGTCAGGGTCGGTATTGACCAGCGAAGCTGCCAGATACACGGCTTGGCTGATGGGAGGCATGATCGAGCCGAGGGAAGCACCGAGAAGGATGATCATGCCGATCTGCACCGGTTTGATCTTCATCTCCGCCAGAGAATGGATCACAAGGAAGCCGATCACAGTGGCTGCGGCAATGGCATCGCCGAGGAGGGAGCCGGCAAGCGTCAGTGTCACGAACGTCGCGGCGATGAGTCCCCGAGGTGATTTGCCGAAGAGGATACGCAGAAACGACATCGTCGTGTCCATCGCACCGATTCTCACCTGGGTCTCGGCGTAGATGCTGCCGAAGATGCTCAACGCGATGACCCAGGCGAGTGTGTCGATCCCGTCGATAGTCGCCTGGATGTAGCTCAGCGGCGCCATTCCGGACAGCAGAGCAGCAGCGAGACCACCACCGAGCAGCGCGACTTGGATATTGCCGCCGATATAGGGAATCTTCTTGATCAGCGCGATGGCGAAGAGCACCACCAACGATCCGATGACGACGGTCATGATGCCTGCTTTCGTGGGTTCAATGTCAACCGTGCTCTGCCTAGGTGCGGAAGGTAGTCTCCTGCTGTGCTCTCCCCCGTCACAAGGTCTCGCACGAGGACACCGGTGATCGGAGTCAAGGCGATGCCGTCGCCTTCGTGGCCGGCTGCAGTGATCCACCCGTCGAGTTCGTCATGACGTTCGATGATCGGAAGACCGTCACCGGTGTAGGGGCGGAAACCGGTCATCGCGCGGATGATGCGCACGTTCTTCAGAGCCGGAACGATCCGTGCCGCGTGGGAAGCTATCGCGGTCAAGACGTCGCGGGGCGGACGCTTGTCGAATCCGGCGAATTCGCGGCTTCCACCCACCAGAAGGGTCCCCGATGCGGTCTGGCCCAGTGAGAGCCCGATGCCGTATGGCGGCGGCTCTTCGCCACCGGGCATATCTGCCAGATGCTTAGCTGCGACGTACTGAGCGCACAGCAGATTGCCTCGGACCATCCGCGGCTGTGCGTCGGAGATGAGGATGGTCCCCCGCCGCGGTGTGATCGGCGTGCTGATGCCAGCGCGCTCCCCGACCTGGGCGGCGAACGGTCCCGCAGCGTTGATGACCATCTGCGTCGGAATCACACCGGTCGAAGTCCTCACACCTTCGATTCGTCCACGCTTGGTTATCACACCGAGGAACTCTCGATGCCGCTGTATGCGAGCACCCGAGCGAACAGCTGCGTCGGCGAGCGCAGCATTGAGAGCAAGCGGATTCACCTCGGCGTCGTCGGGACTGTAACTGGCTCCCAGAACATGCTCGGCAAGAGACGGCTGATGATCTCTGGCACGGTCACCGTTGAGAAGTTCAACCCGTATCCCTGCCTTCTTCTGTTCGACGATGAACCGTTTCATGAAGTCCAGTTGGGATTCTGTTTCGATCACCACCATTCCCCCATCAGGGGCGAACTCGATGTCGGCGCCGAGTTCTTCGGACAGGGTCGAATACATCGCACGCGATTCCAGTGCCAAGCGCATCGGCAGCCCGGGCCGTTTCGACTGGAGGTAGATCGCTTTGTCGCAGGATCCGGATGCGCCAGCTCCCGGAGCCCTGGAGTCGATGGCGACAACGCGCAGACCTGACTGAGCCAGTCGCCAAGCCACCGATGTGCCGATGGCTCCGGCGCCGATGATCACGACGTCGGCAGCGGGGTCGTTCATGCGCGCACATCCTGACTGAGGTGGTCGCACCAGAGTTCGTGCATTCGACGCCGCCCTGCATGGATCTCGGGCATGAACGTCAGGGGTGCAGCAGCACGCGCCTCTTCGACGTCAGCACGTGCAGTGATCACAGCCTCCGACTGGTGTTCGTGGCCCGCGATCTTCTCGGCAATGACAGTCCCGACGAGTTCACCCTGGGCGCGAGCCACCTCGGCGGATTCGATTCCCGTGATGTTGCCGGCGACGAACATGCCAGCGGTGTCTGTTTCCAGGTTGGGCCCATGGAGGGGGACTTGCCCGCCGAGCTCCGGTACGTCGACGAGCAGACAGTCACGAGTGAGATCCTGCAGAGGATACAGACCGCCGCTGAGGCAGACGGCGTCCACGGGAACCACACGTTCCCTGCCGACAGGCTCACCGTTCGTGTTCACCCGCTTCGTGCGGATGGATCGCACATCGTCGTCACCGTCGATACCCACGACACATTCACGCAGATGCAGCGGCATTCCGGCCATGCGAATACCAGTGCTGGGCCAGATTCGTGCAACAACCTCGGCCATACCGGGGATCGTCAATGCCTTCATAGCCAGGCCAAGCAACCGGTTCGGGGCAAGGCGATGCAGACCGCCGAGTCGTGTGAACACGGCGCTCGGCTGCTCCGGCGCACTGAACTTGCCTGGCGGGGGCGGGAGGAAGACACCTGCAACATCGATGTCGGCGGCGGCGAGCTCATCGACGATTGACAGGGACAGCGGGTCGATTCCGACGACAGCGAGGCGCTCCCCCGGCAGAACACGATTGACATTGAGCATCGTCTGAACGGCACCGACGGCAAGGACACCCGGAATAGTCCACCCTGGCAGCCCGAGTGTCTTCTCTGCCGCACCCGTGGCGATGACGATGTAGTCAGCTCTGATCGACTCACCGCCGCTGAGCCCGAGGACGAACCCCGGGTCGAGTGACCAGACCTGCCGACCGGATTCGATGATGACGCCGGCTCGGCGTGCCCGCTGTGCCAGGGATGCGGCGCGTTCGGCACCGATATACCAGTCGCTTCCGCGACGATAGAGCTGGGATCGCAGTCGTCCGCCCGGAGCCGGTCCTTCATCGACGACGAGCACCTGGGTGGGCCCGGCCTCGGCGATGCTGGAGGCTGCCGACAGGCCCGCAGGTCCCGCACCGATGACAACCACGTCAACGGTTCTCATTCTCCGGACTCCGTGGTGATGCGCATGTCCTGCTGCACAGGTGTGAGGCACGAACGAACGCTGACTTTCGTACCGTCGTCGCCGGTCACGAGGAGGCGGCATTCGAAGCAATGGCCGATCCCGCAGTACATTCCTCGCGGCTGACCCGTCTTACTGCGTCGCAGCACCTTCTGCCCTTCGACCCACAGCGCGACAGCGATGGAGTCCCCCGCCTTTGCGGACATCTCACGGCCGTCGACGGTGATCCCGACCTCTTCGGAACTATCGGGGCCCAGGACAGGGTGGTTCTCGATACGTCTCATTCTTTGCCCGCAGACATCTCGGAGGCAATGTCGGCGAGGAGCACGGGCCTGAGCACTGAGTTGCGCTCGAGCGTACCGATCGCGTGACCTGCAAAGCACCTTTCGAGCAGCGGCCCGCAGACACGGCCCTGGCAGGTGCCCATTCCGACTCTCAGTCGGAGTTTCGCCTCATGAATATCGATGGTGTCAGATTCGTCGACACAGTGCCGGATGTCGTCGAAAGAGACGTCTTCGCATCGGCAGACGATGTAGTCGTCCATACTCGGCCCTCTCCCCCGTTCGCGACTGCTGTGTCACGAGTATGTATGGATACTCATTCAAGCGCATGCCGCCGCACATCGAGTGGATTTTCAGGTTCACGGTTACTGAAGGACAGGTTCAGTTTCCCTGAAGCTCGGTGTCCAAGGTGAGCATGGGAGCGTCGAAGGTCACTCCGAATGCGGTCAGAGTCCAGGTGAGATAGTCGCCAGCAGCCTTCACGAAAGCGTGAATGGCCGAGGCGATGAGCGGGTTGTGATCCGTTGCGCGATAGAGGATCTGGACTCGACGGTGCACCGGTCGATCCGTCAGTCGATACAGATGGATGCTGCGGTCGATGCCGAGCGACAGGACAGGGACCAATGCGATTCCCAGGCCCTGGTTGACCAATCCTCGAATGACGTCAGGGTCGTCGCTGCGGTGGGCAATCCTCGGTACGAAACCCTCACGTTCGCCGAGGTGCTGCAGAATCTGGTCCTGGGTACTCCCCTTGCTCCCGCAGACCCAATTCTCCTCTGCGAAGTCTCTGATCGAGCTGCGTTCACCGGAAGGACCTTGATCGCGGCCGATGACCACCATCTCTTCGTGCAGGAGAGGAGTACTGGTCAATCCTTCAAGGACCTGTTTGGACGTCGGTGAGTACTCGTAGATGATTCCGATATCGGCATATCCGGCCTTGATCGACTCGACAACGCTGTCGGAGGTTCCCGGGGTGACCAAGGAGATCTCGGCTGCCGGATGTTTCGAGGTAATGCCGGCGACTGCGCGGGGAAGCAGCTGCGCGGCACCGCTTCCCGCAGCAGTGAGTCGGAGCATGCCCTGTTCTGCGCTTGCATATCCGCGCATAATGTCTGCGATCCCAGCGATGCTCTCCAGCAGATCCGCGCTCAGCTCGTACATCCGTTCTCCGGCGGCTGTGACCCGGACGCTTCGTGGTCCACGTTCGAAGAGAGAGACGCCCAGGCTTCGCTCAAGTGCAGATATCTGCTGTGAGATCGCCGAGGTGGTGTACCCGAGATCTTTCGCCGCTGAGCTCAGTGACCCGTGTTCGACGACTGCTCTGAGTGCACGCACATGGGTGAAGCTCACAGTCGAAAGCGCGGACTGGAACCGTGCGTCCACTCATTGCTCCTTTGCCGTACGAGATACCCCATCAGAGTACATCTGGTCTCGTTCAAACCAGCAGTACTGGTCCGATGCTGAATGCGGCCTCACCGAATTGCACCCAGGGTAGGGTGATTCAACGGAAATATACTTGTCGTGCCTATGCAATGAAGCAGGAGAATCATGGCTGATTCCGAAATGTCATCACAGGACACCGATGTTCGTGAAACCGTTGCCCCACCTCGACGAAAACGCGAGATGCCGCACGTCTTCGTCATTCTTATGGCCGTCACCGCGATCGCCGCTATTCTCACTCATTTCGTGCCTGCCGGCGTCTTCGATCGTCAAACGGTCGATGGCCGCGACGTCATCATCGATGGAACATTCCATGCAGTCGATCCGACACCGGCATCATTCTGGGACGTCCTGACCGCGGTGTTCAACGGGATGATCGGCGCCGCCGACATCATCTTCTATGTCTTCATCGTCGGTGCATCCTTCGGGGTGCTGAGGGCAACAGGTGCCATCGACTCTGCGGTGGCTGCTATGACGAGCAAGCTGCAGGGCAAGGAGATCCTCTTCATCCCTGTCCTCATGACGTTCTTCTCACTGACCGGCGCCATGCTCGGGCTAGCCGAGGAGACCATCCCCTACATCACGATCCTCGTGCCGATAGCAGTCGCCCTCGGCTACGACTCGATGGTCGGCGCAGCGGTCGTGCTCCTTGGCACCGGTTCAGGTTTCATGGCCGCCTTCATGAACCCCTTCACCGTCGGCGTAGCCCAGGGAATCGCTGGGCTCCCCCTGTTCTCCGGCATGTGGCTGCGACTCGTCCTCTGGGTCCTCCTCCTCGGTGTCGCGATCATCTTCGTCATGCGTTACGCGCAGCGGATGAAGAAGGATCCGACAAAGGGCATGCTCTACGGTCAGGACTCCCTCGCCGATGAGATCAAGCAGAAGGGCGACTCGGAGACTCTGACATTCACTCTGCGCCACAAGCTGGTCTTCGTTGTCCTCATCGCCACGCTGGTGACACTCGCCATCTGTGTCTCCACCTTGGGCTGGTACCTCACGGAGATCGCAGGGCTCTTCCTTCTCATGGGAATCGTCATGGGCATTGTCGGTGGTCTCGGAATGAATGGAACCGCTGAGGCCTTCATCGACGGTGCCAGGGACCTCGTCACCGGTGCACTCGTCATCGGCGTCGCCTACGGAATCCTCGTGATCTTCCAAGACGGTCAGATCCTGGACACCATTCTGGTCAACCTCGCCGCGGCCATCAGTCACCTGCCGCCGTGGCTGTCAGCCGTCGGCATGTTCTTCTTCCAGGGGCTGGTCAGCTTCATCGTTCCCTCCGGCAGCGGCCAGGCGGCACTGACGATGCCGATTCTCTCGCCCTTGGCAGAAATGGTCGGTGTGACTCAGCAGACCGCGGTACTGGCATTCCAACTCGCCGACGGCATCGGCAATCTCTGTTTCCCCACGAGCGGCTTCTTCATGGCTGCTTTGGCGCTGGCCAAAGTTCCCTGGATCAGATGGGTTCGCTGGATGCTGCCGCTGATCGCTGTTCAGATCACCATCGCCATCGTTGCCGTCGTGTTTGCCCACCTCATCGGGTACAGCTGAGCGGTGGCTATTCAAACAGCCTGTCAGCCAGAACACGCACCGCTACCCTGGAGCCATGGATACTTTCGTCAAGGAACGGGCCGGTGCCCCGCGGGGCTTCTTCGCCGCCGAGGCTGCCGGCCTGAAATGGCTGGCCGAACCTGACGTCGTTCCCGTGGTCGGTGTTGTCGATCAGGATAAGAACGGTCTGCGCCTGGACCGTCTCCAAGCGTCCGCACCAGATGCCCGCTCGGCGTTCAGCTTCGGTCGCCAGCTCGCGCTGCTGCACGACTCCGGTGCGCCAGGTTTCGGTTGGGCGCCAGCGGAACCCGCGTGGTTCGGCCCGCTCGACTCCCCTTTCGAAGTGGAGGTCGTCTCGTGTGCCACGTTCACCGAATTCTGGGTGGAGTGCCGACTGAATCCGATTGCCGCAGACATCAGCGCGAGTTTGTCGCAGGATCACCAGGCAACAATCACCTCGGCGATCGAAGCGATCTCCACTGGTGTCTTCGACGGAATATCCGGGACCGGGCAGGAGAAGCCTGCTCGAGCCCATGGCGATCTCTGGTCTGGGAACCTCATGTGGACGCCCGAGGGCTGCACCCTCATCGATCCTGCCGCCCACGGTGGTCATCGGCTCGAGGACCTCGCATTGCTGGCGCTGTTCGGCACACCCCACCTTGAGGAGATCTTCGCCGGCTACGAGGCGGTCCATCCGATGGCCGAGGGTTGGCGAGACGACCTTCCAGTGCACAACTTCTTCGCACTCCTTGCCCATGTGAAGCTGTTCGGGGCGGGATTCCTGGGACAGGCACTTGACGCAGCCCACATGGTCGTTGAGCGCAGCTCCGAGATCAGGACTGTGCAGTAGTCGCGGATCTGCTCCGGTTCGTCGTCAGTCATCAGCCCAAGAACGGATCAGTCTCCGGTAGCCAGATCCATCCTTCACGCAAGACGACATCACTCGCTTCGGGTGGTGGTGGAACGGCGAGATCTTGATGAACGAGATAGGCCATGAGCGCCGCGAGCACCGCGTCGAAAGCATTGTCGTCACTCGCACAGATTTCCTGGTGACCGTTCCAATTGAGCGAGGGAAACACCCGTGTCAGTTGAGTGATGAGATCAACTCGCAGAGCCTTATTCTGCTTTCCTTTGTATCCGCGGCTCGGCAGTAACCAACACTTCAGTGTGGCCGCCGGATACACCTCGCATATTCTTCCTGAGCCGTCTCGAGCAACATCGGTGCCTTGGACTCTCAACCGCGCTTCGACTCCAGCCCAACGAAGCGCGGGATAGGCGATCTTGTCGGCGGACACGCTCAGCGGCACGATTCCTGTGCGGTCACGCACCACCAGGTCAGTCGTCCTCATGGCCATTGCCCGCCGCCAGGATACGTCGGTAGATATTGGAGGCAACATCTCGCCAGCAGCGTGCTCAACTACATGACGGACAAAGGAATCTGGCCATCCCAAGGGGACATCCAGACCAGTCTTCACGGATGCAAGGACGAGGTCGGCGAGCTGTTCATCATCTACGCCAACGTGAACGTTCTTCACGGCAAGCTCTCCGTCATCGCTGACTTCAGCGATACCTGTCCGTCTGGCCTCTGCAGCCAGATCAACTCCCCCGAAGATCATGTAGTCAGCCTAGCAATCCACGCACCCTACTACCCTCAGTTGACGATGTGCCCGACGGCAGGGCCCCACTGCCTTAAGACGACAAGGAGGAGCGCTTTGACCCCAGAACTGAGTCGAACCGTTCCTCCTATCACAACGTCCCTCCGCGCATCTCCCTCAAGATCGCGATCGTCTCAGTCGTGTTCGCACACCTCGTCGGGTACAGCTGATCGTCAGAAGTTATGAACCTGAGTCGGCGTTTCCTGCCGTAGTCACACAGCCCGACGTAGTCACACAGGGAGTTGGGCAACATGGTCGAAATCGAGAATGAACTGTGCCTCGGGGATTGACGGCTTGCGCCCCAGAATCGTGTCGGCTGCCAGTTCACCGAAGAACGGTGAGTTCTTGAACCCTTTGCCTGAGAATCCCGCACACACGAACACATTCGACATAGTCGGATGAAAGTTCATATATTCTCGCCGGGAGTGAGTATAAGCTTCAAAATAGGCTTGCGCCCGCATCGGGTAGTCGTCCAAGTCCGGAAATAGGTCCTTGGCGACTGCTCTCACCGGTTCGAGATCGGCATCAGTGATTCGCATCGGAGCTGTGTCTGGGGTGGCGACCGGCAAATGGTGTGGGAACCCGACACCCAACTTCATTGCGAGCCCATCCGCAGTCGGCAGGCCATACGAATAGTTTGGATCAAGGCGCATAAATGGCAGCATTCCATCGATTCCCTTGCCAGCGGCGGGTAGGAACCATCCTGACAACAGCCGCCGAGTAGCAAGGAACTGTGCCATGTCGGGAAGCAATATTGAAGTCCAAGCTCCGGCGGCAACGATGACGCGATCGTAAAGCTCTGTCTCGTCGCCGGTCGAAATTGAGACTCTGTCGCTCTCTTGCTGAATGTCGTCGACTCGGCACTCTCGCACGATTCGCGCTCCCCGTTTCGCTGCGGCGTCTGCCGCTGCTCTCACGGTACGTTCGGGATAGATCGTACCCGCAGCCTTATCCAGAATCGCAATCTCATCGTCATTCAGTGAATACTGCGGGAAGCGTTTCTGCGAATCGCTTCGAGTGAAGACCTCAGCTCCAGAGCCGAGACGGTCTGCTGCACCCAATGCGTTGGCAGTTGACGGCGACGATTCGGAGCCGATCATCAACGCGCCGTTAAGGTTGCGCAGTCGTGAGCCGGACTCCATCTCCAACTCATTCCAAATTTCGTCAGCTCTGCTGGTGACTGGAAGGTACTCAACATACTCGGGTTCCAGATGACGAAACAGTCGAGTCTCGCCACCGGCTGCGCCACGTGAGTGTCCTGGGCTATAGAGTTCGTAGCCAGTGACGTCTACATTCTTCTTGGCCAACTGCCAGAGGACCTGAGCTCCGATCGTGCCCGTTCCAACGACCGCAATTTTCTGACCGGTCAATTTCATCACCCCTAAATCCCTGAATAGAGTCCGTGGTGGACAGGCTTGCGTACTCCGAATAGCACTAGCCCTGCGATGACAGCGCCGAGCGCGATGGTGAGGAAATATATGTCGTTCGAAACAACTGTGAAGTATTGCCCCAACAAACCTGAGATGGAAGAGCCCAGGGCCAGGGTGAGAAAGTTGATTGCCACCATTTGAGCGGTGAATGCCTTCGGCGCAATCTGGGTGGCCAGCGAAAGCCCAATCGGGCCGACGAAGATCTCCGAACTGCCCATGACGAACATGAAGACAACGATGTATACGAACGGAATAGAGCTCCCGTGGAAGGCCATCGAGATCAACAGAATGTATGCGAATCCCAATCCGATTTGCACGAGTCCTATGGCAAACTTCGTTCCGGCTTTGGGCTGTCGTGGTCCCATCCGCTTCCAAATCGCTGCTGCCACAGGCAACATGGCCACCCCAGAAGCCGACGAGATCATGGTGATCCAGCCGACGGGGAAAGTCCAGCTTCCAACAGTCAGGTCAACTCGGTCATTGACCAGCAGCGAGATAGCCGTGAATTTCGCGAAGAGAAGTCCGAAGTACAGGCTCGAGGCCAGAAACAACGGGATGTAGGACCTGATCCTTTGACGCTCGCAAGCGTTGACCTTGGTTGATCTCAGAATCGTGGTGAAGTATGCGGCCGCTGCAATCAGGCAAGCTATTGTGACAATCGTCGACAGCTTCTCTGCTTTGAGCAGGCCAAAGGCTGAAGCTGCGGTAACGACGATGACTGCGCCGAGGGCAATTACAGCGACTCTGCGTTTAGAGCTGGCAGGAAGTGGCCGAGTGACTTCGCTCGCTCGAGCAGGCAAGAACTTTGACGAATAGACATACTGGATCAGAGCGATGATCATGCCGACTGCAGCGAGTCCGAAACCGAAGTGGAATCCCCATTGATTCTGTGCGAATCCGGTGGTCAATGGGCCGAGAACCGCCCCGGAGTTGATGGCCATATAGAAGTAGGAGAACCCTGCGTCCTTTTTTGCCGCAGGTTCGCCGTCAAGAATGAAGCCCACAATTGATGTGATGTTGGTCTTCAGAGCACCGGTCCCAAAAATGATCATGACGAGACCAATGCTCAGCCCTAGGAATCCAGGGGCGATGGCCAAGGTGATATGTCCAAGCGCAATGACGATGCCGCCGCCGAGAACCATTGAACGAGGGCTGACCAGCCGTTCACCCGTCCACGCTCCCAACAGTTGAGCAAGATAGACAGCGCCACCGTAGGCGCCGGTGATACCGGCCGCCGCGGCCGCCGGAAGCGCTAGCCCTCCTTCCGACAGTTCATAGAGAAGGTAGAAGGCGAGAATGCTCTGCAGACCATAGAATGAGAATCGTTCCCACAGTTCAGTAAACGCCATTCCACCGACACCACGAATCTCGTTCTTCCTATTTGGAACGCGATCGTCCAGGGTAGTTGCCAAGATTGCTCCTCTTTGAGTTCAGATTTCGTTAGAATGCAAGGTCGCACTCACGAGTTCATCAGTATGTAGGTGGCGCCATCGTCCACGTGACGGTGGCTGGAGAGGTGCCCGTACTTTCTGAAACTTTGTGAGGTTGACTGCTGTTGTATGTCATGGAGTCCAGCGGGCCGAGTCGATGCTCCTCGCCATCGACCTCAACTTCCACATTGCCGTCCAGAACGAGAAGGAGCTCTTCAGAGGCACCGTGAGTATAGGCCGCACTGCCAGTGTTTCCGCCCGGCTCGAAGACACCTAAAAGCACTTCTAAATGGTCGAAATGAGCGGGTGTGAGCTTGAACTTTGACGCACCTTGGCCAAACGTACGACTACCTGCGTCAGCGAAACGTAAGACCGGGCGCGAGGTGTCTGAATTGGACTCGAAGAGGTCACCCACAGTGAGTTTCAGAACTCCACAGATCTTCTGCAATGTGCTGACGCTCCCAGACGACCGCCCGCGTTCGAGCTGGGACAAATAGCCAGTGGTGATTCCTGCTGCCTTGGCAACCTGTTCGAGTGTTAGGTGGAGGGCCTTCCTACGGCGCCGAAGGCGGTCTCCGATCGATGCGTCAGGGTCTGAATCGTTACTCACCTCACAGACAGTACAACCAATTCAAATTGAGTACAATATTTTTAACTCTCAGTCTTACTATTTGAGTTGTCGCCCCATGTCGTCTTGACAAATAATCACGAGAGCACGCCCGCGACGGCAGGAGCTGTGATGCCTCCAGCATCAGCATGACCAGCAGTTGACTGCCCGACACCCTGTTACCCAACAGGGACGGCACAGTCGGGCTTCTACGCCAATGGACGACCAGTTGCAACCGCAGCGAAGCCGTCGCGAGTCCATTCGATAGAGTCGCCGGAGCCCTCGGATACTCCATCTGGGCTTCGGTGATGAGTCATTGGCCGTCAATCAGTGGTGATGCAACACAGCAGCCCGGCTCAGGCCCGCACGAGTTCCGTGGTCAGGTTCGTCAGGACTCCTTGAGCCCATTCGCTGGCGGCCTCCGCTGCGGGCACGGGTCCCCCGGCATCGTGGCGACCGTACTCGCCTACTCTGGTTGCGCCGCGCGCCTCGAGTGCTTCGGTGAGAAGCTCGCTTCCGCGCGAGTATGTCTTCGTGTAGCTTGCATCGCCCATCCCGAACACAGCGAAGCGCACTTCTGCGAGATCGACGTCCAACCCTTTCAACTCGTCATAGAACCGTGTGGCCGAGCTCGGGACGTCACCGTCTCCATACGTCGAGCTCACAAGCAGGTAGAACCGCTTCGGGTCCAGGTCCCCTGGAGATACCGTTGCCAGGTCGGAGATCGCCAGATCTGACCTCTCCCCCAGGAACGTGCCGAGTTCCTCTGCGACGAGTTCTGCGTTGCCTGATTCCGTACCGAAGAGGATGGACACCGGCACGTCCGGTGCCAGGTCCTTCGCAGCACTCGCGGAGGCGACCGTGAGCTGCTCGTCGAGACTGCCGTCGCGTGCAGCAGCCAGCAGTTCCGCACGAGTCCTGATCTTCGCGCGGCATCGACCGACACCAGCGCCGAGGCGCTCCTTGAGATCGATCCGGCGCCACCCATTGAAGTCGGTGGCGTTCTCATGCGGTTCGATGCCTGCCGCATTGGTCGAGATCGACCCGGCGGTCACCTCGGCGGCAATCGTCGCAGCCAAGGCACGAGCGTCGGTGCGCTGGTCGGGGATCGTGCCTCGGCCATTGCCCTTGAGCCAGCCGATGGCGAAGAGACCGTCGTTGATCTTCCCGTCGGTGGGGATGGGCGAGGCCGGGCAGATGCCCTGCTTCGCGACCGCCATCGGGTCGCGGACGAAGCCGATGGCGGTGATGACCGAGTCCACATCGAGGTGGACCGCCTCACCAGCATGGATGAAGTCGATTCCGGTGACAGCATCAGCCGAATCCGACGGCGAAGACTCGCCGACAGATGACCCGGTGATCTGCTCCGGGGTGCTCGCGAACCACCAGTGCAGATCAATTTCCTTCGCCGAGGCATACCCCTGCTCCGAGTCACCACCCACCCGACTCTCCGAGTCGAGCAGATCACGCAAGGCATCGAGCTTGGCATCCTTGCCGACGGGAACCGCGTCGAGATCGACCCCGTGGAGCACATGGGTCAGCCCCGGCACGCGAGCGAGCTCGCGGATCATGACGGGGTCGAACTTCGCAGCACGCGGTTCGGAGCGGCCGATGACATCGATGCGAGCGATGTCGCTGCGCAGAGATCCGTGAATGAGGTCATCGATGTCGCTGCCCTCCAATGTCGCCGACTGACAGGTCAGCAAACGCAGGATGTCGACGGCGACATTGCCCTGGCCGACGACGGCCACCCGCGATCCGAGCACCATCGACTCGGCTTCGGAAGAATCCGTCTCCGCCGCGTCAGGGTGGCCGTTGAGCAGGCGGGTAATGGTGCCGGCTCGGTAGACGTGTTTGAGTTCGGTGCCGGGTATGCCGAGGGGACGGTCGTGGGTGAGACCGCTGGCGAGGACTACGGCGTCGTAGTTGGCTTTGAGCTCGTCCATGGTCACGTCGGTACCGAGGTCGGTGTTGCCGATGAACGTCGCCCGGGGATCGGTGAAGAGGCGGTCGAACTGTGTGGACACGGATTTGGTGCCCTGGTGGTCGGCGGCGACACCGTAGCGCAGCAGCCCGTAGGGCACAGGAAGTCGGTCGTAGACGTCAGCGGTGGATCCGGGCACCTGACGCAGGATCTCCTTCGCGCTGAAGCAGCCGGCCGGCCCGGCACCGATGACCGCAACCTTCGGTCCCTTCCCCTCGGCGGAAGCGGAATCCCCCGCCGAGGTGGCTCCCCCGCCGGCCGTCAGCCCGTAGTTGGGCCCGGCACTGGCTTGGGACCAAGTGACGGGGAGGTTGAGCATTCCGCGGAAGACCCAGCCGCCCACACGGGTTTCCTGGGCCTCGTCGATGGCGAGACCGTCGAGGCTGTTGAAGAGGAGGGGCAGGGCCACCTCGGCGATCTCGGCTCGTGCCGCCCAGTTGCCCAGGCACACGTGGACACCCTTGCTGAAGGCCAGGTGTGGTTTGGCCTCGCGGTGGATGTCGAACTGATCAGCCCGGTCCCAGATGGTTTCGTCACGGTTGGCCGAGAGCACACAGATGCCCAGCTTCGCACCGGCGGGCAGGCGCGTGTCGGCAAGCACGGTGTCCTGGGTGGTCTGGCGGGAGTACATACCGATGGGGGCGATCCAGCGGATGGTCTCTTCGAACACGGTCGGCCACAGCGCGGGGTTGGCGATGGCGGCGCTGCGCTGCTCGGGGTGGTTGAACATGGCCAGGGCTGCCACGCCGAGGGCGTCGCGGGGTTCGTTGAGTCCACCGCCGATGGTCATCTTGATGTTCGCGCGGATCTTCTCAATCGGCATGATGTCGCCTGGCATAGACAGCAATCCGGAGATGAGCGAGTCGTCGCGGTGGGTGAGGTGGTATTCGAGCATCTCGTCGAGGGCCGTGTCGACTTCGTTGAAGGACTTCTCGCCTTTGTCCCAGACGTCGGGGTCATCTGCGTAGTTGCCGGTGGCGTCGATGAGTGTCTGGGACCAGCGCTGGAGGTCGGATTGGTCGGCGTTGTAAAGGCCGAGCATGCGCCGCAGAGTCTCCGCGGCGTACGGCGCGGAGAAATCCCAGATCAGGTCGGCACCGGGGCCTTTGTCGATGAGTTCGGCCAGCAGGTCTTCGGCGACTTCGCGGTACATCGTGGTCCAGACACGCTTAACGTATCCGGGCTTGAGGACGGTCTGCCAGGCGCGGCGCTGTACGTAGTGTTCGGGGTCGTCTCGGCGGAGCATGGAGTGGCCCATGGCGCGGATCTGCAGGGAACCCTCTTCGTCGGCGGAGAAGATCTCCTGGTCGTGTTCGGTGGCGCTGACGGCCTCGTAGCTGGTGATGAGGAAGCGGTTGACCGCGGGCACCCAGTGGACACCGCCTTCGGCGCGGAGCCGTTCGTAGATCGGGAACGGATCCTCGTAGAGATCCGGAATCCTCACCCAGTCGGCTACCGGGGCCGAAGTGATCGCTTGGTCCGTGTTCGTGCGGAGCCCAGAAGTCATCGTCGTCTCCCTCATCGTTGAGTTCGTCAAGCACTTGTTGGATGCAGTCGGTGTGACCGCGTTCACTGTCCAGTCTGGGACTGATGCTATAAAAGGAAAAGCGGAATAAATCTAACAACTAGTCCGGAAAAGCAAATATGTACATTGACCAGGTCCCGAACTTCTCACTGCGCCAGCTCTCGTATCTCATTACGGCGGCACGGCTGGGCACGATCTCTGCCGCGGCGTCCGAACTGCACGTTTCGTCGTCTGCGATCTCTGATTCGATCACTGCCCTCGAGCATGAGATGGGTGCACAGTTGTGTATCCGTAAGAAGGCACACGGTTTGGTGCTCACCACAGCCGGAAAGCAGGTGGCAGCGCGAGCAGCAAGTCTCATCAATGAGGCGAACGAGCTGGAACGCGACCTCAAAACCAGTGATGGCGAGCTTGCGGGGCCGATCACCATCGGCTGCTACCCCACACTGGCGCCGATGATCCTGCCGGTGCTACTCGCCGAGTTCGGGGAACGGCATCCACGCGTGAGTTTAGAGATCGTAGAAACGACGCAGGATCTCATGGCGGGCAAACTGGAGTCAGGCGAGATCGACGTTGCCTTCGTCTACGAGACGCTCGTCCCTGGTGCTCCGAACCATGCGCAGCTCTTCTCTCAGCCGGCACACGTCGTTCTGGCGGCGGATGACCTGTTCGCCTCACGGGAGACCGTTCGGCTGGAAGACCTGGTTGAACGCGACATGATCCTCCTCGACTCTCCCCCATCAAGCCAGCACACGCTGTCAATGTTCACCGACCGCGGCCTGCAACCGAAGATCCGTCACCGAACGACCAGCTATGAAGTGGTTCGGACACTCGTCGGGCGTGGCCTTGGCTACGGAGTGCTGGTTCAGCGGCTGAACAATATTTCGAGTTATGAGGGGTATCCGCTGGTGGTGAAGGAGATTGAGCCAGCGGTTGAACCGGTCGGGGTTGAGGTGATTTGGCCTTCGGGCGCGGCATTGACCAGGCGGGCGAAGAATCTGATCAAATTTGCCATCTCTCGAAAATGGAAATGATCCTGCATCGAACACTCAAACTCATGGTCAGATTTCGACTTCCACAGGAATGACCCACGTAATCCAGTCTGTCAACAATCTCAGGAGCTCCGCTCCCGGTCACCGTTCTGCTCCGCCGTCCGTCGGTATTCACTAGGAGCTTCGCCAAACGCGGATTTGAACGAGCGACTGAAATGTGGAGCGTCTGCCAAACCCCAGCGACTTGATATTTGAATCAACGAAAGATCGGCAAGCGACGGATCAAGCAGATCCCGCCGCGCATGTTCTAACCTTCGTTGACGAATCCAACTGGACACGGTGGTTCCCGCCTCTTCAAACAGATATTGCAAACGTCGCGTCGACATGAAGTGAGCAGCGGCAACCGTACTGGGGCTCAGACTCGGATCAGCAAGTTGGTGTTCAATATAGTCCTTAATTGCCGCGACTGCTGATGCGCGCGGTGACGCAATTGAGTCGAGACCAAGCTCCGCATATAACACAGTGTTCATTACGTCGAGCGCGTTATGCGCCAGAAGTATTCCGGTATGTCCCGAAACTGTTCCGAGAGCAGTTCCGACTTGCTCCAGAAAGCTCGAAGCCACACGTATTAGACCTGGCTGGGAAGGCCGAAGAGCATGAGCCAAAAGATTGTCGACATCATCTCGCGGAACGCTCATTGCTTCTCGCGGAAAGACCATCACGATTGAATCCGTGTGGTCAGCAAAGGTCGCACTGTATGGCTGTCCCGTGTCGTATAGCGCCATATCGCCTGACCCCAAAGTCGCCTGCTGACCATTTTGAACAATCAACCCCGAGCCCGAGAGTATCAAGCTCAGTTTGTAATACCGGTTTTCATCCGACCTGATGTCTTTAGGCAACCGATCAACTTGATGCACCGATGCTGAGATTCGAGAGAGGTTGACATCATCAAAACGGCGGCCCTGAATTCGCCCGTGAAAGTCATCGGGGCGAGTCGTGCTCACATGAAGCCGGACAAACCGATTCGACATCCTTTCCCGCCATGCTTCAAAAGAGTCGACCTCCACTGGAGAAGTAGGTGCGCTACTCGTCAAGACCGGCATCAAGTTCCACCTCGCTTCTACGTTGAACCATAGGAATCTGCGATCTGACATCCACTCCGGCTCAGAGCAGTGTGTGTTCTCGAGTGTAGGACAAAGACAAGCCAGGTCAACGCAAAAGTACAAGTAACTGGCTCATGTCGGTTACAACGTGAGTTACGTGCGCCTTGCTACAAGACATATGCGGCAATGGACAAGAAGACTAGAGCAGCAGGTCACTAGATTGAGACCCAGAACCACAATTCCAATTGAAAGGATGTCATCACATGATCCATGACGAGCTGTATGAAAAGGGACTTGACCTGCGGCGCTCAATGTTCGGGCCAGCGGGTGCCGAAGAGCAGGTTGAAACGACAACTGATTTCAACGACAAGATCCAAGATGTCGTCACTCGCTACTGTTTTGGCGACATATGGCAACGCGAAGGTTTGGATCTTCGCACACGCAGTTTCGTCACCCTTGCGATGCTGGTCGCGCTGGGGCGCCCGCACGAGATTCGCATTCATCTCCGCGGAGCGATTGCAAACGGGATTACCACGGACCAAATTCGCGAAGTGATGATTCATTCGTTCCTGTACTGTGGGTTGCCCGCAGCCATTGACGGGCTCCGCGCGTTCGAGGAAGTCCTTTCAGAGTCCACGACGGAGCCCAACGATGAATGAGTCAACGAAAGTGGGATTTATAGGGCTGGGCAATATGGGAGCGCCAATGGCGGCTAACGTCGCTCACTCTGGAATCGACCTCATTGTCCGAGACGCAGACCAGAACCTTGCAAGTAAGATCGCTTATGCATCTGGCGCTGTGGCCGCATCCTCACCAAGCGATTTCGCCGAGGTCGAGATAGTTGTCACGATGCTCCCGACCAGCACAATTGTCTCCCAAGCTCTGTTCGATTGGGGAGATGGAGTAGTCCACCATTTGGCGCCTGATGCCGTAATCGTCGATATGTCCTCGTCCGATCCCACGCAGACTAAAGAACTTGGAAAAATACTGAAGGGCCACGGAATAGCTCTCATCGATGCACCTGTATCGGGCGGAGTCTCCAAAGCAACGACCGGTGAGCTCTCGATCATGCTCGGCTGTGACAACGCTGAGGCGATAGCCAAAGCTCTTCCAATTGTGGAATCAATGAGCAGTGTTATCTTCCGCACCGGCGATCTCGGCTCAGGACACGCGATGAAGGCTCTCAACAATTTCGTCGCTGCTGCGGCAACTACGGCTGCCTGCGAAGCACTGGTAATTGGAGATCGATTCGGTTTGGACCAACACACGATACTTAATGTTCTCAATTCCTCCACAGGCCGCAGCTGGGTCACTGAAAATGTTCTCGGACCCCATGTCGTTGATCGGGAGTACGGCTCTGGATTCTCGCTCGCGCTCTATTCGAAAGATGTTGGCATTGCCAAGAATCTTGCTGCTGCTGTCGATGATCCAGCCCCGGTTTGCACTGCGGTAGCCGGCGCTATGACGAATGCCCTTTCCACATTGGGCAACGTGGACCACACCGAAGCCATTACATTCTGGGAACAGGAACGGACAACCAGGGGAACCTGACCTTTCCTCGCCCCGACGCCGACCAATTGACCTTTCCACTGACGAATAGGAAGACTGATGACCACTGAATCGACAAGCGCCACGATTCCCATCGACCCAAAGCAAAAGAAGAGGGTCGCACTTGCAAGTGCAGTTGGGACTAGCGTGGAATGGTACGACTATCACGTCTATTCCATTGCATCTGCGCTGGTTATCGGTAGATTATTCTTCCCGGAAGCCTCCCCACTCGCAGGAACTATGGCAGCGTTCGCTACGTTCGCGATCGGATTCATAGCACGGCCGCTCGGAGGAATTCTTGCTGGTCACCTCGGCGATCGGATTGGCCGTAAAAAGGTCATGGTCATAACACTGACCATGATGGGTGTCGCCACGACGCTAATCGGATTGTTGCCGACCTATGCGCAGATAGGGGCTGTGGCTCCTGTGCTACTCGTTGTTCTGCGACTGCTCCAAGGTTTGAGTGCAGGCGGCGAATGGGGCAGCGCCGCATTGATGGCAGTCGAACATGCGCCTGACGGACAACGGGGACGGTTCGGCAACTACGTCCAGCTCGGGACTCCTGCAGGTATGTTTCTCGCAAACGTTGTCATACTAGGTGCCACGTTCACCCTGTCGGAATCTCAGTTCGAATCATGGGGTTGGCGCGTTCCATTCATGTTAAGTGCGCTGATGGTAGTACTCGGCTTCATTATTCGAAGTAAAGTCGACGAGAGCCCAGTCTTCAAATCTCTTGCCCACCATTCCACACTTGAACAAGTTCCCCTCTGGGAGCTCCTGAAGACCAGCAAGAAGCGAATCCTCCTCGCCGTACTTTCGTTTCTCGGTAATAACGCGTGCGGATATATCTTCCTTGCCTTCCTTACTTCCTACGGAACAGCCACCGTCGGCATGAGCAGAAACTTCATGCTCGACGTATTGCTAGTTGGGTGCTTGACGTGGTTCGGCTCAATGATAATATTCTCCCGCCTCAGTGACCGCGTGGGACGCCTCCGGGTCTACTTAGGGGGTTATGTCGGCCTCATCGTATGGGCCATACCTTTCTTTGCTCTTTTCAGCACCGGAAACAAGTTCCTCATGATTCTTTCGGTCGTTGTTCTGACATTCGGGCTTGCTGCTACTTACGGCCCTCAGGCGGCACTATTTGCAGAACTGTTTCCTGCCAGGTTCAGAGCAAGTGGCGTGTCACTTTCCTACGCCATTGGTGCATGCCTGGGCGGCGGATTCGCACCACTGATTGCGACTGCAGTGTTCGGAGCCTCCGGAACAATCTACGCGGTATCCGCATTTATGATTACGTTCTGTCTGATCAGCATCGTCGGACTGGTGGCGATGAAGGGAACGCCCAACTCGTTTTCCAATGATTCTTTCAAACTGTAAATAGATGGGGATGAGTTGTCATATGCAGGGGTGGTCGTAGTTCGCCACCCCCACATGACAACTTCGTTCAAGTCACACAAATGAATCACCCCATGTTCAGATGTACGACGCTTCAAAGCTCGCCGGAGAACAGCTTGTGCAGAACAAATTTTTCAGCTTCATCCAAGCCTTCGTTGAGCCTTCGGAACAAATCTCCTTGCACAGCACCTGGCCATTTTTGAGGTAGCAAAACCACTGGCAGCTGCGGATCCGTCCGCGTCAGCGTCAGCCAGTCGAAATGGAGCTCCACGCGCTTGACCAGCGCGTCAGCCGGAGACAGCGAAGCGGGGGCGACGGCTCGCCACTTCCCTCCGAACGCCTCATAGTCGGCAGCCAATGCCTCCAAGTCGAACGAACTGACAAGCACCTCATCAGTCGTCGGCGGCTGCGGCATGCCATAGACGACGATCGGTGAGATCTCGGAATGCTCCGGCCCCAGAATCGCAACCACATCATGTTGCCCAGGAGCTACCCAGGGCCCACCATCAACCTGGGCAAACCCAGCCCACGACAGCCGTGACGCCATCTGATGCCGCAGAGTCCTCTTCGACTCCGGGACCTGGATTCGGACAAAGGTCCAGCGGCCATCCCAATCCTGGGGCTGCCAGCCGGCGAACATCTTCTCTTGACCTTCGCGCAGAATCACACGACCCCGGTCAGACAAGGTGTAGAAGGTCTTGCGGCCCTCCTTGTGACGGACGACGAACTTCTTTGCCGCCATCCGCTGCAATAGGGACCGGGCGGCTGATTCCCCCACACCCAGCTTGCCCATGACGAACACGATCGACGCGCCACTCAACGGCCTGGGGTCATCGAGCATGTGCAGGCCGGCGAGCGCAAAGAAGAGTGACTGAGGGTGGACCGTCATGGAACTACTTTACGGTCTCCTCTGCACTCAACCACGACAATATATCGCAATTCATTGACGCAACCGCGTCAGGCTGCATAGTATCGATGCGAGCCCGGTCAGTGAGGATCGGGCTTCCTCCCCACCGCACCCGACAACCATTCAAGCCACTTCATCAGCGAGGATCACATGGCTTCCGCGAACTCCACGCCAACGAAATCGACACCGATGCTCAAACGAGCAGCCGCCTCGGCGTATCTGGGCAGCGTCATCGAGTACTACGACTTCTTCGTCTACTCCGTCTGCGCTGCCCTTGTCTTCAAGGACGTCTTCTTCTCCAACCTCACCCCAGCCATCGGCACACTGGCCAGCTTGGCCACATTCGCCACCGGCTATCTGGCTCGTCCCCTGGGCGGCATCATCTTCGGCCACTTCGGCGACAAGCTGGGCCGCAAACGCATGCTCGTGCTCAGCATGTTCACCATCGGCATCGCCTCGACCGCAATCGGCCTGCTGCCCACCTACGACCAGGCCGGGCTCATCGCCCCGGTCCTCCTCATCCTCATCCGCGTCATCCAGGGTGTCGCCATCGGCGGCGAATGGGGCGGCGCCATGCTCATGTCCGCCGAGCACGCCACCAAGAACCGCGGTTTCTGGGCCAGCTTCACCAGCGCCGGAGCGCCCACCGGCCAGCTCGTCTCCGCGCTCGTCATCGCCGGCACGCTGGCAGCCATGGGCCCGGATGCCTTCATCGCCTGGGGCTGGCGCCTGCCGTTCCTCGCCTCGGTGCTCCTGTTGATCATCGGCGTCATCGTCCGCTCGGCAGTCGACGAATCCCCCGAATTCCTCGCAGCGAAGAAGCGCACATCAAAGCGTGGCATCCCGATCATCGCGACCCTGCGCAAGCAGCCGCTGACGCTTGTGCTCGCCGTCGGCGTCGGACTCTCGGCCTTCATGTTCCAGGGGCTGCTCACCACCTACTCCATCGCATACGGCGTCCAGATCGGCATCGAACGACAGACGATCCTCAATGCCCTGTCCTTCTCCTCCTTCTTCGCAATCTTCGGCATCATCGGCTGGTCCCGCCTCTCCGACACGATCGGCCGCAGGCCCCTCGTCATCGCCGGAGCCGTGCTCATCGCCGTCTGGGGCTTCGCCCTCTTCCCCATGCTGGAGACGAAGAATGGTCTGATCATCACCATCGGCATGGTCATCGGCCAAGGCATCATCCACCCGATGATCTACGGCCCGCTAGCCGGTCTCTACTCGGAGCTCTTCGACACCGAACACCGCTACACAGGTGCCTCACTGGGCTACCAGATCGCCGGCATCGGTGCGGGCATCTCCCCCGTGCTCTTCGCCGCGATCATGAGCTCGACCGAGTCTGCGTCGACCATTCCGCTGTCCATCGTTCTCCTGGCGGTGGCCGCCATCAGCATCCTCTGCATCTGGCGCCTGGGAGAAACGAAGTCACGGACCCTGTCCGAACAGCACTTCGCCGAGACTCCAGGAGTCACTCACACACCATCGACGAACACCACGCCACCGGCAGCCATGGAAGGACCAACTCTGTGACCTTCGCCCACCCCAGCCTGGCCAGGCTCTCCGAAAGCCAGGCCACCGATTACGGCGAGAAGACCGCTATCACCTTCGCCGGCAACGCATACTCCTATTCCCAGATGCACGAACGCACCCTGACCTGCGCCGCTGACCTGCACAGTCAGGGTGTTCGCCGAGGTGACCGGGTCGCCTACCTGGGTCCCAACCATCCAGCGACGATCGTCGTTCTGCTGGCTTGCCTGCGCCTGGGGGCAATCTTCATCCCGCTCAACTGGCGCCTGGCCCCGGCCGAGCTCGATTATCAGCTCGCCCTCGCCGAGGTGGCTCACCTGTACGTCGCCCCCGACATGTCCGAGACCGCAGAGAGACTCAGCGCGGACGTCGCCCAGGAAACGGTGCGTTGGGAGGACCCTGCCACCTCGGCGAACGTCCCGGTTGTGCCTGCCTCCGAAGTCACCGGTGACGAACCGGCGTTCCTGCTCTTCACCTCCGGGACGACCGGGCGGCCCAAAGGTGCGGTGCTGACTCATGCCAACCTGTTGTGGAACTCCTTCAACCTCCTCCTCAACACGGACCTCACCGCCGATGACGTCACCCTGGTCACCGCTCCGCTCTTCCACGTCATCGGCCTCGACCAACAGGTGATGACCAGTTATCTGCGCGGGGCGCGCATGCTCATCGAATCCACGTGGGACGTTGACCGTGCCTTCGACGCCATCGAACACGAGGGACTGACCTGGATGGCCGGGGTGACGACCATGTTCTCCGACATGCTCCAATCACCGAGGTGGAACACTGCGGACCTCACATCGCTGCGCTTCGTCAATTCCGGTGGCGCCCCGATCCCGGTCTCCCTCATCGAGGCTTTCCAGGCCAAAGACATCATGTTCTGTCAGGGCTACGGGCTCACAGAAACCTCCCCCGGTTGCACGTTCCTGCCCGCCGCGAGCGCCTTGGACAAGCCAGGATCGGCGGGACGGGCCGTGCCCTTCACCGAGGTGGAGGTCCGCGATGCCTCAGGCAACGTATGTTCGTCCGGAGTCAAAGGTGAGATCGTCGTCCGCGGACCCAATGTCACCGGCGGCTACTGGAACAACCAGGCCGCCACCGATGCGGCGTTCTCGCCCGGCGGCTGGTTCCACACCGGTGACATCGGGTACCTCGACGCCGACGGTTTCCTCTTCATCGTCGACCGGCTCAAGGACATGTTCATCTCCGGAGGCGAGAACGTCTACCCCGCCGAGGTGGAATCCGCCCTCTTCGACCACCCAGGCGTGGCTGAGGCTGCCGTCGTCGCTGCAGCCGATGGCCGGTGGGGCGAAGTCGGCCACGCCTTCGTCATCGTGTCTGTTCCTGAGACCGAGTCTGGCGCTGGTGCCGGAGTCGAGTCTGCGGCCTCAGCCCCCACTTGCGAAGAACTGCGCGACTTCCTCCTGGCCCGCCTGGCCAAATACAAGGTGCCGAAGTACTTCGACCTCGTCGACGAACTGCCACGCACCGGCTCTGGGAAAGTCCACAAGGTCTCTCTACGCACAACCGGCGGGCTCGGCGCCCACGCCACCACCGGCCCCTCAGACCCCAGCACTGACAACTGTGCACCAGCACCGAAGGACAACGCATGACCGATCTCCCCACTTCCCACCTCACCGATGTCTCCGCAGAGCCGACCACGGTCGACATCTCCGACACGCTGCACTTCAGCGCCGAGGGCAACATCGGCATCCTCACCCTCGACCGTCCTGCCAAACGCAACGCACTCGATGATGCGACGGTAGCCAGCCTCGGCGAGTTCTTCCGCACCCCACCCGAGGTCTCCGCGATCATCCTCAACTCCACCGGCGATCACTTCTGCGCCGGCCTCGATCTGGCCGAAATGGCCGAACGCGACGCCGTGGCCGGCCTCCACCACTCGCGCGGCTGGCACACGACGATGAACCAGATCACCGAATCCCAGATCCCCGTCGTCGCCGTCCTCCAGGGCGGAGTCATCGGCGGCGGACTCGAACTCGCCACCGCGGCTCACTTGCGTGTGGCCGAAGAGACCGCGTACTTCGCTCTGCCCGAAGGCAAGCGCGGACTCTTCGTCGGTGGCGGCGCCTCTGTCCGCGTCCCACGCCTCATCGGACTCTCCCGCGTCCAGGACATGATGCTCACCGGCCGCCGCTTCAACGCGGTCGAAGCTGAAGCCATCGGCCTCGTCAACTACCGCGTCAACGCCGGTGAAGGATTGGCCAAGGCACGCGAACTCGCCGCTTCGATCGCGTCGAACTCCCCGGTGACGAACTATGCGATCACCCAGGCGCTGCCCCGCATCGTCGAATCCGGCCGAGACGAGGGCTACATGATGGAGTCCCTCATGGCCACCGTGGCCCAGTCGAGTACCGAGGCCAAGGACCTCATGCGCGCCTTCCTCGACGGCTCCGGCCCCAAAGTCACGAAGTGAGAGGACCCGATATGTCGACAATCATCCGCGAGGTTCCCTCCGATGCCCTTGAGACCAGCCGCATCGGTGACTTCCTCTGTTGGGTCAATCAAAAGTTCAGCTACTCGTTCACCAGTTGGGACGAGCTCTACACCTGGTCGATCACCGACATCGAGGACTTCTGGGAATCCGTCTGGGAGTACTTCGGCGTCCAGTCCCACACCCCATACATCTCGGTGCTCGGCGAACGGGTCATGCCACACGCTCGCTGGTTCACTGAAGCAACGCTCAACTACGCCGAGCACTCATTCGGCACTTCCGATCAGGCCGACGACGTGGCCGTGACGGCAGTGTCCCAGACTCGAGATGACTTCACTCTGACATTCGCTGAGCTGCGCGCCGAGGTGGCCAGAGTCCAGGCCGGGCTCGTGGACTTGGGGGTGAGGAAGGGTGATCGGGTCGTCGGGTATCTGCCCAACCAACCCGAGGCCCTCGTCGCGTTCCTCGCCTCGGCCAGTCTCGGCGCAATCTGGGCCAGCTGCGCACCCGAGTTCGGCACGCAGTCCGTCATCGACCGCTTCAGCCAGGTCGAACCCACCGTGCTCTTCGCCGTCCCCGGATACATGTACGGTGACAAGGACGTCGACCGCACAGGCGAACTCGCCGAGGTCCTCACAGCACTCCCCTCACTGACCCACCTCGTGTCCCTCGACTACGGTGATTTCGCCCTTGATGAGAACACCCGCGAACGGTTCACCACCGGATCGGGACTCAATCACGCGATCGACGTCGTGGACTATGCGGGACTCGGGGCCGCCTCGGCGGGTGAATCTGGGGATTTGGCATTCGAACCGGTCCCCTTCGACCATCCGCTGTTCATCCTCTTCTCCTCCGGTACGACGGGCAAGCCGAAGGCCATCGTGCACAGTCATGGCGGCATCCTGCTCGAGACGCTGAAGAACCACGGGCTGCACTTCGATCTGGGCCCGGGCAGCCAGTTCTGCTGGTTCTCCACGACCGCGTGGATGATGTGGAATGCCCTCGTCGGCGGGTTGGTCGTGGGATCCGCAATCGTCATGATCGACGGCAATCCCAACTACCCCGATCCCAAGGAACTCTGGCGCATCGCGGCGAACACGAAGGCCACTGTCATGGGTGTGGCGCCCGGGGCGATCATGTCCGCACGCAAGGCCGGGTTCAACCCCACTGAGGAATTCGACCTGTCCACCGTCTCGCAGTTCGGAGCCGCCGGCGCACCGCTGCCGGCCGAGGGCTACGAATGGGTCATGGACCAATTCGGGCAGTCGGTGCTGCTCAACGTCGGCTGCGGCGGCACCGATGTGTGCACCGGCATCCTCCAAGCATCCCCGCTGACCCCGGTCTATTCCGGTGAGATGTCGGGAATCTCCCTGGGATTCGCCGCAACGGCCTTCGACGCATCCGGCAATGAGGTCATCGATGATCTGGGCGAACTCGTCATCACCCAGCCGACACCGTCCATGCCCGTGACCTTCTGGGGACCCGACGGTGATGCCCGCTACGCAGCTGCGTACTTCGACAAATACCCTGGCGTCTGGCGCCACGGCGACTGGGCGAAGTTCACCACCGGTGGCGGCGTCGTCGTCACCGGCCGTTCCGACGCCACCCTCAACCGGGGCGGGGTGCGGCTGGGCACCGCGGACTTCTATTCCGTCCTCGACACCCTCCCCGAGGTGGCCGATGCCCTCGTCATCCACCTCGAAGACCCCGATGGTGGGATGGGCCAGCTCGTCCTCTTCGTCCAGTGCGAGTCCGGTGTGTCGTTCACTTCTGAGCTCTCGGGTCGGATTTCGCGTGAGCTGAAGGCACGGCTCTCGCCACGTCACACCCCCGACGAGGTGGTCCCGGTGGCCCGGATCCCACTGGGTCGGACTGGCAAGAAGCTCGAGGTACCCGTCAAACTCATCGTTCAGGGTGCGACCGCCGATTCGGTGGCGAGCGCCGGGGCTCTGCAGGACCCACGCTCACTCGATGAGTTTGTGGAGTATGCGCAATCGCGGATGGCGAAGGTGAACGCATGAGCACACAGTCGATTGACGTGGCGATCATCGGCACCGGTGTCATCGGGGCCGCCTGGGCGACTGGGTTTCTGACGGCGGGACACAGGGTCACGACGTACGACCCGGCCGAAGGAGCGGAAGAACGGCTGCGCGAGCAGGTGACCAACTGTGTTGAGGATGCCGGTTCCGGCAGTGCTGCATCACTGTTGGACAGCCTCACTTTCGCACCCAGCCTCTCCGAGGCGGTCGCCGATGCTGACTTCGTGCAGGAGAACGGGCCCGAACGCCTCGAGGTCAAGCAGTCCATGCTCGCCGAGATCGATGCCGCAGCCCCGGAATCCGCGATCATCGCCTCCTCCACTTCCGGGTTCTCCCCCAGCCAATTGAACGCACAGGCGACGAAGGCACCGGGACGCATCGTCGTCGGCCATCCGTTCAACCCGGCCCACCTGGTCCCCCTCGTCGAGGTCGTCCCGTCCCCCGATACTCCGACCGAGGTCGTCGATCGTGCGCTGACCGTCTACGAGGCGATCGGGAAGAAGCCGATCCTCGTGCGTGCAGAGCTCCCCGGCCATGTGGCCAACCGCCTCCAGGCCGCCATGTGGCAGGAAGCGTACTCACTCGTCGATCGTGGGGTCGTGTCTGTGGCCGACATCGACACCGCGATCTCCTACGGGCCCGGCCTGCGCTGGGCCATCCTCGGGCCGCTCGCGCAGCAGTCCCTGTCGGGTGGGTCCGGCGGAATGCGGCACGTGCTCGACCATCTGGGGCCACCCCAGGAAGTGTGGATGCACGACCTGAAGCAGGTCCACCTCGGCGAGGATCTCAAGGAGAAGCTCATCTCCGGTGTTGATGAGGAGCTTCACGGTCGTGACCCGGCAGTGCTATCGAAGCAACGCGACGACATGCTTCTCGAACTCATCGCACTCAAACGCAAGTACGGCGAGCTGCCGTAGGTCATGCCCCACACAAACACGATGCCGACCACCCCGCTTCCGGAAGGACACTCATGACCTACCAGCCCAACATCGACCTCTCGAAGATCACCGCGATCGACGTGCACACCCATGTCGAGGCCGACGACCACCAGCACACGTCACTCGATCGGGAACTCCTCGACGCCTCGGCAGGATATTTCAAAGCACCGGTCCCCCGCACGCCTACCGTCGATGACCTCGCCGCCTACTACCGGGAACGCAACATGGCCGCGGTGATCTTCACCGTCGACGCCAGGACAGCCCTGGGCGGGCATCCCGCTGTCTCGTCCGAGATGATCGCCCAGAAGGCTGCTGAACACAACGACGTGCTCATCCCCTTCGGCTCCGTCGATCCTCATCACGTCGCCGAGGCGGTCGCCCGGGTCCAGGACCTCGCCGTGAACTACGGGGTCAGGGGCATGAAATTCCACCCGAGCCTGCAGGGCTTCGATCCCAGCGACCGCGCGTACTACCCGATCTACGAAGCCTGCGCCGAACACGAACTCGTCGCCCTCTTCCACACCGGACAGACCGGAATCGGTGCAGGACTGCCGGGCGGACGCGGCATCAAGCTGCGGTACTCGGACCCGATGCTCCTCGACGATGTGGCCGCTGATCTGCCTGAACTGACGATGATCTTCGCCCACCCCTCGGTGCCCTGGGCCGATGCCTCGATCTCGATCGCCACTCACAAGGCCAACGTCTACATCGACCTCTCCGGGTGGTCACCGAAGTACTTCCCACCACAGCTGACACGGGCGATCGGGTCGATGCTCAAAACGAAGACGCTCTTCGGCTCCGACTTCCCACTCATCACCCCAGAGCGCTGGATTAACGACTTCGAAGCCCTTGGCATCAAAGAGGACGCCGTGCCGCTGATCATGAAGGACAACGCAGTCAGGGTGTTGGGGTTGTGAGCAGAAGCGTAGACTGGGCGCCAGCTCACTCTCGAATGCGAAAGGTGATCAGCATGTCCACCGAAGACGGTATTCGCAAAGCTACCGAGAACCTTGACCAAGCTGCTGATGCGGCACCGTCCCAGAAACGAGTCGACCAAATCGAATTCGACACGAAGGACTTGGCAGCAGAGGAACGTCGACAGAATTTCGAGGGAGATGCACTGGGTTCGACGACCGCGAACAGGGAACATGACGAGCACGACGAATCCAACGGCTGAGCAGTCTCCTCAGGCTCTCTGACCTCAGAACTGGATTCCGCGAGTCAACGCTCCGTCGATCAGCAGGTTCGCCCCAGTCGTCCGGCTCGACAGCGGACTCGACAAGAACACGACACTCGCAGCCGTCTCCTGCGGTGTTCCCATACGTCCTGTGGGATTCAGGCTCATCGCCTGTGCGAACAGCTCGGGGTCGGATGACTCGATTCCCGGCCACACTCCATCCTCGTGATACGTGTTGCCCGGCGACACCGTGTTCACCCTGATTCCCTTGTCAGCAAGGCTGAGCGCCAGTCCGGCCATGTAGCCGATGATCGCGGTCTTCATCGTGCCATAGGGCCCGGAGGCGAAGTCAGCTTCTCGACCAGAGACGCTCGAGATGGAGATCAGCGATGCCACACCGCTCTTCTCCAGATATGGGATCACGAGCTTGGACAGATTGACTGTGCCCATCAGGTCGACGTTGAACGACTCGTACCAGTTCTCTTCGGTATCAGGAATCGCCAGGGCGCTGACGCTGTTGACGACCATGTCGATTCCGCCGAACTCTGTGGCCGTGGCTTCGACCCATTCGGACAGAGACGTGGAGTCTTGGACATCAAGGACCGTGCCGGTGGCTCTGCCCTTCGAGGCCAAGGATTCTTCCGCCTCGGCGACCTCTGAGGCGTTTCGTGCGCAGAAGGCCACGTTGGCGCCCTCGGCGATGAACGCCTCGACGATGGCACGCCCGATACCCCGTGTACCCCCGGTGACCATTGCTGTCTTCCCACTGATCTTCAGGTCCATGACGGAACTCTTTCTCCTCGATGCTCTCTGGAACTAGGACAAGGAACGTGCGCGATCACGCAGGTCCGCGTGGATCCCATCGAACGTACTGCGCTTCGGCAGGAGGGACTTTTCGATCTTCGTCACGACACTGTAGTTGGTGTCGACCACATTGGCGACGGGGACAAGGGAGATCTGGGTGAGCAGCTGATAGGCGTCCATGGTCTCCAGTCCGTAGAGCTCACCGAGCCAGCGGATCATTTCGACTTGGGAGATCCTCCACGAGTCCTCCATCGGTCTCGAGGACCCGACGACCATCCAATGGCCGTCGTTCTCCAGCCGCGGCCACGTCGGAGCGCCACCCTTGATGAGGTCGACGATGATCGTCGAGTTCATTGCGCCCTCGACCGCTGTGCCGCACGCTTCCCCCTCACCCTGGCGGTAGTGACCGTCGCCGATGGAGAACATGGCGCCGTCGACGTTGACTCCGAAATAGGCTGTCGTGCCGACCTTCATCTCGGGGGTGTCCATGTTTCCGCCGTAGCGTTCGGGTGTCAGTGAGGAATGCACCTCACTGCCGGCCGGCGCTACGCCGACGGTGCCGAGCATGGGCTCGAGAGGCAGCGCCAGTTCGAAATCGCCCCTGCGGGTCTGGAATCCCACCGTCTGCGCGGCGGAATTGATCTCGTAGATCCACACTCCTTCCGGCAGAGGATCGTGCAGGAGGCTGGTTCTGTCCGTTGCCGTCAGTCCGCCGAAGAACGGGATCATCGCCGAAGCTCCCCAACTGCGTGCAGGAGTGAGTTCGACGATGTGGATGGCAAGGGTGTCCCCCGGTTGGGCTCCTTCGACGTAGAACGGTCCCGTCTGCGGGTTGAGGTATCGTGAGTCGAGCTTCTCGCTGGGAATGTCAGCGGCCGAGGTGATCGCATTGTTGAAGGCGTCCTCGGACCACAGTCGTAGAGCTGTGCCGGGTGCGATCGTGGCTGCCGGTCGGGATCCGCCAAAAGTGTAGACGAATTGATTGGGCTCTGGAACAAAGTCAACGACGTCCATACTTGATGCTACGTGAGCCACGTCATAACGCCAATAGTGCTGATGGACGTATAGCGCCAATGGTTCAGCTCCCATTATCCAGCCGTTTCCACTTGGACACCGAGAACCGACTAAACTCGCCCTTGATGGTTGTCGATTCTCGCATGGCGCCTGATGGTCAGACCGGCCTTCCCACCGATCCGGACCGAGTACAGGCGAAGAGTAGGGGATGGCTTACTCGGGCAACCTCAATTTGGGCGCTGGCACTCGGACTTGCCGTGTTGACCGTCGTCGCCATGGGGCCCTTACGAGTCTGGGACTACCAGCTCAATCGTCGCTGGCTCTACCTCTTCAACCCTGATCTGGTGTGGTTCGCACAGAATATTCTCGACAGGATAGCCGGTCAGGCAGTCTGTATGCCCGTGCTGGCGATTGTTGCGATTGTGCTCGCCCGCAGAAGGCAGTCCTGGCGTCCTATCGGATTCGCTCTGGCAGCCGAGGGCGCCTTCTTCATCGGCATCGGGGGGCTGAAGGTTCTGTTGGCCCGCCCATCGACGACCTTGCATGATCCGAGATTCTTCCAAGGCGGTCTGCTCGAGTTCGGCGATCGTGGGATCAGTTTTCCCTCCGGACACGCCGCCGAGGCAGTGCTCATCTATGGCGCCGCCGTCTACCTCATCGCCCACTACAGTGGCGCATCCCGACGGCTCGTCCATATTCTGTGCTGGGTCGTCGTCGCCATCAGCGTGAACTCCGTGGTGGTCTCATTCCTCCTCGGGTGGCACTGGGCCACAGATCTCCTCGGTGGCCTCATTGCCGGCGGCCTGTTCCTGCGAATCCTGGTGCAGTGTGACAGACGGACGCGCTACCGGTGGACTCGAATGGACAGCTTCACCGCAACATCGACGTGAGTCTTCGCAGCTCGGCTTGATACGGCTTGGGCTGGCGACTTCGCCCTATTGTGCGGTCTGCGCGTGGTTTCGCTCGAGCCTCTTGCTGAGCTTCAGGCCTCGCTGGGCCCATTCGATCTCGCTGCGGGCTCGGGCGGCCAGACCTTCGTAGGCGAACTTCTTATACGCGATGGTGACTTCACGATCCTCATCGGCCGTGACTGCCAGACGACGATTGAGCATCGGAGATTCGAGAGCTTCGATGGTGACGATCTCGTCCTCCCAGACTTTGAGCTCGCTCGTCCAATGGGCTATGTGCTCGTTGAGGAACGTAGAAACGGCGTCCTGGTCAGCCGACTCGAGGTATGCGGCCCTCAAATGAGCGGCATCGCGTGTGCGCTGGTACTTCAAAGGACTGTGCATCCAGTCGATGAACGCCTGCTCCCCCGCCTCGGTGACATGATAGACGCGGCGCATTCCAGCAGATCCGCGAGTCTGCTCCTCGGCGATGATGAGCTCTTCTTTCGCCATCTTCCGCAGCTCAGGATAGATCTGCGAATCCGGGGCATGCCAGACGTGACCAACGGATTGGGAGAACTGCTTCTGCAGCTCGTATCCGGACATCGGGCCGATGCGCAGCAACGCCAGGAGGGCACTTCGGAGACTCATCATGGTTCCTATTCTGTGAATCAGCGAGGGGGTCCGGGCCTGCTGCCCGAACCCCCTCAGACTACAACTCTCAGGCGTCTTGGCCGGTGCGCCACCCGCCACGGTAGGTCTGACGTGCAACAGTCGAATACGGGACGGGGCTCACGACGACACCGACCTCTGTCTGCTCGTGCTTCTCCACCGACGCCTTCGATGTACCGCCATCGGGCTCGCCCCAGACGACCTTGAGCTCAGCTCCCTCGGGGACGTCGGGATTGACCGTGGCCAAGGACAGACCTCGGCGCTCGTTGGCCGAGTAACCGGTGAACATCGAGAAGCCGACGACATTGCCATCGGCATCGACGACCGAGTCATAGTTCGCCGAACCATAGTTGGCCAAGGGCAGGTCGAAGTACTTGTAGTTCGGTCCATCGACATTGAGCGGGGAGGCCAGCACTTCACCCAGATCATCGGCATCCCAGGCCAGAGTCACCTTCTTCCGTTGGGTTGCCGGATCCATGGCTTCCAAGGCGCTACGGCCGATGAAGTCGTGGTCGAACTTCACGAACGATCCGTAGCCGAGCTCCCATGGGGTCAGGTAATAGTCCTCGATGTTGTTGGAGACGAACGATCCGGCCAGTGTGCCCGTGGCTTCGTAGCTGTCGGAGCCGAGCCATTCGCGGTAGCCGCGCTCGGCCTCTCCGGAGTAGATGGCCGGCAGCGGCGAGGGGATCCACCCCGACTCCAGTGTGTTCGACGGGTAGGCCCGCGCGCCGACGGGCAGCAGACCGAACTCGGCACCCGCCTCGACGATGGCATCGCGGATCGCGTCGTGATCCTCATAGGGCCCCCAGATCTCGAGGCCGGGGGCACCGGCCATGCCGTGGCGCAGAGTGCGGACCTGCTTGCCCGCGATGGTCATGGTCGACATATTGAAGAATTTCAGCTTCTCCAGCTCGCCGCCGTTGAGCTTTTCGATGATCGCCCAGGCGTTAGGGCCCTGGATCTGGAAGCGGTAATAGCGGCGGCTGACAGCGTGACCGTATGGCCGTGAAGGGGACCTGCGGTCGACCTCGATGTCGAGGTTCGAGTAGCCGCCGGTCTCACCGTGGTAGAGCAGCCAGTTCGACGCAGGTGAGCGTCCCACGTACACATACTCGTCTTCGGCCTCGTGGAAGAGGATGCCGTCGCCGATGACGTGACCGGATTCGGTGGTGGGCACGTACTGCTTGGCCTTGTTCACGGCGAACTTGGCGACCGAGTTGATCGCAGTGTCGGAGATCAGCTTGATAGCATCGGGACCCTTGAGGAACACGTTGTCCATGTGGTGCGACTGATCGTAGAGGACAGCGGTCTCACGCCATGCCCTCTGTTCCTTGATCCAGTTGGTGAAGTCAGCGGGGACGACCGGATAGATGTACGAACCGATCTGCGAATTGCGCAGATGGTCGACGGCATTGGTCGAATCGAGGATCTGCTGGAGATTGTCGGTCATGGTCGATGAACCTCTCTGTTCTTATCTCTGTATGCCCGGTGTTCAGGCCTGTGCGGTGAAGTCTTGGACCCATTCGGCTGTGGTCTCGAGTCCGCCGAAGGTGTAGAAGTGGGTCTTGACCCCTGAGGACGCCGAAGTGATGGATTCATTCGAGGTCAGATCCTTGAGGAATCGCTCCGGTCCGGCAGTGCCAATCAGATTCGTCAGCGAGAACCCGTACTTCTTCGCGATCCCCGCGCTGGTGCCCACACCGAAGCGGCGGGCATAGCCCAGGAGTCGCTTGATGCCTGCGGGACCGGGCGTGCCGATGCGAAGGTCAGACTCGATGCCGCGGCTGCGCACTTCGTGGACCCACGCCACGACCGCCTCGGCGTCGAAGGCGAACTGGGTGAGGACGACTTGGCCCAGCCCCTGCTCTGCCAGCGACGCGCTCTTGGCCTCCATGTGTTCCCACAGGGTCGTCGTGCTGATGTCTGGGTGGCCCTCGGGGTAACCCGCGATTCCCACCTCAGTCACTCCGTATTCCGGCAGGATGCCGGTGCGAATGACCGAAAGCGAATCGGAATAGGGGCCCTCGGGGGTCGCCGGGTCTCCCCCGACGACGAAGACATGCTCGCTGGCTCCGGCCTGCTGCAGAGCCTCGAGGAACTCACGCAGCTCACTCTCTGACTTCAGCCTGCGAGCTGAGATATGAGGAACGGGAACGAACCCGAGTTCGAGGACTTCTTTGGCGGCCTCGACACGCATCTGTTGATTCTCGTTGCCGAGGAACGTGACGTTGACGCGCGTTCCCTGCGGAATCGCATGAGCGGCCTGCTGCAGGCTGGGAACGTCTTTGCCGGTCATCTCCAAGGAGAAGTCGTCCAGCACCTTGGTAGCGGTCGTTGCCTCCACGTGGTGAGTCCTTTCGTGAACACTGCGGTGGGTTCTCGAAATCACTATACGCATAGGCATTTACCTATGTCCATAGGTAAACCATCTCTCGTCGGTGGAACCTCGACTGGTGACACCTGGGTGCAATAGACACGTTCGGCAGTGCACAAGCATTGCCCGAGCCTGAAGCCACTGATAATGTGCTGAGCGTCACGCTTTCCCTATCATCATAGGTATCTCGCAATGATGCGGGTGCTTATCTCACCTCAGAATCGGAGTATGCGGTGGACCTGCGCGAACGACTCAACACCTCTCGAATGTCGGCCTATCAATGGCTGATCGTCGGCATCTGCACCTTCCTCAACGCTCTGGACGGCTATGACGTCCTTGCCATCTCCTTCACCTCGAACCAGGTCAGCGAGGAATTCTCCCTCTCGGGGACGGCGCTCGGACTGGTGATGAGTGCTGCGCTGCTCGGCATGGCGATCGGCGCCCTGGTCCTGGGCCCGGTGGCGGACCGGATCGGGCGACGGAACATGACGATTGTGGCTCTCATCGTCAATATCTGCGGTCTCTTCCTCTCCGCCACCGCCACCTCGGCGGCTCAGCTGGGTATCTGGCGCGTCGTCACGGGACTGGGCGTCGGAGGCATTCTGGTGGGCACCAATGTCATCTGCGCAGAGTACGCCTCCCGCAAGCGCCGCGGCCTGGTCATCAGCATCTACACCGCCGGCTACGGCATCGGTGCAGCACTCGGCGGATCAGTGATGGTCTCGCTCATCGCCACCTCAGGCTGGCGCTCGGTCTTCGTCCTCGGCGGATTCCTCGCCACAGTGTCCCTCATTCTCGTCCTGCTGCTGGTCCCCGAATCGCCGTCGTATCTCTACAACCGGAAACCGGCGAACGCGCAGAAGAAGCTCGACCTCATTGCCCGGAAGCTGGGCTTCACCGACACGGTTGATCTCTCAGCCACGACCATCGCCGAGGAGAACGCGAGGAGCGACTCAGGCGTCCTGGCTCTGCTCAACCGTCGCAACCGCCGGGTCACATTCGTCGTCTGGGCAACGTTCTTCATCGTGATGTTCGGCTTCTACTTCGTCAACTCTTGGACCCCGCGCCTCATGCACGAAACCGGGCTCACCGACACGTTGTCAATGATCGTCACTGTCGGACTGACCTTGGGCGGGGCCATCGGCTCTGTCGTCTTCGGGCTGTTCACCTCCCGCTGGTCGACCCGGTCGGTGCTGACATGCTTCTCAGTGCTGGCCGCGATCCTGATGGCGGTGTTCATCTTCACCGCGCAGTGGATCGTTCTGGTCGTCATCGTCGGCGTCCTGGTCGGCATGTTCAGCAACGGCTGCATTGCCGGCCTCTACGTCCTCACCCCGCAGTCCTACTCGTCTTCCCTGCGTTCGACCGGTGTGGGTTGGGGAATCGGGATCGGTCGCTTCGGCGCCATCATCGCCCCGACAGCCACCGGTGCAATGCTCGACGGCGGATGGACTCCACAGGCGATCTACGTCTTCGTCGGCGTGGTGCTTCTGCTGGCGGCAGTCGTGCTTCTGGGCATGCGCGGAGTCGACGTTGAGGCCAACCGTCGCCCAGACGTCAGAGAACCTGCAGGAGTGTGACGGTTAAGTCATCGACCCGATGCCTGTGGCACTGGAGGGTGCGAGCGGAAAAGGATTCGCTCGGGATCAACCAGGTCGCCGTTGGTCACCGCCGAGGTTGCCCTTTAGCGATCGGGGTCGTGTCGTCCGCGCTCAACGTCGGTCGAATCGCTGTCCGGAAGGGTTACTCGCCAGCAAGGAGAGGACGAAGAGAATGAGCGAACCGAAGAAGGGCACGATGCCGATGAGTATGACCCATCCGCTCAGACTCACGTCGTGGAGTCTGCGCACGCCGAGACCGATGTTAGGAAGGATAGTCGCAAGGAAATACAGGAACAGCAATGAGCCGATCAGTCCCGCACCGAACGTGGTTTCGTCGCTGACGTCACCGTAGGCGTTCGTTCCAGCGGTTGCCGCTTGGATCACACCGGCGAGGGCACCGCCGACACCGTAGATGACAAGACTGAGCAGCGCGATCCACCAGTACTCACTGCGACTGGCTCGCCCTGAGAAGACAGCGTACTTGCGGAAGTAGCGCCCCACTGCGGCACCCGGCGTTGCTCCCAGGATCGGCGCGTCGGTGTTGCGTGTGGTCGTCCTGCCAGTGCTCTCTTCCTGCGTGCTCGTGCCATTCGTGGGCATGGGGTCGTGGGTCATGCATACAGAATACTCGGACACGATTGTGGCAGTGACGATGGCCGAGGCGCGGGTGTCGAAGAAGGTGTCCACCGCGCTGGACGTGCTCAGCCGAGTCGCAGACGATACCGATCCTTCACGATGGACAGCATGAGTGGAACGGAACTCAGCCATGTCAAACAACGAGTCCCAGCTACACAACACGGCGCACCGCCCGACAAACCGATGTCTCGATCTGTCGCGGCAGTGCGCTGCTCATTTCGTTCGGGCCCCGACAGCTTCGTCGTCCGGACCGACCCGTTCAGTAGTGTCCTGGCGGGTCACTGGCGGGGAATGATTCGTCTTCCCATTCGTCGACCATCTTGTCGTCGTGGTCGTGACGGCTCTGCGCGGCTTCGGACCTTTCAGCGGAACCGTCGGTCGCCTCGGCGGGGGAGGTTGAGGACTCGTCCTGCCCGTTCTCTGGCTGGTGATTCTCAGACATGGCTGCACCTCCCCTCGGAATTCAGTGCTCGAACCTGGTACCACCATCATGCGCGCTCAATCACCATTGCGATACTGCGCGACCATGATTGACATGAACCGTTGAGGACACATTTCCCACGATGAGGGCGCGGACTGCATCAGTCTCCCGCTGTCCGGGCGATGCCGGAGCACCATGAGGGCCACGTACGATCTGAGCAAAGCAAGGTGTTGAGACATCGCCGAACAGGAGGCTGTGAAGCTCTACCGCAACCTGGACGGCACGCACAAAGCCCGGCACCTATTCATCCAGGTGCCGGGCATCATCTCTTAGGAACCGGCCGGAGTGAAGTCCGTGCTACCGGCGAACTCCGGCCGCGGCTTCGGTGCGGCGAAAGGTTCGACACACGTGTTCTCCACCGAGTTGTAGACGATGAAGATGTTCGACCTCGAATACGGCGTGACGTTGCCGTTCGAGGCGTGCATGCAGTTGGAGTCGAACATGACCGCACCACCGGCAGGTCCCTCGAGAACATCGATGCCGTAGTCATCGGCGAAGTCAGTCAGCGTCTGCGGATCGGGGGTGCCCGCCCCCTGCATGACAAGTGACTTCTTGTAATTGTCCTCCGGAGTGCCGCCGACACAGCTGACGTAGCGCTGGTGGGAACCGGGCATGATCATCAGCGGCCCATTGAACGAGTAGTTGTCAGTCAGCGACAATGACAGGCTCACTGCACGTGGCTCCGGCATGCCGTCCTCGGCGTGCCAGGTTTCGAAGTCGGAGTGCCAGGAGAACTCCTTGCCCACGAACCCGGGCTTGTAGTTGATGCGGCTCTGGTGGATGTAGACCTCGGAACCCAGCAGCTGCTCCGCGCGGGAGATGACCCGAGGATCATTGGCGACCTTGCGAAAGATCTCATTGCTGCGATGGATGTCGAAGATCGATCTGACCTCGTTGGACTTCGCCTCGACGATGGTGGCGTCATCGTCCTTGACCGTCGGGTCGTTGGCTAGGCGGTGCAGCTCGGCCCGGAACGTGTCGAGTTCTTTCGGGGTGATGAGCTCGTCGATCGTGAGATAGCCCTTATCGTCGTAGTGCTGCAGCGACTTCGCATCGAGGGGCCCCTGCTCGGCCGAACCGAAGGCGATCGGGCCCCTCCGGTCAAGGACTTCGGTGGTCTCGCCGGTGCGAGTGGGGTAGAGATCCGTGGTTGTCGACGGTGAGAGTACTGTCATCGTGCTTCCTTCCTCGGATAGTGCGGAAGCCTCGTCGCTCCGGAACCGATTCTGAGGGGAACGACAGGACCATTCCGCTTGTTCCGCCACCGTAACAGGGGGATGCTGTCGGTGAAAGCCGGCAGAGCTTCACTTCTTCACAGGCATCTGTCGTCCAGGCACGTAAACGTCGACGGGCCGCTTTCCACAAGGTCGAACCAGGGTCCGGTCTGCGGCAGTTCGTGAACGAAGAAGTAGCGGGCGGCAGCGATCTTGCCGCTGAGCAGCCTCGAGTCACCACGCGAGTGCACGGCAGCCTCGGCGGCCATGCCCTGTTGCAGCCAGAGCCAGGCGATGACCGTGTGCCCGACCGCTTCGAGGTAGGTCCACGCATTCTCCAGCGCGTGAACGGGTTCACCGGACTTCCACACGGCGGCGGTGACGGTCTCGACGCGGTCGATGGCTTCTCCCAACGCGACGGCTTCGACCTTCCATGAAGTCGAAGCCCCCGCCTCGGCGAGGATGGATCGCATCTCCGCCAGAAGCACCGCGAGCCCTCCTCCCTCACACATGATGACTTTACGGCCCAGCAGATCCTTGGCCTGGATGCCGTGCGTGCCTTCGTGGATCGGGTTGAGTCGATTGTCGCGGTAGAGCTGCTCGACAGCATGGTCGCGGGTATAGCCGGCCCCGCCGAGGACTTGAATCGCGTGGTCATTGGCTTTCAGGCCCCACACGCTTGGCCAGGTCTTCACGATCGGGGTGAGCACATCGAGGAGGAGGGCTGCGCGTGCACGGTCGGCCTCGGTGTCTGCTGTTTCGGATTCGTCGAGGAGCGTGGCGGCATAGAGGATGAGGCCGAGGCCTCCTTCGACGTAGCTCTTCGACGACAAGAGCATGCGGCGGACATCGGCGTGTTCGATGATCGGCACCTGCGGGGAATCCTTGCCCCGGCCATCGTCTGAGCGACCCTGGCGACGGTCACGGGCGTAGCGCAGCGCGTCGAGGTAGCCGTGGTAGCCGAGTGCGACGGCTCCGGCGCCGACGCCGATGCGCGCCGAGTTCATCATGTGGAACATGTAGGACAGGCCCTTGCCGCGCTCCCCCACGAGGTAGCCGATAGCACCGGATGAACCGTGTGGCGTGTGCGTGCCCTCCCCGAAATTGAGCAGCGTGTTCGTGGTCCCGCGCCAGCCCATCTTATGATTGAGGCCAGAGAGCACGACGTCATTGCGCTGCCCGAGGCTGCCGTCGTCGTTGACGAGGTGCTTGGGGACGATGAAGAGGCTCAGTCCCTTGGTTCCGGGCCCGTCGCCGTCGGCCCGGGCGAGGACGAGATGGACGATGTTCTCGGACAGCTCGTGGTCGCCGCCGGAGATCCACATCTTCGTCCCATGCACCCGGTAGGTGCCTTCCGTGCCGTCAGGGTCGGGGACGGCTCGTGTGGTGACGTCGCCGAGCGAGGAGCCGATTTCAGGCTCGGACAGGCACATGGTGCCGAAGAACCGACCCTCGATCTCGGGAAGGACGAAGGTCGCGATCTGCTCCTGTGTCCCGTATTCGAGCAGCAGGCTCGCATTGGCCATGGTCAGCATGGGGTAGCTCGATGTCGCGATATTGGCCGATTGGAACCAGGTGAAGCAGGCCGTGGCCACGGTCTGGGGCAGCTGGATGCCACCGACATCTTCGTCCATGGTCGCCGAGAGCAATCCGACGTCGGCGAATCGCTCCAGTGCGGTCTTGATCTCTGGGATGAGGGTGACGCTCTCACCGTCGAAGGTCGGTTCGTTGAGATCTGACTTCCTCGCATGCGGCGCGAAGTGCTCCTTGGCCAGTTCCTCACTGGCAGCCAGCACCGAGTCGAAGGTTTCGCGGGAGTGCCCGGCAAATCGTTCACGCTCGCAGAGCTCGTCGACTCGCAGCCAGTCGTAGAGGAGGAACTCGATGTCTGCTGACGACAGCAGGGAGTCAGTGGAGGCAGGTGGGACAGCATTGTCCAGGTTCTGATCATTCACGAAACTCAGTCTAAACTAATTGATCGTTAAGCAGAGGGTTCTGAGTCGCCCTGCAGACTGCTCTCACCGACCACGCTCCCCTGTAACTCTCGCCCAGCCGGACGGTCCGGCCTGAGTTCGCGCTATCCATTAGGATCTCCTGGGCAGTTCTCCTTGTCCCAATGTGCTGTCCGCAGGTCCGATAGTCCCGGAAAGGTCGTCCCGATATGCCATCCACCGCCGGTCCCACCACCGCCAGCACCCCACCCCAGACTTCGTCGAAATTCGGGCAGGTCCTACGCAACTATCGGTTCCCGCTGTTCATCCTCACCGGCGTCGTCATCGGTGCGATCATCGGGCTGATCTTCGGCGAGAAGGCCACGGTCATCAAACCTTTCGGCACACTGTTCATCAATATGATGTTCACCCTCGTCGTGCCGCTGGTCTTCTTCTCCATCTCCTCAGCGGTGGCAGGCATGTCCTCTGCCACAAGGCTGGGAAAGATCCTGGGCAGCATGCTCGGCATCTTCGCCGTCACCGGCGTCATCGCTTCAATCGTGATGATCGCAGCTCTGTGGATCACCAAGGCCACCGAGGGAGTCCAGGTCGAGATGAACCAGCCCAAGGACGTGGAAGAGGTCGGGTCGATCGGCGATCAGCTCGTGTCGACCTTCGTCGTCGATGATTTCTCGAAGATCCTCTCCGCCGAGCACATGCTCGCTCTCATCGTCTTCGCCGTCATCGTCGGCATCGCCACGTCCAAGATCGGTCCGGCAGGCAAACCGTTCGCTCAGTTCCTCCATTCCGGCTCCGAGGTCTTCCTCAAGTTCACCTCGATCATCATGTACTACGCCCCGATCGGCCTGGGTGCCTACTTCGCGGCCCTCATCGGTGAGCTCGGGGCACAGCTGGTCGGCGATTACGTCCGCGCCTTCCTCGTCTACTACCCGGTGGCGATCGTCTACTTCATTCTCGCCTTCACTCTCTACGCCTTCCTCTCCGGTGGCCGACGCGGGATCACCGCGTTCTGGTCGAACATCATCGAACCGACGGCGATCTCTCTGGGGACGTCGTCCTCGGTGGCCGCGATCCCGGCCAATCTGCGAGCCGGCAAGCGCATCGGCGTGCCTCGCGATATTCGGGAGACGATCATTCCGATCGGCGCGACGATCCACATGGAGGGCTCGGGCCTGTCCGCGATCCTCAAGATCGCCTTCCTCTTCGCCGTCTTCGGCCGCGACTTCTTCACCCCCGGCAACATCCTCGTCGGCATCGCCGTGGCACTGCTGGCCGGCATGGTCATGGCAGGCATCCCCTCGGGCGGGTTCATCGGCGAGCTGATGATTATCACCCTCTACGGCTTCCCCGCCGCGGCCCTGCCCATCATCCAGATCATCGGCACCGTCATCGATCCCCCGGCCACGACCGTCAACGCGGTCGGCGACCAGGCCAGTTCCATGATGGTCGCTCGCGTGCTCGACGGGAAGGACTGGATGGACAGGGCCGATCATACGGAGAGCTCCCCCGCCGAGGCGGCCTCCCCCAAGAATTCTTGATCACGATCCTATTTCGACATCTTCCCGAAAAGGGTCCCTGTCAGTGCCCAATGCGACTTTTCCACAAGGTTCCATGTGAATATCTCAAAGTTGCGACCTCATCGCAACGTGAAGTTCGCAGAACTGCAACAGTCGCTGAGAGTTTTCTCAGGGATCGTTGTTCGTCGCTCACCTGCAGTGACGATAATCAGCGGGATCGTTGACATATCACTGACGGTCACTCGTACTGACCGTCACAGCAGGAGGCAAGGACGCTATGAACACCACCTTTCGCAATCGAGCAGCAGCACTGTCAGTCGCCGCGATCGCCGGCTTTGCGGGAGTTGCGCTCACCGGCGGATCCGCGCTGGCTGCAACGACCTCCGCAGCAGATTCCGGGTCCGGCGCCGAAATCAACGTCGCCAGCGATGCGCACAGCGATGGCCACCCGAGGAATGCGTCGGGTTACGCGGATGCGCTCGTGAAGGCGTGGGGTGTCGGGAACGACGAGGAAGTCAATGAATACGCCACACCCGGAGTCGTCGAAGCCTTGTCCCAGCATGGTGACGAGCATGCGGCTGCGTGGGATCGCATCGCCGCTGACGGAGCCGAAGAGTCGTCCTCCGTGGTCTACAAGAACAAGGTCACCGGAGAACTGTTGACCTTCGGCGTCGACAACGAAGCCGCGACGCATGGACTGCACCCGGCGGTTCACCACGTTCAGTTCAAGGACCGCACCCACCCCTCTCACTGAACCAGCCGAAAGCGGGCGGCAAGTAGACTCGGGAATCATGGTTGACCTGAACACGTTGCCCCGCCGCCGGTACACCGGCGGACCCACCGCGCTTGAACATCTCGAGCGCCTGAGCACGCAGCTGGGCGGGCCGCAGATCTGGATCAAACGTGATGACCAGCTGGGTCTGACTCAAGGTGGGAACAAGACTCGTAAGCTCGAGTTCCTCATCGCCGATGCTCTGGCACAAGGGGCCGACACCCTCGTCACTGCGGGCGGGGTGCAGTCCAATCACTGTCGACTCACACTCTCGGCAGCCAGACGTGAGGGGCTCGAATGTCACCTGATCCTCGAAGAGGATCTCGGTTCCGACGGCGTGCCGATTCCAGCGGATGCCGGTGGCAATCCACCAGAGCATACAGGCAATTTTCTGCTCTTCGACCTCCTCGGCGCGGATTCGGTCGAGCTTCATCCCAACGGCAGTGACCTCATTGCTCGTGCCACCGAGTTGGCCGGCGGGCTCGAGGCTCAGGGGCGCAATCCCTACGTCATCCCGGTCGGCGGCTCGAACGTCACCGGTGCCCTGGGCTATGTCGATTGTGCACAGGAGCTGCTTGCCCAGTTCGCCGAGGTGGGCCTGGACGTATCGTCGATCGTAGCCCCGAGCGGGTCTGCTGGAATGCAGGCCGGACTCATCGTCGGCCTGCACGCCGCCGGCAGTCTGAGTCCTGTGGTCGGCATCAATGTCAGTCGCTCGCAGGAGGCCCAAGAGCCGAAGATCGTGAACCTCGTCGATGAGGTGGCCTCGTTCCTTCACCTCCCAGCAGTGCCCCGTGATCGCAGTCTTGGCCTGGGCGACTACGTCGGGACCGGGTATGCGCTGCCGACGCCGGAGATGGTCGAAGCCGTGCGACTCTTTGCTCAGACCGAAGGCATCCTGCTTGATCCGGTCTATACGGGGAAGGCTGCGGCAGGGCTCATCGATCTGGTCCGTCAGGGGCGGTTTGAGCCCGACGACAACGTGGTCTTCATCCATTCGGGTGGAGTGCCCGGACTCTATGCTCGCGCCGGAGCCTTCGCATAGTCTGGATCTGATGACGAACGACTTCCCAACTGACCTATTTGCGTGACTCACCTACCTGGAGGAAAACACCATGACAGTCTCGACCGCTGATCTCTGGGACGAACGAGGACCAGAACTGGATTCGATCGCTTTGAACTTCGGTGACTTCGGCGCCAAGGACTCGTTCTCCGGTCCGGCTCGTACCGTGCGCTGCTACCAGGACAATGCGCTGGCGAAGTCGACCCTGTCCCAGCCCGGCGACGGGGCCGTGCTCATCATCGACGGCGGCGGTTCGATCGCGACCGCACTCATGGGTGACATGATCGCCGAGCTCGCCGTGAGCAACGGCTGGGCAGGCGTCGTCATCAACGGAGCCGTCCGCGATCGAGTGGCGCTGTCGTCCATGGGCCTGGGAATCAAAGCCCTGGCCAGCAACCCGCGTAAGAGTTCGAAGACCGGTGACGGTGAGCTCGATGTGACTCTCGAGATCGGTGGAGCCACCATTCGCCCCGGTGCAATGGTGTTCGCCGATCCTGACGGGGTCGTCGTCGAAAAGTAGCGAGGCGGGTGTCCTGACCAGGCGTCCTGCCGAACGTAAGGATTCTCACGTGACGATAACGCTGCGATACAGTGCGAGTCGGCGCGAAGTAGAGTCTCGGCCAGGAGCCACGGCCTTCACGAGTCATCGATGATCTCCGCTGTTGGTCAGACCGGCTTCGTTCTCAATGATGAAAGGGCCGACTCCTATGAAGGCAGCACGATTCTATGATCGCAACGACATCCGAATCGAAGACGTCCCCGAGCCCGAGCTGAAGCCCGGAACCATCGCTATCGACGTGGCGTGGTGCGGAATCTGCGGGACCGACCTGCACGAGTACCTCGAAGGCCCGATCTTCGTTCCGCCAGAGGGACATCCGCATCCGATTTCGGGCGAATCCGCACCGGTGACCATGGGCCACGAATTCTCGGGAACCATCACCAGCCTCGGCGAGGGTGTCTCCGATCTTGAAGTGGGGCAGAACGTCGTCGTCGAGCCCTACATCATCGGCGATGATGTCGATACGAGCATCGGGCAGAGCTATCAGCTCTCGCAGGACATGAACTTCATCGGGCTCGGTGGTGGCGGCGGTGGCCTCTCCGAGAAGATCGTCGTTCAGCGACGGTGGGTCCATCCGATCGGTGAGATCCCACTCGATCAGGCGGCGCTCATCGAACCGCTCTCCGTCGCCCACCATGCGGTCGTCCGCTCGGGCGCGAAGCCTGGTCAGGTCGCCATCGTCGGTGGAGCCGGCCCCATCGGGCTGCTCACCGCTGCCGTACTCAAGGCGGAGGGCCTCACCGTCTTCATCTCCGAGCTGTCCGAGGCGAGGAAGAAGATGGCGCTCTCAACAGGAGTTGCCGACGAGGTCCTGGATCCACGAGAAGGCGACGTGGCCGAGAAAGTCCGTGAACGCACAGACGGCCAAGGAGCAGACCTCGGCTTCGAGTGTTCATCGGTTCCGGTCGTCCTCGACATGCTGCTCGACGCGGTTCGCCCGGGAGCAGTGATCGTCAACGTCTCCATCTGGGGCCACAAGCCCGAAGTCGATATGCCGAAGCTTGTGCTCAAGGAGATCGACCTGAGAGGTACCATCGGCTACTCCGGCGATCATCCGTCCACAATCGAACTCGTGCGCAGCGGGAAGATCGACCTCTCGCCCTTCATCACCGGGCGCATTGGGCTCGATGAGTTGGTCACGGGCGGCTTCGACGAGCTCATCAACAACAACGAGCAGCATGTGAAGATCATCGTCGATCCTCGAGCCTGATCTATGTACTTGGGTTCGCCTCAGCAGGAGCGGAGCCCATCCGAAACTCGGCGATCCTCACGCACAAGGGATTCATCGCTCAGGCCGTCATCGGGTGATTCGACCCGGAGCCAGATGAGATCGCTCGCGTGCTTGCAAATCCCTGCGCATATGCGCTTCAGCGATGCACTGAGTCGAAGTCCTGGTCAGCCGAGTCCCACACCGTGTCCGCCTCGACGGCCTCGCCGCCTTCCGTCAGGTCCTTCACGGTGTCGGTGCTGTACATGTATGACCAGGTGCCTTCGTCGGTCGTGCCGGTGACCATGAGCATGTCATAGTCGAACTCGGCGTTTCCTGCGCCCTGAACCGCGTCGGCGGTGGCCTTCTTATCGGCGTTCGGCTGTCCGGATGAGGGGAACTCGACATGCAGGCGGTCGACGTCACCTGCATGGTCGAAGTCCGGGTTGCTCTCAGACTCACGGTGCACATGAACCTCGTCGATGCTGCTGCGAAGGAAGTCACCGAGTACCTCGGAGCTGTCGAAGTCGCTGGTGGGTACCTCGGCGCTCTGTCCGGGCTCGATATCATCCGAGTCGGACTCTTTGGCGCTGCAGCCGCCGAGCGTAAGGGCAGAAGCCAGGGTCAATGCCGAGACGAGATGAGGAACAGCCTTCATGGTTCCACCCTATCGATATCCGGCCAGTTCTCTGTACTCCGGGTGCTCCTCGAACACCGATCCGATCGGCCACTCGGGTGAGATCAGACGAGGACCTCGATGAGTCGCGGGCCCGAATCGGTCAGGCCTGCGCGGAAATCACGATCAAGGTCCTCGATCGTCTCGACTCGAGTCGCCGGCACACCCATGCCGTGGGAGAGGGAGACCCAGTCGATGGCGGGGTTGCCGATGTCGAGCAGAGATTCGGCCTTGGGTCCGAAATCGGGGACGCCGACATTGGACATCTCATTGCGCAGAATCTGATATTTCCGATTGGCGAAGATGAGGACGACGATGTCGAGCTGCTCCCGCGCGTAGGTCCACAGAGATTGCGGGTTGTACATTCCCGAACCGTCGGATTCGAGAACGACGACCTTCCGGTCGGGACTCGAGATCGCAGCCCCAGCACCGACGGGAAGGGCCCAGCCGATGGATCCGCCGGTGCCGCCGAGGTAGTCGTGGGGTTGTGACCCAGCCGTCTGTGCGTAAAAGCCCCGGCCCGTGGTGATGGATTCGTCGAGGACGATCGCGTTCTCGGGAATGGCGCCCGAGAGCCACGCGGCGAGCTTCGCCGCGGTGATGGTGCCGCTGGGAGCAGGCGCCGGAGCCAGCTCCGCGTGCAGGGAAGACCGTCCACGTGAATTGCCGGCTGCCTCGGCGAGGTGGTTGTGAAGGTCATCAAGTGCCTGCAGCGAGTCGGCACCGATGGGACTGAGCGTGAAGACGGTGGTGCCCGGTGCGGTGAGCACGCTCGGCTTGTCGGGGTAGGCGAAGAAGGCGACGGGCGGTTTCGCATCGACGAAGATGAGCGAATCGAAGTTCTGCAGGAGCTCGACAGACGGCTCGACCGGGTACGGAATCTTCGTCACCATCGGCCGACCTGCACCTCGTTCGGTCCGTGCGGCAAAGGTCTCTGCCAGCAATGTCGCACCGGTCGCCTCGGCGATCTTGACGGCCACTTCCAGTTGCGGCGAGCGCAGAGCACGCCCGCCGAGGAGGATGGCTGTGCGTGGGCCTGAAGCTCGCAGTCGGACTGCCGCGGCTTCGACCACCGCCGGATCGGCTGAGGCAGGGGTGGGCGCGATCGCGTTCGGTGGCTGCGTGTACTCATCGGCACAATTCCACGCAGTGTCGGCAGGGAGGATGAGCGAGCTGATCTGCCCTGAGAGGCTGTAGCCGATGGCATCCGCAGCATCCTTGGCAATGGAGTTCGCCGATGGTGAGGTGCGCACCCAGTTGCTGAAGGGCCGCAGTGCGCCTTCGATGTCAGAGGTCAGCGGCGCGTCAAGACTTCGGTGGTAGCCGGCATGATCGCCGATGATGTTGACCATCGAGACCCGGGCGCGCAGAGCATTGTGGAGACTGGAGAGACCATTAGCGGCACCTGGACCCAAATGCAGCAGGGTGGCCGCCGGCTTGTCGAGCATCCGCGAGTAGCCATCGGCAGCCCCAGTGACGACGCCTTCGAAGAGACCGAGCACACCCCGGACATGAGGCTGCCGATCCAGAGCAGCCACGAAGTGCATCTCCGAGGTGCCGGGGTTGGCGAAGCAGACCTCGATTCCGTTGTGACCCAACGTCTGAAGCAAGCTCTCGGCGCCATTCATGCCATCATCTCCTTTGAAGTCGGCCACGGAGGATTTCGCATCCGTGATCAGCAGTGAGTTCTGTCTTATCACGCCATACTGATATGTCGCTCGAGCGTCTGAATCGATGGCCGGGAATATTCGCCTTGTACCCTCGGTTACACCACTATAGAATGATAGTTGACGATTCAACTATTAGATCGCAGTCATTCGCTGAGCCAGGAGGGCGACATGAACGTCACCGAGAACACCACAGCATCCGACACCGTATCGCCTGTCGTCAACGACACCCTACTCAGCGCTGCCACTGGAATGGACGCCGTCACCCTGCGCGTCGGCGATCTCGAGAAGATGTCGACCTACTACTCGAATGCCCTCGCGATGGAGCCCCTCGAAGAGGTGTCGCACGGCAGTGAGATCCACCGTGTGCTCGGTCGCGGGGTCACTCCCCTGGTCAAGCTCGTCGCCACACCCAACCTGCCCGGGGTCGACCGCACCCAGGCCGGTCTCTTCCACACCGCTTTCCTGTTCGAGAACCAGGCTTCCCTGGCTGCAACCGTCGCCCACGCCGCACAGAACACGAACAGCCAGTTCGTGGGTTCCAGCGACCACCTCGTCAGCGAGGCCTTCTACTTCACCGACCCGGAGGGCAACGGCATCGAGCTCTACGTCGACCGCGACCGCTCGGAGTGGAAGCACTCTGCCGATGGTGAAGTCCGCATGGACACGATCTACCTCGACCCGAACGCCTTCCTTGCCGAACACCTCGACGAGCAGACGCTGGCTCAAGCCAACACCCTGCCGGGCATCATCGGCCACGTCCACCTGCAGGTAGGCGACGTGCCGACGGCTCGCAGGTTCTACGTCGACGCCCTCGGCTTCGAGCCGACGCTCGCCTCAATGCCCGGCGTCCTCTTCGCCTCGGCTGGTGGATACCACCACCACGTCGCGATGAACACCTGGAACAGCCGCGGTGTCGGTCCGCGCGCAGCCAGCCTCGGCCTCGGCGATGTCGCCATCACCGTGCCGGGCCGCGAGGACCTCGACGCACTGGTCGCTCGCCTCAGCGCACGCAAGATGGATTTTGCCGACGACGGCCGCTCGGTCCGCGTCTCCGACCCATGGGGCACGCAGGTGACTCTGGGCATCGGCGGCAGCTCGATCGATCAGACTCTGACACGGTGATCTCAGCTTTCAGCCACGAGCCTGCCTGACAACTCGCTCACTGTGCGGCCGAGGCTGAAGCATCCGGGCGAAGGTCCAGCCGACGCAGCAGCTGGGCATTGAGTGCGACGACGATCGTGGAGATCGACATGAGGATCGCACCCACGCTCATCGGCAGCACGAAGCCGATGGGTGCCAGGATACCGGCAGCGAGTGGAACCGAGATGAGGTTGTAGCCAGCGGCCCACCACAGGTTCTGCTTCATCTTCCTCAACGTCGCCCGTGAGAGTTCGATGACCGAGAGCACGGACCGGGGGTCATCGGAGGCCAGGATCACTCCGGCCGAGCCGATGGCCACGTCGGTTCCGGCTCCGATGGCGATGCCGACATCTGCGGCAGCCAAGGCGGGCGCATCGTTGACTCCGTCGCCGACCATCGCGACCCTACGGCCCTCTCCGTGCAGCTCGGCGACCTTGGCCGCCTTGTCCGCAGGGTGGACCCCGGCGAAGACGCGGTCGATGCCGAGTTCGGCGGCCACAGTCTGGGCAACCGCCTCGGCGTCGCCGGTGATCATGACCACCTGCACACCACGCCGGTGCAGCGCATCGACGGCTTCGCGGGATTCAGGTCGGATCTCATCGGCAAGCTTGAGTGCGCCGATGACGCTTCCATCAACAATGACGTGGAGGATGATGGCGCCCTCCTTGCTCCACTGCGCGACGATCGGAGCTTCGCTCACACCGTGCTCCCTGAGCAGGTTCGGCCCGCCCACGGCCGCTTCGGCGCCATCGATCTGAGCCGTGACGCCGATCGCTGGGGAGGACGAGAAATTCACCGCCACCGGGACATCGAGACCACGGTTGCGGGCAGCGCGAACGATCGCACGCGCCAAGGGGTGCTCACTGTCCGTCTCCGCGGCCGCGGCGATTGCGAGGATCTCATCCGCGGTGCGGTTCTCGGCCGTGACCTCAACCGCGGTGACTGTCGGTTCACCCTTGGTCAGGGTGCCGGTCTTGTCGAAGAGGACCGAATCGACTGTGCGCATCGTCTCCAGCGCCAACCGGTCCTTGATGAGGACGCCGCCGCGGGCTGCCCGCTCGGTGGCGATGGACACGACGAGCGGGATGGCCAGGCCCAAAGCGTGGGGACAGGCGATGACGAGGACGGTGATCGTGCGCACGACCGCCGAGTCCGGCATGCCCACCAGGGACCACACGATCGCGGTGATCACGGCGGTGCCGAGGGCGAACCAGAACAGCCAGGCCGAAGCCTTGTCGGCGATGCGCTGGGCCCGTGATGTCGAGTTCTGTGCCTCGGAGACCAGCTTCTGGATGCCGGCGAGCGCAGTGTCTTCACCGGTGGCCGTGATCTGCAGGCGCAGTCCGGAGTCGGTGGCGACGGTGCCCGCCACGACGGTATCGCCTGCCGCGCGGCGAACGGTCGTCGATTCTCCCGTGACCATGGACTCGTCCATGCTGGCCGAGCCGTCGATGACCCGACCGTCGGCAGGGACCGCTGCGCCAGGGCGGACGACGACGGTGTCGCCGAGCCTGAGGTCGGCTGGATCGACCATCACCGTTTCGCCGTCGACGATCGTCTCTGCCTCGTCGGGCAGCAGCGCTGCCAGACTGTCCAGCGCCGAGGTGGTCTGTGCCAGGGAGCGCATCTCCAGCCAGTGCCCGGCCAGCATGATGACGACAAGCAGTGCCAGCTCCCACCAGAAGTCGAGCTCGGCGTCAAGGAGGCCGATCGAAGAACCCCAGGAGGAGAAGAATGCGACGGTGATGGCCAGTGCGATGAGGAGCATCATCCCAGGACTGCGATCTCTGAGCTCGCTGAGACCGCCGGTCAGGAACGGCTTGCCGCCCCAGAAATACATGACGGTGCCCAGTATCGGTGAGAGCCAGCGCAGCCAGCCGAGGATGCCGGTCTCCGGAACCTCATAGCCCACGAGGTGGCCGAACATGGGACTGAAGGCGATGACCGGGATCGCGATGACGAGCATGATCCAGAACAGACGCCGGAATTGCGCGACATGGTCGCCGTGGCTGGTGTGGCCATCATGCCCCGCGTGGTCGCCATGGCCCGCGTGGTCGCCATGGCCCGCGTGGCTGGCGTGACCGTTGTGATTCTCATGCTCATGCCCTGTACTCATACCGCCACCATATACCCCTTGGGGGTATATTGGAAGGTGTGAATCCTCACGCAGAAGGCCGGCCACGGGGTGCCGGCCCCGCACCTCAAGTCGTGGCACACGTTGCATAGTTGCGCATGTATCGGCAATACTTGCTCATGCTGTTCAACTTCGTGTCAGACTCATCCGCTTCGCTGAGAGTCGACTCGGATCAATCCCGGCTCGCTGACCGAGTCGGCCTCACTGCGGAGGATCTCATGGATCTGCAACTCATCGTGGCGCTCATCGCCGGGATCGCGACGATCGTCGTCATCGTCTTAGCGACCCGCCTCGACGCCTTCATCGCGCTTCTCACGGCAGCGGTCGTCACCGGCATCGTCGCCGGTCAGGACCTACTCTCACTCATCGACGCCATCACCACCGGCTTCGGCAACACGCTGGCCAGCATCGGCATCGTCATCGGCCTGGGTGTCGGAATCGGCAAGATCCTCGAGGTCTCCGGTGCCGCGGACTCCCTGGCCCGTGCCTTCCTGAGCGCCTTCGGCAAGGGCCGCGAGCCTTGGGCCATGGGCACCGTGGGCTCACTCGTGTCCATCCCGGTCTTCTGCGACTCCGGCTACGTCATCATGAACCCACTGGCCCGCTCGATCGCCCGCGTCAAGCGCGGCGGATACGTCACCCTCGCTCTCGCCCTTGGCTGCGGCATGACGTTGACCCACCATATGGTCCCACCGACCCCAGGACCGCTTGCCGCGACAGGCATCCTCGGCGCCGACATCGGTGCCGTCATCCTCACCGGCCTCATCTTCACCGTCATCCTCCTCCCGGTCGTCGTCATCTACGCCCGTTGGATCGGACCGAAACTCGAACCCGTGCTCAACGCAAAGGTCAAGCACGACGTATACGGCTCGGTCACGACCACCTCAGCGGAAGGACATGCCGCAGGCGGGACCCGCGACAGCGGCAGCGCGGATGCTGGCCACGGCGAAGTTGCCACCGCGACTGATGACAACGCGGACGCCGCAGCCTCTGACGACAACGCGGACACCGTCAACAGCGAAACCGGTTCGACGAAGAGGCCCGGAGCCTTCCTCGGATTCCTCCCGCTCATCGTTCCCCTGCTGCTCATCGTCGCCAACACCGTATCGACGGCCATCGACAAGAGCGCCCAAGGTGAGCTCTCCGGCGACGCCTACGAGCCTTCGTCCTGGGTCGCCCCGCTGGCCTTCCTCGGCAACCCGGTCATCGCGCTGATGATCGGCCTCGTCCTCGCCGTCTACACCCTGCTGCCCCGCGTGACTCCACGCAATAAGGTGCAGAACTGGTTGGCCGATGCAGCCGCCTCGGCGGGCCTCATCCTGCTCATCACCGGTGCCGGTGGAGCCTTCGGCATGGTGCTCACCGAATCAGGTGTCGGTGATGCCCTCGCCGAGGCGATCGCCTCGATCAGCCTTCCGGCCTTCCTCGTGCCCTTCCTCATCGCCTCCCTGGTGCGCATCGCACAGGGTTCGGGAACGGTCGCGATGATCACCGCGGCCTCGGTCACCGCTCCGCTCATCGCCCCGCTCGGTCTGAGCCCACTGGTCGCGGTCATGGCCTGCACCGCGGGCTCGATGGTCTTCTCCTACTTCAACGACTCCTACTTCTGGGTCGTCACCCGCTTCACCGGCCTCGACGGCATCAACGCCATCAAGGGCTGGTCGGGCATCACCACCGCTGTGTGGGCCGGTTCCATTCCGCTGCTGTTCGTGCTCGACTTGATCGTATGAGCCAGCGCAGCCCTCGTATCCTCATCGTCGCCGACGACCTCACCGGCGGCAATGCCTGCGGTGCTCTCTTCGCCGAGGCGGGTCTGCGGACCATCACCGTGACCGGGACCAGTCGGTCCGAGACGGTCAACCTCGATGACCTGCTCGACGACTACGACGCTGTCGTGCTCAACGCCGATTCCCGGCATCTTCCCCCGGAGAAGGCCGCCGAACTCACCGAATCGCTCATCGACATCACCAGCGACATCGACCTCGTTGCCTGCCGCATCGACACAACACTGCGAGGCAACGTCGGCCCTTCTGCCGAGGCTGCACTCAACGCTCGCAGACGGGCAGCCGAATCGGCCGGTGGACGGAAGAAGCGGGTCATGGGTCTCTGCGTTCCTGCGTTTCCCACAGCGGGTCGAACCACTATCCAGGGCCGACAGCTCCTTGAAGGCCGACTGCTCGAGCACACTGAGCTCAAACACGATGTCCGCTCCCCCATGCACACATCCGATGTCGACGCGATCCTGCGAACCGGCACCGATCTCGACGCGCACCTCATCGAGATCTCGACGGTGCTGTCCGGGCACTGGGCGATTCGGTCCGAGGTCCTCGACGCCATCTCCGATGGGACCGACATCATCATCGCCGACGCCCTGACTGAGGACCACGTCAGACTTGTCGGATCTGTCGTCGCCTCGGTCACGAGGGAGATCGCAGAAGACTCCACCGGGGCGGACAGCTTCGGCGCCCGAGCGCGGGCCGGTCTGCGCAACGGCGAGGTCCTCGACTGGGTGACCATCGATCCCGGCCCCGGCAGCCTCGCCCTCGCGCTGTCCCTACTGCCGACTCGTCCCGGAGGTGCGATCCTCGGAATCTCAGGATCGGCCACTGAGGTGACACGAGCCCAGCTGGCTAAGCTCGCCGAGGATCCGACGATCGCCTTGATCCGCACCATCCTCGATGAGGAGAACCTCCCCGATGTCGAGGCCACACTCGAACGGGTCGAGGAGGTCACCTCGGCGCGGGCGATCATCATCGCCACCGTGCTCGAGTCCGGTGATCTGCTCGATCTCAGCAATGAGCAATCGGAGATGACGACGAAGCGACTGGCCATGATTGCGGCCGCCGTCATGAGCTCCCCCGTGATCACGGGTCTCTATACGACTGGAGGCGATGTCACGGCCATGGTGATGAGAGCCGTGGGCGCAGTCGGGATGGAGATCGAGAAGGAGATCGTCCCACTGGCAGTGGGCGGTCGCCTCGTCGGAGGAAGCGCAGACGGTCTGCCGATCGTAACGAAAGGCGGACTTATCGGGGACTCGGGTACGGCTGTCAAGTGCCTTGACTACCTCATGGCGACCTCTCGCGTCGGACAAGGATGACATTTCACAGATGAAACCACACAAGGAGACTGACATGACCACACCCGTACTCGCCATGACCGTGGGCGACCCGGTGGGCATCGGCCCCGAGATCACCGCGACCGTGCTCGCTGAATTCTCCGGCCGCGAGGACCAGCACGGTGTCGCAGTAGCCGACCTTGCCGTGATGAAACGCGCCGTCGACGTCCTGGGACTCGACGTGGAACTGAGAACCATCACCGACTGGTCGACACCTGCCGCCGGGCAGGGCGTCATCGACGTCTTCGACATCGGCGTGCTCGGCGATGATCTGCCGGAATGGGGCGTCGTCGATGCTCGCGCAGGTCAGGCCGCAGTGACCGCGATCGAGGTCGCCACAAAGGCAGCGATGAATCGCGAGATCGCCGGCATCGTCACCGGCCCCATCAACAAGGAAGCCGTGTGGAAGTCAGGGTCGAAGCACCTGGGTCACACAGAGATGCTCGGCGAGCTCACCGGCGTGACCAAGCAGGACACGATGTTCGTCGTCGAGAATACGAAGGTTCCCGAGCACAAGCTCCAGATCTTCTTCGCCACCCGCCATATGTCGCTGCGCAAGGCCATCGACGCACTGACGATCGACACCCAGGTCGATTCCATCGAACGCGCCCATCGGGCTCTGCAGCTCTACGGGGTGGCCTCGCCGAGGTTGGCCGTCGCCGCGCTCAACCCGCACGGTGGTGAGAATGGTGCCTTCGGTGACGAGGAGATCGAGATCCTGCGACCCGCCGTTGAGCGCGTCGTCGACTCCGGTCTCGAGGTGACCGGCCCGATTCCAGCGGACTCGGTCTTCCACCAGGGCCTGTCCGGCCGCTTCGACGGTATCCTCTCCCAGTATCACGACCAGGGCCACATCGCCTCGAAGACCTTCGACTTCGACGGCACGATCTCCGTGACCGTGGGCCTGCCGATCCTGCGCACCTCGGTCGATCACGGCACGGCCTTCGACATCGCCGGTCAGGGCATCGCCGATGCCGGCACCATGCGCTCGGCCTACACCGCCGCGATCGGCTACGCACCGTTCGTCGACGGCATCCGCGCCGAATACCTGCCCAAGTAACGAGTACCTGCCGAAGTAGGATTTTCACCATGGCGATTCGCACGGGCACACAGAAACGCCGCGAGGACATCCTGTCTCTGCTCAAGACCGGTTCGTGGACAATCTCCCGGCTGGCCGATGAGTTGGAGACCTCAGAGTCGACGATCCGGCGCGACCTGCGCGTGATGTCGGAGACCGGCGAGGTCCTCCGCACCATCGGCGGAGCCACTGCCGCCGGCTATGTCGAACCTCCGCTGGGACAGCGGATGGAGGCCAATGCCGAGGCCAAGGATGCGATTGCGGCGACCGCGATGGACCACCTCGGCGAGGGGACCGTTCGCACGGTTTTCCTCGACGCCGGGTCGACGACGGTACGTTTGGCCGAGCGCATTCGCGATCGTCGTGATCTCACCATCATCACGCGCGGGCTCGAGATTGCGCTGGCTCTTGCCCACCCCAAAGGGCCGAAGGTCATCATGATCGGCGGTGAGGTCTCGACGATGTCCCATGGGACGACGGGTGCGCTGAGCGACCATGCGCTCAGTCGACTCCACGTCGATGTCGCCTTCCTCGGTGCCGACGCAGTCGATCCCGCCAAGGGACTCGGCGAGCCGACCCTCGACGAGGCCCGGACGAAGGAGCTCATCGCCGAACGTGCCAGGCACGTGGTTGTCCTCGCGGACAGGTCGAAATCACGACGCGATGTGGCCGCGTGGGCACCCCTGCCCGAGGGGTGGATCTGGATCAACGAGCTCGGGGTGCATGGCCACGGTCAAGGGTGAGCGTCCTCGCTCGGCCCAGCCCTCTTCCAGTCCCTGGTCATCCCTACTCCATGGTCAGCACCAGTTTGCCTGTCGTCGCGTTCGTCTCACCTGTCTCATGAGCTTTCGCGGCATCGGTCAGTGGGAACGTGGCTGCGATCGTTGCCCGCAGCTGTCCGGTCTCGACAAGAGCAGCGATTTCGAGCATGCCCGCCTGATCGGCTTCGACGAGGATGGTCTCACCCCTGACGCCCAGAGCCTCGGCCTCTTCGAAGAGGCCCTTGGCCGGGACAGGAACCGTCGACACCATGATTCCACCTGGCTTGAGGGTCCGGAGGGAACGCAGCTGGTAGTCACCGCCGATGGTGTCGAAGGCGATGTCGATGTCGCGAGCCGCCTCGACGAAGTCCTCTTCGCGATAGTCGATCATCTCGTCAGCACCCAGGCCGCGGACGACATCATGCTTCGGTGCACTCGCCGTGCCGATCACATAGGCTCCTCGCGCCTTCGCGATCTGCACCGCCACGTGCCCCACTCCGCCGGCAGCGGCATGGACGAGAACCCGATCACCGGGGGCGATCTTCGCAGTGTCGACCAGGGCCTGCCACGCGGTCAGCGCCACGAGTGGGAGTGCGCCCGCCTGCACATGGTCGACGGTGTGCGGCTTCTCTACGAAGGCTCGTGTCGGACCCACAGCGTATTCGGCGTGTGCGCCGACGCCGAAGGGGTAGGGTAACATGCCGAAGACCTCATCGCCGGGCTTGAAGAGTGTCACTCCGACGCCCACCTGTTCGACGACCCCTGACACGTCCCAACCGAGGACGAATGGTGGATCGGGGAGGAAACGGGGACCGCTGCGGTGCTTCCAATCCGTGGGGTTCACGCCTGAGGCTTTGACCTTGATGAGGATCTGGCTGGGTCCCGGCTTCGGCTTTGGCAGCTCCACCTCGTGGAGGACCTCGGGGCCACCGAACTCGGTCTGGCTCATGGCCTTCATCGTCGCTGCGTCTGTGTGGGCGCTGCTGTTTGCGTCAGTCATATCCTCATCATGTCCGATCCCGAAGATCGACACCAGTGCATCGGGATGCTCAAGCCCATTCAGATGAGCAGGGCTATGCTGTGCGCCTCGGCGACGAGGAAATGCTCCAGTACGTGAACACCTGGCTGCATATCGTCAAGAACGACGGAACGAATGACAAGGCCGAAGAATCGTGGTTCGGTTAGGCCGACATCCCAGCAGCTTCAGGCCCCGTCAGGTGCCAGCACAATGTCGAAACGCGCCCGCGACCAGGTCTGGCCCTCCAAGTCACGGCCATCGGGAGTGGGTGTGTCCGCGGATTGCTGTTCGAAGTTCTTGATGAGTGACTCTTTGACGCCGAAGACGGTGTCCGACGTCAGCAGCTCATCGCCCTCGACGAAGATGTGGGTGACAAGGGTGCGCATCTGGGGTGCGGTGACCATGAAGTGCAGGTGGCTGGCCCGCATCGGCGAGCGCCCTGTGTCGGCAAGCAATTGGCCGACCGGTCCGTCGTCTGGAATCGCGTACGGCGTCGGAGTCAGGCCCCAGAAGCGGAACGAACCGTCCTCTTCGGCGAACAGGTGTGCCCGTCCATAGACCCGGTCGTCCTCGTGTTGGACGTCGTAGAGACCTTCCTCGTCGGCCTCCCACACTTCGATGCGAGCTCCGGGAATCGGATTGTCCTCGGTGTCGCGAACGACTCCTTCGACCCAGCTGGGCTGGCCTGTGCCTCCCCCGGCGATGTCGCCACCGTTGTCGATCAGTGGTGCGTCGTCGACGAAGAAGGGACCGAAGACGGTCGCCTCGGTGGCGTTCTTGTATGGCTGGTTGCTCACGTTGATCGTCTGCATGGAGGCGCCGAGGACGTCGGAGAGGAGGATGAATTCCTGTCGCTGGTCATCCGTGATGTTCCCGACCTTCGTGAGGAACTCGATCGTGGCGATCCATTCGGCCTCGGTCAGTCGCACGTCCCTGATGAAGCCGTGCAGGTGTTTGACCAGCGAGGTCATCAGCTGGGTGAGTCGTTCGTCGGTACAGCCAGCGAACGACGCCGTCACAGTGTCGATGAGCCTCTCTTCCACTTCGGCCGGGGTGAGCCCCTGGGATCCGTTGGCTGGTGTGGTGTCATTGCTGTTCGTCATGGTGTGTCCTCCCGTGGTGCGTCAGAACTGGGGCCGGTGCTCGGCTCAGCGCTTTGTGTTCAGCTCAGGGTTGCGGGGTCGCTGCCGTTCAACGCCGCGGTCAGCAGTTCACTCAACTCTTCGGCGGTGACTTCACGCGGGTTGTTCGCGGGAATGGCCTGCAGTGACAATTCGGTTGCTTGGGTGACGTCAGCGGCGGTGAAGCCGAGTTCCGACAGCGCCGTCGGTGCGCCGACAGCGCTGCGAAGTCTCTGGAGCCCGTCGAGTGCAGTCGGTGCGCCGAAAGCTGCGGCCATGCGCTGCTCCGCATCTCCGGCGGCCGGAGCATTGAAGGCCAGAACGTAGGGCAGGACCGTCGCGTGCGTCTGCGCGTGCGGCAGGTTGAAGGTTCCGCCGAGCACATGGGCAATCTTGTGATGCATCCCCGACCCCGCCGAGGCGAACGCCACCGCAGCGAGATAAGCGCCGTAGAGGGTACGTTCGAGTCCGTCGAGGTCCGTCGAGTCTGCCCGCACCGACGGCAGCCCCTCGTTCAGCGCCCGAATCCCTTCGACTGCAAGCGCCTGGTTGATCGGGTCGGCTCGAGGACCCCAGAGCGAGTCGATGCAGTGCGCCAGTGCGTTAAGCCCGGAGGCCACTGCGAGGTCGCCGGGCAGGTCACGGATGAGTTCGGCGTCGTAGACGACTGTCGCCGGCAGAACCTTATCGTCGATGCCGGTCTTTTTGCGGGCGTTCTCGGTACGGCCCCACACGTTCGTCGCTTCCGAACCGGAGAACGTGGTCGGCACGGCGATGATCGGGACCTTCGTCTCCAGTGCCACCGCTTTGCCCAGTCCTGTCGCTGAACCGCCTCCGACGGAGACGACGAGGTCGATGTCCTTGTCACGGGCTGCGGCAACGGCCCGATCGGCCACTTCGGCGGGGACGTGCATGACGACCTCCCGGTGCCACAAGGCCACTGAGAAGTGCTCGTCGAAGTCAGCGACCTTCTCGGTTGCCGACTTGGAGATGATGACCATGACGTTGTCTGCGCCGAGTCGGTCGATCTCAGCGGCGATTTTCTCCGCGGCCTCTCCTGCGCCGAAGATGACCCGTTGGCCCAGTGTCGTGTGTTCGAAGTTCAAAGTCATGAGCGAACTGCTTCCTTGTCGTGCGAGTCTGCGTGCGCCCGGCGGCCTCCGACGCTCAGATTACCGCCGAGACTCGACATCCCGCTGGTGGTTCGGCCCAGCACCGATGACAGTACCTGTTCCAGCTCCGCTGCCGGATCGTCCGGCAGGCCCTGGATTCTCCAGGCGATATGTTTGTCGGGGCGTACGAGTATGGCACCATCCTCGGCGATGCCGCGCACTCGATCCCAATCGAAGTAGAGGTCGGTGGTGTCCCGGTCTGGCCCGATCACGATCGTGTCGATGCCGACGCCGAGGTGGCCGCTGACTTCGCGTGCCGCATCTTCCCAGGCTGCCCCGGTCGTGCCGGTGAACACGGTGAAGCGTGCATATTCAGCGAGATCGTGGGTCGAGTGCTTGTCGACCGAATCCCCGACCCACACATGGGGCAGACGCACCCCGGGATCGGTGCAGGCCTCGTAGTAGAGCTGCGGGTCCCGTGGGTTCGGGGTCTGCTCCCGGTCGTCGGTGACGACGGCAGTCGAAGCGTAGCGCTGTCCGAGTTCGACGCCGTGAGCGTTGAACTCGTAGTTCTTCAATTCCATGGCCTCTCTGACCTTTGCCCGCTTGTTCGCTCCTGCGGCCGAGTTGTCTTTCCGGGAGGCGATGGCGGCATGCATCTCGTCTTCGGATTGGCCAGGTTCGAGTCCGAGTGCTTCGAAGAGCCGTCCGAATTCGCGGCCGGACTGGTTGGCGCGGGTGACGATCTGTTTGGCCACCGGTGCGCGTTCGACACTGTAGGTCTCAAGCAGCGAGTCCTCGGCCTGCCCGTTGACGACAGCTGCGATCTTCCACGCCAGGTTGTAGGAATCCTGGATCGAGGTGTTCGATCCCAGTCCGTTCGACGGCGGATGCTTGTGCACGGCGTCCCCGGCGCAGAAGACACGTCCACTCTGCAGGTGGGTCGCATACTGTTCGTTGTTTCCCCACAGGGAGATGCCGGTGATCTCTGCCTCGAGGTCGGGCACACCGATGAGGTTGCGCACCACTTGCAGGGCATCGGCTTGGGTGACGTCCGGGGCGCCTCGGCTGATGTCGAACCCCCAGACGATGAGCCATTCGTTCCACGGTCGGATCATGCGGACGAGTCCGGCTCCGATGCCGCCGATGTTCGACCCCGGCTGCACGACCCAGTAGAGGACGGAGGGTCGGTGTCCGACCAGCTTCGCCAGGTCTGCTTTGAAGGTGATGTTCATCGATCCAGCGATGTCCATCTCTCCTTCGAGGGGCAGCTCAATGTCTGCGGCCACCTTCGACCGTGCCCCGTCGGCTCCGATGAGGTATTTGGCACGGATGGTGTATTCGCTTCCGGTGAGCCGGTTGAGCACATGCACATTGACACCTTCGGCGTCTTGTTCATGGGAGAGATACTCGGTGGAGAACTGCGTCTGCGTCCCGCGCATCGTCGCGTTCCTGACCAGGATGGGTTCGAGGTAGGTCTGGGGAATGTCGCAGTTGAGTGAGGGTGAGGCCAGCTCATAGTCGGCGTGCCTGGCCGGATGATTGCCCCACGTGAGGATCCTGCCGATCTCATCGCCGGCGATCGAGGTGCAGAAGACTGTGTCACCGATCATGTCATGCGGGGTCGCCTCGGCCAGGACCTGATCTTCGATCCCGACGTCGCGGAAGATCTCCATCGTGCGCTGGTTGGTGATGTGTGCCCGCGGTGTGTTGGCCGTCCACCGATACTTCGTGATCATGATGTTGTCCACCCCTAGGGTGGAGAGGAAGAGTGCTGCCGAAGCTCCTGCCGGGCCGGACCCGACGATGAGGACGTCGGTGTCGACGACCTGCGAATCGGGGGTTCGGGTCTCTGCGACTCCGTCGTTGAAGGTGACCATGATGGTGCTCCTTGCCTGCTGCTGCGGTGAAACATGGCGGTGAACCCACAGCCTGCCATTCCGGCCCCTTCGGAGCACGAGAGTGGAGAGAACATGGCCGAAATCGTCAAAAATGTGAGTGCTCACATACCAGTGCCCATCCACGACTACCATGGTGGACATGGTCAGCGGAGACAGGGCAACGGCGAGCACAGTGGACGGTTCGCGTTCCCTGGCCACACCAGAACAGACCTGGTTCTCCACCGACTCCGTGCCGCCGAGCCGCCGAGTCGCGGAATGGGAGACTCACCACGCCAGCATGCTCGTCGGGCTGAGAACTCGCCTGGGCACAGGCACACAGCTGCGTGCACAGACCTCAACGCTGCGACTGCCCCGGATTCGAGTCGCGAAGGTCAACGGCAGCCCGCATTCCGTGCGCAGAACGGCCGAAGACGTCGCCGCCCACCCCGTATCGGGAGTCATCGTCTACATCCCTCTGCGAGGCAGCAACGAATTCACCCACCGCACCGGGTCGATCACCGTCGGACCCGGACGCGGTCTCGTCTGCGACGGCGACACGGCGTTCGCCCGCACCTTCCCTCAGGGCGTCAGCGAACTGGTCATCCAGCTTCCCCGCGAGACGCTGTCCCAGCTCACCGACACAGCCTCCTTGCGACGGCCGACGCCGCTCTATCTTGATCCCGACCATCCCTCCAACAACGCGGCTCGGGAACTCACCCAGCTGGCCTCTGGGGCTCTGGACCGCGGGCTGCGTCACGGGCAGAGACTCGAGACTCGCCTGCTCGACCTTCTCACCGGGATCATCTCACGGCCGCTGACGGACACCGGGCCCATCCAGGAAGCCTTGGCCGTGATCTCCGAGTCGCACTGCGATCCGAAGCTGAACGCTTCTCGTCTCGCACAGTTCGTCGGCGTCTCCGACCGCCAACTCTCCCGACTGTTCTCCGCCACTGGTCGCAGCGTCCCGCAGACCATTCTCGATGCGCGCCTGACCACGGCACGCCGCACACTCGCCGACCCTGCTTGGGCCACGGCGCCTATGGCCGAGATCGCCTCAACCTGTGGCTTCGGCTCGCCGGCTCAACTCTCGCGCGGCTATCGCCTTCGCTTCGGAATCGGTCCCCTGCGTCACCGGAAACAGCTGCTGGAGGACGCGGGATAGCCGCCCGGTCAGCGCCGGGGCTCGGGCAGCAGAACCATCGGCACCGGCGAGTGGCGCATGATATGCGTGGCCGTGGAGCCGAGGAATACACCATGCAGGGCGCTCTCGCTCGATCCGGCAACGAGAATGTCCCCGTCCTGCCAGTCGAAGGCACTCACCGCATTCGACCACCGGTCGCCGGTGACGATTCCTGTCCCGGTGACGCTGACCCCAGCCTCGCCGCCCTCGAGCGCGGACACGATCTCTTTGTGGCCGGATGTGACCTGGTCGCGCCAGTGGGAATAGACGCCTTGGTCGGAGAAGGCGCCCATGCCTGTGGGCCGCGAGGGTCTGAGGGCAAAGGTGACGACCTCGACGCCGATGCCCAGCCAATGGGCCAGTCGCGCCACGGAGTCGTAGTATCTCTGCGTCCTGCGCGAGGGGTCGACGGCGAAGACCAGACGCCTGATATCCGTGCGGTCCGAGTTGTAGCCGCGGGGCACCAGCGCGATCGGCAGCGGTGAGGAGTGGACGAGACGATCGGTCGTACTGCCGAGGACGATCCGCCCCAACGGCCCACGCACCGAGGATCCGGTGACCAGCACCTGGGCATGGTGGTCGATGGCTTCGGTGTGGAGCACTCGGGTCACGGACCGACCCGATCGGGTGACCACCTCGGCGTCCACATCCTCCGGAAGGGCCTCCTTGGCGTCGGCAATCGCTTGGGACGTCATGTCCCTGATCTCCTTCTTCCAATCATCGGAGACACCGGAGAAGTCCGACATCTGACTGGAGGAGAATCGGTCATGGACAACACAGCAGAGGACGAGCGGTTCGCCCGAGGTCCGGGCCAGGTCGGCGCCGAAGCGCACGGCGGCACGACTCCTCGTATCGACACCGAATCCGACGAGAACACTCATTGCCGATCACCCTCGCGATCCTTCACACCTTCGCGTTCCTGCCGGGCCAGACGTGATTTCCGGTTTCCATAGGCGAAATAGACGATGAAGCCGAGTATCAGCCAGACGATGAACCGCAGCCAGGTCTCGACGGCGAGGCTGGCCATGAGACCCAGGCAGGACATGATCGAGACCACCGGCAGGACCGGCACCCACGGGGTGCGGAACGGGCGTTTCATGTCCGGCGAGGTCTTGCGCAGCACGATCACCGCGACGGAGACGACGACGAACGCGAACAGCGTTCCGATGCTCACCATCTCCGCGAGCACGGAGATCGGGACCAGGCCGGACAGCAGCACCACAGAGCCGACGGTCAGAGCAGTCATCAGGACCGGAGTGCCCCACCGCGGATGGATGCGGGAGAAGATCGGCGGCAGCAGTCCGTCGCGAGACAGCGCGAAGCCGATGCGTCCCATGGCGACGATGTCGACGAGGATGACCGAGCTCAGACCGGCAACGGCGGCGATTCCGATGAGGATGCCGGCCCACCCGAGCCCGCTCTGAGTGAAGACGTCAGCGACGGCATCACCCTCGGAGAGCTTCGAGTAGTGGACCATGCCGGTCACGACGAGGCAGACGCCGACGTAGAGGACGGTGCAGATGGCCAGCGTGCCCAACAGACCCATCGGCATGTCCTTCGCAGGCTTCTTCGTCTCCTCGCCGAGGTTGGCGATGGCTTCGAATCCGGAGTAGGCGAAGAACACAACCGCAGCTGCCACGAAGACACCGGCCACGCCGAAACTCGAGGGTTCGATGCCAGAGACGAACTGCCACAGCGGAGCCTGCAGACCTTCGGTCGCTCCTCCGTCGACCGCCTTCGACGGTGGAATGAAGGGAACGAGGTTGGCAGTCTTGATGTAGAAGACACCGACGACGATGACGAAGACGCACACGAGGACCTTGATGATGACGAGTCCGTTGGTCACCCATTTCGATTCCCGGATGCCGCGCATCGCCACCCAGCCCAGGACGAGGGAGATGAAGATGGCGCCGATATTGACGATCGAGCCCTCCTCAGCGAACCACGCCGGCGGGAGGTTGAAGACACCAGCGATATAGCCCGACCAACCGCGGGCGACGACGGAAGCGCCGAGGGCGAACTCGAGAATGAGGTCCCAGGCGATGATCCAAGCGAAGATCTCACCGATCGTGGAGTAGGCATAGGTGTAGGAGCTGCCTGCTGTCGGGACAGCAGCTGCCAGCTCGGCATAGCAGAGCGCGGCCAGCAGCGCCACGACCCCGGCGATGACGAAGGAGATCATCACGGCCGGCCCCGCATGCTCCTTAGCCTCCAGCCCGGTAAGGGTGAAGATGCCGGTGCCGATGACGATGCCGATTCCGAAGCCGATGAGGTCCCTGGCGCCGAGGTTCTTCCTCAGCTGCCCGCCTTCACCCGGCTCATCGTTCTGATGGAGGACGTCATTGACATCCTTCTTGCGCAGCACTCCCATGAGCAGCCCTCCTGGCCCAATTCATTCTATGACCGACGTCACAACCCTGGCAGAATACACCCGGGGCGCACACAATGACGGTGGCGATGGAGTGCGCACATTACTCTCCACTCACCCCCAAGCGAAGTCCGCCACCGAAGTGAACTTCTGTCAACCATTGGGAGGTAACGATATCTATAGGATTCCCTGTGAACCTCTACGTGCGATTAGATTTCACTCCTTTTTCACATAACCGCTGGTCAGAGCGCCGTAGCATTTGATGACGGCCGCAGACACGCCGTCGGCTTGACAGCATTTTCGCTTTGATTCGCTCAACAGATGCTCGTAACGTGCATAGTCGCTTCTCTCATGCGGGCCATCACGATGGTGGCCCCACTTGATCGGAGGAACACGTGAGTAACTCCAACACACACCCCGAGGCCACACTCCCCGCGGCCCCACACGAGCCGGACCTCAAGACGGTCCGCAAAGCCGTCGCCGCCTCGGCGGTCGGCAATGCCACCGAGTGGTTCGACTACGGCTTGTATGCGGTCTCGATCACCTACATCACCCAGCACTTCTTCCCCGGCAGCCATGGCCAGCTCCTGGCGCTGCTGACCTTCGCCGTCTCCTTCATCTTCCGCCCGCTCGGCGGCATCGTCTGGGGACCGATGGGTGATCGCCTCGGACGCAAGACAGTGCTTGCGCTGACGATTCTGCTCATGGCCGGATCGACATTCCTCATCGCCTTCCTGCCCAGCTATGCCACAATCGGCGTCGCCGCACCGATCATTCTCGTCCTCCTCCGCGTCATCCAGGGCTTCTCCTCTGGCGGAGAGTACGGCGGTGCCGCAACGTTCATGGCCGAGTACGCCCCAGATAAGCGTCGCGGATTCTTCGGCAGCTTCCTCGAATTCGGCACCCTGGCCGGCATGGCCGCAGGTTCGCTCTTCGTTCTGCTGCTGCAACTTGGCCTCGGTGAAGAGACCATGATGGATTGGGGCTGGAGGATTCCCTTCGTCTTCGCCGGTGTCCTCGGCGTGGTCGGTCTCTACATGAGGACCAAGCTCGACGAATCCCCTGTCTATGAGGAGCTCGACGACAACGACCAGGGCAAGTCGGTCAAGGAAGTCTTCCGCGTTCTCTTCACCGACTACTGGAAGCAGCTGCTCATCCTCGGCGGCATGGTCGTCGCAGTCAACGTCGTCAACTACACGCTTCTGTCCTATATGCCCGCCTACCTGCAGGATCCGGTCGGCATGGATTCGAACTCCGCACTGACGGTGATGTTCCTGGCCCAGGCGTTCATGATGATCCTCATTCCGTTCGGCGGAATACTCTCGGACAAGGTCGGACGCAAACCGGTCTGGTACTTCTCTCTCATCGGCCTGTTCGTTGCAGCCATTCCGATGTTCATGCTCATGGCCAACGGCTTCGTCTGGGCACTCATCGGCCTGGCCGTTCTCGGCATCCTCTACATTCCGCAGATCTCGACGATCTCGGCCACTTTCCCGGCGATGTTCCCCGGACCCGTGCGCTTCGCTGGATTCGCGATCTCCTACAACGTCTCGACCGCAATCTTCGGCGGCACCGCGCCCTCAGCCAATGAAGCGATCATCGGGGCTACAGGGAACACGATTGTGCCCGCCTACTTTGTGATGGGTGCGTGCGTCATCGGCTTCATCGCGACCATCTTCATGAAGGAGACGAAGGGTGCGTCACTTCGCGGCTCCGGTCTTCCCGAAGAGGGCGCCGATATCGTCTTCGAACAGCAGGAGCTCGTCGACGAGTCGAAGTGAGAATCGACTGAATCCATCGAGCCGCACAGTCAAAGTCATTCACTGGTGCTGCTCACCGTCGGCAGGACGCTCTCTGCAATTGCCAACACAGCAGACAACGATGCACTTCCATGAGTCCGCAGATGTGCGAGGTAGACCACCGACTCTTCGTCGGTAACGTCGAGTGGAACTGTCACGGTGCCGGGTTCACGCATGGTCGCCGCAACCGAGTCAAAGGTGATGGTGATGCCCATGCCCGCTGCTATGAGGGCAGAGATCGTCTGAGCGTCGGGAAGCTCAAGAATCACCCGAGGCGAAAAACCTGCGTTGTGGCACAGTCGGATTGTCGTCTCGCGAAGCGTCGAGTTCGGGTTCGCGGGGAGAGAGAGCAGGTCTTCACCTTCCAGCTCATCGACACGAATGAGATTCCTCCGGGCGAGGCGGTGCGAGTCCGGCAGGGTGACGACGGGGCGTTCGATCAACACGGGCCGCCCAGTGATGGTCGGCGGTTGCCGGGTCCACCTCACCAGAGCAAGATCGAGGCTCCCATCAGCCAACCGGGTCAGTCCTTCGTCGGCGAAGACATTGGACTCAATGGCGAAAGTGATGCCGGGATGGTCTTCGTATGCCGCCGCCACCAATGAGGCGGCCATGCCACGCGAGGATGCGCGTGCAAATCCGAAGCCCAATTGCCCGACTTCTCCAGCCGCCGCGCGCTTCACCGAATCGACTGCCACTCGCTGCAGACTGATCATCTGTCGAGCTGGTTCGAACAGTGCCAACCCTGCCGGCGCCAGGCGCACGTTTCGAGTAGTCCGCTGGAACAGGGTGGCGCCGAGTTCGTCCTCCAGCTGTCGAATCGTCCGACTCAGCAACGACTGCCCCATCCCCAGACGTTCCGCGGCCCGGCCGAAATGCAGCTCTTCTGCGAGCGCCATGAACACACGCGCCTGTTGAACTTCCACTCTTCACCTTCCACGCCGTTCGTACTCGCTGCCTTGGACGAAAGCATTCCCCGCAATGAACCCTGCTGCTGCGTGAAACGCAGGTCGGCGATGCTGCAGTCGGCCCAGTACGCGATCAGTCAGCTGCAGATCCACGCCTGGCCGACTGGTGGTCTCAAATTCTAGACCTTGTTGGGCCTCGCCTCTTACAGATCAGCCGAGACCTTCCACTCGCCCCACTTCTGGGCAATGTCGTCCTTATCCGGTTTGGTGTCCATGAACTTCTTCCATTCCGCACGAAGCTTCTCGCCACGCTCGATCAGCTCGTCATTGCGCTTCTGTGCTTCGTCCGTCCACTGACCGTTCTCCTTGAGCCACGCGATAGTGCCCGGGTGGAAGGGAATGACTCGAGGTGTGGTCTCAACGTCGTCGGGCTTCCACCTCGGCGTATTCAGCGTTGACGCTTTGTACTTCGGAAATGTCGATGCCATCGAGTTCACCAGCCTGTGTACTTCGGCCTCTGAAGCATTCGCATAGGTGGCAATCGGCAGTGTGTAGACGAATCCATGTGTGCTGGCGCCCTCTTCTTGGCCCGGTGCATCTTCGAACGGCAGGATGTTGAGCTGCGGTGCCAGCTCATGCACCCGTTCGATTCCCTTTTTGTCGTGTGGATCGAGTTCAATCCAACTGACGTCGAACTTCGACTCGAGCTCGAAGAGCGAAGAGCCATAGACCTGCTGATAGAGAGCATCGATCTGGCCGGACTCAAGCGCTGCCGGCTGCTCCGAATAGGCGACGTCGACCAGCTCCACATCGTCGAGCGTCAGTCCCGCATATGCGAGGTAGGCTTCGATCTTTCCGTTCACTGAGGGGTTTGCGGTCACGTTGGGGATCTTCTTGCCCTTAAGGTCGGAGGGTGTCTTGATCCCGTCAGACTTGCGTGTGAGCAGCGAGTGCGGCGACAGCGGCGCCCAGACGACCCGCAGGTCCTGCGGCCCCCAGTTCTCGCTGGCGAACTCGTTCTGGCCTTCGAATCCGAAGATGTACTCATCACCGAGCCTGCCCATCTGGGCGATCCCGGCCTTCATCGGCGCCAGTCGGCCGATCGCCGTGTCAGAGGTGATGATGCGCAGTCGCGCGTCGGTATCTGTCGACACCGAATCCGTCACTGCGGCCAAGTCCGCATAGGTCGACGTTCCGGTGCCGTAGGTGGCGAATACCAACGGGTCCCGAATCCCGTTCACCGTCTTCGTCGGCGGGGTGCAGGCGCTCAGTGCCAGCGTAAGAGCTAAGAGAATTGCGAGTAATGCGCGAAACTTCATTGTTCGGCCTTCCACATCGTCATGGATCACGGTGTCGTTCTCAGTGGCACGAACGGAGTCTCAGAAACTCAGACACGGACGTACCGCTGACACATATTGCAGAATATATGAACCTAGATTATTGTCATTCAAGTAATATATGCAACACACCACACTATTCGTTCGGGCACGTCCGCAACCTTCAAGGAAGAAGTGCAGACGTTCGCGCCGACGGATCAGACGCAGCACCACGACACCGCCAGTGCCCAGGCCGCGAATCAGCTGAGGAACGACAATGAACGTCCGAATCACCCCTTTCTGGAAAGCCACCGTCATCACGCTCACCGTGATCGGCGTGCTCGTTGCGATGAACCAGGCGTTCTTCTGGAATCCGGGCGGAATCTCGTTGTTGAAAAACGCGTACATGTACGCCGTCCTCGCCGCGTTCCTTCCCATCGTCTTCATCGTCTTCCCCGCGAAGAAGTCGCAGAACGACAGACCGGTCCCCATCTACGACATCGCGTTGGCCGTCATCACCTTGGCCACCTGCGCCTACTTCTGCGTCAACGCCGAAAATATCGTGACCCTGGGATGGGACTACGCACCGGTGCCCACTGCCTCGGTGCTGTCGTTCGTGTTCTGGATCATCGTGCTCGAAGCGCTGCGCCGCACGGCAGGGCTCGTGGTCACGATCATCGCTCTGGTCTTCTCCCTATATCCCATATTCACCGCCTACATTCCCGTCCCGTTTCTGCAGGGAATCCCCTTCGATATCAAGACTGCTGCACAGATCCACGCCATGGGTGTCGATTCCATCCTGGGGCTGCCCCTCCAGACCGGCGCGACCATCCTCGTCGGCTTCCTGCTCTTCGGAGTCGCACTTCAGCACTCCGGCGGAGCGACATTCTTCTACGATCTGGCGATGGGCTTGTTTGGCCGTTTCCGAGGGGGCTCTGCCAAAGTCTCAGTCATCTCGTCGGCCTTCATGGGAATGATGAGCGGGTCGGCTGTCTCCAACGTGCTCACCACTGGTCCGATGACTATCCCGGCGATGAAGAAGGCGGGCTTCACCGGACGCTACGCGGCTGGCATCGAAGCGACAGCTGCCACCGGCGGTACGATCATGCCGCCGATCATGGGCACCGCCGCCTTCCTTATGGTGTCCTTCGTCGGCGTCCCCTACGGACAGATTGCACTTGCCGCTGTCATTCCGGCGCTTCTGTACTACATTGGAATCTTCGTTCAGGCTGACGCCTATTCTGCCAAGGCGGGTCTGAAAGGCGTTGCGAAGAGTCTTCTTCCCGACGTCGGCAAAGTCGTCGTGCTCGGTTGGGCATATTTGGCTGCCCTTGTCGGCCTTGTCCTCCTCCTGGTGATCCAGAAGAATGAGAGCCAGGCTCCGTATTGGATCGTTGGGTTCCTCCTCGTCGTGGCGGTCTTCTCCAAGAAGGACCGCATGAGTATCAAGGGATTCGGCGAGTTCCTCTACAGCTCCGGCAAGACGATTGCCGAGATTCTCGGCATCATCGCCGGCGTCGGCCTGATCGTCGGTGGCCTGTCGATGACCGGTGTGAGCTTGTCGCTTGCCCGCGAACTCGTCAATGCATTCTCAGGCAACCTTCTTCTTGTCCTGATTGCCGCCGCCATCACGTCGTTTGTCCTGGGCATGGGCATGACGGTTTCCGCCGTGTACGTCTTCCTGGCCATCGTCATGGCCCCGGCCCTCGTGGACTTGGGAATCAATCCGATCGCCGGTCACCTCTTCGTCATCTACTGGGCTACGGTTTCCTACATCACTCCCCCGGTGGCTCTCGCATCGTTCGCCGCGGCGAACATTGCCCGAACACCACCGATGCAGACCTCGCTGACAGCGATGCGCCTCGGCGCAGTGAAGTACGTGGTCCCTTTCGCATTCGTTCTCAATCCCGCCTTGGTCGCACAGGCCCCGCTGCCCGCCGTTCTCAGCGCCTTCTGCTTCGCCCTCATCGGTGTGTTCTTCCTCGGCTGCGCCTTCGAAGGCTGGCTGGTCATCGTCGGACGGCGTCCGAACTGGCTGGTCCGCGCAGTGCTCATCGTGGCAGGACTGCTGACCTTCTCGCCGGAACTCATCTATTGCATCATCGGCATCGTACTCGGTGCAGCCTGCTTCGTGCTCACTCGATTCTGGAACAAAGGAAGCGACCACCAGGCAATGGAAATCGACAAAGACGCAGAGCGTGAAGAACCCGTATTTGCTGAGAAATAGGCCCACACTCGGTTAGTCTCAGACCATGGTCACGTTGATCCCGCAGCAACCTGATTTCAATGGTTCCACCGCCGAGGAGGCAGTGTGGAATTCCCTGTGCGAGCAGCTTCCCGACGAGACGACGATGGTTCACGGCCAGCGCCTGACCGGAGACGATAAGGATGTCGAGATCGACATCTTAGTGCTCTGGCCCGGTATCGGCATCGCCGTCGTCGAGTCAAGGGCGGTCGGGTCGGAGTCGAGGATGCTCGTTGGATCACACAGGATTCTCAGGGGCACCGCAATCGACTCAAGGTCTCCCCTCTTGAGCAGGCGATGGTCGCCAAGCACACACTTGTCGACTATCTGCGTACGCGGGTCTCGGCAATGCCGGGCCCCATCAGCCACCTCGCCGTCGTCCCGTACACGCAGCTGCCGCCGGATTGGGACCAACCGGATGCGCCGAGGCGGCAGCTCGTCAACTCCACTCAGCTCAATTCGATCGCGGCGGCGATCCCCACTCAGCTGCGCTTCGACTTCGATCCTGCGCATGACAACCTCAATACACCCCACGAGTTCGCACTGAAGAACCTGCGCCGGACTCATCAAGCGGTGGAGAACGTCAGCCTCAGAGATCTCCGATCGCGCCGATGCGCTGAGCCGGGAACAGGCGAAGCTCATCAGCATTCTGCGTCATCAGAACCGGGCTGAGATCAGCGGCGGTGCGGGTTCGGGAAAGACCTGCCTAGCGCTGCTCAAGGCTGTGAGCTTCAGCGAAAAATGGCGGTGTTCTTTGATCGCTATGTGGCGGTCACTCGCTTTCCTCCGTCATTTTTCGTTGAAGCTCACATGGGATTGGTGAGGCACCAATTGATCAAGGTCTGTGGCAAGCGGGCTATTTCACTGAGGTAGGTCGCCCCTTGACCATCGGCGACGCGACGGTTTGACTGGAGGCACACCACGACGAGGGGAATAGACGATGAGTTTCACCGGATACGCGTTCATTTACCTTGGCACCGGCGAGGAGGACCCTGCCGTCGATCGCGCTGTTATTGAGCGAGGCGGATTGCGCACGGTGATCGTAGCAATCCCCGACCGGCATCAGGTCGCGTCCATCGCCGCGGAGCTCGTGACAGACGGCGCGCAGTCCATCGAGCTTTGTGGGGCATTCGCCGCCGTCGACGTACAGACCGTCCGCGAGGCGATCGGTCCTGCAGTCCCGGTTGGGGCCGTCCACTTCGACATGGATGCTGCGCCGAAGGTCGCCGCGCTCTTCGGCTGAATCCACTCATGCGAGTCGACCCGCGCACGCATCTTGACCCCGGCACGGTCGGCCCTGCGGTAGGCGCCGAAAGGGGCCGACCGTCGATGGTTAAAGGGGCCGCAGTGGCATTAAGGCACCGCCACTCACCGCACAGCGCCTCATATCACATGGGTTTGACGCACTTTAGTTGTGAGACACTTTCAACCTTCTTGCGGGTCTAGAAGAAGGCAGCGCTGCGTCGTTCTTCACGGCACCGACAAGGGCTCTGACGGAAGTGATCGCAAGGCCCAGTGCTATTGAATGTGGAATGCGGGCCACGGCCTATCTGGCGCAGGGCCCCTGAGCGCACCGGATGCGAATTGCCAAGCAGTAACCTGGCCAATCATCAGGACGAGCACTTCTGCTGTCAGTTCACCGAATAACCAGCTGTCACTTTCGGCTCATAAGCTCGAACTTCATTCGGTGACGCCTCGGCTCGTTCGAGCCCGGCCCAAGTGGTCAGTCGCAAAGCCTCAGGCCGCTAGAAATGTTCGGAACATTGTCGCAAGAGGCATCAGGGAATCAAGAAAGTCTCCCGCTGTCGACTTCTGTACCCAACCGCACGTGGAGTGATTCATTCCACAATCAACACTCGTCACATAGAAAGTACGCTTGTTTTATCCGTTGTCCTGCCGATTGATTACAGCCCATCGGGAGAATGCCTGACCTGGAGCTTGATCCGTTTTGCGGGCCATCGCGGCCACTGTCCACTCAAGAGCCCTGAGGAACACCGACCGAAGGACTGTCATGCATGAACACACCGCAACCACTACGCGATCGCGAAAATTGCCCTCACTACCCTCTCGCGCGAACCTGCGTCGAGACATCCCCGCCTCACTAGTCGTCTTCCTCGTCGCCTTGCCGCTTTCCCTCGGCATCGCCGTCGCCTCCGGAGCCCCCGTCATGGCAGGACTCATAGCGGCCGCCGTAGGCGGGATCGTTGCCGGCAGCCTAGGCGGTTCGCCGCTGCAGGTCAGCGGGCCAGCCGCAGGGCTGACCGTGATCGTCGCCGGGCTCATCGAGCAGTTCGGCTGGCAGGCGACATGTGCCATCACCGTTGCCGCGGGCTGTCTCCAAATCCTGCTGGGTCTCAGCCGGGTGGGCCGATTAGCCCTGGCCATCTCCCCCGTCGTCGTACACGCCATGCTCGCCGGAATCGGCATCACAATCGTACTGCAGCAATTCCACGTAGTACTCGGCTCCGAACCGGGAAGCAATGCCATAGAGAACATCAGCAATCTTCCCGCCAGTTTCACGTCCATGAACCCACTGGCGGTGGTGCTAGGTTCGACTGTGATCGCACTTCTGCTGTTATGGAAGAAGCTCCCCCGAAAGGTGCAAAAGTTCCCCGGCCAGCTCGTCGCCGTCATCCTTGCCACCGTGCTTTCCCTAGCCTGGGGTGGCTCCGTGGACCGCATCACCCTGGACGGTTCCCTGCTCGAAGCAGTCGGCGCACCTGTACTACCCGACGGTGCTTGGGGCGCAGTGGGCATCGGGGTCTTGACCATGGCCCTGATCGCCAGCGTCGAATCTCTGCTGTCCGCTGTAGCAGTCGACAAGATGCAGTTCGGCCCACGAACCCACTTCAACCGCGAGCTCTTCGGTCAGGGCGCTGCCAATGTCACCTCCGGCCTGTTGGGTGGCCTGCCTGTGACCGGTGTGATCGTTCGCAGCGCCACCAACGTGGAAGCCGGCGCCCGCACCCGTTCATCGTCCATCCTGCACGGAGTATGGGTCTTGCTCTTCTCTGTCTTCCTTGCACCCGTCATCATGATGATCCCGCAGGCAGTGCTCGCCGGGCTCCTCGTCGTCATCGGTGTGCAGTTGGTGAAATTCGCCCACATAAAGGCGGCCCTGCGTACAGGCGACTTTCTGATCTATGCCGTGACCGTGACACTTGTAGTGTTCTCGAATCTACTCGAGGGCGTCCTGGTCGGTCTCGCATTGGCGGTCCTGTTAGTCCTCGTCCGCGTTGTGCGAAGCTCTATCCACGCAGAGCATTCAAGTGATGACGTAGGGCAGCAGGTATGGACGGTCAACATCGAGGGTTCGTGCAGCTTCCTCACCTTGCCCCGACTCAACCACACGTTGTATTCGGTTCCGGCCGGTGCCAAGGTGACCGTGCGTCTGGAAGCCGATTTCATCGATCTGTCGGTCTACGAGTCCGTGGCGTCTTGGCGAGCCCAGCACGAAGCCACAGGAGGAAGCGTGACTGTGAAGGACCACGGGACGTTTCCGCTAGATGATGCTGCCGACGGGACACCGCGACGTGGAGTCTTCCGATCTTCTGTCAGTAGTGGGTTGGCTCCCTGGAAGCACTGGCAGGCTCGAACAAACGTCGACGAACCTACCGGCGCGCCAGAGACTCTCCCTGTGCTGCAGGGTGTGGAAAACTACCAGCAGCGGCACGCCGCCATGGTCCGTGACGACACGGAGGCGATTGCTGGTAGGCAGGATCCAACCACTTTGTTCCTCACGTGTGTGGACTCACGCATCGTGCCCAATGTGATCACCTCGAGCGGGCCCGGTGACCTGCTCACCGTGCGCAACGTCGGCAACACGGTAGACCGGACTGGTGCCGACCTATCCTTCGAGGCGGCCTTGGAGTTTGCCGTCGACAATCTCGCAGTCGACACGATCACCGTATGTGGGCATTCCAACTGCGGTGCGATGCAGGCGCTGCTGACGACCGATCCGACGATCCAACACGATATTGACGACTACCCCGTGCGCCGGTGGGTGGATGGAATGCATCACTCCCGTGCTGCCCTCACAGCCGATCACCCGGTGCGCCGGGATGCGGCTGAAGCGGGTTACGGAGAGGTGGACCAGCTGGCGTTAGTGAATGTCGCGATGCAGCTGGAGACGTTGGCAGCTCACCCCAGGTTGCGCCAACGGGTCGAATCTGGATCGCTCCATTTGGTGGGCTTGTTCTACGACCTTTCCACGGCCAATGTCACCAGACTCACCGCGATGGGACTCCACCGACGACTACCGATTTCGTAATCCGCCTTCCTCCGGGCGGTAATAAGTCTCTCCGCCCGGAGGAAGGCGGACCCGTTCACATGTATGTGATGGGCATCCATATATGCTAGGGACACGTTGTCAGGGGAAGTCTTACTCGCGTTCATTCTTGCCTCCGTCCTGTTGGTTGCCATCCCCGGGCCTAGCGTCATATTCGTTATCGGCCGGTCGCTTTCACTCGGTCGAGGTGGAGGGTTGATGATCGGTCTCGGCGGGGCACTAGTCTTGGCTGGCAACAAAGCCTAACGCTCAACACCAATTTCCCATACCCCGGACCCGCTCAAGGGGGTCCTGCACAGTTGATTGGGTGGTAGAGCCGCACTGTCAGGGCACAGTAACCATACTGCCGATGACGGCGCCAAACCTTTTGTCGAGGACGCACCTGAACGATTGTCGAGGACGCACCTGAACGACGGGACGATCCGGTTCTCGCTAGTAGCGCGTCAATTATCGCGATTCCTCCTGTCCGATCTAGAGACGCCATCCAACATATGCACGGTGGGGCCTGCATCTGACTTAGCCACCGCCGATATTGACCATCTGGTTTCCAGCTCGGCAATAGACGCGACCAGGAGTCGCATAACCCTAGGGATACGCGACGTCTCATCAATACACCGATTCTGAGCTTTCGGGCCGAACTGAGTTCTGTGAGCTTCCGCGACAATTGGCGGTGTTCTGTCAACACTTCGTGGCGGTACTGAGTTCACGATCTCCGCATTCTTTTATGGACTACCCGACAAGAATTGAATGTCGAGCTCCCTCCCGCCCTGCGCGACTAGCCCGCATCAATCGTGAAAGTCTTCAGGCTCCCTTGGAATGCGCCTGGCCATGAGACAGAATCTATTGCCTTCCGGATCCGCGAGGACGTACCAGCTACCTAACGGCACCACGTCAGTTGGTTTCGCACCTAGAGACAAGAGCCTCTCGAGCTCGTCTGCTTGACTCCGGTCGGTAGGACACAGATCGAGATGCAGAGTTCCATCCGCGAAAGAATTGTCCGAGCGCTCGAAGAGAATCGTCGGAGCATTCGACGCTCCGGAGATCGCGACTCCAGTTTCGTCCTTGGCCGAAACCTCGTATCCGAGCGCTTCGCACCAAAATCGGCTCAACCGATCTGGGTCCTGGGCCTTGACAACGAGGTCCCCAATTCGACTCGTCATGGGCCCACCCTACTTCCGACCGAAGGCAACAATGCGGCACTAACTCGCGTGTATCCCAGAATGATGAGGCTAGGGACAATTGCGCCAGCTTAAGGATCGGCCGTACCCTCGCGGTAGATCCTCGCTCGTGTGATCTTTCCGGCGTCGAGATCGAAAACCGCAATCAGGTCAGCAGATCTTGCGGCGGCGTCGTGGGTCCATTTCTCGGTCATCTCGATGGCAACAACGTTTCCTCCGTCGATAGCGCGACGGAGTGTGAGCTGGGGTGTGAGCGTTTCCATTGCGGAGGTGAAAAATTCGCGCAGTTGTCCTTCGGGCACCGTGTAGTCGCCGGTTACCCAAGCGGCCGAAGGCGCAAAGTCTGCGAGTAGCGCATCGACGTCGTGATCGTTGAAAGCACTGATATGCCGCTGCACGAGTTTCGGTGTCTGACCCATGGTTCCCCTTGAAGAATGGTCAGCAACAGCCTACCCTCACCGGCGGATCTCGGGCCTTGATCAACGGAAAGCAAGTGACCGCCACGTTGCGATGAAAGAACACCGCCATTCATTCTTGAATCTCACAGCTCAAGGCCCAATCGCTCACTCGCGAAGGCAGACGGGTAGCCCTCATGTGCTATTCCCGCGGCCTGGGCCGGTTCCTCCAGCTCTTCACCGCCCAATGGCCCTACGACGATCGCCCCGCCTACGTGGGCCTGTTCCATGATCTGCCGATCTCGTGGGGAGCGGCGCCCGGCAGCGATGACGATTCCGACTACTGGGAGCGCCGCCTGCCGATGCAGCTCAAGGATCTCGCCGACGAGCGGCCGCGCACGAGTCTCTTCGACGCGATCGTCATCGACGAGGGCCAGGATTTCAGCCTGCTGTGGTGGGAGGCGGTCCAGTCCTGTCTGCGCAATCAGGTCGAGGGCATCCTCTACGTCTTCACCGATGAGAGACAGCGGATCTTCGGCCGTGAGGGAGCCTCACCGATCACGATGAATCCCATCCAACTCGACGAGAATCTGCGCAACGCCGAACAGATCGTCGCCGGCTTCGCTGACCTCGCGTTCGAACCACCCATCCCCCGCAACGGGCCCGGTGAGGAGATCGAGTGGAGCGAGGTCGACATCGACGATGCCCTCGCCGAGGCGGATTCCCAAGTGGAATCGCTCATGGACGCCGGATGGAACCCCGGCGACATCGCACTGCTGACGACCGGCAGCAGGCACCCGGTCCAACGAGAGATCGTCGAGACCGAAGGCACCTCGGCCTATTGGGATCAGTTCTTCGCCGCCGAGGACGTCTTCTACGGCCATGTCCTCGGCTTCAAGGGCCTCGAACGCCCCGTCGTGGTGCTGTGCATCAACGGCTTCCGCGACCCCGACCGAGCATTGGACATGCTCTACGTCGGAATGTCGCGCGCGACGACGAAACTCGTCATTGTCGGTGACATGAGTGCCTGAGACCAGATCTTCGGCACCTGAGAACGAGTCACGACTCGCGCAGCACAGTGCGATTCACCCTGCCAAGGTCGCAGGGTCTGGCAGCCTCCGCTTGACCAGTTTCCCGGTCGGAGTCCGCGGCAGTTCGGACACGAAGTAGAACTCGCGGGGAATCTTGAACCGGGCCACGCGATCGACCAGCCAGCTGCTGATCTCGTCGGCCTGCCCTGCCTCGGGAACTCCATCGGCCAACTGCACAAATGCGACGGGAACCTGACCCAGCTCGTCGTCGGCCCTCCCCACCACAGCCACATCGGCGACCTGGGGCCGCAGGGCGAGCGCGTTCTCGATCTCCTGCGGGTAGATGTTGACTCCCCCGGCGATGATGAGGCCCGTGCTGCGCTCGGCGATGTAGAGGAATCTGTCCTCGTCGAGGTAGCCCATGTCCCCTGTCGTCGCCCACGTGTCCGGATGATCCGGGTGTCTGGAGGCCGCGGTCTTCGACGGGTCCTTGTAGTACTCGAACAGTGCCGACGTGGCTTCGAAGTAGATGACTCCGACCTCACCGGCAGGCAGCTCCTCTCCATCTGGTCCGCAGATGTGGACGACGCCTTTGACTCCGTCACGGCCGACCGAGCCCGGTCTTTCCAGCGCCTGCTGGCTGTCGATGATAGTCATGCCGTTGCTCTCGGTCGCGGCATAGTACTCATAGATCACAGGGCCCCACCACTCGATCATGGCCCGTTTGACCTCGGGCGGGCAGGGTGCGGCGGCGTGGATGACGACTTTGAGACTGGAGACGTCGAAGGAGCATCGCACTTCGTCGGGCAGTTTGAGCATCCGGATGAACATCGTGGGCACCCACTGCGAGTGCGTGATACGGTGCTTCTCGATCAGGCCCAGAGCCTCCTCGGCGTCGAAGCGGGGCATGACGACGACGGTGCCGCCCTGTGAGTGCGTCGTCATCACGAACCTCAGAGGTGCCGCGTGGTAGAGAGGCGCGGGCGAGAGGTAGACCGTCTCATCGTCGAATCCGTAGAGGGTGCGGAACAGGCTGATGAGCGGAACGTCCTCGTCCCCGATGAGCAGATCGGTGGCTCCGGGCAGGATGCCCTTCGGTCGTCCGGTCGTGCCCGAAGAGTAGAGCATGTCGTCACCGCGAGGCTCGGTCTCGGGCTGATCTGCCGAGGCGGCCGCGAGCACCGCTTCATACTCATCCCAGTCTGCGAAGACCTCCCCCGCCTCACCGCCGGGGAGGTCATCGATGCGAATCCGGTTCTCGACCTGCTGGCACCCGGCGGCGACCTCGCTCGATTTCTCCAATCGGGTTGAGAGGAGGATGGCTCGAGCGTCGCAGTCATCGACGATGTAGGCCGACTCCGCTGCAGTCAGGTGAGAATTGACGACCGTGATGATCGCTCCGGTGCGCAGTGCTGCCCACAGTGCCTCAATGATCTCGAACCGGTTCTCCGCCATGACCGCAATGTGATCGCCCTTCTCAAAGCCGATCGAGCGCAGGTGGTTGGCCAACCGCAGGGACCGGTCCTCGAGTTCGCCGAAGGTGAGCACCGCCTCGGTGTCAGCCATGATGATCGCGGGTTTGTCGCGATTCTTCGCGGCCCATTTTCCTGGATACATGTCACTTCCTTGTCATCGTCGACATCGGTGGTCATCGGCTCGGTTCAGGCTCGGTCCTCGGCAGGTGCATCGGTCAGGAGTGATCTGGCGATCTGCTGCCAGGTTGCGATCATCGGTTCGGTTTGGGGGTCGAGATGAGAGAACGTGTAGGTTACGGCCATTCCCCGCATGCTCGAGAAGAGCACGGAGAACATGTGGTCATACCCTGGCTGTGCTGCGATGACCGGGCCGAACAGCTCGCGGGCGTTGTCCCTCACTCTCTCGAACACGTTCTTCTCGTGCGCTCTGACCTTGTCGGCGAGCGCATCGTCGGTCCGCGACGCGATCCACAGCTCGAGTGCGGTGAAGAAACTCGAGTGCATCAGTCCCGCCCACAGGGTCGTTACGGCCCAGTCGGAGCGAGGCCCCGCCTCGCCGGCGGGCGGATGCCCTCTGACCAGGGACCGGCTAAAGTCGTCGGTGCGGTCTTCGAGATTCCGGTTCAGACGCTGTTGCCCGAGTCGCGCGACCGCGGCCGTGAGCAGCTCCCGCTTCGACGGAAAATGGTGTAGAAGCCTGCCCCGGGTCACGCCGGCCCTGGCCTGGATCTTCATCGTGGTCGTCGCCGAATATCCTTCGGCGAGAAGGCATTCGATCGTCGCATCGAGGATGAGCTCCTTCGATCGTGCGGTCCGATCCGCCTGACCCACGCGGTCGGGCTGACTCACAGTCACTTCGGGGCCCCCAGGCTCGTCAGCGTCTCCTCGGAGGCCCCCTGCATCAGCGGTGTCTTGAACGTGCCGGGACCGATGGAAATCACCCGGATCTTGCTGCTGGCCAGATCGCGGGCGACCGGCAGAGTCGCACCCCCAATGCCAGCACAGTTGACGACGACGCGCAGCGGACCCATCGCAGCGGCGGCATCGACAGCGTCCTGGACCTGCTCATCACTGGTGACGTCGGCTGCGAAGAAACTCGCGTTCTCGCCGAGTTCGGGTGCGGCATCGTCCCCGAGTGAGCTCGGCAGGTCGACAATGAGCACTTTGCCCCCTGCCGCCAGCAGTCGCGTCGCCGTGGCCAGGCCGAGCCCTGAGGCTCCGCCGGTGATGAAAGCAACCTGGTCGTGAATCTCCATCTGATGACTCCTCTGCGTTCGACTCTGCATCCGCCGAGACCACCACCTGGCGAACTTACGGTCTGTCTTGACTGTTTCTCATCTTCGTGAAAATCTTAACGCACGATCAGTTATCTGGGTCACATTTTCCGCAGCGGATTTCCTCGCCACCCGGCGCTGAAACCGGCGCAGGAACCGGCGCTGAAGCTGGCGTAGGTACCCGCACCGCACGATCACCGTCACAGAGGAGCACAGTTGAACGACGCAGTCATCGTCGCCGCGCGACGCACACCGACCGGCAAGCGCAAGGGCATGCTCTCGGGCATCCACCCGGCCGACCTGGGCGCCACCGCCGTGGCCGACGTCGTTGCCCAGACAGGAATCGATCCGGCAGCCATCGACGACGTCATCTTCGGATGCGTATCCCAGTCCGGCGAACAGACCGGTGACATCGCACGCACCGTCGCCCTCTCCGCCGGACTCCCCGAGTCAGTGCCCGGCGTGACCGTCGACCGACAATGCGGCTCCTCGCAGCAGGCCGTGCACTTCGCTGCCGCCGGGCTCATCGCCGGTCAGTACGATGTCGTCGTCGCAGGCGGCGTCGAGTCCATGTCCCGCGTACCCATGGGCTCATCTGCCGCCGGCGCGTCCCCCCACGGTGAGAAGTTCAACGCCCGCTATGACAACGTCAAGCCGAACCAGGGCATCGGCGCTGAGATGATCGCCGAACAGTGGAAGCTCAGCCGCACCCAGCTCGACGAACTCGCCGTGCGCTCCCATGAACTCGCAGCCGCTGCCACCGATGCCGGTCGCTTCGACTCACAGGTCATTCCCGTCCCCACGCAGGCCGGAGAGGTCGGAACCGATGAGGGCATCCGCCGTGGCACCAGCGTGGACACGCTGGCCGGCCTCGACACCGTATTCAAACAGGACGGCGTCGTCACTGCAGGCAACGCCTCCCAGATCTCCGACGGTTCGGCAGCCCTGCTGCTGATGACCTCGGCCAAGGCCAAGGAATTGGGCCTGACTCCGATCGCGAAGGTGCATACAGCCGTCCTCGCCGGCTCCGATCCCCTCATCATGCTCACCGGCCCCATCCTCGCGACTGCGAAGGCGCTGAAGAGGTCCGGGCTCTCCATCGACGACATCGGAGTCTTCGAGATCAACGAAGCCTTCGCTTCGGTGCCCCTGGCTTGGCTGGCCGAGACTGGTGCTGACATCAACCGCCTCAACCCCAATGGCGGGGCCATCGCACTGGGCCACCCCCTCGGCGGCTCGGGTGCGAGGCTGATGACGACGATGATCCACCACATGCAGCAGCAGGGGATCCGCTACGGCCTGCAATCGATGTGCGAGGGCGGCGGACAGGCCAACGCCACCATCCTCGAACTGCTCTGAAACTGCTTGAACCCGATCGACGAAGAGGACACCACCTGTGAAGAGACACCTGTACAACGAGGACCACGAAGCCTTCCGCAGCACCGTCGCGACTTTCCTCGACCGTGAAGTCGTACCCCATGTCGAGGCCTGGGAGGAAGACCATCTCGTCGACAGATCGATGTGGAAGAAGGCCGCCGAGGCGGGCGTCATCGGCCTGACCATCCCCGAGGAATTCGGTGGGGCCGGGGTCGATGACTTCCGGTTCGAGATGGTCCGCAGCGAAGAGATCGCCCGCCGAGGCGTCGGCGGGACGACGAGTGGATGGGGCGTGTCCGACGGCATCGTTCCCGGCTATCTTCTGGCCTTCGGCACCCAGGCTCAGAAAGAGAAGTACCTGCCGCGCCTGGCCTCGGGCGAATCGATCGGTGCGATCGCCATGACCGAACCGAATGCCGGCTCGGACCTCCAGGGCATCACGACCAAGGCCGTACGCGACGGCGAGAGCTGGGTGATCAACGGCGCGAAGACCTTCATCACCAACGGCTGTCACTGCGACTTCGTCATCGTCGTCGCACGCACCAACCCCGATGCCAAACCGTCCCAGGGCACGTCCCTGTTCATCGTCGATGACGGCACACCGGGCTTCGAACGAGGACGCAAGCTCAAGAAGCTGGGCATGGATGCCCAGGACACCTCGGAGCTGTCGTTCTCCGATGTGCGCGTGCCCGCCGATGCCCTCCTCGGCGAGCTCGACCAAGGCTTCATCCACCTTATGGTCAATCTGCCGACCGAACGCATGCTCATCGGATCCGGGACTTTGGCGGGCGCCAGAGCAGCACTTGCCTGGACAGGCGAGTACGTCTTCACCAGGCCGGCTTTCGGGCAGACGATCGGTGACTTCCAGAACACCCGTTTCGAGCTCGCCGAGCTCGAGACTCGCGTCGATGCCCTCGAAGCATTCGTCGACCGCTGCGCCCTGGCGCTCAACGCCGGAGAACTGTCTCCCGTCGATGCGGCCAAGGCGAAGTACCTCGGGTCTGATCTCGAGATCGAGGTCATCAACCGGTGCCTGCAGCTGTTCGGCGGCTATGGCTACATGCTCGAATACCCGATCACCCGAGCGTTCAAGGACAGCCGGGTCCAAGCGATCTTCGGCGGGTCGAACGAGGTGATGAAGGAACTCGTCGGCCGCGATATCGCCAAGCGCTACCGCAGGAAGTAGTCACTCGCCGTTGATTTCGAGGAGGACCTTTCCCTGGACGCTGCGGGAGTCGAGTTCGCCGATCGCGGTCGCAGCGTCGCTGAGCGGGTAGGTACCGTGGATCGCGGGATTGAGCTTGCCCGCAGCCACATACTCAGCGATCGCATCCCACTGTTCGGCGATGTAGCCTGGCCGCTCGCGGGTCGCGGCACCCCAAGCCACACCGTCGACGGAGATGTTCTTCAGCAGCAGACGGTTGACCTTCACCGAGGGGATCTCACCAGCGGTGAATCCGAGGACGAGCAGTCGGCCGTAGGGCGCGAGGACTCGGGTCGAGTCCGTGAAGCGGTCCCCGCCGACCGGGTCGAAGACATAGTCGACTCCGTTCGGGCAGATCTCCTTGGTCGCGTCCTTGAAGCCCTCTGCCATGACCACATGTGTGGCGCCGAGCTCGCGCACGGTCTGGGCCTTCGCCTCAGTCGAGACCACGCCGATGACCTCGAGGCCGATGGCCAGCGCCATCTGCACCGCCGCCGATCCGAGTCCCCCGGCTGCGCCATGGACGAGGATGGACTGTCCGGCCTTCGCCTGCGCCCTCAAGCGCAGCGCGAAGTCCGCGGTGAGCACGTTCATCGGCATTCCAGCAGCGTGCGCCAGGCTGATTTCATCAGGCACAGGCACTGTCTGCTCGTCGGAGGCGACCATGAACTCCGCGAATGAGCCTTTGCCGGGAATCGCAGCCACACGGTCACCGACGGAGAACCGGGACCCAGGACCCGTTTCGGCGACGATGCCGGCGGCCTCCGACCCGAGGACGAAGGGCAGGTCGTGCTTGACCTGGTACATGCCCCTAGTCTGGAGCAGTTCAGGGAAAGTCACACCGGCATAGGCGACCTCGATAAGGACCTCGCCCTGCCCCGGAGTCGGCCGGTCGACTTCGGCAAACTCGACATCGTCTGGTCCGGTCAGGGTCGCAACGCGAATGGCTCTCATGATTTCCTCACTGTGGATGAAAGAGGCGTGGGATGACCCACTCATCACTATCACATTCGGTGGTGACCGGCATCACGATTTCAGCTTGACTCCCACGCCCGGGTTGAATACTGTGATTGAAACTGAACGATTGTTCACTCGGGAGGGTCGATGTTGACCACAGCACCTGCAGGATTCGATCCCTCAGCCATCGGGCGATGGCTTGAGGACCGGTTCGGAGTCACGGACTTCGACGTCGAAGTCATGTCCATCGGACGCTCAAATCTCACCTTCACGATCACCGTGGACGGACTCCCGCGCTGGGTGCTCCGACGTCCACCGCTCGGTCACTCCGGTGGAAGTGCCCACAACGTCTCCCGGGAGGGTCGGATCATGGCAGCGCTGTCTGACAGCCGCGTGCCCGTCCCCCACGTCATCGACATCGTCGACGATCCTGAGGTCCTCGACGTGCCCTTCGTCTTCATGGATCACTGCCCCGGGTTCGCCATCAATGAACCCTCTGATTGGGCGCGGATACCTGCCGGACCGGGACCGGACGACAAGCGTTCGTGCGCGTTCGGCATGGTCGATACGCTGGCGGCGATCCATCGAGTCGACATCGACGAGGTGGGGCTCGGTGACCTGCGCCGAAACGGCGGCCTCATCGAACGGCAGCTGCGACGCTGGCTTGGGCAGGTCGAAGAGATCTCCATGCGCGATATCCCCATCATCCGTGAGGTCCACGACGCTCTGGCCCAGAGAATGCCAGATCCGGCTGGCAGCCCCGTTGGCCTGGCTCACGGCGACTTCAAACCCAACAACATGATCTTCGCCCCCGACGGCGGTGTCAACGCGGTCGTCGATTGGGAGCTCACAGCAGTCGGCGAGGTGCTCACCGACCTGGGGTACTTCGTCGCGATGCTCACAGTGCCCACGGACTACACGAGCATCTGGGTGCCGACCCCCGAACTCGGTTTCCCGGAGGCAGAGGAGATCATCGACCACTACCAAGAGGTCAGCGGACACGAGGTTCACGACGTCGGCTACTACGAGGCCTTCGCGATGTGGAAGCTCGCATGCATCCGCGAAGGTGTCTACACTCGCCTGGTGACCGGCAAGATGGGCGACCTCGACCTCGATCCGGAAACCGCCGGCGCCGGTGTCGAAGACCTCGCTCGCCAGGCTCTGACGCTTCTGGAGAAATCATGACCGCGCCTGAGGACAACACGAAGGCCACCATCGGTGACATGAGGGCCTCCGGCGACGGTGTGAAGAGCCCCCTTGCAGACAAGCGCGTCATCGTCACCGGCGGCGCCGGCGGGATCGGTGCGGCGTTGGCGACCGAACTGATCGCCCGCGGTGCCCGAGTGGTCCTCGCCGATCTCGCCCCCGCAGTCACCGACACCGCTCTGGGTCTCGGCTCCCCCGCCGCAGTCCACGCGTGGGTGGGCGACGTATCCTCGGTCGACGGAATCGACGATCTCATCGCCTTCGCCGACGACCGCCTCGGCGGGGTCGACATATACTTCGCGAACGCCGGCATCATCGGCCCCGCGGGACTCGGTGATTCCGACGGCGATTGGGACGCGATCATCGACGTCAACCTGCGCGCCCACATTCGTGCAGCCCAAGCCCTCATCCCCCGCTGGCAGAACGCCGGGGCAGGATATTTCGTTGCGACCGCCTCGGCGGCGGGCCTGCTCACACAGATCGGCTCGGCCGCGTATTCGGTGACGAAGCACGCCTCGGTCGGGTTCGCCGAATGGCTGTCCCTGACCTACCGCGATGACGGAATCCGGGCCTCGGTCATCGCTCCGATGGGCGTCGACACCGACCTGCTGCGCGCCAGTGGTGCCGACGGGCCCGCACAGGCAGCAGTCACCGAAGCCGGCACGGTGCTCACACCCAGCGCCGTCGCGAATGTCGCCCTCGATGCCGTCGAAGCAGAGCAGTTCCTCATCCTCCCCCATCCCGAGGTGCTCGACATGTACCGCATGAAGGGCAGCGACTACGACCGCTGGCTCAAAGGCATGAGCCGGTATCAGCACCGTCTCAACGAAGCGAACCGACTCAAAGAGGAGACCACACATGCTGGAAACGACTGAACGCGGCCGCGACTATCAGGAACGTCTGAGAAGGTTCATGGATGACTTCGTCTACCCCGCTGAGTCCGTCTATGCCGAACAGATGGCCGCGGCAGACAGCCCGCATATTCAGCCGCAGATCCTCGAGGACCTCAAGGCCGAGGCCAAGAGCCAGGGACTGTGGAACCTCTTCCACCCCGATCCCCAGTGGGGGCCGGGGCTGACGAACCTCGAATACGCTCCCCTGGCTGAGATCACCGGGCACAGCATCGAGATCGCCCCCGAATCCATCAACTGCAACGCCCCTGACACGGGCAACATGGAAGTCTTCACCCGATTCGGCACCGATGAGCACAAGGAGAAATACCTCAAGCCTCTGCTCAACGGTGAGATCGCCTCGGCATTCGCCATGACCGAACCCGCTGTTGCCAGCTCCGATGCCACGAACGTCGAGATGCGCATGGAACCCACCGATGACGGGTTCGTCCTCAACGGCCGCAAATGGTTCGCCTCGAACGGCATGCACCCTCACTGCCGTGTCCTCATCGTCATGGGCAAAACCTCCCCCGACGCCGAGGTGCACCGTCAGCAGTCGATGCTCGTCGTCCCGATCGATGCCCCCGGTGTCACCGTGGTGCGCAACCTTCCCGTCTTCGGCTACCACGATCGGGAGGGCCACGCCGAGATCACCTTCGACGACGTCCGCGTCCCCGCCAGCGACATCCTCAAAGGCGAAGGCGAGGGCTTCGCGATCAGTCAGGCCCGTCTGGGCCCGGGTCGAATCCACCACTGCATGCGTGCGATCGGCGCGGCCGAACGGGCACTTGAGCTCATGGTCAGGCGCGCCGAAGAACGGGTGACCTTCGGTGAGAAGCTGTCGTCTCGGGCGAACATCCAGGACTGGATCGCCGAGGCCCGGATCGAGATCGATCAGGCCAGGCTGCTGACGCTGCATGCGGCGGACATGATGGACAAGCACGGCAACAAGGTCGCGAAGAACGAGATCGCTGAGATCAAGGTCGTCGCACCCGCCATGGCATTGAAGATCATCGATCGCGCGATCCAGGTCCACGGCGGCGCCGGTGTCACTGCCGACTTCCCGCTGGCCAGCATGTGGGCGCACATGCGCACGCTGCGTCTGGCCGATGGCCCCGATGAGGTGCACAAACGCTCAATCGCTCGGAACGAGATGAAGAAGTACCACAAGTAGCTGGACAAGCTGTGCAACAACACCCCATTCAACGATGAAGGAAGTGAAGAGATGAGCACGTGGACAGACACCCGTCCCTGGCTGAATACCTGGGGAGATCTTGCGAACGAGCCGTACACCTTGGAGAAGTCCACAACTCTGCGCGACCTGGCCGCGACGGTTGCAACGTACGGTGGCGAAGAGGCCATCAGCTACTACGGGTTCACGCTGACCTGGTCGGAATTCGACCGATACTCCACCGCGTTCGCTGCTTATCTGTCGGAGCAGGGCATCGGGTTCGGCGACCGGGTCGCCATCTATGATCAGAACACTCCCGCCTTCATGATCGCCACCTACGGCATCTGGAAGGTCGGTGGCGTGGTTGTGCCGCTCAATCCCATGTATCGGGGCGAGCTCGAGCACATATTCGCCGATGCGGAGGTGAAGGGGCTCATGGTCTCGAAGGCTGCATTCCTGAATCGCGTCGCTCCTTATGCGGCGTCGCTTCCTGTGGTTGTGCTCAACGATGATCGCGGCTTCCAGACCGATGGCCCCGAGGCGATCTTCTCCATGTTCGATGAGCTGCCCGGAACTCCTGGTGAGAATCCCGGCGCGGATCAGGTGCCGAATCTCCCCGATTTCCAGGCCGTCGTCCAGTCGAGGCTGGATACCGATTTCACACCGGCCGCTCCGAATCCCGACGACAGAGCGATTGTCGTCTACACCTCGGGAACTTCGGGCCGGTCGAAGGGAGCATCGGGGACTCACGCCTCCGTGTCGAGCAACTCCCGCTACTGTGTGCGGACACCGTCGTTCGAGCCAGGCGATGGCTTCCTCACCTTGGCCCCCATCTTCCACATCACCGGGTTCGTCTGCCAGTTCATCGCCGGAGTCAGCGGTGGCGCACGTCTGGTGCTTAACTATCGTTTCGACCCCGGATCACTTCTCGAACTCTTCCTGCGCGAGAGGCCGACATATATGGCCGGACCGGCGACGGTCTACACCGCGATGTTGGCTCATCCGTCTGCGACACCCGATCACTTCTCCTCATTCAAACGCATCATGTCCGGGGGTGCGCCGCTGCCCGAGGGATTGGTCAACAAGTTCGAGCAGAAGACCGGCGTGTACATCGGCCAGGGATATGGCCTGACGGAGACCTGCGCGCAGGTCGCCACCGTCCCACCTGGACTGCGAGCACCGGTTGACCCTGACAGCGGCAATCTCTCCTGCGGTCTGCCCCAGCCGGACACCATGATCCGCATCCTCGATGATCTCGGCGAACCACTGGGCCCCAACGAGATCGGCGAAGTTGCCATCTCGGGACCTGAGGTCGTTTCCGAATACATCAACAATGAGAAGGCCACCGCCGAACAGATCCCGAACGGGGAGCTGCGCACCGGCGACGTCGGGTACATGAATGAGGAGGGATGGCTCTTCATCGTCGATCGTAAGAAGGACATGATCAACGCCTCCGGCTTCAAGGTGTGGCCGCGGGAAGTGGAGGACGTCCTCTACACACACCCTGCAATCCAGGAGGCAGCAGTCGTCGGCATTCCCGACGAGTATCGCGGCGAGAGTGTTGCCGCGTTCGTGACTCTTCAGTCGGGTCCCGAAGCCGACGAGGTCACCGAGGCTGCGATCGTCGAGTTCTGTCGCGAGAAGTTGGCCTCGTACAAGGCGCCACGGAAGGTGACCATCATCGACGAGCTGCCCAAAACCAGTTCAGGCAAGATCCTGCGCCGCACCATTCGCGCCGATGCCGTTGCTGCGGCGCAGGAGGCGAAAGCGGGCGCAGCTGGTACCGACTGATCTGCGAGTCGACTGCACGCTGCCAATGACGTCAGCCTGTCACGGCCGCCACGTCTGCTTGACGCGGCGGCCGTGTTTGTTTTCGCAGACTGCAGCTGGTGGGTCCGTCTGGGTCTGTCTGCGCGATGCTGGGTTACGTCAGGCTCACGGTCTTCGCTCCGCCGAGGCGGGCGAAACGGTCCGGTTGGCAGGTGAGCAGTATGACCTGGGCGCTCTGGCCCACCGTGGAGAGGATGACGTTGAGCGCGTTGAGCCGCTGCGCATCGGCGAAGCCGAAGGCATCGTCGAGGACCACTGGCGCCCCCGATTCGCTGTCGACGAGTGTTGCCACTGCGAGTCTGCCGATGAGCGCGAGCTGTTCCTTCGTTCCGCCTGACAGTGATTCGAAGGGCACGGTTCGTTCGTTCAAGGTGCGTGAGACGATCTCAAGGTCCTCGGAGACCTCAACCGACAGTCCCTGCCCGAACACCAGCCTGCCCAGACGCTCGATCTGCTCCTTGAAAGGAGCCACGTACTTGCGTTGGGATTCTTCCTTGTGTTTGAGGACTGTAGTGCGCAGCAGGTTGATTGCCGTGGCCTGACGGGCAAGCCGTGCCTGCTTCCTCAGGGCCGATTCCAGCGCTTCTTCGGCAGCCGCAAGCTTTTCGTAGATGCCTTCGCTGGCACGATCGTCGATGAGGGCCGAGAGACGATCGACCTCCTGCCGCACTTCCTCCCGCTGGGCTTCCTTGCTGCCGACGAGCTGCCGCACGTTCTGCAGCTGCATCTCCAAGGACTCGGGATCGGCAGCCTCGTAGGCGACTCGTGCTTCGCTCACTTGTGAGTCGACATTCGACGCTCGAGCCTTCGCAGACTTCATCGCCTCTTCCAGATCGGCGTCAGAGTTCGTCATCCTTGCCTCAGCCAGACTGCTCGTCAATCGCTCGTGCTGAGTTTCGGCTTCTTTCAGCCTGGTCTGCGCCCGGACCGTCTCCACACGCCCGTCATCTCTGTTCGTGCGAGTTCGTTCGAGTTCGACGCGGACGGCATCCACCGCGGACTGAGCGTCGTCGGCAGTCTTCTCGGACTCGGTGACTGCCGCTTCGAGTTCGCGAAGGCTCTTCCCATCATGACTGCCTTCTGCCTCGGCGCCGACCTCAGGTTTGCCACCGGAGATCGGCCCGGTTCCCTCGGTTCCGAGGATCTGCTGTGCCCGAGCCAGCGCGGCTTCAAGCTCGTCGCGCCTATCCTGGCCCAGGAGTACCTTGAGCGTCGAATCAGCCTCTGCCTTGACTGCTTCTGCATCAGCACGAACATCGGCCCTTTCCCTGGCTTGGGCCACGGAGTCGACGTCGAGACGTTGCAGCTCTGCGTCGAATGCCTGTTGAGCCGAGATCAGTGCCTTGTCCAACTCGACGGGTGATGCTCCCGGGCGCACGGTGATGTCAGCGATGCCCTCGATCGTGATTCGCACATCCTTGAGCGCGGCGAATTCTCCAGTTGCACCATCACCCAGCTCGGTTCCATCGACATCGACGGCCTGCGAGCCGAGGCGTTTCGCGACGATCTGTGCCGCGGCGGAGGTCTTCGCGTTCTCCGCGATCCTCACCTCTGTCTCCAGCGAGATCAGCGCCTCGACGTCCTTGGTGGTGACCGCAATCGAGCCGATCGTCGCCTGCGCCCGGCTCTTCTTCTCATCCTGGTCACGAATAGTGTCGAGTCGACGCGTGAGTTCAGTGAGTTCAGTGCGAGCACGCGCCTCGGTCACGTCTTTGACTGCAGCCTTCGCCAATGCACGTGCCTCCTCGAGCGCGCGCTGCTTGTCCTCGAGGGTCTTCTGCGCGTGTGCGAAGTCCGAGTCAGTGTCATTTTGCGTCGCTTCAAGGTCAGTGACCGAAGACCGAGTCGCAGTCACGGTCTCCTCGACCGAAGCGACATCATCGATGAGCTGTGTGCGTCGGTCCAGAGCTTCCCGTGCGATCTGTTCATCACGCTGCGCCGACTTCGCCTGTTCCATTGTCTGATCGAGCACCGCCTTGAGCTCAGCCACGGCCTTCGCCGCCTGTTCGGCTTCGTCACGGTCGTTCAGTGCCTGCGTCAGCTGCCCTCGGACAGATTCCAGGCGGGCAGCCGCCCTAGCGTGGTTGTCGACGAGCTCGTCCATCCCGTGGCTGCGTTCGCGCAGCTCTTCAAACGCAGCTTCGGCACTGGGGACGTCAGCGTTCGCCGCCTTGTAGTCACCGGTCTCCTTTCCGGACTTTGTGAAGTACTTCGAATATTCGGCTTCGATCCGATCAAGGAAGTCATCGTGGTCGGCGACCTCGATGCCCGAGTCGTTGAGCGCGGAGTGCAGTGCCTTGATCTGAGCCAGCGGTGCCTGGGCCAGGCTTTCTCCCTGTGCCACGTCGAGGGCGATGAGCAGATCGACATCGACGGTGTCGGCGAGAATAGACAGGAACCGGTCGTGAGCATCATCGCTGCTCAGCTGTTCCGGTCGGGGTCTGATCACGTTGAGTTCGGTGAAAGGCTGTTTGATCCACCGTTTCCGGTACTTGAGTTCGTAGTCCCCTGTGCTCAGGTGCAGTTCCACCTCGGGTCCGGCATCGACACCGACGGGTTGGGTCTCTTTGACGCTGGCTTTGCGTGAGCTCGATTTGTCTTCGCGCAGATGGGTGATGGCTTCATGGATTGAGGACTTGCCGACCTCGTTGGGTCCTTCGACGACGGTGACGCCATCGCCGAACTCAACCCGGGAGTCCGCTATACCGCGGTAATTGCGCAGGTGGATGGAATGGAATTTCATGATCTGCTCCTCGCAAATCGATACAGCAGCCCCAGAGCGTCCTGTGCCGCTGCAGCAGTTGGGTCCTCTCCTGCCGCGGATTCCGCCAATTCGTCGAGGGTCTCCTGCAGGTACCCGCTCAGACCGAGGCCGGCGAAGTCTTCGTCGGCGGCGACCACTGCCATGTCCGTATGCCGCTCCCACAGGGAGACGAGGGCGAACAGGTCTGCGGCATGGTCGAGGACTTCGTCGAGGCGCGCCTTCGCTGCTGTGGTCAGGGTGCCTCTGAGGACGAGCCAGACTGCGGTGCTGTCCTTATTGGGGATGTCCGTCAGTCGCTGTTCGAGGCGGGTGACGTCCTCATCCGAGTTCACGTCCTCCTCGACGACGAGGTAGGTCCAGCGGCCGATGTGCACCTTCTCCACCGTGCTTGCATGCGTCTGGGGGTCGACATCGACGAGGAGGACGTTGCCGGGATCGTCCTCGCGTCGAGAGGTGACCTCCGGGGCACCGGGGTACCAGATCGTCTCGTCGACGGAGTAGGTGGCGTGCCTGTCACCGAGTGCGACGAACTGGGCACGGCCCTCTTTCACCACAGCCTTGAGGCTGTCGGTGTCGATCGTGGCCAAAGACTCCCGGTCGGGGTCCAAGGTGCTCACGGCACCGTGACCGGCGACGATGCGCACGCGCCCTGGGGCCACCTCGGCGAGATTCTGAGTTGCCTGGTCCACCAGGTCACCTTGGGGACGTTTCGAAAACCACGGAGCACCGACGATTTCAACGCCCGGGATGACTTCGAGCGGTTCGCTGTCGCGCAGGACGTGGACGTGGCCAGGCTGCCTTGAGGTGAAGGCGGGGGAATCGTAGATGGAGGCGGCGTCGAGGGGATCGTGATTGCCCGGCAGCAGGACGACGGGCACGGTGAAGGCGGCCAGAACCTCGAAGGTGCGGGAGATGATGGCTCGGTCGAGTTGGTTGGACTCGAACACGTCACCGCAGACGACGACGAATTCGCATGACTGCTCGGCAGCGATCTCACCGATGCGTTTGACGGCATCGAGGCGGGCACGGTGAAACCGCGGGCGGGCTTCGGCACTGAGATAGTGCGCCGTCATGCCCAACTGCCAGTCTCCGGTGGCGACGAATCTCATGGGTTCCTCCTAGGCTCTCCCCCATCCTATGTATGCACATCCACCCTACGGACGGGCACTGACATGGAACGTGAGGTACGTCATGGTGCACACGCGCGAAGTCAGCGATTCCGCCGCTCCTGCAGGTTCCTCGGACCGTCACCGCCTCGATGTGAGACCCAGCCCACCCTTACTTAGGTTAGGCTATGCACTATGAACACGACGGGGACGATGAACTCCATTGCGCTGCACGCCTCGGGCCTGCACTTGGGCTATGAACGTGCTCCGGTTGTCCATGACGTGTCTGTCTCGATCACTCCCGGTCGGGTCACGGCACTCATCGGACCCAACGGCAGCGGAAAGTCGACCGTGCTGCGGTCCCTGGCTCGTCTGCATCCGATCAGCTCCGGTGAGGTCACCATCGCTTCGGCGGGGTCGAGCTCTCCGACGCCTGCACTGTCGGCACGCGAATTCGCTCGTACGGTCACCCTACTCTCCCAGTCCCGACCGCATCCCTCCGGACTGAGTGTGCGCGAGATCGTCGCGTTCGGTCGCCACCCGCACCGTCGCCGCTTCGCCTCCCTCACCGATGCCGACAGGGCCGCGATCGATCAGGCTCTGGAACTGACCGGCACCGACTCGATGGCCGAGCGTTCCGTCGATCAGCTTTCTGGTGGCGAGCTCCAGCGCGTCTGGCTGGCCACCTGCCTGGCCCAGGAGACCGGGGTTCTCCTCCTCGACGAACCGACGAATCACCTCGATCTGCGCTATCAGGCCGAGATTCTCGACCTCATGCGCGACCTCGCCGACGATCACGGAACGGCCGTCGGCGTCGTTCTCCACGATCTCAACCATGCAGCCTCCGTCGCCGATGACATCGTCCTGCTCAGCCAGGGCCGAGTCAGATCCACGGGCACCTGCGAAGAGGTCTTCACCGCCGAGGTGCTCACCGAGGTCTATGGACTGCCGATCCGCACGCACGTCGATGAGGACACCGGGATGGTGCGCATCGAAGCACTGCCTCGCCGTCTCCGTCGCACCCTCGCCGCGGCCTCCTGACCTCTTCACTGAAATACCGCCGTTTCACCTCCCAAGAAAGAGATACCTCTGTGACAACTCCGCCCTCTGCACCTCTGCGCAAGCCCCTCTTCGCCCTGGCTTCCCTCTCCGCCGTTTGCGCCCTCGCGCTGTCTGCCTGCGGCACCACAGGCACCGACGCTTCGTCCGATGACGGGGACTCCGAATCGACCTCCGAAGCATGCGCGGACGACTCGAGCACCACCTCGGCGGACCCGGTCTCCGTCAAGGACGACACCGGCCACCAGATCAAACTCGACAAGCCTGCATCGACGGTCGTCTCGCTCGAATGGCAGTACACCGAAGACCTGCTCTCCCTGTGCGTCGATCCTGCTGCCGTCGCCGATGCGAAGGGCTTCACCACCTGGGATACGGCAGAGAAGCTGCCCGAGAACACGACCGACGTCGGCACCCGGCAGGAGCCGAACGTGGAGTCGATCCTCTCGGCCAACCCTGACCTCGTCATCATCGAGACAACGTCCCGTGACGACAAGATCGTCGGCCAGCTCGAGGACCAGGGCATCCCTGTCATGGCGATGACCGGAGCCGACGGCAAGGACCCGATCGCCTACATGAAGGACACCTTCTCCACCGTCGCCGAGGTCACCGGCCGCAGCGAGCGCGCGGATTCCGTACTGGCCGAATTCGATGCGAAGGTCGAGGAGTCGAAGAAGGCGTTCGAATCCGCCGAGCTCGACACCAAGGAATTCGTCTACTTCGACGGCTGGGTCAACGGCTCGAATGTGGCGCTGCGTCCCTTCGGCCAGGGATCACTCTTCGGTGAACTCGGCGAGGAACTGGGCCTGAAGAACGTGTGGACCGGAGAGGTCGATCCCGCATACGGACTGGGCCAGACAGACATCGAGGGCATCTCGAAGGTCGGCGACGCGAACTTCTTCTACACCGGCACCGATGATCCCGAGTCCGAGGACTTTGTGAAGCTGCTGCAGAAGAACGACATCTGGTCCAACATTCCCGCCGTCAAGGATGACCGCACCGTTGCGTTCCCCTCCGGGATCTGGACCTTCGGTGGACCGAAGTCGTCCGAACAGGCTCTCGACGCCTACGTCGAGGCACTGACCAAGTAGTCCATGGCTCCTCCCGCACCTACGACCATGCCCACGACAACCTCGGCAAGCGATTCCTCAGAGTCGAAGCCTGCCGCACCCGCGCGGAAGGCTGGACTCCTCAGCGCGCTCTCGGCCACCGGAATCCTGCTCAGCCTGGTCATCGTCCTTGCTCTGCTCTCGGCATGGCACATCACGCAGGGCACCTCGGGGATCGGATTCCGCGACCTGTTCGCGGCCCTGACCGGTTCCTTGTCTTCCCCCGCCGAGGCTGGTCCGAGTGCCCGTGACATCCTCGTCGGATCCCGGCTTCCGCGCGTGGGTGCGGGAATACTCGTCGGCGTCGCCCTCGGCGTTGCCGGTGCGCTGTTCCAATCGCTGGCCCGCAACCCGCTGGCCTCACCAGACACCCTTGCCGTGACCGCTGGTTCGTACTTCGCTGTCACCGTGGTCACCGCCTTCGGCATCGCGATTCCGGTATGGGCCTCCGGAGGCGTCGCATTCATGGGCGGGCTGCTCGCCGCGGCTCTGGTGCTCGGGCTTGCCGGTGGTGCGGCATCGTCGACGACCCGACTCGTGCTCGCCGGCACTGCGACTGCCTTGGCGTTGCAAGCCGGCACCTCGACCCTGCTCATCCTGTTCCAGGAGGAGACGACGAGTCTCTACTCTTGGGGTTCAGGCACCTTGAACCAGCTCGATGGGACCGCAGCGATCCGCAGCATTCCCATCATCACCATCATCGTCGCTGCTGCTGTCCTGCTGTCGCGACGCCTCGATCTGCTCAGCCTCGGCGATGATGCCGCCTCTGTCCTCGGTGTGCCGATCCGGTCGACTCGCGCGATCGGGATTCTGCTCGCAGTCATCCTCACCGCAACGGCTGTGACTTTGGCCGGGCCGATCGGATTCGTCGGCCTGTGCGCACCGGTCATCGCCCGATTGCTCTCTCGGCTGGTGCCGGTGTTGGGCCGACATGCAGTGATGATTCCGGCCACGGCGCTCATCGGCGCAATCATCGTCATCCTCGCCGACGCCGTACTGCGCGCCATCGTCGGAGCCACCGAAGCGATCACTCTGCCATCGGGGGTGACGACGACGGTGCTCGGAGCGATCGTCCTCGTCCTACTTGCACGGTCCATGCGGTCTTCGGGTCCCGCTCAGGCGACGTCTGCGGCTCGGTCCCGGGTCCACGGACCACGTCGCGCCGTGCTCGTCATCGTGATGGGTACGGTCGCGCTCATCGTGGGTGCGGTCCTCTCGCTGCTCACGGGAGAACGGTTCTATCTCCTCGGTGATGTGATGCTGTGGATGCAGGACCAGGCGGCACCGGTGATCTCCTTCGCCTTCGATTCCCGGGCTCCCCGCGTGGCCGCCGCACTTGCCGCCGGCGCCGCCCTCGGACTGTCGGGAACATTTGTCCAGGCCAGCGCCCGCAACCCCTTGGCGGAGCCGGGCCTGCTCGGCATCACCGGCGGCGCCGGGCTTGGTGCCGTCATCGTCATCACCCTTGTTCCCGGCGCCACCGTCGTGCTGATCTCAAGTGCAGGAGTCGCTGGCGCGCTCGTGGCCTTCGCCATCGTCTACGGACTCTCCTGGCGCGGAGGGATGAACACCGACAGGCTCGTGCTCACCGGCATCGGCATGTGGTTCGGCTTCACCGCACTGACCACGCTGTTCCTCGTTCGTGCGAACCCGTGGGATACACCGGCACTCTTCACCTGGCTCTCCGGCTCCACCTACGGCCGAGTCTGGGCCGATGTCGCGCCCGTCGCACTCGTCCTCCTGGCTGCAGTTCCCCTGGCCTTCGTGTGGATGCGTGAGCTGGATCTGTTGGCCCTCGACGACGATACGCCGAGGCTGGTCGGAGTCCCACGTGAACCCGTTCGTCTGGGTGTGCTCGTCACGGCCGCTGTGCTCGCCGCAGTCAGCGTCTCCGCAGTCGGGGTGGTCGGGTTCATCGGCCTCGTCGCCCCGCACGCCGCCAGGGCGCTGGTCGGCGCTCAGCACGCCCGTGTGGTCCCGACGGCCATGCTCCTCGGCGCCCTCGGCCTTGTCGTCGCCGACGCATTGGGCCGCACGGTCATCGCTCCTGCGCAGATTCCCGCCGGTCTCATCGTCGCTCTCATCGGTGCCCCTTACTTCGTGTACCTGCTGGCACGTTCGAAGGCGTGAGAGAACGCAACTGGCCGGTGGGCGCTCACAGCGCTCACCGGCCAGGTCGCGAACTGCACGTCACATGATGCCGGTGGGGACCAGCAGAGCCCACGACAGCAGCGGCGCGCTGAGTACGACGAAGCCCGCGTAGATCATGAGATCGCGCCAGATGGTCTTAGCCTCTTTGCCCTGTGTATTCGCAATGATCAGTGCTCCATCCGTCGAGAACGGAGAGACATCGACGATGGTGGCTGACACGGCGAGTGCGGCCATCACCGCTGTCGCACTGAGATCGCTCTGTTCGAGCAGTGGAATCGACAACGGGATCAGAGCCGTCAGCAGCGCCGTCGAGGAAGCGAAGGCTGAGCTGATGCCGATCACGTAGCAGAGGACGATGGCAACGAGGAGCGGCGCTCCCATGGCCACTGCCATCGTCGACAGCGAGTCGATGACCCCGGCGTGAGTGAGCAAGCTGACGTAGATGATCATTCCCGTCACGAGCAGGACGGTGGACCACGAGATTCCCGAGACCAGACTCTCCGAATTCTTCAATGAGGTGAACGCCAACACAAGCCCGCAGGCCAGCGCGAGGAACCCGATCGGCAGTTCGAAGCCGACGGCACCGATGACCATGACACAGATGAGGGAGATTGTCAGCCACACGTGCCCGGTCATCTGCGAGCGTACGGTCGGCGCCGTAGCCGGTGCAGCCACGGCCACAGCAGTCCTTTGCCCACTGCCTGAAACAGAGCTGCCGGTCGAACCTGTGTCCCTCGGGGTTGAACCGCTTGCCAGCGGGCCGGATCCAGCGATGAAGTCCTCTGGCTCAGGCGTTGTGCGCAGCCGATTGAGTGCCTTCATCACGACGACAGTGAGGATAGTGACAATCAGGTTCACGACGTAGGCAGCGACGAAGAGCGCACCGCCATCGATGTGGAAGCCGTTGGATTCTGCAATGTCACGAACGATGTTTCCCGAAACCGAGATCGGTGAGAACCCGCCGGCATGAGCACCGTTGATGACCATTGCCGCCATGACGACGCCGCTGTAGCCCGTCGTCGCACAGAAGCCCATGGCTGCCGGTGCCAGCAGCGCTACCGCTGCCGGGGAGAATGTGCCCAAGGCGGTGAGGAGTGAGGAGATCACGAAGAAGATCCAGGGCACGACGTTGATGCGCCCATGCACCGCGCGGATGGCGAGATCGACGAGGATCCTGATGGTCCCATTCTTCTGCGCGATGCTGAAGAAGAAGGTCACTCCGACGATCGTGAGGACGATGCTGGCCGGAAACTCCTCGAGTATCTCCTTGTCATCCATCCCGAACACGAAGGTCCCGAAGGCGAATGCGGCGACAAGCCCCATGACTCCGATGTTGATCGGCCACTTCGTCGCGGCGATGAACATCACCACCAGCACCACGAGCATAAGAATTTGAATCATCGTCATTGGTGTTCCTCCAACTTCATTGTCAGCTGATCTTCGTTGAGAAGACTCAGAGTGTCCGGGTACTGGTCGCTTAGCCGACCAGAGGGAGATCGATGTCTGCATTCGCAATTCGTCTGGCCACTCGTCTGACTCCGAGACGAGCAACGTGTCCGAGTTCGCCGAGCTGGACCTGGCAGGAGATGACTCCAACCGGGGTTCCGATGCGGATGGAGATTTCCCGGCTCTCGTCGACGGGTACGAGCACTGTGTCCGCGATGATCGAATTGACCAGGCTGTCTTCGACGAAGGCGTCCCTGGCCAAAGCGATCGCCGAGGTGATTCCGATCGCTGGATGCGGATCGAACATCGACACCATCCGAGCCGAGATGTCATATGCATTCGCCGGGATCGTCTCCCCGGAGATGCTTGTGTAATCTGCCGGTGCTGCGACGAGCCCAATCTTGGGAACGGCTGGACTCGGCACTTCGTCTTCAGCAGAGAGCCCCATGGCCACGGATGCAGCAGACCGAATGGCGATGAGCTCGCCCAGCCGCAGACGCGTTTCGGCAACTGATTCGGTTCCGGTCATGCCGAGCTCGGCTGCTTCGACGAAGCAGGCAGGGGCGCCGGCATCGATGCAACTGGCCCCGACGAAGTCGTCGGCGAACGCCAGCTGGGTCATAGCGCCCCCAGTTGGCAGCAGCTCTCCAGTGGACGCACCATCGACGTTTTCGAAGAAGACGTTGACGGGCACGCCGGGCATCGACGAGCCGGGGATGGTCTCAGCACCGTTCGACGGGATCCTCTTGTTCGGCGTTGCCACATCGGCGACGAGGACCGATCGAGTGTTCTCATTGACCATCCGCACTTGGGTGATGTCACCGTGCGGGCGGACCAGTCCGTTCTGAATCGCGTAGAGCGCCACTGCGGAGGCGCAGTTTCCGCAGTTCGAGGTGAACTCGACGCCAGACGCTCCGATCCCGACCTGTGCGAACAGATAGCTGATGTCGATGCCGGGAATCGCGGACGGCGAGATGACGGCAGCCTTCGATGTCGTCGACGAAGCGCCGCCCACGCCGTTGAGCTGACGCTCGTCGCCGGAGCCGAACGCCGCGGCCAGGGCCTGCGCAATGCCGACCCTATCGGCGGGCATCTCGTCATTGGCGAACAGCCAGCACTTGGACGTTCCGCCTCTGTACCACTGGCCGTGGAGCTGATGAGCCACTCGAGTCTCCTTGTTCCCTCGCCGCTGTCTGCGACGACAGGAATCAAGTTTCCACATCGGCATATTAAGTTCAATCAAAACTTATTTATATCTCTATAAGCTATGCTTAAACCATGAGTTCAGCGCCCTACAACGTCGATCGGCTCCTCTTGCTGCTTCTCGTCTATCGGACCGGCAGCTTGTCGGCAGCGGCGGACGAACTGACCCTATCCACCTCGGCTGTGTCGCAGCAGATCAGCAAACTCGAACGCGAAGTGGGACTGCCGCTCGTGGTCCGACACCCGAAGGGAATGCGGCTCACCGACGCCGGGGTCAAGCTCTCCACGTACGCAACGACGATCGACAATGCCCTCACCGCCGCACGCAATGACATGTCGGCGTTCGCGCAGCTCGAACGCGGCGAGGTTCGAATTGCGACGTTCCCGACATTCGCAGCATCGGTGATGCCGAAGGTCCTCCAACATTTCCACGACCTCCATCCCGAAGTGGACGTGACGGTGAAGAGCTACCGGCTCGGCCGGATCCAGGAGGCACTGGAACGACGCGAAGTCGACTTGGCAACTCTGTGGGACTACCCCTGGACACCGATCGATCAGGAGATCCCTGTCCGGACGACCCTGCTCAAAGAGCCCACGAAGCTGCTCATCCCCACATCGCATCCTCTCGCCAGACGCAGAGTCATCAAACTCGAAGAAGTCGCAGACGAACCCTGGATCACCCGCTCCTCCCACCCTGTCGCCTCGGTGCTCGGCCGCATCTGCCACGAGGCCGGATTCGACCCGCGCATCGTCTTCGAAGCCAACGACTATCAGGAGCTGCTGGGAATGGTCTCGGCCGGCCTCGGTGTCGCCATCGCTCCGAGCCTGGCCGTGCGCTCACATGGATCCGACGTCAAGGTGGTCTCGATCAGAGGCAACCCTGCGCCGCGTCGGATCGTGCTGTCACAGCTGCCCGAGCGCGTCCCGTCGCCGGCCGTACTGGCTCTGGTCCGCTCCTTCCGCAGGGTCAGCAGCTCGAAGGAATGGCACAGCTGATGCGACTGCCGGAACCGCGACTACGGAGCCGCCCACCCCTGGGCACGTTCGCGGATGAAGTCGCGCAGACGAGCGACGACTCGACTGGGCCGGCGCACCGCGGAGCACAGTGAGACCTCACGGACATAGTCACCGCCACGCAGCTCAACCTCGGCGATGCCCTCCATGAAGCGAACATTGCGCGGGATCAGCGCCACTCCCATCCCCCGGCCAACGAATTCGCGGATCGTTGAGAACTCGGTGACCTCGGTCTTGACCCGCGGGACGAACCCGGCGTCTGCACACCACAGATCAGTGAGGCTGCGCAGATTGTAGGTCGCAGGGTTGGCGATGAACTCCTCGCTCGCCAACTGAGCAACGGTGATGCTGCGCCTGCCGGCAAACCGATGGTCAACAGGGAGTGCGGCCACGATTTCCTGTGAGGCGAGAACCTCATGTTGCAGCTCAACCGGGGGCGGAATGATGATTGCCAGATCCAGTCCTCCCTTCTGCAGGTCGCGGGCGAGCTCAGCGCCGTGAGCCTGCTTGAGGTCGAGTCTGATGCCCGGATACCGGGAACTGAAGGCGGCCAGCAGATCGGGGATCTGACCCGCTCCCATTGTGAGCGGAAAGCCGAACCGGATAGCACCATGATCAGGGTCGGCCGCCTCGGCGATGTCCGTGATCGCGATCTCGACCTCTCGCAGCGGTCCCCTGATCGAATCCGCGAGTTCGCGGGCAGCGGCAGTCAGGCTGACCGCCCGACCGTCGGGAACGATGAGGGGTACGCCGAGGCGGTCCTCCAGGCCGTGGATGCGTCGGCTCATCGTCGACTGCGGAATGCCGAGGATTGCCGCCGCATCGGTCATATGCCCGCCCTGTTCGACGAGCTCGAGCAGGGCCGCCAGCTGCGGGGCCTGACCGGAAAGCAATTCATCCATGTACGGATTGTATCGATGTTCTTATTCATTGGACGGATGATTCTTCAGAGCTCATGGTGGATATATGAAGCGAAGCTCCGTCACACCACAGCACCTGCCCGACGCCGATGTCGTTCTCATCGGTGCGGGCATCATGTCGGCGACATTGGGATCGATGCTCGCCGATCTCGACCCCGACATGCGCGTCGTCATCTTTGAGAGGGCCAGCGACATCGCCGGTGAAAGCAGCCGAGCCTGGAACAATGCAGGCACCGGACATTCCGGTTTCTGCGAACTCAACTACATGCCTGACCCCGCCGATGGCACGAAGGCCGCCTCGATCGCAGAGCAGTTTCACCTCAGCCGGCAGTGGTGGGCCCACCTGGCCCAGACTGGGCGCTTGGACCCCACCGAATTCGTTCACGCCACGACTCACATGAACCTCGTCTTCGGTGACCGCGACGTGGACTACCTACGACAGCGCGTGGAGACGCTGCGTGCTGACCCCCTGTTCGCAGACATGGACTTCACCACCGATCGCGATGAGATAGCACAGTGGGCGCCGTTGACGATGGAGGGCCGACCCGATGACGGTGCGCCGATTGCCGCGACCAGGAATCCGCGCGGCACGGATGTCGACTTCGGCGCCTTGACCCGAGGCCTGCTGGACATCGTCTCAGACCACGCCCGTAACGAGGTCCACACCAACCATGAAGTCACCGGACTGCACAGCACAGCAGCAGGCTGGACTGTCAGAGGCAAGACCGATGGACCGGCAACAGCCTCGGGCACAGCGTCGAGGCCGGCCCGACCTTTCTCGATCAAAGCGAAGCACGTCTTCGTCGGCGCCGGCGGGTTTGCCCTCAAACTCCTGCAGAAGAGCGGAATCCCCGAAGTCAGAGGCTATGCCGTGCTGCCCGTCGGAGCTTCGTTCTACCGCAGCGCCACTCCTGCCGTCGTCAGCCGCCACGACGCCAAGGTCTACGGGCAAGCCGATGTCGGCGCTCCCCCGATGTCGGTGCCTCACCTCGACAAACGCATCATCGACGATGAGGAGCACCTGCTGTTCGGCCCCTATGCGACGTTCAGCACCAAGCTGCTCAAGCACGGTCACCTCAGAGACTTCTTCACGACCCTGCGGCCCGATAATCTCCATGTGATCGCGGCGGCCGGCCTGCAGAACCTCGACCTTGTGAAGTTCCTCGTCACAGAGCTGGCGGCGGGACCGAAGAAGAAGTTCTCCCACTTGCGCCGCTTCTACCCGAAGGCCAGGTTCAACGAATGGACGCTGGTGCCCGCCGGGCAGCGTGCGCAGCTGGTGAAACCTGACCCGAAACGCGTCGGCGCCCTGCAGCAGGGCACCGAGCTCGTCGTCGGCGCGGACGGGTCGATCGCCGGACTGCTCGGAGCTTCGCCCGGCGCGTCCACGGCCGTGCCGATCATGCTCGACCTGCTGCGTTCGGCCTTCCCCGCCCAGTGGCATCGCGGCTGGAAGGACGTCATGAGCCAAGCGATCCCCGACATCGACAGGACTGACTGGGACGCCGAGGCAGTTGGTGCCAGCTCTGCGGCCACCGACGTCGCCCTCGGGCTGGACACATCCCACCTGGGCGCTTCCGGCGTGGGGACATCGGACCTGGGGCGCGCCTGACCAATGCGCATCTGACCTGGGCGCATCGGACCTGGGCGCGACCGACCATTGCGCATCGGACCTGGGCGCTTACATGCGAACCTGGGCAACTCCATGCAACTCTGCGCACCCCGTGCAACACTGCGCAGCACGCACGGCATGCGCGTCCGACTCAGCGAGATCGAGCCCTCCTCCCGGGCCCGTACGCTGCGACCGCTGGCCAAAAGTGTGGATGTCGAGCACAAGTGACGCACAAATACACGTCTGCCTAGCGGTTGCGGCCGGAGCCGTGCCAGGGGCGCGACGCCTGCCTGGGGTGCCGTCGGGTCAAGGCTCCCACCTGGTGAGACATTGGCAGAATGCCACAGCAGAAAACACTCAGCGTTGTGGCATGGCTGATTGAACGGGGGCCGGTTGGGATTTAGTGTGAGCTACAACACCTACTGTAAGGAATCTCACATGAAGGTCCGCCTCCCTCGCCGAGCGCTCGCAATCGGATCAGCTCTCGCTCTCACCTTCGGTCTGGCTGCTTGCAGCGGAGGAGACCAGGGAGGAGGCGAGGCCGGCGACACGATCGTGGCTGAGACCGCGTTCAACCTCAAGACGATCGATCCCCACCGGCAGTTCGAGTTCACCGGGTCGACGATCGACACTGCCATCTATCAGACCGCCTTGGAATTCAAGGACGGCGACCTGACCAAGCCGACCGACGGCCTGTGCTCCTTCGAGATGTCCGATGACGACAAGAAGATGACGCTGAAGCTCAAGCAGAAGGACGCGAAGTTCTCCAACGGCGATCCTGTCACCATGGATGACGTCGTCTTCTCCTTTGAACGGCTCAAGGGCATCAAGGGCAATCCTTCGTTCTTCCTCGACGGTGTCTCCATCAAGAAGGTCGACGAGGAGACCGTCGAGCTGACCAGCAAGAAGCCCAATCCTGCACTCCCCTACATTCTCCCCAACGCCTCGATCGGAATCGTGAACTCGAAGGTCGTGAAGGAGAACGAAGGCACCACCGACGAGAAGGACGGCGCAGAAGCCTTCCTCAACGAGAACTCGCAGGGCTCGGGACCGTACAAGGTCGAGAAGTACGATGCCGACAGTCAGGTGGTGCTGACGGCGAACGAGCACTACAACGGCCCGGAACCGAAGTACAAACGCGTCGTACTGCGCAACGTCTCCGCAGAGACCCAGCTGACCGACATCCAGTCCGGCCAGGCACAGGTCGCCTACGACCTCAACTCCGAGCAGGCGAAGCAGATCGATGACTCCATGGGTGAGATCGCGAGCCTGCCCTCAACGCGCAGCCTCTACATCTTCAACAACACCGACGAGAAGCTCGGCGGACCTGCCGCCGATCCGAACTTCCGCAAGGCCGTCATGTCTGCCATCGACTACGACAAGCTCACCGACCTCGCCGGAGAAGGATCGCAGCGCATGGCAAGCCTCGTCCCCAACGAGTTCGTCGGTGCCGTGCCGAAGGATCAGGCACCAGAGAAGGACCTGGCCACGACGAAGAAACTGCTGAAGAAAGCCGGCTACGACGGTGAGAAGATCCCCTTCCACTACTCGAGCGACCAGTCAGTCAACGGAGTCGACCTGGCTCAGCTGGCGGAGACCCTGCAGGCTCAGCTGAAGGAGGCCGACATCAACCTCGCACTGAAGCCGGCACCCAGTTCGACACAGCTCGACGGCTTCCGCTCAGCCAAGCAGCCCATGGGCATCGGCACCTGGGGTGCGGACTACCCGGATCCCACGAACTACAACGTCTTCATCCCCGGCGGCAGCGTTGCCGACCGCGTCAACTGGAAGTCCGATCCGAAGCTGAAGAAGCTCGCAGCCGAAGCGGAGAAGGCCAAGGACGGCGACCGTGACGCAGCCTACGCCAAGCTGTACAAGGCGACCACGGACACCGGAGTCTGGATTCCTCTCGTCCAGCCCGTCAACACAGTGGCGGTGGGATCGAGCATCAACAAGTACGTCTCCAATGCCGACATCACATTCGACTTCGCGAAAGCTGAGTGAGGATGTCGGTCTCAACCACCGATAGCTCCACCGCCCACCCGCCGAGCAGCGACGAAGCACAGCGCATCAAACCACCGCTGCTGCCCCCGCTGCTGCGCTACATCCTCATCCGGATCGGGATCAGCCTCATCCTCATCTGGGGTGTCACTGTTGTGACGTTCCTGATGACAAACCTGGTCCCCACCGACCCGGTCGCCGCCATCCTCGGCGACCGGGCGGCGGCGGATCCGGAGATCGTCGCCGCGACCCGTGAGCGCCTCGGCCTCGACCAACCACTCATCGTCCAGTACTTCACGTATCTGAGCAACCTGCTCCAGGGCGACATGGGTGTATCCAACCAGACCCGGACACCAGTCCTCCAGTCGATCGGCCAGGTCTTCCCTGCCTCGATCGAGCTGGGTATCGGAGCCATCCTGATCTCGGTCATCATCGGTCTGCTGCTTGGACTGGCAAGCGCGCTCAAGCAGAACACGATCCTCGATCACGCCATCCGCGCCTTGAGCCTCATCGGCATCTCGGCACCCACATTCTGGATCGCTGCGGTCGGCTACTACGTCTTCTTCTTCAAGCTCCGCGTCGTTCCCGGCGCTGGGCGCCTTGATCCGTGGATCACCCCGCCGCCGAGGGTCACCGGCCTCTACACCGTCGACTCTCTTTTGGCCGGTCAGATGTCGACGTTCATCAACGCATTCGGACATCTGATTCTGCCTTCGTGTGTGCTGGCCCTGTTCACGATCGGCCTGCTCACCCGGTTCAGCCGCTCAAGCGTTCTCGACATCATCCGACTCGATTACGTCACCGCTGCCAGAGCCAAGGGGCTGCCGGCTCGCACGGTCGTCTTCAAATATATCTTCCGCGGTGCTCTCGTCCCCATCATCACAGTCGTCGGCCTGGCCTTCGGTTCGCTCCTGTCCGGCGCGGTCCTGACAGAGACCGTGTTCGCTTGGAACGGCCTGGGACAGTACGCATTCCGCGGTGCGACGACGCTCGACCTGCCCGTCATCATGGGAGTCGGACTCGTCATCGGCATCGTCTACATCATCGTCAATTTCATCGTCGACCTGATCTACGGCTTCGTGGATCCGAGAGTGAGGGTGCGATGAGCATCGGGACCCCCAAACAGCCGCCGACGAACACCACATCTGCCAGCGCCGAGGTGGCAGATCGCAATCCCGTCGACCGCGGAGTCAAACGGTGGCAGTTGCGCTTTCCAAAGGCACTGCGCACTCCGCTGGGATTCATCGGAGCCATCATCCTGAGCATCTGGCTGATCGTGGCGGTCTTCGCACCACTTCTGGCACCGTTCAACCCGCTGGCGCAGGATTTCCCCCGGCTCAGTGCTCCCGGAGGCGAAAACCTCCTGGGCACCGACACCCTGGGTCGTGATGTTCTGTCGCGACTCATCGTGGCCGCACGCACCACGCTGCCGGCAGCCGTCTTCGTCGTCATCTGCTCGGCCGTGCTCGGTTCCGTCCTCGGTGCGATCGCTGGCTACTTCGGACGAGCCGTCGACGAGATCATCATGCGCATTGCCGACCTCGTCTTCGCCTTCCCGACGATCATCCTCGCCATGGTCATCGCCGCAGCATTGGGACCGGGCCTGAAGAACGCGATCATCGCCATCCTCCTCGTCTCCTGGCCTTCATACGCCCGTGTCACCAGATCTCTGGTCATGTCTGCTCGCAACAGCGAATACGTCGTCGCCGGACGCCTGCTCGGCTTCAGCGCCGGAAAGTCCCTCATCCGGGAGATCTCACCGAATGTGCTCTCCCCCGTCGTGGTTCTTGCCACCCTCGATGTTGGTTCGGCGATTCTCACGATGGCCGGCCTCTCATTCCTCTCCCTGGGCGTCGTCCCACCGACACCGGACTGGGGTGCCATGATCAGCGAGGGGGTCTCGCAGTTCGCCGCCTGGTGGATCGCGTTCTTCCCCGGCCTGTGCATCCTCACGATCGTCATGGCCTTCAACTTCATCGGAGACAGCCTGCGCGACTCCCTTGACCCGCATACCGCACAGGAAGTGGGAGAAACCACCTCATGAGCATGATCAGCATCAACGACCTCAACCTATCGGTAACGACGGGCAAGGTGGAGAAGCACATCTTGCGCAATGTCTCGTTCGATCTGGAGGCCGGAGAGATCACCGGTGTCGCAGGTGCCTCCGGTTCGGGCAAGACGCAGACAGGACTGGCGATCATGGGTCTCTCTCCCGCCGGTGCCCAACTCAGCGGCAGCATCGACTTCGACGGCACCGAGTTGGTGGGGATGCCTGCCAAGGTCCACAACCGCCTGCGCGGCGTGCAGCTGTCGATGGTGTTCCAGGATCCAGCTTCAGCATTCCATCCCATGCTCACCATCGGCGATCAGATGACCGATCACTACCGACATCACACGAAGGCGTCGAAGAAGGACGCCATTGAGCGCGCCGTCCACATCCTCGAACGCACTCACGTCCCCCACCCCGATGAGGCGATCGGGAAATACCCGCACCAGTTCTCCGGTGGGCAGCTGCAGCGCATCGCCTTCGCCTCGGCGATCATCTGCGAACCGAACGTGCTCATCGCCGATGAACCGACCACCGCCCTCGATGTGACTGTGCAGGCCGGAATCCTGCGCCTGCTGCGCGAACTCTGCGATGACCTCAACTTGGCTGTCCTCCTTGTCACTCACGACTTCGGTGTGCTGTCCTCGGTGGCCGACACCATCGTCGTGATGAAGAACGGGTTGGTGGTGGAGACGGGAGATCGTGAACCTGTCATCACCGCACCGAAGCATGAGTACACCAGGTCGCTCATCGAATCACTGCCTGGAGCGGAGGTCTCACGCTGATGACAACCACGACAACGACCGAGGACTCTCCTCGTGCATCCAAAGATCCACTGCTCGAACTCGACAACGTCTCCTGCGAATACAAGCTCAATGGCGGCGGCCGATTCCGTGCCGTCAGCAACGTTTCACTGCAGTTGGGTCACTCAGAGGTGCTGGGACTCGTGGGCGAATCCGGTTGCGGGAAGTCCACGCTGGCCAAGCTCATCTGCGGTCTCGAGAAGACCGCAGGCGGCACTATCACCTTCGAATCCCACCCGGTGAAGCCCTTAGGCCTTGGCCGTCGGCCCAAGAATCTCCTGGGAGTCCAAATGGTCTTTCAGAACCCCTACGCATCGTTGAATCCGCGCAGACGCATCAGGGATCAGCTCACCGACGCGCTCACCCTCGACCCGAAACACAACTGGACCGTGGAGTCCCTCCTCGAAGCGGTCGATCTGCCCGTCGATGCTGCGCAGAGGTTCTCGCATTCGTTCTCGGGCGGACAGCGGCAGCGCATCGCCATTGCGCGTGCGCTGGCTGCCGGGCCCAAGGTGCTCGTCGGTGATGAGCCGATCGCCTCCCTGGATGCGTTTCTCCAAGCCAGAATCGCGCGGATGATGAGGGACCTGGCCATCGACTCCGGTGCGTCCATGATCTTCATCAGCCACGACCTCTCCGTCGTCCGTGATATCGCGGACCGTGTGGCTGTGATGGAGGCAGGTAACATTGTCGAGGTCGGTTCGACAGAACAGATCTGGAATGACCCGCAGCATCCCTATACGAAGAAGCTGCTCGCGGCCATCCCGAAGGTCGACGGCAAGGGGATCATTCCCGGGTAAGTGCTGCAAGAAACGTCGCAAGGAGAAAGCGAAACATGGTGATATTGCTGCGCGGAGCAGACATCTGCGCCCCGGAACGGCTCGGGAAGCAGGACATCCTCATCGAGGGGCAGCAGATCACCTTCATCGGTGACCTACCACCCGAGGCGCTCCAGGGTCTTCCCAACGCCACAGTCATTGATGCCCAGGGGCTGATCGCCACGCCCGGTTTCATCGACCCACATGTCCACATCGCCGGCGGCGGGGGCGAAGGCGGGTACGCAAACCGCACCCCCGAGATCCGCATCAGCGACATCGTGAGCGCCGGAGTCACCACGGTCATCGGCTGCTTGGGAACCGACGGAGTCACCCGCAGCCACGCCGATCTCCTCGCCAAGGCCCGAGCTCTCGAGACCGAGGGCATCACCACCTATATCTATACGGGCAGTTACCAGGTCCCGGCCCGGACCTTGACCGGTGCTGTTGTCGATGATGTCGTCCTCATCGACAAGGTCATCGGCGTCGGAGAGGTCGCGATCTCGGATCGGCGGTCGTTCCAACCCACCGTCGAGGCTCTGGCCGAGCTCGTCAGCCAGTCACATGTCGGTGGGCTGCTTTCCGGCAAAGCCGGAATCACTCATTTCCATGTCGGTCCCTACTCGACTCGACTTGCCCCGCTGCACCGGCTCCTCGACGAGTATCCAATCGCGCCCCAGGCCGTGTACGCCACGCACATCACCCGGTCTCCTGAGCTACTGGCCGACGCGGTCGATCTGGCCGCCAAGGGCGCCATGGTCGATATGACGGCCTCGTCGACGACGACGCAGTCGCTGAAACGCTACATCGACCTCGGCGGGGATCTCGGCCGTCTCACTCTCTCCTCCGATGCCAACGGCAGCCTGCCGGAGTTCGACTCCGACGGACGGCTCATCGGCATGGATGTTGCCAAGCAGACGACTCTGTACGAGCAGGTGTGGGCGTGTGCCGACCTGCCTGGTGTCGACCTGTCTCAGGCCATCTCCCTCGTCACCTCCAATACGGCAGATGTCCTCGGCCTCGAGCACAAGGGACGCCTGCGCGTGGGAGCAGATGCCGACATCCTCCTCACCGATGACAGCCACACCATTGCGCTCGCCTTTGCCCGAGGACGAGAGAGCGTCCGCAGCGGCGCCCCGCAGATCCAAGGAACTTTCGAATGAGCTACGAGCACGACACGACGACTTCCACCTCCGCCGATGTGGAGGAGAAGCGTCCGCCCTTGGGATGGTCGCTCGTCCCCCTGGCCGCGATGCTCGTCCTGTTGGCGGTGGGCTACGGCGTCCTCGGGCTCGCACCCGAACCGCTCCTGATCCTCTCCGCGATCATCGCCGGTCTGGTGGCTCTGCGGATGGGGCTGAGCTGGGAGGAGATGCTCCTCGGGATCAGGGAGAAGCTCGACACTGCGATGCCGGCACTGCTCGTGCTCATCTCGATCGGCATCCTCATCGGCACGTGGATGATCGCCGGCACCATACCGATGATGATCTACTACGGCCTGGGGCTCATCAGCGCACAATTCATCGTCCTCATCGCCTTCGTCATCTCCGCGATCGTCTCCGTCATCACCGGCACCTCCTGGGGCTCGGCCGGAACGGTGGGAGTCGCCCTCATGGGAATCGCCGCGGGCTTGGACGCGCCGCTGGCGGCCACCGCCGGCGCCATCGTCGCTGGTTCGTACTTCGGTGACAAACTCTCACCACTCTCGGACACGACGAACCTGGCTCCGATCGCTGCCGGCACCACCTTGTGGGAACACATTCGGCACATGCTCTACACCACGATCCCGGCCACGGTCGTAGCGCTGGCGCTCTACCTGTTCGTCGGCATCAATCAGCAGTCTGGTGGGACCGATTCGGACCAGATCACTGCCGTCACCGGAACCTTGGACAGTCTCTTCTCCTTCAACGTCCTTCTGCTCCTGCCGATGCTCATCGTCCTCGGCGGAGCGATTCTCAAACTGCCCACTCTTCCGACGATCATCGGTTCATCACTGGTCGCCGGCATCCTCTCCGCGATCTTCCAGAAGGTCAGCATCGAATCGATCTTCGCCTCTACCGTCGACGGATTCACCCCGGACATGCTCGAGGTCGGGGCCTCGACTCTGAAGAATCTGGATCCTCAGGTCGTCGAGTTGGTCTCCCAGGGTGGGATGGCATCGATGACCGGAGTCATCCTCATCGCCTTCAGTGCCTTCGCCTTCGCCGGCATCATGTCCAAGTCCGGTGCTCTCGAGACCATCATCCGGTCTCTGCTGAAGTTCGTGAAGCGCACAGGTGACCTCGTCCTCTCCACAGTGGTCTCATGCCTCACGATGGCCGTCGTGACCGGCAATTCCTACCTGTCGATCATCGTCCCGGGCGAACTGTTCAAGAAGGCTTACGCCGATCGGGGTCTCGACGCGAAGAACCTCTCCCGGACGCTGGAGGATTCCGGCACGGTCGTCGTTCCGCTCATTCCCTGGTCCTCGGCAGGCGTCTACATGGCCGGAGTGCTGGGAGTCTCCGTCCTCGACTACGCCCCGTGGGCGGTATTCTGCTATGTCGGCTTCGCCTTCGCAATCATCCTCGGCTATACCGGAATCGGCATCGCCAAACGCCGCTGACCTGCGATGGTCCCGGTTCCGGCCGGCCCGGCTCTATGCGCCCCGCTCTGAATCACTGCCGTGTCTGGCTGCTCCTCTCGTGAGCACGGAGGTATTCGGCCGGCGTGTATCCGGTGACGCGGTGGAAATCCGCTGTGAAGTGTGATTGGTCGAACCACCCGAGCTCCGCAGCCAGGTCACCGAATGCTCCGTCCCATCCCCGGTCGAATGCGGCGATGGCGTCCCTGATCCGTGCCCGGACCAGGATCTGCTTGACCCCGACACCGCAGTGATCCTGGAACAGTCGCTGCAGCGAACGCTCGCTTGTCCCGGCGTGCAGCGCCAATTCGCCGAGGTTGATGATCGTCGGGTCGTCGAGTCGGCCGAGGATCTGGCGGAACCTGGCATAGCCCTCGGTCATCTGCGGGCGAAAGGACAGCAGCCAACTCTCGATCGCGATCACGACAGCGGCCATGCCGTCCTCGGTTTTCAGGTGATCGCCGACAAGCAGGTCGTCGTGGACAGGCAGGTCGCCGTCGATGCCCGGGAACCAGGTCCGAGCAGGCACGGTCGTGTCTCGAATCGTCGCGGGTGATTTGTTCGCGAAGGCCACTGTGCCGCCGAGGTGGAAATTGACTCCGATGACGCCGCCGCGACCGAAGAGTCCGACATCGAATCGACGTCCGGTCACCGGTCCGGTCAGCCAGATTCCTGTACCGTTCGTGTTTGCTCGGACGATGTCGCCGTATTCGAGAGTGAGATTGATCGTAGGCTCCGAAACCGTCGCCGTCTGATAACGCTCGTCAGCGGCCAGATCCCAGTTCACCGACCAATAGCGCTTCACCCACGGCCGCAGCGCTTCGGCAACATCCGTCACGGCACAGTAGTGAGCGTGCTCGAGCAACTCTGCCGGTTTGAGCACCCGTCCGTAGAAGTGCTCGGGCGGTGATTCGCCGCGTGGCGGGTTTTTCCTATCGACGACCTCGTCCATAGAACAAGAATGACAGACATGACTGACACAGAGATGAACGTTTCCGATTCCACCACCTCGACGGCCCCTGTCGCGAAGCTCGCGATGGTCACGCTCGATGCCCCGGACGCTTCGGCGCTCGGCGACTTCTATTCCGCGGTGCTGGGGTGGCCGGTGGCGTACTCAGATGAGAACTACGCAATGCTCACCGGCCCCAGCAACGCTCTGGGCATCGGGACGATCCCGGACTACAAACGCCCGGATTGGCCCGACGACGGGCACAAGCAGTTCCACCTCGATCTCGCCGCCGATGACATCGAAGCTGCGGCCGCTCGCTGCATCGAACTAGGAGCGCCCGCGCCGATCCACAGCCAGGCGAAACCTGGGTGGTGCTCATCGATCCCGCAGGGCACCCATTCTGCCTCTCTGACGCGAAGAACTGGGGCTGACACATCTGTGTTGTCTCACCAAGGCGTCAGGTGTCCCCGCGGGGGCGCGTCTCAGTCCTGGATCAGCTTCTCGACCCGAACGATGTAGTGGGAGGAATCGAGGCCGTCGACGAGGATCGTCGCCGAATACTTATCGTTGGCTCCGGTCACGATCCAATTCGGCTTGAGGACTCCGCTGGGTGCAGCGGCTTCGTCAATACTGATGCCCATACCCAGCTTCACCGTCTTCACAACCTTCGTGCGCACCAGTGAACGCGCTGTTCGTCTCACCTGGTCCACACCCGGCTGGCGGCCGCCCTGATCCGAGGATTCGAAGGCATCAACCCAGTCAGCGACGGCCACACCTTCTCCACGGGGTTCGAAGTCCGCGATGTAGCCCTTGCCCGAGTAGGCGTTGACCAGAACGTTCATCCGTTGGCCCGGCGACACCGCAGACCCTGGTTTCGCGGATCGGGTGAATACGCCGCGGGTCCGTGCGCGCAGCGCCGTCCACCAGAACGGGTGGAGCACTTCCCTGACCTCAGCCTCCGCGTCGGGGAGCTTGCGCTGGAATACGGCGAGCGCCTCGGCGGCGGTGATGTTCGGTGCCAGCTTCAGCACAGAATCAGGAGCGATCAGACTGGACTCGCCAGCAGAACCGGACACAGAATGCTCACGCATCTTTGGGCACCTGTGCTGCCAGCGCATCGTTCTGGCCGGTGAGCATGTGGGCTGGGATGGCGCCGATCTTGTCTGTCTCTTTCAATGCGGCGACGACGTGTGCGGGCACTGGGTGGGACTTCTGGGTGGCCAGAGACACGAGGATGAGTGCCAGGGTTGAGCAGACGATGCCGATTCCCATCGGGTCGACGCCAGTGGCGTCGACGAGTCCGGTCAGCTGCCAGACGACCGAGGACACGGTTCCGAGCACCATCGAGGAGATCGCACCAGGAACATTGGCCTTCTTCCACCACGCTGCGGCCACGTAGACGGGAACGAATGCGGCACCGAGCACGGTCGTGGAGAAGATGACCACCTCGGCGACGGCCGGCGGATCGTTGACGGCGACGATATAGCCGATGATGGCGAGGATGAGGACGGTGAAGCGCGAGACCCACACGGACTGGCTGTCGGACATGTCCTTTTTGATGAAGCGCTGGAACAGGTCCTGGCTGGCGATCGTGCCCGACTGCAGAAGCAGTGCGTCCGCGGTCGACATGATGGCCGCCATGATGCCGGCCATGACGATGCCGACGGCGAAGTTCGGCAGCACCGTGTCTGCGACTTGGAACACCGCGAGTTCAGGGTTGTCGAGGTTGGGCAGGATGATGAGCGCCATGATGCCCACGATGTAGGGGGCGGGGATGAACAGGAGGTTGAAGCCGGTGGCGTACATGCTCGCTGTGCGCGCGACCGAGGGCCGCTTCATGGCCATGTGGCTGACGTTGACGTGCGGCCAGCCCATGTAGCCGATGGAGAATACGAGGACCGCGCCGATGATGACGCCCCACTGGACGGAGCCGATGCCCTCGGGGCCCCACATGGTCAGCAGGTTCGGGTTGATCTCACCGACGGCATTGTTGCCGGCCGTCCAACCGCCGACTGCCTGCAGCGTGCCGATGAGAATCCAGACCATGCCGATGAGCATGATGATGGCCTGCACGAAGTCGGTGTAGGCCACGGCAAGGTAGCCGCCGAGGAACGTGTAGAAGACGATGACGCCGACGGCGATGAGCAGCGCCCATGCATAGGGGATGCCGGTGACCATCTCGAGGCCGCGGCCCCCGGCGATGAACTGGCTCATGACGTAGAAGAAGATGCAGAATACGGCGACAGGGGCCGCGATGGCGCGGATCCACGGCGACGGGTAGCGGTGCTCGAGGTATTCGATCGAGGTCAGGGACCCCAAGATCTGGGAGAGTTTGCGCATCCGGCGACCCAGGATCGACAGGTTGAGCACTCCGCCGCCGATGTCGCCCATCGCGTACCAGAGCGAGAAGTAGCCCTTGGTGTACGCCAGCGATCCGGCACCGAGGAACATATACCCCGACATCGACGAACTCTGCAGGCGCAGCGCTGTCACGGCCGGGCCCAGGCTGCGCCCGCCCAGCAGGTAGCCTTCGCTGTCCTTGTTGCCGATCTTGAGCGTCCACACGCCGATGCCGGCCATGGCAACGAAGTAGATGACGAGGAACCAGGTTTCGAGGTTCATGCCAGTCCCCCGTTCTCAGTCCCGGACCTGCGGTCTTGATTCGCCGAGGTGGCCGGGCCGTTTGGCCTGTTCCCTCCGCTGGCATTGCGTGAGATCAGTTCCTGGTCTTCGGCGACGTCCTCGGCCTTCCAACCGCGCGAGAGGTAGACGAAGACCAACGTGTAGATCACCCATATCGCGGGGATGCCGAAGATGACGGCGACAGTTGCCGTCGGGAGACCGAACATTGAGACCACCTCATTGTGACGCTGAACAGGTTGCGGCGGTATCAGAACCGTGTCGACCACAGGCTGCGCGGGGCGACCTGTGCTTCCACGGGGCTCACCACCATGTTGAGGCGAGGATACAACGTTTTGTCAGATAGTTCTCAAGCTTCTCGGCCCAGAGTGCCGGCGACATCGTTAATCGCTGTCGACAAACGCATTTCACTGTCCGCAGATGGTCGATTTCATCGGCCGAAACGACCACTTGTCCACAGTAAATTGGCCGCACGTCATAGTTGGCACGGGCGTCCGGCCCACTCGCCCGGCTGGGCCCTGCAATCCGGCCTACTCGCCCGGCCAGTCCCTGCAATCCGGGAGCTCAGTCGACGGTGAAGTCCCGTTCGTGGAGGCCGGTGGCGCTGCCGGGGATCGCGGGGCGGCGTTCGGCGATCTGTTCGTTGCCATCTCGGTCGACCGCTCTGACCGTCACGGTGTGGGTGCCCGGTTCCACGTCATCGAAGGGGCATCGCCATTGTCGCCAGGTATCGGCAGTCAGCTCCTCACCCAGCTCTGCTGTGTGCCAGCCGCCGTTGTCGATGCGCACTCGCACCTCAGCGATGCCGACGTGCTGAGCCCAGGCCATTCCCGCGGTGATGATCTGCCCGTCCTTGTTCGGGCTGACATGAACACCGGCGCGGGGAACATCCACACGGGAGGCCACGAGGATGGGCCCATGTGTGGACCAGCCGCGCTTCGTCCAATAGGCCTCCTTGTCGGCGAATCGAGTGACTTCGAGTTCCGTCACCCATTTCGTCGCCGACACGAAACCGTAGAGTCCGGGCACAACGAGCCTGGCGGGGAATCCGTGGTCGCGGGGCAGCGGTTCGCCGTTCATGCCGACCGCAAGCAGGGACGCTCGGTCGTCGGTGAGCACCTCGAGGGGTGTCGAGGCGGTGAAGCCGTCATCGGATGTCGAGAGCACCATATCGGCCCCGTCCTTCGGCTGCGCACGTTTGAGCAGGTCTCGGACCGGGTAGCCCAGCCAGGTGGCATTGCCCACGAGGTCTCCGCCCACTTCGTTCGACACACAGGTCAAGCTCACGCGGTGCTCCTCCAACGGCAGCTTGAGCAGTTCTGCCATGGTGATCGTCACTTCCTCGTCGACCATGCCGTGGATTCGCAGCGACCAGGAGGAAGCGTCGACGGAGGGTGGGATGAGCGCGGTGTCGATGCGGTAGAAGTCGTCAGTGGGTGTCATGATCGGCGCGAGTCCGTCGATGTCCAGCTCGGCTCCGGCTGGGATCTTAGGCGCCGAGGTGGCCGGCCGTGGCAGCACGAGCTTCGTCACCGCTCCTGCCGCATTCCGGGCGAGAATCGATGCCGACTGCCCCGCAGCGATCGCGGCGATGCCCACCGCGCTCAGTCCTGCGGCGAGGCCGAAGAAGGCACGACGGTCGCTGCCCGGCTGGCCATCGATATCAGCACTCCGGTCTGTCTCCTGAGAGTCCTCGACTCGCGGTTCTCGGCCATCGCCGAGGCGGATCAACCCGGCGTATGCCGCGCAGCCCAGTGCCACTCCCCCAAGGGCCGGGATCGCGTCCAGGAGCGATCCGCCGGTGCTCAGCAGCAGAACCACGGGTAGGATCCCGAGGCCGATGAGCAGGATGAAGGACAGGGTGCGCCGGTGCAGGCCGATTCGTCCGATCACGCCTCCGAGGATCGCTCCGACGATGACCAGAGTGATGACGAGGGCGAGTTTGTCGTTCGTGCCGAAGATGCTGATCGCGGCCTTGATCACGGCTGTCGGCACGAGCGGGATGATCGTCTGCCCCAGGATCAGCAAAGGCGCCGAGGTGGCGGAGAAGGCACCGGCGATGAACTCGGCGGCGCCGAAGTACACGAGGGTCGCGACGATTCCGGCGAGGGTGAAGAGCAGCGGGCGGCGATCTGTCATCGTCAGTGTGGCACCTTCTCAGAGCGGCGGATGGTGCTGTTGATTATCCTCGTCTGCGCCTGGCGGTGGGGGCGAGAAACCTTACAGAACGGTGACGGGTGGGTTCACGGGCCGAACTCGACGGTACTCGACGATGAGGTCCGATCGATCCTAGGCAAGGCGTCGACGCAGTCGCACTGCCGCGTCGAGAAGCTGAGCCAATCGCTCCTGCTGTTGCGCCTCCGGGAGGTCTCTGGCCGAGGCCGTGCCCTCTTCGATGAGGACGACGACCTGGTCGGCCAGACTCTGATCACCCAGATCCGGGACCGTACGGTCACCGGAGCCGATGGACGAGAACTCTGCGAGTGCCTCGGCGATCGTGTCTCTGCGGGAGTGCGCACCCGCTGCAGTGACACGGGAATTCGGGCCCGCCTCGGCGAGCTGTCGCGGGTTGAGTCCGATGATGCGGATACGCAGACGGCGGACCTCTGTGTCGAGGTCCGCCGTGACGTTGTTCATGGCTCAATCATAGACACCGCTCCCGGGACCACGCAGCTGGGGTGGTCCCGGGATCTGGGGCGTCTAGTTCCTGAAGTAGGAGATGAGGCGCAGGATTTCAATGTAGAGCCACACGAGGGTGACCATGAGGGAGAATGCGCACATCCAGGAGTACTTCTCCGGGATCTTGTGCTTGACGCCCTCTTCTATCATCTGGAAGTCCATGATCAGCGTCATGGCTGCGAGCACTGTGGCGACGATGCCGATGACGATTCCCAGCGGTATGCCGAAGACCTCGATGCTGCGAGCTCCTCCGGTGCCGGTGAACATGGCGACGCCGAAGTTGATCAGGGAGAAGATCGCGTAACCGCCGATGGCGATGAACATGAACTTCTTCATCTTCGAGCCGTAGCGCACGCCCTTGAACTTGAACAGGGCGAGCATGACGCCGAAGACACAGAGTGTGGCGAGCACGGCCTGGACGACGATGCCGTCATACATCCGCTCGAAGATCCCGGAGATACCGCCGAGGAAGACACCCTCGAACGCGGCGTAGCCGATGATCAGGGCTTTGCTGGGTTCCTTCTTGAAGGCGTTCACCAAGCCGAGGACCAGCGCGATGAGCATCGCGGGCAAAGCGAGTGGCGGAACGAACCAACCGAGCACAGCACCGGCGAGGAGGATGGTGAAGAGAATGCCGGTCTTCATCATGACGTCGTCGTAGGTCATCGCCCGGTCAGCGACCTGCGGCCCAGCGTTACGGTTCTCAGCAGCTGGCTGGCTGAACAGGTTGTTGAGATCCTGGTCGGACATGACCGGTTCGTTGCGTCCGGCCTGGGCGCCCTGGTTGATCGCCCGGTTCATCATGGGGTTACTCACGGTCGAGATCCTTTCGATCTGAGCAGGTTGCTCGCGCAGACGAAATGCCACACGAGAGTTGAATCATGGTCTCAGTCTAGTCAACTGAGCTGGACAGTCACTGAAGAACCAGTGCCCAACCCAACGAGCGTTGCACGATCGTAACGCTCGTCGGCGGCCAGGTTATTCCCACATCCACGGCAGGCGTTGTATCCGCCCCACCTCGCGAGCCGAACCAGAGGCCTCAGCCCATGTGGTAGTTCGTGGCGGCTCCGGGACCCCATGGAATTCCGGTGGCCCACCAGATGAAGAAGAGCAGTCCCCAGAGAACGAACATCGCGAATGAGAGCGGAATGGTGAACGACAGCACGGTGCCGATTCCCGCATCCCTCTTATACCGCTGGATGAAGCCGAGGACCACGACGAAGTACGGGCTCATCGGGGAGATGATGTTCGTCGTCGAGTCGCCGATGCGGTAGAGGGCCTGCGTGGTCTCCGGGGCGATGGACAGGAGCATGAACATCGGAACGAGGACCGGTGCCATGAGCGTCCACAGTCCCGATCCGGAGGTCAGGAACAGGGCGCCGAGTGCCACAAGCAGCCATCCGCCGAGGAGGATGACGAATGTCCCCGTCTCGAGTGAACCGAAGAACTCGGCTCCACGGATCGCCAGGATCTCGCCGAGGCTCGACATCTTGAACAGCGCAAGGAACTGGCTGGCGGCGAAGAATAGGACGATGACGGGGACGAACGGCAGCAGTCCCTTTCCCATCATGTCGGGAATGTCGGAGGTCTTCTTGATCGATCCGGTGGCGTAGCCATAGACGATGCCGATGATGAAGAAGCCGAAGCCGATGATGGCAGCGATTCCTGCCATCAGGCCCGATTCGGGGCCGAATCCGCCGGCTTCATCGCGCAGGAAGGAGCCTTCGGGCAGCGCGAGGAAGAACAGGATGGCAGCGCAGGCAACGATGCTGAGTACAGCGAAGAGCACTCCGCGCTTCTCGTTGGCGTCCAGTGCCATCTTGACGTCGAAGTTGTCGGGGTCGTTCTCATCCGGTTCGTCGAGTTCGATCTGGTCGGCGCGCTTGGTCAGCAGGAGTTCGGTGACCAGGGTGACGGCGCCCGCGACGACGAACATCGAGACGAAGTTGAAGTAGAAGTTCGCGACGGGACTGACCACATATTCCGGGTCGATGATCTGAGCCGCAGACGTGGAGAGCCCTCCGAGGATCGTATCCAAGGAGTTGACCATGGGTGCTGCCGAGTATCCGCCTGAGGTGGCGGCGTAGGCGACAAGGCAGCCGAGCAGCGGGTTGCGTCCCACAGCTTTGAACGCGAGCCCGCCGAGGGGAATCATGATCATGTATGAGGCGTCGGAGGCGATCGACGAGGCAGTGCCGGCGAGTGCCACGATGAACGTGATCCACTTCGGTGAGGCACCGGCGATGGTTCCGCGCAGCATTGCCGGGATCAGCCCGGACTGCTCGGCTACGGCCACGCCGATGAGCACGATGAGGACCAGGCCCAATGGTGGGAACGTGACGAAGTTGTTCGTGGCTCCGGCAACGATCTCACGCAGGGATTCCGTGCTGAAGAGGTTGGTCACCGTCACCGTCTTGTCGGTGGCCGGATTGACGGCCTGCAAGCCGGAGGCGGAGAAGATTGCCGAGAGGATCATGACCACGACGGCCAGTGACAGGAACAGCCAGAAGGGGTGAGGAAGCTTGTTTCCGGCCTTCTCGATGACGACCAACAGGCGCATCAGCCAACTGAGTTCGGCCGGCTTCTTCTGTTTCGTGTCGGTGACAGCGGTGTTGCGCGACATCGATGCTCCTCGGTGGTTCGTCAATGGGGTGTGCAGATGAGCCGGACGAAGCCGCTCACCTCGGCGGCCGGTCAAGACCTGAGTGTGGCAGGGACCACTGTGTGCAAGTTCTCAGTGTCGTGGACAATGCCGATTGCGGCGAGCCGATCTCATATCCTGGATCGCCTGCGGGCATCCGCCGAGGTGGTGAGTGCGTGTCGCCCGTCGACGTACCCATGTGTCGCCGGACGCGGACTGTGCAGCTCGGCCTCGCATCCTAGGCTCGAACCATGAGTTCACATGCTGCCTTCGACGGGCACCCATCCGCTTTTCCACCCCAGCGTTCGCCACGTCCTCCACGACCGCCTCGGCGCCTCGGACTGCCGCTGTGGGCGATCATCGCCCTTGCCCTGCTCGCCGCGCCTCGCGTCATCCTCCACGACCTCGACATCATCACAGCCGGCACCCTCATCAACGCTGCCTTCGTCTTCGTGCCGCTCCTCGTCTGGATCGGAGTCGTACTGTGGGCGGCGGTTCCGAACGCTTTCCTCACGCTGCTCGCGGTCGGTGTCTTCTACGGCGTCTTCCTGGCTGCGGGTCATCAGATCTTCTGGACTGCGCAGTTCGACGGGGCGCCGCCCCGCCTCGGCGGGAACCTCTCGGATCTCGATCCGTTGGTATCGAGCCTGATAGTTCGAACATTCGCCGCTGCCTCGAGCCTGATCACAGGCACTGCCGTCGGGGCCGGGGTCGGGCTCCTCACCTGGGTTCTCGACCGACTGCTGAGACGCAACCGCACAGTATCCGCCGCAGTGGAGCAGGGTTGACGCAGAGACCGACGCCCCGCCGGAAAGAGAGAATGCCGACCACACGTTGGTGCGATCGGCATTCTCAGGTTGCTGCGGCGTTCAGCTCAGCGGTCGAGGTTTCCTTGGATGAAGGCTTCGACGGCGTCGTGTGCTGCGTCGTCGCCCTTCTGCTCCGGGGGCGACTTCATGAAGTACGAGGATGCAGAGATGAGAGCTCCGCCGACACCTCGGTCGAGGCCGATCTTCGCTGCACGGACGGCGTCGATGATCACTCCGGCCGAGTTCGGTGAGTCCCAGACCTCGAGCTTGTACTCCAGCGACACCGGAGCATCGCCGAAGTTGCGTCCCTCAAGACGGACGAAGGCCCACTTGCGGTCATCGAGCCACTCGATGTAGTCGCTGGGACCGATGTGGACGTTGCGGGGAGCGAGCTCGGCCGTCGTGTTCGAGGTCACGGCCTGGGTCTTCGAGATCTTCTTCGATTCGAGGCGCTTGCGTTCGAGCATGTTCTTGAAGTCCATGTTGCCACCGACGTTGAGCTGGTATGTGCGGTCGAGGACGACGCCGCGGTCTTCGAACAGTTTGGCCATCACACGGTGGGTGATGGTCGCACCAATCTGGCTCTTGATGTCGTCGCCGACGATCGGCACTCCGGCGGCACGGAACTTCTCGTCCCATTCCTTGGTGCCGGCGATGAAGACGGGCAGGGCGTTGACGAAGGCGACCTTCGCATCGATTGCGGCCTGCGCGTAGTACTCGACGGCCTCCTGCGAACCCACGGGCAGGTAGCAGACGAGAACATCGGCCTTCGCGTCGCGCAGCGCCTGCGCGACGTCAACCGGTTCGGCGTCGGATTCGTCGATGGTCTCGCGGTAGTACTCGCCGAGTCCGTCCAGGGTCGGCCCGCGCTGAACCTCGACGCCGGTCGATGGCACGTCTGCGATCTTGATCGTGTTGTTCTCGCTGGCCGTGATCGCCTCAGCAATATCCGCGCCGACCTTCTTGCCGTCGACATCGAATGCGGCGACGAATTCGATGTCACCGACGTGATAGTCCCCGAATTCAACGTGCATGAGGCCCGGTACTTTACTGCCCGGGGCTGTATCCCGGTAATACTCAACACCTTGGATCAGGGAAGAGGCGCAGTTGCCCAATCCGGCAATCGCGACTCGAATCGATTTCGTTCCCACGTCTGTGATATCTCCTTTGTCATTCCGGGTCTCCCCGAGCGTCGAGTCTCCCCGACTGGGGCCACCTTGGAATGACCCCGACTATTCATCTTAATGTCCTCGTCAAAACGGCGAGACGTCTTCGTCGAAACGGCGAGACGTGTGATCGGCTTGGCGGTTGGCCTCCGCCGATCGCGGTATGTGCGCTCAGCTGACGACGAGCGGTTCCAAAACCAGGTCCGGGTGATTCTTCTGCACACCCTGGAGCCGCCACCGATCCGAGAACAGAGCCAGCAGCTCCCCGTCGGACCGGTGCAGAACTTCAACTGATCGTTCCCTTGCCAGAGTCGGGACGCATTCCGGTGTGGTGCGCCTGGCCAACGAGAAGTTGAGGCGCTCCAGCGCACAGGGTGCGTGGAATTCGTTGTTCATCCGGTCCTCGGCGACCTCGAACTGCATCGGCCCGACGGCTCCGAGAACTGGGGCCTGATCGCCGCGCAGGTCAGAGCGCAGCACCTGGATGACGCCTTCGTGGTCGAGCTGTTCGATGCCGCGGCGGAACTGCTTGTACTTCGAGGAGTCCTTGGCCCGGATCACCATGAAGTGTTCGGGAGAGAACGTCGGAATCCCTGGGAATTCGACCTTCTTGTCCAAGTAGAGCGAATCGCCGACTCGCAGAGCACTGGCGTTGACCAGACCGACGACGTCACCTGGGAATGCTTCGTCGACGACATCCCGGTCCCGGCCGAAGACCTGCTGCGCGTACTTCGTGGCGAAGGGTTTGCCGGTCGCGGCGTGGGTGAGCACGGAACCGCGTTCGAAGACGCCGGAGCAGACACGGATATAGGCCAGCCGGTCACGGTGGTTGGAGTCCATTCCAGCTTGGACCTTGAAGACGAATCCGGAGAACGGGTCGGCCACGTCACGGGGTTCATCGTCCTTGTCCAGCCGGGCCTCTGCAGCAGGTGCCAGGTCGACGAGCATGTCGAGGAGTTTGTGGATGCCGAAGTTGAGCACCGCCGAGGCGAACATCACCGGGGTCGATTTACCGGCCAGGAAGGTCTGTTGATCGTGGTTCTGATCTTCCATGTCGAGGAGATCGGATTCGTCGACCGCGGTCTGCCAGGCATCACCTTCGAGCTCGATGGCTTTGTCCGCGGCGTAGGTCTCTTCCCCGGCGATGGCGGCACCGGCATTGGTGCGGTCGTACTTCGTGTATTCACCGGTGAGACGGTCGAGGACTCCCCTGAAGTCACCGGATTGCCCGACAGGCCAGGTCAGCGGGGTGGGCAGGAGGCCGGTGCGCTCCTGGACCTCATCCATGAGCTCAAGAGCGTCGAGACCGGCACGGTCCCATTTGTTGACCACGGTGATGATCGGAATGTTGCGGTGGGCACAGACTTCGAAGAGCTTCATGGTCTGCGCCTCGAGGCCCTTGGCCGCATCGATGAGCATCACGGCGCAGTCGACGGCTGAGAGCACACGGTAGGTGTCCTCAGAGAAGTCCGCGTGGCCCGGGGTGTCAACGAGGTTGAAGACCGCATCCCGGTACTCGAACTGCAGCGCGGCCGAGGAGATCGAGATGCCGCGGTCCTGCTCCATCTTCATCCAGTCGGAGACAGTCGCGCGGCGACCGGCCTTGCCGTGGGTGGCGCCTGCCTTGCCGATGGCTCGCGCGTGCAGGGCGAGCGCCTCGGTGGTCGTCGATTTACCCGCGTCGGGGTGCGAAATGACAGCGAACGTCCGGCGGCGAGCCGCCTGGGTTCGAATGTCCTTGTCAGAGTACTGGCCAGAAGTCACCAAAATATCTTATCTCTCTTCTGTCTCTGACCGGGTGTCCGGTCAGTCACAGTTGTGGTCGGTGCGCTTCTGCTGCTGAGTTGGGCGAGCGTCTGCGGCTGAGTTCAGTCCGCGTGAGCGGTACAGCAGGGGCGTCCAGCGTCCTGTCGGATTCTGCGATTAAGCTGGGTGGCGATGAATGAGGAATTTGTTGAATACGCCGGACGCTCTGAACCGAAGGAACGCCTGCTCAAGGCCCTACCGCTGATTCTCGCAGCGATCCTCGGCATCCCCTTCCTCGTGTTGGCGATCAAGTTCTCCCTCGAGATCGGCCAAGTCACCAGTTACCTCTTCGACCTCGGAACCTCCGGTTTGGAAGCCTTCAGCATGGTGATGCTCAGCCTCTCCGGTGCATTCTGCCTCGTCTTCTACCTCGTGTTCCTGTTCATCGGCACCCGAAGGCGCACCTGGAAGTGGCGTATCTGGTGGTCTGTCGCGGCCTTCCTGGCTGCGGCCATCCTCCCCATCTGGTGGCTGTTCGCCGGCTACTTCACCTCCGCCCCCGCCTAGCTTCGCAGCCGCGTCGTCCGGTGCCCATCAGTATTCGGAACTCGGCACCTTCACTACACAGCGCCCCCTCACCCGCAGCACCGAAACATCTCGTTGCCGCGGTACGTTCAGCGACTGACGTCGCAGGGTGCGTGCAGGTCGCGTGCCCGTCACAGTTGCGCGAGGGCCTTTGCGATCCTCTTCTCCGACACCGGGTGGGCCGTTCCCAGCGAGTTCGCGTAGAGGCTGACGCGCAGCTCCTCGAGCATGATGATCACGTCCCGCCACTGACTGGGCACAGAGACCACGATCGTCGACCAGTCTGCCTTGGACAGTTCGGGGAATCTGTTAGCGACCTTCTTCATCACGGAGTCGGCGCTTCCGCTGACGCGGTCCATGAGCTGTTTGTCACGCATCGGCGAGTTCTGCATTCCGTCGATGCGAACCACCTCTGCCTGCACCCACCTCGGCAGGTCGCGAACCATCTGCCCGGACATCGCGGCAATCGACTCACCCGTGACTCGCGAACCGCGCCAAGCCTGCACATCGGCGAGGTTGGACAGGATCGCCAGGGACGAAGCCCTCGACACACGCCGGTCGAGTTCGGTCGTGGACCGCAGCGACTTCATCAGGTGAGGCAGCAGGCTCGAGCATATGTCGGTCAGCGTGGCCTGCATGGTGGTTTCGAGCCGTCCGAACTCATCGGCGTCTGCCACCCAGGCGGTCTCTGCTGGTCCTAATTCAGTCTCGACGACAGTGCGGATACCGGCCCTGATGAGTGCGTGGAGCATTTCGTCCGAGGACTTCTGGTGGCCGGCGAGGATGAGTTTCTCATCGGTCGTCAGTCCGTCCCGCAGGTATTTCAGTGACTCGTTCGTACGCAGGCTCAGCAAGGTGATCAGTCCCTCACGCGAGGCCAGGCGGGACTGGGCAGCTGTATCGAAGGCGATGAGGTCGACGCTGCTGCCACGGTCGGCCAGGCCCGGTACGGCACCGACGTCTGCCTCGTCTGGGTCAGTCAGTGTGGCGAACGACCATGAGGTCAGCCCGGTCTTGGCAGTGAACGAGGCTTGCTTCGCCCGAGCCTTGCGCACCTGGGGCTTCGCCGTCGCGGTCAGTTTGCTCAGATCCTCACCGATACCGACTGTCGTGGTCCCGTCGATGACTCGGAAGCGGATCCTCAGGTGCGGTGGAATGCGGTCGTGGTCGAAGTCCTCGGCGGTCACGGTGATGGGCACCAGGTCATTCAGACCTCCCCCGCCTGCGCGTTCGCTCAACTGAGCAGCGAGCACCTCGGGCAGAGCCCCGCGATAGGGGGTGAGGACCGGCAGGATGTCGCGGGCGACGTCCGGTGCTGGCACGAAGTAGCGGCGCTTGTTCTTCGGCAGCGACCGTATGTAGGCTGCGACGAGTTCCTCCCGCAGTCCTGGGACCTGCCAAGAGAATTCGTCGGAATCCACGAGGGGCACGGAGACTGCAGGCAGCTCGACGGTCACCCCGTCCTCGGTGCTGCCTGGTTCGAAGGAGTATCGCAGCTTCGCCATCGAACCGTCGACCAGTTCCCATTCCATCGGGAAGTCGTCGGCCACCGAGGCGGTCAGTTCCTCGCTGTCGTCGCTGAGCAGGATCGACGTGGTCAGATCCAGCAGGTGCGAGTCGCGACGCTTCTGCTTCTTCCACCAGGAGCGGAAGTCCGCCGCCGAGGTGGTCGTGGCCGGAATCCGCTCATCGTAGAACTCGAAGAGGGCGTCGTCCTGATCCAGGACCCTGCGGTTGCGTGTGCGTGAGGCCAGCGCCTCTGCCTCATCGATGACCGTCGCATTGTGGTCGAGGAATCCGAAGCGTTCGTGCCAGTCACCTTCGATGAGGCCCTTGCGGATGAACATGTCGCGCGCGGCCTCCCGGTCGAAGGCGCCGTATCCGACGCGACGGTCGGAGACGAGGGTGACGCCGTAGAGCGAGATCTTCTCGTAGACCATCGAGCCGCCGGCCTTCTTCGACCAGTGCGGGTCCGAATACTGTCTGGTCACCAGGTCACCGGCCGCCTCGACGACCCAATCGGGTTCGATCGCTGAGACGGTGCGTGCCCACAGCCTGGAGGTTTCGACCAGCTCCGCGGCCATGACGAAGTCGGGCTTCTTCTTGAACAGACCAGAACCGGGGAAGATCGCGAAGCGGGTGCCTCGGGCCCCCTGATAGTCCTTGTTGCGCTCTGACCTGGAACCGATCATCGACAGCAGCCCAGTCAGCAGGGCACGGTGAATGGCTGCGGCATGCGGGTCGAGCCGCGCACTGGCAGCACTCTGCCCGGAGCCATTCGCGTCGTCGTGTCCACCGTTCTTCTTCGCGCTGCGCTTCTGCGCACTGAGTTCGGCGAATCCGACCTTGCCGTTGGCGCTTTTCGCTCCTGTCGCCGCTGTGGCAGCGTTCGACGCGGACCCGGGCCTCGCCGCGGCGAGGCCATGGTAATCAGGAGATGACCCGGACGACGGAGATTTCTCGGCAGCAGACGCGTCGACCGGGCGCCACACAGTTTTGTTGACGCGGATACCGGCGGTTCCGAGCAGAGAGCGCAGCTGGCCGACGAGGTCCTGCCATTCGCGTATGCGCACGAAGTTGAGGAATTCGGCCTTGCACTGGCGACGGAACTTCGAACTCGTCAGCGTCGATTGCTGGTCGTCCAGGTAGTTCCACAAGTTGAGGTATGAGAGGAAGTCACTGCCCGGGTGGGTGAAGCGGGCGTGCTTCTCGTCGGCGGCGGCTCGCACCTCGGTGGGACGTTCGCGGGGGTCCTGAATGGACAGCGCAGCCACGATGATGGTGACTTCTCCCCCACATCCCGCCTCGGCGCCGGCAATGACCATGCGTGCCAGTCTCGGGTCGATCGGGAGCAGTGACAGCTGCCGACCGGTGGGGGTGACCGTGATCGTTCCGGCCTTATCGCTGGTCAGGGCACCCAGTTCGGAGAGCATGGTGCGTCCGTCACGGACGGCCTTGGCCTCCGGCGGAGTGAGGAACGGGAATTCGAGGATCTCCTTGTCACTCGACGCGAACCCGAGGTCGGTCATCTGCAGGATGACGCTGGCCAAGTTGGTGCGTAGGATCTCCGGGTCGGTGAACTCGGGTCGCGAGTCGAAGTCAGCTTCCGAATACAGGCGAATGCAGATGCCGTCGCTGGTACGGCCCGAGCGGCCCTTGCGCTGGTTCGCGCTCGCCTGGGAGATGCGTTCGATCGGCAGACGTTGGACGCGGGTGCGGTTGGAGTACCGGGAGATGCGGGCGGTGCCGACGTCGATGACGTATTTGATGCCGGGCACGGTCAGTGACGTTTCGGCGACGTTCGTGGCCAGCACGAGGCGTGGCCTGGAGTGGGGTTTGAAGACCTTCTGCTGTTCACCTGCGGAGAGTCTGGCGAAGAGCGGCACGACCTCCCAGTTGCTCAGGCGTGGCCGTTTGCGCAGGTGGGCCTCCAGAGCATCAGCGGTATCGCGGATCTCGCGCTCGCCGGAGAGGAAGACGAGGATGTCGCCGGGATCTTCGGCGCTGAGTTCGTCGAAGGCTGCGATGATGCCTTCGGTCTGTTCCTCCGGCCCAGTTTCGTAGCTTCCTGACTCCCCTGGTCCATCGACCTCGTCGTCTTCCTCGTCGTCGACGAGCGGACGGTAGCGCACCTCGACCGGATAGGTTCGGCCAGCGACCTCGATGATCGGTGCGTCGTCGAAGTGCGCGGCGAAGGACTGCGGATCAATCGTCGCCGAGGTGATGATGACCTTGAGCTCGGGCCGTTTCCCCATCACTTCTTTGAGGTAGCCGAGGAGGAAATCGATGTTGAGGCTGCGTTCGTGAGCCTCGTCGATGATGATGACTTCGTAGTCGCGCAGCAGTTTGTCCCGAGAGAGCTCGGAGAGCAGGATGCCGTCGGTCATGACCTTGACTCGGGTCGAATCCGCGACCTGCGCGGTGAAGCGAACCTGGTACCCGATAGTCCCGCCGAGGTCCTCACCGAGCTCGTCGGCGATGCGATCGGCCACGGTTCTGGCAGCGATTCGCCGAGGCTGCGTGTGCCCGATCAGTCCGTTGACTCCCAGCCCCAATTCGAGGCAGATCTTGGGCAGCTGGGTGGTCTTGCCCGATCCCGTCTCACCCGCGACGATGACGACCTGGTTGTCGCGGATGGCCGCGGCGATCTTGTCCTTCGCCGCGGAGACAGGCAGGTTGGCCGGGTAAGTGACATCGACCGACTGTGACCGGCGGGCGGCAGTCAGCCGTGCCCGGCGCTCCCGGTGACCGGCACCGGTGCTCTTGCGCCGCTGATTCTTCCGCCGAGGTTGCCGCTTCGGCGACTGCGAGTCCTTGGGTGAGGGCTGCGAGTCCTGCCGCGGTGATTGCGCGTCCTTGCTCGAGGTCGACGTTTCAGTGCGCGGGGTCGAGGATGCTGAGTTCTCATGTGCCATTTCAGTCCCAGCTTATCGCCTGCCCTGCCGAGGTAGGCACTTCCCGTGCGTGTACGCTTCCAGTCCCACGTGCGTGGACTCGCCCGGCAGCGGTGTTCGAAGGTGCTCAGGCGTTATTGGCCAACGACCGCAGCTTGGCGAGGTAGGCCTCCCAGTCATGGCCCTCCGGCATGTTCGGACTGCGCGGGTTGAGACCGACCTGCTCGTCGATGCCTTCGCGAACGATGTCGACCTGTCCTACATGCCGTGCAAGGTCCACGATGACGTGAACCATGATCTGCTGCAGAGACACTGCAGCCTTCTCCGCCGGCCAATGTGGAACCGTGCCCTGCGCATCGAGAGAATGCGTGTCGATGGTTTCGTCGGCGAAGGTCCACACACGTCTGTAGAAGTCGATGACTGATTCCGCCGATTCGCTCTCCGTCGCGTACCAGTCGGCCTGCGGATCGGCTTCGAACTGCTCATAGGAGACGGTCTCGGCTGGGTTCGGCCAAGGCCTGCCGAAGGTGTCGCCGAAGTACCCGATCTCCACATTGGCCATGTGTTTGACGACACCGGTGAGGTTGAGTCCTGTGCCCGTGCGCGGCAACCGCAGGTCACGTTCGCTGAGTCCATCGAGCTTCCACATCAGATCGTTGCGGCATGCCTGCAGGTGGTTCTTCAAGATCGTCTTCATCGCATCGTCGCGGGCCATGTATCAAGTCTGCCGCACCGGCGGGTAGAAGACCAGAGTCTTCCCGCCGGTGCGGCCGACCACATCTCATCCGCCCCAGAGCGGAGACAGGCTCGAGTAGAGCTGCTGAACGCCGAGGATGATGAAGAGCAGCGCTGTGATCGCCAGAGCGATATTGGTGTGCAGCTTGTTGGCCCACTTCTTCGGGATCCTCTGACCATTGAGAAGACCGAGCAGCGTGATCGCCAGGAACGGCATAAACAGCGATCCGAGCACACCGTAGGCCAGGATCAGACCGATCGGCTTGCCCAGGAAGAAGAGCAGCATGGGCGGGAAGGTCAGCCACAACACATAGAACTTGAAGTACTTTCCGCCGGTCAGCGTGTCAGGGTGACCGGCGGGCTTCTTGCGCATGTGTCCCCAGAAATCGGCGAACATGAGCGACACACCGTTCCACACTCCGATGATCGAGGAGAAGGACGCGGCCCAGAAGCCGACGAGGAAACCGATTCCGACCACATCGCCGTATTTGGCTTTGAGGACATCTGCGAGTTCGATCAGACCCTTGTCATCGGCAGAGATGGAGACTCCGGCTGCGCGCACGACCTCGGCTCCGACGATGAGCATAGCGATGACGAAGATTCCTGTCAGCACGTAGGCCATGGAGTTGTCGATGCGCATCACACGCATCCATTTGGGTGTGTGCCAGCCCTTCTCGCGCAGCCAGTATCCGTAGGCAGCGAGGGTGATTGTGCCGCCGACACCGCCGGCCAGAGCCAAGGTGTAGATGACGCCGCCTTCCGGAATCAGCGGGATGAGTCCGGTGAGCATGTCCGGAATGTTGGGAACGGCGATGATGGCCAGGCCCACAACGGTGACGAACATGATTCCGACGAGGGCCGCAGTGATCTTCTCGAAGACGGAGTACCGCCCGAACCAGACCATGGCGAAACCGGCCAGGCCCATGAGGATCGCCCACACTGTGAGGTTGACTCCCGGAAACAGTGCGGCCAGAGGCAGAGCGGCAGAACTCATCGCGGTGGCACCGTAGACGAATCCCCAGATGATGATGTACGGCCCGAAGTACCAGGTTGTCCACCGTCCCAGAGACGTCCAACCTTCGAAGATCGTCTTTCCCGTGGCCAGAGTGAATCGACCTGCGCCCTCAACGAGGACGATCTTGAGGATCACACCGACGATCACCGCCCACAGCAGGCCATAGCCGAACTGGCTGCCGGCCACGAGGGTTGCCACCATGTCGGCGGCGCCGACACCGGTCGCGGCCACGACCAGGCCGGGACCGATCACCTTCCATTTGGCTGGCCCCTCGGCCTCGGCCACACCCGTGCCTGCACCGGGGTCTGCCGCACCGGGGTCTGCCGGATCTCCGGGACCTGATGGCTGCGGCCTGTTTTCACTGTCAGTCATGTAGCGTCTTCACCTTCATCATCGGCTGCACCGCCCGCACCACTGACATCGAACTCACCGTCGCGCCCACATCGCACTACCGGCGACTTCGCGTCTGGAGGCGAACTTCAGCGGAAATCGTCGTACCTTGACATGGTATTCGACCACAGCAGTTATCCTCGATACGTGACCCACGACGACTCACGCAGCAGGATCGCCCGACAGATATTTCCCGACGGCGACGATCCTGATCCGCGTTTCACCCTCGCCAACGAACGCACTTTCCTGTCGTGGATCCGCACGGCGCTGGCATTCATCGGCGGTGGCATTGCGGTCGAAGCCTTCACCTCGGAGATCTTCACCTCTGGCCTGCGTGCGACCCTATCGATCGTGCTCATGGTCATCGGATTCATCCTCGCCGCCGGTGCGGCTTTCAGATGGCATCGCATCGAGTCGGCCATGCGCCACAAGACATCGCTGCCGCTGCCTCTCATCATTCCCATCGTCAGCCTGGCCACCGCGTTGGGTGCCGGCCTCCTCGTTCTGGTCTTCGCCGGAGTCCTATGACCACGCCGCGCCCCAGGCGGCCCCAGCCACATGCCGATCCGGGGCTGCAACCCGAGCGGACGACCCAGTCCTGGCTGCGCACCAGCCTGACGATGACGGTTGTCAGCCTCCTGTTCATCCGCTGGATCAACGTGTTCGAAGGGCTGTCCGTCGTGATCTTCGTCGTCTGCATCGCCTTGGCGATCGCCGCGATCGCCCTGCAGGTCAGGCGCTACCGCCTCGGAGCTGGGTCCATTCGCGCCGAACGGGGGCGTCCGACCCCCTGGGCGATCCTCTTCCTCACGAGCTCGGTCTGCCTCATCTCCGTTCTCGGAATCGCCTCGGTCATCAAGATCTCTCTCGACTGACATTCCTCGTTGTGAGACCGCCGTCCGGTTCCCATCCGGCGTTGCCTAAACTGGATGTCATGAAGGACGCACGTGAAGTTTCGACCGCCCCACTTGTCGCCGCAGGCCTCGTCGGCGGATTCCTCACCGCCCGCGAGACCGGGATCCGTCCGCTCGGCGGAGTGGTGCTCGCAGCCGCCGGTGCCTACGCGGCCCGCACCTGGTTCTCCAAGGCGGGCTGGCCCGTCGGCACGGCACTGACCTTGGGCTACCTCGGCGGGTTCGGAGCCTCTCATCCGCTGGCGAAGAAGATCGGTGCCTGGCCCGCTGTGTTCAGCGTCGCCGCCGTGACTGCGACAGCTGCCTATGTAGCCGTCGACTCTGCCACCACAGCCTGACCCCACCACCGTCTGCCTCGGCCTAAGCCGACTGATCCGGAAAGCGAGGACCACCGGTAGCCCATGCTGGCTGTTTTCGAAGGCTTCGCCGTCATCGCAGGTGTCATCCTGGTCGGATTCGTGCTGGGACGATCCGAAGTCCTCGGGCCCAACGGTCAACAGGTCATCGCGAAGCTGGTCTTCTATGCCGGCACTCCCACCCTGCTCTACGTCACCGTTGCCGACACCGATCTGGGGCTGATCTTCAACACAGCGCTCCTGGCCACGGGCGGGTCTGCCGTGATCGTGGGCGTGCTGCTGTTCGTGCTCACTCGATACATCCGCAAACGCAGCACCGGCGAGGCGATGTTCTCCGCCTGGGCCGTCAGCTACGTCAACATCGGCAATCTCGGCATCCCGATTGCGGCCTACGTCCTCCACGACATCGGATATGTCGCGCCTGTGCTGCTGTTCCAGCTGCTCATCCTCGCACCCGTCGGCATGGCCGTTCTCGACGCGGCGGGGAAGAAGAAGCACGATCAGCGTTGGTACTCCGGCGTGCTCCAGATCCTCCGGAACCCCATTGTCCTTGGTGCAGCCGCCGGTGTGGCCGCCTCGGCGACGGGCTTCGAACTTCCGCGCTTCATCTTCGAACCCATCGACATGATCGGCGCCACTGCGGTCCCCGGAGCCCTGCTGGCCTTCGGCATCTCACTCAAGGACGGTTGGGGACTGCCTGCTCCCGGAACCAGAAAGCAGCTGACGTACATCACGATCGCCAAGCAGGTCATCCAGCCTGCCCTGGCTTGGGTCATCGGCGGTCCCCTGCTGGGATACTCCGGCATCGCGCTGTTCGCCATCGTCGTCACTTCGGCACTGCCGACGGCGCAGAACGTCTACATCTACTCCATGCAGTACCGACAATCCGAGGCGCTCATGCGTGATGCCGTCTTCATCACCACCGTCCTGGCAGTGCCGACACTCGTGATCATCGCTGCCCTACTGGGCTGACGGCCCAGCCCCACGGAGTCGACCGCCACACCTTCTGGGTTGACCGCCAGACCCTTCTGAGTGGACCGACGGGCCCTGCTGGACTGCCCAACAGGGAGCCTGCGGGGCAGATATCGGGACGGCGGGCCACCTCGGCGATCCCGTTCGCCTCGGTGATCTGGGGGTCTGTGGCGTGTCGGAGCCCGCTTGCCCACCCGTGTCACTGACAATGGGAACGTGGCTGGAGACAAGAAGAACGAAACCGAAGACCTCCTGAGCAGGCGGATGAGTTCAGGATCCAGTAGTGCTGCCGAAAAGCAGACGGAGCCTCCGCTGGAGGCCGCGAACGATCCTTCGACCGACACAGAGGCGTTCGATCCGATCCGGGAGCCGATCGCCAAGGACGAACCCAAGCCCTCAACCGGGCCCGTCCGCGTGGCGCCTGCTCATTCGTCGCAGCCCCCCGAGACGGCCCGGACCCGCGAAGTTCCTGCCAACGCTCGCACTGCTGTGATGAGCGAGGCGGACTGGGCCGCCGTGACTCAAGCCGCGACGTCCACCGAGACTCATGACCCTGAGGTGCCCGAACGCCGTCGCAGCGTCCTCGATGTCATCGGCACCATCTGGATCACACTGGCCATACCGTTCATCCTCCTGGCCCTGGCCGTGCGCTTCGTCGCCTCCGGACTGTTCATCAAGTTCGAATACTTCCGCCCCGGATTCCCGGCCGACCAATTCGGCTTCGGCAGCGCCGACCGCGAACACTACGCCACCTATGTCATCGACTACTTGGCGAACCTCGACTCTCGGCGTTACCTCGCCGATGTGATCATGCCCAATGGCGAGCCCATCTTCATCTCCGAAGAGCTCAATCACATGGCTGACGTCAAGGACCTCATCTCACTGCTGTACCTGATTGCGATGATCGGCCTCATCGGCGCGGTCCTCTTCGGCCTCTACATGTCGCGCAGGCACGGCATGGGAATCCACGTCGGGCTGCGTTTGGGCGCCATCATCAGCATCATCGCCATGGCCGCCGCGGCAGTGCTGGCATTCCTCGGGTGGGATACATTCTTCCGCGGATTCCACAAAGTCTTCTTCTCCGACGGGACCTGGGAGTTCTACAGCGACGATTCCCTCATCCGACTCTTCCCGCCCCAGTTCTGGGTCGACGCGGGAATTGCCGGAGGCGGACTCTTCGTCCTCATGGCCATCGTCCTCTTCTGGCTCAGCTTTGCCGGCCACAAGAAACGCCGTGCGCTGAAGAAGGCCCGGCGAGAGGCCTGACCACGATGGGCATCGTGCCCAAGTGAAACCTGCGGACTCTGTCCGCTCCACGATTACGGCCGGGTGGTCTTTCCCCTTCCACCCGGCCGCAGCACATTCATCCCCGCAGCTCCGTACCGGGCGGCCCACTTTGGCAATGCCGTCAGCGTCCCCTGCCAATCCGGTCAGGAAGAAGTCGATTCCTTGCCGTCACCGATGATGGGCACTAGCGTCGAAGACGGAACTCGATTCAGTCGGTTCCACATCGGCGCACCTCACTGGTGCGACAGCGATTGCTTCGATCGTTGAGAGGAGCAGATCAATGAGCAAAGAGAACAAACTTCGCAAGGCGGCCGAGACACTCGACGACACCGTCGAACCAGTCGCCGGAACATCCGACATCGCCGACAGTGCCCACGTCGGATACACCGAAGATGAGTCGGAGGAGCGCCTGGAGGAGGTTGCTTCCGAACAGGGCGTCAATCTCAAGCAGAACCCCGACGGTTCGCACTCCGCTACAGATGAATCCAAGGCCAGGAGAACAGACGTCACGAGCGGCGACACCAAAACCGACGAGTTCCCCGCTTCTGAGCCGCCAGACTGATCGTGAGGCACACTCTCGGCGGCTGCACACCGTCGGCGGTGGCACAGTCGTCGGCGGTGGCACAGCCGTCGGCGGTTCTCAGTCGTCGACGGTTCTCAGTCGTCGACGGCGTCGCGTCCGCGGCGGACGATGATCGGGTCGGGTTCGTAGACGATCGAGGTGTCCTTGTCCTCGTAGTCGAACTGATTGAGGAAGTAGCGCAGCGCGTTGAGTCGTGCCCGCTTCTTATCATTGCTCTTGATGGTGATCCAGGGAGCATGATCGGTGTCTGTGCGACGGAACATCTCCTCCTTCGCCACGGTGTAGTCGTCCCAGCGATCCAAGGACTCGAGGTCCATGGGAGACAGCTTCCACTGTCTCACCGGGTCGATCTGGCGAATCGCGAAACGGGTCCGCTGCTCCCGCTGGGTCACGGAGAACCAGAACTTGGTGACGTGAATGCCGGAGTCGATGAGCATCTTCTCGAACACCGGGGCCTGTTCCATGAACGTTTCGTACTCGTAGTCCGTGCAGAAGTCCATGACCCGCTCGACGTTGGCTCGGTTGTACCAGGACCGGTCGAACATGACGATCTCACCATTGGTGGGCAGGTGACTGATATAGCGCTGGAAATACCACTGCCCCGTTTCCCTGTCTGAGGGCTTATTCAAGGCCACAACGCGTGCCGCGCGCGGATTGAGATGCTCGGTGAAGCGCTTGATCGTCCCACCCTTGCCGGCAGCGTCACGGCCTTCGAAGACGATGACGTGCTTGCGGTCGGTGTCTTGCCCCCAGTACTGGAATTTCAGCAGCTCCACCTGCAGCTGATACTTCTCAAGCTCGTATTCCTCTCGGTCCATGAGCTCCGGGTACGGGTAGCCCTCACGCCAGGTCTCGACCGCACGCCCCATCGGATCGATGAGATGCGGATCCGCTGTGTGTGAATCCTCGACCTGATAGCCCTCGATTCGAAGCTTGTCGATGTATTCGCGCAGATTCTCATTGAGCAGGTTGTTCACAGGCGCTCCTTCACATCGACAGCTATTGTCTTCGTCAGCGGCTTGGCCTCGTCATCTCGCGGTCGTCACCAATCTTCAGGCACAGTACTGAGCAAAGATGAACATCAGGTTATCCGATCGATGTCCTGTTTTGGAATGATCCCGAGGCTGAGGAGAGGCGCTGCCGCGACGATGGCGAAAGACAGCGGATAGCCGAACACAGTGATCAGCGCTCCGAATCCCGGACCCAAGATCGCGGACACGACGAACTGTCCGGTGTTCTGCGTGCCCATGGCCTTGCCCGACCATTGCGGGCCGGCAGCCTCGGCGACGGAGGCGAAGGCCAGCCCGTTGTCTGCGACCGAGACCGTGGACGCCAGAATGAACACCACTGTCGCTACCGCGGGCATCGGTGTGAGTGAGATCAACGCGATCGCTGCCACGAGAACGACGGCCGCAATGGCCACGATCCGCATCAGTCCGACCCTGGAGCCGAGCCGATCGGAGAGGCCGCCGACGATCATGCGCCCGATCGCTCCGACGATCTGAGAGGCCGCGACGATGCCGCCGGCGATGCCGACGCTGATGTGCTGGTTCGCGATGAGCCAGATGAGGCCGTAGGTGGAGAACGCGAACTGCGGGATCACCAGCAGCGCAGAGACGGCGTGGATTCGCCACAGGAACGAATCCATCCGGTAGGGATTGCTCGTCGCGGCGGGCGTCTTGTTCTCTCCCGACACCGAGGTGGTCACGGGCCGGGCATCATCGATGGACGTGGGTACGGGGGTGGGTGCCACCTCGGTGCGGGGAGGATCCCGGACGAGCCCGAAGCAGATCACGGCCATGACACCGGTGACGATGACGATGAACCACAGGTACCCGGTGAACCCACTGGATGAGGCGATGGGTGGGACACTCAGAGCGGCCACACTGGTACCCAGCGGCTGCGACATCTGTCTGATGCCCATGGCCAATCCACGCCGGTGGCGGGGGAACCAGCCCATGACCACGCGCCCGCTGGCCGAGTTCACGGATGCCGCGGCCGCTCCGGAGGCCGCGATGATGATGACCATACACACTGGTGAGCCGACCACGGCCACGGCCAGACCCGAAGCCAGAGCAGTCAGGGCGATGCCCAGCGTCATGGCCAGTCGTTCGCCGAACCTGTCGGCGAAGGCACCCCAGGCGATGAGGGTGAGGATGAGGCCGAAGCTCGGGGCTGCGGCCACGGTTCCGGCTTGAGTCAGCGTGTAGCCGAGGTCCGTGTGCATATACGGAATCAGGAAGGCCGGACCGGTGATCGCGACGGTGGCTGCCATCTGTGACAGCACTCCGATGACGAGGATCACCCAAGCCTGTCTGCTGGGCGGATTCTCTGTCATAAGTTTGAGACTAGCTGTCTCACATACTACTCGTCGTTGTGTCTCAGATCGCGGCGTCGGTATGGTCGCCGTGCCCCGGATCGCGCCAGTTCCCGGTACCCTATAAAGTGAGTGCTGGCGCCGTGGTAGCAGCTCCGGCACATCCCCCTATAGCCCAATCGGCAGAGGCAGTCGACTTAAAATCGATCAAGTGTGGGTTCGAGTCCCACTGGGGGGACATTTTTCGCCTCGCAACTCTCTGCCGGTCATTCTCACCCTGCCAGGCGCTGCACTCCTGCGTACAATCGGACCATTCGCCGACGGCAATCAAAGGAGATTCAGCGCCATGGCCGAAATCGTGCTCTACCATCACATACAGGGACTCACCGACGGGGTCGCAGCATTCGCCGAAGAGCTGAGAAGCTCGGGACTTACGGTGCACGTGCCCGACATGTTCGAGGGCCGCACGTTCGGATCCATCGAGGAGGGTTTCGCCTATGCCGGCGAGGCCGGATTCGACACGATCCGACAGCGTGGTGTCGCGGACACACCATCGTCGAGCTCCGGGCTCGTCTACGCGGGTTTCTCCTTCGGAGTGACCATCGCCCAGCGGCTCGCCCAAACCCGGGACGATACCCGCGGTGCACTTCTCATCGACGCCTGCCTGCCGGTCTCCGAATTCGGGTCGGCATGGCCTGAGAATGTGCCGGTGCAGATCCATGGCAATGAACACGATGAATTCTTCGCCGAGGACCTGCCCGCTGCCCGCGACTTAGCCGACTCCGCACCCTCGGCAGAACTCTTCGTCTACCCTGGCGATCAGCATCTCTTCGCCGATTCGTCCTTGGGTTCCTTCGACGCAGGAGCGACTGAGCTGCTGCTCGAACGGGTCCGTGGGTTCCTCGCAGCCATCTGAACGTCCAGCGCGAGCCTGAAGGTTCGCATCCGGCCGTTCGCCCGGGCAAGATGGTGACATGACGAATGTGCTGCTCACCCCGCAGGGTCCTCCTCAGTCCGTCGGCGATCTGGGAGATCCCAGCGTCGCTGCCACTCAGGGACCTGCCGTGCTCTTCGCAAATTCGGCCATCTCCGGCGAGGCCGACCAAGCTTCAGCACCTGAGACATCCCAGACAGGAAGCAATCTTGCCACGGGATCGAACCGCCCGCTCGCCTACCGTGAGGTCGACGCCGATTGGCACGAGCTCGGATACGAGGCAGCCGACCACTGGGAAGGCCTCTCCCCCGAGCTGCGCCAGCGGCTGATCGCCGACCGAACGGCGAAGCTCAGCCGTGAGGAGTACTCCGTCACCACCAGCGGTGCGAGCGCGTCGATGATCACCAGCAATTGGACGTACACCGGGTCTCCTCGCGTGTACCGCGTCGCGGGTGAGCTTCGCGAACTCGCCGAGGTGTTCGCAGTGATCACCGGAGACTGACTTCTGCCGGCGTGACTAGTATCGGTCGACGGTCGGCTCCTCCACGCCGTCCGAATCCCCCAATGTGTGCTCGAACGCCTGCGTCCAGTCCCCGTTCTCGACTGCTGCTTCAATGGCATCATTGACGGCACTGCGGAGTTCAACTTCTCCCTTGGGCAGGCCGATTCCATAGTGGTCCTCGGAGAAGGGCTGACCGACGACAGTCAGCTCGTCCCCGCTCTGCGCGGCATAGCCACGCAGGATTGCGTCATCGGTCGTCACCGCATCAACGGAACCCGATTGCAGGTCGGTCACACATTTTGACACCGTGTCGTAGGTGACGAGCTCTGCTTCAGGATGCTCTTTCGCCATCCTCTGTCCAGGTACTCCCCCGACGGTGGCACACACCGTCTTGCCGCCGAGGTCGTCGGGGCCAGCAATGTCTGAATCAGAGCGGACCATGAGATCTTGCCCTGTCGTGTAGTAGGGGCCGGCGAAGTCGACGATCTTCTTGCGCTCATCGTTGATGGTGTAGCCGGCCACGATGAGGTCGACATTGCCCTGCTGAAGAAAAGTGTCCCGATTGGCGGTCACAGTTTCGACCCAGTCGATGTCCTCAGGCGCGAAACCGAGCTGACCGGCCACGAGAGTTGCGATCTCGACGTCGAAGCCTTCTGGCGCTTCGGCTCCTGCCGTGAGGTTCCCGATGCCCGGCTGATCGTGATAGACCCCGATTGTGATGGAGCCCTGATCGTGTGCGCTCTTCCACGTCGGAGAAGCAGCAATGTCGGCGTCATCGTTCACTTCGTATGCTGGCCCGCCCTCACCGCCGTCGGGATCGGCCGGGGTACCGCCTTGACCACATCCGCTCAGGACCAGCCCGACCGCAGCTAACCCGATGACCCAGTTGACCTTGCGCATGCACACTCCCTTGTGAAATGTCAGCTGCTCCTCACCATTGAGCAGAAGTGATCCGATCCTACCGGTAGAACGACGGAGCGCATGACTGATCGGAGCACGATCGAATTGCTTCAGGAGCTGGGCAGCGTGCCCGCGTCCGCCTGCCTGGCTCGGCTGTCCGAAATGGCTGCCACATTGAGCTCCGCCCACCGACGCAGTGCGGCGACGGGTTCTTGAAGGGACCGCCCGAGTTCGGTCAGCGCGTATTCCACTCGTGGTGGAACCTCACCGAAGACCTCTCTGGTCACCAGCCCGTCTGCTGCCAGCGACCGCAGGGTAGAGGTGAGGACCTTCGGTGTGATCCCACCTATCGCCACCCGAATCTCGCTGAAGCGCTTCGGACCCTCGTCGAGGACGCTGATGATGAGGACCGTCCATTTGTCACCGACTCGGTCGAGGACGACTCGGGTCGGACATTCAGGATCGAAGGCATCGCCTTCCCAGGAACTGCTCATACTCATACCCCAATAGTATCTTTGAGGTACTCAATATCCAAAGGGTATCTTTATGGCAACAGCCGCTTCAACGAAAGGACACACCATGAAGATCGCACTGTTCGGAGCTTCCGGAATGATCGGATCCCGCGTCACCAAGGAAGCCGCCGAGCGCGGCCTCGAGGTCACAGCCATCACTCGGACCGGCACCGAGGTCCCGGGCGCCGCAGCGAACCTCCAGGGCGACATGGCAGACGCCGAATTCGACCGACAGGTCGTCGCCGATCATGACGTCATCGTCTCGACAACTGGTCCCAGCCGCACCGGCGGACCCCACGAAGAGTGGTTGAAAGCTCTGGAGACACTGGCTCAGTCAAGCGGAGACAAGCGCGTCTTCGTCGTCGGCGGTGCCGGATCGCTCTTCGTCGGCGACACCATGCTCAAGGACACCGAAGGATTCCCAGAAGCCTATAAGGCTGAATCGGAGACCGGCACGAGGGCACTCGAGCTGATGCGTTCAGGCAGCTACTCTCCCTGGACCCTGATCTCCCCCGCCCCTGAGATCGGGCCCGGTGAACGTACCGGAACCTACTCAACCGAACTCGAGACGCCCGCCGGTGATTCGATCTCAGCAGAGGACTTCGCTGTGGCCATGGTTGACGAGATCGTCGATGCAAAGCACATCGACTCTCGCTTCACAGTCGCGAGCTGAGGCGCTCGATGCCCAGCGGCACACCCTCTCGGGATTCGAGCCGCGGGCGCTCTGATTCCGCCCCTCGTGAATGAGAAGAACGCCGGGAGTGCAATTGCACTCGCGGCGTTCTTCAGACCTCATCGGGGTTCACATCACGGTGATGACCGGATGCGAATCCTGCACTCAGGTATCAGGCCTTGGCGGTTTCCTTCTGAGGAGCCGGCTTTGAGTTAGCGGCCTCGACGAAGTTCTTGCGAGGGACATCGAGATCAGCCAGCGGCATGGCGTCGCGACCGACGATGGCGTTGAGGATCCAGTTGCCGAAGACCTTGACCTTGCGGTCCACTGTCGGGATCGCGTAGCCGTGGTAGGCGCGGTGCATCAGCCAAGCGAGGACGCCGCGGGCTTCGAAGTCGCCCATCTGCGAAACGCCCTTGTACAGGCCGAGGCCCGCAACAGTGCCGATGGTCTTGTGGAAGTACTGCTTGAACTCGGTCTCTCCGCGCAGTGCGGCGAGAACGTTGGCAGCCAAGACTGGCGCCTGTCGCACGGCGTGCTGAGCGTTGGGCACGCAGTAGCCACCCACACCGCCACCGGAGAGATCCGGCACGGCAGCGTTGTCACCGGCGGCCCATGCGCCTTCGACCACGCCGTTGTCGCCTTCGACGCGCAGATCGGCGCGCACGGTCACGCGACCGCGTTCATCGAGAGGCAGGTCCGAGTCGACGAGGATCGGGTTGGCCTTGACGCCAGCCGACCACACGATGGTGTCCGCGTCGAACTCTTCACCGCTGGAGAGCTTGATGTGCTTGTCGGTGCAGTCCTGGAGGAAGGTCTCGAGGTACACGTCGATGCCGCGTTCGCGCATGTGCTCCACAACCCAGCGAGCCTGAGCTTCGCCGACCTCGGGCATCACGCGATCCAGTGCCTCGACGAGGACGAAGCGGACGTCGGCTTCTGTCAGCGTCTCGTACTGAGCCACTGCGGAGCGGACGACGTCTTCGAGCTCGGTGAGGAGTTCGATGCCGGCGAATCCGCCACCGACGAAGACGAAGGTCAGCGCCTTGCGACGTTCGTCATCATCTTCCATCAGCGAGGCATCGGACAAGCGGCTGAGGAGGTGATCGCGCAGTGCGACGGCTTCCTCGATGCGCTTGAGCGCGATGGCGTTCTCCTTGAGGCCGGGAATCGGCAGAGCGCGCGCCACCGAACCGGCGGCCATGATGATGTGGTCGTAGTCGAGCTCGAACGCCTCGTCGTTCTCCGGCTCGACGGTGACGAACTTGTCGCCGTGGTTGATCGAGGTGACCTTCGCGGTGATGACCTCGGCACCGGAGAGATTGCGGCGCAACGGCACGACGGCGTGACGTGGTTCGATGGACCCGGCTGCCACCTCGGGGAGGAACGGCAGGTAGGTCATGTAGGGATTGGGATCGACCACGGTCACTGTGGCTTCGCCACGACCGAGGTTCTTCAACAGATTCTGAGCGGTAACGAGACCAAGGTAGCCGCCACCAACGACGAGGATTCGAGGACGCAATTTTGAGTTTCTGATGAGTGCCATATTCCCATCTTAGGCCCTTGTGAAAACTTTCACTAATTGCATCTCGACGCTCCAGATCAGAGGTTCGGCACCGGGTTCTATCAGCGTTTGCGGCGAATGAAAACCACTGCTGAGAGCACGAAGAGGACAACTGCGATGAGGCCTCCGGCACCCAGAACCGAGAACCCCAGCTTGGGCGTGGCCTGAGATGAGACCACGTCCTTGGGCGCGACTGCTTTCGGGTTGTTGTCCTCTGCTGGTACCGCATTCTCCGTCTCAGCCGAGTCGGACTGTGCGCGCCGGTGCATCGTCACCCAGTCGGCGAGAGCGTCGGCTGAGCTGGGAACAGACTTCGGGACGTCGGCCTTCATCGCGGCCTTCGGATCGAGACGACCCCAGCCGACGATGGGATCCGGCTTGCCCTTTTTGCTCTGCCCCTTGTGCCCGGGCACAGGCTTGGCCGTCGAAGTCAGCTTGGCGGTGACCTCGTCGGCACTGAGATCTGGGTCCTCGGCCCGGATCAGCGCTGCCACTCCGGAGACGATCGGTGAGGCGAAGGAACATCCCTGCCCCTCTGCATAGCCGCCCGAGTAGTACGGGATCGGAATGTCTGCCGCCGGCCCCATGAGGTCAACAGCCGTTCCAGGAGCAGTTGACTCGGAGAGAACTCGGTTGTTCTTGCCCAGTCCGCCGACGCCGATGACGCCGGGCACTGTCGACGGCGACCACGCCTGGGTCGCGCCTTGGGAGGCATTGCCGACACAGGCGACGACGACGACGTCCTTCTCATACGCGTAGGCGAAGGATTCGTCCCAGCTGGAGGGCCAGGCAGGATCGTCCCAGCCCAGCGACATGTTGATGACCTTGGCTCCCGAGTCGACAGCCCAGCGGATTGCTTTGTCGGCCTGCTCGCGAGTGGAGCCTGATTCCTTCGGGCGGTCGGGGCCCAACCACATCGAGGCAGACAGGATATCGACGTCGGGCGCGACTCCGGTAGGTCCGGCGCCTTGCCCCTGGCCCGCGATGACTCCGGAGACGGCGGTGCCGTGGTGGATCGTCGTCTTGCCACCGATCGGGGTCTTGCCGTCCTTGTCGAGTCCGCTGAAGTCCTTTGACTTGCTGACCACGCCTTTGAGGTCCTCATGTTTGGTGTTGACGCCGGAATCGATGACGGCGACCTTCACGCCTTTGCCCGTGGACTTCTTCCACATGTCATCGATGCCGTATTTCTTGATGTACCACTGTCCGGGTCCGGGCTCGGGCGCAGCGAGTGCTGGCTGAGTCGTGCCCATGACCAGTCCCAGCACCAGAGAACCGACGATGGCGAGTTTTGCGGTGCGCCTTCCAGCGCGTGGGCGCTGGGAAGGTGTCGGTGTCCGCGGCGCGACGGGCCTCACGACTGCGGTCGCGCTAGGTCGAGCGCGGTGCCGTCGAGGATGTCCGTCTCCGAGACCATGATGTCGAGTTCAGCCCCCGCGCTCCTGACTGCGGAATCGATGCGGGCCGCGATTCGGGCGAACAGCAGTCCCCCCGCCGCGATGACGTCGACGCGCCCGGGGTGCATGTACGGGAGTCCGGCACGAGCCTCACGCCCCATCCGCAGCAGTTCGTTGGCTTCGCCGTCGATGTCGGCCACGCGCAGATGGGTGCCGTGGATGCGTTCGCGCTGATAGCTGTCGAGGTCGAGGATTCCCGCGGCCAGTGTGGTGACAGTGCCTGCGACTCCGATCATCGTCCGCGGGGCGGCAAGATCGACGATCTCGGCGGCCTTGTCGAGGTTGGCATCGATGTCGCCGATGGCCGCCTGGATCTGCGCCTGGTCGGGGACGTCAACGGACATGTGGCGTTCAGTCAGGCGCACGGATCCGATATCCATGCTGACCGCCGAGGTGACGCTTTCGGAGCCGAGGACCAGTTCGGTTGATCCCCCGCCGAGGTCCATGACGAGGAACGGTCCGCTGTCGGCACCGTGTCCGACGGTCGCACCGAGGAATGACAGATGAGCCTCTTCGTCGCCGGTGATGACGTCGGGCACGACGCCCAGGATGCCGAAGATGCCTGCGGAGAACTCGTCTCGGTTCTTCACGTCACGGCTGGCGGAGGTGGCGACGAACCTCAGCTTCTCCGGTGAGTACTCGGCAGCCACCTCGGCGAATTCCCGGGCCGCGGTGAACGTGCGTTCCAAGGCTTCGGGGGCGAACTCACCCGTCGCGTCCACACCCTGGCCGAGGCGCACGATCCGGGTCTCACGACGAAGCTCGGTCATCTGTCCGTGCTCGTCGACGTCGGCGATGAGCAGACGCAGGGAATTGGTCCCGCAGTCGAAGGCGGCAACTCGCATGAGTCTCTCCTATTCGCTTGCCTCGGCCGAGGCGTTCTCTGCGCCCGCCGGGGTGGGGACGTCGGTCATGAAGGAGATTGCGCGATCACCGATCGGGTTGATCCCAGGGCCGGCAGCCAGTGAGTGGCCCACCAGGGCGTGCAGGCATTTCACTCGGTTGGGCATGCCGCCGGCGGAGTAGTCCTTGATCTCCTCCACCTCGGCGAGGCCGGCCGTTCTGCCGATCTCGGATCGCGTCGCAAGGTAAGCGGTATGGGCCTTGGCATAGGAGGCTGCGAGCTCTTCGTCCTCGGCGAGCTCAGCAGACCATTCGGCCATGATTCCCGAAGCCTCGAGACGCGAGCACTCCGTGACGAAGGCGGGATGAGTGAGGTAGAAGGCGGTGGGGAACGGCGTGCCGTCCTCGAGCCTCGGAGCAGTGGCGACGACCAGAGGCTCACCCGATGTGCTGCGGGCGGCAATCCCGACGACGCCGCGCGGAATCCGCCCGAGCTGGTCCTTCAGGATGGCGAAGTCCGCCTCGGTGCACTCTGTGATCATCAGCCCTTCTCCACGGTATTGCCGACCTCTTGAATCGACTCCAGCAACTCAAGGTACCAGGCTTGTTTGCGTTGCGGGCGGTCCGTAGCCGAATCGTCACCGTTGATCGCCTCCTGATTGGTGACGATGACCGCGTTCTTGCCCTCTTCGACGTAGTACTGATCCTTGCGGGCCTTGCGCGTGATGTATGCAGGGTCCTTGAGGTTCTCGTTCTTCTCTTCCAGTCCCTGGACTTCGGACTTCGTCGATTCGATCTCGCTGTTGAGCGCGGCGATCTGCTGTGCCTGTTTGAGGGCCGAGTTGATCGAGGGCAGGAAGGTGACGAGCACGATGGCGATGACGAGGAGGAATACTCCAGTCTGCCAGGACAGCTTCCGCTTGCGAGTGTCTTCGGTGGGCTGAGCCTCGACGACCGGTGCAGGGCGTCGACGGGGAGCGGCTCTGCCCGGAGCCGATTTGGGGGCGCTGTTTCTGGGCTTGCTCGGAACCATGTCTCTTTCCTCTGCGACCGGGGATGGGGAAGGCTGTCGCAACACATCTAAGTCTGCCGTGTCATCATCCGGACTGCGAGGATTTGGGTGTCGTGGCGTGTTCTATTTTTCGAAAGCCCAGATCCGCCCGGCTCCTTCGCTGCGCTCACGCACGTCCTACCCTTTCGTCGATGTCCGACAACTAGTTCAGCTCCCGGCACCGTTGGCCCTAAAACCCCCCCGCTGCTGTTGGGTGATATGGCACTCACACTGCAGGGTGCGGACGCCGGAGTCCCGAGATGCACACGTCAACGCCCCGCACCTCACCACTCCCAATCCAGCTTCCACCTCAACTAGTGGTTATCCACAGAGTTATACACAACCCAAAAATCTTTAGTGCGAAGTCAGATCCCAGAAGCAGGGACAGCAGGAACGACAGGCGGAATCTGACACCACTGCTGGGGCAACCGCAGCGACTTCGATGTCGACGGCATCACCCCCGGCCGAGGTGTTCTCGCACATCTCCGCGGCTCTCATCGACGGCCTGCCTATTGCCTACCCTGTCACCCACCAAGTGGAGGCGGTGCGCCCCGGAGTCAACCGCAGGTTCAAGAGCATTCATGTCAGGGGTGTGACAACCCCGAGACATCACCGGCAGGCAGTTCGCGGGACCGAGGTGACGACGCTTGAACGCACGCTCATTGATGGTGCTCGAACAGACAACCCCGATATCTCGGTTTCCATGCTCGACAACGCTTTGCACCGTGGACTGACGACGCGAGAGAAGATCCTCATGACGCTGGCACAATGCTTGGAGACAAGGAACACCAAGAAGGTTCATCTCGCTCTCGACCTGGCCGATGGCCGCCGCGAATCCCCTGCCGAGTCGATCGCCGCGGTGAGATTCTTCCAGCACGGTTTCGTCGGGTTCGTCCCCCAAGTCGAGTTCAAAGCGGCCTCATTGCGGTCAAATATTCGCGTCGACTTCTGCCACAAGGGAGCCCGGATGATCGTTGAAATCGATGGACTCGGAAAGCTGTATCTCGGCTCGGGGGTGCCCCGCGACGAACTCGAACGCGAAAGGCGCAGAGAACAATGGCTGCGAGATCAGGGCTGGCGAGTCATCAGAATCAGTTGGAAAGAGCTATTCACCGACGCGAAGTTCGAAGAGATCAGGCGAGCCCTCATGGGCACGAGGTGATTCACCGAGGATGCGCACGGCAGACGCGGCAGGACCCCTCACCCGCAGCCGTATGAACAACCTCTGCAGATGTATGAAATGCGTGGAGCAGGTGGAGTTTGTGCGCTCCCAGTGTGTTCTGCGAGGGGTAGGAGGTTTTGTGATCACCAGGAAGTTTTGTGATCATCAGGAGGTTTTGTGATCGCGGAGAGGTTCGGTGATCGGTGGGAGTCTGGCAACGATCCCGTCAAAGGAGGTTTTGTCGATGAATGCCGCCGAGGCGGGGCCGGATGACCATTGATGATCACCTGACACCCGCCTCGGGGACGAAGCCATTCAACCGTCGAAGCGAGGGAAGGCTCCGCGTCCGGCGTAGCGGGCGGCATCGCCGAGCTGCTCTTCGATGCGCAGCAGCTGGTTGTACTTGGCCACGCGCTCGGAACGTGCCGGAGCACCGGCCTTGATCTGGCCGGCATTCGTTGCCACGGCCAGGTCGGCGATCGTCGTGTCCTCGGTTTCGCCTGAACGGTGCGAGATCATCGTCGTGTATCCGTTGGTCTGTGCCAGCGAAACCGCATCGAGGGTCTCTGTCAGGGTGCCGATCTGGTTGACCTTGACGAGCAGCGAGTTGGCGGTGCTGGTGTCGATGCCTCGCTGGAGACGCTCGGGGTTCGTCACGAACAGATCGTCGCCGACGAGCTGAACCTTGGAGCCGATGGACTCGGTCAGGGTGGCCCAACCTTCCCAGTCGTTCTCGTCGAGTGGATCTTCGATAGACACCAGCGGGTACTTGGCGAGCAGACCCTCGTAGTATGCGGCCATGTCCTGCGCGGACTTCTTCTCGCCCTCGAACTCGTAGGCCCCATCGGAGTAGAACTCGGAAGAGGCCACATCGAGTGCCACCGCGATATCGCGGCCCGGACGGTGTCCGGCCAGTTCGATGGCCTCGAGGATGAGGTCGAGTGCCGCGGCATTGGAATCGAGGTTCGGTGCGAACCCGCCCTCGTCGCCGAGCCCGGTCGACAGGCCGCGCTCCTTGAGCACGCCCTTGAGCGCGTGATAGACCTCGACGCTCCACTGCAGACCCTCGTGGAAGCTTGCCGCGCCGATGGGAGCGATCATGAATTCCTGGATGTCGACGTTGGAATCGGCATGCGATCCGCCGTTGAGGATGTTCATCATTGGAACGGGCATGACGTGGGCGTTCGGTCCGCCCAGGTACCGGTAGAGCGGCAGGTCCGCAGACACCGCGGCCGCACGAGCCACTGCCAGCGAGGTGCCCAGGAGGGCATTGGCGCCCAGGCGGGACTTGTTCTCGGTTCCGTCGAGCTCGATCAGTGCCTGGTCGACCAGACGCTGATCATCGCTTTCGAGACCGACGATGACCTCGTGGATCTCGTCGACGACTGCGTCAACAGCACTGGTGACGCCTTTGCCCAGGTAACATTCTGGGTCTCCGTCGCGCAGCTCAACGGCTTCGAACTCACCGGTGGAGGCACCGGAAGGAACACCAGCACGACCGACGGATTCGTCGGCCAGCAGCACTTCCACCTCAACGGTGGGATTTCCCCGGGAATCCAGGATTTCACGGGCGTTTGCGGCAACAATCTCAGCCACTGATTACTCCTTCGCAATTGGTTTCACATGGGGAACATGTGCCTGCAGGACAGCTTAATGCACCGGAGGACCGAGCTCATTCTCAGTCCCGGACGCCCCCTTGCCTGTCAGCAGACGTCAACAGCTGTTCGCGCAGCTTATCCGGGCTCGCCGGATCCATTCCATGCTCGAGCAGATAGGCTTCGACACCGTTCTCGCCATATTCTGCCTCGACGGAGTCGAGGATCTTCGCCATGAGTTCCGGTGGTGCCGCTGTTGCCGTCTCGGCGAGGTTGCCGGAGATGCCGGCGTCGGCGAAGTTCCGGGTGATGTTCTCGAGGAATCCTCCCGACAGATGCTGGGAGGTGATCGCGTAGTCCTCGAGGATCTCCTGACGTCCGACGCCGAGGAGCGCGAGGATGAATGCGGCGACCATGCCGGTCCTGTCCTTGCCGGCAGAGCAGTGGAAGACGACTCCGCCTTCGCAGCTCTGCGCAACGACATCGACGGCCTTGGCCAGTCGCGTTCCGAAGTGGCTGATCATCAGCTCGTAGATCTTACTCAGTGAGCGATCGGAGAGGTCCATTCCGGTCGCCTCGGCGGCCTTCTGCATCTCCTCGCGGCTGAGCTGCTTCTCAGGAAAGAAATGATCGTCGAAGATGGGCAGCTCGATGTGCTCCACGTCGAGTCCCTCGAGCGCGTCGGGCAGCTTGGATCGTTCCCCGACGTCACGCAGATCGACGACGGTTCTGATGCCGAGTGCTCTGATCTCGGCCCGCGACCTGTCTGTCAGTTGGGCGATACCGTCGGACCGGAAGACCTTCCCCTTTCCGACGCTCGACTCCCCCGCCGAGGTGGGGGATCCTCCGATGTCACGGAAGTTGAATGTGCCTTCGATATCGATACGATCCAAACTCACTGATTCGTGTCTTTCTGCTGTTTCTCTTCTGTCTTGATCCGGCGATATTCGGCCTCGACGTCTTCGAGGGAGGCCATGTGCTCATCACTGGCGCCCTCGCCGAAGGCCAGGGGATGACGCCGGATGAGTTTTGCCTCCAGCCCTTCGATGATCATCCCCAGCGTGTGCCCGTAGGGGGCGGACTCACTCTCGTCCAACAGCGCGGAATGGAAGAGCACCTGGTAGAAGACATCGCCGAGTTCCTCGACGACGGCGGCTCGGTGGTCCGGATTCGAATCAGCTCGGTAGTCTTCGAGTGCTTCGATGAGCTCCTCGGTCTCCTCACGCGCATACTTCTCGAGGCTTCCGTGGTCCTGCCGGCTCGACCACGGGCACCGACGCCGCAGTGTCGCCATCGCCTCGATTGCTCCCTCGGTTCGAGCACCGATGACGCCCGTTGTCTCTGCCTGCTCCACTGTCGTGACACCTTCCGATTCCTGCACCGCTATGACAGTTCGACTCACTGCTCGACACACTACGAAGGGCGAACAATAAGAATGACCCCCACCGCAGGCGCGATGGGGGTCGAATTCTGCATCACTTGCTGAACTTGTCCTTGACGTCCTTGCCGAGGTCCTTGACCTTCTCGCCGACCTGCTTGGTCTTGCCCTTGAGCTGGTCCGCGGAGCCCTCGGCCTTGAGCTCGTCATCGCCGGTCATGTCGCCGACTGTCTCCTTGGCCTTACCGGAGAATTCTTCAGTCTTGTTGTCGAACTTGTCGTCAAAACCCATGATGTCTCTCCTTCAGTCTCACGGTACGTCTGTACTCGTATTCGCACTCTACGCCAGGAATGGCGGAAGAATGTGAACTCTCAGAATACGTGCAGATTCATTCTGAGTCGATCAGATCGGTTGAGTCATTACGGCCTCTTCGCTTTTTGACCCCGACCTCAGACGCCGGCTTCGACGGCTTCCGAGGCGACGACGGGGACGATCGCGTCGAGGAACTGGTGGGCCCAACGCAAGATGTCGGAATCCGTCATCTCCTTCGCATCGAAGCCGTTTCCGGTCATCGGCTTGGGCACGAGCACCGACCGAATCGCGGGCTTGAGCAGAGACTTCGGGTACAGGCGTTTGAGGCGCACGACCTGCGAATCCTCGAGCTCGAGCGGACCGAAGCGTACGAAGTTGCCTTGGACGACGATGTCGTTGATGCCCGAGGCTTTGGCCCTGATCCGCAGTCTGGCGACGTCGGCGAGCACACCCACCGCCTCCGGGTAGGGCCCATACCGGTCGACGAGTTCGTCGAGGACTTCCCGCAGTTCGTTCTCGTTCGCCGCGGCAGCCAGTTTCCGATAGGCCTCGAGCCGCAGCCGTTCGTGATCGACGTATTCTGCCGGCAGGTGTGCGTCAACGGGCAGTTCGATGCGCATATCTGCTTCGGGCTCGGTGTCCTCACCGCGGAAGTTCGCAACGGCCTCCCCCACAAGCCGCACGTAGAGGTCGAATCCGACCCCTTCGATCTGTCCGGACTGCTGTCCGCCCAGGAGGTTGCCGGCACCGCGGATCTCGAGGTCCTTCATGGCTACCTGCATGCCGGCGCCGAGCTCTGTATGGGCGGCCAGCGTCGTCAGACGGTCGTGTGCTGTCTCCGTGAGTGTCGTGTCTGCCGGGTAGAGGAAATAGGCGTAGGCCCGTTCCCTGCCTCGACCGACCCGACCGCGCAGCTGGTGCAGCTGGGAGAGTCCGAAGCGATCCGCGTGATCGATGATGAGCGTGTTGGCGTTGGAGATGTCGATGCCGGTCTCGACGATCGTCGTGCACACGAGCACGTCGAACTTCTTCTCCCAGAAGTCGACGATGACCTGTTCCAGGCGCTGTTCGTTCATCTTTCCGTGGGCAATCGCGATCCTGGCCTCAGGAACGAGTTCGGCGATGTGGCCGGCCACGGATTCGATGTCCTTGACTCTGTTGTGGATGTAGAAGACCTGGCCCTCGCGCATCAGTTCGCGACGGATCGCGGCCTTGATCTGCTTATCCTCCTTCTTGCCCACGTAGGTCAGCACCGGATGGCGCTCCTCGGGCGGGGTGGCCAAGGTCGACATCTCTCGGATGCCGGTCACGGCCATCTCCAGGGTCCTCGGGATCGGCGTTGCCGACATCGCGAGCACGTCGACGTTCGTGCGCATCGCCTTGAGCGTCTCCTTGTGTTCGACGCCGAAGCGCTGCTCCTCGTCGATGATGACCAGGCCCAGGCTCTTGAACCTCACCTCGCCGCTGAGCAGTCGGTGCGTGCCGATGACCAGGTCGAGCTTGCCTGCGGCCAGATCTTCGACGACCTTGTCCGATTCCTTCTTCGTCTGGAAGCGAGAGAGCGCACCGACGGTGACGGGGAAGCCCGAGTAGCGTTCGGCGAAGGTTTCGAAGTGCTGCTGGACGAGCAGAGTCGTGGGCACCAGCACAGCGACCTGCTTGCCGTCCTGGATCGCCTTGAATGCCGCTCGGACTGCAATCTCGGTCTTACCGTAGCCGACGTCGCCGCAGATCAGACGATCCATTGGGACTGCCTTCTCCATATCGCCCTTGACCTCGTCGATGGTCGTGAGCTGGTCGGCGGTCTCCACGTAGTGGAAGGCGTCTTCGAGTTCGCGCTGCCATGGTGTGTCCGGTCCATAGGTGTGGCCGACGGTGGCTTGTCGTGCCGAGTAGAGGCGGACGAGTTCACCGGCGATCTCCTTGACCGCCTTCCTGGCTTTGGCTTTCGTCGTCGACCAGTCGGAGCCGCCCATCTTGTTCAGGGTCGGGCTCTCCCCACCGACGTAGCGGCTGACCTGGTCGAGGGCATCGCTGGGCACGTAGAGTCGGTCGCCGGGCTGGCCGCGTTTGGCCGGAGCGTATTCGACGATGAGGTATTCGCGGGTGTGCTTGTTCGCACCCTTGCCAGTGGTGCGCTGGGTCATCTCGATGAACTTGCCGACGCCGTGCTGGTCGTGGACGACGAAGTCCCCGGGCGCCAGGTTGAGCGGGTCCACCTGGTTGCGTTTGCGCCGGGTGGGCAGGCGCCGCATGTCCCTCGTCGAGGTGGCTGCCGCGCGACCGAGCACATCGGCTTCGGTGAGCACGGCCAGTTTGAGGTCGTCGAAGACGAATCCCCCGAAGGGCGCGGCCGTGGTGACGGTCACCAGAGCATCGGCGATGTCCGCCGGGTCATCGACGAAGGTCGCAGGCACCCCAGCCTCCGAGAACACCTCGACCATCCGCTGGCCCGGTCCCTGTCCTTCGGTGAGTACGAGGATGCGCCACCTGTCATGGATGAGTCCCTTGACATCGGTGAGGATCGCCTCGACATCACCGGCATATCCCCGAGGTGCGCGAGCCGGAACGGAGAACAGATTCTCCGCGGGTGAGACGAGCTCTTCGTCGGTGGCGAATCCGCCGAGCTCCCACCAGGCCAAGCCGATGAGGCGAGCGCCATCTTCCATCTCTTCCATGGTCCGGAATGTCGCGGCGGATAGGTCGATCGGGGATTCGCCGCCGGCTGCGGCTCCTGACCATGCGGCTTCGAGGAATTCGTTCGTCGTCACAACGAGGTCGGCAGCCCTGGCGTGGACACGTTCGGGCTCGGTGATGATGATCTTCGTGGATTGGGGCAGCAGCGCGATGATCGGCTCCATGCCGTCTGCCAACACTGCCGAGAGTGATTCCATGCCTTCGACGGCGACTCCACCGGCGATCTTGTCGAGCATGTCCGTTGCTGCCGGCAGCGTCTGCGACAGCGTGGCCGCTCGCTCCCGGATTGAGTCGGTGAGCAGGAGCTCCCGGCAGGGTGGAGCCGAGAGCTTCAGCGGTTCGGCCTCCGCCTCGGCGGGAATGGATCTCTGGTCGCTGACGGAGAATTCGCGGATCTCATCGATCTCGTCACCGAAGAATTCGATGCGCAGGGCATGGTCCTCCGTCGGAGGGAAGATATCGACGATGCCACCGCGGACGGCGAATTCGCCTCGACGGGAGACCATGTCCACGCGTGAGTACGCAAGTTCGGTCAGGCGGTGGGACAGCTGGTCGATCTCGTACTCGTCGCCGACGGCCAACTCCACCGGCTCAATGTCGCCGAGCCCCTTGACCAGCGGCTGCAGGAATGCGCGGACGGGGGCGATGATGAAGGCCAGGTGCCGGTCCGGGCTCGGGTGGGCCAAGCGGTGCAGAATCTGCAGACGCTGCCCGACGGTGTCGGACCGAGGTGAGAGCTTTTCGTGTGGGAGTGTCTCCCAACTGGGGAAGATCGCGATCGAATCCTCGGGCACCCAGTCCGCCAGCGCCCGGGCCAGGTCTTCAGCCTCACGAGTGGTGGCCGTGACGATGAGCTGCGGCGCCGAGGTGGACGGATCGTTGTCGCCCGACACCAGGGTTCGGCGCAGGATCGATGGCCACAGACCCCTGATCGCATCGATCGTCCCACCTGCTGTCTCCGGGTCGTTGAACGCTCCGACGAGGTCAGTGATGGTGGAGTTCTGGCGTGTGAGATCGAGTCCGTTGAGCACCATGCAATTCTAAGCCACTGCCCTGACACGAAAAACGACGGCAACCGTGCTCTGACCACTCTTCGTAGAATCGTGTGAAGATGAGGACATGTCCTACCGCACTCTGTTCGCGACTGCGGCTGCCGCGACGCTGTTCCTGGCAGGATGCACCGCTGAAGAGGAAGTCCCCCAATCCGAACGCTGGGACTTCCACACCAGGCCCGACTTGAACCCGCCGAAGATCGACATCGACGTCGGCTCACAGCAGCCCGAGGTCGACAATGACCTCGAGACATTCCTCGCCCCCAAGGGACAGACCGCCGATGACGGGGAGTCCTGGGTCGGCGGACTCATCCTCGACCCAGACCGGTTCTCCGTCTGGGTCGGCGGACTCATCCTCGACCCAGACGGAGAACCGGTCTGGATCCGGCAGGGATCGGGCCAGATGTGGGACCTGCGGGTTCAGGAGTACAGGAACGAGCCCGTCCTCACCTGGTGGGAGGGAATGGCAGAAACGCCCGAGACAGCCGGTGAGGTCGTCATGCTCGACGACAGCTACAACGAGATCGCACGTGTCGGCATGGGAGGCGACCTCGCCCACAAGACCGCCGATCTGCACGAGACGACGATCACAGACGACGAGACGATGCTCCTCCTGTCCTACATCAAGACCCAGACGGATCTCAGATCCGTCGGCGGCCCGAAGGACGGTTGGGCCTGGGAAGGAGTGGTCCAGGAGGTCGACATCGCCTCCGGTGATCCCGTTGTCGAATGGCGAACACTCGACGACATTCCCGTCGACCAGACGCAGTCGACGCTCAAGGACGGCGAAGGCACCGAGGAGGAGCCCTTCGACTACATCCATCTGAACTCGGTGTCCGTCGACGACGATGGCGATTCGCTGCTCGTCTCCGCCCGCAACACACATGCGATCTATCAGCTCGATCGCAAGAGCGCCGAGGTGAACTGGGTGCTGGGCGGGTCTGCCAGCGACTTCGAGATGGGCGAGGGCGCTGCCTTCGCTTGGCAGCATGACGCCGTCCGCCGCGACGACGGCATGATCACCCTCTTCGACAACCATGCTGCGCCCCGCCTCGGCGATTCCAGAGGTCTGCGCCTCGACGTCGATGAGGAAGCGCAGAAGGCCAGCGTCGACGCCGAGTACCCGGCCCCCGATGACCGCTCATCGGGAAGCCAGGGCAATCTGCAGGAACTCGACAACGGCAATGTGTTCATCGGCTGGGGCTCCGAACCGTACTTCTCAGAGTTCACCAACGATGGCAAGCTGCTCTACGATGCCACTTTCACGGGCGGATCGAACTACCGGGCCTATCGCTTCGACTGGCAGGCGACTCCGTCAGCACCGCCCACCGCGACGAGATCTGAACCCGGTGTGGGCATCACACGAGTGCACATGAGCTGGAACGGAGCCAGCGACGTCGCTGCCTGGCGCATCCTCAGCGGCGACAGCGAGGAGCAGCTCGAGGAGACCGCAGTCGTCGATCGCACGGGGTTCGAAACCGCGGCCGACATCACCCCCACCGGCTCCCGAATCGTCGTCGAGGCCGTCAACGAGGACAAGGAGCGCATCGGCAGCACGATCGTGGACTGAGACATCGGAGATCTCAAGACTGTAACGGGGCTAACGGATCGGACACGATTGCCCACAGGCCCCGGTTCTTCGGGGTTCTCCAAGCTTCATCACCGACAATTGAGACATGAGTTCCAACCAGTCCCCTCGCTTCACCCCCGAAGAATCCCAGTTCATCTTCGGCAATGGTTCAACAGCCCCCGATTCGTCCAGGTCAGGCGGCCGCCCACCCGCAGACCAGCCCAAAGTCGCCAATCTGCGGACCACCGTCAGCCGCGATCACCGGCTCTCTCGCTTCGTCCCAGTCCTCGTCCTGCTGGCGATCATGTGGGCCATTGAGATCCTCGACACCGTCCTGCCCGTCGATCTCGACATGTTCAGCCTCGCGTCCTGGACTCCGCTGTCCCTCTACGGAGTGGTGACGTCTCCCCTCCTGCACTCGGGATTCGGACACCTCATGGCCAACACGTTCCCATTCCTCATCCTCGGGCTGTGCATCGCCGTCGAGGGGGCACGCCGCTTCTGGCTCGTCACCGTCATCACCGCCGTCGTCTCCGGGCTCGGTGCCTGGCTGACGACGCTGCCTGTGGGCCAACACGTCGTCGGCGCCTCGGGCATCGTGTTCGGATTCTTCGCCTACCTGGCTGTGCGCACCTGGTTCACCGAGGATGTGCTCCGCAAGATCGTCTACTTCGCCATCGGGTTCTTCGTCTTCATCACCTACGGCGCATCCATGATCTTCGGACTGCTGCCGCAGTCTAACGGGATCTCCTGGCAGGGACATCTGTTCGGCTTCGCCGGAGGCATCCTTGCCGCCTGGCTCATCCACCGCAAGCGTCCGGGCTCCGCGGCGCAGAGGCGACCTGCCGCCGAGCGGTGACCTGTCCCTCAGCGGTGACCGCCGTTCTCATTTCGAGTGGTATTTGAGCTGAACCTTCTCGAGGCCGTCGACGATGTACATCTCGACGGCGTCTGCGATATCCGAGATGAAGATCGGCAGCGTGGCGCGTTCGTCCTTGGAGAAGGGCCCAAGAACGTAGTCTGCGGTGTCCTGACGCCCCATGGGCCGGCCGACGCCGGCGCGGATACGGGGATAGTTCTTCGTCCCCAGCGCCGAGGTCATCGACCGCAGTCCGTTATGTCCGCCCTCCCCGCCGCCGACCTTGGCCCTGATCGTGTCGAAGGCGATGTCCACATCGTCGTGGACGGCGATGATCCGGTCTGTGTCGATCGAATAGAAGTCGGCAAGCTGCCTGACCGGCCCACCGGATTCGTTCATGTACCCCGTCGATGTCGCGAGCACCACTCGCGGCCCAGGGACTCCGGGAACTGAACCTGTGGGCAGTCGAGACGTGCCGACATTGGAGCGCAGTTTGGTACGTGTCAGATTGACGCCGATGCGATGTGCGAGTTCGGCGACGACCATCTGTCCGATGTTGTGTCTCGTCGATTCGTATTTGGGGCCGGGGTTGCCCAAGCCGAAGACCAGCCAAGCTTCGTTCGTCATCGTCGTCCTTCGCTCATTCTCTCTCGCTGCTCATCGCAGTTCACCCGATCATCCAGGGACTCTTGCCCCCTATGTGCTTACAGAACGAATTCGGTGGGCCGTTTCTTCAACGACCCACCGAATTCACACCTCAGGCTGCGCTCAGTAGCTGCGCGCAGACGGAAGAAGTCGAGGTCACTCGTCCCCGGACTTCTCCTCTGCTGCTTCCTCGGTCGACTCTTCGGTCGACTCTTCTTCGGTCTCGCCTGCATCCGACTCGGTGTCCATCTCGGCCTCTTCCGAGACGTTGACGACGAGAAGTTCGGGATCAGCAGCGAGTTCGATGCCCGAGGCCAATTCCACCTGTCCGGCCAGAACGTGCTCGCCGGCGGCGCGCCCGTCGATGGTGACCTCGATGTACTCAGGCAGCTTGGTGGCGTCTGCCTTGATGAGAATCGTCGACTCTTCCTGCTGCACCATGGTGCCGGGAGCGGATTCGCCGATGATGTGGACAGGAACGTCGACCTCGACCTTTTCGCCGCGCTTGACGATGATGAGGTCAAGGTGCTCGATCTGACGAGTGACCGGGTCGGTCTGCACATCGCGAGCGATGGCGAGAACGTTCTTGGCACCGTCGGTGCTTTCGATCTCGAAGAGGGCGTTGGCGTGCTTGAGGGCCATCATGGTGGCGTGGCCGTCAATCGAGATGTGCACAGGATCTCCGCCGTGTCCGTAGACGACTGCAGGGATACGTCCTGCGCGGCGGGTCCGGCGGGCAGCGCCCTTGCCGAATTCATTGCGGGGTTCGGCGATGAGTTTGAAGTCAGCCATTTTCTCTCCTTCGTGGTGAACTTATCTTGCAAGCACCACGGCGAAACAGCCTTCAACCACACTGTCGCTGTCTCAATTCGGCTCCGAAGGGCCGGTCAGCGCTGTGGGTCAGGACCGCGTCGATAACGGAAACATGTGTTTCCCTCGCCGAGGCAACCCTACGATTCTATGCCACCGTCGTCGGTGGCGCCAAGTCGGGCGGTCACAGCCTCGGCGCAGGCGTCGATGCCTGTCTCCGTGAGCAGGATGTCGTAATGGTTCGTACCTGGCACCTCGACGACGCTCATATCCTCCCACCTCTGCTGGTAGGAGACGACGAGTTCCGGTGGGTAGAGACCGGGCTCGGACGCGATGAGGTCACGCTCGGCGAAGAGGAACGTCACCTCGGCCTGGCGCCGCTGGCTGCTCATGATCTGGGCGAGCGCATTCCGGAAGGCACCGCCGGTGTACATGTCCGCCGAGTCGGCTTGCATCGCCTCGATCGACGTCGAAGGTTGGAAGCTGTGATCGTCCTTGGCCGCGAGATCATAGACGAAGCTCTCCGTGGCCACAGTGTCGAGGCCTTCGACGAAGGCAGGATGAGCGGCGAAGAATGCCAGGTATTCCTCGACCGACCCGAATGACATCGACAGCCGTTCGGACGCGGGGCCGAGCACCGCGGCGATGAGGTCGTCGGTGTCGAGATCATGGTCGTTGAGATCATCGAGTGCCCCGGTGACCTCATCTTCCCCGACCTGCGGCACCGGCAGGGGAAGTCCCCCGTCGATGAGGACTGGGCCACGGAAACGATCGGCCACCTCGGCCTCGGCATCGACACCTGCGCCCATGCCGGCCAAGGTCATGGCGACGAAACCGCCCATGGAATGTCCGACCAGAGTGACAGGCCCAGGCTCAGCGAAGGTGTCGATGGCGACGAGGACGTCTTCGGCATGGGCCCTCATCCCGAACGGTCCGCCCAGCAGACGGGAATCAGCACGCCCACGCAGGTCGGGCCCGATGATGCGCACACCGGGAAGTGCTGCGACCAGACCGGCGAAGAACAGATGGTTCGAGGTGATGCCGTGGATGACGCAGATGGTGGGAACACGGCCTGGCCCGAAGGCCACAGGCTCCCAGACGCCGACGGACAGTTCACCACCGGAGACGCTGACCCGGTACCGGTTGTAATCATGGGACGACATCGCCACAGTTCCCTTCACTCGGTTGTCTCCAGTGTAGAGCGTCGGTCGAGTCCCCGGCAGGCGATGCTTCCGACGAAACAGATCGAACCCCGAGCCGGAAGATCGGCTCGGGGTTCGGTCCGGATGGAACTCTCGCAGAAGGTGGCTCAGACCTCGAAGAGGCTGGTGACCGATCCGTCCTCGAAGACCTCGTGCACGGCGCGGGCGATCAGCGGAGCGATCGAGAGCACGGTGAGCTTGTCGAACATCTTGTCGTCCGTCAGCGGCAGCGTGTTCGTCACGATGACCTCCTGCGCCACGGAGTTCGACAGGCGTTCGACGGCCGGTCCGGAGAACACTGCGTGTGTCGAGACGACGATGACTCCGGTGGCTCCGGCGGCCATGCAGGCGTCGGCGGCTTGGACGATGGTCCCGCCCGTGTCGATCATGTCATCGACGAGGACACAGGTTCGGCCCTCGACCTCACCGACGACGCGGTTGGCCTTGGTCTCATTCGGTCGTGTGATGTCGCGAGTCTTGTGGATGAATGCCAGCGGCACCCCGCCCAAGGAGTTCGACCAGTTCTCGGCGACCTTGATGCGGCCGGCGTCAGGCGAGACGACTGCCAGATCGGTCGGGTACTTGTCCTTGACGTAGCCGGCGAGGATCGGCATCGCGATGAGGTGGTCGACCGGGCCGTCGAAGTAGCCCTGGATCTGCGCGGTGTGCAGGTCCACGGTGATGATGCGGTCGGCGCCGGCCGTCTTGTACAGGTCTGCCACGAGGCGAGCCGAGATGGGCTCACGTCCGCGGTGCTTCTTGTCCTGCCTCGCGTAGGGGAAGAACGGTGCGATGACCGTGATCCGCTTGGCCGAGGCACGCTTGAGTGCGTCGACCATGATGAGCTGTTCCATCAGCCATTCGTTGATCGGTGCACAGTGCGACTGCAGGACGAAGACGTCACAGCCGCGGACCGATTCGGAGAACCGGACGTAGATCTCTCCATTGGCAAAGTTGTAAATGTCAGTGGGGAGAAGTTCCGTCCCCAGATTCTCAGCGACTTGCTCAGCGAGCTCATTGTTCGCGCGCCCGCTGACCAGGACGAGCTTCTTTTCGCCCGCCGTCGTAATTTCATTCACTTGCCGGTTCCCCTTCAGATGCGGCCTCGGCTGCCTGCGCTGCAGGTGTGCCGGGGCGGTTGCTGACGACCCAGCCCTCCAGGTTACGCTGTGGCGCCACGGTTATGGCAAGCGCTCCCGCAGGGACATCTTTGCGCACTGTTGTGCTCGCACCGGAATAGGCACCGTCGCCTACCGTGACAGGGGCAACGTACATGTTGTCCGAGCCCATGCGTGCGTGCTTTCCGACGACGGTGCGGTGCTTGTTGACACCGTCGTAGTTGACGAAGACCGATGCGGCACCGATGTTGGAGCCCTCACCGATCTCAGCATCGCCGACGTAGGACAGGTGCGGCACCTTCGCGCCCCGCCCGATGTCAGCGTTCTTCGTCTCCACGAAGGTGCCGATCTTTCCATCCTCGCCGAGGTTGGTCCCAGGACGCAGGTACGCGAACGGTCCGACTTTGGCACAGGCTCCGACGACGGCCAGCTCCGAATGGGTGCGCACGACCTGTGCCCCGGCACCCACCTCGGTGTCCTTGAGAGTTGAGTCGGGGCCGACGACGGCACCGGTGCCGATGTCGGTGGCGCCCAGGAGCTGGACTCCGGGGAGGATCGTGACGTCCTCCCCCAGGGATACGTCCATGTCGATCCACGTGGTGTCGGGGTCGACGATGCTCACTCCCGCACGCATCCACTTCTCGCAGACGCGGCGATTGAGCTCCTTGCCGAGATTGGCCAGCTGCACACGGTCGTTGGCGCCCTCGACCTGCCACAGATCCTGGGTGGCTGTGGCGGCGACGGACTGACCTGCCTCACGAGAGAATCCGATGACGTCGGTGAGGTACTTCTCACCCTGCGCATTATCCGTGGTCAGTGAGGCGAGACCGTCCCTCAGCGCCGACGCGTCGAAGGCATAGATGCCAGAGTTGATCTCCCGGATGCTGCGCTGGTCATCGCTGGCATCCTTCTGCTCGACGATGCGCAGCAGGGCTCCGGAGGCGTCACGGACGATGCGTCCGTAGCCGGTGGGATCGTCGACCTCAGCGGACAGGACCGTGACGGCATTGTGCGAGGACTCGTGGACTTCGACGAGGGTGTTGATCGTGTCAGCAGTCAGCAGGGGCACGTCGCCATAGGTCACGACCACGGTGCCGGACAGATCGTCGGGCAACTGGGTCAGCGCACATTCGGTGGCGCGGCCGGTGCCGGGAACTTCATCCTGATCGGCGATGAGCACAGTCTGCGTCGAACTGATCGGCAGTGAGTCCAGATGGGAGACGAGCTGGTCGCGTTCGTGCCTGACGACGACGACGAGGTGCTCGGGAGCTGCGCCCGCCGCTGCCGCGATCGAGTGGTGGAGCAGGGAACGACCGCCGATCGGGTGCAGCACCTTCGGCAGGGTCGACTTCATACGGGTGCCCTGGCCAGCGGCCAGAACGATGACGGCGATGGGTCTGCTCTGCGACATGTGTTGAATCCTTCGCAAGTCGGATTGGGCCAGCTCCGCCCATAGGATTCGAACCTATACCACACGGCTCCAAAGGCCGGCGTGCTGCCATTACACCAGGGCGGAACAGCGTGCACCAGTTGAGGGCCCGCGCTCACGAGACACCATCATGCCACTACGATGAACCGTATGGAAATTCTTCGCGAGATTCTAGTGGCCCTGCATCTGATCGGAATGGCGATCATTGTGGGCGGATATTTCGCCCTCATCCGCTCTCCCAAAGTTGCTCCCGGCATGCTGCACGGCGCCTACCTTCAGCTGATCACCGGGCTTCTGCTGATGGGTCTGGCAGAGATGGGCGATGACGAAGTCAACCACGTGAAGCTCGGCATCAAGCTCCTCATTGCGATTCTCGTCACCGTCTTCGCATTCATCGGCAATAAGAAGCAGAAGGCCTTCGCCTCCGCTCCGGCTGCGGGGGCCGCCCCGGCTGGAGGCGACGCCGACACAGTCGTGGCGACAGCGGTGAAGAATCCCTCGGCGACGATGGCTCACCTGGTCTTCGCCGGCGCGATCATCAACGTGCTGGTGGCCGTCTTCGTCCACTGAGGTTCTCGTCCCAGACGAATCCGGCTCCGCCGGCGACCCGTGCAGTTGAACAGGGTCGCCGGAGGAGCCTTTTCTCTGCCTATCTCACTGCCCTTTTCTCTGCGTCAGTCGCTGACGGTATCGTTGATCCGGACATGACTGCTGCAGCTGAAAACATCGAAGAAGCCACTCCGGGAGCCGACTCACGTGCGGCCGAACTCCTCACCGGACTCAACCCGCGACAGCGCGAGGCCGTTGCCCATACGGGTTCACCGCTCCTCATCGTGGCGGGCGCCGGTTCGGGTAAGACGACCGTGCTGACCAGGCGCATCGCCTATGCTCTGGCCACCGGTCGGGCACATCCCGGTGAGGTCCTGGCGATCACATTCACCAACAAGGCGGCTAAGGAGATGGCTGAGCGCGTGCGCTCCATCGTCGGACCCGCTTCGCGAGCGATGTGGGTCTCGACCTTCCACTCCTCTTGTGTGCGCATCCTCCGCCGAGAGGCCAAGGTGCTGGGCATGAAGACCAACTTCACGATCTACGATGCCCAGGATGCTCAGCGGCTCGTCTCCCAGATCCTCAAAGAACTCGGAATCGACACGAAGAAGTACACGCCTCGGTCGATGCTGCATAGGATCTCCAATCTCAAGAATGACCTGCAGACGCCGGATGACTTCACGCCCCGGCCGAACAACCCTGCTGATGAAGTCCTCGCCGATGTGTTCAGGCGCTACACCTCTCGCCTGCGTCTGGCCAATGCCTTCGACTTCGATGACCTCATCGCCGAGACCGTTCATCTCTTCGGCGCCTTCCCCGAAGTGGCCGATTTCTACCGCAGACGGTTCCGGCACATCCTCGTCGACGAGTACCAGGACACGAACCCGGCCCAATACGCTCTCATCAAGTCCCTGGCCGGAGACGGGGCCGGTGGTGCCACCGGCGCAGAGCTGACCGTCGTCGGTGACGCAGACCAGTCGATCTACGCCTTCCGTGGGGCGACAGTGCGCAACATCGTGGAGTTCGAGAAGGACTTCCCCGATGCGGAGACGATTCTGCTGGAGCAGAACTATCGCTCCACGCAGAACATCCTCGATGCTGCGAACGCTGTGATTTCGAACAATCAGGACCGCAAAGACAAGAAGCTGTGGACCTCGGAAGGCACTGGCGAATCCATCGTCGGCTGGGTAGCGGAGAACGAGCAGTCGGAGGCCCGCTTCATCGTTGATCGGGTCGATGAGCTCATCGACGACGAGAAGTACACCTACGGTGACTTTGCCGTCTTCTACCGCACCAATGCTCAGTCCCGCGCCATTGAGGATGCTCTGGTGCGCTCGGGCATCCCGTACAAGGTCGTCGGAGGCACACGATTCTACGAGCGCAAGGAGATCAAGGACGCCCTCGCGTATCTGCGCGTGGTCGCCAATCCAGATGATGATGTGAACCTGCGCCGTATCCTCAACGTCCCCAAACGCTCCATCGGTGACCGTACTGAGGGCATCGTCGCGGACTTCGCCGATCGTGAGGGCATCAGCTTCTACACGGCGCTGGGGCGTCTTGATGAGATCGTCCATCTGTCTGCCCGGGCGAAGACCTCCGTGTCGAAGTTCTACGACCTCATGCGAGATCTGGCAGCCACCGCCGAGGCTGCCCCGCTGTCGCGCGTCATCGAGGCGATTCTCGAGCAGAGCGGTTACCTCGAGTCTCTGCAGAAGAGCACGGACCCGCAGGACGAGTCGCGTGTCGACAACCTCGCTGAGCTCGTGGCCGTGGCCGAAGACTTCGTCGCCACGCAGGCCCTCGCTGCAACGGGTGATGACGCTGATGAAGCCGACACTGAGACAGAGACAGGCACCGCGGCTGTTTCCGAAGTCGCGTCTGAGGCTGCCTCCGGTGATGCTGAGTCCGAATCGGCTGTGAGCAGAGATGTCGAGGGTGAAGCCCAAGCTGCCGGTGGGAGCTCTGAGGACGATGCGGATGTGCAGAGTCCAGCCAGTGCTGCGGCCGGCAATTCGTCGATCGAGGCCTTCCTCGAGCAGGTGGCGCTGGCCTCCGACACGGATCAGATCCCCGATGCCGAACTGGGACAGGTCACGCTCATGACTCTGCACACAGCAAAGGGTCTGGAGTTCCCGGTCGTCTTCCTCACCGGCCTCGAGGACGGTGGCTTCCCGCATGCCCGTTCCTTCGAGAATCCCAATGAGCTCTCAGAAGAACGTCGTCTTGCCTATGTGGGTCTGACCCGAGCCCGGCAGCGTCTGATCGTCACTCGCGCGGAGACGCGCAGCATGTGGGGCCAGCCGCAGTACAACCCACCGAGCCGGTTCCTCTCCGAAATTCCCGAGAATCTCATCGAATGGGAGAACACCGGCACCTTCTCATCCAGCGTCGGCGGCGGCTTCTCGTCCGGCGGCTATGGAGGGGGCGGCCATGGCTACAGCGGCTCGCGCGGCAGCGGATTCGGTTCCTCTCGTGGATCGGGCGATTCGTCTCGCTCACGCTCAGGGGCCGCGAACTCCTCGTCTCCTGTGGCCGGTTTCCCGAATCGGATCCGGCCCAACCGAGAGGTCATCACCGTGTCGGTAGGCGAAAAGGTCTCACACGAGTCCTTCGGCCTCGGCACCGTGACAGAGGTCAACGGCGTCGGAGACAAGACTGTGGCAGTCGTCGACTTCGGCTCGCTGGGAACGAAGCGTCTCCTGCTGCGCTATGCCCCCATCGAAAAGCTCGGCTGAGATAGCCGCGACGGGGAGACTCCCACTCCCACTCTTCCGACCGTGTGCCGACCTTCGGCTCGCAGGCCTGCAGTCTTACATCAGGCCTGCAGTCTTACATCGGGCCTGCAGACATCAATAAAGCGCCGAGGTGAAAATACATTCACCTCGGCGCTCCTCCATGCCAGACGCGGCGATGGATTTAAAAGTCAGTCGTTGCCAAGTTTTCCGTCGACTCCGTCGCGACCCTGGTTAATCTGGTCTTCGAACTTGCCGCCGGTCTTGTCATTGGCGAAGTCAGTAGCCTTATCAAGACCCTGATCGCTGAACTCTTCACCCTTGTCGCTATTCATGGCGTCCTTGGCTTTGTTTGTAAGATCGTCGAGTCCCATACTGTCTCCCTTCAATGGAAAAGGTTCTTCCGAACCTTCTTACACCACTCACCCTGCCACTTAATCTGCTCTGGTGTAACCGAACCTTCGGGTTTCTCAGGGAATGCACAAAGTGACCGAAATTCGACTGTCGGTAGCTTCAGCGTGACTCCGGAACAACGAACGCCAACGCCACGAGAACCAGCGCGAAGAACAGGCCCGTTCCGATGTCGACGCTCTTCGACCGGTTGGTCCAGACCTCGTCCCAGGGCGGGGGCATCGCACGCATCGTCGCCAGCCCAGCCGGCACGACGGCCATGACGATCGCGCCGAGACGGAAGTCGATGATGGTGCATGCGGCCGCAGTCAAGATGCCCAGCAGACAGCCCAGGAGAGCCCAGTCGCGGAGCACGGGGTTCGAGTAGCGCCGTTTCCAATAGATCCAGCGCTTGGCGATCGGTCCTCGCCCACGCCTGGCATGGCGTGGTGGATGGGCCCTCGTCTTCTCAGTGGAAGAAATGGCGACTCCCGGTCAGGTACATGGTGATCCCCGCCTTCTCGGCCGCTTCGACGACCTCATCATCGCGGATCGAGCCACCCGGCTGCACAATCGCACTGATACCGGCATCGATGAGGATCTGCAGTCCGTCGGCGAAGGGGAAGAAAGCATCCGAGGCGGCCACGGCGCCGGTGGCCCTCTCCTCCCCTGCACGTTCGACAGCCAGCTTCGCCGAGTCGACTCGGTTGACCTGGCCCATGCCCACGCCCACGGACGCGCCGTCCTTGGCCACGAGAATGGCGTTGGACTTCACTGCACGGCAGGCCTTCCAGGCGAATTCCAGATCGGCCAGGACCTCGGCGGTCGCGGCTGTGCCTGCGGCCAGGGTCCAGTTCTCCGGGGCATCACCGTCGGCCTGGAACGCATCCCGGTCTTGGAGGAGGAACCCGCCGGTGATCGGTTTGATCTCCGCAGGTGCGAAGTCGACGTCGCCGAGTTCGAGCAGGCGAAGGTTCTTCTTGCTCGACAGCAGCTCCAGTGCTTCGGCAGAGAAGGAAGGTGCGGCCAGACACTCGGTGAAGATCGGCTTGATCGAGGCAGCCAGCTCGACATCGACCTCGCGGTTGGTCGCGATGACACCACCATAGGCGGACAGAGAGTCGCATTCGTGGGCTGCCTTGTGTGCGGCGGCCGCAGTATCAGCCACAGCGATTCCGCAGGGGTTGGCGTGTTTGATGATCGCCACCGCCGGACGGTCGAAGTCGAAGGCCGCGCGGATCGCAGCATCGGTGTCCGTGTAGTTGTTGTAGGACATCGCTTTGCCGCCCAGCAGCTTCGCACCGGCGATTCCACGGGTGCCATCGGAATACACTGCCGCTGCCTGATGAGGGTTCTCGCCGTAGCGCAGGTCCCTCAGCTTCTCCCCGGTCACACCGGCGAAGGCGGGCTTGCCCGCGGCCGATGCTGCATCCTCGGCTTCTGCCTCCTGCGCACCGGAAGTGAGTTCGGTGGCGAACCAGGAAGCAACGGCCGTGTCATAGGCAGCAGTGTGGGCGAAGGCGCGAGCGGCGAAACCTCGCCTGGCGTCGAGATCGAAGCCCTGTCCCTGTGCCGCTTCGATGACAGCAGGGTAGTCGCTGGGATCAGTGATGACGGAGACGCTCGGGTGGTTCTTCGCCGCTGCCCGCACCATGGAGGGTCCTCCGATGTCGATCTGCTCCACACAGTCGTCGAAGCCGGCTCCGCTGGCCACGGTTTCAGCGAAGGGGTAGAGGTTGACGATGACGAGGTCGAAGGGCTCGATCTCGAGCTCGTCGAGCTGGCTCATGTGATCCGGCTTGCGCGAATCGGCGAGGATGCCGGCGTGGACTCGCGGGTGCAGTGTCTTCACCCGGCCTTCCAGGCATTCGGGGAATCCTGTCAGCTCTTCGACCTTCGTGACCGCAGCGCCTGCCTCGGCGATCTTCGCTGCTGTCGAACCGGTGGACACGATCTGCACACCGGCGGCTTGCAGTCCGCGGGCCAGGTCCTCCAATCCCGATTTGTCGTAGACGCTGACGAGCGCTCTCTTGATCGCGCGGGTTCCTGTCACAAGTCCTCCTTGAAGGCTCGATTGCCGTTTCGTGCGGTTGGTGTGTGGGTCAGGTTGGGGACGCCGAGGTGGCATATCCGCTGACATGCCGTCCATCGATGACGAGGTCGTGATGGGCGAGGTGGGTGAGGAGGCGGACGAGTTCGGCTCTCTCCTGAGTTTTGATGCGTTCGTGCACCGTGTCTTCTGTGTCCTCGTCGTCGACGGGAACCGCGAACTGGGTGATGATCGGGCCCGTATCGACCCCGGAGTCGACGAGGTGGATGGTGCCTCCGGTGATGCGCACGCCGTGGGCCAGCGCATCACGGACTCCGTGGGCGCCGGGGAACGCCGGCAGCAGAGCCGGATGTGTGTTGATGATCCGGTTGTGAAAGGCCGCAATGAAATCCTGTCCGAGGATCCGCATGAATCCTGCAGAGATCACCCAATCGGGCGACAGGTCCGCGACGACATCGCGCAGATGGAGGTTCCAATCCTCACGACTTGCGCAGTCCTTGGGTCGCACGACGAAAGTGGGGATCGAATGGGCTTTCGCCCGGTCGAGCACACCCGCCGTCTGTGAGTCGGAGCCGACCCCGACGATCTCGACTCCACCCTCCGATTCGGCGAATGCGTCGATGACTGCCTGCGTGAGGGTACCCGAGCCGGATGCCAGAAGAACGATGCGCACGGACCCATTCTAACGTTTGAATCATCTGCTGTCGGTCGCGGGCCGAAAGAACGCGGACGCTGACCTCCGTCAAGGCTTTTGCCAGTGGACTGTGACAAACTATTGCTGTGACGTCACCAAACAATACTGAAGAGAAAAGCGCGCCCACTCCCGATGAGGAGAAGCAGGCCGCGCCCGCTCGACACGGCCTGGTCCTGATCCTGCTGATCCTCGCCTCGGTCCTGACGTTCACGTATCCGCTTCCGTTCAAGGTCGCGGCGATCGCATTCGCCATTGCCGCCATCGTGTGGTCAATCCGCTACATCATCGCTGTGGTCAGGACGAAGCAGAAGCGCAACATGTCCCTGGGTATTCTGGGCGGCCTGCTCAGCCTCTACCTCATCTTCTCGACGCTCTCGTCCGTTGTCCTCTGGCCAGTCCAGTCGAAGTATGAGGAGTGCGTACGCGATGCCATCACGCAGCAAGCCCAGCTCTCCTGCACGACGGAATATCAGACCGGCCTCGGCGATTGGTTCAAGCAGCTGACCGGCCAGGAACTGCCCGGAACGAACTGAGGCCTCCTCCGACCGAATCCGCGGTCATCCGGCTCGCCTCTCCCCCTCGGGGCCGACGCAGGGCTTCGCACCCAGCCGTCGGACCCGGCTCAGTCTTCGCCGTCCGACCCGGCTCAGTCTTCGTCAGAGCTCAGTCTTCGCCTGAATTGTCGGCGCTTCGTTCATCGGCGATGTGACCGAACGGCTCGTCGTCGATACCGTCTTCCTCATCGGCGGCCCTGGTTCCGGCCTGCATATCCGAGAGCCTGATCAGGAGCAGACCCCCGGCCGTCCCCAGCGCCACCCATGCGGTGATGACCACCGCAGATGTCAGCGGCGAGGGCCCGAACGTCGAAAGGCCCACGGGCCCCATGGCCCCTTGAGCGAAGATCGCAAAGACCTGGAGCACGACGAAGAGCTTGACTGCCGCAGTCGCCAGACCGGGCCATGAGGCCAGCATCACCAGGCGGGCATGATCTCGCCCGAGGATGACGCTGAGGATTCCGAGCAGTACGAGCAGCACCGGCGCCGCGTTCGTCCACTCTGGGTAGTCCCCGATCAGCAGCTGAAGCACCGGAACGTGCGGAACTGGTCCTGCCGCAGCATGGAACACCGAGCTCAGGGCTCCGTCTCCCACGCTCACACCGGTGCCTGCGATCCAGGACAATGAAGCGAAGAGGATTCCCGGAGCGAAGAGGATCTGGATGAGCAGCAGACCCACACCGGCTGACAGCGGGGAGCTGTAACCCTGCAGCGATTGGGCCAATTCGTTCCATCTCAGCACGATGCCGACGGAGATGACGAGGACCGAGAGGAATGCGGCTCCCCAGAGGAGTCTCTTGACCAGACGGGCCCCTGAGTCCCACACCTCGCTGTCGAGATCCTGCAACCGCGGGATGTCGTCGACACCGCGGACCCACAGGAAACCGGCCGCCGAGGCGGACAGCAGCATGAGGGCAAGTCGGAAGAAGCCCGATGGCGCCAGCGTCCCCTCCCCCACCACAAGAGCCAATACGCTCAGGGGTACGGCATAGGCGACGGCGTAGGTCGCCAATGCGAGAAGGACCTGCTTCCACCGGGATGCGTCCAGGCCATCGGCGTCATCGGGATCTGCTTCTGTGAAGCGCGCGACCAGCCGCTTGGCACCTGCAGCGAAGAAGAACCACACGCCCAACGTGACCAGGCTCGGTGCCAGAGAGAAGTCGAACCCCATCGTCGACACGCTCAGTCCGTGGACGACGCCCCACAGGGCGAACGCCCACTCCGGGATGATCGAATACGGCAGCTGTGAGCCGAGTCCGATGATCCAGAAGACGGTGGCGACGACGAAGGCTGCAGGAACGGCGATGAGGTCGATTCGCAGTGCCTCCAGGAGTCCCAACAGAACTGGATGGCGATGGGTTCGAGGGTGAGGAGAAGTGTGCATCTCTCTCATTTTCGCTGACTCGGCGCCTTCATCCTGGTATTGACCGCGCGATTCTCCGCAGTGGGAAGTACAATTGCGCCAGGACACGCTTGTAGACAAGAAGGATGCAGCCAACGATGAGCAACGGGAACGACGAACCGAATTTCCCGCCACCTCCCAAGAACCCACCCGAGAACAACAGAACGGGATCGGGTTCGGAGACGTCGGCGGACAACAGCACTGGTGATTCGGTGGACACAGGCAGCTCCGGCTCGCAGGCACCTGCTCGCGGTCCCGAACAGGCTCCGTCCTACCGCGACGACCAGGCTCCTCCATTCGCTGCAAACTCTCAGCCCAACAGCAAACAGCCCCCTGGACCCGAGCAGCCCCAGCCTCCGCGCCCCGAGGTGCAGCAGGCCAGCTCTCATCAGGCTCCGAACTACAACGGCGGACACCAGCCAGACGGCCAGCAGCAGCCCGGTCAGTACCAGGGTGGCCAGTACCAGGGCGGCCAGTACCAGGGCGGGGCACCTTACTCCGGCGGTCCGTACCAGTCAGGCTCGGCACAGAATTCGCCCTATCAGTCCGGCCAGCCAGGGCAATCGGCTCAGCCGAGTCCATCCGGCCAATACCAGACCGGTTCGGGCCCTAACGGACAGCGGACGGGCTCGGGCCCCGGCCAGTCCCAGGCGATTCCACAACCGGCGCCAGCTCCTGGATTCGCCGGCTCTGCAGCCACCGCTACGCGTGCCGACGCCAACCCCAAGAAGAAGAGCAGGATGCCTCTCTTCATAGCTCTGGGTTCTGTGGCGCTCGTCATCGTTCTCGTCCTCGTTGGGTTCCTCGTCGTCAACACGGTCAATAAGAACAACTACGGCCCCGACAAGGTAGCCGAGGACTACGTATCGGCTCTGAGCAAGGGCGACTTCGCTGCAGCTGAGAAGATCGCGCCCTCGCCTCGTCCGGAAGGAACGAATCTGGACCTCCTGTCCAAAGACTTCACCGACGCGTCCTCGGCGAAGGTCGAGAATGCAAAGGTCGAGTCCTCGAACGTCGATGGTGACAAGGGCACAGTCGTCGTCTCCTACGATCTCGACGGTTCCAAATACAACGTTGAGCTGAAGGCGAAGAAGGATGGCAAGCAGGATCTCTTCTTCGACAAGTGGTCGCTGACCGGGCCTGCGCTCAACGTCATCGCGCTCGACATCCCTGCATCTGATGGCCTCAGCGTCAATGGCAACGACTACAAGGCGAAGGCGGGCACCACCTCATTCGCCGTATACCCGGGCAGCTACGATTTCTCGATCCCCAAAAGCAAGTGGGTCGGTGAAGCCAAAGACACTGCAGCGGTGAATTTCCCGCAGGCCTTCGCTCCGGGTGATAAGCCGAACAACGAAGAGGTGGCTCCGACGACGCTCAATCTTGATCTCGCACCGACCGGTGCCTTCCAGAAGGAAGTTCAGAAGCAGGTCGAGAAGGAGCTCAAGAAGTGCTTCGACAACAAGGACATCAAGCCCAAGTGCAAGTTCATCAAGTTCGATCCGACTGAGATCCCTGTCGGCGGCTCCGATAAGAAGCTGGCCGATCTGGCGAAGAAGAACACCGCAGAGTGGGACATGAAGGACATGCCGGAAGTTGAGGCCAGCTTCGGTTCAGGTGACACGAACACCGGTTCGTTCTTCACCAAGAAGCCGGGCAAGTTCGACTTCACTGTGCAGGGCCAGAAAGCCGGTTCCTCGTACTTCTCCAACGGCAACACGCTGTCGGTCTCCGGCAGCGTGAAGATCAGTGGAGATAAGCTCTCGGTAGAGTTCTTCGACTTCTGATTCGATTCGTCGATGACGTTCGTCACCGTTCTCGCCGAGGTGGTCCCACCGCGGTGAGAACGCGCAGCAAGGAGGGCCTGAGTTCTGCAGAACTCAGGCCCTCCTTCATGTCGTCGTCAGCTCATCGAGGCCCGGACAGGAGCCGGCACTCGCGCTGCCCGTTCGAACCAGGACCCGGCCGCCATCACAAGCTCATCGGCGAAGCGACGTCCCGAGATCTGGGCGCCGATGGTGCGCCCGTCCTTCGTGTAGCCGGCCAGGACGGTGCCCGCTGGCTGTTCCGACATGTTGTAGGGCATGGTGAAGCCGATGTGTCCCATCGGTTCGTCGGCCTTCGGGTAGGGCATGGGCTGTTCGGCTGGAAACGCTGCATCGGGTGAGACGGGCGAGATGACAAGGTCGTAGGCTGCGGTGGCTGCCACGCTGCGACGTCTGATCTCCTGCACGCTGTGGTAGCACTCCATGAGGCGCAGTCCCGTGACGTCGGCACCTCCCTGGGCCCATTGCTGGATGTAGGGCAGGATGAGTGCCTGTTCCTCCACCGGCAGGGCATGGAGGTCACTCCATGAGCGCACACGCCAGAACAGGTCCATATCTCTCAGCAGCTCATCATCGATGAACGGGGTGACGGTGTCGACGACGGCTCCGGCTTGTGCGAAGCGGTCAGCAGCCTCGGCGATGGTGGACGCGATCTCCGGGCTGACGGGCTCTCCGCATCCAGCATCGAGCTGGAGTCCGATCTTCATCCCCTTCGGGTCGAAGTCGGAACGGTCGGAGGCCTCGTCGGCGGCGACTGGCAGGCTGGAGTAGTCACGGTCGTCGGGGGCGGAGATGACGTCCATCGCGGCCTTGACGTCGGCCATCGTTCTGGCCAGCGGCCCGGCGCACCGGCCCATGTACGGGGCGTCGAGCGGAACCCGGCCGAAGCTGGGCTTGAGGCCTGCCAGTCCCAGCCAGGTGCAGGGCAGACGGATCGAGCCGCCGATGTCGGAACCGATGTGGATGGGGCCGTAGCCGGCAGCGGCGGAGGCACCGGCGCCCGCGCTCGATCCGCCGGTGGTCAGGCTCGGATCAAGGGGCGAGCGGGTGATGCCGTGCAGTGAGGAGACGCCGGAGGAGAGCATGCCCCAGTCGGGCATCGTCGTCGATCCGATGATGACCGCGCCGGCTTCTTCGAGGCGCTGCGTGATGGGGGCGTCGTGAGTCGACACCGGCACCTCGACCCAGGCATGTCCGCTGGGCATCGGCACTCCACTGCGTGCGATGTTCTCCTTGATCGTGACCGGGACCCCGTCGAGGGGACTGAGAGATCGGCCCTCGCGCCAACGGGTGGCGCTGGCTTCAGCCGCAGCTCGGGAGCGCTCATCGTCGCGGTGGTGGAGGGCGTTGATGACGGGTTCGCATTCATCCATCCGATCCACGACTGCGCAGAGGACCTCGAGTGGGTCGAAGTCTCCTGAGGTGTAGCCGCTGGTCATGGCTACTGCTGTGTGGTCGGCAAGCGTGGTGTGGCTCATCTGCCGTCCTTTCTTCTGTGGCATCTTGAGGTCAGTGGCGCGGCGGCGGGTTCAGGTGGCTGAGGCGAGCGCTCCCGCCAGGCTGGGGGTGGCCGCGATGAGGCTGCGGGTGTATTCCTCACGCGGGTGGGCGTAGATGTCCTCAGTCGACCCTGATTCGACGATGTGCCCGTCTTTCATGACGATGACGTCAGAGCACAGGTGCTTGACGACCCCGAGGTCGTGGGAGACGAAGAGCAGAGTCAGCGCGTAGTCATCGACGAGGTCGGTAAGCAGGTTGAGGACCTGGGAGCGCACGGAGACGTCGAGCGCGGAGACGGGCTCATCGGCGACCAGAATCTGCGGCCGGGTCACCAGCGCCCGGGCGATCGAGATCCTCTGTCGCTGCCCGCCGGAGAATTGGTGCGGATAGCGGCGCATCGCCTTCGTGTCCAGATCCACGGCCAGCAGCATCTCCTCGACCCTGGCAAGCCGCTCTTCTCGTGCGGTACCGCGGGCAACGAGGGGCTCGGAGACGATGTCTTCGACCCGCATGCGGGGATCGAGGGAGGCGAAGGGGTCTTGGAAGACGATCTGCAGATCGTCGCGCAGCGATCTCAGCGCCGATGAGCTCGCCGATTCCACACGGATGTCGCCGACCCGCACACGCCCCGCGGTCGGACGATCCAATCCGGAGAGGAGATTGAGCAAGGTCGATTTGCCCGACCCCGACTCCCCCACGATTCCCAGGCGCTGCCCGGAAGCGACGCTGAAGGTGATGTCATCGAGTGCGCGAACCGGGGATCGTCGCCGCAGCAGCAGACCGCGCGATCGGAAGTGCTTCGAGACTCCGCTGACATCGATGAGCGGTGCGGATCCGTCGCCTGTGGATGTTTCCCTCGCCGAGGCGGGTGCCGGCTCTCGCACATCGGCTGGCCCGTCGGCAGCGGACTGCTCGTCCTCGTCGTCCGACCCTGCTTCGTCAATCGGTCCGGCCCCGTCAACCGGTCCGGCGTATGACAGCGCAGTCTTGAGAGTGAAGAGCTTCCCGTGCGCGTCGGTGGCATCGAGGTCAGAGGAGGCCAGCAGTCCGCGAGTGTATTCGTGCTGTGGGTCGGTGAAGATCTGCGTCACGCTGCCGGTCTCGACGATGCGACCGGCGTACATGACAATGACCCTGTCACAGACTCCGGCGACGACGGCCAGGTCGTGGGTGATGAAGAGCAGTCCTGCCTGCACTGTGGCAACGCGTTCGGAGATGAGATCGAGCATGTGCTTCTGCACAGTGACGTCGAGTGCGGTGGTCGGTTCGTCGCAGATGAGCAGCCGCGGCGAGTTCGCCAGAGCGATCGCCAACATCACGCGCTGTCGCTGACCGCCCGACATCTGGTGCGGGTAGGCGTAGCGGGCACTGTTCGGATCGGGCAAGTGCACGCTTGTCAGCAGGTCGAGGACTCGTCCTGGAATGTCACCGCGGGCCACTTCACCATGGATGCGAAGCACCTCGGCGATCTGGTCGCCGATGCGCATCAGCGGGTTGAGTGCGCTCATCGGCTCCTGGAACACCATGGACACGAGGTCCGAACGCATCTTGGCGAGGGTCCTCTCCTTCGCATCAAGGATGTTTCCGGCAAAGCCCTGGAGCGACACGGTGCCCTGTGCCTGCAGCTCTTCGGGCAGCAGTCCCATCACTGACTGTGCCGTCAGTGACTTTCCCGACCCTGATTCGCCGATGAGTCCGACCCTCTCACCGGGAGCCAGGCTCAGAGACACGTCGTGGAGAACAGGTGCCTCGGCGCCTGTTGGGGTGATGGTGAGGTTGCGGACCTCGAGCAGGTTCTCAGCCATTGCCGCGAGCCTCCATCTTCGGGTCGAATCGGTCGCGGAGTCCGTCGCCGAGGAGGTTGAACCCGAGCACGGCGAGGGCGATGAACAATCCAGGCCACAGCGCCAGCAGCGGCTGAGTGGACAGGAACTGCTGGGACTCCTGCAGCATCCGCCCCCAGGACGGCACGGGAGCCTGCGTGCCCAGTCCCAGGAAGGACAGGCCAGCCTCGGCGAGGACGGAGATCGCGAATGCCACAGAGGCCTGCACGATGACCATACCGGCGATGTTGGGCAGAACGTGGACGATGGCGATCGCCGGGGCGGTTCGGTTCGAGGCCTTGGCCGCGCGCACATATTCGGAGCCGAGCACCTGCATCGTGCCCGAGCGGGCGACGCGGGCGAACCCGGGGATCGCAGCGATTCCCACGGCCACCATGGCCGGCCCCGTGCCCGGTTGGTAGACGGCGGCGAAGACGATCGCCAGCAGCAGCGCAGGGAAGGCGAGCAGGATGTCGTTGGCGCGCATGATCACCGCACTCAGCCACACACCCCACGGGTACTGTGCGAAGACCGCGGCGATGATGCCGATGGGTGTGCCGATGAGCACGGCGATGCCGACGGCCACTATTCCGACCATGAGGGTGATTCGGGCACCGTACATGATCCAGGTCAGAGTGTCGCGGCCGAATTTGTCGGTGCCGAAGGGGTGCTCGGGGCTCGATGGCTGCAGCCGTGCGGCCGGATCGACTGCGCTGGGACCGTAGGGTGTCCACACGAAGGACACGAGTGCGAGCGCGACGATGAGGAGAATGAGGATGGCACCGATGATCATCGAGGCGTTGAGCCGAAGCTTCGTGCGACTGCCCCGATCCACAGAGGCATCCCCCGCCGAGGTGGTGCCCGGGATCTCGCTCATGACGCGTTCCTGATCCGAGGGTCGACGATCGGATACAGCACGTCGACGATGAGGTTGATGATGAGCACGAGGAGGACGAGGACCATGACGATTCCCTGGACTGTGACAAGGTCGCGGTTGGCCACGGCTCGGACGAGTTCGGAGCCGATGCCGGGGATGACGAAGATCTGTTCGATGATGACGGCACCGACGAGGAGCGTCGCGAGCTGAACCCCAGCCACGGTGATGACGGGGATGGCGGCATTGCGCAGTCCGTGGACGAACAGGGCCTTGGTTCGGGTCAGGCCCTTGGCCCGGGCGGTGCGGATGTAGTCCTCACGCATGACGTCGAGGACCGCCGATCTCACGTACCGGGTGAGGATCGCGGCCTGGACGAGTGCCAGAGACACGACGGGCAGCACCAGACGGAGGAGGAACCCGCCGAATCCTTCGACCGGGGCCATCCACCCCTGGGAGGGGAACCAGCCGAGCGTCAGGGAGAAGATGATGACGAGGATGATGGCGGCCAGGAAGTTCGGCACGGCGATGCCGATCTGGCTCAGCGCGGAGATCGTGACTCCGATCCAATTGCGCTGTTCAAGGGCTGCGAAGGTGCCGAGGGGAACGGCGATGACGATCGCGAGAACGATCGCGGCGATGACGAGGATCGCGGTGACCTGGACGCTGCCGACGATGACCGGAGTGATCGCGGCACCGGTCACGTATGAGGTTCCGAAGTCGCCGCCGAGCATGCCCACGACCCAATTGACATAGCGGATGATCGGCGGCTGATCGAGACCGTACTGAGCTTCGAGAGCAGCTACCGCATCAGGTGTGGCGTTCGTTCCCAGTGCGACCTGCGCGGCGTTGCCGGGCAGGATGCTCATGAGTGCGAAGACCACCACCGAGGCGACGATCAGCGCCAGAACGAATTGGATCGCACGGCTGGCCACATAGGTGATCATGGGTGAGGGTACTTCAGTTCCAGCTCAGATCCGCGATCCGGAATGAGTCGGAGACCCTGTTTGCGGGGATTCCGGCGACATCGGATTTGGCGATGACGAGGTTCGGGAACAGGAACAGGAAGTCCGAGGCTGCGTCTTCGGTGATCGTCTTCGCAATCTCCTTCATCCCTGAGACATATTCCTCTTCCGTGCCGGTGTCGGCCTTCTCTGCGATCTTCTTGGTCTTCGAGTCGTCGTAGCCGATGTAGTAGTCGTTGGAGAAGACGGTGAGGATGTCACGGGGTTCGGCATGGTTGATCACCGACATGTCGAACTGGTGCTCGGTGAAGGTCTTATCCAGCCAGACTGCGGGGAATTCCTGCGTCTCGATATCGGCCTTGAGCCCGACCTCGGCAAGCTGTGCGGACACGATCTCAGAGATCGCCTTCGCATACGGCAGGTTCGGCACAGTGAAGGCGAACGTCTCCCCCTCGATGCCTGCTTCCCTGACGAGGTCCTTGGCCTTCGCCGGGTCGTAGTCCCAGACCTTTGTCAGATCCTCGTAGTACGGATCTGTCGGCGGGACCATTGAGCCGATGAGCTCCCCATAGCCGGCCCATGCTGTGTCGAGGACTGCCTTGCGGTCGATGGCATGCATGACCGCCTCGCGCGCCTTCTTGTCTTTGAAGATGCCCTTCGCGTTGTTCATTGAGAGCACGACCTCACCGTTCGTGGTACCGGAGATGATCTGATAGTCGCCGCTCTGGAATTCGCCGGCCAGTTCTGGAGCCTGCAGATTGGAGACGACGTCGATCTCTCCCGATTTCAGGGCGTTCGAGGCCGAAACGGCGTCTTTGAAGTATTTGAACTGGACCTTGTTGACTGCAGGCTTCTCACCCCAGTAGTCGTCGCGTGCTGCGAAGTCGATCGACTGACCGCGGCTGAATTTCTCGATGGCGAAGGGTCCTGTGCCGATGGCTTCGTTGGCCAGGTCGTCGGTTCCTTCGGTGTCGAAGACGGCCCCGACGAGGCTGGTCATGTTGAACAGCCACGTGTTCGAGGGCTTCTTGAGTGAGATCTTGACAGTGAGGTCATCCGGGGTCTCGATTGAGTCAACAACGTCCATCTTGGACTTCAGTGCGTTCTTCCAATCCTTCTGCACTCGTTCATAGGAGAACTTCACGTCCTCGCTTGTGAGGTCTGCGCCGTTGGAGAACTTCACGCCCTTCTGCAGCTGGAAGGTGTAAGTCTTGCGGTCCTCGGACACGTCCCAGTCCTCGGCCAGGCCCGGTTGGATCTCTCCCTCACCGTCGACGCGGACGAGAGATTCGTAGACGTTCTCCATCAGTGCCTCGGGGATGGCGATTCCCGAGGTGGAGGTGAAGTCGAGATTGACGGGTTCAGCGGTGAAGGCGATGGTCATCGAGTCCTTCTTCGCCTGCTCGCCGGAGTCCGAAGCTCCCGCCGAACAGCCTGCCAGGAACAGGCTCGAGGCAACCACGGCTGCCATCCACGAACTGACACGCGGAGTCTTCATCGCTCTCCCAATTTCACGAACCCACACTGGCTCATTCGTCTTCTCTGGCCGTCGTTGCACCGAAATGCACCGGCATCGCCAGTTTAGCGGAAGTTCTCACCGGCTGAAGCGCCGGAGTTCATATCGTGGAAAAGCGAACAAGCAGACTCCGGTACCTGTCCGGAGCCCGACGAGCCGGTCTCAGAGCCCTGTCTGTGCGGCGAGGGCTGCTGCGAGCTTGTCGAAAGCGACCCTCCGGTGTGACCGAGAGTTCTTCTCCTCAGGTGTCATCTGCGCCGCACTGATGTCGCCCCCGTCGGGAACGAAGATCGGGTCGTAGCCGAACCCGTGTTCTCCCGATGGGCTCGTGGCCAGACGTCCTGGCATGACTCCCTCGGCTGAGAATTCGCGGCCGTCGGGAGTGACTGCTGCGGCAGCACAGCGGAACTGCGCCCCGCGATGTTCGCTGGAGATATCCGACAGCTGGGCGAGCAGCAGCTCGAGGTTGGCCCGATCGTCCCCGTGCCGGCCCGACCATCTGGCGGAGAAGATTCCCGGCGCCCCGCCCAGAACGTCCACGGCAATCCCTGAATCATCGGCGATGGAGGTGTGGCCTGTGGCCTGCGCTGCGGCCCGTGCCTTGATCAGGGCGTTCTCTGCGAAGGTGACTCCGGTTTCCGGGATGTCACCGAGACCTGCCTCGGCGGCGGTCATGACATGGGTGTCCTCCCCTAACGCGGGGAGAAGGATCGCGAGGAGTTCGCGTCTCTTCCCATCGTTGTGGGTGGCCAGCACGAAGGTGGTCATTTGCCCAGAACCTCGGTCTGGATGCGGGTGAGGTCGGTGCAGCCCTTGGCTGCGAGATCGAGCAGGCGGCCCAGTTCCTCACGGTCGAAGGGAGCGCCTTCGGCGGTGCCCTGGACCTCGACGAACGCTCCGCTGCCGGTCATGACGACGTTCATATCGGTATCGGCACGCGAATCTTCGACGTAAGGCAGGTCGAGGACGGGCTCACCGTCGATGATGCCGACGCTGATCGCGGCGATCGAGTCCTTGATCGGGTTGTTCGCGGCTGGGATGATTCCCGTTGAACGACCCTTGTCGATCGCGTCGGCCAGTGCCACGTAGGCGCCCGTGATCGATGCGGTTCGGGTGCCGCCGTCGGCCTGGAGGACATCGCAGTCGAGGACGAGGGTGTTCTCGCCGAGCTTCTCCAAGTCGATGACGGCACGCAGGCTCCGGCCGATGAGGCGCGAGATCTCATGTGTGCGACCGCCCAGTTTGCCCTTGACGGACTCACGGGTGTTGCGCGAGTCGGTGGCGCGCGGCAGCATCGCGTATTCGGCGGTGACCCAGCCTCGGCCCTGGCCCTTGAGCCAACGCGGCACGCCAGCGGTCAACGAAGCCGCAACCAGAACGCGGGTGTTGCCGAATTCCACGAGGGCGGATCCTTCGGCGGTGTTGATCCAATTGCGGGTGATGGTCACTTCGCGGAGTTCATCGGCGGTTCGTCCGTCTGCGCGCACTGTGTGCCTCTTTCGGTAGTCGGTGCTGGTCTTTGCTGGTCTGGTCGGTGGGACTTCAGGCGGGTCTTTCAGTGGGCCAATCGGCGTCGATCGCCGCGATGCGTCACACGGTCCAACTGTTGCCCGGTTTGGCCAGTTCGATGGGCCCACGGTATTCGCGGGCGGCTTCGCCACGGACGATGGAGCAGTCCGTCCAGGAGGGAATGTGAGTCAGGACGAGGGATGTGGCATCTGCGGCCTGAGCGACTCGTCCAGCACGTTTGCCGGTGAGGTGGATGCCGCGAGCGCTGTCGCGGTCTTCCTGAAAGGCAGCTTCGCAGAGGAACAGGTCTGCTCCACGGGCCGCGTCGACGAGGTTGTCGCATTCGTCACTGTCACCGGAATAGGTGATCACCGAGCCTTTGGCATCTGTGATTCGCAGGGCGTAGGCCTCAACCGGGTGGTCGACGAGGAAGGATTCGATCTGCAGGCTTCCCACCTGATGGCTGGTCCCGTGGTCGAGCTCGGCGAAGTCGAAGGCATGGCTGAGGTCAGTGTCGTGTGCGCTGGCGGCGACTGGGGACTTCCCGGGGTCCGTGTAGTAGGCCCGGGTCAGTCGTTCTTGTGCGCCGGCCGGGGCGAGGACGTTCGTCCTCGTGCGGATCGATCCGGTGTCGGAGATGTTGCCGTTGAAGAACCTCGGGTCGTAGCAGCGCTTGACGTACAGCCCGGTCATGTCCATGCAGTGGTCGGGGTGCAGGTGGCTGAGCACGACCGCGGTCAGCCCATCCGTGTCGACGGCGCGCTGCAAGGGGCTCAGTGCCCCGGAACCGAGGTCGAGCACGATGCGCGTCGGTGATTCCTCGTCGGTTTCGATGAGGTAGCAGCTGGCTGCCGAGTTGGGCCCGGGGAAGGAGCCGGCCGTGCCGATGGCAGTGAGTTTCATTCGTCGTCGTCCCCCGGCAGATCGCTGAGCAAGGTGGTGGTGAGTCGGTCCTGAATCCAGGTCACGAAGTCATACAGGGTCAGTGTCAGGTCTTCGGACTCGTCAAGGTCGTCTCGGTGAGCATATTTCTCCTCTTGAGCTTCCTCCGTGTCGATGCCCATGCGAACGGCCAGGACCAGGCGCAGGTCGTTGAGGCCCTTCATCCAGGCCAGAACCTCATCGTGGCTCAATGCGATCGAGGGGCCCTTGGCCAGACCGTTGAGGACGATGCGCACGTTATGGGCCTTCGCCTGCTGGAGGTCGAACTCGGTGAGACGCCGGAACTCCTGCGAACGTTCCTCGTCGAGCGGGTCGACGTCGGGGAAGAGGCGCAGCAGGGCCGGGTCCTGTGGCCGTGGTCGGTCGACCAGTCCCAGGCGGGCCTCCCAGTTCTCCGAATCGGGACGGCCGTCCTCGTTGTCGTCTTCTGCCAGGAGTGCTGCCAGGTCGGTGAATACGGTGAGCATGAGGGATCGTTCGTTGTCCTCGAGTTTGAGGACGACATCGTCCCCACGAGCGTCAATTGCTGCCATATGTCAGTCGGATCCTGTTTCAGGTTGGCACGCGGCCCACAAACCGTACTCGTGCATGGCTTGGGTGTCCCTCTCCATGGCTTCACGTCCGCCTGTGGCAACGACGGAGCGACCGTTCTCATGGACTTCAAGCATCAGCGAATGCGCCTTCTCCGTCGAATATCCGAAGTAGGCTTGGAAGACGTAACTGACGTAGCTCATGAGATTGACGGGGTCGTTGAAGACGACGGTCTTCCATGGCTTTGCCTGTTCTGTCGCCGGTCGAATGTCGACATCCGGCTCCAGAACTGGAGTCGTTGGATTGCTCACGTTTCCACCTTACGGCAGAACACTGACGCTGTCGTGACGTAGTATCGCGCCTATGAGTGATCTCACACGGTCCGGTTCGACGGCTTTCTACACCGATCAGTACGAATTGACGATGGTCCAGGCAGCCCTGGAATCAGGCGCCGCTCACCGCAGAAGCCTGTTCGAAGTCTTCGGCCGCAGCCTGCCTGCCGGTCGGCGCTACGGAGTCGTTGCCGGCACTGGCCGCATCCTCGAGATGCTGCGGGACTTCCGTTTCGGCGACGAGGAGCTCTCGTTTCTCAGTCGTGAGCAGATCGTCGATTCGAAGACCATCGACTGGTTGGCCGACTACTCCTTCTCCGGCAGCATCCGCGGGTACGCGGAGGGCGAGATCTACTTCCCGGGTTCACCGCTGATGACGATCGAATCCACCTTCGCAGAGGGAGTCATCCTCGAGACGCTCATCCTCTCGGCGATGAACTATGACTGTGCGGTCGCCTCGGCGGCCTCGCGTATGGCCCAGGCTGCTGGAGATCGGCCCTGCGCGGAGATGGGCGGTCGCCGCACCAACGAACATGCCGCGGTCGCCGCTGCGCGCGCGGCCGTCATCGGCGGTTTCGCTTCGACGTCGAATCTCGCAGCCGGCCTCAGGTACGGCCTGCGCACGATCGGCACCTCTGCTCATTCCTTCACTCTGCTCCACGATTCGGAGCAGGAGGCCTTCGCCGCTCAGCTCAGATCCTTGGGTACCGACACGACGCTGCTCTTGGACACCTACGACGTCGAGGAGGCGTTGGCCACCGCTGTGCGCCTGGCCGGGGAGAACCTGGGCGGGGTGCGCATCGACTCGGGCGATCTGGTCGAGCAGGCCAGCGAAGTCCGTGCCGGCCTCGACCGCCTCGGCGCTCATGATACGACGATCACGGTCACCAGCGACCTCGACGAATATGCGATCGCTGCACTCGCTGCCTCCCCTGTCGATTCCTACGGCGTCGGAACTCGAGTGGTCACCGGTTCGGGTGCGCCCGCCGCGGGACTCGTGTACAAGCTCGTGGCTCGTGCCGACGAGTCGGGGGCATGGACCTCGGTGGCGAAGAATTCCATCGGCAAACCCTCGCGCGGAGGACACAAGGACGCTCTGCGCCTCATCGATGGTGCGATCGCGGTCGAAGAGGCCGTCGGCATCCCCACTCTGCCGAACGATCTCGGCGATGGCCGATCGTTGACCGTTGACCTCGTCGTCGACGGTGAGATCGACGAATCCTATATCGGTGCCGCCGGAGTCACGAAGGCCTGCGCTCGACATGATGAGTCCTTGGCCGAGCTGCCACGTTCGGCGCGTCGCATGCAGGACGGCGAACCGGCGATCCCCACGGTTTTCTATCCCAAATGACCGGGGCCGGACCCAGCTGAGCTGAGGTCGGCCTGTCGCACTCCAGAATCACTGGTCAGGGCTGAGATCGGCCCGTCTCATCTGAGGTCTCCCCACTGAGTCGCTCAGGCGTCATTTCTTGCCGACGAACCAGCCCTGCAACTTCTTGATCCGAGCGTGGATCTGTTCCTGGGTCGCCTGTGCCACTGCGGGACCTCCGCACGCTTTGCGCAGCTCGACATGGACTGTCGCGTGTGGTGTTCCCGTGCGGCGCGACCAGGCGCCGACGAGGCTCTGGAGCTGATTGCGCTCCTCTTTCATCGCCCGGTGGTCGAGTTCGCTGATCTCGGGTTCTGGTGCCGGTGGTGCCGCATCAGTCTTCCGTTTCGCCTGACGCGCCTGTTGGGTCCGCAGCAGCTCGTGGACCTGGTCGGGTTCCAGAAGTCCGGGTATGCCGATGAAGTCGAGCTCATCCTCGGAGCCGATCGCTCCGCCTGTGCCGAACTCGCCACCGTCGAAGAGCACCCGGTCGAAGAGCGCCTCGGCGCCCAGCGCCTCAAACGAGCCCAGCTGGTCCGAGGCTCCCTCTTCGCGATTCGCCTGCTCCATAGCCTGGTCGTCGAAGACGACGACATCGTTCTCGTCCTCATTCTTCGGCCGGTCGAGGGCGTGGTCACGTTCTACTTCCATCGTGTTGGCCAGAGCAAGCAGGATCGGGACGGAGGGCAAAAACACAGAGGCCGTCTCGCCGCGTTTGCGTGCACGCACGAAACGGCCGATGGCCTGAGCGAAGAAGAGCGGAGTCGCCGAGGAGGTCGCATAGACCCCCACACACAGTCGCGGCACGTCAACGCCTTCGGAGACCATACGGACGGCAACCATCCATCGGTCGGTGGAGTTCTGGAACTTCTCGATCCGCGCCGAAGCTCCTGCTTCGTCGGAGAGGACGACCGTGGGTGCTTCGCCCGTCAGTTCGCGCAGCACCTTGGCGTAGGCTCGAGCGTTGTCCTGGTCCGTGGCGATGACGAGGCCTCCGGCGTCGTGCACGGTCCGCCTGACCTCTGTCAGTCGTCGGTCGGCTGCCTTGAGCACGGCTGGGATCCAGTCGCCACCGGGGTCGAGCGCAGTCCTCCACGCCTGAGAGTTGATGTCCTTCGTCGTCTCTTCGCCGAGCACGTGGGACATCTCATCGCCGGCCCGGGTCCGCCAGGACATGGCACCGGCATAGGCAAGGAACAGGACGGGTCGGACGACGGAGTCCTTGAGAGCCCGCCCATAGCCGTAGGAATAGTCGGCCACCGAGGTGCGGATGCCGTTCTCGTCCGGAGCATAGGTGACGAATGGGATCGGCGAGGTATCCGACCGGAAAGGGGTACCGGTCAGGGAGAGCCTGCGCACAGCGGGGCCGAACGCCTCCCGTACTGCATCGCCCCATGACAGCGCATCGCCTCCGTGGTGGACCTCATCGAGGATGACGAGGGTGCGGCCCGCCGCAGTGCGATTGTGGTGCAGCACCGGCTTTGCGGCCACCTGCGCATAGGTGATGGCCACACCGTGATAGCCGGGAGCGTGCTTGCCCTGGGCGTTCTTGAAGTGCGGGTCGAGTTTGATGCCGACGCGGGAGGCGGAATCAGCCCACTGCACCTTGAGGTGTTCTGTGGGTGCGACGACGGTGACCCTGTTGACGACTCGCTGCGCCAACAGCTCGGCGGCGACTCGCAGAGCGAATGTCGTCTTGCCTGCGCCCGGTGTCGCAACCGCGAGAAAATCCTTCGGCTGATCCCGAAAGTACTGTTCCAGGGCTTCAGCCTGCCAGGCGCGCAACTTTCCGGCCGTTCCCCAAGCAGCACGCTCGGGAAAGGCCGGTGGCAGTTGTTCGGCGGCGGATGTCCCTGGGAGACGTTCCGCGGCCATTTACTCCTTGGGTCCTTCAGACATGGTGGAGTAGATCTCTTTGCAACGCGGGCATACAGGGAACCGCTCGGGGTCTCGGGTAGGCACCCACACCTTTCCGCACAGGGCGATCAGCGGTGTGCCCGTGACCATGGATTCCATGATCTTGTCTTTGGGTGCGTAGTGGCTGAAACGTTCGTGGTCTCCGGGTTCAACAAGTTGTTCGGACTGCTCACGCTCGATTGTTGCTGAACCACCTGATGCTGGATAGGTCATGGGTCCATTGTAGTTCCCTAGAATGAGTGCCATGGACAGAACCCACGAGGATTCCCTCACAGAACGCTATCGCGAACTCAGCGACGATATTGCCGCCGCGGTGGCTGTGATCTCCGCCAGACGCGGCAATGCCTTGCACGCGATCACCGTCGACTCGTTCCTCGACGTGTCCTACGATCCGCCGACGATGGCAGTCAGCATCTATGGCGGGTCGCGCATGATGGAGACGCTGGAGACAAGTGAGCATTACGCCATCTCCTTGCTCAACTCATCACAGCGAGACATCTCCGAACGCCTCGGCGCGTCCGGACAACCCCTCTACGGTTCGCTCAAAGGCATCGATACTTTTCCTGCGCCCCACTCGGGTCAGCCAGTCCTCACGAATGCGATCGCCTGGTTCGAGCTGCGGACCACGAAGATCCTCGAAGTGGCAACACACAGCCTCGTCGTCGGGGAGGTCGTATCTTTGGGAGCCGGCGCGAACAGCAGCAAGGACAAACCGCTGCTGAGGTGGCGCAAGGCATACGGATCGATCGGGCCCCGCTGACCTGCGCTGCTCGGGCCAACGACAGCGGCCCTCCGAGCTCTTGACGGCTTCGTGCGAAGCTGTCTGAGAGTCGGAGGGCCGCGGTGCGCTGCTTGCGCCCGGAGGCTGACTGTGCCTTGTCTATCTTGGCCTTGCCGCTGAGGTCAGACGACGCCCTGTGCGAGCATCGCTTCAGAGACTCGGATGAAGCCGGCGATGTTGGCCCCGGCGACGTAGTCACCGGGTGAGCCGAACTCCGCGGCCGCAACGGCGCAGCTGTCGTGCACGTCTCCCATGATCTCGGCCAGACGAGCTTCAGTGAAGTCGAAGTCCCATGTGTCGCGGCTGGCGTTCTGCTGCATTTCCAAGGCGCTGGTGGCCACGCCGCCGGCGTTGGCCGCCTTGCCGGGCGCGAAGAGCACACCGGCCTCGGAGAAGGTCCTCACCGCCCCTGGCGTACAGGGCATGTTCGCACCTTCTGCGAGAGCGATGACGCCATTGCGGACGAGAGTCTTCGCCGACTCCTCATCAAGTTCGTTCTGCGTAGCGCAGGGAAGCGCGACGTCGACCTCGATGTCCCAGACGTTGCCGCCTTCATAATACTTGGCACGGCCACCGCGTTCGTCGACGTATTCGGAGATCCGACCGCGTTCTTCGAATTTGATGCGCTTGACGATCTCCGTATCGATACCATCAGGGTCATGGATGAACCCGCCGGAATCGGACATGGTGATGACGGTACCGCCGAAGGCCTCGACCTTCTCTGCTGCGAACACAGCGACGTTGCCAGATCCTGAGATCGAAACAGTCCGTCCGTCAATGTTCTTCTTAGCTGCGGCGAGCATGTCCTTGAGGAAGTACACGACGCCGAAGCCTGTTGCTTCGGTGCGGACCATGGAGCCGCCGTAGGACAGACCCTTGCCAGTGAGAACCCCGGCTTCGTACTCGTTCTTCATCCGCTTGTACTGCCCGAACAGGTAGCCGATCTCCCTCCCGCCGACCCCGATGTCGCCAGCCGGGACGTCACGGTATTCGCCGATGTGGCGGGAGAGCTCAGTCATGAATGACTGGCAGAAGCGCATGACCTCGAGGTCGCTGCGCCCCTTCGGGTCGAAGTCCGAGCCGCCTTTGCCTCCGCCAATGGGCAGACCTGTGATGGCGTTCTTGAAGATCTGTTCGAAGCCGAGGAACTTCACGATTCCCAAGTTCACCGATGGGTGGAAGCGCAGACCGCCTTTGTAGGGGCCAAGAGCAGAGTTGAACTGAACTCGGAATGCTCGGTTGATCTGCACGACTCCCTGATCGTCGATCCAAGGCACCCGGAAGATGATCTGCCGTTCTGGTTCGCAGAGGCGTTCGAACGCTGAGAGTTCGAGGTATTCGGGGTGTTTGTCAACGACAGGGCCCAGGGAATGGAGAACTTCCTGTACCGCCTGATGAAACTCCGACTCTCCGGGATTGCGATGGAGCACAGTATCGAAGATTGGCTGCAGTGATGGATGTAAGCTCATGGGATCAACTTACCGTGAGCCGGATAACATGAGCTTATACGCCCGAATAATGGACACTACGGTGTTGGGGCGCACATTTGATATAGTGCGAGTTTCGGAAATTCGCGTTGTCGAAACCATTAGGCGTTTAGACTCGACATATGGAATTAGAAGATGTCTGGCCGCCTTTTGCCTTGAGAATCAGGTGCGGCGATATGGAATTGTCACCGGTGCGAGAGTCCGACTATCCGGAATTGGCCGTCATCGCGAACGGCGGTGTGCGCCGGGACGACAGACCAGTCTTTCTCATCAATTGGGATTCAGGTTCTCGTGAGGAAATAGCGCGGTCAATCGCACAATACCAATGGAGCACACGGGCGAACTTCCGAGTCGATGAGTGGACGGTTGAGTTCACCGTCAGAATCGACGGCCGAGCAGTCGGTGTACAGGGGGTCAGCTCAAAAGACTTCGTCCGCACCCGGTCAGTCTCGACAGGCTCGTGGCTGGCCCTGCACGAGCAGGGCAAGGGCTACGGCACCCAGATGCGAAGGACAATCGTCACGGCGTTTACCGACCATTTCGATGCCGCCGCATTTCATTCCGAATACTTCGAGGGCAATGATGCGAGCCGCAGAGTCTCAGAGAAGCTCGGGTACTCCCCCAACGGAGTCAAGACCACCATCGCACAGGACGGGCTTGCTCACCCCGAACACCATATGATTCTGGCAGCTTCGGACATCGTCCGGGGACCGGATCCCATCCAGGTCGCCGGCGCCGAGGTGGTTCGCCGGTTCCTGGGACTCGACACTGTGTGAGCACCGCCCAACCCCACGGGCATGAATACAAAAAAAGGGGGCCACCCCGCAACACACGAGACAACCCCCAACAAAACCCCGCAACAGGGCATGAATACGAGAAAGGGGCCACCCCACAAAAGTGGAATGACCCCAAACCCG